>JAHBUP010000001.1:0-2400000 GCA_019638015.1 Melioribacteraceae bacterium | reverse complement strand
TCCTCCCGATGAATTGATTACTGAAATTAAATTTTATTTGAAAAATTAATTAGTAGCGTCATCTTAAATTAGAATAAAAGATGGCGCTTTATTTTTAATTACAGGAGAAAACATGTCAGCAAGTTATTTTGACGATAAGCTTCGGAAACCAACTAATGATGACCTCGTAAAAGTTCTTGGCGCGAAGTATAAATTTTGGGAAGATATTAAAAAGCACATCAGTGAAAATTACGGTACCGCAGAGGAAGAGTGGAAATACTATAATCAAAAATCGGGCTGGCTTCTCAAACTACTTTTAAAGAAGAGAAATTTATTTTTTATGATACCGCATGATAAATATTTCAATATCTCCTTTATCTTCGGGGATAAAGCGGTTTCGGTAATTGAAAAGAGCAATCTCTCCGGAGAAATAATTTCGGAAATAGTTAACGCAAGAAAATATATGGAGGGGAGAGGGCTAAGCGTTTCTGTAAAATCGAAAAAGGATCTTCAGAATATTATTAAACTGCTCGATATAAAAGTACAAAATTGATGAGGAAGAATATGAATTCTGAATTAGCGCAAAAATTAATTGATATGGAGAAATCGGCACTCGACCGGTGGAACAATGGCGATCCATCAGGCTTTCTGGAAATCAGCGCCGATGATGTAACTTATTTTGATTCGGCTACATTGCAAAGAGTGGATGGTATTGAAAATCTTACTAAACTTTATGAGGAAAGACGCGGTACAGTAAAGGTTGATAAAGATGAGATGATCAATCCGCTTGTAAATTCAACGAGTGAAATGGCGGTTCTCTCATTTAATTTAATTTCCCATATCGGCGATAAACAAACTAAATGGAACTGCTCGGAAGTTTACCGGCTGCAGCAAAACGGGCAATGGAAAATTGTTCAGACACACTGGTCGCTTACAAATTTACGGACTAATTAACAGCTTTTAATCGAGCTGAAAAATTCTTAGTTTTCGTACAAATACATGATTGAAAATGAAATCGCTTAAGCAAATTAAAGAAAGATTAGAGCACAACCGATCCGAGCTAATGGATCGGTTTAATATTACTGAAATTGGAGTGTTCGGCTCTGTTGCCCGTAATGAGCAGACCGAATTTTCGGATTTAGATATTCTTGTTGAATTTGCAGAAGTCCCCGGTTTTCTAAAGTATATGGATTTAGAAATTTACCTCTCAAATTTACTCGGATTAAAAGTTGATCTGGTTATGAAAACCGCATTAAAACCGGGTATTAAAACTAATGTATTAAGTGAAGTGATTTATTTATGAAAAAAAGTTACCGGGATTTTATAGTTGATATTTTATATGCTATTGACCGGATTGAACATTTTACAATTGGCATGAATTCCGATGAATTTTATGAGGATGATAAGACTGTATATGCTGTAATTCGTGCTTTGGAAATTATTGGTGAAGCCGCTAAAAAAATACCTTTAGAGATTAAAGATACTTATCCAGACGTTCCTTGGAGGCAAATTAGCGGGATGAGAGATAAACTAATCCATGATTATTTTGGAGTTGATTCTAAAGTTGTTTGGATGACAATCAAATCTGACCTTCCATTTATAAAACCACTTTTTGAAAAGATTCTTGAGAATCTTTAATTCATTAACATAGTCTCATGGTTAAATCATTTATCGGTACAGCCGGCTGGTCGTATAAGGATTGGGTTCCTAATTTCTATCCCAAAACTCAAACCAAAGAATTTGACTGGCTTCAGTTTTATTCCCGCTACTTTAACTGTGTTGAGGTTAATGCCTCATATTATACTTACCTCAATCCCAAAATTGTGAATGGCTGGCTCGTAAAAATTGAGGATAATCCCAATTTCCTTTTTACAATTAAACTGCATCAAGATTTTACTCACAAGAAAATTTACACTAATGAGCAGATACAAGCCGTAAAGTATAATCTGGGTATTCTTAATAAAGAGGAACGACTCGGCGGATTATTAATTCAGTTCCCATATTCATTTGGATTTACTGGGACGAATATGGAATACATAAAAACATTAAATGAAATTTTTGATCAATCGGATAATTTTGTTGAGGTGCGCCATTCATCATGGAATAATAAAGATTCACTAAACTTTTTTACAATGAACAATTTAACATTGTGCACTATCGATCAGCCGCAGATTGGGCAATCGATTCCGTTTAAACCCGTAGTTACAAATGATAAACTATACCTTCGATTTCATGGAAGAAATGAGGAGGCGTGGAAAGCCTCAATAAATAATTTCGGCAGGCAGCAATCTTACGATCAGCAGAATGAGCGCTACAGTTATCTTTATTCCCCCGGTGAACTGCTAGAAATTGACCGGCAGATTAAAGAGGTATTAGATAAAGTCAAAAAGGTTTTCGTGATAATGAATAATCATCCCAGAGGAGACGCGGTCGCGAACGCTTTCGAGTTACTGCATCTCTTAAATGAAAGAATAAAAATTAAAATACCTTCCACTATTTTAAAAGCCTATCCACGCTTAGAAAAGATTAGCGTTGATTAGCATCATTCATCTAAAAGAAAAGATTGTGATTCAAAATATTATTTCGTATGATTTACTCAGAAATGTGCGGAGTACATCAAATAATATAATTTGCTCACTATTTTAACTACACTATGAAAACATATAAGTACCTATTATTGGCAATTGTACCGGTAATTGTGGGATTGCATTATGTTTTCCAGCTTTATAGTAAAATTGAAGAGAAATCAATTGATCTGGTAATTGAATTAAAACTTACAGCCATTGAGCAAATCGCGAATTCTATCGATACACAGTTTAAATTAATCAATTCCGATATTACTGACTTATCCAGTCGCAGCTCTGTTATAAATCTAAATGAAGAAGGCAAAAAAGAAATTGATGCTTATTACTCGGCTCATAGCGATTTTTTTGTATCGGTTACAAGGATAAACAAAGATGGCTTTATTACTTACAGTTCACCTTATAAAAATGTAATAGGCCGATTTGTAGGAAATCAAGCGCATAATAAATTATCGATGGAGACTCAAAAACCAGTTATAAGTGATGTGTTTATGGCTGTTCAAGGATTTTATGCTATTTCTTACACAATGCCGGTATTTAAAGAAAATAAATATGATGGCGCGGTTGCGGTTTTAATTCCAATATCTAAATTAGGAGAATTGCTTTTTCATTCATCAAAACTTAATGGGAACAGTCAGGCGTTTTTTATAAGTGAAAGCGGGGTTAATCTCTTTAGTACTTTTGATAAACAGCATATTGGTGAAAATTTTATAACAAAACCGAGTATTGATCCGGCTCTAATTCGAATTTACCAAAATATGCTGATGAAAAAATCGGGAACCGAAATATATTCCGGTTATACATCCCTTATCGAAAACGAAAAGGCAAAAAAGTGGATAACTTACAAACCAATTAACCTTGAAAATACATTTTGGTCTGTAGGAATTGTAATCTCCGAAAATGAAATACTTGGAAAAATAAGAGGTCTCAAAAGTGATACATTGATTATTATATTAATCTCATTATTCAGTTTTGCATTATTAATTGTGCTCTACATTTATTCAAGCAAAAAAGCTCAAAAAGAAATAAGAAAAAGGGATCAAAAATATACTGTTGTAACAGAGCAGACCGGACAGATTGTATATGAGTATGATGTTGAATCGGGGGAGGTGAACTGGAGCGGGGCTATTAACGAGGTAACCGGATTTGAGGAAACTGAATTCAAAAAAATAAATGTTACTGCGCTTACAAAACTTATTCATCCCGATGATCTCGAAATCTATTCTGATACTTTTAACAGCGCGCTCCCTCAAAATAAAAAACATACTTGGGAGTATAGAATAAAAACAAAAAATGGGAATTATGTTTTTATTGAAGATAATTGTTTGGCAACTGTGGAAGAGGGAACCGGACGATTAAAACATTTTGGAACGATGAAAAATATTACAAACAGAAAACGTGCGGAAGCGTTATTGATTCAAAATAAAGAAAATCTTGAACGGCTGGTAATTGAGAGAACTAAAAAATTGGAAGAACTTAATGAACAACTCCAAAAGGAAATTCAAAAGTTAAAAGAAACTGAAGAACAACTGATTATTCAAAAAGAAAAAGCTGAGGAATCAGATAAACTTAAAACTGAATTTTTAGCGCAAGTCTCTCATGAAATTAGAACTCCGCTCAATAATATTTTAAGTTTTGCCTCATTAATTCAAAGCGAGGCAAAAGGTAAGATTGAGGATGATCTTTTAGAAGGTTTTTATGTTGTGAATCATGCCGGCGCTAGAATTATCAGAACAGTCGACCTGATACTAAATATGTCGGAACTGCAAACTAAAAGTTATAAACCTATTATGACTGAGATTGATCTGATAACCGATATTATTATGCCCTTGTTAGCCGAATCGAAATTGTATGCCGAATCAAAAGGATTGACTCTCGATTTAAAAGTAAATGATTCGGCCAAAGAAGTACTCATTGTAAGAGACCGTTATTCGGTTGGACAAATATTCGCCAACTTAATTGATAACGCGATTAAGTACACAGAAAAAGGGGGAGTTACAGTAGAAGTGAGCCCCTACCATAGCGGTTCTATAAACGTGAAAGTTACTGATACGGGAATTGGTATTTCAAAAGAATATTTATCAGAACTGTTTGCACCATTTTCTCAAGAAGAGCAGGGCTACACAAGAAAATATGAAGGCAATGGCTTGGGGCTTGCGCTGGTTAAAAAGTACTGCGAAATTAATAACGCCGATATAAAAGTGGATAGTCAAAAAGGGAAAGGATCTACTTTTACCGTAACATTCAATTAGAATTATTAGTTGAACTAAAAAATCACACAACTTAAAAGAAAGAACAAACTATGTTACATGATAAAATAACAGTTGAAATTACTGTAGCCGCATCTGTTGAAAAGGTGTGGAATCTATGGACCAATCCAAAACATATTATTTATTGGAATAATGCCTCGGATGACTGGCATACACCTCGTGCCGAAAATGATTTAAAGCCGGGAGGCCGATTTTCATATAGAATGGAGGCGAAAGATGGAAGCTCTCAATTCGATTTCGAAGGAATTTATGATGAAGTTAAAACCTTTCAAATGATTTCATATACATTGGGTGATGGAAGAAAGGTTGAGATTATTTTTTCTGCGAATGAAGATGAAACAAAAATAGTTGAATCATTTCAACCCGAATCTACTCATTCACTTGAAATGCAGCAATTCGGCTGGCAGTCAATCTTGAATAATTTTAAAAACTATGCCGAAACATTCGACAAACTCGAAACATTATTCTTTCAAATAGAAATTAATGCCGAACGCAATAAAGTTTACACTACCATGCTCGATAAAAAAGGATTTTCTGAATGGACTTCAATATTTAATCCCTCTTCCCGTTTTGAGGGGAATTGGCAGAAGGATTCTAAGATTTTGTTTATCGGAACTAACCAGGAAGGTCAGACTGAAGGCATGGTTGCCATTATAGCCGAAAATATACCGGGTAAATTTGTTCACATAAAGTATAATGGGATTGTGATGGCGAATAAAGAAATTACTAGCGGCCCCGATATTGATGGATGGGCTGGCGGCTCTGAAAAATATTTTTTTGATGACCATAATGGCCATACATTGCTAAAAGTTGAAATGGACGCAAATCCTCAATTTAAATCCTACTTTATCGAGACTTATCCAAAAGCTTTGGAAAAGTTAAAATTGATTTGTGAATCGGTTGAGTAACTCATTTTATTTTAGAGCTAAAACTATTTTTATTCCCGTTACTTCACTTAATCTAATTATTAAAAAAGATTTTAGTTAGGAATATGCTCTCTATTCATCTTCATTCAAACTATTCTTTACTGCAGGGTACAATTCCTATTGATCAGATAATCTCCTTTGCAAAAGAGAATAATTGTACCTATGCCGCGTTAACTGATACGAACGCCATGTACGGATTACTTCAATTCGCCCAGCGCTCTGCTCAGAACGGAATAAAACCAATACTGGGCGCTCAAATTGATGACCCTCAAAACAAAAATTATTCGGCAATATTTTTAGCGAAAAACAATGAGGGATACTCCGAGCTGTGTAAACTTATCACCAGCCGGAAACTCAAAGAAGATTTTTCTCTGATTGATGCCGTTAAAAATAGTTCCGGCAATCTTTTTATTCTTATTTCTTCTTATGAATTATTGAAGTTTCTGCTGCCCATCAGCAATTCGAATATTTATGTGGAATTAATTTCAACCAAGAGACAGAAAAAAAATACCCGCGCATTGTATGAGTTTGCCCTTGAAAATAAATTGCCAATTGTTGCGACTCATCCCGCGTATTTTATAACACCGGAAGATCATCTTCTCCAAAAAGTAGTTACCGCAATTCGGCTCAACACAACGCTAAAAAATATCAGTGATGAAGACACTATTGATGAGGAGTGCTCGCTCGTAAAACCTGAAGTGCTGAAAAAAACCTGGCGCGCTTTTCCCGAAACACTTTGGAATGTAGAGCACATTGTTCAAAACTGTAATGTTAATCTGAAATTCGGCGAGCACAAATTTCCAAACTATCCTTTGCCTAATGGGGAAACCTCTTTCTCATATTTATGGAAAATCGCGTTTCGAGGACTCGAAGAAAAATATAAACCGATTACCGATAAAGCGGTTAAACGCCTTCAATACGAGCTCGAGGTAATTGACGAGCTTGGCTACTGCGATTATTTTTTAGTTGTTTGGGATATTGTGAGAGAATCGAAAAGCAGACAGATGATGTCGATCGGGCGGGGTTCGGCGGCAAATAGTTTAGTAGCTTACTGTCTCGGATTTACTCAAGTAGATCCGATTGAACAAAATTTATATTTCGAAAGATTTTTAAATAGAGGAAGAAAATCTCCTCCCGACGTGGATCTCGATTTCTCATGGCGCGAGCGTGATGAAATTGTAAAATATGTTTATGATAGATATGGTTACGATAAAGTGGCAATGATTTCTACTACCGTTACATTCAGAGCCCGTTCGGCGTTTCGTGAAGTAGCTAAAGTGTTCGGCATTTCTGAATCGGAGATAAATAAGTTCAGTAAATTTATTCCATGGACAAGTGCGCACAATCTTCCTCATCTTGCCGAAAAATTCCCGGAGGCTAAATCACTCCATTTCAAAGAGGAGCCATGGAAAAGTATAATTGATATCGCGTCAAAACTCGCGGGCTTTCCGCGCCATCTCAGCATTCATCCAAGCGGAATTATTGTCGCGCCGGAATCAATGACTAACTATGTGGCGCTGGAATATGCGAAAAACAAGGGGCTGGGATTGATTATAACTCAACCCGATATGTACCCGATTGAAGAATTCGGATTGGTAAAAATTGATTTGCTGAGCCAGCGCTCACTCGGTGTTTTACGCGACACTATGAAACGTATTAAAGGTAAAATGAAAGATGATAAACCGGTATCAACTCAAATCTTCAAGATTAATTAACACTAATTGTTCCCGATATAACCTTTAGCAATATTGATAAAAATTTACTGCGTTAGTGAATAGGGGGGACAACTTTAAGCTGTAGATATTTTTCAAATGGATCAAAATCTCTATCTCTATGAAGAAGCGTAAAGTCATTTCTTAGTTCGCAGTTTATCAAGATTTCCTTCCCAAGTTAACTGTCCTTTTAGCATTTTTAAGCGTTTCTGCTTTTTAACCTTAACTAAAAGTTTAAGTCCCTCTTCAACCACCTCTTTCTTCGTACTCAACCCGCTTGTTTTGATTGCAAGTTCCATTAATTTATCATCTATTACAATACTTATTCTCATATAATTACTCCATGTGTACAACCTATCAAAATATATGCACAAAAAAACTATTTCAAAATTTATCCCGCGTAAGCTTTCTTTAGTTTTTCTTTATCAAGAGTACTTACAATCGCGAATTCCTCTTCATGAATTTTTTCCACATCTCCGAAATATTTGTTCTCGGAACTGTCCTTCTGCATGAACGACATTGCGTCTTTAGCCGAAAGCACACGCAGTTTTTCTACAATTAAATTATTGCCGCTTTCCGGATCCGCTTTACCCTCTACAAGATAGGGCCCCATCGACATTGTAAGCTCGGCATACTTCTCATAAGTTTTTGGGAAAATCACCGCTTCAAATGTTCCGGTTAAATCTTCAAGTGAAAGGAATTTCATAATATCGCCTTTCCTTGTTTTAATCCTTTTGGAAGTCATAAACCATCCAATCATCTTTACATTTCTGCCCCCATATTTTTGAAGTTCCGCCGCTTTAACAATTCCCGGCCCCTCAATTATTTCATTGAAGAAATATAAAGGATGCCGGGTAACCATATAATCGAACGCCTCATATTCAGCCATGCAAATTTCCTCAATACTGAATTGCTTCGTTGTTTCAACTTCTTTTTCGAGCGCTAAAGTTTCATGAAAGAAAAGATCGGTATGGCTTTCGTCCAAAATTTTACGATGCCCGAAATAGATATCGAGCAAACGCAAAAGAGTGTGGCGTGTTTGACGCGTGCAGTCGAGAGCGCCGCATTTGATTAAAATTTCTGTTTGCTCATAACCGGTTTTTGTGCGTATTAAAAAATCGGCCAGTGAAACATAACAGCCCTGTTCTTTTCTTTCCGATTCAACTTTTTCAGCTGTCCTTTTTTCAAGATTCTTAATTGCCATAAATCCGATGCGTATTTCATTTTCATTTCCTTCATATTCATAAACGCTGTTGTTGACGCAGGGGAGTAAAATTTTAATTCCCATTCTTTTTGCTTCGTTGATATAAACTCCGGGGGCGTAAAATCCGCCGCTGTTGCTCAATACGGAAGCCATGAACTCGGCGGGGAAATGCACTTTGAGGAAAGCTACCTGAAATGATAGAAGCGCGAATGAAGCGCTGTGCGCTTTGCAGAACGCGTATCCTGCGAACGATTCAACCTGATGCCAGAGCTCATCGCTTATTTTTTTTGTAAATCCCTTGTTCCGGCATGAAAGAAAAAACTTCTCCTGAATTTTAGCCATCGCCTCGCGCGATCTTAATTTACCGCTCATTGCCCGCCTTAAAAGATCGGCTTCCTCTAAAGTCATTCCCACAATATGATGAACTACCTTTATTACATCTTCCTGATAAATCATAACGCCGTAGGTCTCGCCGAGATAAGTTTCCATTTCGGGGAGGAGATATTTGCGACGCTTCGGGTCTTTATGGCGCGCGATAAATTCCTGCATCATTCCGCTTTCGGCTACTCCGGGACGGATAACCGAGCTCGCGGCGGTCAGCATTTCGAATGTATCGCAATTCAGTTTTTTGAGCAGTGAGCGCATTCCGGGGGATTCAATATAGAAACAGCCGATTGTATCTCCTTCACGGATAATTTTCTTTGTGGGTTCATCGGCAAATATCATATGGAAATCATAAATATCGAACCCGATCTTATCTTTATCGCGTGAAACCGCCTCATAAATTTTATGACTTACCGCCTCAGTCCCCCTTACCGGAGAAATTCGGTAGTTTTTCATATCGATCAAAACAGTGTTGCTATTTATTTTTCTATTATCCATATTAGAGGTGTACAATTGTTTACTATATTATAAGGTTTTGTTTGCTAAAAGGCAAGAAAAGGATGTTGTTATTCCGAATCCCCGCTTTGGCGGGGTGCCTGTCCGCCCTATTTATGGCGGAAGAAATCGGAAGACAGTTTAGAGTGTTGAGTGATGAGTATAGAGTTGAAAACGGCGAGCTCAGGCATACTTTTCAAAGGCGGTCAAGCCTGCCCGCCGTTTCTTTACCCGCCCTGTTGATTGACGGGTGTGGCGGGAACCATTTCTTGACCGAATCAGGGAGATAGAAAAGATTTCTCAGTCGTTCCAATGAAAGAGGAATCAACTCCTTCGAAATGACAGGATTGGTTGTCATTCCGTAACATATTAATACAGAAATTAAAGTGGCTAAACCTGCAGGTCTGGCAGGAAGGTAACTATTATCAACGTACTATATTTTATTATGAGAACAATATTTCATCTCGATCTTGACGCATTCTTTGTTTCGGTAGAGAGAATCCTCGACCCGAAACTTGAAGGTAAACCGGTGATTGTCGGCGGGGATCCTCATGGACGTGGAGTAGTTACCGCCTGTTCCTACGAAGCCCGTGAATATGGCCTTCATTCGGCAATGCCCATTAGAACCGCCTATAAACTTTGCCCTCATGGAATCTACCTCCACGGGCATCATAAAGAGTACACCCGCTTTTCAAAATCTGTAAAAGCAATATTGCAGGATTATGCCCCGGTTTTAGAGCAGGCTTCAATCGATGAGTTTTATATGGATTTCAGCGGCTGCAGAAATATCTACGGCTCACTTTTTATGTTCGCTTCAAAAATTCAGAAAGAGATTAAAGAAAAAACCGGATTACCCTGCTCAATAGGAATCGGCTCAAATAAAACTATCGCCAAAATTGGGTCCGATTGCATGAAACCAAATGGAATTACCTATGTTTTGCCCGGAATGGAAAAGGAATTTTTAGCTCCTATGCCTGTTCAAACAATCCCCGGTGTTGGTAAGGTTACACTAAAATCACTAAACTCTAAAGGATTTTATAAAATTGGGGATATTACTAAAGTCTCAGCCGATTATTTTACCGCGGCTTATGGTAAATATGGACTCGATTTGTGGAAAAAAGCTAACGGAGAGGGGAACACAATATTTTATGTAGAATATGAAAGAAAAAATATTTCCCGCGAAACTACATTTGATTCAGATAAAGTTGATAAAAAAGAATTGGAAAATATATTATTTAATTTGATCGGGAAGGCGTGCCAATCCATGCGTAATAAAGGTTGGCAGGCTGAGACTATAAGCATTAAACTTAGATATACCGATTTTAACACACTCACTCGGGCTAAAACAATTCAAGCTACCGATGACGATAAGGAGGTTTTTGAAACCGCCGTAAAACTTTTACGCAAAGCATATACCCGCCGGGTGGGAATTCGTTTGATCGGAATCCATCTCTCAAAGTTTATAGAATATAGCGAGCAGGAGTTTCTTTTTGATGATGAGAAGGTCGCAAGGAAGAAAATGCTTCATGCGGTTCAAAAAATTAGAGATAAATATGGGTACTCTTCTATTAGAGTAGGTGCTGTTTAAGAGATTTTTATACTTTTTTCCCCTGTTAATAAATAAAACCAAATTTTTAATACTAAAAAATTATAATCTCACTTAAAATAAACACTTGATATATACAAATTATAATTCTAAATTAATCACCGCGTCATGAAAGGGGTTTCATGACTAGAAACTAACAGTTAAATAAAATGGAGGGAACAATGAAAATTGTCCGAATGAGCAAACTCGAAAATAGTAACGGAAAAACTCAAGCCTATTTTGATATTCAAACTTCTGATGGAATTGTACTCAAAGGATTCAGAATTGTAAGCGGAACTAATGGACTTTTTGTATCTGCGCCAAATGAAAAGGGGAAAGATGGCAAGTATTATGACACAATCGTTCTCCCCAAAGAAATGAAAGAGGAACTTCAGAAAACCGCACTTGAGGAATTTGAAAATTCTTAAAACTTCTAAATTATAGTTTCCCTAGATTGGAAAAATTGATTCTACCGGATTAGAGCGATCTTCATAAAATTGAATATGTTCTTAAAAGCTGATCAAAAAAGATCAGCTTTTTTAATTTTAAATATTATCGTAATTTGAACCAGAAAATCTGAAAATAATAAGGAATGAGCTGAAATGAGTTCTAATAATTACTTAGCTAAAGATGACCGGTATGAAAAAATGCAATATAGAAGATGCGGACGAAGCGGAATAAAATTACCCGCGATATCACTTGGATTGTGGCATAATTTCGGGGGAGTTGATATTTATGAAAATTACCGCGCTGTTTTAAGAAGAGCGTTCGATCTCGGTATTACTCATTTCGATTTGGCAAATAATTACGGCCCTCCGGCTGGTTCAGCCGAAGAAAATTTTGGAAGAATATTAAAGCAAGATTTTCATTCATATCGCGATGAACTTATTATTTCAACTAAAGCCGGTTATTGGATGTGGAATGGTCCATACGGTGAATGGGGCTCAAGAAAATACCTCCTCTCAAGTTTAGATCAGAGCTTAAAACGGATGAATCTCGATTATGTTGACATATTTTATTCTCACCGGTTCGATCCGGAAACCCCCCTTGAAGAAACCATGGGAGCATTGGCTTCAGCTATTAACCAGGGCAAAGCACTTTATGTGGGGGTCTCAAATTATTCCGCAGAAATGACGGCAAAAGCTTCACAATTACTCAAGGAGATGGGAATCCATTGTTTAATCCACCAACCAAAGTACTCAATGTTCGAACGCTGGGTTGAAGGGGGATTATTAGATATTCTTTCAAATGAAGGAATTGGATGTATTCCATTTTCACCTCTTGCGCAAGGATTATTAACCGACAGATACTTAAAAGGTGTACCGGAAGGTTCCCGCGCTTCTAAAGCTCATGGTTTCCTAAAATCACATGATATAACCGAACATAAAGTAAGTATTATAAAGAAGTTAAACGAAATAGCTGAGGTCAGAAATCAGTCGTTAGCTCAAATGGCAATTGCCTGGTTGTTGAAAGATGAGAGGATAACTTCGGTTTTAATTGGAGCAAGTTCTATATCTCAACTTGATAATAATGTGGCAAGTTTGAATAATCTTGGATTCACCGGATCAGAGCTTGGGAGCATAGAGAGGATTCTATCAGATTATAAGTAATTTTACAGATTTATAGACTCAGCCGTATCGATAAAGATTTCATTGTACTCGCCAACAAAGCGGGCCATCAATTCGGCGGATTTGAATTTCAAGAGTTCCACCACGTCAATGTCAAAATTGATTTGTTTATCCCAGAAACAATCCCCAACATGAAATTCTTGTGTCATCGAATCGGCAAGATGAACTATTGAACTCAATACTTTATGCTTTGCTGATGAGGAGGGGAGATGATGATGTTCGATTGCTTCTGAGATACTCTCAGGGAGTTTCCACTTCAAGCTTAATTCTTTTCCGATAAAATCATGACCGACACCCAAAATTTCTTTCTCGGCGTCAAAGAATTTTCTCCCATTTTTAGAAGCGTCAATAATTGCCACATATTCGTTAGGAAAGTATTGAGCGATAATCTGCATTCCAACGTCATGAAGCATCCCGGCTAAAAATGCTTCCCCCGAAAGATCAGAAAACCCAAGTCTGATTGAAATATCCTTTGCCGCGGCTCCAACTACCATAGAGTGTTTCCAATAGTCAAGATAGTTGAAATTTTCATTCGAACTGAATTTGAGGGAATCGGATAATGAAACGGCAGTCACAATCCGCTGAATCTCATCTGTTCCCATTATCATTAATGCGAACTCAATTGAAGTGACTTTTCTCTGAAGTCCATACAATGGAGAATTTGCTACAGCTACAACTTTCGTGGTTAAACCCTGATCTCGACTTATTAATTTGCCCAGTTTAACCATATTCCCCGGATCCGAACTTAAATGATGGTTTACCTCTAAAATAATTTTCGGAATTGATATGAGGTTTTTGAGTGACTCAATCTTTTTTAAGGTTCGTGCTGCCGGGTTTTCTGCTGAAATCATTTATAGATTCTTTGTTTTATTCCGAATTGAACATAAAAATATATTATGAAAATAAAAAATCTTTTTGAATGGCGCATCATCATTTAATAAAATGTTTAATAGTGCAGTTAAGTTAGAGCTTATCGTAATAGTGATATCTAGCACGTTGGGGGAGTTGAATTCATTGTCTGTGTCCGATTATTCAACAAATAGTAAAAATCATCGAAAATAATATTGAATTTCTCCTTTCCTGTTGCCATGTTTAAATAGAGGAAAGAATTAAAATGTTTTTAATCTGTTTTTTTAGATCGAGAGGTATAAGTGATCATTATTCAATTAATTTACAATCTCTCTGTCTTAGTTGCGCTGAGCGTTTTTTCCGTTTTTATTGAAACTAGATTTAAGCGGAACGAACTCAGTGGAAAACTGCTGCAAGGTATCCTCTTTGGCTTAACCACAATTATCGGTATGATCTACCCATTCAAGTTTGCCGAAGGAATTATTTTTGACGGCAGATCCATAGTGATAAGTTTATGTACTCTCTTTTTTGGTCCTCTCTCCGGTATAATCTCAGCTCTAATGGCCGCTATTTATAGAATCTCGATTGGAGGCGGTGGTTTGTTGATGGGCGTTTTTGT
Organism: Melioribacteraceae bacterium; assembly: GCA_019638015.1. NCBI lineage: Bacteria > Pseudomonadati > Ignavibacteriota > Ignavibacteria > Ignavibacteriales > Melioribacteraceae > Melioribacteraceae bacterium. The sequence continues at coordinate 2,385,767 of JAHBUP010000001.1, read as the reverse complement.
AATAATTGAATCATTTTTAGTTGGTTATTTCTTTTATAAAGTAAAAAATAAAGATCCCGAACAGCGTTTTACAAAAATTAAACTCTATCAAATGGGGTTGATTGTCCATGCTTTCATGCTCTTACTTGTTATTTTGCTCCCATCCAAAAATATAATGGATACATACAAAGCAATTTCCTTCACAGTGCTCGGAATTTATCCCCTTGTAACAGTACTAATTGGAAGAATTTTATTAGATCATGAAGAAAATGTAACATCACTTAAAAAATTGACTGAGAGTGAAAGAAAGTATCAGCTGCTAACCGAAGTTGCACCCGTTGGAATTTTTAGAACCGATATTAATGGGAAAACTACATATGTAAATAAAAGGTGGAGTGAAATTTCCTCATTAAGTTTTGAGGAGGCTCTTCAAGATAATTGGATGCAAGCAGTTCATCCGGATGATAAAAAATTTATATCTGCCGATTTTGAAAAAGCACTTAAAGAAAAAAGAGTGGCTCAAAACGAATACCGCTTTGTAAGAAAAGATGGATCTATCGCCTGGGTACTGGGCAAGGCGGTACCTCAATTAGATTCGGATGGACAAATAGTTGGGCACATCGGAACTATCACCGATATAACAGAAAGTAAAAATGCGGCTCGGGTAATAGCTCAAAGTGAAAGAAATTATAGGGAAATTTTTAACTCAACCGGCGAGGCAATATTTATTCATGAAGCAAATACTGGCAAAATACTTGACGTTAATAATGCTATGCTGAAAATGTATGGCTACGATTCGAAAGAGGAAGTGATAAATGGAAATATTGGGGATTTGAGTGCCGATGAGGCTATGTACAACGAAGATGTTGCTCAGGGATATATTAAAAAAACTAATGAAGTTGACCGGCTGATATTCGAGTGGTACGCCCGAAGGAAAAATGGCCAAAAGTTCTGGGTCGAAATATCACTCCAAAAAACTGAAATTGGGGGTAAAGGAAGAGTTCTCGCCGTTGCCCGAGATATTAATGAAAGAAAGAACTCTGAAGACGCTCTTAGAAAAAGCGAAGAACGTTTTAGAAATTTGTTTGAAAATAATCTCGCGGTTATGATGCTTATTGATCCGGATGACCAATCTATAATTGATGCCAATAAAGCTGCCGAAAAATTTTATGGCTGGAGTATTTCAGAATTAAAGAAAATGAAAGTAAACCAGATTAATACACTCTCCTCCGGCGAGATTGATCTCGAGATAAATAAAGCTCGTAGGTTGGGGAGATTTCATTTTGAATTTAAACACCGCCTAGCCGATGGTTCAGTTCGGGATGTTGAAATATTTTCCAGCAAAATTGTGATTGAAGGTAAGGACTATCTTTATACTATTGTTCATGATATTACCGACAAAAAATCTATGGAGCAGAAAAATTTATTGCTCAGCCGCGTTATTGAGCAGAGCAGTATAAGCGTTATTATTACTAACCCGGAAGCTCAAATCGAATATGTGAATAAAGGATTGATTGAGAAAACCGGTTATTCACTTGAAGAATTGCTTGGGCAAAATCCAAGAATATTAAATTCTGGTCAAAATCCGGCTAAACTTTATCAAGAAATGTGGAAAGCTCTTCTTTCAGGTAATGAATGGATTGGCGAACTTCTTAATAAAACTAAAAATGGTGATCTCTATTGGGAAAAAAATACAATATTCCCGATTGTAAATAAGGAGGGGGTTATCACTCATTTTGTCGGCCTCAAGGAGGATATCACTGAAAAGAAAAATATGCTCGATGACTTAATTGCCGCTAAAGATAGGGCCGAACACTCTGAACGCCTTAAATCAGAATTTTTATCACAAATGTCTCATGAAATCAGATCACCTCTAAATGTCACTCTCAATTTTGCCAATCTATTAAAAGATGAACTCGAAAATCAACTAAACGATCAGCAGTTAGATTATTTTGAGAATATCGAAACTGCCGGTAAAAGACTTATGCGGACGGTTGACTTAATATTAAATTCTTCTGAGATGCAGGTTGGAACTTATGAACCGATCTGGACTGAATTCGATATAATCAGTGATATTTTGCTCTCGACCAAAAGCGAATATCAAAATTTAGCATCAAAAAAGAATCTTGAATTGAAGTATGAGAGCAATGTTCCTAACGCAATTATTAGAGCCGATAAATATAGTGTTTATCAGATATTTGTAAATCTTATTGATAACGCTATAAAATACACCAACAAAGGGAGTATCGCTATAAAAGTTGAACCTGCTCTCGATAATAAAATTAAAATAACTTTGGAAGATACCGGTATCGGTATGTCGCAAGAATATGTTGAGAATCTATTCACCCCATTTATGCAGGAAGATAGAGGTTACTCGCGCCGCTTCGACGGTAATGGCTTGGGTTTAGCTTTAGTTAAAAAATATTGCGACTTAAATAATGCTAAAATTGAAGTCGAATCTAAAAAAGATGTAGGTACAAAATTTAGTGTATATTTTGAACTCAAATCTGACTGGTTTTAGCAATACAAACAAATAAATTAAACTAACAGCTAATTGCTAATTGCTAATAGCTAAAAGCTAAGAACTAACTAAATCACTCTACTTTACATACAGGCTAACTATGGAAACTAAACCTAATATTCTAATAATTGAAGATGATGAACTAAATCAGCAGTTATATATGCTTCTGCTTACTGCTAAATATAATTTGACTCTCTGCAAAAACTCAGTAGAGTTTGATGAAGTAATCCAAGACTCAAATTTTGATCTTTTTCTTGTTGATATTACTCTTCAAGGTTTGAAAAATGGGCTTGAATTAATAGGTGAAATCAGATCGATGAGCCGGTACGAATCCACACCAATCATTGTGGTTACTGCCAATGCATTTAAAGTAGATGAAGTTGCAGCTTATTCGGCAGGTGCATCAATCTTTATCCGAAAACCATTTGTAAATAAGGAGCTCCGATCAGCAATTGAAAACTCATTAAATATTGGATCTAATAACACTTAGCGTTTTCAACAGCTCACTATTACGTTTTCACCGGTTGTTATTTTTAGAAACAACAATCAACCATTCATTACTATCAATTATGGCATCCCTATATCACAATGCCATGACCATGAATAACTCCTTTACTATCCCACTTGGCTATTTGCTTCGCCGCATTGGTTGTCACTTACTTCGCGTTATTAGTCGTAATTGCAATGAATAACTATGAATAACAATAAATGACTATGAATGACTTCTTTTCTATCCCACTGAGCAATGACCTCATTCCTATCCCACAGTGCAATGACCACCTCTCTACATCCATCAATTACAAATTGTCAATAATAAATTATAAATTGCATCTAACTAATTATTCATTATCATTTGGTTAATCATGAATATTGCTATAGTAGGCGGGGGAATAATCGGACTGGCAACAGCTTATAAAGCTCAAGAGAAATATCCGCAGGCAAAAATTATTTTATTTGAAAAAGAGGATGAGGTTGGTCTTCATCAGTCAAGCAGAAACTCCGGTGTGCTTCATTGCGGCTTGTACTATAAACCTGGTTCACTAAAAGCAAAACTTGCGGTTAGTGGAATTAGGCAAATGACTAAATTCTGCTTAGATCATAACCTACCACACGATATCTGCGGTAAGATTGTTGTTGCTACCGATGAGAGGGAAATTAGTCTCATGCGTGATCTGGCTAAACGTGGAGAGGAAAATGGGTTATCCGGATTAAAAATTTTAGATAAAAGTGAGATTCTAAAAAGAGAACCATTCGTTAATGCACTGAAAGCTCTATTAGTCCCTCAAGAAGGAATAGTTGATTATAAAGAAGTGATGAATAAATTGGCTTCGATAATAGAATCGAAAGAGGGGGTGATTAAAACCGGAGCTGTTATTTTGGGCTCTGTTGAAAAGAATAATAAAGTTATCCTAAAAACCGCTGAGGGGGAAATTGAGTTTGATCATATTTATTACTGTTCGGGATTATTCTCCGACCGGCTTTATGAAAAAGTGACAGGTAAATCCAGTCCGGTTAAAATTATTCCATTTAGAGGTGATTATTATAAAATAAAAAGTGATCGTGATGCTCTTGTCAATCATCTAATTTATCCGGTGCCCGATCCTAAATATCCCTTCTTGGGAGTTCATTTTACTCGCCTAATGAAAGGTGGAAGAGAAGTGGGACCAAATGCGGTTTTAGCTTTCAAAAGAGAAGGATATAGCTTCACCGATTTTTCTTTGAAAGATACTCTAGATACTCTCTCTTATGGGGGATTTCAGAAATTTATAATTAATAATTTCTCATTTACATTAAGCGAACTGATCAGTTCACTTTCTAAGAGTAAATTTTTAGCCAAAGCTAAAAAGATGATTCCGGATGTTGAGTTAGATGATTTAGAAAAGGGAACCTCTGGTGTAAGAGCTCAAGCAATTGATAAAAGCGGTAAACTGGTTATGGATTTTATAATTGAAAAGCGGGGAAGGGAAACATTTCTTCTGAACGCTCCATCACCGGGCGCTACAGCTTCACTAGCAATCGCAGATTATTTAATTAGTAATTAGTCAGTCAGAAAAAAGTTATATTGTCTTAGGCAGTATCAGAATTTGTAATTGAATTTAATTTTGCCAAAAGATAAATAAATTAAAAATGATTGCATCTGTTCATCGCAGCTGCTTTTTTCTTAATTCGGTTGCATGGATCAATAAAAATCTCCTCTGCTACATCAAAATAATGCAGCTGATTGTATTTCTTGCCTTAACCTCAAATATTTTTTCTCAATTTGACTACTATTCACTTGATCAAGGATTATCTCAAGCCAATGTAAGATCCATTCTTCAAGATAGGAATGGATTTTTATGGATGGGTACTCAAGATGGATTAAACAGATTTGACGGCTATCAGTTCACAAAATTTCGAAAAGAATTAAGTGATTCCAACTCCCTCCCCGGAAATTATATCTCATGTCTATGGGAAGATCAAAGTGGATTAATCTTGATTGGAACAATAAATGGTGCGGCTATCTATGATCCTGAACTTAATAAGTTTACCAGAATTGTTGTAAAGAAAGAAAATAAAACTATTTCGCTGGGTGCTGTCTCCTCATTTATAAAAGCTAAGGATAAATCATTTTGGATAGGAACCTATTATTCCGGTGTTTTTCGAATAAAAAATAATACTGTTACACACTTTATTAACAACCTCTCGGATCAAAATTCAATTGGTGATAACTTTGTGACCTCACTAAATGAGGATCATCTTGGTAATATATGGATTGGAACATTTGGTAAGGGGCTGAACAAATATAATATTACAACTAAGAAAATAGAAAGCCTTACTCTGCGTGATGATAATTTTACCTCAAAAACTATAAATGCACTCACCCCGTTTGGTGATAAATATCTGCTAATAGCTACAACTAATGGACTTGGCCTTCTCGATATAAAATCAAATCGTTACGAGTTGAACCGGATCAACGGAATTAAAAATAATATTTTAACGGTCTACTGCGATCGTAAGAATAATATTTGGACTTCAATTGAAGGAGAGGGGGTTTATTTATTTGATTACAAAAACAAAGCATTTTTAAAGAAGCGGTTCGAAATAAAAAATGACCCGCTTGAAGAGGAAAGAAATATTTGGGCTATTTATGAAGATACTAATTCAAATCTATGGTTGGGTACCTCAACCAACGGTCTGATAAAATGGAAAAATAGAAAAAATGCTTTTTATTCTTATTCAAAAAAGAACTCAGATAATTTCCTTAGCAATTATTCTATCCGGGCCATATTAGTTGATAAAAGTAAAAATATCTGGATTGGAACTGATAACGGTCTCAATAAAATTAATTCAGATAATAACTTTGTTCAATCATACTACTACAAACCCAATGATGAAACTTCAATTAGCGATAATAAAATATGGGCTCTTGCTGAAGATAATTTTGGGAATATTTGGGTTGGTACTCAAAGGGGACTGGCATTATACGATAAGCAAAATGACAAATTCAAAAGATTTATTCACAGGTTGAATACAAATGAGCCGAATCCCGTTTTCCCAATAAGATCTTTTTTCGTCGATGATAATAATACTCTATGGTTTGGAACATTTGGCGCAGGTCTGTTTAGTTTTAAGCTAACTACAAATAAATTTGATAGCCATTCTCTTTCAATTATCCCAAATCCCGAGGCAAAAAAAGAAGTTGTCATTTTTCAAATTACCTCAGATAAAAATAATAATCTTTGGCTGGCTTCAGCCTCCGGACTTGCAGAGTATCACCCAAAAACTAAATTATATAAAAGATATTTCTCCGGTTCTCTAAACGATTTCACAAAAATGCAATCCGTTCACTATTCTATATTAATAGAAAATGATTCAACCTTTTGGCTGGGTACGCTGGGGGATGGATTAATCAAATTTAACCCTGGATCAAATCAATTTACTATGTTTAATGATAAGAAGGGCTTGCCCAATAATACTATTTACGGCATCTTAAAAGACCGGCAAAATAATCTTTGGCTTTCAACAAATTATGGGATTTCAAAATTTAATAGTCAAAGCGAGACTTTCAAAAATTATGATAAGAATGATGGGATATCTTCGGATGAGTTCAACACCGGGGCCTTTAGCAAAGACTCCGAAGGAAATATCTATTTTGGTGGAATCGAAGGATTGTCTTTCTTTAATCCTGATAGTGTTGATGAAAGGGCTCAAAAAGCAAAATTAGCTCTCTCCAGTTTTAATATATTCGATAAGCCTCTTTCTCCTGGCAAAGTTTATTTCGATGCTCAAACTATAAAGTTAGAATACTGGCAAAATTTTTTCTCCTTTGAATTTACCGCTCTTGATCTTACTTCACCAATGAAAAATGAGTATGCATATCAACTCAAGGGCTATGATAAACAATGGATCTATTCGGGTAAAAGAAGATATGCCGCATATACTAATGTTGAGCCAGGGTACTATACTCTTCACCTGAAAGGAACAAACAGCGACCGAATCTGGAATGAGGCGGGAATTACTATAAATATTGAAATTACACCCCCATATTGGCAAACTATCTGGTTTCGAATAATCATTTTTATCTTTTCTGTTCTATTTGTTCTACTGATACTTAACAAACGATCAGTAAAAACTAAAAGAGATAAAGATCGTCAGCAGAACTATACCCGGCAATTGATTGAGTCTCAAGAAAATGAAAGAAAAAGAATTGCTTCTGAACTGCATGATGGAGTGGGACAAAATCTTGTGATAATCAAAAATAGAGCGATGCTTGGTCTAAACAATCATCCGGCACTGAGAGAACAAATGGAAGAAATACTCAATATATCCTCACAAACTATTAATGATGTTAGAACAATTGCATATAATCTGCGCCCCTATCAATTAGGAAAAATTGGTTTAACAAAAGCCGTTGAAGGGGTGATAAAGCAAGTTATTCAAACTTCTAATTTTGTGTTTGAATATTCTTTAGACATAATTGATAATTCTGTTTCAGTAGAAAATGAAATTCATGTCTACAGAATAGTTCAAGAATGCTTAAGCAATGGACTCAGACACTCAGAAGCAAAAAAGGTTAAACTAGATATTAAATTAGAAAACGATAGAATTATTATTAATTATAAAGATGATGGAATAGGGTTTGATTTCGATACTCAAAAAGAAAATCCGTCTGGACTTGGATTTACAAGTTTGACCCATAGAGTTAAGTTACTATCTGGTACATTAAATGTCGAATCAGCCTCCGGTACCGGTACTAAAATTTTAATCTCATTTCCGATAAAAAAAGAGGAGAATAAATGATTAGTGTGATTATTGCTGATGATCACCCGATTTTTTTAATGGGATTAAGGCAAGTATTAGAGACTGATAAAACTATAAAAATTATTGAGCAGGGTCAAAGTGGTGATGAAGCCTTAAATAAAATAATAAAACTACAACCGGATGTAGCAATTCTCGATTTAGATATGCCCGGTATTAATGGTTTTGAAATTGCTAGAGAACTCAATAAAAAAAATATCAGATCAAAAATAATTTTCTTAACGATGCATAGCGCAAATGATCTTTTATCCGAAGCTCTCAAATTAAATGTGATGGGCTATGTATTAAAAGAAACAGCACTCATCGACATAATTAAAGGACTTCATAAAGTTCATTCAGGTGAACATTATATAAGTGCGGCTCTATCTGAAGAACTAATCAGCCATTCAAATTTTCGGGGGAACCCGAGTAATTCACAATTATTGCTACAAAAGTTAACTCCAACCGAAATGAGAATTATGTCCCTAATCGCTCAACAAAAAACCACAAAAGACATTGCCGAAATGTTGTTTATTAGTTATAGGACGGTTGAAAAACACCGCTCCAACATCTGCGAAAAACTTAACCTTAAGGGGAACAACTCATTGCTGAAGTATGCGATAGAAAACAAAGAATTCTTTTAACCCCACTATAATTTTCGTCATAAATAAGTGTTGGCACGTATTTAATTAGGTGCCGCTACTTATTTTCAATTACTCCCCTTTAGCCTACTATGGATGTGGCATTAGAGATAATTATGAAAATTTTAATTGTTGATGATAACAGCCATATGCGCCTTATGATAAAATCCTTATTCACCCAGAGCCAGAGTGAGTTCTTTGAATGTGACGATGGGCTAAATTCGATTGAAATGTGCGAGCAGCATAATCCCGATTATGTTTTAATGGATTTTAAGATGAAATATGTTGATGGCATTACTGCCACAAAAAATATCAAGAAAAAATTTCCTCATATAAAAATAATAATGGTTTCAAATTATTCAGATGAGGATTTATCCCATGAGGCTAAATGTGCCGGGGCTGAGTTCCTTTTGCCAAAAGAAGATCTCTACCTACTTCCGAACTACTTTATTGAAAAATTAGTTTAGTAAATAAATCAGGGGATGCTATGAAAACCCTTTTTATCTCCCTCACACTTTTGCTTTCAGCTCAAACATTTTCTCGCAATGGATTATTCAAAATAGTCCTACTACTGCTTCTCTTCAGGATGTTCATTTTGAAAGCTCTGATCTTGGATGGGCTGTGGGAGGAAGCGATTTTTTTCCACAATCTTCGGTAATATTAATTACTACCGATGCCGGAAGCAATTGGTCTGCTCAGGTTAGTCCCGTTACCAGACAGTTGAATGCAGTTTCATTTGTAAGTTCCTCAAAAGGATGGGCAGTTGGAAACGGAGGTAAAATTATTGTCACCGCCAATGGTGGAGTTAATTGGAGCGAACAAGTTAGCGGTACTGCTAATGATCTATTTGATTTATTTTTCTTCAATAACCTAAAAGGTTGGGCTGTTGGTGATGGAGGGAAAATATTATTGACTACTGATGGCGGCTTGATTTGGCAGAGCCGCAATAGTGGAACAACTGATCCATTGTGGAGCGTTTGGTTTAGTGATGAGAATACCGGATGGGCTGTCGGGGGAAATATTGCTTTCGGGAATTCAAGAATATTAAAGACTACAAATGGAGGTAATAACTGGACTGCCCAATCTGAACCGACGGGAAAGATGTTCTCCGATCTTTCCTTTGCAGATGCAAATACCGGCTGGGCTGTTTCTGAAACCGGGACTCTAATCAATACCATAAATGGTGGAGCTAATTGGGCCACTCAAAACAGCGGTACAGCGGTTGAATGGTTATATGCTGTTTATGCAATTAGCAATCAATCGGCATGGGTAGGAGGGGGTGGTGGATATCTAGCATCAACAATAAACGGCGGATCTGATTGGACTCAGAGTAATAGCGGGATAACTCAAGCAATTAGAGGATTATATTTTGTTGATGCAAACTCTGGCTGGGCTGTCGGAGATGAGGGAAAAATATTAAAATATACCCCGGCTTCACTCGTTCTTACATCTCCCAATGGTGAACAGTCCTGGAAGTCTGGTACTAATCAAAATATAACCTGGAATAGTAACGGGATTGCGAATATTAAAATTGAATATTCAGCCGATAACGGTACAAACTGGAATCTTGTAACTGCCAGCACTCCGGCTGCCAGTGGAAATTATATTTGGACTGTGCCAAATAATCCCACAACTCAAGCTAAAGTAAGAATTAGCAACACGGCTAATCTGGGAATGAATGATATCAGCGATAATGTTTTCACTATTTACACTCCGAGCATAAGAGTGCTATCACCTAATGGTGGGGAAAAACTGAAAATTGGTTCTCAAACTAATATTACTTGGATAAGCACAGGAATCTCCAAAGTTGTTTTGAAGTTTAGAACATCAGAGATGCCCCAGGATACTTGGAATATAATTAGTACTGTTAATGCTGATCTTGGATTATATAGTTGGACTATCCCGAATAAGCAATCAAAACAATGTTTATTGCGAATTGAGGATGAAGATGATAATTCTGTATCAGATCAAAGCGATGCTTTCTTTGAAATTTTTGGTAATCCGATTGCAGATTTTTCAGTAAATAAACTTAATCCTAATTGTAACGAGCAGATTATTTTTGATGCTTCATCATCTTCTCATTCAGATCCCGACCATGGTATTGTTAAATATGAATGGGATTTTAATGTTGCTCAAGCTGCTTTCCCGAATCAGGATACCTCTCAAATAAAAAATAATTTTGCAGCTGAAACCCTTGGGATTATTGTAAATCATTCATATCCTGCTGGGGCGTTTTATCCTGTATTAAAAATTACAGATGATCAGGGTAAGATTGTCTTTAGCTGGGGTAAAAAAATTGTTGCTAATCCACTTGTTGAGTTGGTAGTCGGGTCTAAACCTGCGCTAAATTTTATACAAGGAAATCCAAACCCTCTTCCAAAAGAAAATTTCCCCGTTGGAGAATTTGTGATCACTCCTCTTTGCGATGGCGGAGAATTAGATGAGATCACCATTTCATTAAGCGGTAATACTGGAAATCTTACCGGCCCTCTTCCTTTCAGACTTTATGCTAGTGAGACAAATATATTTGAAGATGCTCAAGCAATCGGTTCAGATGCTGGTGAACTATTAGGAAAAGTTAAATTTACCGGGCTTGCCGAACCGATATTAAATGCAAAGTATTTTTGGCTCACTGCAGACTTAAGTGCAGCTTTTAGCGGATTACTAAAAGGGGCAATAAATCAAAAGGAGGATTTAACTTTTAATAATGGTGGAACTGTTTCTGGATCCTCTCAATTCGGGGCGCTCGATCGGGTCACAATTGATCTACAATTACCAAATGGAGGGGAAACTTGGGCCGTTGGATCAAATCAAAATATCACTTGGAATAGTAGTGGTATCGAAAAAGTTAAACTGGAATTTAGTAATGATAATGGGGCTAGCTGGGTTTTAATTGAAAATAATGTAGCCGGAAACCTAAGTGCCTATCTTTGGACTATACCAAACTCACCATCGCTAAATTGTAAAGTTAGAATTAGCGATGCTGCCAATAATCTAATAAGTGACGAGAGCCAAAATAAATTTAAGATCACAAAAGAAGAAATTAATATACTTGCTCCAAATGGGGGAGAAAATTGGCTGGTTAGCAATCAATATGAAATTAAATGGGACCCCGCCTCAGTAGCTAATGTTAAGATTGAATATTCTCACGATGATGGAATTACATGGGCAGTGATAGTAGAAAATATTGCATCGGTACCATCGAGTTACAACTGGACTCCAATTAACCCAACTTCAAAAAAATGTTTAGTGAGGATTGTTGATGCTAATAATGGAGCAATTTATGGAATAAGTAAAAATAATTTTATTATATCAGTGCCCCCGGTATCTTCCTACTCAATAAACTCTAACTCACTGTTTTGTAATGAACAAGTTTCTTATGATGCATCAGGAAGTTATCATCCCTCTCCAATATTTAATATTGTGAGATATGATTGGGATTTTAATCACCCGGAAGCTGGCAAGCCGGTTCCCGACCTATCTGAAATCGAGAAAAACTTTGTAAGTGATAGAGGGGGAGCTGACGACAAAATATTTATTCATTTATTCTCTCCGGGTATTTATAATACCGTTTTAAGAGTTTTAGATGACGCCGGTAATTATGCTTATTCATGGAAAAAAATTGAGATAAAAACAAAAGTCTCATTTTACCCGGGAAGTGATGCATCACTAAATTACATGCAGAAAAAACCTGAGGCTATCCCCATTAATAACCATCCCCTCGGCATATTTAAAATAGTTGATGAGTGTGATAATACTATTCTGGAGGAAATAACCTTAAAAATTATCGGCAATTTTGGTCAGTTGTTGGGTGCTTTTCCATTTAGACTCTACTCTAGTAATGTAAATAATTTTATTGGTGCTGCTGAAATTGGAGTGGACGCTGCTTTAGTTGGTGATAAAGTTAAACTTACTAATTTAAATGATATAATAAATGTGGAGAAGTATTACTGGATTACAGCTGACCTGAATATGGCTGATCCACAACTGCTGAGGGCTGAGTTTGAAAATGCCAACAATATAAAACTAAATAATAATGGAGTTATATCTAATAATAAACTTGGGTTTTTAGATAAAGCTTCAATCATTACCATAATTGCTCCGAATGGAGGCGAGGTTATTAATTCCGGGAAGAATTATTTTATTAGGTGGAATAGCACAAATGTAGATTATGTTAAGATTGAATATTCACTAGATAATGGTTTTTCATGGATTACAATTACAAATTCAACGGCGGCTTCAGCCGAAAATTATCTCTGGCAGCCTCCGTTTAATTCAACTACTCAAGCGCTTATAAAAATTACCGATACATCAAATAATTCAATATTTGACCAGAGTGATAACTCATTTACGATTCAAATTCGTAGCCTAAATTTAACCTCCCCTAATGGAGGAGAAAATTGGAAAGTAGGTACAACTCAAAATATAGCTTGGGTAAGTCAGAATCTAGATTTAATAAATCTCGAATATTCAATTGATAATAAAATACAATGGACTACCATTATCTCATCAATCCCGGCTAATTCCGGTAGTTACAACTGGGTTGTCCCAAATCAGGAGAGTGATCTGGTATTTATTCGAGTCTCTGATGCCTCCGATCTTAATTTATTTGATATAAACGATACACAATTCAAAATTGAAGTTTTGAGGAAAATAACCGTCACTTATCCAAATGGCGGCGAAGTATTGCAGAAGGGAAAAACAAACACCATTACCTGGACTTCAGAAAACATTGATCAGGTGAAAATAGAATATTACGATTTTAATAATAACTGGATTGAAATTGCTAGCGGAATTGATGCTGCTGTTGGCAAATTCGATTGGCAGATACCCGAAGAAATTTCTATTAATGGAAAGATCAGAATAGTTTCTATGAATAATCCTTTGATTAATGATGAAAACGATGCTTCCTTTGGAACGAGGATCTTGAAAATAATTTCACCTAATGGTGGTGAAAGATGGGGATGGTTAACAAGCCAAAAAATTGAATGGTATGATAGTGATAAAAATATAAGTGGTAAATTAATTGAATATTCCTCTGATAATGGAGTAACATGGAATTTTAAGGCAGCCTATCAAGGTGAAACAAATGACATTTATCAATCACAAGTGAAAAGTGTAAATTGGATGCCTAGTAGTAATGCTTCAACTCAATACAAAGTTAGAATTACAGATCGGTTTCATACAAATTTAACCGATGAAAGTGACGCGACTTTCGAAATCTTTACTCAACCAATAATCCTTTCATACCCAAATGGAGGCGAAGAGTTTTTAGACAGGGAAACCATAAATATTACTTTTATTGTTCAAGAAAATATCAAGATGGTTAACATCTTGTACACTACCGATAATGGAATAAACTGGAATGAAATTATCTCCAACTATGATCTAAGTGCTCCAACACCATTCAATCTAAAAGAATATCAATGGAAGGCTCCCCGAATCTACTCGAATAATTTTAAAATACAAATAGTTGATGCCGAAAATGAACTCCTAAATGATATTAGTGATAATACTTTTAAGATTTCTGAGAGAAAAGTTCAAATTATCTATCCAATAGGAACAGAAATATATTCACCAAGCGAGCTTTATTCGACGGGTGGTTTCACTTTAGGCCGCTCAAATCTCGTGATGGTCAAAGTAAAAGTTTTGGATAGATCCGCAAGAGTTAACTGGGGTTACTGGACTTGTAATCGCCAGTATGAAGTTTCCGGTCAACAAGTTGATAGTAACGGCGAAATCAATTTTGGTTTGGTAGTTGATGAATGCCATATCGGAAACATGGGTGTTAGTGTTTGGCATGCTTGGAGAGAAGATTATCCGGAGGAGCGGGATGTTGTAAGTGTTTTAGTTAAACCTCATCCATTCAAGATTACTTCCCCCTCTTTTCGAGAGGTGATTATTGCTGAAAAATCATTTACTATTAAATGGGATTTAGTTGATCCTGAAGTAGAGAAAATTAAAATTGAATTATACACTCCTAGCCATGGAATTATTGAGTTGGTTGATAATTATCCTGCCGAAAGCGGTGAATTTATTTGGAATGTACCTAAATCATTGATTGGGATTAACAATGCTCGATTGCAGATATCTGATGCAAGTATGCCTACCTATTATAAATCGGTCTTTGAATTATCAATTGCCTTCGGAAGAGAAATTGTTATTGAATCACCTACAAATAATCAAGTCGTTTTCGGAGGTAGTGTTGTGCCTATAAAATGGACCAGTTTAAATGTTTCGAATGTAATAATTACTTACGGCCCATTTATTAATTCCGATAATGAAATTGCTACTGTTAATTCTGCAACATCCCCAATTTATTCGGGAAACTTTAATTGGACTGTTCCTGATGTTAGAAGTGGGTTTTATGTTTTGAGGATTTCCGATATCGACAATCCCGATACCTATAAATATAAAAGTATCACTATAAAAAATCCTAAAGTATCGCTGCGGGAAATACAAAGTATCTTATTTGTCGGTGATCATATTAATATTTACTGGAATACTGATGATCTAGTTCAAAAAGTTAAAATCAGTTATTCAATTGACGCAGGCTCTACATGGACATCAATAGGTAATTTCAGTAACTTAACTCTAAATGGCAATGACCAACATAGGGGAAGTTGCGACTGGATTGTTCCGGAACAGATTACTCAAAATCTTATCTTTAGAGCCGAAGCTGATAATGACGCAAATGTTTTTTGTCATTCAAACTTATTACAAATAAAATATCCGGAATTAAGCTTTACTTCACCAGCAAATGGTGCAAGGTTCAAAAAAGGGGAGACAGTTCGCTTTGAGTGGAGAGAGGAGGGATACCAGATAGGTTCCTTTGAACGTTTTCGATTAGAACTGTCAACTGATAATGGCTCTACTTGGTGGCTTACAAATGCAGATCTGAGTTTTTCATCAAGGTTCCATCTGTGGCAGGTACCTAGCCTTTTAAAGGAAACAAAATATTTATTCAGAATTACCCTGAATAAACCCAATTTAACCTATAGAGATAACTTAGTAGAAATAATAGTTGAGCCGGTTGAAAGAAGAGTTATTTTATCCGATGAGTGGAAGACCCCCCTCAATATTATTGAAGGATCAGCACCAGTTCAAATTGTTAATGAATTAGATATTGGTTCAAGAGAAAACACTCGCGTTAAAGAAGCAATATTTAGAGTACACGCCGATTCGGAGCCCGATTCAATTAAACGAAAATTTAAATTAACATATGAAAGAGTTACTAGTTTTGCACATTTTCAATATCTTGAACGTGATGGACTTCAATTACGATTAGTATACTCTCCGGGGGGGGCAAGTATTACAACTAATTTTCTTCGCGGTATTAAATTGCAATATCTTGGCGATCCGTATAAGCTTGATGGGGTTCCGGCATGCTCAATTTCACTGGTGTTAATTGATGAGGATTCCAGTAATGTTCTCTCAAGAGATTTAACTTTTACATCGGTTAATTCGGCTCCGGTAATTAGCGATAATAACAGCCCGATAAACTTAAAATACTATATTGGTCAAGCCCCTCTTAATCTTCTACCCAATCTCTCTATTAATGATGATCGAAATCTGCGTCTAACAGCAGCACTAGAATTAAAAGTAAGTGAAAACCATTCTAGCGATGAGGATATATTAGGAAATCAAAACTCTCCTAATATAACATCGGAATTCCTGCAGCAACAGGGCAGGTTAAAAATAATAGAGAATGGTAAAGCTCCCCAAGAATTGATAAAGCTGGCTCAAAAAGGAATTTATTATTTAACCGATGGTGGAACGAGATCTCTTAATAAAAGGAAAAGAATCGATATCCAATATTTTGATGATTACAATGAGGGTAGTAACATACTGACTAAGTATGTCGAGGTTTTAGCTCCCGGCACAACTGCCACAAATTTAACTCCTCCGGTGGATTTAAGGATCGAATATATTTTTGGAGGACAGATTAAAGTTAGCTGGAAGGATCCGAGCGGTAAGGCAAATGGGTTTATTGTTTATAGAACATCTCTCAGAATTTCTTTACATGTCTCACCAACAACCAATTTTGCTGATGAGGAAGCTATTGCCGTTATTGGAGCTGATCAAAATGAATTCATTGATCAAACAACTCAAGAAGGGTATACTTATACTTATCGTGTGGCTTCATTTAATGAAGTTGGAATTTCTGATTTATCTCTACAAAAACCTTTAACTGCAAATTATGCAATTAAACCCCCGACTAACCTAAAGTATAAGATTAATTCATTGAACGGTATTGAACTCCAGTGGGATGACAACTCCTCACTTGAAGATGGTTTTTTAATTGAGGTAAGAATTACAACCGGTGCTCACTTTGCTGAAATTCAAAGAACCAAAAAAGATGAGAATTTCGCTGTTGTCAAAAATCTAGAGTACAATAAAAAATACTTCTTCAGAATAAAAGCCTACTCTAAGAATTTATTCTCAGAGGAGAGTAATGAAATAGAAGTAATGCTTACACCAACTGATATTGAACTTGAGAAATTTTTACCAAAAGAATTTTTACTCTCTCAAAATTATCCAAATCCTTTTAACCCGGAAACTATAATTAGTTATCATATTGCTAAAATCAGTAACGTGAACCTAATTGTATATGACCTCTTGGGGAGAAATGTTGCTCAATTAGTCGATAATGAGGAACAATATCCGGGAATTTATAATGTAAAATTTATAATGAATGATGAGTTAAATAGATTATCTAATGGAGTTTATTTTTACCGACTACAAGCCGGTGAATTTGTCTCTGTTAAAAAGATGATATTGATGAAATAGGATTTTTCGAAGAAGTGAAGTCCTTTTGGGTTGGGGGGACTTCCTTATTGAATTTGAGAATAGCAGATGGAAGTATGTAACTAAACTATTGGTACTCTACAATGGGTAAGATTATTCCATTGCACTTTTTAGGGATAACATAATTGGTTTTTTGTCATAAAAATGTTCTTGAATATTTCGACTGAGGTGAATACATGAGAATGTAATAAAATAAAAAATATTCACCGAGGGTATTTATGTCCAAAACAATTACTCTTCGATTAAACGAAGAAAATTATAAGGTATTTAGGAAATTAGCAGATAGAGATAATAGACCTATTTCTAATTTTATTGAAACTGCTGTCAATAGATTCATAGAGCATAATGTATTCGTTGATGAATTTGAGATGGAAGAAATTCGCAGCAATTCAGAACTGAATAAAAGTCTGAAGCGTGGTTTGGTTGATATGAAGTCAAAAAAGGGACGATTTTTGAATAATTATCAAATCTTTGAAACTGATGAATTTCTTAAGAAGATAACAAAAATCACAAAGAGGGATCAAATCTTCATTGAAAGGAAATTACTTCAACATATTTACCCTCAATTAAAAGAAGAGCCACACTACGACAACAATATCAAAAAATTAATGGACTACAAATCAGAAACTTGGCGTTATAGAATTGGAAAATATAGAGTTTCTATGTAATTGATGCACTTGAAAAAACCATTTATCTTCTCTCAGTTGATTTGAGAAAAGAAGCTTACTAAAAACTTTTAGAGCCTCATTTAACTTCTTAAAACATGCATTTAGTTTTTTAACATTTTTATAATAAACTTTTCTTTAAAACTCAGTACCTAGTTATGCCATAGTTGATTAATAACAAGTAACTAATTCTTTTTATTATACTTCACTCCATGCAAATTCTTAAAATCAATATCTTGCGTCCAAACAACAGAATCATTCATTACCGCTGTCGTGTAAATAATACTATCAGCCATTGGTATTTTCAATTCATGACTGAATTTTGCTGCTTGAATAGCTATCAAAGGAGTTACATCAATAACTTTAGCTTGTTGCATTAAACCTACGACTTGTATTGCAATGTTTTCATCTTTTTCTGCAAGTACCTTTTTATATACTTCGTAGATATTAATGACAGATACAATCAGTTCGTCAGTATTTTCAATTGCAGGGGCAAAAAATTTAGCGTTTTTACCATCGGTTAAATATTCTAACCAACCGGATGAATCAACCAAATTCATAGTCTATCCTCCTCTCTGGAGAGATTGGTGTCCATCCCTTTCAGAAAACCACGTGATTCCTTAATATTTTTGAGAGGGATAAATTCAATTCTCTCCCCAAATTGAAAAATCTGCATCCTTTGACCAGGTTTTAGTTTTAATTTATTACGAATTTCTTTTGGTATTACAACTTGATACTTGGGTGATATTTTGACAGTTGTCATATATTCTCCGATAATCTTCTACAAATAAAATATCGATAAAAATAACGTATGTCAAATAATGTCGATATTACCAATATGCCTATAGAGCTGTTTACATTATAGCGGGGCGTTCATCAGCGGTCAAGCATGCCCGCCGTTTCTTTACCCGCCCTGTTGTTTGGCGAGGTTTACCCGCCCTGTTGTTTGGCGAGGTTTACCCGCCCTGTTGATTGGCGGGTGTGGCGGGAACCATTTCATGACCGAATCATACTGTCATTTCGAGTCCGCACTGCACTTGGGTATTATTGGCTGACGAGAAATCTTGATGCTGCAAGAATGTTAATGATTTCTCAGTTGTTTTGAATGAAAGGGAATTGAACTTCTTCGAAATGACAAAAACTTTTTTTGGGTGGTCAAGTCTATCCACCCGCTCTATGGCGGACCTGTCCGCTTGTTTTGTAGCGGTATCAATTCGTCATCCCGAGTTTATCGAGGGATGAGGATCATTTCGCATGTCTCGATAACAATAACTAATATCACTCCAACTCGACATGACTAACATCTTTTTGATTTTTAAAGTGATCAACTGAAAAGATTTCTCAGTCGTCTTGAATTTAAGGAAAGGCACTCCTCCGAAATGACAAGGTAGAAGTTATAATGTTATTCTTCTTAGCTGCACACCCTCTTCTTTACGAACCCATATTCTACATTCAATATTCTAAACTTGTCCGCCGGTATTGAGGCAGACTTGTCCGCCGGTATTGAGGCGGATTCTACATTCTTAATTCCTCTCGAAGCACACTCCACCCCTAAATATTATCGGATGACGCTGATTAATTGTGAATAACTTTAGTTGAAGAACTATTTTTTCAAATTTCTGATATAGTCTTCTGCTGTAAAAAAATCTTCCACAATTATTTCATTCCGATAATAACATACCCCGAAGAAATACTTTTTTAATACAACTAAAAATTTCCCTTCTTCGTATTTGTAAATTTTTGCGGAATTACTTCCCACCCTAATCCCTTTGATGAAATCGGTCGATTCATCAAAAGTAGCCCTCTCTTTCAATTTATTGCCCCATTAAAAAAATACTGCTAAATGAATACTGTTGCGAACTTAAAAAAAATAAATTAAAAAACATCATACTAAATGTTTATAAGACTAAATATCTATCACTTTTTTATTCTTTTCATATATGTTAAGGTTACCTGAAACCATACTTCAATCATCGACCATATAAAAAAGGTTAAACTGGTTAAATCTAGCTATTTGAAAATATATTATTAGACCATAAATCTTAAACTATTTAGAAAGAATTTACTAATCCGTATCAATAATAGATGCTATTTTCAAACTTCAATCTATTGATATAATCTTCGGCTATGAAATAATCTTCTACAATAAATTCTTCTGTTGAATAATGTATCCCCAATTTATACTTCTTTATTACTACCAGATATTTCTCTGAACTATTCTGAAATATCTTAACAGAAGAATTACCGATTCTTATTCCTTTGATTAATCTGTTAGTGCTATCGGTGTGAACAGCTTTTCTATTCAAATGACCCCCACTTTGATCCCATTTCAATATAATAGTAAAAATACTATTGTTCAAATCATTTTTAGTTAACGAAAATTATTTTTGTATAATTATACAACTAGTCTTCTACTAAAAATATTTTTGTAAAAATTAAAACTATTTACAAAATTTTAATTTACAGTTAAACAATTTTTTTATAAATTCATATTTGTAATTTGCATTTCGAGGGCATCGAAATCTTACCGAAAAAATCTTATTTTTATTCTAAAGTAATGTGACTTACTCGGCGGAGCTGTGTTTGCAATTTTGATATTACTCATAAATTATTGATAGTAATTATAAGCCATCCATAAATAGGCGTTTACAATGAAAAAAATAAACTTAATTAATTCTATATCTCTATTTGTTTTTATTATGATAATTCACGCGAACAATATCCAAGCCCAAACTCAAGGCGGGACATTCTTCGTCGATAAATCCACTCCCAATTTTACACTTCACGCTAATGAAGGTAAGAGGGAAGCTATAGTGGAAATTAATTTTGAAAAGCCCTTTAATGAAAAACCGGTTGTACTCGTCTCACTCAGCTTGATTGATCTTCAAGGAGAAAAGTTTGAGGTCGATACAAATCTTAAAGGCACTCAAGAATTTGAAACCAGAGGATTAAAAATCGCTACAGAAGCCACGGGAGTTTCAAGAGATGGTTTTGTTCTGAAAATTGTCGTGTGGGGCAATACCAAAATCAACGCTGCCGGGGGCAGCTGGATAGCGTTTAAATAAAAGAGTAGTTATTGGTTGTCATTAGCTTCGCATCATTAGGTTGTGAGTGTCTTGAATGACTATGAATCACTACCAATGACTATAAATGACGATTTTCCTTTCCCATTCCGTCATTTGCTTCGCGTCATTTAATTGTCATTAGCTTCGCGTTATTAGTCGTAATTTAGTGTAATAACAATGAATGACTATAAATAACTAAATTGTTATCAAATACCGATAATAACTACCAATGACTAAACAGCTATCACATACCAACAATGACCATTAATGACTATAAATGACAATAAATAACTGATCTGCTCTCAAATACCAATAATGACCTCACTGCTATCAAAAATTCGAAATGACGATAAATGACCCAATGACTACTAATGACCCATTAACCACAAATGACTACTGACTACAAATGCCTTACTCATCCTTATTATCAAAATTATCTCTAATTAATACATAGGCCTCTAATGAAAGAAACTTTAGTTAAAAAAATTGAAGACAAATCAGTAATTATTGGCATCATCGGTCTTGGTTACGTTGGACTCCCATTAGGACTGACATTCGTTGAAAAGGGAATTAAGGTTATAGGTTTTGATATCGATGAGAAGAAAATACCAATACTAAATAATGGTGCTTCATATATAAAGCACATTCCCTCTGAAAGAATTAAAAAGGCGGTAGATTCAAAATTATTTGAGGCTACCTCTGACTTCTCACTTCTAGCCTCTTGCGATGCTATTTTAATTTGCGTTCCTACTCCGCTCGATGAGCACCGGGAACCGGATATTAGTTATGTTGAGAACTCAGCTATAACAGTAGCGCAATATTTAAGAAAAGGGCAGTTGGTAGTGCTTGAAAGTTCAACCTATCCGGGCACCACCGAAGAAATCTTACTCCCATTATTTGAAAATAAACAGGATGATTCTCTTGTCATTCCGAACCCACGTCCTGGCGGGGGTGCTTGCCCGCCGTTGCGGGAGGAATCTTTACATGTAAACTTAAAAGTCGGCCATGATTTTTTTCTCGCGTTCTCTCCCGAGCGTGAAGATCCCAACAATCCCGATTTTGAAACAGCCACTATACCTAAGGTGGTGGGCGGTGTAACTCCACCGTGTCTTGAAGTTGCATGCAAATTATACGATCTGGTTATTGTTAAAACTGTCCCCGTATCTTCTCCCAGAGCTGCAGAAGCAACAAAACTGCTTGAGAATATCTACCGATCGGTTAATATTGCCCTCGTTAATGAACTAAAGATGGTTTTTGATAGAATGGAGATTGATGTTTGGGAAGTTATTGAGGCGGCAAAGACAAAACCATTTGGTTATCATCCATTTTATCCGGGTCCAGGATTAGGCGGGCATTGTATTCCGATTGATCCGTTTTACCTTACATGGAAAGCACGTGAGTATGATATTTCAACTAAGTTCATTGAACTGGCAGGTGAGATTAACACATTTCAACCCTACTATGTTGTTGAGAGAACGAGAGATTACTTAAATGAGAAGCTGAAAAAATCTTTGAGCGGTTCGAAGGTATTGATTCTTGGGGCGGCCTACAAAAAGAATATTGATGATATGAGAGAATCCCCGACATTAAAGCTTATTGAGATTCTAAGAGCAAAAGGGGCAGAAGTTGATTATAATGATCCATTCGTTCCTAAATTACCACCGTCGCGTAAATATAAATTTGATATGATAAGTATAGAACTTACAGCCGAAAATCTCAGCAGATATGATGTTGTACTATTAAGTACCGACCACGATTTTTATAAAGAGAACTCTAAACTAATAATTCAAAATTCAAAATTGATTCTGGATACTCGAAACGCTCTTACGGGAGAGAATGTTTATAAGGCGTAGAATTTAGAAGTAAGAAGTAAGAGGTAAGAAGTAAGAATATGCTAAGAGCTAAATGCTAAACTCAATACTCTATACTCAATACTCAGTACTCATTCCTCACCCCTCACTCCAATCGCTTTTGAAAACGAGGAATTAGTGCAGGCAATATTCTCAAAGCCTAAACATTGAGAGGAAGAGTGATTGAGTAGTATAATTATAAATAATGAATTAAGAATTAACGATTATGAATTTAGAATTATGAATTAGCTGATAGCTAAAAACTTTATTCTATAATATCCGCCAGTCAATAGGATGATTCTAAATTCTAAATTCGATCTTCTACCTATTCAGCATTATAACTGTTAATAAACAATTACTCCAA
The DNA here is from genome assembly GCA_019638015.1 of Melioribacteraceae bacterium. Classification (NCBI taxonomy): domain Bacteria; kingdom Pseudomonadati; phylum Ignavibacteriota; class Ignavibacteria; order Ignavibacteriales; family Melioribacteraceae; species Melioribacteraceae bacterium. The sequence continues at coordinate 2,362,597 of JAHBUP010000001.1, read as the reverse complement.
ATAGCAACTGACCTAATATTTTTATTATATTGATTATTAAATAGAGAAACAAAATGGTAACAATTATTAAAAAGGGAATGCATAGAAAAGAAATACTTTCATTACTCTCTCAAAAAAGTAGTAAAAAGAAAAAGACTATTGACTTAAAAAAATATTGCGGGACTATTAATCTGAAAGTTGATCCTCTCAAGATGCAGAAAAAGTTGCGTGATGACTGGAAGTAGCATTCTAAAAGTTAGCAATTACATTTTATTTATTAAGCATTAAAGAGCGATAATACTATGAATCAAAAAGAAATTATAAAAAAATTAAGTTCTTATAAAAAAGAATCTGAATATCATAAAAAAATTAAGCAGATAGGTTTGTTTGGTTCATTTGCGAAAAACAACTACACAAATCAGAGCGATATTGACGTTTTTGTTAAATTGAAACCGGCTGAAATGTTTACTTTAATTGGAATAAAGAATGATTTGGAAAAATTATTCCAAAGGAAAATTGATATAGTGGCTCTTAGACAGAATATGAATAAAGTACTTTTAAATGAAATAAAGCAAAATGGGATTTATGCATAAAAGTAATTTACTATTTGAGATAATGAACCAAATAATAAATTCTACTGAAATTATCCAAAAGAGAATTAAGCCGATCAAAAAACCTAATGATTTTTTAGTGAATGATAGAAGTCTTGAAAGATTAGACTCTCTTTGCATGCAATTGATTGCTCTAGGAGAAAGCATAAAGAACTTAGAGAAAGTTGCCGGAAAAACGTTTTTAAAAAACTATCCCGACTTTGAATGGAAAAAAGCCATGGGGATGAGAGATATAATATCACATCATTATTTTGATTTGAATACCGAAATTGTCTTCCAAGTATGCAGAGATGAAATTCCTAAACTGAATAAGATTTTGAAAAAGATAATTGTTGATTTTGAAAAATAGATACAATGTTAATTCCGGTGGCAGTCAAGAACCATTTCTTGACTGATACTATTTACCCGCCTATTTTATGGTGGGTGTGGTGGATTCATAAGCCTACTCTTGTCTGCCGTGGCTGATTCTTAATCCATTTAAACAATTAATAACCTAGCTCCGAAAAACTAATACATGGCACTCGAAGAAAAATATAATACTCTTAGTAAAATATTCTGGGATTACAACGTTAAACTGTTGCCACTGGATAAGATTATAAACAAACAGTTAGATCTCATTGATGAGTATGAACCTAATTTGGTAGTTACTCGAATGCTCGAAAGATTGGATTGACCAGCCCCCAATAGAAGATCCAGTTTAAAGTTAGTAAATTAGGATCAGAGGAAGAAGTCAAAGAATCGGATACTGAACTTGATTTTTTACTTAAAGAATCCATTGAACTAAAAAATATTTTAGGCTCAATCAACTCTAAATCAATAAAACGTAATAATTAACATTAATATATAATTTCTCCTTTATCCTTTATAATTTATAATTTCTCATTAATCACAACCTGATCTCTCATGAAAAACTTCGCCATCACCGGTGTTGCCGGTTACATAGCTCCCCGGCATCTGCAGGCAATCAAAGATACCGGCAACAATTTAGTCGCGGCACTCGACAAAAATGATTCTGTTGGAATACTCGATCGTTACTTCCCAAGTACCAGCTTTTTTACTGAGTTTGAACGGTTCGAGCGATATCTTTATATGCTGCATAAAAAGGCGGAAAATGAGAGAGTTAATTATGTATCTATATGTACCCCAAATTTTCTGCATGATTCACATATTCGTCTTGCTCTAAGAATAGGAGCTGACGCTATTTGTGAAAAACCACTTGTCTTAAATCCTTGGAATCTTGATGCGCTGCAAGAAATGGAAGAAGAAACCGGGAAAAGAGTTTACAATATTCTTCAGCTAAGATTGCATGATTCGGTGATTGCCCTAAAAAATAAATTGGATCTTCAACCAAAGCCAAACAATACCAAACACAAGGTAAAACTCACCTACATAACCTCCCGGGGATTGTGGTATGACTTCTCCTGGAAAGGGGACATTGCAAAATCTGGTGGTATCGGGACTAACATCGGTATCCACTTTTTTGATATGCTAATATTTCTATTTGGTAAGGTTAAATCCCACTCCCTTGAAATCTCAGAAAATAGAAAAATGAAAGGCACTCTTGAGTTGGAAAACGCCGATGTTGAATGGTTCTTGTCTATTGATATAAATGATATCCCGGTTAAAGAAAAAACAGAGGGTAAAAGAACTTTTAGATCGATTCTGATTGACGGTGAGGAGTTTGAGTTTTCTGAAGGATTTACTGATCTTCATACAAAAGTTTATTTAAATGTTCTCAATGGTACTGGATTTGGAATTGAAGATGTGAGACCTTCAATAGAATTAGCTCATAGGCTCAGAGGAAAAAACACCCATTGACCATGAATTACTACCAATGACTATGAATGACTACATTGCTATCAGAAGTTACAATGACGATAAATGATGATGAATCACGACTTTCCTATCCCACCTGGTCATTTACTTCGTGTAATTGGTTGCCATTAGCTTCGCGTCATTGGTTGTAATTGTCCTTAATGACTATGAATAACCATAAATAACTACCAATAACCATTAATGACCTCACTGCTATGAAGAATTCGAAATGACAATAAATGACCTCACTGCTATGAAGAATTCGAAATGACAATAAATGACCTCACTGCTATCAGAAATTCGAAATGACAATAAATGATGATGAATCACGACTTTACTATCCTACTTGGTAATTAATTATAAATTAGAAATTGTAAATTATAAAAATGAATGCTGGAGTTGAGAATTTGCTTTTTGGATTATATGGAGCCTAAAGTAGTTAAAAAAATATTTAATAAATCAATCACTTTGAAAAACAATTTATCCATTATAATTTATCATTTATAATTTCCCATTTATCATTTTTAATTCAAATCTATGAGTAAAATACTTAACACTGGTGGGGCGGGCTTGTCCGCCTCATTTCGACCCTTTGATTCTATTTAAGGAGGACGATGAATATATTAGTTACTGGAGGGGCGGGCCTGTCCGCCGGTTTTTTGGCGGGCCTGTATGCCACCTTTTTTGGCAGAGTTGGTTCAGCTACATTAATAAAGTGGTTTGATAAATGAAAAATTCAAGAATATATATTGCTGGACATACTGGTATGGTTGGTTCTGCCATCCATAGGAAATATCAAGCCGAAGGATATCAAAATATAATTACTGCTGATTTCCCAGGTTTAAATCTGACCCGTCAATCAGAGGTAGAATCTTTTTTTGAAAAAGAGAGACCAGAGCAGGTTATTGTTGCCGCAGCTAAAGTTGGTGGCATCTTAGCTAATAATACTTATAGGGCTGAGTTCCTTTACGATAATCTGATGATTGAAGCTAATATCATTCATTCTGCATATAAATATGGTGTTGAAAAATTACTTTTTTTAGGCAGTTCATGTATTTATCCTAAAATGGCACCCCAACCTTTAAAAGAAGAATATCTTCTATCTGACTATTTGGAATACACTAATGAACCTTATGCTATAGCTAAAATTGCCGGAATCAAATTGTGTGAAAGTTACTATAAACAGTATGGCTCAAATTTCTTCTCAATTATGCCAACAAATATGTATGGACCATTTGATAATTATAATTTAGAAACCAGTCATGTCTTACCGGCTTTAATTAGAAAAATTCATGAGGCAAAAACTCGTCATACTGAGCTTGTCGAAGTATGGGGAACCGGAACACCGAAACGTGAATTTTTATATGTTGAAGATTTAGCTGACGCGATTTTTTATTTAATGGACAAAGTTGAAGCAAAGGACCTTTACGAAAATGGCTTAACTCATATTAATGTCGGTACCGGTAAAGATTTAACCATTGCTGAACTTGCTGAAATTATTAAAAAAGTTATCGGATTCGATGGTAAAATAGTTTACGACACTTCAAAACCTGATGGTACTCCCAGAAAATTAATGGATGTATCGAGACTTCACCAGCTTGGTTGGACACATTCAACTAGTCTTGAAGAGGGGATTAAAAAGGCGTATGAGTGGTTTCTGAAAAACTTGGAAGCAAGTAATTAGCGGACTGCGTAAAGCGTCCAGTTGAAAAGGTGAAATGAAAACGAATGTTAAAATAAAGACTTTCAGAGATTTGATGGTCTGGCAAAAGAGTCACGAGCTTACATTGGAGATATATAGAATTACATCAAAATTTCCTGCAGAAGAAAGATATGGCTTGACATCTCAGTTAAGAAGGGCAGCTTACTCAATCCCTTCGAATATTGTAGAAGGGCATTCATAAAAATCAAGGAAAGAATTTTTACAATTCTTGAATATTGCCAAAGGATCATTAGAGGAACTAAAGTATTTTATAATCTTATGTTCTGATTTAAAGTATTTAGATGACATCACTAAATATAAGTTGGAAGAACAATCTGAAGAAGTATCGAAAATTTTATATTTCTTTACGAATTCATTGAAGATTACTGAACACTGACCGCTGAACGCTGACAACTGAAAGCTGAAAGCAGAACACTGTTCGCCTAAAACATGATAAGGAAAATATTTTAATGAGCAAAAAGAAAGCACTGATCACTGGCATCACCGGGCAAGATGGAAGTTATTTAACCGAAATTTTACTTGAAAAGGGTTATGAAGTCCATGGAATGATGAGAAGAGCAAGTTCATTTAATACCAAACGAATTGATCACCTATACAACAACCCGGAGATTTATAATAAGTCACTATTCTTACATTATGGTGATGTTGTTGATACAAGCAGTATCCATAGATTATTAGAAAAAATCGCTCCTGACGAAATTTACAATCTTGCAGCACAAAGTCATGTAAAAGTATCTTTTGATATACCCGATTACACAGCCCAAGTTGACGCTCTTGGTACATTGAGGTTCTTAGATGCAATACGAGAATCTGGTTTGATAAAACACACAAAATTTTATCAGGCTTCAACCTCAGAACTTTATGGTAAGGCTCAAGAAATACCGCAAAGTGAAACAACTCCTTTTTATCCGAGGTCACCTTATGGTGTTGCAAAACTTTATGGCTTTTGGATTGTAAAAAATTATCGTGAAGCTTATAATTTATTTGCTTGTAACGGAATTCTTTTTAATCATGAATCTCCAAGACGTGGCGAAATATTTGTAACAAGAAAAATTACAATGGCCGCGGCTAAAATAGTTTTAGGTCTTCAAGATAAATTAGTTCTTGGTAATCTTGATAGTAAAAGAGATTGGGGTTATGCACCCGAATACTGTGAAGGTATGTGGAGAATTTTACAGCATGATCCTCCTGAAGATTTTGTTCTTGCAACCGGTGAAACACACACTATTCGTGAATTCTGTGAATTAACATTTAGAGAATTGGGCATCGAACTCGAATGGCAAGGTGAAGATGTGAATGAAGTAGGAAATGTGAAAAGCCTAGATAAAGCCAAACTTAACAATCTATTAGCGAACTGCCTCCAGCTTTTAGAAAAAGATCTCGGCACTGAACGTCGAAGGCAGATAGCTGACCACTTAACGCTTAACGCTGAAAATATTCTTAATTCTGAAGTTATTTCTATCAGTCCAAACTACTTCCGTCTTACTGAGGTTGACCACCTAATTGGTAATGCTTCTAAAGCTGAACAACAGTTGAATTGGAAAGCTGACACAAAATTTGAAGAGTTAGTGAAGATTATGGTCTCTTCAGATATTCAGATGGTTTTAAAAAAAGGTAATTAATGGCAAAAATTCTTATCACTGATGGAGCAGGTCTGTCCGCCTCTTTCCAAAAGGTTAAACCATTTCTTATACTTATTTTATATAGATGATCATGAAGATACTTGTAACGGGTGGGGCGGGCTTGTCCGCCTCATTTCGAGCCGTTGATTCTATTTAAGGAGGACGATGAAGATATTAGTTACTGGAGGGGCGGGCCTGTCCGCTTCATTCCAAAAGGTTAAATCATTTCTTATCTGTATTATGTATAGAGGATCATGAAAATACTAGTAACGGGTGGAGCGGGATTTATTGGCAGTAATCTTGTCGACCATTTCTTAGGGCTTGGGCATGAGGTACTTTGTCTTGATAATCTTAGTACTGGGTATAAAAGAAATATTGAGCATAATTTTGATAACCCCAATTTCACATTTATTGAAGGGGATATTAGGGATATGGAAACCTGTGTTAAAGCCGTTACAGGATGTGATTATGTTTCTCATCAAGCTGCTCTAGGATCAGTCCCGCGCTCAATTGAAGATCCCATAAATACAAACAGCGTAAATATTGATGGGTTCCTTAATGTATTAATTGTTGCTCGTGACGCTATGGTGAAACGATTTGTTTACGCTGCCAGCTCGAGCGCCTATGGAGATAGCAAAAAATTACCAAAAGTTGAAGAGGAAATTGGCAAGCCCCTTTCACCATATGCTATAACAAAATATGTAAATGAACTTTACGCCGATGTGTTTGCAAAAACTTACGGCATGCAATGTATTGGTCTGCGTTATTTTAATGTGTTTGGCAAACGTCAGGACCCGAATGGCGCTTACGCTGCTGTAATTCCTTTATGGGTAAAACAATTAATAAACCATGAGCGCCCGGTTATAAATGGTGATGGAAGTTACAGCCGGGATTTTACATATGTTGAAAATGTTGTTCAAGCAAATGAAAAAGCACTATTCACTCCTAATGAGCAGATAATTAAAGGTCAAAGAGAATATTATAATTTAGAGCTTGACGAGCATAAATACTTACTGAAAGGAGAGAAGTTAGAAGTAAGAAGTGAGAAGTTAGAAAAAGAATCATCCCAAGACCCTAGCCCACTTAACTATGAAAACTACTTTTTCTCAGAAGTGTTCAACATTGCTTATGGAAGTAACACTAATTTATTGGACCTATTTTACAATTTACATCAAAGTTTGGGAAAGTTTGATTGTGAAATAAAAAGTATTGAACCAATATTTGGTAAATATAGAATTGGTGATATTCCTCACTCTCAAGCTAGTATTCTTAAAGCAAAAACCATTTTGGAATATGAACCTAAATTTGATGCTATAAAAGGTTTTGAGCTAGCTTCGGAATGGTATTATAATATTTTAGGAACAACCGGTTCTATTAAATAGTACTTTTCAAAATCTATCTTCCCTCGCCCACTTTAATTGAAAAAAAAAATATTAAGTATAATTAAAAATGAAACAAAATCGGAGTTTGGAAGGAACATCCTCACTGTGTTTACTGGGCTTTCATTTTCTCAAATTATTCCTATTCTTGTTTCACCAATCCTTACAAGGCTATATACGCCAGAAGAGTTTGGAATCCTTGCGCTTTTTATGTCAACAGGGATGATTTTTGGTAACATCGCAACTTTCCAGTATGATGCTGCTATTATGCTACCAAAGGAGGAAAGTGATGCAATCAATTTACTCGCTTTATCTCTCATACTTACAGTGCTAATAAGCCTGTTATCTTTGGTCGTAGTGGTTCTCTTTAATAATCAATTAACTTTGCTTATGGCCAATGAAAAGGTTTCTAATTGGCTTTATTTTGTGCCGATCTCAGTTATTCTGACAGGTTTCTTTAGAAGTTTTTCAGTATGGTCTAGTAGAAATAAATTATTTAGACTTATTGCTGCAAGGAATATTACACAAACAGCTGCAACAGCAGGAAGCAAATTAGGATTTGGTTATGGAGGTTACACAAGTGGTGGATTGATAATTGGTAGTTTAACTGGTCAACTCATTGCAACTTTTTATTTGGTTTTACAATCAATGAAAATTACTATAATAAATTTTAAAAGTGTTTCTCTTCACAGAATGAAAATAAATGCAAGCAAATATAGAGATTTCCCATTATTCACAAATTGGCAAGGATTTATTGATATATTCAATGACACAGGTTCACAATACATTATTTCTAATTTTTATGGACCTACAGTTCTTGGTTGGTATTCTTTTACTTTTGGAATTCTACAAAGACCCCTGCAGTTAATAGGTGCTTCTGTTTCGCAAGTTTTTTATCAAAAGGGGGCGGAGATTTATAATGATAAAAAAGATCTCTGGGGCCTTACAAAAAAAATTATCATAAGATTATCTTTTATAGGTTTAGTTATTTTTACACCTTTATTAATATTCGGTGAGCAAATATTTGCAATTGTGTTTGGTAATCAGTGGGCTCCAGCAGGTTCATTTGCACAAATTTTAGTACCTTGGTTATTAGCTAAGTTTATTATAAGTCCAATAAGCACAATTCCAATAATTTTGAATAAGCAAAAAATTAATTTTTTAATATCAACAATAATTAATATCTCAATACCGTTAAATTTTTATTTATTGAGTCATTTTGTTAATAGTTTTAAAGAAATTTTACTCTTCAATTCCATTCTATATTTTATGTCAGTAATATTGATTTTGAATTGGTATAGACAAATAATATTTAAAGGAAAATTATGAAAGCAGTTATACTCGCTGGTGGTCTCGGCACAAGACTACGACCATTTACAGAAATAATTCCTAAACCTCTTTTACCAATCGGAGAAAAATCTGTTCTTGAAATACAAATAGAACACCTTAAACAAAGCGGGTTCGATGAAATATTTTTAGCTACTAATTATAAATCTGAGTATATCGAAAACTTTTTCGGAGACGGTTCTCGTTACGGAGTTAAGCTAAAAATAAGTAAAGAGGAAAAACCCCTTGGTACGGTTGGTCCATTAACACTATTAAAAAAAGAGTTGAATGAACCATTCTTAATGATGAACGGTGATATTTTGACTTTACTCAATTTTAAGCATATGTACGATTTTGCAAATGAGAACGAATCCTTACTAACCATCGGTATTAAAAAATATATCATGCCATTTGCTTTTGGTAATGTTTTTTTTGAGGGAGATTTTGTTACAGATATTGAAGAAAAACCGGACATTATACATAATATTCTTGCAGGTATTTATATTCTAAAACCGGGTATCTTTGAATCAATTCCAGATGACATTTATTTCGGTATGGATAGTTTAATCCATCAAATGCTTGACGATAAAATGCCGATAGCAAAATTTGAAATAAAAGATTATTGGCTTGATATTGGGCAAGTTGGCGATTATGAAAAGGCACAAGAAATTTATAAAGAACACTTTGAGAACAGTAAATGAAAAAAGTTTTAGTAACTGGTGCAGACGGATTTATCGGTAGTCACCTTGTTGAACGATTATTTGAATTAGAGTATGATGTAAAAGCGTTTGTTTACTATAATTCTTTTAATACGTGGGGTTGGATTGATACATTTGATAAACGCATTAAAGATAATATAGAAATTTTTTCGGGTGATATTCGTGATTCCAATGGTGTGTATGAAGCTATGAAAGATGTTGAGGTAGTCTTTCATCTTGCTGCATTGATAGGAATACCATTCAGTTATCATTCACCCGAGAGTTATGTAGATACAAATATTAAAGGTACGTTGAATGTATTACAGGCTGCAAAAAAGTTAAAAACAGAAAGAATTTTAATTACTTCAACTTCTGAAGTTTACGGAACTGCGAAATTTGTACCAATTACTGAGGAGCATCCATTTCAAGGGCAGTCACCTTACAGCGCCACGAAAATTGGGTCAGATAGAATAGCGGAATCTTTCTATCGCTCTTTTAATTTGCCTGTAACAATTGTGAGACCTTTTAATACATTTGGGCCGCGTCAATCTGCCAGAGCTGTAATTCCAACGATTATTACTCAAGTTCTTAATGGAAATGAAGAAATTAAACTTGGTGATTTAAATCCGACAAGAGACCTTCTTTTCGTAAAAGATACTGTCGCCGGATTTATTGAGATTTACAAAAGCGATAAAACCATTGGTGAAGAAATTAATATTGCAACTCAATCTGAAATTTCAATCGGAGAACTTTCTAAGTTAATTTTGAAATTGATGAATAAAAATTGTGAAATAAAAATAGATGAAGATAGAGTTCGACCAAAAAATAGTGAAGTTGAAAGACTTTTAGGTTCTAATGAAAAATTAATGAAATTAACAAATTGGAAGCAGCAGTATTCTTTAGAATCCGGATTGCAAAATACCATTGATTGGTTCGATAAAATAACTAATTTACTAAAATACAAATCTGATATCTATAATATGTAGGTCTTTATGGAATTTAAAATTCCGCTTTTTGATTTGAATTTTGACGAGGCAGAAGAAAAATCTGTTATTGCAGTCCTTAAAAGTAAATGGATATCAACCGGACCGAAAACAACGGATTTTGAGAATAAATTTGCTTCAATGCTTAAGGTGAAAAACGCAGTCGCTTTATCAAATTGCACCGTTTCACTTCATCTTGCAATGCAATTAGCTGGTATTGATGCAGGTGATGAAGTAATTTGTCCGTCTTTAACTTTTGTGGCTACTGTGAATGCTATCAGGTATGTAAATGCAATCCCGATTTTTGCAGATATAAAAAGTTATGATGACTTAACCATTGACCCCTTTGATATTAAAAAGAAATTAACACCAAAAACTAAAGCGATTATTGTGATGCACTATGGCGGTTTTGCTTGTGATATGGATTCAATACAAGACATTGCAAGAAAAAATAATCTTAAAATCATTGAGGATGCTTGCCACGGACCCTTAGCGGAATATAAAGGAAACAAACTAGGTACTATTGGTGACATCGGCTGCTTCAGTTTTTTCTCTAATAAAAATATAAGTACCGGTGAAGGGGGTATGCTTGTTACAAATAATGATGATTTATGTGAGAGAGCAAAACTGCTCCGCTCTCACGGAATGACTTCTTTATCGTATGAACGAGCTAAAGGTCATTCTACAAGTTATGATGTTGTTGAACTTGGTTATAATTATCGGATGGATGATATAAGAGCTTCAATTGGTATTGTGCAGCTTGATAAACTTGAGGATGACCTAAAAAAAAGAGCCCAAGTTAGAAAATGGTATATAGAAAAATTATCTGATTTTGAAGATGTAATTATTCCATTTAAGGATTATTTTGATTTTTCTTCAAATTATATTTTCCCGGTCGTATTAAAAAATTCCACTTCTGAAAAACGGAACTTTGTTCGTAATAAGTTGGCAGAAGCGGGAATTCAAACTAGTATTCATTATCCTGCTGTTCATAAGTTTTCAATCTATAAAGCATTTTCATCTGTCTTACCACATTCTGAATATGTTTCAAATAACTTGATTACCTTACCAATGTATTCATGTCTAACTCAAAATAAAGTAAATTACATAAATAATATTCTAATAAAAGTTATTAAAGGATTATGATTAGAAAAATTATTCAATCAAAAAATCATATTGAATGGGATGGGTACTTAAGAAGAGCTCTAGATAGAAAAATCGATCTACATTTTACTAATAGATATCATCAACTCTTTTCTAATAAGGAAACAAATGATTATGAAGCATTCATAGTCGAGGAAGATGATAGACTCTTTTTTTATCCTTACTTTAAGAAGGTGATCCCCGAAAAATATTATGGTAGAATTATTAAGAGCCGAGTTTATGACATCAGTTCTGTTTTTGGATATACTGGCCCAGTTACAAATACAAATAATGAAAATTTCTTTAAAATGGCCTACGAGGAATTCAAATTATATTGTTTGGAATCAAATATAATAGCGGAATTGATTAGATTTAACCCTCATTTAAAAAATCACAGATTTTTTATTGGGTATGAAAAAGTGGGACCTATTCCACTTAAGGATTATATATATATTGACCTCAATCGATCAAAAAATGATATTCTGAATGGATATAAAAAGAGAATGCAAGAATATATTAAGTCTGCAAGTGTTTTTTCTAGTGTGGTTGAAATTACATCCTGTAATTTAGATATTTTTATAAAATTTTGTGATTTGTATAAAAAACACATGAGCGTTATTGGAGCATCAGACTATTATAAATTCAATGATGAATATTTTAGAAAACTACATAAATTAATAGAAAATGACGGGTTTTTAATCTATATCATGGAAGGTTCAAAAATGATTGCAGGTTTAATTTTTTTACATGATGAAAAAATGGGTTTTTATCATCACGGAGCAAGAGACATTAATGTATCTGAATCAAGCTTAATCAATAAATATCTTTTCCATCGAGCTTTTATTAAGCTTAAGGAGATAGGAGTAAATAGATGTTTATTGGGTGGAGGAATATCAGAATCTAGTACAGATCGTTTATTACAATTTAAAAACAATTACTCTAATATTACAGAAAAATTCTTTTTAGGCAAAAGAGTATTTGATCAATCAAAGTACGAAGAAATTTGTAACAACTGGCGTAAACTATATCCTGATTTAGTGCATAAATATGATAGTTTTATTGATAAATATAGGTTTGAGACATGAAATCAATTGATTTGATTCTAAAAAAGGTTGATATTTATTACACTTCCTATATTGAAGAATTTGGAGCAGTCCCCGAAGGTGTAAATTGGAATGGTAAAGAGTCACAGGATCTTCGGATAAACCAATTATTAAAAGTTATAAAGAATCATAAATTTTCTATAAACGATTATGGTTGTGGTTATGGAGCTTTGATTTCATACTTGAATAAGCGTAAATATGATTATTATTATTCAGGCTTTGATATAAGCAAAAAAATGATAATAGCTGCTAGAAAAAAGTGGAAGCACAAAACTAATGTTATTTTTCATAACTCCAATAAAATTCTACCTGCTGATTACTCAATTGTCAATGGTGTTTTTAATGTTAAGATGGATTTAAATGAAGCATTATGGCTTAATTACACTATTAATGAATTAAAGAAAATTAATGAAAATAGCATAAAAGGATTCGCTTTCAATATGAAAACAAAATATTCAGATATGGAATTTCTTCAAGATCATTTATTTTATGGTGACCCTTTGTTTTTTTTCGATTATTGTAAAACAAAATTTTCCAGATTTGTAACATTAGTCCATGATTATGATTTATATGAATTCACAATCTTGGTTAGGAAATAAGTGAAAAAAATTGCGTTTTTATTAAGCGGAAATGGTGGTTTTGTTAAATTCGTTTATAAAAGAAAAAATATACTAAAGAATTTTGACTTAGCATTAGTATTAACTGATCGAGAATGTGAGGCCTTTTCTTTTTTTTCAAAACAACAGGATGTAAATACTAGATTGATAAATTTTAAAACGTTTAATACTAAAACAGAATTTGAGCAAAAAATAATATCTGAATTGAAAAATAATAAAGTTGATTATTTAGTTCTCAATTATAATAGACTTGTGGGGCCAACATTGCTCTCTTTTATGCCCAATAAAGTATTCAATATGCACCTCTCTTTGCTACCCCTATTTAAAGGCTTTGGTGCAATCGAAGCGAGTTTTAATAGTGATATACTTTTTACTGGAGCTACTTTTCATATGGTAGATGATCAGGTCGACGGTGGGCCAATTCTTGGTCAATTTGTATTGTCAAAAATGATTGATGAATCCATTGAGTCGTTTAAGGATCGATTTTATCATTGTTCAAGATTATTTTTCTTGGATATGATTCAAAAGCTATGCAATTATGAAATTCAAAACAATGGTAATCGCTATTTTTTCAAGGGTGCAGATTACGGAAGTTTACCATACAATCCAAAATTATTACTCGAGGATTAAAAAACTATTCAATGCAAATTTTATTAGTTGCTGGAGTAAAAAATGGTTGGCCTTTCTTAGAAGAATTCATTAGTAATGTTCCGAGCAATGATCTTAAATTTGACGTTCTTGATGTGGATGAGTTTATATTCTACTCTTTACATTCGAACAAAAAATTGTCAATAACCCCTAAAATTGTTAAAATATTATTAAAGATACCTCGTATTAAATTGTACATTAAAATAATATTCATAAAAATTATATTATATAAAATAAAAGATAATTATTATGATTATATAAATATTCATAATATAACTAATATGTATCGATACTTATTCACAAGTATAAAAAAGAAAGGTAAATATTTAGTACTAAGTCCATGGGGGAGTGATTTTTATAGAGCTAATTTAAAAGAAAAGTTGGCACTGGAGAGAGTTTATAAATCAGCCGACTTTGTTGTTGGAAATCCAGATTTTATTAAAGATATATTGGAGTATTATAATATTGAGAAAATGGAAACGTATGATTTAAGATTTGGAATTGAAAAATTAGATTTGATGAGAAAGATTGTAGCTAACACAAAACTAGAAAATATTAGAAAAAAACATGCGATCCCTCAACAAAAGATATCTGTTATGATTGGTAGTAACGCTTCAAGCAAGCAAAACCATGTTAAAATTATTGATGAACTGAAGAGTCTTGAAAAAAATATAATCGAAAATTGTTTTTTCATTATTCCAATGACCTATAGGAAAGAATGTAAGGCTTATAATGAAAAGATTCGTAAACTAATTAGTACAGTTACAAATGATTATATTATAATTGACCATTTTCTAGATGTAGAAGATTTATGCGAAATTAAATTAATTACAGATGTAGCAATCTTTATGCAAGATACAGATGCTTTTTCTTCTACGGTACAGGAACAACTTTTCGCAAATTCATTAGTAATTCTTGGTGATTGGTTACCTTATCAAGTATATAAGAAACTAAATATAAAATTTTGGAGTTCAGAATTATCTAATTTAAATTTAACTCTAATTTCCATTCTAAAGAATTTTAAGGATCTTAAAATAGTCGTGAATAATAGGGAGAAAATCTATAGATTCAGTTCATGGGAGACAGTGAGTAAAAATTGGATGGATTTTTTCATGAAAGAATATGAGTAAAACTATAATTGTCAATTTTGGTATGGGAAATATTGGCTCAATTGCCAATATGATTAAAAAAATTGGTTATAAAGTTGAAATTACCGATGCTATTGAAAAAATAAAGGATGCTGAAAAAATAATTTTGCCAGGAGTTGGATCATTTGATCATGCGATGCAAAATTTAGAGAAACTTAATTTTATTGATGTAATAAATAAAAAAGTTATGGAAGAGAAAACTCCATTATTAGGTATATGTTTGGGCATGCAATTAATGGCAGATAAGAGTGAAGAGGGTAATAAGTCAGGTCTTGGTTTTATAGATGGTGAAGTGAAGAGATTTTCGTTTGGGGAATATAATAAGTTTAAAATACCACATATGGGGTGGAACTTAATTCAACCCAAAAAAGAAAGCACGTTGTTAAAGAACTTAGATGAAGAATCACGCTTCTATTTTGTGCATTCTTATCATTTCGTTTGTAAAAATGAGGCGGATATACTGACCAAGACATTTTATGGATACGATTTTGTATCCTCGTTTGCTAAGGAAAATATTTTCGGGGTACAATTTCACCCCGAAAAAAGTCACAAATTTGGGATGAAATTACTTCAGAATTTTATTGAGAATTTATAGTGCTAAGGCATCGTGTTATTCCTACCTTATTATTAAAAAATAACGGACTTGTAAAAACCACAAAATTTAAAAATCCGGTTTATATTGGTGACCCTATAAACGCAGTAAAAATATTTAATGACAAAGAGGTTGATGAATTAATCCTGCTTGATATTACAGCGACTAATGACAAGAGAGAGCCAAATTATAAGAAAATTGAAGAAATAGTTTCTGAAGCATTTATGCCCATTGGATATGGTGGAGGGATTAATAATTTATCACAAATAGAAAGATTGTTTAAGCTTGGTATTGAAAAAGTAATAATAAATTCTGCCGCATTTTATAATTATAATTTAATTTCAAAGTCTGCTGAGATTTATGGAAATCAAAGCATTGTTTTAGCAGTTGATATTAAAAAAGATTTCTTTGGTAAATACCGTCTATATTCAAATTCTGGAAAAGAGAAGAAGAAAATATTGATTAAAGACCATATCATTAAATGCGTTAATAATGGTTGTGGTGAAGTTTACTTAAATAATATTGATAGAGATGGAACAATGTTAGGCTATGATTTAGAGTTAATAGATTATTACTCGAGAATAACAGATGTCCCAATTATTGTAAGCGGAGGTGCAGGAAAAGTAGTGCACTTTGCAGAAGCAATAAAAGCCGGGGCTGATTCGGTTTCTGCAGGCGCAATGTTTGTATTCCAAGGAATATATAGAGCTGTATTAATTAGTTATCCAAAATACAAAGAATTAGAACATTTATTGAATTGAGGAGCAATGCAGAGAGAATACCAAATATGCAAAAGATGCGTTATGGATACCACAGATCCGGATATTGTTTTTGATGAAAATGGATTTTGTAATCATTGTACTAATACTATTAAAAGATTAAATGAAATTTATTTTATTGATCCGGAAATTAAGGAAAGAAAACTTGATGAAATAATAAACAAAATAAAATTGGATGGGAAAAATAAAGACTACGACTGTATAATTGGATTAAGCGGTGGTGTGGATAGTAGTTATTTATCGTACCTAGTTGTAAAAAAAATTGGTTTAAGACCCTTGGCTGTTCATTTAGATAACGGTTGGAACTCTGAGTTAGCTATTATGAATATTGACAATATAGTTAATAAACTTGGTATCGATTTAATAACTGTTGTTTTGGACTGGGAGGAGTTTAGAGAAATCCAATTAGCTTTTTTCAAGTCTTCTGTAGTGGATCTTGAATTGACCTCAGATTTCGCAATATTTGCGTCAGTTAATCAGGTGGCTCGAGATAAAGGTATTAAATATTTTTTGATTGGCTCAAATTATTCTAGTGAATCAATAATGCCTCAAAGTTGGTATTATGGGTCAAAATTGGATTATCTCAATATTAAAGATATTGTGAAAAATAACAGTATGGTAAAATTGAAATCTTTTCCAAAACTAAGCTTTTTACAATATTTGTTTTTTTCAAAAAAAGGGCCTAAAAATATTTCTATATTAGATCTAATTGATTATAATAAAGAAAATGCAAAAAAAATAATTATTGACGAGCTAAATTGGAGAGATTATGGTGGTAAACACTGTGAATCCAAAATAACAGAATTTTATCAAAAATATATTTTACCAAACAAATTCAATATAGACAAACGCAAAGCGCATTTGTCCAGTCTAATTTGCTCAGGTCAAATACAACGAGAAAAAGCTTTATTGGAATTGAAAAAAACAACTTATGATAAAGATAATATTAATGAGGATATAATTTACTTTTGCAAAAAAATTGGAATCAATGAAAAAAAATTTCATGAAATAATGAAGCAACCCATCCAATCTCATTACTATTTCAAATCATATCAAAAGATGAAAAAACAATTAATCACTTTATTTGGTAAATAATAATATGAATTCAAAAAAAATTAATTTTGCAATAATTGGCTATGGGCGAATTGGCGAAAGACATGCGGAACATATTACAAAGATGGGCAATTTGGTTGCTGCCTGTGATATCAAAGAAGAAAGAAGAAACATATTTAATAATAGTTTTAAAGCTAATTTTTATTCGAATATTGATGATTTATTGAAATTTGAAAATAATATTGATGTTGTTTCAATTTGTACACCAAATGGTTTACATTCAGAGCATACGATAAAGTCATTAAAAGCGGGGCATCATGTATTAGTAGAAAAACCAATGGCTTTAAGTGTCCTTGATTGTGAAGCAATGATCAAAGCTTCAGAAGATGCAAACAAACGTTTATTTGTTGTAAAGCAAAATCGTTTTAATCCCCCTATACAAACTCTTAAGAAGGTGATGGAGGAAAATAGATTAGGCAGGGTATTAAGCGTACAGCTAAATTGTTTTTGGAATAGAAATGAAGATTATTATAAGTCTTCTGATTGGAAAGGTACTAAAAAGCTGGACGGTGGAACTCTTTTCACTCAGTTTAGTCATTTCATAGACCTTTTATACTGGCTGTTTGGTAATATAAAAGATGTATCCGCTTTTCTTCAAAATATCAACCATAAAGATATTATTGAATTCGAAGATACCGGTGTGGTAATCGTAAGATTTGAAAATGATATCATTGGAACTATTAATTATACGGTAAACTGTTACAAAAAAAACATGGAAGGATCACTAACAGTTTTTGGCGAGAAGGGGACTATCAAGATTGGTGGTCAATACCTCAATGTATTAGAATATCAAGAAATTCAAGACTATATCATTATGAATCTTCCGGACTCAGGAAAGGCAAACGATTATGGTGGTTATCAAGGTTCAATGTCAAACCATGATAAAGTTTACGAAAATGTCATTGATGTATTAACTAACAATGGAAAAATAACAACTAATTTTCTTGACGGTATGAAGACGGTTCAGATTATCGAAAAAATTTATGTGGAAGCGCACAATGTTTGAGCCAATTAAAAAATCAGTTGCAGTGAGGGCTGTTAAATGTGGGAAAAATGTAATTGTGATAGAACCCTCTAATATTTACGAATGTGAAATTGGAGAAAATACATTTATTGGCCCTTTTGTTGAAGTTCAAAAAAATGTCAAGATTGGCAATAACTGTAAAGTACAATCGCATGCCTTCATCTGTGAACTTGTTGAAATTGGTAATAATTGTTTTATTTCTCATGGTGCTATGTTTATTAACGATGTTTTTTCAGATGGTGGCCCTGCGATGGGGGATAAATCAAAATGGAAATCTACAAAGATAGGGAATAATGTAGCGATAGGGACAAATAGTACAATTTTACCAGTCAATATTTGTGACAATGTTGTTATAGGTGCTGGTTCGGTAGTTACTAAAGATATTTCCGAAGCGGGGGTGTATGCAGGAAATCCTGCAAAAAAAATTAAACAGGTTAAAAAATGAAAATTCCTTTTGTAGATTTAAAAGCACAGTATATTTCAATAAAAGAAGAAATTAATGAAGCTATTTCAAGTGTTCTTAGCGAGTCAGCATTTATTAAAGGAAGATATGTTCATGAATTTGAAAAAGAATTCGCAGAAAAAAATAATGTAAATTATTGCATAGGTGTTGCAAATGGAACTGATGCTATTTTCATTGTTTTGAAGATGTTGGATATAGGTCCGGGTGATGAAGTAATTACTACTGCACACAGCTGGATATCGACATCGGAAACAATTACTCAAACTGGTGCAAAACCGGTATTTATTGATATAGATAAATTCTATACTATTGATGTAACTAAAATAGAAAAAAAAATAACATCTAGAACCAAAGCCATTATCCCGGTGCATCTTTATGGTCAACCTGCTGAAATTGATAGCATAATGGAACTTGCAAATAAATACAATTTATATGTGATTGAAGATTGTGCTCAAGCCCATTTCGCAGAATACAAAGGGCAAAAGGTAGGTACTTTTGGAATTGCAGCAACGTTTAGTTTCTATCCGGGCAAGAATTTAGGAGCTTATGGCGATGCCGGCGCAATCATCTCTAATGATGCTAATTTTGCTGATAAATGCAGAATGTATGCAAATCATGGTGCATTGAAGAAACATTTTCATGTAATGGAGGGTATTAATAGTCGCTTAGATGGACTACAAGCGGCAATTCTATCAGTAAAACTGAAATATATTGATGAATGGAATCAAAAGAGATTTGAGATTGCTCTTAAATATAACGAATTATTGGAAGGGATTTCAAATATTATTACGCCAAAAATAAAAAATAATGTAAAACATATATTTCACGTTTATTGTATTCAAGTTAAAGAAGGAGAAAAATTAAAAGAATATTTATTGAATAAAGGTATTGAAACTCAAATTCATTATCCTGTAATACTGCCATTTATGCAGGCATATAGTTATTTAAATCATAATATTGATGATTTCCCACATGCTTTTTATTTGCAAGGAAGGTTGTTAAGTTTACCGATATACCCGGAATTAAGTATAGCGGAACAACGGTTTGTAGTTGAGATGATTAAAAATTATTTTAAGGGGGGAATAGCGTAGTTTGAAATATAAAATCGCGTATCTTGGAAATCAAATTGCATATGCAGGTGGTGCGATGAGTTTATATTTAATGGTAATGTCATTAGATGGAAAATTGTTTGATAGATATTTATATTCAAGCAACTGTGATTCTGTTGTAATGAAAGACGAATTAGAAAAAGAACTTAAAGAAGTAAAACTATTAAATATAAAACAGATTGTTAGCGTTCCAGGCCATAAAACATCGTTACTTAGGTTCTTTTTATATCGTATCACTGCTAAGAAACAGGCCTATAAAATAATAAACATTCTTATCAAAAATAAAATAGACATTTTACATATTAATAATTCAGTTTTCTCTCATCTTTATCCTTATCTTAAAACTTATAAAAATCTTAAAATTGTTACCCACTTACGAGAAGAAATTCATTATAATGGAATTGGTCTCATTCAAAAATATATTATAAATAATATATTCAAATATTCCGATGCTTTAATCTCAATTAACCAAAAAGAAGCTGAACCTTTTATACATCACCACAACTTACATGTTGTACCTAATCCCTTTGATTTTAGTAGTCTAAAAGCTAAATTAGATCTAAATGAGACTCGAAGGAAATTAAATATTAATGAAAATACGATTGTTGTTGGAATGTTAGGCAGATTTACCCGCAATAAAGGACAATTACTATTTATTGAGGTTATTAAAGAAATAATAAAGATGAAAGAATACAAAAATGTTGTGTTTTTAATTATTGGATCACAACCACCTAAACCATTTTGGAAAAGAATGGCAAAAAAAGTATTATTTAAAGAAGATTATGCATATAAAGTGATGAAAGCAATGAATGAAAATAATATAAAAAGCAAAATAAAATTAATACAATATTCATATGGCAATAGAGAATATCATCAAATATTAGATATTGTTGTGCGCCCTTCACTATATTCTGATCCCTGGGGGAGAGATATAATTGAATCAATGGCTTTAAGAAAACCAATAATTGCTACTGGAAAATCTGAAATGTTTGTGAAAAATGGAGAATCAGGTTATTTAGTTTACCCAATAAATAAGACAAAAATTGCTGAAAAAATTATAGAACTGATTGATAATCCTCTACAAAGGGAAAAATTTGGTGAGAATGGTTACAATATAGTTTACAAACAATGCAACACTGTAACCTACTCTGAAAAAATTGAAAATATTTATAAGAAATTACTAAGTATATAAATGTCAATAAGTAATAGAATTGGGTTACCCTTTAAATACTTTATTTTATTTTTGTTAGTAGCTCAGGCAGGTTTCCCATTTTTTGTTGGAAATCTAGTTTTAGGCTTGATAGCTGGGTTCACTTTAATTGTTTTTTTTCTAGATGGCCATAAATTCAACAAATTTTCCTACATGACAATCATTTCTTTAATTGTTTTGATGTTAGCACAAATAATTACTACAAATTATTTTATTTTAGGACCTTTCTTTGGTATAATATTTAGAATAATTTATGCTATTGCTGCGATAAAAATAATAGGTCTTGAGTTTAATAAGTATTATATTAAATTTATGTACTTTTTTGCTATCTTAAGTTTGTTTTTATGGGCAATATTATCATCTAGTTCAGAAATTTATAATACTTTTAATGAATTTGCGCATAATGTAATCCAACCTTTGGCTCTTTTTCCTGAGTTTGTTAGAACAAATATAATAATTTATACAAATGATTATTGGCTTCTTAACAACTTTCCTAGAAATGCGGGTCCGTTTTGGGAGCCAGGTGCATTTGGTGTCTTTTTGAACTTAGCGATAATGTTTAATACTTTAGAAACTGGTAAAATATTAAATAAAAAGAATATAGTTTTCATTATAGCTTTAATTTCTACATTTTCTTTAGGGGCCTATATAGCTTTTTTTATCTTCCTATATTCTTTAATATTTTTTGTAAGAAAAATATTTACATTTAGTTCGATTGTTTCATTTGCCTTAATTTCTTTAATAGGGATTTATAGTTATAATACTTTTGAATTTCTTGGAGATAAGGTAGAAAGTAGTTTGGTAAAAGTTTCAACTTTTAATTCTGACTTAACTTATAACGACATTTATTATCAAGTTGGAAGAAATGAACAAGCAATTCTTGATTTAAACAGTTTTTATAAATTTCCATTGTTTGGGGAAGGTCAATTTATTGAATATGCTTATGCAGCTTCTGCGTCCGGTTTAACTTCTATTTTAAGGAAATGGGGTATAATTGGTTTTTTAATGATATTTGTTACTATGTATTTTTCCTTCATGAAATACATAAAAATTAAAATGCTTGATAAAAATTATATTAAAGTCATTCTGTTTACTTTCATGTCAGTTTCAATTTCGCAAAGTCTATTTGGGTTGCCATTTTTTTTAGGTTTTATTTTTATGTACTTTATATTCGATAGTAATGAGAATACTCACTATGTTATTAATAAAAATTTATAGATTATTAATAAGTAATATAAGCATTAAATTCTCTTCCTTAATAACTGAATTAATCTTATTCATAAATGGGTGCCCATTACCTTCAAAAATTACCGTTGATGGCATAGTATTTATTAAAATTGCTAATAAGGGTTCAATTAAAATTGGTAATGGTTTTATTCTTAATTCTCGAAAATCATCAAATCTTGTTGGAATTAATAATAGGGCTAGTTTCCAAACAATTGATAAGGGTAGAATAGAAATCGGTGATAATTGTGGGTTTACATCAACTGTATTATCTTCTCGATCTTTAATAAGAATTGGAAGCAATGTTAAGATTGGTGGAAATGTTAGGATATTTGATCATGATTATCATTCATTGAATCATCTAAACCGACGCGATACTTTTCTTGATCGAAGGGATGTTAAAACATCACCAGTAATAATCGAAGATGATGTTTTCATTGGAACAAATTCGATAATTCTTAAAGGCGTTTCTATTGGAGCACGTTCTATAATAGGCGCAGGATCAGTTGTTTCTTTAAAAAATATACCTCCTGATTCTACTGTTGTAGGTAACCCGGCAAAAATTGTTAAAACTGCAAATCTTAAATGAATATTCTTTTTATCTCATCTCAACCATACCCCTATGGTATGGCAGCTTCCAAGCGTATTAGATTATTTGCCGAGTATTTGGCAGTAAATAATAATGTTAATGTAATTATTGCCGGTAAAAACAATGATCGAAATAAAGAGAATGGTATTAAAAATAGAGTAAAATGGGAATTTATTAAATTTAATCGCCTCCAAATAATATTTGGTTGGCTAAAAAAAAAAAAGATACTTAAGGGAAATTTTAATAGAAATTCTCAAAATATTCTTATTCTTTATGATGGTATCGGATTAACTAATGTACTATTCGCAATTATTGGTAGAAATTTAGGTTATTCAATTTTTGTAGACATTGTAGAAAACTATTTGGTCCATGAGGAAAATACAAGTATTCGATTATCTTTTTTGCATAAAATTAATGTAATTTTTGATAAGAACATAAAATATTTTGTGACTGGTTTAATAGTTATTTCAAAAAGAATTTATGAAAAATATACAAATTTAGGTTTAAAGGAAAGTCAGCTTGAATTAATTCCGATTAGTGCGGAAAATCTTTTGTTTGAATTTAATAAAAATAATAATTCAGAGAAGATAAAATTTGTTTATAGTGGCACTTATGGCATTAAAGATGGTGTTAATATTTTGGTAGAAGCATTTAATAAAGTTTCAAAAATTTATTTTAATACTGAGCTAATTCTTGCAGGACAAATTAATTTTTCTACAAAAAATATTATTCAAGGAAATCCTAAAATTAAATATATAGGTATGGTTCCTGATGAACATTATTACCAATTCTTAAAGAATGCTGATGTTTTATTGATGACAAGAATTAATTCTACCTATGCTAATGCAGGATTTCCATTTAAACTTGGGGAATATTTAGGAACTGGAAATCCAGTTATTGCAACAGATGTTAGTGATGTTAAATTTTATCTCGAAAATTTACGAGATGTTATTTTGGCAAATCCTTCAGATGAATTGTCATTAATAAATTCAATGAGATTTGTAATCGAAAATAAAGAAGAGGCTGCACGAATTGGTGAAAACGGATATAAAAAATGTATGACTTATTTCCATCCTGCAACTAACGGCGAAAAAATAGAATTATTCTTAAAAAGTTTTTAAAATGTTAAATATTCAACCAACTTATCTTAGTTATTTCGTAAGAACTTTGCCAAATTTTCTGTGGCCATTAAAATGGTATATTATTAAAAAATCATTATGCAAAGTAGGTAGTAATTTTAAGTTTGGATACAATTCTGAATTTTTTGATCATAGATTGATTGAAATAGGTGATAATGTGTTCATGGGGTTAAATACTGTGATTAATACAAACGTTAAAGTAAATATTGGTAATAATGTTATGTTTGGCCGGTCAGTTACCATAATGGGAGGGGATCATAATATATCAGAAGTAGGTATCCAAATGCGTTTCGTTAAAAGTGGCGGTAAAAATATTCCTATAACCATTGAAGACGACGTTTGGATTGGATCCAACGTTACTATTTTAAAAGGTGTTAAACTAGGAGAGGGTTGCGTTGTTGGTGCAGGTTCTGTTATTGCAAAATCTTTACCTCCTTATTCAATTTGTGTTGGCAACCCTTGCAAACCTATAAAACTTAGATTTAATCACGAAAGTCTTAAATTACATATCAATGCGGTTAAATCGAAATATACTTTTGAAGAAATAATTTCGATACAGAATAAATGGGCAAGATAAATTATGTGCGGTATAACAGGAATTTTCCATTTTGACAATTCTCGACATGTTAATAAATCTCTTTTAAAAAGAATGACCAATATTGTCCATCACCGCGGACCTGATGGAGAAGGCTTTTATATCAACGGTAATATTGGGTTTGGACATAGAAGGCTTTCAATTATTGATTTATCAACAGGCGATCAACCAATGTTTAATGTTGATAAGACAATTTCGTTAGTGTTAAATGGTGAAATATATAATTATGTTGAACTAAAGGAAGAGCTAAAATCATTAGGTCATAGTTTTAGAACTTTATCTGATACTGAAGTAATTATTAAAGCCTATGAGCAATGGGGAACCGATTGTCAAAATAAATTTAATGGAATGTGGGCTTTTGCATTATGGGACGAATGTAAACAGCAATTATTCATTTCTCGTGATCGCATTGGAGAAAAGCCTTTACATTACGCTTTATGGGATAACACAGTTTTGTTTGCCTCTGAAATGAAATCCATTTTTGAGTATGGATTGCCAAAAGAACCTTTATTTGAGTTTCTGGAAATATATTCCGTATTAAAAAATATTCCAGCTCCCTATACTTTTTTTAAGAATATTAAGAAGTTATTGCCCGGGCATTATTTAGTGGTAAATAATTCCGGTATAAATGAATATAAATACTGGGATTTACCTGAAATTGATGAAAATAATATGTACTGTAATAAAAAGAGAATTTATAGTGAGTTTTCATCCCTTTTTCATGACGCTGTAAAAATCAGGATGCGCAGCGATGTACCATTCGGTGCTTTTTTAAGCGGTGGTCTTGATTCTTCCTCGATAGTGGCTTTGATGTCTGAATATTCTAGCTTTCCTGTTAAGACCTTTACAATAGGCTACGAAGAAAATGAATATGATGAAAGTAGATTAGCTAGACTAGTTGCAAATAAATTTAGCACTGATCATTTTGTTGAAAAAATAGACCATACAAGTTTTTACGATTCTTTAAAAAAAGTTGCTTTTCACTATGATGAACCATTTGGTGATTCATCGGCGATACCTACAGGTTGTGTATCCAAATTTGCTGCTGAACATGTTAAAATGGTATTAACTGGTGATGGCGGCGATGAAGTACTTTCAGGTTATTCATCATATCAAGGGATCAAATTTGCACAAATTTATAAGGCACTGCCAAATATTTTTCAAGAATTAATTCCATTTAACATAAGTATTATTAAAAGAATAACCAGTGGAAGTATAAGATATAAACTAAATAGATATCAGCATTTATTAAAAACCAGCTCACAAAAATTTAATACTAGAGTGCTCGACAAGCGTGCTAAACCTGATTTAGATTCGGTAAGACTTCTAATGAATAATGAAATTAAGACATGGTCAGTAATCGAATATTTAAATGAATTTATGAAGAAATGTAAGTACAAAGATGATTTTTATAAACTAATGTATTTAAATTTTAAACACGATCTCCCGAATGATTATCTTGTTAAAGTTGACCGTATGAGCATGGCATATTCTTTAGAAACAAGACTTCCTTTTTTAGATTATAAGCTGATTGAATTTATGGTTAAAGTAGATAAATCTATTAAAATGCAAGGCTGGGAAAGAAAAAGTATTTTGAAAAATACTATTGCTAAAAAATTGCCAAGGGAATTATTTAATGCACCCAAAAAAGGGTTTAGGGTTCCTGTCAGAGAATGGTTCAAAACCGATGAATTAAAAGATCACTTAAATCAGATGGGTTGTATTAATTATCTATTTAATAAAGTTGAATTTGATAAAATAGTGAATGATAATAGAAATGGCTTACATGATCATGGCAATTTATTATGGAGTTTAATAGTTCTCAATGAATTAATATCATGTTGATAAAATATTTTATTAAAACTTACTAGTGCAGTTTCAATTAGAAATTACTTTTTGAAAATAGAAGAATGAATGAGGTTAACAATAATATGAAATTCAATTACACATTTGGTAAATATTTAAATAAAAGAATTATGCATGATATCAACTTAGCTTCTGAAATATTATATAACAAATTAAGATTATTTGACTTAGACACAATTGACATTGGGAGCGATATTAGAAAATATTTTAGTAATAAAAAAGAACATTTACGAACTAACCTTGTAAAATATTCCTATCAATTATCATATGTGCTTTCAAATTTAAATTACACTAAAGAAGATATCACCATAATAGACCATGGAGGTGGAACTGGAATGTTTGGTCTTTTATGCAAACAATATGGTATTGGTACTGTAATTTATAATGACATTAATGAAAAATGGACATTAGATGCAAAAGCAATTGGATTAAAATTAGGATTGCAATCTGAACATTATATTGCTGGCGATATTGATGCACTTACTGTTTACCTTAATGATAATTTAATTCATTGTCATGCTTTAGTTTCTTACAACACTATTGAGCATGTATATGATATGAAAAAATTAATATTTCGGTTATCAGAATTCTCAGATAGAGGTTTCTTAATATTGATGTCTACCGGAGCAAATCAGTACAATCCTTTTACTAGAAGAACTATTATACCTCTTCAAATAATTGCAGAATATGGTGATCCCAATACAAAACTATTTGGTGATGGGAAGCCTTATTTTGAATTAAGAAAAGAAATAATTTCTTCGTATAATAATAATTTGTCAAGCATTGAGATAGAACAATTATCTAAAGTTACTAGGGGGCTAATTGATATTGAAATTAAGAAAACAGTTGATCTTTATCTTAAACAAAAAATATTACCACCAGTTATAAAACATAAAACAAATACATGTGATCCATATAGTGGATATTGGGTTGAAAACTTTATGAACCCATTTGAAATAAAAGATTTGATGATGAAATTAAATTTCCAAGTAGAAGTATTGCCCGGGTTTTATGGGAAGCCTCAAAATATTATTAAAAATTTTATTTCTTCTATTTTAAACTTGATAATTAGAATATTCAAAACCAAATCTTTGATAATTGCCCCGTATTGGACTCTTTCAGCTAAAAAAATATAATAGAATTTATTTGTTAAAGTAATGCAATTAAAAACACTTTTTATATTAAACAAATTGGAATAGTAATATTAAGGGCGATAAAAATATATTAATTCTTACCCCAGGCCCTGAAGCCAGGGGCGGTATAACAAATTATTATTCCTCCATTAAAAAGCATTTACCAGATAATATTGTATACTTTGCAAGAGGTTCTCGAAATTGGCCAAATAGATCAAATAAGTTGGTTGAATTGAAAAGAATTGTATTGGATTATTTCAAGTTCATAAAAATAATTCTTGTTAACGATATATCATTAGTCCAAACTACCACTGCCTTTTATCCTTATTCAGTAGTTAGAGATGGTTTATTTATAATAATAGCAAAATTATGGCGTAGAAAAGTTATAGTATTTTTTCGAGGGTGGGATGATAATTTTGTAAATAATCTATCCGGTCTATATTTGAAAATGTTTCAAACTATCTTCTTTAGGGCGGATGCTATAATAGATCTTGTTGAAAGAAATATTAGCTATTTTAAAAAAAATGGATATAATAATAAATTGTTTTTAGAGACTACCTTGGTGGATTTTGAACTGGTTAGCAATTTTGATATAGTTAAACAAATTAACTCTAGAATTATTAATAAATATAAAACTATTCTATTTGTTTCAAGAATTGAAAAAACTAAAGGAGTATTTAAAATTTTAGAAATATATACTTTATTAAAAAAAGAAAATCCAGAATTCAAACTTATTTTTGCTGGTGATGGTGCAGAATTAGACAATTTGAAAAATCTTGTGCGGGAGCAAAAAATTAAAGATGTAGAAATAAAAGGATTTGTTGAAAGGGATGAAAAAAAACAGCTTTTCGAAGAGGCTTCCATATTTTTGTTTTTGTCCGATTTTGAAGGTATGCCAAATGCGGTTCTTGAAGCAATGGCATTTGGCCTTCCGGTTATAACAACTAATGTTGGTGGTATAGCCTCTGTGTTTAAAGATAAATTAAACGGTGTCTTAATAGAAAATTATAACCCAATTTATATTAGTAGCGAAATAAAAAGAATAATAAGTGATGTAGATTTGTATAATTCAATAAGTCAAAATAATTATTTGTACGCAAAGAATAAATTTTGGTCAAATATAGTTGCTCAAAGAGTGCAACATATCTTCAATCAAGTTATTAAAGAATATTAATATGTGTGGAATAATAGGTTATGTATCTAATACTAAATATAATGATGTAAAGTTATTATCCACATTATCCCACCGTGGTCCGGATGATGAAGGTAAGTACAATTATTTTGAGAATAATAAAAATGTTTTTCTTGGTCATAAACGCTTAAGCATTCTCGACCTTTCAGCTTCAGGTCATCAACCAATGCTTTCAGATGATAAAAATGTTATAATTGTATATAATGGAGAAATATATAATTTTTTGGATCTTAGGACTAAATATCTTCAAGAATTTAAATTTAATTCAAATAGTGACACCGAAGTAATAATAAAATTATATATAAAATATGGAGAAACCTTTGTCCACAAATTAAATGGAGATTTTGCAATTGCAATTTATGACAAGCGTGACAATAAACTTCTTCTTTATAGAGATAGATTTGGAGTAAAACCTCTTTATTTTTTTAAGGACACAAACACTTTCTTTTTTGCTTCAGAGCTTAAATCATTTTTAGCAGCAGAGCTAAATAAAGGGATAACAGAAGAACAATTAATGAATTACTTTGTTTTTAAGTATGTTCCGCAAAATAAAACATTATTTGAAGATATTTATAGAATAACTCCCGGACATTATATTAGATATAATATTTATGATGATAAAGCTGAACATATGTGTTACTGGAACCCATCTTTTAACACCAATAAAAGAATTAATTTTAACGATGCTAAAAACGAAGTATATAGTCTATTAAAAGACTCAGTAGAAAAAAGGTTAATTTCGGATGTCCCTGTTGGTACTTTTTTTTCAGGTGGTGTTGATTCATCTGCAATTGTATATTATATGAAAGATCATGAGAAAATTATTCATTATTCTGCAAAAAAAAATAAAAACGATCTCATAGAAGAGGGAACAAGCTCGGATTATTTTTACGCTTCAAAATTGGCAAAAGCTTGGAATCTCAACCTTCAACAAATAGATATAAGTACCGATGAAGCAAACATAGATTTGATTAACCTTACAAATTACTATTCTGATGATCTTATTGCAGATGGCTCACAAATTCCATCTTATCTGATTACCAAAGAGGCAGCCAAAACTTCAACAGTATTATTATCAGGAATGGGAGCTGATGAGTTTTTTCTTGGATATGGGAACCACCTACTTACTTTGATATCAAATTATTTTGATAAGTCGCCACAATTCATAAATGATATTATCCTAAGTACTCTAAAAAATGTAAAACAAGGTCGAGGATATTTTAAGGGCTATAAAAGATTTTTAAAGAAAATAGGAAAGTATTATAGCTTCCCAAATTATAAATATGGGTTATATTCAATAGTGGGTGATTTTGAAAATTCATATAATGTAATGAATACCCCAAATCAAAATGCTATAAAAGTTTTTGAAGAATATTTTGATAACGATAATGATCCCTTTACAAATATGCAAAAATTCGAGCTCGAGAATTTTCTTGTAAAAAATTTACATTACCTAGATCGAATGTGTATGGCAAATAGTGTTGAGGGTAGAGTTCCATTTATGGATCATAGATTAGTAGAGTTTGTAATAAGCTTACCGCGTAATTATAAATTAAGTGCTATGGGTAAGCAGAAAGTAGTATTAAAATCGGCATTTGAAGGAAAAATACCAAATGATATTCTATATAGACGGAAGGCCGGTTTTGGTATGCCTTTAAGGAGTATATTTAAGAAGAGAGAGAAAATTGCTGGGTTGATTGATTTTGATTTCCTCTCATCATTTCATTTCTTTAACACAGCACATATTAAAAAGCTTATTGATAATCACATATTAGGCTTAGAAGATAACTCGGCAATACTTTATGCAATAATTTCATTCCAATCCTGGTATAAAACTCACCTCTTATGATACAAACTGAGTAAAAAAAATGCGCCAACTAACTCAAAACTTAAAAGACGGTAAAATGGAACTTACTGAAGTTCCCTCTCCAATTTTACAGAAAGGATATATCCTTGTAAAAAACCATTATTCCATAATTAGTGCCGGTACCGAAGGTAAGACTGTGTCAGATGCACGTAAAGGTTACATAGCCAAAGCAAAGTCTCGGCAAAAAGAAGTTAAGATGGTTCTGGATACAGTTAAAACTCAGGGTATAAAAAAAACTTATGAAATGGTGATGAACAAATTAGAAGCACTTTCACCATTAGGTTATAGTTCTTCTGGGGTAGTAATTGAAGTAGGCGAAAGTGTTGCTGGTTATGAGGTGGGTGACTTTGTTGCTTGCGGTGGAAGTGGAGCATCCCATTCTGAGATCATTTCAGTACCAGTAAATTTATGCGTAAAAGTTGACAAGTCAATTGATTTAAAACATGCAGCATTTACAACTGTTGCGTCTATAGCTATGCAGGGTGTTAGGCAGTCGGAAGTAAAACTTGGCGAAAGCTGCGTTGTAATTGGCCTGGGTCTCATTGGGCAATTAACAATACAAATATTAAATGCCGCAGGTATCAAATCAATTGGAGTTGATATTAGTGAAAACCAAGTTCAATTAGCAAAAAGGTGTGGTGCTTCTTTTGCAATTAACAGAAACAGTGATGGTATTGAGCAAATTATTAAAAGCTATACAAGTGGTTTTGGTGCTGACGCTGTTATAATAACAGCAGGAACTTCTTCAACTGATCCTGTTGAATTGGCGGGGCGCATTTCAAGACAAAAAGGCAAAGTTGTTATAGTAGGTGCAGTGTCAACTGGTTTTAACAGAGAGCATTATTATAAAAAAGAACTGGATCTTCGTATGTCTTGTTCTTATGGTCCAGGCAGATATGATAATAATTATGAAGAAAAGGGAATTGACTATCCAATTGGATACGTACGTTGGACCGAAAATAGAAATATGCAGACGTTTATTGAGCTCTTAAAAGCTGGCAAAATATTATTAGAAAAATTAATAACACATCAATTTGATTTTCAAGATGCTCCTTCTGCTTATGAAATTATTCTTAACAAAACAGTGCCTTTCAATGGAATAGTATTAAAATATCCAAACGAAGTTTCTTATGAAAAAAAAGTAATTGTATGTGAAAGAAAAAGCTATATAGAAACTGATGTTAATATTGGTTTTATTGGTGCTGGTTCATTTGCTCAAAATATGATATTACCCAATATTCCAAATTATGCAAATAAAGTTACAGTCGTTACTGGTCATGGACATACATCAAGAAGCGTCGCACAAAAATTCGGTTTTGACAATGCAGCTACTGTTGCTGAAGAAGTATTCAATGACAAAAGTATAAATACAATTTTTATTACAACTCGTCATAATTTGCATGCTGAAAATGTAATTAATGGTCTGCAAAACAAAAAAAATGTTTTTGTTGAGAAACCTCTTTGCTTAAACGAAAGGGAATTAGACCAAATAATTGACGTTTACAACTCTTCTGGTGCAAAATTAATGCTAGGTTATAATCGTAGATTTGCTCCCCAGATAACTCAATTAAAAGAGAGACTAAATGATTCTGTACCCAAAGCAATTAATTATCGCATAAACGCAGGTTATATTCCAAAAGATCATTGGACTCAGGATTTAGAAATAGGTGGCGGAAGAATTATTGGTGAAGTTTGCCATTTTATTGATCTTACTTTGTTTTTATCAGGCAGTAATATTAATTCCGTTTATTCTGCATTATTAGGGAGTCAAGAGAATTTAAGCGATACACTAAATATTCAATTAACGTTTGAGAATGGTAGTATAGCTTCTATCTCATATTTCTCAAATGGGAGTAAAAAATTAGAAAAAGAGTATCTCGAAGTTTTTTATGCAGGTAATACATATTTATTGAAAGATTTTAAGGAACTTGAGAGTTATACTGAAAGGGTGAAAAAGGATAAAATTTCTTCACAAAATAAAGGACATAAAAAGGAAATAGAACTTTTTATAGATTCAATCAAAAATGGAAAACCTGCTCCCATAAAGGCTGACGAAATATTTCATACTTCCAGAGTAACTTTCAATGTAATTGAATCAATAAAAACGAATTCTGTAATTAGGTGTTAATGTCAGATTTAGTTAAAATTTCTTTACGAAAACTTGAAAAATATATAGAGGTTGAAAATTATAGAGGGTATGATCCGTACGACGCTTTAAAATCCTCTCTTTTTAATTTACCTATATTTAATAACAATAAGGCTTTAAGATTCGGAATTCAGCAATTAGTTAAAAGATCACCGATAAATCTTAGACCATTGCTTGGGATTACTAAAGGTTATAACCCGGTAACTTTGGGTTTGTGTATTCAAGCTTTTGGTTATCTTAGTAAGATTTTCCCAACTAAAAAAAACGAATACATCAAAAAAGCAGAATACCTAATTAATGAATTAGAGAAATTAATCCCTTCGGGTTTCAGTGGAACATGTTGGGGGTATGATTTCCCATGGGAAGCAAAAAACGCAAAAATCCCGGCTAATCAGCCAACAGTTGTTGCCACAGGAATAATTACTAACGGACTCTTTGAATATTACAAAATTACAAACAACCAAAAAGCAATTGATCATTGTATTAGCGCTTCTGAATTTGTATTGAAAGATTTATTTAGAACATGTGAAAATGATTCCTTTTGTTTCTCTTACTCTCCGTTTGATAAACAAAAAGTTTATAATGCTTCAATGAAAGGAGCACGTTTATTAAGTCAGGTCTATTCAATAACTAAAAACGAAGAAATAAAGAAAACTGCTCGTGACGCAGTAAAATATGTTGTTGAGAATCAAAATAGTGATGGTTCATGGTGTTATTCTTATAAAAGATTGAAAGTTGATAACTATCATACAGGTTACATACTCGATTGCTTAGATGACTATATCAAATGTACTGGTGATGATTCATTTGGCAATAGCTTAGAAAAAGGGTATAAATATTATATAGATTCTTTTTTTGAATATTCGGGTTTACCAAAGTTTTATAATAATAATAATTATCCTGTTGACTGTACAGCGGGTGGTCAATCTCTATTAACACTAACAAGGTTTGGTGATTTAGTCATGGCAGAAAAAACTGCAATATTTTTAATAAAAAATATGCAAAGTAGAAGTGGGTATTTTTATTTCAGGAAATTCAAAAATTATCAAATAAAAACTTCATTCATGCGATGGTCAAATGCGTGGATGTTTGTTGCGTTATCAAAATTGCTGGCGAAGAATATATGAAGATATTGTTCCATTTAGCTCACCCTGCTCATTTTCATCTCTTTAAGAATGTAATAAAAAATTTAATTAGTAAAGAGATTTATGTACGTATAACCTATAATGATAAAGATATTTTAGACGAGTTGATTAATGAATCTGAATTCAAAGCAATATCGAGAAAGTTGAAATCTAGAAAAAAAATAGTCCATAAATCAGATTTAATTTTACAATTTCTAGAAAAAAGCATTTCTTTGTACAAAATATTAAAGCAGGAAAAACCTTCACTAGTTATAGGAACATCTATAATTATTTCTCTAGCATCAAAACCGTTGGGTATCAGCAACATAATTGTAAACGAAGATGATTTTGATATAATTCAACAAACTGCAAACCTCGGATATAGGTTCGCTACAAAAATACTTTGTCCGGATGTTTGCAGAACCGGTCGTTGGGATTTTAAGTGTGTAAAATATAATAGTTATCATGAGTTGGCCTATCTGCATCCGAATCATTTTGAGCCCAATAAAAAGGTTGTGGAAAAATATTTTAATATGGACGATCCTTTCTTTGTGTTACGATTTGCAAAGTTATCTGCTCATCATGATGAAGGAATTGAAGGAATTAATGATAAGCTCGCCTTGGAAATTGTAAATCGATTAAGAGATTATGGTAAAGTATTTATTACAACTGAAAGAGACATAGGTGAGAGTTTAAATACGTATAGATTATTAGTCAATCCCTTTGACATGCACCATTTACTAGCTTATACAAAATTATACATTGGTGATAGTCAAACAATGGCAGCCGAAGCCGGAGTTTTAGGAACACCTTTCATAAGGATCAATGATTTTGTTGGTAGAATTAGTTATTTAGATGAGTTGGAAAATAAATATAAACTTGGCTGGGGAATAAAACCAAATGAAGGAAACAAATTATTTGATATAATTGATTCTGTAATCTCAAAAGATATTAATAAGACTGAGTGGGAGAAGAGAAGAGAAATTATGCTAAGTGAAAAATTAGATTATGCGGTATTTCTCTCTGATTTTATAGAAAATTATATAAATGAATAAACGCCGACATTGCCTTTTTACAAATGATGTAGAAACCACCTCAATCTGGTTAAACACCCTCCGGGACGAAACAGGACTTAAAGTATTAGAAGAAGGAATGCCGATTTTATTGGATATTTACAATGAATTCAATATAATATCTACGTTCTATTTTACGGGCTATATTGCAAAGCTCTTTCCTGATGTCGTAAAGATGATAATTAAAGATGGTCATGAAGTTGCTTCTCATGGTAAATCACATTTGCCTGAAAACGGATTTGATGTAATGCCGTTTGAGAAACAGAAAAGACATTTAGAAGAAACAAAAAAATTGCTTGAGGATATATCTGGTCAAGAAGTAATTTCGTTTAGAGCACCTGCATTAAGAGTCAATAATGAAACTGTAAGAGCATTGATCGAAACCGGGCATAAAATCGATAGCTCCGTTGCATCACAAAGATTTGATTTCTTTTTGTCTTTTGGTGGCTTTAAAAAACTAAAATGGTTCACTGCCCCTCGTTTACCATACAAAGTAGATCCGAATAATATCTTTAAGAAAGGCAATAGTGATTTGGTCGAAGTTCCACTTTCAGCTCTTTTCCTGCCTTACGTAGGTACAACAATGAGAATTTTCCCAACAATAACCGCACTTCAAAGACACGGTATAAATTTTGAAAGTAAGCTTAATAATAAACCTGTTGTATTTGATGTCCATCCTAATGAATTTATCGATGAATCTGATGAAATAAGAATTGTAAACAAACGCTCAAAAAATCCAATCGACTTTTTTCTGAAAGATTGGCTCCGTTCACATCTAAAAATAAAAAACTTAGGTCCTGCTGCTATACCACTCTACAAAAAAGAAATCCAATTCTACAAAGATCGAGGATATAAGTTTACTACAGTCAAACAATATTGTATAGAAAACCAATTGATTTAGCCAATCTCAAATCCCACTCTTATCAAGTTGCATATCATGCTTGCTCGGAGAGTGAGTTAGGGTGATTTAGAGGTAATAAAAAGTTTATGAATATATTTATAATAACAATGGATGATCCGGTTCAAACAAAATCATTCATCTCAAAAATTATTGAAGCAAGAAAGGATGACATTGTAGGTTTAGCAATCTCAAAAGGTGACAGACTCACAATTCAAAAGAACAAATCGAAATATGAATATGTATTTTCTCTTCTTTTGATAATGGGCTTTTATAATTTTACAAAAAATTCTTTTGCAACTATTTCTCATAAAATTAGAAAAAAGCTTCATTCTATTCTCCCAAGTATATTCCTAGATCCAACAATAAATAGAATTGCACAGGTTAATGGTATAAAAACATGGGAAATTAAAACACCTAATAATGAGCATTTTCTTGATGAACTTCGGCAACTCAATATTGATATTATTATAAATCAAAGCCAGAATATTTTAAAAAGTGAATTACTTTCGATTCCTAAAATTGGTGTTATAAACAGACACAATGCTTTACTTCCACGAAATAGAGGTAGATTAACTCCATTTTGGGTATTATTTAAAGGTGAAAAGGAGACTGGAGTTTCAATCCACTTTGTAACTGAAGAACTTGATGCAGGTGATATAATTGTACAAAAAAGATTCACCATTGAAAATAGTGATAATTTTAATTCTATTGTAAAAAAGAATTATGAATTAGCTCCAGTAGCATTACTCGAGGCATTAGATAAACTCGAGAAAAATAATAATCGTTTTATTAAAAATGATGAATCATTAGCAACTTATAATACGACACCAACACTCAAAGAAGCTTGGGAATATAGAAAGAGGAAAATTCTAGGGATTTTTAGTAGCTATCAAATATTTTAGCTAATTTAATTTTATTTACCAAGATTAATACAGCATTCGCTGAAATCCAGATAACTTCATCATTTATTTTGATCTATCCAACAAGATTGAAATAGAAAAGAAAATTGTATTTAGAGGAGACGCATTGAAAATAATATCAGTAGTAGGTGCTCGCCCCAACTTTATAAAAATCGGACCGTTCATAAAAGCTGTCAAGAAATTCAATGTCGTTAAAAAAGAAAATACTATCGATCACTTGTTAGTGCATACTGGGCAGCATTATGATGATAATATGTCTAAAGCATTTTTTGATCAGTTAAACATTCCACAGGCTGATATTAATCTTGGTGTTGGTTCTGGGTCACATGCGGAACAGGTTGGGCATACAATGATTGAGTTTGAGAAAGTATTAAAAGAGTATAAACCTGACTGGGTAGTTGTTGTGGGAGATGTAAACGCAACCCTGGCCTGTTCAGTAACAGCTAAAAAAGAATGGATCAAATGTTGTCATATCGAAGCAGGTTTAAGATCCGGCGACATGCATATGCCGGAAGAGATTAATAGACTCGTCACCGACAGAATCTCAGACCTCTTATTGACTCCTGACCGGATATCTATAACAAACCTCATCAAAGAAGGAGTCGAAGCTAGCAAGATTTGTTTTGTAGGAAATATAATGATTGATTCACTTGATCAAAATAGAGCCAGTGCCTCTAAACTTTTAATTTCAAAAATTTTAGCAGATAATAAATTTATTGATCTCAACAGAAATCCCCAGATAGAGGAGAATGAGTATTGTGTAATAACACTACACCGTCCCTCAAATGTTGATGATAGTACGGTTCTTAGTCAAATTGTTTCATTTATTTGTTCTGAAGTCACATCTAATTTTAAGGTCATCTGGCCATTGCATCCTCGTACAGAAAACAAGTTGAAGGAACATGGATTATTAAATAATGTTCTCACTAATGACAGAATAGTATTAACAAAACCTATCGGCTATCTAGAAATGCTTCGACTAAATATGTCCGCAAAGTTAGTATTAACTGATAGTGGTGGTTTGCAGGAAGAGTGTACAGTCTTAGGTACTCCCTGTTTAACATTAAGATGGAATACAGAAAGGCCCATTACATTAAGAGAGCATGGGGGTGTTAGTGTTCTGGTAGGCAATAATATTGAGAGAATTAGAGAAGAATTTTACAAAACAATTATACTCGAAAGAAATCCGGTACGTCCCGAATTATGGGATGGTCACACCGCGGACCGCTGTTTAAATGCCATATTAAATTACAAATTGGATTATTAATCATTTACACAAGATTATTTACACACCCATTTTTAAAGAATTCCATATTTTGACGGAAGTATCTTTATTTGAACTATTTATTTTGAGATCTACCCCTCCTTTTGTAAGAAAAATCTCAAAATCCATATTTTTATAAAATCTATTACAATAATGCCCATTAAAAAGTTACATACATTTTTTATACTATTCTTAATCCATTTAGTATCATTTATTGCGGTTTCTCTATATAAAGATTTTAGCCTAAGTTATTTGCTTAGTAATAATTTGGAGTTTGTGCTCTACATGACCACCTCCTTCTTCTCCTCTTTTCTTCTTGGCAAATTTTCTCAGCTAAAAGAAATAAGCGATTTTACTCAAATATTTAAACGCTATTTTAATGCCTTCATTCTTAATACGGGTATCCTATCAATAATTTTTATCTCTATCTCTTCATTTGCCCCTTCAAGAATATTAATTGCCGGTACTCTTTTCCTTTCATTTATTTTAGAATTGATATTCATATACTTCAACTATACATTAAAAATCAATAGGGAAGTAAGAATTAAATTCCGCTTTTCCCTCTCTACTTTCACCTATTTCCTTGTTCTGCTACTCTCTCTTATCTTTTATGTTTACTATTATTTCCGCCCCGATTTATTTGCTAAAGATCTGCTATTGATAATCATCTTATTGCCCGTCTGGTTCTTTACATCTTTCTTTGTGCATCAATACTCACCATTGCAAAAAGTAAAGTATTGGGATTACTTTTACTCTTTATTTAAATCCGCTATTATATTTATTTCTCTTATGGCATTCGCTACATTTATGCTCAAGTATGATTATAATTTCTCCCTAATGCCCTTCATTATATCTATAGTCTATTCAATTGGTTCACTAACTCTTTTTTCAGTTTTATTTATAATCCAGACTCCGGAAACTACCGATGCTGTGAAAACAAAACTTCTTCGCGCCACTCCTGAAATAGAAACAGAGGTAGTAGAAAAAATTGAGAGTAAGTCTGAAAAATATAGTATTCCAAATGGAAATCCCTTCAATCCTTACCTGCAAGAACAGCTTGGATCAATTTATCTGCGTCATTACCTCCCCGTATTTAAGTTTATTGAGGAGAGCATTGAACTCACCTCGTTTGATATTAGGCGCGCTGTAATGATCCGTTCAGCCGATACATATAACGTAGAAGTACTACCAAATAACAGCTATGAATTCTACCTCAATCTCCATGAAATAAATGATATGCGTAGAATAAATCATTATCTAATCGAGATAAATAAAAGATTGGTTAATGGTGGAGTTTTTGTTGGCAGGATTGAACCCCTCAACCTAAGATTCAGACGCTACAAAAATAAGTATCCCTATTATCTTGCCCGCTTTTTTTACTTTTTTGATTTTCTTTGGAATAGAGCTTTTGCGAAAATTCCATTTTTTCAGAAAGTATATTTTGCGTTTTCTAAAGGTAAAAATAGAGCAATTTCACTGGCAGAATGTCTCGGAAGATTACACTACTGCGGTTTTTCAATAATAAATCTCAGAGAAATAAATAACTTTATCTATTTCATCGCGAAAAAAGGGGACAACCCTAAAAAAGGGGAAAGCCCCTCATACGGCCCCCTAATAAAACTAAAAAGAACCGGGAAAGAGGGGAGAAAAATTAATGTTTACAAAATGAGAACAATGCACCCCTACTCTGAATACCTGCAGAAATTTGTTTTCGATTTGGGGAATCTGAAAGCCGGTGGAAAGTTTCAAGATGATTTTAGAATTACAGGTTGGGGTAAGGTCATGCGCAAGTTATGGCTAGATGAATTCCCGATGTTCATAAACTTCTTTAAGGGGGAATTAAAATTGGTCGGTGTGCGTCCACTATCAGACCATTATCTAAGTTTATATTCACAACAACTGCGTGAGAGAAGAAAGAAATTCAAACCGGGTTTAGTACCTCCTTTTTACGTGGATCTTCCACAGTCTCTTGAGGAAATTATGGCTTCAGAAGAAAAATATTTGGACAGCTATGAGAAAAACCCAATATTAACAGATATTAAATACTTCTTCCTTGCCGCTAATAATATCCTAATTAAAAAAGCAAGAAGCGGGTAAAGTTGTTTCCCAATAACTAATTCATAGTTTTTTAAAAGGCAGATTGGAATAAAATTTTGATCAAACTTAAAGTCATAAGTGTTAACAAACATTTTAAGTGCATCTTATCCATAATACTTTTTTCCCTCAACGTTGCTATTATTGAGGGGC
The DNA here is from genome assembly GCA_019638015.1 of Melioribacteraceae bacterium. NCBI lineage: Bacteria > Pseudomonadati > Ignavibacteriota > Ignavibacteria > Ignavibacteriales > Melioribacteraceae > Melioribacteraceae bacterium. Next base: position 2,322,232 of record JAHBUP010000001.1, on the reverse strand, counting down.
AGTCATTATCAGGTCTATCCGGGATGTTCAGAACTCCGACGGCTGAAGTTGCGGATGACGGCATTATTACAGCAGGGGCTTCCTTTTATAATAAGAAATATCAACTTTATTCAAATTATCAAGATCATGTGTTTGGAGCTTATATCACTTTAGGGTTCATACCCAGAACAGAAGTATCCATTCGCATTTCTCGGAAAATAGATTCAGATTACACCAGCCACGTAATGGATAGGATTTTAAGCGCTAAATTCTTAATAATCAAAGAGGGGAATTTTATCCCGAATGTTACCCTTGGTTTACAAAACCCCTACAGCACTCTTGTTTCTGCTAACCACTTTAATTCAACATATCTCGTCGCTTCAAAAAATATCCCTATTGGTTCTTTTTTCAAAAACTTTTCACTCACAGCCGGTTACGGTTCAGATATAATTAAAGCCGCCGATTATGAATTCATCGGTGCTTTCGGTGGTATGGAATTAACTTTTAATCTTCAGAGATATCTTCGTACCGATCTAAGCTTAATCATTGAACACGACGCTGAAAGATTGAACGGGGCGTTAAAGCTAATTTTATTCAATACTGTACAAATCATGGGAGGGCTCCAGGGCTTCGACGCCTTCTCCGGTAACCTCGCATTTTCATTCACTCTCTAATATTCCTTACTTCCACCGGCAGACTCTCATCGTTTCATTCCGTAATGCTTCTACTAACTCATACTGTCATTTCGAGTCCGCACTGCACTTGGGTATTATTAGCGGACGAGAAATCCTGATGCTGCAAGGGTGTTAATGATTTCTCAGTCGTCTTGATTGAAAGAAGATTGCACTCCTTCGAAATGACACGATTATATTAAAGGTGATTGTTGTCATGTCGAGTTAGAAGGCTATTGCACATAGTAATCGAGACATGTCAAGCGAGTCTCCTCTCTCGATAAACTCGAGATGCCCGGAATTGTTATTCCATGGCTGCCAAGAACTATTTCTCGAGTGAATTATACTATCATCCCGTAATGCTTCTATACGGGATCTCGTTCGTATGATTTATCTGCACTGCGTTACTTAGAGGATTCTAAATTGGGAGGGCTCCGTCGTCTTCTCCGGTAACCTGGCATTTTTATTTTCTCTCTAAACAAGCATATCAACGCGTCTATTCTTAAATAATCATATATAATTATCTAACGAATCCGTACATTTTATTATTACATCAATCTCTGGAATAAAATAAATGTGCACTCATCTTCATAACAAAAAACTGACGCGATGAGAAAATTAAACGATTATCTAATTCTCATTCTTATAACTTCACTTTTTTGTTTGGTATCTCTTTTACAGTCCGGAATGAAGATAGATGAATATTATAATCACATCCCTCTATTACAATTAGTTCATAATGATGGTTTTTATAATGTTATATCGTCGGATAATTATTTAGCCGCTAATACACCCCTCCCATATTTAATAGGTTCAAATATTGCCACGATACTATTCACAGAACCAACTATCTTTCTCGCAAGAATTATTAATGCACTGTTTGCCCTAGGCAGTCTGCTTCTAATCTATTACTTTTTCAATAAATCGGTAAAAAGTAGATACCCCCTTTTAAAATCACTCATCATATTATTTTATCCATATTTCATGAAGCCGGCATTCAGCTACTATATGGCTATCTATGGGATATTTTTTTTTATAGTTGCCCTCATTTTAATTCACGATCTAAAAAGTGATTTGAAATACCTTTTTGCGAGTACTGCTTTATCTCTCGCTATATTATCTCAGCAGTTTTATCTTTCGGTTATTATTGCCCTCGCGGTAATTCTTGTCCAAGAAAGTTTCATAATCTCTGAAGAGAATAGGCTAAGATCATTTAGCAATAGATCTGCCAAGCCATTTATTTATTTGATTATACCAATATTAATTTTATTGCTACCACTTTTTATATTATGGGGCGGTTTAACCCACCCAAATTATTCATTTCATAGAGTCTCATTTGATCTGACTAGAATCACAATCATTTTAATCCCGATAGGGATATTTTTGACTCCCATAAATATCATTAATATTTTATCTCAAAATAAATTCACAATAATTATAGTTGTTATTTTTGCTCTTATCATGGCACTTTTTAATTATCCTAATTTTGCCGACCGTGGAGGAGAGGGGAGGATAACCGGTATCAGTTTTCATTTTATAAACATAATATCAAACATGAACTGGCCGATTGGGATTATCGTAAAAACAGCTTTCATTAGTTTAGGTATTTTTAATATTCTATCTATCTCTAAAAAAACTGTAGTTACTGATTCACCTTTCAGAGTAATATTTTTTCTCCTATTGGCGGGATTTTTATTTAATCAGCTCTTGGCAGAACGACATTTACTCCCTCTTATCGTAAGCGGTTATCTTTTGCTGTTAAGTAGCGTCAACAACAAAACAATATTGAGAATGGCATTAATAGTGCAAATGTTTATCGGCACCACTTATTATCTATATTATATGTTTATTCAAAAGTCATACTAACGATTAATCAAACTTAATTTACTCTTGTCATCCCGTGATGCTCTTATACAGTATCTAATCATGTAATTACATGTCGCTGTAATATGTGCATGCCCACTGTTTTTATTGGCTGGTTACCCGCCAGTTTTATGGTAGATTTATCCGCTTTTTTAGCGGGGACCATTCATCCAGCGGTCAAGTTTATCCGCCCGCTCTATGGCGGACCTGTCCACCTGCTTTTTGGTGGAAACCAATTCTTGACCGAATCATACTGTCATTTCGAGTCCGCACTGCACTTGGGTATTATTAGCGGACGAGAAATCCTGCTGCTGCAAGGGTGTTAATGATTTCTCAGTCGTTCTGAATGTAAGAGGGCTGCACTCCTTCGAAATGACAATGTGGTGGTCATCCCGAGTCCGTTGGCTAACGGATCGAGGGATGGGATTCATTTAACATGTCTCGATAACATTAACTAATTGCATTCCAACTCGACATGACCATCACCTTTTGCATTCGATACTCCATAATGCTTCTCACCCTGTCATCCCGTAATGATTTAATACGGGATCTAAAACAATGCTTTTAATTTTGCGCCTTAATAAAATGGCGTTAAAAGAATAAGATGATTCGATGAAAAGCGGAAATTGCCAAAGTGCTATAAGGTATTAGTATTCAATTTCTGCCATCGAATCATTGATATTCTTAGCCATTTTATTTCGGCGTAAGTTTCTTTTGGTACTTTTCTTACGATAAGAAAAGTACAAGAATAAGGTTTGATCAAGCAAAAAGTAGGACCAATTGAAATGATTTCTCAGTCGTTCTGAATGTAAGAGGGCTGCACTCCTTCGAAATGACAGTCTGGTTGTCATTTCGAACCCACGCCTTGGCGGGGTGCCTGTCCGCCATTTTTGTGGTGGAAGAAATCTAACTAACTCTGTCATTCCTTATGCTAATATCCTGAATCTATTAATGACCTCAATGCTATAAAATATTATAAATTACTAAACTGCTTTCACAGTTCGCAATTACAATTGGAATAACCAAGATTTAGAATTGCACTAGTATTGCAAATGTTTATAAGCTCGATTTATTTCATTGAGTCAATTTATAGTGCTTTCGAAAATAGAATGAGGCTGGCAAAAACAATAGGGGATTAGTGGAGAGATCTTTAGAAAAAAGTGCAAGCCAAAAAGAGAAAACCCAAATAATGAGCAAAAGAGTGTCGGCTTTTTTGAGAATTCTAAAACAGTAAACTACATACAATAAAAATATCGTGAGCCCTGCTAATCCAAATTCACTCATAACTTCGATAAAAATATTGTGAGGATATTTGATTGCTTCCTGAATAGCTCCGACTGAATTAAAGTTATACCCTCCGAGACCTGCGCCAAATAAATAGTGCTCTTGAAATAATTCAAAACCTGCCCTATAAGCTTCAATTCTCGAAATTATTGCCCCATCGCCAATTTCAGTTTTAAAAATATTAAACAATGGCAGAAATCTTTCAAAATTGAAACCATTGGCGAAGCCGTACAAAATGAATGCAAAAATTACAGTAACTGAAAATCCTATGAGATTTTTATACTGTTTCTTATAAAAGAACAATGCAATGGGGAATATCACTGCCCCAATTATTCCGGCTCTGAATCCGGATAAAACTAAAATAATTAAAAGCAGAATCCCCAATATGAGTAAATAGTCTTTTCCTGATCTTATGTAAAGCACCAAGAATATTACAAAACAAATAGCAGCGAATCTTCCGAATATAACATGGCTCCATCTGAATACAGAAAAAGAGTAGGGCGATTCATATTGAAATGGATTATTTATTAGGAATCCTAATATTGATATAAATGAAAATATAATGGTAACAAATAAGAAAGTTTTAAGAAGTACAGAATGAGATTGTTCAAGTAAAACAATAAATGCGGCAAGAAGGAGAGGTAATGTAATTAATATGTTAAGTGCTTTTTTAAATCCAAAATAAGGATTGAGAGAATATAAGATCGATATGATTATTGAAAATAAAATAAATAACAGAACGGCTATTTCCCTCTTGCCTATCCTTAATAATTCTTTCAATCTCTTAGAAAATGGGATGAGCGTAATTAACAGAATCCCCCCGGCTATTATTTTTAATAAATATGAATTTGACGTATAGTTCGATATCGCGGCAATATTTACAGTTAGAATGAATGCTATAAAAAGTGCTACCGTGCTGAAATTATATCTCAATTCTGATATACTACTCAATAGAAATTTCGAAAACAATTTTAATCCTGTCTCATAATAGCTAGTATTAATTATCTAAAACTATCTAAAATAGAACAACAATTCCTAATATTCTTCAAAAGTGAACTTAACTGATTTACTCCTTTGAGGATATTGAACATACCCTACTCGTAATTCTTCTTCGTGCCTATCTCTCGATAGGGCTTAGGCCCTCCTCGAGATGATCTTTAGATTATTTTGCTGTGATCAAGTTTACCCGCCCTTTGTATGGCGGGTTTACCCGCTTGCTCAATAGCAGATTTATCTGCCGGTTTTATGACGGACCTGTCCGCTTGTTTTGTAGCGGTATCAATTCATCATCCCGAGTCCGTCGGCTGACGGATCGAGGGATGGAATCCATTTGTCATCTCGAGTCCGTTGGCTAACGGATCGAGAGATGAGTCCAAATGACATGCCTCGATTGCAGTAACAAATAGCACTCCAACTCGGCATGACTATCATATTTCGCAATTGTTATTCTGCTATGCTCCTCATTTTGTCATCCCGTGATGCTTCTACACGGGATCTCGTTTTTACGATTTATCCACCAGCTCTTTACCCGCCCAGCTGTTTCCACTGGCGATCCAGTTAATCCGCCGTTTTTTTTGCGGACCTGTCCGCTTGCTTTATTGAGGAAACCATTTCTTGACCGTTACAAGTTTTTAATTCTGCGCATTAATAAAATGGCGTTAAAAGAATAAGATGATTCGATGAAAAGCGGAAATTGTAAAAATGCTATAAGAAATTAGTATTCAATTTCTGCCATCGAATCATTGAAATTCTTAGCCATTTTATTTCGGCGTAAGTTTCTTTTGGTACTTTTCTTACGATAAGAAAAGTACAAGAATAAGGTTTGATCAAGCAAAAAGTAGGACCAATTGAAATGATTTCTCAGTCGTTCTGAATGAAAGGGAATCGAACTCCTTCGAAATGACAGGCTGATTGTCATTCCGTGTTGCTTTAACAGTTAATCTCATTTTTACGATTTACTGCCAGCTTTCTGGCGGAATTTCTTGATGCCCTCAATGCTATTAAATTTTATAAATTATAGAATCGCTATCACTGTTCGCAATAATAATCATCTTTGCATCATCCCATTTTCTAAATTCTATCTTCTACTTTCTAAATTATATACCTGTCCGCCGGTTTCTAGGCGGATTCTACATTCTAAATTCTAAATTCTAAATTCTTCAATCTCCATTCTAAATTCCTACCCCCCCTCACCTCATCCAAATCAAAGAGAGAACTGCATTATATCTCTGCATAGGAATATTCAGCTCAAATATTCTATCCTGTTTATTAATATTATAGCATTCATTAAACCAGGCTTCGGCGGGGATCTCCTCTTCGGAAGAGGGGAGCGGCATTCCGGCAAAAAAATCATAAGTATAACTCAATTTACTAACCCCCTCTTTTGCTCTTATAAATTGATACTTAAATTCATTATGAATGCTGCTCCATTGAATAATTCCATCTTTGCTTAGCACAACCGCGCATTCTCTATGACCTATCCTGCTGTAGTTTAACGCCGCCGCGGATAAAGATACTTTAAAGTAATCTGCCGTCTCTGAAATTAGAGTTTTGGAAATTCCTTTTTTGTTAACAAAATTTTTAAACCATTCCTCAGGCATTAACAGTTCCCCCGCGAAGCTGTTAGCGTTCTCCTCTCGTTTGGCTTTGTTAATTCCGTTTAAGTCTTCAAATTTGCATTTAATAGTTATTGTCCCCTCATTGAATTCCTTGCTTCTAGAATCACATAAAAAATGCCCCAGTTCATGAGCCATCACAAAATTTCTCTGCCCCGCCTCCTTAATACTGCTGTTGATTGTAATAATTCCGATTGTATCATTAAAAATAATTTTCCCTTCGCATCCTTCAAACTCTTCCCCCTTTAAAAACAGATTCTCAGCATAAATCAATTCCTCTAGATTTATTTCAGCGGGGGATTCAAATCCATATTTACGGATCATTAGCCGTGCATTTGCTTTTGCTGTTATGCTCATCTTTTTTTCACTTAATCAAATAATAATAAATATTTTATCAGAACAATCCTAAGTTTACTCTGCTGCTCGAATTTTTATTTCTTCTCCTTTCCAAATTCTTTAGTCAATCGATCTAACAATATTTTATCCTTCTCATCACTTGCGGATTCAGCATTTGTATCTTTATTTTTTCTTGCAGCGACACTGTAATCAGTAATTTCATTTCCGGTACCGGAATATGAATTTAACTGTTCCGATATTTTCTGGAATTTTATTTTCCTTTCTTCCCCTTTTTTAATTTCAAGCATTCCATTTAATTTTCTTTGAAACTTTTCAAATTTATTTTCTAAATGATCGATGTTACTCCCCATTTCACGCAATAAATTTTTTGCTTCCTCTTCACTGAAAATAGAAGGGGAGAGGTAAATCTTTATGATTTCCCCCGTAGATAGCTTCCCTCCGGCCATTTTTGCTCCCTAGTTTAAAATTGACATTTTATTTTTTGATATCTTTTTTATTAACCTCCTCTGAATCTCAGAACATTCAACTGGTGTAATACCAAGCGCGTCGGCAATTGCCTCCCTTTTACCCCCCTTTAAATATTCTTCGAGATATAAGATTTCCTCAATATCCTTCTCCGGATCGAGCATAGAAAAAATAGTATTGATTAATTCCCCCTTTTCAACCCCCTCAAAAATCTCTTCGCATCCGGAATAGAATTGATCAGAGTCGTAAAAATTTTCCGCTTCAATTAATGTAAAATGATTCTCCGGCGATGATTCATCCACTTTTTTAATATTTCTGCATTTAAAGTAGGAGAGCATCCTAAATCTAAGATGAAAATAAACTGATCCTTTAAAAGTATTGTAGGATTTTAAGAAACATGTTTTCCCTTTGAATATTCCCTCAAGTACTTCCATCAAAAAATCTTCCGGCTGTTTCTCGCAGAAATATTGATTATTTGTTCCATCCCATCTTTTGCAGAAGAATAGTGCACCATACTTATCCTCACGACAGAAACGGTTGATATACTCACAAATTAAATCACTTTCGCTTTTCTCCAATTTCCCTCCCATTTAATTGATGGATATTGTTACTATTTAAACGTCGTGAAATGAAAAAAATGTAATCCGGTTTAAAAATATTTTTACCACCCCCGAATTTAATCCCCATTACCAATCAACTATAAACCTAATAAATTTTATACATAGATTCACAACCCCATTCATTCGGCGGTCAAGCTTGTCCGCCTGCCTTTTGGCGGGTTTATCCGCTTGTTTTTTATCCACCCTGTTGTTTGGCGGGTGTGGCGGGAACCACTACTTGACCGAAACATATCTTTGGCGTAACACATTGAAAAGATTTCTCAGTCGCCTCTTTGAAACTAAATTGAACTCCTTCGAAATGACAGTGTGGTTGTCATTTCGAACCCACGCCTTGGCGGGGTGCCTGTCCGCCATCTTTGTGGTGGAAGAAAATCTAACTTACTCTGTCATACTGTAATGCTTCTATTTGGTTTACCCGCCCTGTTGTTTGGCGGGTGTGGCGGGAACCACTACTTGACCGAATCATACTGTCATTTCGAGTCCGCACTCCGCTTGGGTAGTATTAGCGGACGAGAAATCCTGATGCTGCAAGGGTGTTAATGATTTCTCAGTCGCCACTTTGAAACTAAATTGAACTCCTTCGAAATGACAAACTGGTCGTCATTCCGAAATGCTTTTATTCGGACCTGTCCGCTTTGCTCTATGGCGGATTTATCCGCCGGCCTTATGGCGGAATCTAAAAAATGAAAAGATTTCTCAGTCGTCTAGAGTGAAAGGGGATTGGACTCCTTCGAAATGACACAATGATTCTGCGCCTTAATAAAATGGTGTTAAAAGAATAAGATGATTCGATGAAAAGCGGAAATTGCAAAATGCTATAAGGCATTAACATTCAATTTCTGCCATCGAATCATCGAAATTATTAGCCATTTTATGGAACCTGTCCCGTGCCTTTTACGGGAGCGCCTGTTCTTTTGAATACTTTTCTGGAATTTACCCCGTACTTCTTACGGGGCCAAGAAAAGTATTAACACTAGAAAAGATTTCTCAGTCGTTTTGATTGAGCGCCGAATGAACTCCTTCGAAATGACACATGGCTATTAATCCATTCTACATTCTAATTTTTTACTCCCTCCCAAATTCCATTTTTATAACTCATGAAGCGTTTAAAATTTTAGAAAAATGATCTTAATACAATTACATATCGTCTATTCTAAACCCTGCCGTGAACAAATATCTCGGCTGGAATTCGATAAAACTTCGGGAAGAATTCGTTTAAAAGTCCTTTTAAAGTCATGGCTTCTTCGATATTCCTTCGTTCCTAATTTATTATTTATACAATCCGGTTTATTTGAAACTCCTAATTATTTTCGTTCACCTACTGTTTATTAGTTCATCTAAACAAATCATTAACAATAAAATAATAGGAGATTTATAAAATGGCTAGATTAGAAAAACGCTACTTTGGCGAACTCAAAGGTAAATTCGGTGATGCGGTATTTAAAAAACTAGGTGATAACAATTATGTAGCACGCAGACCAAAATACACAAAACCGGATACAGAAGAATTTAAAGTACGTACCAATGCTTTTAAATTCTCATGTAAATTAGCTTCTCTCATTAATGCGAACTCATACTTAAAGTCTGTTTGGCGTTCCAAGCTGGGAAAAAATGTGCAGATTCATCCTCGTTTAATTAGTGTCAACTATAACGCGTTCAAAAATGGGACTGTAATAGGAAATATTCAGCTTGTTCCTGATGGGGGATTCGGAATTAAATTCGATTCAATGATTCTTGATGAAAATCAGTTGTCATTAAAGATAGAGCCCTTGACCTCAAATTCTTCCATTGACCCATTGGTAGAAAAGAATATAAGGGCTGTAACATTTATTATTATGACATCTCCGGTTGATTCTTCTCAAATTCCGGTTAGGATAATCCAGCTAAATTCCGCCCCGTTACAGGTGAGTTTGGATGAAGAACTAACATTTAATCATCAGGTATTTACGGCTGATAATGAATTGCTCAACGGATATCAAGTAAAACTCTTTTTCAGCACACTAATCACTTTTGATGATTCCAATCGAATAATTCAATACTCAAATACCTTTATTCCGATGTTATAATTATCATTCAGTAGAGACGTTGCAGCTTGTCCCGACTTGTCGGGACGCAACGTCTCTACAACATCAAAATAACACGATGCCTTTCCTTGGCAGTCAAGCCTGTCCGCCGTTTCTTTACCCACCCTGTTGTTTGGCGAGGTTTACCCGCCTCGTTGTTTGGCGAGGTTTACCCGCCTCGTTGTTTGGCGAGGTTTACCCGCCTCGTTGTTTGGCGAGGTTTACACGCCTCGTTGTTTGGCGAGGTTTACCCGCCTCGTTGTTTGGCGAGGTTTACCCGGCCTGTTGATTGGCGGGTGTGGCGGAAACCATTTCTTGACTGAATCATCTCTCGATCCGTTAGCCAACGGACTCGAGATGACCATTAATTATTCTCCAGAAATTCAACGAAGAATCCAGAATCTAATACCTTACTTCTCACTTCTTGCTTCTAAGTTCTAAGTTCACCACTCATTACTCGACACTGTTTTCCTGACATGTCTCGATAAAAATAACTCATAGCACTCCAACTCGACATGACCATTCATGCAGCGGTCAAGCCTGCCCGCTTGTTTTTTATCCGCCTCGATGTTTGGCGGGTGTGGCGGGTTTACCCGCCCTGTTGATAGGCGGGCCTGCTCGACAGATTTATGGCGGGTTTACCCGCCCGCTCTATGGCGGACCTGTCCACCTGCTCTTTACCCGCCCTGTTGTTTGGCGGGTTTGGTGGGAACCACTTCTTGACCGAATCATACTGTCATTTCGAGTCCGCACTGCACTTGGGTATTATTAGCGGACGAGAAATCTTGATGCTGAAATGGGTTAATGATTTCTCACTCGTTCTGAATGAAAGAGGAGTGTACTCCTTCGAAATGACAGTCTGGTTGTCATCCCGTAACGCTTTTATGCGGTTTACCCGCCCAGCTTATTGGCGGGGCCTGTCCGCCTTTAGCTATGGCGGAATCTATTAATAACTTCAATGCTATTCAAATTTATCAATTACCACACCGCTATCATATTTCGCAATGACAATTAATGACCTCTAGGCTATTAAATATTACAAATTACCCCATTGTTATCACAGCTCGCAATGACTATCATCTCTGCATTATCCCATCTTCTAAACTTGTCAACCATCCTTTGTTAGTTCTATTTTTTTGTTACTTAACAATAAAGAAAGGGAGCTGAACATTTCCAGCTCCCCCTTAGATATCCGCGACGCCCTCTGCCGCTAAGACATCATTTACCCCCTAAAATATTTTTCAATTTTAACTTTCTACAATTTGCTAAATGCTTTAACTCCTTTTTGCACCATTTACATCTAACAGCTCTCAGTCTGATCTCTTTTTGACAATAAGGGCATTTTATTTTCCGATTCCAAAGGAAAATCATTTGAACGAACTAATTATTGAGGTAAAAATAATGGGGGAGTATTAACGGAAGGATTAATTCAGAGATTAAAATGAAAATTAATTACAATATTCTGAAAATGACTTCTTGTAATCCTCTGCATAAAGTCTTTTATATTCTTTTTTGAAATGCTCGAAGGTAAGTTTTGCTAGTTGGTGGTCTCCATTCTCATTGAGTGTCTTAACTTTTAAAGATAGCCCATCCTCATTAACTGAGTCTAATAATAAAATTGAATCTGCCAGATCAAGTTTTGAAATATTGTCCAAATTATTTTTTAGGGCAGCCGATTTCAACTTGGATATATTCTCCTGTATAAAATGTACCTTTATGCCATCTAACCATTCATAACTTAAATCTTGGAGTAACTCTCCGCGCGAAAGAATCTCTTTGATAAAACTTAAGAAGGGAATAAAATCTAAACTATTCATTGCCTTTAGGAATTCAAGAAAGTCGCAATAAACATTATCACTTAAGGTTAATTTTAGTGTATTCTTCTCATTAATTATTTCGATCGTATCGAGTTGTGAAATAATAGAGCGCAGCTTACTAAGACTAACATTTCGATTATTCTTCGTTTGCTCTGAATCCAATTCTGGCCACAAATAGGTTGATAAAACTTCTATACTTATTCCATTGGATGTTCCGTTATATGATCTCATAAGAAGAAGTAGGAATATTTGTTTGAGTTTTGGTGAAAACTCTTTGGTAATCTCTTTTCCGTTACGATTAAATAATTGAAAATCGCCAAAAAGAAATATTGAATTATTTATTATTTTATTTGGGGGATCAACCGGTTTAATTTTAGCATTCGGACTTTTCTTTTGCCTCCAAATTCTTATAAATATAATTCCTGCACCGGTCGATAGAAGAGTAATAATGAGATAGAGACTAAATCTACTCTTTTCTTTATAGGATAATTTCTGATAGTCAGAATAGGCTAACGGTGGAAAGTTTAACTCAAATAAATCAAAATAATTTTCTTTATCTGTTTTTCTTCCATTAGAGATCATGTAAAACTTTTGATTCCTCTCAGAGAAGACTATACCATTGAACCAATTAATATCTCCTCCTTGAACCGGATCACTTACAATTTCATAGGATAAATCTTCAAGTGATATTCTATACAACCTTTTAGGTTTTGATATCTCTATTATGTCAGACACAACGATGTAAAGCTCTTTATTACTTTGATCGTAATGGGCACTTGTTAAGGGCATTAAATTCGGGCTAAGTGAATTTATCTCTCCAATTTTTTTTACTGAATAATTATTCAAATCGATGATGAATAAATCTCTCAAAAATCTATAACCCTCTTCCTGCTTCCCGGATTCATTACCCTCACCGCCAAACAAAATAAATTTACCACTATCTCCAATCAGTGCTAAGGAAGCTGCATGGCGCGGCGGAATAAAATCACCAGAGAGTTTAATCTCTACCCACTTTTTTGCAATCTTATCATACTTCTGCAAAGCATTTTTTGTTAAATGCCAGCCGTAACCATTCATCATCATTAAATCCCCATTGAGAGGATTGATGAATAGATTATGACCATAATGGTGAAGTACTCTTTCACCTGTCGTATCAACACCGCTCCATTGTTTTGTCAACGGATTATAGCTTGAGACAATCCCTCGGCCTTTGTAGTGTGATAATAGTTCATCAGTATATGGGTTATAAATTTCACTTGAATAAAGATGCGGGCGCGGTTTAGCAAATATCTCTTTGTTTATTTGGCCATTAAGAGTGTTGTAACTGTACAAGTAATCTTTATAAACCAGATTTATTTGATTCGATTTATTGTTAAGGAGGAAATTAACTTCACTATGACTAATATTTTTTTGTGCCGGGAATGTACCTAACTCAGCTATCTTTTTCCAATGATAACTTGATTTTAGAATCCAATTAGGATTCTCAACAAATGCATCTTGCTCTCCAATTTTATCATGAGCAATTTCTCCCTCAACCTCATTTAGAGCCCAATGATGCTTTAGTTTATTTTTTGCGGAAAGTTTTATTTCGCGCAGATTAATCTTAGGAGTATCAGAACCAAAATGGCGGATTCTCCCAAAGTATATTTCAGCTTCTATAGAAGAATTTACCTGCCCAAATTTTGTTTTGTAGGTTTTATTATCCCAATTAATCTTTAACTCACCCTTAAGCAAATCATAGTTTAATAGAACTTTGATATACTTAAGTGAGGCTAAATCATTATTACTTACTGGAATGTCAATACGATTTGGGGACTTTTTAATTATTAAGCTGATTTTTGATGTATCACTTTTCACATTTGGAATAAATAATAATTGGGATTCAAATTCATTTGATCTTATGCTTACTATAGGTCCATAGTGTATCGTTTCACGAAAACATAACTCAAATTCAAGTGTGAAATTATCTTTTAATAATAGTTTATCATCTGGGGTAAGTGTTAGTGATGAACGCTGATTAAGAGGGTAGTCGTTGGAATTAAATTCTAAGCCATAGAAATTAATTTCTTGAGCAGAAATGCATATCCAACTCGATAATAGGAGGAGAAAAAGAAATTTATTCATACATGTTTTTAGTATTCAAATAGTTCATATCTAAAATATAATAAAAATTCATGAATGTAGATGTCAATTCACCCTGCGATTATTTTGCTTTTTAATACATGTGAAATATTTTGAGATAAATAATTGGGAGGCGTAATTACTGTTACCTGTGATTAATAGGTTATAATTTTTAGGAATAAAAATATATTGGGGTCAAGAACCATTTCTTGATCGGATCAATCCTATCTTTTGCTGGTTTATTAGCCGTTTTGTGGCAGAAACCATTTATTGACCGAATCATACTGTCATTTCGAGTCCCCACTTCGCTTGGTTATTATTAGCGGACGAGAAATCTTGATGCTGAAATGGGTTAATGATTTCTCACTCGTATTAAGTAAAAGTAGTTTGAACTCCTTCGAATTAACACGATGATTTTGATTTTGCGCATTAATAAAATGGCGTTAAAGAATAAGATGATTCGATGAAAAGCGGAAATTGCCAAAGTGCTATAAGATATTAGTATTCAATTTCTGCCATCGAATCATTGAAATTCTTAGCCATTTTATTTCGGCGCCTGTTCTTTTGCATACTTTTCTTGCGCCAAGAAAAGTATGAACACTTAGAAAGATTTCTCAGTCGTCTTGAATGAAAGGGAACTGCACTCCTTCGAAATGACACAATGCAACTTGATTAAAATTTTCACTCCCACTGATCGAATTTAAATTAATTCCTTCGGCCATTGCCTTCCTTTCTTAATACAATATTATTGAGAATTAAATTATTCTCTCTTATTTTCAACTCAAAAAATATAAGTTCTTGAACTCAAGAGTTGAGAAATATTTAATTCCGCTTCTTCGATCAGCACTTAGCGGAAATATTAATAATTTCGAGATTAATCATTTAGTGAAAATTGCCCACCAATTTGCAATCTCAAGATTATCCCAATTAATCAGCTCTCGGAAAATATCTTTCGCCATTCAACCCCATACCATAAGTTCGATTGCGCTCGACTGCATCGCCGAAATATTTGAGCGGGATGAGAATAATAACTTTATCGAGCTTATAAACTATTTTGATGGGGAAAGATCTGTTGCAACTATTCCCGATGAACAGATAATGATTCATTTCAGAATATTAGTGTTCTCAAAACTCAAAGATGGTATTTTCCGCATATACAGAGAGTATGATCCGGTAACAAGCAAAATTTTACGGAATATTAAATTGATCGCAAAATCGAGTGAACAGATTATTTTTCATGAAAGATTTGGGGATACTTTTTTAAGCTTGGGTAAAATTGAACTTGATGAACATCTGCCAGAATATCCCTACGAAGAACTTGAATCGATATTAATTAATAGGGTTCATAAAAAGGAAAATATTAAAATACTTTTACTTGAGTTACTGCAAATATTAGCTGAATCCGATAGATATCGTAAGTTCTATTCCTTGATAGATATATCACTAATACTAAAAGACTTGTTCTTAAAACTTGAACTCCCGGTAACAACTCACTATAATCATGATGATTTTTTAATCAATACAGACATTAAATCCATTGTTGAAAAAAGTATTATAGAAATTAAAAATGAGCTGGCGAATAAATACCTCACCAACAATAAGATTGAAAAAGAATTATTTGATAGTTTTCTCGAAGCGATAATTGAAATGTTAAATGATACCTACATTTTAAATGATGGGCTCGAACTCTCTCATTATGATTATCTAAAAAAAATAAATCCCGATTATTCATACGATGAGTATAGAAATAATCACCGTATTAAATTTGAGTATATGGTAAAACTTTCAAAGAAAATAGTTGTTAATAATCTTAAAAATGAATTTGATTAGTGCAAATAATAATAACAATTCTGCACTTGCTAATAGGTGAAAGGAAATCCTTGTATAATGCAACACTTCGATGAAAATATTATTGAACTCTTGATTCTTAGGGATAAGGAGATTCTCAAACGGAGGGAGGAGATTGAGAGTCATATTGCTGAATGTTTTAGCTGCAAAGAACTCTACAATCAAATCACACAATTCTATTCTGCAATTGAGGAGGGTCAATACTTAAATGAAAGGGATCAAAAATTAATAGATTCAAAATCTCTTGTAATCAGTCCAGTTGCCTTTAATAATGATTCAAAGCTAACTCCAATTCCAAAAACAATTATCTCAAGAACCTATTACCTAATTAGAACAGAGCCGGTCAAAGCGGCGCTTTCACTTGCCGCCGCGATTGCGGTTTTCTTAATTGGACTTAATTTTAACACAGTATTCCAAAATTCTAACCCTTCTGTTTCTGTTATTAACGACAGCTTAAAAACATTGACAGTCTATAATAGTTCTTCAAAAGAACTTTACTCAGTTCCCTATTATACACCATGGGGCGTTAGTAAATATGAAGCATTATATAATATAAACACTCATATACTATCAGATTTGGATAATGACAACATCAATGAATTAATATCAATTGTTCAGACTAACACAAAAGAGCCTAAAAATTATAATGAGGTAAAAATCTACAATAATAAAGGAGAGGAAATTAAATCCGCAACAATTGGAGGTGAAGTAGAATATTTCGGCAAAAAATTAGGTAACTACTTTGTAGCATTCTCTCTCGTGGTAGCAGATTTTGATAAGGATGGGGTAAAGGAAATATATGTGGGGGGACAGAGTTATAACTCCCCTTACGTACTTACAAAGTTTGATCAAAATTTAAATAAAATAGGTGAGTACTGGCATCATGGTCATTTCTGGGGGATGAATCATCTAAAACTTGAAAGCAAAGAGGGGATTATACTCCTGGGATTAAATGATGTAGATGAGGAGAAAAGTTTTCCCGTAGCTTCTTTCATTGATCCGACCAAGATTATAGGGAAATTACAGTCAGCCAACACCCCTGTATTTAAAGACCTTCCATTGTTCACTGAAACACACTACAAAAAATTTGCACGAACCTGGATTTCCGATTCAATTAAACATAAACCCAGAATCCATACTTTAGTGGAAGTTACAAACGATTCAACGTTTAAGGTACAATATGGATTTTCTTCAATTACCTATACTAAACTGTATTCCAGCCTAATTTTAACTCTCAACAAAAACTTCGAAGTAGTTGATATCCTTCAGCCAGATGGTTTTAAGAGGAAGTGGGGAGAGAAGGGCCTCACCAGTTCAAAATTATTATTCAATTAATAAGTTTAACTTCCTCCCCCCAATTAATTTTCTGCAAACTCACTTCTATGCAATGATATATATGAAATTTCCCATAGGAGTATGTTATGAAGAAATGTTTTACTACTCTATTTTATATTCAGCTATTCTTTGCGATATTTATAAAAGCTCAACAGACAAATTTAATCTTAAATCCCTCTTTTGAAGAAGGAAACGGAACACCTGCCGGGTGGGTGATAAATTCAGGCTATGGGGCTGTTTTTAACTGGTCTAATCAAGTAGCACGGTCGGGCCAGTATTCAGTTTCAATATCAGAGTTATCTTTACCCTGGAGTCAATTATCCTGGGAGTCGCAAAATCTAATAAGTGTTGATCCTGGGACAACTTATGATGCCGAATGCTGGGTATTTTTCAGCAGTCAACCTTCTATTGGTGAAACAGCTGAATTAGGAATCACAGAATATGATCAAAATGGTAATTTTATTAAAGGGGCTGGGATTGCTGCTAATGCTGTGGCTGGAAATTGGGTAGAGTGTAAGAAAAATTTCACCACTTCTTCTAATACGACTCATATTAAAATAAGTTTGAGTCATATTTATCGAAATAATGATGATGTGGCAATTGTCTTCTTTGATGATGTATCTGTGATTAAAAATATTCCTAATTCAAAAGTTGTACTACTATCACCTGTAATTAATCAAGGGCAAGTTAACCCGCTAACAACATTTAGTTGGTCTAATTATGATGGTGCATCTAATTACACCCTCGAAATTAATAATAGTCTTAATTTCAATAATCCCTTATATAGTTATTCAACCAATCAGACTACATTAATTTTACCTCAGCAATTAAACGAGTATTCTGTTTATTATTGGCGCGTGAAAGCAGATAATAGTCAGTGGTCTGATATCTGGAATTTCTTTACCGGTCCCTCTCAAATTCCAAAATTATTAGAGCCAAAAAATAATTATGACGAAGTACCGGCTCAAAATGCATTTTTGCAATGGACATGGATTAATGGGGCAACAAATTATCGAGTTGAAGTATCTGAAAATCAAAATTTCTCATCCATATTTTATCAAAAGGAGGAGAATACTACTTTTATTGGTAATCTGAGCTTCACGGAAGCAAATACATATTATTGGCGCGTAAGCGCATTTGTAAATGGCGCTTGGAGTAGCTGGAGTGAAATATTTCAATTTACTGTTAAAACTATTCAAGTAAATATTCCTGACTATAAATATTTTGCTTTTGATGCGATGATACCGGGGGATATGAACCTTAACTTCAGAGGATCATTGGCAGGAGATATTAGAGGGGATGGAATAAAGAGAATAGTTCTTGGTGGAGGAAAATCTGGTCAACTTCTTTTTTATAAATATCAAAATAATCTCCTCATTCCGGATGGAGCAAAACAAATACTTGATTCACCTATGAACTTTACAAACATAATTCCAAAGGCAATTGGCGATGTTGATGGTGATGGATTAAATGAAATAATTGTGCTCACATCGGGATTAAGTCAGCAATGGCAGCCAAACTTATTGCAAATATTTAAATGGGATGGCAATAATTATTCTGAATTGGTCAGATTGCAGTCGGGCGATTACAATGTCTTTGATCAAAGTACAATCATTATTGAAAATATTGATCAGAATGGGGTGAATGAAATTATAATGCCTGTAAATGGTCGACTTGGAATTTATCGCTATTCTGGCAACACCCTTCAAAAAGTTGCTGAACTAAATTTAAACGCTGAGCAGAAATTTGTGATTGGCAACTGCGATGCTGATCCAGATTTAGAAATAATCATTTGTGAAGTATCTCAATCTTCAAGTCCCGTCAACCTCAGAATTTTTGGATTTAGTGGTGCTAACTTTATTAATAAGTACTCGATTCCTGGATTTGAATATCCTATGGCAGGCTTGGCAGTTCAAGATCTTAATGGTGACGGAATAAATGAAATATTTTGTTCTACTGGTCAATATTCAAGCTATAATTATTCAGCAAATATTTTTAGCTATAATGGTTCTGGTTTCGATCTGATTAAAAATTTTAGAATAACATCGGGAATTACAAAAGCAAAAATTGGGGATATTGATGGAGATGGTAATATTGAAGTTGTAATGTTTAGAAATTCTTCAGGTTCATATGTAATTGATTATGAAAATAGTAACTATACAATTGGCTACTTAAACCATATAGGGGTTGTTGATGATGGTGATGTTATTGATATTGATTCCGATGGTTATGATGAGATACTTGCCTCATCCTATGGAGGATTTCAAGTAGTAAGCATTTTAAACGAAATGCCCAAATTGAATTTAATTTCTCCGGCAGATGGTGCAAATATTATTGAGCTTTCACCAACTTTTAGCTGGAGCGCTTTCCCTGGTGCGGCAAATTATGTTTTCTACCTCAGGAAAGGAGATAATTTCTCTCCTCCCTCCATTTATGTACAAGTACTTTCAGAAACTTCACTTACGTTGCCAGTAACACTAGAACCAAATTCAACATATTCATGGAGAGTAAGGGCGCTTGATCAAAATTTGACATTTTCAGACATTAATACGTTCTCTACCTCACTACCAACAAAACCAATATTTACAAGTTATATCTGCGATATGAGCTATGAAATTTTATCTGGAAGATTTAATCCTCAAACTGATTATGTGGAATTGAGAGGAACAGAATTTGGATGGGGTGCAGGAGTGAGAATGACTCAGAATCCTAATGAACCAAATCTATACATTTATAATGCAATTCATTATGTTGAAGAATCTGGTATTAATTTACCCGATTATAAATTCTGGTACTCAACTCTTCAATATGGAGATATCTGGGAGGGTGGAAACAATAGAACACATAATGTAACCCAGGATGAGTTTAACAACAATTCTATAACAATCACAAGACCATTTGATGACTTAACAACAGCAAATAGTACAAATCGAGCTACCACAATTCTTATTCAGATTAATCTCAATGGAGGAAAAGATGTTGGTGGTAATCCACTTCCGTCACAAATCAATACCGTTCATCTAACGGGTTCCTCTGCACCATTAAGTTGGAAAGGTTGGTCCAGTCAAAGCAGCCAGTTTATGATTACAATGTATGATGATGGAACTCATGGAGACCTCTTCCCAAATGATAAGGTCTATTCTAATTTAATCTCCTTCCCAATCTATACGAAGTTCCAAGTGGAACTGGCATATGTGATTAATTATGATATCACTCAACCACAGTATATCGTCTATGAAAATAATGGAGGTGATAATCACATATTCATGCTTGAGCATGATCTGGTTAAAGCAAAAGTTAAAAATGTGTATGGATTCATGTCAAATTACGGCGAAATAATAACACCCCTTTATGATAAAGAATTTATAAATACGGTGGAACAGAATTTAGCTAACAGGGCTTATGTTGAATTAATAAATAATACAAGTGGAAAATTGCGGAAGGATATACAAAAGAGTTATGATTTCTTCCTCAAGAGCCTTGATTCAAAACTATGGGAAGATGAATCTCATCTAAAAGCTAATGGGCAACAGATGTTTGAATCAAGTAAAAATGCAGTTAAAGATTTGATGAAACTTGATGATGAACAGATTTATGATTCAAAATTATTACCAATAATAATTCATATCTTTAATTCAGATAAGTATGTTGTAGAATTGTACTATTCGGAGCTAATGACCAAGTATGAAGCCTTAGGGTGCGGGCTAACTCCTACAATTAATAGTAACTGTTCCAGATGGAAAAGGGATTTGGATGATGCTCAAAAATTACTAAATGATGCATACAGAGATTATCTTCTAGGGAATTATGATAAAGCCATAATCACTCTAAAACAAGCGTGGATGAACTTAAATAAAGTAGAGAAAATAGGTTTAGCTAAAGAAGTAGGTGAAAATATTATCACAGAAGATATACCAACTGAGTTTTCACTCTCTCAAAATTATCCCAATCCATTTAATCCTTCTACGCAAATACAATTTGGATTACCGAGCGATTCAAAAGTTCAAGTAAATATCTTTAATGTACTCGGGCAAAAAGTGCAGTCCCTCACAGAACAGTTTTACCAGGCTGGAACTCATACACTTAATTTTAATGCCGATGAGTTAAGCAACGGAGTCTACATCTATTCAATTAATGCAATCTCAGATGAGGGCAAAATATTCCGTGATACTAAGAAAATGTTGTTGGTTAAGTAGTATTTCGGGAGAAAAAGAGGGCAAAAGGGGCAGGGAAGTAACCTGCCTCTTTTTTATTTAACTTTTTGTAATTATGTAGATTTCTAATCACTCAATCACCGCAATTATTAACCATTTGTGTATATTCCCATCCATCTTAAACGACTAATCAAATCCTAAGGAAGCATTCTTAAAATCATTTATATAAAAGAGAAATTAAATGATCAGAAAATACGAACAGAAAGATTTTGAAAAATGCACTGAAATTGTAAATGACGTCTGGAATTTTGATGGTAGATTTCTCCCTTCCAATTTGTCGGCACTATTTAAAAAAGTTTATGTTGGCGGAAGTCTTTCAGCCAGCAATTTTGCGATTGTCGTAGAAGAAGAGGGAATAGTAAAAGGATTTTTATTTGGTAAATGTGGTTCAAAAAAATTAATTAACGGCGGTTACTCCGGAATTCTTGGCAGTTTAAGCTTTTTGATCCAACTTTTATTAGTTAAAGGAATAAGCTTGAAAAAGAAATTTTACTATCTCAATATTATGGCCGAACATGAAACAAACCGCAGAAGAGTTGAACCGACAAGAGATAATGAAGTGAACTTATTTGCAGTTATGCAACGTGCTCAGGGAAAAGGATATGGAAAAGTGCTGATGAATGAATTTATCAAAGAATGTAAAAATGAACATGTAAATCGGGTTACACTTGATACCGATAAGGAGTGTAATTATGGATTTTATGAACATTTTGGTTTTAGGGTAAAAGGGGAGTTTTATTCTCCCTTACAAAAAGAATATTCGGGGTTTTCTGGGGATAGTTATGTCTATGAACTTCAAATAGATAAATTACCTTAGCCGCTATTTTGGTTGGAAGATCCCTCTTAAAAGATGGATAAATCGGCACAGTCGATCGATAAGCTCGCCAATAAAATAATAGTCAAGGTCTTCTTAATAAATACTTAATTTGCGGCAGTTTATTAACTCCGATATTTTGTAACCATAAAAGAAAATCTTCTCCGGTCACAGAAGATAAATAAAGAGGATAATTATGAGCACCAATTATTATTGGAGGAAAAATTTGTTTTCTGAGTTATATAGCATCTATTCAAATGAAGATTTGATCGGAACACTGGAAGAAAAGTTGTTTTCTAATTCTGCGATGGGCTCATTAAATAGGAAAGAATACACTTTTATTAAAAGAGGCTTTCTTAAACAAAATATCGACATTGTTGATAATCTAACAAATAAAGTAATTGGTACGATTAGATTCAGTGGTCTTATGACAAAAGCTTATTTAACTATTAAAGATGAATCATATCTCTGGAAGTATGATAATTTTAGTGGTACAAAATGGACTGTACTGAATTCTGAGGGAATTAAAATAAATTATACAAGTTCTTTCACAAGCGGACTAATATTTTCAGAAACAAATGATGATCTATTGATCTTAAGCGGGCTATATGTATCGAATTATTACTTTCAGGTTAGTATGAGTTTTATAATACTTCTTTTCTTTATTTCTGTTCTGATCTAATAACTATTTTGTAATCTCATTTCACATACATTGATCAAATGGTACAAAATATTACTACATAATTTTGAAACTAATTATTGGATCTTATCTATTGAAGACAATTAAAAATGATACCAAAAAAGTTTTTCTTAAGAAGGGTGCTTGTTCTCACACCTTCTTCTATCTCTTAAATCGTGAATTCGGTTATCCAAAAGATAATGAAGAACGTGCTTCTGATCCGCTCGCTGGAGGATTATCACAAGAAGGTTATCAATGCGGAATGCTTTGGGGCTCCTCTTTAGCGATAGGCGCAGAATCTTATCGAAGATATGGGGATAATGAACTCGCAATTGCGCAAGCTATAACTGCAACTCAATCTATCTTAGAATCATTTATTGACAGTGCGGGTAGTGCTAATTGTTCTATTATCACCGATTGTGATTTTAATAGTAAATATGGTCTAATGAAATATTTGATAAGCGGAAAGCCAATCAAATGTTTTAAGTTAGCAGAAAAATGGACGCCTGAGGCAATTCAATCTTCAAAAATTGGGCTCGAAAAACAATTGTCAGATTTAAGTGAAACCCCTATTAGTTGTGCTTCCGAAGTTATACGAAGAATGGGAGGTAGTAGAGAAGAAATAGTGATGGTTGCCGGGTTCGCAGGTGGATTTGGTTTAAGCGGAAATGCCTGCGGAGCTTTAGGGGCTGCAATCTGGATGAAAACCTTATCAAAAGTGAAAGAAAATAATTATAGATATTCATTAAGTGATCCGGATTTGGAGAAGATAAAAGAAATATTTTTTGCAGAAACAGATTATAAAATTGAGTGTTCAAAAATTTGTGGCATGCAATTCAGAACAATAGATGAGCATTCAAATTTCATTAAGAATGGGGGCTGCAGTAGATTAATTACACTATTGGGAAACCTGTAGACTGTAAAATCTTTGATACTTATGAATTTTTAAGTTATCAGATACATTTCTTTAGCCATATTCATATTACTATGAACCTCAAAAGAGGGTAAGATAAGTTTCAAAATCTTTCATGCTTGCTAAGAAAAAAGAATCAATTACAAGGTAAATGTTGTATATTTACCTTGTAAACGATTCAATATATGAACTAATGAAAAAAATCATCGAAATCTTTGAGAAGAATAACGGTTATTCACGGATGAAAGAACTCCGGGAAGCCGGAATCCAAACACGCGATATTGCAAAAGCTGTTAAGGAAAAAACTATTGAAAAGGTTAGACCGGGGCTGTATAAACTAGTTGAGTTTCCTTGGGATGAACATGGAAGCTTTGCTGATGTTTGTAATTCAAATAAGAAAGCCGTTATATGTCTTCTCTCCGCGGCATCATATTATGATCTAACAACGATCAATCCATCGGAAGTATATGTAGCAGTTCCTAATAATACCGATAAATTTGTACTTCGCTATCCTCCTACAAGAGTCTATTATTTTGCCGACAGCTACTATGAAGATGGTATTGAAATTATTAAAACAAAGAGTGGTATAATAAAAATTTATAATAAAGAAAAAACTATCGGAGATCTTTTCCGTTATATGAATAAACTCGGAGAAGATGTTGCTATTGAATCACTCAAAGAATATCTCAAGAAAAGAAAACAAATGAATATCACTAAACTTCTAAAATATTCTGAAATTTGCGGGGTTAAGAAAAAAATGGAACCGATGATCAAAGCGATTCTATCATGAAAGAACGGACAGAAATAAAAAATATAGCCGCTTCTGTTAAAGAACGCTTAAGAAATATTTCTACTCAAACCGCAAAAGAATACCAAAGCGTTTTACGTCAATACATGCAAGAACGTTTTCTTTTTCGTCTATCCAAATCAATTTATTCTAACCACCTGATTCTAAAAGGTGCCTTACTATTTATCGCCCATGATATTAGCCGTTCACGTCCAACAAAAGATATTGATTTCCTTGGCTCCTTTTTATCAAATGATGTTGAGAAACTTCATTCCTTTATAGAACCTATTCTTTCAGAAAATAATCTAATCTGGAATCCCAAGAAGTTTATTTGGCAAGAGATAAAAGCCAAGGATCATTTCCTAATCTAATTAGCAGTCATAAACAATTTCTTGACCGAACTATTTTCCCTAGCTTCTAAATTCTTACTGCTTGATTCACCGCGCACACTACTTTTCTAAAAAAAAATATAGTATTTTGAAATCAAAAATGGGTCAATGATTGCTCAAACTATTCCGGCGAAATAAACTTCTAATATCTAATATTTTATCCTTAGGAACCCTGCAGTTTCTTAACTTTTTATTCCCGTTAATTACCTTTCCTTATCTAGTAAGGGTTCTTGGAGTAGAAAAATTTGGACTGGTCAGTTTTGCCGCTGCATTTATAAGCTATTTTGTGCTCATCACCGATTATGGTTTTAATTTATCAGCAGTTAGAGAAATTTCTATTCATAGAAATGATAGACAACGACTTTCAAAAATTATTTCCTCTGTTTATGCTGTAAAGATTCTTTTGTTTGTAATATCGATTTTAATATTCACCATATTACTTTTTTCCTTTCAACGTTTCTCTAAAGAATCAGAGCTGTATATAGCAAGTTTTATCTTTACCTTCGGATCTCTAATAATGCCTACTTACTATTTCCAGGGAATCGAGAACACAAAAAGTATAGCCCTCGTTACTTTTATTGTTAAATTGATTTGGGTGGCATCTATCTTCGCAATTGTCACATCGCCAAGTGATTATGTTCTACTGGCATATTTAAACAGCATCAGTTGGTTTGCAATAGGATGCCTGCTATTTTTCTTAATGGTCTTTAGATATAAGATCAAATTAGTGGTTCCCGGATTATCTCAATTAAAGGAACAGTTTAGGGAAGGGGGAGTATTGTTTTTATCTAACATCTCGGTTAATCTTTACACCACATCAAATATTTTTATATTGGGATTATTAACAAACAACATTATTGTTGGTTACTTCTCAGCCGCAGATAAAATTAGGTTAGCAGTTCAGGGTTTATTAAATCCTTTTATCCTGGGTGTGTACCCTCATCTCTCAAATTTATTTAATACTGATAGAGCAAGAGCCTACAGATTTGTTATTCGTTCATTCAAATCTGTTGGATTGCTAAGCTTTATAATAAGCTCCCTTATGTTCTTCTTCTCCAAAGAAATTGTAATAATTTTACTTGGATCTGAATATATGAGTTCAGTTATTATATTAAAAATACTCTCTTTTTTACCTTTTATAATTTTCATAAGCAATTTATTCGGGATGCAATCAATCTTAAATATGGGGCAGGCTAAAGTGCTAGCAGTAATCATGTCATCCGCTGCGGCTCTAAGTATAGTTACAGCTTTTTTATTAATTCACGTTTATGAAGAAATCGGTGCCTCGATAACAATGCTGTTTACAGAGTTATGTATAGCATTTTGCGTAATAATCTATCTTTTTAAGAAGGGTTTCTTTTTTGAAAAAGAAATCTTTTGATTTAATAGAAAGTATTTTTTTTGAAGCAGATAAGACGAATGAGATTATTTTGCATATCCAAAATTTAAATTATATGATGGCTCAAATTTGTTAATTCTTTTTTTCAAATAGATGAAAAAAGATGTGTAAAAATCTAATTAAACACATAATTATAGTATTCGGTATAAGCTATAAATAGAAATATGAAAATTGTTTTAATTGGGAAATATAATTTCGGCGAATTATTGACCGGACCTGAAAAAGTTGCGAAGAGATTGTTTACCGAACTTAAAAAAAAGGAAAAAGAGGTCTACTTTTTAACGCATTTCTTTAAAGTACCAAACGAAAGAATAAGTATTCTAACAAAATTGTTTGGTAAAACAGAATATGAAGAGGGCCAAATTCAGCGAAGAGGGATTATCGCTTTATTTCTATTCTTAATCAAAGAGAAGCCCAATATTATTCATATCGTCAATTCAGAGAGATTTATTATTCCTATTTATTTGTATAAATTTATTTTTAAATCCTCCCTTGTTGTAACAAAACATGCTGTGCTTAGACATGAGATTAGACTAAGTGGTCTGCAGTTATTTCAACAGGGGAAAATTAAAGATATCGTTTTGGAATGGCTTGAAATCAATTATTCTGATCTTATTTGTTTTTATACCAATGAGCAAAAAAAGTTAATGAATAAGATATATGGCAAAAATCCTTTGAAATATGAATTAATTGACAATGGTATTGATGCTGAATTTTATGACGCCTATGAAAATATAAGTCAGTGGCAATATCTGAAAATTGTATTTTATAATGGTTCTGATTTATCAGTGGATAGGGGCTTAAACATAGTAATTGATTCACTAAATTGTGTTAATCCTAAAATTAAATTTGAATTATTTATAATCGGGGAAGTTGATCCCAACCAAATCAAAAATGCGAACTTCAATATTACCCGCATAAAATTAATGACTAAAACTGATCTCATAAAATTTATGATGGACAAAAACATTGTTATTAAATCTACATCATTTGATACTTTTCCCATTTTTGTGGCAGAGTGTATGGCAATGGGAATTATACCGATAGTATCAACCAATACTGGTATCTCCAAATACATAACGACTGGTTATAATGGTTTTGTATATGATCATAATAAACCGAATGAGTTAACACAAATAATAAATAATAGTCAAACTGATAAATACGATTATTGTTTAATTTCAAAAAATGCCAGGGAGATTTATTATTCATTAAATTGGGAAAGAATTTCAGATCAGTATCATAAGATTTATGAGAACTTAATTGAAAATTAAAATTAAAATCTGCCATATATGTGACCGCATCACCGGTGAATCGGATGGAGTTTTTACTCATTTATTGATGCTGTTTAACTCAGTTGATCCCACAAAGTATGAGCAGATTCTAATTTTCCAAGGTGGTGAGGTTGTTAAGGCAAAGCTGCTACAGTTAGGCATTAGATATTATATTATTCCGGAATTATCTAAGAGATTATCTCTACTATGTATTAGAAAACTTTATAGAGTTATAATAAAAGAAAATGTGGATATTATTCAAGCACATCTTATAAAACCATATATTCTTTCCGGTTTACTTAACATATTTCTCAAAACTAAACTCATATTTAACTATCATGGTTTATTTTTATCCTCTGTTTATCATAACCTAATCGAAAGATTAATTCTGCAAATAATCCATTTAATAATTGTTTATACCAAATCAGTTCATTTAGCGATCACTCCATCAGAGAGTAGCAAAAGATTATTGGAATCTGAAACAAAGATATTCCCTCGAGTTGAAGTGTACTACAATGGTTTCATTCCAGTCAATCAGAATGTTCAGAATATTTCTGTGAAGGAAGAATTACTTAGACTAAAAAGTGAGTATTTCATTGTTGGAGTAGTAGCAAGAATGGAAATTCAAAAGAGAATGGACAATGCGTTAAAAATATTGCAAAGTTTATTAAACTCAGGAGAAAAAGTGTTCTTTGTTTTTTTTGGTGAAGGTCCCTTATTAAATGACATGAGGTCACTGTCTGCGCAGCTTAATGTGAGCGATAATTGCAGATTCTACGGATATGTACAAAATGCACCAAGCAATTTCGATTGTTTCGATATCATTCTATTCACTTCCGATTGGGAGGGTTTGCCATTGACTTATTGGGAAGCGATGGCTAATTCTATACCTATAGTTTCAACTGATGTAGGGGGAGCAAAAGAAATATTGGTTGAAAACAATTGCGGGTTAGTATTTCCTAAGGGAAATATTGAAGCAGGTAAATTATCAGTGCAAAGACTAATCGATGATAAAGCATTTAGGTTAAGTTTAGGAAAGAATGGAAATAGAGTGTTAAAACAAAAGTACAATATGACTCTATTTAAAAATTATTTTGAAGATTTGTATGAAAATATTATTAAGTAAATTAAAATGAATATTCTTCACATATCTCCCGATTTCAATTATGCTTGCGGTGTTAGCATGCATGTTTATTTGTTATTAAAAGAACTCAGTCAAAGAAAAGAACTCAATATCTTTATCATTACAAATAATGGCGATTCAGTAGATAGATTAAAAGGATTGAATGTTAGAGTTGATTATATTGACTTTATGCGGGGTAATAAAAATCCTTATAAATTATTAAAGGAGTTGATTCTATTATATAAATACTGTTCAGCAAATAAAATTAATCTCATCCATACTCATCACCGCTATCCTGAACTGATTGCTTATATTTTAAGTAAAATTATTAATGTAAATACTATTTCAACAATTCATAGTATGGTTGAGGGGTGGAAGCATCTCAGCTTCAAATCTCACAAAATTATTGCTGTAAGTAAGGAAGTAGAAAAAAGAATAATAAATCAATATAATGTACCTCGGCAAAAAGTATTTCAACTTTATAATTATGTAGGACTGTTCGATACACAAGATGTTACAACTTTAAAAAAAACAAAAGAACAGGTAGGTATTAACGAATGTGAACGGATACTACTATTTGTTGGAAGAATTAATTATGTAAAAGGATTTGACATATTAATGCAGGTCATTGAAAAAATAGAAAATCATAATGAAAAAATATTATTTATGGTAGTAGGAGATATGTCACCGGAAGAATTCAATAATATATATCCAGCGAAAAAAATATTGAATTATTATGGTCCTCAAATAGATTTATCAAGTTATTATTCTATTGCGGATATTGTAGTACTCCCATCTAGAATTGATCCATTTCCATTCGTTATGCTCGAGACAGGTTTAGCCCAAAAACCTTTTATTGGTGGACGAACCGGTGGCATTGAAGAATTTATTGAAGATGGAGTTGATGGCCTGCTCGTAGAACCCGGAAATGTTGATGATCTCTACAACAAAATTGTTTACCTGCTCAATAATACAGAATTACAAAAAAAACTCGGGGAAAATCTGTTCCAGAAAGTATCTAAGTTAAATAGTCCCAATGAATATTGTAATGAACTAATAAAAATCTATGAGGATTTAGTTGGTGATACTTCCAAATAAATACTCTATTGGCAGAGTTGGAGTTTCAGATGTTAATTTTAAGAGACTCATTTTGTTAAATGAAACAGCAATATTAAATCGGACAAAAATTAGAATAGCATATTTAAATCACTTTATATTCAATTTAACTTATAAAGATAACTATCTAACAAAACTCATTAATAATATTGAAATAATTCATCCGGATGGAATTGGTATCTGGTTAGCGTGCAGATTCATCGGTGAACAAAAAATAAAACGATTTAACTGGACTGATCACGCATTAAATTATTTAAGGGAATGTGAAATTAGGGGATGGTCCATTTTCTTTTTGGGGTCCACAACTGATTACTTAGAACTAGTTAAATGTAATCTTCTAAAATTATATCCCAACTTGAATCTAAGTGGAATGCACAATGGCTACAACAATTTATCAGAGGAACATTTAATTAGCATTATTAATAACTCCAATACGGATATCCTATGGGTAGGTTTGGGATCGCCGAAGCAGGAAGTATGGATAAGTAACCATTGTAAGAAATTAAATGTACCGGTTATTCAAGCGGTCGGAGATATCTTTTCATTTTTAGCAGGTAAAAGAAGAAGGGGACCAGTAATTCTTCAGAGATTAGGTTTAGAATGGATTTTTAGAGTGTTCTCCGAACCCCGCCGCCTTTGGAAGAGATATTTAATTGGAATACCTTTATTTATATTTCGAATTGCTAAATTGAAAATTAGTAATGTGAAGTAAAAGTTAACTTATCAAAAATTATATGAAAGATTATTTCCGAAGTCTATTTTTTATCCTATTCATCATTAATGGTGCGATACTTTCGCAAACAATTCTTGATAGTAATACTAATATCAATAATGGGCTTCAGCTTTCACTACGATTTCATCAACCGATATTTAGCGTAATTGAAAAAGGTTCTCGAAAAATTGCCTCATACAGTGAATTCATCGACGCCTCTTATCCCGGTTATCCTGCTCTCCCATCTAAAAATATATATGTTGCTATCCCTCCAAATTCTAAAATTAATGTTGAGCTCACTGAACGGAAACTTGAAAGTATATTGGATATTGAACCGGCTGCTAATCCCCAGTTAATGAAAACTTCCGATTCCACTTATCAAGAAATTGAAACTGAATTAAGCGCTTCTGCTTTTAGCTCCGATGAATACCCGAATACAGATATTGAGTTAATAGGTTACAGTTGGGTTAGAGATTATTATTGCGCTATCATTAAAGTAAATACTCATTCTTATAATTGGAAAGAGAGAAAAATATCTTTCCTAACCGAAGCCACATTAAAAATTAACTACACTTCACTGGGTAAGATAAGTAGTGTAAAACGTTCTAAAAGTGACTTCGATGAAGAATTATCCCAATTAATTATTAACTATGATTCAGCCGATGAGTTCCGCTCGATTCCCAATTATGATATTCATGATGATGGTGATTGGATCGATAAGTCTAATGAATATATTAAATATGCTATAAGTCAAGATGGCCTCTATCGCATCACAAAAGAAGACTTAGATAATTTAGGCGTTAGCACACTTGGGATAAATCCTAAATCGTTTAAAATCTATTTCAAAGGGAAACAAAGAGAGGTCTATGTAAGTGGTGAAAATGATAATACTTTTGACCCGGGCGATTATATCGAATTTTGGGGTGAAAAAAATTATGGCTCCCTAAATTATAGAACAATAGTTAAGTCTAGAGATGAATATCTGAACTATATGGATCGATATTCCGATACTGCATTTGTATGGCTTACATGGCACAGCGATGAGGGAAATAGAGTTTTTGTCGATAATTCATTTAATGGCATAGTCACCGATACAATCAATACTCATCTTGCTAAAATACATTTGGAGCAGGATGTTAGATTGTGGTATTATGATTCTGTCTCTCCTAGAACTAATCTTCCTTTTTACCAGGAAAATAAAGTGTGGACATGGTTCTTTATGGGAGCCTCCGGAAATACTCCGCGCACTTTTACCGCAAGTGATATTGTACCAAATCAAAATGTAAACACTATAGTCCGACTCATAAGCAACGCTTCCAATATTCAGCAGAACGCACATAAAACGGGTGTAAGTTTAAACTCTTCAACTGTACAAGAATCAATTACATATGACTACCTGAGCACCGTAAATCTTAGTGCTTCATTTAACACCAATACAATGGTTAATGGTACTAATACTTTTAGAGTGTTTGGTATGCCTACCACTGCGGCATTTCACCAGTTTTTAGTTGATTGGATTGATATTGATTATCCACGCTTTAATGTAGCTAAGAATGATTCTATCACAGTTAGAATTAGAGAGGATATTGTAAGCGGCAATAAAATTATAAAGATCACTAATATTAACTCACCCTTTGAAGATATATCTGTTTACAAGCTAAAGCCCTCATTTAAAAAAATTACTGGATTTAAGCTTATCGGTACTTCAATTAAAACATTAATATTTACAGATAATGTGAGCCCGGGGGATGAGTACTATATAGTTAAGAAATCATTAATTAAGAAACCGAAACTGGCATATAAAAAATATTTTGCAAATCTAAGAGATAGATCAAGAGGAGCCGATTATATAATAATCACACACCCGTCATTAGCTTCTTCCTCAAATGCTTACAAAGATTTTATTTCAAAAGAATATGGTATCCGAGCGCAATTATTTTTCGTTAACGATATTTATGATGAGTTTAATTATGGATTAAAAAGCGCCGAAGCTATCCGCGATTTTTTGATGACCGCTTACTCAAATTGGCAGGCTCCGGCTCCATCATATTTAACGATAATTGGAGATGCGAATTATGATTTTAGAGATGTTGTAACTCCGGCTCCCGCAATTAGGAAAAAAGATTTAGTGCCATCATTTGGAATGCCGGTTAGCGATTCTTGGTATGTTATGTGGGATAGCTTAAACCCGAATATTCCTCAAATGTATGTTGGACGAATCCCCGCCGAAAACAACCAGCAGGTCAATCACTATTTAAATAAACATAAGAGTTATATAAGCAGAGGATTTGATGAGTGGAATAAACAGTTCTTATTTTTTAGCGGTGGTGATCCGACAAAACCTTCTGAGCTTGAGCAGATAAAAAGCACTAACCAGTTTGTGCTGGATAAATACGTGAAGAATGAGCCGGTAGGGGGTAATGGATTTCATTTCTACAAAACTATAAATCCGGTGAGTAATTTTGGACCTGTTAGACTCAAGGAATTTAATGATATTGTATCTGATGGGGGATTATTCATTTCTTATCTCGGTCATAGCGGTACACAAACCTGGGATAATGGAATTACTACAGTATTAGACTTAAAAAATTATTATAACGATAGACTCCCTTTAATTACTGATTTTGGATGCTCAACCGGCAGATTCGCTGAACCTGATGTTAACGCTTTCGGTGAGTCATTTACGAGCGGATCAACCGATGGCCAGGCAATAGCTTATTTTGGTAATTCAAGCTATGGTTATCTGAGTACTTCACTCTTATTCCCAAAATTATTTTATGAAAAATTACTTATAGATAACATTACAATAATTGGAAAAGCTCATAGTGCCGCAAAAATGAAAATGCTCACCGATTATGGTTCCTCCGAGGTTAATCGTGTATTTAATTATTGCAATTTATTATTTGGTGACCCGATCATAAATTTTGCTCTTCCTTCAAAACCCAATTACAAAATCACAAATAGTAACATTTCTCTTCCAAATTCTAACCCAAGCGATCTGGATCAATTCACGAAAATAAAATTTGATATTAAAAATTTGGGCCGGGTCCCTGCTGATTCCTTGGATATAATTATTACTGATACTTACAATGGAACAATAATTTATGAGTTAAAAACTAAAATAGCCTCTCCGCTCTTTAACTGTGAACTGATTAAAGATATTCCAGTTTCAGGTAAAATTGGGGTCCATACAATTAAGATTGAATTGGATAATGCAAATAAAATTGAGGAATTGTCAGAAGAGGATAACAGCGCGCAAATAGAGTTTAATGTTCATTCTACTAATTTAAGAGCTCTTGAAAATGATGATTATTACAATTCAAATAGGGAATCAATTCTTTTATTAAATCCTATTGACAAAATGGACAATAATGATGAGAAGCTCCTTCTTTCAATCGTCGATAACGAGAGCTTTAACAACCCTCAAGAATCGACTCATTCATTTGATTCCCTTTTTACAGAAATAAAATTAAACAATCTTCAAAATGATAAAAGATATTGGTGGAGAAGTAGATTAAGTTCTCGAAATGATTGGTCGAGTCTAAACTCGTTTGTCTCTAATAATAATTACACTTGGTTTATGGGATCTGATTTTAGAGAAAAAGATATTAACCCAATGGGATTAATATTTAATCAAACAACAAAAGAATGGGAATTAGCAAAAGGAAATGTTGTGCTTCGAATTACCTCAGCCGGTGGGAATGATGGAAAATTTGCTTCAGTTTTAAGAAGTGGTGAAGAAAAACTGCCAAATACTTTTTTCTGGGGAATTGTTACTGCCGAGGTTGATCAATATACACTTACTGTTAATAATATAAAGTATTATAATTATCCACAAACAATGACTGAAACTTCAACAGCGCTCATCAATTATATTAATTCTTTACCGGAAGGTAAGACTGTTATTGTAGCGATATGTGATGATGGAGCTCAATCAGTATTAAATTATTCTCCACCAAGCGCCGTTAGAAATGCAATTAAAGCTTTGGGAAGCAAATTTATAGATGACGTTAGATATCGAGAGTCATGGGCTATGATTGGGAAAAAGGGAGCCCCAGTCGGCACTGTTCCGGAATCTTATAAAAAGCATTTTGAAGGACCGGCAATTGTCGAAATTTCAAAATTGGTGAAACAACAAAATGGTTACGCTATCTTTCCTCTAATAGGTCAATCAACTGGCTGGGAAACTATAAATTTGGATTATACATTACCATCAAACTCAACAATAACTATTACACCTCTCGGAATTAAAGATGATGGCACTGTTGATACTTTAACCAATATAAATCTTACGGAAAAGTCGATTGATATTTCTTCTATAGATTACAAAACATATCCCAAGATTAAATTAAAAACCGGTTTTGCCGCCAGTCCTCTCTTCGAAAGTCCTACAATTAAAAGTATAGGAGTAAATTATAAAACTCTTCCTGAACTTGGACTGAACTATCAAGTCGTTAATCTCAGCAGTGATTCAGTCAAGCAAGGCAATAATATTCAGCTCTTTTATTCAGTAGTAAATGCGGGAAAAACTAAAGCCGAAAATGTTTCACTGCAACTTGAATTGATTAAACCCGATAATTCAAAAAAAGTGTTAAAGGATACTACTATATCATCAATTGATCCTTATTCTAAAAAACATTTTTCTTATACCTATAATTCCAATAACAGTGACGGTTATGGTGAGATGAGTTTTAACATCACAGTTGATAAAGAAAATAAAATACGAGAGCTGTTCAAGGATAATAATAGTTTTAAGAGATCATTTTATGTTAAGAAAGATGAAGCTACATCAGTAGCTTCGGCAAAAATAAGAGTGTTATTCGACGGTAACGAAATATTGAATGATGACTACATTTCATATGCGCCACTTATTACCGCCGAACTGGATTATCAGGGCAACTTTCCGGTTCATGATACCTCCGCGGTTCAGTTTTATTTGGATAATAATAGAATCTACTACTCATCATTTGATAATATTAGTTACGATACAATTCAGAGAAAAGTAATATTTAAGTATCAACCGGTTATTGAAGAGGGGGAACATATTTTATCGGTTAGCGGAAGGGATTTATCGGGCAACATTAATGATGGCGGTTATCAGATTAGATTTATTGTACAGAAAGAGATGAAACTTCTTAATACCTATAATTTCCCGAACCCATTTAAAGATTATACCTACTTTACCTTCCAGTTAACTCAACTGCCTGAAGAGATGTTCATAAATATATTTACTGTGGCCGGGCGCCTAATTAAAGAGATCAAGTTGAACTCTTCTGAATTAAAAACAAGTCTTAATTCAATATTTTGGGATGGAAGGGATGCCGATGGAAATTTAATTGCTAACGGTACCTACTTCTATAAGCTGGGTATAAAAAAGGATAGTAAAATTGAGACGGTGATTCAAAAGTTCTCTATAGTAAGGTGATGAGAGTTCGATACAAATATTGTTCTTTAGTGGCTTTGTGCATTTTATTCATGTCAATATTTTCGGTTGAAATAATTGCTCAGAAAGAGGAGGGAACACTTCCGGTTGAGCTAATTTATTTTAGAGCTTTTGCTATCGGTGATACGATATGGCTTCAATGGGGAACTGCAACAGAGACAAATAACTATGGGTTCAGTGTTCAACGTTCCAATGAGGAATTCCAATGGGAAGAGTTGGGAATTGTATTGGGACACGTAAACAGTTTCTCTCCAAAACATTATGAATTTTGGGATACAGCTATTCCAATTAAAGATAAATATTTCTACCGACTTGAACAGATAGATATAGATGGTAAAAAGGAATACTCAGATACCATAGTAGTTGATTTATTATCAAGTGTTATTGATGAAAAAGAAAAGTTCCCAACAGAGTTTATTTTGCACCAGAATTATCCAAATCCGTTTAATCCAATAACCACAATACGATATTCAATCCCCAATGTAGGGATAGGGTTATCCCTGTCAGTGTTAAAGGTTTATGATGTTTTAGGCAGAGAAGTAGCCACACTGGTAAATGAGCCACAGCTGGCGGGCAATTACGAGGTGAAGTTTAATTCCAGTAATACAGAAAATGGGCCAAACTTAACAAGCGGAGTTTATTTTTATAAACTGCAAAGCGGCAATTTTATTCAGACAAGGAAATTTATTTTAATGAAATAATTGTATGGCAACTCGTCCGAGTTGCCATACAATCTACATAAAATCTGGATAGTCAAAATAAAATCCGGATAGTCAAATCTGTCTAGAATTGTTTCTAGAGAGCCAATGAAACATTTTTTGAGCTTTAGAAAGAAATTGTCAAAATAACATTAGACCGGTCCTAATTAAAACCTATCTTTTCGCCACGAAAATTCCGCTAAGTTTTTATCTAAAAAAGATTATTAGTCGTTCTTTGAAATATTGAAGCATTTAGGCTGACTGCCTAACTGCACAGATAGACAATTTGCATGAGATTTTGCCTTAAGTAAGAATGAAGGTAGGGGGGGAGGATCAAAAAAAATAAAAAAACCAATAAATAAACTAAATTTGAGCTTATTGGAGAAAATTGGTTAAAATAATATGCAAAAATGTGCACTAATTTGACACTTAAGTGCCCCTAATTATCATATTTTTGGACAAAATGATGCATTTATTTCAACTAATTATGAACAGAAATGTCAATAAACCTACTTCATCGTTACTACTTCATCAATACAAATTTCTTGATTTGTGAGAAGTTACCCGATTGCAATCTATAAAGATAGATTCCGCTCGCTAAATTTGAGCCGTCAAAAAGAACTTCATATCTGCCGGGAGATTTATTTTCATTTACTAAGGTTGCAACCTCTTGACCTGTAATATCATAAACTTTTAAGCTAACAAAATCGCTACTTGAAATTTGATAACCAATAATAGTCTGTGGGTTAAATGGGTTGGGGAAGTTCTGAAATAGTTCATAACTAACCGGTAATTCTAAATTATCATTCACAGTGACAATGTTTTCAGAAGGATAAAACGTGTAGGCAATTCCACCTTTAGCAAACCAGGCTTCCGATAATTTTGCTTTATCGTGAAGATAAGCCTGCCCGGAAGATTTGGCTGGATCGTGAACTATTGGACTGCCATTACTAGAAAAACCGGCAAGCATAACGATATGCCCTGCATAAAGAGGTTGACCGATCGACATTCCAATACGCCCCCCGGCATCTAAAACTTTTTTAGTTTCGCTCCAATTTCTATAACGGGTTACCGCGCCATCTAATCCAAATTCAGAAGCGTTCTGAACAACACGTGGCCAAACCCCAAATAATTTATGGAATGGATCATAAGTGGCTACAGCAAAAGTATATGTATCAACCGGAATATTGTAACTCTTTAGTATCATCGATACGGTACTGGGAGAGCAGATATCTTTTCCAATAACCGGATCAACTCCATATTGATAAACAAAACTTGTAGGAATAAATATTGCCTCAGGTTTATCATTTACCAATTGATTGATATTTACGTTGCTGGTAGTTCTTGAATCACTGACAAAAAAACTAAGCTTATGAATTGATGGGGAAGGAGTGGCAATATCACTTCTGGTTAGTATTACCTTAAATTGCCATTTGTTTATGTATGAATTCAACTTCACATAATCTATATCAACATAACCACCACCATAACTTGTGAGTCCGTAACTTGACCAAATATTATTTTTCCAGTAACCAACCGTTAGCCAGGGGGACCAGCTATTTAAATAGGGAAATCTCATCTGTACCTTAAAACTTCCCTTATCACCCGATGCTTTGCCATTGTAGGAAGGTAACCCTTGATTAAATAAATTTAGTGAACTCTGTTCTTTCAAAATAATATAACCATCAAGTGAAGTTTCATCGAGGATGATAGATTTTCCATCAAGACTAATTTTTATATTCTGGCTGGATTCAATCTTTGCAATTATTGAATCAATCCTCATTTCATAAAATTGATCAGGGTAGATTTGAGCGATCAAAGATTCTGAAAGTAAGAAGAATGTCAGTAGGGAGATGTATCTAACTAATTTATTGAGCATATATTGTTTTCTTTCAAATAATTCTACTAAACACCATTGCTGTTTGGCAGAAGATGATTATAGCAGAAGATACTTTTTGTAACTATAAAGAGTTTGCGAGTGCAATAATAAATTAAAACTGTGTTAAATTCCTCCAAAAACTTTTACTATTAATTTGGAAAGCTCTCCCATAATTATTTCTGCATGAACTTCAGAGCTAAAGTTTTCAATCACCACACTTAATATGATTGGTTTTGGAGAGAAGATAATAGCGGCATCTCCGCATACATAATCAAGACTCCCGGTTTTATTGGCAACTTCAATATTAGGGGGAAGATTTCGGGCCGTTCTATTTTTATCGGTACAGCCTTTCAGAATAGTAACTATTGTATCATTTGTACTTTTTGGAAAAATGCTGCTGTCGTAAATAGCTAACAATAGTTTATTCATATCTGAGACCGATGTATAGTTTTCCCGTCCCTCTTTAACAGCGCCAAAATCCATCATCAATCTATTTAGCTTGGTTGAATCTAATCCTTTTTCCTTGATCGATTTATTAATTTTATTAAGGCCCAGTTTCTTGATGAGGATATTTGTAGCGCAATTATCCGAGACTCTAATCATCTCATTAGCGAGGTAGAAAATTGTAAATTCTTTTCCGACTGAATCAAAATTTAATTCACCGCTTCCTCCAACAATATCCTCACGCTTAATTTTATATAGTTCATCAAGATTGATATTGTGTTTATTCCTCTCCTCAAAAAGGGTTACAAGAATTGGAACTTTGATCATACTGGCAGAAGGAATTTTTTTAATCTGGTTTTCAGAAATTAAAATATCACCCAATTCATTTTGCGCGATGAAGGAAATCTTTACCGAATCTTTTATCGAATCTATATATTCTTTAATATCATCAATGGTTTGAGCTTTCAACGGAGCTAACATTATTAACCCAATTATAATAATTATTGATTTCCACATTAAGCTGATTCTCAATTATTTAATAAAGTATTACTCACTAAATTACTTGATAATAACCTTCTCACATTTTTTAAGGAAAGCCGGATCAACATCGGCGCCATGACCGGGAGTATCGGTTATTGTAATCTCACCAACTTTATATTGAGCGCCGCCTATTATCGGATCCTCTTTCATAAATAAATATCCATCAAGATCGGCATATTGAATATTATTCCGCGCGCTAATAACGTGCGCCGCGGCAGAAAGTCCCAGTCTTGTTTCTGTCATGCACCCCAGCATACATTTAATTCCAGCACCTTCGGCTATTGCGTTAATCTTTAATGCGTTTTCTATTCCGCCCGATTTGGAAAGTTTGATATTGAAATAATCACAGCATCCACTCGCGGCTAATTTATACGCGTCATGATGATCAAATAGAGATTCATCTGCCATAATAGCTATAGTTGTTTTCTCTCTAATCCTTTTAAGATTTTCATGATCCCAGTGCGCTATTGGCTGTTCACAATATTCAATTCCATATTGTTCTAATTCTTTTAAAGTTGCTACTGCAGTGTGATAGTTCCATCCTTGATTGGCGTCAATTCGAATTGGTAATTTATCACCAATTGCCTCACGTATACTTTTTATTCTGGCTACATCAAGTTCTTTAGTGGTTCCAAGTTTTACTTTTATTGCCTGAAATCCCATATTCATATAGTCGACTGCTTTTTTAGAAACATATTCGGGGGAGCCAATGCTAATAGTATTGTCGGTCCAAAAAATTCTTTTCCCTCCACCTAATAATGAATAAAGGGGAAGCCCGGCTACTTTGCCTGCGATATCATAAAGAGCCATATCAAAAGCGCTTCTGATTGTACTGTTAAATGTTAGATACTTATTCATCTCCTTATTTCTCTGCTCAATATCAAGCGGATCTTTTCCTAAAAGCAATTTTGCCAAATCAACCGAAGCAGCCAGATTTATTGATTGAGTTTCCCCGGTGATGCCCCAATATGGATTTGCTTCCCCCATTCCATAAATACCTTTATTAGTATTTATTTTAATGAATACACTTTGAGCGCAAGTAATTTCCATAATAGCTATTCTGAAAGGTTCATGAAAGGGGATATCGGCTTTGTAGATTTCAATGCTGGTAATCTTAATTTGGTCACTCATCAATTCTTCTCCTCAAATTTTGAGATTAATAATTGCTATAAATTTTATAGTCAGATATTAAGGACTTCTTTAAAATAACTATTCTTCATAATCAAAATCGATTTATAATTATTTTCTAAAAAATTTAGTGTTTCATAATAAAAATTATTAAGTTGAATAGTGAAGGCAATCAAAAGTCTAATTATGGGCAACATGAAGCGACAACTAACATTACCTCTTATATAATACAAAGACTAAATTATACAGAAAGCAAAATCAATTACTTTTATAAGTTTTACTTGATATAAAAATTACTAAGGATTATTTGCTTATCCACTCGACTTTACTTACGGTTTTATGGGCAAAAGTTTTGAAGCAGTGCATTCAATAAAAATAAATTACCATCAATAAATAGGAGGTACCATTTATGAAAAGATTCTCTATTATATTTATGTTTTTCACTCTCATCTTCATCACACAAATAAACGCACAATTATTTAACCGCACAGCTTTGATTAAGGAACCATCTGGCAAAGAAGGTGGATTCGGTGGAATTATTGCCGGCGTTGATTTTGATAAAGATGGAAATCCCGAAATTTACGCGTGCAACACTAATATGGTTGATCGCGATTACGAATTGATTCCAAGAATTTATAAATTCGAATGGAACAGAACCACATCAACTTGGGATTCAGTATGGTCGGCAACTGCACCATTAACACTTCAAAATACATGGCCCGCATTTACTTGGGGCGATCTTGATAAAGATGGTAAACCAGAAATCTATTGGGCTCCAGTTAATTATAGTCCCTACCCAGATGTACCAAGAATTTTAGTCTATGAATACCCTGGCGATGGAAGTGATAATATGGGCGTATCTGATGGTTTGGGTGGTTTTATGCCAAATGCAGCAACCAATATTTTACCTGGTGCGGGACTTAATATCAGACCTTTCAAGTTTGTAATCGCAGATCCGGATGGCGATGGTAAAGATGAATTAATTTTTTCTGATCGATCAACAGCAGCTCCTCAAATGTGGTTTGGAGTTTTATCAGTAAATAATATTCCTGATCTTGGAGGCGGAACTGAAACATGGACTGTTGAACATTCTGGACAAGGTGTAGCTGAATTTACAGGCTCATCTTCCAAATATGATGTAGCCGTGATTGGCTCTGTTGTGTATCTATTTGATGGTGGTACCGGCGGAAGAGTATTTGGAGTAAAGTATGCAAATAATGCTTGGCAAACTCCCAAAGTTCAAAGAGGTATAGCTGGCGGTAACTCATCATTCAAAGGAGCAAAAATTGTTGATATAAATAAAGATGGGAAGAATGAAATATTACTAGCCGAATGGCTGGGCTCCGCTAAAGGTCAGGGAGCAAAAGTTTGGTTGCTCCAGCAAGTAGCAGATACATTAACTTCTACTGAAATTACTGATGTTGAGAGTCTTGGAGTTGTTAGATTAAATGGAGCCGATGCCGGTGATCTTGATGGCGACGGAAAATTGGATTTTGTTTTCGCAGCGCGTGATGACGCGAATAACTCAACAAAAGTGCCTATATTTAGAGTTGAATATCAGGGCGGAGATATAGCTAACCCATTTAATTATGTTACATCTATCATTGATTCGGCATATTGGGATAAAAGAGGAGATATGGACGTTGTAGTTGTTGCTAATGTTGATGGTGATGCTTCCGATGAAGTGCTTTATACTCAAGGATATACAAGAGGCAATTCTAATGATGACCCGATGCCAATTGTAATTCTTGATGCTCAGTTTACACCTGTATCTGTTGAACGTATCTCAGAAAATATTCCAGCTGACTTTTTCTTAGAGCAAAATTTCCCTAATCCATTCAATCCTTCTACACAAATTAAATTTGGAATTTTGCACTCATCTGATGTAGAATTGAAAGTGTTCGATTTGCTTGGAAGAGAAGTAGCCATATTAATTGATAATGAATTATATTCTGCCGGTACTTATGTAGTAAACTTTGATGCCGGAAATTTGGCAAGTGGTATCTATATTTATAGATTAACCAGCGGAAATAATATCGTATCTAAAAAAATGCAGCTTCTAAAGTAATCGAATTTGTTTTTTAAGAGTTGTCAGAATATTAATATCATTTATATAAGAATATTCTGATAACTCTTTCTTTAATATTAATAACTACTGTTTTAAAATTTACAGTACGATTTTACACATTTAATTATGGTACTGAGGTAACGATGAAAAAATTTTTATCAGCCTTTTTTATAATTTTACTTTGTCTCTACTCAATAAATCTTTATGCCGGAATTACAGGTAAGATTGCCGGAAAGGTAATTGAAGCCGGTACAGGTGAAGCTCTAATCGGTATTAATATTGTTATTCAAGGTACTACTCAAGGTGCTGCGAGTGATGCTGATGGAAATTATGTGATTAATAATATTGAGCCGGGAACATACTCTCTAATTTTCAGCGGTATCGGTTATCAGAAGAAAACGATAACAAATATCAAAGTTTCGAGCGATTTCACGACGCGCATTGATGTTCAGCTCCAGATTGAAGATATAAATCTTCAAGCTGTTGTAGTTGAGGCAGAAAGACCTCTTATTCGTAAAGACTTAACTTCCTCTCAAACATCATTTGATGATTCTCAAATTAAATCCTTGCCCGTCGAA
This sequence comes from Melioribacteraceae bacterium, assembly GCA_019638015.1. NCBI lineage: Bacteria > Pseudomonadati > Ignavibacteriota > Ignavibacteria > Ignavibacteriales > Melioribacteraceae > Melioribacteraceae bacterium. Next base: position 2,278,996 of record JAHBUP010000001.1, on the reverse strand, counting down.
AATATTTCGCAAATATTAGCTCTTCAAGCCGGCATAACGAGAGGATCAGGTGGTGAGCTACATATCCGCGGTGGAAGATCAACTGAAATTTCATATAATATTAATGATGTCTCGGCGGTCAATCCATTTGATTTCGGGCGCACTGTTCAAATCTCTACTAACGCTATTCAAGAATTGACTGTTGTCAGTGGAACCTTCAACGCCGAATATGGCAATGCTCTTAGTGGAATTGTAAATTCTGTTACCAAAGAGGGCGGTTCAAAATATAGCGGTTCATTATCATACTACACCGGAGATTATGTAAGCTCTGCAAAAGATATCTTTTATAATATTGATGATATTAATCCAATCAACAATCAAGTTGTTGAGGGAACATTCAGCGGACCGGTACCATTTTTAGATGATAAATTTTCCTTCTTTTTATCGGGCAGATATGATAACGACAAAGGTTATCTTTATGGAATAAGACAGCACACTCCGTTCGATTCACTTTCACGGGATCCGCTTCGGGCTGATGTTTTAAACATCGCGCAAACCGGTGATAATTCTGTCATCTCCATGAATCCAAGTATCGATATTAACGCGACAGCAAAGCTGACTTTTAAGCCTCTGCCTGTAATAAAAATTAATTACGATGTGATCTATTCCAATTCCGATTATCAATCATACGATCATGATTTTAAATATAATCCCGATGCCAACTACCAAAGATTTCAATGGGGATTAATCAATTCGTTAGAATATAGACACGCGGTTAGCAACAGCACTTTCTTTTCATTAAAAGGATCTTACAGCGTATATGACTTTAAGAGATACCTTTTCCCTTTGCTTGATGCATCTGGAAATGAAGTATCCTTTCATCCAGGAATGGACATTGGTTTATATTCTGCAGATCCACGGTACCAGCCCGAAGATAAAAACAATAGCTATAGCAGTTATACGTTTGTTTCAGGTGGTACACAACCTGAGCATTTTTATCAGCGCTCATACACAACAGAAATAAAGTTTGATATCACAAGCCAAATTACTACTCAGCACGAAGTAAAATTTGGTTTGAAGAGTAAGTGGGATACAATGGATTACACTTACTTTGAAATCCTCAGAGATAGAAATAGATATTTAACTCCCACAATACCAAATCCGGTTAGCCAAAAAGGTTCTATTGATATTTATTCAAGATCACCCCAACAGTTCTCAGGCTATCTGCAGGATAAGATGGAATTCGATAATATGATTCTTAATGCCGGACTTCGAATGGATTATTTTAATTCGAACGCAGTTTACGCGCCGGATCAGTTTAAACCAACTCAAAATTTAACAGATGCCGAAGGAAAGTTTACTATAAGTCCACGACTTGGTATTTCATTCCCAATAACTGATAGGGGAATAATACATTTTTCATATGGTCATTTCTATCAATTGCCTCCATACCGGTTTTTATATACTAACCCCGATTTTGAGGATATAGCAAATGAGCCTGTCTATGGAAACGCTAACTTAAATCCTGAACGCACCGTGACTTATGAAATTGGTCTCCAGCAGCAGTTGGATGAATCAATCGCGTTTAATGTAACCGGTTTTTATAAAGACGTTCGTGATCTCTTGGCAATACAACAAATTAGAATAAGCAGTAATTCTATTTATCAAAAGTATGTAAACAAAGATTATGGCAATATAAAAGGAATCACATTTTCAATTAATAAACGAAAAATGAATGAGGATCTTTTCGGCGCGTCACTCGATTATACATTCCAGTTCGCCGAGGGTAATGAAACCGGTGCCGATGCATTTTTTATTGATTTGCAATCGGGAAGACAAAGTGAAAAAATTCCGGTGCCCCTTGGATGGGATCAGACTCATACTTTAAATGGAGTAATCTCTTTCGGCAATAGTAAAGATTGGAATGCAACAATCACCGCGTCGCTTGCTTCAGGACTTCCATATTCACCACGACTTTATGAGCAACAAATTTATCTGCGCACAAATAGTGAAAGAAAACCTTTTTATGCTTCAGTAGATCTTCTCTTTAATAAATCATTTGAATTTACTAAAACAAGTTCAGTGACCATATTCTTAAAAGTATTTAATTTATTGGATACTCATAATGAGCGATTTGTTTATGATGATACCGGAAGAGCAAGCTATTCTCTCGAAGAATCAAAAGGGGGCCCGCAGGCTACTAATTTAATTTCACAAAAATACCCTAGTATTAAATCGGCAAATGAATACTTCAACAGACCAAATTACTACTCTACACCTAGAGAAGTTAGAGTTGGTTTTTCAATAGAAGTTAATTGAAATTTATGGAGTGGCAAATGATTAAAATAAAATTATCGAGTATTTCATTAGTAATTGGTTTACTAGTTCTCAACTTTAGCTCATCAGTAGCACAGCCAGAAGCGGTTAAACAGAGAAGATCAATAGAGCATCAAGAGATTAAAAACTTGCTTGAATTGAAATATGCAAACTCACCAGTAAATACTAATAAAGATAATAGTGGTATGGATAAATACTCTAACAAAAAATTAGTAAAACTAATGGCCGATTCGGATAGAAAATCATTTTTTATGAATGGCAATAATGTATCGGTAGAAATTGAAAACTATGGGGGAATTGCTCCAGGTTATGGTGGAATAAGAGAAATCACGAACTTGATTTGGAGAGATGCGCCATACATTTTTCAATTTTGTCCAATAGTTGGCGCTTCGGTTACAGATGATAATGGAAAGCGGATTCGAATTATTACAGATGGTATGAATGATTATGATAGACCCGGTTTAAGAGAGATTGATCCAGCTACCGGATTTAAATGGCAATGGCAACCACTTCCCGGTTATGCCGATCCAAATCAACCTAACATTGCATCAAATCCCGGATTTGATTCTGATCGTGACGGAAAGCCAGATAGCTGGCCGCGAGAATGGTATAATGAAACATTCGGGCAATATATATGGCCAGGTTACTTAACCCAAGGAGAGAATAACGCTGACCTTGAAGTCTTTTGGGCCATGGATGATCGTGATAATAAAGAGTTTAATTACTATCCATATAATAATGATAAATCCAGGCAGGGTATTGGCGTTCAGATAGACGGAAGAGCATTTCAATGGAGTAATTCATTGGCTGCTAACTCAATATTTTTTGTCTGGTCAATTACTAATGTTAGTGATAAAAATTTGGACAGCGTAATGTTCGGAATTTATGGCGATCCCGATATTGGAGGAGCCGATAACAAAGATGATAATGGTTTATTTATTTCTCCTTATGATACTAAAGTACCACTCTACGCACGTAACATGGTTTACTTTTTTGATCCCGATGGGATTGGCGATGCCGGAAGAAAATTAGGTTACCTTGGATGTAAATTTCTTGAATCACCAGGTAATCCAAATGATGGAATAGATAATGATGGCGATGGTATGATTGACGAGAGACAGGATAATAATATTGATGAAGATGGTGATTGGAATCTTGAAACAGATGATGTGGGTATGGATGGAATTCCTAATACCGGTGATATTGGCGAAGGAGACGGCATCCCCACTCTCGGTAAAAGATTGCCTGACGGAAGACCAGATCCATTATTACCCGGCGAACCTAATTTTGGTTATACTGATCTCGATGAAGCAGATCAAATTGGCTTAACAAGTTTTAAAAGTTCTCAATGGGCAACCGATTTAAGAATTGCTTATGATGAGGAGATATGGGAAGCAACAAAACCGGGTAGTTTCAGCGAGATTACTCAAAACCAGGATATAGTTTTTATTTTTAGTTCCGGCTATATTTCACTTGCCCCTGGTGAAACTAAAAAAATATCAATGGCATTTCTTTTCGGAGAAGACCTTAACGATCTTTTAACTACTGCAGAAACTGTTCAAGATATATATAACAAAAATTACAGATTCTTCCGTCCTCCTAGTCTGCCTAAAGTTACCGCTGTCCCCGATGATAAAAAGGTTACTCTATTCTGGGACTCAAGCGCAGAAGAAAGTATTGATCCAATTACAGGGCAGGATTTTGAAGGATATGTTATTTATAGAAGTACTCGTCCCGATTTTGCAGACGCTCAAACAATAACCGATGGTAAGGGAGCTAAATTTTTATATTCTCCGTTAAAGGATTTAAAGGGATTTGATGCCAAATGGGATCTTAGAAATAATTGGAAAGGCTATCATCCAGTTCCATATTCGGGAAGAGGTATTAACTATTATTTGGGAGATAATTCGGGATTAGTTCATACTTTCGTTGATTCAAATCAAGTTAGAAATGGTCAGGCCTATTATTATGCTGTAGTGGCCTATGATCATGGAGATTCATTAGGAATTCCTCCATCAGAAACCTCAAAGAAAATTTCATCAGACCCAATTACAGGTAATCTTTTATTTGCTGATAACACCGTTCAGGTTATTCCTGGTCCCCGGGTGAGCGGATATAACCGCCCGGCAATTAAATCGACTGATGTTCAGCATTTAACCGGAATTGGAAATGGAAATGTGAATTTTACCATTTTGAATGATCTCGATATTAAAGAAGATAAGTATACTCTCAGATTCAGCGATACGTTATATACTGAAGGTAAACCGGTTCGTTCGAAAAATTATTCTGTTCTCGGTGAGCAGGTTAGCAAAGAATCATTTTATTTATATGGCACAAAATTCACCAACTTATCTCAAGGTAATTTGATTAATGATGCTTCATTAAAAGTGACAGATGCCGCGGGAAATGTATTTGTATTAGGTAAGGATTATGAATTGAATTTTGAAAAGGGTTCAATTAAAAGGACAGATGGAAGTTCAATGCAGGAAGCTAAGGAGTATTTTATTTCATATATGAACTTTAAAATATTTCAAAGCAGGGCATTAAATGGAGAAGATTCCAATCCTGTATTTGATGGAATCTTACTCAAAGTGAAAGATTCTCCAGTTCTTTCTTTCGACGCTGAAAGATCAAACTGGTCTTCAAATATTGATCTGCCTTTCCGTCTTTACTTGAGATCTGCCGGAAATCCACGAGCCGAACCGGCTGATTACATAGTGACATTTTCCGATAAACCGATTTCAACAGCAAAGAAATTTGTTGTTGGTAAAGGATTCATTGATATCCCCGTTAAATATAGGGTTGATGACGTTACAACGGGAATACCGGTTGAAGTGTTCACAAATCTTCAAGAAGCGGTTAGCTCGAATGATTCAACATGGACTGTTGGTGAGGAAATAGTTTTTTATAAAACCGGATTTCCGGGCGGTACCGGTTCTCCGATTGCATGGAGTTTGTTAGTATCTGCATCGGCTACACAACCCTCTCGAATACCTGGACCCGGAGATATACTCTATCTATACACTAAAAGACCGTTCACTACAAATGATGTATTCAAAATCCAAACTAAAGCTGGATTTGTAAAAAATGAAGATGCCGCTAATAATCTTGATAATATTTATGTAGTTCCAAATCCTTATATCGGTGCAAATGAAATTGAACCGGCAAATAAATTACAGGGGCAGAATAGAGGTGAGAGAAGAATTTATTTCGAAAATTTACCAATGAAATGTACGATTCGCATTTATACATTAAGTGGTGAGTTAGTTACTACTCTCAATCATGAGACCGGTCATGAAAATGGTCGTGAATTTTGGAATCTGCTAAACAAAGATGGTTTTAGTGTTGCTTACGGTGTTTATGTAGCACATATTGACGCACCTGAAATAGGTGAAAAGCTAATTAAGTTTGCTCTTATAAAGTAATTACTTGCGGGAGTCTTTATGAAAAAAAATAATTTTCAACTAATAATTTTGCTTGTACTTTTTTTGAGTGGGATAGCAATGTCTCAAACAACCAAAACCGGTACAACCTCTGCCCAGGTTCTAAAATATAATGTTGGACCCCGGGCAATTGGTATGGGAGGCGCATTCACCGCTGTTGCCGATGATATCTCCGCTATTTTTTGGAACCCGGGTGGTACGGCCAACATTAGTAATAGTGAGGCAGTATTTAATCATACTGAATTATTTGCTGATGTTAAGCATGATTTTGCTGCATTTGCTACTAATCTTTCCGGATTCGGTACAATAGGTGCGTTTGTTTCAGTATTAACAATGGATGAAATGAAAGTAAGAACTATAGAAAATCCGGAAGGTACTGGTGAACTTTTTACTTTTAATACTCTGGTTATGGGATTAAACTACTCCAGATTTCTCACTACAAACTTTTCAATTGGGTTTAATGTAAAGTATATTACCGAAAACTTATGGCATATGAATGCTTCTGGTTTCGCTATTGATGTTGGCACTCTTTATAAAATACCAGTATTGAATGAATTGAGAATTGCTTCAAGTATTTCAAATTTTGGAACCAAGATGCAATTAGCAGGTCGCGATGTAACTGTAATTCATTCCTCCGGTGCGGGAAATGAAAATCTCATTAACTCCAATATTGAACTAGATAAGTTTGACCTCCCACTAATATTTAGATTCGGAATTTCAGCCGACGTAATTAAAAGTGGAAGTACAAGATTAACAGCTGATATAGATGCAATTCACCCAAATGATAATTCTGAATATATTAACACCGGACTCGAATTTGCTTGGAATGAAATTTTGTTTTTAAGAACCGGATACAACTCACTCTTTGAGGTTGATTCTGAAAAAGGGCTGACACTAGGAGTAGGATTTAATTATAGAACATTCGGTATTGTTAAATTAAAAGTTGATTACGCTTACCAGGATTTTGGAAAGCTTAACAGTGTTCATTATTTCTCTGTTGGAATTGTATTCTAAAAATCTCTATTAGTTAATATGGAATTGTAATTGAATAATAAATTATTCCAAGCAGTTTTTTGTTTTATCTTATTGGTCATCCCATTTATTACTGGGGCTCAAGATTTATCTGAGCTAAAAAATCCCACCAGTAATTCAAGACAACTCGTTGTAGTGATAACGGATGATTGGGCTTCAACAAAAGGCAAGATGATCTATTACGAAAGAGAAAAACTGGGATACTGCTGGAAATCAATTACAGAAGAAATATCAATTACTATCGGTAAAACTGGGCTAGCATGGGGAATAGGAATGCATGGTTCTAATATGAGTGATGGCCCGATAAAAAGGGAGGGGGATGGTAAATCACCGGCGGGTGCTTTTATTCTAAGTTCAGTTTACGGCTATGAAGAACCCAAGAATGTATCATATTTAAAGATGCCCTATATTTATGCTAACTCGAATTGTTTTTGTATCGATGACCCAATCTCAGAGTATTACAATTTAGTTGTGGATAGTACGATGATCTCAAATCCCGATTGGAAAAGTAGGGAGAGAATGAAACTATCCAACAATTTATATAAATGGGGTGTTGTGATTAATCATAATAGGGAACCGAGAATTAAGGGGAGTGGGTCATGTATATTTTTTCACATTACTGATAGCAAAGATAGCCCCACCGCTGGATGCGCAGTTTTAAGTGAGGATTTACTTTTCGAGATGATTAAATGGTTGGATGAGGAAAAGTTTCCGCTGTTGGTCCAGCTTCCATCTAGTGAATATCAAAAATTAAAAATTGTCTGGAAATTGCCCTAGTAAACTGGGTATGTATTCAAACCAGATTGTTATTAGGCAAATTTGCTCTAAATTATTTTCCCCATTAATTATTCTTCTTATCCAAAATTAACAGCACATTAGAGACCGGTCTTTCACCTGATTTGTCGCTGGGGTTATTTACAACACCTCTATCTTTTAACCACATTGTTGTAGAGCCGCCCCCATCTAAATTTATAGCGTATTTTATACCTATACTCAATAAATATTCTTGTGCTTCAAAAAGGTCCATTCCATAAGCTTTTTCGCTTCTACCATCAACAGTTACTAGAATTACATAAGAATCGGTTAAACAGAAAAATGTTCGGGGATTTCTTCTTTTAGGAAAATCACCAACAGGAAGTTTTACTTTTGCCGAATCAATTAATAGAAGAGGACCGGTTAGCAACACTGCCGATTCATCTTTCGACATTTCGTAGTATTGTTCATCTCTAAATGGTTGAATTAATATTTCATTTTCTTTTGTGAAAATGATGACTCCATTAAATATGGAATTCTGTTTCGCCAAGCGTGATTCTGAATCATGCGTGTAGTTTATAATCGAATCATTCAATTCAAAGTAAGAAACACTTCCACCTTTTTTCATATCGAAAAATCCACCATTTATTGCCGCAACCGCATTTCTCGATTCAGCAAATTTACTTGTCGGCATCAAGATTTTACTATCGTAAGAAAATTCTAATTTGTATCTACTTCCCGGATTTTTCTGAAAGGCCAATATTGAGATTATCTGTTTGCTCTCAAGAAGGGAATCGGTACTTATTTGTTTAAAAAGCAGTGAATCCTTTTCAATTACCTGATTAAAATTGAATGGTTTTGATACCTGCGCAACAATCTGCAAGCACAAAATGACTATTAATAGTAGGGAGTATTTTATTTTATGGCCCATTGATATTAACTAAATATGATTAAAAAGTGGGTGAAAGTTAACGATATTCGGTTAATTTTAATAATTAGCCATTTAGGACAAGTAATCAAGCCTAAATTTAAGCTCGATCAATTGATTTTAGGGTCATCTTTGTCGTATTTTTGCAAATATTTCCTAAAATTAAGAGCAATAATTCCCCTTATTTCAGATTTTGGAAAGAAGTGTAACTAACTCTACAAAAATGCCTCTAAAAATGAGATAATAGGCTCTATTTAATGGCAAGGTATTTGAGAGGTTAAAATGTCTGATATTACTATAAATGTTCACTTAAGAGGCGAAAAGTTTAATTAATAAAGAGTCATGCTCAACAAGGTTGACTCACAAAAACAATTTCAACATAATTAGAGGAATAAATGGAAAGAAGAAAAATAACGATTGATGGTAATGAAGCCGCCGCTCATGTGGCTTACCGTCTAAGTGAAGTTATTGCCATTTATCCGATAACACCTTCTTCAACAATGGGTGAATTATCGGATGCATGGTCAGCAGCTAATATTAAAAATATATGGGGTACAGTTCCTTACGTAGCAGAAATGCAAAGTGAAGGGGGTGCAGCCGGAGCAGTACATGGTTCTCTTCAAACTGGAGCTTTAACTACAACATTTACAGCTTCACAAGGCTTATTTTTAATGATTCCAAACATGTATAAGATTGCAGGTGAATTAACACCAGCAGTATTTCATGTAAGTGCAAGATCAATCGCGGCACAAGCATTATCTATCTTCGGGGATCATAGTGATGTTATGTCAACTCGTCAAACCGGTTTTGGTCTGATATGCTCGAATTCTGTTCAAGAAGTGATGGATACAGCACTTATAGCCCATGCCGCTTCTCTAGAATCAAGAATTCCATTTGTTCACTTTTTCGATGGCTTTAGAACATCTCATGAAGTTACTAAAATAGAAGAACTTAGCGATGATGACATCAGAAATATGATTGATGATAAATATGTTAAAGAGTTTAGAGAGAGAGGTTTAAATCCAGAACATCCAGTAATCAGAGGTACTGCTCAAAACCCTGATGTTTATTTCCAGGGAAGAGAAACAGTGAACAAATTTTACAATGCTTGCCCTGAAATTGTACAAAATGCTATGGATCGTTTTGAGAAAATTACTGGAAGAAAGTATAGATTATTTGACTATTACGGTGCTCCCGATGCGAAAAGAGTTGTGATTTTAATGGGATCTGGTGCTGAAACCGCTCAAGAAACTGTGGATTATTTATCCGAACGAATGGAGGAAAAGGTCGGCATACTCAAAGTAAGATTATACCGTCCATTCTCATCAAAACATCTTATCGAAGCCCTTCCAAAATCAGTAGAAAAAATTTCTGTATTAGATAGAACTAAAGAGCCAGGTGCAATAGGCGAACCTCTTTATTTAGATGTAGTTACAGCATTGGCTGAAGCAATGGCTTCTAATAATCCACCGTTTGCCAAAATGCCAAAGGTAGTTGGTGGAAGATATGGTCTTTCGTCAAAAGAATTTACTCCGGCTATGGTAAAAGCTGTATTTGATAATCTAAAATTAGATGAACCAAAAAATAAATTTACGGTCGGCATTATTGATGATGTTACATTTACCAGTCTAGAGTACGATGAAAATTTTGTAATTGAAGGTAATGAGGTTGTAAGATGTTTATTCTACGGTCTAGGAGCAGATGGAACAGTCGGAGCAAATAAGAACTCAATCAAAATTATAGGTGAGGAAACAGAGAATTACGCTCAAGGTTATTTTGTTTACGATTCCAAAAAATCTGGTTCCACAACAGTATCTCACTTGCGTTTTGGTTCAAAGCCGATCCGTTCCACCTATCTAATTCAAGCTGCAAAATTTGTAGGATGCCACCAATTTGGATTGCTTGAGAAATTCGATGTACTCGGTCAAATTGTTGAAGGTGGTACATTCCTTCTTAATTCACCATTCAGCACAGAAGAAACCTGGAATAATTTACCAAGAAAAGTTCAGCAACAAATTATCGATAAAAAACTAAATTTCTACGTAATTGATGGATATACCGTTGCTCAAAAAACCGGAATGGGAAGCAGAGTAAATACAATTATGCAGACATGCTTTTTTGCTATTTCTGGAATTTTACCAAAAGATGAAGCAATAGACCAAATCAAAAATGCGATCAAAAAAACATATGGTTCTAAAGGTGAAGAAATTGTAAAGCAAAACTATAGCGCTGTTGATCAGACTTTGGAACATCTGCACAAAATTGAAATCCCGGCAAAAACAACAAGCACAATTGAGCTTCCTCCAATCGTTTCTGCTAAAGCTCCAGCTTATGTTCAAGAAGTACTAGCTCAAATGATGGAAGGTAAAGGAGATAAGATTAAAGTAAGTCAGATGCCGGTTGATGGAACATTCCCATCAGCAACAACGCAATGGGAGAAGAGAAATATTGCCTTAGAAGTTCCGGCCTGGGATCCAGATGTATGTATTCAATGTGGTAAATGCGCCATGGTTTGTCCTCACGCTTCAATCAGAATTAAAGCATACGATAAATCATTATTAACTAACGCACCGGCTGCATTTAAGCATATGCCCGCAAAAGGCAAAGATTTTCCGGAAGGTTATGAGTACACAATTCAAGTTGCAGTTGAAGATTGCACAGGTTGCGAACTTTGTGTTGAAGTATGTCCCGCTAAAAATAAAAAAGAGACAAAACTAAAAGCACTTAACATGGTTCATCAAATTCCAGTAAGGGAACAAGAAAGAGCAAATTGGGACTTCTTTTTATCTATACCCGAATTAGACAGAAGACTTATAAATACTGGTGTCATAAAAGCTCAACAGTTACAACAACCATTATTCGAGTTCTCTGGTGCATGCTCTGGTTGCGGAGAGACTCCTTATGTTAAATTAGTTACACAATTATTTGGTGATAGAACTGTTATTGCGAACGCAACCGGTTGTTCCTCTATATATGGAGCGAATTTGCCAACAACCCCATACGCAGTAAATAAAGATGGACGCGGGCCAGCCTGGTCAAATTCTTTATTTGAGGATAATGCTGAATTTGGAATGGGAATGCGCCTCTCAATCGATAAACAAACTCAGTTTGCCAAGGAATTATTGGTTCGACTTCAAAATGAAATAGGAAGCGATTTAGTAGATGGTTTGTTAAACGCTGATCAAAAAGATGAAGCCGCAATTTATGAACAGAGAGAAAGAGTTAATTCGCTTAAAGAAAAATTGGCAGGCATAAAATCCAAAGATGCCGAAAAACTTCTCGAAGTTGCCGACTACCTGGTTAAAAAATCGGTTTGGATTATTGGTGGCGATGGCTGGGCTTATGATATTGGTTATGGTGGATTAGATCACGTGCTCGCTTCAGGTAAAAATGTAAATGTTTTAGTTCTCGATACTGAAGTATATTCAAATACTGGCGGACAAATGTCGAAATCAACAAGTTTTGGAGCGGTTGCTAAATTTGCCGCTGCTGGCAAAACTACAGCTAAAAAAGATCTCTCTATGATGGCTATGAGCTACGGATCTGTTTATGTTGCAAAAGTAGCGATGGGCGCTAATGATGTTCAAACACTCCGCGCCTTCTTAGAAGCTGAAGCATTTGACGGTCCATCAATCATTATTGCTTACAGTCATTGTATCGCTCACGGTATCAATATGGCCAAAGGAATGGATAGCCAAAAACTTGCCGTAGATAGCGGTCACTGGCCACTATTCAGATATAACCCGAATAATTTGGCAGCGGGACAAAATCCATTAAAGTTAGATTCTAAAGCTCCAAAAATTAAGTTGGAAGATTATCTGTATAATGAAACACGATATAAGATGCTCACAAAATCTCATCCGAAAGAAGCGAAGGAATTATTAGGATTAGCTCAAGAAGAAGTATTGAAAAAATGGAAATTCTACGAGCAGATGGCCTCTTTTGAAGTAGCAAAAAAAGATGAGACAAATTAATACTGATAAGAAAATAAATTAGGGAAGGTGATTAAAAATTGCCTTCTCAACTTAAAAATTGAAAATTAAAATTTGGAGATAAAATGGATCTATCAACAACTTATATGGGCTTGAAGTTAAAGAACCCGATCGTGCCATCGGCTTCGCCGCTTTCTCAGAATGTTGATACTGTTAAAAAATTGGAGGATGCAGGTGCATCGGCAATTGTTGTATATTCTTTATTTGAAGAACAAATTACTCATGAATCGGGAGAATTGGATCATTACCTTTCTTATCATTCCGATTCTTTTGCTGAAGCTACCTCATATTTTCCGGAACCTGAGCAATTTGTACTCACACCTTACCAATATTTAGATCATATTGCTAATCTTAAAAAATCTGTAAGTATTCCGGTGATTGGCAGCTTGAATGGTGTTAGCAGCGGCGGATGGGTTAAATACGCTCAAAATATTGAACAAGCTGGCGCAGACGCCTTAGAATTGAATGTTTATTATGTGGCTACAAATCAGAATATTAGCAGCGCTGAAATTGAAACTATGTATGTTGATGTATTAACCGAAGTTAAAAAGCATGTTAAAATTCCCGTAGCAATAAAATTAAGTCCATTTTTCACTTCAATGTCGAATATGGCTCGTAAATTAGATAATGCCGGCGCTGACGCATTAGTATTATTTAATCGTTTTTACCAACCCGATTTTGATCTTGAAAAATTAGAAGTTGTACCAAATTTATTACTAAGTACAAACTGGGAAATGAGATTACCATTAAGATGGATATCAATTTTATATGGCAATATTAAAGCTTCTATGGGTGCTACTAGCGGTATTCATAATCATTTGGATGTCATAAAGATTATGATGGCTGGTGCCGATTGTGCTATGATTGCTTCTGAATTATTGATGCATGGTCCAAATCGCGTTACAGAAATATTGAACGGTGTTGAGCAGTGGATGACAGAAAATGAGTATGAATCAATTCAGCAAATGAAGGGAAGTATGAGTCAAAAATCAGTTGCTGAACCGGCTGCATTTGAAAGAGCTAACTATATGAAAACTTTACAGAGCTATAAAACTCATTTCTAATTTGTGATTATTATATTAGTGATAAAATAGAAACGTCCTAAAGGGCGTTTCTATTTTTTAAAAGAAAATTGAATGTGATTTCTCCTCAGTGAAATAAATCTAGCCAGTTATCCAAAAGCTACCAGGATTTAATTGTTGTGGACTGCCTCAATAAAATTGATTAAATTCGTTGTAACTTTATTTAATTAAAGCATTTAAACATTCTTCGGATAATTATGAAAGAGTTCTATCATCGCTGGTACACTCAATATTTAAGCCGCGATTTCGAAATGCTAGTATTCGGACATGCGGGCTACCCTGTAGTTTTATTTCCTACTTCAAAGGGAAGATATTTTGAGAATAAGGATTTCGGATTGATCGATTCCGCCGCCGAATTAATTGAAGCGGGTAAAATCAAAATATATTGCCCCGACAGCATTGACTGGATGAGCTGGTATAATTACGATATTCATCCGGCTGATAGGGTTAAAACACATATGGCATACGAACAAGTTATTTTGCATGATGTTATTGATTTCGCAATTTACGAATCAGAATCGCCAAAAGTTGCGGTTGCCGGATGCAGTTTTGGCGGTTATCATGCGTTAAATATTGCTTTCAAACATCCCGGAAAAATCGGCTATCTTTTTTCTATGGGTGGCGCTTTCGATATTAAGCAATTTATTCATGGTCATTATGATGATAATTGCTATTTCAATAATCCCCCCGATTATATGCCCAATTTAGGGGATGAGGTAATTCTTAAAAATATTAAAGAGATGGGAATTGTACTCGGTACCGGCGAGTGGGATATGTGTCTCGAAGAAAATAAAAGAATGTCTGGAATTCTCGCTAGTAAAAACATAATTCACTGGCTCGATATAAGGCAAAATACAGGTCATGATTGGCAATGGTGGAAAAAAATGTTCCCTCATTACCTTTCCATGATTTAATTATACAATGACTCAATGAATGAAAATTAATAACTCAATGACTACAAATGACTCAACGACAATAAATAACCCAATGACAATGAATGACTTAATGACTATTAATGAGACTATTTATTTTAAAAATGAATTAGCAACTAATACTTAAATTTCTATAAAGAGGGCATCATGAAAAAAATAGGAATTTTATTTGGTCAAGAAAACACATTTCCTCAAGCTTTTGTAGATCGTGTAAACTCCAAAAAAGAAATTGGAATTAGTTCCGAACTGGCGAAAATAAATAAAGTGGTTCAAGGTGAAGCAACTGAGTATGATGTGTTGATTGATAGGATTTCACAAGATGTTCCATTCTATAGGGGATATTTAAAAAACGCTGCTATTTCGGGAACATCTGTAATTAATAATCCATTTTGGTGGAGCGCGGATGAAAAATTTTTCAATAATGCGCTGGCTGTAAAAATTGGTGTACCGGTTCCTAAAACTGTTCTGCTTCCATCAAACCAGCACCCGGAAGATACCAATGAAAGATCATTCCGCAATTTGGAATATCCATTGGATTGGGAAGGAATATTCTCCTACATTGGTTTCCCCGCATTCTTCAAACCATTTGCCGGTGGGGGATGGAAAAATGTTTACAAACTTGATAACTCAGATGATTTCTTCAAAGCATACAATGAAACCGGCAGATTAGTGATGATGCTGCAGGAGGCAATCGAATTTGAAGATTATTTCCGATGTTATTGTATTGATAGAAAAGATGTAAGAATTATGCAATACGATCCTAAAGTCGCACACGAATTTAGATATGTTAAAAATCCTAAACCCGTTGAGGCAAAACTTCTAAAGACTATTGAAAAGTATGTTCTTGCATTAAATAACGCTTTGGGTTACGATTTTAATACTGTAGAGTTTGCGGTTCGGGATGGAATTCCTATAGCAATAGATTTTTGTAATCCGGCTCCCGATGCCGATCTCAAATCGGTTGGAGAAGAAAATTTTGAATGGGTAGTTGAAAAGAGTGCAGTAATGGCCATTAATAGAGCAAAAAATCATAAACCGGGAGAGAACAATTTAACGTGGGGTAATTTTGTTTCTTCTTTTGTAAATAATAAGCCTTTAATATAAATCGGCCTCGAGGTTAATATGAATCAAGATAAATTGTTTTCAATAGGCATTGAGGAAGAGTTTCAAATTATTGATCCTAAAACGGGCGAATTAAAATCTCATATCGAACAAATTCTCGATGAGGGCAAAATGCTCCTCAAAGAGCAGGTTAAAGCTGAAATGCACCAGTCGGTAGTTGAGGTTGGCTCTGAGGTTTGCAAAGATATTAAACATGCCCGTAGAGAAGTTACAAAGCTTAGAAGCAGTTTGGCGAATATCGCTAAATCGCACGGACTCGAAATTGCGGCAGCGGGTACTCATCCATTTTCGCGGTGGGAGGATCAAAAAATTACAAATCACCCCCGCTATCATGGTGTAGTAGAAGATATGCAGGATGTAGCTCGCGCAAACTTAATCTTTGGTTTGCATGTTCATATTGGAATTACTGATAAGGAAGATTCAATACATATAATGAATGCTTTACGCTATTTTCTTCCTCACATTTTTGCTTTGTCTACATCATCTCCATTTTGGAAAGGAAGAAAAACCGGATTCAAATCATATAGAACAAAGATATTTGACCGGTTTCCTCGAACCGGAATTCCGGATCATTTTAACAGTTATGGTGAGTTTGATCATTATGTTAATATGCTTATTAAAACCGGGTGTATTGATGACGCAAAAAGAATTTGGTGGGACGTAAGACCTCATCCATATTTCGGTACTCTCGAAATTCGTATTTGCGATATTCCTATGAGAGTTGATGAAACCATTGCAATCGCTGCTTTAATTCAAGCTGTTGTAGTTAAACTTCATAAGTTATTAAAGAAAAATTTAGGTTTTAGATTGTACCGACGGTTATTAATTAATGAAAATAAATGGCGTGCCGCCCGTTATGGTTTAGAAGGAAAAATGATCGATTTTGGCAAACAAGCCGAAGTTGATACAGTTTACTTAATTCATGAACTGCTCGATTTTGTTGATGAAGTTGTTGATGAATTAGACAGCCGTGATGAAATTAATTATGTTCATGAAATTTTGAAAATGAGAACCGGCGCTTACCGTCAGCTTCAGGTTTTTGAGAAGACTAACGATCTCAAAAAGGTAGTCGATTTTATTGTTGAGGAAACAAATATGGGATTGTCCATCTAATGATTTCCGCGATTAGGGATAAGTATAATAAAGAATTTAAAGAATCGACTTATAATAATTTCTTAAATGATATTTGGCGGTGGACTAACGGTGAACAAGATTTTAGAATTTGCGAAACCCCTTTATTTATTGATGCAAAACTAAAATCAAAATTAATTGAAGCTTCAGATAAAATCCTCAGCTACCTTCAGTCTAACGATTTTAAAGTAAAAAGTAAAAATGCGGTTCCAAAAGAACTGATTGTACCAAATGAAAGTACACACCCCGAATTTTTACAAATCGACTTTGCAATTACAGCTGATCAATTGGGGGAGCCTTTTCCTAAATTAATTGAGCTTCAGGGTTTCGCTTCACTATATGGATTTCAAACAGAGCTGGATAAGTTTAACAGAAAACACTACTCAATTCCGGAAGGGTTTCAATCATATTTTAATAATCTAAATTTCGAATCTTACAAGAAATTACTTACAGAGACCATTATAGGTAATGAAGATCCAGAAAATGTAATTCTGCTTGAGATTGAGCCAGACAAACAAAAAACCAGAATCGATTTTCATATTACACGCAAATTATTAGGCATCGAAACTGTATGCGTTACCAAAATAATTAAAGAAAAAAATAAATTGTATTATTTAAAGAACGGTATAAAAACGGAGGTCAAAAAAATATATAACCGGGTAATTTTTGATGAATTATTGAAAAAGAAAATAGAATTTGGATTTGATTTCAGAGATGAGCTGGATGTACAGTGGGTTTGTCATCCTAATTGGTTTTTTAAGATTAGCAAGCACTCGCTTCCTTTTATTCAAAATGAATTTACACCGAAATGTTATTCTGCTGAGGGAGCTACTATTGATGAAATTAATTTAGAAGAATTCGTATTAAAACCATTATACTCATTTGCCGGTTCCGGTGTTAAGGTTGAGCTGAAAAGGGAAATGCTATCTGAGATCAATGATTTAAAAAATTACATTCTGCAGGAAAAAGTAGAGTACATGCCTTTAATTAAAACACCAGATGGATATTCCAAAGCTGAAATTCGAATGATGTTTTTATGGAAGGAAAAACCCATTTTAGTTAATAATTTACTCCGTACCAGCAAAGGAAAAATGATGGGAGTAGATTTTAATAAAGGGAAAACATGGGTGGGGTCAAACATAATGTATCACAAATAAAAATTTATTAATTAAGAAGAGAAATATGGAAAAGTCATTTAAAGAGCTCGGACTTTCAAAAAGCGCGCTCGAAGCAGTAAACTCAAAAGGTTTTGAGGAACCAACTGAAATCCAGGAAAAAATTATTCCCCTTATTCTTGAAACTGAGTCGGATATTATTGGGCAGGCTCAAACTGGAACGGGAAAGACAGCCGCTTTCGCCCTACCAATTATTGATCAAATTGAGGAGGGAAGAAAGAAAGTATCGGTTATTGTATTAGTCCCTACCCGTGAACTCGCGATTCAAGTGGCGGAAGAATTTAATTCCTTGAAAGGAAAAAAGAAAATATTTGTTGCCCCTATTTACGGTGGGCAATCATATGATATTCAGCTAAGACATATCCGCAAAGGATTGGATGTAATAGTTGGTACCCCGGGACGAGTAATGGATCATTTGGATAGGGGAAGTTTCGCAATAGATAATCTTCAGTATGTTATTCTTGATGAAGCTGATGAAATGTTGAATATGGGATTTATTGAGGATATCGAACATATTTTATCACAGACAAATAAGAATAAAAGAACTTTGATGTTCAGCGCAACAATGCCCGACCGGATTATTCAGCTAACTAAAAAGTTTATGAAGAATGCGGAAATTATTAAAACAAAAAAATCGGGTAAAACCGCCGAACTCACAGATCAAATTTATTATGAGGTGAGAGAATCTGATAAGTTTGAGACAATCTGCAGAATAATTGATACCACTGAAGAATTTTATGGAATAGTTTTTTGCAGAACAAAAGCAGATGTGGATAATTTATCAAGTCGTCTGGCTGAACGGGATTATGATGCCGATACTTTACATGGAGATATATCACAAAGCGTCCGTGAAAAAATATTAACAAAATTCCGTAATAAAAAAGTTAATGTTCTAATTGCCACCGATGTTGCCGCAAGAGGTTTGGATATATACGATTTGACACACGTTATTAATTATTCTATACCGCAGGATCCCGAATCATACCTGCACCGCATCGGAAGAACCGGTCGCGCTGGTAAAAAGGGAAAAGCTATAACATTTGTTACTCCTGAAGAATTTAGAAAACTTAGTTTTATAAAAAACATTACTAAAACTGAAATAAGAAAAGAGAGAGTTCCAAAAATATCTGAGGTTATCACTTATAAAAAAGAACGAATACTCAATTCAGTAATTAGCATTCTAGAAGGTGAAATTAAGGAAGAGTATTATATCTTGGCGGATGAACTAATAAAAAAGAGGGAACCGAAAGATATAATTGCCGCGCTTATAAAATTCAGTTATCAATCTGAATTGGAAGAAAGAAGCTATGCTCATATAAATGATCTTTTTGATGCGAGGAAAACCGACTTTAAACGGGATGATCGACGAGAAAGGGGAAGAGGTGGCAGGGAAAGAGGAGATGACCGCTGGGAGAGAGGTAGTGATCGTAGTGAGGGTGGAAGAGATCAAAGAAGAGGCGGAAAGGAGCAAAGGGAAGGCGGAAGAGACCGTAGAGAAAGAGGTTCAGCTCAAAAGGAACGCGGCTCGGAACGGAGAGGCGGCGAAAAATTCAAAGAGGATAAGGGAAAGGCCAGAATGTTTTTAGCAATGGGTAAAAAGGATGATTTGGACGCTAATGATCTGCTAAAATTTCTGAAGAAAAAAACTGGCATTACTGCTGAAAGAATAACCGGCATTCAAATAAATGACGCCTTCTCATTTTTTAATGTTCCTTTGAAAGACGCTGATCATGTACTTGAAACTATGAACGCCAACAGTAAAAAAAGATTATTAGTAGAAAGAGCTAAAGCAATTAAATAAATAAAATAAAAGCTGATTTTGTTGAGAAATCAGCTTTTATCCTGCATACCATAATTTTGAATCTTGGCGATCAAGAACCATTTTTTGACCAAATTTTTTTATTGCTTCATCCATTATTCAATGACTTAATAAACTCTCTACCTCTGCCACTTTTTAGAAATTTTTCTCTTTCACGGGCTTCTTTTGAAGTGCTTACATTTTCTTGGTAGATAAGCTTAAATGGGCGGAAAGGCTTAGTGCTTCTATTGAAGCCGGATTGATGCTCATGCAGTCTGCGAGTTAAATCGGAAGTGAATCCTACATAAGCAAATTTTTTGGAAGTACTTTTTATTACATATATAGTGTACATAAGAAATAAGCTCAGTTGGAATTACTGAGCTTATAGTACCGGAGGCCGGACTCGAACCGGCACGAGGTTTGAGCCTCACTGGATTTTGAGTCCAGCGCGTCTACCAATTCCGCCACTTCGGCATTTATGTATCAATATTTTGGAAGCGAAAACTATAAAAGTTAGAGCGCATTTCCAAAAAAAATCTCCTCATTTAACCATTTCTTTTTTATCTGTAGCATAATTAATTTTAATAAATTTTTAGTGGATAGCACTAAAAAAAAAATACTTTTAACCGATTATAAGAGCATAAATTGACAATTAGAAATAGAAAAAGTGGAAAAGAAATATAAGGTAGTCTACGCCGAAGATAGCAAATCAATTTCTACATCGGTACGATTTGTTTTATTAAACGCTGGATTTGATGTTACTCATTTTGAAAATGGGGCTAATGTCGTACAAGAAGTTCAAAGGATTAAACCCGATATTATTTTGCTTGATAATGATATGCCAGTCAAAGATGGATTTACAATTTTAAAAGAATTAAAAAGTTTGGATGATATCAAACACATTCCGGTGATCTTTTTTACTACTATCAATGATAAACTGAAAGTTGTTGAGAGATTAGCTCAAGGAGCCGCTGATTTTATCATTAAAGATTCAAGGGCGATTTCTGAATTAGTACCACGAATTAAGAAACATCTCAAATAAATATCTCCTAAAGTGCGTACAGTAATTAAAATTGTAAATGAATTTGCACAGCCAATTCTTTATCTTGACCAACACAATTTTCAAACTATTATAGTATAGTGATGGACGAAACCAAGGATAACTCGAAATTAGAAAGAAAGCCAAAAAACTTTATCTATGAAATTATTGATGAAGATTTACGTAGCGGAAAATGGGGAGATAAACCGGTTACAACTAGATTCCCCCCCGAACCCAATGGATATCTGCATATAGGACATGCAAAATCTATCTGCCTGAATTATGGTGTTGCAAAAGATTATGATGGTAAATTTAATTTAAGGTTCGATGATACCAACCCCGAAAAAGAAGAACAGGAATATGTAGATTCAATAATTGAGGATGTTAAATGGCTGGGCGCAAATTTTGAGGATAGAGTTTTATATGCCTCAGACTATTTTGACCAGATGTATCAATGGGCAGTTGATCTTATTAAAAAAGGAAAAGCTTACGTCTGCGATTTAAATGCCGATGAAATAAGATCGACTAGAGGTACCTTAACTGAACCGGGAAAAGATAGTCCTTTTAGAAATCGATCGGTTGAAGAAAATCTTGACTTATTTGAGAGAATGAAAGCAGGGGAATTTCCAAATGGATCAAAAACATTACGTGCCAAAATTGATATGGCTTCCCCAAATTTTAATATGCGTGACCCAATAATGTACCGAATTGTTCATGCTGAACATCACCGTCAAGGAAACAAATGGTGTATCTATCCAACTTACGATTGGGCGCACGGCAATGAGGATTCTATTGAGGGAATCACTCATTCAATATGCACACTCGAATTTGAGAATCACCGACCATTATATGATTGGTATTTAGAGCAGTTAGGCGTTTATCATCCACAACAGATAGAATTTGCCCGATTAAATTTAACTTATACCGTAATGAGCAAGAGAAGATTGTTACAACTTGTTCAGGAAAAATATGTTGACGGTTGGGATGATCCCAGAATGCCTACAATTTCCGGTTATAGAAGAAGAGGATATACTTCCGAATCAATAATTAATTTTGCCGATATTATTGGCGTAGCTAAACGTGACGCGTTAACTGACATTGCTCTCCTGGAGTATTCAATTCGAGAAGACTTAAATAAAAATGCTAATCGGGTTATGGCAGTGTTAAATCCTTTAAAAATTGTGATTACAAATTATCCAGAGGGGCATTCAGAAGAACTTGAAGCAATCAATAATCCGGAAAATCTAGAAGCGGGCAAAAGAAATCTATTATTTAGTAAAGAAATATTTATAGAAAAATCTGATTTTTTGGAAAATCCGCCAAAGGGATTTCATAGATTAATCCCGGGGGGAGAAGTAAGATTACGTTACGCATACATAATTAAATGCGAAGAAGTAATAAAAGATAATGAGGGGAATATCATCGAGCTTCGATGCACATACGATCCGGAAACAAAAAGTGGCGTTGGTACAAGTACCAAAAAAGTTAAAGGTGTGATTCACTGGGTATCCTCTCAAAATTCATTTGAGGCTGAAGTTAGATTATATGAAAGATTGTTTACTGTAGAAAATCCCGGAGCTGAGGAGGATTGGCTCTCAAAAATCAATCCTAATTCACTCGAAATAATTTCAAATGCAAAGCTGGAAAAATCATTAGAGAATGCTAAAGTTATTGACAGATTCCAATTTGAAAGATTAGGATATTTTTGTGTCGATTCGAAATATTCCCAAAATGGTAAAATGGTATTTAACAGGACTGTTACTTTGAAAGACAGTTGGGCTAAGCAGCACAAATAATTTATGAGTTGAATATTTTATCGACTGTTCTTTTACGGTATGAGAATATTTGCTCGATCTGTTTTCTTACAAAAAGTCGATTAATCAATACTCCTAAAAAACCGAATGGAAGTTTATAATGAAGAATATCTTCCATAATGAGCTTATCATCAACAATATTGAATCTGTGTAAATGATGCCAAAACTTATAGGGACCAAAACGCTGTTCATCAATAAAATATTTATGATTTTCAACGTGAGTAATTTCTGTAACCCATTTCATAGGGATTCCAAATAGGGGTTTAACGATGTACTCTATTATCATACCGGGGAACATTTTTATACCTTTAATATCGGATAATATCCGAAATTCCATATGATTAGGAGTAATCTTCTGTAGATTTTCGGGAGAAGAAAAAAAATCCCAAGCTTCTGAAATTGAAGCGTTTATTTCTTGGTTTACTTTGAATGTGTGCATGTTTTTATTTTGCTAAACTTATAATTAAATAGATTAGTTCCTGCACAATTCAAAAATGTTTAAGGTTGAGATGGTTAATAAAGATATGCTATTTTTATCAATAAATTAGTTAAGCAAAGATGAACAATAAAAACAGAGCAGAAGAATTAGCCAATAAAAGAAAGAGTATTCTGGAACCAGGTCCAAATTTTCCGGATGCCTTCAAAGAACTTGATTTGCTTGAATTGGCTGCCTCAGAATTAAAAAAAGCTCAACACGCTTTAAAGGAGAGTGAAGAGAAGTATAGAATGCTTTTCACCAATGTACCATTGGGTATTATTCATTTTGATTCTGATAAAATAATAAGCGGATTTAATGAAAATTTTGCCAAGCTGACCGATATTCCCGAGACAAAACTTATTGGTACAAAACTGCTCGACATACTTGATTTTCATATGGTCTCAGCAATTGAGAATTCACTCGCAGGTTCAATCGGACATTATGAAGGAGAATTTCAAACCAAGAATAGCGGAATGATTACTCCCGTAAGGGTAAATTTTGCTCCAATTAAACTTGAGGATGGCAAGATTGTTGGCGGAGTTGGAATATTTGAGGATATAAGCGAAAGAAAACAGATTGAGCGAATATTTTTTCATGATATTTTAAATACTACAGGAAGCATGAACAGTGTGCTGGATTTAATTGAAGGGGAGTCAATTAGTGATGAGGAGAGAAAAGATTTATTTTTAGTATTGAGTAACTTAACAAAAAGAATTATCAATGAAATTTTAACCCACCGGCATTTAGTGTCAAATGAGAAGACCAGTATAAAACCTAATATCACAACTATCAGTTCACTTGGACTCATCTCAAAATTATTTGATGCCTTCATTCATTCCGAGCAGTTAGGTAGTAAAAAAATTAAAATTGATTCTCAAAGCACAGATGATGAATTTGAAAGCGATGAAACTCTAATTGGAAGAGTACTTGGTAATATGATTAAGAATGCGGTAGAGGCTTCATCAGAGGAGGCGATAATTCTTATAAAATCATTTAAAGATAATGGGATGATCTCATTTTCTGTTGCAAACAGTTCATTTATCCCAGAAGAAATTCAATCTCAGCTATTTACCAGGACAGTTTCAACAAAAGGAGCCGGACGGGGATTAGGCATTTATAGTATGAAATTGCTTACTGAGAAATATCTTGGTGGAACTCTATCCTTTTACTCAGATCGAGAAAAAGGGACTACATTCACAGTATCCTATCCAGTTATTTATCCATTTGGAAAAGAATCAGCTTAATTTTTTTATAGCTGCATTAATACGGTTAATTATTTCTTCTTTACCTAAAATGAATAAAAGATCGAACATTCCCGGTCCCGTACTTTGTCCCGATACTGCAAGTCGAAGTGGGTGAATTAACTTTCCCTTCCCGATATTCAACTTTTCAGCGGTTAATGATAAAGCTGTTTCGTAATCAGTTTTGGTAGGTATTTCAAACTTCTGAACCTCTTCAATAAATATATTTAATTGATCCGGGGTCTGAGGGGTCCAGTTTTTTTCAAACGATTTCTGTTCATACTCACTCGGTGTTTCGTAAAAATAGGGGCATGTAGTTATGAACTCTTTAATAAAAGCAACTCTCTCTTTCATCGCCGAAATAATTAGTAGTAAATAATCATCTGTTAAACTGAGAGTTGAGAATTTAGAATTGAGAATCTCTTTGCGAAGCAATGTTAGGATTTCTGAATCTTCCAACTTTCGTAAATGTTCGGCGTTTAACCAGTTTAATTTTTGAAGATCGAAAACCGCGCCCGATTTATTAACTCTTTCCAAAGAGAATGCTTCAATAAGCTCATCTATTTTATAGAATTCTTTATCATCACCGGCGTTCCAACCCAATAGAGCCACAAAATTTATGAGTGCATCTCGTAAATAACCTTTATCCCTATAGTCTTCAACAGCAACATCGCCTTGCCTTTTGCTTAATTTTGATTTATCTGGGTTAAGCAGCAGGGGTAGATGAGCGAATATTGGTCTTCTCCATCCAAGCGCATCATATAGTAAAACATGTTTCGGGGTTGATGAAAGCCATTCCTCACCTCTAATTACATGGGTAATTCCCATTAAATAATCATCAACGATATTGGCCAAATGGTAAGTTGGGTATCCATCACTTTTAATCAATACTTGATCGTCAATATTGGAACTGTCAAATTCAACTCGGTTTCGTATTATATCATCAAATACAATATGTTTATTACCAACCACATTTAATCTTATTGTGTAAGGAATTTTTGCTGCAATATTAGATTCTATTTCTGCCTTGGTTAGTTTTAAGCAATGTTTATCATATTTTAATTGAGGAAGTTTTTGTTTTTCCTGTTCTTCTCTCAACGCTTGAAGTCGCTCCGGAGTGCAAAAACAGTAATAAGCATTTCCATTTTCAATGAGTTCATTTGCATATTTTTGGTAGATATCGAGCCTTTGAGATTGAATATATGGACCAACATCACCTCCAATATCAGGACCTTCATCGTAGATTAATCCCGACCACTTGAGCGCTTCCAACAGATTTTCAACTGCGCCTTCCACATATCTATTTCTATCGGTATCCTCAATTCGCAGAATAAACTTACCATTATTCTTTTTAGCGAAAAGATAATTATATAATGCGGTGCGCAATCCACCAACATGAAGGTAACCAGTTGGACTCGGAGCAAAACGGACTCGTATTTGTTCTGACATAATATTTAACTTTTTAGTTTATCATAAAAACAAACGCCATTTCTTAATCCAAATAAAGGATTGAAATGACGTTCAGAAAATTGATTATTCATTTTATAGAGTATTGGTATAGTATTTTACTTTCTCAATAAATTCTTTACTGTCAATAGGCTTTGGTATATAATCGGTTGCACCGGCTTCAAGACATTTTTCCCGGTCACCTTTCATCGCGAATGCTGTAAGCGCAATTACCGGTACATCTTTATATTCAGCCATCGCTCTAATTCTTTCAGTAGCTTCAAAACCATTCATAATCGGCATCTGCATATCCATCAGTATCAAATTGAATTTTTCTTTCTTAGCCATATTTACGGCGTCTTCCCCATTCTCAACAACAATTACATTCTCGAACCCATTTTTCTTCAATAATCGGGTAACAATAATTTGGGAATGTTTATAATCTTCTGCCAATAAAATTTTGATTACATCATCTTTGCTTATTACATCCTCAACCGGCGGGGGAGTTTCGTATCGGTTAATCATCGAATTAATTACATCAGCCAAATTTTCAATATTAGTTGAGCGTTTATCCAGCAGATCATCAAACAATCCCTCAATTTTTTTCAAGTCCTCGGCATAATTTTCTTTGCCGGTATAGATTATAATTGGAAGGTTGGCATATCTTCTTTCTGATTTAAGAAGTTTAATTAATTCAAATCCGCTGAGAGTGGGCATATCTAAATCAATTATAGCTAGGTCGATATCAACATCTTTTATATTATCCATTACATTTGCTGATATATTCTCGGCAACAGCAACAAATCCGACAGATTCAATAGCTTGTTTTATTAAATTAAGGGTTGGGAGATCATCATCCACACAAAGAATATTTGAATTTTTCCGCAATTTATAACTTGTCAAAACCTCTACTAAAAAGTTGTAATTGATTGGTTTAACAAAGTACTCAACGGCACCCATTAAAAATGCTTTTTGTTTCTCCGGTTCAATAGAGCATACAATTACCGGAACATTCTTAGCTCTGGGGTATTCTCTAATTCGCTTTAGAAATTCAAGACCATTAACATTTGGTAATTCGATATCAAGAATTATGGCCAGTAACTGCTGGGTTTCAATTATTTCGAATGTCTGATTTTCATCAGCTACAATTACCGGATAATATCCCCACTTAGTTAAATAATTACTGAGCAGTTTTGATGTAGCGTAATCATCCTCAATAACCAAAACTTTATTAATTGATGTTGGTTTAGGCAATTGAGCAATGCTGTTTTCTATTTCAGATACTGCTTCATCGGCAATTGTAAAAGTTAATGAATTTCCTTTTCCGCTTGAACTTGTTACAGATATTTCTCCCCCAAGTAATGAAATGTACTTTTTAACTAAGGATAGTGTTAATCCGGTCAAACTTGAGTTTTTAAACTCATCAAGTTTTAATAGACTAAATGGTTCAAAAAATTTCTCAATAGTTTCACTAGAAAAAGTTTTGCCAGAATCAGTTATTTGGAACCGGATTTTATTTTTAGCCGATGAAACCTTTAAACTAATTACACCTTGATGGGTAACTGTGTAAGAAATAAAAAGAAGACTGGTTAATACATATCTTAATTTCTGATCGTCAACACTGATCTGTTTATCAACTTCCGGAGAAATGGAAATATCAAAATCAATTTTTTTAGCGGCTAATCTACCTTTAAACAACTCTGTAATTTCTTTAGTGCTCTGAGCGATATTAACCAGTTTTAAATTAATTGGTGAAGAACCTTGCTCAAGTTTAGAGAGCTCATTTAAATCGTTAACACTTAATAATAAATTTTGCGCATTTCTTTTTACTGAGGTAATATATTCTGATTGAGACGAATTCAAGTTTTCGTTAGCAATTATTGTTGTGTAACCAATTATTGAATTTGAATAGGTTTTAAGTTCTGCAAGTGTTTCTGATACTGTATTTGCAAACAAACCTGATTTACCCTCTGCATTTCCTTTTGATATGAGCCATTGATTAATAATAATGCCAATTAAGGGTAATGATTTTTCAAGGGCTATTTTCTCACTAGAACTAACGGCACTTTGTTTAGATATTTTTACAAGCGCATTCTGGGTAGATGAAATATTTATAAGAGCGCAACCCTCATGATTTCCTTGAATCGAAATTGGTAGGGTGCAATTTGCGGAAGCTTCTAATATAAATGGGTTTGAGCCAATTAGACTTTGACAATTCTTACAAGAGTGAACGGCACCTAATTCTAAATTATTTAAAGCACCGGTGGATTTGCCAATAAGCAATAATGAATTATTTTTATCAACTAGAAATAGGGCAGAGGAAACGAGCTCAAATTCCTCAACTAAAAAATTGCACAAATTTTCAATTGCAGATTTGGAGCCTTGAGTTGCATCAAGTGAAATTTTTGCCAGCCCTTCATAGATATCAAGTTTACTTTTGCTCACACTATACCCATATTTTTTGTTGCAAGATAAATATTTTATTATATACTTGAAACCATTAGTGTTTCACTTCACAAAATTAATTTTCAAGCTATAAGTTGTCCAAGAAATATTGAGATATCTTTGTATATAAATTTACTGCATCTCTTCCACCAACTCCATGCCCATGTCCTATGAAAGGATAGTAGTCTAAATCTTTATTAAGTTCGGTACATTTTTTAGCGAAAGCGAGCGTATTCTGCCATACTACTGTTGGATCGCTGGTCCCATGTACAAGTAAGAGTTTACCATTTAAGTTTTTTGCATGATTTAAAAGATTTGCTTCTTCGTACCCCTCTGGATTAGTTTGCGGTGTATCCATATATCTCTCTGTGTACATAACTTCATAATATTTCCAATCTATTACAGCACCGCCACCAACTCCTACTTTAAATGCACCATCGGTTCTTGTGAGTAATGAAGTTGCCATAAATCCGCCATAACTCCATCCAAAAACACCAACTCTGTTTTGATCGATAAAAGGAAGAGATTTTAAATACTGTAAACCGGTGAGTTGATCCTTTACTTCCACTGTGCCAAGCTTACGAAACGTTGCTTGTTCAAATTCGAGTCCACGATTTGCTGACCCACGATTATCAAGTGTAAATACTATAAATCCTTTTTGAGCCATAAAATGACTCCAGAGATAATAACGATTTACACCAAAAACATTCAAAACTTCTTGAGCGTGTGGACCACCATAAACGTAGAAAACTACCGGATATTTTCTTGATTCATCAAAATCATACGGCAGTATCATTCTACAGTACAATTCAATTCCCTCATCACTTTTAATTGAAAAAATTCTTGTATCGCCAATTGCGTAATCCTTTAATGAATTATCGGCTTTCAGAACATTTCTAAGAAGTTTTCCCTTATTATCTTTTAGATTAATAATCCTTGGCGTTTCAGAGTTGGTATAAGAATCTAAGTAATAGCCGGTTTCTTGGTTGATCACTATTGAATGAACTCCAGCGCCATCGGTAAGTTTAGTTACTGAATTTTTTTCAATATTGATTTTATAAGCATGTCTTTCAATGGGACTATCTTTAGTACAACTTATAAAAATATTTTTACCTTCCTTATCGAATCCTTCAAATCTAGTGACATCCCATGTGCCTTTCGTAAGTTGTTTAATAAAACCATTTTTTAGAGAATATAGATATAAATGCTTCCAGCCGTCTCTCTCTGAAAACCATAAATACAAATCATTGGAATTGGGTAAAAATATCATAGGATTTTCAGGCTCAACATATTTTTCATGCTTTTCCTCAAATAAGGTAGAAATATAATTCCCACTGAAAACATCATATCTTTTTAATTCCATATGATTCTGATCCCGGTTGAGGTGGGCAATAAATATATACTTCTCATCAGGTGACCATGAGATATTTGTTAAATATTGTTCTTTTGGCTCCCCGGTATTTAACCATACTGTTTTGTTGTTTTTAAGATCATATATTCCAACAGTAACATGGTGACTCATTTGACCAGCCATTGGATATTTTATGTTTTTAAGTTTTGCCGGAGTGGGTTGGATTTCCACTAATGGATAATCTGTTACCATCGATTCATCCATTCTGTAAAATGCAACGTAGTTTTCATTTGGTGACCAAAATATCCCTCCATCAATGCCAAACTCATTACGATGCACAGATTGACCATTTACAATATTTGAGTCTGCATCATTGGTAACTGGGATTTCGTTACCATCTTTCATTATAAATAAATTATTGAGCTTTGTGAATGCAGCGTAATTGAATTTCGGGGAGATAACTTTATTGTCTGACTCCTTTGGTAAAATGATAATTTTTGTTACATCTGATTTTTCAAGGTCATAAATATTAAATATTGAACTATTCCAGAATCCAATCTGGCCCTTAGCAATCCAAGTAAAAGAGGGAATAACTCCTATATTGTTTTGAGATTTATTTTTTAACTGGTCATTCAATTTTTTCAGTGTTAAGGCTGTATCAATACCCGCCGATTTTAGATCAGACGAAAGAATTGCAGAACCTTCAACCCAAGTATAACGGTTTGAGCCGGGCTGCCATGAAAGTTGGCGAAGATTTTTCGGTATTAAACGTTGTCCGCCAAGCACAACATCGTCTATGGTTAGTAATTTGTTTTGTGGCAATATGGAAGAGGTAAGGATGAAAAAAACTAGTAGAGAAAATTTGAATTTTTGCATATTGTAAACTCCAATAGTTATAAAAAAAGGGGCTTGAAGCCCCCTTAAGAAGATCTTATTTTTTTGTTGTGGGATTTGCTCGATGTACCAATATATTATCAATCAATTTATACTCAACGGCTTCTTCTGCAGTTAAATAATAATCTCTATCGCAATCCTTCGAAATCTGTTCGAATGATTTACCGGTATGAGAAGCTAATATATTATAAATAGTGTCTCGAGTTTTTATCATCTCTTTAGCGTGGATTTCAATATCGGTTGTTTGACCTTGTAATCCGCCAATCCATGGTTGGTGAATCATAATTTTTGAATGGGGAAGTGAAGTTCTCTTACCACTTTCGCCGCCGGCTAACAATACTGCTCCCATGCTAGCCGCTAAACCAACGCAAATAGTTGAAACTTTAGAGCGGATGTACGTCATAGTATCATAAATTGCTAAACCAGCAGAAACACTTCCGCCGGGTGAATTTATGTAAAGATTTATATCCTTCTCCGGATCTTCAGCTTCAAGAAATAAAAGCTGTGCAATAATTAGGCTAGCGATATGGTCATCAACAGCGGTTCCTAAAAAAATTATTCTTTCTCTCAATAATCGAGAAAAAATATCCATTCCTCTTTCGCCGCGGCCTGTTTGTTCAATAACATAAGGAACCAGTTGATTATAAATTTCAAATTTCTTTTCTAACTGGGTAAAGGTTGGGATTTCGGTACGAATCATGATTTACCTTTCTTTTCTTTTAATTTTTCTTCGGCATCAACTTCTTTAGCGGTATTATTTTCTTTTAAGAATTGAATAACCTTCTCCTCAAGAAGTACCTCTGTACGATTAGAATCTTTATAGAATTTAATAAGCTTAGGTACAGATATGCCGGTTTTTTCGGATTCTTTTTTAGCTTCTTCTTCTAATTCGGCATCGGAGATGGTTATATTTTCGAGACCGGCGATATTCTCCATAATAATTTGCCACTTAGCGTTCCATTCGGCTCTTGGCTTTAAGTAGTCGGAGATAGCTTTTTCATCCGGATTTTTAACCTTGTAACGCTTAGCATTTTCAATTTCAACATCTATCAGTCTTTTGTGAACTGTCTCAACAAATCCTGAAGGGGGAGTAAACTCATTATTTTTAACTATATCGTTCAATAGTGTGTTAATGTAAATTTCATCAGATTGACGGGTTTGATAATCTATTAAATTAGTTCGGAGTTGTTCACGTAGTTCATCCATTGTAGTTGATTTATTGGCAGATACTTTTTTGATGATATCTTCTGAAATATTACTCTCGACTGCTTTTTCAATTTTATTTATTAAAACAGAGTAATGAAACTCTTCTTTATGCAGTTCCTCACCATGATAATGTTCATCCACGAAATCAAAATTGAATGACTCACCTACTTTTTTACCTTTTGAATTTTCCACAATAATCGGATTTACCTTTTCATCACTCAAATCTATTTGCATATTTTCGGAAGCGGGAGCCTCTGCAACATTACCATCAGCATCTAGTTTTGAGAGATTAACTGTCAATTTGCATGAAGAATCTTCGACAGTATCGACTTCTTGGTATACTAGATAAGGTTTAAGCAGGTAATTTAATTCTTTTTCCACATCCTCATCTTTAAGCTTGAATACAGGTTTCTCAATTTCGAGTCCTTTATAATCCTTGATATTTAGTATAGGTTTAATATCAAAAGATACTTTGAATGATAAAGCTTTACCTGGTTCAAAATTAATATCAATTAAAGATGGAGTGCTTATTGGTTTCAAATTTTCTTGATCGACCGCATCCCAAAATTTTTTAGTAGCAATTTTTTCGCTGGCTTTATACTCAATAGCTTCCCCGTATAATTTTTTAATTATACCCATAGGAGCTTTACCTTTTCTAAAACCATCTACTTGGATTTTTTTGCTTTCTTCCTTGTAAGCATCTTGAATTTCAGGTTGGATTTCATTGTATTCGAGATTAATTTCAACTTCTTGCTTTGAGTCGGAGATTTGATTTACTTTAACGTCCAAACAATCCTCTAAAATTAAATTATAAAAATTGTGCGAGAGGGGGGACTCGAACCCCCACGCCTGTTGGGCACTAGATCCTAAGTCTAGCGCGTCTGCCAATTCCGCCACACTCGCAAACATAGTGGGACGCAAAATTATGTTAAACATTCGCTAAAATCAAGAAATGTTTATATTTACATCAGTCCTTGAATGTTTTTAATCAAGAAAAAATTATTTCTTATATTAATTAAGTTAAATTAATCGGGTAAAGATGGAAAATCTTATTGGCAAGGTGATAGAAAACTATAGAGTCGTTTCTGTGCTTGGAAAGGGTGGTATGGGTATTGTTTACAAAGCCTACGATACCAAACTTGACCGATATGTTGCCATAAAGATGTTAAATTCAACTTCTCACGATAAAGAGCGTTTTATTGAAAGATTTAAAAGAGAAGCCAAAAACCAGGCAAAACTTTCTCATCCAAATATTGTTACTGTTTATGGATTTATAGAATATGAAGATTTACTTGGTATTGTAATGGAGTATGTTGAGGGGGAAAGTCTCGAAAAAGTTATTGAACGGCAGGGTAGATTCAATATCAGTGATCTACTTTATATTATGAAACAGCTTTTATTAGGAATTGGGTATGCCCACACAAAAGGTTTTGTTCATCGGGATATAAAACCTTCCAACATCATACTA
Source organism: Melioribacteraceae bacterium (assembly GCA_019638015.1). Lineage (NCBI taxonomy): Bacteria > Pseudomonadati > Ignavibacteriota > Ignavibacteria > Ignavibacteriales > Melioribacteraceae > Melioribacteraceae bacterium. The sequence goes on along the minus strand of JAHBUP010000001.1, from coordinate 2,245,910 downwards.
AACAAAGAAGGCGTTACCAAAATAATGGATTTTGGAATTTCGAAATCTTTATTTGATAACAGCTTAACTAAAACTGGCTCAAAAGTAGGCACAGTTTATTATATGAGTCCCGAACAAGTAAAGGGACTTGAAGTAACTCATCGAAGTGATATTTATTCAATTGGATGTACAGCATTCGAAATGGTAACCGGTGCCCCTCCGTTCGATTATCAGAGTGAATATGAGGTAATGGATAGTCACTTAAAGAAAACACCTCCTCTCATCTCCGAGAAAATTCAAAATGTACCGGATCTCTTGAATAAAATTGTGAAGCGTTCGCTTGAGAAAAATCCAAATGACCGTTTCAATAGCTGCGAAGAAATGTATTTGGAAATGCAGGAATTAGATAAAAATGTTGCAAAGTACCAAACGGGTTATTTTAAGAAAGATGAGGAAAAAACTAAAACCTATAAGGCTTTCTCAATATTAGCTTATGTTGGAATTGTATTAGCATTAATTGGATTAGCCTATTTTGCATACTTACAGGTGGATTCATTACTGAAAAGTAATTCAATTGATAACTTTAAAAAATATTCAATTCAAACTCTGTTTGATAATGATGAGAGTAGATTTAAATTTTCCGAAATAGTGAAAATACCTACAGATATTAAAAACAATCTAAACTCTATTTACTTTGGCAGTGCGGTTTTTGCTACAGCCGTGGGGGATTCGGGAACAATAATTATTTCAAGAGACAGCGGGAATACATGGCAAAGTCAGTTTAGTGGTGTAAGTGTAACTTTAAACGATATCACACTATTAAGAAATGGAAGGGGAATAGCTATTGGTGATTCATCTTCAATAATTATTTCTGATGACCAATTCAGCACTGTTTCAATTCTTCCGGTTGAAAAAGGTTATACTTTTTTTAGTATTAAATTTATTAATGAATCAACCGGTTTTATTACCGGTAACAAAGGATTGATTTTAAAAACAGAAGATTCTGGAAATTCATGGTACAGAGTAAATGCTAACACCAATCAAGTTATTTTTGATTTATCTTTTTTTGATCCCAACAGAGGCTTTGCCGTTGGATGGAATGGAACTTTACTTTCTACAACAGATGCTGGAGAAACTTGGACTCGGGTTAACTTGATCCAGACGGATAATTATCTCAAATCGATTGACGTGAACAATAGAGGGTACGGATTAATTGTTGGTGGAGATGGTACAATATTCCGTTCCACAAATTATGGGCAAAGTTGGGAGAAAGTAGTTGTAAAAAGTAATATTGGAGCATTCCAAAAAGTTAAATTTTTATCGGAGGGTTTTGCCTTAGTGCTTGGTAACCGGGGTAATTTACTTTTAACAAAAGATAAGGGTGAAACTTGGAATTCAATAGACTCACAAATATATTCTAACATGAAAGGTATTGCGCTTACACGAGGGAATAGAGTTTTTCTTTGCGGCGTTAATGGCATGATGTTTAAAATTCAATAAAGAGGTGGTTTTGGATAAGTTTGTAATTCAAGGGGGAAAAGTACTGAATGGGGAAGTTCGTATTAGCGGGGCAAAGAATTCAGCATTAGCCCTTATGCCTGCTACTCTATTAAATAATGGAAAAAATATAATAGATAATACTCCTGAAGTGAATGATATTTTTACCATGGGGAAATTGCTTGGTCAGCTTGGAGCGGAAATAACATTTAATGACCACAATTTAGTTATTGATAATCACAATATAATTAGTCAAACAGCACCTTACGAGCATGTTAAAAAAATGCGCGCTTCGGTCTATGTTTTAGGTCCTTTATTAGCTAAGTATGGTTACGCCAAAGTGTCTTTACCGGGCGGATGCGCCTGGGGTCCCCGTCCAATCAATCTTCATATCGAAGCAATGAAAAAATTGGGTGCTGAAATAACAATAGATGAAGGTTACATTATTGCGAAAGCCGATAAACTTCATGGTTCTAAAATTCATTTTGATGTTTCTTCGGTTGGCGCAACTGGAAACGCGTTGATGGCCGCAGTGCTTGCTAAAGGTTCAACTATTATCACTAATGCCGCAATTGAACCGGAAATAATTGTCTTAGCAGAATATCTTAGCATGATGGGGGCGAAAATCAACGGCATAAATTCTACTACTCTCGAGATTGAGGGAGTGGATGAATTAAAAGCTTCGTCTATTGAAAATATTCCAGATAGAATAGAGGCGGGAACAATATTAGTGGCCGCAGCAATCACTAAAGGCAAAGTAAAAATCACAAATAGTATTCCATCTCATCTTCAAGCTGTACTAATAAAATTAGAAGAAACCGGCATAAAGTTAAATTATAAAAATGATTTTGTTGAGTTAGACTCATCAAATAGTGGCTTGAATTCAGTTGATGTGATCACATCGGTATTCCCGGGATTCCCAACGGATATGCAGGCTCAATGGGTTGCGTTAATGAGTTTAGCAAGTGGATCAGCATCTATTACAGATACAATTTATCTCGATAGATTTAATCATGTTCCGGAATTAGTACGCTTAGGCGCCGATATTGAAATGAAAAACAATATAGCTTTAGTCAAGGGGGTAAAGAAATTAAAGGGCGCTAAAGTAATGTCGACCGATTTACGAGCAAGCGCATCGCTAGTATTAGCCGGTTTAGCAGCTGAAGGCATTACCGAGGTTCTAAGAATTTACCACCTAGATAGAGGTTATGAAAAAATTGAAGAAAAGCTGAGGACTTTGGGTGCAGATATTGAACGAGTAAAAACTTCGGAATATTAAATTGTTCAAAAGAATTTTTTTATTGGGGGCAAATTACCAGTTAGTTCTCATTTCTGTTTTATTTCTTGCCGAAATAATCTTATTGAATCTCCCGCTGACAAATCATCTTAGTTATGAATACGCATTTGCAAATTCTTTAATTTTATTTGTGATTGGCGGTTTTCTATTCGTATACAAAATAAAAAATAGTGGTAAAAAATATTTTGAAGTTCTAATGGGGGAGAAGCTACTATTTATTACAATACCCCTTTTACCGCTTCTATTAGGCTTTATAAGTACAATACTATTTTCGGAATGCCCATTTAGTCATGGAATGTTATTCTATTTAGTAGTATCAATTCCCGCGTTCTATTTTGGAACAGTTTTCGGGTTGTTATCATATTATTTTTGGGAGAGGCACCCAATCATTTTGTTCATAATCTTTTTTTTGTCGATTTGCTTCCACACTCTAGTTGAATTTTACTTCCTCCCAATTGTTTACTTTTATAATGTGATAGTTGGCTATTTCCCCGGTACTATTTATGATGAATTTGTCATGGTATCGAATAAACTGGTCTCCTATCGTTTATTTAATCTGGTGTTTGTGCTTAGCATAATTTTATTCATCAAACTTTACCCTTCATCTAAGCGAAATAAAATTAACTTAGCAGCAATATTGATATTTCTTCAGATAATATTCATGCTTTCAAAACCAAATTTAGGATTTACAACAAGTCGTGATGTATTAACAGATAAATTAAGTACTAAAATAGTTACAAAGCATTTTGAAATATATACTTCAAAAAATTTAGTGGAAGCTGAAAAAAAATATGTAGGCATGCTGCATGAATATTATTATGAAAGTCTTTTGAATGAAATAAAATTTAAAAGAAGAGACGTTATAAGATCATATATCTACAAAGATATTTATGAAAAAGAAAAGTTATTCGGTTCGAGAAATGCCAATGTTGCTAAACCTTGGCTACGGGAGACGTATGTTTCGTTTGAGACTTTAGAAAGTTCACTTAGACATGAATTAGTCCACATAATACTCAGCGAATTTGGAAATCCTATTTTTGGTGTAACTTCTGATTTGAACCCCGCAGTAATAGAGGGTTACGCAATGGCTTTTGATGAATCTGATGACATCACAAGTATTCATCAACTTTCATTTTTGGCAAAAAAAAGTGGATACAACCAGAAATTAACAGAATTATTCGAAAGTTTTAATTTCTTTGGTACATACTCTGGGATCAGTTATATAACAGCTGGTTCCTTTATCAAATTTTTAGTTGAAAAATATGGTACAGAAAGGGTTATTGCAGGCTATCGGTCAGGTGATTTTGATCGAAAAATTGGAATCTCAATTTCGGAGTTAGAAAAAAAATATTATGCTTTTCTTGATTCATCCCGATTTGAAATAAACAAATCGAAAGCACAGCTATATTTTGGTGGAAATACTATTTTCAAAAAGTTTTGTGTAAGAAGCGCGGCTTCCGATATTCAACAGGGCTGGAATTTATTTAATCAAAAAGATTACAACAACGCATTTCTCATGTTTAATCGTGTTTATAAATATTCCGGTTCTTCGAATTCATTGCAGGGGATGATATCATCATTGATAAAAATAAAAGATTATCAAAGAGCCAAAAATATTCTGGAGAAAGAACTGCCGAAGTTCCTCAATCATCAATCTTATTTTCGATTAAAATTAATTTACTCTGATCTCCTAATAATGAACGATAATTGGGATAAAGCTGTTGTATTTTATAATGAATTGCTAGAAGCTAATGTTCATATTCAATTTAATGTTGCCCTGGAAAGAAGGTTATCTCTTTTGAAAATATCGAATAGTGAATTAAAAAATTATTTTGAACTTACCGACGAAGAAAAAGAATCGTATCTATCGACAATGATAAACAAAGAATCGAATCCAATTCACATATTAGAATTATTAGAAAGTAGTACTGGAAATAATCACTCAACAGATTATTATGATATACTCTTAAAAATTAATATTAGTGATATTAATACCGCTTTCACTTTCATGAAAGCTTCAGAATACTATCTTAAAAAGGGGGAATATCTAAAGGCTCAAAAATTGGCAGTTAGAAGTTTTGAATTGAATGACGAAAATATGGAACCTTATTTCAGAGAAAATCTTAAAAAAGTAAATTGGTTTGTAAATAATTCCGAAGAAGTAAATATAAAATATGATGATTGAAAAAAAGATTACTGATACATTACAAAACCTCAGCTTCTTGGCGCAGATTACAAAATTGGCTGAGGAAAGAAATGAATCTATTTATATAGTAGGCGGATTTGTAAGAGATATTATTCTTGATAGAAATAAATTTGAGTTGGATTTCTTAGTGATTGGGGATGGACCACAATTTGCTGAACAATTGGCGGCAATTATGGGGATTAAAGAGATATCTATTTTTAAAAATTTCGGAACTGCACAATTTAATTATTCAGGCTATTCACTGGAATTTGTTGGTGCACGTAAAGAATCCTATAATAGAGAAAGTAGAAAACCAATTGTTACCAAAGGTACGTTGGATGATGATCTCGATAGAAGAGATTTTACAATTAATACTTTAGCACTTTCTCTTAATAACGAATCAATCGGTCAAATAGTTAATAAGTACGATGGAATTAAAGATATCGAAGATGGGATTATCCGAACTCCACTCGATCCGGAAATAACATTTGAGGATGATCCTTTAAGAATTATGCGGGCGTTTCGATTTGCTTCACAACTTAATTTTAAGATTGATGAAAAAACATTTAGCGCTGCATCAAAAATGAGTGGTCGACTAAAAATTGTCTCCCAAGAAAGAATCACTGATGAGTTTATGAAAATTCTACTTTCCCCTAAACCATCAATTGGTTTAAAACTTCTTCATGAAAGTGGGGTAATGCAAAATGTATTCCCTGAGTTATCTAATATGGCCGGTGTTGATCAACGAAATGAGTTTCATCATAAAGATGTTTTCTATCATACAATGATTGTGGTGGATAATACTGCCGAGGTAAGCGATAATTTATGGCTTCGATTCGCGGCATTGGTGCATGATATAGCGAAACCACATACAAAGAAATTTGTTGAGGAAATAGGTTGGACATTTCATGGGCATGAAGAACTTGGCGCAAGGTTGATGAAAGAAATATTTCATCGGCTTAAACTTCCACTCAATAAATTAAGTTATATTCAAAAATTAATCAGATTGCATTTACGTCCGATTGCTCTTGTTGATGAGCAGGTGACTGATTCGGCAATAAGAAGGTTGATTGTTGAGGCTGATGAAGATCTTGATGATTTAATTACCTTATGCCGTGCCGATATTACAAGTAAAAATCCAGCCAAAGTAAATCGGTATCTGGAAAATTATGAAATAGTGATGGCGAAGGTTAGAGATGTATTAGAGAAAGATAAATTAAGAGCGTTCCAATCTCCTGTGCGTGGTGAAGAAATAATGAAAGTCTGTAATATTCAACCAAGTCGCAAAGTAGGAGAAATAAAAAAAGTTATTGAAGAAGCAATACTTGATGGAAAAATTGGAAACAATTACGAAGAAGCATATAATTATTTCTTATCTATTAAAGATGAATTTCTTAAGGATTAAAAATAAACTAAATTTGCTGTAACTTTTATCTATTAAACATCGTCATAATAAACAGAATTATAAAAAGTACTCTAAAAGGAGATTGTAATGAAACGATTGATGATAATTCTCTTAACCGTCTTGCTGATTGTACCGGTAACTGCTCAGAAGAGATTAACTTTAAACGATGCTATAACGATTGCACTTCAAAAAAACACCATGCTTACAAAAATGAAGAATTCAATTTCTGTGAGTGAAAGTCAGTACAAATCTGCAATTGGTGATTTTTTACCAAACTTAGGTGCGCGTGCAGGTTGGAACTGGCAAAAAGTAGATGACATTGGTGGAACACAGCGGGACTTTTTTGGAAATGACGTTATTATTCCAGCATCTTCTGTAGATAGCAGAAGCTATAGCCTCGGAATTGGTGGTGGTGTTACTTTGTTCAACGGTTTAGCCAACATATCATCATTATATCAAAAGAAAGATTTATTAAGTGCCGCAGAATACAGCATTTCAAAAATGAAGCAGGATATAGTTTATAGAACAACTGATCTCTACTTTATGGTATTAAATGCTGAGGACCTATTAAAAGTTAGAGAGGAAAATGTTAAATACTTTAAAAAACTTTATGAAACAATTTCAGAAAGAAATCAACTTGGTTCGGTACCACTTGCAGATGTATATACAGCCCAAGTTCAATTAGGTAATGCTGAACTCATACTTATACAAGCACAGAATACTGCAGAGACTCTTAAGAGCCAATTGCTTGGCTATTTAGCACTAAACGTACTTGAAGATTATTCATTGATTGACCCTATTAAAAGTGATACCTCAGTTGATACCAATGCATATATAAATGATTTTGAGAGTATGGATTTGATGGTTAAATCCGCTTTAGATAAACGATTGGATTATAAAAGTAAACTTTCAGAAATGAATGCAGCAGAAAACGCCATAACAATGGCAAAAAGTGGTTTATTCCCAACATTATCTCTAGATTATTCATATTCCACTGGTGCCTCAAAAATTACAAACTTGTTTGACAGAAAAGTTTTGAATGTGGGAATGACATTTTCGGTCCCGATTTTTTCAAATTTCAATACCGAAGCCGCAATTCAAAGTTCACAAATAAGTTTTATGAATGTTAAAGAGGATGTTCAAGAACTTGAGCGTCAAATAAAAATTGAAGTAAAACAAACTTATTTAGATTTAACCGCAGCTAAGAAAAGTCTTGATGTTGCAATTAAAAATGTTACAGCCGCGCAGGAAAATCAGAAAATTAATCAAGAGAGATATAACCTTGGCTCGGCAACAATTTTAGAAGTACTACAGGCTAACAGAGATAATATTGATGCGCAGCGAAATCAAATAAATGCTTCATTCGAGTTTTATCGCCAGTATTATAAATTAAACAACGCACTCGGTAAATTAGAGTTTTCTAAGTATGAATAAATAATTTCAAGGAGTTAATAGAAATGGCTAACGGCAGCAAGAAATCGAAAAAGAAACTTTTTATATTCGGCGGATTAGGACTGTTATTAGTAATTATAATAGTACTAGTATTTGTTTCCGGGAATAAAGAAGAAATAATAATTGTGCAAACTGAAAAAGCTGAGAAAAGAACAGTTACACAGGTTGTTTCTGCAACAGGAAAAATTAATCCAGTTTATCAAGTTAAAATTAGTGCTGAGGCAACTGGTGAAGTTGTACAATTACCAATTAAAGAAGGGGATAAAGTTCGCAGAGGACAACTTCTTGTTAGGATTAAACCGGATATTTATGAAGCACAAAGAAATAGAGCTCAAGCTGCTTTAGATCAATCACGAGCATCCCTAAGTTCAACGAGTGCTACTCTTAATAAAGTGGAATCTGATTATAAGAGAATGCAGGGACTATATGAGAAGAAACTTGCTAGTGACGCTGAATTAGAATCATCAAAAGCTATTTATCTTCAAACACTTGGACAGGTTAATTCTCAAAAATCATATGTTGTTCAAGCAGAAGCTGCATTAAAAGAAGCGGTTGAAAATCTTAACAAAACCTATGTTACCGCACCAATGGATGGAACAGTGAGCCAGCTTAGTATTGAACTGGGTGAGAGAGTGCTTGGCAGTGGATTCAGCCCAGGTACTCAAATGCTTACAGTTGCAGATTTAACTCAGATGGAAGCGAGAGTAGAAGTTGATGAAAATGATGTTGTGCTTGTTTCTGTTGGTGATACAGCAAAAATCAAAGTTGATGCATTTGGTGATAAGGAATTGAAAGGTATAGTTACTCAAATTGGTAATAGTGCCCTTACAAAAGGACTTGGTACACAGGACGAAGTAGTGAATTTTGAAGTAAGAATTTTATTGAATGATCCAGATGCAAAAACTAGACCGGGTATGTCGTGCGACGCAGATATTCAAACGGAAACAAAACAGAATGTTATCACTGTTCCGATTCAAAGCGTTACCGCTCGTATGGCATTTGTACCAAAACCTGAAGGCGAGGATGATGAAGCCGCTCCAAAAGTAAAAAATGGAAAAGATAATAAGCCTCAAGAAGTAGTATTCCTTATAGAAAACAATGTCGCTAAAAAAGTTGAAGTGAAGACAGGTATAAGCGACGATTCATATATTGAAATTATAAGTGGATTAAAAGGGGGAGAAGAAGTTGTGAGCGGTCCATATAGAGCAATTTCTAAAGAATTGGAAGCAGATAAAAAAGTATCTGTTCAGGCTAAGGCGAAAACGGATAAGAATAAATAAAGAGATTATTTAACCATAATGGTAAAAAAATGAATATCATAAACATAGAACATATAGCAAAAATATATCAGGTTGGATCCGAGGAAGTGCATGCCTTAGCAGATGTTTCGTTAAAAATTGATAAGAATGAGTATGTGGCAATTATGGGTCCTTCCGGTTCGGGTAAATCAACATTGATGAATATACTTGGTTGTTTGGATACTCCAACAAAAGGACTTTATGCATTCAAGGATGTAAATGTTAGCCAGATGAATGATAATGAATTGGCGAAAATTAGGAATAGAGAAATTGGATTTGTATTTCAAACTTTTAATTTATTGCCAAGATCGGACGCGTTGCACAATGTAGAACTACCGTTAATTTATGCCGGAGTCCCTTCATCTCAAAGAAAAGAAAGAGCACGGCTCGCGCTTGAACATGTAGGGTTATCGGATCGAATTCATCATAGACCGAATGAACTCTCCGGCGGACAGAGGCAGCGAGTTGCTATAGCAAGAGCTCTTGTCACAGAACCGGCAATTATTTTGGCTGATGAACCAACTGGAAATCTTGATACAAAAACCGGTGAAGATATAATGGCATTATTTAATGAAATTTACGAACAGGGTAACACAATCATTCTTGTAACTCACGAAGAATATATTGCCGAACATGCGGAAAGAATTATAAGAATTAGAGATGGTATGATTGAAAAAGATGAACATGTTACTCAAAGATATGTACCGAAGAAGAATGGCGAATCAAAAAAATAACCGGAAATAAAATGAGAAATTATCTATTTGAACTTAAAGAGGGGTTGTTGATTTCGCTTCGTGCGATTCGTGCAAACAAAGTACGATCTATATTAACGACCCTGGGTATTGTTATTGGCGTTACTTCAGTAGTATTAATGTCCACAGCCATTAAAGGTATCGATAATGCGTTTCAAACCGGAGTTGCATCTTTAGGTTCCGATAATCTTTATATCGATAAATGGGAGTGGTTTAATAACGATACACCCTGGTGGGAATTGAGGAATAGAAAAAATTTAGACCTTGACGATTATGAGCGTTATAAAGAATTGGCAAAACTTCCGGCGGCAATTGCTCCAACAGTTTGGTCTAATCAAACTTTAAAATTCAAAGAAAATCTCGTAGAGTATATAATTGTTCAGGGAACAACCGATGAATATATTAATACTACAAACCTGACATTTAGCGAGGGAAGATTTTTTAATGAACTCGAAAGTAATGGCGGCAGAAATGTTATTGTATTAGGTAGTGAAATTGCAAAGAAGCTTTTCCCTCGTGGGGGCGGATTAAATGAGGAAATTAAGGTTAGAGGCCATAAGTTCAAAGTGATAGGTATTCTCGAGGAACAGGGCAGTTGGGTTATGGGAAATTTTAATCCTGACAACCAGGCATTTACCCCTATTCAAAATATTTTTAAATACTTCCAAACCGAATTTTTCAGAAGCATTACAATTAATGTTCGCGCACAAAATAGTCAGCTGGTTGAAGCAACAAAGGAAGAAGCAATCGGTATCATTAGAAGAATTCGAGGTCTGCGTTATAATGAGCCAAATGATTTTTCCGTAAACCAGCAGGAAGGCTTATTAAATACAATTAACCAAACTGTAAGTGTGATTCAAATAGCAGGATTGTTTATTACAGGGCTCTCTTTGTTTGTGGGTGCAATAGGAATTATGAATATTATGTTCGTTTCAGTAAAAGAAAGAACAAAAGAAATTGGTGTGAGAAAGGCCATTGGTGCCAAGCGGAGAACAATCTTAACTCAGTTTATTTCTGAATCTGCGATTATATGTTTAATTGGAGGCATCATTGGTTTAATAATAGCAATTATTTTAAGCATGATAATAGATCAATTTCTGCCGACAACAATTCAGATTGATGCACTAATTCTTGCAATAATTATATCATTAGCAACCGGAGTTGTGTCTGGTTTTGCCCCCGCTTATACCGCGGCAAAATTAGATCCGGTAGAAGCGTTGAGGTATGAATAATGAGACTAGGCGAAACAGTAAGTGTTGCTTTATCTTCCCTGAAAGCAAATAGATTGCGTTCAGTATTAACTATACTTGGAATTATTGTGGGCATATTTTCTATAATTGCCATCAGTACAGTTATCGAAATGCTGCAAACTACAATTGAGAAAGGTGTTTCTCAATTAGGTCAAAATACTTTTCAAATTCAAAAATGGCCGGCAGTGCAAACCGGCGGACCGAGTGAACGGGCCAAGTATAGAAATAGACCCGATATTACTCTTGAGGAATATTATAAACTCAAGGAAAAACTTGTTGAGGCTCAATCTGTTGGTGCCGAACAATGGAATTTTGGAAGACAATTTAAGGTTGGCAATCTTGAAACAAACCCAAATGTAATGTTGTGTGGGTGTACTCCGGAAGCTTTTCCAAATAATAAATGGATTATTGAGGATGGAAGAGGAATTAATGATAGAGATGTAAATAGTTATCAAAATTTTGTTGTATTGGGTGCCGATGTAGCAAAAAAACTTTTCCCAAATGTCAATCCTGTAGATCAATATGTTAAAGTTGATAATCAGAAATTAAAAGTGATTGGAGTTCTAGAATCACAAGGCGCAATATTTGGTCAAAGTCAGGATAACTTTGCGATAATTCCAATTACCACATTTCAATCGTTTTACGGAAAGTATTCGAGAAGTGTGAATATCACAGTTATGGCGGCTGATAAAAGCACCTATAATGAATTAATTGAATTTACAGAAGGATATTTTCGAACAATAAGAAAAGTTGCCGCTGGTGAGGAAAATGATTTTGAGATTCATTCGAATGAACAAGTACTCACACAAATTAATGATATAACATCAGGAGTTAGAATAGGTTCAATTGTAGTTGGCGCAATAGCACTTCTTGCAGCGGGTGTTGGAATTATGAATATAATGTTAGTTAGTGTTACTGAGCGAACAAAAGAGATAGGGATTAGAAAAGCGATCGGTGCGAGAAAAATAAATATTCTTATTCAATTTTTGGTTGAAGCGGTAACTCTAAGTTTACTTGGCGGATTCGTTGGAATATTTTTAGGTGTAGTTGTAGGAAATCTTGCCGGATCTTTTCTCAACGCAACTGCTGTTATACCAATAGATTGGGTAATTATTGGAGTAATTCTTTGTGTTGTTATAGGAATGGTTTTCGGGACGTACCCGGCTTATAAAGCTTCAAATCTCGATCCGATTGATGCACTTCGCTATGAATAAAAATTAATCTCATGGTCATAATTTTTTGTGATTGTGACCATGAGACTTAAATTTCAAAAAACTGCCTCTGTAAATTTCATTAACCTATCATAAATTAATAATCCCTTTTTTAGTTTTAAAGTATTCATTATATTGAAACAAAACATTTCTAATAAAACATGAAAAACTTCTTCATCGAGTTCAGAGAAGTTGTATCGATTTCTTTTAGAGCCATCAGAGCCAATAAAATGCGCTCAATATTAACCACACTCGGAATAATAATAGGTATCGTCGCTGTCACAACTATGTCCACCGCTATTGTTGGTTTACGTGAAGCATTTGTGAGTTCTATCTCCTCACTGGGAAGTGATGTACTCTACGTTGATAAATTCCCTTGGGCAACTATGGGGGACTGGAATAAATTCCGGAATAGAAAAAATATTACCTATAGCCAGTATACCAGACTCCGAGAAATGCTCAAAAACTATGAGGCAATGGCACCCAACAAAAGATCTTTTGGAGCCAATGTTAAAAGAAAAGAAAAATCGGTAAGCTCCACTATGGTCTATGGCACGAATGAGGAGTATGAAAAAACTTCGCAGATGTCTCTTGAGAAGGGGAGATTTTTTACTGAATCAGATGCTAATGCTGGGCGGCGATTTTGCATTATAGGGAAGGATATCGAAAATGAGTTGTTTCCTAATGAAGACCCTATAAATAAAAATATAAAAATCAATAATGTAACAACTACTGTCATTGGTGTTCTCGAAAAGCAGGGGAGCGGGTTTTTAGGATCGTTCAGTGCCGATGGTCAGATTATCATGCCGATGAAAGCTTTTGAAAAAGTGTTTGGCGATACGCGCGATAGACTTAGAATTGATATTAAAGTTGGTGATGCCGGCGATGTTGAAGATGTAAAGGAAGAAGTTATTGCCGCTATGAGAATTATTCGAAAAGTACCACCTGATAAAGAGGATGATTTTGCTATAAATCAACAAGAAGCATTAAAAGAGATGTATGACCAAACAGTCGGTATAATTGCCTATGCCGGAATTTTAATTACAGCATTATCTTTGTTTGTAGGCGCAATTGGAATAATGAATATAATGTTTGTATCGGTTACGGAAAGAACAAAGGAAATTGGTATTCGGAAAGCTATTGGGGCAAAAACATGGTCAATACTTCTGCAATTTTTAACTGAAGCCGCGGTCTTATGTCTTTTAGGAGGAATTATCGGTATAATTATTTCATTCCCATTAAGCCTAATAATTAATCAATTTTTACCAACATCAATGCCCCTAAATGTTGTTGTAATTGCGTTAGTTATTTCAATTGTAGTTGGACTTATCTCAGGTTATTTGCCAGCCTGGAAAGCATCAAGATTAAATCCGGTTGACGCGCTGAGGTACGAATAATGCAGTTTTTGGAAAGTGTGAAATTAGCCATCAACTCAATTAGGGGAAGTAAACTCCGATCAATACTTACTCTGCTAGGAATTGCTGTTGGGTTATTTTCAATAATAATTGTAATGACGGCAATAAGCGCCATTCAAAAGAGTGTAGAAAACACTTTTAATCAAATAGGAACAACAAATTTTATAATACAAAAATATCCCGCTATACAAATGGGGCCGCACAGTCGGCGTCAATATAGAAATAGAAAGGATCTCGAAGTTGAAGATGGTGAAAGATTAAGAGAAATGACAACAATGCCAAGTGCCATTGGTGTTCAAGTAACAACTGGTGGTAAAGTAGTTCGTGTTGGAAATGTGAAAACAAATCCATCAGTAAGTATCGCTGGTGCCAATCTGGAACTTAACGCTGCCTTTGATTTGAAGCTGGGCGGGGGAAGAGTATTAAGTAAGCCTGATATAGAATATTCTCGCCCTGTAGCAGTACTTGGTTATGATATGGTTGAGAAATTTTTTAGAAACATTAATCCGGTTGGTCAATCAATTAAAATAGAGAATTTCAATTTTGAGGTCATTGGTTATTTTGAGAAAAGAGGATCAATAATGGGGCAATCGCAGGACAATTTCATTTTGATTCCTGTATCAACTTTTCAGAAATGTTTTGGTACAGAAAGGAGCGCTTCTATTATTGTAGTAGCACCAAGCAAAGAATTAATTGCCGCTACGATGGAGGAAACAATAACCGCGATGAGAAAAATAAGAAAATTGAAGGGTTACGAAGAAAATGACTTTGAAATTATTACTAACGAACAGTTAATTGATCAGTTTAACGACATAACCAAATATTTTAAACTTGGAGCCGGAGTAATAGCTTTTATTGCACTTTTAGCCGCCGGTATTGGAATTATGAATATCATGCTCGTATCTGTTACAGAGAGGACTAAAGAAATAGGAATTCGGAAAGCGATTGGTGCCCGGAAACAATCGATCCTTACTCAATTTGTTGTGGAAGCAGTGACATTAAGCTGGCTGGGTGGATTGATAGGAATTATACTTGGATTAATTGGGGGTAATTTGGTAGCGTTAGTACTCGGGGTCTCTGTAGTATTACCGGTTGAGTGGATAGCAATCGGATTATTTGTAACTACTTTTGTTGGGATTGTATTTGGTGTTTACCCTGCTGTTAAAGCTTCAAATTTGGATCCTATCGAAGCACTCCGGTACGAATAAAGTTATTGTTTTGATTGGAGAGAAGGAATAGATTTATCCGGCTAATTAAAACAAATATTTTTGTGAAAAAAATTTTTCTTCTGATAATTATTTCATTTTCTGCTTCATTTGCACAAAGATATCATTCATTCAGTAACGTGAGTGATACATTTTTTGTGCGTCTAGATAATAAGTATATACTAAATTCGTTAAACATTGTACCCTTCTCAGAATCGGTTTTTATAAATAATAGAAAACTTTCATCTAATCAGTATCGTATCAATTATTCACAAGCATTTTTTTCATTACAGTTGGAAGATTATACAATAAAAGATACAGTTATTGTGAAATATCAATCAATTAATACTGGAATAAAAAAAGAGTATAAAAGAAGATATTTGATAGTAAACCCCGAAAGCAATACCCGTGAAATTAAACTTAGTTCTGATACTCAAAATCAATATAGTGCCGAATCAATTTTTGGGAAGGAAATTCAAAGAAGTGGAGCCCTAATTCGCGGATTTAGTTTAGGAACAAACCGCGATTTTACACTAACGAGTGGTCTTCGATTACAATTGAATGGAAAATTAGCCGACGATATTACAATTGTAGCAGCATTGACAGATGAAAATACTCCTATCCAACCAGAGGGCTCTACAGAAACACTTGATGAATTGGATAAAGTATTCATTGAACTCCGGCACCCAAATGCGGCCGGTACATTTGGTGATTATGATTATAATATTGGCAGTGGTGAGTTCTCGAAAATTAACAGAAAGCTTCAAGGTCTTAAAGGAGAGTTCATTTTTGAAGAACATTCTGGTTCTGTTGCCATTGCCGGGTCAAAAGGGAAATACAACAGTAATAATTTTTTGGGGAGCGACGGCAACCAAGGTCCCTATAGATTATATGGAAGTAATAATGAAAGAAACATTATAATAATTGCCGGAAGTGAAAAAGTATTTTTAGATGGCGAACAATTGAGAAGAGGTGAAAACAATGATTATACTATTGATTATTCTAATTCAGAAGTAACATTCACTCCAAAGAGACTTATAACATCAGCAAGCAGAATTACGATTGATTTCGAATATACAGATCAGAGTTTTAAAAGAAACTTTATAGGCGCCAATACTAATTCACTTTTTCTAAATAAAAAATTGGGTATCAATCTTTCTTTTTATAGAGATGGCGATGATGAAAATAATCCGATCGATTTTGCGTTCACTGAGGAAGATAATTCAATTCTGAAGAATGCCGGAGATGACAGATTGAGGACATCAAAAAGTGGAGTAACTATTGCACCTTTGGATTCATTGGGAAAATCATTAGGTAATTACTATAAGGTGGATACTCTTTTGGAAAATACGAGGCATACCTATTATGTTTATTCGCCATCAAATATAAACTCAATTTATAATATAACTTTCACATTTGTCGGTGAAGGAGCAGGAGATTATATTAAAGAAAGTTTAGGAGTCTATAAATTTGCGGGATTAAGGAAAGGGAATTATCTGCCCGTAATATTTTTACCAATGCCGCAATTAAAACAAATTGCTAACCTTACTATAAATAGTCAATTAACCGAAAATATAAAGTTGTCACTTGATCTATCGGGAAGTTCATTCGATAAAAATACAATATCTAATCTAGATGATAATGATAATTATGGTTATGCCCGGTTATTTTTGTTTGAGATACTTCCACATGAGTTAAATTTATTTGGAAATAATTTAGGAAGAATTAGTGCTCAAATTAAAGATAGATTTATTGAGGATAGTTATTCTTCATTGGACCGAGTTGATAATGTGGAATTTAATCGAAATTATAATTTGGACTTAGCTAATACTGGCAACCAAATATTGAGAGAACTATCCTTTAATTACAAACCTATAAATAATTTTAATATCGATTCAAAATATGGTTATATAAAACAAGGGGAACAGTTTAGTGCTGATCGATATTCGACAAGAGTTAATTTCATTAAAGAGAAGAATTATGGTTTTAACTATGAAATTGATTACGTGAGTTCAGCTTCGGGTAATAATCTTTCAAATTGGAATAAACAGAACGGGTCATTTTATTATTCTTTCTGGCATATTAAACCTGGTATTGAATTTTTATATGATTATAAAAACGATTCCAATATTGATGGGAAAACAGCTATTACTTCATTTCGTTTCTCCGAGATAAAACCATTTGTTGAGATTGTTTCATTAAAAGGTGTAGAATTAAAAACAACATTTTCATTGAGGGATGAATGGTTTCCACTAAATAACGAATTACAGAAACAATCAAAATCTTTTCTGTGGGGAATACAAGGGCAGTTCAGATTAATTAATGAAATTTCCAACAGCATATCAATTACATTCAGAAAGAAGGACTTTACTAAGCCATTTGTTGAACAAGGTTACCGGGATAGTGAAACAATCCTTTTGCAAACGCAGAACAGGTTAACACTATTCAATAACTTTATAATCGGTGATATATATTATCAAGCTTCATCAGAACAAACAGCTCGTTTAGAAAAAATATTTGTCCGTGTTCCCAAGGGCAGTGGAAATTATATTTATTTGGGAGATCTAAACAACAATGGTATTCCGGAAGAAAATGAATTTCAGCTCACACTGTATGAAGGGGACTATGCATTGGTTACAATTCCGTCCGATAAACTTTATCCAGTAATGGATTTGAAAGGAAATACCAGATGGAAATTAGATTTTAATAGAATCACCAAGTCCAATAATTTATGGAGTGCAATTTTAAGTCCGCTATCATCGGAAACTTCATGGCGGATTGAAGAGAATAGTAAAGATCCGGTCACCTCAAATATTTATTTATTAAAACTCTCTACTTTTTTAAGCGATTCAACTACTATTAGAGGCAGCCAGGTTTTCCAGCAGGATTTTAATCTATTCCAAACGAATAATGAGTTTTCGGTTAGAATGCGTTTTCAGCAGCGAAAAACGCTTAACCAGTATAGTGGAGGTAATGAAAAAGGTTACTTTAAAGAAAAAAGTTTGCGAGTAAGGTTCAGGCTCATAGAGGAGTTCAATACTCAGACCGATTTTATAAATACTACAGATAATCTAACCGCTCCAATTAGTAGTGGAAGGGCGCGATTAATTAATAAGAATGAACTTGTTGCGGATTTTTCATACCGTCCATCAAGAAAGTATGAAGTTGGTCTAAAATTAAATGTTGGAGAAATTAAGGATAACTTTCCGATTGTAGCATCATTAGTCTCACAAAATTCTCAGACACTCCGGTATACTTTTTCACTGGAAGAAATTGGAAGATTACGAATTGAATTGGAGAGGAATGAACTCAACTCTAATAACAAATTAGATGTTCTTCCTTTCGAAATAACCAAAGGAAATGTCGTTGGAAAAAACTATTTTTGGAGAGCTTTTTTCGATTTCAGAATTTCTGAATTAATTCAAACATCAGTTAACTATGATGGCAGACTTCAGGGTAAAGGTAGAGTAATAAATACTTTTAGAGCCGAAGCACGAGCCTTTTTTTAATGATATGATAATCGATTCTAAACTTATTGAAGCACATATATTTCGTAAACAAGAAAGTGAAATTGAGTTTTTACTATTAAAGAGATCGGTAGATCAATTATATCCCAATATTTGGCAGATGGTTACCGGATCAATTGAACAGAATGAAAAGGCATTCCAAACTGCTCTTCGGGAAATTAAAGAGGAAACTGGATTGATGGCTGATAAATTTTGGGTTGTACCAAATGTTAATTCATTCTACTCTTTTCAAAAAGATGAGATGTGTTTGATTCCGGTTTTTGCCGCTCAAGTTAGAAATGACGCAATTGTTAAACTCTCCGATGAACATATTGAATACAGATGGGCTTGCAAAGAAGAAGCTCAGAAATTATTAGCATGGCCTGGTCAAAGAAAATCGGTAGAAATTATTAATGAGTATTTTATAAATCAGAATTCATTCTTTCAATTTGTGGAAATTGATTTAACAGATAAAAATTTATAAAGAAATAAATAAGAGGATTAACGTGGGATTATTAGTCGTTGGCTCTATTGGTCTTGATGATATCGAAACGCCCTTCGATAAAATTGAAAATGCACTCGGGGGATCTACAACTTACATATCATTGGCTTCCAGTTATTTCTCCGGCCCGGTTTCAATTGTGGGGGTAGTTGGTAATGATTTTTCTCAAGATCACATAACAATGCTGGAAAAACATAATATAGATTTAGAAGGATTGCAGATTGTTGAAGGAGCAAAAACTTTTAGATATGGATGCCGTTATCACTATGACTTAAATGTCCGTGATTCATTATTCACTGATTTAAATGTATTCGAAAAATTTAATCCTATCATTCCTGAAAAGAAGAAAAAGAGTAGTATTGTTATACTCGGGAATATCGCGCCGGAACTGCAATTGAGCGTTTTGGATCAACTTATCGCACCAAAGTTTACTGTTTGTGATACTATGAATTTTTGGATTGACCGATCAAAAAATGAATTGTTAAAAGTATTAAAACGAGTGGATGTTTTAATCATTAATGATTCGGAAGCGCGCTTGTTATCAAACGAACCAAATTTAATCAAAGCTGCAAAAATTATTTCCAACATGGGTCCAAAATACCTTATTATTAAAAAAGGGGAACATGGCGCATTATTATTTGGCGAGGATACAATTTTTTCAGCCCCGGCTTATCCAATGGAAAATATATTTGATCCTACCGGCGCGGGGGATGCTTTTGCCGGCGGATTTACCGGCTATCTGCATAAAAACCGCGATTTCTCATTCGACAATCTAAAACGCGCTGTAATTTATGGTAGCGTAATGGCTTCATTTTGTGTTGAAAAATTTAGTACAAAAGGATTGGAGGATTTGAGCTTTTTAGAAATCCACAACAGATATATTGAGTTTAGAAATCTTTCAAGCTTTAGCTAACATGAATATTGAAGCATTGCATTTTAAAGAAGGTTATCTTCATATTCTTGATCAAATTAAGCTTCCCTTTAGTGTTGAATATATTATTACCGATGATTATGAAATTATAGCATCTGCAATCGAAAGATTATCGGTACGAGGTGCCCCGGCAATTGGTATTGCTGCCGCCTATGCACTTGCTCTCTCAGTAAAAAACGTTGCTACTGAAATTGAAAATAAATTCTATACTGCATACAAAAGAATAGCTAAAACTAGACCGACTGCGGTCAATCTTTTTTACGCGATTGATCGAATGAAAAAATTAGCAGAGAATAGAAATCATGAGCTAAGTTATAATGTATTACTAGAGGAGGCAATAAAGATTCATAATGAGGATATAGCTCTCTGCGATGGAATTGCTGAAACAGGATTAAAATTATTTACTAAGAAAATGAGAATCATAACACACTGCAACACCGGTGCACTCGCTACCGGCGGCGGTGGAACAGCACTAAATGTGATTAAAAAAGCATTTCAAAATAATCTTGTTGAAATTGTTTACGCTGATGAAACCAGACCATTATTTCAAGGCTCAAGATTAACGGCATTCGAGCTTGCAGAAGAGGGAATTCCGTTTAAAATAATTACCGATTCGACCGCGGCATTCCTCTTCAAAAATAAATTGGTGGATATTGTGATTACAGGAGCAGACAGAATTGCCGCCAATGGAGATTCCGCAAATAAAATAGGGACTTATAACCTTGCAGTACTTTGCTCATTTCATAATATCCCGTTTTATATTGCTGCTCCTTCAACTACAATTGATAAAAAATGTAGCACTGGAAATGATATTTTAATAGAAGAAAGAGACAAATCAGAGATTAATTCAATAAATGATCACAGAATCACTCTTGATCACTATCACGCATTTACCCCCGCATTTGATGTAACACCCTGTAATCTTATAACAGGCATAATAACCGAGAGCAATATTTATTCAGCACCATACAACTTTAATCATGTCTGAAATATTAAAAACAGAAGCGATAGTTCTAAAAAAAATAGAATTTGGTGAGACAAGCCGGATTGCGCATTTCTATACCCGGGACCTGGGCAGAATTTCCGGAATAATTAAAGGAGCTAAAAGTCCAAAATCAAAATATGGTAAAACTGTAGACATCCTAAATCATCTTAATATAGTTTTGTATAATAAGCACACACGAGAAATTCAATTGATATCTGATATTGACTTGATCAATCATTTTCGAAAGACAAAAGACAATTATGATAAGCTAAAATATGCGCTTGCAGTAGTTGAATTGATCTCTGCGCTAACTGTTGAGCATGATCCGAATAAACGGTTATTCGAAGGAACTATTAAGATACTTAAACTTATAGAAAATGGACCTGAAGATGAATCAGTATTGTTTTTAAGATATATGCTTTTCTTTATCAAAGAGATTGGATATGAGTTTCAACTGGAAGAGTGTAGTATTTGCAATAGAAAGATTTTGGAAGGGGAAAGTATTTCATATATCTATGATCAAGGAATTGTCTGCGCCGAATGCCGTCAAGATAGAATTACAAATGTAGAATTGAATTCGGAACTTTTTAATTTTCTTTTGTGTCTAAGCCAAAAAAAAAACGTATCTAATATCTCTCAAATAGATATTTCACGACTCATCAATATCTTAGAGAGATTTTTAATAAATAACGTTAGAGAATTCAAGGGTTTAAATTCCTTAAAAATGTGATAAAAATATTGGAGGAAAAATGAAAACAAAAAGTATTTTAGGAACCGCCGGACTAATTATTATCGGAATCGTTTTTGGAGCCGTACTGGTTTCGGGATTTGGATTAGTGCGTCCCTCGTATGCAGATATAAAAATTGGGGCAGATACTCCACCTGTAGAACAGTTAAACGCAGATGCCGCAGCATTCAATAACGCATTTGTTGAAGTTGCCGAAAAAGTTACCCCATCAATTGTTCAAATCGCCGTTGTTTCAACATCTAGAGCTCCGGAAAAAAATCCTTTCCATTTCTTTTTTGACTTTAAAGATAATGCACCGAGAGAACAACAAGGAGGCGGCAGTGGCATTATAATCTCTGATGATGGTTATATATTGACTAATAATCATGTGGTTGAAAATGCAAAGTCAGTTACTGTTACACTTCAGGATAAAAGACAATTTGACGCTACAGTAATTGGTAATGATCCGTTGACTGATTTGGCTGTTATTAAAATTGATGGCAAAAAATTAAATGTAGCATATCTGGGTGATTCGGATAAAATTAAAGTTGGGCAGTGGGTTATGGCAATTGGAAACCCATTATCTTTAGCCTCGACAGTTACTGCCGGAATTGTGAGTGCTAAGAGTAGAAATATTAATATAAATAGAGATCAATACGCTGTCGAAGATTTTATTCAAACAGATGCCGCAATAAATCCGGGTAATAGTGGAGGGGCGTTGGTCGACCTGAATGGTGCTGTGATTGGAGTAAATTCAGCAATTGCAACTAATGGTTTTTCACAAACTTATATTGGGTATGGATTTGCCATTCCTATTAATCTTGCAAAATCAGTGGCAAACGATCTAATCGCAAATGGTAAAATCAGCAGAGGCTATATTGGTGTTAGTATTTCGGAAGTTGATCCTCAAACCGCAAAAGCTGTTGGACTTAAAGAACCAAAAGGTGTGATGGTTCAAGACGTTGTTAAAGGCGGTGCCGCTTCAAATGAAGATATTAAAGAGGGAGATATTATTCTTAAGATTGATGAGCTAGAAGTTAATCAACCAAATCAGCTTCAATCATATGTTGCTGCGAAGAGAGCTGGATATTCCGTTAAATTAACAATCTTCCGTGATGGTAAAAACATTGAACGTTATGTTACATTAAAATCAAAAGATGAACCAGATGTTAAACCAGTTAGTGAACTCTCCAAAAATAATAAGGGTAAAAATCTCGACTCAAAAGAAATTAATTTTGAAAATATTGGGATGACAGTTAAAAATATGTCGAGTGCCGAACTTAAAGAATATAAAGTTGAAAACGGAGTTTTGATTACCGAGACAAAAAATTATGGCCGGGCATTTAAACAAGGTTTAGGTGCGGGCTGGGCTATTGTGGCTGCAGATAGAAAACCAATTGAGTCAGCAGGAGATCTTGAAGAAATCATAAATAATAAAAAAGGGGATGCGGTCTTATTACGGGTAGTAAATTCTGAAGGCACCTCACGTTTAGTGGGCATCGATATCCCAAATTAAAAATTAAATTTTCAAAGCGCCCATATTTGGGCGCTTTTTTTTTATATTTGCCGCAAATTTCACAAAGATAATTATGATCAAATTTCAAACAGCAGGTGAATCGCACGGTAAAGCATTGGTTGCTTTAGTTTCCGGTTTTCCATCAAATCTCACTATAACTGAAGAGTACATTAATCAGCAATTAAAAAGAAGACAGGCTGGTTATGGTCGTGGATTAAGAATGAAGATTGAAACCGATAGTGCGGAAATATTATCCGGAGTTCGTTTTACAAAAACCATGGGATCACCTATTTCTTTATTGATTAAGAATCGTGATTGGGAAAACTGGACAGATAAAATGACTGCAGGTATTCCTATATCAAAAACAGAAAAAATTACAATTCCTCGTCCCGGGCATGCCGATTTAGTTGGCTCAATAAAATACAATTTCGATGATATCAGAAATTCAATTGATCGATCTAGTGCAAGAGAAACAGCTGCTCGGGTTGCGGCATGTTCTATAGCAAAGAAATTCTTGAGAGATTTTGGAATTGAGGTTGGTAGTTATGTTGAAAATATTGGCGGGATATTCCCCAAAAATAATTTTATCGATAATCTTTTCAATAAACCTAATTCAACAAAAATAACCGGTGAAAAATTAGCAACGTTAGCTGATAAAAGTTCTGTTAGAGTTCTTGATACTGAACAAGAAAAAAGGATAATTAATAAAATTAAAAAAGCAAAAAAGATGGGGGACACTTTAGGCGGAACTTTTTATGTAGTGGTTACCGGCCTTCCTGTTGGATTGGGAAGTTTTGAACAATATGACACAAGATTGGAAGCAGAACTAGGACAAGCAATTTTATCTATTCAGGCTGTAAAAGGTGTTGAAATTGGGCTAGGTTTTGAATCGGCAAATTTATTTGGCTCTCAAGTTCATGATGAAATATTGCTGAAAGAAAAAAACTTTATTCGTAAGACCAATAATGCCGGTGGAATTGAAGGCGGGATTTCTACCGGAATGCCGATAATAATTCGTGGTGCTATGAAACCAATTTCTACATTAATGACGCCGATTCAAAGTGTTGATTTATCTTCCATGAAAAGTGTGGAAGCTCGAAGGGAAAGAAGCGATTTTGTTGCGGTTCCGGCGTGTGCGGTTATAGGGGAAGCTATGGCTGCTTGGGTTATAGCAAAATATTTTATTGAAAAGTTTGGGGGTAATTCTATGGAAGAGATTCATGATAATTACAGCGCTTTTACTAAAAATTACTTCAAAAGAATTCAAAATAATTTTAGGAAATAATGCTAAAAATAAAACGGTTTGTATTCAATCCATTTTTTGAAAATACATATATTTTGTGGGATGAGGGTTCAAAAGAATCTGCAATAATTGATCCTGGTTGTTTTGATGATGATGAAAAAGAAACTCTGGTGAATTTTATCGAATCAAAAAAAATAACTGTAAAATATCTTCTCAATACTCATTGTCATATAGATCATATCTTTGGCAATAAATTCATTAAGGAAAAATTTAACCCCAATTATTATGCTCCTCAAAGGGATCTATTTCTTTTAGATATGATGGAAGAACAAGCATCTTCATTCGGAATTCCATTTGAGCGATCACCAAAACCCGATTTTAATTTGAGTAAAAGTTCTGAAATTACACTTGGTAATTTTTTATTAAAGGTTATAGAAACCCCCGGCCATACACCCGGTGAAGTATGCTTATACTCTGAAGAAGCAAAAATTTGCATTACAGGGGACGTATTATTTCATGGTAGCATAGGTCGAACCGACCTCTGGGGTGGAAATTATGAACAACTTATTGATTCGATAACAAATAATTTATTTACCCTGCCAGATGAAGTTACAATTTATCCCGGGCATGAGTCTGAGAGTACTATCGGATTTGAAAGAATTCACAATCCATTTTTTACCAATTAATTGCTTTCAAACCGATCAATCTATATTTTGCAATAAAATCATTAAACATTTACATGAATACAAAAATTAGCGCTTCGTCAAAGATATTATTAACATTTCTTTTTGTTTATGTGATTCTATTTGAGTTTATCCTACCACTCAATAACATTCTTCCAAAACCATCCTTTATTTTAGAATCATTTACAACAATTTGGAATGATTACAATATTGCCATTTCGCTATTAGAAACTTACTCAGTTATAGTATTTTCCTTTTTATGCGGTTATTTCCTTACTTGGATTTTGAGAGGTTTATCAATTTATTTTGGAGAAACGCAGCATGAATTATTTAAATCTTTTTCATGGCTTAGAAGTGTAAATATATTTTTTATTGTCGTTTTAATAGGATTTTGGTTTGGTAATAGTATTGTGGCGTTCATGATTTTCATGCTGGTTATACAATTTCTTGGATTAATGAATGAACTTATTAGTACTACTAAAAATGATGAACCTTACGAACTTACTGTTATGAGTTTATCTTCAGAAAAGACTAAAGATTTGGCTGAAATAAGATGGAAATTGCACATACCTAAAATTTTCAAATCGATCATAGAAAAACAATCATCTATGTGGTTACTTGTTTTAACATATGAGTTTATCCACCTCGATATTGGAGTTGGCTATGTAATTAAACAAATTTTAGCCTATAGGGATTTTACCGGTTTATTTCCTTTAATAATTATTACAGCGCTGTTGTATAAGCTCAATTTTCTTTTACTGAAAATTTCTGTAAAGAAATATGCATTTTGGAGGACACTATGATTGATATTGATAAAATTTCCAAATCCTATACAGATGGGCGCGGATTTAATAAAATTATTTTAAAGGATATCTCTTTAAAAATATCTAACGAAAATATGGCAATTATTGCGCCTGAAGGATCAGGCAAAACAACACTCTTAAAAATTATTGCTGGTATTGAATTGCCGGATATTGGAAATGTGCATTTTTCGAGTGATTCTAAAATAGCATTCATTCCAGAGCAGCCATCATCTTTCCCCTGGCTGAATGTAATTGAAAATATTAAATATTTTAGTAGCGAACTCACTAATACAGAATTGGAAAATATAGTTTCATTAATTGGATTGAATGGGTATGAGAAACATATTCCTCATAATAATAGTTTAGGATTTCGATTCAGAATTTCTGCCGCCCGAGCACTTGCGGTTAAACCTAATATTTTAGTTCTCGATAATCCTTTCTCAAAGATGGATGGACGTACAAAAGAGGAATGTTACGAAGTTGTAAAAAATATATCCGCTAAAAATATTATTATAGTTTTAGCGACAACAAGCATCTCAGAAGCTTTAATCCTTGCAAAAAATATTTTATTGCTAAAGAAAAACCCGGCAGAAGTAGTAAATAATTATACTTTTGTTGCTGATTCAGAAGACATCTCAAAATTAATTAGTTCAAATGAATTTCTGACTCTTCGAAGCACAATCGAAGGTGAATTTAAGAAAATTGAATCACAGAGATTCATAAACATTTCAATTTGAAAGGTTTGTAATGGAAGAAAAGTTTGAAAAATTAATTAGGATGAGAGAAGAGGCACTTGTTGGAGGGGGTTTAGAAAAAATTGAATCTCAGCATCAAAAAGGAAAGTTAACCGCACGTGAAAGAATTGAATTATTAGTTGATGATGGATCATTTGAAGAAATAGATATTTTTGTGAAGCACCGCTCTGCCGATTTTGGATTGGAGAATCAGAAGGTATTAGGGGATGGGGTTGTTACAGGTTTCGCAAGAATTATGGGGAAATCAGTCGCAATTTTCAGCCAAGATTTTACAGTATTTGGAGGGTCGCTTTCAGAATCACATGCCAAAAAAATATGCAAGATAATGGATATGGCATTAAAACTCGGATTTCCAATTATTGGTTTGAATGATTCTGGGGGTGCGCGAATTCAGGAGGGAGTAGACAGTCTTGGCGGCTATGCTGAAATATTTTTAAGGAATACACTGGCTTCGGGTGTGGTTCCACAAATTTCGGCAGTTTTAGGCCCATGCGCGGGGGGTGCAGTATACTCACCTGCAATAACAGATTTCATATTTATGGTTAAACATACCAGCCATATGTTTGTGACCGGCCCTAATGTAGTAAAAACTGTAACTCATGAAGAAGTATCGTTTGAAGATCTTGGGGGTGCGGAAACTCACGCATCTAAAAGTGGGGTCGCGCATTTTGTTTATGATAGTGAGGTTGAGTTATTAGAAAATTTAAGAAAACTAATTTCACTTATTCCTTCTAATTGGAAGGATAGAAGTGATGATAAAGTTTATGAAGAAACTAAATCGCAGTTTGTTGAAAAGCTTGACGAGATTCTGCCAGACAACAACAGTAAACCATACGATGTAAAAAATATTATCAACTATTTGATAGATGATGATTTTTTAGAGGTTCACCAATATTATGCTCAAAATATAGTTGTTGGATTTGCACGAATAGGAGGAATAGCCGTTGGAATTGTAGCGAACCAGCCAGCAGTTCTTGCGGGAGTATTGGATATAAATTCCTCCGTTAAAGGGGCTAGGTTTGTAAGATTTTGTGATGCGTTTAATATTCCTCTAGTTGTTTTGGAAGATGTCCCCGGATTTTTACCGGGCACCGAGCAAGAATGGAATGGTATCATTCGTCACGGTTCAAAGTTATTATTTGCATTTTGCGAAGCTACTGTACCAAAAATAACAGTAATATTACGCAAGGCTTATGGCGGTGCCTATGATGTAATGAATTCCAAACATATACGGGGTGATTTTAATTTTGCTTGGCCAGGTGCCGAAATTGCAGTTATGGGACCAAAAGGTGCAGTTGAAATTATATTTAAAAAGGAAATCGCATCATCTAAAAATCCAGAAAAAAAGTTGAACGAAAAATTAGAAGAATATATCGAGAAATTTGCTAATCCTTATTATGCAGCTGAAAGAGGGTATATCGACGAAGTAATCTTACCTAGGGAAACCAGAATTAAACTTATAAACTCACTTAATATTTTAAAATCGAAAATAGATTCAAATCCAAAAAAGAAACATTGTAATATTCCATTATAGTCATTTTTTAAATTTCTAAGTTATTGTTAATAAATGCTTAAGAGCATTTATTTTAATAAAGACCTTGACAATCTTTTTATAACCTACTAAATTGCAATCAGAATTCAAATCAGCGGAGTGTGTGTGAAAAAAGCCCTAATATTTGCATTACTAATCATTTTTGTAGTATTTCTCACCTCATGTTCTTCAATAAGTTCAGATAAAAATCAAAATAATTTTAGGTTTAAGAGCAATTCAAATGAAGAACTATCTTCTTCTTCGGTAAACCAAATGCTCGAGAGCGCAAGACGCGATTATGTGAATGCGCTTTATCAGCAAAAACTTGGTTTTAAGGTTGAAGCTATCAATTATTTTGAATCTGCAATGGTAATAATTAATAAGTTAAGTTATTTCCCGAACATAGATGAGAACGAATCTTATTCAGAATTAGAAAATGCAATAGTAGAAGACTACCAAAGGTTTCTAGACAGTATTGAAGACGTTCCAGAAAATGTATCTATTTCCGCATTTGAAGAATGGATGAATAATAAAATTAAAGATGTAGTTATTGAAGAGGATGAAAAAATTGAAAAGAATGTTGAAAATGTTACTGTTGTAGTTGGCGATTTTAAGTTGGATATGAATAGATATGTTGAGCAGTATATAGAATATTTTACAGGCAAAGGTAGAAAGCATATTAATCTTTGGCTTACACGTTCCGGAAAATACTTTCCTATGATGGCTAAAATATTTAAAGAGGAAAAAGTACCACAGCAATTAATCTTTTTGAGTATGGTTGAAAGTGGACTAAATCCTTTTGCTCGTTCGTGGGCTAAAGCGGTTGGTCCTTGGCAATTTATAAAAGGTACCGGTAGGTTGTACGATTTAAAAGTATCTCTCTATATTGATGAAAGAAGAGATCCCGAAAAAGCAACTAGAGCTGCCGCAAGACATTTGAGAGATTTATATTATTCGTTAGGTGACTGGTATTTAGCAATTGCTTCTTACAACAGTGGGGAAGGAAGAGTGAGGAAAGCAATACGCCGCTCAAGCTCTAAAGATTTTTGGGAAATGAGAAGTTTCCTTCCTAAAGAAACAAGAAACTACGTGCCTCAATATATAGCTGTAACATTAATTGCCAGTCAACCAGAGAAATATGGTTTTACAGACATCCAGTATGAAAAACCACATGAATATAAAGTGCATCTTATAAAAGAAGCGGTTGATTTGAGTGTCTTGGCAAAATGCGCTGGAATTAGTGTTGAATTATTGCGAGATATGAATCCTGAACTAACTCAAAATTCAACGCCACAAGATTATGATGGCGGATATCCTCTTAAAGTACCCGCCAAAACATATGAAGCATTCGTTGATAATTATAATAATGTACCCGATGATATAAAAGTGCAATATGTTGTTCATTCAGTAAAAAGTGGACAAGGGTTAGCCGAGATAGCAAAATTGTACGATGTGAGCATCTCCGAATTAGCTAAATACAACAACATAAGCGCAAAAACCAAACTTAAAGCAGAAACAGAAATAAAGATCCCTAAAACTACTGTGCGTGAAGATGAAATTGTAATAAATACAGATATACTACCTGCTATCGAGGAAGAAATCACCTCTCTTGAAAGCAGTCCTACTTATCAATTCAAAATTACACAAACTTTAGAAGATGCAAAATTTGCTAATTTGTATCAGGATATGTTAACAGATACAATTAATTTTTCGGCGCCCGAAGGCAAATCTGCAGTAACCTACACTGTAAAAAATAAAGATAATCTTATCGATATCGCGGATTTATTTAATGTACGTGTAGCGGATTTGAGAATTTGGAATAATATTCCCTATACTTCACGAGTTAGAGTTGGGCAGTCATTATCCATTTACGTTCCTACCGATAAACTCGCTTATTACAGCTCACTTGAATCATTGAGTGAAAATGAGAAAAGCTCTATTCTTGTAGTAAATAATGGAGACAAACAAATTGAGCATCGAGTTAAGCGGGGTGAAAATTTATCTAAGATAGCTTCACGTTATGGGGTAACAATTGCTCAATTGAAAGACTGGAATAATCTTAAATCCAACAACATAAATATTGGAAAAAAATTACTTATCCATTCGGGCAATACCCAACGTGTAGCAAAAGCCTCAAATTCCGGTTCAGAAACTAAAGTATCAACCTATAAAGTTAAAAAAGGAGATACTTTAGGTGAGATTGCCCTCAAATATGGTGTTACAACTGCACAGTTAAGAAAATGGAACGATCTTCAAAGTAATAAAATAAAGGTAAATCAACTTTTGAGTGTGCAAGCAAATTCTTCGTCAACTTCAATTGGTGACAATACTTCCTCTTCAAAATCTAATATGGTTAGCTATAAAATTAAGAAGGGGGATTCAATTAGCGAAATCGCTGAAAAATTTGATGTCACAGTTAACGAAATAAAAGAATGGAATAACCTTAAATCCAATAATTTAATTGCTGGAAAATCTTTAAGTATTTACAGTGATAATGATCCAAATTCTTCGAATAAAAATAGAGCAGCAACAAGTGGTTCTAAAATTCACAAAGTTGTAAGTGGTGAAAGTTTGTGGACCATTGCAAAAGCCTACAATATTAAGGTTGCCGATATTATGTTATGGAATAATATGAAATCTGAAGTTGTAAAAGTTGGACAAAAATTAAATATAAAACTATAACTGTTCATTAATTAAAAGTATAAGTCGTTAGGGGTGCCTTCGTTTTTCTCAAGGCTGAGATCACACCCTTGAACCTGATCTGGGTAATGCCAGCGTAGGAAAACGGGAGAATAATTAAGTAAGCCGTTTTCCAAACGGCTTTTTTTATATCTTAAGGAGGATATATGAAATTCTTAATTATTCTTTTACTTTTGTTCCCCTGTTCATTTTTTTCTCAATCAAATATTTTAAAAGGAAAGCTAGTTGACTCGTCCACTAATCAGCCAATTCCTTTTGTAAATATTATTAACAAAGCCGATCTCTCCGGTACTGCTTCATTACCTGATGGCAGTTTTGAACTTCAGTTTGATTCTACGTCTAACCCTTCATTCCAATTCAGCCATATAGCATTCATTACCAAAACATATAATTACTCAGAAATTTCAGACAAAGGATTTATTATAAAATTGGAACCAAGACTGATTTCGAGTCAAAGTATTTTAGTACAAGGAAGTCTCGCAAAGGAAGGCATATCTCCCATGAGTTATTCCAAGATAAAAAGAGATGAAATTGCATCAAGTTATTCTGTTCAGGATATTCCCGAAATATTGGGTACGCTGCCATCCGTTCATTTTTATTCTGAGAGTGGAAATGGAGTTGGATATAATTATATGAGTATTCGTGGATTTGACCAGAGAAGAATTTCAGTATCTATTAATGGAATACCACAGAACGATCCCGAGGATCATAATGTTTATTGGATTGACTTCCCCGATTTGCTAGGGAGTACTGAAATAATTCAAGTGCAAAGAGGAGCGGGAAATGGATTAATAGGATATCCGGCAATTGGAGGATCGGTAAATATTATTACTTCATCTTTCTCTGATAAAGCTAAAATAGAATTATCATCATCCTATGGAAGTTATAATACAAGAAAATATTCTGCATCTGTTTCAAGTGGTTTAATTGATCAAAAATATTCTGTGTACGCTAAACTATCTAAGATTATGAGCAGCGGTTATCGAGATTTGAGCTGGAGTAATTTGAATTCGTATCACCTTAGCGCGGTACGATTTGATGAAAACGTTACTTCTCAAATAAATATATATGGTGGAATTATTTCTGATGGACTGGCCTATACAGGACTTCCAAAATTTGCAATTAATGATAAAAAACTGAGACGAGAAAATTATTCATATTGGAGCGCAGATAATGGTGAATATACATATACATCGATTAGACGACCTGAAGAGATTGAAAATTTTAATCAACCGCATTTTGA
Organism: Melioribacteraceae bacterium; assembly: GCA_019638015.1. Lineage (NCBI taxonomy): Bacteria > Pseudomonadati > Ignavibacteriota > Ignavibacteria > Ignavibacteriales > Melioribacteraceae > Melioribacteraceae bacterium. The sequence goes on along the minus strand of JAHBUP010000001.1, from coordinate 2,213,839 downwards.
AATTTTGAACGACTGGGTAATTAACGAGAATCTAAAGTTTAATTCGGCATTATTCTTAGTATTGGGGGAAGGTTTTTTTGATTACGATGGCTCTTGGGCTGATACATCTTACTATAGAATTACAAATATTAATGGTTTTGGACCTATAGGTAATCCTGGAAATTCATTAATACGTGCTAAAGTTGAAAATAAACAATGGGGTTGGATTCCTAGAGTGAACATTACTCACAAAAATGGTGAGTTGATAATTGGAGGTGAAATTAGGGAACATAATTCTATTCATTGGGGGAGTATAAATTTTGCGGAGAATTTACCATCGGGTTTCCCAAAAGATTTCCGATACTATTATTATGAGGGGCAAAAAAGCATTATAAACTTTTTCGTAAATGAAAATTATTTTATTTCTGAAAAGGTAAATTTATTGGCAGAATTACAATTTTCATATAATCGTTATAAACTTCATAATGAAAAATATCTGGGAAATGAATTTAAAGTAAATCATTCGTTCCTTAATTCAAGAATTGGAATTAATTATCAGTATTACCCAGGTTTGAATTTTTATATTATGTTCGCAAATACGTCACGTGAACCAAGGTTAAAAAACTATTATGATGCTGCAGAATCGAGTGGAGGAGCGGTTCCTCAATTTCAGTTGACTGATAATGGAAAATATAATTTTAATGAGCCGCTTGTTCACCCGGAAACGATGTATAATTTTGAAATGGGCTCCAGTTATAGAACAAAAAATATCGACTTCTCAATTAATTTATATCTGATGCTCTTCAACAATGAAATTGTAAAAAATGGTCAGCTCGATAGGTTCGGGCAACCAATTACAGGAAATATGAAAAAAACAATCCATTATGGTCTTGAAAGCTCCGCGAATTTTAAATTAATGAATAATTTTAATTTTCTAGTAAATGCATCACTCTCTAAAGATTACATTAAAGAAGGATTGGTCTATATTGATTATTATAACCCACTTACAAACACGAGTGAAGCTCTTCAACTTAATTTGAATGGCAATACCATAGCTGGCTTTCCTGAAGCCAATATTAATGGTATTATCCAGTATAATTATAAAGGATTAAACCTGCAGATAATTAATAAATATGTCTCTGGTATTTTAACCGATAATTTCGGGGAAAATATATTAAACAAATATCCTGGAATTGTGGATTATCCGGATAATAAGGTGGATCCTTATTTTGTTACAAATTTATTTATAGGTTACACTTTTGATTTGTCTCCTTTTCTGAAGGAGGTAAAGGCGTATTTACAAATCAATAATTTATTTGATAATTTATATGCGGCCTACGGAATCGGATCTGAGTTTTTCCCTGCCGCTGAGAGGAATATTTTAGGAGGTGTATCGATTAACTTATGAAAAAGAGATGCTTGATATTAGGAAATGGGGATAGTCCACTGAGAGGTAATCTGAACTATTTATTAAAAAATGGCTTTTCTACATTAATTTGTGCCGATGGTGGAGCAAATATTGCTTATGAGTTGGGACTGACTCCCAATTATATAGTAGGAGATTTTGATTCGGTCTCAACAAAAGTGATGGAGCATTTTCGAAAAAAAAGTAAAATAATTCATCTAAGTAGGCAGAACGATACCGATATTGAAAAGTGCATTAAATTAGCAATTAAACTAAAACATGAGGAAGCGTTATTACTTGGAGCAACTGGCAATCGTATCGATCATTCTTTTTGTAATATTGGTATTTTGATAAAATATCATGATAAGATAAATATTAAATTGCTACACCATAATTCAATTATGGAGACTGCACAGAATAATATTATATTAGATACTGTAAGTAATGAGATAATAAGTATTTATGGAATATTACCTAGAACAAAAATATCCTCTACTGGCTTGAAGTACCCACTATTAAAATCGAACCTCCCATTTGGAGAAAAGGAAAGTACCAGTAATGTCGCAGTTTCCAATAAAGTTGAGCTTAGAATAGAAAATGGATCGGTTTTAGTAGTTAGAGATTTTAAGAAAATGAGAAAGTATGGTTTATTTAAATAATTTAGATATTCTAATAATTATACTCTTTTTTTTAGTTCTCATCACGATAGGATTTTTAGCATCAAAAAATGGGGAGCATGACAGAGAAAGCTTCCTGCTTAATAACCGCAAAGTCGGTCTCATTCTCTTTGTGATAACAAATGTATCTACTTGGTATGGAGGTATTTTAGGGGTAGGGGAATTCACATACCGATACGGAATTTTAAGTTGGATAACACAAGGATTACCTTACTATCTATTTGCTATTCTTTTTGCTTATCTCTTCGCTGAAAAAATTAGAAATTCAGTTTTGATAACCATTCCAGAAAAGATAGAAGAAGTCTATGGAAAAAAAACTGCAGCAGTTTCATCATTATTAATATTTTTTTTAGTTCAACCTGCGCCATATATATATATGGTGGCTTCTTTATTTTCGCTGATACTGGATATAAGTCTTCTGGCTTCTTTGATAATAAGTGCTTTCTTTTCTTCGATATATTTACTCAAAGGTGGTTTTAAAGCTGATCTTTATACCGATGTATTTCAATTTGTTATAATGTTTATAGGATTTATTCTAATTGTAATTGTAGCCGCATCAGTTTTAGGAGGCTACAGTTATCTTGAAACTAATTTGCCTATTGGTCATTTATCGATACCTGATTCAATAACACCACATTATATAATTGTGTGGTTCATAATTGCATCGTGGACTTTCGCCGATCCCGGATTTCATCAGCGTTGCTATGCCGCGAAGAGCGCTAAAACCGCGAAATATGGAATTATTATTTCTATAATATTCTGGGCATTTTTTGATTTTTTAACGACAACAACGGGATTATACGCAAAAGCCTACTTACCAAATCTAACGACGCCAGTCATGGCTTTCCCAATTTTTGCGGATAAATTATTGATGCCAGGATTAAAAGGACTTTTTTTTATAGCTATGTTTGCTACAATTTTATCAACTTCAAATAGTTTTACATTTTTGAGCGCCACAACTTTTGGTAATGATTTGATGAAATATATATTCCCAAATGTAAATGAATTCAAAAAACTATGGTTTGTTAAAGTAGGATTAATATTAACAATGCTAATCTCTGTTGTAATCGCATATTTTTATAATTCGGTTATTGAGATTTGGTATTCAATTGGAAGTGTTTGTATCCCCGGGTTAATTTTGCTGATTATAAGTGCTTATTACAAGAAATTTAAAATTTCAAACAAAATTGCGTTTTACCAAATTATAATTGCTACACTTGTTTCTTTTATTTGGTTAATTAGTAAAAGCACTCTAATACCGGAGCAGTTTTTATTCATTGAACCAATGATTGCAGGATTATCTATTGGTATAATAATTCATCTCTGGGGTATAATTAAGTTGAGGAATGATTCTTAAACTTTAATGATACCAATACTGATATCAACAAACATCCCAGGATGAAAGAAAGAGAAAATATTGTTGGAATTTTATAAATATCCACAAGCATCATCTTCACACCTACATAAGCTAGTACAATAGAAACACCATACTTGAGATAGTAGAACATTCCCGCGATACCGGACAACGCAAAGTAAAGAGCTCTCAGCCCTAAAATTGCGAAAATATTTGATGTGATAACAATAAATGGATCTTGAGATATTGCTATTACTGCTGGTATTGAATCAATAGCAAATATTAGATCGGAAGTTTCAATAAGCAAAAATGTTAGGAATAATTGTGTGATCATTAGTTTGCCATTTTTTCTTGTAAAAAAATGTTCACCATGATAATCTGTTATAACACTAAAATGTTTTTTAACGAATTTAATAAGAGTATTATTTTCATAATCAACTTTTGATTCACTGGCAAAACTCATTTTGTAAGCCGCGTAGAGTAAGAATAACCCAAAAATGTAAATTACAGGATGAAACGCCTTAATTAGTTCTATTCCAATCAAGATGAAAACTATTCTCATAACAATTGCAGATATAATTCCCCATTTTAATATATGGGGCTGGTTCTCTTCTCGAATTCCCATAACACTAAATATCATTAGAAAAACAAATAAATTATCGACAGATAAAGATTTTTCAACTATATAAGCCGTTAAAAACTCGAGGGCTTTTTGTTTACCATCCTCTAAGAATAAAAATATAGCGAGATTAAAAAGGAGAGCGGTGAGAATCCAAACACCGCTCCAAATGAGACTTGATTTTATTCCAATTTTGCCGTGTCTATGATCTGTAGCGTAAAGATCTATATAAAACATTATAGATACTGCTACAGTAAATACTACCCAGAATAAAAAGTGATTATCCATTGGTTTTTATGGAAGAAAAATTCCTACAGCTATTACTGTAGTCCATAAACCTTTTTTATCACCTTGAGCTGATTGAGTTATATTAAATGTATTAACAATTTTGCCTGACATTTTATAAACTTGCTCTCTTTCATTCCAAGCTGTTTCAGCATCAAAACCGATACCCAATGTTGTAGCAAGCATAGTTGCGGCTAGATCTTCAGCGTAATCACCAGCTACTTTTTCAGTCTCTCCATAAGGATGATGTTCTGATAGATAGCCATACATTTTTTTATCTGAAGGTATTGCCACACCGATAGATGCTGCAATTAATCTGTTTGGTTCGTTCGTAGCGTTTCTTGCCATTACACAATGTGTAATTTGACCAGGTTCTAAACTTCGAACTCCTTGTTGTCTGGTTATTCTTTTGCATCCGGTAGGATAAATACTGCTAACAGAAACAAGATTACAGATTTCAATTCCGGCATTTCTGAGCGCAAGCTCGAAAGATGCAAGGTATTCTTTATGCCTACCTACACCTTTTGTGAAGAAAATTCTACTCGGTACGTACAATTCTTTACCTCCTTATTTTGTGCCTATTATTTTAATAAAATTTCGTTTACCAACTTTAAGTATTTTCTCACCTTCAATTTTGAAGATAGTTTTAATATCAGATACTTTTTCGTTATCAATTGAAACTCCGCCTTGTGTTATTAAACGGCGTGCTTCGCTTTTGGTGAGAGCAAACCCTACTTTTACAATCAATTCAACAACTTCTATTTCTTTCAACTCATTATCGAAAATAAATTCCGATATTTCATCAGGTAACCCTTTCTTCACAAAGATGGTATCAAATTCTTTTTCTGCTAATTCTGCTTGTTCTAATGAATGATACATTTCTACCAGTTTTCGAGCCAAAGCTCTTTTTATATCCCTTGGGTTAACTTCTTTATTTGCAAGATCTTCTTTTACTTTTTTTAGATCATCATTTGATATATCTGTTGCGAGCTCATAATAGTTATAAATGAGAGAATCGGGGATGGATAGAGTTTTTCCAAAGATATCTTTTGGCGAATCATCAATACCTATATAATTATCCATCGATTTGCTCATCTTTTCAACACCATCCGTTCCAATAAGCAGTGGCATTGTAAGTATTACTTGGGGAGCAATGCCAAATTCTCTCTGAATATCTCGCCCGACTAAAAGATTGAATTTTTGGTCTGTTCCTCCAAGTTCCACATCACTTTCAATTGCAACAGAATCCATTGCTTGGGCAAGAGGATATAAAATTTCATGCATACTAATTGGAATTCCACCTTTGTATCTTTTTGTGAAATCGTCTCTTTCCAGCATTCGTGCAACGGTATATTTTGATGACAACTTAATAACATCCTCAAAGGTCATTTTACCGAGCCATTCGGAGTTGTACACAATTTTAGTTTTCTCGGGATGCAAAATTTTTGATGCCTGCTCAAAATAGGTTAAACCATTAATTCTTGCTTCATCAAATGAAAGGGGAGGCCTGGCGCTGTTTCTTCCAGATGGGTCTCCAATCATTCCGGTAAAATCACCAATAATTAATATAGCTTGATGTCCTAACTGTTGGAACTGTGCCAATTTACGAAGCACTACCGAGTGACCCAAATGAAGATCGGGGCGGGTGGGATCGCAGCCAAGTTTAATTTTGAGAGGTTTATTTTCTTTTAATGATTTTTCAAGTTTTTGAACTAATTCGTCTTCTGGGACTATTTCTGATATACCCCGTTTAATAATATCAAGTTGTTCATTAATTGGGGGAAAATGGGGTTTTATTTCCAATATCTATCTCCTGAAACTTTACTTAAATTTTCTGAGCATCTCTCTACTCAGATCCCGTTTTGCAATCGCTTCTCTTTTATCGTATGACTTTTTTCCCATCGCAACCGCTAATTCAACTTTCACTAAACCGTTCTTAAAATATAGTCTTAATGGTATTAATGTAAATCCCTTTTCTGTAACAGCTTTGTTTAGTTTTCTAATTTCGTTTTTGTTTAAAAGTAATCTTCTTTTTCTAACCGGATCGTGATTATTAATGCTTCCCTGGTCGTAGGTTGAAATATTCGCATTCAATAGCCAAACGCCGTCATTCTCAATTATTGCAAAACTATCTACAAGATTACACTTATTCTGTCTCAGTGATTTTACTTCGGTTCCTACAAGAACAATCCCGGCTTCAAATCTCTGCTGAATAAAAAAATCATGCTGAGCTTTACGGTTAACCGTAATATTTTTTTCTGTGTTTGGTTCAGTCATTTCAAAATTGTGTGCAAAATTATTTTTAATAGCTGTTAAATGCAAGAATTTATCTGATTATTTAACTCTGCTGGATATTAAAATAATATCACAAATGGTTCTTATTCCTAATCTTTATATTATTGTAACAACAATTTTAACTTATTTATGCCAGAAAAACATTATTACGAACAAATAAATTATACCACGAGCTATTTCCTCCCTTATCTATACACCTATATTTCAAATTTTGATGGTAAAGAAATTCTCGAGATTGGATGCGCGGAAGGTGGGTTGCTAAAAGTTCTTTCCGAGAAGGGAGCAAATGTAACTGGTATTGAAATCAGTAAACCTCGCGTTGATCTTGCACTGGAGAAAAATCCCAGCCTGAATATAATTTTGGGAGATATAACAGCGACCGATTTACCCCACAAGTTGAATAAAAAGTTTGACCTTATTGTAATGAGAGAGGTTATTGAACATATTCATAAAAAGGATGAAACCTTCAGAAATATAAGTATATTACTCAAAAAGGATGGATTCTTATTTATTAGTTTTCCTCCAAAATGGTCGCCATTTGCGGGACATCAACAAATTGCGAAAAATTTTTTAAGATACATTCCATATTTACATCTTCTTCCTAAAAATCTCTTGTACTCTATTGCTAAAGTAGTTGGAGAGAGTAGGGAATATGTTGATGAAATTAAGCTTCATTTTTCAACCGGATGCACAATAAATACTTTTGAGATTCTCTCAAGAAAATATCAACTGACACCTATCATAAAAGAATTCTTTTTATTCCGTCCTGTTTATCTTCAGCGGTTTGGTTTGCCAAAATTAAAATTGCCCAATATTCCACTTATCAGAGAAATGATAACGCTTGGCTGTGAATCACTACTAAAAAAAACTTTTTAATTAACACTTCTTTCAATATTTTTACCCGAACGTGAAGAAAAAAAGGGAGGCACCTAAATGCTCGAAATGCAGAAAAAACATTCTAACCTGTTTTATGCAATACTGAGTTTACCGGCAACGGCAATGGGATTTGCACTTTCAATCCAAATTGCAGCACTTAGCTGGTTGATGAGAACTAAATATAATCTTGATTTACATGAAATTGGATTTGTTTGGGCTGCTGGACCTTTAGCCGGAATTATTGGACAGCCAATTGTTGGACTAATAAGTGATAAAGTTTGGTTTTGGAAAGGAAGAAGACGCCCCTTTATTCTAATTGGGGGAACTCTTGCCGCAATTATGTTATTTGCTCTACCAAATATTGGTGAAATCAGCTCTTTCTTTGGTATGACAAACATCATAATTACTGCGGTAGTAATAGCGCTTACTCTCGATTTAGCAATTAATATTTCATTTAACCCAACCCGATCAATAATTGCTGATGTTACAAGTGAAGGTATCGCTCGCACTAAAGGATATACCTGGATGCAAACTATTTCCGGTTCCTTTGGAGTTTTGGCATACGCAATAGGCGCCATATTCGGGAATTACTTTTTAATTTATTTCGGTGTTTTACTGGTAATATTATTTTCAATTATTCCTCTGCTTTTTATAGAAGAACCGCGAGAGCTAAAAAGTAGTAATGATAAAGTTGATTCCGGGAAATCACAAACCGATTGGTCTCAGTTTATAAAACTTTTAATTGCTCATTCGTTCAGTTGGATCGGTGTTCAAACAATGTTTGTTTATATGATTGGTTATGTTGAACAGAAATTAAATCCCGCTTCGCCCGATGAAACGGGGCAGATACTATCAATTTCATTTTTAATATTAAATGCGATTGGTGCATTACTTCCAGCTTTTGTGCTCGAGCCGATTACCGAAAAAATTGGTAGAGTGAAAACGCATATTGCGGCTATTTCTATTATGGCTGTCGGATATTTTGGAATTGTTATTCTTGGAACCAATTCTTTCATTGTTTGGGTTTTAATGGCGGTTGCCGGTGTTGGTTGGGCGGCAATAGTTAGTTTACCTTTCGCAATTATGTCGGAGAAAGTTGATAAAAGCAGAATGGGATTTTTTATGGGAATATTTAATTTATCTGTAGTGCTACCTCAGCTTCTCGTTAGTTTGGGCATTGGAATATTTATTCAGAACGCTGAAGATAAAAGCATAATATTTATAATAAGTGCGGTCTCCTTGGCAATTTCATCGATATTGTGGTTTATGGTTAAGGAACAAAAAAGCAGCGGTGAACGTATTATCCCCTCGGGTCATTAATTTAGGAATTCAGCGTGAAAAAATATGTTTTATATTTTCTATTATTCTCAGGTTTGATGATTGCTCAAAACCCCCAAAAGTATAGTGTAGAGTTTAATGAAATTGAAGGGGAATTAAGTAAGAATGATTTGAATAAAGATGATTTTGGGAGATATGACGGCTTTCAACTTCCTCTTTATCAAGGTGAAAAATTAAATGTAAATTTATTTTCTAAAGATTTTACCGGCAGACTTATAATTATCAATCCAATGGGAGAAGTATTTAAGGAAATGTCTGCTGCATCAAACGGATTAGCAAATATAGTAGCAACAATTCCTTCTGATGGCGAATATATACTTTATGTCGTTGGCGATTCAAAATCTTACGGTAAATATTTTCTACAATATGGATTGGCCGCTTCAAATTCAGTTACATTTTATGATACTGATTTTTGTTCAACAATTCTTTTTTTAACAGAACATGCTAACGCTAATTTTTTGCTGTTAGAAAACTTTAATGACCAGACGAGCGGTCTTCCAAAAATTCCAGGATCAATAGATTCTTATCTTGAAGAGGAAGAACCTGTATATGTTTCACTTTTTTATGAAGGAGACAGTTACAAAATGGCTGAGGAAATGCATTCTAAGTTAGTCTCCGATTTGTCAGCATGTCTATCGGTAAAATCAAAGCCACTAAACGCTGATAAAAAAATAGGGGAATTGAAATCCTCAATAATTCAGATTAAGCAGAATGAAATTTCAAAATTAGTCAAGATAAAAATTCTCGAAAATAAAAATGATGAGTATCAAAAAGGGAAGTACACTGTTCAGATAGAAATTAAAAAGAACTGAAAAGAAAATCATTGAGCAAAAAGAAAAACCCTTCTATCAGTACATCAGAAGGGTTTTTTGTAATAGTAACAAATAAATAGACTCTAATCATCATCCTTAACAATCATTACAAGTGCCGCGGCAATAAGTAATGAAATCCCTCCAATAATAAGCGCGTAGATAGCTTCATTACCAAAAATGTTTTTTACTAATAATCCTAAAATTGCAGCAGCAGTAATTTGAGGAATAACAATAAAGAAGTTAAAAATTCCCATATAAACGCCCATCTTTTCAGAAGGGATTGAGCCGGCTAAAATTGCGTATGGCATCGATAATATTGAAGCCCAAGCCAAACCAATTCCGAGTTCAGAGATTAACAAAAGATTTGGATCCTTTATAAAATAAAATGAGGTAAGCCCTATACTTCCGGCTATCAAGCTAATCATGTGTACAGTTTTTCTGGAAGTCCTTTTGGCAATCCATGGCAGTAGAAATGCTGTTAATGCGGCAAATCCATTATAAATAGAAAATAAAACTCCAACCCAGTTAGCTCCTTGATTATAAAGTTCACTCGATGGATCAGTAGCTCCGTAAATATGATGAGTTACTGCAGGTGTTGTATAAATCCACATCGCAAAAAGAGCAAACCATGAAAAGAACTGAACGAATGCAAGTTGAATCATGGTTTTTGGCATTCCTATAAATGATTGAAAGATTTCCGTTATTCCTTTAAAGAATCCTTTATTTTCTTCTTTCAATCTGTTAAACTCGGCCATATCTGCCGGGGGATACTCTTTAGTACGGAAAACTGTCCATGCCACAGCTCCTAAAAATGCAAATGCGCCGATGTAAAATGAATAGAGCACTGAGTCGGGTATTTGTCCAGGTTCAGCAGTATTGCTTATTCCAAGCCAATTAGTAAAAATATAAGGCAGTGCTGAAGCGATTATTGCACCGGTACCAATAAAAAAACTTTGAACTGCAAATCCGGTAGTTCGTTGTTCAGAAGGAAGTAAATCAGCCACTAAAGCTCTAAATGGCTCCATTGAAATATTAATTGAAGCATCCAAAATCCATAACATTCCAGCCGCAACCCATAATGTGGGGGAATTTGGCATCACTATTAATGCCGCGGAAGCGAGTATAGCTCCCACTAAAAAATAGGGTCTTCTTCTTCCTAATCGGCCCCAGGTTCTATCGCTTAAATAACCAATGATTGGCTGAACAAGTAATCCCGTTGTTGGTGCGGCAATCCACAATATTGGAATTTCATCGATACTTGCTCCAAGAGTTTCAAATATTCTACTCACGTTTGCGTTTTGAAGTGCAAATCCAAATTGAATTCCGAGAAAACCGAAACTCATATTCCAAACCTGCCAAAATCCTAATCGAACTTTATTCATATGATTACCTGTTTAAGTAAATGATTTGCGAAAAATTATTTTAATTGACTCACACATCCAAATATTTTTTTGCCTCTCACTCAATTAAGTTTCAATATTTGTATATTAGTAATCATTTCAACGGATGTAAATGGATAAGAGATTCACGGAAAAGAGGAAGTCGGAACATATCAAGTTATGCTTGAGTGATAAAGTTGAGTATTACAAATCTAATGGTTTTGAAAACTATGTTTTTGAACATTGTGCCACTACGGAAGTGGATATTAAAAAGATTGATCTTGGAACTAATTTTTATAATAAAAAAATCTCTTTTCCATTTATAATTTCATGTATGACCGGAGGGACGAAAGAAGCTAATGATATTAATCAAAAATTAGCTATCGCAGCAAAGGAATTAAATATTCCGATAGGAGTTGGAAGTCAAAGACAGGCCCTCGAAAACAATAATAACCATGATAGCTTTAAAATAATTAGACAGAATGCTGGTTCAGTCCCGGTATTGGGAAATCTGGGCGCGGCACAATTGGTTCAATCCGCAAAAATTATTGATGAAGTAAAATTTCTAATTGAATTAATTGAAGCCGATGTATTTGTAATACACCTAAATCCTCTTCAAGAACTTCTGCAACCCGAAGGAGAACCTAATTTTAGTGGATTGATGAAAAAACTTGAGAAGTTGACAAAATCAATTTCTACTCCGGTGATGATTAAGGAAGTTGGTTCTGGTATCTCGAAAAAATCAGCAAAAAAATTAATTGAAGCTGGAGTAGCTGGAATTGATGTAGCCGGCTCCGGAGGAACTAGTTGGGCAGCAGTTGAACTTCTTAGGAATAAAACAAAGAATGATTTTTTAAGAGAGTGGGGCTTGCCAACTTCTTATTGTGTTAGGAAAGTTTCAGAATTAAAAAAGAAATATGATTTTACATTAGTTTCTAGCGGAGGCATTAATAGTGGAATTGATATTGCAAAATCTATTGCGCTTGGTGCTGATTTAACAGCTTCGGCCAGAATAATACTGAATAAATTAGTAAAGAATGATTCGGTTGGAGTTGTAAATCTGGTGTATGAATGGTTTAAGGATGTAAAGAATATTATGCACTTAACCGGTGCTAGTAATTTAAAGGAACTTAAAAAAATAAAACTTCTTAAGAGTGAGGAATTGCATTGAAGATTTTAAGTAACAATTTTAAGAATGTGTATGGTTCCGAAATCAAGAAAATTGATTTGATGCTTGACAATTTATTGAATGGAAGAAAACCAAACTCCCTTTATGAACCATGTAAATATATCCTTGAAGGAGGCGGAAAAAGAATTAGACCCTTCATGGTACTCGCCTCTGCGAAAGCTGCCGGAGGAAAATTCTCAAAAGTATATAATGCTGCTTTAGCTGTTGAAGTGCTGCATAACTTTACTTTAGTCCATGATGACATCATGGATAATTCTGATAAAAGAAGGGGAAGGTTAACTCTGCATAAGAAATACGATGTAAATACCGCTATACTGGCTGGAGATAATTTAATAGCTATTGCTTATGAAAATCTATTAAAAGATTGTAATGGTAATACCAATAAAATAGCAAAGACATTTACACGTGGGATTATTGAGGTATGCGAAGGACAGAGTTTGGATAAAGAATTTGAGTTAAGGAAAAATGTTACTATTGCAGAATACAAGGAGATGATTTACAAAAAGACTGCTGCTCTGGCTCAGATGTGTTGTTCAATTGGTGCTCAAATTATTAAAGCAGATAACAAAACTGTAAGTATCCTTGAAAATTATGGAAAGAATATTGGCATGGCATTCCAGATACAGGACGATTTACTGGATTTACTTGCAGACGAAAAGGAATTTGGTAAAAAAATTGGCGGTGATTTAGTAGAAGGTAAGAAGACTTATCTATTTCTCAAGTCTCTTGAAAAGGCAAAAGGTGTTGATAAAAAAAAATTACTGAAAGTTATCGCAAATAAAGGCATCTTACGTGAAGAGATACCTCTTTATAAAAATCTTTATCAAAAACTGGGAATCCTTGAAGAAGCAGAGAAAGAAATCAAGAAATACACTAAATTAGCGCTCAAGAATTTGGATCAGTTACCAAATAAACAGGGCATTGTACTTTTAATTGAATTAGCAAACGCATTAATCACAAGAAATAAATAATGATTGAGAGAACGATTAAAATAGTTAATAACGCGGGACTTCATACAAGACCTGCGGCAACAATAGTTAAATTAGCTTCAAAATATAAATGTGAATTTTTTCTTAATAAGGATGGATTTCATATTAACGGTAAAAGTATAATTGGAGTAATGACTTTAGCCGCGGAAAAAGGTTCCGATATTACTCTAATATTTGATGGTGAAGATGAAGAACAGGCATCAGCAGAAATTATTGATTATTTTAATAGAGGATTTGACGAACTTTGAGTATGAAAACTGAGCAGACAAATATCCTTAAAGGCATTGCTGCCGCTCCGGGTATAATTATTACTCAAGCATTCATTTATCAAAAAGAAAAAGAAACTATTAATGACGAAAAAATTACAGATATAGAAGAAGCCTGTAAAAACCTCGAAACCGCAGTTCAACAATCAAAAAAAGAATTAAATAAAATATTTTCTCTAGCTGTTGATAAACTTGGAGAAAAGAGAGCCGCAATTTTTGAAGCTCAGATTATGATTCTCGATGATCCAATTCTTTTCGATAATATTAAATCAAGAATTAAGTCGGAAATGAGAACTCCCGAGTATATTGTTCATGATGAAATCTCAAAATATATAGATTTACTTAATCTCTCTAATGAAGCTTATATGAAAGAGAGATCGCATGATATTGAAGATATCAAAAATAGAATTATCAAAAACATTAAAAAGAAAAAGTGGAAATCACGAGTAATTACAGATGCTGTTATTGTTACCGGTACTATTTCTCCATCTGATACTGTTTTATTCTCTCGCGACAGTGTAAGGGGTTATGTAACCGATTTTGGCGGTTTAACTTCTCATGCGGCTATTGTTGCCCGTTCATTAAATATTCCTGCAGTACTCGGATTACACGACGCAACAAATAGAATTAAAGATGGCGATACTATTATTGTTGATGGTTATAAAGGGGAAGTAATAATAAATCCTGATGAAAAGCAATTAACTGAGTACAGCAAGAAAGTTGAAAAATTACAAAAATATGATAAGGAACTTGATAAATTAAAGACTCTTCCCTCAACAACTATAGATGGAAAAGAAATTCAACTTCTGGGTAATTTAGATTTAACTGATGAACTTGATTTTATAATTAATAATTGTGCAAAGGGAATTGGACTTGTTAGAACAGAACAGCTATTTGAAGGCAACGATGTGTTCCCCGATGAACAAACGCAGTACAAATTATATAAAGATATTTCTGAAAGAATTTATCCAGATACTGTAATTATTCGCGCGTTTGATATCGGGGGCGACAAAGTGCTTCCTGTGGATTTGAAAGAACCGAATCCATTTCTTGGCTGGCGTGGTGTAAGACTTTTACTAGATAGCAAAGATCTCTTTAAAACTCAGATTAGAGCAATTCTCCGAGCAAGCGCTCATAAAAATGTTAAGATTATGATTCCCATGGTGGCGTCAATTGTTGAAATCAGAGAAACAAAGAAAATTGTTGCTGAATGTATGAAGGAATTATCGAAAGAGGGCATCCCGTATGACAAACATCTTGGAATTGGTGTAATGATTGAAATACCCTCCGCTGCTGTAATGATAAGTGAATTTGCAGACGAATGTGATTTTGTTAGCATTGGTACGAACGATTTAATTCAATATTTGCTGGCGGTGGATAGGGGGAATGATATTGTATCGGGGATTTACCAAGAATTTAACCCGGCGGTTGTTCGTACACTTAATAATATTATTAAAGAGTGTAAGAAAAAGGGAAGGGATGTTAGTATGTGCGGTGAAATGGCTGCCGATCCATTTGCTCTTCCATTATTAATTGGCTTGGGTCTCGAATCTTTCAGCGTTTCGCCATCGGCTATTCCAATATTAAAAAAGCTGATTAGAACAATGTCATTTAATGACGCCGAAAAACTTGCCAATGATTGTTTAAATCTCAATACAGAAAAAGAAATCAATAGTTTACTTCATAAGTTTTTTAATCAAGAGTTACAAGACCAAATTAAAAGTCTCTATTAAATCAATTAAGATTTTCGCTTCGTTGTATAATCTTTTTTACCTTGTACTTTATATTCTTAGAGTTATCTTTATAGCAAAAAATTAAAAGGCAGTGCCTTTTCAATTTTGAAATAATTGACTCAGATGCCTGAAGGAATGTACTTGTTAAATTCCCTTTTTAAAATTATTATCTTGCTGCTTCTCCTCTATACTTCATCCAATGCACAATTCTTTTTCTTCGGAAGGAATAAAGTTCAATACGAAAACTTTAAGTGGAAAGTTCTTAATACCGAACATTTCAATATATATTACTATGATGATTTTGGTGAACTCGCGGAGATCGGAGCGCAAATTGCTGAAGAAGCATTCGATGAGTACAAAGTTAAATTTCAGCATTATATAACTCATAAAATCCCCCTTATTTTCTACAATACACATACCCACTTTGAACAAACTAATATTACATCCGGATTTATACCTGAAGGAGTTGGCGGCTTTTTTGAATTTCTAAAAGGAAGAGTTGTAATTCCATATTTAGGCTCTGTTGAAAAATTTAGACATGTTATAAGGCATGAACTGGTTCATGTTTTTATGGTTACAAAATTATTAACACAAATTAGCGATTATAGATCTTCTGCTGAAAGATTGCCTCCACTCTGGTTTGTTGAAGGACTCGCTGAATATTGGTCCACCAGCTGGGATACACAATCAGAAATGATTATGCGTGATGCTGTTCTCAATGGAATATTTGCACCTCTTTCGAATATTGAATCAATCTATGGTTCTTATTTGATGTATAAAGAGGGGCAAAAATTTCTGGAGTTTGTTAGTGATTATTATGGCGAAGATAAAATATTAGCCATTCTAAATAATTTCTGGAAATTCAAAAAGTTTAATGAATTGCTTGAATTTGTACTCGATGACTCGATAGAAAAAATTGATGAAAGATGGATCTATGAAATTAGAAAACAATATTTCCCTTTATATTCAGATCGGCTTCCACATACAGTAGGTTCAAAAAAAATTACCAATTTCGGTTATAATTATTCTCCCACCGTTTATGAAGTGAATAATCAAAAATGGGTTTATTTTATTGGGAATCATACCGGCTATACCTCATTGATGAGACTTAATTTAAACTACACGGATGATTACGCCAACGCAGAAATTATTATTGAGGGGGAGAGGGAGAAGGAATTTGAATCGTTCCATCCATTAGAAACCTCTTTAGCTCTTTCAAATGATGGCATCGCTGCATTTATTACAAAAGTTGAAGGGAAAGATGTAATTCATTTATATTCAATTAAAGATGAAGAAATAATTAATACTTTGAGGTACAGCTCAATCATAAGAATAAAATCTCCAAGTTTTTCCAGCGATAATTCAAGATTATTATTTTCGGCTACAGATTCAAAAGGGTTCAGCGATATTTACTATTATGATTTTAATTCTAAAGAATTGGTAAGACTAACAAACGATTATTACGATGATAACTTCCCGATATTCTTCGGTAATGACAAAATTATATTTTCATCGGATAGGACAGATGGCTTATTCGCAAAAAAGTATAATCTCTTTGAACTAGATATAACTTCGCAAACACTTAGATACCTAACGAACGTAAACGCTAATCTTTCTACCCCTAAATTATCAAAAAACAATAATGAATTGTACTTCACAGCTGATTATGATGGTGCTTTTAATATTTATAAAATTCCCTACAACGGAACGCCGTCTCAGGGAATGCATAAAGTTACAAGTTTTCTAACCAGTGTTTATGGTTTCTCTTTTATTGACGATAAAACAATAGTTACATCGGCCTTCGAAAAATTTTCATTTCAATTCTACATAATCAATTTAGAATCTCATAATCAAACTGATAAGTTCATAGCTTTCGATTTTTCGAATATCGGAAAAAAATGGGAGGAAAAAAGAATAGTTCTCAAATCAGAATCACATCGCTTGGAGTATGAAAAAGAATATACTCTTGATTATGCTGTAAGTCAGTTTATTACAGACCCGGTTTATGGATCAAGGGGAGGAGCGTTTTTATCTTTGAGTGATTTACTCGGTGATGATAGATATATGCTTTACGTATTCAATACTGCTGAAGTGCAGAGTGAAATAATGAAAAATTTTAATATCGCCATATCACGCATTAGTTTAAAAGACAGAACAAACTATGGTTACGGTGTTTTTAATTATTCGGGAAGAAGATATGATATTCGTGAATCCAATGAATTTTTTTATGAACGGGTTTTTGGAGGATTTTTCTCTCTTTATTTTCCTTTTTCACAATTTCAAAGAATAGAAGCGGATTTTAGTATCGCTAATTCAGATAAATCTATAATTGAAGGATTTCTTACAAGAAAATCATTATTAGTTTCCAATTCACTTTCATTTGTTCATGATAACGCTATCTGGTACGCAACTGGACCAATCGATGGATCCCGATTTAGAGTACTATTGGGATATACCAGTGATGTAAAATATAGTAATGTAAATTATTATTCATTCATAGTTGATTATAGAAAATATTTTCGGCTCTCACTTCGCTCAACATTAGCAGCAAGGGGGGCCATCTTTATTAACGATGGAAAGGAATCAAGAAGATATTTTGCCGGTGGAAGCTGGGATTTAAGAGGATGGCCTCGCTTCAGTATTAGAGGTCAAAAACTTTGGCTCTCTTCAATTGAATTAAGATTTCCTCTCATTGATCAATTTACTGTGAATTTCCCATTCTTTGGACTGGGATTTTTCAATATTCGCGGCGCGGCATATTTTGATGCTGGCTCTGCGTGGGATACAAAATACCGGCAAACTATTGGCAGTATGGGATTTGGTGTAAGATTAAATTTGTTTAACGCTATTGGATTGCGATATGATATCGGGAAAAAGATTGAAAATAATTTCACACAATTTCAAAATGGGTTTTACTACCAATTCTTTTTTGGGTGGGATTTTTAATTATGAGTAAAATATTCAATTTTATAAAAAAATATGGTGTGTTAATTTTCATCATCAGAAGATTGATTTCAGTTATTGTTATTGCCTGGCTTTTATATGGATGCACAAATACTATTCAATTTAAGAATATGATCTCAAATTCTGATGGCGTTTATATGTATGGCCTCAATAACGAACGAAAATTTAATTACGAATCACAAATAGGAGATTCATTAACTCTTCTTTGGACAGCAGAAACTAATGGAAGTCAGAATTATTCCTCACCAGTTATTTATAATGATATTCTTTTTGTGGGAGATCTTTCGGGCAGACTTTATGCGTTTGACCGAAAAAGTGGAGTTCAATATGGTTATAAAAAGTTTGATGGAGCTTTAGAAATTACACCGGCAGTTAATAACTTTCGTATAATTTGCGTAATTAATAATCTCGATGAAAAATATTCTACTTTGATTATTTATGATTATCTATCTGGCAGAATTCTCAACGAAACAATAATTAATGGCAAAGTGAATGCAGAGCTTCTTAAATATGATGAAGGTGTGGTAGTTATTACAACATTAGGTGAAGTACTAAAAATTAATTATGCCGGAACTGTTATTTGGAAGACAAATTTGAAAAAAGCAACTTATTCATCCCCGGTATCTGATGATAAATTTATATACGTGGGGAATTCGAGTAATGAAATTATCAAGATTGATTTATCAACCGGTATTGTTGTTGATAAGAAATCATTCCTCAATCCAATAGAATGCAAGTTAACAATGAATAGTGAAAATATATACTTGGGAGATAACAGGGGGTTTGTTTATTGCCTCAACACTAATCTAGAAATTATTTGGAAAGTAGAAACCGGTTCTAAAATCATTAATAGTATCGCGGTGAATGATTCATTAGTAATATCTTCAAATCTGGCGGGGGACATCTATTCCATAAACAGACTAAATGGAGCACTAAATTACTCAATCAAAACTGGAGGTATGGCTTCGTCATCTCCATTAATATTTGCTGATAACATTGTTGTTCCTTTCGTTAATAAAAAATTTTTGTTGATAAGTAAAAGAACTGGCGCAATTGTAAATGAAATATCATTTGAAAGAAGACTAAAAACAACGCCTATTTTTTACGATAATATTTTATATATAGGTTCGGACCGAGGGTTAATTCATGCATTTAAAAAAGTTCATTAATATTTTAATTCTGAGTCTACTCCCATTTACTCTGCTTAGTGCTTTTGTGAGTGATCATAATAATGTGGGTGTGAATAATAGTGATCATTCTATTCTCACTCATAACACACATTCAATTCTCCCGGATTCACTCCGAACTCGTGAACATTGTGACAGTAATAAAGTCATTATTAAAGATATTAATCTGTTATGGAATAATGCTGATTGGCTGAAATTGTACGCCCAAGATTCATCAAAAGTTATTGGTAATCCGAATAATATTCTACACAAGGGCAATATTAATATTGAAAAAATAAATTTAGCACATACTGATATGAGTGATGATTTTTTCAAATCGATTACTTTTAAAATATTACTTGGGAGCGCTGTATTATTGGGAGGATCCGCGGCGTATTTCAAAATTAAAGGGGATAAAAAATATGAATCATATTTAATTAATAAAGATAACTCTACACTAAACGAAGTTAATCGTTATGATTTGTACAGCGGAATTGCTTTCGGTTTGCTGCAAATAAACTTTGGTTATCTTCTTTACAAATTTATTATTGAGTAATTAATGTGCATCGAGCCAATTATCACCAACTCCAGTTTCAGCCACTACCGGTATTTTCAATAAGAAAGCATTTTCCATTTCTTTTTTAACTAATGAAGTGACCTCAACCAATTCCGGTTTGTGAACATCGAAAACAAGTTCATCATGCACTTGTAGGACCATTTTACTTTTTAGTTTTCGTTTCTTGAACTCATCATAAATTTTAATCATAGCGAGTTTTATCATATCTGCAGCTGTTCCTTGAATAGGCATATTTATCGCAACTCTCTCTTCAAACTGTTTAATTACACGATTGCTGCTATTGATATTGGGGAGATATCTCCGTCTGCCTGAAAGCGTCTCCGCATAACCCAGTTTTTGCGCTTGCTTTATAGAGTCATTCATAAATTTTTTAACATTCGAGAATGATAAAAAATACTTATCAATTATTTCTTTAGCGTGTGTTTGAGTTATTCCTAAACGAGACTTTAAACCAAAAGGTCCAAGCCCATAAAGAATCCCAAAATTTACTTCTTTGGCTTTGCGTCTCATATCAGGCGTTACTTCATCCAATGGTACTTGAAATACTAAAGCCGCTGTACTTTTATGAATATCTTCACCGTTAATGAATGCTTTCATTAGTGTAGGGTCTTCACATATACTTGCCATTATTCTCAACTCAATTTGACTGTAATCAGCCGAAACAATAACGTGATCTTTATCCCTTGGAACGAAAGCCTTCCTTATCTCTTTTCCCAATTCTGAGCGGATGGGAATATTTTGAAGATTTGGGTCTATACTTGATAATCTTCCAGTTGATACAGCTGCTTGATTATATGTGGTATGTATTCTGCCCGTATCTGGATGAATTAAATTTGGAAGAGCGTCAGCGTAGGTAGATTTCAATTTTGTTATTTGGCGGTAATTTAATAGATAATCAATAACTTCATGTGTACCTTTTAATGATTCTAGCGAACGAGCATCGGTGGAATAACCAGTTTTAGTTTTTTTAGTTATTGGTAACTGTAATTTTTCGAATAGTACTATTTGAAGTTGCTTTGTTGAGTTGATATTAAAATTCTCACCAGAAAGTCTGAAAATTTCAGAGGTGTAATTCTCAATCATTATTTGAAGTTCGCCGCTGAATGCATTCAAACTTTCAACATCTATTCTAATTCCGGTTCTCTCCATATCTTCCAAAACCGGAGCAAGAGGAAATTCTATGTTGTATGCAACATTACTTAATTTTTCTTTTTCTAAGATTTTATCGAGAACTTGATATAATGCCAGAGTAACGTCTGCGTCTTCGGCAGAATAATCAGTCAATCTTTTTGTATCGACCTCAAATATTTTTTCTGGATTCTTTTTCGCTCCAATTAATTCAGATAATGGGATAGGTGTATAATTAAGATACTTAGCCGCCAAATCATCCATGCCATGTTTTTCATCCGGATCGATAACATAACTAGCCAGCATGGTATCAAAATAAAAATTGTTTACTGTTAAGTCATATCTTCGTAAAACACCAATATCGTATTTCCCATTCTGGCATATCTTTTTTGACTTTTCCGATTCAAATACTGGTTTAAAAATTTCAATAAAATCATTAAGAGGCAATCTATCGGATAAATCCAAAGAAAATAGTGATTCAGATTCAATGAAGGGATTAACCGCCACAAAAAATGCTTCTCCCTTTTTCATAGCGAAGGATACACCGGCGAGGTTAACTGTCTTAGTATCAAGTGAATCAGTTTCAGTATCAAACACAAAGTAATCAGATTCTAGCAGTTTTTGAGCAAGTGCAGATGCTTCCTTTTTTTCTGATATTAATTTGTAGCGAACTTTGGTGTTATCAAACTTATCAATCACTTTTTCAGTTGATTGAATTGTTGAGGGCGTAACTTCTTTTTCTTCTTTCTGCTCTTCACCGAGGTAAATTTTCTTCAATTTATTAGGAAACGATTTAAATTCTAGTTCTTCGAATAATCTAAATAATTTATTGAAATCGGGGGGAGTAAACTTTGCTTCTTCAAAATTAATATCTATTGGTACATCACATTTTATAGTTGCTAATTCCTTAGATAAAAAAGCATTTTCTTTATTCTCTGTTAATTTGTTTCTAAGAGAATCTTTTTCAATCTGGTCAATGTTCTTATAAATGTTCTCAAGTATTCCAAAAGATTTTATAAGTGGAACGGCGGTTTTAGGACCAATGCCCGCAACTCCCGGAATATCATCCGATGAATCACCCACTAATGAGAGATAGTCAATCATATACTTTGGTTCAAATCCATATTCTGCGATCACTTTCTCTTCATCAATCAACACAATTTCATCTGTTGATTTACCTGGCTTAATAACTTTTATCTTATCTGTAATTAGTTGAACATAATCTTTATCGGGAGTTATAGCATATGAGAGAAAACCTTTTTTCTCGGCAAGTTTAACTGCTGTGCCAATAATATCATCAGCCTCGTACCCAGGAGCGATATAAACGGGGATGTTGAAAGCTTCGATCACCTCTTTTATCCTTGCTATTTGAGGGATTAAATCCTCCGGCATCTCTTCACGGGATGATTTATAATTCTCATATTTTTCATGCCTAAATGTCTTTTCCTTGGAATCGAAGGCTACTGCTAGATAATTAGGTTTTGTATCCTCAATAATCTTGAATAATTGATTAATAAAACCAAATACCGCAGACGTCGGTTCTCCTTTGTTTGTCTTTAAAGGGCGGGAGATAAATGCGTAATAACCTTTATAGGCAATTGCCATGGCATCTATAATTGTAAATATTTTTATTGAAGAATTTGTCATTCTATTCCTAAATTTTATAATATCTTTGTGCTATAAGATATTAATCTATTTTATCATTAACCACATCGGGAAAAATGAAAGTGAATAAAATATCAATAACCTTTCTAATGTTTATGCTAATGATTTCTTCCTCATATTGTCAACAAAATGGGAAAGAGAGCTTTTATGTAGTTACTTGGAATGTAGAGAATCTTTTCGATACAGTGGACGATCCACTAATTAATGATCAAGAATTTTTACCCGGCACGGCAAAAGACTGGAATGAAAGTCGTTTCGAAACAAAGTTAGAGAATATAACGAAGGTTATTAATTATATGAATGAGGGATGCGGGCCCGATATTATAGCATTACAGGAAGTTGAGAATATTAATGTGCTTAAATCCCTTTCTTATAATTTTAAGGACCGAGATTATATAATTGCGCACAGAGATTCACCGGATGAAAGAGGCATTGATGTTTGCTTATTATATGATAGAAATGTTTTTGATATTGTTGAAATCATACCAATAAAAATAAGTTTGCCCAGTAAATCCCCAACACGTGACATACTTCATGTTAAGCTAATGCATAAAAACAGCAAAACAGAATTAAACGTGTTTGTGAATCATTGGTCTTCTAGAAGGGGAGGTGTAAAGACATCGGAGCCTAACAGAATTGAAACAGCAAAAACATTAAAAGAATATCTAAACAATTTAGAGGGTGGAGCTTATTCAATAATATTAGGGGATTTTAATGATGAACCAAGTAATACGTCGATAGAAAATATTTTAGGGGCAAAAGATTTTCCATGCTCAATTCCGGCACAGGAAGCATTGCTAAATCTTTCATATAAAAAATATAAGAATGACGAAGGATCTTACCTATTTCAAAGCTCATGGGATATGATTGATCAAATTATAGTTTCACAAAATTTTCTTGATGGGGCAAATTTAGAATATGAGTGTGATTCATTTTCAATTATAAAACCATTTTTTATGATTGAAAAAGAGGGAAGCCGCAAAAACGGTCCAAAACCAACATATAGAGGCAATGAGTATGTTGGCGGGTATAGTGATCATTTCCCGATTGGAGCAAAATTTTATTTTAATTAGCAAGAATGATTAATAATTTAAATAATAACCAAATAGATGCATTAAATTATTTATTGACATTTTTGCCCATTATATTTATTGTTGAACAACTTAATTTTCGCACAAAGTGAAATTTTAATTCAAAAACAAAATAAAAACATCGGAGGAAATCCTGTATGGAAATTACAGCTAACATTGGGTTTGTATTAGCGCAAGCACAAGACACTGGATTTGCAACCTATTTGCAAACAAAATTTATTGAAGGTGGCGGGTTCATGTGGCCAATTCTTGCATGTTTAGTTATTGGTCTTGCTTTTTCTATTGAAAGATTTTGGTCACTTTCAAGAGCTACATTAAATACAAAGAAGTTCATTGTTCAGATTAAAGATACTTTGTCAAAAGGTGGTATTCCAGAAGCTATCAAATTGTGCGAAAACACACGCGGTTCAATCGCATCAGTTTTTCATGCTGGTCTTTTAAGAGCTGATGAAGGTCTTGAAGCTTCAGAAAAAGCAATTATGGCTTATGGCGCAATTGAAATGGGATTTCTTGAAAGAGGTTTAATTTGGATTAACACATGTATCTCTTTGGCTCCGATGCTTGGTTTTACCGGTACAGTACAGGGTATGATTGAAGCTTTCGACGCTATTAAGGAAGCCGCTCAAATTTCTCCATCAATCGTTGCAGGCGGTATCTCTGTAGCTTTGTTAACTACATTGTTTGGTCTTATAGTTGCTATGATTCTTCAAACCTTATATAACTTCTTTGTATCTAAAATTGATAGAATTATTGCAGACATGGAAGAAAGCTCCATCGAATTGATAGATTCTCTCTATGAAATGAAGAAAAAATAATTCTAAACATTCTAAATATTGAGATAAAACATGGTTAATATAAAAAAGAAAAAAAGGTCTGAGCCTGAAATTCCAACATCATCAATGTCGGATATTTCGTTCTTGCTTTTATTATTCTTTTTAGTCTCAACTGTTATTGACGTTGATACAGGTATTGGTCTAACACTTCCAGAATATGTGCCACCAAGTGAGCAAGAAACAGTTCCAATCTCTAAAGATAGACTTGCAGCTGTGCTCATAAATGAAAATGGTGATGTTCTGTTAAATAATGAAGTTATAGCAATACCACAGATCGCCAAGACTCTAAGACCGAGAATAGAAAGTAAGATGAATGAACCGCTCAATAAGAAATTAGTAGTTTCTGTTAAGACGGATAGAAAAACAAATTATAACTTGTATATACAAGCACTGGATCAGATTAAGGAAGCATATTTCGAGTCGAGAAGAGATTATGCGATGAATAAATATGCTAGAAAGCTTACCGATCTCGATGAAAAAAGTGAAGAAATGAAAGACATTAGAGAAAAATTCCCTATAATTATAAGTATTGCTGAACCTGAAGAAATTAAAAAGTAAGTTGAGGATAGATAATGACATTCCAAAAAAAGAGAGCGACAGCTAAACCTACTATACCAACTGCGTCAATGTCGGATATCGTATTTATTCTGCTACTTTTCTTCATGGTTACTACAACTTTAAGAGAAGTTGAAGTTTTAGTAAGTTTTCGGTTACCCGAAGCTAAAGCTATTGAAAAGATAGAGAATAAACGCTTGGTATCTTATGTTTATGTAGGTAGAGATAATAAAATTCAAGTTAATGATGCTATAACAAAACTAGAAGATATTCAAAAAATTATGTATGCTAAAAGAGTTCAGATTCCGCAAGTAATTGTTTCATTAAGAGTAGATAAAGGCTCAGAGATGGGAATAGTTACTGATATTCAACAAGAACTTAGAAAAGCATCATGTTTAAGAATTAATTATTCTACGATGTTAAAAGTATAATTAAATTATTTGTTTTATTGAAGGCAGGTTATTCATGAATGGCCTGCCTTTTTTTTTGAGGGAATTATGGACTTAAGAGAAAAAATTAATAATGATCTAAAAGAATCTATGAAAAGCGGAGATAAAATCCGCCTCGAAACAATCAGATCTATCCGCGCATTAATTTTGGAATTCGAAAAAAGCGGTGCAGGCAAAGAGCTTAACAGTGAAGAAGAAATCAAAATGCTCACTACCGCGGCTAAAAAAAGAAAAGAAGCCGCCGAACAGTTTCGTAATGCCGGGAGAACTGAACTTGCCGAGAAGGAAGAAATTGAATTGAAGATAATAGAAGAATTTCTACCTAAACAGTTATCTCATGATGAACTTTACGAAGAAGTTAAGAAACTTGCTTTGGAAATAGGAGCGGCTTCAAAAGGAGATTTCCCGAAATTAATGCCTCTTGCCGCTAAAAGCTTGAAAGGTAAAGCGGATGGAAAAATAATTAAAGAGATTGTTGAAAAGTATCTAGGCAATTCTTGAACTATATCGATTACATAATCATATTGTTCCTTATTGTTGGATTTTTACTCGGTTTTAGAGATGGTCTGGTGAGGAAAATTATTGGTTTAATCGGATTAATTTTAGGCATTGTACTCGCATTTGAATTTGCTGGCACGGCTGGAAAATATTTCACATTATTTTTTAATAATGACGAATCATTGGCCATAATTGTCTCCGGCATAATGATATTTGTTGTGGTGGTTCTGATTGCCGCGATTTTGAAAAGATTAATTCATCCTTTAGATAAAGTAAACCGATTTATCAACCAATTTATTGGCGGGGTTATTGGAGTAATTCAAATCTCCTTTTTTATTTCGGGACTCTTTTTGATGCTCAATATTTTTGGATTTCCTAATGATCAAAACAGAAAAGATTCTGCATTATATAATTCATTCTCGGAAATTATCCCGGTTTCATTCGATTTTATTATTGGGCATAGATCTAAAGCTACAGATTATATTAAAGATTACATCTTTGATGAGGATATAAAAAATAATATTGAGATCGATACAAACATAACAAAACCATGATTACTCAAAATGTACTTGATAAATTAGAATTCAAAAAAGTTATCGCTTTAATTGAAAAGTATTGTATTACTGAACCCGGAAGGGAATTGATAACAAATATTTTTCCATTGACTGATCATGAGATTATAAGGATAAACTCGTCACGGCTCAATTCCGCAAGAGAAATCTTAATTAAGACTGATGATTACCCTCTTGGCTACCTCCCAAATTTATTTGAGGCGCTTTCAAAAAGCAGAGTGCTAGGCACGATATTAACCATTAAGGAAATACTGGCAGTCTTAAATCTTGCAGAATCTTCCAGAAAAATGTTTCAGTTTCTTCAAAAAAATGAAGCGAAGGAATTTGATGGATTAACTCAAAACCTTTTTATAGATAAAGTTTTTGAACATCAGATTGGGAAAGTATTCACTGAAACCGGGGATGTTAGGGATGACGCGAGCCCTAAACTAAGGCAGATAAGAATTGATATCCGTGAGAAAGAGGCGCTCTTACGTAAAGTTGTTCAAAAAATGCTGAAATCATTGAGCGATTCTTATCTTGTACAAGAAGAATACTTAACATTAAGAGATGGTAGAATAGTACTACCGGTTAAGGCAGAACATAAAAGACATGTAAAAGGGTTTATTCATTCAGAGTCATCAACGGGTCAGACAGTATATATTGAACCCGAAGAAACTTTAGAACTGAATAATGATATTCTCTCTTTATCATTCGCTGAGAAAAGGGAGATAGAGAAAATATTAAGAGATATAACTGAAAGAATTGGGTTGGTAAGTGAACAGTTGAAATCATCTTTGCGGTCTTTGGCTGAAATTGATTCACTATTTGCCCGTGCAAAATATGCAATTGAAATTATTGGCTCTAACCCATCATTTAATGAAAAGAAACCATTTGTTTTGATGGACGCGAGGCATCCGCTTTTATTGAGCAGAATAGGGTTCAACAAAACTGTGCCTATGAATATCACTATGGATTCAGAATATGTGGTGCTTATTACGGGTCCAAATGCTGGTGGAAAAACTGTAACAATAAAAACTGCCGGTTTATTAGTTTGTATGGCGCAATCATGTATTCCCATTCCTGTGCATCCAGATTCAAATTTCCATTTATTTGAAAAGGTATTAGTTGATATTGGAGATGATCAATCCATTGAAGACGATTTGAGTACTTTCAGTTCACATCTGAAAAATATTAAAAATATATTGAATGAGGTTGATGATAAATCGCTTGTCCTACTAGATGAAATTGGGACTGGAACTGATCCTTCAGAAGGTTCGGCATTAGCGGCGGGTATTCTAATTTCGCTTTATAATAAAAGAGCAAGAACTATAGCAACCACTCATCACGGTAATCTGAAAGTTCTTGCTCATAATTCAGAAGGTTTCCAGAACGCGTCGATGGAATTTAACACGGTTGAGTTAAAACCAACTTATAAATTCAATCAAGGAATGCCAGGTTCAAGTTATGCTTTTGAAGTTGCGAACCGTATTGGTTTTAATGAAGAATTTATATTATTAGCAAAGGAACATCTCGATTCGGATAAAACTAAGGTTGAAGATTTCTTGGTAAGTTTGGAAAAGAAATCCAAAACTCTGAGAGAACAGCTTAATAAAGCCGAAATTGAAAATTTGAGATTAAAAAGTCTGGCAAATCTTTATCAAGAAAAGATTGAAAAACTTGAAAATCAAAAAAAAGAAATTTTATTGGACGCTAAATCAAAAGCCAATTTATTATTGAAAGATGTAAATCGCCAGATAGAAGACGCCATTAAAAACATAAAAGAATCAAATGCGAAAAAAGAAGTCATTCGTGAAGAAAAAATTAAAATAGATGAGTTAAAAAAACAAACAAAGAGTTTGATTGATGATGTTAAGTTAGAACCTGAAACTGTTTTTAAAGAAGGTGATTATGCAGCGGTTAAAGATACAAGTACCGTAGGTGTAATTTCGGAAGTAAATCAATCTAAAAATAAAGCGGTTCTCAGCGTTGGCTCCATAAAATTAACAGTAAAATTATCCGATTTGATTTCAGCTAAAAAGAATGACGAAAAAATATTAAATCGCTCATCGTTAAATTATCAATCAGAAGCAATTAACTACCGGCTTGATTTAAGAGGTATGAGGGGGGATGAGGCAGAGTTTGAAGTACTAAAATTTCTCGATGGAGCTTTGATAAATTCGATTGACCGGGTTGAAATTTTGCATGGAAAAGGAACCGGAGTATTAAAGCAGATTGTTCATTCAATACTAAAAACTTTTCCTCATATTAAAAATTATTATTATGCCGATATCGAATATGGAGGAGAAGGAATTACCATAGTGGAGTTTAAATGATAAAAAAAATACTTATCGCTAACCGTGGAGAAATTGCTCACCGTATTATAAAAGCATGCCGCGAGATGGGTATTATATCAGCCGCAATTTATTCCGAAGCAGATAAAGAAGCTCTCCATGTAAGAAGAGCTGATGAGGCATATCTAATTGGTCCGCCCCCTTCAAAAGAATCATATCTAAATAAAGAAGCCATTATAAATTTAGCTCAAAAAATTGGAGCTGATGCAATTCATCCGGGTTATGGTTTCCTTTCTGAAAATCCCGATTTTATTGAGATGGTTGAGAATTCGGGAATTATATTTATTGGACCATCTAGTAATTCGGTTAGATTAATGGGAGAAAAAACTTCTGCCCGAAGATTGATGAAGCATAATAATGTACCGATTGTTCCGGGAACAACGGAAGCAATTTCAGATATTAAAAACGCTAAAATACATGCCGAAGAGATAGGATTTCCAGTTATACTTAAAGCCTCAGCTGGAGGTGGTGGTAAAGGAATGAGGAAAGTGTTTTCTGTTTCTGAATTTGATGATGCCTTTGAGAGGGCTACAAATGAGGCACTTAAAGCATTTGGCGTTCCGGATGTTTATATAGAAAAATTAATATTAAAACCAAAGCACATAGAAGTACAAATTCTTGGTGATAAATATGGTAATTATGTACATCTTTTTGAGAGAGAGTGTTCTGTTCAAAGAAGACATCAAAAAGTAATTGAGGAAGCTCCTTCAATTTCTATTGATGCAGAGATCCGAAATGAAATTACTAAGTGTGCTATAGCGGCGGCGAAGGCATGTAATTATTATAATGCGGGAACTCTCGAGTTTCTTCTCGATGAAAATAAAAAGTTTTATTTCCTGGAAATGAACACACGACTTCAAGTTGAGCATCCAGTCACAGAAATGATTACCGGAGTCGATCTGGTAAAAGAACAAATAAAAATTGCCCAAGGAGAAAAACTTAATTTAAAGCAGGAAGATTTGAAAATTAACGGACATGCGATTGAATGCAGAATATATGCAGAGGATCCAGAAAATAATTTTGCTCCTTCTATTGGCAAAATATTGTATCACCGGCTAACCTCAGGACCCGGAATAAGAATAGAGCGAGGAGTTGATATACAATCGGATGTTCCTATTTATTACGATCCTCTTCTTTCTAAAGTAGTTGCTTGGGGAAGAGATAGGGAAGAAGCTATCATTCGCATGAAGCGAGCATTAACCGAGTACCAGATTTCCGGAGTAATAACAAATATCCCAGTGTTTAATTGGATATTGAAGCAAGGTGAATTCTTAGACGGATCATTCGACATTAATTTTTTAGACCAGAAATTTATTCCGTTATTGCCCGATAAGTGGAAGGATGAAACTTCAATAGAGTATGAGGAAATTGCTTCTGTCTTTGCGGCATTGTTAAAGAATAGTGAAATTAACAGCAAGACGGTAAATTCAGATTGTAATAAATCTAATAATTGGACTTCTCAGAATTATGAATGAATATATAGTTACTACAAATAGCAGAAAATATAGTGTTAAGCTAACAAACCAGGAGGAAGCTGAAGTTAATGGGAAAAAGATTCCAATTGAATTAATTAAACTTAGTCATAATGCATATCTACTAAAATATGGTAATAAGGTTTTTGAAATCTGTACGGATAATTTATCCAAAGATAAGTATGGATTTTTGATTGCTGGATGGAACTACACGTCAGTAGTAAGAACAAAATTACAAGAAAGCGTCGCCGAATTTAAAATTAAAGTAGGTGAACAGCATTCTAAAGCGAGTTTAGTTTCGCCAATGCCCGGACTAATTTTAAAACTAAAGAAAAAAATTGGGGAATATGTAGATGCTGGTGAATCATTAATAATTCTTGAAGCTATGAAAATGGAGAATGAACTTAAATCACCTATTAGCGGAGTTATTTCAAAAGTAAATGTTACCGAAGGGCAGTCGGTCGAAAAGAATACCGAGCTCATAATAATTACCAAATAATCTCTTTTGCAATTAGATTTCAATTAATTATATTTTCCAAGACGTTCATCAAAAATAGAGGAGGTTGTGTGAAGAGACTAGTTACTTTATTACTAGTGTGCTGTATGTTCGCTGGTACAATTCATGCCGGCGGATTTCAACTAAATGAACAAGGTGCGCGAGCAATGGCATTAGCCGGAGCTTTCACCGGTTTGGCTTCAGATCCATCTGCTGTCTACTTCAATCCGGCTGGTATTACTCAATTAAAAGGAACTCAGTTTTATGCCGGCGCTACAATGATTATGCCTTTGGCAAAATTTACCGGACCTAAACCAAGTAAAGTTGAAACTGAGATGCTTTCACAAATTTTCAACCCAATAAATTTATATGTTACACAAGAAATTACTGATAAATTATCTGCTGGTATTAGTGTGAACAATCAATATGGTTTGGGCACAAAATGGGACAAAAACTGGGTTGGTAAAGAATTGGCAGTGGATACCGAATTAATTACATTCTTTATTACTCCTGTTATAGCATACGAAGTTACAAAAGATCTTTCTGTTAGCGTTGGCGGAATTTTTGCTCTTGGTGATGTTACTATTCAAAGAATGGCTAGAAATCCCGTCACAAACCAGGCTAATGTTGATGTTTTAATGAAAGGTGATGGAACCGGAATGGGCTTTACAGCCGGTGTATTATACAAACTAAATGAAAAAGTTCAATTAGGATTAAGTTATAGAAGCGAAGTTGCATTTGATTTGGAAGGAACAGTAGAAAGTACTCCTCCTACATTTAGTTTTGTGCATCCATTAGCAGGACCGATGACAATTAAATTCCCAACTGGTAATATTACAGCTCCACTTTCTACTCCTCAAAATTTAACTTTGGGTGTAGCTTACATGGCTGATGAAAGAACAACACTTACAGCAGATTTTCAATATGTAGGATGGAGCAGCTACGAAAAATTAGCAGTTACATTCGAAAATTATAATCCAGCAAGCCCAACTTTTACAGGCTCAAGTGTTTCATCATCCGATAGAAAATATGAAAATACTTTTATCGTTAGAGCAGGTTTAGAATATAAATTAACTGATAATTTCTGGTTAAGAGGTGGATTGCTTTATGATAACAATCCAGTACTTGATGATTATGTTGAACCAACTTTACCAGACGCAGACCGTGTAGGATTTAATGTTGGATTCGGTGGGAAATTTACTGAACATTTAGGAATTGATTTCGCATATATGTATTTAAGCTTTGCCGAGAGAACCGTTGGTAATTCAAAATTTGGATTTAATGGAGCATATCAAAATAATGCTCACTTATTAGCACTTAATTTCTCCTACTCTCTGTAATATTATTAATAGGGATAGTAAACAAATTACTATCCCTGTTTTAATCTCATTTCTCTACTCTATTTCCAATAAATGTAATAGTAAAAAGGATATCATTTGATGAAAGCTGTATTCTCTTTTTTCTTTGTAATAATAATTCATGGATGCACTGTTACTGATGAAGCAACAAAAGATTCCAGAAAGAATTTAGATGTATATGTATTCGAAGAGACCACAAAACAGGTTACGACGGAAATCAAAAAGGATTCATTAATTGTTAATGAAAAAAGTGTAGAAATTTCAGATATCCCAAAAACTGATTCAGAACAGACTTTTATAGTTCAAGTTGGCGCATTTACAAGTAGAGAAAGAGCAGATCAATTTATTAGAGAGAACAAATCAAAGGTAGATAAGCAGATGCTTATTGTTTATAGACAAGACATCAACTTATATGCTGTGCAGCTACCTGCGTTTTCTAACAAAACTGATGCGGAAGATGCAAAAAATCAAATTGGGAAAATTCCTCAATTTAAAGGGGCATTTATAATCAGCTTACCGCTAAATTGATTCTTTATATTTGAATTAATCAATTAATATTATAAATTTATTCTCGAAATTATTAAAAAAGGATGAGGGCAAAGTGGCTTTTTCATTAAATAAGATTATGCTTATAGGAAATTTAGGGCAGGATGCCGAGACACGCTTCACAAATTCCAACCAGGGTGTCACTTCTTTTTCTATAGCAACAACTCATGGGTATAAAGGAAAAGATGGTAGTTGGGTCAATGAAACAACTTGGCATAATGTAGTTGCTTGGAATCTTCCCGATTTTTACAAAGAGCAGTTGAAAAAAGGGAAAAAATTATATGTGGAAGGAAGATTATCTAAAAGGGATTATACAGATAAAGATGGTGTAAAGCGTTATATTACCGAGGTGATATCTGAAAAAATAATTCCGCTTGATGCGAGAGATGGAGGGAATGATTCATCATCTTCAAGATCTACTAATGATTATGAGAATCCCGGTACGGCTCCCGCTGCTGAAGATGATGATTTACCATTTTAATTGATATGTTGAACAATTTTGGATTTGATTAATTGGACCATAGCTGGTTTATTCTTTTACCTTTACTTCTGACAACAATATTATTAAGCGCATTTTTTTCCGGTTCTGAAGTTGCATTATTTTCTTTTGATAATAAGAAATTGAAGGAACTTCAAAAGAGTCACCGGGTTATTGCTGTTTACGTAAAACTACTTCTCGAAAATCCCAAAAGACTTTTAGTAACAATTTTACTCGGGAATACAATTGTCAATGTTGCCGCTTCAATAATTTCTGTAATGATAGCACTGCGCTTATCTAAAGATTTTATGATACCAGCAGAAATTGCAATCATTGCTCAAATTATATTGCTTACAATTATAATTTTGTTGATTGGGGAAATAACGCCTAAATTATGGGCAAACAGGTATCCACTTCAATTTGTTAAGATAATTGCAGTTCCACTTTATTGGTTTGGAATTATCTTCTATCCAATTTCTAAAGTACTAACCGAAACACTTGGATTTTTATCATCGAAGATAGAATTTAATCTTTCCAAAACAGCTCTACTCAGTGGCGAAACAAGAGATTTAGCTGAAATGAGTGCAGAGAATGGAACAATAAAAGATGGTGAACATGAATTAATCCATGGTATTGTTTCGCTGAAGACTGTAATGGCTCGAGAAGTGATGACGCCGAGAGTTGATATCACTTCAGTTCCAGTGGATGCCGATTTTGATGAACTAATTAGTATCATTAACGAATCGGGACATAGCCGTATTCCTCTTTACGAAAATAATCTGGATAACATTCTCGGAATAATTTATGTTAAAGATCTATTACCATATCTTCATAATGATCAAATGAGGAAAAAATTATCGCTTAAAAAAATTGTTAGAGAAGCGCTGTTTGTGCCAGAAACCAAATTAATTAATGATCTTCTCCATTTATTCCAGGAGAAGAAGATGCATCTTGGAATTGTTGTTGATGAATATGGTGGCACAGCTGGATTAATTTCTCTCGAAGATATATTGGAAGAAATTGTTGGAGATATTAGAGATGAGTATGATCAAGAAGAAACAGAGGTTACCAAATTAAACGAAAATTCATTTCTTTTATTAGGAAAAACTTCTATAGACGAATTGAATGAACTATTTAATGAAGATTTTACCTCTGAGAATGATGACTATGACACTGTTGGAGGTTTTATTTTCAACCATCTCGGCAGTATTCCCCAGCAAGATTATGCCTTTGAATACAAAAAATGCCGTTTTACAATTAAAGAAATCGATAATAAAAGGATCAATAAAGTTTTGATCGAAAAGGTTTCCGAATAAGACGATGAAGAAGGGATGCTTTTTAACTGTGATATTTGTTGGAACCCTAATTATTGGCTTAATAATTTATATTGTAAAAAGTGAACCCTCGGTTCTCAAAAATTTTGCTAAGGAAAAAATAACAGAGTATGCCTATAAAGAATTTGACTCTAAGTTCAACAATCTCAAATATTCAGTTTATAATGATTCATTGAAACAGTATTTCCATCAAAAAGTGGATTCTCTCATGCATAGCAAAAGATCATTTAAAGACGCGATGCAAGATCTTGAACATTTTATTAAAAGAGCAGATGTGTATTTCGACCGTGGTTTAATTGATTCTATTGATTATCAAAACTTTAAAGAGTATATCCGGGATTATGAAAGACCAAAGAAAAACTGAAATACGAGTCGGAATAACAATTGTTATTTCAATCATTTTATTTGTCTGGATTTTTGGTTGGGCAAAAAATGTAACTTTCAACTCAGAAAGATTAATTGTGAATGTATTGTTTCAGTCTGTTGCCGGATTAGAAATTGGAGATCCGGTAACAGTAAATGGTGTTAGAAAAGGCTATGTCGATGATATCAAGAATATTGATGAAAAAGTATTAACAAAATTAAGTATTGACCCAGAAATTAAATTAAAGAAAGATGCTACTTTTATTGTAATGATGCTCGATTTAATGGGTGGTAAAAAAATCGAGATTACTCCAGGTACATCTGATGAACCATTAAATAAATCAATCACTCATAATGGAACATTTGTGGGTGATATTTCTTCTGCCATGGGAACATTGGGCAGTGTTCAAAATGATTTAGTGGATGTGATTAAAGAAATCAAAATTACGCTCACCACGGTAAATAGCACACTCACAAATGAGAAATTTAGTTCCGAACTCAAATCAACAGTTGAAAATTTATTTACTCTAACCAATAATGTTAATAAGATGATAATTGATAATCGAGAGGGCATTAATTCTCTAATTTCCTCAAGCAACTCTTTGGTTAAAAATGTCAATGATGCTGTTATATCAAATAAGGATAGTATCGCTGTATCAATTAATAAATTAAATAAATTGCTGGATGACTCTAGATCAATAGTTAGCAAAATTAATCATTTTATTGAAGAAACTGAAAAAGGGAATAACAATGCCGGGAAATTATTGTATGATGCTGAATTAGTTTCTGATTTAAAACAGACTCTACAACAGACCAAAGAACTTACAAGAATCCTTGTTGAGCAACTAAAATCTAATGGAATTAAGGTTGAAGCCGACATTAATATTTTTTAAAATGTTTTTTCTTCTCTTTTATTTATTAATCCCGAGTTCTATAGAACCCACAAACGAAGTACGTTCAAAAACTGGTATGGTGGTTTCGGCAAGTGAACTAGCTTCGCAAGTAGGTATAAATATTTTAAAACAGGGCGGAAATGCGGTAGATGCGGCTGTGGCAGTTGGTTTTGCTCTTGCAGTTACGTATCCGAGTGCTGGGAATTTAGGCGGCGGAGGTTTTATGCTTGTCCGTTTAGCAGATGGAGAAACCATCGTTTTCGATTTTCGTGAAAAAGCTCCATTAGCTGCCAATGCCGAGATGTACCTAGATAGTAGTGGCAATTATGACCCGCTTTCTAGCAAGAATGGGTGGAAATCTGCCGGAGTGCCGGGTACTGTTGCGGGACTGAGTGCAGCCCATAAAAAATATGGCAAATTAAGTTGGCAAGAGATTCTTACCCCGGCAATTGAACTCGCAGAGAATGGCTTTTTACTTGATTATAAATCAGCCGAAGCAATTAATTACCACAATAAAGAATTTTCCTCAATACCTTCATCAAATAAAATATTTACTAATAATGGCGCTCATCTATTAGAAAATGAACTATTTATTCAGAAAGATTTAGCCTCTACATTAAAACAAATAAAGGATGATGGAGCAGAAACATTTTATTCGGGTAATCTAGCTAAGTTATTTTTAGAACAATCGAAATTGAACGGGGGAATTTTCACTGCAGAAGATTTCCAGCTTTATAAGCCAATTGAAAGACATCCGTTAAAATCTCAATATAAAAATTATGAGATTCTCTCTGTTGGTCCTCCCTCATCTGGTGGCATTGCGATAACACAAACATTAAATGTTTTGGAGAATTTTAATCTTGAAAAAAGTGATTTGGGAAGCTCTTACTATATTCACATTCTAACAGAAATATTCAAAAGAGTTTATTCAGACCGATCAAAACATTTGGGTGATTCCGATTTTTATTCTGTGCCAGTAGAATATTTGACTTCAAAAAATTATGCTAAAAAAATATTTGAGGAAATTACTGATACAGCTAAACCATCTTCTTTAATTAATCCGGTAGAAATTAATATTTCAGAGAGTAATGAAACTACTCACTATTCGGTTGCAGATAAGGATGGCAATGTGGTGAGTACGACTTATACAATCAACGCGTCATTCGGCAATAAAATTGTTGTTGAAGGTTTGGGATTTTTACTAAATAATGAGATGGATGATTTTAGCGCTAAACCGGGTGAGCCAAATCTTTTTGGACTGATAGGCAGTGAGGCTAATTCAATTCAGCCGCAGAAACGAATGCTGAGCTCAATGTCACCAACAATAATCATAAAAGATAACAAGCCAATATTAGTATTAGGTTCACCCGGTGGCTCAACAATTATTACCTCAGTAATCCAGGTCATACTAAATGTTATCGAATTTGAAATGAAGATTGGAGAGGCGGTATCATTGCCTCGTTTTCATCACCAATGGCTTCCTGATAAATTAATTTTGGAAAAATATGGGTTCCCAAAGGACGTTAAAAATAATTTAATCGCAAAAGGTTATACATTCGGCAATGAAACTCAACTTGGTAGAGTTGAGGCAATATTAATTGATCATAATAAAAAACATTTTTATGGAATCAGTGATCCCAGAGGAAATGGAAAAGCGGTAGGTTACTAATGGTTATTGGAATAGGAATAGACATCATTGAAATTGCCCGTATTCAAAAAAGTATTGATGAGTATGGAGATAATTTTTTAAATAAAATTTTTACCGAAACTGAACTTGATTACTCTCTTCCTAAAAAAAATAAATATCAGCATCTTGCGGCAAGATTTGCGGCTAAGGAAGCAATCTTTAAAGCACTCAGTTCCGAAGAAGCCGTTGTTAATAGCTGGAAGGAGATTGAAGTATATAATGAATTAAATGGTCTGCCAAAAGTTAAATTAAATGGCAGTTTAAAGGATTATCTTGGGAAGGATAAAGAAATCAAACTCTCTATGAGTCATAGCACCAATTACGTTACATGTGTGGCAATTTTGATCAAAAATAATTTATCGAAAGATCTCAACTAGCGGCCCAATTATTTTATGCTAGAATTTTACATCTATTAAATATGAATTTGAGATCACGTTATATTTTTGACTTGTAAAATCAAATCTTCCAGAAATCTTCCATAATTATTTTATTTGAGTAAAACTATATTCCACTTATTTTTGTTCTCAATTTTAATACCGAAAGGGACAAATTGAAAGAAAAACGTGTAATTGTTGCAATGAGTGGCGGGGTTGATTCATCGGTTGCTGCCGCATTGCTTCATAAAGAAGGATATGATGTAATTGGCATAACAATGAAGACCTGGGGCTTTATGGAAGTAGGTGGAGCTCCCAAACATGAGTCTGGTTGCTGTTCTCTTGATGCTATTTTTGACGCTAAAAATGTAGCTAACAGTTTTGATATCCCACACTACACAGTCGATTTTACAAAACAATTCGAAGAAGCTGTAATCGATAATTTTGTTGAAGAATATATTAATGGAAGAACTCCGAATCCATGTGTTGTGTGTAACAGAAAAATTAAATGGGAAGAGTTATTAAAAAAAGCTGACTCCCTTGATGCTAAATATGTAGCAACAGGGCATTATGCAATTTCCGATTATAATCCTCAAACAAATAGATATACTTTAAAAACTTCTCACGATTCAAAGAAAGATCAAACTTACGCGCTTTGGGGATTAACTCAAGAGAGTTTGAGCAGAACGTTATTTCCATTAGGTAAATACACCAAAGAGGAAGTGAGGCAATTGGCCATACAATTTAGTTTGAAGACAGCTTCAAAACCAGATAGCCAAGAAATATGCTTCGTTGCCGATAACAATTATGAAAGATTTCTGCGAGAAAGAATCCCAGATGTAATTGAAAATATCGATAAAGGGGATTTTATTTATCATGGGCAAAAAGTTGGTGAGCATAAAGGAATTCCTTTTTACACAGTTGGACAAAGAAGAGGTATTGGTGTTGCTCTCGGTAAACCAATTTATGTTAAAAATATTGATAAGGAATCGGGGATAGTTGAGTTAGGTGATAAGGAGGAGTTATTGAATCATGATGTCACAGCTAACGATATAAATTTTGTGAGCAAAAACAGTTTTAAGGAAGATGAGCTTATCTTCGCGAAAATTAGATATGGTGATAGAGCGGAAGCGGCTAGGATTATTTCCTGTTCGAAAGACGAAATAAAAATTCGATTTATTGAACCTAAAAATGCGATTACACCAGGTCAATCATTAGTTTTATATGATGAACAGGGTTACGTTTTGGCCGGAGGAGTAATAAAAAAATAATGGAATTATGACTTTTTTTAGACATTTCACTTTGCGATATTTAGTCCGCAATGTTAAAAATATTTCTCTTTCTACCCTTGGAGGCTCGTTTTCGAACACAAATATGGTACAAATGGGACACTTAATGCTAAAGTATTGCTTCTTAATCAAAGTTACGAACCCCTCTCAATATGCAACGTAAAAAAAGCGATAGTATTGATCCTACTTGGGAAAGCCGATTTAATAGCTGAAAATCAGAAAAAAACAATTCATTCCGTTACTAGGGAATTCCCCTGGCCAAGTGTAATTAAGTTGAACGACTACAAAAAAATGCCATTCAAAAAAATAATTTTAACTAGAAAGAACATACTGAGGCGCGATAATCATAAATGTGGTTATTGTGGCAGAAGCGATCTCCCATTAACAATCGATCATGTAATCCCTAAATCGAGAGGTGGACAGGATTCTTGGGAGAATCTTGTAGCTGCTTGTCTCCCGTGCAATAATAAAAAAGGAGATAGAACCCCGGATGAAGCCTCTTTAAAATTGAAAAATAAGCTATTCACTCCCAGCTATATTATGTTTATTAAAAACAGTGTTAGCAGAATTGATGATAATTGGAAACAATTCCTCTTTCACTGATAAGAAATCACAAAATTTGTTTATTTTTGCACATCTTTAATAAAATTATTGCTAAATGGCCAAAAAAAGAATTTTAAGTGGAATGCGTCCAACTGGAAAGCTTCATATCGGGCATTATGTTGGCGCTCTTGAAAATTGGATTAAACTCCAAAATGAGTATGATAGTTTTCATTTAATTGCGGATTATCATGTATTAACTACCGATCTTTCAACTGATGAAATTGAACAGAATACAATTGAAATGGTAATTGATTGGCTTTCAGCGGGTTTGGACCCGAATAAAAGCCCATTTTTCAGACAATCTCAAATCAAAGAACATTCGGAGTTATTTTTAATTTTTTCAATGTTGATAACAACTGCCAGATTGGAAAGAAATCCTACATTAAAAGAGCAGGTCCGAGATCTGAATATCGAAAGTTTAGTATATGGCCACTTAGGCTATCCTGTTCTTCAATCTGCAGATATATTACTATATAAAGGAGACGCAGTACCGGTCGGGGAGGATCAAGTTCCTCATATTGAAATTACTAGGGAAATAGCCAGAAAATTTAATAATCAATATGGATTAGTTTTTCCAGAACCGGAACCATTACTAACAAATTTTGCACGGTTAACCGGGCTGGATGGTGATGCAAAAATGAGCAAATCATTGGGGAATACTATTCTTCTTTCCGATGATCCCGAAACTGTTAAACAGAAGTTGAGAAAGGCTGTTACCGATCCACAGAAACTTAGAAGGAATGATCCAGGCAGACCAGAAATATGTTTGGTATTTACTTATCACAAAAAATTTAATCCAGCCGAGACAAGCACAATTGAAACAGAATGTAAAAGTGGCGCTCTAGGATGTGTTGATTGTAAATTGAAATGCAGCTCTAAAATTAATGAGTTCCTCTCTCCAATTATTGAAAAAAGAGCAAGTTACGAGAATAACTTAAGTCTGGTCAAAGATA
Source organism: Melioribacteraceae bacterium (assembly GCA_019638015.1). Taxonomy (NCBI): domain Bacteria; kingdom Pseudomonadati; phylum Ignavibacteriota; class Ignavibacteria; order Ignavibacteriales; family Melioribacteraceae; species Melioribacteraceae bacterium. The sequence continues at coordinate 2,172,966 of JAHBUP010000001.1, read as the reverse complement.
TTATTTCCGATGGAGAATCAAAAGCAAAACAAGTTGCAAATTCAACAATGCAGGAAGTACGAACCAAAATGAAAATGGGTTAATTGTGTATAAAATTAAACTCTCACATTTTGAAGGTCCTCTTGATCTGCTCCTCTTCTTTATAAAAAGAGATGAACTTGATATTTATGATATTCCAATTTCTCGAATTACAAGAGAGTTCATGGACTATCTTCATATGCTTGAGCAGCTCGATCTAGAAATAGCTGGTGATTTTATTTTAATGGCCGCGACTTTAATGCAGATAAAGGTAAAAATGCTCCTTCCTAAAGATATTGATGAAAAAGGAGAGGAGATTGATCCTCGTGCTGATCTGGTGAAAGCACTTCTAGAATATAAAAGATATAAGGAAATGACAGACGAGTTTTCGTTTTTAGAAATTAATCAGAGAAAGCATAGTTATAGAGGAAACTATGATGCTGATGCAAAATCAGTTTCAGAAGATTTTTCAACTTTATTAAAAAATATAACTATTTATGATCTGATTAAAGCTTTCAAGAAAGCAATGCTAGAAAAGAAACCGGAACCGGTTCACCAAATAAAAAAATGGAATGTTACAATTGAAGATCAAATAAACTATTTGAGTGAAAAGGTTAAAGATTGTAATGAAATTAGTTTTGTTGCAGTGTTAGTTGATTTAGCTGATAGAATCAAAATTGTCGTTACATTTATCGCAATGCTTGAGATGGTTAAAGCAGGAAAAATAGGTTTAAAAGAAAGCCCTAATTTCAATGATTTTATAATTTACGGTCTATCTAATGGATAAAATTTATACATCTGTAGTGGAAGCTTTAATATTTGCCTCTGACGATCCAATCTCAGAGAATGAAATCATTAATTCAATTAAAGAAATCGATGGCAATGAGATTGAAATTACTAAGGATGATATAGAGAATACTGTTGATGAATTAAATAAAGCATATGACGCCAACGGTAATGGATTTACAATACAAAAAATTGCTCATGGATTTGTATTTGCCACAAAGCCGGATCACGCAAAATATGTTGGATTTCTTTCTTCTGAAAAAAGTAAAAGAAGACTAAGCCAGGCAGCTCTAGAAACTTTAGCCATAATCGCATATAAACAGCCTGTTACTAAACCGGAATTAGAATCAATTAGAGGTGTTAATTCGGATTACACTTTGAACACGCTTCTTGAAAAAAATCTTGTAACCATTGCGGGTAGAGCAGAGACAGTTGGAAGACCACTACTGTACAAGACTACTGATGAATTTCTTAAATATTTTGGATTGAGAACTATCAATGATCTTCCTAAACCAAGAGAAATAGATGAAATAATGAAAGATGAAGATTTTATAGAACAGAAAAGAAGAATAATGATGACTGGATTAGAAGAAAAAGCCGAAGAAGAAGCCGGCGATCAAATAACTTCAGAAGAAGAAGAGGTGTCTTTCAAAGATGAAGATACGATTGAATAGATATTTGGCAGAGTGTGGTATTGCTTCACGAAGGAAGGCCGAAGAATTAATACTTGATGGAAGAGTTGAGGTAAACGGTAAAACTATAGTGGACCTTGCTTTTTTTGTTGAAGAGAATGATTCGGTTAAGTATGATGGACGCTTACTTCGTTTAGAAAGTAAAGTGTATTTTCTTCTTAATAAACCTAAAGGTTATATAACATCAACTGCTGATGAAAAAGGTAGAAAGACCGTACTCGAACTGATTAATACAAAACAAAAAATATTTCCGGTGGGAAGACTAGACTATAATACCAAAGGAGTGTTGATATTAACCAATGATGGAGATTTTGCAAATCTGCTAATGCATCCAAAAAATAAAGTCCCCCGCGAATATCATGTATTATTGGATAAAGAACTAGATGGGGAACATAGACTCAGGTTAATTAAAGGAATTACCTTAGAAGGCTCTAGAGGAAAATTTGAATCGATTAAATTTACTAAACCAAAAAGTTTTGATCGTATGAATGTAGTGACTCATGAAGGGCGGAATCACTTTGTTAAAAACATGTTTGGTTTGTTAGGGTACACAGTTAAGGAACTTGAACGAGTATCTTACGGTGGAATAACTACAAAAAATTTACCAGTAGGTGCATACCGGTTGCTAACACCCGGAGAAATAAAAAAGGTTTTCACAGACTATGCCTTATAAAATAGTTTTATTGCTATGCATATTTCCTTTTATTTTATCGGCTCAAAAGGATTCTTTAATCTCTAAACAGCCAATTCCAATTACATCACTGGCTGAACTAAGAGATCAACTGGATGATTATTTTAATGAGCCATCATTCAATGATGCTTTTTGGGGTGTGTTAATTAAATCTCTCAAAACTGGAGAAGTAATCTATAAAAGAAATTCGGATAAGCTGTTTTCTCCGGCATCCGATCTAAAATTGTTTACAACTGCATCAGCGCTTCAAATTCTCGGTCCCGATTTTGCATATGAAACAAATATTTATCGTGTTGGAGATGTTGTTAAAGGAACATTAAAAGGAGATTTAATTATTGTTGGTAGTGGTGATCCCACTATTTCAAATAGATTTAATAATAAAAGTGCTACAATAGTATTTGAAGAGTGGGCAGATACTCTGAAAAAAAAGGGTATTTGGGAGATTACAGGTAATATTTATGGAGATGATTCTTATTTTGACAAAATTGGAATCGGTAGAGGCTGGTCAAGCGATTTAGAATCTAAATGGTATGCTGCGCCTACTGGAGCGCTTAGTTTCAATGATAATTCTATTGAGATTCAAATTACTCCGGCACAAGAAGGACGAACTGCAAATGTAGTTACTGTTCCAAAGACTAGTTTTGTAAATGTTGTACATAATGTAATTACCATTGAAGAGAATTCTGAACCTCAAATAGAAATTTCTTTTTTAAAGGAAACTAATACAATAAAAATAACCGGCACAATTTCGAGAAGTACGGCACTCTTCAAAGATCGAGTTGCTATTGCAGATCCAACTCTCTACTTTCTAACTGTATTAAAGGAAACATTCGAGCACAAAGGTATAAAAATTAGGGGAACAGTAGATAACTTAGAGAATACAAATCTTTCCTATTCCATTGATGAATACACTCCAACACACACCCATATCTCTGTTCCATTGCGGTTAATCCTTAAAGAGACAAATAAAAACAGCAATAATTTTTATGCTGAACAATTGTTAAAAACAATTGGCGCGGAAGAATATGATTTTGGAACAACTTATAACGGCGTGAAGGCATGTAAAAATGTTTTGTCCGAGCTAGGTATTAATACCGAAAAGTTAATTATGGTTGATGGTTCAGGATTATCAGAATTAAACCTTGTTACGCCACGACAAATAGTAAATTTATTAACATACATGACAAACACCGAAAACTATTCTAAATTCTATGAATCGCTTCCGGTTGGTGGTGTTGATGGTACTCTAATTGAAAGAATGAAAAAATCGTCGGCCGAAAATAATGTGAGAGCAAAACCGGGATTCAGTAATTATGTTTCCGCGCTTTCAGGTTATTTACGGACCGTTTCTGGAGAATCAATTGTGTTTTCGATGATTATTAATAACTATTTAGGAATTCCGAGACTTGCAACTTATACAATCGATAATGTTTGTCATCGTCTCATAAATTTTGCTAGAAATTAAAGGAGGTTAATTTGGAAAATTTGAATGTGGAAAATGATTTAAATTTATTGATGGAGAGACGATTTGAAGAGCTTAAGGAACTAAATGAAAAAGGAATTCAACCATTTGCATATAGTTATGAAGTTGATGCTTATTCCAGCTCTATTAAAGAAAATTTTGAACAATACGAGAATAAAGATGTGAGCATAGCTGGTCGTATTATGGCAATTAGAAGAATGGGGAAAGCCTCATTTGCTCACATCCAAGATAAAGAAGGAAGGATTCAGTTCTACTTAAAAAAAGATGATGTAGGTGAATCCTACGATATTTTTAAATTACTGGATATCGGTGATATTGTTGGGGTAACTGGCTTTGTATTTAAAACAAAAACCGGTGAAATATCAGTACATGCAAAATCATTTTCACTACTAGCAAAATCAATCAGACCAATTCCAATCGCTAAAGAAGCGGTTGATGAGAATGGAAATAAGGTTGTTTACGATCAGTTCGCTGACAAAGAATTACGATACCGACAAAGATATGTTGATTTAATTGTTAACCCGGATGTTCGCGAAGTATTTCTTCTTCGTTCAAAAATTGTAAGTGAAATAAGAAGATTTTTAGATGATAGAGGTTTGGTAGAAGTTGAAACTCCAATACTTCAGCCACTTTATGGTGGAGCTTCCGCCCGCCCATTCATAACTCATCATAATGCTCTCGATGTTGATTTATACTTGAGAATTGCCGATGAACTATATCTTAAAAGATTAATTGTCGGCGGCTTTGATGCGGTTTATGAAATTTCTAAAGATTTTAGAAATGAGGGAATGGATAGAACTCACAATCCTGAATTTACTATGCTTGAGTTGTATGTAGCATTTAAAGATTATAATTGGATGATGAGTTTTGTTGAAGAAATGGTGTGCAATATGGCACAAAAAGTTTTTGGCAAAACTGAATTTGAGATTGAAGGACAATTGGTCAATTTCAATCCGCCTTGGAAGAGAATTTCGATGGTCGATGAAATAAAGAATAAAACTGGTATTGACGTGCTTGCTGCATCCCAAGAAGAATTAATTGGAGAGCTTAAAAAGCTTCATGTAGAAATTAAAGGAGGGGAGAGCAAAGGAAAATTAATAGATCTTTTGTTTGAAGCTACCATTCAGGGTGAATTAATACAACCGACTTTTGTAATTGATTATCCAGTAGAACTTTCACCATTAGCTAAAAAACATAGAACCCGTGAGGGATTAGTAGAACGTTTCGAGGGATTTGTATTAGGCAGAGAAATATGTAACGCGTTTTCTGAATTGAATGACCCGATTGATCAGAAAAACAGATTTGAAGATCAATCAAAGATGAGAGATGAGGGAGATGACGAGGCCCATCAAATAGATGAAGATTTTGTGCGTGCTCTTGAATATGGAATGCCCCCTACAGCGGGACTTGGAGTTGGAATAGATAGATTAGTAATGCTTCTTACAAATCAATCCTCAATCCGGGATGTTATTTTATTCCCACAGATGAAACCACAGAAATAAAATGAAATCAAAACTAACAAACATAGCTTTATATACTCTTTTTTTGTTGGGAGGAATTTATTTAGGAATTGAGTTCGCATCACGATTCAATATATATTCGAATAAAAATCTATACATTAAAAAAATTAGTGACGTTCTCAATTATACTGGCAGTTATTATGTTGATGATGTTGATCTAAATAAATTATCTGAGAAAGCAATTGAAGGAGTATTTAAAGAACTTGATCCTCATACCGCATATATATCGAAACAAGATCAATCTGAATCGGAAGCATTATTTCGAGGTAATTTTGATGGAATAGGAATCGAATTTCAGATTATTAACGACTCTATAACTGTAGTATCCCCAATTTCCGGAGGTCCGAGCGAGTCCGTAGGTATTCATTCCGGTGATCGAATTATTAAAATTGAAGGAAAGTCTAGCATTGGATTTACAAATCAACAAGTTTTAACAAAACTTCGGGGCAAAAAGGGATCAACAGTTAATCTCACAATCTATCGCCCATCAGCAAAAAAAGAATATGATTTTAAAATTGTAAGGGCTAGAATTAATCTTTTTTCTGTTGATGCTTCTTTTATGTATGATAAAGAAACCGGTTATATAATATTAACAAGATTTTCTGATTCGACTTTGGAAGAATTAGAAAAAGCATTAAAAGAATTGACCACAAAGGGAATGAAAAAATTAATTTTAGATTTGCGCAATAATCCGGGCGGACTTCTTGATCAAGCAGTTTTTGTATCAGATTTATTTTTAGACAAAGATAAATTAATCGTTTCAACTAAAGGAAGGCGTAAAGAATTTAATGAGCAATTTTTAGCCGAGCAGCAATATCCTTATGAAAAAATCCCACTTATTGTTTTAGTGAACAGAGGATCTGCATCTGCCAGCGAGATTGTATCTGGAGCTGTTCAGGATTGGGATAGGGGTCTAGTTGTTGGTGAAACTACTTTTGGCAAAGGTCTGGTTCAGCGTCAGTTGTTGCTCGAGGATGGATCCGCAATAAGATTAACAGTATCTAAATATCTAACTCCGTCGGGGAGAGCAATCCAGCGTTCATACAAAAATAAAACAATGTATTATGACGAGCTGATGAACCGGGAAGAAACTGAAGAAAATAATTTAGATCATCATACCGAGATAGATTCTGTTAGACCAAAATATAAAACAAAATATGGGAGGACTGTTTTAGGCGGGGGAGGAATTACACCCGATTATATTATTTCTTCAGGGACAATAACAAATTATTCAATATCTCTTAACCGTAATAATCTGCTATATAGGTTTGTTCGGGAATTTATTGATAATGGCAAATTCAACAAGGGCAAATATTCAAATGTTGATGAATTTCTAAATGATTTTTCTATTTCAGAAAGGGATCTAAATTCTTTTATTAGTTTCGCCGAGAAAAACGGTGTTAAATTAAATAAAACCGAATTTGATAAAGATAAAAATTATATCATAAATAGAATTAAAGCTTTTTTCGCTCGTGAATTGTTCAAAGATGAAGGATGGTACAAAATTTCATTACAGGATGATAAAGTCTTTCAAAAAGCGCTAACATTAACTGAAGAGGCAAAAAATATTCCCGGTTTTAATAAATAAAAAAAGATATGACTAAAGAAATAAAAGTATTCCCTTATAAAAATATCTTCCCCAAAATTGACCCAAGTGCGTTTTTGGCATCCGGCTCAAAAATAATTGGCGACGTTACAATTGGTAAGAACAGCTCAATATGGTACAATACTGTAGTTCGTGGGGATGTTCATTATGTAAAAATAGGTGATGATACAAATGTACAGGATTGCTCAATGCTGCATGTTACAAATGGAAGATTCCCGCTTGAAATTGGTAATAAGGCGACAATAGGGCATAGTGTTACTCTTCATGGTTGCACTTTAAAAGATCTTTGCTTTATAGGAATGGGAGCTATAATTTTAGATGGAGCTATTATTGAGGAAAATGCAATGGTAGCTGCCGGAGCATTGATAAAACAAGGTTTTGTGGTTCCATCAGGTAAATTAGCAGCTGGAGTACCGGCTAAAATTATTAGAGATTTAACAGAAGCCGAGATAACTGACTTTAAAAACAGTGCCGAGAGATATGTTAAATATTCTCAGATAACAATCGATTCGTTGAAGGAACATAATTATCAAACAGATTGGTGACAGTTGAATAAGATTAATATTTATAATGAAAAACCTATAAAGATTAACAAAAAGAAGTTAAAAGAACTTGTTAATCTAATTGCCACAAACTTAAATGCTGAGGTTATTGATATTGAGTTTAATTTCGTTAATTCTGGCTCAATTCATATTATAAATAGAAATTATTTGAATCATGACTATAGTACAGATATCATTACCTTTAATTATTCGAATGAAAGTCATAACTTAGCGGCGGAAATTTTCATTTCTATTGAAGATGCACTTGTGAACAGTAAAAAGTTTGTAAATTCACTCGATAATGAGGTGTTGAGACTTGTAGTGCATGGAATTCTTCATCTTGTTGGATATGATGATATGAGTGCAGAGAAAAAAAGGGTAATGAAAAGAATTGAAAATAAACTTGTTAAGGAGTATAATTCTATTGCGGTGGGAATTGTAGAAAAATATGAATACTAAACTTGTGGAAATATTAACGAAAATATTAGAGGGATTGAGCAACAATAAATCCATTGAAGAGATTAATAAAAAACTTCTATTAAATAATAAGGTGGATGAGCACACATTAAGTGTGGCATTTAGTATTATTTATGATAAAATATTAATTAAAAAGAAACCATCTTCTGAAGAGAAAGATAAATCAAAAGGCATACGATTATTAACTGATCATGAAAAAGATTTACTTGGAATTGACAACTATAACTATTTGCTTCATTTAATAAACCTAAGATTATTAGACTCAACTAATTTTGAGGCAATTCTTGATCAAGTTACAATATTTCCCGACATGAAATTAACACGGAGGGAAATTAATTGGATTGTTCTGTTATCACTTGTAGAATTTGAATCCGGAGTCCTACCTGGCAGCAGAGTTCTACTCGCATCTTCCGATATCGTAAACTAAAGGTAAATTAATGGCAAAAGATCTAATTTTGGTTGAATCGCCCTCAAAGGCGAAGACAATAAATAAGTATGTCGGTAACAAATATATTGTTGAGGCAACCGTTGGGCATATCAGAAACCTACCCAAAACTAAACTTGGCATTGATCTAGAAAACGAGTTCAAACCTTCCTTGGTAAACATTCGTGGCAAGAGCGATCTGATAAAAAAAATTAGGGGATTAGCAGCCAAAGCAAGCGTTATTTACATTGCAACTGACCCGGACCGTGAAGGGGAAGCAATTGCTCAGGATGTTGTCGATATTCTTGATGAAAAATCGGTAAATAAAATTAACCGTGTATTATTTAATGAAATAACTAAAAAAGCGGTAAATAACTCGCTTAAAAACCCATTAAAAATTGATAGCCATCTCGTCATTTCGCAAAGAGCGAGAAGAGTGATGGATAGAATTATTGGTTATAAAGTTAGTCCTTTTTTATGGCGTGCAATTCTTGATTCATATGGAAGTTCTTTATCAGCGGGCAGAGTTCAATCGGTTGCGCTAAGATTGATATGCGAGAGGGAAGCAGAAATTGATAAATTTGTAGCTACCGAGTATTGGTCTGTTGTAGCTGTCTTTAAAACTGATAAAGGGGAAGAAATAAAAGCCAAATTGGCCGAGGTTGATGGAAAGCAGATAAAAATTCCGCCCAAACCAAAAATGGAAGAATCGGATTGGGATGAATTTTTGTTAAAGAATTTTGCAATCACTACATCTGATCTCGCTTCTAGAATAGTTGCTGAAATAAAATCAATAAATAAAGTTGTAATAAGTGATTTACAAAAGAAAGAAAGTAAGAGAAATTCTTTTCCCCCTTTTATTACTAGTACTCTTCAAGTGGAATCCTCTAAAAAACTTCGTTACCGGCCTCGCAGAACAATGATGATTGCTCAATCACTTTATGAAGGTGTTGATCTGGGAGAGGAGGGAACTACCGGATTAATTACTTACATGAGAACAGATTCTACGCGTCTCAGCCCCGACATTGTAGAAGATGCAAGAAATTTCATTAATGATAAATATGGTAATGAGTATCTTCCAGAAAAAGCAAAATCTTATGAGCATAAAAATAAAAAAAATGTTCAGGATGCTCACGAAGCTATAAGACCAACCTCATTAAAATATACCCCCGATTTTGTAAAACCTTTTCTTGATGAAGCACAATTTAAACTTTATGACCTTATTTGGAAGAGGTTTATCGCTTGTCAGATGGAATCAGCAAGATTGGAAACATCAACTGTTTCTATAAAAATTGGGAAATATCTTTTTAAAAGTTCAGGAACAACAATATTATTTGATGGGTTCTTAAAATTGTATGATGAGGATAATGAAGAAGTTAATGACACAAATGGAAATGGAAATGGATTGATTCCAGCTGATCTTGTAATTGATCAAAAATTATTACTCGATGAAATAAATCCTAATCAACATTTTACTAAACCACCCCCAAGGTTTACAGAAAGTACATTAATAAAAGAGCTCGAAGCTAATGGAATTGGAAGACCGAGCACTTACGCAATGATTATGGGAACAATTATCGATCGTAAATATGTTGAGCAGACCGATCGGAAGTTATTCCCAACCGAACTAGGTAAAAAAGTTAATTTAATATTGGTAAATAATTTCCCGGATATTTTTAATGTTAATTTTACCGCGAAAATGGAAGAGGAATTGGATGGAATTGCCGAAGGAGATATAGAATATCTGGATGTTCTTAATGATTTTTATACTCCATTTTCTAAATCGCTTCACGAAGTTGAAGCTAATCTTGAAAAAATAAAATGTGAAAAATGCGGTTCCGATATGGATATCAAGATTGGCCGTTTCGGGAAATTCATGGCTTGTACGAACTATCCCGAGTGTAAAAATATTAAATCACTAAAGGAATTATCCGGAAATACCGGTCCCGAATATACAGGTGATGATTGCCCAAAATGTAATTCAAAAACTGTTTACCGAGATGGGAAGTTTGGCAGATTTATTGGCTGTGAAAAATATCCCGATTGCGATTTTACAAAGATTGTTACACTTGGACTCAAATGCCCAAAATGTGCCGAAGGTGAAGTTATCTCAAGAAGAACTAAAAGAGGGAAAATATTTTACGGATGTAATAAATATCCCGATTGCGATTTCGCTAGTTGGACTCTCCCAAAAAAGGAAGAGGAAAATGAAGATGTAACTTCTTCTGAAGATGAATATTAATAATTATGAATGAAAAGTTAATCGCTGATGTAGCTCAATTAGTACTTTCAGAATTGACAGGTGTGAAGCGTGCCTCTCAAAATACAATTGATGCTTACAAAAGAGATTATGATGAATTTACTCAGTTTTGTGCATCGATTGATAAATATTCAGTTCAAGAAATTAATGAGCGGACATTAAGGCAATACTTAATTCACCTTAATGAAAAAAAAGCAGCAAAAACTACAGTCGCGCGCAAACTTTCAGCACTCCGGCTTTTATTTCGGTTTTGCTTGATAAATGAGATAATTCCAGCAAATCCTATTGCAAAAATCCCTAACCCTAAAGTGAGAAGAAAACTACCCGAGATATTAAACCTTGATTCTTTTTTAGAAATTATTAGATTGCTAAGTGAAAACAATAACTTTGAGAGTTTACGGGATAGAGCTATATTCGAGTTGCTTTATGGTTGCGCGCTTCGTGTTTCTGAATTGTGTGGTTTGAATTACTCCGACATTGATCTAAAAAATAATATTATTCGGGTTATGGGAAAAGGTTCTAAAGAAAGAATAGTACCAATCGGCTCCAAATCTGTTGAAGTAATTAAACAATATTTAAATACCGTTGAAAAAAGTAAAACTTCACCATTAATAATTGATGACAATTATAACCGGATTAACAGACATAAAATTTATGAGATAGTTAAGAATAATATTGAGAAGGTTTCTGATATAAAAAAGAAAAGTCCCCATATTTTAAGACATAGCGCAGCTACACATATGCTCGATAATGAAGCAGACTTAATGGCTGTTAAAGAAATATTGGGACATGAAAATTTATCTACAACACAAATCTATACTCATATTAGTATAGAGCGTCTTAAAAAAGCCTATAAAAAAGCTCATCCAAAATCATAGGGAGTCTTATATGAACATTCGCATAACATCAAGAAAATTTAAAGCAAAAGAATCCTTAAAAGAACAAATTAGGGGAGAAATTAAATCTCTTCTTAGATTCAATGATAATATTCTAAATGTAAATGTTGTGCTTAGTTATACCCATCCAAAAGATAGCATAAAAGTACTAGAAATAATATTACAGCTTCCAGGCAAAACTATAATTGTAGAACAATCTAGCGAAGAATATGAGTTGGCACTAGGTAAGGCTATTGATAAGATTAAAAAACAATTAGCCAAAATTAAAACCGTAAGAACAACCCGTCCAAAAAATGAAAATTCATGATAAAAGCATAACTAAAAAAGAATTTATTACTGTCGATTTTTTCTATAATCACACTAAAGACCGATTTAAACTTCGTCATATAAATGAAGCTTCGGGGCTTGATCGTCTTATCAAGGATCAGAACTTGCACAGACCAGGGTTACCGCTGGCCGGATTTATGGATCTTTTTTCATATACAAGAGTTCAGGTATTCGGCAATACTGAAATGAGTTACTTAAAAATACTCGATCACGAACAAAGATTTAAATCGTTGGAAAATATTTGCAAATACAACATACCCTGCCTTTTAGTAACTAACGATAACGAAGTACCATCCGAGATGATTGAGTTGGCGAACAAATTTCAAATACCAATTTTTCTCTCGCCATACACAACAACAAAACTAATCTATCTAGTTAGTGATTTTTTAGATGATCAATTTGCACCACGATTATCATTGCATGGGTCATTTGTAGATGTTTATGGAGTGGGGATGCTGATTGTAGGCAAATCGGGCATCGGTAAAAGTGAGGTTGCACTGGATTTAATAGAGAGAGGGCACCGACTTGTAGCTGATGATGTTGTTATTCTTACAAAGAAGGGGGAAGGAATATTAATGGGTTCGGGCACTGAACTCGTAAAGCATTTTATGGAACTAAGAGGAATTGGTTTAATCGATATCAGAAGTATGTTTGGAGTTCGTGCAATTAGGTTTCAGAAAAGATTAGAAGTTATTATTGAACTTGAAATCTGGAATCAGAATGCAGAATATACGAGAACCGGTTTGGATGATATTTATATGAATGTAATGGATGTTGATATTCCACATGTTCGGCTACCAATTATTCCAGGTAAAAATATTACGGTTATTTCTGAGGTTATTGCTCTTAATTATTTACTTAAACACTATGGTTACGATGCAGCTAAAGAACTACAATTACGAATTAGCCAGGAAATCAATAAAAAAACACCGGATACGAACAGATCAGTTAACTATTTTGAACATGATTTTGAGTGAAAAAGTTATATAATTTTTGCTTGACTACATAGGCTCCCTTTATTATATTCGCAACCAAATTACATATGAAAAAATTCTATTACTTTTCAAAATCGAAGCTGAAATTCGTTGAAATACGAAGCTTTTATAAAAAGTTCGTATTTCTAGTCTCATTTTTTTCAGTGCTTGTCTCATTTTTTATATTTGGGACGTATCTTATTTTTAATGAGATTATTAATCCGAATTCCGAGCTTAAAAGCCTCAAGAAAACCAACGAAATTCTCAAATCTAAACTTCAATCATTTGCAGATAAATACGAATCACTAGATAAACAATTATCAAATATTTCCTCTAAATCTAAAGAATTACGACTTGTCACAAATTTAGATAAAATTGAGGAAGATGAAGTATTTGGTATTGGTGGTTCGATTTTTGAGCCAGTCAGCAAATCACCCGCTGAGCTTACCGATTATCTGAACGATCTTGAAAAATATGTTAATAATGTATCGTTAAAGGTAAAATTTGAGAAAAATAACTTCAACGAAATTGAAAATGCGCTTAAACAAAACAGTTTAATGTATGATGCTATACCGGCTATTACCCCATGTACCGGCAGAATAGCCGACGATTTTGGCATGCGGTTTCATCCAATTCTAAAAATTACCCGAATGCATAATGGCATTGATATAATTACCGATATCGGGACGAAAGTTTATTCGCCTGGTGGTGGTGTTGTTGAATTTGCTGGCAGAAGAGGGGGACATGGAATTACGTTGGAAATCGATCATGGATTTGGTTATAAAACACTCTATAGCCACTTAAGCAAAATAGCTGTAAAAGAAGGTCAAAAAATAAAACGGGGAGATTTAATAGCTTATACCGGAAATACAGGTCAACTAACAACAGGCCCTCATCTTCACTACGAAGTGCGTCATAACGGTGTTGCTCTTAATCCTCGAAATTTCATTTATGATGATATCAATCTTTTTGAAATTGTCAAAAAATAATCAAATTTCTCAGGAGTAATTGACAATGATTTGGACTGTAGAATTAGCTTCATACCTCGATGATGCACCATGGCCGGCTACAAAAGAAGAACTAATAGATTATGCCGATCGTATTGGCGCTCCTTTAGAGGTAATTGAAAATCTTCAAGAATTGGAAGAAACTGATGAGCCTTATGAAACAATTGAAGATATTTGGCCAGATTACCCAAGCGATGAAGATTTCTTTTATAATGACGATGACGAATTTAAATCCTAATTGAATTCGTATGCATAAACTTTGGAATGAGATTGATGGTCAAGTCACCGTAAAAAAATCTCTTCAAAAGATTATAGATTCAAGGCGTGTTCCTCACGCCTTTCTTTTTTTTGGCCAGGAAGGGGTTGGTAAATTTTTCTGCGCTTTACAATTGGCTAAAATATTAAATAGCCAATCTAATATTGAAGATTGTGAAAAAATCGTAAAAAAGATTTCTCTCCTTCAAGAGCCATATATTAAAATGATTTTTCCTCTGCCAAGAGGTAAAAATGAGCTCCCTGAAGATGGTTCACTCGCAAAACTATCAAAAAGTTGTGTTGAGGAAGTTCAAACTCAGTTAATTAAAAAATCTGAGAATCCATATCACAAAATATTTATAGAAGACGCTAATACAATAAAAATAAATTCAATTCGAGAGATCAAGAAATTCTTAACAACATCAGCTTTTGAAGATAATATTTATCGCTTAATTATTATCCTTGATGCACATTTGATGAATGAACAATCTCAGAACGCACTTCTAAAAAGTATTGAAGAACCACCGGAAAAAGTAATTTTTATTCTAATCACTTCGGATAAAGAAAAGTTGTTGCCCACTATTAGATCGCGTTCAACTCTGGTTGAATTTGCGGCTCTGGGCGATTCTGATTTAATTTCCATTTTAAAAAAATATTATAATATTGATGAGAGTGTGTCGTCACCCGTAATTAAATTTTTTGAAGGTTCCGTTATAAATGCTGTTAATATGATTAACATGGACCTAACTGTTGTAATGGAATTGACAATAGAATTATTAAGATATTCTCTTGCCAAAAAGTATGATCAGGCTATAAAGGTATTTAATAAATTTATGAGTGAATTTGGGCAAGATTCTGTACACATGTTATTAAAAATGATTAAGTTTTGGATGGGTGATACGATAAAGAACAAAAGAAATGGTTCTGAGATTTATTTTGAAAAATATGTGGATACTATTCAAAAATTTAATCAGCGTTTTCCAGAGACCGACCCATTATTGATTCTCGCTAAAATTGAGAAATTAGAAAACACATTAAATCATAATGTGAACTTGAATGTCTTTTGTTTGAACCTTATATTTACTCTGGCTTCGATTTCAATTAGGAAATAATTTGCATTACGTTGAAAATATAGAAATAGATCATAAAACAGTAATAATAAATCCAGAACAACCAACCACATTTAACTCACTGTTTGAATCTATTATCATCGATAAACTCTCTCAAAAGCATAATAATGTGAGCAGCTGTTTTTCATGCAATAAATATTTTGGTGAAAGCTTTCCGGTTGATCGTAGAAATATTATTGAGGTAAACTGTGATGGTTTATTGAATTGTACTTTTTGTGAAATCTCGGATGAATACAAAAATGAAATTTTTCCCCTAGACTTTGTAATTCTGCAAAATGATGAGTCTATCGAAGTAGCGCAGGTTAAAATTATAGGAGAAATGGTAAGGATTAAACGCCAATACATGAATTTATTTGGCGAAAAATTGCCTAAAGTACTGAGAAAGACTACAATCGAAGATTTAGAAAAAGTAACAAAAAATATTCAAGATGAACAAAATGCCGTACCAAAATTCAAGGAACTGAATAATAAATTCAATCTGAATATGAAATTGATTAGTGTTCATTATCAGTTTGATAGAAAAAAATTATTTTTTTTCTACACCGCCGATGGTCGAGTCGATTTCAGAGAATTAGCCAAAGAATTAGCCTCTGAGTTTAGAACTAGAATAGAATTACGACAAATTGGTGTTCGCGATGAAGCCAAGAAAGTTGGCGGACTTGGGACTTGTGGAAGGGAATATTGCTGCATTTCATTTTTACCATGTTTTAAGAAAATAACCTCTCATTTAGCTGTTGAACAGAATTTATTATCCAGTATGGGAAAATTGACTGGCCCATGTTGTAAATTAAAATGCTGTTTGTCATTCGAAATTGAATAAAGATTTTTTACTTATCCGCTCCAATTAATTAAATTTCTGAAAAATAGAGTCCATTTATGTTCGAAATAAAAAATGTTGCAGTCATTGGAAGTGGGACTATGGGTTCTGGTATCGCTCACGTCCTAGCTACAAAAGGATTTAATGTAAGTTTAATTGATAAAGATAGTTCTACACTTAAAAGAGCTCTTGAAACTATTGAGTCTAATTTAAACCGTCAGATCAAAAAAGGAATAATTTTAGAAGAAAGTAGAAAGAGTATTTTAGAAAATATTTGCCTGATCGCGGGTGTCGAAAATGTATCACTTGATACTGACTTCGTGATAGAAGCAATCTATGAAAATAAAGAGGCTAAAAAGTCTGTTTATGAAATTCTCAACAGCCGACTTTCCGACGATATAATTTTTGCCACCAATACTTCATCAATATCAATCTCTGAACTTGCTCCCAAAAATCGCGCTGATAATTTTATTGGTATGCATTTTATGAATCCTGTGCCCGTAATGAAACTGGTTGAGATAATCAAAGGTCATGACACATCTCAAAAGACACTTAAAATTACAAATGATTTAACTAATCAACTCGATAAAATTCCAATAGTTGTTGAAGATTATCCTGGGTTTATAGCCAATAGAATTTTAATGCCGATGATTAATGAGGCAATATTCGCATTATACGAAGGTGTCGCCACTAGAGAAGCAATTGATGAAATTATGAAATTAGGAATGGCGCATCCAATGGGTCCACTAACGTTAGCAGATTTCATTGGATTGGATGTTTGCCTAAATATTCTTGAAGTGTTATATGAAGGATTTGGGGATCCAAAGTATAGAGCGTGCCCATTGTTAAGAAAAATGGTAGCCGCGAATAAACTTGGGAAAAAGACCGGAAGTGGCTTCTATGAATATTCTACATAATGTATATTATGTAAACTAATTATTTCTACTAACAATGTAAAATATGATGATTAGTATTAATACAAGTATATATACAATATTAAACCCCTTCTTTTTATACTTTCGCTCCCTACTAATTTGCAGTTTCCTTTTCTTTCTCTCATCGGGATCATTTAGTGGATCATAATAGCGAGGTCTATAATCGAAATTTTTATGTTTTAGTTTTTTGAAAAACATCATTGAACCATCAATTTTAATTTCTTATCTGCTAACTTAACATGTATTTGATCAAAATTTCCAAATATTAATTCTCCATCAATATGAATGTGGGTTTTATGATGTAATTTTATAGCCATTTCCTTTTCTTTTAAAAAGCTAATTTCTGGAATACCGCTTATTTTGTTAATTAAAGCAAGTGGAAGTGATCTAAGCAATTTAGAAGTTGAAATATTTTCTATAATCGATATATCGAACAAGTGGTCAGTAATTTTTGCATTCGGTGTTAAGTAGAATCCACCGCCACTAGAAATCCCGTTTCCGATACAAATCAACAACAACGAGTTGCAAATTTTAGCAGTACTATTGCCATATAGTAGATTTGCACTAATAGGTTTTCGTTCCTTTAATGAAGAAAATACGGATACGATATATGACAAAATGCCATTATCTATATTTGAATTATTCTTGTGGTACGCTACAAGTCCATCGAATCCAATACCCATACTATTGATGATCAATTTTTGCTGCTGATTAACCCCCTCTCCTGAAAATGTGCAATAAAGTATGTCAGAGACGAGTAAATTGCTTTCTGTATTAAGATACAGGTTAAGCTGTTCTTTAATATTCCCAGGAATTGCAAAATTCTTCACAAAGTCATTACCCGAACCGCTTGGAATAATCCCAATTAAAAACTGATCAAAATTTGGGGTTAGGTTTAAAAATTGGTTCAAACTTCCATCCCCACCCACAATTAAAATCTTTTTTATGTTATTTGATAAGTTCGAGGTAAGATCTATAGTCTCTTGAAGAGTATTAGAATAAAATAAAGTAGTAATTTTTTGTATTTCTGGATTCTCGAATAGCCATTCTTTAATAATTTTATAGGATTTTTTTGCCCGACCATTTCCAGAATATGGGTTAACAATTATTAAATTCGAAATCAAGTTTATACTTTCTCAAAAAGTGCGTTTACAAAATCAGTTTGATTAAATTCTTGGAGATCATTTATTTTTTCTCCCGTACCTATAAATTTTATAGGAATTCTTTTCTTATGTGAAATCTGAATCACTGACCCCCCTTTTGCTGTACCATCTAATTTTGTGACTATTAAACCTGTAACTTTAACATACTTGAGGAATTCATCAGCTTGGCGTAACGCATTTTGGCCAGAATTACCATCTACGACCAACAAAGTTTCATTGGGAGCAGACACAATAAGATTGGAGATGACTCTATTAATCTTAGATAATTCTATCATTAAGTTTGCATTGTTATGAAGCCGCCCAGCAGTGTCAATTAAAACAATATCAATTTTCTCATTAAGAGCATGTTTGATTGAGTCGAATGCCACCGAGGATGGATCTTTAGAAGTAGAATTATTCCAGATTTCCACTCCGGATCTAAGTGCCCACTCATTAAGTTGCTCATTTGCTGCAGCTCTAAAAGTATCACACGGAACAAGTAATACAGATTTCATTTCATTTTTATAAAAATTTGCTAACTTACCTATTGTAGTGGTTTTACCGGTTCCATTTACACCAACTACTAGTATTATATATGGTGAATTTTTATCAAATGATACGGAATTCGAATTTTGCTCATAATCACCAAGAATTTTTATCAATTCATTTTTTAGAATTTCGATAATATTTGCAAATGTGCGGTCATCTTCATTGTGTAAACTTTTTCTTGTATTTTCAATCAAAGCTAGTGAAAGTTCAGTACCCAGATCACTATTTATTAAAATCTCTTCTAATTTATCAAAATCAGATTCATCCAACTTTGATTTACCAGTGAAAGTTTCTTCAATTTTGTTAAAGATTGTTTGCCGGGTCTTCGTTAAGCCATTTTTTAAATTTTGAAAACTATTTTTAATCCAACTCATTGCTTCTCACTTTAATGATTCGGTGCCGCGAAGAACATACGCCGCAAAAGAAATAAATAAAAACACAATTGAAATTCTCATGACCCACAAAAAGAGAGCACTATTGGGAGCAAGTATTGAGAGTATGATTGTTACTCCAATCGAAAATACAGCAACTTTACCTAATAAATTTGAAGGTAGGACCTTATTCAACCTATTCGATAAATATATGCCACCTATGAAAATAAGAATATCTCTTGTGAAAACAATCAAGACATATAAAAATGGTAACTTATTTAATATCAATAAATTAAGTACAAACTGTAGAACTAACACTTTGTCCGCAAGCGGATCGATAATCTTTCCAAATTCTGTGATAATATTAAATTTTCTAGCAATAAATCCATCAAGAAGATCGGATGCAAACGCGATAAAAATTATGCTAATCAAATAAATTTCGAAATATTGAGACTGGTTTAAAGATGAAAATATAAATTGGAGTGGTAAAAATAAAAGAAGGCGGAAAAGGCTAATTAAATTCGGAGCAAGATATAACTCTCTGAAATTAATTTTCATAAATTTCCTTAGACTTCATCATATCTACATTAACAGGATATTTTCCCGTAAAACATGCGGTGCAAAATTCCTCTGGAGCAAATCCAATCATCGCATCTAACAATTCACTTTCGGTTAAATAATGGAGAGAATCAACATCTAAATAATTTCTTATTTCTTCTATATTTTGATGAAATCTATTAGCGATTAATTCTTCAGGACTTGGGAAATCCATTCCATAAAAACAAGGACTGATAATTGGAGGCGATGAAATTCTTAAATGGATCTCCTTTGGATTAGCTTCCTTAATTAAATTAATCAGCAATTTTGATGTTGTTCCTCGTACAATTGAATCATCTACTAAAACAACTGTTTTCCCTTCTAGAACCCCTTTCACAGTATTAAATTTAATTCTAACGCCAATTTCTCTGTCTCTTTGTCCTGGAAGAATAAAAGTTCTCCCAACATAATGGCTTCGAATAAGTCCAATTTCAAGTTTACTTGGAATGCCCATTTTTGAAAGATGATTTTGAAATCCTATTGCTACAGTATTAGAGCTGTCCGGGACGCTGATAACGATAACTTTTTCACCATCTTTATCAACAACAGGATGATTCTCAGCTAAAATTTTTCCTAACTTTCGGCGAATTTTATCAACATTAGTTTCAAAAATTCTACTATCAGGGCGAGAGAAATAGATAAATTCAAATACACAATGCTTTTTAGTTACAATCTCATCAGTGTATGAATGTGATTCCAATGAGACCTCATTTAAATCATTTTTCTTTAATACAACCATCTCGCCAGGCTCTACATCTCGAATATATTCAGCTTTGTTGATATCTAGAGCACATGTCTCCGAAGTAATTATTAAGGAACCATTACTTTTCCCCAAACATAATGGACGAAATCCATACTTGTCACGAACTCCAATCAGATAATTATCTGTAAGAATTAATAATGAAAATGCACCTTCAATTTTGTTAATTGCTTCCTTAATCTGATCTATTTGATTTGTCAATTTACTTCGAGCGATCAAATGTAAAATTACTTCGGTATCGCTAGTGGTTTGAAATATTGCTCCCTCATCCACTAGTTCTTTTCTTAGTTTTGATGCATTAGTAAGATTACCGTTATGAGCGACAGCTAAGTTACCTAATCGATAATTTACCAAAAATGGTTGTATATTTTTAATTGAAGCAGATGAGCCGGTAGTGGAATACCGATTATGTCCAATCGCAATATCACCAATTAAAGTTTTTTCAAATACATCCTTTTTTGAATACACCTCGGATACATAACCTAGATCTTTGTGGTAATTAAATACTGGTTTGTTATTTTCAGTCATACTCAAGGTCACAATCCCAGAAGCTTCCTGTCCTCGATGTTGAAGCGAATGAAGGCCATAAAAAGTGAAATGAGCAGCTTCCGGTGTGCCCATTATTCCAAATATTCCGCAATTACATTTTGGTTTATCCATTTAACTCCTATACAAAAAAGCACAATAAATATTGTGCTTTCAAATGGTCGGAACGGCGGGATTTGAACCCGCGACCCCTTGAACCCCATTCAAGTACGCTACCAGGCTGCGCTACGTTCCGTTAAAAACTCGACTGCAAATAAACTAAAAAACTCTTTACTTCTTCAAGATCTTTTTTGAGTGATCTTGGTGAATGTGAAATTGCATGAGAAATCTGTTCAGGTTGAATTTCCTCATGTCCTTGATTTTCCATAGGGGTTGATACTCCCTCACTCAAAATCTTTTTAGCCCCTTCAATAGTATATTTTTCTTCCCGAAGCAAACGTTTAATCTGTAGGATTAACTTAATTTCTTTATTTGTATAAATTCTATTACCTGCTCTGTTTTTGCTTGGGTTTAATTGTTCAAATTCTGTTTCCCAATATCGCAGAATATATTGTTCCAATCCGGTAAGTTTACTAACCTCGCTGATAGAGTAGTATAATTTTTTTAATGCAAAATCCTTCATAAGAACCTCATTCTCGAAAGAAAATGTAATGATAGACCGAAATGGGAATTCAATTAATGTTATGTTTTTTTAATAAATAAACAGCCGCAAAATACGAAAAATGTTTGAAACCGCTAATATAACCTTTAGCTTTTGATGCAGTAATACTCACATTTCTAAAATTTTCACGCCCAGAAATATTTGAAAGATGAACCTCAATTATTGGGATTTTTGATAACTCCATCGCATCCCTAATTGCAACAGATGTGTGAGAAAATCCACCCGGATTAATAATAATTCCATCAAAATTGAGGGGAGCATTATGAATTGATGTAATTATCTCCCCCTCGAATTCATGGAAAACAATTTCAAAAAAATCCTTCGCAAACTCCTTCTTCAAACTATTTATTAATTCATCAAATGAAAGGGACCCATAAATATCTTTATCTCGTAGCTTGATCTTACTTAAATTTGGACCGTTAATTATAAGTATTTTCATGAATTATCCCCAATCTCATCAATGATTTCTCTTAACCTTGGTGGTAAATACATATCATTTACTCCGAGGTCTTTTAGTGCGCTGGTTAATATCATTACTTTTTTCTGTGTAGAAGATAATTTATTAATAACTATCGTCTTATTATCCTTAAGAATACAGTAACCACCTTTGAAATCGCCTCTCTCAAACCTTACTTTTGCTCCCAACTCACCAGCAAGCTCCTTCAAGTCTCCCAAAATTGTCTCGAACTCTTTCTCTTTAATTTTCATTTTTAACTAATGGTTTGAATACTTGTAAGAGGATTACAAATATGCTGGTAAATATGTGAATTAATGCAAATACTCCAAATTCTTTAGCTCTTAAAATAACGATTCCTATTAAATCATCAGCAACTATTTGTTTTGATAAAACCTTGGTAATAAAAATGTAGTCGTAATAACTTAGATATAATTCTAATGGGGATAGTAAGAAAATCAAACAAATAGTGATAAACAGCCATCCATTATTTTTTATACTAATTCTGCTAACTAAGAGATAAGCTATCAGCAAAACTAAAAGGATTATGTAACTGCTTAGACTAACCACAAGTAAGGGATTAAGAATTGTGGAAAGAGTACTGAAATTTTCAATTAAAAATTTAGAATCGATATCAAAACTTACAGGCAGAATGAATTCATAAAAAATGAACATCCGGCTAATATAGCTTCCAAGCCAAATTGCAAATGCCGTTATCGTTAGAAAAAGTATTACTTTTGAGAAGTTATTTTCTTTTTTCATAAAAATTTTTTTCAAAAATTAGTAAAAATTTATGATTATTGCTTCAATTGATATCGGTTCAAATACAGTTTTGTTGTTAATTGCAGAAGTAAATTTAGAGAATGGGATAATGACCCCCCTCAGGCGAGAGTATTCGGCTCCCCGAATAAGTAGAGGATTGATAGAATCGGGTATAATTTCCGATGAAAGCATTGCTTCCCTTTTGGCAGTTTTAGATCGATACGAGATCATTATTAAAGGTGATAAAGCTAGTATTGTTCTTGTTAAAGGGACTAATGCATTGAGAATTGCCAAAAACACGCCAGATATTCGAAAAATTATTCATAAAAGATATAGTTGGAATTTGGATATAATTAGTGGAATTGAGGAAGCATATTTAACTTTTATCGGCTCAACAGATGGAATCTTCCCTTCTTCAATAATTAGAAATACTATAGACATTGGAGGAGGAAGCACTGAAGTGATTTCCGGAATTGGAGATAAAATTAATTTTAAGATTAGCATGCCGGTTGGTGTAGTCTCCCTTTCTGAAAGGTTTTTTACAAATCATAAAACTGATGACAATTCGGTTCATGCAGCAAAAAGACATATCAGTGAAATATTGTCCAAGTCACAAATAAAAATTACTGAGGAAGCTGAAACATTTGCTGTGGCAGGTACGCCTACAACACTTGCTTGTATCAATAAATCGATAAAATTATTTAATCCAGATGTTATAGAAAATTATTTTCTAACAATTGAATTCGTCAGTCAAATCTTGAAACGATTGCAACTGATGTCCCCTGAAGAAGTATCTATGGCATTCGGACAAGTTGTTGAAGGAAGAGAAGACGTACTTTTCTCCGGTACATTAATACTTCATTCGTTTATGGAATTATTGGGTATTAGCCGAGTGAAAGTGAGTACGAGAGGATTATATTATGGCTCAATTCTAGATTATCTACGGAAAGAATTTGAAAACATTTCTATCAAAGTATTATAAATAAAAACTGCGCGGTTAAAATTAAGATCATAAAAGCTAAAGAAAATATTTTGCTTTTGGATTGTGTATAAAAACCTATATAAAGATTAATAAAACTCCACGTAACCATTATCATATCAACTGTTAATAAAAGATAAGCTGCAGTTGGTTTTATTAATATAGGTGAAGGATTAAACGTAAACCAGTAAAATCCAAAAAGTGCAATTTGTATTGGTGTTAAAAAAAATAAAGCTAATACTGCAGGTGTATTAGAATATGTTGCACACGCCAAATTATCTTTGAATCTAGTTTCAAGTCCAAAGAGTCTGCCTAAAACTTTAAATAATGCCGAAGCGGTAACAATCAGAATTATAAAAAAAATAATATTTATTGGAGAACTGAACCCGGCCGTGTATTCCCCGTCAAAAATCAAATCTGTTAAAAAGTTTTTATTTATTGAAAATTTTATCGCAGAGAGAAGTAAAATCAAAGTTAAAAAATTTTTATGCTCAGCGTGAATAATATTCTTAAATGTAGCCGATGGGGATTCAAACATTTGCCAGAACAGAGGCCAGAAATCGAGATTTACAATTCTTGGGCGAAGATAAGAAGAGCATTCTTTACAATTTAGAGAGTAAAAATTGTTTTCACTTTTGCAATTATTACATAAGATTATGTTTTTCATATCAGAAACTATATTTAATATTTATCATCGCGGAATTAGTTCGAATATCTTCCGAAACATCAAAATCAAACAGATGGGCATCAACAAACGCATCAACTAAATTTAGGAAATATGCTAATCCAATAAATACAGCTAATAGATCTCTTTGATCTCTATAAAACTCTCTTAATTCTTGGTAAGTCTCATTTTTTGTATTATTCAATTCAAATTGTTGATTATAAAGATCTCTATAATTTTTAAATAACTTATGCCTATCAACCCAGTTGTAACCAAGATATCCAATAGCTCCCCACACAATAGGAATTTTCCAATAAGATTCGTTATAAAATTGTCCCCATCCCGGAAGTATGGCACTTCTTGCTACAGCTCCCCAAGCTGACTTTTGCATATTGAATTCTTCAATTTTTACTGTAGAAGTATCAACAGATTCCACTTTATTTTGAGCAAGTGAAAGAGCTGTACAAAATAAAAGTATTAAAAAAACTCTAATTATTCTTTTCAATGATTTCAAATAATTCATGAAGTCTATCTAATTCATCTAATGAGTAAAACTGAATAATAATTTCACCATGTCCATTCTTCTTCTGTTTTAACAAAACTTTAGTGCCTAAAATTCTTTGAAATCTATCTACCAATTCTTTTGAGGATAAATTAGCGGTAGAACCCTTATCTCCGGCTTCTTTTTTAATTTTAGTTCTAGATTCTAATTTTTTTCGGACTATCTCCTCAACTTTTCTTACCGAATAATTTTCCTTTAATATTTTTTCGAGAATTTCAAGTTGTGATATTTCACTCGGTAAATTAATAAGGGCTCGTGCATGCCCTGCAGTAATTTCATTTTTGATCAAGCAATTTTGAACCTTGAGCGGAAGTTTAAGAAGTCGAATGGAATTTGTAATAGTAGTTCTATCCTTACCTACCTTAACCGCAATTTCTTCTTGGGATAGGTTACATTCTTCCATCAGTCTTTTATAGGCATTAGCAACTTCAATGGCATTTAGTCTCTCCCTTTGAATGTTTTCAATAAGTGAAAGAGCCAGCATTGCTTCTTTTGTCTCGACCTTAATTATATATGCCGGGATATCGAGAATTCCAATCTCAGTGCAAGCTCGAAGTCTTCTTTCTCCCGAAATTAACTGATATTTATCCTTATCTACTCTTCTAACCGTAATTGGTTGGATTAATCCATTTTCAAGAATAGATTTTTTTAATTCATCGAGAGCTTTGGGATCAAATTCTGTTCGAGGTTGATATGGATTTGGTGAAATGGAATTTATTGGTAATTTAGCAAGAATATCGTAGGAAGAACCATCATCTTTTGAAATATCTTTATTACTTATTGCCACCGGAACATTAATGTTATTTTTTAATTGAGGATTAATGAGAGCATCCAACCCACGCCCTAAACCTTGTTTCAACATATTAATGCCCTTGTCCTTTTTGAATTTTTGTACGTTCGATTAATTCTGATGCTAAAGAAATATAATTTTGGGCACCTACAGAACTAGCGTCGTATAAAATAACCGGTTTGGAATGACTCGGTGCTTCCGATAGGCGGACATTTCTATGAATAATTGTTTGAAATACTTTTGCCCCAAAATATTTTTTTACCTCTTCCACTACCTGATTTGAAAGTCTGAGTCTAGAATCGTACATAGTAAGTAGCACACCCTCGATGCTAAGTGATTCATTAAAATTCTTTTTGACGATATTAATTGTATTTAATAGCTGCCCTAATCCTTCGAGGGCAAAATACTCGCATTGAACCGGGATTAATACAGAATGGGATGCAGAAAGCGCATTTAAAGTAAGTAATCCGAGCGAGGGAGGACAATCTATAAATATAAAATCGTAACGGTCTTGAATTGAAGTTAATGCATTTTTCAATAAAAATTCTCTATGCTCCATTGATACCATCTCTACTTCTGCTCCAACTAAATTTATGGTTGAGGGAAGAATATCGAGATGAGGCATATATGAGTTTACTATACAATTCTCAGCTTTTTCGATTCCGATAAGTGTTTCATATACTGTTCCAGCGCTATTTTCTACACCTAACCCAGATGTAGAATTAGCCTGTGGATCAATATCAATTAATAAAGTTTTGAATTCGGCGGCGGCAACCGACGAAGAAAGATTGATTGAGGTAGTTGTTTTACCAACTCCTCCCTTCTGATTTGCAATAACAATTATTCTGGCCATAGTCCGTAAGTTTAAGTCGCACAAAAATACAATTTATATATTTATTTCTTCCCCAAAATTCATTACCAGGGCTTTTTTATTTATTGCCTCAACCTTTGCTTTGAAATCTTGAGGATCTGCGGCAATTATCGGAAAAGTATTATAATGCATAGGGACCGCAATACCCGGATTAACAAACTCAACAGCTTTTACCGCGTCATCTATTCCCATCGTAAAATTATCACCAATAGGAAGAAGCATATAATCAATTTTGTTTATTTCACCAATTAATTTCATATCATAAAATAAACCCGTATCGCCTGTATGATAAATGATCTTATTACCAATAGAGATGATTACACCTGCAGGTTCTCCGCCATAAGTATTATCCGGAGTCATTGAGCCATGATGAGCAATCGTGAATTTTACCCTGCCGAACTCAAAATTATGACCTCCCCCTATATGCATATTATGTGCGTTGAATCCTTTATCTATACAGTAGTTTGCCAATTCATTGACGCAGATAAAGGTGGAGTTGCATCTTTTAGCTATTGTGAATGCATCGCCAATATGATCACCATGTGCGTGAGTTAATATTATATAGTCAGCCGAAATTTCATCTGCCGATACAGGACAAGTCGGATTTCCGGTAATAAATGGATCAATCAAAATTTTTATCCCATTGTCAGTAGTGATCATAAATGCTGAATGAGAGAAATATCTTAGTTTCATAATTAACTCCTATTGATACTGATGAGAATTTACATTCTTCGCTTACAAGTATTATTTTGTTCTAAGCCAGCTTTCAATCAACCCTTTAAACCCCCTCTCACGTGAAATTTTTAATGAGGCTTGTAGATAGTTTCTCAAAGCTTCACGAGAAAGCCCAAACTTAATTACTCCATTCTCTGCAACAGAGATACTGCCGGTCTCTTCAGATACAATGACACTTATTACATCAGCTTGTTCGGAAATACCAAGTCCAGCTTTATGCCTCATTCCTAATGTTCTTCCCTCTCTTATTGATTCGGATGAAAGAGGAAGAGTGCATCCTGCGGCTTCAATAATTTCATTATTAATAATTACTGCACCATCATGCAGAGGAGATCGAGGGAAAAATATTGATTTAAGCATTTGTTTGGAAATTTTGGCATTGACTGTTTCTCCCGTTTCAACAATACCTCTAATACCTACTGATTTTACAAGTACAATTAGAGCACCATGCTGATTCTGAGCCAGCTCATAAGCGGCTTCCGTAACAATATCTATAAAACTATACTCATCAGATTTTATAAATAGTCTGATAATCGGGTTCTTACCAATTATTACTAAAAGTCTTCTAATCTCAGGTTGAAAAAGAATAATAAAAGCAATAACCCAAATGTCGGAAATAAGTTTTAAGAGCCAGCCGAGAGCTTTAAAGTTTGCTGCTTGTGTCAGAAACGAAAGAAGAAGTACAATTAATAATCCATAGAATATTTGAGCGGCAATAGTTCCTCTAATTACGCTATAGATTTTATAAAAGATTAGAGACACTAAGAAGATGTCAAGCAAATCTAAAATTGTAATTGAGAGAAAGCCTATTTTAAATAATTCAACCATGGTTTATTAATTCTGGGTATTGAATAAACATATTTAGTTTTGATGCTATCACAGAATTCTTAACATTATGTGTTCTTATGAAACGTGCACCATTAGCAATCGCATAAGATTCCGCTGCTAATGTTGCCTCAGCTCTTTCGTTAATTTCAAGATTAAGGGATTTCCCAATGAAAGACTTATTAGAAACTCCAATTAATATCGGATATCCCAACCCCACAAACTCATTTAATCTTTTTAGGATTTCAAAGTTATCCACCACCCTTTTCCCAAACCCAATCCCCGGGTCAACAATAATATTGTTAATTCCATACTTTTTTGCATAATAACATTTTTGAAAAAGGTAATCATAAATTTCAGAAACAACATCGTTATAAATTGGAGATATCTGCATATTTTGTGGAGTACCTTTCATATGCATTAATATTACAGCAGCATCATATTTTTTAATTACCTCTGGCATATTTTCATCAGAGAAAGAACTGATATCGTTAACTATTTTTGCTCCAGCTTTGAGAGCTTCTTCGGCCACTATCGATTTCGTTGTGTCAACAGAGATTATTGCATCCTGTTTTCTCTTAAGGATTTCTTCAATAACCGGGATAACTCTATTTAGTTCTTCATTTAATTCAACTTTTTCCGCACCGGGACGACTTGATTCGCCCCCAATGTCGATTATGGATGCGCCGCTATCTAACATTTTTAATGCGTGATCGATAGCTTTCAATTTATCGGAGTAATTTCCCCCATCGAAGAAAGAATCGGGGGTTATATTCAATATTCCAACAATATGGGATTGGCTTAGTTCAAATATTTTGCCCGATAAGTTTATTGTTTTTGATTCATAATTTGAAAAATGAGAGAGTGTTCTAATAATTTTTTGCCCTAAATCTTCATTCCCTTCCGCAATTATTTCTTTAGCCAGTTCTTTGAATACTAAAAATGATCCTAGAATCAGTATGTCTGCAGCTACTTTTTTCTCATTTTCAATTAAATAACATATTTCTTTTGCCGAAAGAATAATATTTCTTACACTTTTTGCAAGTTTATATTCAATATCTCTAATTTCCAGAGCAAGTAAATCCTTCTCATGAAGATCCCTAAACACATTATACTTATTACTGTATCTTTTAAAGACTTCCGGATAGAAAATATGAGTTAATTGAATTGTCAATCGTACTCCGATTGATATTTATGGGCAAAAATGTAATGTACTTAGTTAACTAAATTTTTAAGTTCTAAAACTGCCGCTGTAATATTGTCTTGAGCAAATACCGAGTTCCCAGCTACAAATATATTTACGCCGGCATTTGAAATTTTCTGAATATTATCTTTAGAAACACCGCCATCAACTTCTATTAAATAGTTGTATCCATGTTTTGATTTCAGCTCAGCAAGTTTCTCAACTTTTCTTAAAGTGCTCTCAATAAATTTTTGACCGCCAAATCCGGGATTTACAGTCATAACCAAAATCAAATCAACTATTTCTAAAACTTCTTCAATAGTAGAAATTGGAGTTGCCGGGTTAATTGATACACCGGGCTTGGCACCTAATTCTCTAATATGGTTCAATGAGCGATCTAGATGAACATTAGCCTCTTGATGAATCGTTAGATAAGAAGCTCCGGCCTCAACAAAACTTTCTAAATATTTCTCAGAATTTTCAATCATAAGATGGACATCCAGTGGAAGTTTTGTAATTTTTTTTACCGCTGAAACAACTAAGGGACCAAAAGTTATATTAGGTACAAAATGCCCATCCATTATATCACAATGAATTATATCGGCACTTCCCAATTCAGCGGCTCTAATTTGCTGGGATAAATTTGAAAAATCTGCTGATAAGATTGATGGCGCGATAAGTTTAATAGGTCTCATATTAACCGCCGGATCTACTTTGTGAAAGAACTACACTTATGCTATCTCCCACCGCAATAATTGAATTTTCGGATGGCTGCTGATCTACTATTGTATTAGGTAATAGCGTGCTTGAATATATATATGTCTTTGTTCCAATGTGGAGTGAATTCAACCGTAAAATGTTTTCAGCCTCTGCCAAAGATTTTCCTAAAATATTAGGGACTCTAATCATTCCTATCTGAGGACCAATACTAATTTTAACATGAATAACAGATCCTTGATCTACTTCTCGTCCCGGGACTATTGACTGCTCTACAATTAGATCAGCAGGAAATTCAGATTCAATAGGATCAACATTGCCAATTTTTAACCCCATTCTTTCTAAAGTTAAGCTTGCGTCACGAACGGTTTTCGAAATTAAACTTGGAACCCTAATTTGTGCTGAGCCGCCGCTAATAGTTAGGTAAATTCTACGATTCTCCTTAACCAGTGCGCCGGCATTCGGTTTCTGAAACATGACATGATCCCTGCTTATATTTTCATCGAAACGGGAAGTTTGAACTATTGGCTGTAAATTTGCATCCTCAAGCATCCGAACCGCATCATCTTTATGTTTACCAACTAAATTAGGGACTGCAATTTCAGTTCCGGAGATATAAAATGGTAAAACTATTTTATCGATTAATAGAAAAGTACCAATTAGCACTAGGATATAAATAGCGGCTTTTTTTAATATTATTGAACTTTTTGTTTTCATAATTGAAATATATCAAAGGAATTTTACTTGACAAAATGTTGGGTCAATTCCAATCAAAAAGTTGTATTTCTTGATCACTTACCCTACTTTTAAATCCAAAATAAGTAAAAAAATATGCCTATGAAACCCGCAATTTTAATATTTGAGGATAACTTAACACAAAATTTTTTACCTCTCACCTATCTCCGGCCGGTCTATGAACTGAGAGCTGGAGCTTATACCATTAGGGAAAAAATTGAATCCTCATTTAAAAATCATGAAATAAAACTACACACTCGAGCATATTTAAAAGAGGCTGTGCAATCGAGAAACCCGATCATCAAGGTTAATAATTTTCAATCGGGTGAATTAATCATAATTAATGGAAGATTAGCTATTGATAAGGAATCCGCAAAAGAAATAAAAAAACTTGATCCTGGTTCTCTTCTAATGAACAATGGACAAATAATTGCGGGGTACGTTACGCCATATCAAATAAAGAAATATTTTGATTTGGATGAAACATTTGAGTTAAAAGCTGATCATAAATTAAAAGTCATTGAAACAGATATTGCACTTCTTAATTACCCATGGGAAATTGTAAATCAGAATCCAGAATTGATAAATAATGATCTGACACAATTTTCGAGCAAACTAAAACGAAACAAAAAAAATTTTAAAAACGTTGAGATGCGAAATAAGAATAATATTTTCATCTCATCGAACGTTGAAATTGATCCATTCGTTTTTCTAGATGCTGAAGAAGGACCCATTCTAATTGATTCCGGCGCAAAAATTATGTCTCACTCATCTATACAAGGTCCAGCGTTTATTGGCAAAAACTCGATTGTAAAAATGCATGCCTCAATTTATCATGGCACTTCGGTTGGTGAATGGTCTAAAGTGGGAGGCGAAATAGAGTCTTCAATTATTCATTCATATTCAAATAAACAGCACGAAGGATTCTTGGGACATTCATACCTTGGAAGCTGGGTTAATATTGGAGCCAGCACTAACAACAGCGATTTGAAAAACAATTATTCCAACATTACTGTTCTTTTGAATGGTAAAAACGTTGATACAAATTCAATGTTTATGGGATTAATTATGGGGGACCATTCAAAAACAGCAATTAATACTATGTTTAATACCGGCACAATTGTGGGCGTATCATGTAATATTTTTGGTGGCGGATTTCCAAATAGATATCTTCCCTCTTTTTGCTGGGGGGGTTCCGATTTTTTGCGCACTTATGATATCAGCAAATGCATTGAAGTTGCTGAAATAGTGATGAAGCGACGAAATGTTGTATTAACTGAAACCGAAATCAATCTTTTGAGAACTGTCTTTAATATGACCAAGAACGACCGTTCAAGACGCACGGGCGATTAGCAGAAATGTTTCGAAATTATTTTTATTTGACGAGAGCTGTATTTGAGTTAAATCCCATTTTAAATGGTTCTCAGATTCTTGAATGCTTTACGCAGGAAAAAGAGAAATTAATTTTATCCATTCGATTACCCGATGAGTCATTATCATTTCTAATTATTTCCACTCATCCGCAAAATCAATTTGTGCAATTAAGGCAGAACTATAGCCGGGCAAAAAAGAATACATTTAGCTTTTTTGAAAAATATCTGCCGGCATACCTCGAGGGTATCTCAATTGCATTTGGCGACCGGATAATAAAATTGAAAACCAACCGATTTATATTTTATTTCAACATCCAGGGTAATAAAAGCAACTTTCTACTAATTGATAATAATGGAGAATTTGTTTCATTTAAAAAAACTGAAGAAGACGCAAAGTTTAAATTTTTAGAAGATCTCAAAAAACTATATTTCTTAAATAGCATCGAAGAGAATAATGAGTTACTAATAAATCTTTCACGTAATGAACTGTTGGCTGAGAAATTGTTTGTATCCAAAGAATTAAAAATAAATGGCAAAGGAAATAATGAAATTTTAGAAAATATTGAGAAGATACTGCAGAGTCCTATACATGTATATTATGATGATACCGCAGGAAAAGCCAGAATGACTCCATCTCTCTTCAAAACCCCGGCGGAAATAACAAACTCAAAATATTTTGGTAATTATAATGACGCTCTCACCTATTTCCAGAGTATTAATTATCAGAGACAATCTCGTACTTTAATAAAAGATAATATTGAAAAATATATTGAATCGGAGTTTTCTAAATTATCATCTAAGATCAATAATTTAATGGCAAGGGTGAATAATGGTTCGAAGGAGCATACTTATAAATTATACGCTGAACTATTATTGAACAATTTATCCTCAATAAAAAAAGGGATGAAAGAGATTACGCTTTCTAACTATGATGGTAATGAGGTAAAAATTCCACTCGATCAAAAAATATCACCAAATCAAAATTTTGAGAGATATTATGAAAAATCGCGCGATGAAAAAGTAAACTTTCAAAAATCTAAGGAACTTTTGCATTCCGCACAAAAGAAATATAGTGATCTTGCATCCATAAAAAAGAAGTTTGAAACCGTTGAAACTATAGAACAATTAAATGAAATTAGAAAAGAATTAAAAATGGAAAACAGACAATCTGAGACTGACCCTCAAAAAGAAAAATTTAATTTTCGTCATTTTGTAATTGATGATAAATATCATTTGTATGTTGGGAAAGATGGGAAAAATAATGACCAGTTAACAACCAGATTTGCCAAACAAAATGATTATTGGTTCCATGCGAGATCTGTTTCGGGGTCACACGCTGTACTTAGAGTTGAAAACACGAAGGAGATAATTCCCAAAAAAATACTTGAAAACGCCGCTTCAGTTGCAGCATTTTATAGTAAATCAAAAACATCTAAAATAGCGCCTGTAGCTTATACGCTAAAAAAATATGTGGTTAAAAATAAAAATTTAGCGCCGGGACAGGTAATCTTAACCAAAGAAAAAGTATTACTTGTAAAACCTGAGATACCCTCGAACGTGCAACAAGTTGAGGATTAGTGCTCTCTCCCCTTCCAATTGCTCATACTTTTTGGTACACCCATAATTATTAGAAGCTTCTGGAAAAGATAATCACTTAAAATCCCCCTTAGGATTAGTGCCAATCGTAATGATCTAGGGCGCAGGACTAATGTTTTCTTTTTATTGAGACAATCATGAACGATTGCTTTAGCAATAACATCGTGCGATTTAATTTGAGGGACAATCAAGTTACCAAGAATGTTAAGTTTAGCTCCCTCAAAAAGTCCTTTTTTAAGATAGCTGGGATGAACCGAAGACCAAAAAATATTTTCTTTTTTATTAAGAGATTCATAGCGTAGAGATTCTGTTAATCCCCACACGGCCCATTTAGTTGCGGCATAAACGCTCAAATCAGCAACACCGAGCAGACCGGAAGCTGAAGAGATATTTACAATATGACCATAATTATTTTGTCTCATTATCGGCAAAACATTTACTGTGGTATACAATATTGAGTTCAAATTAATGTCAACAGTTTTTAACCATATATCGGTTGGAACTTCACAAAAACCGCCCCCTTTTACATATCCGGCATTATTGATGAGAAAATCAATTTTGCCCATTTCTTGAAGAGCCAGTTGAGTAAATTCTTTCACTCTATCTTGATCTGTAACATCGCATTTATGGATGAATAATCTTGATTGAATATTTTGTGAACTACTTTTTAGATTATTCATCGCTACTTCATTAATATCCCAAACTGTAACAGTAACTCCGGCGTTCAACAATCTTTGTACCGTTGCAAGACCAATTCCCATTGCTCCACCGGTTACAATCGCGGTTTTCCCATCTAATTTCAAGGATGCCTCACTTTTGAACAGTGAACGATAATTTGTAATTTTATAACAGTCTATTTGATAAGTAAAATAAATAATAATAATTAAATTGGATATATCTCTTTTTGCTAAAAAATAATATAAATAAGATTCTCATCATAAAACCAAGAGGTATTGGGGACGTTGTGCTATCCACAATTGTGATTAAAAATCTTCACTATCATTTCGAGAATTTGCAGCTAGATTATCTCGTAGAGAAGCCATCAGTTCCTTTTTTGAAATCTCTTCCTCAAATAAGCAACGTACTTGTTTTAGAGCGAAATAGTTTTAAAAAGAAATTGATGTTATTATTTGAGATTATTAAAAATAAATATGATTTGATATTAGATTTCTATTCTAATCCCACAACCGCCCTTCTAACTGTTTTAAGTTTATCAAAATATAGAGCCGGTTTTCCTTACAGAGGTAGAAAGTACGCATATAATTTGTATGGACCTTCCGAAAGGGGTAAATATCATGCGGCTGAATTACACTTGAAATTTCTAGAAATGTTATCTATAAGTACTGAATCGAAAGAACTATTATTTGGAATTGATGCTGACTCAAAAAAGTTTGCCACAGATTATTTTGAGAATAATTTTAATACTAATGATTTTGTGATTGGAATTTGCCCAACCGGCGGCTGGGAATCTAAAAAGTGTGACCCTGATATTTTCGCCGAAATAGCAAAAACAGTTTCTCAAAATATTAATACTAAAATTTTTATTGTTTGGGGTAAAGGTGATGAAAAAGATACTGAAGCAATAAAACAATATTTTAACGATTGCATCATAGCTCCGGCAACGACACTGCAACAGATGGCTGCATTAATTGAAAAGTGTGATGTCATTATTGCTAATGATAGCGGTCCAATGCATATTTCCGTTGCGGTTAAAACTCCGGTACTAGCGCTGCATGGCCCCACAAGTCCATTTATGCAAGGACCTTATGGGGCAATTCATGAATGGATTAGAAATGAAAAGCTAGACTGTATTGAATGTAATTTGCTGGTGTGCCCTAAAAAACATGAATGCTTCCGTGAATTATCGGTGGAAGATGTTTACGATAAGTTACTGAAATTAATTTCAAAAAATAATCTTAAGCATCCAATTGAAAAAAATTGAAATAGCACTTAAAAATATTCTGCTTAGGTTGTTACTCTTATTCTCAAGGAATCACAATTCCATAGAGCCTATAATAGTTAATGCTCAGTGTAGAATATTGATAATACGCTTAAATCGAATTGGGGACGCGCTTGTTGTAACGCCATTAATTGTAGAACTCAAGAATAAATTTAATTCAACAATTCATGTTCTCGCTTCAAAATCCAATAATTTTATTTTTGATTATGTTGATGAGGTTGATGAGGTAATTATATTTAATAAAAAGGCTGGAATTTCTAAAACCGCCGAAATTCTTAATTCAAATAATTACGATATTGTTATTGACCTTCACGATGATGTATCGACTACTGTCAGCTTCCTAATTAGCGAATTAAATGTTCCACTTAAATTATCTTTAAGAAAATCCACCTCAAAATTATACACTCATATTGTAGAAAAACTTGATCCAACGAAATTTCATGTAGTTGAACGAGCGCTTAATTTCTTAAAATTATTTGGGCTATCAGTACCGTACGAAAAGGTGAGGATTAAATATCGGATCGACGAATCTTCTCTGCAAAGTGCAAAAGATTTTATTTTAGAAAAAGTAGGTACCAAATTATTTTTAGTCGGAATAAATATATCTGCCGGGAGTGATGCCCGTTTCTGGGGTGTTGATAATTATAAAATACTCTTAGAATTATTGGCAAATTACAATTGCGCAATAATACTGCTTTGCGATAAAAAAGATTTAAAATATGCCACCGAAATTAGCGGCGAAAAGTATCCAATATTTATGAATCCCTCTTTTAATGAGTTTTGTGGGATGATCCCTCAATTAGATTTATTAGTAACTCCGGATACTTCCATAGTTCATATTGCATCTGCATATAATATTCCAACTTTCGGTTTATATGTGCGATACAAAACAAATGATCTCATTTGGTCACCTTACAATACAAATTTTTCCTATGTGGAGACAACAGAAAATTCTCTTAAAAATATTACATTTGATGAAGTTAAAGAAAAATTAACCCCATTCTTTGAAAGGGTATATCATGGATCCAAAAATTAATAATTGTAAAAATTTTAATGGTTATAAACCCTGCTTTTCTGATCATAATTGCTGGGAGAATGGATGCAAACAACATAACCCGATGGGGACAAAAATCTTAATTATAAATTTGGATGCTATGGGGGATGTTTTGATGACAACCGCTCAACTTTTACCCATTAAACAAAAATATCCCTATTCTACAATTTAC
This sequence comes from Melioribacteraceae bacterium, assembly GCA_019638015.1. Lineage (NCBI taxonomy): Bacteria > Pseudomonadati > Ignavibacteriota > Ignavibacteria > Ignavibacteriales > Melioribacteraceae > Melioribacteraceae bacterium. The sequence goes on along the minus strand of JAHBUP010000001.1, from coordinate 2,136,068 downwards.
TGGGTTACACTTAAAAACGCATCCGGGTTGTTGCAGCACAATCCCTACATCGATAAAATCTTTAATTACGATTTCGAAACTTTATCAATATTAAATTCACTTGAGTTTGATATTGTGATGAGTATTGATAAATCATTAAGATCGGGGGCATTAGCTTCTCAAGTTAAAGCAAAACAAAAACTTGGTTTTGGCATTGATGTGAATGGAAAGATAATTCCTTTTAATGAAGGAGCTTACTACAATTATAGACTAGGTATGGATGATCATTTAAAGTTCAAAATTAACCAGAGAACCGGGCAAGATTATTTGGCCGAAACACTTGAACTTCCCTATTTACGAAGCGAGTATGTTTTTGAATTTACGGAGAATGAAAAAGAATTTATCAATAATTACAAAAAAATGAATGGTATACTTGATACCGATGAAATAATAGGTTTTAATACCGGTTGCTCAGAGCTATTTCCGAATAAGAAGATGACAGTTGAACAACACATTGTATTGATAGAGAAATTTCTTTCAATGAATAGATTCAAGATAGTTTTGTTAGGAGGACCAGAAGACACCGAACGAAATAACCAAATCGCTCATGAATTTGGCAAACAAGTCATTAATACTCCCACCAGCGATGGAATAAGAAAAGGGGCATGTTACGAGAGCATTCCTCAATTAATAATTACTGGGGACTCTTTTGGGATGCACTTGGCAATTGCATTAAAAAAATATGTTATAGCCTGGTTTGGACTCAGCTGCTGGACAGAAATAGATCTTTATGATCGAGGGATTAAACTATTTCCCGAAGAGTTATTCTGTTCTCCATGCTGGAAGAAGAAGTGTCCTTACAATTTGGAATGTATTCAGATGATTGATCTAGAAAAAATTGTTAATGAAACTGTCAATTATTTTGATAATATGAAATATCATCGCTGAATAAAGTAGAAATGAATTTAGAAAATGATAAACCTTTAATTTTGGATGGAGCAATGGGTAGTGTGCTCCATAATGGCAATATTGATAATAAAGAATTATGGTCGTCCATAGTTAATATCTCAAACCCTGCAGTTGTTCAAAATCTTCACCTCGAATATATCAAAGCCGGTGCAGATATAATTACAACTAATACTTTTCGAACGAATCCATCAGCAGTTAGAAGAAGTAAGGAGAATCTCGAACTAAAAGATTTTGTGGAGAAATCAGTTGAGTTAGCTTTAAAAGCAAGAAATGACCATAATGTATATATAGCTGGCTCTAATCCACCGGCTGAGGATTGTTACGAAATTGAAAGATTTTTAACAATAGAAGAGTTAATAAATAATCACTCGCAACACATTGACTTGTTAATGCTGAATGGCGTTGATTTCGTTTTAAATGAGACTCAGAGTCATATGGATGAAATTGAGATTATTTGTGAATATTGTACTTTAAATAATTACCCATTTATAATTAGTCTTTTTTTAAATGATGACTTAAAATTACTAAGTGGTGAAGATGTATCATTAGCAATTAAATATATAAATAAATACTCTCCCCTTTGTATAATGTTTAATTGTATTCAATTCAGTCAACTTCACAGACTCTTAGAGACAATTGAACTAAATTTTAAATGGGGTTTCTATTTGAATTGTGGAGGTAAAGATCATAACGAATCGAGTATCACCTGCAAAATAGAGCCAAAAGAATATGGAGTATTTGCAAAGAAATTATTAGGAAAAAATCCTTCCATAATCGGATCATGCTGTGGATCTTCCCCATCACACACAAAATTCTTGAGAGAAATGATAGATGAATTATATAGAAATTAAAGCTCCGGCAAAAATTAATATTGGACTTGATATATTGTCGCGTCGCGATGACGGCTACCATAATTTATCAACTCTATTTTATCCGTTAAATGATCTTTACGATATATTAAAATTCAGCAAGTCTGATAACTTTGAATTTATCTGCTCCGAAAATACTTTGGGTGACCCTAAATCCAATTTAGTAGTGAAAGCGAAAAATATACTCGAATCATATTCTAAAAGAAAATTCAATATTAGAATTGAGCTGATAAAAAATATCCCAAGTCAGGCGGGATTAGGGGGTGGCAGTTCTGACGCTGCTTCAACTTTAATTTGCTTAAATGAGTTTTTTGATCTCAACATTAAATATGAAAAACTGGTGGAGATCGCACTTTCCCTTGGATCAGATGTACCATTCTTTTTGAAAGCAAAACCCGCAATTGGAACATCGCGGGGTGAAATATTAGAACTTATTGAGATGGAAATAAATGAAACAATTTTAATTGTAAATCCAAGAATAAATATCTCTACAAAAGAGGCATTCCAAAACATTACGCCATCAAATGTTTCAACAAGATTTATCGATTTGATTAAAGATGGGAGTCTTGATTTGATGAAAGGTAGAGCATTTCTTAAAAATGATTTTGAAATTTATGCATTCAGTAAGTTCCCGGAGATAGCGAAAATAAAAGAGAACATGTATGAGCATAATGCCGCATTGTCACTAATGTCGGGAAGCGGTTCTACGGTGTTTGGATTTTTTCCCTCTATTGAGGATGCTAACGCAGCCTTATTGAGTATGAGGCCTGAATACTTCAGTTATTTGTGCAATACTGAATTGTAAACATTACTCCACAATTGGAATGGTTATAGTAAACTCAGTCCCTCTGCGTTTAAGATCAAACTTATTTACAGGACTGATTACCGATATTTTCCCGGAATGAGCTTCAATAATTTTTTTTACGATAGATAAACCGGTTCCTGTTCCTTCAATCTTATCCGAGTTGGAGGCTCTAAAATACTCTTCAAATATTTTAGGTAGATCTTTCTCAGGTATACCAATTCCATCATCCAATATTCTTATTTGGGTATTTTTTCCAACCTCTTCAATAGAAATTTTAACATGACCGTTTTGATTACCATATTTAATTGCATTTCCGATCAAGTTAGAGAATAGAAGTTCCAGCAAAAACGGATCCCCTTTCACTTTTCTATTACTTGAATCATAAATCTCGATCTTTATTTCTTTTTTGTTTGCAGTATCACGATTGCTCTCAATTACTTTTATTAGAACATCGTTGATTCGAAGATCATTTAGTTCAATATTCTGCAATAACTTAAATTGAGAAAATTTTAGAATGGAGTTGATATTTGAGATTCCTTCTGAAAGTCTCTTTTTTACACGCACTAATTTTTCTTTAACTGGTTCGGATACTTCTCCTAAATAATTATCAATAACCAAATCCACGTTTGAAATTGAAGCCGCCATGGGGCTTTTTAATTCATGAATTAGAGCAATAGTATAATGATGTTTTGCTTCCTCAGCAGCACGAATTTCGTTCAACGCTCTATTTAGCTGTTCTTCTCTCATGTATAGATCGTACACCAGTTTGGAAGTTAAATATACTACCAAATAAAGAGATGTCGAGAAAAGAAGTATTGGTAAATAAAATACATTGCCGTAATCATCCGTTATTGTAGTACCAAATTTTGGCAAATCTATTAAACCTTGTATTTCCAAAAAGCTGATTAGAATTAAAAATATGGTCAAAGCTGTAACGATGGCAAACATTAACTTGCGGGGCAATATCATTGTACCGATGAGCATGTGAAAATAATAAAATAGAAGTAATGGAGAAGTAATCCCTCCGCTAAAATAAACCAGTATACTTAAAACTGATAAATCAATTAATATCTGTATTAGCGAAAATAAAGAGGGATTATTTTCATCGGTTATTTTTCTGTGAAATTTAAAGAAGAAAGAGTTATAAAGAAATATTAGTGAAGCCGAAAGAAGAAAAACAATAATTTGTTCCTCAGACAAATTTATATTGAAAAGAAATTGGAGAAGTAAAAGCATTGCAACAAGAGATATTGCCGCAAACCAGCGAAGTTTTATGAACCATAGATTGTATGAGTGAATCGACTTCGAATGTCCGGATAAAATATTTAGATTTTTTATCATATATAAAAACACACTAAAAAGCCGCTTTCTATTGAAAGAAAGCGGCTTAAAATAATTAAGCTATATATCTTCCCCGTTTAATATAATGAGTATGGAGAAGTTTATGAGAGAGATGACCGCATGGACCATCAGTTAAAAATTCATTATAAATTCTTAATACATTTGGATTCTCATGCGATTTTCTGAGTTCAAGAGATTCATCTTCTGCATAAATCGCTTCGGCTCGTTTCTTACGAATTTCAGGGGTTGTTGGTATTGGTTGACCGCCGCCGCCCAAACATCCACCTGGGCATGCCATAAATTCTATAAAATGACATTCTGAAAATTTACCACCTGCTTTAATATCATCCATAACTTTTTTAGCATTTGCGGTGCCATGAGCAACAGCAACTTTTAATGTTACCCCTTTTAACCAATCCCAGTTAGGAACTAATTTTTGAAGAATTGGCGGAACAGGACCAACAGCATTTCCAATTGGAATTTCCATATATCTTATTCCCTCAAAACCTCGTAATGGAATTATATTAGCATTTGCAAAAACATCTTCTACTTTGGCACCGAGAACAAACTCAACAACAGATCTTATTGCTGCTTCCATAACCCCACCTGTTGCACCAAAGATTAAACCAGCTCCCGAAGCTTCACCAAAAGGAGAATCGAAATGTTCTTTTGGCATCTCCGGTAAATTTATTCCTGCTTCTTTAATCATTTGAGCAAGTTCTCGTGTTGTTAATCCATAATCTACATCTTTAAAACCGCTGTCATGCATTTCTGGTCTATTGCACTCGAATTTTTTTGCAGAGCAAGGCATCAACGCCACCGAAACAATATCTGCAGGATCAATTCCAGCTTTTTCTGCATACATAGTTTTTATTAATGCACCAAACATTTGTTGAGGCGATTTGGCGGAACTAAGATTATCAATATATTCGGGATAATAATGCTCTAGGAATTTTACCCAGCCAGGAGAACATGATGTGAATTGTGGAAGAGCCACATCTTCTTTTTGTACCAATGCTTTGTAAAGTCTGAGAATTAATTCAGTCCCCTCTTCAAATATTGTTAAGTCAGCCGTAGTATTAGTATCAAATACTCTATCAAAACCAATTCTTTTTAGGGCTGTATTTAACTCTTGCGTCATTGAATGCCCAGCAGGCAAGCCAAATTCTTCTCCAATTGCCGCTCTTGGTGATGGAGCTGTTTGAATTACTACATGTTTTTTAGGATCATCAATTGCTGCCCATATTTCATCCGAAGGATCATTTGCTCTTAAAGCTGAAGTGGGACAACGATTTATGCATTGGCCACAATTAATACATATCACTTCTGAAAGTGGTTTATCCAGGAATGTTGAAATATGTGTCTTATCACCACGGTCAACAGTTTCTAAAACACCCACTTCCTGTAAATCAATACAAGTACGCACACATCGTTTGCACATAATGCACTTATTCATGTCGCGTACAACAGAATATGAGGAATTATCAATTTCATGTTTTGGGTGAGTCTCATGTCCAAAATTATAATGATCTACGCCATATTCTTTTGCCAATGCTTGAAGCTCGCAATTTGAATTTCGAAAGCATGAATAACATTCTCCAACATGTTCGCTAAGCATTAAATCAAGAATATGTCTTCTTGCTTTCCTCACCATCGGTGTTGATGTTTTGATTTTGATAGGAGCGCTTATTGGATATGCGCAAGATGCCTGCAAAGTTCTCATACCTTCAACTTCAACTACACAAATACGGCAAACGCCTGCAACACATAAATCTTCATGATGACACAGAGTTGGAACAGTAATACCCGCTTGATGGCATGCTTCTAGAATTGTAGTACCAAGAGGGACGCTTACTTTTTTTTCATTAATCTCAATAGTAACGCTTCCTCCAATACCGGTTACATCTTCAGGTTTTTTGATTGTCATTGCTTTTTGACTTATTGGGGCCCGGTGTTCCGATTTAAAATCCATTTTTTCCTCCATTACTATTGAAGATTTCCGACTTAAAGTTTTCAAGAATTGAGATAAATGAATTTGGAGAAGACTGCCCCAAACCACACTTTGAAGCAACTTGCATTGTTCTACCTAAGTCTTTTAATTTATTCATATAAGCAAAAGTATATTTACCATTTTCTAACATTTCTACTCCCTCAAGAAGTTTGGAATTTCCAATTCTGCATGGAGTACATTGACCACACGATTCTTCAACAAAAAATTCCATAAAGTTTTTTAAAATTTTAAGGATATCTCTCGATTCGTTGAAAATAATAATGGATCCTCCAGTTGCGGCATCTTCATAAGAAAGTTTTCTATCAAATTGGGATTTTGGAATGCAGAAACCTGAAGCACCACCAACTTGTACTGCTTTAGTATCTTTTGCTCCCACAATTTCCAACAATTCAGAAATTTTTGTTCCCCAGGGCAATTCATATACTCCGGGTTTTGCACAATCTCCCGAGACTGAAAATAATTTTGACCCGGTAGATTTGTCAGTTCCATGTTTTTGAAACCACGCACCTGATTTCACTATAATATGTGATACTGCAGCGAGAGTCTCAACATTATTAACGACTGTGGGGCGACCTAAAAATCCAGTATTAACCGGGTATGGTGGACGATTCCTAGCCTCTCCTCTATTTCCTTCGAGAGATTCAATTAATGCTGTTTCTTCACCGCACACATAGGCGCCGCTTCCCATTCTAATCATAATATCAAAATCAAATCCTTCTTTTCCACAAATATTTTTACCAAGTATGTTATCATTTCTCATACTCTCCAGAAATCCTTCGAGAGATGCTCTCATATAACTATATTCAGCGCGGAGATATACTATTCCCATTTTTGCTCCGATTGTATATCCAGCCACAACCATTCCATCAAATACTAATTCAGGGTACTCTAGTAATAGAACACGGTCTTTAAAAGTGCCAGGTTCCCCTTCATCGGCGTTACAAATAATAAATTTTTCTTCAGCTTGTGCTGCTGCAACTATCATCCACTTTGTAGCTGTTGGAAATCCAGCCCCACCACGACCTTTCAGTTTAGACTCTCTTAATTCTAGTAGAATATCTTCTCGAGATTGAGTTAAGGCTTTTTTAACGGCTTCACCTCTAGAATATTCAGAGAAAAGGACTGTACCATTTCTTTTTATTTTTTCCATAGCTACCTCAACTCATTAATTATTTGAACAGCGGTTTCAGGAGTTACCTTTGGGTGGACTCTTTCATTTATTAATAATGCCGGACCTTGATCGCACATTCCCAGACAATTAACAAACTCTAGAGTTATTCTTTTATCCTTTGTGGTTTCGCCAAATTTAATTCCAAGTTCCCTTTCAATAGCTTTAACAATTCCATCTTTACCGGCCATATCGCAAGTAATAGTTTTGCATAGCCGCACTATATTTCTGCCTTGAGGTTGTCGGTAAATAAAAGAATAGAATGATATAAAACTATATACTTCAACCGGATGAATATCAAGCACCCGGGCAATTTCTTGCTGAGCAAATTCTGGTATGTAATGATATTTTTTTTGGATTTCCTGAAGAACCGGCATTAAGGAAGATCGATCTTTGCCATATTTTTCAACAAGTTTTTCAATTTCATCGGTCATTGCATGTTTTTCGAGTACGAGCATTATATTTTCTCCTCAGCTTGTTTCAGAAGTTTTTCAACTTTTTGGACAAGTTCATCCGGCGAAACTGGTTTCTCAACAAAATCATCAACTGGAACCAAATCACTTTTACCAAATTCGAGACCAACTGCTTTTGAAACTGAAGTGTACATTAGGATTGGAATGTTGATCTTTTCTTTTCGCAGTTTCTGCGCTAAGAAAAATCCATCATCAGGTTCATCCATCATTACATCGAGGATAACAAGATTGGGTTTTGAATCGGTGATGATTTTAAATCCATCATCGGGATTGTTAGCGGTTATAACCTGGTGCCCTTTTGCTTTTAGAATAAGCGAACTGGCCTCAAGGATATCCGGATCGTCATCGATGATCACGATTAGCGCCATAACTGGCCTCCTTGTTCTTTAGTTTATATATTAAAGTGGAAGATTGATAATAAAACTTGTACCTGATCCATATTCGGATTCAACTTCAATCTTACCGTGATAGCTATCGACTATTCTTTTAACAATAGTTAAACCAAGACCTGTACCGCTGATACCTCGAGTTTTTTCATTTTTAGCTCTAAAGAATTCATTAAATAATCGGGCTTTTTCTTCAGGCTTCATGCCAATTCCTGAATCTTTGATAATTATATTCAAATAACTATCCTGGACCTTTGCGCTTATATATATCTTTCCATTCTCTTTGTTATACTTAATAGCATTGCTCAAGAGATTAGTAATTAACCTTGTTATTTCATTATGATCTGCGTTTATTCTGGGGATATTAGGTTCAATATCTTTCACAACTGTTAATTTTCTTTTTTCGGTTTCCAATTCTAATAATTGAACTGTATTAGTTATTATTTCCTCAATATTAAGTGATTCAATTTCTCGACTCTTCGTTTTCAATTCCATTCTTGAAATATCCAACAAATCATTTACCAAATCTTTTAATGAGTTTAAACGAAGCACTGACCTTTTCAAGTAATCTTTTTGTTGATCGGCAGACACATTAAGAGAATCATCTAGTATTACATTTATAAATCCTTGAACGGCTGCCAATGGAGTTTTTAATTCATGAGCCACCATCGACACAAATTGTGATTTGATCAATTCAATTTTTTTGAACTGGGTAATGTTACTAATTACTATTACCACTCCTTTAATACTTCCATCGGGATGTGGAACCGGTGTAACCGCGGCTTCAACTATTAACTCGTTATTGGGCTTCAATTCAATTTCAGTGGAATATGTTTTGAGTAACACAGTTTCCGACTCATAAATTTTTACGATTATATCATTCAATTTCTGAGGAAGTTTATCAAACGCTGAGTATCCGATTTTCAATTCAGAAATATTAAGATATTTTAACGCGGCATAATTGTAGTAAACCACTTCTCCCAATTTATTTATTACCAGAACACCGTCACTAATAGACTTAATTATTGCATTGAGCTGTGATTTTTCATAAGTAAGTTCAAGTAACTTCTCTTCTCTCTCAATCTTTAATTTTTCTGCTTCAACCAAAAGAGCTCTCTGTTTAATACCCTGCTCAACTTGATAAATCAATTCTTCAGGTGAAAATGGTTTTGGGATATATCCAAATGCACCCATTCGTGTGGATTGAATAGCTGTATCGTAACTGGCATATGCAGTTGCAATAAAACACATTGTATTAGGGTTAACCTCAATAATTCTCTGTAAAACTTCCAATCCATCATAATCGGGCATTTTTAAATCAATGACGGCGACATCGTAGTCTTTACTGGTTCCTTTTTTGATTCCTTCTTCACCATTTTCTGCAGTATCAACAGAATAGCCTTCATCCATTAATAACCGCTGAACTCCAAATCTTAGTCCTTTTTCATCATCAACAATAAGTATATTTACTTTGGTTTTATCGATAATCATTGACTTTTCTTTGATTTAAAGTGCCGGTTCGAAGTTCTCAAACTTTGCTAATAGTTCATTAATTACGATTGGTTTATTTAATACATCATCGCACTTTATCCATTCCTTCTCTTCATCTGTAGATGAACTGAACTTAAATCCCGTTTCATAGGTGGCTGATGTTAAAATAAATACTGGTATTTTTTTACCATGTTCTGTTTTTTTGATTCTATAACTCAATACAAATCCGGCATCCATTTCCTCCATAATTAGGTCAACCACAGCAGCATCCGGTTTTTCCTTTTGGAAAAGTTTCCATCCATCGGCCCCACTTTCTGCCGTAATTACTGTGAACCCTCTTGCTTCCAAGAGTAATTTGTTTTGTTCCAAAAGATCAATGTCGTCATCGACAAGTAATATCTTTTTGATTTGAGAGTGATCCATCTTATCCTCGATTAATTCATTAAAACTTGTTGACTGCTCACCGTTGAATGTGGCAGATGTATAGTAAAGGTTGTTCCTTTATTAATTTCGCTTTTAACATTAATTTCACCGCGATGCATTTTTACAATTCCGTATGCTATCGCCAAACCCAATCCAGTACCTTTGCCAATCTTTTTTGTTGTAAAAAAGGGAGTGAAGATTTGACCAATATTTTCGTTACTAATACCGCAACCGGTATCGGATAGTTTTATGATTAAAGTGTTCTGAACTTTATTTATTGTAATATTCACTTCTTTGATAGAACTTTGTTCTAATGCCTCTGAGGCATTTATTATTAAATTAAGAAATACCTGTTTTAGTTGATCCGAATCTCCTTCGATAAAACAATGCTCTGCGGATCCATCTAGTGTGTATTTAACATTTGAGAAGATTGGATTAATCATCATACTTTTTATGATTATCTCAATAATTTCATATACATTGATTGTTGATAATCTCAATTTACCCTGACGGGCAAAATTTAATAGATTTGATACTATGTTTTTACATCTATTTGCTTCTTCAACTATAAGCTTCAAATCATCAACATTTTGCTTCTCATTCAATGTATCTTTGAATTGTCGTTTCAGCATTGAGGCGTAAAGAATTATTGATCCAAGCGGATTATTAATTTCGTGAGCGACACCGGCGGCAAGTTGCCCAATTGAAGCTAGTTTTTCAGCATTGTGTAATTGCTCTTGGGTATCTTTTAATTCTCTATACGCATACTCCAGTTTTTCGATTAAAAAAGGCAAACACATATCATCTTCTGCCAAATCTTTTGCAATTGCAATTGCATATTCTCTGCATGAAGGATATCCGCAAGATCCACAATTTAATTCATCCGATTTAGTAAACTTTTCAGTTCGGGCTAGTATTCTTTTTATTTCCTCTTCCGACGGCATTGGTCTTCGTTGGCTCTTCTCCATAAATGTACGTGATAAATTCAAATTACGACTATTATACATTTCCCCTTTCCATGCATGTTTGTCATAACTATTAATGTTATCGTGTATATAATCTATAACTTTTTCTCGCCTAGAATAGTAGTTTAGTTCTGAATCTATTGCCGGACCATTAATACAACCTTCGCAAAATAAGATATCCACAAATTTCGATTTTAGTTTTCCGCTTGAAATCTCACCAATAATTTCAAGAACACGGTTTTTACCTTCAACAATAATTACTTCTCTTTCCAATATATCGCTGCTCAAACTTGCTGTGCGTGTTAATCCTCCAGCAAGCGGATATGATTTTCCAAGATAACCATGAGGGTGATCAAATTGTGATTCTTGCAGCAATTCTAATTCAATATTGTTCTGCCAAAAGATTTCTTTTAATTCTTTGAAAGTTAATACAGCATCCACCGCGTCACTAACTTCAGTATCTGTATATTCATCTTTTTTTGCAACACACGGTCCAATAAATACAACTTTTTTATTACTTCCATACTTATGTTTCATATACCTACCAATAGCCACCATAGGTGATACTACTGGTGCAAGATTTGGTACTAATTCTACATAGTATTTCTGAATCAAATTTACCACTGCCGGACAAGGAGTACTTATAATATTTCTTTCTTCTTCTTTATCATAAATATCGGTGTAGTATTTACTAACAAGATCGGCTCCAAAAGCTGTCTCTGCAACAATATTAAAACCCAGTTGCCTTAATGCTGTAGGTATTTTTGAATAATGTTCAGGAAAAGAAGCAGGAAAGGCCGGGGCAATAACTGCGATTGCGTTTCCAGATGGAATTAGTTCATTTAATACTAAGTCGATATCATTTTTAACTCTTTTAGCATCTAAAGAACAAACTTTTACACAATAGCCACAACTTATGCATCGTTCCTCCATTACAAATGCTTGACCATCAATTACTTTGATGGCTTTAGCCGGGCATTCTCTAACGCATGAGTAACATCTCTTGCACTTTTGCCCTATTGTTGTAACGACGCCAGTGGACATAAAAATATCAATTATTTATTAGACAACATTTTTTTTCTATCGATATAAGTAGTGTGAAGAAGTTCATGAGCCATGTGGCCATTAGGTTCTCCCAAGAATTCTTTATATAATTTTTTTAACGATTCATTTTCATGAGATCGTCTGTTGCTCATTTTAGAATCAATTTCATAGAGTGCTTGAACACGTTTTTTAACCTTCTCTTGTTTTTGGTGAATGGGCTGGCCACCGCCATTTATACATCCGCCCGGGCACGCCATAACTTCTATGAAATGATATTTGGATTCTCCCTTTTCAATTTCATCTAGTATTGGTTTGATATTTCCTATTCCATTAACAACAGCAACTTTAACATCGAGACCATTTATAGGAATAACCGCTTCTTTAATTCCAGAATTTCCTCTAACTTCATTCAGATTAACATTATCGAGTTCTTTTCCTGATATCAAAAAATAAGCTGATCTTAATGCCGCTTCCATTACCCCACCGCTAGTTCCGAATATTGCGGCAGCTCCGGTAGATTCACCAAGCGGGTTATCAAACTCATTCTCGGGCAAATCATTAAAATCGATCCCAGCCATTTTAAATAAACGTACTAATTCTCTGGTTGTTAGGACTGCATCAACATCAGGCATATGTTCTTCAAAAAGTTCGGGACGTGTAGATTCAAATTTCTTAACTGTACAGGGCATCACAGAAACAACATAAATATCTTTTGGGTCGATACCCATTTTTTTAGCGTAATATGTTTTTAATATAGCTCCCTCCATTTCGTGGGGAGATTTACAGCTTGATACGTGTCCTAATAATTGAGGTCTATTTTGCTCTATATATTTAACCCAGCCTGGGCAACAACTTGTGAACATTGGCAGGGTCTTATTATTTGTTATTCTATTAATTAGTTCAGTACCTTCTTCCATAATAGTTAAATCAGCTGCAAAATTGGTATCAAATACTTTTTTGAATCCTAATCTTTTTAATCCTGTAATTATTTGTCCTGTTACATTTGAACCGAGAGGTAAATTATATTCTTCACCCAACGAAGCACGAACAGCCGGGGCAATTTGCGCAATTACATATTTTTTATGGCTATTAATCACATTCATGACTTCTTTAGCACTGCTCTTTTCGCGAAGTGCGGCAGTAGGACATACTAGAATACATTGACCGCAAAGAATACAATCGCTGACGTTTAATCCTTTATTAAAAGGAGTTGTAACATTACTCTCAAATCCACGGTTTGTAAAATCAATTGCTCCTATTTTTTGAATCTCACCGCAGGTTCTAACACATCTTCCACAAATAATGCATTTTGCAGGATCCCTCTCCATTGATGCGCTGGAAATGTCAATAGCATGATCTTTTTTTACCCCAACATATCTGTGCTCTCTAACACTATAAGATTCAGACAAATCCTGCAATTCACAATTTTTATTTCTTACGCATATTAAGCAGTCTTGCGGATGGTTTTCTATTAAAAGTTCAACAATAGTCTTCCTCGCAATTCGCACACGAGGTGTGTTAGTTTGAACGTTCATTCCCTGCATTACAGGATAAGCGCAACTAGGAGTTAAACTTCTCATTCCATCAACTTCAACGACACATATTCTGCATGCACCTGTAGGATACAAGTCTTTCATGTGGCATAAAGTAGGGATATGAATCCCAACAGATTTTGCCGCTTCAAGTATCGTCATACCTTCTTCTGCTTCTACCTTTATTCCATTTATGTTTAGTTCAATCATTTCTTTCTCCAGTATTAATTAACTACAATAGCTTCTAAGCGGCATGTTTCAAAACACATTCCGCATTTAATGCATTGAGCTTGAATAATTTGATGAGGTTGTTTCTTTTCACCAATAATTGCTTCACTTGGGCATTTCTTCAAGCATAAACCGCAGCCGCTGCATTTATCGGTATCTATATCAAATGTGAGTAGTTCTTTACAAACTTTTGCTTCGCAGGTTCTTTCGAATAAATGAGATTCATACTCGTCTCTAAAATATCTCAAACCTGAAAGAATAGGATTTGGAGCACTTTGCCCTAATCCGCAGAGAGAAGTATCACGAATAACATCAGATAATCTTTGTAAATGAACTATTCCCTTAAAACGCTGCAACTGATCTGTTTTGTCTTTACTGCTTTCATAACGAACCGGGATCCTCTCAATAATTTCTAAAAGTCTCATAGTTCCTTCACGACAAGGAACGCATTTGCCGCACGATTCACTTTTTATAAATGTTAAGAAATACTTAGCCACATCCACCATACAAGTATCTTCATCCATTACCACAAAACCGCCTGAACCCATCATCGCGCCAACGCTTTTCAAAGATTCGTAATCAACTTGTGTATCCATTACAGATTCAGGTAAACATCCACCCGAAGGACCACCAATCTGAACAGCTTTAAATTTTTTACCATCAGGGATTCCGCCGCCGATGTCAAAAACAATTTCTCTAAGAGTACTACCCATTGGGACTTCGACCAAGCCACTATATTGAATTTTGCCGCTTAGGGCAAATACTTTTGTACCTTTGCTTGATTTTGTACCAATAGATGAGAACCATGAAGCTCCCTTGGCTATTGCCGAAGGAACGTTTGCGAACGTTTCAACATTATTTATAACTGTTGGTTTTCCCCATAGACCGGCATCAGATGGATATGGAGGTCTCGGTCTTGGCATTCCTCTTTTACCTTCAATCGAAGCAATCAAAGCGGTTTCTTCACCACATACGAATGCGCCAGCTCCTTTTTTAATTTTTAGATCAAAGGAAAATCCACTATTTAAAATATTAGTTCCAAGTATGCCATATTCACGGCACTTTTCAATTGATCTATTTAATCTTTCAATTGCTAATGGATATTCAGCGCGGCAATAAATGTAGCCAAATGAAGCGCCGATGGCATAAGCTGCCACAATCATACCTTCCACAACTCGATAAGGATCGCTTTCTAAAACAGAACGATCCATAAAGGCGCCCGGATCCCCTTCATCCGCATTACAGATTAAATATTTTTTATCGGCTTCTTTTTTGTAGGCCATTTCCCATTTTAAACCGGTTAAGAATCCTCCACCCCCTCGGCCACGAAGTCCACTCGTTTTAATCTCATTAATTACTTGTTCATGAGACATTAATCTCAAAGTTTTATCGAGAGCTTTAAAACCACCAGCAGCAATGTATTCATCAATAGAATTTGGGTTTATAACTCCGCAATTTTCCAAAACAACTTTCTGTTGTTTTTTGAAAAATGGAACATCCTTCAATTTTGGGATTCCATCATTTTCTTTTCCAAAACTTCCGAGTAATTTTTTTGCGAAGAAATTTTCATTAATTATGGTTGTTTCAATCATTTGAGGGACATCTTTTGGGGTAACCTCACAATACGATAATCTATCCTTTCCAGGCATTTTAATATCAACAATGGGTTCTTTTGCGCAATAGCCAATACATCCAGTTGGAACAATCAATGCTTCAATCTTCAATTTAGCCAATTCACTTTCAATAGCCGTTTTAACTTTATCTGCGCCAGACGCTAAACCACAAGTACCCATTCCAATAAATATTACAGGTATTTGGTTGTTTATATATTTTAATGTTGAATTCAATTCTTGAAATTTACTTTTACAAGTTGCATCTTGATGACACAATGGTCCATCAATACAACAAGCAATAAATTGCTCACATGGTTTTTCATCGGTGTGCCAGCATTGGGCACAACATTTTTCTATAAAACTATTCATTCTGCACTCACCGTTTGTTCTTGTTTTGATTTAGCAAGTTCTTCTTTCTTATACTTGTTTAGAATTTTAGGAATTTCTTTTGTGGTCAATCGACCATAGTATTCCTCATTAATATTAATCACAGGGGCAATACTACATGCGCCAATACATGCAACTATTTCTAATGTAAACATTTTATCTCGCGTAGTTTGACCGGCTGTTATACCAAGTTCATTTTCAAGAGCGACTAAAATATTAGCCGAATTTTTGACATGGCACGCTGTTCCTCTGCACACTCGAATTATATTTTTACCGAGAGGAGTTAATCGGAACTGATTATAAAATGTTGCAACACCGTAAACGGAACTTAGAGGAATAGAGATATGATCCGAAATATCTTTAAGTGCTTCTTCCGGTAAATAGCCATAAACCTCTTGTACCTCCTGAAGAAGTGCTATTAAACTACTTCTGTCCTTTGGAGGATATTTTTGGAAAATATGATTGTGCATCTTTTTCTCTCATTTTGTCAGTATTTGACTATATTAACTGCATATAGTATGCCAATGTCTAATTTAGGTTTTAAGTTAAAAATGAGCTTTTTTTAGGTTTATTCAAGGATTGCTCAATATGATTCTTAGCTGTGAGAATTTATTCCATATTTAATAATCAGCAATAGAAATTTTTTAAAGATTTTTGATGTTTGTTCTGAATTTTCAAAAAAAATAGAATTTATCGATGCATCTGCTCACTTAATTGTATAGTTTTAAAATTAATTTCCAGAGCGATTATGACCGATTTCAAACAGAACAACCTTATAAAATTTAAAGCTGCCAAACTTTCACTTATTGTTGGACTTGGAATGTTCACGGCAAAAATCGCTGCATATTTTATAACTGGGTCAAGTGCAATTTTTTCTGATGCGGCTGAAAGTGTTGTTCATGTTGCGGCAACTCTTATGGCTTTATACAGTATTTATCTTTCTTCCAAACCGGCGGATGAATCTCATTTATATGGTCATGGAAATGTTGAATACTTCTCTGCCGGTGTTGAAGGATTCCTCATTATTCTTGCCGCGATTACAATTATATATTATGCTGTTGAAGATTTGGTGAAAGGTGTTTCTACCAAGAGTCTTGATATAGGAGTTATCATTATCGCTATAGCCGGAGTATTAAATTTGTTCCTTGGTTTTTACTTAGTTAATAAAGGTAAACAAACTAATTCCTTAACTTTGGTAGCCGATGGGAAACATGTGCTTACTGACTCCTACACAAGTATAGGAGTAGTAATTGGTCTTCTTCTGGTTTTATTTACAGGTATTTTGGAAATTGATCCCATAATCGCAATCGCAGTTGCACTCAATATTTTATTTACAGGATTTAAATTGATGCGTGAATCAATCGGCGGTTTAATGCATGAGACAGATAAAGAAACTTTGAACACGCTTGTAAAATTATTAAACAATATTAGGAAGAATTACTGGATTGATATTCACCACCTGCGGTTTATGAAGAGCGGCGACAGACTGTTCGTAGATTTTCACATTATTCTCCCCTTCTATTTTTCGATTAAAGAATCACATCTTGAAGAACAATTTATTGAAGATAAACTCAATGAGCTTTTTCTAAACAGCTCAGTTAGAATCCATAATGATTATTGTAAAGATCATCTTTGTAAATTTTGCAAATATGAAGAGTGCAATTCTCGAAAAGAAAATTTTCAGATAAATATTGATTGGAATATTGAGAAACTGATCAGCGATCCACTAAATGAGTATTCCAATGTTGAGGAATACAAGACAAATAAAGGTAAGGCGTAAACTATCATTGAATAGTTATAAATAATATGAAACACCAACCAAATAATTGTAATAAATAGCCCTCGAATTGTAAAATTTGTAGTAGTCTGAGTTAAAATAACTGTTAACTTTAAATAAGAAATGTAAGTTTATATTTTTCGACATGGGGTGGAGCAGTTCAATCCCTAACCCTATTCCAAATAAATTCTCATTAATTTTTTCTCTTGAGTCAGGATCAATACTATAATCGAGGATTCTATCGGTTTCGGGATTAATGATTTTTTGATTCTTATAGTTATTATATGAAAGATGAGAATAACCTATCTCCGCTGTAAAAAAGGAAACTAATTCCTTTAATTCCCTCAGAACAATTTTACCCCCAAAATTGACCGGTATTAATTTATGCCCGTCTGCAGCGTAGGTTTCGAAGAATTTTTTAGATTGAACTATGGAATAGTCTTCTTGAAAAGTAACTTTATATTTATCCCATGAAGAATATCCGACTGAGATATACCAATAAAAATCATCATTAATTGGATGGCTGTATTGCAAAACGGCTGTAGGACCTTCAGATGAACTTCCCGGCGCGATTATCCCGCCATTAATCTGGATAGAGGAAGGATATTGTGCATAAAGAGTTAAAATATTTAAAAACATTAGCGTGGAAAATATTGCTGCAGCATTTGATAGTTTCATTGTCCCCTCAATTTTTTTCACCAAAATATTACAGCGACTTTCAAAGATCAACAATCCAAAAATATTTCTCTATGATGTTGGGGCTGGTTTTGATCAAATCGCCACATTAATTTAATAAAATAATCTTGTCCCTGTAATTCGCTAAATTTTTAATTTTTTCAATAAATTCAGGCAATTCCATTTTTCTTTGACGGTAAGTCATCTTATCAAAATAAATTTTCTTTTCAATTCCATCGGTAAACAAAATATCTAAACTATATTTTGATACAGTAACTTTATAAATTATATCCCAGCCGTATTTTTTAGGTGTAACTCAATAAATGGATTTGTAAAGTACCGCTTCTTCCTTAATGATTAGATAATTATCGCCAAGATTTAATTTTTTAGAAAATATAGATACAAGAATTAATGCAATCACTAAAAATAAAAGTATGAGAAAAAGTGAATAATAATTTTTCAAATGAATAATTGATTGAAGTAGATAACCAATCCCCAGAACAAGACTTATTACCCTCAAGTTCGATTTACTATTATCTGACAGCAATAAAACAGCTTCCGTCATAATCCCCACCGATTTTAAATTTCTTTACAAAAGAGAACAGAAAATTATAATTAATAACTTTGTATTAAATTCTTATTTTTCTTCATTACTTCTGCTTTCATTTTTTTCTTATGATTGCTCATTTTTGCAGCAAGTGTTTTATCTCCAACCGATAAAATCTGTATCGCTAAAATTGCCGCATTCTTAGCTCCGTCAATAGCTACAGTTGCAACCGGAACACCACTCGGCATCTGAACAATAGATAGCAGTGAATCCAATCCATTTAATGAGCCGCTCGCAAGAGGAACACCAATAACCGGTAATTTGGTTAGTGATGCAACAACTCCAGGTAAATGAGCTGCTAATCCAGCTCCTGCTATAAATACTTTTGTACCTTTTTTTTCTGCCTTTAAAATATATTTTTTTAATTCTTCCGGCACTCTGTGCGCAGATAAAATCCTCATTTCATGACCGACATTAAACTCTTTCAAAGTTTCTGACGCTTTTTTCATTACATTAATGTCAGAATCACTACCCATTAAAATGGACACTTTATTTTCACTCATTATTGCTCCACTATTAATAATTGCTTAAAATAAGCACAAACATAAAATCTAAAATAATTATTACCAATTTTTAGTAAAAAAAAAGCGGAATTTCTAATTGAATTTCCGCTTTAAAAGGAAATTATTAAATCTCTATTTTCTTGAGATGGATCCGACACCGGAGACGTTAGTTTTTACATCCTGAGGGTTCCCATAATAATCTATAGAACCAACTCCCGAAACTGCTGCTTCCAGCGACGATTTAGCATATACATTCGCACTTGCTGCTCCACTAACGGCAATTCTTACTTCATCTGCTTTTAGATTTTTTGCATCTATATTCCCTGCACCGCTGATCTCTGCACGTAATCTTCTTGAAACTCCCTCAATTTCGATATTTCCAGCACCGCTCAGATCCACATAAAAAAGATCCGCATTTATGTTCTCGGCATATATATTATTTGCACCTCCGGCATGAATTCTTTCGAGGTTAGGGGTAGTTATCTCAATTAATATTTCTTTTCTAGGTGAGAGATTTTTCTTTGTATCAATCTTTAAAGTTGATCCGCTGACCTTTGTTGTTATATACTTCATTAAATTTTCTTCTCCGGAAATCTTTAATGAGCTGGATTCTCCAACATATATTTTAACTGAGAAAGCGCCCGATACATCAATTTCGTCGAATGATTTGACCGACCTGCTCTCTTCTTTTATTCTGCCATTACCCCGCACTCCCCAAACACCGCATGCTGTTACAACGATAGCTGATAATAATAGATAAATAAATATTTTTGGTTTCATGATATTTCCTCCAATTACTGAAAAATAAGACGCTCAATAGTTAAAATAGTTCGCTGTTTTAACGATTATTAAGTAATTATTCTGTTTCAAATCACTTTTTATATTATTAATTTGAAGCAAGTATAAAAGTTTATTATAAAGGCATTTTTAACTTTAGTATACTTATTAAAATTTGATTTAATTAAATAAATCTGGTTATGTATCAAGAAGACTTAAATCAATTACAAAAAGAAGTTTTTGAGCACCTATTCAATGGAAGATTTAGACTTGCACTTAGCCGTGCGGAGAAGATCTATTCCTTTCGGCCGGATGATTCGGAAGCAGTAATTAGTTATGCTTGGGCTCTTCTCGAAAATGGAAATCCGGCAAAAGCACTAGAATTTGCAAACATTGCAGTAGAACTTAAAGGTGATTCTGATAAAGCCCGATTTTACCGGGGATACATTCTTTACAGAATGAGTATTTACGAGGGCGCTATTGCCGATTTCCAACAATCAATAGTAAAACAGAGAGAGAGCTTAGCATGGTCATTCTATATCCAGGCACATGCATTTGCCGGACAATTAAAACTGGATGAGGCGCAAAAATCCCTTGATCTGGCTTTAATTATGAATGATCAAAAAAATAAGGATTGGCACAACCTTAAAAAGTGGTTAGAAAAAGCACATCAATATTTTATCGAACAGAAGGAACTCAGCTCCTCCGGAATTGATATTCTTTTTAATGAGGCTAAAGATTCTCTCAAAGAAAAAGAATACTGGTTTGCGCTGCTGAGTGCCAGAAATATCTTGAAAAATGTTAAAGATGATGAAGCTGAACTTTTAGAACTTGAGGCTATGGTTAACCTTTTCCAAATTAAACCAGCTCAAAAAAAAATTAAGGAGATGCAAAACAAGTTCAAAAAAAATGAAAAATTTAACCACCTTGTGAATTATGTAAATAATTTGTTAAAACTTGAGGAAAAAGAAAGAACTAAAGTTACTACCAGAAATACTTTTGCCACTAAATCATTTGACGATTTTAATCCTTTGAATAGTGAATTCCTCTACCGTAGCGATTCAATTTTTTATCCTAATAACTATGCTAATATTTATTCTATAAAATTGTATGAGCTGAACTCCCCCAACAGTACCGACAGGGTTTATCTCAAACAATTACCGATTAGTTACAAGAAATTTGGTATCGAAATAATTTTCAACAATCCTTTCTTTAAAGAAACAGATAAGCTATATGCTATGACATTTGTTCTTTACCATAATGATTTTGAGATATTTAAACTTCCATTTCAAATGAATACACAAAAAGAATGGGATTCGGTTATTTTTACTCAAACTATAGATACTCTAAAAACTAAGAAGTGGGATGAAGGACAAGCAAAACTTGAACTTTATATCAATAACTTTAAAGTTGGTGAAAGATATTTTGGAGTATCCCAAAATGTACTTTTCGAATATGAAGACAATCAATCTGAACCGTCTGCTAAAACATCAAAGAAAGAAGAGAAAATCAATAATTTTTCTCACCTAAAAAAATCGGGCGAAAAGAATAAATCTGATGAAAAAGAAGTAATTCCCAACCAGAGAAATGTTAAACCACTTGGTGAATTAATTGAAGAACTAAATAGATTTACTGGTCTTTCCGGTATTAAAGAGGCTATAAAAACATTTATTTCCTACCTTGAATTTATCCAGGAAAGAAAAAGATTAGGATTGAAATCGGAAGAGAATATTTCTATAAACGCTATATTTCTGGGAAACCCGGGAACTGGTAAAACAACGATAGCGAGATTATTGGGAGATATATTTTTCGCTATGGGCATTCTACCCAGCGGGCATGTTATTGAAGTTGACCGCTCCGGATTTGTTGGACAATATATTGGAGAAACCGCTCAAAAGGCTGAGAAAGTTATTGGTGATGCAATTGGTGGGGTACTTTTTATAGATGAAGCTTACACATTGGTTAAAAAAGGAGGTTCGCAAGATTTTGGGCAAGAAGCTATCGATGTACTTCTTAAAAGAATGGAGGATAGAAAGGGAGAATTTGTAGTTATTGTTGCCGGTTACACCGATGAAATGAATTCTTTCCTTAATTCTAATCCGGGATTGAGATCACGGTTTTCGCATACCTTTGTCTTTGATGATTACTCACCTGATGAACTATTGCAAATCTTCAAGGACTTACTTACCAAAGAAGATTACAAGATAACTCAGGACGCAGAAGAACTTCTAAAAAAAGAATTCTATTCCCTTTACCGTTCAAGAGATAAAAGTTTTGGGAATGCAAGGTTGGTAAGGAAAATATTTAATGATTGTAAAATCAATCTTAGTAAAATAATAAGTACTACCGGCGAGAGTTTAATAACAAAGGAAAATATTGCTACCATAACACTCCAAGTAATAGAAAAAACGCTTCAAAAAAATTCAAAAAAAGAAGTACAAATTCCCATAAACGAAGAGGCACTTTCCGAAGCCTTAATTGAACTTGATGGATTGGTTGGTTTAACTTCTCTTAAAAAAGAGGTTTATGATTTGATTAAACTTGCCCGTTTCTTGAAAGAAGAAAAACAAGATTTAAAGAAAGTCTTTAGCGAACACATTCTCTTTCTCGGAAATCCAGGGACAGGAAAAACAACGGTAGCAAGAATTTTTGGCAAGATTTATTCGGCACTAGGCATATTGCCAAAAGGTCACTTAATTGAAGCAGACCGCCAGTCACTGGTTGCCGGTTATGTTGGTCAGACGGCTGAAAAAACTACATCAATTATTGAAAAATCGATTGGTGGAATGTTATTCATAGATGAGGCTTATACACTCGTCAAATCAGGGGATTCAGGCAATGATTTTGGAAAAGAAGCAATTGATATTTTATTAAAACGAATGGAAGATGATAGGGGTAAATTTAATGTTATTGCTGCCGGTTACACAGATGAAATGAAAGCATTTGTTGCCAGTAATCCGGGGATGCAATCTCGGTTCAGTAAATCTTTCCATTTTGAAGATTACTCCCCTTCCGAATTAATGGAAATTGTAAACCGTACGCTAAGTAAAGAGAAAAAGAAACTGCACATATCCGCTGAGGAGCGTTTATTGCAGCATTTCGAAAAGATGTATAATAATAGAGATAAGAAATTTGGAAACGCCCGATTAGTTAGAAATATTATTGAATCTGTTAAACAAAAAATGTTATTACGGATTGCGGAGATTCCTCAAGATAAACGGAATGATGAAATTACTTCTATAATATTAGAAAACGATATTAATGAAGTACTTAATAGAGATGAAGAAGCTAAGAGTTTTACCATTAAAGGTGATCCGCTTAAACTTCAAAATCATATAGATGAATTAAATCAGTACGTTGGGCAATCAGAGGTTAAGAATGAAATATTCCGGTTAATTAATTATGCTAGATTTGTTCAATTGAAAAAAGAGCAAGGTATTAAATCTATTGATCGAAATTTTAACCTATTGTGTATTGGAAATCAGGCAACCGGTAAAAAATCAATAATAAGAATCTGTGGACAAATATTTAAGGAAATCGGGATTTTGTCCAAAGGTCATGTTGTTGAAGTTGATAGAACCGATTTAGTAGCCAGTTACCCAGGTCAAACAACAACGAATACAGAAAAAATTATTCAACAGGCTCATGGAGGTATATTATACTTAAAGGAAGCACATAATCTAGTACTTTCAAAAGATGACCTTGGACAGGAAGCAATTCAGGTAATATTGAATACTGCTTCAGACTTCTCTAAAAAAATGATTTTTGTTTTATCTGATACCGCACCTAATCTCAAAAACATTATTCTGAAATTTCCAAAAATCGAGAAAATGTTTCCCCACAAATTTATCTTTAAAGATTATACTGCATATGAATTACTAGCAATTGCATACAATATGGCATATAAAAACGGATATACCTTAGATGAAGGGGCACAACAGGAAATGCTTGATCTGTTTGTAAAAATTATTGAACTGAATAAATCGCAAAACGCATACACTGCAAAAAACTTATTGTTCTCATCAATAAGCTCTCAAGAAGAAAGGATTCTAAATATATTCGAAATGGAAGATGTAGATCTAACTACTATTACACTAGACGATGTTCAGAAAAATATTTTGTAAGACTTTCATCTAAAATTGCTAAAATGTTTACAGTATTACTATCGTTTAGATTTCTTTTTCGAAACTTTATTCACAATTTAATTCATTAACTAAAATAGAATTACTATGCTCAAACTGGTTGAATTGACAAAGACATTTGGGAATTTTACCGCTGTTGATAAAATAAATCTTGAGATTAAAACTGGAGAGCTTTTTGGGTTTTTAGGTCCAAATGGGGCTGGCAAAACTACAACCATAAAAATGATTGTTGGTTTGTTAAAACCAATTTCTGGTTCAATAATTATTGGTGATATTGATGCATGGGCAAATCCCATTACTGCTAAAGAGAGTTTCGGTTATATTCCCGATCAACCATTTATTTATGAGAAACTAACGGGAAAGGAATTTCTCTATTTTAGTGCTGGATTATATAATCTTTCGAAATCAGAAACAAAACTCAAAGTAGATGAAATTTGTGAACAGCTTAAAATTGGAGAATGGATTAATAAAAGGACTGAGGAATATTCACAAGGAATGAAGCAAAGAATAGTGATTGCTTCAGCTTTCTTGCACAATCCCAAATTAATAATTGTTGATGAACCTATGGTTGGGTTAGATCCTCAATCGGCATATCTTGTTAAAAAGCTCTTCTCCGAAAAAGTGAAAGGTGGCGCCTCAATTTTTATGTCAACACATAGTTTAAATGTTGTTGAAGAAATATGCACTCATGTAGGTATAATCAGAAAAGGTAAACTCCTATTTAATAACAACATTACCTCACTAAATGATTTGAAGAATCATCAAGATCAGAATCTTGAATCTTTGATCATCGAATTGACTGAAGAAGAATGAAAACATTCTTCCACATATTAAAATATAAGGCACTCTCCTATTTAAGGTTCGAATCAAATTTTTCATTGAGTAATTTTATTAAAAATAGTGCCAGCGGATTAATCTACTTAGCCTTTGCTTTTGGCGCGTTTTATTTCTCATATTCAACCATTGTATTCCTAATGTTAAAAATAAAGATTGGGCTCTTTTTACTTCATCAATTTATTTCTATGGTTCTGTTCATATTTTTTGTATCTATTAATGTAGGCAATATTATTGTTTCTTATTCCACACTTTATAAATCTCAAGAAATTAATTACTATTTCTCAAAACCGGTTCAACCTGAGTTATTATTTACCATCAAATTTCTTGATAACTTCTTTTATAGTTCGGGTACTCTGCTCATGGTTCTCTTCTCTTTATTAGCGGGATATATATACTATTTCGAAATATCATTAATTGCGGGAATTACACTTCTCTTATCCTTCGTCCCATATATGTTTAGTGCAGGTTCTCTGGGAGTAATTATTTTGTTAGTAATCATAAAACTCTCATCAAAATATGGCTTCAAAAAAGTGTTGTATAGTTTAGCGGCGATTTACCTTTTATCAATTATATTATTTTTCGATTTAAATTCCCCGGGAACTTTGGTTAAGGAGATAATGAAAAGTTACCCATATCTCGATAAAGATGTTTATCTCGGTTCATATCTCCCAGATATCTTGGAATATCTACCGCATCATTGGCTGGCACAATCGGGATTTTGGATTATTAAAGGGAATTATTACTATGCAGTACAATTTATTTTTTTGCAGATAGTCCTTTCCTCAATTTTATTTTTATCGGCTTTGGCCCTTGGAAGAAAATGGTACCTTAATACATGGTTAATAAGTAGCGGATTTAGTCATCAAAAAAAGAAACAATCTCCCTACTTCTCATTTATGAACCGAAGCAAGTTCAATCCTCAAACTGAATCGTTGTTGAAGAAAGATATACTACTATTCTTCCGTGAACCAAGTCAAATTATACACGCTGTCATTCTTATTTTTTTAATATTAATTTTTATTGTAAGTGCTTCTGGAATTAAATTTGTAGGATTTGGGAATTTCTATCTTCAGACAATGATCTATTTATCGATCTACCTGTTTAACTTGCTTTTGATCTCAACTTTATCGCTGCGGTTCATCTTCCCTATTACTAGTCTTGAAGGAAAGAATTTTTGGAAACTGAGGACCGCTCCTATTCACCTAAAAAAATATATACAAACAAAGCTGATCCCCTCCTCTTCCATAATTTTAGGAATTGCCTTACTACTTTCATTCACTACAAACTTAAAATTTGGATTTGAAATTACCATATTTGCGGTTGCAAGTACATTTTTATCGGCAGTCGCAATTCTTTCTATTAATTATGGTATGGGGACAATCTATGCGAACTATAAGGAGAGAAATCCCATCAGAATATCCTCCTCACAAGGAGCATCGTTAACATTTTTAATTTGTGCAATTTATATGGTATTTATGATTCTTCTATTCTTTAAACCTATGAGCAATTATTTCTTATCGGTAACACTCAACTATGAATTTAATTACGAAATGATATTTTACGGATCGATTCCCATAATATTTACTTCAGCATTTTTAACATACATCTTTATGAAAGCGGCAATAATATATTTACGAAAAGATATTTGAAGCGGGATTGATAAATTATTTGAGGGCATCAGTTTAAATCATTTCACTAAGTAATTCCTTTCTTGGGTTGGCTATGACAACTTTATTAACTAATAATCCTCTATCTGAAATTACTTTTGCGCCAGAATCAATAGCACTTGTAACTGCGGCAACTTCACCTGTAAGTGTGCAAAAAGCTTTTCCACCTAGCGCCATCGCCAACCTTATTTCAATAATTTTTACATTTGATGATTTCACAGCGGCATCTGCGCCCTCTATCAGCGAGGCAACACTAAATGATTCCAGAATGCCGAGTGATTCCAACATTTCAACATTTGAATGACCGGAAAGGGCTGGAAATATATCGTCATGAACATTGGGGATCACAAATGTATCTATTACCGCAAATTCTGTTTGATTCACTGCTCGATCAACAGCAGATTGTACTTCTGCAACATCCCCTCCAATTAAAACCATATATTTTCCTGAACATATAGTTCTCGAAAGTATCAACTCTACATTAGATGTCTTTAGCATAATATCTGCTGCCTGCATACCGGCGGCAATACTTGTCATTTCTATTAATCCAAGTGAATTCATTATTTACCCTTCAATTAAAATGTAATCATCATTAATTTCTTTAACTGTACCGGCAATTGAAGCGTGAATTTTTGCGCCCAATTTATTTTCATAAATATCAGCAATTAAATCCCCTTCACTTATTCTCGAGCCAATACTAATCGTAGGTTTTGAAGGAAACCCGGTGTGTTGTTTCAATTTTATTTTAACACTTTCTATTTTATTTGAGTACTCCATAAATGGAGTAGGCGCGTCAAGCTCTAAAATGTTCATTCGTTTCATTAATTGTTTAAGAGGGACTCTTCTTCCTTCCTTTATTGGATGCACTTTTAGCTCTTTTTGTTGATTATGCCGCATTCCGTTGGACTTCAAATAATTTTTACCTTGATCGCAAGCTTCACGGGGATATAAATCTTCTGGACATGCGTATAGCGAACATAATCCGCACGAGCAACACAAATCAGCGTATTGATTCCAGACTGCTTCACCAGTAGCTGAAAAACCAAGCGATCTCATAACTTTATGGGGTTGCACATCATAACCTAGCAGATAACGGGGACAAAATTCGGTGCAATAACTACATTGATCGCAAGCCGATTTTCCAATTCTATTCATATCTGAAATTGGTCTTTCCATTCTTTGAACGAGGTAATGATTTTTTGGAAGGATAATTATTCCAGCTGTGGTTTTAGTAACAACATCATTTAGATTAAATGTAAGCTTTCCCATTAATATGCCACTAACAAAAATCGCATATTCTTCTAGAATTGAACTGCCTGCAATCTGTAGTAAATCATTGAAACTGGTACCAATAGGCACAAAAAAAGATGATGGCTTTTTTACTGCTCCCGCTACCGATACAAACTTTTTGGTTACAGGTATTCCTTCTTTAGCATTGGAAATATTGTAGAATGTCTCAACATTATTCACGACACAACCAACATCGAGCGGCAATCCGTGTGGAGGGATCAATCTTTTAGTAGCAGCATAGACCAATTCATATTCATCACCGCTGGGATAAAAATCACCTAACAGACATAACTCTATCTTCTTGTTACTTATAGAATTATCAATTTTATCTATAGCTTTTATATTTTTTTCTTTGATACCAAAATATGACTTTTTTGCGCCCGTTTGTTCTATTAAAGTTTCAACTCCATTTACAATTTGATCTGGGAAATTAACCATTAGTTCATAATCTTTATGAATTAATGGTTCGCATTCTGCGCCATTAGCCAATACAAATTCAACTTTGGATTGCGCTTTAATGTGAGTAGGAAATCCTGCTCCACCTGCTCCAACAACACCGGCATTTTTAATTTTTTCGGGTATCTGCATATTATTTTCGTTTAACTATTAGGACAGTTTTATCATCTTGATACTTGCTATCTATAGTTGTGAATTTTATAACATCCTCTAAAATTAGTGTGGCAATTTCTTTTGGCGACTTATCAATATTATCGATGAAGACTTTTTCCATTTTTTCCTCACCATAAAACTCGAAAGCCTCGTTTGCAGATTCCACAATTCCATCGGAATAAACTAATAAAACATCTCCACTTTCAAAGTTAATGCTGTCGGTATCATATTTAGAATTTGGAGCAGGGCCAAGCAATGGGCCGGTTGGTTCGAGATAAGTAAGTTTGCCACTTTTTTTGCTGTAATGTACCGGGGGGTTTTGTCCGGCATTTGCGTAAAGAAATAATCCTTTTTTATCATTCGAGAGTTCACCGTAAAAAAGAGTTATAAACTTATCATCACTAAATATTTTATTTATAAGTTTATTCAACCGGGACATCATTGGAGATATTTTCATTTGAAAAGTGCTAGCCATTCTTAACGCACCAGAAATATACATTGCCTCAGCGGCAGCGGGAAATCCCTTTGATGCGGCATCCCCTAAAATAATTCCTAATCTATCCTCTTCATCACCAATTTTAAGATAATCATAAAAATCTCCACTAATTGTATCTGCCGGAAGAGTTATCCCAAATATTTTATAATCATGAAAATCATACTCATGTTCTGGCAAAATACTTTTTTGAAGTTGTTTTGCCTTATCAATGTCATCAATTAAATTTTTGCGCAGTTGAGTAACATATTTTTCGTGAAGTTTTGAAGTAAGTACGGTTGCAACAATATTAAGTCCGTATCTTAAGTCTTCATCAATTCTATCGCTATTTACAGCGAGGAGATATTCATAATATCTTGTATCTCCAATTTTAATTTTTCTACCGATACCGGAGGCTGAATATTTAAGTATACCTTTGCTTATTAAAGTTTTATTAGTCTCATCAGCAAGTATGGTACGATATTTTGAAAGCATTTCAAAAAGTTTGTAATCTTTTATTGCAAGTACAAAATCATTAGGAATTTTTTGAACTTTACCTGTTTGAAATACTAGTTTATAATTTTTCTTCTTATAATCAAGTTTCCAAATTCTTCCGCCTGTGAAACTAATTTGGTCCGATTTAATTATTTGTTTAACAACCTCAATTAATAATTCTTTTTCGCTAGGGAATTCGAAAGATGCAATTGACTCTATAGCACGATAAAACTTTTTCTGGTCCATATCTACTCGGAATAAAAATTAACTACATTAATGAGTGCTTTTTTGCAAACCTCATTAAACTCGTTTGAGGAAAATGAATTCATTAAACTATTGAATGTTGGTCTATACACTCCTTTTGCTACATACCCTCCTCCTTCAAAAACACCAACTTGATTTTTATACTCATCGGTTGAAGGAGTGGGGATTGGCGTATTTGTATCAATCATATTTTTCCATTTACTTTCAAAATTTACAAGTGTTGTAAGGTTAACTTCCCAAGGCTCAATATCAGTTGGATACATATCCTGGTATGTATTATCATTGCCATATTCATCGGCTAATCCGGCTAAACCGTGCCCAAATTCATGAATAAATACCTGCTTGGTTAATTTGTTATCAACACAGGTTAGTGAGTAAAAATTATAAATTGCCCCGCCACCATATTTATCTGTATTCACCAAGATATAAATTTGATCATAAGGAGCGTTTGATGCAATATCTTTAACTTTGAAATAGCTCGATGTCATCAGGTATCTTTCGCTATCAAAAGTATAAAATGAAGAGTTTAGTTGAGTGTTTACCCAAATATTTTTTCCTGGAATATCGGTACCACTTTCATCGGATGGTGCTTCCACTCCCCAAATATTTATTTTATCTTTTAATTTATCGAATGGGGAATAATCAAACAGATAGACGCTCATTCTTGAACAATCATCTTTAAATTTTTTCATTTCTTCTTTTGAATAACCATCGGGGATAAATACTATATCCAGTTTCTCTGAAGGATCACCAGAACTATGGACTATAAAATTTGGATATTTATTTGTAATGTTTTTTTCAATAAAATAATTTGCCGGATCAATGATATGTTGAAATAATGAAATGAAATTATTGTTTCTATCCCTTCTAAAAATGACAATCTTAGTTTTTATTTTTGGGAAAGGCATAACAACAGATCCTTCAAAAATTCTATTCATCTGTTTTGCCTCTTCGGTAGTTTGCCACTCTTGATATAGAGTAGAAAAACCGCGTGAGTAAATTACTTTATTTGATGCGATATCATGCAGTTCAAAAAAATAATTTCCATACCTAAGTGTATCTATCAGATTTTTCTTCGATCCGCTCCAATCCCCTTCCTCTTTCATCTTGGAGAATATTATTTCTTCGGTAGATTTATTACCGGAATGGTAAAAATCGAATCGTAATGTTTTCCCGTTAAAATACTCTTCATAATTAACCTGGCTAAAAACATTTGATACAATTAAACAAACAAGGAGTACTATTTTTAATCTCAATTTATACCTCACACTATTTTTCGTGAACCTGGCTTAACGACCGGTATATTTTGTTTGCACAATGGGCAGTCTTCAGATGTATATGAAATTACCTCCAGTTGAAGAGTGCTAAACTGCGGCACACCAAATTTTACTTTATTGTTGCTTCGGTCGACAATTGTGCCTACTCCAACTACTTCTCCACCACCATTTTTAACAATCTCAATTACTTCAAAGACTGAACCTCCTGTTGTAACAACATCCTCACAAACTAGATACTTTTGCCCCGGCTCAATACTAAATCCTCTCCGCAATCTTAATTCTTTATCTTCTCTTTCAGCAAATATTGATTTTTTCCCCAACTGACGCGCTACCTCCTGTCCAACTATAATTCCTCCTATAGCCGGAGAGATTACCACATCAATCTCAGTATCCTTAAAGAAATTTGCTATTTCAGTACAAATAACTTCATTGTGATTTGGGTATTGCA
Source organism: Melioribacteraceae bacterium (assembly GCA_019638015.1). Classification (NCBI taxonomy): domain Bacteria; kingdom Pseudomonadati; phylum Ignavibacteriota; class Ignavibacteria; order Ignavibacteriales; family Melioribacteraceae; species Melioribacteraceae bacterium. The sequence continues at coordinate 2,104,544 of JAHBUP010000001.1, read as the reverse complement.
ATACTTGAGCGCATTGAAAATATTGATTACTGTGTCTGCCTGAAGTTAATAAAAAATGCCCTGAGAGTAGGGCATTTGTTTTTGTAAAAATTTCGAGAATGTTTTCTTTTTTCATTTTTTAATTATCTCTATTTGTTTGGCTAAATTAATATCCAAATCTGTGATCCCGTTCGCACTATGAGTTGAAAGGGCTATCTTGACTTTATTCCATGAATGAAGAAGAATATCCGGATGATGATCTAACTTCTCCGCTTCAATTCCAACTTTAACTACAAATGCCAAAGCTTCGCTGAATGAACTTAAATTATACTCCTTTATTAACTTTCCATCACCAAGTATCCAACCATCATGATCAAGTATAATATTTTCTAACTCTTCGTTGCTAAGTTGTTTCATAATCAAACTTTACAAATATCACTAAACAGATTGTTTCTCTGTATTGTCTTGTTCTTCAGGTTCAACTTCTTTATCGCTCAAAAAATATAGTTCATCAGTTTCCATTTTTCTCTTAACAATAATTTTGTCACCTTCTTTAAAATGTCCTAATAATAATTCTTCGGCGAGTGGATCTTCAACATATTTTTGGATTGCCCGTTTTAGAGGACGTGCTCCAAATTTTTGATCGAATCCTTTTTCTCCGAGAAAATCTTTAGCACTATCGTGAAGCTCAATTGTCATTTTATTATCGCTAATGTTTTTCACTAAATCTCTCATCTCAATAGCTACAATCTGTTTGATGTCATTAATATCTAAATTTCTGAAAACTATTGCTTCGTCAAGTCTATTTAGAAATTCCGGATTGAACAATTTTTTCATTGCGTCTTCAACAGTATTCTTGAGTTGAGAATACTGATCAGCTTCCGATTCCCCGCTAAATCCGAATCCACCGGTAGTTTTAATATCTTTAGTACCAACATTTGAAGTCATTATGATAATCGTATTTTTAAAATCAACCTTTCTTCCTAAACTATCGGTAAGTTGTCCATCATCTAAAACTTGAAGCAAAATATTAAATACATCAGGGTGAGCTTTTTCAATCTCATCAAATAGTACTACTGAATAAGGTTTTCTCCTTACTCTTTCTGTTAATTGACCTCCCTCTTCATAACCAACATATCCAGGAGGAGCTCCCACTAGTCGTGACACAGCAAATTTTTCCATGTATTCACTCATATCAATTCTTATTAACGCATCGGAGGAATCAAATAAATAGCGCGCTAATTCTTTTGCCAGTTCTGTTTTCCCGACTCCGGTTGGTCCCAAGAATATGAATGTGCCAATCGGTTTAGAGGGACGCTTCAAACCAGCTCTAGTTCTTCTAATGGCTTTGGTTAGTTTTAGAACCGCTTCATCTTGCCCAACAATACGTCCTTTGAGCGCATCCTCCATCTTCATTAATTTTTCAGATTCAGCCTGAACAACTCGTGTAACCGGAATGCCAGTCATCATCGATACTACCGTAGCAATATCATCCTCAGAAACATCATAAATAATATCCTTTGTCTTTGTGTCCCAATCTTTTTTTGCAATTTCAAGATCACTTTGGATATTTCTTTCTCTATCTCTGAGCCGTGCGGCTTCCTCATAATCCTGCTGTTTAACAACCTGGATTTTGAGCACTTTCACTTTTTCAATCTCTTCTTCAAGCTTAAGTATTTCTTCAGGCACGGTAAAATTACCCATATGAACACGTGAGCCAGCTTCATCGAGAACGTCGATGGCCTTGTCGGGCAAATGACGATCTGTGATATATCTCTCGCTGAGACGAACAGCTAAATCTATTGCCTCAGATGAGTATTTTACATGATGATGCTCTTCATACTTGAATTTAATATTCTCTAATATTTGTATGGTCTGATCAACAGAAGGCGGATCGACCATTACCTTTTGAAATCTTCTATCTAATGCCCCATCTGTTTCAATATATTTACGATACTCATCCAGTGTAGTAGCGCCAATACATTGTATATCACCTCTTGCCAATGCCGGTTTAAACATGTTTGAAGCATCAAGGGAACCTGAAGCTCCCCCAGCTCCAACAATTGTATGTAATTCATCAATAAATAAAATTACATCATCGGCCTTTTCAAGCTCAGTCATCAGTGCTTTCATTCTCTCTTCAAATTGTCCACGGTATTTTGTTCCCGCAACTAATCCAGCCAGATCAAGAGTAACAACTCTTTTTTCCTGTAAGATTCTTGGTACCTTCTTTTGAATGATTCTGAGAGCTAATCCTTCAGCGATTGCTGTTTTGCCAACTCCAGGTTCACCAATTAAAACCGGATTATTTTTCTTTCTACGGCTCAACACTTGGGCAACTCTTTCAATCTCTTTTTCACGTCCAATTACTGGATCGAGTTTATCCTCTATTGCCAACTTTGTCAAATCTCTTCCAAAATTGTCCAAAACCGGAGTTTTTGTTTTATCCGGTTTCTTCGAAGAAAATTGAGATTGTCCCATTTGCTGAGCTTTCTGAGGGTCTTTACTGCTTAAAATATTATTAAGCTCAGCCCTTGCGTTATCATAATTCACATTAAACTGGTGAAGAATTTGGGTTGCGATATTATCTTCGTCTCTCAACAAAGATAGAATAATATGCTCGGTACCAATTACATCAGATTTATATATTTTTGATTCAATTTGTGTGATTTTTAGTACTTTTTCGGCTTGTTTGGTCAAAGGAATATTACCAATAGTTAGAGTTCCACCGGCAGTTCGAACTGTATCTTCAACAGCCTTTTTCAAGCTTAGTAGATCAACATCAAGGTTTTTCAAAATTCTAACGGCAACACCCTGACCTTCTCTTATAATTCCTAATAATAAATGCTCTGTACCTATATAATCGTGTCCCAGTCTGAGTGCTTCTTCACGACTAAGACGAATAACTTCTTGCACTCTTTCGGAAAAATTTCCTTCCATTGTTCAAATCCTTTTCTTTTTATTTAGAACATCAATCTTTGCTAAATCGTTTCATAAATATATAGTAAGATTAACCTCATTTCAAGGAACTTTGGATTATTGTAAGTTTACAAAATCATATTTTGTTTTAGTCCTAGTAATTAATATTTTTCAAACAGATTATTCACGTAAAGTAAGGAGTAAAAATGGAAGCATTAGCAGGGTTGTCAATATTTATTATTTTTGCCGGGATATTTCTCCTCTTTTTTCTACTCTATTTTGTACCGCTCGGATTATTTATAACAGCTTACTTTTCAGGTGTTAAAGTAAGGATATTTCGCGATTTAGTGGGTATGAGATTAAGAAAAGTATCGCCACAAGTAATTATCAGAAATGTAATTTCTGCCACGAAAGCTGGCATCGATCTTAATATTTCGTTATTGGAAGCACATTATTTAGCCGGTGGGAATGTAACCAACGTAGTTAATGCGTTAATTTCGGCGAACAAGGCCAATCTCGATTTGGAATTTGAAAAAGCAGCGGCTATTGATTTGGCCGGAAGAGATGTACTCGAAGCCGTAAAAATGTCGGTAAATCCAAAAGTGATTGAAACTCCAATGGTATCCGCCGTAGCTAAAGATGGTATTCAGTTAAAAGCTATAGCTAGAATTACTGTTAGAACTAATCTTGAGAGATTAGTTGGCGGTGCTGGCGAAGCTACAATTTTAGCTCGTGTTGGTGAAGGTATTGTATCTACTATCGGTTCAAGTACTACACATAAAGAGGTACTCGAAAATCCGGACAGTATTTCAAAAGTAGTATTATCCAAGGGATTAGATGCCGGAACAGCATTCGAAATTCTTTCAATTGATATTGCGGATGTTGACGTAGGTACCAATATCGGCGCAATCTTACAAACAGACCAGGCTGAAGCAGATCTTAAAGTCGCCCGCGCAAAAGCCGAAGAAAGACGTGCCGCCGCAGTTGCTCTCGAACAGGAAATGTCGGCTGAAGTAGCACGAATGAAAGCGAAAGTTGTGGAAGCTGAATCAGAAGTGCCAAAAGCTTTGGCAGAAGCATTCAGATCAGGTAGATTAGGAGTAATGGATTATTATAATATGAAAAATGTAATTGCTGATACGGATATGCGTAATTCTATAGCAAAGCCAGACGATAAAAAAGAAAAAGATTAATGTTATGGATAATATTTTTGAGTTATTGATTTTTTTGTTTGTGATCTATTCCGTAGTAAGTTCTATTTTCAAACAAAAAAAGCAACCTAATAAAAAGAACCCGCAGGATTATCAAGACAATGATGATGGAGATATTATTGTATCTCCATCAAATAAAAATGTTGAGGTTCTTGAAGATTTATTTGGATTCAAAATTCCAAAAGATTATCAGCAAAAACCTAAACCTCAAACTCAAAGAAGTGAATCATTGGAGACCTCTTCCTGGGATCCCGAATCGGAATTCGAGAAAAAGATAAATACGCGGGAGACTTTAATTAAACGTGAAATAGAAAAAATTAATAAGATACCTAATTTTTCTATAGAACAGATAAACCAGCTGGAAGCAAAAGCAAAGAAAAAAGTTAAAGATGATCTACTTTTTAAACCGGCAACTGTAAAAAAAGACACTAATAAAAGAAACACTCTAATAACTGATAAACTTAGAGATTCTACAAATTTACGTGATGTGGTTATTCTAACTGAAATTCTGAAAAAACCAAAAGCATTACGTTGATGGCTAAAAAGTTTGTTCTAAAACGTACTAATTCTATTCAAGAAAAAACTGCTGTTGATGAATCGAAATTCAGTATTAATTATCAGCAGCAGTTAAATTCATCCCAATATGAAGCCGTGTCCGCAACTGAGGGGAACTTTTTGGTTATAGCCGGTGCAGGTAGCGGAAAAACTCGTACTCTAGTTTACCGTGTCGCAAGATTAACGGAATTGGGCAATGATCCATCATCAATTTTACTGTTAACTTTTACCCGTAAAGCTGCAAAAGAAATGATGAATAGGGCCGCTCTCCTTCTCGATAACCGGTGCTCTAAAATTAATGGCGGTACATTCCATTCATTCGCAAATACAGTTTTAAGAAAATATGCTAAAGCCCTAAATCTAGATAATGGATTCACAATTCTAGATCAAAGTGATAGTGAGGATGTGATTAATTTAATTAGGGGTCAGCTAAATCTTTCCCAGCACAAAAAAAGATTCCCAAATAAACAAACCATCTTTAAAGTAATTAGTCTGTCTGTTAATACGGGCAAAAGTATCGAAAGTATTCTCGAGGAAGATTATCCTCACTTTGTTGAGTACACAGATAAGTTTTTAGATATTGAAAAAGTTTATGTTTCTTATAAACGCCAAAATAGCCTGCTGGATTATGATGATCTACTTGTATTTCTTAAAATGTTTTTGGAAAGTAAAAACTCTGCTTCCCAAACTTTTATTTCCGGAATCAAATACATAATGGTTGATGAATATCAGGATACAAATAAATTACAATCGGATATTATTTTGGCACTCGGTCAATCACGACAAAACATTATGGTTGTTGGGGATGATTCACAATCGATCTATTCTTTCCGGGGAGCTAATTTCAAGAACATTATGGAATTCCCAAAACTTTTTCATGATGTTAAACTTATAACCCTCGAAGAAAATTATAGAAGCACACAAGAGATTTTAGATTTCTCTAATCATATAATTGAACACGCATTTGAAAAATATCCAAAGCAACTCTTTACTAAAAAAATTGGCGGAGAGCTTCCCGGTATTGTTTCAGCGGCAAACGAGAATATGCAATCACGGTTCATAACTGAGAGAATTCTTGAGTTACGTGATGAAGGCGTTCCACTCAATGAAATTGCTGTACTTTTTCGTTCCTCCTATCATTCATTCGATCTGGAAATAGAATTAAATAAAGCTAATATTCCCTACATAAAATTTGGTGGGATGAAATTTGTTGAAGCCGCTCATGTTAAAGATATGCTCGCATTTCTTAGGATTGCGGCAAATCCAACCGACTTTGTTAGCTGGTACAGAGTTTTACTTTTGCATGAAGGTGTTGGTCCAAAAAAGGCCCAATCTATTATGGATTTGGTTGCAAAAGGTATTGTATCTATAAAAAACAGTCCGGAACTTCTTCCCAAAAATCAATTTAAAGATAATCTTTACAAATTATTTGACTTGCTTCATCAGATACACACTAAAAATTCATTACCGGCAGAAAAAGCAGAGGTAGCCTTCAATTATTATGAACCGATTTTTAGAGATACTTATGATGATTGGAATAAGAGGAAAAAAGATTTAGAAATTTTTATGAATATTTCGGAGAATTATAAATCGCTCGACTCTTTTTTATCAGACATGGCGCTTGAACCTCCTCAGGATTCGGTAGTTGATATTAACGCTGAAGATAAAGAAAATGAATTTGTAACTTTATCAACAATACACTCGGCAAAAGGATTGGAGTGGCATTCCGTCTTTATTATTCATGCTATAGATGGTTTCTTCCCATCTGCGCAATCATTTGATAAATTTGAATCACTAGAAGAAGAAAGAAGATTAATGTATGTTGCTTCCACGAGAGCAAAACAAAATTTATATGTTTGTTATCCTATGCATATATTTGATAGACAACAAGGAATGACTTTTGCGAAACCTTCCCGTTTCATATATGGGATTTCTGAACAGGTTGCTGACCAATGGTTATTGGAAGATGGTTTTTGAATAATTCAAAGGTGACATAAATGAAAGATGAATTGAAATTTAGAATCATTTTAGTTCTATTAATTTTAACGAATTTAATCTCTACAAATCATGCTCAAAAATTTGAAGGATTAGCACTTACTCCACCAATGGGATGGAATAGCTGGAATAAATTTGCTTGCGATATCGATGAGAATTTAGTGAAACAAACTGCAGATGCAATGGTTGCGACAGGTATGAAAGATGCCGGATATATTTATATAAATATTGACGATTGCTGGCATGGTGAAAGAGATTCTCTCGGATTTATTCAACCCAATTCTCAACATTTCCCTTCCGGTATGAAAGCGCTATCGGACTATGTTCACTCAAAAGGATTAAAACTGGGTATATATTCAGATGCTGGATGGAAAACATGCGGTGGAAGACCTGGAAGTCGCGGTTATGAATTTCAAGATGCTATGACATACGCCAGCTGGGGCATTGATTATTTAAAATATGATTGGTGTAATACTGAAGCATTAAACGCCGAAGGTGCTTATTTAACAATGCGTGATGCGCTTTACAAAGCCGGCAGACCAATCGTATTTAGTTTATGCGAATGGGGAAATAACAAACCGTGGGAATGGGGAGCTTCGATTGGACATTTATGGAGAACTACAGGTGACATCTTTAATTGTTTTGATTGTGTGAAAGATCATGGAACTTGGAAATCGTGGGGGGTGATGTATATTCTAGATATGCAGGATGGATTAAGAAAATATGCCGGGCCAGATCACTGGAACGATCCCGATATGATGGAAGTTGGAAATGGTATGCCGGTAAATGAGGATCGAGCCCATTTCTCAATGTGGGCAATGCTGGCAGCACCGCTAATAGCAGGCAATGATCTTAGAAATATGAGTAAAGAAACCTTGGAGATTTTGACTAACCGCGATGTAATTTCTGTTGATCAAGATTCACTTGGGATTCAAGGATTTAAATATTCCTCAAAAGATTCTGTAGAAATATGGTTCAAGCCACTTGTTAATGGTGATTGGGCAATGTGTATCTTAAATAGAAGCAAAGAAAATAAAATGATTACATTCGACTGGAATTATGAAAATGTTGTTGATGATATTTTCAAAAAAGATACTAACTTTAAAACAGTAGAATATAGAGTTAAAGATTTGTGGACAAAAAAAGAATTGAAATCAACTAAAACTAAATTGGATGTGACAGTTCCTTCACATGATGTCGCAATGTACCGTTTAATAAAAAAATAATGAATAATATGACAAATGAACAACTGATGGAATTAGCTGTAGAAGCAAAAACAAAAGCATTGCCAACATACTCTAATTTTCGAGTAGGCTCTGCACTCTTAACAGATGATGGCGAAATATTTATTGGGGCAAATATTGAGAATTCATCCTATAGTTTAACAATATGTGCCGAGCGTACCGCTGTGTTTAATGCGGTAATTACCGGGAAAAGAAAATTCACAAAGATTGCAATTGCGAGTGATGCTGATGATTATATTTCCCCTTGCGGTGCTTGCAGACAAGTTTTAGCGGATTTATGTGGTAAAGATTTGGTAGTAATTATGAGTAATAAAAAGGGGGAATTGCGAGAGATGAAATTAAATGAGCTGCTTCCCTATTCATTTGGCGAGGAGTATTTAAAACCATGATGGAATTTACACCACATTCAATGCCTAAAGAAACCGGCTGGATTGAAGTTATTGCCGGCTGTATGTTCAGTGGTAAAACCGAAGAGCTAATCAGAAGATTAAGAAGAGCAAAAATTGCTAAACAAAGTGTTCTTGTCTTCAAACCAAGAATTGATAATCGATATTCTGACGGAGAAATTGTTTCCCATAGCGAACAATCTCTCCCCTCAGTGTTGATTGATGATGCTCAAGAAATTCTTGATCTTTCTAAAAATGCTCAAGTTATTGGGATTGATGAAGCACAGTTCTTCAAATCTAACTTGATTGACATTGTGAACCAACTTGCCAATAATGGAAAAAGAGTAATAATAGCAGGACTCGATCAAGATTATAAAGGCATTCCATTTGATCCAATGCCTCAATTACTCGCAATCTCCGAGTATATTACCAAAACATTAGCTATTTGTGTTATATGCGGCAATCCGGCTGATAAAACCCAACGCAAAATAATTTCCGAAGAACGAGTATTAGTTGGCGCGGCAGATAGTTATGAAGCGCGCTGCCGTAAATGTCATTATATCCCAGAATAATTGAGGAGTACATGAATTTTTTCTTAAATTTTTTACAAGGACTATTAGGAATTGCAGTAATACTTGGTATTGCATTTCTCTTATCAAATAATAAAAGAAGAATTAACTGGAGGTTAGTTTTTTCTGGTTTAGCAATTCAAATTACATTCGCAATTTTTATTATTAAAGGAGATCAATTAGCTCAATTCTTTTCTCCTCTAGGCTGGCCTAAAGAATTCTTTAGATTTCTTAGCAGTTTTTTTGTATTAATTCTGCAGTTTACTACTGAAGGTTCAAAATTTGTTTTTGGCACACTGGGATTGGGCCCGGGAAATGAAGGAAGTCTTGGTGTTTTTTTCGCATTTCAAGTTCTTCCAACCATAATATTTTTTGGTACGCTCATGAGCGTGTTATATCACCTTGGGATTATGCAAAAAATAGTTCAAGGGATGGCATGGATAATGGCTAGATTGATGGGCACCAGCGGCGCAGAATCACTATCGAATACAGCAAATATATTTGTCGGGCAATCAGAAGCGCCATTGATGATAAAACCATTTATCAAAGGATTAACGCAGAGCGAGCTACTTACTATTATGGCTGGCGGTATGGCTACAATTGCCGGTGGAGTGATGGCGGCTTACATTCAAATGCTTGGTCAATCTTTCGCCGCTTCAATGAATATTTCAATACAAGAAGCGCAATTGTTATTCGCGACCCATTTACTGGGAGCTAGCGTAATGGCGGCACCAGCTTCGTTATTAATCTCAAAAATAATTATTCCTGAAATCGGTGAACCCGAAACTAAAGGTAAAGTAAAAGTTAATGTAGAAAAAACATCTTCCAATGTTATTGAAGCGGCTGCTGCGGGTGCTAGTGATGGAATGCAACTGGCAATTAATGTTGCAGCCATGCTCATCGGATTTATTGCAATTATATCACTACTAAATTATTTGATGGGACAAATTGGTGATGTTACCGGATTAAATGCTTATTTAATGGCAAATTTTAATCAGACTCTCAGCTTTCAATTTTTGTTTGGTTCAATACTACAATTTTTAGCATTCAGCATCGGTGTTCCATGGGACAGCGCTTATTATTTCGGTAGTTTACTCGGTACCAAAGTTGTATTGAATGAATTTGTAGCTTATCTAGATATGAGCAAGCTTATTGAATTAAAAAATCTTACGAATCCAAAAGCAATTCTAATGGCAACTTACGCATTGTGCGGGTTCGCCAATTTTAGTTCAATCGCAATTCAGATTGGAGGCATCTCCCCACTTGCACCGGAACGCAGAGGTGATTTAGCAAAACTCGGAATAAGAGCTTTAATCGCAGGTACATTGGCAACTCTTCTTACGGCAACTTTAGCTGGAATTATGGCATGATAAACTTTTCAGAAAAATATAAATCACTGTTAAAACAAATTGAAACTGAAGCCCCTTTTAAGCCCGATATTTGTATTGTGCTTGGTAGTGGACTCGGAGATTTTGCCGATAAGGTTGATACAAAAAAAAGCATTGCGACTTCTTCATTAAATAATTATCCAAAATCAACAGTTCAAGGGCACTCTGGTTTTTTGCATTTCTCTGAATATAAAGGGAAAAAACTTTTAATTGTTCAGGGAAGAATTCACTTTTATGAAGGTTATGATATTGAAAAATGTGTGCTGCCAATCGTTATTGCGGCTCAGTTGAAGATTAACAATCTCATTTTAACCAATGCCGCCGGAGGTGTTAATTCTAATTTTCATCCGGGTGATTTGATGCTTGCTTCCTCTTTTAACGCAATCAATTTAAAGAGGGAATTAAGTTTATTAATTAGTCTTCCCTCAATTGAAGCAAAAAATTCATTTATAGATTTCCCTTCCGAAAAATTAAATTCTTCAATTATGAACGCGGCTCTCGAAGAGAAAATATTATTGAGGCATGGCGTTTATTGGTTTACAAAAGGTCCATCATACGAAACTCCCGCAGAAATAAAAATGGTTCAGAAATTTGGAGGGGATGCCGTAGGAATGTCAACAGTTCACGAAGCAATTTTCGCTAAAAGTTTAGGTTTAGAAGTTTCATCAATCTCATGTATAACTAATTACGCGGCCGGATTATCATCTCAAAAACTTTCACATAAAGAGGTAATGGAGACAGCTGAAATTGTAAAAAAGGATTTTGAACGGCTTATCAAAAAAAGTATTGAGTTAATTTAAGATGTAAATAGTAAAACAGCGGCAGTGATAATTGCAGTTTCACTTCTCAATCGATTTGAAGTTAATCTAATTTTCAACTCTTCACTCATTACTCTATACTCTTCACTCGAAAACCCTCCCTCAGGTCCAAATACAAAATAATTGAGAGTATCTTTCATTAATAACTCTGTAGAGTAACCAGAACTCATAATTTCATTCAGCCGCATTTCCCCTTTTTGATCGAAGATGAATTTCTTTCCTTCCAGTTTCATCAATTCATTAAAGTTTTTTGCGTAGGAAACTGTTGGTAGCCAGGCTTGCAACGATTGCTTCATGGCGGAAGTAATTAGTTTTTGCCATCGATCAATTTTATTACCCTTTGCTACAGTTCTATCCGAATCAAAAACAATAAATCTATTTATGCCCAGCTCAACACACTTTTCAAGCGCAAATTCAAAGCGGTCATTATTTTTTAATCTGGGGATGCAGAATATTATATTCTGAAAAGTGTTGGGATATGTTAAAGTGGAAATAATTTTAGCCGTAAGTTGCGTTTTAGTTATAGTTACGATTTCAGTATTGTAAATGTTTCCCTTACCATCAGTCACATTTAGATTATCATTAATCTTATGTCGCATCACATTAATGATATGATGCTGCTCCTCATCAGTAATAACAACATAACCATTATCAATAGATGAGGATAAATATAGTTCTGTATTAGAAAGAAAAACCGGTTCCAAATAAAAATTCTCCTACACCTTTTTTGTTCAATGCGAATTCCATCCTTATTGCATTATAAGGGAGCACTAAAATAGTTAATCCTAAACCATATCCGTAATAATATCCATCGGTAGAAATAATTTTATTTTTACCAAACGTTGTCCCCGAATCAAAAAATGAACTCAAGTAAAGATCAATTCGAGCAGAAGTCAATTTTTTCGGAATGAGCGGTAAATCCAAACTCAAATTCCACGATTTAATTATTGGGTAACTTATTTCTAACGAATACATGAAAAGATTGTAGTCTTCCCTTTCATTATCCGATTCACCCCTCACTATATAGTCATATCCCAAAAATGATTGATCATAAAAAGGAACATCGCGGAATGAATTTCTTCCTGCTAATCTAATTTTTGCGAAAATATCTTCAGTAATAGTTTTATAAAACCGCAAGTCATAATCTAATATTGAATAATCTACTTCTTTAGACTCCAATCCTTTTTCGTTATAACTTATATATGTTAGCATTCCGCTTTCAGAAAACTGTTTCAGATCTCTTGAATCATAATAATATGCCGCGCCAAAGGAAGACACCCGATCAATATTTTTACCGCTTGCGGTAACCCTATTTAAAGCAACTGGCGCTTTCAAATATTGGTATCCGGCGAAGCCGGTTAAAATATTATACTGATCGAATCGCTTAGAAACTCCAATCCCTAATGAAAAATTATAATAAATAAAATTACCGCCAGCCGCCTCTTCTGCTTTTATGCTTCTGTTATTAAATTTTGAATAGGATGAGCTGAAAGAAAATCCGATATCATTCTGGAAGAAGACTGATGGATTCTCATAGATGATTGTAAAGTACTTATCATATCCAAAGCTAAAAAATGTTCTTATCGTTTCATTCCGACCGCGAAAATTCCTAACTAATAGATAGAAACCAAAATTTGATTTTTTTAATGATTTTTCTTTTAAATGCAGAAATGGAAGTGGATATATATACCATGATTCGGTTACTTGAATATTGAGCAAGTTTTTTTCTTCTTCAATTAAAAACAATACTTTTGAAAATAATCTTAGACTGTAAAGCCTCTCTCTGTTAAAGATATAATCGTTTAAAGTAATTGTATCACCCGGATTAAATGTCAATTCCCGGCGAATAATAAATTCTTCAGTCAGATCATTACCGGAGATAATTATTGAGTCAATCTGTATACTATTTTTATTAACGAATAGAGAATCGATTAGAACTTGTGAGTGGGTGAGATGAAAAGAGCCGGATAAAACTATTATAGTGAGAATGAATAAATATTTTATCCGGCTGTTATTTTTCATAAATCCGATTAACTACCAATAGCTTTGCAATGATTATATAACACAGCAATACACTTATCTTGAATAACTGTAATTCCCTTCTCAACAATAGGTTTTACAGCTTCATCGTTTCTAATACCCTCTTGTAGCCAGAGCACGTTTGGTTTAATTTGCAGAGTATCATTTATTAGTTCGGGAATTTCTTCGGATCTTCTAAATACATTTACTATATCAATATGGTGCGGGATTGCTTTTAAATTTGGATACACTACAATATCCCCAGCCAAATCAATTGAGGGATTAACTCCAACGACATGATATCCGCTAGATTTTAAAAATGACGCAATTTGTCTGCTTATTCTTGAAGAATTGCTGGAGATCCCATAAACAGCAATTGATCTTGATTTTTTGAGAATCGTGCAAATATTTTCTGTTTCACTATTCATAGAAAATATTATTTTACTTCTTCATAATCAGAGATTGGCAAACAACTGCAAACCAAATTTCTATCACCATAAGCATTATTAACGCGACTTACACTTGGCCAAAATTTATTTGATCTAGAGAACTCAGTTGGGAACGCCGCTACAGATCGAGAGTAAGCTTTATCCCAATCATCAGAAGTGACAACTTTAGCTGTGTGAGGCGCATTCTTAAGTGGATTATTTTCTTTATCAAATGTTCCCGATTCGATCAATGAAATTTCATCTCGAATTTTGAGCATTGCTTCTACAAATCTATCCAACTCCCTCAATGATTCGCTCTCTGTCGGCTCAACCATTATTGTACCCGGAACCGGAAATGAAACAGTCGGTGCGTGGAAACCATAATCCATCAATCTTTTAGCTATATCATCAACTTCAATATTTACGCTACTTTTAAGATTTCTTAAATCAAAAATTAATTCATGAGCTACAAAACCATTTGTGCCATAATAGAGAACTGGATAAATATTCTGCAATCTCGATTTAATATAATTGGCATTAAGTATAGCAACCTTTGTAGCATGTTTTAATCCAAATGAACCTAACATTTTGATGTATCCATAAGATATTATTAACACATTCGCGCTTCCCCAAGGTGATGCAGATACAGCATTGATTCCTTTTTGTCCACCTACTTTTACAATGGAGTGTGAAGGCAAGTATGGTTTTAATTTTGAATTTACAGCGATCGGACCTACACCGGGTCCGCCGCCGCCGTGTGGTATGGCAAATGTCTTGTGTAAATTTAAGTGACACACATCTGCGCCAATTAAGCCGGGGCTGGTAAGACCTAATTGCGCATTCAAGTTAGCGCCATCCATATAAACCAAACCGCCATTGTCGTGAATAATCTGGCAAACTTCTTTTATGCTTTCTTCGAACACACCATGAGTTGAAGGGTACGTTACCATTAATGATGAGAGGTAATCTTTATTCTGTTCGGCTTTAATTTTGAGGTCAGCAACATCAATGTTTCCTTTATCATCACACTTTACTACAACAACTTTATTGCCTGCCATTACCGCGCTTGCGGGATTTGTACCGTGTGCGGAGGAAGGGATTAACACAACATTTCGATGTGCTTCATTATTATTTTTATGATAAGCCCTAATCACCATTAATCCAGTGTACTCACCTTGAGCACCGGAATTTGGCTGAAGAGAAACCGATTCAAAGCCCGTAATTTCCGCGAGATCTTTTTCGAGTTCAGAAATTAGTTCTATATAACCGGCCGCCTGTTCTATCGGTACGAATGGATGAAGATTCGCGAATTCGGGCCAGCTTATTCCAAACATTTCACTCGATGCATTTAATTTCATCGTACATGAACCAAGCGGTATCATCGAAGCGGTTAATGATAAATCTTTATTCTCTAAACTTTTTATATACCTGAGCATTTCTGTTTCAGAGTAATACGAATTAAAAACCGGATGAGTTAAATATTTGCTTTGTCTCAATAGCGTCGGCTCTATTGGAGTTTTTCCATTTGAAATATTATTTAAGTCAAAATTTTTCAGTTTAAGTGCAGAAGAAATAATTGAAATAATTTCAAGAATACTTTCCCGCGTGTCTAATTCGGAAATGCTGATTCCAATTGTATTATCTTCTGAATATTTGAAGTTAATCTCTCTCTTCTCTGCCTCAGCTCTAATTGAATTAACTTGTTCAATATTATTCAACATCAATTTAAGAGTGTCGAAATAATTTTTATTGACTTGCTGAATCTTTAATTCCTTGAGAGAATTATCCAGCAAGTGAGTAAGAGAATTAATCCTTTGGGCAATTTCAAATATACCTTTTGGACCATGATAAACTGCATACATTCCCGCCATAATCGCCAACAGAACTTGAGCTGTACAAATATTACTTGTAGCATGCTCTCGTTTAATATGTTGTTCTCTGGTTTGAAGCGCCATTCTTAAAGCTCTATTTCCATGGGCATCAATTGTAACACCAATTATTCTACCGGGTATCTGCCTTTTATACTCATCTTTTGTTGCAAAATAAGCCGCATGAGGTCCACCAAAACCCATTGGCACACCAAATCGTTGAGTTGAACCAACAACAATATCTGCTCCGAACTCACCCGGTGGTTTAAGAAGTGCTAGCGATAACAAATCAGCTGCTACTATTTTAAATATATTTTTTTCTCCTGCAGTTGAAAATAATTTATCATAATTAATTATCTCTCCATCTGAATTAGGATACTGCACTAATATTCCAAAAACGTCATCTGTTAACTCTTCTTCTCTTATTTCCTTTACTAGTAATTTAATCCCAAGCGGTTCACTTCTGGTTAATAACACATCAATTGTTTGAGGGAATGTTTTATCAGAAACAATAAAGGTACTCGCATTTTTCTTATTCCCTTTTCTCAATGAAAAACTCATAGTCATAGCTTCAGCGGCTGAGGTGGCTTCATCTAATAATGAGGCATTCGCAATTTGCATTGCGGTTAAATCGCAAACCATTGTTTGGAAATTTAATAATGCCTCGAGTCTTCCTTGCGATATTTCTGCTTGATAAGGTGTGTACTGGGTGTACCAGCCTGGATTTTCTAAAATGTTTCTTTTAATTACACCTGGTGTAATAGTTGGATAATATCCTGAACCAATATAACTTTTAAACACTTGGTTCTTTTTAGCAATATTTTGCAGATGTGTCAAAAAATCAATCTCAGTCATAGGTTCAGATAGTTTTACTTCCTCTCGATTTCTTATTACTTCGGGTACAGTATTATCGATTAATTCATCAAGTGAAGAAACTCCAATCACTGCCAACATTTTTTCAAGATCTTGATTGTTTATACCGACATGGCGGTCGATAAACTTATCATAAAATTCAGTGTGGGACATAAATATTTCTCATTCAGTTAGAATTAAATTAATTAGTGAGACAAATATAATAAAAGAGGAATTATCGGATTGTTATTTTTTAATTCTAAAAATCGACAATACCTAGTTTTTGAAGTGCGTCTTTGGAGGCATTTTGCTCGGCCGATTTTTTGTTTTTACCATAGCCGATTCCAATAATTTCATCACCAACAACAACATTAACTACAAACTCTTTTTTATGAGACGGGCCCTCGGAACTAACTAAAATATATTTTGGTGTTGCGAGTTTTTTCGCATGAGTATATTCGAGTAATTTCCCCTTATAATTATGGTCGGAAAGAAATGCTTCATCTTCCTCAAAAGGTTGAATCACAAAATCAATTACAAATTTTTCAACTTTAGGGATTCCATGATCCAAATAAATTGCACCAATTAGGGCTTCAAGTGTATCGGCTAAAATTGTACTAAATCCATCTTCAGAACCCCGCAGATACTTTTGATTATAGAGCACATAATCCTGGAGGCCAAGATTCCGAGCCGCGGCGGCTAATCTATCTCTATTAACGCATGCCGAACGTGACTTTGTTAAAAAGCCCTCATCACTATTATTAAAAGTAAAGAAAAGGTATTTTGCAACAATCATATTAAGAACAGAATCCCCTAAAAATTCGAGGCGTTCATTCGATTTGGAAAGTTCATGGTTGATTTCTAGATATGAGCGGTGAGTTAATGCTTTAACATAATAATTATAGCTGGTAAACTTAATATCAATTTTATCTTGAAGTTTTTTTATTGAAAGGAAAATTTCTGGTGAAATTTTCCCTTTAACATCGTTGGCTTTAAAAAGTCTTTTAAAGAGAATAAGAAACTTGCCAATCAAAACTATTCTTCAAATTTTTTAAACAATAATGATGCGTTATGCCCACCGAATCCAAATGTATTACTTAAAGCATACTTAATATCACGCTTTACCGCAATTTTAGGTGTATAGTTTAAGTCTAGTTCAGGACTTGGCTCATCATGATTTATTGTTGGTGGAATAATTCCATGTTTTAAGGCCAATGAAGAGGCAATAGCTTCAACCGCACCTGCGGCCCCTAATAAATGACCGGTCATTGATTTTGTTGAACTAACCGCAAGTTTGTATGCATGTTCTCCAAAAACTGTTTTAATTGCTAAAGTTTCATTCAAATCATTTAATTCGGTTGATGTACCATGCGCGTTAATATAATCAACCTCTGTTGGATCAATTCCAGCATCTTTTATAGCTGCTTTCATTGAACGAACTGCACCTTCTCCACCTGGAGGCGGGGCTGTAATATGATATGCGTCTCCGGTCATTCCAATTCCAACAATCTCAGCATATATATTTGCGCCTCTATTAAGTGCATGTTCTAATTCTTCTATTAAAAGCGCACCGCCCCCTTCTCCCATAACAAATCCATTTCTATCTTTATCGAAAGGTCTCGATGCTTCCATATATCTATCATTCCAAGTAGATAGGGCGCGAGCCGAATTAAATCCACCAACACTCATTTGAGTAATTGGAAATTCTGATCCTCCGCAGATCATTAGATTTGCAGATCCTCGCTGAACAATCATAAATGCGTCAGCAATTGCATGTGATGATGTAGCGCATGCCGAGACTGTAGCGTAGTTTGGTCCTTTGAAACCATATTTTATTGAAATTTGACCTGCTGCAATATCGGGAATCATCATTGGTACAAAGAATGGGCTAATTCGTTTTGGACCTCCTTGAAGGAAAGCTGAATGCTGATCCTCAAATGTAAGCAATCCGCCTATTCCACTACCAAAAATTACACCAGCTAATTCTAAATCTACCTTTGATAGGTCTAATTTTGAGTCATCCATTGCCATAGTGGCAGTAGCCAGAGCATAGTGAGTATATGGATCCATTCTTCTCAATTCTTTTTTATCAATATATGTCGATGGATCAAAATTTTTTACTTCACAAGCGAATTTTGTTGTATGGTTTGTGGTGTCAAATTTTGTAATTAAGCATGCACCATTTTTCCCGGTAACCAAACCATCCCAATACTCAGCTAAATTATTTCCGATTGGAGTTAATGCTCCCATTCCGGTAATAACAACTCTTCTTTTGCTCATAAATGACCTAATTTTATTGAAGGATAATTAAGGATTAGAAAATGAGAAGCAGACCAAAATTGATCTGCTTCAATATATCATTAACCTAATTTTTCTTTAAGATATTTTACAGCGTCACCAACAGTAGTAATTTTTTCAGCATCTTCATCTGGAATTGAAATGTTGAAAGAGGATTCGAAACCCATAACAAGTTCTACGATGTCAAGGGAATCTGCACCAAGATCATTAGTGAAAGAAGCTTCTGGTGCTATTTGACTTTCTTCAACACCAAGCTTATCAATAATGATTTCTTTTACTTTTGCTTCAACGTCCATTTCTTCTCCTTTTTAGTTGTTTGTTTGTGTTTATTAAATTTACATTACCATTCCACCGTCAACAGTTAAAACTTGACCGGTGATGTAATCAGAATCACTGCTACTCAAGAACAATACGGCTTTTGCTACATCCTCGGGTTTACCCAATCTTTTAATAGGAACATTTGAGAGTATAGCTTCTTTTTGCTGTGTACTTAATTTATCGGTCATATCAGTTTCAATAAAACCGGGGGCAACAGCATTAACATTTATGTTTCTAGAAGATAATTCTTTAGCATTCGATTTGGTTAAGCCAATTACGCCGGCTTTTGAGGCTACATAATTTGCCTGTCCGGCATTCCCAATTATACCAACCACAGATGTTATATTTACGATTTTGCCATATCGTTGGCCAATCATAGGTTTTAAAACCGCCTTTGTATAATTAAAAACTGAATTTAAATTGGCACTAATCACCGAATTAAAATCATTTTCATTCATTCTAAGCAATAAATTATCCTTTGTAATTCCGGCATTATTTACTAGAATATCGATACCGCCAAGTTTTTCTAACGTAAAATTAATTACATCTTGAGCCGAATTAAAATTGGAGGCATCGGCTTTGAAACCCACTACCTTTACACTTTCATTCGAGAATTCAATCTCAATTTGTTTAGCTGTTTCTTCTGAACTAAAGTAAGTAAAAACAACACTACATCCGTTCTCGGCAAGTTCTTTAACTATAGCTTTACCAATACCTCTCGTTCCGCCGGTAACAACAGCTTTTTTATTTAGTAATTTCAACGTTAGTTTCCTGAAGTGTTAATAAATAATCTCTCTTATATTCGAGCAGCTCATTAAAACCCTCTTCACCCAAAACATGTCTTATTTCATTTTTACATACTTCAAAAATGGTGGAGACATGGTTTTCAGATTTATTACAGTAATGCATCCTACTGAGATGGTCATCATCCACTGTTAAAGCACCTTCAAAAATAACTAACGGAAATAATATACAATATAGAGGTTTATATTTCCACTTATATTCCCCCTCATTCATAGCTAGTTTTTGAAGAGAGCAATATCCTTGTTTATCGAGAAAAACACATTTGCCATTATAAACTTCAGTACCAACGGCAATTCCCGAGGGAAAATCATCATCTTTCTCCTCTGCCTCAAACCAGGTATTCCACTCTTTTGGCTGAGTGTCATCCATTATATCTGCGATTCTCTCTTTATTCTGCATAATAGTTTCATATTCGGCCTTATCAGTATATACTCCATAATAACAACACTCACCCGAACAGATTGAAACATCACAACATTTAACAAAAGTATGAGTAAAAATGAGAGGATCGATATAAATCCCATTTATCATCTTTTCAAACTTCTTTTCCATTATAGGTACCTTTCCACATCAGTAAATTTATCGATCCCAAAAATTTTTACATCTGGATTAATTCTTTTTACTAAACCTTGTAATACTTTACCGGGACCAATTTCATAAAACTCCTCTGCCCCATCATTAATCATATTCTTGATTGTCTCTTCCCACCTAACCGGTTTGGTTAACTGTTGATCAAGCAGAGAAATGATCTCTTCTTTATTTTTAACTGGTGAAGCATTAACATTAGCATAAACAGGAATTTTAGCGTCATAAAATGGGGTTAGTTCTAACTTAGCTTTTAAACTTCCACGGGCACTTTCCATTAAAGGAGAATGAAATGCGCCACTTACAACTAACTCTTTAACTAGTTTTGCACCCTTTAATTTGGCTAATTCCATTGCCCCTCTTACACCTGTAACGGAACCGGAAATTACTATCTGTCCTGGAGAATTAAAATTCGCGCACTGAACAATTCCGTTTTGAGATGCTTCTTCACAAATATTGATTAAAATTTCTGAATCCAAACCCACAACTGCCGCCATTGTTCCGGGCTGATCAATACCGGCTTGGAGCATTGCGGTTCCACGAAGTCGTACTAATTTAATTGCATCATAAAATTGAATAGCATTCGCAGATACAAGCGCGGAATATTCACCCAATGAATGACCAGCAGCCATATCCGGTTCAATTTTTCTTAATAAGCTAGAAAGAACGACACTATGCAAAAATATTGCAGGCTGAGTAATATCGGTTTGTTTTAATGATTCTTCCGGTCCATTAAACATTATATGAGATAACTGCACACCGGTAGCTTCCTCAGCAGTTAAAATCATCTCTTTTGCTTCAACAGAGTTCTCGTATAAATCTTTAGCCATTCCCACATACTGAGAACCCTGTCCGGGGAATAAAAATGCTTTCTTTGTCATTATTCCATACTCCAAGTAAGATACATAGCACCCCAAGTATAACCGGCACCGAAAGCTGATAAAATTAGATTATCCCCTTTTTTTAATTTTCCATCTCTATAGTATTCCACTAAACAAAGTGGAATGGTAGCCGCTGTGGTATTTCCATACTTATGAATATTAATCATAACCTTATCTTTAGAAACACCCATTCTCTGAGCCGTAGCATCAATAATTCTTAAATTTGCTTGATGTGGTACAAGATAGGCCACATCATCCCCATTCAATCCATTCTTTTCCATTATAGCCGCCGAAACATCCGCCATTCCTTTAACCGCAACTTTGAATACTGCCTTTCCATCCTGATAAATAAAGTGCATTCGTTTATCAACCGTTTCATGAGTTGATGGATTAAGACTTCCACCACCTCTCATATGAAGACTAGATTCCCCGCTTCCATCAACATATAACAATGAATCTTTAATTCCATAATTAAGATCGGTTTCAGGTTCAAGAAGTACTGCAGCACCGGCATCTCCAAAAAGAATGCAAGTATTTCTATCGGTATAGTCGGTAATTGCACTCATTTTATCTGCACCTATAACCAAAACTTTTTTGTAATTCCCCGATTCTATAAAATTTTTACCAGTATTTAGAGCAAATAAAAATCCGGAACATGCGGCTGATAGATCAAATGCCCAAGCGTTTTTTGCTCCAATTTTTTGCTGAACTAAACATGCTGTTGAAGGGAAAAACATATCTGGTGTAACTGTAGCTACAATAATACACTCAATTTCATCTGCTCTGATATTTTTTGATTTCAGCAGATCTAATGCTGCGTTTGCAGCAAGATCGCTTGTAGCGCCATCTTTTAAAATTCTTCTTTCTTTTATTCCAGTACGGGTTAAAATCCACTCATCGTTTGTATCAACTATTGATTCAAAATATTTATTATCATAAATCGTATCGGGTACATACATGCCAACTGCCGTAATAACCGCGTTTATATTTTTAATTTTTTGTTCCATAATTTTTTAGAGCTTCCTCAAATTTCTGAATTAGATTTTTATCATACATCTCTTTTGCTCTAAGTACCATATTTTTAATTGCTAATGGTGAACTTGAACCATGACCAATAATACTTATTCCATTAATACCCAAAAGAGGAACACCCCCATGAGTTTGATAATCCATATCGGACAAGGTTGCTTTTAAAACAGACTTAACAACCAGAGCCTTAATTTTATTTAAAATACCTTTTTGAGCATAATTTTTAATTCTTGTTTTTAATAAGGTAGAAAGAACACTTTCACCAAATTTTAGAATGATGTTTCCAACAAAACCATCGCAAACTATCACATCAACCTCACCCTTAAGGATATCTCTCCCCTCAACATTCCCAATAAAATTTAATTTAGATTCTTTAATCAAATTATTGGCTAAAAGAGAGATTTCATTTCCTTTCGAATCTTCCTCTCCAACGCTTAAAACCCCAACTTTTGGATTTTGCTGATTGTACATTTCTTGAGCGAATATAGAACCAATAATGGCGTATTCAAATAAATGCTGAGGTTTACTATCGACGCTTGCGCCAACATCGAACAGCAGACATTTTTTAGTAGTAATAGTTGGGAATGCGGCACCAATTGTAGGTCTTCCTATTCCCGGAATTCTTCCTATTAAAAGTGTTGAAGCAGCCATCATAGCTCCGGTATTTCCGGCGCTTACAAAAGCATCTGCAAGTCCTTCTTTAACAAGCTTTGCCCCTACAACTATTGAAGAATCCGGTTTGGATTTAAGAGCAGCCGTAGGTGAATCTTTCATCTCAATAACTTGAGAACAATTTTTTATTGACATACCCGTAATGGAAATATTTTTTTCAGAAGCAATTTTTTTAATTGTTTCTTCATTTCCTACAAGAATTAATTCAAAATTAGGATCTGCTTTAAGTGCATCAGAGGCACCCAATAATTCATTAAAAGGGGCATAGTCGCCCCCCATAGCATCCAGTGCAATTCTACATTTCGAATTTTTGGTTGTCATTTTTTAGGAATTAAAACTTATGATTCTGGTACAAACATAGAGCGGCCGGCATAATAACCGCAGTTTGGGCAAGCACGGTGACTTAGTTTTATTTCACTACAATTTGAACAGCGATTTAATGTTGGAGCTGTAGCCTTATAATGAGTTCTTCTCTTATCTCTTCTGCTCTTCGACATCTTACGTTTCGGATTTGGCATCGTAATTACCTATATGTTTAGTTATTGAAATTATCTTTTAGTTTTTTAAGTGGTTCCCAAATATCATTTTCCACTTTAATTATACAATCGCATTTATCTTCATTTAAGTTGATCCCGCAGTTGGAACATAAACCTTTGCACTCTGTATTGCAAAGCTTTTTCATTGGAATTTCAATATTTGCGAACTCAATTACATCGGGTGTCAGATCAATTTTATCATGATCAGGCGACAAAAATTTAAGATCAAGCTCATCAGTTTCACTTTTTTCTCTTGAAAAGAGGTATGTTAAGGTGAAATTACTCTCAATTTTTGTTTCATATTCGGTCATACATCTGTCGCAGCTAAATCTTGCGGCTAACACCAAATTGCAATTTAGCACAATTTGATGGATTGATTTATCCATACGACAAAATAATGAACCAATTCCAAAGAACTCGTCACTTAATCCTATTTTATCTACCGGTACCTTAAAATCAAATTCGTGGATACCTTCAGAAAAATTAGTATATTTTATTAGCATTTCAAGAATTTCAAAAAAATTTGGGTCAAAATATAGGCAGTGATCTTTACTAAATCAAGAATTTGAGGTCTTATATTATTAAACTGATTATTTCAACTTTAATAGATTAATTATGCCAATATTATCATCTCTAATAGCCGCAGTAGCACCTATGGCTCTCTATTTAATAATTATTTGGAAAATGGATAAGAATGAAAGAGAGCCATTAGCAATGATTTTATTTCATTTTATATGGGGTGCTTTCGGCGCAATAATTCTAGGTTTGATTGGAAGCGTTATTCTTACTCTCTTCCTCAGCGTTCATTTATTCAGCGAATCGCAGCACGGATTAATCCAAACAATCATATTTGCCCCCTTCGCCGAGGAGATCGCAAAAGGAGTATTTTTGCTTTGGACAGTCAATTCAAGAAAATTTGATAATTTGACTGACGGGATTGTATATGGCAGCGCTATTGGGTTGGGATTTGGCATGACCGAAAACTTCACATATTTTTTGAGTTATGGAGATACCTTCGCATCCTGGCTATATCTTGTAATTGTTCGTTCACTTTTTTCGGCGGTGATGCATTGTATTGCTACCGCCACTTTCGGCGCGTTCTTGGCAATCTTTAAATTTTCGAAACATCCACTTAGAAATATTTTACCATTTGCCGGTATGCTAATTGCGATGCTGATTCATTTTTTATGGAATGCCTCAGTTAGTTTTGACGGTAACTATTTTTATGGCCTATTGTTTATGATTCTGTTAATCATAATTTTTATAATGACGATAAAATTGTCGGTTCATTATGAAAACGTAATAATTAAAAGTGAGTTGAATGAAGAGAGCGAGTTGGGCATTCTTCCTCAAAATCATGTTATGATACTAGCTTCAAATTTAAGATTTAGAAAAGGGTGGATTGATGAGGAAATCCGGACTAAATATATTAATGCAGTAGTTAAACTAGCTTTTAGAAAATATCAGTTGAAAAATTCTACTAATAAAAATCAAAACTTTTATGAGGAACAGGTTAGCCTATATAGATATACAATTCCCAAAATCTTATCGAAAGAATTAGCATGAAAAAAGTAGGTGTTTTTGGTGGCACTTTTGATCCTATTCATTATGGACATTTGGTAACAACACAATTTGTGCTCGAAAAAAGAGAACTTGAGAAAATTATTTTTATTCCATCTCACATATCACCACATAAGTTAGAAATGAAAACAGTAGCGGATTTACATCGTTATAATATGGTAAAACTGGCCATTGAAAATAATCCGCAGTTTGAAATTTCAGATTATGAAATCAATAACAATGCTATTTCATATACTTTAAATACGATTTTACATTTCAAAAAAATATATCAAGATATTGAGTTAATAATAGGTTATGATAATTTATTGGTATTCGATAAATGGTACAAACCCAATGATATATTTGAAGAAGTTACAGTAGTTGCAATGGTTAGAAACGGCAGTTATGATTTTGAAAAAAATATATTTACTGAGAAAGCCATAATAATCGATCCTCCGGTTGTTGATATTTCATCAACCGAGATAAGAGAACGTGTAAAAAATAATTTACCCATTAATTATCTCACTCCTCCATCAGTTGTTGACTATATTTATCGAAATAAACTTTACCATTAAAATAAAATTCCATTTAACTTTTTGAAATAATGATGAACTCAGAACTTATTGCAGAAATATTTAAGAATAATAAAAGAAAAGTTTCGCGAGCTATAACAATCGTCGAAAGTTCGTTGAATGATTCTACCGATCTATTAAAAGAGATACACAAAAAAACCGGTAGAGCTTACCGAATAGGTATAACGGGACCTCCAGGCGCCGGCAAATCTACAATAACAAATCAGTTGACAAAATATTTTAGGAAACAAAATAAAACTGTCGGGATAATTGCAGTTGACCCCACAAGTCCTTTTAGTGGTGGAGCTTTATTAGGTGATCGTGTTAGGATGAGTGAAGTAGGTAGCGATCCCGGTGTGTTTATTAGAAGCATGGCTACTAGAGGAAGTCTAGGAGGATTAAGCCAAAAAACTATCGACGCCGCTGATGTGCTCGACGCAGCCGGTTATGATTATATAATATTTGAAACAGTTGGGGTGGGTCAATCAGAATTAGATGTAGCAAAAGCGGCAGATACTACAATTGTTGTAATTGTTCCGGAATCTGGCGATGCTATTCAGGCAATGAAAGCGGGATTAATGGAGATAGCCGATTTTTTTGTAATAAACAAAAGTGATCGGCCAGGTTCTGATAATGCTATTAATTCTCTCAATACAATTTTAATGTTTAAAGACCATAATGAAAATGATTGGCTTCCAAGTATTCTAAGAGCTGTTGCTTCTGAGAATACCGGTATTTTGGATATCGCTAATGAAATTGAAAGACATAAAAGTTATTTGGTAAGTAATAATTTACTCAATAAGCACCGTGAGCAGCAGTATAAATCAAGAATTTCGGGAATTGTTGAAAATCTTTTTAAAAATGAAATTTGGAACGATGAGAGAAAAATTAAACTCACCGCTTCCCTTTCAAAAGTATTGGATGGTGAAATTTCACCTTATGAAGTTGCTGAAATGATATTTAAAGAATTTAAAGAATCTTAAAGGTGTTTGAATGACAGAATCATCAGCATCAAATTTTATTTTGGACTTTACAGAAGAACAAAATAATATTAAAAATATAATTCGTGATTTTTCTCAAGAAAAAATAAAACCAACAGTACTTGAATTAGACGAGGCTCAGAAATTCCCAATAGAATTAATGCATGAATTAGGTTCTCTTGGATTTCTCGGAATTCTTGTGCCTGCCGAATTTGAAGGTGCTGAACTTGGGTACACAGAATATGCTTTAGTAATTGAGGAACTGGCAAAGACAGATCCATCAATCGCGCTTTCTGTAGCAGCACATAATGGGTTGTGTACAAACCACATAAATCTTTTTGCATCCAAAGAGCAGAAAAGAAAATTTCTTCCTGATCTTGCATCTGGAAGAAATATTGGCGCATGGGGTTTAACTGAAGCTCAATCTGGCAGTGATGCCGCTGCACTTTCCACATACGCTGTAAAAAAAGGAAATAGCTATATAATTAATGGCTCTAAAAATTTTATTACTCATGGCATTTCAGCAGAAACTTTTGTGATTATGGCAATTACCGATAAAGAAAAAAAGCGAAAGGGCATTTCTGCTTTCATTGTTGAAAAAAATACTCCGGGTTTTTCATCGGGCAAAAAAGAAAATAAGTTAGGGATGAGAGCGAGTGAAACTTCTCAACTAATTTTTGAAAATTGTGTTGTTCCCGCTGAAAATTTGATTGGTGAAGAGGGAGAGGGATTTACTCAGGCAATGAGAGTTTTAGAAGGGGGAAGAATTTCAATTGCCGCTTTAAGTTTAGGACTTGCTCAAGGATGTTTGGATGCTTCAATTGAATACTCGAAGCAGAGAAAACAGTTTAATAAGCCGATCTCAGATTTCCAGGCAATTAATTTTAAATTGGCAGATATGGAAACTGAAATAAATGCCGCAAGATTGATGACTTACAAAGCAGCGTGGTTAAAAGATAAAAATAAATCCGTTAATGATATTGCTGCAAAAGCTAAACTATTTGCAAGCGAAATTGCTGTAAAAGCCGCAAATGAGGCAGTTCAAATTTTTGGAGGATATGGATTTACAAAAGATTATCCGGTAGAAAAATTTTACCGCGATGCTAAATTGCTAACAATTGGTGAAGGTACTTCGGAAGTTCAGAGAATTGTAATTGCGCGAAATTTATTGAAGAGTGACGAATGAAAAAAATCGGTTCACAATTTCCAGAAAATGAAACTACAGTTAAACGTGGTTTATACCATAAAGAATTAGTTGATAAACTAAATTTATTAAGGGAAGATATTTCATTAGGGGGAGGAAAAGTTTCAATTGATAAACAGCATGAAAAAGGAAAGTTAACCGCAAGAGAAAGAATCCGATTATTAGTTGATGAGAATAGTGAGTTTATAGAATTAAATACTTTTGCCGCTCATGATATGTACTCTGAATATGGAGGGGCCCCTTCTGCTGGGACCATATTTGGTATTGGGAAAATTCATAAAAGAGATTTTGTGATAGTAGCGAATGATGCAACTGTTAAAGCCGGGGCATGGTTTCCTCTGACCGCGAAAAAGAATTTGAGAGCACAAGAAATTTCGATGGAGAATAAACTTCCGATAATTTATTTGGTTGATAGCGCCGGTGTATTTTTGCCACTTCAAGAAGATATATTTCCTGATAAGGAACATTTTGGAAGAATATTTAGAAATAATGCCATCCTTTCTTCACAAGGAATTCCACAAATTGCTGCTATTATGGGACCATGTGTTGCCGGCGGGGCTTACCTCCCTATCATGTGTGATGAATCATTAATAGTGGAAAGTGAAGGCTCTATATTTCTTGCCGGTTCTCATTTGGTAAAAGCGGCAATTGGAGAAGTTATTGATAACGAAACGCTCGGCGGTGCAAGAGTACAATCTAATATTTCGGGAGTAACGGATTATATCGTAAAAAATGATACTGAATGCATTGAACAAATTCGAAGTATTGTTTCAAAATATGGCAGAACTGCTCCATCTATTTTCGATAGAACCACTCCCCTCCCTCCAAAATATGATCCAATTGAAATTTATAAAATTTTACCAGAAGACACCTCCAAACCTTATGACACTTATGAGCTATTAGCTAGAGTAGTTGATAATTCAGAGATTGATGAGTATAAAGCCGGTTATGGCAAGACATTAATTACCGCATATGCGAGAATTGATGGATGGGCAGTTGGAATTGTTGCAAATCAGAGAAGTATAGTTAAAACCGATTCTTTAAAAGGTGGAAGTGAGATGCAGATTGGTGGCGTTATTTATTCCGATAGTGCCGATAAAGCTGCAAGATTTATAATGAACTGTAATCAGAAAAAGATACCGCTTCTATTCATGCAAGATGTATCTGGATTTATGGTAGGCAGCAAAGCAGAACATGGAGGCATTATTAAAGACGGTGCTAAAATGGTTAATGCAGTAGCAAATTCTGTTGTTCCAAAAATTACTGTTATAGTAGGTAATAGTTATGGTGCAGGTAATTATGCAATGTGTGGGAAAGCATATGATCCCCGTTTTATTTATTCCTTCCCAAATTCAAAAATTGCAGTTATGGGGGGCAATCAGGCGGCCAATGTTTTGCTTGATATAAAATTGAAGCAATTAAAAAAGAACAATTCATCTATAAGCGAAATTGAGAAAGATGATATTCTAAAAGAGATTAATAATTCTTACAATAAATCGAGCAATCCACTTTATGCCGCTGCTAGATTATGGATTGATGAAATTATTGATCCAGCCCTAATAAGAAAATATATTTCCCGTTCAATTGAGATTTGTACTAATAATAATGAGATTCAAAAATTTAACACTGGATTAATTCAGACTTAGCATGGTTGGTAACTTCAAAAAAACTGTTTTGTTTTTCGCGGTGCTACTTTCTTGCATAAGTAATGCTCAGTCTACAGGTCCAAATTCGTTTTATGGTGGGATGTTTTTTGCGATTGATATTATTCGATCAGATGATTTTCAAACGCATAAGAAAGAGAATGGTGATTTAGCCGCGGTAGATTCTTTATTCCATTCCACACTTAAATATTTTGAGGGTGATATTTCGGAGACTTTATTAGCGCTTACTTTTGCCACAGTACCTTTCAATAAGATTAACTTTAAAATCCCTTTATTTAAAAAAATAATTACTATCCCTTTACCATCAGCACAGAAAAGTGTCTTTGATGAAAAGGTTGCGAAATCCCCAAAGTTTTTATTTCCCGATTCATTCTCGAGTGATTATGGCGACAAGGATAAACTGGCACATTTTTTTGGAAACGCATTTATTCGTTATAGTTTTAGATTGTTCAACTTGTCTAAATTTCTTGGTATCTTTGTTGAGTTTATGGAAGAGGGATTTTTTGTAAATGGTGAGTTCAGCCAAAAAGATATGCTCGCAAATCATATTGGTGAGTTTTTCGCTGAAGCGTTGATAAAAAATCCAAATTCGGTTCCAAGTGAAGTTTTTTTAATTTACCAATTATTATTTATAAGAATATAAAATGAAATCAGTATTAATTATTGACGATGAAAAAGAGATTTGTGAATCAATTAAAATGATATTGGAGTATGAGGATTATTCTGTTGATTACACAACCGACGCATTTACCGGAATGCAGAAACTCGAATATGGAATCTATGATGCAGTTTTGCTCGATATTCAAATGCCGGGTAAATCCGGTTTCGAAATTTTACATTGGCTGAGAGAACGCGATTCCGAATTAAAGGTAATTATGATTTCCGCCCATGGGAGTGTCGAAAACGCTGTAAAAGCTACTAAACTTGGTGCCTTCGATTTTATTCAAAAACCAATTGATAGAGATAAACTACTTATCAGTATCCGGAATGCAATTTCTCAAACCAAGTTGATCAGAGAAAATAAAAAATTAAAGAGTGATCCATTATCAAATAATATAATAATTGGAAAAAGTAAAAGGATTATCTCAATTCTCGAAAAAATTGAACTGGTAGCTAAAACTGATGCCCGCATTTTAATTACAGGTGAGAATGGCACCGGTAAAGAACTGGTTGCTCAGGCTATTCATAGGCAAAGCAATAGGTCAGAGCGAGAAATGGTTGAAGTTAATTGCGCCGCCATCCCTCATGAATTAATTGAGTCTGAATTATTTGGTCATGAAAAGGGATCGTTCACAGGCGCAGTAAATAAAAAAATTGGCAAATTCGAGTCAGCTAGTTTTAGCACACTTTTTCTTGATGAAATTGGAGATATGAGTTTACAGGCACAAGCAAAAGTTTTGCGAGCTATGGAAGAGGGCAAAATTGAACGTGTGGGAGGTAATAATAAAATTGAAGTAGATGTGAGAATAATTGCTGCTACTAATAAGGACCTACCATTAGAAATTGGGAATAATAATTTTAGAGAAGATTTATATCATAGAATAAATGTTATCCCTATCCATGTTCCTCCCCTTAGGGAACGCAAAGATGATATCCCTCTACTAATAGAGCACTTCATGAAAATTTTTTGTGAGAAGAATAGATTTCATTTAAAAGAGATATCAAATGAAGCTATAAAGGTTCTTCAATCATTTCCTTGGAAAGGTAATGTAAGAGAATTGAGAAATTTTATAGAAAGAATTGTGATTCTGAGCCCAGGCAAAATAATCACCGAAAATGAAATAAATTCTGTATCACCAACTGTTAAATCAAATGTTGATGAAATACTAAGTGTGAGTAATTCCTTTCAAGAGTTTAAGGAGAAAGCTGAAAAAGCATTTATAGTTAAACAGTTAGAAGTGAATGGGTGGAATATCAGCAGGACTGCAGAGATTTTAGGTATACAGAGAAGTCATCTTTATAATAAACTTAAGAAATATGAAATAGAAAAGGATTAATTATGGGAGAAACAATTTTTTCTAAAATTATCAGAAAAGAAATTCCGGCGAAGATTGTATTTGAATCGGAAACGGTGCTTGCCTTCCACGATATCAATCCACAGGCTCCAGTACATATTTTAATTATTCCAAAGATTTCGGAGATTAAAACTACTCAGGACATATCGGGAGCACTTCATTCTACTCTTCTGGGTAATTTGTTCGACGCAGCAAATAAAATTGCAAAAGAATTGAATTTGACAGAAAGTGGTTTTAGATTGGTTATTAATTCCGGGCCGGACGCAGGACAGGAAGTCTATCACCTACACATTCATTTATTGGCCGGAAGAAAATTTAATTGGCCTCCCGGATAACAGTAAATGCTTTATCGGAAATATCTTTTCTATACTGCATTCCCTCAAAATAGATTTTAGGTATTTCTTGATAAACTATTTTTTTACAAGTCTTTAAATCATTTACTTCTGTTTTAGTAACTACATTAAGCACTCTTCCTCCATCGGTAACAAGTTTATCTCCCGATATTTTTGTGCCGGCATGGATAATCTTTGTTGAGTAAGTTAAATCGCTTTTAAGAACAATTTCTTTTCCTTTTACATAATTTTCAGGATATCCTCCAGAAGCCAAGACGACACAAATTGCTGCTCCCCCATTATATTTACATAAATCCTTTTCAATTTTTCCTGATGCTGCGCTATACAACAAACTTGCAAAGTCTCCTTCTATAAGTGGAAGCACAACCTGTGTTTCCGGATCGCCGAATCTGCAATTAAATTCAACAACTTTTATCCCATTTTTTGTTAGCATAAGCCCGGCATACAAACATCCTATAAACGGTGAACCTTGTTCAGACAAAGCCCTAAGTACCGGTTTAATGATGATTTGAGCTGTCTGTTCCAATACTTCATCAGTTACAAATGGAGTTGGAGAATACGCACCCATACCTCCGGTATTCTTTCCTTTGTCCCCGTCAAAAATCCTTTTGTGATCTTGTGCTGCCGGAAGAAGAATAAAATCATTACCATCGCAGACTGCAAAAATCGATGCTTCTACACCCTCCATAAATTCTTCAACCACAATCGTATCACCCGCAGATCCAAAAGTTGAAGTCTCAAAACATTCCACGATTGCTGATTCTGCTTCATGGAAATCTTTAGCAATAATTACACCTTTACCAGCCGCAATTCCATCTGCTTTAATTACTATCGGGTAACTTCCAACTTTCAAATAATTTAACGCTTCAGTTTTCTGATTTTTATTGAAGACAATAAAATCTGCTGTGGGTACATTATACTTTTTCATTAAATTTTTGGCAAAAGACTTTTCACCTTCAATCCTCGCAGCAGATTTAGTAGGTCCAAATACTTTAATGTTGTTTTGTGTTAAAGAATCAGCAATCCCATCTGTTAATGGTTTTTCGGGTCCAACCACAACTAGATCAATTTGGTAATTGTTACAAAAATCGATCAAGTTTTTATGCTCATTTAAATTGATATTCACTATTTCAGCAATTTCTGAAATACCAGGATTGCCCGGAGCACAATATAACTTTTTCACTGATTTTGATTCAGTAAGTTTTAATGCGATTGCGTGTTCCCTTCCTCCGGATCCAATCAGTAAAATATTCATAGTTATTCCTTCACAAAAAATTGTAAAGCTTTAGTCAGTTGCTCAGTCAAATTTTTTCTATCATACTTATCAACCACATCATCCGGTGGAACCGGTAACTTATTATTTCTAAATAAGTCATTGATTTTAACTAACTCATTTTTTATCGCATCTATATCGTAAGGATCGACAATAAACGAAGCTTGATATTCTTGGAGAGCATGTGATGCTGCTCCTTCAGGTATGCAGCCAAGAATTGGTTTTCTAGTTCCGATATACTCATAAAGTTTACTTGTAGAGATAGTATCACCACTCTTCATTTTCCCAATCATAAACCAAAGTACATCAGTCGATTTTAACCGTCTTATAACTTGATCGTGCTCCAAGTAACCGTTGTCAATTACATATTCTCCCAGCCCCAGTTCAGCAATCAACCTCTTATACTCTTTTCTAAGAAGTCCAATAAATTCCAATTCAATATTTGCTGCGATATCAGGTCTTTCTACAGACAGTTTTTTAAATGCTTTTATAAAATATTCGGGAGTAATAGCATCATAAAAAATACCCGAATATGTTATTCTCATTTTTGTTGAATTTCTTGGAATAGCTGAATTCTTATCAAAGTCATCTTGATCAAATCCATGAGGGATAATAAGTACATCATTATAGGAAAGAAAGGGGTAAGTAAGGAGCATTTTCTCTTTAATTCTTCTATTAATTGTAACTACTTTATCAGCGGTTCGAAGTGCGTTGTACTCCAATTTTTTATGCTTAATTCTATGATATGGTGTTGGATAAAATGAGAACTGCGAATTAAACCACAAATCTCTGTAATCCACAAACAAAGGGATGTTAAATTCCTTTTTTAATTTAGCGGCTGTCAGAAAACTTGAATATGGAGGAACCGATGTATAAATAATATCAAATTTTTCATTTCGCAATAATTCCGAGGCAACTTTGTATGCTTTCTTGGCCCACGATTTTTTATTATCCGGGATAAATATTGCTTTACTAATACTAGAAAGAGTTTTTCTTACGAATTCCCTTGGCATCGTAACGGTTTCAAATTTTTTACCCATAATGGCATTTATATCAAAAGCTTCAGTTCGAATTATTCTAATATTAGCATCTTCCGCTTCTTTTAGCATATTTAGATCATGAGCAAAATATGCGACATTTCCGGTAGTGATAACCGTTGGTTCCCAATTAAATTGAGACATGTACTTGGTAAATTTTAGGGTCCTCTGGACACCACTTAAGCTCAAAGGAGGATAGTAATAAGCAAGAACAAGAACTTTAAACATTTTTAAACCGGATTAGTATTTTTTCGAAATTTGGTAATTAGGAGCCTCTTCAGTAATAAATACATCGTGTGGATGACTTTCTCTCAATCCAGCACTAGAAATTTTTACAAATCTTGACTTTGTTTTAAAATCAGTAATTGTTTTAGCGCCACAATAACCCATCGCTGCGCGCAATCCACCAACGAACTGATAAATTGTATCCGCAAGAGAGCCTTTGTAAGGTACTCTTCCTTCAATTCCTTCGGGAACTAATTTTTTAATATCCTCTTCCATATCTTGGAAATATCGATCACTGCTTCCCTGCTTCATGGCACCGAGTGAACCCATTCCACGATATACTTTAAAACTTCTCCCTTCAAATAATACTTTTTCTCCCGGAGTTTCATCAACCCCAGCAAGCATTCCTCCCATCATTACAGTATCAGCACCGGCGGCAATTGCTTTTGCCACATCTCCAGTTTGCTTAATACCACCATCTGAAATAACCGGTATATTCTTTCCTTTCAATGCATTTGCAACTTCAATTACAGCGCTTACTTGTGGAACCCCTACTCCGGCTACAATTCTTGTTGTACAAATAGAACCGGCACCAATACCTACTTTTACAGCGTCAACACCCGCATTTACTAATTCAATTGCTGCTTCTTTTGTTACAATATTACCAGCTATCAGCTGTAAATTTTTGTACTTCCTTCTAATTTCTTTAATAGTTTTTATTACCCCTTCAGAATGACCGTGGGCAGTATCAACGGTTATAACATCAACATGTGCAGCTACTAACGCTTCAACACGTTCAAAAGTATCTTTTGATACCCCGACAGCAGCGCCAACTCTTAAGCGTCCCAAATCATCTTTACAGGCATTTGGGAATTTTTTCTTTTTGATGATATCCTTATATGTAATAAGTCCCTTAATAATACCTTTTTTATCAACTACTGGAAGTTTTTCAATCCTATACTTATGGAGTGTTTTTTCTGCTTCGGCTAAGGTTGTACCAAGAGGTGCAGTAATAAGATTATCCTTGGTCATTAATTGAGCGACCGATAAATCTCTATTTGGTTCAAAGCGCAGATCACGATTAGTTAAAATACCTATAAGCTTATTCTTTTCATCAACAACGGGGATCCCAGAAATATGATATTTCCTCATAATTAATTCAGCTTCACGAATTGTTTTTTCAGGAGAAAGTGTAATTGGATTTACGATCATTCCACTTTCTGACCGTTTAACTTTATCTACTTCATCAGCTTGCTTTTCAATGGTCATATTTTTGTGAATCATTCCAATACCGCCCTGTGCCGCCATAGCAATTGCCATTTGAGATTCTGTAACTGTATCCATAGCAGCAGATAAAAAAGGTATCCTCAAAACAATATCTCTTGTTAAAAATGATGAGATTTCGGTCTGCCGAGGAAGTACTGTTGATTTTGCAGGTATCAATAAAATATCGTCAAATGTTAAACCTTCAAATTGAATCTTGTTGTTTTTCATTAATCCCTCAGATATTTAAAGAAAAAACCACATAAGTGGTCTTTATTCAAATGCTGAATAACCGGTGATATCTTCACCAATTATCAGAGTATGCATTTCGTGAGTGCCCTCGTAAGTTTTTACAGATTCCAAATTTTGTGCGTGTCTCATTATTGGGTATTCATCTAAAATTCCATTCGCGCCAAAAACCTCTCTCGCTACTCTGGCGATATCGAGTGCCTTTTCACAATTATTTCTTTTCGCCATTGAAATTTGAGTATGCCTTATTGTTCCTAAATCTTTCAATCTTCCCAACTGCAGATTTAACAACTGTGCTTTAGTGATTTCCGTTAACATATAAACCAATTTTTCTTGCGTCATTTGATAAGCAGCAATTGGTTTGGAAAATTGTACTCTTGATTTGGCATAATTCAACGTGGCATCATAACAAGCCATCATGGACCCAACAACTCCCCAAGCAATTCCATATCTCGCTTGATTTAAGCACATCAGCGGGGATTTTAAACCGTTAGCAAGAGGGAGAATATTTTCCTTAGGAATTAATACATCTTCAAAAATTAATTCAGAAGTCACCGAAGCTTTGAGAGAATGTTTACCCTTCATAACTGGGGCAGAAAAACCTTTTGTGTTCTTTTCAACAAGAAATCCATTAACAACACCATTAAGTTTAGCCCAAACAACTGCGACATCGGCAATGGTGCCATTTGTAATCCACATCTTTGCGCCATTAATTACAAACCCACCATCTACTTCTTTGGCAGTAGTAATCATTCCACCTGGATTTGAGCCAAAATCAGGTTCAGTTAATCCGAAACAACCAATAGCCTCTCCTTTAGCCAATCTTGGAAGCCAATGATTCTTTTGATCTTCACTGCCGAAAGTAAAAATTGGGTACATCACCAATGAATTTTGTACCGAAATAAAACTCCTAATCGCGCTGTCGCCCCTCTCTAATTCTTGAGCAACTAATCCATAGATCACATTATTCATTTCCGCGCAACCATATTTTTGAGGAAGTGTAATGCCGAAAAGATTCATATCAGCAATATCTTTTATTAGATGATCAGGGAAAGTGGATTCGCGGTAGTGTTTTTCAATTAAAGGGATTATTTTATCATCAACAAATTCACGAACGGAGTTGCGTACGAGAATTTCCTCTTCAGAGAGAAGAGAATCAATATTAAAATAATCGATCCCGGTAAATTTGCTCATTAGACTTGTTCTAAATTTTGCACGTAAAGTTAGTTAAAAGGCATATATCGAAGCAATTTTAATCGCTGATTAATTCTAATAAATTTCACATTCTTCAGAATTATTCAGATATAATTTATTTAATACAGTTACAATTATTTCAGGTTCATAACCTTTTGAGAGAAGGAAACTATAAACTTTATTTTTTTCGTTTTTTATCTCTTTACTCCTATTTCTCAGTACATTTATTTTTTTTTGCGCCAATTGCATGCAATTTACTGTTGATTCCTCACTCGAGATACTTTTTAGCTTTTCTAATATAATTTCTTTAGAAATACCCCTTTTAATAAGTTCAATTTTCAGCTTACCACTCCCCACTTTTTTAAGAGTAGTTTTATCTTTAATAAATTGCTCAGCAAACTTCTCGTCATTCAAATAATTATTCTGCAAAAGATTTGCGGTAACTTCCTCAATTATATGCTCATTATATTTTTTTAATCTCAACTTCTGTTTAAGTTCTTTAATTGAATGTAGTCTCATCGAAAGGTATCGGAATGAGGAATCTTTGCATTTCTGCAAATCCGAGCGATATTTCAACTCATCTATTTTTGATTGAGATAATTCATCATGCACTCTCAATCCAAAATCAAAAACGGTTCTGTAATCAATAATAATTACAGAACCGTCATCAAAAGTTACACGAATATTATTCCCGACTTTTCTAAATGATGTAATTATCATTTACTTTTTTTGGGTTTTACCTCAGTCTCTTCTTTAACATTTTTATTTTCAACTTTTGTGAGACCAAGCGAAATTTTAAGTTCATTTTCTAATGCCTCAAATAGAGAATTATCTTCCAACATTTTTGCTTTTAGCTGATCTCTGCCCTGGAATCGGTCTTCTCTAAAAGTAAACCAAGCGCCACTTTTCTTAAGAATTCCTTTATCTGTAGCCAAATCAATTAAATCACCCGCTTTGCTAATTCCTTCATTATATAAGATATCAAATTCAACTTCCTTAAATGGAGGAGCAACTTTATTTTTAGCAACTTTCACTTTAGTTCGGTTACCGATTACATTCACACCATCTTTTATAGCAGCCACCCTTCTAATATCCATTCTTATACTTGCATAGAATTTGAGAGCATTACCGCCGGTAGTTGTTTCGGGATTTCCAAACATAACACCAATTTTACTTCTTAATTGATTTGTAAAGATTACGCATGTTTTAGATTTGCTAATCGCGCCAGTAATTTTTCTGAGAGCTTGCGACATTAATCTTGCTTGCATTCCCATTTGTGGATCCCCCATATCCCCTTCAATTTCAGAACGAGGAACAAGTGCTGCAACTGAGTCCACTACAATAACATCAATGGCATTACTTCGAACGAGTGTATCAACAATTTCAAGTCCTTGTTCGCCATAATCTGGTTGTGAAAGGAGAAGATTTGATGCATCAACGCCCAGTTTTTTGGCATAATTTATATCTAATGCATGCTCGGCATCAATAAATGCAGCTAAACCACCTCTCTTTTGAGCTTCGGCGATAATATGCAAACAGACTGTTGTTTTTCCGGATGATTCCGGGCCATAGATTTCCACTATTCTCCCTCTGGGCACTCCACCAATTC
Source organism: Melioribacteraceae bacterium (assembly GCA_019638015.1). Taxonomy (NCBI): domain Bacteria; kingdom Pseudomonadati; phylum Ignavibacteriota; class Ignavibacteria; order Ignavibacteriales; family Melioribacteraceae; species Melioribacteraceae bacterium. The sequence goes on along the minus strand of JAHBUP010000001.1, from coordinate 2,065,992 downwards.
CAAGCGCTAAATCTAACGATAATGAACCTGTTGGGATAAAATCGACGGGATTAATTACTCCATCTCCCAGTTTCATTATTGTTCCTTTTCCATACTGTTTTTCGAGATTGGAAATTGTGTCTTCAATTATTTTAAGTCTTGCATCTTTGTCTGCTGACATATATCCTCCATTACTTTTTCAAATAAAAACTTGTATTAGTTTTGTAAACTGATCCAATTTTTTGCAATGTACTTTCGATTAAAGATATTTTTTCTACATTCATACAAATAGTTTCTGGCAGATAATTAAGAAATCTCTCATAATCTAATGGTGCTTGATAATCTTTAATGCGTAATAATGTTAAATGGGGTTTAAATTTTCTCCTTTCTTTTTCAAACCCAAATTCTTCAGTAATTTCTTCAATGTCATTCACTAATTTTATGAGTTCCGCTGATTCCTTGAATCCGAACCATAAAATTCGCGGATCATTAATATTCTTAAATAAACCAAATTTAGTGCTTTCTAAAACGAATGATTCTGTTTGAGAAATTGTTTTCTCTAATTTAGTATTGAGCTCATCAATTAGTTTTGTGTCAGTATCCCCTAAGAACTTCAAAGTAAGATGTAATTTTTCTTTCGGCTCCCATCTCACCAAATTATTACCACTCAATATTTTTCGCATCTCAATTATTTTATCTAGAAAACAATTTTCTAATTCGAGTGCGATAAATGTTCTAATCTTCATAAGGAATTTTAAGTAGATGTCTCCTTAACATTTCTAGTGCTGCCTGAGAAGTTCTTTCTTTGTTGAGGATTCTGTCATCACCAAACTTAAAATCTCGTGCGTAAGTTTTAGTTTCATCTGAGATACTTATAAATACAAGTCCCACCGGTTTATTTAAAGTTGCGCCAGTTGGCCCCATAATGCCAGTTACAGCGATGCCTATATCAGCTCCGCTGGTTACTCTTACGCCTTCGGCCATTTGCATTGCAACTTCTAAACTTACAGCTCCATTTTTTTGAATAATATCTTCATTCACGTTCAATAACTCTACCTTAGAAGCATTGCTATATGAGATAACACCCCGTTCAAAATATTTTGTACTTCCTGAAATATTTGTAATGCGATTTGCTATTAAACCACCAGTGCAAGATTCTGCAGTAGCAATTTTTAATCCTCTATCAGCTAAAAGCAACGCTACAACTCCTTCTAAAGTATCGGTCTCTTTACCGAATATGAATCTCCCCACTTTAGAACGGATGGTTTGTTCTATCTCGTCAAATTTATTTTGTGCTTCAACTTCATCTTTACCCTTAGTTGTAATTCTTAACCTAACACCAAATTGATTTGGTAGAAATGCCATTTTAGAATCTTTCAGAAATTCATCTAAATTGCCCAGTCTCTCAAATAAAATTGATTCGGGGATACCTGTAGTTAATAAGTTTTTTACAATAATAATTTCTTCACTACTCTTTTTTCGTTTTATAAGTTGAGGTATAACAAAGCTCTCCATCATTCCTTTCATTTCATAAGGAACGCCGGGCATTGCAATTACAATTTTTTTCTTTTCTTCAATAAAAAATCCCGGTGCAGTTCCACGGGGATTTCTAATAACTTGTGCATTCTCAGGAACATTAGCTTGGTCCTCATTTGATGGAGTTAAGGCTCTACCCCTCTGTTCAAAAAACTTTGTAATGTCATTTAAAACATCATTATTAACGATGAGCTTAGTTTTAAAATATTCCACAATACATTTACGTGTTAAGTCATCATGTGTTGGCCCAAGTCCGCCAGTAATTAAGACCACATCATTTTCATGATGCACACGCTTTAATTCTCTTAATATATCAGTTTCATTATCACCAACGACACTTGAACCTGAAACATTAATTTGATTAGCTAAAAGTCTTTCGCCAATATAAGCAGCATTGGAGTTAGTGATTTGCCCAATAAGTATTTCATCCCCAATTGTTAAGATATGAACTTTCATATATATGTCAATTAATTAAAAAATTCGTTGCAAAAATAATCAAATGAACTAAGAAAAATGCTAAAAAACCGGCGGCAACATCATCGAGCATAATTCCCCAACCCCCTTTAATAGTTTCAAGTTTTTTGATCGGGAATGGTTTATAAATGTCGAGGATTCTCCAAATTATAAATGCTACAAAAATCCACCATATTTTTTTTGGAAGAAAAAGTAACGATATCCAAGTACCTACGAACTCATCAATAGTACATTCTTTTGGATCTTTACCATAAACACTCTCAAACTTGCCGGCAATTGGAACACCAAAAACAATTAATAAAGAAATTGCAAGAATTAGAAAAGCCGGTTGTTCAAATCCGGGTATAAGATAAATTAGAACTGCGATAGCACTTGCAACAGATCCTGATGCGGTCTTCACATATCCTGTATAAAACCCTGAACCGATAGCTCTTTCAAAAAAATTAAGTTTATTCATTAAACAACTTTTTGATGAGTGTCCAATTTTCAATTATGTAGCTTAGACCTGTATATACAGTAAATATTGTTATAAAGAGCATACAATATGAAATTATCTGAGAGTAAAGTAAAGAATCCCAAAAAGCCTGATTGGTAAGATAAACAGTATCGAAAGTTCTGAGAACGTAAATAAGTAGTAAATAATATAAAAATATCATTTGAAAGAATGTTTTCCATTTAGCAAGATTGCTTGTACTAAAAGATATTTTTTTGTAATCGGCATAACCCCTTAAAAATGTTATCAAGAAATCTCTGGTTATAATTATTACAACCATCCACAGTGTTAATACATCAATAAATACAAATCCTAAAAATGCGGCAGAGGTTAAAATTTTATCTGCCAGTGGATCAACAAATTTACCCCACTCAGTTATGTAATTAAATTTTCTTGCAAGCCAGCCATCATACCAGTCGGTTAGCGCAGCAATTATAAATACACCGAGAGATATCTGAATTAGTAGAGGATCTCCCGATAAAAATAAAACTAAGAATATTGGTGTAAGTATTATTCTAAGTACGGTTAGTTGATTAGGTAAAATCATAATTCAGCATCATCGGTTTTCTGAAATATCCCGTAAATAATTAAAGTTATAAATTCCTGTATTATGATCGTCACCCCATATAATTCCGACAGCATAACTACCCACCAAATTAATACTTTTTATTTTTAGCTGTTCAGTTGAATAAATTGGAATATAGGTATCTGACTGCTTTTGCATTTCCGACACACAATTTGCGCAAGGACATAGCCTTCTTAAATTTGATAATTTAACAGTCGTTTCCTCTTCATTACTCCATATTATTTTCAAATGCTTACCTTCAGATACAGTAATTTTTTTGGGGGACATTAAATAATACTGCCAGAAAGTTTATAAATAGCTTCTTTATACTTTTTACTTGTATTTAAAATTACATCTTGAGGCAGAGCGGGTGCCGGTGGCTGCTTATTAAATTTAATTGATAACAAGAAATCTCTTACATATTGTTTATCGTAGCTGTTTTGTGCCCGCCCCTTTTGATATTCATCGAGTGGCCAAAATCTTGAGGAATCCGGGGTTAACAGTTCATCAATTAAAATTATTTTACCATCATAAAAACCGAATTCCATTTTGGTATCGGCAATTATAATCCCTTTAGTTAATGCATATTCAGAGGCTTTTTTATAAATACTCAATGCTGCATTTTTAATAACCTGAAAAGTATCGTTACCTATAATTTCAACGGCTTTGGCTTCATCTATATTTTCATCGTGATCACCAATTTCTGCTTTTGTGGATGGGGTAAAAATTGGCTCTGGTAATTTCTCAGATTCAACTAAACCAGAAGGTAATTCAATACCCGATATTTTTCCGGTTTTTTGATAATCTATCCAGCCTGAACCGCTTATGTAACCACGAACAATACACTCAATTGGAATCAGCTCCGCTTTTTTGACTAGCATCGATCTTCCTTCTAATATTTGAGCATATTTTTTACAAACTTCTGGATATTCATTTACATCAAGAGTAACAAAATGATTATCAATTAGATCTTTTGAATGATCAAACCAAAATGCTGAAATCAGATTAAGTACTTTACCTTTATCTGGAATTCCTTCATTCATAATTACATCAAAAGCCGAAATTCTATCCGAAGAAATCAATAGGTAATATTCACCCAAATCGTAAATATCTCTAACCTTTCCTCGTTTAAATAATTTAAGGTCCTCAAAATTAGTTGTTGTTATAATATTAGAGTTCATTTCACTTTCTCTTTTTATTTTAAAATATAATTAGTCGATTGCCACTAAACAAATTATTCATCAGAAAAGACTTCTCTTTCTTTTGGTCGTTCCGCTTATCCCTAAAATTCCTAGTAAACCACGGGTTACTTCTCTTGCAACGGTTCTTCCAACTTGTCGTGTTAAAGGATTATTTAATATTGATTCAATCGTACTTTTTTCTCCTTGTTTACCAGATTGCCTGCTGGATTGATCTGTTTGCTGATATGTAGGGGTTTCAATCTTTTTGAGGAGTATTTCATAGGCACTTTCTTTATCAAGACTTACGCTATATTTCTTAACGAGTTTAGAACTATTGTTAATCTCATCAATTTCATTTTCTGTAAGTATATCCATTCTAGATTTTGGTGCACAAAGTAAAGTTGAAACCAAGGGAGTAGGAATCCCCTTTTCATTTAAGGCGGTTACAATTGCTTGCCCAATCCCCAGAGAAGTTATCAATTCTTCCGTTTTATAAAATTCACTAATAGGATAATTCTCAGAGGTAAGTTTAATCATTTTCCGATCATTTGCTGTAAATGCACGCAGCGCATGCTGAATCTTCAAACCAAGCTGGCTTAATATTGCTTTAGGTATATCTGTTGGATTTTGGGTACAGAAAAAAATTCCTACACCTTTTGATCGGATTAATTTAATTATCGTCTCGATCTGATCTAAAAGAGTTTTAGAAGCATCTTTGAAAATTAAGTGAGCTTCATCGATAAATATCACTAATTTTGGTTTATCTACATCCCCCTCTTCCGGAAAAGTCGAATAAACTTCCGCAAGCAAACTTAGCATAAATGTGGAGAATAATTTCGGTTTATCCTGCAGGTCATCCAATTTCAAAATATTTATATATCCCAAACCATTCTCATTTATCCTCATTAAATCATCCGGGTCAAATGACAATTCTCCAAAAAATTGATCTGCTCCCTGTTGTTCAAGTTCAATTATTTTTCGAAGTATAGTACCAATAGAAGCCGAAGAAATTTTTCCATATTCCGTCTCAAACTCATTTTTTCCCTCCTCAGAAATGAAATTTAGAACCTTTTTAAAATCCTTTAAATCAATTAATGGCAATTCTCGATCATCACAAAATTTATAAATTACCGATACTATGCCCGATTGAGTATCATTCAATTCCAATATTTTTGAGAAGAGTATAGGTCCAAACTCAAGTAGAGTAGACCTTAGCCGCACACCCTTTTTATCCGAAATTGTAAATAATTCAACGGGGTATTGTGTTGGGATGTATGGCTCTCCTATCTTTTGCTGTCTTTCTTCAATTTTTTCATTCGATATTCCGGGTCTAGCTAATCCACTCAAATCCCCTTTAATATCCATACACAATACAGGAATTGAGTTGTCGGATAATCGTTCAATTATAATTTGAAGCGTTTTTGTTTTCCCTGTTCCGGTTGCTCCAGCAATAAGCCCATGTCTGTTTAAGGTTTTCATGGGAATATTTATTTTAAGATTTTCGATCGACTCTCCCTCTAGGAGAGCTCCGCCAAGGATAATTGAATCCCCCTTGAATTGGTAACTTGATGCAATTTGCTCTATAAATTTGGATTGATTCATATTTTCAGCTGTTCGAAATAAAGAAACCATTTTACTTCTCAATAATAGTGATTTTATTTGAAAATGATAAGTTCTGAAAAGGTTTATAAACTATTTTTTAACGATTTCGATTAAAGAAGTATGATTTATTTTATATCTTTAGCCGTCTTTTTTCAAATAATTTTAATACTAATAATCACATAAAAGGCTAATAATGGAATTTATTCAAACTTTGATTGATCTATTTATTCATTTAGATAAACATCTTCAAGAAATAATTGCACAATATGGAGTACTAACTTATTTAATACTTTTCGCTGTAATTTTCGCGGAAACTGGTTTTGTCTTCACCCCTTTTTTGCCGGGTGATTCACTTTTATTTGCAGCTGGCACATTAGCATCTCTTGGCGAGGTTTTAAATATACATCTATTATTTATTTTGTTAACAATTGCAGCCATAATAGGCGATACGGTTAATTATTGGATCGGACATAATTTCGGACTAAAGCTGTTCAAGAAGTATCCGAGATTTCTAAAAAAGGAATATTTAGATAAAACTCACAATTTCTATGAAAAATATGGTGGGAAAACTATTATAATAGCTCGATTTGTACCAATAGTAAGGACTTTTGCTCCATTTGTTGCGGGAGTAGGTTCAATGAATTATTCAAAGTTTATTACATATAATGTGGTAGGTGCGGTAGTTTGGTGCTCAATTTTTTTGTATAGTGGTTATTATTTTGGGAATCTTCCATTTATCCGAAATAATTTTTCGATAGTAATTTTAGTAATAATCATAATATCAATTCTTCCCGGATTTATAGAATATTTAAAACATAGAAAAGATAATAAATAAGAGCTCCGGTAATTAGCCCTGGAGCTCTTTAATAATATTTAAGTTATAAACTGATTCCTAGTACGTAGAAAAGATTTTCGCTTGCTGGATTTAAACTAACAGTACCAAAGACAGGCAATGAGAAACTATCAGTAATTTTAATCTCTTTTGAAACTGAAAATCCAATATTAATCAAACTAAAGCCGGTCGTCCCGTAATAAGCATTATCTGAAGGTGTTCCCCCTAAAAATAGACTCACAGGTACCTCTCCTACACTAGTAGAGTATCCAAGTTCAAAGTAAATTGGATTATCCTGAACATTATGAACAAACATATTTAAAGCAAGAGAAATTGGGAAACTTTCTGGCCCACTAATTCCAGCACTTACTTCAATATAGTGAGCGCCGGGTCCACTCGGATCATCATAATTTGCGAAGCTTCCTATTCTGGTTCCACTGTTTGGGTTTGTGTAATCAATTATTCCAAGACTCAAAGCTGACCCGGATTCTCCAAGTGAAAATCGGTAACTAGCATAAATATCAATTTCCTCTAAATTTGTCGGATTGGCGAATGAATAAGCGCCCCAAAATCCAGCTGTGAATCCCCCTTTCGTAAACTCTATTGAGGGTTGTATGCTTGGTGCATTCCCACCCAAATCAAACCCTCTCCAAACGTATCGACTAACAAAATCGGTACCTAGTGTAATTTCTTGAGCTATCGCAGAAGTTGCGAAAAGGATTACCAAAGCAATCATACGAACAGAATTAGTAAAAAATGATTTCATATTTACTCCTTATAAATTATTGAATGAGTTTAATTTAATGTTTTTCAACATACAAATATTATTTTATTGTTTATTCCCGCATGACTTAATTGATAGCATTTACTAATAAAATTAGGGAGAAGTTTTACGCATCCTTATATTATTAGGTTTTGCTGTTACAAATATATAGTATTTTAGTTTTTTGTCAAGTTAATAATTAATTTCTTTTGTGTAATTGGCTAATAACCTTAGATAATAAGGTAATGAGATGAGTTTAGAAAATTTTGATTGTGAGAATTAGTAATATCAAATAGGCTGGCTTCGATTTTAAGTATTCATTTTTACCCGGCTTTTCTGTTCCCTTCTGAAGAACATGCTGGACACGTACAAGTTTCATAAATTTCTTCGTAGGCGTAGTCTATTGTTATTTCTTCACCGGCTTTTATAGCACTTGAGGTTATTAAGTATAAAGAAGAATTATCTTTTTCCTCAATATAACAATTTGGTTCGCAAAGATGATTTAAGTACTTAATTACTTCGCTTTTTTCACAATCTATATAGTTATCCCCATTCCAGAATATATACACATTATTTTCTTCTTCCTCGCGGCGAACGCACTCATCTTCACTAATTACTTCCCCTTCAATTATCATTATAATCTCATCTTCTGGAATATCTATCAATGAAAATATTCCTTTGCCATGTACACCCGATTCTTTTACTACTAAATATTTTTCCCAGATTGGTCTTTCAGAATTCATAAGTTCATTTCTTTTTTTTGAGTGGTGCAAAAATAAGCATTATTTCTATACTTAAAAAATTTCAAATTAGCTTAATCTCATTAATAATTTCTGATATGATAATGTTTTAATTCCTTGTCAAATTGCTTTGCATTTGGGAGGAGAGTATTTAAAAATTCCCAAAATAATTTTGAATGATTTTTAACCTTAATGTGAGCCAATTCATGCAGCAATACATAATCAATTAAATGATTTGGTAAGCGGATCAAATATGCACTCAGATTTATATTATTTTTTGAAGAACAACTGCCCCATCTACTTCTAATGTTTTTAATTGTGACAGTATTAAATTCCAAGCAATGATATTGAGATAAATATTTTAATCTGTTGGGTAAATAGTCCTTTGCTTCAATTTTATAAATGTCATTTATAACCTTCCTTATTTTTCGTTGAACTTCCATAGAAAGTAAATCTTTATTTAATGGTATCCTTATTTCAACAATGCTTTCATTGATCTTGCACGAAATTGATTTCAATTTTCTTCTTGTTAATATAATTTGATGATATTTTGTTGATATATCAGAATTTTCATCAAATCGGGGAGTATTCTTTTCATAATCTAAAACTTTTGGGTAGTGTCTTTTAATCCACTTAAATTTTGATTTTGCGAACAGCTCTCCTTTTTCGAAACCATAAATCAAAGGAATAGTCACTTTAATACCCGTAAAAGGTTTGATGGATATTCCTAGATTTACAATTTTTGGTTTTCTAACTATCAATATTTTTATACCATCAATAAAAATTTCTTTTTCAAACAAAAAGCATCCTCACAATCATTTAAAATAAAAAACCCGGCTCGGTAACCGGGTTTTGTGGGCAGAGAGGGAATTGAACCCCCGACACATGGATTTTCAGTCCATTGCTCTACCGACTGAGCTATCTGCCCTCAAAAATTAATGGGCACAAATGTATAGAAAATGAACTTAAAAAAAAAGTATTCTTAAAAAAATTATGGAATTAGTAACGCCATAATTGCTTTTTGAACATGTAATCTATTTTCTGCCTCATCAAATATCACTGAATTTGGAGAATCACAAATTTCATCAGTTACTTCTTCACCCCTATGCGCTGGGAGACAATGCATAAATAGATAATCATCTTTGGCAAGTTTTACCATTTCGCCATTAACCTGGAATCCGGCAAATTTTAGTTTTCTCTCGGCGGCTTCCTTTTCTTGTCCCATGCTAGCCCAAACATCAGTATAAATAATATCGGCATCTTTAACAGCATCCACGGGTTTATCGAAAATTTCAATTTTGCTTCCCATATATTTTGCATTTTCCATCGACTCATTAACAACAAAGTCGAGCGGTTTATAACCTTTGGGAGCCGCAATAGCTATATCCATCCCTACTTTGGAACAGCCGTGCAATAAACTATGAGCCATATTATTACCGTCACCAACATAAGCCAATTTAAGTCCCTTTAAAGTTCTCTTTTTTTCTAGAACTGTAAATAAATCAGTGAGAACTTGACATGGATGGTGCAAATCGGTTAATCCATTTATAATTGGTATTGTACCAAATCTAGCGAGATCAATTACATCTTGGTGATCGAAAGTTCGAATCATGATTGCGTCAAGATAACGGGATAAAACTTTAGCAGTATCAGAAACGCTTTCACTCTTTTTGAGCTGAAGATCATTTTGATTAAAGTACAAACCGGTTCCGCCTAATTCAAAAATGCCGACTTCAAAGGAGACTCTAGTTCTTGTAGAAGGTTTCGAGAAGATCATTCCAAGCTTTTTACCTTCTAAAATATGATGCTTCTTGCCAATTAACCTGTCTTGTTTTAATGAAGCGCTCAAATCAAATATCTGGTAAATTTCCTCAACTGATAAGTGTTGAATTTCAATTAAACTTTTTCTTTTCATATTAACTGCCATAATTCACCTTCTGTTAATTTTTTTAATGAGTGAAAGAAATATAGTAAATCGTTTAATACATTTTTTCGTAATCTGCAGTTACTTCCTTCTTTGGTATCCAGTAAGAACTATTTTTTTTACTGAAATTGATATCTAAAAATTCTTTTCCAAATAATTTGGCTAGTAATCCTAACGGGGTTAAAATAAAGACAAACAATATTGTTAAGATAATTCTTGATACGATCCATCCCAATGCGAACGCCAAGCCCATCCAGATTTTATATAAATTTTTTAAGTTATTGGGGATGAAAATGCCATTCAGCAATAACATTCCACCTAATGAAAGAAGCATAATTTTCCAAGAAGCGGAATTCCAAAAGAATAGAACTGTTATTAATACTACAATAATTCCGATAACAATCCCAAATTTCCGAAGTGATTTTTTCGAAATATCCAGTTCCTTCAGTTCATGCGCAACGTCTCTAATCCAGCTCATACTTTTCTTTCCAGTTAATGTCATCGTTAAATTTCGGTTGTTCTTCTTTTTTGAGAATAAAATTTCCTAAAACTAATATATCCATCTCTGTTCGCATAAAACATTTATAGGCATCTAGTGGAGATTCAACAATCGGTTCGCCGCGAACGTTGAATGAAGTATTTACTATTACAGGACAACCGGTTTTTTCATTAAACCGCTCTATCAATCTATGGTAAATTCTATTATCCTCTTTATGAACCGTCTGTACCCTTGCTGAATAATCTACATGAGTTACTGCGGGTATTTCTGAACGAACTATATTGAGTTTATCAATCCCCCAAAGATTCTCTTCATCCAAACTCATTCTTTTCTGTTTCTCTTTTTTTACATCGGCAACCAATAGCATGTATGGACTTTCGCACTCAAGCTCAAACCATTCAGTGACCTTTTCTGCTAATACAGAGGGAGCAAAGGGACGAAAACTTTCACGTTGTTTAATTTTTAAGTTCATTTTTTTCTGCATATCTGAAGAACGCGCATCACCAATTATTGATCGTGCACCCAATGCCCGGGGTCCAAATTCCATTCTGTCTTGAAACCAACCAATAACTTTTCCCTCCATCAAAATATCAGTTGTAATTTCAATCATTTCTTCTTCTGAATGCTCTAAGTATGGTAATTTATAACTTTTTAGAAAATTTCTAATTTCATGCGCTGAATATTCTGTACCAAGATATGAACCTTTTTGGGTATCTCTCCCATTCTTTGGAGCCATTGGTTTATTAAAATATTGGTGATAGATGGCAAGTGCCGAACCTAATGCTCCTCCAGCATCCCCCGCCGCTGGTTGAATCCAGATATTAGCAAAAATATTTTCCTTGAGTATTTTTCCATTACCTACACAATTTAGAGCAACACCACCTGCAAGACATAAATTTTTCTCATTTGTAACCGATTTTACGTGCTTTGCCATTCTAATCATTATTTCTTCAGTTACATCCTGAACCGACCTTGCTAAATCCATTTCCCGTTGAGTAAGATTTGTTTCCGGTTTTCTTGGCAGACCATCAAAGAGAGATGAAAATTTGTCATTAGTCATTGTTAAACCGGCATTATAATTAAAATACTCCATATTCATTTTGAAAGAGCCGTCATCTTTCAAATCGATTAATTCATCTAATATTTTTCGAACATATTTTGGTTCACCATATGGTGCCAGGCCCATTACTTTATACTCACCTGAATTTACCTTGAAGCCAGTGAAATAAGTGAATGCCGAGTAAAGTAATCCAATTGAATGAGGGTAATGTAGCTCCGATAATATTTTAATTTTATTGTTTAGACCAATTCCGTAGGATGATGTAGCCAACTCCCCAACTCCATCTAATGTTAGAAATGCCGATTGAGTAAATGGTGAGGGAAAAAATGCAGATGCGGCATGTGATTCATGATGTTCAGGAAAAAGAATTTTACCCTTATATTTTAATTGTTTGGAAATTAAATCTTGCATCCATAGTTTATCTTTGAGCCAGAGAGGCATTGCCATTAAAAATGATTTTAATCCTCTTCCAGGATAACTTAAGTATGTTTCAAGTAATCTATTAAATTTTATTATTGGTTTATCGTAAAACGCAATAGCAGAAAGTTGTTCACTCTTAATTCCAGCAAAAGATAAACAAAAATTGATAGCATGTTGAGGGAACGCATGGTCATGTTTAATTCGAGTGAATCTTTCTTCTTGTGCAGCTGCGATAATCTCCCCATTTTTCAATAAACAAGCCGCAGAATCATGATAATAGGCTGAAATTCCAAGTATATAGTTCGGCATCAACTTTTTATTCTGATTAAAATTTTTTTAACAAAATTATTCAACAGTAACGCTCTTCGCTAAATTTCTAGGCTGGTCAACATTTAATCCTTTTTTAACTGCAATATGATAAGCAAGAAGCTGTAATGGAATTACAGTTAAAATAGGTGTAAGCATGTTGTGTGTTTTAGGAATTTTAATAACATGATCAACCATCTCCTCAATCATATCGTCATCTTCACTAATAATTGCAACTATTCTTCCCTTTCTTGCTTTTACCTCTTGAATATTACTAACCACTTTTTCATAAACAGAATCTTTGATTGCGATAAATACAACCGGCATATCATCATCAATTAATGCGATAGGTCCATGTTTCATTTCTGCGGCAGGATAACCTTCCGCATGAATGTATGAAATTTCTTTTAATTTTAGTGCGCCTTCTAATGCGACTGGGAAATTATAACCTCGGCCGAGATATAGAAAATTTCTCGAATTTTTGTAAACCTCAGCAATCTTCTCAATTTCGGAATTAAGTTTTAGTATTTCACCTACTTTGGCGGTAATATTTTGAAGTTCTGATATTATCTCGCGACCTTCCGGTTGACTTAAATTTTTTCTTCTGGATATCAATAATGTAATTAATGCCAGCACTATTAACTGGGATGTAAATGCTTTTGTGGATGCAACACCTATTTCAGGTCCAGCATGGATATAAACTCCGGCATGACTTTCCCTTGCTATAGAACTTCCAACCACATTACAAACTCCTAAACACAACGCACCCTTTTTTTTAGCTTCCTTTAACGCGGCGAGAGTATCGGCAGTTTCACCACTCTGAGATATGAATATGACAGTATCATCTTTATTAATTATTGGGTGACGATACCGGAATTCGGAGGCGTACTCAACTTCTACTGGAATTCCAGCATACTGCTCGAGCATATATTCTCCAACCAATGCCGCATGCCATGAAGTACCGCAAGCTGAAATTAATATCCTTTTCGATTCAGATATTCTTTCTTCAAATCCAACCAAACCGCCTAATTTGGATACACCTTCTTTAAATACTAATCTTCCTCTTAATGAGTTAAAAATAGAATCGGGTTGATCCATGATTTCTTTCAACATGAAATGAGGATAACCACCTTTTGTTATTTCATCCACTCCAATATCAACTTGAAGAATTTCCTTTACAATTTCCTCATCCTCAATCGTTTTGGTATGAAATGAATCTTTATAAACTTCAGCAATTTCGCCATCTTCAAAATAAACTACTCTATTGGTATATGAGATTAAAGCATTTACGTCGGAAGCGACAAAATTTTCGCCATCTCCAATGCCAAGTACAAGTGGTGAACCTTTTCGAGCAACAATAATTTTTTCCGGTTCATTTTTATAGATTACAGCGATTCCATAAGTACCATCAACCTCATTTAAAGCATATCTCACCGCTTGAAATAAATTATTTTTTTTCTTCAGATAATAATCTATTAAGTGTGCCAGAACTTCTGTATCCGTTTCACTTTTAAACTCATACCCCTCCTTTTGCAAACCGCTTTTTAAGGAAAGATAATTTTCTATGATTCCATTATGGATTAAAAAAAGGGTCCCTTCATTATTAGAGTGAGGATGAGCATTAACATCATTTGGCTCTCCATGTGTTGCCCACCTGGTATGGCCAATCCCAATAGATGAATTAATTTTTAGAGGTGAAATCAATTTCTCAAGATCGCTTACTTTTCCCTTAGTTTTTACTACCCGGCATTCAGTATGATTAATAAATCCGATACCGGCCGAATCATATCCTCGATATTCAAGACGCTTCAATCCCTCAATTATAATAGGAATACTATTTTTATCACCTATATATCCAACTATTCCACACATTCTATCTCCAAATTTATGGTTGAAATGACTGGAGGGAGTAGCATTCTAATCTAAATAAAAGTTCTGATAACCCTCATTAAAAGCTTAAAGTCTAAAACCGTATCTCGAATTTACATAGTAATTACACTTGTAAAGTTTATAATTTTATTCTGATAATGCAACCCTCTAATTTCACCGGAAAATTGAATTATTTGACAGATAAACTTATATTTGCTCTCCAAAAAAATAAGCACCCGTAGCTCAATTGGATAGAGCATCTGACTACGGATCAGAAGGTTTGGGGTTCGAATCCCTACGGGTGTACTTAGAAAAGCTCGATTACTTATTGTATTCGGGCTTTTTTTTATTTAATACACCCGTAGGAATCCTTATGATCTTTCAAAAAAATGTATGGAGTTGTATGGACTTTTGTATGGACTCCACAACACAACACGGCATTATTTTATGAACAAGAAAAAAGAAAGCTCTGGAATTCCATACCTAAAACTTTTTTGATGTTCAAGAACAATTATAAACTGTTTATGGTTTTGAGCTTTTTGCGTTTTTAATATAGTGAATTAGTTAAAAAAGGTAAACAATCGGAATCTATGCAGCTTCCGATTTTGCGATTACTTCCGTTTGTGAAATATCAAAAACAGTTGCAGTAAAAAAGTGAACATCTTCCTCATCAGAAATCATTTGTAAATTTTCTTCTTGTTTGGCTTTAGATGGAACAAAGATTAAAAAGCCGTGTTCACCTTTGCGAACAATTCTTCCGGCTTTCTTCCATTGTTGAAACCCGCCAACAATTGAAAAGTTTATTTCTGATTGAGCAACCAAAAAGCATTGATTGTGAGGTGTTAATAAGTGCCCTTCAACTGTAACGATGCCAAATTTATCTGCTACAGCTTGACGTTGTTCTTCTGTCATTTCAGAAAGAGTTTTACGAATACGAATTATTTTTTCTTTTTTCTCTTGTCTGAATTGTTGTTTTTGTTCTAGTGATAACATGGCAAAACTCCTTTAAGATTTTTTAAGTGATTTGATAAAAGCATTTAAGAAAGTGTAAGCGGTTGCAAGTGAAGTGAAGCTGTAAGAATGAAGTGCACCTTTGCCGGTAAATACATTTACACAGAATTTATCTTTTGATTGAATTAACCGAATAAGAAAACCTTTGTGCCGTTTAGAGTAGTGAACTATTACAGATGCCATAACCCGACCTTTTACGCCGTTAAAAAACATATTTTGCCCGCTTAGGCGATCTTTTGCGAAATAATGGCTTGTTACCATGTTGGTGTAAGAAAAGATGATAATTCAAGGCAAGGGCGAAATACCGCAACTGAGAATTATCAACATAAACAAGCGGTATGAGTTTCATATACCCTTGCCCCGATTGACTTCCAAGATTCGAATAACACTAAGCTTGTTTGCCGGCGGGCAAAATAATGCTTGTAATAGCTGAACGAAGTGAAGCAAACAATTCAGAAGAGAAGTTTGAAAAGGTTGGAGCGAATGAGAGAATGGAATGAGCGACAACTTTTTGCATTTGATCTACGAGCGAATCATTTTGAAGAAAGAAAGGATTTTCTTTTTACAAAGTGTGAGCAAGATAAACGTTCCCGATGAAAAATTCTTTTCTCTTTAAGCAATTTATGAGTTTGGAAATTGGCGCATCTTTTTGAAACAAAAAGTGTGAGCAAGAGACAAACGAATAATTTGCGTTCATGCTTTATGAGGGAAATATTTTTGAATGTCTTTGATGAAAAAGTATTGACCGAAATGAAAGTAGATCTCCGCTTTGTGAGGCGAATGAATGAGCCCGTCGGAAGATGCCGGGCAAGCCGGATCAGAGCGGTCTTTTTTTAGCGAACAATTTTAAGTGAATCGAAGTGAACGCAAATTTGTGAGCTATCGGTATGTAAAAAGAGAAGGGTTACCAGGAATGGTAACCCTTTCTCGAAATGATTAACTGAGTTTGGTGAAAGTTGAGGAATTCTGAACAACTTTACCCTCAGCGGTTTTTGTTACGACACACACATACAGAATACTGTGCTGATACTTTGCAGCAGTATTTTTTTGAGTTGCGTTCAGATCGATTTCTAAATCGTATGTCTGAGCGAAGTTATGTGCAGCAACTTCTTTTGAAAGAGAAATGATCTTGAACGGCTCATCTTCTGCATTCGCAGGATCATAGTAACAGACAATGGCGTTTGCAGAAAGATTAACCTCATCCGCTTCAAATACCGATGCAGTATTTAGGATCGGGATGGTTGCAGTAATCTTATCCGCTGCAACTGCAGCAACTGCAATCTGCAAAGGAAATCCTTCTGGAGCGATAATGTTTTGCTCGGTTGGTTTTTCAATTGAAGAATAAGCGAAGTTGCTTTGAAACACTTCATTGAAAACTGAGCTAGCGACATTTCTTACTTTCTTCCAGATTGAAACGAGAGAAGTGAGCGTAAGAATAGCACTCGCAAATTTTGCAGTGACTGAGAATTTCTGACGAACAGTAAGAACCGCAGGTTCTTGACTAGCATTGAAACTGGATGGACGAGCTGCTAATACAGTGCGGCCATCAACTGTTCTCGCGGAAAGGTTGCCAAGCTTTCCGGATAAGTTTCCGATGACATTTCCATTTACGATTGCCATGGTAAGCCTCCTAAAATTATGATGAATTACAGAGGCAATTTTATGGACTTAGGTTGTGGTGTTCACTGTAATAATGGGAAAGTAAAAGAAAATGAGTTTATGGGTGTCCTATGGCTTGGATATGGCTTGTTACAGGCTTGTTAGGGGCTGGTTTGATGAGGGAAAAGAAACCGGCTTATTTCTTCTTTTCCGGAATAGAATTGTATTCACAGAATCGTAACACAAATTATATTTCTCTGAGAGAAGAAAGATTGATTCAATCTGATTGTGAGTCTTTCTCAGTTCAAGGTAATCTGATTTGATTTGTAAATTCCGAAGGACCAACTCATTGATCAATCCATAGGATTGAAATTCTCTAATAAAAGGATTCGATAAAATCTTGGCAATATTGAATTGAGAATTATTCATTACTCCAAATGCCAAGTTTCTTTTTTCTTGCTGTGTTTCTGAGATTATAGAATAAACTGTAATAACGTTTTTCTTTTGTGTAATATCTTATTCGAGCGAATCCATTTTTCAAAAGTTCTGCTTGCACGAATACAGAATCCTTTCCTTTAGAATCTGACAACCAAATGTAAGCTAGTAACCTTCCGAAAATATCTAATGCTCTTCCATCGAACGTAAGTTTAACAGTTTTGTGCACGACTAATGATTTAGTTTTTTCTGATGCTTCTTTTGCAAATGCTTCTGAAGGTTTATTCTGTTTAGCAATTTCAGGGCAATCAATACCAATCATTCTTACACGTTGGGAATCAGAAAGAACGAAAGTATCACCATCAATTACACGAGACACAAATACTTTCTTTGAGAAGTTGTAAGGATAAGAGAAGTTCGGATTTTGACCGAGCAATTGCGTTGGGAGTAAGATCAAGAATATGAGCATGAGCAAGATATTTTTAAAACACATATCAGTATTTCCTTTTTGAGAAAATTTAATTCAAGATTATGAAGTGTGCAACGCTCGATGTTTATGATTTGTTTTCTTTTGTTATCGATAGAACAATAAAATTACATGAAATGAAATTAAACGCAGATTACACGGACCCGCCTACCGGACGGGCAGGTTCAACAGATAAGCACAGATTGATTTCAAAAATTGTTGCGAAGTGAAGTGTGTGTGGCAAAGCCACGACACGGAACGAGCAGCATATATCATGTAAGCGAATGAAGGTGTGTGGGAATCCACGACCGGAATGAGCGATGATGAGGCGATTAGTATTTTTTAGTGCCGAGTTTATATAAGACAACATTATGTTGATTCGATTGTAATTGAGAAAACGCCTTTGTTGGGACTACCCAAATACAAAAACATAATGTTACTTATGTAATACTGGCTGTCCCATGCCCCGACCCGTCAGGGCCGGGCAAGTTGAGCTGAGACCTCCCACAAAAGGTTTGTTGATCCATGAAATCTTCTATCTGATGTAAAGTGAATTACAGTGAAGTTAGAATTGCGAATTGAGAGTTTGGAATTGAGAATTGAAGGAATGAAGAAATGAAATTGTCTGATAACACTTCGACTAAGCTCAGTGCAAGTTTTTATTTTAATGAATTTACAATTTCGCAAGAAGCGGAAAGGCATGGTTATAAGAATGAACCGAATGAAAAACAGATTGAGAACTTGAGATTGCTTTGTGTGAATGTTTTACAACCTCTGAGAGAAATTATCAATGTGCCAATTTTTATTAATTCTGGTTTTCGTTCATTTGATGTAAATGCTGCCGTTGGCGGGAGATTTAATTCTCAACATCTCGAAGGAAAAGCTGCCGACTTCGTTGTCCATTCAATGAATTTAATTGATGTGTTCAACACAATCATACAAGAATTATCATTTGATCAATTGATTTATGAATTCGGAAAATGGATTCATGTTTCTTGGAATGGTGAAAAGAATAGAAATGAAGTTTTATTGTCAAAGAAGTTAAATAGAAAAACTATCTATGAAAAAGTTACTGGAGAATTGAAATATGTTTCATGAAAATAAATCAATGTTCTATTCATCCATTCTTTTCTTGGCGCAAGAAAAGAATCAAAAGAACATGCACTTAAAAAGAATTGCTAAATCTTCACTCCGTTTCGGGAAGAAAAATAACTTCTCTCCCGATAATAGATTTAGAATAGTTGTTATCGGGATCGTCGGACAGATTTTTCTTCTAATCCTCCACTACGTTCAGATTTTGCACGCAATTCTTTTAATGTGCGAAAGACGAAAACATTTAACGCCAAGTATTTGAGGATGAACAGAGACAAAACATGAATGAAAAGATTTACATATGGATAATTGGAGGACTTTTAAGCTTGGTGAATTTTCTTTTCTGGTCCAGGATTAAGAGAATTGAAAAAGATGTTGATGAGACGAAAAAGAAATCGTCTTCGATTGAGAAAAATTATTTGTCCCGGTTTGAAGTTCTGCATAATAAGTTGAGTGAAGTTGAGAAGAATATTATTCGAGAGATTTACAATATTAAGCTTTCGGCTGTCAGTCATCAGCATTTAGATAAAGAAGGAGATTAAAATGGGAGTATTAGATTTTTTAAGCGGTATAGTAAAACCGATTACCGATTTGATTGATAATCTTTCTACTTCTGATGAAGAGAGAGGAAAACTTCAAAACGAGATGACAAAAATTGAGAATGAGTTCCTCGCTAAAGCTCTTGAGTATGAGAGTAAATTACTAGATTCTCAGGGAAGAATTGTTGAGGCGGAAGCGAAAGGACAAAGCTGGCTGCAGAGAAATTGGAGACCAATTACAATGCTTACTTTTCTTATCCTAGTTGTGTGTGATTCTTTTGGTTGGCTTGCATTTCGGCTGAGTAATGAAGCATGGACTTTATTACAAATTGGTTTGGGTGGATATGTAGTTGGAAGAACCGGTGAGAAAATTGTTGAGAAGATTAGAAAGTAATTTAAGAATTTGATTATTTTCTAAATAATTATTGATTATGATTTTGCTTGACAATCTGTAAAGCAAGATATAAATTTAGTTCGGTTTTATAAGGGACTGGGAATGCCCGGTCGGTTAGAGGCACTGATGAATTTCGGTGCCTTTTGCTTTTTATGGGAATACCTTGAAACATTCCAATCCATTAATCTTACCTAATATTTTCGATTTGATAACTTCGAATGGTTTATTTTCTTTTTCCGGATTAAGAATGTGACGACCAATGGGATAACCGCAAAGATCAGCAATCTGCGTTCCAACGATATTGTTAGACTTGGGTAAAAAAGTCAGAATAAATTCAATCTTTCTAAATTCCTCTTTACTAATTCTTTCAGTTCCTTCTCGTATCATTTCATAAAGACTTAATCGCAACGCATCATCTTCGTTCTTGCCGCGAGATTCAGCAACTAAGCGGACTTTTGTTTGCTTGATTTGATTAAGAAGAGCAATTATTCTTTCTAAATTAAATTTAAGAGCAAGTTCGTAGGGATTGAATGGTTTTGCATATTGCTTGACTAGTTTTTCTTTTTTGATAACCGAAACAATCAATTTGAAATTGAGATTACCAATTAATTCAGAAATTGAATTAAGAAACGGCTCTCTTTTATTTACATTCAACAGGAATTCAAAAGGGGTTTGAGCTTTACGAATATCTCTGGAATGTAAGATAACGCCCTCGTGTCCAAAGTTATTAATTTTTAGCTGATATACTTTAGGAATAATTTCATTGACATAAACTGATTGTCGAACTATAAAAGTCGTTAAAACAAAAATTGGGAAATCTTTATCAATTTTTTCGAGAGAATGATCACCGGTTTCATCGAGATAGACTAAGATTGGATCAATTTTATTTTGTTAAGATTCTTTGTTCTGGTCTTCTGGCATTTATTCTAAATTCCGTTATTGCATAAATGGAAATGGGTTCTTTCTAGTTGGGAAATATTCAAAAGAATTAATCATTATACTATCTTATATCACTTCTTCAAAGTAGTCATAATAATCTATAAAGTAAAAACGAGCAACTATAAAAATACAACTTCGATATAATTATACTTGTTGAATTCGGGTGTGAATTTTCATTGAAGAAATATTGTAGTGAATATTTTGAAAGAAATTATTATATATCGAGTGATTTAGAAACGAGTTACCAGTTATTTAGGGAAGTCAATAGCGAACCTTTCTACGGCTTAAATCCCATGGACATAGTCGGGATTCATATCTTAAGGACTGCCGACGAATAAAATGTGTGCAATAATTAATTATCTCTCAATTTACAGGGGGAAATATGTCTATAGAAAGGTTTTCTTTTGTGGAACTTGAAAAACGATTAGAGGAAATCGAACTTGATATTGATAAAATCGAGTTCATTTCAAAAGAAATTGTAAGATGCAGGAATGCGATACAAGATGTTAAGTGTGAAGCAAAGAATATAGAGCCGACCGAAATAAAGCTTTCCGCAAAAACAGTAAATCAAGAGACTTCCCTAGTTGAACTTGTCAATTTTGATAAGAAAATAAAACAAACAATAACAAAGAAGATTGTAAAGATTTGTAAGAAGAATCTTTGTAAAGAGTATTATGAATTTATAGAACGTGCAGAGAACCATTTGGTTTTTTACAAAACAAAATTAGAAATGAGAGCGACTTGGAATGAATGTTTTAATAATGAGAAAGAAACAGTTAAGACTAACGATTCCACAATCAGGATAGTTTGGAAATTGGGTGACGCTAAACTTTTAGCTTTGTTTGATCGCCTTCAGAATAACGTGTGTGTTCCGAAGTTTATAAAAGAAGAAATACTAGCTCATTTTACTGATGAGAAACATATTCCCTTTTGTAATGTGAGAATACATTTTAGAAAAATTATTTGGCTTAAGAGCGACAGCAGCTTTTCTATATTTGTTGATGAACTGGCACAGAGAAAAGCAATTGATGAAGAGAATAAATACAAGGTGTTTGAAAAACATTTTTGTAATAAAAACGGCAAGCCGTTCAAATATTTAGCACAAAAAAAGAATAATACAATTAGCTACACCGAAACAGTTAAATGGATTAGAAAGATTCTCGATTCAGTTGAAATAGTATTCATGTTTTTTGTTTCGCAAAGCAATTTTTGGCTTAATGACACTTTGGTCGAATATTTAAAAAGTATATCAGACTATATCATGACTTGATAGCCTTCGATATACTTTTGGGGGTAGTGGTGAAAAAGTATATCATACTTTATCGATTTGCGATATACTTCGATATACTGTGATAAATACTTTTTCTTGTTTTTCTATTTCATATTTCTCATGTAATTAAACAACATGAGGTGTGAGATGAAAAAACAGAAAGACACTTCGACGGTTCGACTTCGCTCACCGCAGGCTTCACTGAGTGAGACAATCCTACAGAAACTTTCCACACTAGAAGAATTAATAAAGAAAAAAAATGATAAACCACTGACTTTCAAAGAAGCATGTTCTTATTTAGGTTATGCACCAAGTTATCTTTACAAATTAACCTATCGAAAAGTAATTCCACATTACAAACCAACCGGCAAGATGATTTTCTTTTCAAAGAATGAAATTGACGAGTGGATTTTTAGAAGCAGTGATGAGTGTAAAGTTATGAGTGATGAATTAAAAGAAGAAAAGAATATTGAAAAGGATCTGAATCAGATTGAGATGGGTTTTGATGAAAAAAGGAATGAAAAAAATAATGAAACAGAAATACTGATTGAGTTTCCACTGAAAAGCAGAAAAAAAACAATAAAACGCAGATTGAGAAATGAATAAGATATTAAAAAATATATGCTATTGTTCTTTTCTCTTGATAGAAAAGAACCAAAAGATCAAGTCTGCAAATCCTTGGCTAAATATTTCATTCGCACAACGGAGAAAATTAAACTCTCCCGCTTATTATTTGAAAATATTGAAAGCGGGATCAAACAGAAATTTTCTCTTTTCGTTGTGCTCGTTCATATTCTTAACGCCAAGTATTTGAGGCCGGGAATAATTACAAGAGGTTGGAAATGAAAGAAATGCTTAAAGGAATTTCATCAAGTGATTTGGAGAAGTTACGAATGCTGCTTTCGATTATTCCGGGGAATGAACAAAAGAACAATGTTACGCTTCGTGTTTTTACAAATGAATACAGCAATATGATAAAACAAAATAGATCGAATGCATATTACGTTTCTGTTTGCAGTTCTTTCAAACATTTAACTGAATTCTTTGGACATGGAAAATCTATTCAATCAATAGCATTGAAAGATATGGAACAGTTTGTGCTTTATCTTCAACGAAAAGTTAAGAAAGGATTTCGAGTTTATTATCGAACAATTAAAGCTGCCTTCAATAAGGCAAAAGATTGGGGTTATGTAAAAGAAAACTATTTCCAAAAAGTAAAGCTGCCGAAAAAACAGCAAGTGAACCCGGTATTCATTAATGGTGATGAGCTACAAGCAATATGCAATAAAGTATATAACAAAACTTTAAGAAATATAATTGTGTTTGCGTTTTATACTGGAATGCGTTTGGACGAAATTGTGAATTTGAGATTGAAGAATGTTGATCTACAGAATAAAGTAATTACGGTTGGTGATGATTGTTTTACAACAAAAGGAAGAAATCAAAGGTTCATACCGATTAGTGAGGAAGCAGAAAAAGCAATTGAGACACTTCGACTTCGCTCAGTGCAAGATTTAGAATCAAGAATACGCCAGAAGGGCGGCGGACAAGTTCAGAATGAAAAGAAAAAGATCATTACGATTAAGTCTCTCAACCATAATAGAAATTTTGTTTTCTGTAAGAGTAACGGAGAAAAATTTACTGGGGATTACATTTCTAAAAGATTTAAGATAGCGTGTAAAGCTGCTGGTGTAGATCAATCAATTCATTTTCATTCTCTGAGACATTCATTTGCTTCTAATCTTGTTCAGAAAGGTGTTCCACTTTATACAATAAAAGAACTGCTCGGGCATTCTTCGATTTCGACAACGGAAATTTATTCGCATTTGAATATGGATTCATTGAGAGAGGCGATTAAAAGGCTAGACACTTCGGCTTCCTCTTCGACTTGCTCAGAGCTGCGGCTCAGTGCAAGTGCAAGCAGTGAGATGTTAGATATAAGCCAAAAGCAAAAAACAAGTCTTGAAGAGAATCCACGATTACAAATATTTAGTATTAATTCCGGAGAAAAGAGATGATACAATTTCTGGAAATGGCAAAGATTTATAAGAACGTTTTCGGATTTAATGTTCTACCTATCCAGGGGAAACGGCCAACTATTCCTTGGGAGAATTGGCAATTGATTGAACAGACTGAACAGGATGTAATTGAATTTGGTTGGAATGCAGGTGTAACCGGTATAGGCGGAATTTGTGGAGTAAATGATTTACGGAATATCGATTTCGATAGGGTCATAGACCCTTTTGAAGGAGGAGCTGGCTATAATATTGTTCAAATGATATGTAAAAGGTTGGGACTTGGTGAAAAATATAAGTGGACAGTTAAAAGCGGAAGCTGTGTTGGTTATCATATTTGGATTAAGGTTAGTGAAAGTGAGCAATTGCATAAAAGATTGAACGGTCCCAAAAGTGTTTACCGGTTGTATTTGAAAGATGCCCGTCTCAACGAGGACGAGCCGGGTAAAAAGGGATTATGTGATCATATTGAATTGAGATGGAGTCAATCTCAAACAGTTCTCCCGTATTCAAAACATGAAAGCGGAAATAGATATTTGTTTTTATATGATGAACCAAAAGAACCACCAACAGAAATTGACGCGGATGTTTTGCTTGAATGCTTAGAAGAGTTTTGTGATTTACAAAAAGAAAAAGATGTTCTTGATGTTGGTAAGCGAACTTTTGAGCTGGCTGGATTTGATAGAGAGAAGTTGGAAAGCGCAATTGAGTATTTAGAAAACAATCTGCCAACCAATTGTTATGATGATTGGTATAGAATCGGATTTGGTTTAGTAACAATTGGTGAGGAAGGAAGAAAATATTTTCTGAAGATGAGTTTAGGAAATCAACATTATCATGATTCTGAGTTTGCGATAAATAAAAAGTTTGACGAACTGATGAAGAAATCTGATGGAAGAATAACACTCGGAACTCTTTATCATATAGCAGAAAAATATGGCTGGCAAAAACCGTTTGTAAAGTTCTGGTATATTGAGAATGATAAGACTCATATTTCAAAACAGAATTTTAAGAGATTTCTTGAAGAGAATGGATTTTGCAAACTGCAATTAGAACGCGGTTATATTCTGCTGAAGGTTAGCAAGAATATTGTCCGTGAGGTGGAAATTTTCAATATCAAGGATTTTGTAATCGATTATCTGAAGCGATTGGATGTTGAGCATTTCAAAGAGACACCACGTATAAAAGTTATTGATGCTGTTATCAAAGGCGCACCGCAACATTTTGTCCAGACATTTCTTGAATTCTTGGAAACAAGAGAATTGGAATTCTTGCGTGACACAAAAGAGAAAGGATTTCTCTTTTTCTCGAATTGTTTTGTTGAGATTGCGGCAAATAAGATTAATGTAAAAAGATATGAAGAACTGGACGGTTTCATCTGGGATAAACAGGTAATAAACAAAAGATTGAATCTTGACAGGAGAGAATCTGAGTTTGAATTCTTTATTAAGAACATTTGCAAAAATAATGAGCAAAGAATTTCATCATTAAGAAGTGCGATCGGATATTTACTGCATAATTATAAAGATTCAACGAATGCTAAAGCTGTGATTTTTCTTGATGAGAAATTAAGTGACGGCGCTTATGGAAGAAGCGGAAAGGGTTTGGTGGCACAGGCCATTGGAAAGCTTAGGAAAACTATTCGTTTGGATGGTAGGAATTTTAATTTCTCAAAGAGCTTCAGTTTTCAATCTGTTACGCTAGATACTGCAATCATAGAATTTAATGATGTAACAAAGAAATTCAATTTTGATAAACTGTTTTCCATTATAACTGATGACATAACTGTCGAAAAGAAAAATCAAAATGAAATAATTATCCCGTTTCATCAGTCACCTAAAATTATTATTTCAACAAACTACACAATTGAAGGATCCGACGATTCAACGATGGACCGTCAATTTGTTATTGAGTTTTCTGATCACTACAATAAAATACATAGACCGATTGATGAGTTCGGACACAGATTTTATGATGAATGGAGTAATGAGGAATGGAATTGCTTTCTTAATTACATGATCGGCTGCCTCCAACTTTATTTGTGTAAAGGATTGATCCAGTGTTCACATATAAACTTGGAAAAGAAAAAACTGATTGATTCGACTTGCGAAGAGTTTGCCGAATACTTTGAATCATTGGGGTTAAATGTTGAGCATAATAAAAAAGATTTGCTGGAAGACTTTAAGAAAAATTATGATGAATTCTCCGAACTGAAGCTTACCAAATTTACCCGGTGGATGAAAGAAGCGGCCAGGATAAAAGGTATGGGCGTGAATGAAAGAAAATCCGGAGTTGATCGGATGATAAAGTTCCTAGATGGCAAGAAAACAGTTTCAGTGGAGACTGAAAATGAAATGGAGCTTTTTTGAAAATAACAAATTCATCTTTCTTTTCTTGGCGCAAGAAAAGAAACAAAAGAACATGCACTTAAAAAGAATTACGGAAATTTCGTTCCGTTACGTTATGAAAAATAAACTCATCCCGATTTCATCGGGACTCAAACAGAATTTTTCATTTGACACTTCACTCCACTCAATTTCTACTCGTAATTCTTTTAAGGTGCAAAAACAACTTGTAAAAAGTGGAAAAAATATGTTGGACGTTTGGACACTTTGATTTCTATATCGGGCAAGAATTCCTATTTCAAAACGTCCAAGTGTCCAAAGTTGTGAATTAAGCATGTTTTCTGAGTTTTATTGGACAGATTGATGGACGTATTGGATAAAAACTGTGATGGAAAATGATTTTTGGACGTTTTACTGTTTGAAAGTGTCCATTTGGACAGTTTGAAATTTTCGAAAGGGACAGATTTTAATAAAATTATTGGAGACAGAAAATGAAACTTACTCCTCTGAAAGCGATTAAGAAACATTGTTTGGAATGTTCCGGGTATGAAAAGAAACAGGTTCGGGAATGTGTGATTAAAGATTGCGTGCTATTCTCTTATCGGCTTGGTTCCAATCCAAACCGTAAAGGATGCACTATTAAGAAAAATGCCGTTTCAACAACGGGTTTTGAAAAAGCCAACAGTTATGTTGCGGCATAAGTTGTTTGTGTTGAACTTGGATATTGAACGGCAAGAATTTTTAAGGAACAGGGAAATAGAGCATCATCGAAGAAAGGTCGTGAGTCTGCTTGTGATAAATAATTCATGATTTATTGTTACACTGATTTGTAATCATCACAACACGTGCTCAATAGAGTCCTCATTTAAAGGGATGTAGCTGTTCCAAATACCTATTTATAGCGATTGATATCATTGATGCTCAAGAATAATTTTACACAAGAATTTTCAAGAAGCTATGCATGTGGTTTTATATAAAAATCTTTATGTATTAAAAAGCGACTTGAAAGAATATAAATTCATTTTATAAACGAAGTGAATAATGAATCAAATCAACTATACTTTTTTGTTCTCAATTCTATTATTGATTTTCAGCTTCATGAACATCAACGCGGATGATAAAAAAGTTTGCAAGATCCTATACATCATATACGCTTCCGGCAAATGCACTTGAATTAGAAATCTGGCAAACCGGAAGAATGGATAAAGGAATTGGATATTATTACAGATGGCAGCCGCGCTTTGAAATTGAATACGGGGTTACAGATCGTTTTACGACGGCAATGTATTTCAATTTTAATGAAGTGAAGAGCAATGAGAATTCAATACCATCCAAATCATTTAGTTTATCGACCACTTCGTTCGAATTTCGGTATCGTTTGACAAATCCAAACGAATACATTATTGATCCGGCACTTTATTTTGAATTAAGCTATGGCGGCGATAAGATAGAGTATGAACCCAAAATATTACTGACAAAACAATTTGACAAATTTATTTCCGTAATGAATTTAGTTTCAGAAATTGAAAAGAACTTCCCGGAAAAAGAAACAGAATCTGCATTTGAACTTACGCTTGGACTTGCTTATGAGTTAAACAAGAATTTATCTGTTGGACTTGAATTTAGAAATGACAGAAACTATAAAGAGATTTATGAGAAGGAAGAAAACCAGGCAAGTTTTATCGGCCCAACAATAAGCTACCATTCAGATAAACTTTATTTTGTTGTGAATATTTTAGCACAGATTAGCGGCGGACCAATAACAAAAAACAATTTGGATTTGATAGGACATGAGAAGTATGAAGTTAGAACAATATTAGGCATAGGTTTATGAAGATTATCTTTAGTTTAGTTTTTCTATTTATTGCCGGATGCGCCGCCACTATTATTTACAGGAGTAAAGGAGAAGAGCTTTATTATAATAAATGCGGCGGATGCCACAGAATACACTCAAAAACAGAATTTACCAGTGAAAAATGGAAAAGTGAAGTTGAAGAAATGAGTAAGAAGGCAAGACTAAATGAGGATGAAAAAAGGATGATAATTGAATATTTGACTAATGATAGTTTGCACGTAGCAAAACCTTGATGAGAGTCATCAATCAAAAAAGTAATAAAAGAGATAGTTTGAAACTATTATCTTAATTTGGTTGTTTTAAGAGGTAGAAAGCAATAAATTTGTGACAGATGAAAAATATTTTTAGAAATAGCGTAAAAAGAACAATTGCCCTACTGTTTCTGGGAGTTTTTGTTTTCTCTTTTTTACACTCCGAATTAGGACTTCTTGATTTTGACGGAGATAATCATGGTGCTCATGATTACTGTCAAATTGTTAAAAATACGAATGCTCATTCAAAGATTTTAAGGGAAAACCTACCTAAACTTGAACTTAACAAATATATTTGCATTCATTGTTTTGAAGAAATTGAAGCGCAAGAAACACAAACTTCTTTTGAAAGAACGGATCATCATTTAAAAGCAAAACAATCTGCTGATTTATATCTATTTAATAGCACATTTCTGATTTAACTACTCTCTTTTCATTTCGTTCCGCCAAAGGCGGACAAGTATTCCCTTTACGGGATAAGTGTCATTAATAATTAATTTATTTGGAGAATTATGTTGAGTAAAACGAAACCCCGTTTTGCGGGAAACAAACTTTTTGTTTTGTTCGCAATTGCAATTTTACCGCTTTGCATTTACGGACAAACTGAAATTAGAAAACTTAGTTTAAATGAAGCTGTTGAAATTGGATTAAAGAATAATCCGGAAATAAAGAGTGCAACAGAAAATATTTCAGCATCTAAGGGTAGATTCTGGAGCGGGATATCATTACCTCTGCCGGAAGTTGGTGTTAGTTATGAATATGCACCGGTGAACAGCAGTTTAAGTAATTACAGCGAAAAAACTCTGGCTGTTAGTCAATCTTTTGAGTTCCCTTCTAATTACTTTTTGAAAGGGAGCAAATTTAACAAGGAAGAAGAGATTGCAGTATATAAACTAAACATGACTGAGAGAAGCATTATAAATCAAGTAAAGACAAGTTACTACAAAGTTCTGGCTAAACAATACCAGGTAAAGTCTGCTGAAGAAAATCTTGTTATCTCGGAAGATTTTTTTAAGAAAGCTGAGATAAGACAAAATGTTGGTGAAGGAACGAATCTTGAAAGATTGACCGCAAAGGTCCAATACACAGAGGCGCAGAACAATCTGGAAGTTGCAAAGAATGAGCTAACAACAGCGTTTGCCGAACTGAATTACTCACTTGGATATGGAAAACAAAGTTATGAAGCGAATTTCAATTTAATCGATACGCTTGTTTTTGTTGATCACAAAATCAGTATAGAGCAAATCTACAAATCGTTGGAAGAAACAAATCCGCAGATAAAGATTGCCGAATTGAATTATGGAATAGCATCTATCGAAAAAGGTCTTGCATGGTCTTCCATCCTGCCTAATCTTAATCTGGCTTATTTCAAACAAACGCGCGACGGCAATAACGGATTTTACGGAGCTTCATTTGGAATATCGGTTCCGCTTTGGTTTATGTTCGATCAAAGAGGAAAAATTCAAGAAGCGGTTGCAAATCAGTCTATATCTGAATCGGAACTGCAATTAACAAAGAATGAGATCGCTTTAAGAATAAAAAGCGCTTTTACAGATCACGAAAATAATCTAAAGCAGGTAAAACTATATGTGAATGATATTCTTCCACAAGCCGAAGAGATTTACAGAACAGCTATAAAAAGCTACGATGCCGGAGAACTTACATATCTTGAATATCTGCAGGCGAAACAAACTTTGATTAGCTCACGGAACAATTACATAAATGTTTTATTCAATCATTATCAATCAGTTTTTAGAATTGAAGAAATAGTCGGGCAAAATATTATTGACAAATCAGAATTGGAGAAATAAATGAAATCAAGTATCAAATTATTAATAGCCGTTAATGTATTAGCGATTGCCCTATTGGGATGCAGCGGTAAAGAAGAACCTAAAAAGGAAGAAAGCCATAATGAACACAGTGAAGTTGTAAAACTATCGGCTGAATCAATAAAGCAAATAAAATTGGAAACCGAGACAGTATCATTACAACCATTCACTGGTTATTTAACAATTCCGGCAAAGGTAATAACTAATCAAGATAATGAAGCACAGATAGGTTCGCTTGTTCAAGGAAGAGTTCACCAGGTGTTTGTGAAAGTAGGAGATTTTGTTAAAGCCGGACAAGTATTGATGACGGTTGAAGGTCTTGACGTTGGTGAAATAAAAGCCGGTTTCTTAATTGCAAAAGCGGCACTTGATTATGCAAAAGCAAATTATGAAAGACAGAAGAAATTATTTGATGAGAAAATAGGATCGCAAAAATCATTACTAGAAAGCCAGGCTGAATTTGAAAAGGCGCTTGCTGAATACAAAGCAGAGGATAAAAAAATTCATTCGGTTGGTCTTAGTGATGAAGATGTAACCGACGCAAAGATTAGCGAAGAACATATTTCCGGCACATTGCCAATTAAATCATCCATCAACGGTATAGTAGTAGAAAGAAATGTTGTTATAGGACAATTAGTTGATGCCACAACAAATGCTTTCAAAGTAATTAACACATCTACTGTTTGGGTTGACGGACAGATATACGAAAAAGATATAACGAAGATAAACCAGAAAACAAATGCATTTTTCACCTCATCAACTTATATGAATGAGAAGTTTAACGGAAGAATAATATATATAGGGCAGACGGTTGACGAGCAAACAAGAACAATTACAATACGGGGAGAGTTTGAAAATTCTAATAGCAAATTAAAACCGCAAATGTTTGGCGAACTAAAAATTCCTGTGAGCGGGAATGCAAAAGCAATTATGATTCCGGAAGAAGCAGTTGTTAAAGAAGCCGGGCAAGAATATGTGTTTGTCCAAAAAAGCAAGACAACCCCACCAAGCAGCGGGCAAGAATTTGAAAAGAGAATAGTGATTACCGGATTATCTGTTGATAACCGGATTGAAATTAAAGAAGGATTGAAAGAGGGTGAAAAAGTTGCATCGAAAGGAGTGTTTTATCTAAAGAGTGAACTAAAGAAAGAAGAATTGGAAGGAGATGAACACTAATGTTAGAAAAAATTATATCTATGACTCTGAAGCAGAAAGGAATGATAATATTTCTTTCGTTTCTAATTGTTGGGCTTGGAATTTATGCTTACACGAAAATTCCAATTGATGCTTTCCCGGATGTAACAAACATACAAGTAGAAATTATAAGCCACGCGGATGGACTCTCTGCGATAGAAATAGAAAGAAACGTAACCTATCCGATAGAAATGGCAATGCGGGGATTGCCGGATGTTGAACAAATGCGTTCGGTAACAAAATTCGGGCTTTCAATTGTTACAATAGTCTTTAAGGATAATGTTGATATATACTTTGCCAGGCAGCTTGTCTTTGAACGGCTTGGAGAAGCCCGAGAAAACGTACCTAAAGGTGTTGAAGTTGCAATGGGACCAATAGCAACTGCAATGGGAGAAATTTACCAATACACACTTGAAGGAAAAATGCCTTCTGATTCACTTGGAAAGATGGCTTATCTAACAGATTTAAGAACTTTGCAAGAATGGGTAATTACGCCGCAACTGAAAAGTGTTGCCGGAGTAAACGAAATAAATTCATTCGGCGGATACTTTAAGCAATTTCAAGTATTGATTAATCCGGAAAAATTATTAAAGTATGCCATAACAGCTGATGAAGTATTTGCAGCCATTGAGAATAACAATAAGAATGTGGGTGGAAATATACTTGAAAGAAATTCAGATCAGTTCATAGTGCGTGGAGTAGGTTTAATAAAAGAGCTAAGTGATATTGATAATATTGTATTAAAATCTGTTGGCGGAACGCCTACTTTTATACGTGATGTTGCGCAAGTTAAAATTGGGGAAGCTGTTCGAATGGGCGCTTCGATGAAGAATGGTGTTGATGAATCAGTCGGTGGAATTGCAATGATGCTTCGTGGCGAGAACAGCCGCGAGGTTGTAGAAAGAGTAAAAGCTAAAGTTGATGAAATTAATGAAAACAATATTTTGCCCGATGGGATTAAAATAGTTCCTTACTACGACCGAACGGAAATTGTTGATGCAAGCATTTGGACTATAATACGCGCACTGCTGGAAGGTTCAATTCTTGTATTAGTAGTTACTTTTCTACTTCTAAAAAGCTTCAGAGGTTCAGCCGTAATATTGATAGCATTACCTATTTCTCTTCTACTAACTTTTGTGTTTATGAAGTTGTTGGGAATAAGCGCAAATCTTATGTCTATTGGCGGATTGGTAATTTCAACGGGTATGAAATTCGATGCATCAATTATCCAGGTGGAAAATGTGCAGAGAATGCTGAATGAGGAGAAAGGAAAGTTTAATAAACTATCCTTGATTTTAAAAGCAATACTCGACGTTAGAAAACCGAGTATATATGGTGAAATAATAATTGCAATTACATTTATACCGATTCTTGCATTAGAAGGTATAGAAGGTAAAATGTTTGCGCCTTTAGCAATAACAGTTGGATTGGCAATAATAGCAACACTGTTAATGTCCATCTTCATAATACCACAGCTTTGTGCCATCTTCTTAAAGCCTCAAGTAGAAAAAGAGAGTGCAATAATGAGATTCTTTTCTACAAAATATCTCCCTCTTTTACGTTTTAGTATGAAAAGGAAGAAATTATTACTTGCCACAGCATTAATAGGATTGCTCGGTTCGCTTGTATTATTAAAAAATATTGGAACAGAATTTATTCCCATTATGGATGAAGGTGCATTTGATATGGATGTTGCATTGCTGCCGGGAGTTTCATTATCCAAGTCAATGGAAATAAATAAAATTGTCGGAGAGAAGTTAAAGGAATTTGATGAGCTTGATGTTGTAGTATCCAGAACCGGACAAACCGGCGTGGCATTAGATACGCGAGGCGTTGATAAAACCGGTTACGTAGGTGTATTGAAACCAAAAAGCGAGTGGACGCGGGATATAACAAGAGAAGAACTTACAAATGAAATGAGAGAATCTCTTGAAACGATACCGGGAATAGCATTTGGATTTAGTCAGCCCATTCAGTGCCGTATAGATGAAATAGTTGCCGGAACAAGAGCACAATTAATTCTAAAATTATTTGGTGAAGATATTGAACTGATGAAACGAAAAGCTGATGAGATAACTAAAGTTCTATCTAAAATTGAAGGCGGGACAGATTTAATTGCTGAGAAAGTTTCCGGACAACCTTATTTAACTATTAATGTTGACCGCTCCAAGATAGCGCGGTATGGATTAAACATAAGCGATGTTCAAAATGTTATCGAAATTGCAATTGCCGGTAAAGCGGCATCTAAGTTTTACGAAGAAAACAGAAACTTTGATATAACTGTAAGACTGCCGGAAGAAAAAAGGAACTCGATAGAGACGATTGAGAATATTTTGGTTCCTACAAAGACGGGAACGAATATTCCACTTGCTCAATTAGCAGAAATAAAAATGATTGAAGGACCCGTCCAGATAAGCAGGCAGGATGGAATTAGAAGAATCGGAATTGAGATGAATATAAGTGGAAGAGATATAGGAAGCTTTGTAGCTGAAGCAAAACAGAAAATAAAAGAGAATGTTCAGCTTCCGGCAGGTTATTATTTAACGTGGGGCGGTCAGTTTGAGAGTCAGCAGAGAGCAATGAACAAACTTATGATTATAGGACCATTAGCAATTGGATTAATTCTACTTTTACTATTTGTCACTTTCAAATCTGTAAGATTAGCTTTGCTCGTAATATCAAACTTACCGTTTGCTTTAATTGGCGGCATCATTGCCCTTTATATCTCCGGCTTATACTTATCGGTTCCAGCTTCGGTAGGGTTTATTGTGTTATTTGGTGTAGCAGTTCTAAATGGAGTTGTTTTGGTTTCTCATATATCTCAATTACGAGAGGATGGCTTGGAACTGAATGAGGCAATTGAAAGAGGAAGTATGGATAGATTGCGCCCGGTTTTAATGACTGCATTTATAACAATATTTAGTTTGGTGCCAACAATCATTACTACCGGAACTGGTTCGGAAGTGCAAAAGCCATTAGCTGTTGTAGTTGTAGGCGGCTTGATCACTTCAACTCTGTTAACATTGTTAATCATTCCATCTGTTTACAGTTGGTTTGAGAAGAGAAATGTTGAAAAAGAAATGTAATTAATATTATACCGGCTTATTGTTTAGCCGCAATAAGCCGGATACAAAATTGAAAGGGAAAATAAGATGAAAGAGATAAAAGCAATAATAAGACCGTTCAGACTGCTCGATGTAATTGACGAGCTTCAAAAAATTGAAGGGCTTCCGGGAGTAACCATATCAGAGATAAAAGGATTTGGGAAAAGCAGAGCCAAGAATGCAAAAGATAAAGTTACTTATGAATTGGTGGAATTTATTCCAAGAATACAATTAGAAGTTGTGGTTGTTGATGAAATGGCTGATGAAGTTGTTAATGTGATACAGAAATACTCCCATACCGGGAATACCGGTGACGGGAAAATATTTGTTGTGAATGTTGAAGATGTAGTAAAGATAAGAACGAATGAAAGAGGAAAAGAAGCAGTTTAGATTTAAGAATTAATCTCAAATATGATGAGGACAAAATGAAACTAATAATTTATAGAGCAATAAAAGTATTGGCGGTTACTATCTTCATGGTGATTTTTGTTTCCGGCTGTGTTTCTTCATATCATATTGGCAACATGGGAATGATTGAACCGGGTAAAATTAACTCAGCGCAAGAATTCAATATTGATAAATACAAAATGAAAATTCATGTAATATCACTAGGGGAAGAATCTGAATATATTTATTCGATAGCACTAAAAGATAAATACGATGGATCGCCAATTAATAATGTAAAGTCTACGATGAATATAAAAAAATATCCAAGTCTTTCAATGCAGCGCGATAGGCACCGTCATGGCAAGCAGATGATAAAAAGTGGTATTGAGCCAATAACAGACAAACTCTCAAATGATTACGATTATAAATATAAATTTAGCGGCAAAGGTAAATATGAACTTACCATTAAACTGACCGAGATAAATGGAAAAGAATTAGAAAAGGAAATCCAAATTTCATTCGATCAGGAAGTGAAGTGATGTTTAGCTCAAAATCTTTTTGCTGATAGATAATTAAAAGCATTTGCAGGAGAATAAAAATGAAACTATTGAATATTAGAATACCGAGAATATTCTTAGCAATAATATTCATCTCTATTTTTATAACAGGATGTAATCCATTAATTATTATTGAGTCAGGCAAAAACAGCGCCGTGCAGGATTTTTATTTTGATAACTACAAACTGCAAGGTCGGGTAACGCTTCTATCAGAGGAGAATGAATATCTTCTATCATTCTCACTTTTTGATAAAAATGACATAAAGCCGTTGGAAGGGACAAAATCTTATCTGGATATAATAAGGTATGGCCCACGCCGGCATAGATACACGCGAGAAAAGTTTCCTTACTTGAACGGATTGGAAGTAATTTTTAACAAAATAACAAATGAATATGAGTGTAAATATAAATTTACAAGCAAGAGTAAGTATGAATTGACAATAAGAATAAGTGAAATTGCCGGTAAAGCATTAGAGGAAGAGCTACTTATTTCATTCGACCAGGATACGAAGTGAAATAATGAATGCTCGTTACTAAAAATCAAATGACAAAACATTGAGAATAATTGTAAGGTGAGAACATGAGGAAACTTTCCAAGCTGGTATTACCGTTAATATCAGCGGTTGTTATAGTAGTTATTTATTTCATCTATTTTGCGCCGAGCAAAGAATTGGGCTCTTTTAGTAAATTTGGCGGCGGCAGTGAAATTAACCAGCAGATAAATGTAATGGTTGTTAAAGAAGGCGGATTTGAGCGAGATGCAAATGGGAGAATTATCTCATTTTACGCTAAGGATAAAAATAATTTGTCTATAAAAATAACTTTACATGAACCAGTAACAGACGATATTGTTGACGCCGAAGTTGTTGAACTTATGGGACATATGCACGGCGGCAACTTTACTGCGGCGAGTGTAACTGTTCTAAAATGATTATAAAATGAATTGAACTATGAAAAAATATCAGTTAAAGAATATTGATTGCGCTTCGTGCGCTGCAAAAATAGAAGAGGGGCTTTCGGAGATGGAGGGAGTGAAATCTTGCTCTGTAAATTTTGCAAGCTCTTCTCTATTCATAGATACAGACAACATAGAATCTGTGAAAAAGAAAATAAAAGAGATTGAACCAGAAGTTATTGTTGAAGAGATGCAAGATGAAAAACTAACCGAATCAAAAAATATAGTTGATGAAAACAAAGTAGAATTAATAAAAATATTTCTGACGGTTCTTCTGCTGGCGGTCGGACTACTCTTAGAGAAAGAAATTCATAATTCACCATATCGAATTGCTGAATATTTGGTTTTCATTCCAGCATATTTAATTAGTGGTTGGGGTGTATTAAGAGGTGCGTTACGAAGCATTACTAAAGGGAAAATTTTTAATGAACATTTCCTTATGACGATTGCAACACTTGGCGCAATTGCAATTGATGCGATGCCGGAAGCTGTAACCGTAATGTTGTTTTATGTGGTCGGAGAGTTATTCCAGGATATTTCCGTTAACCGATCAAGAAAATCAATTAAAGCATTGTTAGAAATAAAACCGGATTACGCTAATCTAAAAAGCGATGGTGAAATAAAAAGAGTCTCTCCGGAGAGCGTAAAAGTAGGTGAAAATATTATTGTAAAAGCCGGAGAAAAAATTCCTTTGGATGGAGAAATAATAGATGGTAATTCTTTTGTAGATACGTCCGCATTAACCGGGGAAAGTGTTCCAAGAAAAGTTAAAGAAAAAGATATTGTCTTGGCTGGAATGATAAACCAATCCGGTTTGTTAACTATTAGAGTTACTAAATTATTTAGTGAATCATCCATTTCACGAATTTTGGAACTTGTTGAAAATGCCGCTTCAAAAAAGGCAGAGACGGAAAAATTTATTACAACATTTGCGAAATATTATACTCCGGTTGTTGTGTTTGGCGCTTTGCTTCTTGCAGTTATTCCACCTTTGCTTTTTACCAATCAGACCTTTACTGATTGGATTTACAGAGCATTGGTGGTTCTTGTAATATCTTGTCCTTGTGCTTTGGTAATCAGTATTCCGCTCGGATACTTTGGCGGAATTGGCGGGGCTTCACGAAGAGGAATTCTTGTTAAAGGTTCAAACTATTTGGATGCTCTGACAAAAGTTAAGACTGTGGTTTTTGATAAAACAGGAACATTAACCAAAGGCGAGTTCAATGTATCCGAAATTGTTGTAGAAAACGGATTTAATAAAGATGAGTTGTTACGGCTTGCCGCTTACGCCGAATCGCATTCAAATCATCCGATAGCGAAATCTGTAATTGAAGCATACGGAGGAGCGATTAATCAAGAATTGATTAAGGACGTTCACGAGATAAGCGGTAAAGGAATAAAAGCAAATATTAACGGGCAAATAGTCGTTGTTGGAAATGATAAACTTCTTCATTTGGAAAATATACAACACGATAAATGTGATGTCGAGGGAACAGTTATTCATATCGCTACAAATTCAGTTTACGCCGGATACATTATTATTTCCGATACATTAAAAGAGGGCGCGGAAGAAACAATAAGCTTGCTTAAAAAGAAAAATATTAATTCGGTTATGCTTACGGGAGATAATAAAGCGGCGGCAGAATCTTTTGCCAAGAAACTTGGAATAGATAAGTATTATTATGAACTGCTGCCGGAAGATAAAGTAAATCATATTGAGCAGATTATTCAGTCATCAATTAAAGGAAATAAAATTGCGTTCGTTGGGGATGGCATAAACGATGCGCCGGTTTTAGCACGCGCCGATGTTGGAATTGCAATGGGCGCACTTGGTTCAGATGCTGCCGTTGAAACTGCGGATGTTGTGCTTATGGCAGATTCTCCTTTACAAGTTGTATCCGCAATTGATATAGCAAAGAAAACAAGAAAGATAGTCTGGCAAAATATTGGCTTTGCAATGGGAGTTAAATTATTCTTCATTCTTCTAGGCGTCTTTGGAATTGCTACAATGTGGGAAGCGGTCTTTGGCGATATGGGTGTTGCGATTATTGCAATATTGAATGCGATGAGAGTGATGAAGTAAGATTTTATTGATAATAACGATTAGAGAATAATATTTGTTGTGGTTATAAATTGAAAAATAATAAGCACTTGAGAAAACACAATACAAATACTTCCCGTAAACGATTTTTAGATTCTTCAATTTATGGAATACAAGTAAAAGCATTTTTGCAGTTGATTAGTTACATTTTAATATGTTTTATATTTATCTCAACTTTAGTATTTCTTTTCCCAGCTAAAACCAGCAAACACAGCCATATAGAAACAAAAAGCAGTAAGCCGGCAATTGAAGAAAAAGTAGTCAAAATTGCATCAATGTTCATGTGCTCTTGCTCAGAATGCAAAATGGAATCGTTAGAAGTTTGTAAATGTAACCGTGCTATTGAGGAAAGAAATCTAATTCGTAAATGCACTGAACAAGAAGAAACCGTTAATAATATTGTGCTAACTATTGCGGAGCGATATGGATTCTTAAAAGCTGAATATGCAAACAATTATAATGTTGATAAATCTCAAATATGGTCCAATTCCAATTAGTATAAACAAAAAAGAGTTACGCCATAATGAATGAAACTATCTTAAAATATTTTATGATTATGTATTTCTTGCTTTACTACGGAGTTCTTTTTGTTTTGAACTCATATTTAGTCTATAAGAGAACAGGAAAGAATCCTTATGTGTTAGGTAAAAGTAAAGGAATCCTAAGTTTTACTGAAAATGGTATTAAGATTACAGGAATAATAATTCCTCTTATTGTAATTATCTTTATACTTTCACAAGAAATATATCAATGGTTGGTCCCAATCGAATATTTAGAAAAAATATACTTAAACTTAATTGGAATCTCGATAATGCTTTTGGGATTTGTAATTTGTTTAACAGCACATTTTTATATGCGCTCCTCTTGGAGAATAGGAATTGATGTTGATGACCAGGTAAAATTAATAACAGCAGGTATATTCAAGTATTCGAGAAATCCATTTTTCCTCGGCACCTTTTTCTCTTACTTGGGATTCTTTTTAGTTCTGCCAAACATTTTATCTTTTACCGTTGGAGTTGTTTACTTCATTCTAATTCAAATCCAGGTTAGACTTGAGGAAGAAAATTTGAATAAATCATTAGGTGGCACATACGAGAATTATTGTTCCAATGTTAAAAGATGGATATAAAAGGAGACGGAAATACTTCCATCTCCTAAAATTTGAGTAATCGGAAATTATTGATGGCGTTTTTGTCTTAGAAAAAGATTATGCTCAATTGCCGGTTTACTATTTTCTGATAT
Organism: Melioribacteraceae bacterium; assembly: GCA_019638015.1. Classification (NCBI taxonomy): domain Bacteria; kingdom Pseudomonadati; phylum Ignavibacteriota; class Ignavibacteria; order Ignavibacteriales; family Melioribacteraceae; species Melioribacteraceae bacterium. The sequence continues at coordinate 2,026,169 of JAHBUP010000001.1, read as the reverse complement.
TTTATTTGCATTTTGGAAGACTACAGCACCGTGACGTTTTTCAAATAAGAATGGATTTCTATCAGCTATCAGATTGTTTGCAACCGGGTTAATATTTGACTGACGATTTACAACCGTGATTGCACCATGACGTTTTTCAACAAGAAAAGGATTTCTGTCGTAAACCTCATCACTTGGATTCATGCTTAAATTGTAGTTTACAATAACAACTGCGCCGTGACGTTTTTCTACAAGGAAGGGATTCTTTTCGGCATAAGTGTTTCCAGTTGGCTGGGCGTTTATTAAGGATAAAGTAGATAATACAATTACTACTATTGTTATAACGATTGACTTTTTCATGATTGTGTCCTTATTAAATTGTTAATTATATAAAGACAAAACCAATGCCATATTATTCTTTTGAAATTAGAGTGAAAATGAACACAGATAGTTAATGGGATTAAAGAATCTTAAAATAATTTTAAGAAATTTTATAAATAACAACTAATCGTTTTTGCATTCATTTAAATAAATGAAAGAATGTTATTTAACGAACAATAATTTCTTTGTTGATACAAACTGACCGGCTTTTAATTGATAGAAATAAACACCAGTAGATAATTGATAATTATGAATTGAGAATTTAGAATTATAATTGCCGGGTTGTTTGAATTCATTGACAAGTGTTGCAATTTCTTTACCTAAAAAATCGAAAACTTTCAGAGTTACATGACCAGCAATTGGTAAGTGAAATCCAATGACGGTTTCGGGATTGAATGGATTAGGATAATTCTGATCAAGCGAAAAACTAATCGGCAGCAAAGATGAATTCCCTTCTCTAACATCTGTAGGACTTGTAACTAGAAATTGTCCCATCATTCCATCATCTTCGTGAGTAAGCAAATGACAATGATACATAAAGGGAACGGTTGAGTTAGTAAAGTCTTCAAATTTTGTAATGAATCTTACGGTTTCCATCGGCTCAACTAAAACAACATCTTTTCTTCCGCGTTCGTTAAGCGGCACTTGATTGCCATTTCTATCAAGCAAATAAAATTGAACATCGTGAATATGAAAAGGGTGCGCGATTAATGTTTGATTTCTGAGTTCCCATATTTCAGTATTATTCAATGGAATGGTGTAGTTGATTTTATCCATTGAGAAAGGAGTTCCATTAATTACAAAAGGACCCGCAGCACTCATCATACCACCGATTGATGTAAATGTTAATATGCGCGTAACATTAGCAGATGAAATAGAGATTGGAGAGTTAGAAATTAAAGTTGAGAGAATTGTAGTAATTGGATTTTGTGATGCAGCAATTACATCAATTTTAAGAATTTTAAAATTAGTGCCGTTTAATTTATTGTTTGAATAATCGGGCAAACCTCCACCCATACCAACAGAACTGGAGCCGATAATTCCGGTTGGTAATTCAGAAGCATAACTCATAAGATATGTTGATTGTCCTTGCATAGATTTAAAATCAACTAAAATTTCCGCACGTTCACCAGGAGCCAAACGAAGTCGTGTTAATAGAACCGGTGCGTTTAACAAACCACCGTCGCCACCAATTTGGTAGAAAGATTTATTTCCAGTAAAACCAAAATAATAAGTCCTTTCTGTAGAGCCGTTAAGTAAACGAAGACGAACAATTTGAGCCGGGACTTGCAAGTAAGGGTTTTTTGTGCCGTTAACAAGAAGAACAGAATCGAGTTCCGAACGAACAATAAATTGTTTAGCCAAATCGAAAGCTCTTGATTGAACAACAATTGGGAAATCATCAACACCATATTTGCGGGGAAGTTTTAGCGCGGCTTCTTGTTCATCTCGAACAATGATAAATCCGGCTACACCTTTTGTTACATGTTCAGCAGTTTTTTTATGCAAGTGAGGGTGATACCAATAAGTAGCGGCGTTGTCCAAAACAGTAAATTGCGGACTCCATGTAGTTCCAGGTAAAATTACTGTATGAGGACCGCCATCATTTTGAGGAGAAACGTGCATCCCATGCCAATGAATTGTAGTTGTATCTGTTAAATTGTTCTTCACATTCATTTGAACTTGTGTGCCTTTTTTGAGAAGCAAAGTAGGCCCAAGTAAACTGCCATTAACTCCCATAGTTTTCGTTTGAAATCCAGGATAAAAATTAACAGAACCGTTTTGTATTGTGAGATTGAAGTTGTTTCCGCTTAATGTATCCGGAATAGGTAGTTTATTTTGAGCGTAAATGAATTGAAAAAATAAAAAGAAAATAATCGATATATATTTTTTGAACATAGTAGCCCTTAAAGAAGTTGATTGTTCTTAGCCAAAAAATTAAGTGAATCGCCATTTGAAAACAGTGCAACTTTTTGACCGGTCATTTCAATACGTTTAATAACACAATCGAAGCAGTCATCAGCCAAATCATTAACGCATGGTTTATCTTCATACAGCAAATAATCCTTTCTGTATTGTGTTAAAGTAACATTGGGCATTATAACATTAGCTCCAGCGTTAATTCCTTTTTCACGTCCGAAAGGATCCAAAGCTTGCAATGCTGTTGTTGCAGCAATGTTTATTTTGGGAAGAAATATTCTAGTTGCAGCAATCATTTTGAGTGATAATTCAAGCAATTGGGAATGTGAATTAGCGATATAAACCGGCTGTCCAAATAAAGGAGTCTGAGAGTGTTCAATAAAGGGACCCATGCCAATCATATCAATATCCATTTCTTTGAAAAAAAGTATGTCATTTACTAAATCTGTAATCGTTTGATGAGGAAGTCCAATCATTACACCGGTGCCAAGTTGAAAACCGATTTCTTTTAAGACCGAAAGACAATTAACGCGATCACCATAACTGTGATCAGCTGGATGAATTTTATTGTATAGAGATTCATTTGAAGTTTCGATGCGAAGTAAATAACGATGTGCGCCGGAATTAAACCAGCGCTTGTAAGTTTCAGTAGTTTGTTCCCCAAGAGAGAGAGTAATTCTTAGCTGCTGAGATGTCAAATAATTTATTTCTTCAACGATGTTTTCAATAAAAGCGATAAAGTTTTCATCTTCTCTTTCGCCGGATTGAAGAACGATTGAGCCAAAGCCTTTTTCATAGGCAAACATAGCCGAAGCAATAATTTCATCTTTTGTCATTATATATCTATTAACGGAGTGGTTGGATTTTCTAATGCCGCAGTAAAAGCAATCCTTAGTGCAAATATTACTTAACTCAATTAAACCACGTAGATAAACATCGTGACCCAGTATAGTTTGTTTAACAGCTTTGGCATCCTTGAATATTCTTTTGATTTCGGAAGAGTCTGCTTCAAGAAGGATATTTTTAATACTTGCGGAATTCATTTATAATACTTATTCATAATAGAATTTTTATTTTTTATTAACTGACAAAGGCAATGTAAACCTAAAAGTAGAACCTTTATGTTTTTGGCTTTCCACCCGGATATTACCACCATTTTTTTCTATAAATTCTTTACATAGTAAAAGACCAAGTCCAGAGCTTTTTTCACCATCAGTTCCTTCACGTCCAACTTTTTCGCCAACAATAAATAACTTGTTACGAAGTGAATCTGACATTCCAATTCCGCTATCGGCAACAGAAATTTCAACGGTAGTGTTATTTAAAAGTCTGGAACTTACAACTACCTTTCCGCCTTTTGGCGTAAATTTCACCGCGTTGGAAAGAAGATTTCTCAAAACTGAATCTATCATTTTTTCATCAGCATATACTAAACTTGAATCTTGAGCAGAATTAATAATCTCTATATTTTTATGATCCGCGTTTTGAGCTACAATTTCAATGGAATGATTAATAATTTCTGATAACGAACAATCTTGTGGTGAAAAATTAATTGTGCCTCTTTGAACATGAGCCCATTCCAAAAGATTTTCTAGTAATACAAATAAATTACTCGCCTTTTGGTGCATTTCCTTGCTAACGGTTGTTAATTCAGCTTTTGTAAATTCATTTGCGTTGGCAGCCAATAACTCTGCCAGGCCAATAAAACCTTGAAACGGGCTTCTTAGATCATGAGCTATAATAGCGAAAAATTTATCTTTCTCCGCAATTGATTTTCTTAACTCTTCTTCAATTCTTGTTCTTTTCTTTATATCGGACCAAAGAAAAACTAGAAGGAAGGGAAATACGATTATTGTCATAAGAAACGAATTGAAAACTATATTTATAATACTTGCGCCGTGATGGGAGCCCGTTCCCCCATCAATCAAGATGCAATGAGTAATAAAAATGATAATAAGAATAATGCAGAAGTATATTAAAGAACGTTTATCGAACTTAATTTTTGACATAAGACTTCTCCGAATATATACACTATACTAATTGATTGTTAATGAATCTCTCCACTTCATCATTGCTCTGGTTAATTCTCCCGAACACTTCATATAATCTTTACCTAAAGACATTGCTTCTTTGGCCTCATTAACTTTTCCATTAATAGCAAGGTCAAGAATTTTAGCTGCCTCGGTGTGAAATTTAGCATGAAGTTTTTGCACCTCATTCCAATACGGAGATAATTTTTCTTCAGCAGATAAAGAGTAAAGCCATTTACCAAAGTCGCATAAATTATCAACTCTTAAAAGCGCGACTGTAAATTCGCTTTTGCCAGTCTCAATTGCATCAATTAAACGTTGTTTCCATTTACCATGTGCAGCGATGGCACTAGAAATTTCCTCTTTATTAATCACACAACCTACTTTGATTGTTTTGAAATTATTTGAAATGTGAATGGATATTTAATCCCTACCTTAAAATAAAAAACATCATTACAGCCATTGTAACAGCACTAACATAAAAATAGGGAGATGTAAAAACACTGCCGAATCCGAAATAAATGTGATGGTCGTGAATATCCGAATGATTTTCAGTAGTGTATTCAATTTCGATTGGCGAGTCAAAAATATCTGTTCCTATTTGTTCTATTGAAAATATTAAATGGTAACTGTCAGCAGAGTTAATTTTTGGCGAGAAGACAAAATAATCATTCTCGAATTTTGTGTGTTGAAATTTGACATGCGAAAATTTCATGTTATGATCAGTATCTCCATTTGTTTTTTCGTTCAGTAATTCAAGAGAAATTTTTGCATCTGATAGCAAAGTATTACCCGTCTTATCAAGGATTTTTATTCTACAAACGTTCGAATTGGCAGTAATCATCGCTGGAAACTCGGCCGTAATTTTATATTCTGCTGTATTATATTCTTTAATAATTATTCTGTCCATACTATTATTTTCCATCTCGCCATTGCCATCGCCATGCATCATTCCCATACCGGCCATCATGCAACCACTCAAGTAAAAAGAAGAAACAATTATAAGCGCTATTAATATTAATAATTTGATAAATATATTTTTCATTTTCACACTCCATTTAGCTAGCTGTTTCATTTTCAAAAACAAGAGTAAAGGTTGAGCCCACTCCTTTTACACTATTAACAAAGATTTGGACTTTGTTTCTTTCGCAATATTTTTTTACCAGAAATAAACCAAGACCATTTCCATCATATTTTCTGGTTGTGCTGCTGTCTTCTTGCGAAAATATGTTAAACATTTTGTGAGTATATTCCTCAGAAATTCCAATCCCGGTATCTTTTATACTGATCTCAAATTCATTTTTTGTGTTTTCATAAGCAGAAATAACTATTTCGCCTACTTCTGTGAACTTTACAGCATTATCTAAGAGATGTGTAAGAATTTGTTTTATTGAATATTCATCCGCATAAACATTCTTATTAGAAGAAATATGATAGGAAAGAGAAATTCCTTTTTCTTTCGCAATTGGCTCAAAGTCATTGAAAATGCGGGGAAGTATATCGTTACTAATATCAATATTGTTGTATTCATATTTGGTTAGATCGGATATTTCAAGCGCTGAGTTTAGAATCAAATCAATAGTCCGGATTAGGCGGTTCAACCCATTTTTAACGGAATTAATATACCCATCAAGTTCTTTAGAAAGAGTTTCTCCATATTCTTCCTTAATGATATTAGTGAAACCAAATACAACGTTAATTGGCGTTCTTATTTCATGAGAAACCATGCTAAGGAATTCACTTTTGATATTATCTGCCTCTTTTATTTTGTCATTTGCTAGGAGCAGTTTTAATTCCGCTTCTTTTCTAATTGTTATATCGGTAACAACTAAAATACTTCCAGCAATACTGTTTCCTTCATCATATATTTTTGAAGCCGATACAAGAGAATAGATATCGTTTCCTTTGTTAACTTTCCAAACAAGTTCTGATTTTAAGTTGTTCTCTTTATTCTCTATAATTCTTACAAGATTTTCCGAATTAGTTTTATCCAATAAAATTGCTAGATCGATATCAATTAACTCTTCTTTCTGCAAATTGATCATATTTGCAAAGCATTGATTGACATAAGTTATTTTACCTTCAATATTTTGCACAATCAAACCTTCGTTCATACTATCAACCAGATCGCGGAATTTTCTCTCATTGGCCAAAAGTTGTAATTGTGTTCTCTCGCGAATGTCAATTTGTTTTAGCAACGGCTTAAACACAAGAAAATAAAGCAGAGGAAATAATAAAGCAGTTAGGATTACTGAATCAATTAGTAATTCTGTAAAAACCATAGGGTAGTGGCTATCTCCGGTTGTCATCATTACAATAATGTGGGAAATAAATATAGAAATGCTAACCAATAGTAGAACCATTATTGGCGAAATACTGATATCTTTAATTGCTCTCTCTTTATTCACAGTATTCTCTAAAATTAATTATTCAACTTTACCTATAAACTTCTTTCCGGATTTATCCAAGTTTTTAATATATTTTCCCGGGTTTTCTTGAAACCGAGGCGGACATACTTTACAGCAGAAGCCGTAAGCTTTTCCTTCAAAAACTATTGGTTTTAATTTTGGATTAACCGGACGACCAAGAACCGGACAGACAGTATTCCAAGTTTTGTAAGACGGTTTGGTTTTATCAATCATTTCAAGTTGAAGATTTATCATGTATTCACGAACTTCTTTGTCTTTTACATTTTTATATTGTTCAATTATAGAAGCGGTGTCTTGTTTCATAACTTCGTTGTGATTGTGTTTTTTTTGCTGGGCATAAATATTTGGGGTAAATAAAGTTATTAGGATGATGGGTATAAACAATAGTAAATACAATTTTGCGTTTTTCATTTTCGCCTCTTTTAAGTAATATTTTAGTGAGCAATTACACCGCCCAAGAAAGCAGCGGTAAGAATTAGTATTGAAGCTAATAGTCCAATAAGCCAAGCATATTTTTTTAGTTTGTGAATATACAGAAAGATAGTCCAGACAAAAAAGTTAATGATAAGAGCAAGACCAATGTTTTGGTGTAATTCGACAATCCATTCTTTTGCGGTTCCAATAAAAGGTTCAGATTGATTCTTCCCGGTAATAAATGCTGCGATAGAAAAAAGAAGCGCAATAAGAACTGAAATTAATATTGCGGGATCAAATTTTTTCCATTTAAAGTTTAGCAATGAAAGAAAAAAAGCAAACAGACCAAGAGCAATTGGAAAGTGAACCACTTTATTGTGCATATGCACAAATATTTGCTCTGCCGGATTTAACTTCATCGGTTCTTCTTTGATCAATTCCGGTTCATTTTTTTGTTTATGTATTATTTTTGAAATGCCGTTAATTGCAATAGTATCTTTACCGACTATTGTTAATGTATCCACCTTAACTGTTTTTTCTTTTTTGTGCTCTTTTCCTCCGTGAGGAAATGCGACGGTGGCAAGTAACAATAAACAAATAAATGTTTTCATAACCGTTTCCTATTCTGTTTAATGAGCCGGATAAGCTGCTCTTTTTGTTAATAAGTCAGCTTCACTTTATAGGGAATTAATTATTGACATTTTCTCGACCTATTAGTATTTCCGGTTAAAGTTTAAATCTTGCACCAATGCTTGTTGTAAAATCCGGCATAAGATTACCCAAGCCGGCAGAACCAATGAATGAAAGAATAATCGTTTCATTTAATCTATAATTGGCACCGAGTGATATTTGCTGCGGGGCATTATAGTCATCCAATATTTTTGTATAACCGCTGTAATATAAGAGGAGCGAATATTCACCGTAATTAAAAAACTTACCAAAACCAATTCCATATGTGAAAGGATTTTTATAAGTAATTCCATCCGGATCTCCAATGTCGAGATAGCCAAGATCAACAACGCCGATAAAACTACCAAAACTTTTACGTGCGGAAATTGACCCACCGTAATCTAAAACACCGGTTCCAAAATTAAGCATTGATGAAGCTGTCGGTATTTTCACTTGAGCGTTAAGGTAAACTTCGATATCGTTTTTAAAATCTGAATAAATATTATAATCGAAGTAACCGTATAAATCTCCTATCCCAAAGTTCATATTGTTCTGAGTAGTTGATCCAGTTGTATTGCTACTCCCAGCAGGAATCATCATACCATTTGATTGACTTACATTACTATTCACTATAGGAATGGAAGCTGTAATTCCAAAATCATCTCCTTGATAACGGATGCTTCCATAGATTGAGAATACTCGTGTGTAAGAATCTGAAAGAAATTGACCTCCACTTACTTGAGCGCTTGAACTGATATACCAACCAGTTTGCGAATATGCATTTGCCGTGAATAAAAAAGTTAGCAGAAGGAAACCAGCCAGAGCCGGTTTCCTAAAATTCATTTTATGAATTATGCTTTTCATTTACCGCTACCTTTTTGTTGAATGCTTTCCATATTGTTCAACATATCTTTATATTCTTTCATCATTGTTTTCATATTGTCCATCATGCCATTCATATGATCTTTCATGCCTTCACCGTTCATCATGTTTTTATCTCCCATCATTTTGCTCATCTGATCGAGAAGACCTTGCATATCTTTACCCATCTGGTTCATCCCTTGCATCATGTTCATCATTCCATTATTCATGTTCATTTGTCCCATGTCATGATTTTTCATTTGATTATTCATCATGTTTATCATTTGATTTCCTTTGTCCATCATTTGACCCATTTGTGTCATCATGCCTTGCATGTTCTGCATCATAGAACCCATTTGACTTTGCTGGTTCTGCATCATTGTGTTTCCGGTCTTGCCGCCGCCGTGATGTTGATCGTGCTGAGCGGAAATAATTCCCGTGAACATTATTAACATTGCCGCGCTTAATAGAAAACGCATTCGATTTGATTTTACTACTTTCATTGTGTTTCTCCTATTTTTACTTATTGATTATTAATTACACTTTTATTAAAAATGGTGAGTTGTGAAATATTCTCCGGCATTCTTTCTCAATTATTATAATGTCTTTTTTAACCCACCAAACTTTGTATTTATTGCTTTTACAATTTCCTCTTCTGTAGTCTCCCTTATGACCAAATCTCGAATCATTTTTCTTTCCCTTACTGCATACTTGCATTTGCAGATATGAAGTGCCTCACCGCTACATTCTCCGCAAGCACAGATAAATTTCGAGGATATTCTATTTACAGTACTTTCGATTGCCGGCGTTGATTTTGCTTCATGTGTCCTATTAACAATTGGATCGTGATTGTGCGGGATGAATACTTCAGCAATTCCAAATAACAAAATCATACCGAATAGCAATGAAAGCGTAATCCAAATTGAACTATTACTGCGTAGAAAATTATTGTTTTTATTAATGCTCGAAATCTTTTTCATAACTAGCTCAAAAATAATTTTATCAAGAATTGTTATTTACCTTTTCTTAAAACGAATAATTTTATCTTTTACTTTTAAACCAGCATTATTCAAATTCTCGTTTGCATTTTCAAGTGTAACTTCCTTCAAAGTCATTTTGCATAATGGGCATTTACCGGGTTTGTCTGAAATAACATTCCAATCCATTTGATCTTGGAAAACTATGCCATCTTTATTTTTATCAATTGCTTTCAAATCAATTACGCCTTTATGAACGATAGCTGAATCTGCTTTATTAATAGCTTTATCATGTTTCATATTCTTCTTGTCGTGCATAGGCATATTCTCCATGTCTTGAGCAAAGATTGAACTGCCACTCAAGACAAAACATGATATTACAAATAAGAACAATGCGCTTAATGTGTTTATACTATTAATTACTTTCATTGTATTTCTCCTTTTAGATTATGATTGTTTTTTTAGAACAGTATTACATTTGCATTCCTTCCATTCCATCAGAAGGTTTCTTCTTTTGTGCTGGAGTAGAACCGCCATGTTGATGGCCGGTAGGCATTCCGGTTTTAAGCTGACTTTCAGAATCAATTAAGAATCCACCAGTAGCAGCAATTTCATCTCCTTCATTTAATCCAGAAAGTATATGGTATTTATCACCAAAGCGATTACCGATAATTACACTGCGAGCTTCAAACATGCCGTCACCGGCTTTTGCCCAAACAACTGCTCTTTTACCAGCTATGATAACAGCATCAGAAGGGACGAGTAAACCTTGACCACCGGCTCTATTAAAGATTGTCTCACCATACATTTGTGGTTTTAACCTTCCACCAGGATTTGAAAATTCACTTCTCACTTTAACAGTTCTAGTTTGAGAATTTATGACAGGATAAATGAATGTAACTCTGCCTTTAAATTCTTCTCCAGGATAAGCGCGCAAATGTAATTTAACAGTACTACCTACTTTTATATTGGATAAATTATTTTCATACACCTCGGCAATATTCCAAAGTGTTGAAAGTTCTGCTACATCATAAATCGCAGTGCCTTCGTTTACATAAGCACCTTCTTGAACTTTCTTCTCAATCACCGTTCCGCTAATTGGTGAATAGTATGTAAGAGTAAGGTTTATTTCTTTTGTCTTTTCAAGAACTTGAATTTGTTCTGAAGTTAACCCAAATATTTCCAACTTTTTCTTTGAAGCTTTCAAAAGTGAAGACGAGTTGGATGAATTATTTAGTGCAATTAAATATTCATTTTGCGCTTGCGCCAAATCCGGACTGTAAATATCAAACAATGGCTGACCCTTTTTAATATAATCTCCGGTTTTATCTACAAACAGTTTTTCAATTCTTCCATCGAACCGCGCTGAAATTGTTTTGCGATTGTTTTCAACAAAATCCAAGTAGCTATATGCAGTAAGTTGTTCTTGAAGATTCTCTTTCTTAACAACAATTGTAGAAACATTTGCCAGGATTTGTTTATTCCCACTAAGTGTAACCATATTAGTCATCTCAGCTTCTGAAGAAGTTTCCGGCTTTTCATCAGCGGTTTTTTTGATTAGGTCCATATTGCAGATTGGGCAGACACCCGGGCTATCCATTCTAACTTGTGGGTGCATTGAGCATGTCCAATAGTCATCTTGCTTTACAACTTCATGTTCATGTTTACCATTTTCTTCGCTTCTAGAGCAGCCAGCAATGAGTAACGATATCACGATTAATGGGATGAATAATAATTTAGTTGTTTTCATTGCAGGACCTCTGATTATTCTTTCGATATTTTTCATTTCATCACCTCGTTACTTTTTAAGACCTACCTTCCGGTAGGCAGGGTTGTTCCGACCATCATTTCAATCTCTGCAAGAGACATTTGAGTATCGGCTTTTGACATGTAGTAGTTCATCTGCTGCATCAATAACATCCGGTAAGAATCGATAACAGTTGTAACTCCGGTTCTGCTATTTTGGTAAGCAGATACTTGCGATTCGGCGGCTTTGGTATAAAGTGGAATAACTTTTTCGTTATAAAGTTTAGTCAATTCAACAGCTGTGTTATATTTTACATGTGCCTCTTTCAACCGGGAAGTCATTTCACGTCGCATATCATATTTTGCATATTCAATACTGCTAATACCGGCAGTTAATTCTTGTTCTTTCGCCTTGTATTTATTTATTGACCAGGGGGCAAATGGAAGATTGATTGAAAACATAAGCGAATACATTGTTTCGGTTTTGGGATCAAGCATTGAAAGATCACTTTTAGAAGTTAAGATCATTCCTTGAGGCATTCTCATAAACATACCTTGAACCATTAAATCCGGAATAAGCTCGCGGTTGTTTGCATCAATCATTGCTTTGTTCATTTCAATCATGCTGCCCATTTTTTTTAGGGAAGGATTAGAATATCCAAGCACTTCTTCCAATTTTGATTGAGAAGATGAAAGTTGATCTGAAGAAAAATCTGATACTGCATAAACGTCTTTAGAATCAAGATTTCTTCCTAGAAGTTTATTTAGTTTATAAATCTCCGCTTCTTTTTGTTTTTCAAGAATTAAGAGCTGAGTTTCATTCGACGCGATTTCGCTTTGAAGCGTCAAAACATCCGCTTGATTTATTTTATTTGTGTAGTATGATGATTCAACCGATTTGACCACATCATTTATGAGATTAATATTTTTCTTCTGAACTTCAATCTTTCTATCAATCAGCCAAAGTGTGTAGTAAGACATTTTAACAGCGGCTGTAAGATTGACTTTATAAGATTCATAATTGTTTCCCTCTACCAACATATTCTTACGCTCAACTTCTGCCATTGCGTTTAACTTACCACCAAGAGGAAACATTTGCGAGATAGCGAAGTTGTTTGAATTGGATTGATTAAGAAAATCAATAGAATTAATAGGCACTTGAGAGAACTCAACCGAAAGGTTGGGAGCCGGTAATGTGTTGATTGATTCCGTTCTTTTTTCCGATGCAATGATTTTATATTGCAGCGATTTCAACTGAGGGTTATTTTTCACTGCTTCCGCCACTAAAGAATCAACTGATTGTGCATTTACCGAAATAAAGGATATCCAGAAAAGATTAACCGCAAAGACCGCAGAGAAAAACGTAGAGTTGCACAAAGGTTTTCTCATGTTATTATTCTCTATTAACACTTCGCTACTGTGAACAAGTTCTAAATTATTTCCCGCAATACGGGATTTCGTTTCACTCAACATTTTATTCTCCTTCCTTCATCCAGTCCGCCATTTTAGAAACTTCGAGTTTCCCTTTTTTAAGCGCACGTTCTTTCATCATTGCAAATAGAATGGGCGTAACTACAAGCACATGTATAGCGCTTGTAAGCAATCCCCCAATCAAAGGGGCTGTTAACGGTTTCATTACGTCGGAACCGGTACCCGTTGCCCACATTATAGGAATTAAACCTACCATTGAGGTACCAACGGTCATCAATTTTGGTCTAAGTCTGAGAACGGAACCTTCAACAGTCGCTTCATAGATATCTGTATTTGTGATATGGCCCCTTTCACCTTTGTGAAATGCTCTTAATCTTTTGTCTAGAGCCTCGTGCAAATAAACTACCATTACTACACCGGTTTCAACGGCTACACCATAGAGTGCAATAAAACCGACCCAGACTGCAACTGAAAAATTGTAACCAAGGATGTAAACCATATACATTCCACCAATAAGAGCAAACGGAACTGAAAGCATCACAACCCCGGCTTCTAAATAATCTTTTAGAGTAAAATAAAGCAGAACAAATATTATCAAGAATACGACCGGCATAATTATTTGCATAGTTTGCTGGGCGCGAACCTTGCTTTCATACTGACCGCTCCATGTATAAGAATATCCGGCGGGTAATTTTAAACCCTCAGCAATTACATCTTTTGCGTCAACCATAACACTGCCCATATCACGTCCGCGTGTGTTCATGAAAACTATTGAGCGAAGCATTCCGTTTTCACTGCTTATCATTGGAGGACCGGTAACTAAATTTATATCTGCTAATTCTGAAAGGGGTAAATAGGTGACTGCACTTTGATTTGTGTTTGTAAGGGAAAAATCATTTTGTGAATTTGGCACTTGAGGAATAATACCAGCTTGGTTTGAATTTCCCATAGAAGAAGACATTCCGCCGGAACTACTTTTCCCCATTCCGCCGCCGTTCATAGAACTTGATGATGTTTGTGAGGCCATTGGGTTTGATAACGCAACCGGAACGATTAGACTTTTCAGTTCTTCAACATTATCACGGTAATCTTTTTGATAACGCATTCTGATTGGAAAGCGCATTCTTCCATCTATAACAATTCCTAAATTCTGTCCGCCGATTGCCGTTTCAATTATATCTTGAAGATCGCGTATGTTTACACCATACCGTGCGGCGAGACCGCGCTTGATATTGATATCGAGATAGTAACCGTTCTGCACTCTTTCAGCAACAACATCTGCAGCGCCGTTGATATTTTTCAATAAATTTTCTGCCTTAATTGCGTATGATTCGAGAGTATCCAGATTAGGACCAAAAATTTTAAATCCTATATCAGTTCTTACACCGGTGGAAAGCATATTAATTCTGTTTATAATCGGTTGAGTCCAACCATTACGAACTCCGGGAATTTGTAATTTTGAATCAAGTTCTGCAACAATATCTTGCTTTGTTATTCCAGGGCGCCACTCGTCCTTTGGTTTTAGCATTATTATAGTCTCAATCATACTCAATGGTGCATTGTCCGTCGGAGTTTCCGCCCTTCCGGTTTTTCCAAGAACATGATGAACTTCATGAACTGATTTAATAATCTTGTCTTGTTCTTTCAATATTCGGTTAACTTCTGTAATTGATGCGCCGGGTAATGTTACGGGCATATAAAGAATAGAACCTTCATCCAGCGGTGGCATAAACTCGCTACCCGTGTTAAGAATCATCGGGACAGTTATTAATAGCGCAATTACATTTATTGCTATTGTTGTTTTTCGGTGCTTTAGCACCCAATGAATGACCGGTTCATAAATTTTTATAAAAAATCTTGTTGATGGATTTTTTTCTTCCGGACGGAATTTACCGCGCATCAGCATTGTCATTAAAACCGGAATAAGAGAAATTACAACAATGGCAGCGCCTATCATGGTGAATGACTTTGTGAAAGCAAGAGGTTTAAACATTTTTCCCTCTTGACCGGTTAAAAGAAATACCGGAATAAATGAAACAAGAATTATCAATTCTGAAAAGAAAATAGCTCTACCTACTTGCTTTGCTGAATCAATTGATATTTTCTTGTATTCTTCATTTGAGAGATGCCCTTTTTCTTCTATAGCTTTTGCGATGTTACGATAAGCATTCTCTACTAGTACAATGGAAGAGTCTACTATTACTCCTATCGCTAAAATAATTCCGCCTAGACTCATAATGTTTGATGTAATATCAAACATGTACATAAAAATAAAAGAGATTAGAACTGCAATAGGAATCTCAATAAGTATTCTAACTATGCTTCTCCAGTGAAGTAAGAATATGGCTACCATAATAGAAACTGTAATGGCCGCTTCTATTAAAGCTCTATCTAAAGTGCCAATCGCTTCTGAAATCAAAGTACTTCTGTCATAAGAAGAAATTATCTCAACTCCTGGAGGAAGACCTGGAGAGATTTCTTTTATTTTTGCTTTTACTCTTTCAATGACGTTTTTAGCATTCTCGCCGGTTCTCATTACAATAATTCCACCAGCAACTTCACCTTCACCATTTTTCTCCAGCGCACCACGGCGAATATCTCCGCCTAATGCTACAGTTGCTACATTTTTAATTAGTATCGGAATTCCATTGGCGGATGTTTTTATCACTGTATTTTCAATATCATCTTTCGATTGAATGTAGCCTTGACCGCGAACAAAATATTCAGCATCACTTATCTCAAGAATTTTCCCTCCAACTTCATTATTGCTTCTTTGAACTGCATTCACGACATCGGAGACGGTTAGATTGTAAGCTCGAAGATCAGTTGGATTAACATCAACTTGATATTGTTTTACGAATCCGCCGATACTTGCTACTTCTGCAACGCCGTCAACGGAGGAGAGTTTGTAACGGATATACCAATCTTGAACTGCACGTAATGTACCGAGATCATATCCCTTTCCTTCAACTGTGTACCAGTAAACATGTCCCACACCGCTTCCATCCGGACCAAGTGCAGGAACAACACCGGAGGGTAATTGAGCTTGAATGGTATTCATCCTTTCGAGGACGCGTGTGCGGGCAAAGTATGTATCAACTCCATCTTCAAATACAACAAAAACAAAAGACATCCCAAACATCGAAGATGCACGAACAGCTTTTACTTGAGGCAATCCTTGCAAACCGGAAACAATAGGATAAGTGACTTGATCTTCAATAATTTGTGGTGAGCGTCCCATCCATTCTGTAAAAATTATAACTTGATTTTCCGATAGATCGGGTATTGCATCAACCGGCAAATTAACAACGCTGTAAATGCCAAAGCCGATTACTATAAGATAAAGTAGAATTACAATAAATCTGTTGTTCGCGGACCAATCAATAATTTTTTCAATCATTTATTCTCTCCGAAAAGTGTGGTCGTTTTTTTAATAACGGGAAATAGCGAATAAAGTTTAAAAAGAATAAATCCAATCATTGCCGAGTAAACTATACACCAAATAAGCCGTTCCACGATGTTAAACTTTCATTTTTGAATAGAAATAAACCAACAAGTATGCCACACTAAAAGCTTGCTTTTTGCCTAGAATCGTGGTGTCGATCTTACAATCCTTAAAGAATCTTTAAATGAATTAAAGATTCTTAAAAATATCGTAGTTTATTCCGGCTTAGTAAGCTTATAGTTCTCGATTTTTGAATAAAGTGTAGGGAGAGAGATTCCAAGTATTTCTGCGGCTTTAGGTTTACTCCATTTTGTAAATTCCAAAACAGAAGAGATATGTTTTTTCTCAAGTTCCGCAAGAGTAAGATTAATTGGAAATGAGGAAGATTCTGAGAATTGATTTTTAAGTAATATGTGTTGTTTTAGAAGAACATCTCCATTGGTTAAAACCACAGCTTGTATAAGAGTATTTTCAAGTTCACGCACATTGCCAGTCCAATCGTGTTCTTGTAGCATACTCAAAACATCATCAGAGACTTTAAGAACATTTTTGTGAAGTTCACGATTGATCTTTTGCAATAAGAAATTTATAAGCAGTGGTATATCATCTTTTCTTTGACGAAGCGGTGGTAGTTCTATTTTGACAACATTCAAACGGTAAAAGAGATCCTCGCGGAATTTCTTTTCTTTTACAAGCTGATCAATATTTCTGTTTGTAGCGGTAATGATTCTTGCTTTCATTGGAATAACAGATTCGCCACCAACACGCTCAAATTCTTTTTCTTGCAAAACGCGGAGTAGTTTTACTTGAAGATGCTGCGACATTTCGGATATTTCATCAAGAAAGATTGTGCCGTTTCCAGCAAGTTCAAACTTTCCTTTTTTTGTTCTATCGGCACCGGTAAATGAGCCTTTCTCATGTCCAAATAATTCGCTTTCAAGAAGAGATTCAGTTATAGCAGTGCAGTTAACCGCAACAAATGGATCAGCTTTTGTAACTCCGCTGTAATGTATTGATTTGGCAACTAGTTCTTTACCGGTTCCACTTTCCCCATGTAATAAAACTGTAACTCGATTTGCAGAAACTTGTCCAATTATTTTATAAACTTCTCTCATCAGTTTAGACTTACCAATGATTCTTTTTTCAGGCTGGAACTCCTCGACTTGATCTACAATAAGTGAATCAATTCTTTCGCTGAGAGTTTTAGATTCAAGGGCGCGCGCAATTGTAACTTTGAGTCGCTCAATATCGAGAGGCTTTTCAAGATAATCATAAGCTCCGTTTTGCATTGCATCAATCGTAGTCTGAACATCATCATGCGCTGTTATTAAAATTATTTTTGTGAGCGGATCTACCTCTTTTGCTTTCTTTAGAAGTTCGAGTCCGGTTAGATTGGGCATTTTGATATCGGAGATGATTAAATCCGGTTGTTGATTTTGAATAATACCGAAACCAATTTTTCCATCTTCTGCAGAGAGAACAGAATAGCCAAGTCGTTTCAAATAATTTGTTAGCGTCTGACGAATTGATTCGTCATCATCTATTACTAGAATTTTTTCCATAGTCATTCAAAGGTAATTTAATTTCGAAAATTGTTTCTCCGGGACGTGATGAAAATAGCGCAAACTTGCCATTATGTTGTTCAATAATTTTTTGAGAAATAGATAAGCCTAGTCCGGTTCCCGATACTTTAGTAGTAAAGAATGGATCGAATATATTGTCGGGTTCTTCAACCCCACAGCCATCGTCAGTTAAGCGAATGATAAGATAATTATCAGATAAGTGAGAAAAGATTGTAATTGTTCCAGTTTTCGTGATAGCGTCTATTGAGTTTTGAATCATATTAAGAAAAACTTGCTTAAGTTTATCTTCGTCACCTACAAATTCAATATCGGCTGTATTATTTATAAACGAAATCCGTTTTTGATTTGAATCCGGCTCTACTTGATGAAATATCTCGTCAACAAATTTTCTAAGATTAAGATTAGAAAATCTGAGCGGCGCAGTTCGGGATACTTGTAGAACCTCCTTAACAAGATCGGTCAGTCGATTAATTTCTTTCGTAATAATTTGAAACGCTTCTTTATCTTCCGGTTGAAGCGGTAACGTTTGGTTCAAGATATCTACATTCATTTTAATTGAAGTAAGCGGCGTTTTAATTTCATGGGCAAGAACAGCGGACATTTTACCAAGTGCAGCGAATTTTTCTGAACGAATTATTTCCGCTTCAAGTTTTTTTCTTTCGGTTATATTTTTGTCCAATGAAAAAGCCATACTGTTGAATGCTTGAGAAAGCTCCCCAATTTCATCGCTAGAGTTGTATTCAACATTTACTTGATAATTACCTTTTCCAATTTCAAGAGCCTTTTCTTTTAGTAAAGTAATTGGCTGGGCTATAATTCTTGATATTATGAAAGACATGCTGACGCTCACAATCAATCCAACAAAGAGACTTATGAAAAAGAAGCGTATCATTTCTTGAATAGAATTAATATTAAAGAGTAGTCTGCCAAGAGGGATTTGCACAAGTAAAATAATTATAGGGACCACCACTATTGCGGAAAACACTATTTTCTTATTCAAGCTAAAGCTATGAACCTTTTGAACAGCGTAAGGGAACATATTGTATTTCCCAATTGCAATTGCTGTGAAAAATATGAATCCAATTAGAAAAGCAAGCGGACTTATTTCAACAAGATAGTAGAAACCAAGAATCCAGGGAAGAAACAAACCGAATACAAAAGTGGCAATATTTGTTATAATCAATCCGAATAAATAAAAGAACAACTGTTTACGAAGAATAGGATCCAGTGCAGCTTTAAGTTTCTGAACAATCCAAATTGAGTTAAGAACAATTAAAAATAAATACCAAAATAGGAACAATGGATATAGCGAAGAGAATTCAACGGAAAACATTTCCATGCTAGCTTGAGACTCATGTATAAGGTTACCATTCCACAACAGAATTAAAAGAACAGTAGAAGGGAAAATTATTAAAAGTCCGCGTGTTATACCTATCTCTTTTTGAACAGGATAATTCCATGAAAAAAAAGTGAGTGAAACAAGAATCATTAGCAGAAGTGAATGGCAAGAAATATCAAGAGCGGTTACATCGAAAGATGGCATTAGAACAAAGTGAACTGTATGAGAGACCAAGTAAGCAATTACTAATACAAGAGTAAGGATGAATAGTTTTGATGTAATCGCTGTTGATGAACGGGAATAAATGATAAAAATAAGCCCCACCGCAGCAATGAAAGATGCAAGAAGAAATAATATCTGAGTAAAATCAAAGTGCATTAATTTTCTTTTTTGTGTTAGTTGAAAATAAGTGTTGGCAAATAGGAAGTAAAGCGGGACTAGGAAAAATGTCTCGTTTTACCAACCTATAACGCTGTGTATGTAATGAATTAATTGATTAATTCATTCATAAATTAGAAAAATCACAAAAGATTAACCGCATCTCTCAGATTCTGCTGTTGAAGGTGACTGTAAATTTGTGTTGTTGCTAAATCTTCATGGCCAAGTAATTCTTTAATGATATAAAGAGAAACTCCTTTTTGAGCAAGCAAAGAGGCGAATGAATGACGCAAAGTATGGAAATGGATTTTATCGTTAAGATTTGACTTGCGAACTATTTTTTTGAATTGTTTACTGATAGATTCTTGATAAAGAATATTATTCCTAATTCTGTAAAAAACTAATTCATGTGGTTGATGGGTATTAGAATTGGAACGACTCAATAAAATTGATCTTACTTTTTCATTCATAGGAACAATCCTTTCTTTTTTGTTCTTAGTTAGAAATTGATCTGAGCACTT
The DNA here is from genome assembly GCA_019638015.1 of Melioribacteraceae bacterium. Classification (NCBI taxonomy): domain Bacteria; kingdom Pseudomonadati; phylum Ignavibacteriota; class Ignavibacteria; order Ignavibacteriales; family Melioribacteraceae; species Melioribacteraceae bacterium. The sequence goes on along the minus strand of JAHBUP010000001.1, from coordinate 2,006,066 downwards.
AACAGTGATTTGATTCTGAAAAAAGTTGATCCAATCCCAACGCATATTTATTAATTCACCAAGTCGTAATCCAGTATAGAAGCCAACCGTAAAAATATCTTTAAGATGTTGATATGAAGTATTTGCTAAAATGATTAGTAATTCCTCTTCCAGGAGAAACACAGGAAAGGACTTTGGAATTTTAGGAAATTTAACCTTTGTGAATGGATTGATTGGAATGTAATTCCATTCAACGGCTTTATTAAATGCTGCTTTCAGTGTGCGGTAGTAATGATGTGCGCCTCTTTGAGTCCGATGGAAAGTTGAGTAAATAAATTTATCAATTGTTTTTATTTCAATTTCACTGAGTAGAGGATTTCCACAGAAGGAAGTAAATTGTTTGAAGGAAAACGCAATTGAATCAAGATACTTTTTTGATTTTGCAGGAAAACAGTAGTCCAAATATTCATCTTTGAATTCTGAAAGAGTGATTGTATTTTTAGCTATTGTTATTTGAGAAATTGTAGAATCAACATCCGAAGGGTTTTGATAAGTTCTCTTAAATGTTTTTAAGAATTTTAATGCTTCTTGTTCGCTTGTTTGTTTAGTGGAACGAGTAGTTCTTTTACCATTTTCGAAAAATACTATTTGGTAATAGGGTGACTTATCATTTTTTGCTAGGAACATTTTCAACTCCTTCCCGTGTATGGAGTTGTATGGAGTTCCAAAAAATCCTTTATTTTTAGAAAGAATTCCCAGATTCCCTATGACTACGGATCAGAAGGTTTGGGGTTCGAATCCCTACGGGTGTACTTAGAATAGCTCGATTACTAATCATTTTCGAGCTTTTTTCATTATATACACTCAAAGGATTCCTTATGATCTTCGGTTTTAAAGTAGGGACTGAGTAGGGACTTTTCGAGACTGTGTCCTTTATCCTACCGAACAAAATTTAATATGAACAAATTAATTAGTTTCATACTGCTTCTAAATTCTAATAATGAATATAATGAAATAAGAAAATAAGAAAAACGACCAGAACTTCTAATTTTGCTCTTGATGGGACATAGATTAAACTGTGTTCCCCGTTTCGATTTCTTTTTCTGGCTTTCCTCAATTACTAATTCTCCCCTACTATCAGGAAATTTATCTCTGATTGAACGACTCAAAAACATATTTTGCCCGCTTAAAGAATCTTTTGCGAATTAATGAATTGATTTGGTGATGGTGTAAGCCAACATGATCATTCAAGGCAAGGGCGAATCCCGATCAACCAACACAATATGAACAAATTATCGGGAAAGTTTCATATACCCTTGCCCCGATTTACTACCAAGATACGAATAACACTAAGCTTGAAGCCCAGCGGGCAAAATAATGCTTTAATTAAGTGAACGCCCTAATGCCGGCGCGGCAGAGAGTGAACGATACAATTAGGAAAAGAAAGAGGTAATTTATGAGGTGAATGATGGCGGTGATTTTTGGTACAAAAAGCATGACAGAATGAACCGAATAATTTACCCGCAGCGGTTTTGTTGTAAAATGTTTATGGAGCTTGCGACATTAGCATTTTACTATTCTTGTTTAAAAAAGTGAATTGATTAATGCAATGGATATTTTGGTGAGATGCAGGGATTGATCTCTCAATCCCCGCTAAAGAAATTATACTGATAGTTTACTGAAGGTTGAAGAGTTCTGCACACATTTACCATCCGCCGTTTTTGTAACAACGCCGAGATAAAGAATATTTTGCTGATACTTAGCGGCCGCGGCTATTTGCAAAATATTGTAATCCAGTTGCAATTCACTGGTCTGGGCAAAATTGAAGTTTACCAGTTCTTTGGATAGTGAAATAATCTTAAATGGCTCATCATTTTCATTTAGAGGATTGTAATAACAAACCAAAGCATTAGCTGAAAGATTTACTTCTTCAGGACCAAAGATAGCAGAAGAATTCAGAACCGGGAGTGTAGCTGTAATCTTGTCGGTATCTACTTCCACCACAGTGATATCGAGAGGAAAACCATAGGGAGTAATTAGATTTTGAGCAGTCGGTTTTTCCGTTGTGGAGAATTGGAAATTACTCTGGAAGACTTCATTAAAAACAGAAGAGGCTACATTTTTAACTCTCTTCCAAACAGTGGACAAAGTAGGTAAAGCAATAACAGCGCTGGCGAACTTGGCCGTAACCGAAAATTTACGGCGGGTTTCGATAGAAGCCGGATCTTGGCTCGCGTTAAAACTTGAAGGACGCGCCGAGAGAATTGTCTGACCATTGACGGTGCGGGCGGAAAGATTTCCTAGTTTACCAGAAAGATTCCCAATTACATTTCCATTTACTATTGCCATAATAAAACCTCCTTTGTGAATGATTAGTAATGATCTCTCGATCCGTCAGTTGACGGACTCGAGATGACATTTTACAGAGGCAATTTTATGGGATTGAATAGCCGTGTTCACTGTAATAATGGGAAAGTGATGGAAACATAAGTTGAATAGCCGCAATGACTGGGATGTGGCTTGTTAAAGGCTTGGCAGAGGCTGGTTTGAGGGTGGGAAAGGGACCGGCTTATTTCTTCTTTTCCGGAATAGAATTGTATTTACAGAATCGTAACACAAATTATACTTTTCTGAGAGTATGAAGATGGATTCTATTTGGTTGTAAGTCTTTCGCAATTCTATGTACTCTGATTTGATTTGTAAATTCCGAAGAACCAATTCATTGATCAATCCATAGGATTGGAATTCTCGTATAAACGGGTTAGATAAAATCTTGGCAATATTGAATTGAGAATTATTCATTAGACCATATGCCAAGTTTCTTTTTTCTTGCTGTGTTTCTGAGATTATAGAATAAACTGTAATATCGTTTTTCTTTTGTATAATAACTGATTCGTGCTAATCCATTTTTCAAAAGCTCTATTTGAACGAATACAGAATCTTTTCCTTTAGAATCTGTTAACCAAACGTAAGCGAGTAACCTACCGAATATATCGAATGCCTTTCCATCGAAAGTAAGTTTAACAGTTTTGTGAAAGATTAGTGATTTAGTTTTTTCAGCTGCTTCTTTTGAAAATGCTTCCGCCGATTTATTTTGTCTGGCAATCTCCGGGCAATCAACACCAATCATTCTTACACGTTGGGAATCAGAAAGAACGAAAGTATCCCCATCGATTACACGAGACACAAATAATTTCTTTGAGCAGTTGTAAGGATAGGAGAAGTTTGGATTTTGGCTGAGCAACTGTGTTGAGAGTAAGAGCAAGAAGATGAGCAAGAGCAAAATATTTTTAGAACACATACTAGTAATTCCTTTTCGAGAAAATTTAATTCAAGAATGGGAAGTGTGCAACGCTCGATGTTTATGATTTGTTTTCTTTTGTTTTCAGATAAGAGGAAATTTCAAGCGAGTTTGGGGAAATGAGAAGATCAGAAGATTATATTTCCACCTACGCGGGTATGACAAAGTGTTGCGAAGTGGAGTGTGTGCCCCGCCGATGGCGGGGCGACACGAAACGAGCGACAGAATACCATATAAGCGAATGAAGGTGTGGGGGAATCCACGACTCCCGATTTACATCGGGACAAACTCCATGAGCAATGATTAATGGAAACGTAATTACAAATATTATGATACGATTAATGAGTGGGCGTGTCGAGAGCCCGAGCCGCCCACGAATGTATGTTATACTATGTTTGATGACCAATGTTATGACCAGATGAAAGTTTTGTAAATGTATGATGAGGTGATTAGTATTTTTTTGTGCCGAGTTTGCATAATGCAACATTATGTTGATTGACAGCACTACAAAGTTATCCCGCCTAAGGCGGGTAAAGTTGGGACTGACCAAAGACAAAACATAATGTTTGTTATGTAATACTGGCTATCCCATGCCCCGACCCGCCAGGGGCGGGAAGGTGAGCTGAGACCCCACGCAAAAGGTTGCTTACCTATCACAAAACAAGTTCGGGACTGGTTCCATCCTTAATGATGTAAAGTGAAATACAGTGAAATCATTGCCTTCAGCATTTAGCTTTTAGCCATCGGCAAAGAATAAAAGGAAATGATATGAAGCTAACAGAGAATTTTTATCTAGATGAGTTTACAATTTCACAGGTTGTGGAAAGACATGGTTATAAGAATGAACCGAATGAAAAGCAGATTGAGAATTTGAGATTGCTTTGTGTGAATGTTCTTCAGCCATTAAGAGAAATAATCAATGTTCCGATTTTTATTAATTCAGGATTTCGTTCGTTTGATGTAAATACCGCAGTTGGCGGAAGATTTAATTCTCAACATCTTGATGGAAAAGCCGCTGATTTCATAGTCCCCTCTCTTAAACTAATTGATGTCTTCAATATTATTTTACAAAATTTATCATTCGATCAATTGATTTATGAATTCGGAAAGTGGATTCATGTTTCTTGGAATGGTGAGAATAAAAGAAATGAGGTTCTGCTGTCGAAGAAAGTATATGGGAAGACGGTGTATGAGAAGTTTGAGAGGAATTCATGGGCATTAGGGAGTCATTCATAGGTATTGGTTGGCATTTATGGTTATTAGGTTGTCATTCGTAGTCATTAGGTAGTAATTCATTGTCATTCGTAGTCATTTGTAGTTATTAGTTGGAAAAACTGTGGGAAGTAGAAATGGATGAAAATATTTACATATGGATTATTGGTGGGCTTTTAAGCTTGGTGAACTTTCTATTCTGGTCGAAGATAAAAAGGATTGAAAAGGATGTTGATGAAACGAAAAAGAAAACTGATTCAATTGAGAGAAATTATTTATCGCGTTTTGAGGAGCTACATGATAAACTGAGTGAAGTGGAGAAAAATATTATTAGGGAGATTTACAGCGTTAAGCTATCAGCGATCAGAAAATGAAGGAGGTTAAAATGGGAGTGTTGGATTTTTTAAGCGGTATTGTAAGACCAATTACTGATTTGATTGATAATCTTTCTACCTCTGATGAGGAACGCGGGAAACTGCAAAATGAGCTAACGAAAATTGAGAATGAGTTTTTAGGTAAAGCCTTAGAATATGAATCAAAGTTATTGGAATCTCAAACCAGAGTTGTTGAGGCGGAAGCGAAAGGACAAAGTTGGCTGCAGAGGAATTGGAGACCAATTACGATGCTTACTTTTTTAATTCTTGTTGTTTGTGATTCTTTTGGCTGTCTTGCATTTCGCTTAAGTAATGAAGCATGGACTTTATTGCAGATTGGTTTAGGTGGTTATTTGGTTGGCAGGACTGGAGAGAAGATTGTGGAGAGGATTAGGAATTAATAATCCATATGGTAAAAATAATATGTACTACGGATAATTTACTTCGTAACATATATCACAGTAATCAATATGGGTGGAATAAAAATAAGTAATATATACAGCAGACGTGGCATCAACAAATATCTAAGATTAATAAAGTGTCTTGTAAAAAAACTATAATTATTTCTATCCATTATTGTAAGCACTTTTTGATAAGAAATTGGATTATGATTCTCTTGATACTTTGATAAAATATGATTATAGCTTATTAATATATCGTCCACAAGTTTTTCTTGGTCAAGAGACTGACAATCTTTTTTATGAATTATTTTTAACAATTCAGTTTCTAATATTCTCAATTCTTTGCCACAATTGTGCAACCTTGAAGCTAATAACTTATAACCAGCATGTGATTCAATTTGGCTTAGAACTAACATTAAAATAGAAAGAGCTATAGTAAAAAAGGTAATTACATGAGGGGCAATAATCCCGGAAGGTAAAAAATTAATAATAATTATATAAGCAGATAGAAAGCCTTGTGAAGCAATTGAATACTTATCACGGATGTCATAAAAAGCACTTGAATAATAACGTGATTGCATCGTTGTCTTAACTTTTTTATAAAGTACTTGTGAAAAATCAATAATATTCTCTTCTGTATTAGCCATAAATATTAAATTAATTTTAATTAGCTACTAATATGCAATAATCTTCATATTAAATAAATTTATAGTTTTAGCGAAAATCCTTTATAATATCAAGTAAGAAGTCTTTATTGACAATATTACTAGGTAAATATTCTTGATGAGATTTATTTCTATTTAAAATAAAATCAGCATATACTCCTTCAGCATCCTTTAGTTGAAACCAACACTCTGGTTCAGCACCTACAATTTTATCTGATAAGTGAATCCATAAATCCTTTGGTATAGTTGGGCCATTATTGATCATTTTAGAATTTATTGTCTTATCATGCAATATAAATATACCAAAACCATTATTACCTTTTTGAGCATATTCATTGTTTATTATTGATTTCAAAACTTTTGCAACATTAGGATAACTAGGATTGCTTACTGATACATCATAAAACCATAAGGGAGAATCAAGATTAAGTGTTCTTTTTCTTGTATCCTTAATACTTTGCTGTGGTTTAAAATGTATTTCATCTATGATAATTTTTTCAATATATCCAAAGCGAGTGTTACCCTTATGTGTTGATTCTGTAATATTAATAATTTCATCTTTTATATCTAGAAAAGACATTTGATCTTGGAAAAGTATCTGCCAAATATGTAACATAACAAAATTTGCAATGTTATCACCCCAACATTTTTGTAATGAGTAACAAACTAGGTGAACAATCAGAATTTGTTGATCAATCATTTGACCATTCTCATTTCGCCAAATAGCTTTATCGATAGCCACGTGATTGCCATTTCTAAATTTGAATAATAAATCTTTTTTTACATCGTCATAAAAATTTGGAGTTGATGATAAAATTGTCTTCTCGATGAAATAGTCAAGACTTTTTTTGGTTATTCTTTCTATGTTATTTTTCAGACTATCATCAAATTTATCTGGCAAAATATTATTCTCATAAATGTAAATCATTGAGACAAGACAAGCGTCAATTATTGCTCGTTTCCAATTTCCAGTTAAATATTTTGTAATAAAATTGTCGTGAATTTCGTCCCTACCAATAGCAAACATAATATCATGCATAGCAAAAAAAACATTTTTGATATTATATTGATGAGCTCCGGAATGCGAATCTGAATAATTAACTTCATTAAGAACTTTTTGAATGGAGTTAGGGATATTGTTTCCCAAGTACTCTTCGGCAACTAATTGGCTACATGAGGGTTTCGCTCTACTACCATCACTATTGTGTTCATCATAAAAAGAAAGCGCTTTTGCACCACCGGCTTCATCTGAATGAATACCAAAAACAACTCCACTTGGCCAAGATAATTTTGCAAAAGAATCATCTTCTTTGGACATTAATACATGCTCAAGGATTTCAATATCTTTTAAATGTGGTGGAAGAATTGATCTGAAAATAAGTTCTGCAAAATATTCATCTAAGTGTGCATTTTTATGAATGATTGTCCGTTTCAATCTTTGTGTTTTATTATGTTCAAACCATTTTATTTTTTCTTTACCATGTCTTTCTAGAACTTTAAATATATATTGAGCACTAGCATAGGTTAGTGCGTTTAAAATACCGCCTTTTTCTTCAATATAGGCGCTGTCAATTTTCAACTGATTTGCATTAATATATGCCATATTACAAACTTGATTTATTAATTCTATTTAACGAGATAAAAGTAGCGTCATCAGCCGGCCACATTCTACCATTTTTACTAGTTGTTATTTCTTCAAGTAAATTTATTCTGAAATCCTTTCTACGATCAATAAATCCATTTTTATTAATGATGCCATTTGGATTAAAAAAGAAATTTGGGAAATTTTCTGCAGCTACAACATCATCGTCAATAAAACCATCTGTAGAAATTAAAATGCTATTAAGATGATTAGAATTTCCTTTTTGTAAACAACGAATTTGATAGTCAGGATTTATTATGTACCCAGATTTTGTATATTTTAAATCAAAGAGATTATTTGTAAAATACTTTCCACTCTGATGTTTTAACTCCTTTTTCTCTCCATTAATAAAGACATTTCCGTCGCCACTATATAAAATTAAATACTTTTTTTTCGTTATAACTATTGTGATGATAGTGGCTGAAAAATAATTACTAATAACTTCATTCTTTTCTTGTTTCCATGGGTGTAAAGCATTAAGAGATTTTTTAAGATGGTCGATAAGATATTGTTGAAATGGAGACATAAAATTATCGAATGAAATATGATTCTTCATTAGAAGTTTACGTGCAATACTAACTGCTAAATAACTAATTATATTAGCTCCGACTTGATTAGAAGATTTTCCATTCAAGTTTTTGCCACTAGTACAACCATCAGCAATTGCTCCAATAATAGCATTTTGACCGACAAATATACAAGCAGCATCTTGATTTCCAATGTTTTGACCTTTATGAGATAAACCTTGTTGTGTCATACCAAAGATAGAAAATGGTAATTTAGTTTGGTGATTAGAATCAGATAAATAGTTTACGCTATAATCGAATAATATTTGCATTATTATGGAACGCTTATATTAAATTGTTTCATGAAAATTTCTAGTTCGTCAGGGTCGGCTTTAGATTGAGAGATTAATTCTGTCTCACTAATATCAATAATCCCATGTCTTTTTTGGATATTTATAGTTCTTATTTGCTGGTAATAGTAATAATATCTCTTGCCTTCTGTAAATATTCCCTTAAAAAAATTGAAAATGCTGCTATGGTGATTTTTTAAATAATTTAGGCGTTCGTATATAATTTTATAAAAATTATTCTTTTCGATATTTAGTGAATAATCGTTGATTTTATCAAAATTCTCCATGTAATAATCAAGTAAGCTCAAACCAATTTTTTTCTTAAAGTTTGTTTCAGTTGGATTTGATGTCTGGAAAAAATGTGGTTTTGTGCCTAATATTAATTCATAAGCAATGATGGACATAGAGAAAATATCACTATCAGTAGTATAAATGAAATGCCTACTTCGGCCATACCCATCAGTTTTTACACTTGGGTCAATATAATCGTTTCTCTTTGTATTACTGAAAAAACTTCCAACTTGGACAGAATCAAAATCTACAAATGCAGGAAGTAAAGATGTTTTATCAATTAAAATATTTTCAGGATTGACATCGCCTAAAACAAAACCAACTTTATGCAGAATTCTTAAATAAAAAAATAGATTATCAACTAATTTGAGGATATCAATATCATTTATATTAGTATCACCATACGAATAATTATTATTAGAATATTTTAGATCTAGGATCATCATGTGGTTATTAAAATATTTCATTACAAAACCACAGAAACGTTTAGTTTTTGAATCATAAACCGGATATTCTGGATAGGCAATATTATCCTCGATACCACCTAAATTAATCCTCTTTAATCTACTAATTAATGAGATTATTTTACGTTCATTAAACGGTGTCCTTTTAGAATAATCATAGATTTTGACACACTTCATTTCCCCATTAAAATTAACAGTATAGATATCTCCTTCACCACCATATTTATTGGTGTCGTTTAAAAGATATTCTGCATTATTAATTGTTACTTTCATTGCTTTATACGTTTATTGCATTTGTAGAAAATAGTTTAAAGGCTTGCCTTATTGAATGTTCATCTGATTGATTTATAGAAATTATTTCATCAAATGTTAATTCACTTTTAATTTCTTTCAATTTACTTTCAGAAAAATCGGTGCCAGTCAGTCCAATCAAAACACTGCTTACAAGAAAGCATTTACTCAGATCGCCTTGACCTCGCAATATGTTTAAATATTTTCTAATTTCTGAGATTTTGGAAGCTTTTTGATGTGCATCGGTTATTACAGTATCCTCCCCATCTGTTATAACTCCAATAGCGACCTTATCAATCCTTTTCTCCTCGTCCATCGCTTTCTTCAAGTAATTGTCATATATAACTTTGATTGATTCATCAATAACATCATATAATGCTGTTCTGCCTTCGGGATAATAATTGATTTTACTAATCTTTGCAACTTTATCTAAACCAACTGAAGAAAGTTCTTCAGGTGGGTTAAGCAGTTTTTTTCTGTGATTAAAAGTGTATTGATATATCATCATATAACCAGTACAATTATTATCTCCCTTACAAATGCTGCTTCCTCGTAGTGCAGTTAATGCTTTTTCATGAGCAACTTGCATCGCCTTTTGAACAACTGAAACAGCTTCTTTATAGTCACTTGAATCTTCTTTATCATAATTACGTTGATCTTTTAAGTAAGGCCATAACATTGATTGAGAGCTATCAATCAAAAGTATTACATAATAATATTCTCTTTCTATTACATCTTTTTCTTTCTTATCAATTTTAACATAAAATAGGTGTTTCACAGCTTCTTTGTCGTCAAAAGAGAGATTTGTAACTAAAGATAATTGAAATTTTTTATGCTTTGAAAAAAACCATCTACAAATAACTGTCAATGCAGATTTACTTTGTTTTGCGAGTTCCTCCAATTTTTCATTATCATCATCTGTTGAATATTGTTTAAAATTTCTATTTTGAAGAACAATACTCATCTGATTTTTAATATTTAACAATTCTTGGGAACGTGGTTCTCTTTTACTGCCAATCTTTTTTTCGATAAAATCAGATTCAAAAAAGCATTTTGCGGGTTCTTTAAGGTCCGTTGAAGTAGGCGCGTATTTATACTCTTCAATAAGTATACTTTGCATTAATGTTACAACAGAAGTTCTGCAATCAGATAAAACATCCTCGGGATTTCGATGTTCACTAAATGCAGAAATATACTTTTGAATTATCTTTTTATCATGTGAGGTTAATTCCATTTCACATCATCTTATGTTTTTATTAATTATAGCGTTATTGTTGCCCTAATTTTTATTTTTCAATTCTACAATAAACCTCTATTATAAGTTATATTTGCTGGAATTATTTAGCTATTTCAATCAATTATAAGATTATTGAAAAAAGTAGGAATACATAGTTTATTTGTTCTCTACCGTATTTTACAGACATTATATATAAACTTAATTAATGCTTATTGTTAAATCAATAACTTTTTTTAAAAAATAGCGTAATGTAGCTGACATGAATTGAAATTGTTACATTTTTCAAAAGTATTCTCAATATTGAGGTAATTAGATTGTTAATAAAAAGGTTATTTATTAGTACTCCTAAATTATTTCACCAAGCTTAGTTACAGTTTTATAAACTACCGTTGGAAATTCTTCGAAATGTTTTTTGCCGCATTTGATTTTATAATTCTCTGATGAGTATAATTTTTGTGGATCTAAAGAATATTTTGTTTCTGCAACAAAGTAAATCTTTTCATCATTCTTCAGTATCAAAGCCCAATCGGGATTGTAAGTGCCGATAGGGGTTTTAATTACAAACCAGTGCGGAAGTTTTATGTAGAAATCGATATTCTCATTCGACTCACAATCTTTTGCAAATTGTTCTTCTACTTTGGATTGAAATTCAATGTAATTGTAAAGAGTTTTATCCTGGTTTTTAACTTTATACAAGTTTTCTCGGTAAGCTTCTATTTCAGCTTTGGCGAACAATTCCATTTTGTAATATTCTGTGTCACCAAGTTTTTCATATTTAATTCCTTCAATCATCAAATCGGTAAGGACCGTATTTATTTCTTTTACTGATTGATCGAGAAAAAGCTGTGGGTTCTTTAAGACATCCTTTAATCTGTTAGAAGATTTCAAGATGCTAATAATTGTAGAGCGGGTAAGTTCGGTTTTATTTTGAATGTAACCGGCTATATCCGGGATTTCATTTGGAAGATCATCAACACGATAAACACCAAAGTTAAGCTGTTTTCCTTCTATACCTTCTTTTACGATATCCACACCAGTCTTAACCGATTTTATAATTGGGGCACTAATTTCCGGCATTTTATTTATAGCAGTAGAACTTTTATTGATCAGTTCCTCTGTAGAGTAATTTACTCTGTAGCGTGTTTTGTGTTTTATCTTTTCCCACAGCTCGAGAAAGTTTTTATCAAGTTGGAAACCCTTTTTGATATTTACAGTTTCACGTTTGCGTTTATCTTTGATTCTTCCAGTAAACACAACTCCACAGTCATCTTCAATTTCTTTTTGAAGTTTTTTGGCAAAGTCTTCATAACTTTCATTTGCAATTACTGTTAAGCGGTTGACGTTCTTATCTAAAATTCTGAGTCCGGATTGATCAACACAAAGACGCAAACCTCTTCCAATTTCTTGACGTTTTTTCATTTCAGAATTTGTTTCGTTTAATGTGCATATCTGAAATACATTTGGATTATCCCAGCCTTCGCGTAAAGCGGAGTGACTGAAAATAAATCTTAGCGGTTCATCTTTATCGAGTAATCGTTCTTTGTCTTTCATTATCAAATGGTAAGTATCATCATCGGCTTTAGATTCACCGGAGGAGGAATCCTTGAACCTTCCGGTTTTATCTTGGGCGAAGTAACCATTATGAACAGATACGACTTGATAGTTAAGAGTGGACGGATATTTATTTTGATAAAAGCTATATGCTTCTTCAAACCAGTTTGAGAATTTGCCTTTGATTACATTTCCGGTCGAATCATAATCCCGGTAATTAGCTACGCGATCTATAAAGAAAAGAGAGAGAACCTTTACACCGCTTGTTTTCAGCTTGGCTTCTTTGATAAAATGCTCTTCAACAGTTTTCCGGATTTGAATTTTCATTATCTGATCTGTAAGCGCTCCTTGTGTTTCTCCAAGTTGAAGAGTAGTTCCATCAGACAATTCAATTTGACCATCAGCGAAGTTTATTGTTGAAACGAGTAAATCTTTGTATTGGTCCCGGTTGTTTGAAAGTTTGTATAAATCATAATTCTTAGAATCAACTTTTACAGATTTTCTTTGAACACCATTTTCTGTACCATGCCTACCGGCAGGCAGGTTGACATCAATTCTGAGTGTTGCGGTTACTTTTGTTTTTGCGGCTTTAATGTCTTCCAGCTTGATGAATGCTTTATTAAAATCGTTTTCCGAAAAGACTGAATCAACTTCTATTTGTTTAACTAAACCAAGATCATAGGCTTTTACCGGATCGAGCTTGTAAATAAGATTGTAAATAAACTTGTGAGTTGCAGAATACCTTAAAACAAAAAGAGGATTGAGATTTGCAATTGCTTTCTTGCGGATATCTGTCTCCATATTCTGTGGTTCATCAAGAATTACAATAGGTTGAGTTGATTGAATATATTCAATCGGTTTCTTTCCGTTAGTGCTATCGCGGTATTGATTTATGATATTAGTGTCTTTAGCGAAAGAATCTATGCTTATGATGAGAATTTGTATAGCGTTGTTTGTTGCAAAACTTTTTAATAATGGAAGCCGTTTGGAATCGTAAACATAATAATTGATTGGTGGACGGTTATAAAGCATTTGGAAATGGTCATCGGTAATTTCGAGATTTTTTAGAACTCCTTCTCTGATAGCAACACTTGGAACAACAATTACAAATTTTGTAAATCCGTAAACTTTATTCAGTTCGTAAATGGACCGAAGATAAACATAGGTCTTACCGGTGCCAGTTTCCATTTCGATTGTAAAGTTTGGGAAGTTAGTTTCGGTTTTGATCGGGTTATTATTATCATCGTTATCAGTGTAAGAAATAAAGTTAAGCTCTGTTGAATCATCAATATCATTTTCTTTCTGAACTGATTTTAGATTATTAAGAATATCTGTATGAGTTAATTCAAGCCGATTACCAAAACCGAAATCTGAGAAACCAAGACCAGCAGAACTTGAAGTAAGTTCAAACTCGCCTTTATTTATAGTTTGTCCTTCAAACAGTTTGATAACTGAATTGACAGCTTTTAATTGGTAATCTTGTTTGGAATCGAAGAGTAGTTTCACTAAAACAACCTATTGATTTCAATAAACAGTTTTTCGAATCTTTCTATAGTCTCTGCAGTAAAAAAAGATTTATCTATACCTTTATTTGCAAGAAAATAGGCTGGACGATAGTGATTAAACTTATGACCAATGATTTTAGATATTTGTTCAACTACTCTTTCAATGGAAACATCCAGATCCGATTCATTTATTTCTGCATATTCGTTAAAAGCAGAATTGAATAATTGTAAGTACTCACCCTTAGAGAATAAATCTTCGATATCTGCTTGCTTACATTTTGTATTAGCAAATTCACCGAAAAAACGAATATTTTTTTCTTTAATAATCTTATACTTAATTAGATCATCAACTCTTTGCTTTCCTTTCACATCAGTAAAATTATCAAGGAGACATGCAATATTTAATTTACTCCCAGCTAACAATGAGATAAATGTTGCAACTTTATCTAAGCCACCTACGGGAACAATAGTAATGCCTTCTTTCAAACCAACTTTTCCATTGTCTTCTAAAATGGATGAAAGTGATGATAAATAAATTAAATCAGCTGGCCCTTCAACAATTAGATTATTCTTTGAGACAAACAAATTTTGAGCTATATCATATCCAAGAGCTGCTTGAAGTGGGAAAAGGGTTCTTGGATCTTTCTCTTGAATTGTTTCAGATATTATTGAACCTTCATCTGATTCAAAAACTGTTCTTACTTGTTCAAGATGATTTGATTCTATCATAAATGGTGAGTGCGTAGAATAAATTATTTGATAATCTTTTGATAAATCTTCAATGAACCTAAGAAGATCAGCTTGAGCCGAAGCGTGAAGATTCAAGCCGGGCTCATCAAGGAGCAAAATATAATTTGAATGTTTGTCCGATTGAATTTTACCGAACCAAACAATGAATGAAAAAAACCAATTGAATCCTTTGCTTCTCTTTGCTAAAGGCAAGGACATTTTATAGCGGTTATTGAAAATTCTTAGATCAAGATATTTATCAACAATCCTTTGTCCATTTTCCATCCTCTCTACCGCATCAATATCAAATTTAATATCAAGATTTACGTTTGCTGACCAGTATTTAAATATTTGTTCAGTAATATGAATAGAAGTTGATTCTAATTCCGCTTTGAATCTTTCAAAATCTGATTTCTCAAGAATTTCCTTAATATTTATTTCTGCCATCTCGAATAATGCATTAATTGTCTGTATACTTTCTTCTTTACTTTTAGAATCAAATTTAGAAAGGTTTATTCTTGAAGGTAATGAGTAATATTCATCATAATACCAAAATTTGGGAAGGTTTGGCTCTAACCAATTTTTTACAATATAACCTTCAACTCTATTGGGCCAATCATGAGAATTTTTAATAATTTTATTTTGAATTTCTTCAAGAACTTTTTTGGCCGATTCATCCTCAATAGTTTTAAGTAATTCTGGTATTTCTTTGAGTGATTTAATTCCCTCAAACTTTTCTTTAATTTCTTTATCTAAAGAATAGTTTTCAAATGAGCATTTCAAATATTCCGCTTCTGAAGCTTGTATGTTGCTCCAAGTTCTACTGTAATTATATTTAACTCCGACTTGGAAACTTGTCTGTCTAAAAACATTTTCACCTAAATCGCTCTTGATCTTTTCAAGCAGTTGATTCGATATTTCATATTTACAACTCATTACTTCAGCAACCGTTCCGTCTTTTTGATAAGCCTTTAATTCTTTTCTTGGATAGTCTTGAGTGACATCGAACTTAAATTTCGGATCATCATTGAAATAATTTACTTTAGCTAAGGCTTCTAGAAAAGCTGTTTTGCCAGACTCATTCATACCAACTAAAGTTGTAATATTTTTTTGGAATGATACAGTTTGTGCTTTTGAGAAACTTTTATACTTGTTAACAGTAGCAGAAATTAATTTAATCATTATATCCTCCGATTACACCGTTCTAAATTCTATTTTGGCAAGTTTCATTTGTAGTACTGTATTTGTTTTAAGTAAGTAGTTTTTCAATTATACTAACATTAGGTAGTTACTTTTAGAATAATCTATACTGGTTTATTTTTCGAGTTACACTTACATTACCGAAACTTTCATTCAAATATTCCCACCATATTTTGCGTTGAATGGATTCAATACTAAGCCCCTTGTGTTGAATATATCGCAATATGTTCAACACAAGCCATTAGGAATTAACCAGCCTAAAAAGTTTATTAAATATATAAATAGTCGGAAGCGTTCCACGACCCTCATTTTTTACTTGCAATATTTTATTGGATGTTAAAATCTTGAGAATTCTAAGTGCGCTATCACGAGGTATCTTTGATGACTTGATAAACTCGCTACTGCTAAATAATGGAGCATTAAATATCGAATCCAAAGTATTTATTGCAAATTGAGAATGGGTTAGATCAACAATAATTATTTTCATTTCCTCGTATAGAGAAAGGATTTTCTTAACAACTATTGTATTCTCTTTTGATTGAAGAATTAAAGTACTCAAGAAATATTTTATCCAACCATTCCAATCATTGTCTTGACTGATAGCATTCAATTTTTGGTAATAGAGACTTCGATTCTTTTCAAAATAAGCACTGATAAAAAACATGGGTCTAGAGAGAATTTTCTTTTCATATAAAAACAAAGGGATTAAAATTCTGCCAAGCCTACCATTGCCATCCAGAAACGGATGTATTACTTCAAATTGTGCGTGTATGATAGAGAGTTGAGCAAGTCTATCTTTTTCATCGAAATGCATGTATTTTTCAAAATTATCAAGGGCAGGCAAAATAATGTTAGGTGCAGGAGGAATGAAAGAAGCTTCTTCAATTTTTGATCCGGGTTTACCAATCCAGTTTTGAATTCTTCTAAAATTACCAGGGTCCTTATCTTTACCTCTAACACCATCCATAAGAACTTGGTGCATTTCTTTAATTAAACGCAAAGAAAGTGGGAAATTATCTTTATCAATTCTTTTTAATCCAAAATGCAAAGCTTTGCGATAATTAATAACCTCTTGAATATCCGGGTATAATGGAATTTTTTCGTTTTTTTGGGCCTCAAACAGCAAAACATCTTCCATTGTGGCTTGGGTACCTTCTATACGAGATGAAACAACAGCCTCTTGAATAGATAAAGGAGCTAATAGAATTTCAGGGTCAGAAATGCTTTGTAAAATTCCATCATATCTTGCAAGTTCTCTATTAGCTTCTGCAATAAGAGGTATAAGGCTTTCCCAATCCAATTTATCGATAGGTAATTTATGAGGGACAAATGGTTTCATTGTGCCTACACCGTTCTAAATTCTATGTTGGCGTCTTTCATTTGTAAAACTGTATTTGTTTTAAGCTGGTCATTACCCACAAAAAGATTATCAAGAGCAATAACATTCTTTGGTTTAAGTTTTAGTATTTCCTCAATTAATGCTTGGTCAATCACTTCCAGAAGAATTATTGTTTCGTTGTTGTTGATGGAATAGTAACCACCTTCTTTAGACGGCATATCATGCCTATCGGCAGACAAGTATGCCGTCTCTACGGTAAGCTGATAACCAGATTTCAGAATTAATTCGTAAAGCATGTTTTCTTTTTCTGCATTTGGTTTTACTTGATCATCAAATATGTTCATCATCTTCTCAAGGTCTTCTGTGTTTTCTATTACATCACTGCGCCAGATTTTGAAGTTGGAAGGAGCGAGTTTGAAAACGTCAAAACCGACCACCCCCTTTTGTTCCCCCTCCTTAAATAAGGATGGGGAAACTGATGCAGGCGTATTAAGTTTTTTGATAACTCTACGAATTCTTTCTTTGCAAATATCCGCAATTGTTTTGTAATTGGCTTTGTAAGCTTCACTAGCTTCGTCTGTTTTTTCCGGAAGTTGGACAAGAATAAATTTTCTGTTACCGCCGTCTTCTTTATTTAATTCCATTACAGCTTGCGCTGTTGTTCCAGAACCGGCGAAAAAATCGAGAACCAAATCATTATCACTGGAAGATATTGCTAAAATTTTCTTGAGCAACTTAACGGGTTTGGGTGAATCAAACGGATTACTTTCTAATAATTTTTTAATGTCTTCTTTCGCTTCATGATTATGACCTACTTCTTTATGCATCCAAATTGTTAGAGGCGTAATTCCTTGTTTTACTTCTGAAAGATAGTTTTTTACAGCCGGAACTGATTTCCCATCTTTTCCAAACCAAATCTTGTTTTCTTCTTCGTATCTCTTCAATGTGTCCAAGCTAAATCTTGGGTATGTACCAGATGGCGGCCGCCATACATAACCATTCTTGAAGGAATATTCAAAATGAGTTCCTTTACCACTTTTAGCATGTAATGTTATTAATTTCCACGGTCCTTTTGAATCATGATCTGGGTTGGAATATCTTTTATCCATTTCTTCAGTCCGTTCTAAAAGAAATGGCCGCCAGATTTCTTTATTTTTACCATATAATAAAACGAAATCATGATTATCGCTGAGCCATCTTGCATCATTTTGAGGACTATATTTCTTTTGCCAAATGATGCTTGCTACAAAATTCTCTTCACCAAAAATCTCATTCATAATCATGCGGAGATTGTGAACTTCGTTATCATCTATGGAGACAAAGATTACTCCATCATCACGTAGTAAATTTCTTGCAAGGTAAAGGCGCGGATACATCATACTTAACCAATTGCTGTGGTAGTGCCCGCTATCTTTACTGTTTTTTCTAAACATTCCTTCTTTAAGCAGGAGACCTTCTTCGTCTTTATCTCCAATGCGTTTTAGGTATTCATCTTTAGATTCGGCAAATCGGTCCGGATAAATGAAACTATCGCTACCGGTGTTGTAAGGCGGATCGATGTAAATCATTTTAATCTTACCGAAGTAAGATTTTTGTAATACTTTGAGGACTTCGAGGTTTTCACCTTCGATGAAAATATTTTGAGATTCCTCACCCCGATTCATCGTGGATTCGGAATGACAGATTGATGGCTGGATTGGATATGATTCTTCAGGAACCGGAATAAGCGTTGCGGAAGTTCTTTGTTGAAGAATTCTAAATACTTCTGATTTACCAGCCCAATTAAGATGGTACCGCTCTTGACTGAGATTAATTTGATTGCCAAGAGTTGCTTGTAATTTCTCCCAATCGATTTGGTCTTCGGTAAAAGCTTCCGGGTAAAATTCTTTTAATTTGGATAATTTCTCCGAAAGGATGTCTAATGATTGACCGTCCATGTTCCCGCTATTTTAAGTGAATATAAAGAAGAAACCTTTAACTTAAATTAAGCATGATTTGCAAAAAAAACATGATAATTTGTAAAGAAATTACGACAAAGCCATTCGAATTGCTAAACAAGAAAGACACATTACTAAAAATAAGTGGTTGCTAAATTATTGCTTAAAAATAGTAGTGATATTAAAAAAGGAAATTATTATATAATAGGTGCTTTAGAACTATGTTGTTCGATAATAAATAGGGGCATTCAAAAAAGAACCTTTCTACGTCTTAAATCCCATGGAAATATCCGGGATTCAGATCTTGAGTAGGGCCGACGGAAAAAATTGTGTGTATTAATTAATTATCTATCAATTTACAGGGGGAAATATGCCAATTGAAAGGTTTTCATTTATCGAACTGGAAAAACGATTAGAGGAAATGGAACTTGATATTGATAAAATCGAGTTCATTTCAAAAGAAATTGTAAGATGCAGGAATGCTATACAGGACGTTAAATGTGAAGCAAAGAAAATAGAACCAACTGAAATAAAACTTTCCGCAAAAACAGTTAATCAAGAGACTTCCCTAGTTGAACTTGTCAATTCTGATAAGAAAATAAAACGAACCATTACAAGGAAGATTGTAAAGATTTGTGTAAAGAATCTTTGTGAGGAATACTCTGATTATTTGGAGAGGTCGGATAATCTTTTATTACATTATAAGACGAAGCTTGAAACAAGAGCAGTATGGAATGATTATTCAAAATGCGTAAATAATGTTATTAATGAAATTGATACATCAGGCCGAATAATATGGCGAAGTGGAGAAAAAAAACTGTTGAAACTATTTGATTGTCTTCATCAGAATGAAATTATCCCGAAATATTCAAAAGAAGAAATACTTATTCATTTTTCAGATGAGAAACAGATTCCGTTATGCAAAGGACTTAACCATTCGAGAAAGTTTAGTTGGTACGATAGTGATTGTTCTTTTGCAATTTTTATTGATGAGCTGGCAAAGCGTGGTGCGATTGACGATGAAAACAAATTCAAAATAATTTCTAAACACTTTGTTAATAAAAAAGGGACCCTATTTAGGGACCTCCCGCAAAAGAAAAATTATACAGAGAACTTTACTCAAACAGGAAATCTGATGAGACAAATCATTGACGAAATCGGATTCGATGACTGAATACTTTATGGTCTTTTATGTCTGAGGCATAAAATGCCATAAAAGAAATGAGGGGTGTAATGAAATCTTTCATCATCTTTTATGGCTTTGCCATAAAATCGCATAAAAGCCGATAAATTCTTTTTGTTGATTCTTCGTTTCATATTTCTCATGTAATATAACAACATGAGGTGTGAGATGCGAAAACAGAAAGACTCCTCGACTCCGCTCGGAGTGACATCAATAGATCAGAATATAATTCTAGAGAAACTTTCTAAACTAGAAGAATTACTCAAGAAGAAAAACGACAAACCGCTAAACTTTAAGGAAGCGTGCGCATACCTTGGATACGCACCTAGTTATTTGTACAAGCTTACTTATCAAAAAATTATCCCACATTACAAACCAACCGGCAAGATTATTTTCTTTTCGAAAAATGAGCTGGATGAGTGGATTTTTAAAGGCAGTGATGAGTATAGAGTGAAGAGTGATGAGTCCGCCCCACAGAAGCGGGTGAAAGTGAAGTCCGCCATGTCGGGTAAAAGTATTGAGTTAAAGGAAGAGATTACAATTGCAAAAGATCCGAATCAGATTGATTTGGAATTAAGGGATGATGATGAAATAGTAATTGAGTTTCCGTTGAAGAGCAGACGGGGAAAAAGAAATTAATGGTCATTAATGGTTATTCAATAGGCATTAATCGTTTGGGAGTAAAGAAGAAATGAATAAACTTCTGAAAAATATTACTACAGATGATTTGGATAAATTAAAAACACTGCTTTCAATTATTCCAAATATTGAGACGAAAGAAATTATAACGCTTCGTGTATTCGAAAATGAATATTGCAATATGATTAAGGTGAATAGATCAAAGGCATATTATATATCAGTCTGCAGTTCATTTAAGCATTTAATAATGTATTTCGGTTCAGGAAAATCAATTAGTACAATCGGATTGAAGGAAGTGGAAAACTTTTCTACTTATCTACAGCAAAATGTGACCAATGGTTTTAGAGTTTATTTTAGAACACTGAAAGCAGCGTTCAATAAAGCTAAAGATTGGGGATATGTTAAAGATAATTACTTCACTAAAGTAAAACTACCGAAAAAGCAAAAGTTAGCTCCAGCATTTATTAACAGCGAGCAGCTGTTAGCTATCAGCAATAAAATAAAAAGTAAAATAGTGAAAGATGTTATTGTATTCGCGTTTTATACAGGTATGCGGTTAGCCGAGATTGTAAATCTAAGATGGAAGAATATTGATTTAGTAAAAAGAGTTATAACAGTTGGTGATGATAAATTTACAACGAAAGGAAGAAAGCAAAGGTTTGTCCCGGTGTGTGAAGCCCTCACCTTGGTTCTCTCAACACATAAAATAAAATCCTCTTCCATACTCCCCTTTTGTAAAGAGAAGAATATCGGTGGCTTTGTGTTTTGTAAAGACAATGGGAAAGGGTTTACCGGCGATTACATTTCAAAACAATTTAAGCTGGCTTGCAAAGCTGCGGGAATGGATAAATCAATACATTTTCATACGCTAAGACATTCGTTTGCTTCAAATCTAGTTCAAAATGGTGTTCCACTCTACTCTATAAAAGAACTGCTAGGACATTCCTCTATTTCAACCACTGAAATTTATGCTCATCTGAATATGGATACGCTGAGAGAGGCGGTAAAGAAATTAGATGGTAAAGGTGATGCGCGAGAAGTATCCCCTCCGCCCTTTGGGCATCTCCTTCCCGCTAAAATCGCGGGACAAGTACTTAGTAAGAGGGAGAATTCACCAGTAAAGATTTTTCGGATTAATGATGTGGGAATATGATGCGGCGGAATCAGTTCGATAAGAAATTCATTGAGTTTCCATTGGTTTGTTTGAGTTATTGTTCGGGTGATAAAAATTTATTAAAGGATATTTTAATTATGTGCATTGTTGATAATGCACTTAAATCAACCATTAAAGAACTATGCAATCCGGAGCTTATCAAGGCAAATGATTTTGACTGCAAAAATCCCATTCATCAGAAAATAGCGTTAGTCTCGATAGAGTATAACACTCCCCTTTTTTCCTTTGAAGAAGCAATAAATAAATGGATAGATATAAAAACCAAAATTATAGAATATGAAAAAATATATGGTAAGGATGCTTACTGCAGAATGGGAAAACAATTGATAGAAGATGTTATTAACGGACGATTTGGATTTAGAGAATATGCTGTATTGGCGGCAATACATTCAATACTGGGGAAAAGCAAACCTTACGCAAGAATCACTTATGAGCAAATAAGTTGCAGAGTTTTGGGATATAAAAAAAAGAGTATCAAAGAAGTTGAGATTAAAAATGAAAGTGCTTTAAGCGCGCGACAGATTAAGACAAGTATTCTAAAATTAGTTAAGAAAAAATTGGTTACTACAATTACATACCAGCAACGGGAAAAGTATTATTCAACAAAGATTAAAAAGAGAGATTCATTATGTGAGTTGATTGCTAAGAAAAAACTAAAGCATCATGAGTTAAAATTAGGGATTGAAGATCAAATTTGGTCTAATAACTTGAGACAGCAAATGGATTCGATGAGGTACAAATCGGTGGTTATTACCCGGCAACTAAACAGGTCGACTTAATATTACTAATATATTACACTAACTATGTTACTGTACTATGTTACTAACAATCAGAAAATGAAATTTGCCATCAGCATTAGGCCATAGGCGATAAGCCAGCAAGAATTTGAAGCACCAGAAGAATAAGTAAAATAATAATAGCTAAAAAAGGTGGTTAAACCAGCCTACGTCGGGTAAACTTGATTGACAGGAGTGTGGTTCAGCCAAGAAATGGTTCCCGCTAACACAAGCGGGTAAACCAGCCTTCGGCGGGCAAGCTTGACTGCCGAGAAAAAGGAATGATTCGGTCAAGAAATGGTTCTTGACCGCAAGCAAACAAACAAGAGGCTGAAATTTATGTTAAGCAAAAAGGGAATTACTCCGTTAAAAGCGATTAAGAAACATTGTCTGGAATGTTCCGGATATGAAATGAAGCAAGTGCGCGAATGTGTGATTAAGGATTGCGTACTCTTCCCTTTCCGGCAGGGATTTAATCCAAATCGTAAAGGATGCACTGTAAAAAAAGCTAACAGCTGTCAGCATTCAGCTATTAGCTAAACAAGAAGTGAGACATAAAATAAAAGCGTAAGAACAAAAATAGAAAAGCGTTGCTTCAACGACGGGTTTTGAAAAAGGGGAAGATTATGTATCGGGTGGGGTGAGTTTGTGCTGAAAGTGGATGGTGAAGGGGCAGAAATTTGGAAGGAAAGGAAAATTGAGCATACTCACGTAGAGGTTTTGAGCATGCTTTTTAGTAGTAAAAAAAGATTCGCTATGACCACCAGGAAACTATAAACGAATGGTTCAGTCAAGAAGTGGTTCTTGACCGCAAGCAAATATTCAGATTATTGAGAGTAATTTTAAGCTGTTGTAGTTGAGGGCTTTCCTATAATATACGTTATCAGAAGCCATGTTGCAAAAAGAGCCTGTGTGAATTTAATCACACAGGCTCGGAATATTTTTTAGAAGTCGAAAACTAAAAGAGTTTGTTTTTCGTATCCTTCCCAGGAGTTTGCAATTCTTCCTTGGAATTCATGAACTACAAATATTACGGTTTTTACAAAAGTAATACCACTTGATTCGGTGACTGACTCACTTGACCAAAATGATAAAAAAGTAATGTTAGAAAAAAGTTTATTTCTGTTATTATATAACAGAAAACATTCTTCTATTGTAGGCAATCTTCCCCCTTTTGACATGGCGTAATTTTTTGCTTCTTTCCATGTCATTTCTGTTGACGAGAGAGTAAAATACCAGCCATGCTTTCCAGTAGAATCAATGTGAGCAATAATCCCATCCCTATAAGGCCTTCCGACCTCAATTGGGGCAGGTTTCACTACCACAATTACTTCGGCCGTGGTTTTTGTTTTATTTTTTACCGCAGAGATAACATAGGTTGTTGTTTCCCTTGGAGAAACAACAGCATTTCCACTGGTACTACTAACACCAAACGGAGTAATACAGTAATCTGCATTACTTGCGGACCAAGTTATTGTAACTGGGTCTCCAGCAACCACAGTATCTGGCGTTGCCGAAGCAGATATTTTCGCCGTTTCGGGCTCGATCTCTATTTTTTGTGTTGGTTTTGTTGGGGATTCACATCCCCACGTTAATCCTATAACTAGGATTAATAACACAAAAAAGATTAAATTCTTCATTTTTTATTCCCCTTGTTGTCCTTCCTTTAATATACGTTATCACAAGCCACGCTACAAGTGAGTCAGTAGAGGTTTATTACTACTGGCTCGGAATGTTTACTTAACTACAATTATTTTTACTGCTCTTACACTTATGGGAGGGTTTCCTAACATCCATCCATCTCCATTGGGGTGAGAGAATAAAGTAATCGCAAATACAGTGTTTCCTGCAAAATGTTTGGTCATGTATCTTCCATAGGGATCCCATGCAGGGTCTACAAAGTTTTTTAGAACACCTTTTTTGTACATGTCCCTAATTAAAAAAGCTTCCGTGCTGTCTGGTAGTCTCCAGCCAGTACCGTACTTTATACATAACGCTAAAGCTTCATCCATATTTGCCCCCCCGTATCCAGGAGGTGGTTGCCCGAAGCCAGAAGTTGTTAGATCCCTTTCAGAGGCTAACAGTGCAAATTTTATACTGTTTTCCTCCCATATTTTTATAACTACCCCTTTTTCGTATAGGTCACCGATTTTTAAATTCTTGGCTATAGAGAACATCGAATCTCTACTGTAGGTTACGGTGCCATTTCTGGCATCACGTAACTTAAACTTAAACTCGTATGTTTTTCCGAGTTCAAGATTACTTAATGTTACAGTTACTAGACTGTTGTTATAAACAGTACCAGGTTCAGTTGGTGTTGAGAAGAAAGAACTTGCTCCGGTATTTTTCCATTCAAGAAATACCTGAGTCTCTTCTTTCGTTTCAACATAACCCGTTAGGGTTATTGTTGTTCCTTTCAGGTCAATACCATTTAAGGTGAATGTTGCCGGTGTTGGTTTTTCTATCGGTTTTTCTATTGGTGGTTCAATCGGTTTCACCGGGGATGACTCGCTACCACATCCCGGCAACCATATTGCTAAGACTAAAGTAAGTAAAAGAAATAAGTGCTTCATTTTATATTTCCTTTAGAGCAGTTTCAATTTATTTTGGACTAATCAGGGGAATAAGACAAAGCTGAAAATGTACAACTCCCAAATCAATTTATTTGAATTTGATACTATTGTCAATCATAATGTTTAATTTTTATGAAAATAGTTAAAGTAGATTAACTGCATCACATAATTTCCATTTCCGGTAACTGAAGCGGGATGTTTATTTGATAAAATAGAAAAGGGCATACTCACGGTTAAAACGCGAGCATGCCATGCAACAAATTATAAAAGATTTACCGCATCTCTCAAATTTTGCTGCTGAAGGTGGGAATAGATTTGAGTTGTTGCTAAATCTTCATGACCTAACAATTCTTTAACAACAAAAAGAGATACTCCCCTTTGCACCAGCAGAGAAGCAAAGGAATGACGTAAGGTGTGAAAATGTATTTTGTCATTCAGATTTGATTTACGGATTATTTTTTTGAACTGCTTACTTATAGATTCTTGGTAAAGAGTTTTATTTCTAATTCTATAAAATACTAATTCATGCGGTGGATGGGTCTGTTTATAAAAACGAGACAATAAAACTGAAATCACTTTATCAGTCATAGGGACAATTCTTTCTTTTTTGTTCTTCGTCTGAAATTGATCGGTGCATTTAACAGTAATTTGATTCTGGTGAAAGTCAACCCAATCCCAGCGCATATTAATTATTTCACCAAGACGTAGGCCGGTGTAAAAACCAACTGTAAAAATATCTTTAAGATGCTGATATGCAGTATTTGCCAGGATAATTAGCAGTTCATCTTCATTAAGAAATAGAGGAAAGGATTTTTGCATTTTAGGAAATTTGATTTTAGTGAATGGATTAATTGAAATGTAATTCCATTCTACAGCTTTATTAAATGCTGCTTTAAGAGTACGGTAATAATGATGCGCACCTCTTTTGGTTCGTGAAAATGTTGATGTAATAAATTTGTCAAGTATCCGAATATCAATTTCATTCAATGGAATATCACCACAAAAAGCGATTAATTGTTTGAATGAAGATGAAATTGAGATAAGATATTTTTTTGATTTGATAGGGGTGACAAATTCAATATATTCGTCTTTAAATTTTGATAATAAAAAACAATCGGTTTGTTTTTTAGGTTGTTCTTTTTGTAACTGAAAATTTGCTAGAAAGCTGTACGCCTCTTTAGGATTTTTTGTTTTTGTTGAAATCGTTGTTCGTTTGCCATTGACTTCATAAGTAAGTTGATAGAATGGTGACTTCTTGGATTTTGATATGAACATAAGAAAACCTCCTATGTTCGGTAGGGAAAAAGTAGGGACTTACGTCATAAAGTTTACTTTTTTAACTGAAAACGGCAATTCCCTATGACTACGGATCAGAAGGTTTGGGGTTCGAATCCCTACGGGTGTACAAATTCAATTTGTTTTTCACTAAAGAATGTGACTGTCAGACAACATCTTTGTCACTTATGCGCCCGTAGCTCAATGGATAGAGCATTTGACTTCGGATCAAAGGGTTGAGGGTTCGAGTCCTTCCGGGCGTACCACTTCATATATAACGAATACTCAATGCTATTTAATGAATCTGTATATAAGTTCATGTACTCGGCACTACTAGAAGCAGAAAAAGCGCTTGAAAATGAAGAAGTACCTATTGGCGCTGTAGTAGTTCACAAAAATAGAATTATAGGGCGTGGGTTCAATCAGACAGAAATGCTTAAAGACTCCACAGCTCACGCTGAGATGCTCGCAATTACCTCCGCTGAGAATAATCTGCAAAGCAAATTTTTAACAGAGTGTGAACTATATGTTACGATTGAACCATGCGTAATGTGTGCTGGAGCAATTCTCCTTTCGAAAATCTCAAAAGTTTATTTTGGTTCATTTGAACCAAAATTTGGCGCTGCGGGATCAATTTTTAATATACTTCAATCGGGCAAATACAATCACACCGTTGAAGTTTATTCGGGCATTTATTCTGATGAATCTAAAGCATTACTCGAATCTTTTTTCAAAAGAAAAAGAAATATAAATTAATACTCGCCCCAACTTGCACTGCCTTTACTTTTCTGATAAATTTAAGGATATAAATAACCTAATTATGAGAGATAAAAAATGCAATTAATAATTTTCGGCGCTCCAGGTGTGGGAAAAGGTACTCAAGCAAAAATTTTAGCCTCAAAGCTTAATATAGCACATATTTCCACGGGCGATATACTTCGAGAAGCAATTAAAAATGAAACTGAATTGGGATTAAAAGCTAAATCTATTGTTGAATCCGGAGGTCTTGTACCCGATGAGATTGTAGCCGGAATGCTGAAAGATGTATTAGTACAAGATAAATGTAAATATGGTTTTATACTCGACGGCTTCCCACGCACTGTTAATCAGGCAAAGATTTTGGATAATATTTTTAAGGAATTAGGATTGAGTAGTATTCTATTGGTAAAATTAGAAGCGGAAGATTCCATAATGATAAGTAGGATTACTAATAGAATGGTTTGCAATGTTTGCGGAAATATAGCTATCAGATCTGAAATTACTAATGATTTCATTTGCCCTAACTGTAAATCAACAAACAGCTACATAACACGGAAAGATGACACTGTAGAGGTTGTTACCAAAAGATTAAATGTTTACCACGAACAAACATCGCCGGTTCTTGAATACTACAGTGGGAAGGTAAATATTATTAGTGTGGATGGGACAAAAGCAATTAATGAAATAACTGAAGATATTTTAGAAAAACTTAAAAATTAATTTTATTCAAATTTTTTCTTTAATATAACTTTTACAGCTTTTCCATTTTCGAGTTTTATAATTTTTGATTCTGCCTTACGGACTAATTCATAATTATGAGTTGCGAAGAGCACAGAGGTTCCCCTCATATTTATTTTTTTTAATATATCCAATATTTCTTCTGATGTCTCAGGGTCGAGATTCCCGGTAGGTTCATCTGCCACTAGAAGTATTGGATCATTTACGATTGCCCTTGCAATCCCAATTCGTTGTTTTTCACCACCCGAAAGTTCATCTGGCATATTATTGTATTTATGAGCCAGTCCAACTTCGGTTAATACATGCATCACTTTTCTTTTAATATGCTTTCTTTGGCTGCCAGTAATTTCCAAAATTAAAGCTATGTTGTCATATACATTTCTGTCTCTGAGTAGCTGAAAATCTTGAAAAACAAGTCCTAATTTTCTGCGCAACTTAGTTATTTCCTTTGGTTTAATCGTATCCGACACAAACTCAGCCACTTGCACTGTACCGGAATCAGGAAGCAAATCCATATATATCATCCTCGTTAAACTCGTCTTCCCTACTCCGCTTTTTCCAATCATAAATACAAATTCTCCCTCACCAATTTCCATGTTGAGATCCGAAAATACCGGTTGATTCTGAAATGAAAAATAAACGTGATTAATGCTTAACATAAATTTTCTTCTTTAGAATAAATTGAGCTCGCTCAGTTGTTTTTTTTACATCGGTAAATGTGAATGCTTCAAAACAATGCTGCACAAAGAATTTCGATTTGTCAATCATATCAAAATAATCGATCATATCCCATATTTTTTGCTTGTGTTTTTCTTTAATAATCTTCCCATCCGGCAATCTGAGTTCAAATTCATTTGTATGTATCTTATTTTTTTTGTTGTAATTACTTTTTTGTATAAAGGAGATACCATTCAATTCCCCCTTTCGATTTAATAATTTTTCGTATCTAAGACTATTTCTTTCTAAACTTATGTCAAAAGTTAGTGTCCCATCATCGTTCAACACTTTTTCCGATTCCGATAAATATTTCATGAATGCAATTTTACTTGTAAGATAATTAACCGAGTCAAATGTTGAAAATATTAAATCAAATTTATTTTTAAAGGGGATAGCTCTCATATCACAACAGACTTTCATTACTTTACTTTTTTCATCTCTTGATAACATCCGTACATTTAAATCAGAAAGAACATAATTTTTATATTTATGAAACAGAAACCCGGATAATTTACCAGTCCCTCCCCCGAGTTCCAAGGCACTAGTAACTTTTTTAGAATCGATCGTGGAAACGGCATAAATGTAATTAGCCCAATATTCATAATTAATCTTCTTCATTAGCGAATTATAAATAAGCGACAGCTCAGCGTAATTATTATTTTTCATTTACGCCTATGGTAATTTTCGACAATCTCTTCAGCCCATAAAACTGAATTAATCATACTTTCAGAATCAGCTTTCCCGTTCCATGCAATATCAAAGGCAGTTCCATGGTCGGGAGACACTCTTATAATTTCTAATCCAGCTGTGAAATTTACACCCTTATTGAAAGCCAGCATTTTAAATGGGATTAATATTTGGTCATGGTATATGCCTAAAACAACATCATAATTTTTAAATGAATTAGTAGCAAAAAAAGCATCGGGAACAAAGGGACCGAAAATGTTTAACTGTGGAATTCGATTTATAATTGGTTTTATAATCTCAAATTCTTCGCTACCAATTCTCCCATCCTCTCCGGCGTGAGGGTTTAACGCAAGTAGTGCAATTTTTGGTTTTTTAACTCCAAGATAATCTTTTGTATTATTTATCAAATTTCGTATAAAAGTCTCAAGTGATTTCTTAGTTAGGAGTTTAGCAACATTCTTTATCGGTTCATGAATCGTAAATAATGCGCAATTAAATATATCTGATAAAAACATCATCATTGGTGTATTGTTATCCAGCTTACCAAGCAATTCGGTTTGCCCCGGGTGTTTAATCCCAGCATACTCCCATGCAGTCTTAGAAATAGGAGCGGTAATCATCGCATCACAAATTCCAACTTTACAGAATTGATAAGCCTCTCTTATTGCTTTTACTGACATTTCACCAGAATCTTTAGTTGGTTTTCCTTTAGTTAGCTTTACATCTCCTATATCAATAACATTTACTTTTTTGTTGATGATAAAAGCATCACTGACATTTGATATAATCTGGTAGGTAAAATTAAGTGGGACTAATTTTTGAATTTCTATAAATACATTTTTTGGGATGAACAAGACAAATCTGAATTTTTTCTTTGAGAAATAATTGATGGTTCTTATGGCAATTTCAGGACCAATACCATTAATATCGCCGCAAGTGATAGCAAACGTTTTACTTTTCAAGTGTATAATTTCCCAATCCGGTTAAATCAACAAAAACAAATTGTCTATTTAAATTTTTATAATACCATACTTCCTTAACTGCGGCTCCTTCATGATAAATTCTCTGCTCTTGATCGGGCTTTCCAAACCTAATATAAATTTTTGATCTATCGGACAAATTAGTTATGCTACTTCTATTCTTATCATAGTTTTGAATTGCGAAGTCAATTCGTGAGTAATATTCTTCTTTTAATCTATTAAATGATTTATTTGAACTTGGATTATTTTTTGACCAATAATCATTTAAAGCTAATAGGTAATCATCATTATTGGTTTTTAATATTCCTTTCAACTTTTCCTTGTTCTCAATTATCTCAAGTAATTTAAAAGCTAGTTCAGGATCGGAGAGACTTTTGGGTTTATTTAACCAATACACATCTTGAAAATAATTATGCAGAGTATCCTGGTTGGCAATAACAATAATTTTTATTTTACCTTCATCAATTATATTACCGAATTCTCTTAAAATAAAATAGTTTTTATTCCCACTGCTTGTGGAATCATACTTAATAAATATTCCCTCTTTACATTCTGTAAAATTAAAATTGCTTTTAAATTTTTCTGTGATATGATTCTCTAAAATTTTCTTACCCTCCTGCCGAAAAAATATTTTAAGAGAGTCATATTTTTTATCTGTTGGCACCAACAAAATTGAACTATCCTCTCCAAACAGAATTCTATTTCCAATATTTGTCAGCTTAAGCTGAGAATTTGAACAGCTCATTTTGTCGAGTGAGCAAATAATTGGCAAATCTATTTTTTGCTCCTTACTGCTATCAATAATTAGGGTTTCATCTTTATAGCTAATTTGAGAATTATCGATCGATATGAACGGATTAATTTCATATTTACCCCTTTGTACTATAATTTCTGTAAGTCCTTGTAGGAAGTAATCGGCCCGTATTGTCTCTTCGTATGATTGTACCGATATGTTTCTTTGGATAGAAGTACGATTAACTATTTTTTTATCGCCGATTAACTCATAGTTGATGTTAATTCCGGCTCTGTAATCGTTCTCACTATTTTTTTTAAATACCAAATTCGTATTTGGCACCTTAAAGGATATGTAGATAGTAAAAGCAGAATCATTTTCTACAATATTAGTTTCGATAAAAACTAATTTTTCATTATTCTGTGAAAAAACAGTTACTGAATAAAAAAGAAACGCAATAATAAATGTTGATTTTATTTTGCTCATCGAAAAAATCAACTAGCTATTCATACTTTGTATGAATTCTTTATTGTTTTTGGTTCCCTTCATTTTATCTAATAAAAATTCCATTGCTTCGGCAGGATCAAAATCACTAATGATTTTTCTAAGAATCCAAATCTTATTAAGTTCATCTTCCCTAAGAAGTAATTCTTCCTTTCTTGTCCCCGATTTATTAACATCAATGGCTGGGAACATTCTTTTATCTGATAGTGATCTATCGAGAACTAATTCCATATTACCCGTGCCTTTAAATTCTTCAAAAATCACTTCGTCCATTCTGCTCCCTGTATCAATTAAAGCAGTTGCAATAATTGTCAAACTACCGCCATCTTCTGTATTTCTAGCCGCGCCAAAAAATCTTTTTGGTTTGTGAAGCGCGTTAGCATCAACACCGCCAGATAAAATTCTACCGCTATGAGGAATTACAGTATTGTGAGCACGAGCCAATCTTGTGATACTATCCAATAAAATTACTACATCATCCCCCGCTTCAACCATTCTTTTAGCTTTTTCAATAACCATATTCGCTATTTGAACATGTCTTTCAGCGGGTTCATCAAATGTAGAGCTAATAACCTCAGCCTGAACAGAACGCTGCATATCTGTTACTTCTTCAGGTCGTTCATCGATTAATAACATTATAATTTTAACTTCGGGGTGATTTCTAGTGATTGAGTTCGCTATCTTTTGCATTAAAATAGTTTTACCAGCTTTTGGAGGTGATACAATTAAACCTCTTTGCCCCTTCCCGATTGGTGATAGCAAGTCAACTATTCTCATTGAATGTTCACCGGGTGCGGTTTCAAGTTTTAACCTTTTAGTAGGATAAAGCGGTATTAAGTTATCAAAAAGTGTTCTCTCCCTAATTGCTTCCGGATCTTTACCATTAACCGCTTCAACTCTTAAAAGAGCAAAAAAACGTTCCCCCTCTTTGGGAGGTCGAACCTGTCCGCTAACAAAATCACCGGTTCTAAGACTAAAACGCTTTATCTGGGAAGGAGAAACATAAATATCATCTGGCGATGGTAAATAATTATAGTCTGCCGAACGTAAAAATCCATATCCATCTGCAAGAACCTCTAACACTCCTTTAGAGAATGTTAATCCATCTTTTTGCGATTGGGCTTCAAGGATTTTGAAGATTAATTCCTGTTTCCTTAAATCGCTGTAACCTGAGAGGTTAAATTCCTTAGCAATCTTATATAGTTCGGAAATTCGTTTCGATTGCAGTTCTGAGATGTCCATTGGCATGTGTTATTCCTATAACTTGTGGGGTAATAATTTAAATTTAGGCAATAGTTTTGGGGTTTTTCTTATTATTGATTAATTGTATTGAAGTATTTGAGGTACATCGAAAAATTAAGTTTAGAATGGGTCATTGTCAAGAGTTAATTAACATTTTTTTTATTTCCCCTAACAAATAAATACTTCCAAGTACAACTAAACAATTATCCCCTCCCTTAATTTGATGCTCAAGAATGTATTTGTGAGGATTGGCAACTACTTTAGTATTGCACCCCTCATTCATGAACTTTTCATTTAAAATAAAAGCATCTGCAGCACGCTCACTGTTAATACTTGTAACTAAATATTCATCAAACTTTCCTTTTAGAATGGTGACTATTTCATCAATATTCTTATCCTTCATAATACCGAAGATTAGAGTGACCTTTCTGTAATTCCCTTTTTCCTTCTCAAACTCTCGAAGAAAAGCAGAAATACTCTCAACATTATGAGAAGCGTCAAAAATTACTTTTGGATAGTCATTATAAACTTCATATCGACACATAATACCGCTGTTTTGAAGTACATTCAATATTCCATTAGTTATATTTTTTGAAGTCGCTTGCTGAACAAGAAAATTAACTGCTAAAATTGCAAGTGCACAATTAGCTCTTTGGTAATCCCCTTTTAACGGAGTGCTATAAATTGTATAATCATAAGCTGGGAGAGATAATCTGGAATAATCTTTATTAACCTCAAGAGTTTCAGATACTTGAAACATTTCACTTTTATTTTTTGCACAAATCTTTTTTATTTCTACAATTGCATTCTCTTCAAGAAGACCAACAAAAACCGGTTTGGTAGGTTTTATGATTCCCCCTTTCTCATAAGCAATTTTTTCAATGCTATCCCCTAAAATATTAGTATGCTCTAGACTAATAGTAGTAATTATACTTGCAATTGGATCTAAAACATTTGTTGCGTCGAGCCTCCCTCCAAGTCCAGTTTCAATAACACAATAATCAACATCCTCATCATTAAAGTATTGAAACGCCAATGCTGTGGTAATTTCAAAAAAGGTTGCCTTTTTCTCCTCAATAAAATGATTCACCCTTTCAACAAATTTTGAAATATACTCATCTGAAATTGTAATTCCATTTATTCTTATTCTCTCATTAAATC
Source organism: Melioribacteraceae bacterium (assembly GCA_019638015.1). Taxonomy (NCBI): domain Bacteria; kingdom Pseudomonadati; phylum Ignavibacteriota; class Ignavibacteria; order Ignavibacteriales; family Melioribacteraceae; species Melioribacteraceae bacterium. The sequence continues at coordinate 1,971,951 of JAHBUP010000001.1, read as the reverse complement.
TTTCAATATGAGGTGATGTGTACAATCCGACTCGAAATCCCGATTCTTGCAATATACTTGCTATAAAAGATGCTGTGCTTCCTTTTCCATTTGAACCAGCAATATGAAATGCATTCAATTTTTTGTGAGGATTACCGATAAATTCAAGAAGTGAAGTAATAGATTCCAGCCCAAGCTTAATATTGAACTGATGCAGTGAATATAACTTTTTCAGCGCATCCTCTATCTCTATCATATCTGGTAAGTAGCCGTTATCTGTGAAAGTTTATCAATTCTCATTTTTTCAGCATATGCTTGCAGACCTTCAACTATCTCAATCCCTGCATTAGGGTTTATGAAATTTACAGTCCCAATTTGAAATGCTGATGCACCGGCAATCATAAATTCTGCTGCATCTTTCCAATCCATAATGCCACCAATACCAATTATAGGAATATCAACATTTCGGCTTATCTCAAGTACTTTGGCAAGTGCCACAGGCTTAATCGCTGGACCTGAAAGTCCACCGGTTATATTTTTTATTTTGGGTTTTCGGGTCCAGATATCAAACGAAGTTCCAACCAGTGTATTAATTGCAGATACAGCATCGGCACCTTCATCCTTTGCGGCTTTTGCAAATGGATGAATTCTGGAGACATTTGGTGATAATTTTATGATAATTGGCTTCGAAGTTACAGCTCTAACCTGAGCAGTTATTTTACCAACTGCATTTATATCATTCCCGAATTCTAATCCCCCCTCTTTAACATTTGGGCACGATACATTTATTTCGAATGCCGAAATTGTTTCTTCGGGATCAATTAGTTTTACACATTCCACATACTCTTCAATCGACGAGGCGGCAATATTACAAATTATAGTAGTATTAAGATTTTTGAGAAAAGGGATTTTTTCTTTAATGAATTCCTCAACGCCAACATTAGCAAGCCCAATAGCGTTCAGCATTCCAGATGCTGTTTCAACAATTCTTTGTGGTGGATTTCCTCTTCTTGGTTTTAACGAGAGAGATTTTGTTACTATTCCCCCAAGTTTGGATAGATCGGTAAATTGAGCAATTTCATTTCCATAACCAACAGTACCCGATGCTAATAAAACCGGATTTTTTAATTTTAAGGTTCCAAGATTAACTGAGAGATCCACTTTCATAATGAAACCTCATCAGCATTGAATACGGGGCCATCTTTACATACTAACTTATAACTCTGTTTATCGTAAGTTTCAATTGGACATCCTTGACATATTCCAAAACCGCAAGCCATTGGGCATTCAACAGATATTTGACAATCCAATTTATTTGCGATGCAATATTCTTGTAAAGCCTTTAACATTACATTTGGACCGCATGCGAATATTCTTATCTTCTGAAGTGAATGAATTTCATTTTTTAACAACTCAACTACATTACCCTTAAATCCCTCACTTCCATCATCTGTAGCAATAAATGCATTTTTTAATTGATAAGTAACAACAAGTTCACTAGATCTGGCACCGACTAAACATTTAATATTTTTAGCGGGATCCATTTTTTTGATTAGAAAAGGAAAGGGGGCCGAACCTAATCCCCCAGCTACAATTACAGCGGTTTCGTAATTACCTTCTAAATTAAATCCTTTTCCCAATGGTCCTAAAATATCAAGTTCATCACCCACATTTTTTTTTGAAAGAATCTTCGTCCCCTCACCATGTAGATCGAATAGAAAAAAGATGCTCTCATTCTCAACATCACAAATACTGAACGGTCTTCGTAATAAGGGGAAATTTGATTCAGATACTTTTACATTGCAGAATTGCCCCGGTTTTATGGCTGATGCTATTGACGGAGATAATACTTTAAGTAAAAATGTTGAATTGTTAATTACTTCTACTGATTGGACGATTGATTTTTCGACGTACAAAATATTCTCGTTCTTTTGTAATTTTATTTAAAATTGTTCTCTTCGATATCTTTGATTTTATCTAATCTTTTCTGATGACGCGATCCCTGAAATTCAGATTCGAACCATACTTTTAGGATTGACTTAATTGTTTCTTCACCGAGAGATTTTGCGCCTAATACAATAATGTTGGCATCGTTGTGTTCTCTCGATGAGCGTGCGGAAAATTCATTATAACAAGTAGCGGCTCTAATACCCTTGAATTTATTGGCTGTAATGCAGGAGGGAATACCCGTTGCGTCTAGAATAATTCCGAATGCTGAATTATCAGATAACACTTTTGTCGCTATCGATTTAGCGAAATCCGGGTAATCTACTGCATCTTCTGTATATGTACCCACATCAATAATTTCAAAATTAAATGTTTTGATAAAATCGATCAGCTTCTTTTTAACTGAAACTCCTGTATGATCGGACCCGATATAACAACGCGACTTATCGCATGAGATTCTATTTTTTTCTGCCTTATAATTTTGTTGATAAATTACATCAATCTTTAGTTCAACAATTTTATCTTTTGCTAACGGTGTAATTACCGAATTAGGTTCAAGAATTAATACTCTTATGTCATTTCTAGCTAATTGTTCAATTTCTTTTTCGGTGATAAGTCTTTTCATCAAAGAAGCTCTGTCCGTTGATTCATTTTTAAGTAATCTACAACCTGCTTTACATCTTGAACATTATTCCGATGACAGATAAGTATTGAATCATCTGTATTAATTACAATTAAATTTTCGACACCAATAACGGCCGCAAACTTATCTGGTGAATATATATAGGTGCCGAATGAATTTATCATGTAAGAGTCACCAACCACTGCATTTCCCTCATCATCTTTGGGGGTAATTTCATAAACTGCTTCCCAATGCCCCACATCATTCCAGTAAAAATCAGCTTTAGTTACAAAAACTTTATCAGAATTTTCCATTATACCATAATCAATGGATATACTTTTTAGCTGACCATATACTTTAACTATCTGTTTGTTAAAATTAGCTGTCCCAATACTTTCTTCAACCTCAATCATACCATCATAAAGTTCCGGCATATATTTTGAAAATTCTTCCATAATAGAATCCACCCGCCAAACAAAGATTCCCGAATTCCACAAAAAATCTCCGGCGGAAACAAATCTTTTTGCCGTTGCTAAATTAGGTTTTTCGGCAAAGGTAAGAACCTTAAAAATATTCTCACTTATCTTCTTTTCGTCGTACTGAATATATCCGTAACCGGTCTCTGGTCTTGTTGGAGTAATGCCTATTGTGAGAAGTCCTTTTGATTTATTAGCGTATTCTGCGGCGGTCAGCAGGCACTTCCTAAATTCTTCTTCATCTTTAATTAAATGATCGGCCGGTAATGTTATAGTAACCGCATCGGGCGATTTTTTACGAATTACAACAGTAGCCAAACCAATACAAGCTGCGGTGTTTTTACCGAAAGGCTCATCAATAATATTTTCTTCTGGAATTTGTGGGAGTTGTTCTCTCACAGCCATTTTCTGAACTTTATTAGTAATTACAAGAATATTTTCATCTTTTACTAATCCTTTTAATCTATAAACTGTATCTTGAATCATCGAATTACTGCCGAGGATGCTAATTAATTGTTTTGGTTTCTTCTCTCTACTACGGGGCCAGAACCGAGCGCCAACTCCTCCAGCCATAATTACAGCAAATAATTCCATTTAATTTCCCTTTTGTTTTGAAAATATACCGCGACCAAAGGTCTCAGCTCTATTTAGATAGCTTGTGATATCCACCTCTTTACCTCTCACCACAGCAACAATAACAATTAAACATGCTCTCAGCGACTCAATTATTTGAACACTTGGAGCTAGTTTTTTCTGATTTACTAATTCAAGTCCTCTCGAAAATATTGAATGCATATTGGCTAGTATTTCATAACCGGCGTTCCTACTTGCATTACCATTTTCACTCATTAAATTTATAAAATGTTTTGCTTCAGCCTCAGTAAAATCGTAACGAGTAACTTTATCTAAAAATCGGTCAATTTCTTTTACCGGAGTCAAAATTTTTTCTTCAAATTTTTCAAAATTAAAAAGTTGATCTTCATTAAGATCCGACATTATAATCTCTTCCTTCAACTCGTCAGCTTTTGAACGTCCAGGGATATTACTAATACTTTGGTTTATAGTTTCTTCCATCTGTTCCCAATTAGTTCTTCCTGCAGTCTTTTTTGTTAAGTCGATGTTGATTGGATTGTTGTCAAATTTCTGAAATGTCTCTCTTAAATGCTGCGGAGTTATATTATCAAGTGAATTACTTAATTCCCTAACAAGATTTGCGCTATGCTCTTTGAATCGATCCGATATTTTTAGGAAATCAATTCTCGTACTCTCAAATGAGATCAAAATTTCATTTAGCCTTATTCCTAATTTTGACAACTCTGTAATTTTTTTAAATAATTTAATTTCTTCACTTATGTTCGAAGAATTAGATAGCCGTTCTTTTAAAATAGCTACCGTTTCAATTTTTTCGGAACTGAGCCGTAAATTATTAGCAGCAGTAGTTATTGCTTGAATTATGTATTGTTTTGAAAAATCCAATTATATATTTCACAAAAAATGGTACTTAAATGTAATGAATTTCAAACATTTTTAAGTATTAGTTTATTCAGCATTTTAATTGATTTAAAAGAACTTTTGAAGAGTCAAATGGGTTTATAAAGTAAAAAAATGCTCGGACACAGATTCACCAAATTTTTACCTTCAAAATCAGAGTCGATCGGCTTTGATCAACTTCTTGATATTTTCCTTCAAATTTTAAATATAACCTCGGGAAATGTATCTGAAGCCCTAAATCTTCTTAATAAGTTGGATAGAAAATACTCAATTACAAAGAATGGTTATGGAATTGGGGACTTTATAGAGGAATTGAAAGAAAAGGGCTTCATAAGTGATGATAACCATAATGGTAATTTTTCGATAACCGCTAAATCTGAAAAAGAAATTAGAAGACGTTCGCTTGAGGAAATTTTCGGGAAACTTAAAAAATCGGGGCGTGGTCATCATAGATCTACTTTTAGCGGCATGGGCGATGAAAAAAATGCTGACCGGAGATCATTTCAGTTTGGTGATTCACTCGACCAAATTGATCTCACGAGCTCAATTAAAAATGCTCAGATTAATCATGGTATAAATGATTTTAGACTTACAGAGGAGGACCTGGAAATTGAGGAGATGGATTATAAAACTTCCTCATCAACAGTATTGATGATAGACATTTCACATTCGATGATTCTTTATGGGGAGGATAGAATTAGCCCAGCCAAAAAAGTAGCTATGGCGCTTGCTGAACTAATTACAACAAAGTACCCATCTGATACTTTGGATATTCTGACTTTTGGTGATGACGCAAAACAAATTCAAATAAAAGATCTACCTTACCTTAATGTTGGACCTTTCCATACAAATACAGTTGCCGGGCTTGAGATGGCAATGGATATCTTAAGAAAGAAAAAAAACAAGAACAAACAGATTTTTATGATTACCGATGGTAAGCCCACATGTTTAAAAATTGGTATTAAATACTACAAAAACAGTTTTGGACTTGATTCAAAAATTGTAAATAAAACTCTCGATCTCGCAGCCCGTTGCAAAAAGCTGGGAATTCAAATTACAACCTTTATGATCGCGCGCGATTCATATCTTCAGCAGTTTGTTCGTGAGTTCACTAAAACTAATCAAGGAAAAGCATATTACAGTAGTTTGAATAATTTGGGGGAATTTGTGTTTGAAGACTACGTTCGTAACAGAAGAAAGAAAATGAAATAAGGAATGATAATGAATTACTTAAAAATTAATACTCTTGGCGAATTAAAGTCAGCAAAATATAAAAGTGTAAGTGTGAAAGAAGAGATGAGACACAATCTCATTAATTCTCTAAAGAATAAAGTTAATTTATTTAGCGATATTATTGGGTATGATGAAACGGTCATTCCTGAAATCCAGACTGCCATTCTTTCAAAACATAATATTATTTTATTGGGTCTTCGTGGACAGGCAAAAACAAAAATTGCCCGGTTAATGACGAATCTGCTGGATGAATATCATCCAATAATTGCAGGTTCAGAATTGAATGATGATCCATTTAATCCAATTTCCCGGTATGGTAAAGATCAAGTTGCCGTCAATGGAGAAAATACAAAGATTGACTGGGTTCACCGGAACGACAGATATACCGAGAAACTTGCCACACCAGATGTTACAATTGCGGATTTGATTGGGGATGTTGATCCGATAAAAGCGGCTTCATTAAAACTTCCCTATTCTGATGAAAGAGTAATTCATTATGGTTTAATTCCACGGTCTAATCGAGGAATATTTGTGATTAATGAATTACCCGATTTGCAAGCAAGAATTCAAGTCGCTCTCTTTAATATTCTACAAGAAAAAGATATTCAAATTAGAGGATTTAAAGTAAGACTTCCGCTCGATGTTCAATTCATTTTTACTGCTAATCCGGAGGATTACACAAATCGTGGATCAATAGTTACACCTTTAAAGGATCGAATCGATTCCCAAATTCTAACGCATTACCCAAAATCACTTTCTATATCAAAAAATATTACAGCACAGGAAGTAAAGTTGGATGAGAATCAGCGAAATAGAATTCATGTTCCCGAGTTGATAAAAAGCATAATTGAGCAGACTGCAATTGAAGCACGCTCAAGTGAATTTGTTGATTCAAAAAGTGGTGTCTCGGCAAGGCTAACTATATCTGCACTGGAAAATGTTTATAGCTATGCCGAGAGAAGAATTCTAATCAATAATGAATCTAATACTTTCGTGCGCATTTCCGATATTATTGGAATCATTCCATCAATAACTGGAAAGGTTGAATTAGTGTATGAAGGTGAGCAGGAAGGACCCGTTAAAGTAGCTCATATTTTATTGAGTAAAGCCGTTAAATTCCAATTTAACAATCACTTCCCTTCGCCAGATCGAGTAAAGAAAAAGCATGAAGAAAATCCTTATCAAAGGATTATGGAATGGTTTTCAAAAGGCAATAAAATTGATTTACTTAATAATCTGTCATTTAACGACTATGAATTGACTATCACGAAAGTAGAGGGATTGAGCGAGTTAGTAGATAAATATTACCCAAAAATTGATAAGAATGAAAAACTACTATATATGGAATTTGTGCTACATGGATTATCGGAGCATTCATTACTCAGCAAATATTTAATTGAAAGTGGGGTTGAATTTAAAGATATGCTGAGCAGTATGTTCAGCAATGAAGATAATGATTTGGAAAATGAGGAAGATTCTTATATTTGAGTAACATAATTAGGAGTTCAAATGTTAGTAACAACCACCCCATCTATCGAAGGGAAAAAAATTACAAAGTATTTAGGTTTGGTTTCCGGCGAAGCTATTTTAGGAGCAAATATTTTTAAAGACTTATTTGCCAGCATCCGAGATATAGTTGGCGGAAGATCAGCGGCGTATGAACGTGAATTGCGGCAAGCTAAAGATATTGCTATAAGTGAGATGCTGGATCAAGCACGCGCTATGGGTGGAAATGCTGTTGTGGCTGTAGATTTAGACTTTGAAACTATTGGGCAAGGTGGAAGTATGTTAATGGTTTCTGCCTGCGGTACTGCTGTACAGATTGAAGAATAGTTCAAACAATATAGCTAAACCAAATTAATCCAACGGCAATAGTGAGAATGGTTATAAGAATACCACTTTTAAGGTATTCCCAAAAACTAATTATGATATTTTGTTTTCTCGCTATTTCAATGCCAATTAGATTTGCTACTGAACCCAAGAGTGTTAAATTACCCGCGAATGTGGATGCAAAACCGAGTACCATCCAGACCTTATCCTCACTCCCCATCATTGGAATTAATGGTTTTATTAGTATTACCGCCGGTACATTAGAAACTAAATTTGATAACAAAGCCGTTGTAACGGTAAAACTCGCAAGTCCTCCATCAAAAAATGGTTTCATTCCAACAAATAGTATATTCCCGATTCCTGAAGTCTCAATAGAATCAGTAATAATAAATAATCCGGAAAAAAATACAAGCAAAGACCAATCAATTTCTTGAAATACTCGTTCCGGTTTTAGCCTTCTAGTAAATAATAAAATTGCCGCCGCCGTAAAAGCTGATAAAGCCAAATTAATTCCGAAAACTAACATACCGAGCATTATAATTAATGAGACTATACTTTTAATCAGTAGAGGTTTATAAATGTACACCCGCTCTATATGAATAGTACCAAAATTTTCATTGCTAAATTCCTTACGGTACAATGGTATGATTATAAGATTAATTAAGACTAAACCAATTATTGAGGGTACACTCTGGATAATTGTATAATCAACAAAACTAATCCCGGATGATACTCCAATAATCATGTTTTGAGGATTACCAATGAGAGTTGCGGATGAACCAACATTGGCAGACGCTACCAAGGCAATTATGTAAGGTATAGGATTCCGCTTAAGTTTTTTTAACACATCAATAAGTACAGGCGTTACGGCAAGTACAATTGTATCGTTAAGAAATAGAGCGGAAAGAATTCCTGAAGAAAATGTAACTAGGAAAATCAACCTAGTTGGTGTGCTGGCATATTTTAGAACAAACTGGGTAGTTTTATTAAAGAAGCCGGAAATTTTAAGATTCGAATTAATAACCATCATAGAAAAGAGGAGCAAGATTGTATTTAGATCGACTGCTTGAAGTGCTTTTTCAAAACTTATGGCATTTATTAGGATGAGTACAACCGCACCAATCAGCGCAATTGTTGCTCTGTTCATTCTGAATTTTGGGTAATTCCCTACCGCAATGCCATAAATAGTTAGAAGAATTACGAATGAATAAATATAGAATTTGAATTCCATCAGATAATATTTACTTCCGGATGAATCTTTACATTAAATTTTTGATAAACAGCATCTTGTATTTTTTTAGCGTAATCTAGAATTTCATTTCCGGTGGCTCGCCCAAGATTGATAATAACTAAAGCCTGCCTGTTATATGTTCCAACATTTCCCACATTCTTTCCTTTGAAACCACATTTTTCAATCATGTATGCGGCCGGAATTTTATACTTAGAATTTTCCACCTCAAAGAAAACCAAATCACTATGATTCTCTTTTAATTTTTCAAGCTGTTTTTTTGAAATCTCGGGATTTTTGAAAAAACTACCGGCATTTCCAAACCTCTTCGGGTCCGGAAGTTTACTGCTCCTAATCTTCGAAATCAGCTCACTTAATTCATGAAGTGTTAAATCTTCCTCCTTTTTGTTGCCTAAGAAATCTTTTATTGCTCTATAGTTTGTGATAAGTTTTTTTGTTTTCTTCAGTTCAATTGTTATTCCGGTAATTATATATTTACCTTTTAACTCATTCTTAAAAATGCTATCGCGGTAACCGAAATTACAATCACCACTATTAATAACTTTAATTGTCTTTGACGCAATATCAAAATATTGCACATCAATTAGAACATCTTTTATTTCAACTCCATATGCACCAATATTCTGGATTGGAGCCGCACCGCAAGTACCCGGAATATCTGTTAAGTTTTCAATTCCATAAAAATTATTTTCGACTGCATAATGAACTAACTCATTCCATTCAACTCCGGCTTTAACATCAAGAATTACTTTAGTTTCATCCTCCGATATTTTTCTAATCCCAATCGTTTTCATATGAAGTACCGGGCATTCTACATTTTTAGTAAAAAGTACATTACTGCCCCCACCCAAAATTAAATGTTCTCCGTTGAATACCCCTTTATCATGAAGTTCATATAATTCATGATCCTCTTCAATTACATAAAAGTGAGATGCCGTTTCATTTAACGCAAAAGTGTTATATGATTTTAGTGAATGATTTGAGTAGTATTTCATCTATAAATTCCGCCAATTAATTTGATTTAATTCTTTCCCATCGGTAGTAAATATAACAGCACCGGATTTATCAGTTCTAAATATGCTGATATTCTCACCTTCTAATAAATCAATTATCGACTTACTTGGGTGCTTAAATTTATTTTCAACTCCACAACTGATAAGAGCATTTTGGGGATTGACCAGATTAAGGAATATTTCAGAAGTACTAGTTTTGCTTCCATGATGCCCAACTTTTAGAAATGTTGAATTCAAAAATTCAGCATATCTTCGAGAATAATACCCTTCCATAAATTTGTCGGTATCACCTGTAAAGAGAAATGAGTAATTACCAAATACTAGTTTCATTAGACCACTTTTTCTATTACTGTTTGTACCCGCAAGTCTATTAGAGTATTCATCATTAAGAATATACAATTCAGCACCACTAATGTTTAATCTTGATTTATTATAATTACGAGTTATAACACCATATTCTTTTAAGCGTCTGTTAAAATACAAGTCTTCACTATTCGTGGAATCAATCGTTGGAAGGTAAATAGTATCTATAAAGTTCTTCTCTACTAAATAATTAAACCCTCCTGCATGATCAGTATCCAGATGAGAAACAAATGCGTAATCAATTTTTTTAATGTTATTTCTTTTGAAAAAGGGATATAAAATGTACTCACCTATATCAAAATATTCCGTTTTTTCACCTGCATCAATTAATGCTGTTTTACCATCTGGGAACATTATAAAAAAACTATCTCCCTGCCCAACATCGAGCATCACTAAATTAAATTTTTTATCATCCAATAATTTTTCATTATCAATTTGGGAAAAGAGAATACTGACTGGGAACAATAAAATTACTGCAATAATTTTGGGAATTGTTGTAACAAATTTTTTAAGTACAAAGAATAATGTAACAACCGAAAGATAAAACACTAATCCATCATAAATAGAATAATTGAATACTTCAAATGAAGAGTATTTAATAACAGCAGATTGGTGAACTATATTAAATAGAATAAATGTTAGAAATTCATTTGCTGAAGCATAAAATAGAGTCAGAAATGGAAAAATAATTGATATAAATAGTGTAATAAACGCTGTAATTAAAATAATGCCTATCAATGGTATCACAAAAAAATTAGCCAACAACGCAACTAGTGATACTTTTTCAAAATAATAAATCGTAAAAGGAAGAGTGCCTATTTGAGCTGACAAGGAAACAGCTACAAACTGAATTATATACTTATAGTATCGATTTCTAATGGCTTCAGCATTAAATAATTTATTCAGAATTGGATACATTATTCCTATTGATAAAACAGCGCTAAATGATAATTGAAAGCCGGGAGAAAATAATTCATTCGGATTAATCAATATAATTATAAGTGCTGCAATTGCCAGTGAGTTAAAAAGATTTGTACTTCTTCCGGTTAATTTTGCAATAATAATAACAATAGCCATAATTGAAGCGCGAACTACCGATGGCGGTGCGCCGCATATTAACGTGAATACCACCAAACCGAAAATTGTCAAAATCATCTTCGCCTTAAATCCAAATCGTGAAAAAAGGAAGACAAAAATCATTGCAATAAATCCAACATGAAGTCCAGATACTGCCAGTACATGAATTACACCTGCAGATATAAATTCATTGCGCGATTCATAACTAATTAAACTTCGGTCGGCAAGTAATAACCCACGCAATAGTGAATGGGTAGTTTTATTGTGAGAACTCTCTAATAATTGGTCAACACTTTTCCTCACTTGAAAAATAAAATGTTTGAAATTTGGAGAAGCTTTATCTAATAGTAAAATCTCCTTTGAAGAGAATGTATTGATAATCCCGGCAACATCAATTTGGTTGAGGTAAAGTTCATAATCAAACTCGCCCGGATTTCTAATATTCCTCGGACGGATTATTGTCCCGGTAATTTTTAGTTTATCCCCAATCCCCAGTTTTGAGTATAAACTTCGCAATGCTTCAGTTGAATCATATATAGCGCATCTTAACTTTGTATTGATGTTAACTGAATTATTATTATGCTTTACAGAATCAGTATCGACGAAGATTATTATTTTATTTTCCTTTTCCAGTTCAATATCGCTGATTGTACCAAAAACATTACTTTTTGCAAGTTTTTCTTTTTGGAAGGGATAGGAAACCGGATTAAACATATATGAAAAGTAAAATGCCCCCGAAATAATTAGTGTTAAGATTACAAAACAAATCTGTAATGATTCTTTTTTATAAAAAAGTAAAAATATAATTGAGAGAACAAAAAATAAAATCCAAGGGTAAAGTAATAATCCTGTTTGGAGATTAAATACCTTTTGTAAAATGATACCCAAAATAAAAAGCATAGCTACTTTTATAACTGGATAATTTTTCAAAGTATTAAGTCCATTAATGCTTCCTTAATATGTGTGAGATTCGATATTCTCTTGCTCAAATAGTCAGCTCCTGGGCCATACGCTATAGCCAACGAAGGATTTAAAGTGTGGCTCTTGATTGATAAATCTTCATAATTACCATGATCAGAACAAAGTAAAAAGGTAGTGTCATCGGGTAGGTTTTGTATAATAGATTGAAGAAATGAGTCGAGTAAAGTATGAAACTGAATAAGCATTTCACTGTTTCGGCCATGACCAATATGATCGGTATGAAAAATTTCAAATAGTGTAAAATCGTGCTCCCGGGTTAATCGAACCAATCTCCTTGCCGCTAGCTCATGCTTGATAATTGGCAGCTTATAATTTAAGCGCTCAACAAATCTTCTATTATCAATTTCAGCACTAAGGGCTTTACCTTGATATAAATCTTTTATTTTCCTTAGGTAAACGTCGGAAAGTATGCAGCTTAAAGTAGTTACACTTAGTCTTCTCCTTCCCGAATTTATATAATCGAAAAATATTTTTGGATAAGCATTGGCAAAGGCAACTGACTTACCTTTTTTTATCAGCTCGGCAAATATATTTTGCTCTCTAATTATTGGTATTAATGTAGAATATGGATAAGGTCCGAAATGTTGATTTATAAATCGGGGAGCATTAATCCCGCAAAAAATGGATGTTTGCCCTGTTCCGCTTAGTGGAATTCCTGGGATATCAAGTAGCGGATCAACCGGGAAAACTGCTCCATTAGTGATCGAAATTCTTTGATCACTAAGATGGGGTATTCTACCAAATATTTTCGTAAATGTATTAAAGCCAAATTTGAAGAATGGATTTTTTAATGGGTCATTTTCGCCGATACCAACACCATCAATAAATATCATCAGCACTCTGCTCATGATATCGTTATCCCTTCGATTCAACAATTAAAGTAACCGGGCCGGTATTGATAATTTTGACTTCCATCATGGCTCCAAATATTCCTTTTTTAACTTTTTCGTTACTTAGGTTCTTTTTCATCTGCTCAATAAATTTTTCGTAAAGCTGATTTGCGGATTCTGGTTCAGCCGCCTCCGAAAAACTGGGTCTGTTCCCCTTTCTGGTATCACCAAACAAAGTAAACTGTGAAATCACTAGCGCCTCTCCGTTTATATCTTTTAGCGATATATTCATCTTATCATTTGAATCTTCAAATATGCGGAGATTACAGCATTTGTCGGCAAGATAAATTGCGTCACCATCTGTATCCCCGATTTTTACACCGAGAAGTATTACCATCCCCTTCCCAATCTCTTCATAATGCTCTGGAGCTTCAATTTTCACTGAACCAGCTGAAACTCTTTGAATTACAGCCCTCATTCTCTGACTCCGAAAATTACTCGATCTATGTTTTGATAATCTTTAATTATCTCAATGTGGGAATATTTATTATTAGTTAAGATTTTTTTAACCGCAGCAGACTGCCCAAAACCAATCTCAAAAAATATTTTGCCACCACTTGTGAGATAATCATACATTTTATGTGCGATAGATTCGAAATAAAATAGTCCATCATGAAAATCCGTTAATGCATTTTTTGGTTCATAATACTTCACCTCATTTTGCAATGATTCATATTCTGTCAAAGATATGTATGGAGGATTTGAAACGACAATATCATATTCATGTTGAAATGAATGAGTTAGTATATCCCCGTGAACAAAATCTACTTCACCATTAAGATTATTTAGAGTGCAATTATTTTTAGCAACAATGATTGCTTCTTGCGAAGTGTCGATTGTTGTGATTGATGGTGATATAAGATTTTTGGCCAGCGCGATTGAAATATTGCCGCTCCCGGTGCCAATATCAATAATTTTTAAGTTTGGAACAGAACGGAATTGATCAACAATAGATTCAACGAGAATTTCCGTTTCTGGTCGAGGAATTAAAACATCTTTAGTCACATTTATTCTTTGGCCATAAAATTCTGTATAACCCACAATATATTGAAGAGGTTCGTACTTTCCTCTTCGAGAAATAAATTCACGATATTTCACTAATTCATCTTCAGCTAAAGGTTTATCAAAGCGCAGATAAATATCTAAACGCTTACAATTTAGTACTTCCGCAAGTAACAACTCGGCATTGAGACGTGCAGAGTCAATCCCCTTTTTTTCAAGATATTCGGTTGATTTGGTTAATACTTCTATGAGTGTGAGCATAATAATTTTTCTGTTTGTTTAAAATAAGAAAGGGGATTCATCTTCACAAAGATTAATCCCCTTAAATAAAAGTAGAGGTAATATTATTTCTTGTATGTGGTCAAAAGATATTCCGCCACTGCTTCAGCTTCATTAGGCTTTAACCCTTGACTAGGCATAGCAGGATATTCAGGATTTACTTTAACCGGATTTAAAATGTATTTAACAAGATCATCTTTTTTATCAACATATTTCGGAAGCACATCATTATACGGCGGCCCAACAATTTTTTGATCAAAGTTATGGCAGGCAATACATCTGCCATTATAAATATCTTGTCCACTAATCTGTTCAGTAAACATTCCCATTTCTTTTTTTAGATTAGTAGTAAATTCATTGTAGTTTGCCGAGAGCATCTCAAAATGCTGTTTAGTGGCAGAATCAAATGCGTATTGTTCCTTTAGAACAATAAAAAATAACAGAAATATTACCATGAAAAAAGCATTACTACTATTCCTTATTAAATTGTTCTTCAACATTTTATATGTTGAAATCACCAACAACAGGATTAAAGCAAACACAGTTATACTCGTAGCAAAAAATTCATAACTCAACGTGTTAGCAGGTTTTACGATTATCAGTAAAAGTATTAGAGCTGGAATTATTATTAATGATATTAACAGAACTATGAGCAATTTATTCTTTAATTCCCCGAATTCCCCGTCATCAATTTTCTTATCAACACTAAATATTTTATATAATAATAAGGTGGAGCTTGCAATAAATGATATTAAAAGAAATTGTAAAAATGATATCACTGAATCCAAGGAAAATATAATTCCAAGGAAATTATTCCTCTCCGACCAAGAACCAGAATCCGATGCAAATTGCGAAGCGCTGAAATAAATTAATATTGATAATGTTAATGTAACCATTCCCCATAAACCTGAAGAACTATTAAGCTTTTTTGCACCTTCCAAATAATTATTTTTTTCACCAGATATTTCATTTACAGAGGCACCTAAAATATCGGAAAGATGAAAAGTATGCTTATATGTGTAAACAAAAATTATTGAAACAAATAAAAATCCGCTCGCAATAATTATAAATCCAGCAGTTTGAACACCGCTTAGATGCAAGAGCTGAGCATAACAAAAAGCCGAACTTAACATTGGAATTATTCCCAGCCCAAAGGAGACACTTTTATTAAAAGTTACCAGATCAATAATGTACTTCGCAATTTCATTATACTTTTGAGAGTTATGTTTTTTGGCCAGTCTTTTATAATATAAAGATAAAACAAAACTACCCCACAAAGTTCCTATGTATGAATATAAAATAAGATTTGTTAGCACAAGCAAATATTTCAATAAATGCATGTGGTGAGTAGATTGTGGTAAAACCGAGTTATCTAAAAATTCCATTTGAATACCATTAAAGTTCAGTTAAAAATAACTTTTCGATTGATATAATAAATACAACGGCGAGAACAAAAAGATTAATATTCATAAACGCATTTCGTATGGCAATCCTTTCAAAATACTCGCTCAGAATTGATTTTGATTTCCAAAGAAGCCAAATCCCGGATATAAACAAACCGAGTATAGCTATATCGTTGTTAACTACCCCAAATAAGGGCAGTAATAAACAACTCGCAACTAATCCGCTGATCCAAACATAGGTTATTCTGCTTAGCTGCACATTGTTGAATATCTTTGTCAAAGTTGGGAATCCCGCTTTCTCATAATCTTTATTGTACATTAAAAGTAGTAGCCAGAAATGTGGTATTTGCCAAATAAAAAAGAATAATGCAAATGAAAGTATTTTTGGATCAGTAACTTCTCCCCCGGCTGAGGTCCACCCGATTACTGGAGGGAGAGCACCAATTACAGAGCCGGGAACAACTGCTAATGCACTTTTCATTTTTAAGGGGGTATAAACTAAATTATACCATATTAAAGCGGTTAAACCCAATATCGCGCTAATTAAATTCCCATAAAAATATAAAAGGGACATCCCAATCAATGAGAATAGTATTGCAAAGGAATATGCGTAAGTCTCAGTAATTTCTCCCGATGGTATAGGTCTTCCTTTAGTCCGGTCCATCAATAGGTCATACTTTCTCTCTTGTAGATGATTAAATCCCGATGAACCGCTGGCTAACAAAAAAATTCCTAGTACCGGCAGAATCATCAATATATCAATCGATTCCTTATATAGAATATACCCTACAGAGGAGGATATAGCTACAAAGAAAGTGATTTTGAACTTCCCTAGCTGCGAAATAATATTTATATGTTTGTTAATATTTACCACAAATTTTTTATTTAGTTTTGGTTGAATCGGTGATAGAATCCACAGTTGAATACCATGTTTTGAAACTATCAGCAGATACTACTTTAACCTGTGAATACATCATTGAATGATCTAATCCGCAATATTCAGCGCAGGCGATATCATATGTCCCCTCAACTTCAGCAGTGAAATAGAGATTAGTTGTTTTTCCTTTTATCACATCTTCTTTAATTCTGAATGCCGGAATATATAATGAATGATTTACGTCAACCGATTCCATTTGAAGATCTATACCTTTATTAATTGGTACATATAGAGTATCTGATTTTTTTCCATTCTCATACTCGAAAGAAAACTGCCACATCCTTGCTGTAACTTTCACAGCCATAGCGTCCTTTGGCTTAATTCTAATATCGCGGAAACTCGTATAACCGAAATAAAACATAGATAAGACAAGTATGGTTGGTATTGCAATCCAAATAATTTCTAATAAAACATTACCATGAATATCAACCGGTTTATGCCCTTTTTTTCTATGATACTTAAAAACAAAATATATCATGACCGCAGTAATTCCCAATAACAGAATTACTGAAATGCCCACAATATAAAGCATTACAAAATCAACAGACTCTACATGACTTGTTGGAGCTGGACTCATTTAGATCCTCATCTATAGATAAAATCGAAAAATGTTAATATAAAAATGATTAACAATGTTAAACCGCTTAGAGCAAGAAACACTTTAAAAATGGCATCTTCATACTTTATGTGCATAAAAATATTTATAACCAGCATCGATTTTATAGCGGCTATCAGCATCGCAATTATTAAGGTATAGTTGCCCAAATTAATTCCGGCAATAGTTACAGTAATTGAAGTTAACGCAAGAAGCGCGACCCACACAATAATATATGAAACATAGCCAGGATGACTTTTATGATTACTTTCCATAATAAACCTTATTGAATTAAATAGAATAATGGGAAAAGGAAAATCCAGATCAAATCAACTAAGTGCCAGTAAAGACCCGCATTTTCAAGTTTAACATAACTTTCGCTAGTGATTTTATCATTTTTAATAAAAACCATAACTACGCCAATTATTATCATCCCAATAATCACGTGTAATCCGTGTAAACCAGTCATTATATAATACAATCCATAAAACAATATTTCGCCATTATGTTTATTAAGCATCTCTTCTGAACCGGGGAAAATTCCATGAGAAATTTTTGCAGACCATTCAAAATATTTATTTATCATGAACAGAACAGCGAATACTTGCGTTGCATAAAGAAAAACTAAACTTAAAAATTTATTCCCTTTTTGCAGAGCAGTGATAGAAAGAGCAACAGTTAAACTACTCGATAAAAGAATGATAGTATTCAGAGCGCCTATTCCGGTGTTTAATTCTAATCCGGCAATTCTAAATTGGTCTGCGTATTGAAATCGATACACCGCATATATTAGGAATAATCCGCCAAAGAGAAGTACTTCCGTAAAAAGAAAAAGCCACATTCCCATTCTTGCGCCAACATCATCACGATGCACATGATGAACCGCGGCAGTATCGTGATTATGAGTCATGCTTTAACTCCTTCAATTGACTGAAATCGTACGGTTCGTGAGTAACAGTTGGAATTACATCAAAATTTTCTACTGTTGGAGGGGATTGAATATGCCATTCAAGCGTAACTCCTCCCCAAGGATTTGGTCCCGCTTTTTTCCCTTTAATTAACGCATGAACCAAATAGCCAACAATGAAAAATAATGTAGGGACTAAAATCCATGAACCGAAAGTTGATATTTTTTGCAAAGCTTCAAACTCAGGTAAATAGTCATAATATCTTCTTGGCATTCCCAAATAACCTAAAATAAATTTAGGGAAATAGAGCATGTTAAAACCGATGAAAAAAAGCGCAACAGCTATTTGAGCTAATCTTTCATTATACATTTTTCCAAACATTTTGGGGAACCAGTAATGCAGCGCCGCAAAAAATATAGTTCCTGTTCCCCCGAACATTACATAATGAAAATGAGCCACCACAAAATATGTATCATGTAGATGGATATCTGTCGAGAGAGAGCCCAGTACCAATCCAGTTAATCCTCCAATAGAAAATAGAAATATAAAATTCATCACCCACAAAAAAGGAGTTTTGGGATCAATCGACCCTTTATACATTGTAGCGACCCAATTAAATACTTTAACTCCACTAGGAAGAGCAACTATAAAAGTGAGTAGTGAAAATATCCATCTTGCAGTATCGCTCATTCCGGATGTAAACATATGATGCGCCCAAACCAGATATCCAACAAAAGCGATAGCAAGACTCGACATGGCAATAGCTTTATAGCCAAAAATCGTTCTTCGGGAAAAAGTTGGAATTATCTCCGAAACGACTCCCATTGCAGGTAAAATCATTATATACACTGCAGGATGAGAGTATATCCAAAATAAGTGTTGAAATAAAATGGGATCACCGCCTAGTGCCGGATCAAAAATACCAACTCCGAATGCTCTTTCAAGAATCACAAGTACAATTGTTATTCCAATAACTGGTGTAGCAATTATTTGGATCCAGGCTGTTGCATAAGTTGACCAAACAAAAAGTGGCATTTTAAAGAATGTCATTCCCGGAGCCCGTAAACGATGAACAGTAGTAACAAAATTAATTCCGGTCAATATTGACGAGAACCCAAGAATAAAAGCCGCAAAAATTGCTAACGATACATTTGTGCTTGTTCGAACACTATAAGGAATATAAAATGTCCATCCGGTATCAATCGCTCCGCCGGGGAGTGAAATTGCGAGAAGAGCTAAAACCGCACCCACTATATAAATGTAGTATGAGAGTAAATTTAAACGTGGAAAGGCTACATCTCTTGCACCAATTTGAATTGGCAGAAAAAAATTTCCAAATATTGCTGGAAGACCAGGTATAATGAAGAGAAAAATCATTATTACACCATGAAGTGTAAATAATTGATTATAAGTTTGGGCTTCAAATAATTGCTTACCTGGCGCAATCAATTCGAATCGCATTAGCAAACCAATTACAGCGGCGACAAGGAAGAAAAACAGAATAGTCCAGAAATACATCAAACCTATTCTTTTATGGTCTACCGTTAATAACCATGAACCAACACCATTGTACTTATTAGTACTTTGATCAAAAAAACTTTTTTCGGCAATAGCAGAATTACCATTAGCCATTTATATCAGCTCCTTCATTCATTGAATTTTTCTTTTTCTTAAATAATAACACTCCAAAAAATATACCTACGCCTAAAAGCATTACAGTTCCAATTATTCTTGTAACATTTAGGGTATACTGTCTTCCTTCAGGATCATAACTAAAACAAAATTCTAAAACTTTATTTATAGTTGGTTTAGTTTTTCCGCTGCCGGCATCAAGCAACGCCATTTTTACATCAAAAGGATTGTACTGAGTACCAAAAATATATCGTGATATTTTCCCCTCCGGAGAAATAGCAATAATTGCTCCGGCATGCGTAAACTCTTTATCATCAGGTTTGAAATAGAAACCGGCTGCTTGAGTAATCTTATTTATATTAATGCTATCAGCCGTTAAAAAAAGCCAATCGTTTGGATCAATTTTTCTTTTGATAGTAGGTATGTAGTTGTTTTTCCACCTTGCAGCTATTTCACTTTTTTCGTGGTGATCAAAGCTGAGTGATATTACTTTATAATCAACACCCGGTACCAAATCCATCTTTCCAATAATCCATGCTATTTCGGATTGAAGTGGATTGCATAAACCGGGACATTCATAATAAACAAACGCTAAAATCAATGGCTTATTTATTAATGATCCCAGTTTTACAGTATCATTATCTGATGTGACAACTATTGCATCCTTTGGTAGATAATCCCCTAATTTTTCATCAATGCCAACATTTATCTGTTGAGAAAATGTTACTGCAGTAATGAGTTTCAATAGCAAAAAGGTATTTAAGGTTTTTTTTAACATATCTATTTATAATTATGAAAGAGCTTTTTTTAAGAAATCAAAAGCTATACGTAAATCATCTTTACTCAGATGTAATACTTTAACTGTAAAACCATAACTGATGGGATTTTTTCCAATAGTTTCAACGAATGCATCCGGCGAAGCGAAATCACTATTTAATATGGTAGTGATTACTTTTTGCTCATCACTAATTAATGATTGAACTAAAACCGCAATCTGTTCTTCTGATTGATAAACTTTTTCTCTAAAACTATTAAAAGTCTCTTCTTTTATTTTAAATTCAGAAGTGAGTTTCTCCATTGCAATAGAAACTGGAATAGTGTTTGGAACAAGAGTGCCTGCCGATAATTTATATTCTGCGTCGAGAGAAGTAATTTCAGATTCTTTTATTTCAGGATATTCAGCAAATGTCCTCAAATATAAAATGATTGCAAAACGGTCTGCCGGTGAGAGATATTCGTAAGCGGCCATTCCATTTTTGATTATTCCCTCCTGCAATGTTTTGTAAAGCATATCAAAAGATCTTCCGTTAGTCCATCCCTCTTTATCATGAAAATTTCTTGGCTTTGGGTTTAGCATTGCGCCCGCTGTACCATCACCCAATCCATTTGCACCATGGCATGATTGACAATTAGCGTCATATAATTCTTTACCTTTTGAAATAAATGCTTCATCAGGTTTCATTACAAGAGCTAAATCTACAGCTGGCATTAATCCCCCCTTTTTTAGGGGAACATCAGTTTTCAAAAGTGTTGAATCAATCAAGCCTACGGGTTGATCATTTAGTGAAACGGCAGGTAATTTCTTTACGAAGTAGATCCCTAATACTAACATCAGAATAAAAAAGTAGGGGAAAAACCAGCCGAATAATCTTATTGGATTTTTTATTAATCCTTTAAAGTCTATCTCTTCTTCAATTTTTTGATTTTTGTTCATAGTAATTAATCTTATAATCTGAAATCAAGACCACGTTTAATTTTAGGATCACCAATTGGTACTAAATTATTATTCTTTGCTTTTGTTGTAAATACAAGTATAACTAAACCTACGGCTAATATTGGAAAACCAAGTTCATTCCACCCTAATGTTAAATTTCCTTTATTATAATTAGGCATCGCTAACCAATACAAATCATAATAATGAGCGAATAAAATCCATGCGCTCATAACCACTAATCTCTTTGGATTCATTTTTGAAGGTTGGCTCAGCAATCCTATATAAGGAACTGCAAATTTTACAATTATTAATCCAATTGTAATGTACTGCCATCCCCCTTCCCATCTTGCTAAAAACCAGAATGTTTCTTCGGGTAAATTAGCGTACCAAATAAGTAAATATTGGCTAAACGCGATGTAAGCCCAAAAATTTGTAAAGGCAAACATTAGCGCGCCGAGACTATAATAATGATCGTTGGTTAATCCTTTTATAAGAAGTCCCCTCTCATTTAGATAGACCACAATTATAGTAACAGAAGCTAATCCGGCAAGCATGGTACCAGAAAAATAATAGACTCCAAAAATTGTAGAGAACCAATGAGGTTCTAAACTCATTAAATAATCTATAGCGGTAAATGAAATCGTAATTGCGAAGAATGGCATAAAGACTGCCGAAAGTCTGATATTCTTTGTTGTCAAATTTTGATCTAAAGAAGTGTCCTGCTTTTTAGAATTTTTTGTAACTAAGTATTGAAACAAAATCCATATAAGAATGAACGCGACTGTACGAATTACAAAGAACTCAATATTAAGATAAGGAGCTTTAGCAGCTAATATTTTGTCATCCGGCTCAGGATGAAGCCAGTGAAAAATATGCCCAATATTAAAAAATACCGGTATCAGTAAAAGAGGAAGAATATAAATTGAATATGATAAAAATTCACTAATTCTTCTGAAAGCTGTACTCCAAACCGCACCAGAAAGATATTCAGTATAAACCAGAAATAATGAGCCAACCCCAATACTAGCGATAAAAGTGTAAAGTATTACATTATTGAACGCGGCTCTATCGGCATCTACTAAATATGAAAGAACTACTAAAACTAACCCAACTATGGATAGTATATAACCTAACCGCTGAATAGAGGCGGGCAATTCTTTTTTCACATACTCAACTTTTGAATTTGAACTCATTTTAAGTCAGACTCCTTAGCATTTAGAGCTCTTTGTAGTGCTCTTAAATAATGAATTGTAGCCCATCTTTCTTCATCGTCCAACTGAGAAGTATATGAAGGCATAATATTCTGGCCATCCATTAAAACAGCATAGATTCTTCCATCGCTCCAATTTCTTACCTTTTCAGAATGGAGACTAGGAGGATTAGGAAACTGCCCTCTCAACCGGCTATCCCCTTCACCATTATAACCATGACATGGGCTACAGAATGTATCATATTTTCTTTGTCCGAGTGTAAGTACTTTTTCAGAAAATGGAAGAGGATTAATGAGTTTTTCCCCCGCTAGATCTGGCTGACCGGCAAACTGATATGGTAAATATCCTCTCGCAATAGTTCCCTCTACAGGTTTTCTCATTCCAAATCCATCTGAAAATATTTCGGAAGAATGCTGTGGATTTAGTTTTTCCTGTTCCATCATCCAATTAAATGGAAGCATAAACATTAGTTTATTAAGTGTGAAGTATGTTATGCCTGATGTGAATAGAGCGGCAATTAATAGAAAGCCGATAAACTTTGGTTCAAAGATATTATGTTTATGATTTATCTCTTCATTATCATAATATATTGCTGTGATATGTTTAGCATGTAATTCGGTTAATAAATTTTTGATAGACGATTCATCAAATTTTGGATCATCAGCCGCAATACTAATACCGTATTTATCCGAGGAAACCATCTTCATATAATCGGTTCCTTGAAGCGGATGACTGTTATTCGGCAATTTAAAAAAGATGAATAACATTCCCAGTACCGTAGCTATTGAAGCAGATAATACAGTTACCTCGAACATTACCGGTACATAAGCCGGGAACGAGAATAAGGGCTTTCCTCCTACTATGATTGGGTAATCTACAGCTGACATCCAATACATTGTAAGTAAAGCGGCTAAGGCTCCCGATAATCCTACAGCTAAAGACAAATACCCCAACTTTGAGGGTGGAAGGTTCATTGCCTTATTCATTCCATGCAATGGATAAGGAGTGTTCACGTCGTACTTCGTGAATCCTTCTTTACTTATCTTTTCAGCCGCATGAATAATCTCATCCGGAGTATCAAATATGCCAGTGTAACTATATAATATCTTTTCACTCATTCTTAATGATCCTTATGCGTAGGTTGAGCGCCATCAACAACTGCCTTAACCTCAGCAATAGAAACTACCGGTAAGGCTTTTGTAAACAGTAAAATAAATGTGAAGAAAAATCCAAAACTTCCAATTAATATCATTCCATCGACTAGTGTTGGTGTGTAGTATGCCCAACTTGAAGGGAGATAATCACGTGACAAGGAAGTAACAATAATTACAAATCTTTCGAACCACATGCCTACATTTGTAAGAACTGCAATTACAAACATAATTGGGATATTTCTGCGTATCCGTTTTGACCAGAAGAGCTGTGGAAATACTACGTTACATGTAACCATTATCCAATAAGCCCATGCGTAAGGACCCAGCGCTCTGTTGAGAAATGCAAATTGTTCTGCTTGCACGCCACTATACCATGCTATAAAAAATTCCATTGCATAGGCGTATCCAACTAAAGAACCGGTCAATAATATTATTTTGTTCATCTTCTCTAAAGTATCTAGAGTTATAATATGTTCGTAATTGAAAATTTTTCGAACAAATATTAGTACATTTTGAACCATTGCAAATCCGGAGAAAACCGCTCCGGCTACAAAATATGGAGGAAATATTGTAGTGTGCCATCCGGGGATAATTGATACAGCGAAATCAAAACTTACTATTGTGTGTACCGAAAGAACTAACGGAGTCGCAAATCCGGCTAATATTAAATATACCATTTCGTAATGCTGCCAATGACGGTTGGAAAATCGCCAACCTAGAGAAAATACCGAATAAATTACTTTTTTGATTTTCCCATCGGTCTTTTCGCGAAGGGTGGCAAAATCGGGTATCAACCCTACATACCAAAATATTAATGAAACAGTTAAATATGTTGATACCGCAAAAACATCCCACAATAATGGTGATGTAAAATTAACCCATACCGAATGTTGATTAGGATAAGGGAATAAATAACCGGCTAACCAAGGACGCCCGACATGTATCAATGGAAATAAGCCTGCAGTCATCACGGCAAAGATTGTCATTCCTTCGGCAAATCGTGCAATACCTGTACGCCATTTTTGTCTAAATAAAAATAGAATAGCTGAAATAAGAGTTCCGGCGTGTCCAATTCCTACCCAGAAAACAAAATTAACGATGTCGAATGCCCACCCAACAGGATTATTATTTCCCCAAACACCAATACCATAATAGAAAGTTAAACCCAATCCAATTAGGAAAAGTCCAGTTAGTGAAAGTGTAATCAGTAATGCTATAAAAAACTTTTTATCAGGCTTATTCTCTAAAGGTCTTGCGATAAGCTCATCAAGTTCCCTTAACTGAACTTTGCGTTCTATTACCGATTTTTCGATAGAATAATCAATATTACTCAATTTACATCCTCCGAATGAATATTTCGAAGTTTTGCTATATAAGTTACATTCGGCTTAACGTTTAATTCTTCCAAAACGTGATAAGCTAGTTTATGATCTCTTAGTTTTGCTACAGCTGAGTTTTTATCGTTGGCGTCACCAAAAACAATTGCGTTTGTTGGGCATGCCGATTGACAAGCTGTAACTACATCTTCCCCTTTTAATGCTCTTCCCTCTTTAATTGCTATTGACCTTGCATCCATAATTCTTTGAACACAGAATGTACATTTTTCCATTACACCACGAGACCGAACGGTAACTTCCGGGTTATGAACAAGCGAGGTCAATTTATTTTCATAATATGCATCCGCAAAATTATCCCGGAAATTATAGAAATTATATCTTCTAACTTTATAAGGACAGTTATTAGAACAATATCTTGTTCCGACACAGCGGTTATATACCATTTGGTTTAATCCATCGGGGCTATGATTAGTAGCATTAACTGGACAAACATTTTCGCAAGGTGCATTATCACAATGCTGACATAACATTGGTTGATTACTAACTATCGGCTCATCAGGTGTTCCGGAATAATATCTATCAAGTCTCATCCACTGCATTTCTCTACCACGAGAAACTTGATCTTTACCTACTATGGGAATATTATTTTCAACATTACATGAAGCAATGCATGCACTGCAGTTAGTGCATTTATTTAAGTCGATCGCCATTGCCCATTTATTACCGGTATATGCATGATCCTCAGTTATACTGAAAATTTTATGTTTCTTGTGATGAAGAAATTCCGGATCGTTCTTGTATTCCTCCACTGTACCATCTTGAATAATTTTTCTTATTCTATGAAAATCCTTTACAAAAGTATCATCGAGAGAATGATGTTCTTGGGTTGAAGCAAGTTTATAAACCGAGCCAGTTTTCTTAACAGAAACATTTTCATAAATATATTTTTGATCTTTTGTTAAAAGATTGTTTGTGTTAAATCCAACTCCCTTGCCAACTTCACCAACCACGGTTCTGCCATATCCAAGTTCAACATGAATCACATCTTTAGCAACTCCCGGTTGAACAACTACTGGCAAGGATAAATTTTTACCATTCACCGAGATTTCAATTACATCGCTAAGATCAACTTCTAATTTATTAGCTAATTGTGGTGAGATAGAAGCATAATTATCCCATGCTACTTTTGAGATAGGATGAGGGATTTCTTGTAGCCATCCATTATTAGCGAATCTTCCATCTTTAATGTAATAACCAGAAGTAAGGTGAAGTGAGTAATTGTCATTTGATTTTGCAGCTTCTGAAAGAGTTATTTTTGAATTGAAATTCTTAGGAGAATCGTCTGGAATTGTTGATAGTACACCTTCATGTAAAACTGAATACCAAAATGTTTTTTCATCTGTGGCACTATTTGCTTTAGGAAATATTTCCTTCACAAATCGATCATAAATATATTTACGATATAAATCGGGGTTGTATTTCGAGCTGTTTCCTGCAATCCAATTTAGTAATATAGATTCCTTTTCCCTGGTATTAAACAAGGGCTCAATAACCGGCTGTTGTGTAGAATAAATTCCGTTTCTTGAATTAAAATCTCCCCAACTCTCAAAAGGATTATTAATTGGCAATTTATATTTGCATAAAGCAGAAGTTTCGTTATCTGCTTCTGTCAGCGAAATGGTACAATCCACTTTTTTCAGCGCTGATGAATATTCAAAGTCAGGAGATAAACTATATACCGGGTTTGTATCAAAATGAAGTACAGCGCCAACTTTCCCATTTTTCATGGAAGAGACTAATGAACTAATTTCTTCTGTCGCAGAATATTTATACGCTATTTTAAAGGTGCTTGAATAATCATACAACCTATTTGCGCCAACAATTTCATTCAATAAGTTTACAGCTATGTGAACATCTTTGTTGAGAGTATCTCCGGCATAAAATAAAGTTTTACCGAAATTCTTTTTAATATCAATCAATAGATGATTCACTTTTTCCTTCGAACTAGCATCCAAATCAATCGAAGAGTATTTTGCTAAAATTGAAGAAGCGGAAGAGTCAATTAAAACTGTCGGGAAAGTTTTCACAAGTTCATTCATTAAATAATAAACAAATGATAGTTGGTCAGCCGGTGAAACTTGAATTCTATAATCAGCTAATGAGCCGGTTAAACTCATTCTTCCTTCTGCAACATATAACCGATTAAAATCAGTCTTGGAAACAACTTCTCTTTTCTTAGAAAATAATCTGAGGTTTTCAATAAAATTTCCCTCGCTTCCTAAGAAATCGGAATCGAGAGATACAACTATCTCTGCTTCATCCAACTTTACCGCGGGATAATTGTAACTATTGTGAGTAACCAGCCAGGCTTCTCTTCTATTTTTATCATTTATTAATGAATACGTATATAATTTTGCTGAGGAATACTTTTGAATAAAATCGTCAATTACATTTTTTGTAGATGGGGACACAATAGCTTCAGAAATAATGGCAATCTCTTTTCCCAACTTAACCGCATTATTCAATTCGTCAACAATACTCGAATCAATCCTTTCCCAAGTAACTTTGCGTGAATTAATCATTGGATCAGTTAATCTATCTGGATCGTATAGATTTAGAATACTAGCTTGCGCAGTTGTACAAATTTTTCCTTGACTAATAGGATGTTCAGGATTACCGTCAATTTTAATTGGCCTTCCTTCACGAGTTTTTATCAATATACCGCATGACTGAGAGCAACCATTACATGTGGATGCATAATAATTTGCCTCCCCAGGCACAATTTCTTCGGGACGCTTATTAAAAGGGACTATCTCCCCTTTATCACGATAGTCGGAACAAGCGGTTGCTGTAAATGCGGCCGAAGCTGTTAATAGCGCCAAAAATTTTCTTCGCGATACTCCGGATAATTCAGATGGATCGAAATCATCAGTTACACCATCTTTGAACTCATTAACTTTATTTTTGAAGATTTCCGGATCGTCGTAGTATTCTCTTAAACTTTTCCAGAATGTTTTATTATTTGTAGTATCGGAAGATTGTTTCATCGTAAAACCTTATTTATTCCTTTTTATTGCAGAGTGATGAGTCTCCACTCTAATATTTTGTTTAGTATCTTTATTGATAGAGCTAAAAATGTTAGCCGGTAAATGTGCGGCAATAAAACCAAAAAGAGTTGTTTTACCTATCATACTAAAAAAATTTCTTCTACTATTTTCTGATTTCATCATTGACTCCCAAATTACCGATGACACGCCGCACAATTATCGGGCCCGATATTTACTTTTTCGAGATAAGATAATTGTTCGTGTGGATTTCTATGACAATCTAAGCATGCAGTCATTGTAAATGGTTTCACCTGTCCAACCACTTCCATTTGAGCAACATCACCATGACAGCTTGCACAATCGATACCTTTATTCACATGTACACTATGATTGAAGTAAGCATAGTCGGGTACTTTATGAATTCGTTTCCAAGGCAGAGGTTTATTTTCTTCATAATACTGAGTTAACTTAATTATCTCCGGTTTGTCTTTTCTTGCAACTGTGTGGCAATTCATACAAATATTAACCGAAGGTACTGAAGCATGTCTTCCTTTTTCAACATCTATATGGCAGTATTGGCAATCTATTGCCATCTGTCCCGCGTGAAGTTTATGCGAAAATTTAATCGGCTGTTCCGGAGAATAACCAACTCCATCCCGCTCTGGTCGTGAGACATAAAATGTTAAAATGAAAGCTAAAGCAATTACAAATAAAGTTAGTGGCAGGCGTATTTTAAGAGCATAATCCAAAACCGTTTTCTTCATTTAGAACCTGCAAAAGAATAATGATGATATTAATTAATTTGGAATTTTTTGCCTCTCAGCGTGTGCTGGAAATAAAATAGGATATCAGATACATTTTCATAATTTTCAATGGTCAAAAATAAGAAATGCAATTGAAATACCAAAAGAAGTTATTTAATTAAAATTATTTTTTTCTCTCTATTATGTAATCGGAGAGTAGTAATAGAGATCTTTTTGCCTCGGAATCTGGAAGTATAGACAAATTATTTTTGGCTCTTTTGATTATTTCGATTGCCTTTTTCTCAGCGTAATCAACTCCATGGTTATTTAAGATAAAATCGACTATCATCGAAACATTAATTTTCTTCTCTGAGCGTTTTAGTTCACTTATAATTTTTTTTGAATCCGCCTTCGGTGCAGTCCTAAGTGCATAAATTAGAGGAAGTGTGAGTTTTTTTTCTTTTATATCGCTACCCAGAGGTTTTCCGATTAGTGACTTTGACCCAACTATATCAAGTAAATCGTCACGTATCTGAAATGCCAGTCCAATATTCTCACCATACTCATGAAGAGCTTTTATTATCTCATCATTTTTGGTAGCAGCCATTGCACCTATTGAACAGCAGGTGGAAAGCAGTGATGCGGTTTTATCTGAAATGATCCTAAAATATGTTTCCTCATCATTATCAAGTTTTCGAGTTTTACTGATTTGGAGAAGTTCTCCCTCCGACATTCTCTTAACTGTATTTGTAATTACCTGAAGAAAATCATAGTCTTTGGAGTCAACAGCAAGCATCAAACCTTTAGCCAGAAGATAATCCCCCATTAATACGGCAATTTTATTTTTCCATATCGCATTGATTGAAGGGAATCCTCTTCTCGATTCAGCACCGTCAACTACATCATCATGTACTAAAGTAGCAGTGTGTAATAACTCAACTAAAATTGCACCGCGGTAAGTTCTTTCAGTAACACTCCCACAAGCCTGACTCGAAAGGAGAACAAGCAAGGGACGAATTTTTTTTCCTTTTTGCTTGAGGATGAATCTTGTAACTATATCTAGAAGGCCAACTTTGGATTTTAGTGAATTTCTGAAGAGAACTACAAATTCATCTAGTTCTTTTTCTATTGGAACCGAAATTTCTGAGAGGGATATATTTGTCAAGTCTTCTTTTGAAATATTTTTGAAACGAATATACTTACTTCATATAATAAAACCAACGGTATTGCTAAAATGACTTGAGATACTGGATCGGTTCCTGGGGTTAAAATTGCTGAAAGAATCATTATTGCAACAATTGAATGACGTCTGTACTTCCTCATAATTTTAGGAGTTAAAATACCAATCTTTGACAGAAAAAAAGAGAGCATTGGTAACTCGAATATCAGTCCTGCCCCTAATATTACACTAAGGATAATTGAGAAGTATTCATCAATTGAAAAATTATTTTCTATCGAGGCCGAGCCAAAACTTGCTGCGAATTTTAGAGTCATGGGCAGCATCAAAAAATATGCGAAAATAACTCCACTAATAAAACAGATTGAGGTAAATAGAACAATCCATTTTATATATTTTTTTTCATTGCTTTTAAGCGCGGGTGAAATAAATTTCCAAAACTGTAAAGCAACGTTTGGGAAACTGAGAATTAATCCAATAATTATTGCAACTTGGAAATAGATAAAAAGTTGTCCGAATGGTCTTAAATTTTGAAGTTTTAGATTAGCTTGTCGAGCGGGTAATAGTAAAATTTGATCAATAAAAAAATCAATAAATATCCAGGCTAAAATGGTACCAATAACAATTCCAATTAGCGAGTAAATTATTCTCCACCTTAATTCCTCAAGATGTTCGAGAAATGTCATCTCGATTTCACCGGAGGAATCAGTAGATTTATTCGCTTCCTCTTTCACCTTTAATTTAATTTTAATTCGGGGTAAAGTGGAAATTGTGAGCACAAATCGGCTACTTCAATTTTAATAGATTTTAGTTCCGATTCATTATCAACATTTTTAATTGCCCTATCAATAAATGAGGCTATTTTTTGCATTTCATTTTCTTTCATACCCCGGGTAGTAACTGCCGGAGTTCCAACTCTTATACCGCTTGTAACGAACGGGCTTTTGCTGTCAAAAGGTATCATATTTTTATTTACGGTTATACCTGCTGTGCCAATTGCGTTTTCAACTTTTTTACCACTCAACTCTTTATTTGTTAGATCAATCAGCATTAGATGATTATCAGTTCCTCCGGAAACAATCTCATAACCAAGATTAGTTAATTCGTTTGCTAGTTTTTTTGAGTTTATAATAATCTGTTTTGTGTACGCAGCAAATGAATCTGTGAGAGCTTCACCGAATGCAACGGCTTTTGCCATTATGATATGCATAAGAGGACCGCCTTGAATACCCGGCATAACCATGCTATCAAGAACCTCAGACATTAGTTTCAGTCTATCCCCTTTTAATGTTTTGATACCCAATGGATTCTCTTTATCCTTACCAACTAAAATAATACCACCTCTTGGACCTCTCAGAGTTTTATGCGTAGTAGAGGTTACAACATCACAAAAAGGTAATGGATTATCTAATAAACCTTTTGCTATTAGGCCTGCTGGGTGAGCCATATCCATCATTAACAGAGCTCCAACTTTATCAGCAATTTCTCTAAATTTTCCGTAATCCCATTCTCTCGAATATGCACTTCCTCCCATAACTATAAGTTTGGGCTTTTCTTTTTTTGCTAAATCTTCTATTAAATTATAGTCTAATAATTTTGTTTCTTTATTCAATGTATAGCCGACTGATCGGTAAATCTGCCCGGAGAAATTTACAAGTGAGCCGTGAGTTAAGTGACCACCATGATCCAGACTCAAACCAAGAATTGTGTCTCCAGGTTTTAGAAGTGCCATATAGACGGCCATATTAGCTTGAGAACCACTATGAGGTTGTACATTCACATATTCGGCGCCATAAAGAAGTTTAAGCCTATCTTTAGCGATCTCCTCGGCCATATCAACAAACTCACAGCCACCATAATACCTTTTACCTGGATAACCCTCGGCATATTTATTTGTTAATATAGAACCGGCAGCTTCCAAAACAGCAAGACTTACAAAGTTTTCGGATGCAATAAGTTCAAGATGAGATTCCTGGCGTCCTAGTTCTAGTTGAGCAACTTTGAATATTTCTGAATCATTCAATAAATGATTATACATTTTTTTCTCTTATTTAAGGCACAATAACAGATTTACCGATCCATCCATAGCAAGGACCTTCAATTTTAACTGTATCACCGCTTTTTAATTTTCTAAAGAAATAGTCTTCTTTCGTAGGAACAGAATTGGATAACGCTTTCACTCTTTCTGCGGCTGTAGATGCAAATTGACCTCCCATACTAGCTGCCTTTCTATATGAATTAACGGCAAGCAGATAAACACATTTAGTCATAAAATCGAAATCACAATTACGGGCTGATTGCTCATATAGTTGTCCCTCAATCATGTAAGGATAATCCCAATCGGGAGATGCATTCATAGCTTTTAACAGATAAGAACGAGAAACGGAAAGTTGCTCAATATTCTTATAGATAATAGCAATATTTAAATAACTATCTCTGCTCTCAGGTTGTAGCGAAATTAATTTTTGATAAGCTTTGATAGCTTTATCATTCATATTAAGTTTATCATACGCTGATGCAAGCTGCTTCCAGTAATTAATTACTTCGGGTGATTTTGCCGTTAAGAATTCGAGTGGTTCAACAGCCTTTTCATAATTTTGAGCTCTGATACACATTGAAGCATATTTCCATGCTTTCTCTAAATTATCTTTATCTAAATCCCAACTCTTTTTAGTGTACTCAATTAGTTGATCAAGATTATCGGCAAGCGCTTCAATTTTTTGAATCCAAATACTATTATTAGGTTCTGCCTCTGAAAGTTTAGAATATAAATCCAATGCCTTCATCTTATAGTCATTTTCATCAGATGCGTTTGTTGCTAAAACAAGACCTAATCTATCTTTGTAAAAATTATCAATCTGAGGATCAAGTTCTATCGCCTTTTCATATGTCGAAATAATTTCGGGCACAGGTGCTTTAAGCCATACCTCCTTGATGTATCCATTTTTTGCAGTGTATATTCCTCCTTTAGCAGGCTCATATTGAATTGCTTTAGAATAGAAGAAATCCATGGTATCTGCAATTGCTTTTTTCTGATCATCTGATATTTTGCTGCTATCATACATGTACCATAATGCTTCTTCCATCTTAGAGAATATTTTATACTTGAGGAAAGGGGTAGGATCTGACTTAATAACTTCCCATCCGTATGGAATGGCGGTTGCAAAATCTTTGTTCTTCTGATACTCATTAAACAAACTGAAATTAACCATCTGTTCTCCTTGAGCAATTGATTTAGAAGAAGAGATTAGAATTACTGCAACCAATAAATTTTTGAATAAATTTTTCAATTTATTTTCCTCTTAATTATTTATTTATCTTTCAGGCCTTAAAAACCAAATTTCTCCAATACTTAGCGACACTATAAACTTAAAAATATTTTCTTTAAGTAAAAAATTATCATTCGTTCCTCTGATACCATACTGAAGACCCAAATCTATTGAATTCTCGTATCCAATTGGTAAAGAGCAACCTGCATAAAAAGAAAATTGATTTATGTTTGTGCCTCCAAATGTTAATTGCGATTGTTCCAAACTTAAACCGCCTCTCAAAGTTAGGTGTTCCCATAAGCTTGTTGATCTGACATCCCCTTTGTGATACTCAACACCAACACCATACTTGCTATATTTTTTGAGGTTTACTGATTTTCGATTACTGAATTCGTAATTATCGAATGATTGAGTGATGTAATCGGCAACAATTGTAGTAGTTTTATTTAATGTGAGAGCAGCACCAATTCCTATTCTTGATGGGATATTTGTTTTAACAGTTCCCAATTCGCTTTCAATTAATCCAACCGATGTAGAAAGCGTATACATTGTATCGGTATTAATTTTTGCACCAGAAGAATACGTTATTCCGAAACGAAGACTTGTGATTGTGCTATTCTGTAAACTTTCAACTAAGTTATCAGACAACAAGCCTGCTGAGAATCCAACACCATTAAAACTTCTAGAATTAGTAAAAGAAGGATTATTAAAATCACTTTGGTTCGTAACTTTCAAGTTTAGAGCGTTAGATATTTTTCCATTATAATAATCTAAATTAAGTCCTAACGCAAAACCCAAAGGTAATTTATAACTTCCCCCAAAAAATATTTTTGAAATTCCCCCTTCGCCAATATATTCTACGCTGTAATCACCAACTAAATCATCATTTAAAACATTAAGTGTTTTATAATCAACATTAGAATATGGAACAAAACCAACAGCGGCAGCAATTCCATAATCCCTCTCTATTGGAATTCCAAAAATCATTCCATTGAGATTTGTGTTTGAATGAAATACTGAGTTATTATTATCGCTTAAAGAAGTACCGCTGTATGTAATACCAGTTTCAAATCGGGTAAAATTCAATCCGCTCCATGATGCTGGATTAAGATTACTGATATATTTATTCTCGGTTATAGCAATACCCAATTCACCAAATCCTAATCTTCTTGCAGAATTAGTAATTACTAAGTCACCAATTCCAAACCTCGAATAACGTGAACCTGAACCAGCAAATAATTCTATAGTTACGACAAACAAAATTAAACTTAATTTTATAAATCTCATTTTTATCTCTTTTGAGTATAAATAATTTTGAGTCTTGGTCTCAACAATTTATTCGATTCTTTACTTCCATAAAAAGATAATCGCGCGGCTGAAGTATATTCATCATATAAAGATAATCTTACCCCATGATTTGCTGATTCGCTTATCCATTTTTGTACCATCCAAGTAATATCACCACTGTAGATATTTTTATTTTTGACCAAAATTGCTGAATACAAACTATCGCTAGTTAAAGCATTAGAAATGCTATCGGCAATCATTTGAACATTAATTGAATCTGAACTAGGAATTCCATCAATTGATTTCAGAGTATCGGATGTTAATTCTAGTGTTGCCTTATTTATAATAACATCTTTTGGAAAACTAGTAAGATTAAAGTACAGATTACTATTAATTGCAAGTCCACCTTGATTATAAATATAATTTGGTTCTTGATTTAATTCACCAACGAATGTGTGTATGTCTGAATATGGAGTTGCGATTATTGTGTCAAGTAGATTTCCAGGTCTTTGAAGTTCAACATAAAGTTTAGGCTGATCGGTTTCATATGAAATAATATATGCAGGAAATCCTACAAACCTTTTCGCATTAACAGCCGGTTTAAAGAGTAAACCATAATTACTTTCACCTGAATTAGAGTATCTGGTTCTCAACCAATCATTTATTACAGAAGGATTCAAGTCGGCAGTAAAAACACTATCCTTCTCTTTCAAGTTTGATATTAAATTTTGATTATCATATTGAAGTACTTTTAGGCTATCGTTATCAAACCCAACTGGTGACCAGCCGCTTTTTATTTTATGTACCGAAAAATTTAGAGGTGATTTTTCATCACCAAGGAAATAGTAAGATCTCATTACGAACCAAGCTGACTTGAGTATCAACCGATTATCGGTAAAATATTTTTTTAACGAATCATTTAAAAAGATTTCAAAGGTAAGGAGGATATTAGATTCTATGTTATCATTTTTCCCCAGCAGAATCATATCAGCGCTGCCTAATCTTAATGGCTTCTTAAAATTATTACTGCGCTGAAAAACATTCTCTGAATTACTGTCGAATTCTTTAAATAATATTTTATCTGTACCACCAATAATATCCGCACCAATAGATGAAGGTTCTTGATTACACCCGGCAAAAATAAAAATTAAAGGAAACGTGGTCAGAAAAAACCGGAATAATTTGGACAATTAAATACCTCCGAAGGAATTTTTAATTATATAATCGCAAGCCTCATTAAAATTAGCGGCTACAAAATTGGGCTTTTTCCCTTGATTATGCAAGTTATTAATTGAGCTCTCAAATAGTTCGGATTTGAGCAAAATTGTTTTAACGTTAGCATTAATTCCAGCCTCAATATCGCTGGCCCTATCTCCAATCATATAAGAGGCTGAGAGATCAACATCATGTAATTTTGCAGCTTCGATAATCATCATTGGAGAAGGCTTACGGCAAATAGTTTTTTCCGGTGGGTCAAAATCGGGATGATAAGGGCAATAGAGATAATCGTCGATGTAAGCGCCTTCAGTATTAAGTAATTCATTAATTCTTGCATTCACCAACTCTACATCCTCTCTTGTCATCAATCCTTTAGAAATTCCGGCTTGGTTACTAATTACGATCATCTTAAAGCCGAATTGTTCTTTTAGTTTCCTAATCCCTTCTGGAACTCCAGGTAAAATTGTAATTTCATCCGGATTCTTTACGTAACCGGTATCTTCATTTATAGTACCGTCTCTATCTAAAAATAAGGCTGGTGAAGACATTAGTTCTTTTCAGTAAGCTTTTTATATAAATCAATGTAATGTTTTGTGGAACTGGTCCAACTAAAATTAGATTTCATTCCATTCTTCATTATAGTTTCCCAGGTAGATTTATCCTCAGAATAAATAGCAACCGCTTGCTTAATTGCAGACATCATTTCCTTTGCATTATATTTTTCGAAAACAAACCCATTACCAGTTTTGGTTTTGGGATTGAACTGTTGAACTGTATCTGCTAACCCACCAGTTTTACGAACTATTGGGACAGTTCCATAAACCAAGCTATACATTTGATTAAGTCCGCACGGTTCAAATTTTGAAGGCATTAAAAACATATCGGAACCCGCTTCAATTAGATGTGCTAAATCTTCATCGAAACCAATATAGCAGAAAAATTTTCCATCATATTTTGAGGCCATTGTAGAAAGTAGCCGATGATATTTCTTCTCACCGGTTCCTAGGATTATTAAACGAATATTAAGCTTCATTAAATCTTCAAAAGATTTTTCAATTAAATCAAATCCTTTATTTTCATATAAACGAGAGATCATGCTAATAGTTGGAATACTGTCATCATATTCATAATTAAAATTTTCAGCAACAGCTTTTTTGTTTTCCTTCTTATCAGCTATGTTCTTGATAGAAAACTTTTTAGCAATTTTTTTGTCAGTCTCGGGATTCCATATAGAGTCATCAATTCCATTAATTATTCCGAATAGATTGTTTTTTCTCTTCTTCAGAATATCGGTTAAACCAAAACCAAGATCTTTTTCGGTATAGAGTTCTTTAGCGTAAGTTTCGCTAACAGTATTTATCATATCGGAATAAACTAAACCTGCTTTCAAATAATTAACTTTGCCTTTGTGCAGAATTCCTTTATCTGTTAAAGCTTCTTTTGGTAATCCAGTTTTTTCGGCTGTCGATTTTGGAAATTGTCCCTGAAATGCTAGATTGTGAACTGTGTAGAGAGACTTCATATTCGTGAATGCAGGATTATCTTTATACATTGTTTTGAGGTAAGCGGGAATAAGTCCACACTGCCAATCATTGCAATGAATTAGATCCGGAGTCCAACCCAAAAGAGTGATAAGCTCAAACACCGCGCGTGAAAGAATTATGAATCTTTCATCATTATCGGGGTAATCCTCATTCGTAAGAGGATCGGTATATAAACTATGCCGGCTACCAAAATATTCGGGATTATCCAGAAAATAAATTTGCACTCGAGTTTTTGGCCCCACCAAAAAGGAAGAGCGTAATGAAAATACAACTTCTTTATCACCAATTTTTACCGGAATGTCTTTAAGTCGAACAACCTCATGAATTTTAAATTTTCTTTCATCAATTGCTCCATACTTAGGAACGATGATGCGGACTTGATGCCCCATCTCTTGTAATCTTTGGGGTAATGCGGATGATACATCTGCTAATCCACCAGTTTTAATGAAGGGTACTACCTCTGATGTCGCGAAAAGGATTTTTAATTGTTTTCCTGAAGCCATTAAGGTAAGTTCCTCGATTTTTGAATTGTAAATTTAAGAAAATGTTGAGTTTTAGACAAAAATCTTTGCAAATTAGAGCTATTCTTTTTCAACAATGCTTATTTGGCCATAAATGAAAATATTATATGATTCCCCTTCCCAGATAATTACAGTAAATGCGGGTGGTAAAAAGTATAAAAGAGGGAAAGAACTCTCAAAAGTAGATTTACTTGAAAATCATTCGATTTTTGTTGAAAATGGCAAAATCAAAGATTTGGTGCCTTCTAGTTCAACTCATAAAATTAAATATGATAAAAAAATTGATCTCTCCGGTTCTATAGTTTTACCAGGATTGGTTGAATGCCACACTCACTCTGCATTTTATGGTTCCCGCTCCAATGAATTTTTAATGAGATTAAATGGCGCTACTTATGAAGAGATTGCGGCATCTGGGGGCGGTATCATTTCTACAATGAAAAATGTACGCAATGCTTCATTCGAGGAACTTGTTAAATTTCTGGAACCCAAAATTAAATCTTTCATTTCTCAAGGGGTAACATCACTTGAAATAAAAAGCGGGTATGGATTAAGTTTTTATGATGAAATAAAACTATTGCAGGTTATAAATTATTTTAAGAATACTGCACTAATAAATATCATTCCTACTTTTTTAGGGGCACACACTTATCCCCCCGAATATAAAAATGAAAAAAATAAATATCTTGATTTGCTGACCGAAGAGCTGTTCCCTTATATTTCACAAAATAAACTTGCCAATTTTGTGGATGCATTTATTGAGAAAGGGGCTTTTTCTGTTGAGGATGTAAATTTAATTTTTGAAAGAGCGAAAAAGTATAAATTTAATTTGAGGCTTCATACAGATCAATTTTCAAGTATAGGGGGTATTCCACTTGCAATCAAACACAATTGTCTTTCGGCAGATCATCTTGAAGTAATTAACGATGATGACATTAAACTGATCTCAAAATCAAAAACAGCCGCGGTATTGCTACCTGGTGTTTCATTTTTTCTAGATCATAAATATGCACCAGCCAGAGAATTAATTGATAATAACGCGATTGTTGCTCTTTCCACTGATTACAATCCCGGATCTTCTCATATTAACAATCTACAATTAATAATGCAGCTAGCAGCTCTAAAACTAAGAATGAGCGCAGAGGAAATTATTTCTGCTGTTACAATTAATTCTGCTTATGCTTTGGGCATCAGTGAAAATACCGGAACAATTGAGCTGGGAAAAGATGCGGATTTCGCTATTTTTGAATTAAATGAATATTCAGAATTAATTTATAATATTGGAGTCAATCTTTTGAAGTATACCGTAAAAAGTGGAAATATCATTTACCAAAAAGCGGATTGAAAATGAAAATTATTGAATGTGTTCCAAACTTTAGCGAAGGAAGAAAACAACTTACATTTATTGCGATAAGAGAAGTGATTGAAAATACCCCGGGAGTAAAACTATTAGGTTTAGAACCTGACGCCGATTATAACAGAGTTGTTGTAACATTTGCAGGGGATGAAAAATCAATTCTTCAAGCTGCGATAAATGTATGCAATACAGCAGCAGCTCAAATTGATATGACAACTCATAAGGGGGAACATCCCAGACTTGGAGCAATTGATGTAGTTCCATTCATTCCGGTTTCGAATGTAACGATGGAAGAATGCATAAAAATTTCTGAACAATTCGCAGAAATTATTTCTAGTGAACTTAATGTACCCGTTTATCTTTATGAAAATTCTGCCCGCAAACCAGACCGGAGAAGCCTATCATCAATTAGACAAGGTGAATATGAGGGACTACAATCAAAATTAGAAAACCCCGATTGGTACCCCGATTTTGGCACAAATCAATTTAATCCTCAACTTGGAGCTATAGTAACCGGCGCACGTTTTTTTTTAGTGGCTTATAATGTTAATATTAAATCGAACGATGTTAAATATGCGAAAGAAATTGGAGAAGTTTTGAGAGAAAGCGGCTATTCTAAGCGAGATGAAAAAGGCGCAATAATTAAAATTGATGGAAAAACAGTAAAGGTTCCCGGCAAATTGAAAGAAGTTAAAGGTATGGGAGTTTTTCTTGAGAAATATGGAATTACACAAGTATCCATGAACCTAACAAACTATAATATTACTCCAATCCATGTTGCCTTTGAAGCAGTAAAAGTGGAAGCTGAAAGACTTGGCGTTGAAGTCACTGGAAGTGAAATAGTTGGTCTTCTTCCCCTTGAATCATTGCTTCAAGCTGGTAAATTTTATACCAGCAATAAAGAAAATAATGAACAAAAATTAATTGATGCGGCAATAGAAAATCTTGGCTTGAATGACTTGCATCAATTTAATCCCGATCAGAAAATAATTGAATTTATGATTTAATTAATGGAGAAATAATTCACCATGGAATTAACAAAGACTGTTCAAGAATATTTTGATGAGCTTTCATCCGAATCTCCAACTCCTGGCGGAGGAAATGTAGCAGCCGTATGCGGAGCTTTAGCTACAAGTTTAGGCACGATGGTTTGCAATTTAACAATCGGCAAAAAAAAATATGCTGATGTTGAAACAGAACTCATAAGAGTTAAAGAAAAACTTTTAGCCTATAGGGATTTATTCTTTAGATTATCAAAGTTAGATAATGAGGCATTTGAAGAAGTAATGAGTGCATTTAAAATGCAAAAAGAGAATGAGACGCAACAAAATATTCGCGCCGCTCAAATTGAACACGCCACACTAAACGCTGCCGAAATTCCATCGGAGGTTCTAAAAAATTGTCAGGAGATACTACCCTACCTCAGTACAATTTCGCTGAAAGGTAACAAAAATTCATTATCTGATGCAGGAGTGGCAATAGCACTTACAGAAGCATCGGCAAAGTCGGCTTATCTTAATATTTTGATTAATTGCAAATCACTAGCAAACCAAACAATTGCTGCCGAGATTCTCAAAAAAAATGAAATTTTATTAGAAGAAGTGATTTCGGAATGTAAAAAAATCAATGACAGCCTAATCAAAGAGATAAATTCTAAATGATAAAAACATTTTTCCTTTTACTGATATCCATTATTTTAACCGCCCAACCAAAAGTTAAGCTTGGTATCGATATACTCACTGAAAATAATTTTGAGATTCTTCTTGGAAAAAGAGTTGGATTAATAACTAATCATACCGGGGTAAATTCTAAACTCGTTTCTACCCTAAAAATATTCAAAGAAAATAAAGCTATAAATTTAGTTGCCGTATTTTCACCAGAACATGGTGTTAAAGGTACTATAGGCGCCGGGCAAAAATTCAGCGATTCTATCGATGCGGCAAATAATATTAAATTTTATTCTTTATATGGTAATACTCAAAAACCTACAAAAGAAATGATGGATGAAATCGATATTCTTGTTTATGATATTCAGGATATAGGTTGCCGGTCATATACCTACATTAGCACTTTAGGAAATTGTATGGAAGCCGCAGCGGAGTTTTCTAAAAAATTGATTGTACTGGATAGACCTAATCCATTAGGCGGTCTAAAAATTGAAGGGAACCTACCTGATGAGGAAATGCTAAGCTTTGTTTGCAAGTTTAAGATTCCTTATGTGTACGGATTGACTTGTGGTGAATTAGCTTTGATGTTAAATGAAGAAAGAATGTTGACAAATAGAATGAAATGTGATTTGCACGTTGTAAAAATGGATGGATGGAAAAGAAATATGATTTTTGGCGATACCGGATTACTCTGGGTACCTACTTCCCCAAATGTTCCGCATCATGAAACTCCATTTTATCTTGTAGCGTCTGGAATTCTTGGTGAACTTGTAACTGTTGGAATAGGAATCACATTTACTCTTTCATTTCAAACTTTTGCTGCCGAGTGGATTAACGAAGAATTATTAGCTGAACAGATGAATGCCTTAAATTTACCGGGAGTAATTTTTAGACCAATCTCATACAAGCCATATTACGGCGTTTGGAAGGATGTTGTTTTAAATGGGGTTCAGATTCACATTACTGATTTCGAAAAAGTTAATCTGACGGAGATGCAATTTTATTTTATGCAGGTAAACAAAAAATTGTATCCCGATAAAGACATTTTTAAACTCGCCACGAATGCTCGACTAAAAATGTTTGATATGGTATTAGGTTCAAAAAATATTAGACAAGCTTTTACCAAAAGATGGCGTGTAGCCGACATAAAAAGATACTTTGCACGAGATATAGAATCATTCAGAAATATTTCAAAGAAGTATTACTTATATAACTAAACAATTCTATTTTTTTTTCTTTAAGAGAATATCCCCTACCGGCCATCGCGCTAGCGCTTTAATTGTGTCTGGGTAGAACGTGAACTCTTCGGAGTATTTAAATGGCGTAATTGTCCCGAAATCATATTTACCATTATTATTTTTATCTTTGAAAACCCACAATATATATTTGCCCGGTAATATTTTTCCAAAATTAAATTTTTTCTGTGAAGTTACTTTTTGAGTATATAATATTTCCTTTGTATTTACATTATTGAGTATAACCATTTCATCCTCATCACCAGAATCAATTGCACCCGAAACACCGCTGTACTCCAATTCATTGCTGGTTGATATTTTATTTGTATAAACTGTATCAACCATATTACCCGCGGCATCCATGAGTAATGATGCATCCACTTTAACTGTATATTCTGAATTTTGCTTTAATCTATTTTTAATTTTAAAAAGATAATTCGTGTCATCTTTCTTGAAAGATTCAAATTCCAGTCGTGTATTCTTTTCATCAAATATATTTATCGCTTCTCTAACTGAATCGGTATTCACTCCATCATTAAATTTAATTAGGAACTGAGCGTCAATGTAATCAATCTTTTTATCAGGTAAAGTTCCGGCAATAGATTCAATTTTAATACCTA
The DNA here is from genome assembly GCA_019638015.1 of Melioribacteraceae bacterium. Taxonomy (NCBI): domain Bacteria; kingdom Pseudomonadati; phylum Ignavibacteriota; class Ignavibacteria; order Ignavibacteriales; family Melioribacteraceae; species Melioribacteraceae bacterium. The sequence continues at coordinate 1,928,946 of JAHBUP010000001.1, read as the reverse complement.
AGGTATCTGGATCGAGTTTTGGGAGGAAATCGATACTCTCCTTCTTATTAATATTGTTATTTATATCGGGGATATTCTCCGCGTGACAATAATAAGTCCTACCCCCTTCGAATGAATCAGATATCGCTAAAATATATTGGTTCTGCTTCTGATCTGACTTATAAAAGTATTTAGGAGAAATCCTTTTGTTCGATGTTGAATCATACAGATAAAAATTTTCAATATTTATTTTAGAACTATCAACAGGTTCATTAAACTCAATAAAGAGATGGTTCCTATCTTTCATAAATGCTTGAGTAATTTTTGGAGCGATTGTATCTAATTTTGTTATAAAAAAATCTACATTTTCTATTATGTTAAAAACCGTATCGAGTACTACATTCTTGAATTGAATCCCAAATTCATCAGTATCTAAATCAATCATCAGGTCCTGAAGTTTGTCCCGCACAGCCAACACTCTATAAGTATCAGCTCTTAGCCCCAGCAACTTGTAGCTACCGTCTAATCCTACCTGGGAAATATAATCCGGTTTATCATTTGAGAAATCAAATTTATTTTGAGAACCGTAAGCGTAAATCATGATATCATCCGATTTATCAGAATAGACTTTTCCACTCAATTCACCGTTATCAATTTTATCACCTGTAGAAAATGCAAATAATAGGGGCTGTATCATTTTATTCTGATTATTAACATCCGCAACACCGGTTCCAATAGTAATAGTGTAAGTTGTATTCTCTTTTAATTTTTCTTTGAAGTAAACACGCAATGTTCTTCCAGACCAATCATATTCAAATCCACGAGCGACATTGGGAGAAACAAAAATTGCTTCCTGTGCTGATCGTTTATCAACGTACTCACTGAATGAAATTTCAAAATAATCCTCAGTATAATTGACTGTTCCATTTCCTGGAGTAAATTCAATTATTCCGGGGGGAATTTTATCAATTTCACCGCCGCCGGGGGACTGCTGATTAGCGCAACTGAGTAAAAGTGCGCAGATAATTAAAATTGAGAATTTCTGATTCTTCGCCATGCTCTATATTTCTTTACATTATTTTCATGTTCTCTAATTGTCTTCGCGAATAAATGACCGCCGGTTCCATCCGCCACAAAATATAATAAGTTATGTTTTTCAGGAAATAATGCCGCGACAATCGCATCCTTCCCCGGGTTATTTATTGGTGATGGAGGCAACCCCGCGTACTTATAAGTATTGTACTTTGAATTAATTTCTAAATCTTTATATAAAATACGATTTTTTCTCTTATCTCTAATTAAATATTGAATGGTTGGATCGGCCTGTAACGGCATTTTTATTCTGAGACGATTATGATAAACTCCGGAGATAGTTTTGAATTCCTTTAAAATATTAGATTCTCCATCAATAATTGAAGCGAGTGTTAAAGTTTCATTCAACGACAACTTTAATTCTTCCATACGGTTATTTAGTTTGCCTGCTATAAATCTCTTTTGTTCAAAAACTAGTTTTTTTATTATTTCTTCAGCAGTAGAATTTGTATAAAAATAGTAGGTCTCAGGCAAAAGATAACCTTCTAGGTTTTTTATACCAGAAGGAAGTTTTAAAGAACTAATAAAATTAATATCCTTACTTAATTTCATGAAATGGGTAGAATCAATCCCCAATTTTGAACTTAACAATGAAGCTAAATCATGCTGCCAAATTCCTTCGGGAATTGTCACAAGTATCTCTGTTTGCGGGGAACCATTTATAAATAGTTCAACAAGTTGGAAATAATTCAATCCATCTGGGATAGTGTATCTGCCGGCTTTAATCTTTCTTTCAGCATTGTAAAAAAAAGCGGCCATTTTAATCCCAAACTTATTTGAAATTATTTTTTTCTGAAATAAGGAATCCACTACATGGTTAAATGTAGAACCTCTAGAAATTTCAACAACTGGGATGGTCTCTTCTTTGAATTTATTAGGTGAAAATAGGGTATAGAGAAGGACAAATAATACAATTATAAATGTAGCCCCAACTACAAGATATTCTTTTGTGCTCAAAGCAATTAGTTTTTTAAGTTCTTTCTTCAATTAGGTCTTATTAAAATGATGAAATAAAAGTATGATCTTTAAGTTTTGGGAAAGCATTAAAAGAATAATCATAACGTTTACCCGATTGATTTATCTTTCTGCCCCGGTAAGCAATCATAGCGGCATTATCTCCACAGTATTCCAGAGAAGGTACAACAAAACTTACTTTAAATCGTTTGGCGAGTATTTCCATCTCATCTTTTAGTAATTTATTTGCGGCAACTCCTCCAACAATCGAAATTGATTTAACCGGGTATTTGTTTAAGGCTCTTTTGCAATTGAGAACCAGCGCTTTAATTGCAGCATATTGAAACGATGCCGCAATTTTTTTTTGATCTTCAATAGGAATATTTTCTGAAGAATTGTACTCCTTTTGTACGAATCTCAGCACAGAGGTTTTTAGTCCGCTAAATGAAAAATCAAATTCATTTTTAGTTTGTGCAATCGGGAATTCTGTTAAGTTATGCTCTTGCCCCTCAGCGGCTTTTTGTATTAATGGTCCACCAGGATAACCAAGCCCCAGCAATTTTGAAACTTTATCGAATGCCTCTCCAGCCGCGTCATCTATTGTTGTACCAATCTTTTTTATTGCAATATCACTTTCAACCAGTAATAATAATGTGTGTCCGCCCGAGACAACTAAACATAAATATGGGAATTCCGGTTTTGGATTCACCAAAAAACCGGAGAAAATATGCCCTTCAATATGGTTAACCGGAACAAGTGGTTTATCAGTCGAATAGGCAAGTCCTTTTGCAAAAGTCAAACCAACTAGTAAAGCTCCAATTAATCCTGGACCGGCGGTGGCTGTAATTAAATCAATCTCTTTTAAATTAATATTTGTATCGGAGAGGGCCTTATTCAGTAGCGGCATTATTATTTGAAGGTGGGCTCTACTCGATAATTCCGGTACTACCCCGCCATACAAATTATGAATATCTTGCGATGAAATTAAATTTATTAATACTTCATCTTCCTTTAAAAGAGCAACCGATGTCTCATCGCAAGATGTTTCTATTCCAAGTGTAATCATTAATTATTTGTGAAAAGGCTTTTTGTAATATACCAGGCCATATTCGGATTTTCCTGTAATCTACGAATAGAGTACTTGTACCAATGCTCACCGAATGGGACATAAATTCTGATCTTGTGCCCCATCTCATTAATCCGGTCTCTCAAATTCTCCTTTACGCCGTAAAGCATCTGAAATTCATAACTATCTTTTTTGAGTCCATATTTTTCTATCAATTTTAATGAGCCTTCAATCAGATAATCATCATGCGTAGCAATACCAACATAATTTTTATCGGAGAACATCAATTCAAGAATCTCTAAAAAGTTGTCCCTTATTTTTTGTTTTTCTTTATAAGCAATATCCGGACTTTCAATATAAATACCTTTGCAAAGTCTATAATTAGTGCCCATTTTGTTTTGAGTTTGAACATCAGTTATAGTTCGTTTCATATAAGCTTGAACAACTACGCCAACTTTAGGGTACTTCTCTTTCAATTTGTTATGAAGATTAAATGTGGCACTTGTAACTGAAGAATCTTCCATGTCAATTCTTACAAAAGTATCGTAGCTTTTTGCTTTTTCGAGTATCTCGGTCAATTGCTCAAAACAAAATTGCTCATCAATACTTAAACCTAACTGCGTTGGTTTTAATGATAAATTGGCATCGAGGTTATTATTTTTAATTGCGTCCAATACTTCCAAACATTCATTCTTGGCTTCAATGGATTCTTCTTTAGAATTAACAGCTTCCCCCAATACATCAATTGTTGCGACAATTCCTTTTGAATTAAGTTTTTTAACTACATCAACAGCATCAGAAAGTTTTTTGCCGGCAATATATTTTTTGGCAAACAGATAAACCACCGGGATAGGAAGAACTTTCACAAACTCTACCAGTACTTTGTTGATTAGACTCACAGTATCACCATATTTTTTTTAGTAGTTAAAATTATCGGTAGTGGGCAACTTAGTCAAGGATTTTAATGCAGGAAGTTTATTGGCTTAATGATTTAATTATACTTAAAACAAATTTTGTTCTTTCTTCTAAGTCTGGAATTGTTGAATTATTCTCGATTACAAAATCGGCAAGTTCACTTTTTTCGTCATCAGGGAGCTGGAATTCCATTCTCCTTTTTATATCGGCAACTTTGGCTTTATCGCGCTCTTTTATTCTTTCTAGTCGAACTTTTTCATTCGATTTTACAAGAATAATAAAATCAAAATTTTCTTCGATCCCCGCTTCATAAATTAAGGCTGATTCAACAAAAACATAATTGTGATTTTTAAACAATTCCTTAGCCAAATCTTTTACTTTTTTTGTAGTCGGAGGATGGACAATAGAATTCATTAACTCTATTTTCTCAATTGAAGAAAAGATTTCCTTTCCTAAGTATTCTTTATTTAGCTTGCCATCCACGTAGGAATTATTTCCAAACGCGGCAATAATTTTATCTTTTAACTTGGAATCGGAATTCATTAACTCTTTTGCTACTAGATCTGATTTAATCACCGGATGCCCTGCACCCTCAATAGTTTGAGCAACAATAGATTTACCCGATCCAATTCCCCCTGTGATGCCAATCAGACTTTTTTTCATAAGATTACGGAGGCTGTTTCATATTTACATTTAGAAGTAAATTAATGAAGCAGCCTCTCCCCAAAATTTATTTAGCGTACGCTATTTTTCTAACTTCGCGAATTACTGTAACTTTTATTTGACCCGGATATTCCATCTCTTCCTGTATTTTTTGAGCAATCTCATAAGCGAGTCGATCAGAAAATGCGTCGTCAACTCTATCCGGTTCAACTACAACTCTCACTTCTCTTCCTGCCTGAATAGCATAAGTTTTGGCTACTCCTTCAAACGATTTTGCGAGAGTCTCCAGATTTTCTAAACGTTTAACATAACTTTCAAGGGGCTCTCTTCTAGCACCCGGGCGAGCTCCACTTATTGCATCGGCAGATTGCACTAAAGCTGAAATGGGATGTTCCATTTCAATATCTTCATGGTGACTACCAACTGCATTTACCACGATAGGATGCTCGTTATATTTTTTTGTAAGATCATATCCTAATAAAGCATGTGGTCCTTCTACATCCCGGTCGATAGTTTTACCAACGTCATGCAGCAACCCCGCGCGTTTTGCCAAATTGGTATCAAATCCAAGCTCTGCCGCCATAATTCCGGTTAGGTAAGCAACTTCAATACTATGCTGAAGTAAATTTTGACCATAGCTGGAACGGTATTTCATTCTTCCAATATGTTTCACTAACTCAGGATGAACACCATGTAAACCAAGCAGAATTAGTGTATTCTCCCCTTCTTTCTGAATTTCTTCATCAAGTTCAGTTTGAACCTTTGCGACCACTTCTTCTATTCTTGCCGGGTGAATTCTTCCGTCGGAAATCAATCTTTCTAAAGAAATTCTTGCAACCTCTCTTCTAAATTGATCGAAGGCAGATAAGATCACTGCTTCAGGGGTATCATCAACAATTACATCAACGCCTGTTGCCGCTTCGAATGCGCGAATATTTCTTCCCTCTCTTCCAATAATTCTTCCTTTCATCTCATCATTTTGAATCTGAACAACTGAGACGGTAGATTCAACACTGTGGTCAACGGCGGTTCTTTGAATTGCCTGGATAACAATTTTTTGAGATTCCTTTTTTGCTTCAAGTTTGGCTTGATCCCGAATCTCTTTTATCATTTGAGTTGCATCCGATTTAGCCTTGCTCGTCATATTTTCCATAAGCATTTTTTTAGCTTCATCGGCAGTGAGTGCCGCGGTTTTCTCTAATCTGTTATTCTGCTCAACAATTAATTTATCAAGTTCGGTATGCTTTTTTTCCAGATCTTCTTTTAGCTGGTTAATTTGTCTTTCAGAATCTTTGAGAGCTTTTTCTCTCTGATTAACCATCTCGTATTTTTTTTCTAAACTGTCTTCTCTATTCTCGAGCTGTTTTTCATGATTTTGAAGTTTCTGTTTTTTAGAGTTTACCTCATTATCATATTCTTGCTTCTTTTTCAGCCACTCATCTTTAACTTCAAGAAGCTTTTCTTTTTTAATATGCTTAGCTTCTTTTTCCGCGTCTTCAATTATCTTCTTAGCTTGTTCTTTAGCAGATGCAATGCTATTCTTTCCAATTTTTGAATTTATAAACCATCCAAATACAAACGAAAGAGCAATTAAGACAACAGACACACCAATAATTATATACACATAAAGTTCCATTTTATAACCTCCATACCAGAATAAAAATTTCCGCACATACCGGCGCCTTTAACATAAGAACTATTATACCTACCAATGCGGGAAATTGCCAGACGCTTTTTAACGTCCACTGCTCCAATAAATTGGAGTCCCGAATAAATTCGGGATGAGGCCTGTAATACACATCCTGAGTCAATAACCCTATTAGGATTTACTTTGTTAGTTCTATATAAATTAACCGGTAGTGCGGTAAAATTAAGATGGGTCGGACATAAATTTTGATTCGTTCAAAAGAAGCTTAATCTTTTTGATTTTATCTGTCGCTTGAATACTGAATTCTCTATACTTGTTTTTTTCTACAAACAAATCATATGCAATATTTAGGGCTGCAATAATTGCAATTGTATCTTTTGGCTGATCGGGCAATTCGTCTCTTGTTTCCTCAATCATTGTATTAACATATTCAGCCAGTTCTGCGGCAATTTCCTGATTATCTACAAGTAAGGAATATTCTTTATCAAATATTTTTACTTTCAGCTTCTTTTTTTCGTTCATTTTATATCTTTTTCCATCACAACATTTTTAAGAACGCAAATGATAGTCAATTTTGGCTATCAGTTCATTTATTTTATTTTTTAATGCTTCTTTCTCCTCTGAATTAAAATTTGCTCCAAACAAACTTTCAGCACCCAGTAAGTTTTTACTAAGCTTGGACTCAATCTCATTAATCTTCTTTTTTAAGTTATCATTTTCTTTTTCTAAAATCACTATTCTATTTTCTAACGCTTGATTAGCGTCAGAGAGTTCATCCCCTTTTTGAAGGAAGAAATATATTTGTTTTTCGAGAGCATTAAGTTCATCAATAAATATATCGTATTTTGATGATTCAGGCACTTAAATTCCTCTTAATTGAGCGTTTAATTGTTTTTCGACCGCTTTAATAGCGCTTCTAAAATCTTTATCTACTTCTTCTTCGGTCAAAGTTTTTGAAGAATCAAAGTACTCTAATTGAAAAGCAAGACTCTTCTTACCTATACCTAAGCTTTCGCTTTGAAAAATATCAAATAACTTTATATTATGCAACAAGTTAGAACTCGCCTTCCAAATAATTGCTTCAACCGAGCCGGCATCCAAATTGGAGTCGACCACAAAAGCTAAGTCCCTAACAACCTTCGGAAATTTCAAAAGTTCATCAAAACCATGTTTCGCCACTATATTTTCGCGAATATTCGATGTATGGGCTATAAAAACAAAAACCGGTTGGTTGATATCAAACTTCTTGAGTAACGCAGTAGAGATTACTCCACCAAATCCAATCTGTTTATCATCTGCCATTATTTCGAATTGTGATTCGAGGAACTTATAATTATCAGCGATTGAAAAGCGCAAACTCTTATTCTTTATTAACTTCGAAAGAGAACTCTCTATGTATCCTTTAAGATCATAAATATTGAATTGTATATCGGGTGAAGCCCAGCTAGTTCTTACGACGTTTCCGGTTATTGCTAGTAAAATCTGCTCTTCCTCATTAAAATCATCAAACGACTCAATTCTTTCACCGGATTTACTGAAGAATACTTTACCAATCTCAAATAATCTTAAATCTTTTTCATTTACTTTGAGATTATTTTGAATTGTACGGAGCATACCGGGGATTAACGAAGTACGAAGATGGGACATCTCACTATTCTGTGGATTCATTAACGCTATTGGTTTAGCAAATACAGAACATATTTCCTGTTCCAGTAATGAGTTAGTGACAATCTCATAAAATCCCAATGAAGTAAAAATATTTCTTAGGTTATCGCCGAAACTGGATTGATCAACTTTTTCTTCGAGTGTTATTGGTATTTTATTTATCTCGGGAATATTATTGTAACCATAGATCCTGGCTATCTCTTCAATTACATCAATCTCTCTTTCAATATCATGCCGATATGAAGGAATCTCTAGTGTGTATGATTTCTCATCACTGCCAACAAATTTAAATCCCAGCCTCAATAAAATATTTTTAATTTCTTCTTGAGGAACAGAATACCCGAGAATTTTTTCTACCCGGCTAAATCGAAATGAAGTCATTCTCACTTTTATTGGACTTGGGTAGATATCAATTTCTCCGGAGAGGATTTCACCGCCTCCCGTTTCCTGAATAAGCTGAGCAGTACGCTGAGCGGCCCAGACGCAAATATTATAATCGGCTCCTCTCTCAAAACGGTAGGACGCATCGGTAGAGAGCGCGAGATGTTTTGCGGTCTTACGTACTGAAGATGGATTGAAAAAAGCGCTTTCAATTAAAATATTTGTCGTATCAACAGTAACCTCTGAGTTTTCCCCTCCCATTACCCCCGCAATAGCCACGGCTTTTTCACCGTCACAAATCATCAAATCACTATTTTTTAATACTCTTTCTTTCGAGTCGAGAGTAATAAATTTTTCACCGTTTGCCGCACATTTAACAACAATTTTTTTTGAATTCAATTTATCAAGATCGAAGGCGTGGAGAGGCTGGCCGACTTCATGTAAAACGAAATTTGTTACATCAACAATATTGTTGATAGGACGAAGCCCAATATTCTTCAATCTAATCTTCAACCACTCTGGTGATTCTTTCACTGAAACATTCTTTACAACTTTCCCAACGTATCTCGGACATCTGTCTAAGTCGATAATCTCAATAACAGCAGCTGAATCCGATTTCTCCTTCGATTCCTCTAATTTAATTTGAGGAAGAATTAATTCTCTTTTGAAGAGAGCTGTTAAATCGCGTGCGATGCCAATATGACTTAAAGCATCGGCACGGTTGGGAGTTATCGCAACCTCAATTAATACATCATTGAATCCAAGCGCATCGGAAAGCAAAGTTCCAACTTTGAGTGATTCATCAAGTACTAATATCCCTTCATGATTATCACTAATCCCTAATTCCCTTTCAGAGCAGATCATACCAAAGGATACTTCACCACGGATTTTTGCTTTTTCAATTTTAAATTGTCCATTTGGAATTATTGCCCCAACTTTTGCGAAGGCAATTTTCTGATTGGCGGCAACATTAGGAGCACCGCACACAACATTAAAATCACTTTCACCGTCGGTTACAATGCAAACAGAAAGTTTGTCCGCATTCGGATGCTTTGTTCTTTCCTTAACAAAACCCACAATAATATTTTCGAACTGCTTGGACTGATCGATTACTTCTTCAACTTCTAAACCAGCGTAACTTAGTTTATCAACAATTTCATCGACTGATATATCATTTAAGTCGATATAATTTTTTAACCAGTTAAGAGAGAGTTTCAATTTTTCACCTTTAGAATTGAGTCAAAAATCTTTTATCGTTATCAAATAAAATTCTGATGTCATCGATACCATATTTACGCATTGCTGTTCTTTCTATTCCCATTCCAAACGCATATCCAACATATTTTTCAGGATCGATCCCAACATTTTTTAAAACATTAGGATCAACCATTCCACAACCTAAAATTTCCATCCACCGCCCGGACTTACCTTTCGGTTCCCACCAGATATCCATTTCCGCGCTTGGTTCTGTGAAAGGGAAAAAACTTGCTCTGAAACGATACTTTACATCCTGACCAAAAAATTGTTTTACAAATGCAACGAGAGTACCTTTTAATTCTGCGAATGTTACATCGCTATCAACATACAATCCTTCTACCTGATGAAACAAACAATAACTTTTAGCACTGATTGCCTCATTTCTAAAAACCTTACCCGGCATAATTGCTCTGAGAGGTGGTTTCTTTTCACTCATCAATCTAATTTGAACAGGTGAAGTATGGGTACGCAACAAAAACTTTTCGGTAACGAAGAATGTATCCTGCATATCGCGTGCTGGATGATCATCCGGAAAATTAAGCGCTTCAAAATTATAATAATCGCTTTCAAGTTCGGGTCCTTCATATACTGAAAAACCCAATCCCTTAAATATCTGTTTTATCTCATCCAGTGTTTGGGTAATTAAGTGATTACTTCCAATTTCAAAACTTTTACCGGGTAGAGTGATATCAATGTATTCTTTTGCTTTCAGCAATGATGATTCAATTTCTTCCTTTTTACTGTCAAAATTAGTCTGGGCGAAATTCTTGAGTTCATTTAGAGATTTGCCCATCAAAGGTTTTTCTTCTTTTGGAACATTTTTCAGTTCTTCAACTAAATTTTGAATTAAACCTTTTTTGCTGAGAAATTTAATACGAAGCAGTTCGAGCGATTTGATATCGTTAGTGTTGGAGAAGTCTTCTTCGAAAAGTTTTCGGGTTTCTAGTATCTTATCAATCATTGAATAATTCCCGAGAATTTAAAGAAATCCCTTCAGAATATATTAGATCTATTCTGAAGGGATAAAATTAGTTTACTGCAAATTTTACTACATCCGCAAAAGCTTGAGGATTTTCGGTAGCTAAACTAGCAAGCAATTTACGATTAATGTTAATTCCTTTTTTATTAAGAGTATCAATCAATCTTGAATAGGAAATTCCATTCTCTCTTGCAGCAGCGTTTATTCTAACGATCCATAAACTGCGGTATTCTCTCTTTTTGAGTTTTCTATCACGATAAGCGTGTTGAAGACCTTTTTCAACATGATGCTTAGCAACGGTTAATACTTTACTTCTTGCACCCCAATAGCCTTTAGCCATCGAAAGCAGTTTTTTACGGCGTCTCTTAGATGCAACTTTGTTTTGTGATCTTGGCATGACTTACTTACTCCATTATTGAATCATGATTTTCACACGTTTCGAATCGGCAGCCGAGACAAGAGTAGATTTACGCAAATTTCTTTTTCTCTTCTGTGATTTCGAAGTTAATATGTGTGCTTTGTATGCTTTGTTTCTTTTTACTTTACCGGAACCAGTTTTCCTAAAAGATTTTGAGGCTCCACGGTTACTTTTCATTTTTGGCATCAGTTCACCTATTTATTTTTTCTTTTTGCCTTTTTGCGGGGCTAAGATTGCATGAATAGCTCTTCCTTCAAATTTTGGCTCCTGTTCTACCTTTGCTACATCAGCCAGTTTTTCAAGAAATTTAACTAATAACGCTTCACCCACCTGGGTGTATGCTAATTCTCTACCCTTAAATATTACAGAAACTTTTACTTTATCGCCTTCATCTATAAAATTTGCAGCATGCCTTGCCTTAAAATCGAAATCATGAGTATCTGTATTAGGATGTAACCTAATTTCTTTTAATACGCTAACCTGTTGGTTTTTCTTTTGTAACTTTTCTCTTTTTTGCTGCTCGTATGCGAATTTTCCATAGTCAATTATTTTACACACCGGAGGAGTTGCTTGAGGGGCAATTTCAACTAAATCTAAATTAGCTTCTTCTGCTTTTTTTAACGCTTCTTTAATTGAAACGATCCCGATCTGTTCCCCTTCCGGGCCAAGTAATCGTACTTCAGGAGATTTTATTTCCTGATTTACACGGTTTTTTGCTTGAATAATGGGCTACCTCTCTAATTGTTATTTATTTTGTTTCTTATTTCTTGATTTATCGACTCGATGAAACTGTCAATTTCTACACTGCCTAAATCACCCGATTTGTGCTTACGCACAGAAACTGAATTGCTCTCTTTTTCTTTTTCTCCAACTATCAGCATATAAGGTATTTTTTGAGTTTCCCAATCGCGGATTTTATAACCAATCTTTTCATTGCGTTCATCAAGATGAGCAATTATACCATTACTACTTAATTTTTCATAGACTTGTTTTGCATAATCAATAAAGTTTTGAGATACAGGAAGAACAGCGGCCTGGACTGGAGCTAACCATGTTGGGAATGCGCCACCATAATGTTCAATTAAAATTCCCATAAATCTTTCAATAGATCCTAATAATGCTCTATGAACCATGAATGGTCTATGTTCTTTTCCATCTTCGCCGATATATTTCATATCGAAACGTTCGGGCAAATTAAAATCAAATTGAATTGTACTTAACTGCCATTCACGTTTTAATGCATCTTTAATTTTGATATCTATTTTAGGTCCGTAGAATGCGCCTCCCCCTTCATCCATTTCATAACCAACGCCCTCTTTTTCTATAGCGCGAATTAATGAAGAAGTAGCTTTTTCCCATAAACTATCATCACCAACAGCTTTTTCCGGTTTTGTTGCTATATAAAATTTTAGATCCTCAAAACCAAAAGAATTAAGCATGAATCTAGAGAATCGGAGAACCTCAATAATTTCATCCTCAATTTGTTCTTGTGCGCAAAAGATATGTGCATCATCTTGAGTAAAGCCACGTACTCTTAATAATCCGTGAAGCACACCGCTTTTTTCATATCTATAAACAGTACCAAGCTCTGCCCATCTTAATGGTAGTTCTCTGTAAGATCTCAACTTGGTTTTGTAGATTAAAATATGGAATGGGCAATTCATAGGTTTTATGAAATAGTCTTGATCATCAATGCTCATTGGAGCGTACATGTTCTCTTTATAATTAGATAAATGTCCGCTCGTTTCCCATAACCAGCTTTTTCCCATGTGAGGAGAATATAATAAATCGTAACCATGTTTGAGATGAGCATCGCGCCAGAAAGATTCAATTGTATTTCGTACTCTTGAACCTTTAGGATGCCAATATATCAAACCGGCGCCGGCTTCTTCGTGAACACTAAATAGGTCAAGCGCTTTGCCTAATTTTCTATGATCTCTCTTCTTAGCTTCTTCTAAGAATAAGAGATAATCTTCAAGCATTTTCTTTTTTGGAAAAGATATTCCATAAATTCTCTGCATCTGCTTATTTTTTTCATCTCCCCGCCAATAAGAACCGGAGACCGTAAGCAGTTTCACATATTTAATTTTTCCAACATCAGGTAAATGTGGACCGGTACATAAATCTGTGAATTCTCCTTCATCATAAATACTTATGATTTCAGAGGAATCATCCAGCTCACTCAATATTTCTAATTTATAGTTATCCCCTTTTTTCGAGAATAAATCTATTGCTGCCGATTTACTCAATTCAGTTCTCTGAAATGGATTTTTCTGAGAAGCTATTTCGAGCATTTTCTTCTCAATTTTTGCGAGATCATCTTCTGTTAAATTAGTATTGATGTCAATATCATAATAGAAGCCATTATCTATTGCGGGACCAACGCCAAATTTAGCTTCAGGAAATATTGATTGTACAGCGTGTGCCATCAAATGAGATGTTGAATGCCAATATGTATGTTTACCTTGTGGATCATCAAAAGTAAAAAACTGTATTTCAGAATCATTCATCAATTTCATGGACAGATCCGATTCCTTGCCATTTATTTTAGCAACAATAGCGTCATCGGCCAATCTATTGGAAATTGATTTTGCGATTTCAAAAGCAGTTATACCCGAATTAAATTCTCTAACAGAGTTATCGGGGAATTTTATGTTAATTGTACTCATAATCTCTTCAAAAAAAATGGGAATAATTCATTAAGGTCGATCGTGGGTTCTATAGGATTCGAACCTATGACCTTCTGCACGTCAAGCAGACGCTCTAACCAACTGAGCTAAGAACCCGGTTGAACTACCCCGTACTTCTTTATTACCATAATTTAAAAAACTCTCTTTCGAGAGTTAGAATTTGTACCGAGAGCCGGACTCGAACCGGCACGGGTGTCAACACCCACAGGATTTTAAGTCCTGTGCGTCTACCAATTCCGCCATCCCGGCAAGCAAATGGATTGCAAATATAAATCATTTCCAGTAAATATTGCAAGATTTGTTACCAACAAACTTCAAATTATTTAAATAATTTAGTGCCAAATAATGATTTAGAATAAACTTTTGCCAGATATGAGTGAAAATTTAAAAATATGCTATTTGCATTCATTTTGGTAAATGTATATTTTTGGCTTCCATTTTTGGGCCCATAGCTCAGTTGGTTAGAGCAGCTGACTCATAATCAGCGGGTCGGAGGTTCAAGTCCTTCTGGGCCCACTACTAAAAAGCTCGATTTTATAATGAAAGTCGGGCTTTTTTGTTTTCCCGGTTAAGAAAGACAAATAAGCCTATATCAAAGCGGCTATTCCACATCAATCATTTAAATAAAAACTGAAGATTATATCTAAATATGTAATTTTTATGAATTAAAGGGGGGACTCTTAAGATCGGATGATAAAAGATAAGCAGGAGTTATCGAAGTTATTAAAGATTGTTTTCTAAGAATAATAAAGTAACTAATTCTTGCGGCAATAATATGCCCAATTAGAATAAATAGATCACCTCGTTTTACCTGAAGTTCTCTCTCTCCTTTGGACTGGTTATTATCCCTTACATTAATTACATCTGATAATGTTGCAGAAGTAATTACAGTATTAGTGGATTGCTCATTGGAAATTTCATAATCACTCACAATAATTGAAGCCGTTACACAAAAGTGAAACGAAAGCAACAACATAAGAGAATTAAGTATTATAGATTTCCAGATGGAATTCGTCATTGCTTACCTACATTATTGTACTGACCACGGCAATAATAACCGCTAATCCGATAAGCAATAAAATTAATTGGATTACATCTTTGCCAAGAGAACTGTTCTTTGGCTCTGGGTTGTTTTGTGACATATTACCTCTTTTTTTGGTTAAAAAATAAAAGCCAATAAAGGCGGCACAAATTTATTAAGTTATTTTGTATTAACTAATAAGAAATTTGTCAAAAAAATAAATGACGGGTATATTATTGATTTGTTTGAGGAATTAATGACTTACATAATTAATTATTGTGAAAATCTATTTGGCTAGATTTAAAAGCCAGATATGAAAGGCTTTTTATAAAGATTAGCTAAGTTCTTACTGCCATTGCAGATTCTGATTTAGAACTTACGATTGCGGGCGCTTCATTAATAAGATTATCATTCTCAATTGCATGAACCATGAAAAGCGCAAAATCAATTCGGCGCGTAATATTGCTCTTGAGTTTAGGGTCATCAACATATTTACTCCAAACCGGTAATCCTTCACTCTCCCCCTCTTCAAGATCACTACCACGCACTACAGTCCAACGAGTTTGGCTTGAAAATATTCTGCGACAAGCTTCAACCTGGTCATTAATTTCAGCAATTCGAAAAACTCGCACCACCCAAGTGACTAATTTTAAAAATACTTTGAATGACAAGGAGTACTTATCTTTGCCATCCTTTGTAATGTGCCATCCGCATGAAAAAATAAGACGAGCATCCTTGGGAGAAAAATCCAAAACCGCTTGAGCTGTTCCCGAAGAATAATTTTGTATACCCCATGGGACCAACACAGTAAGAATTGCAGAACAACCTTCAACGGCTTTTTTAATTACTTCACGATCGTTTGTAGCCCCGGGGATTATTTTTATGTGATCTTTAAATTTTTCTAATTTACCGACACTTTGTTGCCTGCAGACCGCAACTACTTCATATCCTTTATTTAGTGCATGTTGCACCATATAACGCCCCAATTTTCCGGATGCACCGACTATACATACTTTCATCACAACTTCTCACAATAGTTAATATACTTTAGTGCAATTCATCTTTCGTACTATTGAATAATTATTTAATACAACCAACAAATAATCTGTTATTTATTCAACATAGCTTTTTCAATTCCAAATAAATCGTAAGGTTTTACCTTGAAGCTATCATTAAATACTAAACCCAAAACAATTACAAATACAACTGCTGCTAACAGGATGAATACCTGAGCGGTGGAAGTTTTTTGAATTTCTTGTTTTGATTTTACATCACATACCTCACCGGGGCAATATTGCGCTTTATCTTTATAAACCATTGAATAAAACTTACACCCTAAACAAATTCCAAATGCTGATTCGAAGAAGAGAAATACAAGACAAATTAAACAAATGATACCTGTAATAGGGCTAAAGGAATTTATCAGAACCATAAAAATGAACATTAACGCAGACAACACAATTCCAATTATCCATGAAAATCTTTTTTGGGCGGCTCCAACATATTCTGGGACTTGATTACTGACAATTAAACGTCCCATAATTAATGTGGGTGAATACTTTGGATTAATCAACACTCGTATTAGGAAGTCAACCAGAAAGATTGTTATCACGTATTTTATCAATATAAAATTTCCTTGAAACATTATTAGCATTAAAGAAATAAATACCGCCAAAAATAGAATTCCAGCAGCTGCTCTAATTTCTCTTTCATTTAAGACTGGAATATTGAACCCTTCTACGGTTTCCCCAAACTTTATAATTTGGCTCACTGTAACTCCACATAAATTATTATCTATTGTTTACTTTGTTAGTCCAAATATTATATATATACTATTCGAACTCATCGGATCTTTTGACGATTCAAATCATAGAATGACACATTAAATTAGAGGTGGATACTATTTTATTTTGTGGTCGCCCCACCCATTTTTGTTAAAACGCTATCCACAGGTTGCCACAATTCAATTTTATTCCCTTCCAAATCTAGGATATGAACAAATTTACCATATTCATATTCTTCAATTTTATCGAGTATTGTTACTCCATTTTCTTTCAATTTCTTTACCAGCCCTTCAATATTTTGCACTCTGTAATTAATCATAAATTCTTTTTTAGATGGTTCAAAGTAATCTGTGTTTTCATTGAACGCACTCCATCTTAAATAATTTATTTCATCCGGATTGTTCGCATTTCTAAATTCAAAAGGAGAACCATAATCATCAATAGCTAATCCTAAATTTTCACCATACCATTCCCTCACAGCTTTTGGATTTTTAGCTCGAAAGAATATTCCTCCGATACCGGTAACTTTTGGAATGGTATCACCGATTATATAGCCCATTTGTTCATAATTATTACCCTGGTTTGGATTTATTTTAGTTGCTCGAATTAGTGAAATAGGTAAGTAAATTATAATTATTAATAATATTACTCCTGTTATATTTCTCATTTTTTTAATCTCCTCTCAATATGATTTTTCTAAATAATAACAAACCGATATATTTTTTTAAGCGAAAAACGAATTAGGTTTTCTTAGTCAATTGATATATAATATTAAATACCAAACAGTCGCATAACTAGAAATACAATCAATCCAAGTGTGGAACCCAGGTATAGTTGCCGAATATATTTGCGTCCATCTTCGAGTTGTGACCAGAGCAATTTAATTGCTGAATAAATTATAAAACTATCCATTATCAAAATGGGGATAAGATATATTAGTGAAAACCAGCCTAGTATAAATGGTAGAGATGTGATAACGACAACGAAAGTGAAAATGAAACCGCTGATTTTGAGCGCGGTTGACTTTCCAAATTTAATAGCCAAAGATTTAGAATTTATCAAACGATCCCCTTCAATATCCATAGCATCGGCCGCAATTTCCTCGCCTAAATCTATTAAAGCGGAGATCAAACCAAAAAATAAAACCATTTTATTAAATGGCGAGTTAACTGTTAATCCCCCAAAAATAAATGTCATCCCCACAGAAAAACTCACAAGTAAATTCCCAATTAATCCATGCTTCTTAAAAATTCTATTATAGAGAAATCCAATTATCGCCAAACAAATAGAAAATATTAGCGCCTCAATTCCAATCAGATAGCTGAGTGCGAAACCAAGTATTAATAAAAATAATGAAAAGAATAACGCCTCTAAAGATGAGACCATATTTGCCGGAATTGGGCGATGAGGGGCATTAATCCGATCAGTTTCAACATCAAAATAATCATTGGATACAAGTATAGATGCTGAGATAAAGAAAACTGAGAAAAATCCGGCAAATGTAATTATCGATGATGCAAATTCCCCTATTGCTAATAATTGCCCCATCACAACACATACTCCGGCTGAAAAAGGAAGTTCAAAACGCAACAGAAGAAATAGTCCTTTAATTTTTTTCATAAAATTATTATTTCCGAATGTTATTGTTAATACTTAATAATAATTACATCTCGAATAAATTTTAAAAAGAATATAGTTAACCCATTAAAATATTCAACTCATTGTTTAGTAAATAATTTTAGAAATATTTCGTTTTCCTTTTCCAGTATTTTTACTTGTTGTGACTCTTCACTTTTATGATTTGATTTAATTATCTCTCTATAGAATTCTTCAGATTTGATGGTCTTGCATGAACACACTCTCCCATAATTCAGCAAACTGTTATCCGAAGTTACCAGCACAATTAATTTAGGATTTTTTGATCGGTCAATTTCTGAGCGGATTTGTTCATCCGCGGTTTTATTTTCTGAATAAACTACCCTCCCTTTTACTAAATTAATTGCATTATTCGGGAATCCATCAAAGTGGAGAGTAACTTTCAACTTTTTACCGGCGAAGAACTGATTTAGCATAGATACAATTTTTTCTCTGCTTGTTTGTCTATCATTCGATTGCAGTTCCATAAGTGGTTTTATCTTACCAATCAGATTATTACCGTCAATTATATAATGATTCATTTTCTCAATCTCTCATTTGAAATTCAAAAGCCGACTTTTATCTTGCTATAAAAATAATAAATATTTACCCGATGACTCGACTCATAGGTCGAGTACTTCGACAAATGAGGCGGAATAGAGATAGAATCGTTGAATATCCCTCGAATTGTTTCAGAAATATGTGGCACGATTATTTACAATGATGAGTGTATTTAATTTTAATCAATAGGTGAGAAAATGAAAAAATTTACAATTCTAATGATGCTTCTTCTTGTAACAGCTACATTCAGTACAATCTATTCTCAGAATGAAACCCCTACTCCGAAACCTGAACATGGTAAAAAATTCATCGATAAAAATGGGGATGGTTACAATGATAATGCGCCAGACCATGATGGCGACGGGATTCCAAATGGATTAGATCCTGATTTCAAAGGTGCGAAAATGCAGAAAAATAAGTTTGTCGACTTGGATGGAGATGGGATTAATGACAATGCAGGTAAAGGTAGAAAGAGTAAAAAAGGATTTGGAAATAACTCTGGTAAAGGTAAGGGATTGAAAATGCAAGATGAGACTACTGAACAAGGTACCGGTAAAAGTGGACAAAAATCAAATCGTGGTTATAGAGGTGGAAATAAATAATTTCTGATTTTAGCAGATAATTAGTTAAAGATATGCCGGGTGAGCTTATTTATATAACTACAAACCCGGCATTTTATTTTGCTCAATTAATAATTTGATTCCCTTATCCACCCAAATTAGTATTTAGTAATTATAGCTTTCTTAATCTAGTTCTTAAATGGTACATATATGAAAATCATTAAATCAATCGCGCTGCTTTTCCTCTTCACAATCACGCATAATATTGCTCAATGGAATTTTAGTATAGCTACAGATAATGAGTATAATGATAATCCATTCCATTCAATCAACGCCGAGAAAACATTTATAAATTCGTTTCAATTTGGCATTGAAAATAACCTAGATGCAATTTCTTTGGGTTATAATTTGGGTTATTATAACTTTGCTTCAATACCAGACCGGAATTTTTTAGGACATCAATTATATCTACTTGGAGATTTGGATATATTAACTTTTGGCGCTGCCTATGAAAAAAGGATTGGTAAAAGTCTTTATAGTTATTATGATTATTCCAACTTGTTTCTTTACATGAATACCGCATCTGAGTTCAATGGATTTTACTTATCACTCACACCAAATTTTTCATTTACAAATTATGACCAGATTGAGATATTGAATAATTATAAGTTGTCATTATCCTACTCATTAAATCGTGGTTTTGAAACAAACACAACGGCGATTATTGGAGGGAGTTTTAATTATAAAAAGTACACTAGCCCTTCGCAAAGCGGAACTTACATTTATCTAGATGAACAGAATAATTTAATTGAAGAAGCGTTTCAAGATCAGAATATTAGTTCAATAGCTCAAATACTCTCCTACTTCCGGCTAGCTCAGTCAATTACAGAAACCACCGGAACGGCTCTTCAATTTACCAATCGAAGTATTCTTAACGGTGTTGCAAATAATGTAAAAGAGCTAAATCTTTATTATGGTGATGAATCGGAAATTTTCGATGATCCGGTAAATTATGAAGGGAATGGTATCTCGCTAGAAGTAACAAAAGTATTCGATGAAGCTCAATTAAAAGCCTCTTTTTTTATGAATAAAAAGAACTACTTATCACAGGGTATTTACGACGAGAACTTTATATATAATACAGATATTAACAGAGCTGATACACAAAATATTTTATCGCTATCAGTTTCAAAGAGCTTTTATCTCAATGAAAATGAAAACTCGAGCATTTCACTTAAATTGGGTTTCGATAGAATTATGAATACCTCTAATAGCTATATATTCAACTATAATAACAATTCAATAAATTTGAACATCGGATTAGAGTTTTAGCCGCAGCTTTGATCTTCCTTTAACACATGTAATATTTTTTAATTATTTTATAAAGAAGATTAAGGTTATTTATAAATGAAGTACTTTAAAGAATTAATTGTCTCCCCTAAAAGTTTAGTTCTAATCTTCGTTGTCTCCGCAATAATTGTAATTTCCTCCTTCTTAATAGAATTTCATCAAAGTAAAAAAGAGATGCTCGAGCTTATGACCAAACAAAGCCATACACTGCTCGAGACTATCTTGGCTTCTTCAAATAATGTTCTTTTGTCCTTCGAAAGAAGTAACAATAGTTTAAAAGAAAGATTGCTAAACAATGCGTCAATGATCAGAATTCTCCTAGAACAGGATGACATTTCCAATAATTTATTGAATCAAATAGCAACAAATAATTCGATTTACAGGATTAGCATTTTCAATAATAAAGGGAATAAATTATACTCAAGTCATGATCAAATTAAAGATTCAGTAACATTAAATGAAATGGAAGAGTACCTTAAACCAATTTTTGACGGGATTGAGGATACATTAATTATTGGGATGAGACCCGCCAATCAAGATCTTGGAGATAGATTTGTTGTAGCTATATCGACCAAGAATAATGGCGCTATCGTTTTAAGCGTTATCGCGTCTGATATAAATAATTATCGGCGCGATACCGGTTTTGGTTTCTTATTAAAAAGTGTCACTGAAAATCAGAATTTAATTTACGCCGTTTTACAAGATGAGGATGAAATTCTAGCCGGCTCAGGGAATTTTGCATTTTTAGAATCATTACCAAACTCAGATTTTTTAAGGAATTCACTCGAAGCAAATGACTTTAGCTGGAGAGTTGCTGACTATGATTCGGTACAGGTTTTCGAAGCTGTACATCCATTTATTTATCAGGATAATCTAATCGGTTTGTTTCGTCTCGGAATTTCACTCGAACCAATAAATATTATTAACGAAAGAGTTCAGAGAAGAGTAATTTTTATTGGAGGACTTCTTCTAGTTTTCGGTTTTATAACTATCTCATTGGTGTTCGCAAAACAAAATTTTAGAGTACTGGCAGATCGTTTCAGAGTGATTGAGAAGTACTCAAATTCAATTATTGAAAATGTTAGCGAAGCAATAATAGTTATTGATTCTCACCACCAGATTGTCAAAGCTAATAACGCGGCTAAAATAATTTTTAATCTGCCTGATAAGTTAGAGCCGAAGCTTAAATTTTCATCAATCTTCTTTGATAAAACATGTTCCGATTTATTATCAATTAAAGAAAAATTATTTGAGATAAAGTGCATCATTAATGGAGAGGAGAAAACATTGCTCGTTTCAAAGAGTGAGTTTATTACTGAACAAAATGAGCTGAATTCAATTTATTTATTTAAAGATTTGACCGAGCTAGTAGCGTTACAGAAACAAATTGAGCGCAATGAAAGAATTATAGCAACAGGAGAACTTGCATCCTCTGTAGCTCACGAAATTCGCAATCCATTAAATTCAATTGGCACAATAATCCAGCAGTTGAAATTAGATTTTACTCCTACCACGGATGTAGATAATTATCATAATCTTACTTCAATAGTTTATAAAGAAGTGAAAAGAATTAATGAAACGATTGAGAATTTTTTGATATATGCTAGACCACTTCCAATCAAAAAGGAATCTTTTTTATTAGCGGATTTTCTAAAACAATTAGATAATCAGTACAAAATATTATTCGCAAAAAAGAGAATCACTTTTGAAATGGATAATAATTTTGATGGTTTCGTTATGTGGGATAAGATGCAAATGAAACAAGTGTTTATAAATCTGATTGAGAACGCTTATTATGCACTGGAACCAAATGGAAAGATTACCCTAAGCACAAAATTGACTGAAGCCAAATATGTTAAATTGGTTTTCAGTGATAATGGAGAAGGAATTGCTGAGGAGAATATTGGTAAAATATTTAATCTATATTTTACGACAAAATCAAAAGGAAATGGAATTGGCTTGAGTATTGTTCACAAAATAATCTCAGAGCATGGCGGTACCATTAACGTAACGAGCAGTTTAGGAAAAGGAACAACTTTTATCCTTACATTACCAATAAGTTAAGTGGCGGAGATATGAATAAGTTTTCTATTTTGTTGATTGACGATGAAGTATCTCAACTTCAATCTCTTAAAAGTTTTTTATCAAAGCGGAATTATGATGTATTCACTGCAGAATCCGGCGAAGAGGGTTATCAAATAGCCTCGGATAATCTCATTGATATTGTATTAACTGATTTTAATATGCCCGGTTGGGATGGTGCAAAAGTTTTATCATCAATGAAGAATCTCAATCCTCAAATTGATGTAGTGATAATGACCGCATATGGAACAATTGAGAGTGCCGTTGCCCTATTAAAATCCGGCGCATATCACTTTTTAACTAAACCAATTGATTTAGGGGAACTTGAAAATATTCTTTCGAAGATTAAAGAGAGAAAATTTTTATTGAGTGAAAACAAGAAACTAAAAGAACAGCTCGTTGATAAATTCAGATTTGAGCAGATAGTTTCTCAAAGCAGGTTAATGGAAAATGTTCTCAATACCGTGGGACGGGTAGCCGATACAAAGACAACCGTTTTAATTAGAGGAGAAAGCGGTACCGGTAAAGAATTGATTGCTAAGGCGATTCACTTTGCAAGCGGAAGAAGAGAAAAACCTTTTGTAACTGTAAATGTTGCTTCTCTTTCGGAGAATTTAATGGAAAGTGAATTATTTGGTCATGAGAAAGGATCATTCACCGGAGCTATAAATAGGAGAATTGGAAGATTCGAGGAAGCAAATGGAGGAACAATTTTTATCGATGAAGTTGGCGACATTCCCCTCCCCGTTCAAGTTAAAATATTGAGAACAATTCAATTTGGTGAATATCAAAGAATTGGAAGTAACGTAAGTGAAAAAACCGATGTAAGAATTATCGCGGCCACACACAGAAATCTTGAAGAGATGATTAAGAGTGGCGATTTCAGAGAAGATTTATATTATAGGCTAAATGTAGTTGATGTACAGCTTCCCCCACTAAGACATAGGAAGGAAGATATTCCGCTCTTATGTGATTATTTTATTCATAAACCGGCGGTAAATTCGAATAAAGAAATAAAGGGAATCACACGTCAAGCTATGGATTACTTAATGAAATATAATTTCCCCGGGAATATCAGAGAACTTGAGAATATTATAGAACGAGCGTGTGTATTAACAAGAAATGAATATATAGATATTGAGGATTTACCGGTCTATGATAATATAGGAATCGAAAAATCAAAACTTCTTGACCCTCTTAATTTTGATAATTCATATGAAGAGAAGATGAAAGCATTCGAATACACATTGATTCAAGAAGCGCTACAACTTAACAATGGGAATAAAAGTGCCGCCGCTCGCTTCCTTGGAATCGGCGAACGGCATTTGAGATCTCGTCTTGAAAGACTCAAATAATTTTTTAATTCAGAATAATATTGTTGAAGTGATCTGATTCAAGGATTTCAGGATTATATGTAACCCCTCTATTTTTAAGATTTCTTACGAATGCCCGCAAGTGGTTTTCTGAACCCTTGATTAGGTGCTCATAAACTATTTTGATGTCACTATTTTCATCAGTTAGTTTTTCTATACTTCTCACTAAATCAGCAATATCTACTTCCTCAATTAACGCTCCTACTTTCAGAGCTTCAATCTCGGATGATTTTCCTCTTTCAATTAGCTCATTAAACAATTTTTGTAATTCTGCATTTTCAAATTTACCCGGTTCATCGGATTTAACCGGATCCTCGATCATATATCTATCAAGTAGTATCTTCAATGCATTCATATGATTTTGTTCACTTTTTTGAATATTGAAGAAGACTTTTTTATTCCACACTTCGCCTAGCATTCCATAAACATCACGGGCTAATTTTTCTTCTTCCCTCATAAATATCAAATCTGCTTTTATTTCTTCAGAAGGTTCCACTAATGGAAGACTATCAATGTTAATCTGCAACTCAGCAGTTGAATTATCTTCATTTATATTTTTATTGATAGGATTTTCTGTTGCAAACTCGCCACAAGCTGTAGAAAATGTGAGAGTGAGTAAAAGAAATAATCGATATATAATTTTTGTTATTTTCATATTGACCTCATAAAAAAGAAGGCATCGGATGGATGCCTTCTCAATTTTTTAATTCGTTAATTACTATTTATTTCCTCTTCTTCCATTGGCACCTTTTGGACCTGTACCATCATGAGCACCGCTAGCAGTTGAATTTCCACCTTTTTTGCCAAAGCCGGTTCCATCTTGAGGTTTAGCCGGTTCACCGGTTCCATCCTTTTTGCCATAACCTTTACCGCTTCTATTCACGCCTTGCTTTGCTGTCCCAACGTTATCACAAATTCCATCGCCATTGAGATCGACCCAATTTACCTTTGTTCCTTTTGTAGTTGGGTTATCTGTTGTTTGAGCTACTGATGTTGAGGAAAAGAATATTACTGTAATAATTACAGTTGCGAGTATTAATGCTGCACGTTTCATTTTACATCTCCTTTTGTTTGTTGTATGATTGACAGTTGATGTCTTTATATTAATAATCATGCCAGCATGGATTTGCTATTTATAAAGTGAAAATGCTGCTTCATTAATATTTTAGGATAGAGAACAATTTTAATTGTCGAATCAATCGACGATTAGGACGAATCAGGTAATTCGCTATGATAGTATTCACAGAAACTTTAGAGGTACCGGCTAATAGAAAAAATCTTCATTGATAAAATCAAAATAAAACTTATTTTGACACTCAATTTCAGAACACAAAAGGGTACGCAATGAACATTTCTGATTCTCTAAAAAAACTGAAAACCGGTTTTACCAATACTTTCTGGGTTGCAAATGGAATGGAGCTTTTTGAAAGATTAGCTTACTATGGGCAGGCAACAATCCTAAGTGTATTTCTCAGAGACCATCTTAAATTTGATGAAGTTGAAGCTGGACAGTTATCATCAATATTTGGCGGATTAATTTATTTCTTACCAATATTTGCCGGCGCATTAGCCGATAAATTTGGTTTTAAGAAGGCATTTTCATTTGCATTTTTTGTTTTGGCAATCGGGTATTTTTTAATTGGCTCTACCGGAATGGCGATGTTTTCAGGATGGTATTCTGAGTCAAATCTATTTTTACTTCTTTCCATTATATTAATTTTTACGGCTATCGGCGGTTCCTTTATAAAACCAAGTGTTCTAGGAACAGTAGCTTTAACGACCACTTCCGAAACCAAATCATTGGGTTACGCAATATATTATTGGCTGGTAAATATTGGCGCGGCAATCGGTCCCCTTCTAGCATATTTTGTAAGAGATTCTTTCGGGATTGAATTTGTTTACATGGTTTCCGCTATAAGCTGTGCCCTAATGTTTTTAACTACACTTGTATTCTTTAAAGAACCAGAAGCTAAATTAAATGAGAAAAGAGATGATATAATTACGGTAGCTAAGAATTTAATTACGGTCGTTAAAAATGTAAAATTTATGTTTTTCTTGATGCTATTTGCACTTTACTGGATCGTATTCTGGGAATTTTTTATTGTGATCCCATTTTACGTATCAGATTATATTTCCCCGGAAGCACCCATTGAGCTTATTTTATCGGTAGGCGCATGGACAATAATACTATTCCAAATTCCGATCAACAGATTTACTAAAGATATTCCAACACCCAAAGCAATAATGATTGGATTTGTCTTTGCGGCATTGAGCTGGTTCCTTTTATACTTTGCCGCAATACTTGGTTTTACAGTTGGTATTGGATTAATAATAGCTACCATTTTTGTTTTTTCGGTGGGAGAACAAACACAGGCGCCAAGATTTTATGAATATCTTGCCGATCTTGCCCCTAAAGGACAAGCGGCACTGTTTCAAGGATTTGCGTTTTTACCGATTGCAATTGCTTGGTTAGTCGGAGGTACATTCGGCGGTTGGATTTATAAAACTTTCGCGACCGAGGCCAAACAACCAGAAATGGTATTTTTAATTATTGGATTAATTGGAGTTGTTGCCGCGATATTAATGTGGGTTTATAACAAATTTGCGCCAGTCAAAAAATAGATTCAAAAAGGTCATACTGAATTAATTAGGTATGACCTTTATTTCACAAATCACATTTCAAATACTTCTTTCAAAGTACCGGCTAAATCATTCTTAATTTTAATCACCAACACATGTCTTTTATTATTTAATAATGCTAATCTATCACCAAGAGCTTGAGATTTAATGAGAACACCAAAACTCATTGATGATTTTGAATCGCCAGGTTCATCAGGAATAGGAACATTTGTATTTGACTCATCAAGAATTTGAATGAATAATCCGTTCCCCGCATCACCTTTATGTAGTTGACCGGTAGAATGAAGAAAACGTGGACCAAACCCAATTGTGGTTGCAACTCTATATTTTTTTTGAACAACGGTTCTGATTTCTTGAAGAACCTTTTCAATTTTCTCATCCGGTTTCAGATATGCCTGAAAAGAAATGTATGCATTTAATCCAGTCTCTTTTTCTACTTGTGATATTAACGCGAAAAAATTATCCAAAATTTCATGCGAAGAATATCCCTTTAATTCGGTAACGATAGAGTAGTTTTTAGCTTCTAATTTTGATTGAAGCTCCGGCAGTTTCCCCGATTCCTTATATTCGGCAACCATTTGTCGAGCTAGAATTTTAGCTGATTCAACATTAGGCTGATCAAATGGCTGAATTTTAATCAACCAACTCATTACGGAAGTAGCGAATTCCCATCTAAAAAATTCAGCACCAAGATCATAAATATCATTCAGCTCCAAATCAATTACGGGATGACCAGCATCAATAAGCTTGTCAATATTAGTTTTTTTGTTTTTTGTAAATAATCTTACAAATACTCTATCATTAGAATAGAATTCAGGTAACTCAACTGATTCTGATTCAACCGGTAGTATTCCCTTTCCGGCTTTACCTGTACTTTCGGCAATTAACTGTTCAACCCAAACTCCAAACGATGAAAACTCTTCGGAAGTAACAAATGTAACTTTATCTCTCTTCTGTTTGGCTAATTCACCAATTGCGGTTCCAACTAAGGCGGCGCTACCAACACTTTTACATTCATCAGCCATTTTTTGAGCACGGGTGAGAAGTAGTTGAATATCAACTCCAATCAACGCTGCCGGAACTATACCGAATAATGAGAGAGCGGAAAACCTTCCGCCAATATTTGGATCATTCAAAAATATTTTTCTAAAATTTAATTGTTCTGCAACAGTCTGAAGTCCACTTCCCGGATCGGTGATTGCTAAAAAATGACTTCCAACTTTTTCTTTCCCAAGTTTATCTAACGCGAAGTTGTAGAAAAATTTCATAAATGAGAAAGTCTCTACTGTTCCTCCCGATTTTGTAGAAACGATAAATAATGTTTTTGATGGATCAATTTTTTCAGCGTATTCTTTTATTGTATCAGGATGAGTGCTGTCAATTACTGATAAATCGAGGAATCCTATTGTTGTTCCAAATGTTTTCCGGAATACTTCAGGTGCAAGACTCGAGCCCCCCATTCCCAATAATAATGCTTGGTTAATTCCATCACTTCTAACGGATGATACAAATTCTTCAATTTCAGATACTGATTTTAGAGATGACTCAGCGCTATCGAGCCAGCCTAGTCGGTTAGTAATTTCATCCGGTTTATCGCTCCAAAGCGTATAATCTTTTTGCCAAATTCTCTCAACCACATTATCTGATTTTAATTGTTCAACCGCTTTTTCAAATAAGGGCTGATATTTACCCAGAAACATATCTATTCCTTTTATTTATTTATAAACTCTGAGATGCAATCAACAACATATTTTATTTGTTCATTTGAAAGCTCGGGATAAATTGGCAGAGCCAGTGAATGTTCAGCGGCAAAATTTGATACGGGATAATCTTTATCATTATTTTCCAGATAGGAGAAGCACTCTTGACGATGGAATGGCACAGGATAATAAACCTCACAGCCAATTTCTTTTTTCTTCAAAAATTCCCAGAGTTGATCTCTTGCTTCTACTCTAATAATATACTGGTTATAGATATGATAATTTTTAACTTCGCCGCTTCTATAAACCGCGTCCGGAAGCAACACTTTATTCTTGCCATTAAAATTTGTGATTCCTTCCCTTTCAGCGAGTCCGGCTTCAATAAATAATTGTGTATAAAGCTGCGCATTATCTCTTCTCTTCTGCGACCAAGAATCAAGATGAGGTAGTTTAACTCTTAAAACCGCGGCTTGCAGAGAATCCAATCTAAAATTGCCCCCAATAATTTTATGATAATATTTCGGTTCCATTCCATGCATACGAAGCATTTTTAATTTATTGGCTAATTTATCATCGTTAGTAGTTACAATTCCGGCATCACCAAATCCGCCAAGATTTTTACTCGGGAAAAATGAGAAACATCCAATATGACCAATAGTACCGGCAAATCTTCCATCTTTATATTGAGTACCGATTGCTTGAGCCGCGTCTTCAATAACATATAATTTATGTTTCTCCGCAATCTCCATAATTTTAACCATCTCTGCACTTTGACCATAAAGATGAACCGGAATTATTGCCTTAGTTTTTGAAGTAATTTTCTTTTCAATGTCATTTGTATCCATATTAAAAGTAATAGGATCAACATCTGTAAATACCGGCTTGGCAAACATTCTAGCAACAACTCCCGCTGTAGCAAAAAATGAGTAAGTTGGCATAATTACTTCATCTTCAGGTTTCAAATCAATTGCCATTAAAGCAATTAGCAACGCATCTGTTCCGGAAGTTACTCCAATTGCTCTTTTGCAATTCAGATATGTGCAGATTTCCTTTTCTAATTCCGCAATATCGGGACCCATAATAAAATATTGAGATTCGACTACTCGCTGAACTGCTTCATCAATTTCTTTTTTTAAAATTTGATATTGAGGTTTTAAATCCAACAATGGCACTTTCATAAATTCTCCAACAATTTTTTAGATTATTTCAGTCACTTTATTATTACTTAGTAAATAGTTCTTATTCGATTTTTTACAAGAAGCAATTCCCTTTTCATCGAAATTTAATTTTACACCGGCTTCACTTACCCAGCCAATAACCCTACCGGGATTGCCGACAATTAATTCATAATCATTAACATCTTTTATTACAACTGATCCAGCACCTACGAGCGCATGTTTGCCTATGGTTACTCCGCACACAATTGTGCAATTTGCCCCTAAGGAAGCTCCCACTTTCACTAATGTCTTTGAATAAAATTCACTCCCGCGTTGAGGATATTTACATCGCGGGACAAGAATATTAGTAAAGACCATTGAAGGTCCACAAAACACATAATCTTCTAATTCAACTCCTTCATACACAGATACATTATTTTGGATTTTTACAAAATTACCGATTATGACATTATTGCCTACATTCACATTTTGCCCGAGTACACAATTTTTACCGATCGATGCACCTTTTTGAATATGTGAGAAATGCCAAATTTTTGTACCCTCGCCGATCGATACTTCATCATCAATAATTGCTGTTTCATGCTTATAAAAGTTTTGCATCAGTACCTCTTATTTATTAGCGGCTTGTCTTATCGCGTAAGTCAGCTCAATTGATGGTCGTGCGTCATCAATTCTTAATCCCTTGCCCGATAAAATATCTTTATAAACTTCTGTATGCAGATCAGTGAATCCATCAGAAAACTCTATTTCCTCCCCCTCAATAATAAGTGAGCGGTAAGTATTTTTAATAATTTTTCGAGGCAGATCATTTTTATCAATTGATAAAAGAAATGTTACATCAGCATTATCTAATTCTAATGTACCGGTGATTTTCTGTTGAGAAAATGATTTAACCGCAAACGATTTTACCGATCCGAAAATCCAGATCAATAAATCAAAAAGATGAACACCAATATTTGTCGCCAGTCCGCCCGATTTCGACTCATCCCCTTTCCACGAAAAGTGATACCATTTTCCTCTTGCGGTAATATACTTCAGATCTACGTTAACTCTCTTTTTTAAATTTTTATAATTTTCCTTCAATTCCTTTAATAAAGGATGATTCCTTAATTGCATTATTGTATAAATTTTCCGAGTCGATTTCTCTTCTAATAATTTCAGCGAATCTAAATTGTAGGGATTTATAACAAGGGGTTTTTCACAAATTACATCCATATCGAGATTAAGCGCGAGTCTGATTTGAGAATCGTGCAAATAATTGGGGGAACAAATTGACATATAATTTATTTTCTCAGAATGCGAGTTCTGAACTTTTGCCAGGTGGCGTTCAAATCTTTCGGGAGAAGTGAAAAATTCTGAATCGGGGAAATAAGTATCTATTATTCCAACAGAATCATGAAGATCGAGCGAAGCCAGCAGATTGTTTTCTGTATCCCGAATTGTTTTCAAGTGTCGGGGTGCTACAAATCCACCAACTCCGGTCATTGCAAAATTATTCATCATTGCCCAATTATACTTTTTCGTTGCACTAAATTACCATTTTTATATGAATAATTAAGAGTACGAAATTTGGATAACTAATTTCGCCGAAAAGGAATTGCTATTTTTCCGATTGAATAAAATAAGTAACAGCGTTCACCAATTTCCTTGGGAAAAAGCGGTGTGAGTTTGCAGATAACTTATTTAATAGTCCAGGAAGAATTATTGTCTTACCCCTCATCATTTCATTATAACCTACTATGGCTACCTCTTCTGCGCTCATTGGTTTTAATAATGAAAATAATTTAGATCGATCTAATTTTGCCGTTGATTGAAATTCGGTTAAAGTGGGACCCGGACAAAGGGATGAAACAGTCACACCGCTTTCTTTTAATTCATAAGCTATAGCTTCACTGAAATGCAAAACAAAAGATTTAGTCGCGTAATAAATTGACATCAATGGTCCAGGTTGAAATGACGCAACTGATGCTACATTCAATATTCTTCCCGACCTTCTATGAATCATTGAGGGCAAAAATAATTTTGTGAGTTTAACCAGTGAAGTAATATTGAGATTAATCATCTCAATTTCCCTATTCAAATCTGTAGCTTTGAACTCCCCAAACAACCCAAATCCGGCATTGTTCACTAATATGTCAATTTGAAGATTTCTACTTTTAATATTTTCAAATAGTTCGTCCGCCGCTTCAATTTTGCTCAAATCCTTTGCAACAAATTCTGCATTAATTTTAAATGAAGATGAGAGATTTGATGCGATTTCTTTTAATTTTTCTTCATTTCTGGCAACTAAAAATAAGTTATAACCATTTTTTGCAAATACTTTGGCTAGTTCCAACCCAATTCCGGTGGAAGCACCCGTTATTAAAACATTTTTCATTTTTATCCTATGGAATAGTTACCATATAAAACTGAGCATCGTCGCCGGTAAGTTCCAAATGGTCAATTATCGTCGGAAGAAATATTGAATCCCCTTTTTGAGCGTGTATCTGGTGTGTCGGTTTTTTATTTGCGATAATATTTAACTCACCTTCGGTAATTAGAATTATCACCGGTCTATTTTTAGAATTTAGTGAGGTGTAGAAATAACTATTTTTCGTGAAAAGTGTTACTTCAAATTCTTCGGCGTTAGTTGTAAATTTAATTTCATCGGTAACTTGTTCCCTATTCAATATCTCGAACTCACCAAAATCGTAATCAATAATATCAATTAGTGTTTTAACATCTTTAAATTTATTAGTCAATCCCGCTCTAACTACATTGTCTGAATTTGCCATACATTCAATAATATTTCCCTTTATATAGGCATGAGGAATTCCCGCCCCCGTATAAATAGCTTGATGTTCCTTGAGCTCGAGGTAATTGAAAAAATAAAATGACAAGAGTCCAATATCAGTTCCATATAAATTAAATTGTTCAATAAATAATTTATCCTGATTCGAAATGCGATTCTTATTCTCAATCTTATTCTTTATTGACGTGACCACCTTTTCAATTTTGGTAGATTGGGTTGAGGCGATCATCATTTCAGAATATACTTTTTTTATTAATTCCTCTTTTTCGAAAATACTTTTAGCGTTGGTAATATCCATCGAGTTGATGGTGGTAAGAGAAAGTATCTCCTCATATTCTATCAAATTATTGATTATCTCATTAACGTCAGCAAAACCCGCAATAGCTTTGAGCGAATCGATAGCGATTGCGATTTCAGGTTTATGATTGCAATCGGGATAATTAGTAGGATCTTTTTTATTCAAAAGTTCAGCTTGTGTTTTGTTTGGGTGTGCTTGAATTGACAGTGAACGAGATGATGATAAAACTTTTAGGAGGAAAGGAAATTCATTTCCAAATTTATTTATTACATAATCGCCAAGAAGCTCTTTTGGATATTGTTTTATCAAACTATTCAGTGAATACAATTTAGAATTGATCTCAATTTCGGAGGATGCTTTAGGGTGAGCGCCTATCCATAGCTCACCGTACGGTAAATCATTCTCCGGCTCAAGACCTAAAAGGTTTGGAATGAAAGCTTCCCTATTCCTAGTTCCCCACTCGTAATTCTGAATCTTGTTTATCAATTTGTAAGGGATTGGCTTCAACATTGTAGTCTTATAAATTTAAGTGTATGAAGTAATAATGATGAAATTCAAAAAAACCATTCGGTAAATAAAAAAAATTGATCGCGTTACAAAATTAATTGTCGGGATCAAATTTTAGGATAACATTTTCACGATCGCGTAATGAGACCGACTTTGATTTTTGGGTTGATTTAAATAAATCAAATAAATTTATATCCTCGCTTACTTTATCCTCAACTTTCTCTGCTGGACTAGTTTGAGGATTCTTAACCATTGACGATGATTGTTCAGGGATTCCTAAAGCCTGCTTTAACAAATCAATTATTTCTTCACGCAAATCGGTGACCTTTCTATCATCTAACTGTTTTGGAGTAGATAATTTCGGGACATGCTTTGAATTGTCTTCCGCCACATTTTTAATATTCGGCGCATCTTTTACTTTTGCTTTAAGGAACATCTTCGGTTCTTGCTGTTCATGATTCGATTCTCCTGCCATATCATCTTCATCTCTAAAATCGGGATCAAATACAAAAATTGCATCAGCAAATATTTTATCATTTTGATTTTGCGCTTCTGAAGCTTTTAAGTCAAAGTTATATACTTCAGCAAAATTAGGTTCATTCTCTCTTTTGGTAAGTGAGGTTAATCCAAGTTGTT
The DNA here is from genome assembly GCA_019638015.1 of Melioribacteraceae bacterium. Taxonomy (NCBI): domain Bacteria; kingdom Pseudomonadati; phylum Ignavibacteriota; class Ignavibacteria; order Ignavibacteriales; family Melioribacteraceae; species Melioribacteraceae bacterium. Next base: position 1,895,123 of record JAHBUP010000001.1, on the reverse strand, counting down.
GGATCTTGAAACGGAATCTTTCTGGCTCAAAATCAAATTGAAGATGGCGTAAATCCTTTATAGCAAATACCGGATCAAAATAGATGAGTTCCATTCTTCCATTAATCTTTACGAAATAGCCATACTTTGTTGAGTAAGCGTCGAGATTGTTTACGTTGGTCATCATCCTATAAACAATCAAGTTTTTTGGGGAAGGATCCTTAACATAATTACATACATCAAAATATGTAATCTTTTCGGGTCTTCTAATTTTTCGATTCTTAAAAACAATTTTAAAATTGTCATTAAAATTGAACATGTTCTGAGAATAAATCAGCAAATCGTTATTCCGCAAATCAAGAGTTTCTAGTAACATAGTTTCCAATAATTACAGTCATGATGAAGTATATTATTTAATTATAACAGTAAAATAAAAAATACTGATACTACATTATTAAGCCCAGCGTATTAGTCCTAGCTCAAATTGATTAATTAATAAAGTATGCTTTGGCAATATCCTCAGTGTAAAACCAAATTGACCGGTATCAGAGCAACTTATTTCACCTTTATAAATATAGTAAGTGCCAGTCTTCTTTTTAGGTTGATTTGCCATTTGCACATAATTATGCGGCTGTCCACTTCCATTATCTACCTTTCCAAAATAGATTTGTACATCAACATCATCAGGTGTTAGTTCCCCTAATTCTATCTCGGCATGAATTGAATACTTTTCGCCGACTTTTAATTCTTTACTTTTATCGTCTTCAGTAATTGAAATAAATTTAACATTAGTCCAGTTATTTTGCACCTTTGATTTCCATGAAGAAAATTCACGCACTTTGGCACATTCATTTTTCATTAAATCGGCTCTTTTCTCAAATGAATTGAAATAGAATTTTTGAGCATATTCCGAAACCATTCTATGCGAGGTAAATTTAGGGCCTAAAGTTCTCATTGAATTCTTCATCATTTGGATCCATCCACGAGGAAGTTTATCAACTCCCCTATTGTAGTATAAGGGAACTAATTCTTTTTCGATAGCCTCGTAAATCAGACGTGATTCAATTTCATCTTGAAGGTCTAAATTTTCATATTCTTCCCTATTGCCAATTCTCCATCCAACTTCAGGAGTGTATGCTTCATCCCACCATCCATCCATTACACTTAAATTAAGACCACCATTCGCAATTACTTTCATCCCAGAAGTTCCGCTCGCTTCTAATGGCCTTCTGGGGTTATTTAACCAAACATCGCAACCCTCAACCATATAGCGGGCAATATTCATATCATAATTCTCAATGAATACAATCTTTTTTCGAAGGTGAGGCTCTTTTGACAGTGCGATTATATCTTGAATTAGTTTTTTCCCCTCATCATCTTTTGGATGAGCTTTACCGGCAATTATAAATTGAACCGGGTAATCGGGATTGGAGATAATCGCCTCGAGTCTCTCAATATCTCTAAATATAAGAGTTGCTCTTTTATAAGTTGCAAATCTTCTGGCAAATCCTATCGTTAAAGCTTGAGCATCCAGAACCTCTTTTGCAAAGTTTAATTCTGTAACCGAGCCGCCGCGTGATTTAATTTGCCTAACCAAACGGTTTCGAGCAAATGCTACCAACCGTTCCCTTCTTCTTTCATGAGTACGCCATAATTCTTCGTCTGGAATTTCATCGATACCCTCCCAAATTTCAGTCTCCGCCGGGTTCTGCATAAACTTATCACCCAAATAACGGTAAAGCAATTCCTCCATATCATTTGATAGATGTGTTCTTGTGTGAACACCATTGGTTATAGCGTTAATTGGAATTTCATCAAATGGTATATCTTTGAAACCAGTTTGCCACATTTTCTTTGAAACCAAACCGTGAAGTTGACTTACTCCATTAACATAACCAGCGGTGTTCATTGCAAGATGTGCCATATTAAAATTTAGAGTTGGTTTATCTTTATGAATAGTGCCTAATCTGTAAAAATCTTTATCATTAAGCTGAAGTTCATGTCTGTAATAATATCCAAAATACTTTTCAACAAGCTCATTTGGGAAAATATCTATGCCGGCTGGTACTGGTGTATGAGTAGTAAAAACATTAGAATAAAAATTTAGATCTTTCGCCTCAGCAAATGAAAGCGAATACAATTTCATCAGAGTTCTTATTCTTTCAAGAGCGAGGAACGCAGAATGTCCTTCATTCATATGACAAACTGAGAATTTAATGCCCATAGCATGAAGGGCTCTAACCCCTCCGATTCCTAAAACGATTTCCTGCTCAATTCTTGTTTGATTATCTCCTCCATATAGGGAACGGGTAATTTTCCTATCTTCAGGATTATTTTCCAAAACATTTGTATCAAGCAAAAACAGTGGAATTCGTCCAACGGCAATTTTCCATATTTGAAATGATACTTTTCTTCCCGGAAAATCTAATTCGATTATTAAAGGAGCTTTATCCTTATTTGTAACAAGTGTCATTGGCTGATTATAAAAATCTGTAATTTCATATCGTTCTTGCTGCCAGCCATCGTTAGCCAAATACTGCTGAAAATATCCTTCTTTGTAACAAAGTCCTACACCTACTAGTGGCAATCCTAAATCTGAAGAAGATTTTAAATGATCACCTGCTAAGACACCAAGTCCACCCGAATAAATTTGCAAACATTCCGTCAACCCAAACTCTGCTGAAAAATAGGCGATCACGCTCTCTTTGCTGTATTTATAATTTCTCTGGTACCAGCTTTTTTCTTCAACATAAACATTCAATTGAACATAAACACGATTCATGTGAGATACGAAACTATCATCACCGGTTAATTCATTAAGTCTGCTTTGGCTTATTTTCCCAAGCATTAACACGGGATTATGATGCGATTCTTCCCAAAGTTTTCGATCCATTCTTCTAAAAAGTTCAATTGCGTCATGATTCCATGACCAATACAAATTCATAGCAATTTCGCGAAGTGCTTCTAATTTAGTTGGCAGGGAAGGTTCTACATTAAATCTCCCAACATAATTTATCATAAATGCTCCAATTTCTTGTTTTATTATTCCGAGAAGCAAGTTAATAATTTTTTTGGGTTCAAGAAAAAATAAATTAAGGTTAATATTTTGAAAATACGCTGAAGATGAGTTTTCAAGAATTATTCTAACCTCATCTTTTTGGGATGATGCAGTTACAGTTCTAAACTACCCCTCTCTAAAATTAGTTTTGAACTGACTTCATGATATACTTAGAAGACTAATTCCATCCGGGCAGGAACTTTTTTCTTTGAAGAATTATAAGAGAATGAGTTTTTTAATACCAGTTTAAGAATTAAATTTGGCGAAAAAGAAAAGGACAAAATGGAATTTCTCGGAAGCACACTTATCGGCTATATAATTGGCTCCTTTCCAACTGCATATATATTATTGAAAAAATTCAAGTCAATTGATATAACTCAGAATGGGTCAGGTAATGTTGGGGCATTAAATTCTCTTAAGGTATCAAAATCAAAATCAATTGGTGCCTTTGTTCTTATTATTGATTTATTGAAAGGATTATTAGCGGTTTACTTAGTTAAATTATTATTTGGAGACAATTTTATATTATCCGCATTAGCTTTAATTGCGGCAGTTTTTTCACATTGCTTTAATCCTTGGCTAAAATTTAAAGGAGGAAGAGGATTAGCAACTGCAGCCGGCGGCGCTATACTATTAAGTCCTCCTGTTCTCGGATTGTGGCTACTACTTTGGGGCATTGCTTTTATATTTAAACGTCATGTTCATTTTGCCAATTTTTCGGCCACAGTGCTCACCGCGGCATTAGCATTCTCTTCGGTAAAAGTTCTTAATTATTACTCAACACCACCAGCAAGTGAAAATTTGGAATTCAGCATTTCTATAGCTGTATTGTTATCCATAATTTTGATGAGGCATATTGAGCCAATTAAAGAGTATATAAAGAATTGGAAAAAATCTAGAGGTAACGAAAATGAAAAATCTTAAAACAATACTAATTTCATCTTTAGTAACATTAATAATTTCTGCGGCACTATTTAGTATGGTCATTCAACCTAAACTAGATGAAACAATTAACTATCATTTAATTAATAAAAGAGCCGCGTCAATTTATGAGAAAAATTTAGCAAATGATGATATTACAGCCGGCAGAAGTAATGTAATTACTAATACCGTTTCAAGAATTAAGCCGGCGGTGGTTGGAATTAATGTAACAGAGATAAGACAAGTAAGAGATATTTACAGCCAAGATCCATTTTGGCGTTATTTTTTTGGTGATAGAGTTTATAACCAACAAATAAGAGGTTTAGGATCAGGAGTGATTATCTCTAGTGATGGATATATCATAACAAATGATCACGTAGCTGGTAATGCTGTTGAAGCTAATGTAACCTTGACCGATGGAAGAATTTTCAAAGCAAAAATACTTGGAAGTGACCAAGCTTCTGACTTATGCTTATTAAAAATAGACGCTAAAAATTTGCCCTTTGTTCCTCTTGGCAACTCCGATGATATAATTATTGGAGAATGGACTATCGCTCTTGGAAATCCATTTGGACTTTTTTCTGTAAATGATCAACCAACGGTAACTGTTGGAGTTATAAGTGCCACAGGCATGAACCTTCCCCCAACAAATAATAGATATTATATTAATATGATTCAAACTGATGCTGCAATCAATAGCGGCAATAGTGGTGGACCCCTTGTAAACGCGATTGGCGAATTAGTCGGATTAAATACTTTAATTTATACTGCTCAAGGTTCTTCGGGTAATGTTGGGGTTGGGTTTGCTATTCCTGTAAATAAAATAAAAAGAGTCATTGACGAGCTCAAACAGGATGGGAAAGTAAATAGAAATTTCTGGACAGGTCTAAATATTCTAACCATTGATGAAAACCTTGCCAAAACTTATGGATTAAAATCAAATAGAGGCGTAATTATTACCCAGGTTTCACAAAACTCTCCTGCCCAAAAAGCTGGCATTCAAGTCGAAGATATTATATTAGGAATTGATAATTATAAAATTACAGATGAAAACACATTGATAAGTGTTATTAACGAATACCGTACAGATGATACCATCGAGCTGAAAATACTAAGAGGTGATTCTAACATTGTCAAAAAAATGAAATTGGAGAGGAAATAATGATTAGTCGCTATACCCGAAAAGAAATGGGTGATGTTTGGTCGGAGCAATTTAAATTTGACTCATGGTTAAAAGTTGAAATTATTGCATGTGAAGCAAGAGCTGTGATGGGGGAAATTAACTCACAGGACATGAATGAAATTAAATCTAAAGCAGCTTTTAATGTTGATCGTATTCTTGAAATTGAGGAAACCACTAAGCATGATGTGATTGCATTTTTAACTAACGTTGCAGAATATGTTGGTCCCGCTTCCCGCCATATTCATTATGGCATGACCTCTTCAGACGTTTTGGATACAGCGCTCGCCTATCAAATTAAATGTGCAGGTGAAATCTTATTAAAGGATTTGAAAGAATTGAAAGCCATTCTAAAAAGGCAAGCACTTAAAAATAAGAATGTTTACTGCATTGGTAGAAGTCATGGTATACACGCCGAACCTTACTCAATGGGATTAAAATTCGCTTTATGGTACGAAGAATGCAAAAGAAATATTGTAAGATTAGAAAGTTCTATCAATTCAGCTGCCGTTGGAAAAATTTCTGGTGCAGTTGGTACTTTCGATCACATCTCTCCTAAAGTTGAAGAATACGTTTGTGATAAATTAGGATTAAAACCTGAGCCGGTTGCCACACAAGTTGTTCAGCGTGATCGACACGCAGAATTTTTAACCACTTTAGCAATTATTGGCGCATCACTCGAGAAAATAGCAATTGAAATACGACACCTTCAAAGAACCGAAGTATTAGAAGCTGAAGAATATTTCTCAAAAGGACAAAAAGGTTCTTCAGCTATGCCACATAAACGAAATCCCATCGTCAGCGAAAGGATTACGGGACTCGCAAGGATATTACGCGGAAATGCTATGGCTGCCATAGAAAATGTAGCCCTTTGGCATGAAAGGGATATTTCTCACTCATCTGTTGAGAGAGTTATTTTACCCGACAGTTGTATTACTTTGGATTATATGCTTGGGCTCGCAATTAAATTAATGGATAATTTGATTATTTACCCAGAGAACATGTTGAAAAATTTGGAAAAAACAAGGGGATTAATTCACTCCCAAAAAGTTTTATTAAAATTAACAGAAAAAGGAATGACCCGGGAAGATGCATACGCATTCGTTCAAAAATCTGCTATGGAAGTATGGGCTGATGAAAGTAAATCATTGAAGAATGAGTTATCAAATTCCCAAGATGTTAATAAATATCTCTCAATAAGTGAGATTGAAGACTTATTTGATACCTCTAAAATGCTGGTTAATTTAGATTATATTTTTTCTCGTTCGGTTGAGTTGGATTGACTTTTTGTAATATTAACGCAGACTCATTAATAACGGAATAATTCGCAATTGTTATAATCCAAGGGTGACCTCAATATTAAATCATTGGGGTCAAGAAACACATATTCGCCTACTTTCTAAAATTATTTACACAATTATGCCATATTGCCTATGTATTTTTTGTGATGTGGTATTTTTGTCGCACTTTCATCATTTCTAAACCTAGATAAAGCATCTTTTCTTGACAAAAACCGGTTAGAATATTATATTAGCACTCGTTGTTTTAGAGTGCTAATTTATAAAAAACTTAATTATATTAAATGGAGGTTACACATGGCAGACTTCAAAATTAAACCTTTAGCTGATAGAGTTATTGTAAAAGCTAAAGAAGCTGAAGAAGTTACAAAGGGTGGGATTATTCTCCCTGATACAGTTAAAGAAAAACCCATTGAAGGGGTTGTAGTTGCCGTTGGAAGCGGAAGAGTTGACGATAATGGTAAAGCAGTACCAATGACAGTTAAAGTTGGTGATGCAGTACTTTACGGTAAATATTCGGGAACCGAAGTTAAAATTGATGGTGAAGAATATTTAATTATGCGTGAAAATGATATTTACGGTATTGTTAACTAATATAAGTTTGATAAAAAAGGAGAATAAATATGGCTTCAAAAATAGTTGAATTTGGTAGCGAAGCACGTGGCTCGCTAAAGGTAGGTGTTGATAAACTTGCTAACGCTGTTAAAGTAACTTTAGGACCAAAAGGTCGTAATGTTATTCTTGATAAAAAGTTTGGCGCTCCAACAGTTACAAAAGATGGTGTTTCTGTAGCAAAAGAAATTGAATTAGAAAATCCAATTGAAAATATGGGCGCTCAAATGGTTCGTGAAGTTGCATCTAAAACTAGTGATGTAGCTGGTGACGGAACAACAACCGCCACTGTTTTAGCTCAAGCAATTTTCCGTGAAGGTTTAAAAAATGTGACAGCAGGCGCTAACCCAATGGACCTCAAAAGAGGTATTGATTTAGCAGTAATAAAAGTTGTTGAAAGCTTAAAATCAATGAGTAAAGAAGTTGGCGGTCGTGAAGAGATTGCTCAAGTAGGTTCTATTTCAGCAAATAACGACAAAACAATTGGTAACTTAATAGCAGACGCAATGGAAAAAGTTGGTAAAGATGGCGTCATCACTGTTGAAGAAAGCAAATCAGCTGAAACAAATCTTGATGTTGTTGAAGGTATGCAATTTGACCGCGGTTACCTCTCCCCTTACTTCGTAACTAATTCTGAGTCAATGGAAGCAATTTTGGATGATCCTTATATCTTAATCCATGATAAAAAAATCTCAGCTATGAAAGATCTTTTACCCGTTCTTGAAAAAATCGCCCAAGCTGGCAAAGCATTATTGATTATCGCTGAAGATTTAGAAGGCGAAGCTTTAGCAACATTAGTAGTTAATAAATTACGCGGTACATTAAAAGTGTGCGCAGTAAAAGCACCAGGTTTTGGTGATAGAAGAAAAGCAATGTTGGAAGATATTGCAGTTTTAACTAGCGGTACAGTTGTATCTGAAGAACGCGGTTACAAATTGGAAAACGCTACAATTGAATATTTAGGTCGTGCTAAAAAAGTAGTAATTGATAAAGATAATACTACTATTGTTGAAGGCGCTGGCAAGACAGATGATATTAAAAAGAGAATTAATGAAATCAAATCTCAGATTGAAAAAACAACTTCAGATTATGACAAAGAAAAGTTGCAAGAAAGACTCGCAAAACTTTCAGGCGGTGTTGCAGTTCTAAAAATTGGAGCAGCTACGGAAATTGAAATGAAAGAAAAGAAAGCAAGAGTTGAAGATGCTCTACACGCAACCAGAGCAGCTGTTGAAGAAGGAATTATTCCTGGCGGCGGTGTTTCTTTAGTTAGAGCAATCTCTTCATTAGATAAATTATCCGGCGAAAATCTTGATCAAACAACCGGCATAAAAATAATTAAAAAAGCTCTTGAAGAACCATTAAAACAAATTGTTGCTAATGCCGGTCTTGAAGGCGCTGTAGTATTAAATAAAGTACTCGAAGGAAAAGGTGATTTTGGTTTTAATGCTGCTACTGAGACATACGAAAACTTAGTAAAATCTGGCGTTATTGATCCAACTAAGGTTACAAGAACAGCATTAGAAAACGCTGCATCAGTTTCTTCATTATTGTTAACTACAGAAGCTGTTGTTTACGAGAAAAAAGAAGAAGAAAAACCAATGCCACCAATGCCTCACGGCGGTATGGACGGAATGTACTAAGATTAATTTAACGTTTATGCTTGATAAAATGAAAGTCCCGCTTCGGCGGGACTTTTTTTGGGGATTAATGACCTTTATAAAAAAGAATTACTATTCTCCGAGTACTTCTTTTTTAAAGTATTCCATAGTAATTCTGAGTCCTTCTTCGCGTTTAATTTTCGGTTCCCAACCTAAAATTTCTTTTGCCCTTGTTATATCAGGCTGTCTAACTTTGGGATCATCTTCCGGTAATGATTGAAATACAATTTTACTTTTTGAGTTGCATAATTCTATCACTTCCTTCGCAATATCTATGAGAGCTATTTCGGCTGGATTTCCAATATTAACCGGATTTATTTCATTGGAAAAAAGCAGGCTAATTATTCCGTTTACCAAATCATCAACATAGCAGAAACTTCTGGTCTGAGATCCGTCCCCAAAAACAGTAACATCTTCCCCTTTTAATGCTTGGGAGAAGAACGCCGGCAATGCTCGCCCATCATCAACCCGCATTCTTGAGCCGTAGGTATTAAAAATTCTCACAATTCTAGTATTGACACCATGATATCTATGATAAGCCATAGTTAATGCTTCAGCGAAACGCTTGGCTTCATCATAAACACCACGAGGACCAATAGGATTTACATTACCCCAGTAATCTTCTTTTTGTGGATGAACTAATGGATCACCATATACTTCTGAAGTTGATGCCAAAAGGAAAACCGCATTTTTATCTTTGGCCAGTCCTAAAGCTTTGTGAGTACCCAATGATCCAACTTTTAATGTCTGTATAGGTAGTTTTAGATAATCGATTGGACTCGCGGGTGAAGCGAAATGTAAAATATAATCAACATTACCCGGCACATGAATAAAGTTTGTTATATCATGCTTTATGAATGTAAAATCTTCATTTATAAAAAGATGTTCAATATTACTTACTCTTCCGGTGAGGAGATTATCGATGCAAATAACTTTAAGATTTTTTTGAAGGAGATTTTCGCAGAGATGGGAGCCGAGAAATCCGGCCCCACCAGTAACAACCGCAACTTTTTTACTCATCAAGCTTTTACTTTTTTAGTTTTTGAACTGTTTGTCGGACGAGAATAGTAATAATAATATTTATAGTATGAACCATACCCGCTACGGTACGCAAAATTATTTAATACTGTTCCAATAAATGAACTGTGTTCATGCTTAAGAATTTGAACTGATTTCTCCATCAATTCCATTTCAGTATTATTTGCCGATACCACTAAGATTGTACCATCAACAATACTGGATAGTATTTCCGAATCAGTAACAGCAATAATTGGAGGAGAATCCACAATCACATAATCGTAAATCCCTTTTAATTTTTCGAGGAAGATCTGCATCTGCTCCGAACTTAAAATTTCAGATGGGTTTGGAGGGATAGTTCCAGCGGTAATAAAATCTAAATTATTTACTTCCGAGTTTCTAACTATTTCCTCAAATGTAGCCTGCCCAAAAAAGTAATCCGTAAATCCGGGATACCGTTTTGAATTAAAGACTGTATGAACCCTTGGTTTTCTTAAATCTGCATCAATTATAATTGTTTTGAAATTGGCTTGAGCAAAACTTCCGGCAAGATTTACGGATGTAGTAGTTTTACCTTCTTGAGATGCGGAAGAAGTGATTAGGATAGTCTTTAAAGATTCCTTATCAATTTTCGAAAACTTGATTCTGGTTCTTAATGCGCGATAAGCTTCACTGGCACTAGCATCCGGCTTTTTGGCAACAATAAATTCTAAATCTTTATTACCGCTCTCCATTCCTTCGATCTGGGGGATCCACGCTAGAATATTAATATTCTTGTTTTGAATATCTTCAGGAGTTTTTACCGTATTATCGAGGTAGTTGCGTACAAATGCAAATCCAACTCCCATTCCCACACCCAATACTAATCCAATAATTACAATTAATAGTCGATTAGGTTTTGCAGGTTTTGGAGGGATTCTTCCATCATCAATAATCACAACATTTCCTGGGACTGATTGTTCGCTGATAATTGCCTGCTGATACCTCTCCTCTACCTGTAGATACAATTTTTCATAAGCAGATTGCTCTCTTGTTAACCGAGCTAAATCGATAGTGCTTGTGGGAAGAGCGTTCATTTTTCTATCGTAATCGCCAACAATTTCATTTAATTTTTTGTACGAAGCTAGAATAGACTGATATTTAATTTCTTCTTCTAAAACTTTTCTAGTAATTTCTTTAATTTCATCTGGAGTTGAAGCAAGAATACCTGCCTTATAAACAGATAACTGATTATTGAGCTTTGTTCTTAAGTCCTCAATTTTTGAATCAAACTCTTTAATAATCTTGCTTGAAGCTCCGCCAGAAGAAAGTGCTCGATCTTTTTGAGTTCTCAGATCAGCAATTTGCTGCTGCAATTTTTCGATATAAGGCTGGGTCGCTAAATTTTCAATATAGTTAGAAATATCAGGATCTCTCTTTTTCAACTCACCTTTATATTCTGCTAGAATTTTTTCCGACATAGTAAGATCGATACGGGCAACATTCATCTTAGCTTGAAGATCGGACGATTGCTCAATAAGTGCTTTAGCTTGCTCGGGAAGTTGAACAATACCCTTTTGTTCTTGATAATTTTTTACAGTTTCTTCAACAAGTTGTAATTCTGAAAGTTTTTCGTCACGTTGTTTGGCAAGAAAATTTTTAATGAGTGTAAGTTGTTCTCTATTGTATGATAAGTTTAAATCTCTGTATGCTTTAGCGTAATTATTTGCTATCAGAGCGGCTTCTGTCGGTGATTCGGACTCTACCGAGATCTCCACAATATCTAATCCTCTTCTCTGATCTATTGAAACTTTAGCACCTAAGGATTTAACTATATCATCAATACTTCTTAATTTTTTATCAGTATTATATTCAAGCGATTCAAGAATTAATGAAAAGTCCTCCTTTTTATTCGAGATTCTGAAACTATCAACAAGAGCGTTAGAAACTCTTTCTCTCAATCTATAGCTTTTTAATATCTCAATTTCATTAGCTATAAATCGGTCGCTTCCAAAATCTTGAAATTCCGGAATGAGCGAGCCCTCTAAAACACTTCCACTAGGTTTTGATATTTTTAGCACAGTAGTAGATTTAAATATGTCGGGTGCATTTACAGCATAGATAATTGCCACTAATAAACCTGTTAACGCAATTAAAAATATTGGGATGAAATTCAGCTTAATTAACTGAATATAATCGCGCAGGGTATGCGCTTCCTGGTTCTGTTGAAATTGTTGCTGGTTATTCACAATTTTATCCTACTTAGCTATGTTGATTACTAAAATTGATAAAGATATAAGTACACTTATGATTGAGAGCCAAATTGACATATGATCACGAAAATAGAGACGTGGTTCCCCCGGGACAACTAATATATCCCCAGCTAATAGCGAAGGTAATTTTCTGTATTGTGTCTTTAAATTACTCTCCCATAAAAGGTCATTATAATTAAACTTCACTAAAGTCTGAGTGGAATCTTCATCAACCCGGTATATTCGCAAATCAGTTAAGTCCGATGCATCCATAGGTCCCCCCGCGTAAGAAAGCAGATCTGTAACCGTTGTGTAAATTGGAACTGTGTATCTTCCGGGATATTTAACAAATCCCCACACTGAAACTTTAATATTGACAGCTTCAGGATCTGAAAAATTGAAATATCCGCTTTGATTGGCATTGTATCGGCCAATTTCTGCGCCTAATTCAAAATCCTTGATTTGTGAATATGATGTGTTTAAAATTAGATAAAAGAATGAGAAAACAAAGAAAAGTCTCTTCATCATTAGCCCTCGATAATTTTTAGGAGATTTTGGATAACACCCTGGAAATTGTACGTGAAGATAATATACTGCCCGTTAAACCCAGCGTGATACCAATCACGAAAATAAACAGATTAAATAGATAATTCTGTTGCGCCAATTTAAGGTTAATCACCATACCAGTCAATATTATGTATATTAAATTAAAAATAATTGCAACCAGAATTGATGCAATAAATCCTACCATAAATCCATTTAGTACAATTGGAATTTTCATTGCTGATTCTTTTGTCCCAACGTATTTCATTGTTTTGTAGATATTAGATGAGTTAATAATCTGCATTTTATAATTGGCATATACTAAATAAATAGATGACGAGATTAGAAGTATTGAAATAATTATTAAAATTGGGAGATACTTGTTAAGGATGTTTAAAATTTTTAGAGCCGTAGAGTAATCGTAAAATACTTCACTTACCCCATCAATCTTCTTAATTTCACTTACATAATTGCTAATCGGTTTTTTGTTCAACTCCTCTGCTTTAAATGTTAAAACAAATGTATGAGGGAATGGATTATATTCTAAAACGTCTCTAAAATCCTCACCGGTTTCTTTGATGAACTGTTGGGCAGCTTGTTCTTTATTTAAATATTTCACAGAATTAAATGAAGTATTTGATAATAATTTATTATGCACACTTTCAATTTGGTTTGCAGTTACACTATCGTCCAAATAGACATTTACTTCAATAGAACTTTTAATCTTTTCCGATATTTTTTGCGAATAAAAAATTGATAGGAGAGAAAAAAAAGTAATAATTACAGCTAGCGCTGTAATGCTAATTAATACAAAAGTAGCCCAGAAGGAGCGGCTGAAAAGTCTAAATGTTTCTTTTAAGTAAAATAGTATCATAATCAAAAATTAGATTCATCAATCCAGTGAGTTATAGTCCATTTTTGTTTATCATCTTTCTCTAACCTCAAATTTACTCTGCCATCTAGAAAAATTATATCAGTTGGATTAAAAGTTACAGATAAATTAAAACTTCTAATAATGCTGGTTGAGTCTCCCGAAATCATAACAATATTATTCCAAATAAGATCAAGTCGTTGAGCATTTTGAAAAAGTCCATCAGTAACTTTCATTTCCTGGTCTCTCCCCCAGCTAACATCTGCACCCAAATCATAATCACGATAGCTAAAAGTAAATTTATTATTCAATAATTGACTGTAAATAAGCGTGTCTTTAAAGGTATATGCGTACTGTAAATTTTTGAATACTCCGCCAATCGATAGCTGATCACTAATAATTCCCTCTTCAGTGCCCAAATTTTGATCGAGTGAAGGAGCAAATGGATTTACACAACTGTTCATCAAAATTATGGTAAATAATATAATGAAATAGTGTTTAATAAAGCCTTCCTTTTAATTCACTCCAGTTTCGGTTATTGCCGGTTTGAATATCTTCCCAGTTTACTATTACCCACTGCCCTCTTGTATCTAAAAATATTTTGAATTGTGCTGAACCTTTATACTCACCATTTATGGTATTATCCTGAGCTGATACTGAGACCAGATAATCGAATTGGTAGAGCGCACTATCTCCCAATTGATTGTTACTTTGATTAGAAAATAAAAGTGACACAGAAGCACCCGGATTAGCCCTACCTTTCAAACTCTTGAAAAATTGGTTTTCCTCCTCAATCCCCCAATTATTTAATACAGGAAATTGTGTTGAAGTACTTGTTACCGGGATAAATCTATATTTTTTATCAAGAAAAGATGAATTAACAAATACACTGGAATAATTTTCGGGGAATTTATCCTCGAACGATTTCTTAAAATTATCAAATAGAATATCTGGAGTAGTTGCGGGGATTAAGGAATTACCCGTCGTTTTTGGTTCTTCCGGTGGCCTTGTAGTGAATAAATCACACCCAAAGACTAAGAATAATATTGCTACTATGATATAGTATTTCATTTTTGTGCAATAATTATTATTCGTGAAGATTCCACATCAGAAAATCGATTTCCATCATAATCACCAAACTCAGCATAAATTCTAAATCCGATCTCCACTAGCTTCTCTCTTAAAAATTGTACTTCATATAATTTTACTTTCTCGTTAAAATTCGAAATAGCTTCATCATCTTCTATGGTAATATTTTTGACCACAAAATTACCGACTAATTTTCTTTCTTCTAATATTTTCTTTGTTCCAATTTGTTTTTCAGAATATGGTATTAAACTCTTTTTTAGTTGAGCTATATTAAAATAATCGAGTACATAATAACCGGAAGGGACCAGATTATTAAAGGCATTTTTAACAAACTTAAAATTATCCTCATCGTCATCAAAGTAACCGAAGCTGGTAAAAAGATTCACAATGAGATCATATTTTTTTTTCAGTTCAACTGTTCTAATATCTGACCGGAAAAAATTAATTATAAGTTGTTTTTCCTCGGCGCTCTTGCTGGCATATTTGAGCAAATTTTCGCTGAGATCAAATGCTGAGACATTATAGCCCAAAGAGGCAAAATGAATAGAATGCCTTCCTGCTCCGCAAGCCGCATCAAGAACCGAAGAACCTTTTTTGAGATTTGTTGAGGCAATTATTAAATCAACTATTTTTTTTGCGTCACTTTCGTCACGGTGGGAATATACATCTAAGTATTGTTCAGAATTAAACCAATTTATAAACCAGTCTTTCATTCTAGTGATATTCTTCCTATGAATGCTCTTCCTATTGTAGCAGAGTCAGAAAAATCAAGATTTCCGCCAATTGGCAACCCGCGTGCGATTCTGGAAATTTTAATATGATATTCTTTTAATATTTTGGTGAGATAAAGAGAAGTTGCATCCCCCTCTGAATTTGGGTTCAACGCTAGAATAATTTCCTTAATCCCTGCCCCCTTCACCCTATTAATTAACTCTTTTATCTTTAATGATTCAGGTGAAATTCCGGAAAGTGGATTTAATACTCCTCCAAGCACATGATAGAGTCCGCTGTATTCATTAGTTTTTTCGATGGCAATAATATCGCTGGCTTCTTCAACAACACATATAATTGAATTATCTCTTTTAGGACTTGAGCATATATTACAGGTATCTTCCACCGAAATATTAAAACAATTCGAGCAAAACTTAATTTTATCTTTTAGGTCAAGAATAGCGTTTACAAAATTTTCAACGCTAACTTTATCTTTTTTAAGCAAATAAAGAGCTATTCGTTGAGCACTTTTATTTCCGATGGCTGGAAGTTTACTCAATTCTTCAATTGCTTTTTGGAGCGGTTCTGCGATGAGCACAATTACATTCCAGGAATATTGAAACCGGGGGGAAGCATTCCCTTAGTTAAACTTTGCATCTCATCTTCGGCCATTTTACCGGCGGTAGCAAGTGCTTTATTTACAGCGGCAACAACAAGATCTTCGAGCATCTCTTTATCTCCGCTTTTCATAATTTCTTCATCAATTACTATCGAAATAATTTCCTTTTTCCCATTTGCTGTGGCTTTTACCATTCCGCCGCCACTCTCTTCAGTTACTGTTTTACCGCCAAGTTCATTCTGAACTTTTGCCATATCAGCTTGCATTTTCTGTATTTGTTTCATCATACCGCCCATATCAAACTTCATTTATCCTCCCGGAAGATTTAGTTTTCTTAAAAAGTGAATCAAAATTAGGAAAAAAAAGAATCACAAGAAATTAAGGTCAGAAAATATTACATTTGTAAATAATTTTAGCACTAAATAAGAATAATTAATGATAACAAAATATGGCTTAAATACATTCCTTATTTGCTCTGCGTTATCCGCTCTCGCAATAATAATTTCACTTTTCATTAACAATCCTTGGGTAAAATACCCTTTGCTTATAGTGGGGGTTATATTTTTCCTCTTTGTGTTAAATTTTTTCAGAGATCCTGAACGAATTTCTCCAAAAAAGGATAATGTAATTGTTTCGCCGGCTGATGGAGAAATTGTTATAATAAAAGAAAAATTCGAAGATAGATTTTTAAATGAAGAGGCAACTCAAGTTTCAGTATTTATGTCGCCGCTGAATGTTCATGTAAACAGAATACCGATTGATGGAACCGTTGATTATCTCAAATACATCAATGGTGAATATATAATGGCGTTTTATGAAAAAGCTGATGAAAGAAATGAAAGATCTGAAATAGGAATATCTAGCAAATTTGGCAAAATGCTTTATACTCAAGTTGCGGGATTTATAGCAAGAAGAATTGTTTACGATTTATCAATCGGAGATACCGTTAATATGGGAAATAGATTTGGAATGATCAAATTTGGAAGCAGATGCGATGTCGTTGTACCAAAAAATTGGAAGTTAAAAGTTAAAATAGGTGATATAGTTAAAGCTGGCGAAACCGTTTTATTTGAGATGGAAGATAAATGAAAAACTTTATTCCAAAATCAGCAGTTGCAAATTTTGTTACATCGTTAAATATCTTTTGCGGATTCCTATCAATTGTGTTCACCTCTAATGGTGATTTTAGAATGGCATCAATTTTTATTGTTGCCGCCGCCACCTTTGATTTACTGGACGGAATTGTCGCACGATTACTTGGCACATCTAGTAAATTTGGAGTTGAACTGGATTCTCTCTCTGATGTGGTTAGTTTTGGAGCGGCTCCCTCTTTCCTTATTTATAAAGCCTATGCTTATCAATTTGGATATCTGGGAATTTTATTGAGTTCATTAATTTTAGTTTTTGGCGCATTGAGGTTGGCAAGATTCAATATTCAGGTGGAAGATTTGAACAGTAAAGGTGACTTTAAAGGCCTACCAATTCCAATGGCCGCAATGACAATTGCCATGCTTTTCTTATCCACATCATCAAATCAAAAATTATTGCCTCCATTTGATATAATAATTTTTCCTCTTATAATATTGTTGTCATTATTGATGGTCAGCAAAATTAGATACAATGCATTTCCGAATTTTAAGGAACGTAAACTGAAACAGAAACTGCTCGCGCTTGTAATCCTATTGATTGTTCTGGTTTATGCTATTTTAACACAAGGTTTAGTTTTATTTTATTTATCAATAGGAATAGTATTTTTTGGATTATTCAGACACATCTACTATTTAATCGCAACTAACGATAAAAGAAAAATTGAAAAAAATATAAAGATTGAGGAGAGTAAAATTGTTTAAGGCAACAGTAATTGTAAAAAGAAGACCTAAAATTCTTGATCCGCAAGGTAAGGCGGTTGAGCAAGGCGCAAAACATTTGGGATTTACTAATGTTAAAAAAACCAGAATAGGTAAATACATCGAATTTTTTGTTGAGACGAATGATAAAGATATCGCTGAAAAAGAAGTAAAAGAATACTCTGAGAAGTTACTTTCCAATCCTATTATGGAAGATTTTGAATATCATTTGGAAGAATTAAAATGAATCCAAAATTCGGAGTTGTTGTTTTCCCCGGTTCAAATTGTGACCACGACGCTTATTATGCGGTGAAAAAAGTCCTTGGCTATGAAGCTGAATTTCTATGGCATAAGGAAAAAGATTTGAAGAATTGTGATATAGTTATTCTTCCCGGTGGTTTTTCTTACGGCGATTATTTAAGAACCGGCGCTATCGCTCGATTTTCACCAATAATGGAATCTGTTTACAACTTTGCTGAAAATGGCGGGTATGTCTTTGGGATTTGTAATGGTTTCCAAATTTTACTCGAGATTGGTCTTCTTCCCGGTGTGATGCTTCAAAATCAATCATTGAAATTTATTTGTAAAGATATTTATTTAAAGATTGAGGATAAGAATTCACCATTCACTAACCGGATCGATAAATCAGTTATTAAGATTCCAATAAAACATGGGGAGGGAAATTATTTTGCCGATGAATCTACCGTAGCTGATCTTGAAAAGAATAATCAAGTTGTGTTCAGGTATTCAGATATTGATGGAAATATTTCTGATGATATGAATCCAAATGGTTCCATTAATAATATTGCCGGAATAACTAATACTCGAAGGAATGTCATTGGTATGATGCCGCATCCGGAAAACGCCGTTGATCCAGTTTTAAGAAAAACTGACGGCTCTCTGATATTCCAATCGATCGCGGCAAATTTTATTAAATAAATTTTTAAATGAGGTAACTATGTTTGGTAATTTAGGTGCAATGGAAATAGTTTTAATAGTTCTAGCCATTTTAATTCTTTTTGGCGCAAAAAAAATACCTGAACTTGCTCAGGGCATTGGTAAAGGTATGAGAGAATTCAAAAAGGCAGTAAACGATGTTCAAGAGGATATCAAGATTACTGATAAATCCGATACTAAAAAAGATTAACTGTTCTGAACTATCACTAACTTCAAATTATGTACAAAACCCATTCAGAAAAACTTGAACAAATTAAAAACGGTAAGTTGTCTCTTAGAGATAATGTTCAGTCGTTTTTAAAAAGAATTGATCAGCGTAAACAATTAAATGCATTTAATTTTGTATTCGACGAGTCTTTAGATTACGCAGAAATAATTGAACACAAAATTAAAACTGGTTGTCATGGTAAACTTGCCGGCATGGTAGTGGCGATAAAAGATGTTCTTGCTCTAAAAAATAAACCACTCTCCTGCTCTTCTAATATTTTAAGGGATTTTCAATCTATTTACACGGCTACTGCTGTTCAAAAATTAATTGATGAAGATGCAATAATTATCGGCAAAACCAATTGTGACGAATTCGCTATGGGTTCCTCGAATGAGAATTCGGCTTTCGGCAAAGTATTAAATCCAATTGATGAGACTAGAGTACCCGGAGGAAGCAGCGGCGGGTCTGCTGTAGCAGTTGCGGCTAATTTGTGCGACGTCTCCCTAGGTACCGATACAGGAGGCTCTATAAGGCAGCCAGCGGCTTTCTGCGGCATCTACGGGCTCAAGCCAACATACGGCCTAGTTTCAAGGTTTGGATTAACAGCATTCGCCTCTTCGTTTGATTCAATAGGTCCATTCGCAAAAAATATTGATGATTTGGCACTTGTTTTATCGGTTATTGCCGGCTATGATTCCAATGATTCAACATCTGCAAATGTATCAGTTTCAAGTTTTAATAAAGAACTTGATTCTTCAAGAAAATTTAAGATTGGTCTACCTAAAGAGTACTTCGGGAAAGGATTAAATGAGGAGATTCGTTCTGCAATTGAGAAGCAAATTGAACTGTTAAAGAGTGCTGGGCATTCAATTATTGAAATTGAACTGCCCCACACTGATTATTCTATAGCTACATACTACATTTTAACTACAGCTGAAGCCTCCTCTAATCTCGCAAGATATGATGGCGCTCGCTACGGCTTAAGATCGAATGATTCTTCTTCATTAAAAGAAATGTATTCGAATTCAAGAACAGATGGATTCGGCGCGGAAGTTAAAAGAAGAATAATGTTAGGTACCTATGTCTTATCCGCCGGATATTATGATGCCTATTGCCGCAAAGCCCAGAAAGTCCGCAGATTATTAAAAAATGATTTTGATCGAGCATTTGAAAAAGTGGATGTTTTACTGACTCCAACAACGCCAAGTACAGCTTTTAGAATTGGTGAAAAATCTAATGATCCTCTGGAAATGTACCTCGAAGATATTTACACTACTTCTGCAAACCTCGCCGGTATTCCTGGAATTAGTATCCCGATCGGAAAAGATTCATCTGGACTTCCCATAGGGATGCAGGTAATGGCGAAACATTTTGATGAAAGATCATTAATAGAGTTTGGATTTCAGATAAGTGGCCATTGAAAAATTATTAAAGCTAGGTGATCCTGTTCTTCATAAGGTTTCCGAACCATTCACCGAAAATGAAATAGATTTTGCTATCAGTACTGCTCAAGATTTAAAAGCGGTTTTGAAGGAATGCAACATTGCTTTTGGATTTGGAAGAGCTATAGCCGCTCCCCAAATTGGAGTGTTAAAGAGATTAATTTTCGCGAATATTTTTGGTAAAGAACTAATTATAATAAATCCAACTCTATCCAATTTCAGCGAAGAAACATTTGAAGTTTGGGATGACTGCCTATCTTTTCCAAATCTGCTTGTAAAAGTAATGCGATATAAAAAATGCACGCTATCTTACTATAATGAAAAATGGCAACACTGTTCAATAGATTTGCAGGATAGTGAATCTGAGCTACTTCAACATGAATATGATCATCTTGATGGAATTTTAGCTACCCAAAGGGCCATAGATTCTTTCTCTTTCAAGATAAAATGAGTCGTCAATATCCTCATTCCAACTATTTCATTTTTCTAAAGTAAGTTTGTTAATCCTTTCTTAATTTTGCCTAAACGAAATTTGAAATTAAACCGGGAAATAAAATGAGTATTCTGCTAGATAAGAAAACTAGAGTTGTTGTACAGGGTATAACCGGAAGCGAAGGCTCCTTTCATACAAAACAAATGATTGAGTATGGCACTAATGTAATTGGTGGAATTACACCTGGCAAAGGAGGTCAAAAATTCGAAGGAACTAACATACCAATATTTAATACCGTTGCAGACGCGGTTAAATCCGCGAAGGCCGAAGCATCGGCTATATTTGTTCCCCCTTCATTTGCCGCCGACGCAATTTTAGAAGCCGCTAATGCCGGTATCAAGTTAATTGTATGTATCACTGAAGGTATTCCATCTAAAGATATGATTGCCGTTTATAATGTAGTAAAATCAAAAAATGTAGTATTGATTGGACCCAACTGCCCCGGATTAATTTCTCCCGGTAAGGCAAAAATTGGTATTATGCCCGGATTTATACACAAGCAAGGGAAAGTCGGTGTTGTTAGCCGGAGCGGAACATTAACCTATGAAGCAGTTAAGCAGTTAACCGATCTTGGAATTGGACAATCAACATGTGTGGGAATTGGCGGTGATCCGGTAATAGGCTCACGATTCATTGATATTATTAAGTTTTTTAATGATGACCCGGGCACAGATGGAATTGTGATGATTGGAGAAATTGGAGGAAGCGCGGAAGAAGAAGCCGCTCTATTTATTAAAAAGAATGTTAAAAAACCGGTTGTTGGATTTATTGCGGGCAGAACAGCACCTCCAGGAAGAAGAATGGGACACGCAGGCGCTATCATTTCAGGAGGAAAAGGAACCGCATCCGAGAAAATGGCCGCTATGAAAAAAGCAGGCATAAGTGTAGTTGAAAGTCCGGCCGAAATTGGTATCACTATGAAAAAAGCTTTTGATAAAATTAAATCTGTAAAAGTAAAACCGGCAATAAAAACTAAGGCAAAAAAAATTGTTAAAGCTCCCGCTAAAAAGGCAGTTAAAAAAATTGTCAAAAAAGCAGTTATCAAGAAAAAGAAAAAGTAGACTAATAAATAATTTATAAGGAGACAAATGTTGAATAACAGAACACTTGCAATTCTAAAACCGGATTGTGTTCGTAAGAATCTTATTGGTAAAGTAATTTCTCAGATGCAAGATGCCGGATTTAAAATTATTGGATTGAAGATGGTACATCTAACAGTTGATTCGGCAAAAGGATTTTATGAAATTCATAAAGAGAGACCATTTTTTAATGAATTGATTGATTATATGACGTCGGGTCCATGCGTGCCAATCGTACTTGAAAAGGATAACGCCGTTGAAGATTTCAGAACTTTGATTGGAGCTACAGATCCCCAAAAAGCAGCAGAAGGTACAATTAGAAAACTTTACGCCGAGAGCATTCAAGAAAATATCGTTCATGGTTCCGATAGCAATGAAAACGCAGCTAAAGAAATATCTCATTTCTTTTCAAGAAAAGAATTGCTTGAAATTAACGGCTGGAAATAAATCCGGTATTTCCGGAAATCATAAATTAAAAAAGAGACTAAAATGAATTATAGTATAAGGTATTTTCTTTACGTAATCGTAGCTGTACTTATTATTTCGTGCGGTGGTGGAGAAAAGAATAATGAAAAAATTAACACCATGTTATCATCGGAAGAATCGGTTGCTAAATTAGAATCGGCTGATCTTAAAGATCAAAAAGTAAATTTGAATTATAGCTTTAACAAAGGGGATAAATTCAGTTATCGACTCACAACCACTACTTCTTCTCTTCAAGAAATTTTGGCTGATACTTCCGCCAAGTCGGAAGCCGAACAAAAAGTGGCATACATATTCGATTTTGAAGTAATTGATGTTGACCAGGATAAAATTGCAGAGATTAATACTACAATTAGTTCAATTGTTCTTAACGCAACTATTGATAATCAAAAAATTAATTATAATTCAAAGAAAGAGAACAGCACCGAGGAAAAGCAAAAATTTATTGAGTATGAATCAATAACTAATCAGCCGTTCCGAATCAGAATAAATCCTAGAGGTGAAATTATTGAAGTAAGCCGGTTAGATAAAATTGTTGAGAAATTGAATAATCTCAGTCCACAGAAACAAGAACTCACACCCGATCAAATTATTGCGTTGGCAAAAAATTTCGGTGAGTCGGCAATTCGTCCTGTAACCCAATTAATCTTTAGAGAGTTTGGTACCGAACCAATTCTTAAAAACTCAACATGGGAGAAATCGTACCCATCCCGTATAGCCGTATTCGAAACAACAAATACCGCTAAATTTTTGGTTGAAGATTTCGTAGTGGTAAATGATGAGCCAACGGCAAAAATAAAAGCTGTATTATCAACAATTTCGAAAGGTGAGAAAGAGGGTAAAGAAAATGGGATGACGTATAAATTTGATGACCCTAAAGTAACTGGCGGCGGCAATATTTTCTTTGGTATTGAGAGTGGTAGATTATTTAGAAGCGAAACTACCACTAAATTAGAACTTAATCTTGAACTGAATGCTCCAAACGCGCTTCAGAAAATGGAAAAATCTAAACGTAAAGAAGTTACAATAAATAAAAATCTTGTAGAGCTTATTTAATTAGCGGGCGGGGATTTACTCCCCGCTTTTTTTATTTCTTCACATCAACAACTACTTTTGAACCCTCAATAGCTTTCACATAAATAGAAGAATCCCGATTTATAAAATTACCTTCAGAAACAACATCGATTCGTTGACCATTTAACATCGCCGTGCCGGAAGGTCTCAAATCGGTGAATGCCGTACCTTCAACCCCAATTAAATGACTTAGATCTGGGACAGAGGCATAACCAGATTTGGCTACAATATTATCATTGAGAATCATTTTATTCCACATTTCTGTTTTAGGCAATATTTTTGAAAGAAGATAAGCGGTAATAACTGTTGCCACAAATGTTGAACCGAGTTGAATAATCGCAAAATAAATTGATTCCATCTCAAGCATTTTGAAATCCCCTAATAATCCGAGAAATAAACTGCCTATCATTAATACAATTCCCGCAATACCAAAAATCCCAAATCCGGGAATAAAGAAAAGTTCAACAAGAAGTAATGCAACGCCCACGACAAATAATATAATTTCGAGTACCGAAGCAATTTCTAAAATATATCCTGTTCCAAAAAACAGAGCTAATGCAATAACTCCGGCAGTTCCAGGCAATCCCCATCCAGGCGTTTTAATTTCGGTATATAAACCAATCAAACCAATCATAATTAATAAGGATGAAATTATTGGATTATTAATAAATCTTACTAAATCCTCTGACCAATTGGATTCGAGCGTAATCATATCAGCTTCTTCCAAATTTAAGTATTCCTGTACAGCGCTCATGGAAGTTAAAACCGTATCTGCCATACCATATTTTAATGCTTCTTCCGAAGTGAGAGTAATTAATTTAGTACTGTCGTCTTGCAAATCGGGCACAATTATTTTTTCATCAACCATACCCTGAGCAATATCAGTTCTTCTTTTATTCTTTTCAGCGGTAGCTCTCATCTCTGAGCGCATGTATGATTGGTACTTTTCAGATTGTTTCTGCCCTGCTTGATCCACCACTGTGCTGGCTCCCATAGATGCGCCGGGAACCATAACAATTTTTTCACATGAGAGAGTAATTAATGCTCCGGCTGATATTGCTCTCTTATCCACAAATGCAACAGTTGTTATTTTTGAATTTAGAATAGCGTCTTTTATTTGAGTTGCGGCATCAACTCTTCCGCCAAATGTATTAATCCGGAATATAATTGCTTGAGCAAAATTTTTCTCAGCTTCCTTAATCACTCTCCTAACATAGGGCGCTAGACCTAAATCAATATCCCCTTCAATATTTGCATAATAAATAGAATTTTGAGCATCAACTTTACAAAATGCTAGTAGAATTAATAATAAAAATATTCGTTTCAATTTACCCTCCGAAAGTTGTAACAATTACGACGATTCAAATTTAGCTTAAGTTTTAGCGAAATGCAGCGTATTTCTACAAATATGAGATGATTTTATAAATCAATTTTGAGATTAGATATGCGGAAATTTGATCAATACCACCTGAAGAATACCCTGTGAGTACAATACCGGAAATACTTTTATCCTGAATTATTATCTTTAATAAATTGAGAGTTTCATCCCAGAATAATCCTCCAGGTTCTTTTGATGAGGCAAGAACTGAAGGATCAAAAACCGATACATCAAGATAGATAAACACTTTACCTGTCAAATTATTTGCAATGAGCTGTGCCCAATTGTTTTGATACATCCCCAGCCTGATTTCTCTCGATAAAAAGAAAGTTACTTCTTCCCCACGAAGCTGCTCAAGTTCTAACTTTGAAAAATTCCTTCCTCCCACATGTAATAATTTTGCCCGGGTTTTACCTTTATTAAGTTTATCAGATAATAAAAGCGGGTTGAATTTCGAGCTTAGTACTATGCAAGAATTAGAATATTCTTTTAAAATATTTTTAGTTAACGGTAGAGATAATTCATCTGATGGTGCAATAATGATTGGAAGTTTTTTATCAACAAGTTGAGAGGAGATATTATCAATTATCTTTGTAGAATTTTTACTGGCTATTGTTTGATGTAATGTAGCAATACCAAAATCATAACAAGCTTCTCTATTCATCTCCTCATCAAATTTGGAAAGTTTATAAGATGATTTGATAATCTTTGATTCCGGTGAGCTACTTTTGGTTTTGCCCGATTCACTCAAAAAATTTAATACTACCAATGAAGTCTTGTACTCCGAATATTTCTTCTCAAGATTCAAGAAATTATGTTTTGTAAAATTTTTCATTGGTAGCTAGATTTGTTGAGATTAAATTGAAAATGAGTCTGCACTAAAACAGACTCATTTTCTCATATAAAACCGAGATATAACAGTATTAGTTTGTAGTTATTTATTCTTTTATAACAGAAGCTACAGCGGAACGGTCAAATTTTATTTTGACATTATTACCGACATCTAAAAGGACAGTTTTTTCTTCAAGACCGGCAACTGTGGCATAAATTCCACTACTGGTAATAATTTTATCCCCTTTTTGTATAGCTGATAAAAGAGCTTCTCTTTCTTTTGCTCTTTTCTTCTGGGGTCTAATAATCATAAAATAAAAAATAGCAAAGATTGAAGCGAACATTATTAATGTGCTAATCATACTTCCGCCGCCGCCGTCTCCGCCAGGTGGTGGTGCCATTGCTAACAAAATATCCATTTTACTCCTCTTTTGTTTGTACGTTTACTGATATTGTTTTAATTATTTCATTTTTCCATTCGGTAAAAGTGCCATCTAAGATTCTTTCTCTGGATTGGCGCACCAAATTTAAGTAAAAAGTTAGATTATGTATTGAAGAAAGTTCAAGGGCTAAAATTTCTTTAGAATTGAAAAGATGCCTCAAATATGCCCGGCTAAAATTCTTACACAAATAACAATCACAATTTTTGTCAACAGGGTTAAAATCGGTTTTATAAGCTGAATTTCTCATTGAAACAATGCCTTCGGAAGTAAATAAATAGGCGTTTCTAGCGTTTCTTGTAGGCATAACGCAATCGAACATATCAATTCCTCTTGAAATCGCTTCCAGTATATTTTCCGGACGACCAACTCCCATTAAATACCTTGGTTTATTTTCCGGTATAAAATCGGTAGTAAAATCAACAAGATCGTACATCAGATCGGCTGGCTCGCCAACTGCCAATCCACCGATAGAATAACCGTCGAATCCAATCTCAACTAACTCTGTTGCGGATTGCTCCCGTAAATCTTTATAAACGCTTCCTTGAATAATGCCGAATAAATGTTGATCGAACCCATATAAAGGTACGCTATTCTCAAACGCTTCTTTATTTAGTAATGCCCAATTTGTGGTTAATTCTTTTGATTTCTTCGCGTAATCATATTCACATGGGTATGGAGTGCATTCATCGAGCGGCATTAAGATATCGGAACCGATACTCCTCTGAATTTCAATAACTTTTTTTGGAGAGAAGAAATGTTTTGAACCATCGAGATGCGAGCGAAATTCAACACCATCTTTTTTGAGTTTCCTTAACTCTGAAAGACTGTAAACCTGGAAACCGCCGCTATCGGTCAAAATAGGTTTTGACCAATTCATGAAGTTATGTAGTCCCCCCGCCTTTTCTAATATATTTGTGCCGGGACGAAGATACAGATGATAAGTATTTCCTAAAATAATCTCGGCATTAATCTCATCAGATAGTTCGCGCTGCTGAACCGCTTTAACTGTACCTTGTGTTCCTACAGGCATAAATATTGGCGTTTGAACTATCCCATGAGCCGTCTCAAATTCTCCAGTTCTAGCTTTTGAAACGTTTTCGGTATGTTTTACTTTAAAATTGAGCAAAATGAATTAGCATCCTATAATTAAATTCTAATTAATAAATCTTAGTTTATCCTCATCATTAGGGAATTTACAAACAATATTTTTAGTGAAAATATATCTGTGCTTAGCGACAAAATTATAACCCGCATCGCGGATAAATTTTGGTATAAGTTTCAGAATACCGACGGTAAATTTATTGAATCCGATGACTCTTAATATTTTTATAATTGCATCGGATCGGTAATATAAAAAAGACTTGTTAATGAAGATTATTGAATTATCTTTATTTGGATTAACAGAATACCTCCTCTCAATTGATTTAACAAAGTTGGATTTAGAGGAAGTAAATCTTAGCTTTTTATTTTTATCCAGCCTCAATAAAAGGTTAACACATGAATTGCAAAATGCGCAGTCACCATCAAAGATAAGAACTGAATCTATATTGTTTAGATTGTCATCCTCGCTCAACTTCACCGTGCCAGTCAATTATTCCATTCGCTAAATTATAAAGATTCTTAAACTCCATTTTACTCATTTGTACACATGCTGTTTTACTTCTGCTGCCGCTACGACAATAAACGAAATAATTTTTATTTCTATCCAGCTCATCAATTAGCTGAAGAAAATTTGGTTTATATATATCTATCAATTTTGATTTATTTAAACGTACTTCAGAATATTCTTCTAAAGTACGAACATCCAAAAGGACAGCATCTTTTGTTTCATTTATCATTTTTTCAAAATCCTCAGATTCTAGATTTTGAAAAGGGAGATTACTCTTTTGGAAAAAGGATTTAAGTATACTCATTCTTTAATTATTCCATTTCTTGTTCTCTAATAACTTTACATAAATTAATTTTAGTTTTATCCGATTTTAATATTAGAACTGTGAGATTGTCAATCTTAAGAGTTTCCCCTTTAATTGGGATTCTTCCAATTTTGTAAGTTATATAACCGGCTATCGTCGAATAATCCCCCTCTGGGATTGAAAATTCATGTTCATCGTTCAGATAATCAATTTCAATTTTACCGCTAATAACAAATGTTTTCTTATCGATTTGCTTAACAAAAGATTCATCGGCTACATCATATTCATCTCGAATCTCGCCAAATAATTCCTCAATCAAATCTTCCATAGTTATAATTCCAGCGGTACCGCCAAATTCGTCCACCACAATTGCTAAAAAGAATTGTTTTTCTAAAAACTCATTAAGCATTTCCAAACTTTTTTTGGTTTCGGGTACAAATGATGCTTCACGAATAATTGAGGCTAAATCTTTCGGATTTTTAAATATATCTTTTGAGTAAATCCATCCTTTAATATTATCAAGATTCTCCTCATAAACCGGTAGTTTAGAATAACCCGATTCAATTAATACTTTAGTCACTTCATCCATCGTATTTGATATTTCTATGCCCACTACATCCGTCCTTGGAGTCATTGCCTCATACACGCGCTGTTCCTTAATTTCAATCACTCTAGAAATAATCTCTGATTGATCTTCATCCATCGTACCCGCTTCGGAGCTTTCATCAATTAAATTCTGCAAATCTTCCTTATCAATTAAATTCAATATCTCGCTCTGTTCTTTCTGACTAGTCCGGCTTATAATAATTGAGAGCCCTGAAGCAATTTTAACAAATGGGAAAAGCATAATTGAAACAAATCTTAATGGAATTGATGATGCTAGTAATAATCTATCAGCCAATTCTGACGCAAAATACTTTGGAATAAGTTCTCCAAATAATAGTAAAAGGACCGTTGAGATAATTAGTATTGAGATTTCTTCAAAGCCAAAATTTTTAATAAGTATAATTGAGCATAAGGATGCGAATGATATATTAACAAGATTATTTGAAATAAGAATAGTTGAAAAGAATATATCCGGATTCTTAAGAAAATATTTTGCATTCAGAGCCAAAAGATTATTATTCCTCGCCCAAAGTTCTATTTTAATTTTGTTTCCACGCAAAAAGGCAATTTCTGATGCGGAGAAAAAACCACTTAGTGCAAGTAATACTATTAATAAAATCCATTCAAAGCTCATAATCTCTGTTCCTCGTGCATTTAGAGATAAATTATATAAAATGTAACCAAAATATACGCAATAGAATTTATTAACATCTGCTTGTCGTTATAGAGCACTTCAACTACATTTTCTCCTTTATTTTCATGATAAACAACATACATATATCTGAAAATTCCAAAAACCACAAAAATTGTAGTATAAACTAGTGATTCAGAATTAAAATAGATTACAGTCTTCTCCGAAACACTGTAGAGAGAATAACATATTATTATCCCCGCCGCTGCAATCGAAGTTATCTGATCAATAAATCCTAAACTATAATACTGCAACACAGATCTTTGGTTAACAGCATTTGGAAAACTGGCTATTTCTACACGCCGTTTCATTGCCGCTAAAAATAGAGAAAGAAAAATGGTTGTTAGTATTAACCAGTTAGAGAGATACACCGAAATAATCACAGCACCCCCGAGCACTCTTAATATAAATCCAATTGAAATACACATTAAATCAATAATTACAATATTCTTTAAATAAAGTGAATAAAATAAATTAAGAACAATGTAGCCCCAAACTATCACTGAAAAGTTTATTTTTAATTGTGACGTAACTAGCATGGTAATTAGGAAGAGAGAAGTAAGAAGAATAATCGATTCACCGGATTTAATTCTCCCACTCGCCAAAGGTCTATTTTTTTTGAGCGGGTGAACCGCATCTTTTGAAGCATCAACTATATCATTAAATACGTATACAGTACTGGAGGCGAGCGAAAAAGCTATGAATCCGGCTAACACCGATGCAAAGTATTCGGGTTCAAGTATATGTTTTGAAAATACCGACGGAATGAACACAAAAATATTTTTAAGCCAGCTGTTAAATCGAAGAAGAAGCAGATAATCTTTAATTTTAGAAAACAACTGTTTCTTCATAAACTCCATAATGTACTTTTAGCTGATTAATAATTTCACCGAGTGTTACATATTTTTTTGCAGCGAGCAGAAGCGCCGGCATTATATTTTTTTCATCTCTTACGCAATTTGAGATTTCCTTTAAAGCAGTCTCAACATCAGCATTATTTCTACTTTGACGCAATTCAGCTAATCTTTTTTTCTGGATTTTTTCAACTTCAGAGGAAATAGCAAGAATCGGGATATCGATTTTTTCTCCCTCTTCAATAAATTCATTTACACCAACAATATATTTTTCCTTTTTCTCCAATTCTTTCTGGTAACGATATGCCGCATCTGAAATTGATTTCTGAAAATAACCAGCTTCAATAGCATTTATTACTCCACCAAGCGAATCTATTTCCATAAAAATCTTTTCAGCTTTTTCTTCCATTGTATTTGTGAGCGCCTCAACAAAATAACTTCCACCAAGTGGATCAACTGTATTAATTACACCAGTTTCATAAGCCAACAATTGTTGTGTCCTCAGCGCAATTTTAACAGCTTTTTCACCCGGCAATGCGAGTGTTTCATCCATCGAGTTTGTATGAAGTGACTGAGTACCACCCATTACTGCCGCCAATGCCTGAAATGCAGTTCTAATAATATTATTCTCCGGCTGAACTGCTGTAAGAGTGCATCCCGCAGTTTGAGTATGAAAACGGAGCCACCATGAACGTGGATTTTTGGCACCATATTTTTCTTTCATTCTTTTTGCATAAATTCTTCGGGCGGCTCTAAACTTTGCAACCTCCTCAAAAAAATCGAGATGAGAATTAAAAAAGAATGAAATTCTCGGAGCAAAAACATCAATGTCCATTCCCCTCTCTAAACATGATTCGATATATGCAAAACCATCTACAAGAGTAAAAGCCAATTCCTGGACTGCTGTAGAACCAGCTTCACGAATATGATATCCGCTCACAGAAACCGGATTCCACTGAGGAACTTCAGAAGCGCAAAACTCAATCATATCAGTTATAATTTTCATTGAAGGTTTGGGAGGGAATATATACTCCTTCTGAGCGATATACTCCTTTAAAATATCATTTTGTAATGTACCCCGTAATTTGCTGAATGGTATTCCCTGCTTTTCAGCAATTGCTAAATAGTAAGCAAATACAATGGCTGCAGGTGAATTTATAGTCATTGAAGTTGATACTTTATCGAGAGGAATTTGATCGAAAAGAATTTCCATATCCTGTAACGATGAAATTGATACACCGCAAATTCCAACTTCACCATCGCTCTCCGAGCTATCGGCGTCATATCCCATTAAAGTTGGTAAATCAAACGCAACTGATAATCCAGTTTGACCATGCTGTAGAAGATATTTAAATCTAGAATTAGTGTCTTCTGGCGTACCGAAACCTGCAAATTGACGCATCGTCCATACTTTGCCTCTGTAGCCGTCAGCGTGAATTCCACGGGTAAATGGATAGACGCCTGGAAATCCAATTTCATCCTCAAACTTTTTATCAAATGTATCTTCGGGAGAGTAGAGGGGTTTGATCTCTTCACCCGAAACCGTTGTATATTTGTGTCCCCCTTCATTTATTTTATATAGTTTAGATAAGTATTCCGACTTCTGTTTTGTGTACTCTTCTGAATACATTTTTTTTGCCTTTCTATTATGCTCCATAAGGTTAGATCTATTTATATTCTTCCAAATCTTTTATCAAATTCTTCCAATGGTATTTTGATCACAATTGGTCTTCCATGCGGACAAACATATGGCATTGAAGTAGCAAATAATTTATCAACCAAAATCCTCATTTCTTTTTCAGTCAAACTATCCCCCGCTTTAATAGCTGCTTTGCAAGAATATGATTTGGCCAAATTGTCCCTCGTTTCCAACTGTTTTTCAACTTCATTTTTTCTGTATTCGTGCAAGATATCTAGAAGAGTCTCAACTTCATGCTCAATCTTTACATCGGAGGGAATACCGGTAATTAAAATTGTGTTCTTTTGTTGAAACTTAATTTCAAAACCAAGATTTGTAAGGTATGGTTCAAGTTCTTTAACTAGAAGATAATCTGCCGGATCAAGTTTGACCGGCTGTGGAAAAAGAAGTTGCTGGGCAAATGGGATATTCGCATTGAATGCGTTAAGTGCTTGTTCATATAAAATTCTTTCATGAGCAACGTGTGCGTCAATAATCATCAATCCGCTTCTAATCTGCGAAAGTATATATTTATTATGAAGTAGTATTATAAAGGGTGTTTCCGGTTTTCCAGTTGATGAAACATTATTCGAATGCTCTACTTGAGTAGTAGTTTCTTCGAATGGAGATTGTACTTCCGAAGCTGCTGAGTCATTCTTTAAATCTCTGTTAATTTTTGAAAATAAAAGCTCAACATCACCATCAGAAAACGATGTTGGTTTTCTTAACTCTGACTTTAATGGACGATCAGAGAAGTCAGCTCTCAACAACTGTTTACCCTTTGAATAATTTAGGGAGGAATTTTCATATGATGATTGACTGATTGAAAATGTCGGTACAATATCATAACTGGCAATAGTTTTTTTAACTACAGCTTTTACGAAAGCGTAAACTTCTTTCTCATCTTCAAACTTAACCTCAAGTTTTGAGGGGTGAACGTTCACATCAATTTTTTTCGGATCAACGACAAGAAAGAGTACGAAAAAAGGGTAATCCCCTTTATCTAGAATATTTTCATAGGCGGTAAATACAGCGTGGTTTATTATCCGGCTTGAAACAGACCTATTATTTAAGAAAAAATATTGCTCCCCTTTATTTCTTCTCAGATAAACTGGTTTTGATACAAATCCGGTAAGACTCATATAATCTGTTAATTCTTTTACCTCAAGAACTGATTGGAGAATATTATCTCCAAATACCTCTATAAGTCTTTTAGTAATCTCACCTTTTTTAAAATCGAGAATAATTTCATCATCATTATAGAGTTGGAATGAAACTTCGGGGTTGCTCAATGCAATTTTTTTAAATGTTTCAATTATATGTTTCAGTTCTGTTTGGTTTGATTTTAGAAAATTTCTCCGCGCCGGTACATTATAAAAAAGATTTTTAACGGCAATGTTTGTTCCTTTGGGTGTTGCTCCTTTTTCTAGTATAACGCTGGAATTTTCATCAATCTTTAGAATATTACCAACTTCATCTTCTTCTCTTCTGGTACGAAGTTCAAAAATGCTCACGGCCGCAATTGATGCAAGCGCCTCACCTCTAAAACCGAATGTTGTTATATATTCCAAATCTTCAATTGAAGTAATCTTACTTGTAGCATGACGTTGAATACTCAAAACCGCATCCTCTTCATTCATTCCAGAGCCATCATCAATGACCTGAATTAAATTTTTACCGGCATTTTTAATAAACACTTCAATCTGTGAAGCTCCAGAATCCAATGAATTTTCCATTAACTCTTTCACAACAGATTCGGGGCGATTTACTACCTCACCGGCAGCAATTTTATTGGCAATATTTTCGGGCAATATTTTAATTTTTTGATTCAAACAATTTCCAATTTATTTCAATTTACTCTTCTAATATAATGATGAACTTCGAATTCGGGGAAACTTTTCACATTTTCTAATTCCCACTTACTTTTATCGAAGTTTGGGAAAAAGGTATCACCTTCATAATCCCCGTTAATTATTGATAAAATCATCTCATCGGCAATGTTTATGGTTTGAGAATACAATTCCGCCCCGCCAATGATAAATAACTTTTCAGATGTAACACTTTTTAAAGCATCTTCAAAAGAATTAAAAAATCTGACGTTTTGATTGTGTTTAAGATAACACTTATTGCGTGTTAATACGATATTTATTCTTCCAGGTAGTGGATTTTTTAGAGAGGACCAAGTCTTTCTCCCCATTATAACAGGATAACCAAGAGTTATTTCTTTAAAGTTTTGTAATTCTTGAGGTATATGCCAGGGTAATTTTCCATAATTACCAATTACATTATTTTTTGAAACAGCCGCTACTAAAATAATTTTCACAATTAAAAGTAGGTTACTTTTTAATTCCAAGGAATCTTTAAGCCAAGCCGATCAAGCTTGCCTTCAAATTCATTTCTCTCTCTATGAGCACTTAACTTTCCATCTTTTAAATTGAGCCATCCATATTCTTGGGCAAGACTTTTAGCTGAGTCTAATTTCCCAGTGACAATTTCTTTTAATAATGCTATTTCGAGAGATGATAAATTTATAGAATTAACAACATAATCTTGAAACGCTGACCAGGCCAACGGGCACCATTTGCTAACAATTTCATTTCCAATAGCATTTGCGTAAGCTCTAATTTCATACTGAGCGTGCATATCCATCCGAAGTCCTAAAAAGTGCAGCAAATTATGAAGATCAATTTTCCAATAACCTTCTGTGTATGTCGAAAGTGGCAAATCTTTTCTTGCCTGCTCTCTCGCAACTCCTAAATTTAAACGCCCTTGGTAAATTTCACGTGCAAAATTTTGGAGTTCTGTTTCTTGCTCACTTAATTTTTTCCCAATTTCTTCGGGCATAAAACCTTCGCTGCCCTGCTTATTATCTTTCGACTGAATTCTCCATTCACCAATACTTGTTTTCTGTGACGCGTCAATCGCAATTGAATATCGTGTAGAATATTCATTTACATTTGCGGTTCTGTGTCTAATCCATTGCCGCCACGCATCCATTGGAACACGCAAATGAAGCTTTAATTCGCACATTTCAAAAGGAGTAGTATGCCGGTTGCGTAAAAGATACCGGATTAATCCTCTATCCTCATTTACTTTTTTTGTCCCTTTACCATAAGATACTCGTGCGGCTTGAACAATAGCTTCATCCGAGCCCATATAATCAATAACGCGGATAAATCCATCATCCAATACTGGAATTTTCTTCCCGAGTATGGCTTCAATTTCCGGGACAATTATTTTATCTATTTTTTCAATCTCTTCCATAATCTCGCTTTTAATTATTTTCTTGTTGTTTTGCTAATGTTTTTAAAATTGCTCGAGCTATAGGTTTACAAGCTAGTTCTATTCCTTTATTAATTTTTTCAATCGACTCTTCCACAGTATCGAAATATTCGGCGAGCTCAATCACTTTGAGGAATTCATTTTTAGGCAATTCTCCCTCCGAAGTACCGCATATAAAGTAAGTTGGTATCTTATGTTCAGTGGCTTCATTTAATAAAATTACCGCTCCTTTATTTAAGAATGATTGAGCGTCAAGTTGACCCTCACCTGTAATAACAAGATCGTAAGCAGTTTCTTTAAAATTAATTCCAACAAAATCCTTTAAAAAATCTACGGCAGTAATCTCTTCAGCTTTGAAGAATAATTTTAGCGCGGCAGATAAACCACCACCTGCACCAGAAAGGTGCTTTATTTCCGACTGACTCAATTCCAATTGAGTTAATATATTCTTGAAACTTTCATCCAATTCAAAAACTTCATCAGGTGAAGCGCCCTTTTGCTGACCAAAGATAATACTGGCACCAAGCGAGCCAACCAAAGGATTTCTTACATCAATCACTGTTGTAATTTTAAATGGGCAATCAATTTCTGGAACAACAATTTTTTGTACTGACTTAAAATTTTTAGGAATTACCGGCAGCAGATTATCTTTTTCATCATAAATTTCGAGACCGAATACTTCGAGAGCTCCCAATCCTAAATCATTTGTACCGGTTCCTCCAATACCAATAAATACATGCTCGATCTCCATAATTCCATTTACTGAGGCATCATAAATTTGCAGAAGTAAATCCCCCATTCCTTTCGAGGAATTCAACATTGGCTTTCTTTTATCTTCGGCGAGTAATTTTAACCCTAGCACTTCTGCCGATTCAATAAACATGAACTTTTTTTCGGGGGAATAAGCTACCGGACAGAAGAAAAGATCATCGCTATAAGGAAATCTAATTTCGAAATGAAGAATTTCAAGATTAAAAATTCTTTCGCATACGGGTAGAAATCCATCTCCACCATCCGAAATCGGTTTTATGTCCATTTCGATGATGGGCTTAATTGTTTCGGGGATATACATTTTAAGCGATTGGTCGATCAGTTTGGCTATTTCAACTGAACTTGCACACTCTTTAAAACTGTTAGGTGCTACCAAAATATTAAATTTTTTCTTGTTCATATTATCTTCAAATTTTATTGAATTCATTAATTAATAGATTTTTTGTATAAAGTAAATCTTGCGATATAACCTTCACATTTCCAATAGTAGGCATAAAATTAGTATCTCCGTTCCATCTAGGTAATACGTGAAAGTGAATGTGCTCATCAATTCCGGCTCCTGCCGCTTTTCCTAAATTAGCACCAAAATTAAATCCTTGTGGTTTAATTACTCGCTCTAATATTTCGATTATCTTGCCGGTTAATTCCATTACTTCCATTTTCTCTTCTTGATGCAGCTCATTATATTTTGAAAGATGTCGATAAGGAATTATCAATAAATGACCACTATTGTAGGGAAATAAATTCAGCATGGTAAAACAATATTTACCTTTATGAACAATAAGGCATTCATCCGAATACATATCAGAATTTTCAGAACTGCAGAATACGCAATGTTCTCCCTCTTTTTTTTGCTTGAACGATTCAATATAAGCGGAACGCCAGGGTGACCAAAGTTTTTCCATATCAATTTCTTTTTGATGTGTATTTAAAAATAAAAAAGGCGGAAGTTAATTTCTTCCGCCTCAAGGAAATAAATATTATTCGTCATCCCCTTCTTTAGATTTCTGATATGCTTCAATAATTTTTGATTCAACTTCTTTAGGGACTTCCTCATAATGAGAAAAGGACATACTAAAATGACCGCGACCTTGAGTTAAAGATCGAAGTTGTGTTGAATACTTATGAAGTTCAGAGAGAGGAACTTTAGCTTTTATAATTTGGTATGGACTCTCAGAATCCATTCCTTGAATTTTACCTCTTCTTGACGAAATATCCCCCATTACATCGCCCATATATTCTTCAGGAATCTTGATAGTAATATCATTAATAGGTTCAAGAATAATTGGTTTTGCTTCGGTGAATCCTTTTCTAAATGCTTGTGATGCAGCTATTTTAAAAGAGACTTCATCAGAATCAACGTCGTGATAGGTACCATCAAACAGAGTAACTTTAACATCTATAACCGTGCTGCCGGTTAAAATACCTTTTGCCATTATTTCTTTTAATCCTTTTTCAACGGCTGGAACAAATCTTCCAGGTACTACACCGCCAACAATAGCGTTCACAAATTCATAACCAGAACCTCGGGGCATCGGCTCTAACTTTAAATGTACGTGTCCATATTGACCACGTCCACCAGATTGTTTTTTATGTTTATATTCTGCGTCTTCACATTTACCACGAATTGTTTCACGGTATGGAATTCTTGGTTCAACCAAATCCACTTCAACTCCATAACGATCTTTTAATAATTTTATTGCTAAATTTAATTGAAGCTCACCTTGTCCTGATATAATGGTTTGAGCTAGTTCAGGTTCAAATCTAGATTGTAATGTTGGTTCTTCTTCGTGAGCCGTATGGAGAGCAGCTGAAATTTTATCCTCATCTCCCTTAGCTTTTGGCTTTACCGCAAATCGAATCACCGGTTCAGGATAATCTATTTTGGGGAATACGATTGAGAAATTTTTTGAGCAGAGTGTATCACCGGTGTGGCTGTCTTTTAACTTAACAACTGCTCCAATATCACCGGCGTTCAATTTTGGTATCTCTGTTCTATTTCTTCCGTTCAATACAAATATTTGTCCCAATCTTTCAATTTTATCTCGAGTTGTATTCTGTAAATCTAAACCAGGAGTTAATGAGCCCGAGCAAACTTTATAAATTGAAAGTTCCCCAACATGTTTTTCTGAAAGTGATTTGAATATGAAGAGAGAAGGTTCAGCATTAACATCGCATGCAATATTAACACTATTATTGTTATCTTTCATTGAAGCTGTTAAAGCCGGTCTTTCAGCAGGAGATGGTAAATACCTTGAGATAAATTCGAGAAAACTATTAACGCCAACTGCTTTTGATGCTGAAAAAGCAAATGCAGGAATTAAACCACAATTCAATATTGCAATTTTAAGTCCGGCTGTTAATTCGGCGTCCGTTAATGAACCCTCCTCGAAAAACTTATTCATTAATTCTTCAGAAGATTCAGCAACTTTTTCGATCAATTCCTCCCTAAGTTTTTGAGCTTTTTCAAGAAGATCTGCAGGAATTTCCTCTTCTGAAATTTTCTTTGATCCAGCATCCCCATAAGATATCACTTTCATTTTTAATAGATCAACAACCGATGTGAAATTAATACCTTCCTTTGCCGGGAAATTAATCACGGTGATATCAGTGCTCAATCTTTCTTTTGCTTTAGCAATGGTTTCAAAGAATTTGGAATGTTCATTATCACATTTGTTAATGATTACAGCAGCAGGAAGTTTATATTTTTTAATGAAATCCCAGGTCGATTCTGTACCAACTTCAATACCCTCAGCACTTTTGATAACGGAAACTGCTGTATCAACAATGTGTAATGATGAAATTACCTGACCAATAAAATCGGGGAAACCTGGTGTATCGAGGATATTGATTTTCGTGTTTTGCCACTCAACATGTAACGGGGATGCGGCTATAGAAATTTTTCTTTCAATTTCATTTGAATTAAAATCGGAAATAGTATTACCTTCATCTACCTTACCTATACGATTAATCTGTCCCCCTGTAAAAAGCATTACTTCCGATATTGAGGTTTTACCGCTTCCTCCATGACCGATAAATGCTATATTTCTAATAGCATCTGCATTGTACTCTTTCAAGATTAGTTCTCCTTGTATGAAACTAGAAATTTACCTGTTTTTAAGTGCGTCCCAAAAGGAAACCAATCCTCGGGAAATAGCTCTTAAATTTCTAATAAAATCAGAAACCGAATTTTCGGATGTAGTTGTTTTATTGAAGGATGTTAAATTAGAAACTTTATGCTTTAGATTATTAATACTATTCTCTAAATCTTCCCAATAACCTTCAACTTCTGATACAATTTTATTTGCTTTATCAGCTGCCACGTCAAGTTTTTCAAAGATAGGTACAGTCTTTTCAACAAGTTGATGTATATCTTTTCTCATTTCATCAACTTGAATGAGTAATCTTTTTAAGTAAAATATTAGGTAAACACATAACGCAGTAGCTGAAAGAATTAATAATACCAATACAATCTGGATTAAAATGCTCATAATATTTTAAGATTCCTTTTCAGTTTTATATGCATCCATTCCAGCTTTAAAAGCAGTCTTTAATCTGTCACCTTCTCTTTCCAACTTTTCTTTACTACCACTTACTGCCGCACCTGCCTTTTCTTTTGCATCTACCAAAATTTTTTCAGCCTCATTTAATAATTGGTCCACCTTAACTTTTGCGTCGGAGACCAATTTTTCAGATTTTTTTTTCCCATCATTAATCAATTGTGAGGCTTTATCCTTTGCATTTTCAAGGTAATTTTCGGCGTCTTCCATAAAATCTTGAGATTTTTCTTTTATATCCTGCCTTAATTCTTTACCCGATTTTGGGGCATAAAGAAGAGCAATTACAGCACCAACCGCAGCACCAGTTAAGAAACCGACTAATAATCCTTTTCCAATTCCATTATCTTCTGCCATCTTGTCCTCCATTTATTGTTAGTATTAGAAAAATAACAACAGCGTGCCCTAAAATCAAGAATAACTGACACAAAGAGCCTATTTAATTAAATAAAAAGGCTTCCATAAGAAGCCTTTTCTTCAAATCTCATAAAATACAGCGTCATAAATTAATAATTCATTTTTCAATTACAGAAAAATTACATCCCATCAATAATTTTATTAAAAATGCTACTTGGTCGCATAACAGCAAACGCTTTTTTATCTACAGGGAAGAAGTAACCACCTAGATCAACAGGCTGACCCTGAACTGATAAAAGTTCTTTCTCAATTTTACTATCATTAGCTTCAATTTCTTTGGCAATTTTAGTAAACCGATCTCTTAAATCTGTATCAGCATTTTGATTGGCTAGAGCCTGAGCCCAATAATAAGCTAGGTAAAATGAGCTTCCTCTATTATCAATTTCATTTACTTTTCGTGATGGGGATTTCGAATTCTCTAGATAATTTCCAATTGCTACATCAAGTGTTTCTGCCAATACCTTTGCTTTCTTATTACCTGTTTTATCGAAAATCATTTCAAAACAGGGAACCAATGCAGAGTACTCACCTAGTGAATCCCATCTCAGGTGATTTTCTTTCAATAACTGCTGAACATGCTTTGGAGCAGACCCACCAGCACCAGTTTCGAATAATCCGCCACCATTTAATAATGGAATTATTGAGAGCATTTTTGCACTAGTGCCAAGCTCAAGTATTGGGAATAAGTCGGTTAAATAATCGCGGAGAACATTACCTGTGACCGAAATTGTATCTAATCCTTTGCGGGATCTTTCAAGAGTATATTTCATTGCGTCAACCGGTTTTAGAATTTTTATTTCAAGTCCGGCTATATCAAACTCAGTTAAATACTTTTTAACTTTAGCAATGATTTCATTATCATGACCTCTATTTTCATCAAGCCAAAAAATTGCAGGAGAGCCAGTTGCCTTAGCTCTATTAACAGCTAATTTAACCCAGTCTTTAATAGCTTCATTCTTGGTTTGGCACATCCTAAAAATATCACCCTTCTCAACTTGCTGTTCAAGTAAAATTTCATTTTTTGAATTAATAACCCTTACAATACCATTATTTTTGACTTCAAAAGTTTTGTCATGCGAACCATATTCTTCGGCTTTCTGTGCCATTAATCCAACGTTTGAGACTGCGCCCATTGTTGCTGGATCGAATTGTCCTTTAGTTTTAGCATCTTCGATTATTTCTTGATACATAGTTGCATAACATCGATCAGGGATCATTGCAATACAATCTTGCAACTCATCATTACGGTTCCACATCTTTCCCCCGTCACGAACAACATTTGGCATGGATGCATCAACTATAACATCATTAGGAACATGTAAATTTGTTTTTCCACTCCTTGTATCAACTATGGCAAGAGGAGCACTCGTTTCTAGAATTTTATTAATATCATTTTCAATAACAGTTCTTTTTTCATCCGGTAATTTTTTGATTTTTTCGAGGATATCCATCAAACCATTATTAACATTAGCCCCAACCTCTTTCAAGCTATCTGCGTGTTTATCAAGCGCATCTTTAAAATAGACATATACCGCATGTCCAAACATTATCGGGTCAGAAATTTTCATCATAGTAGCTTTGAGATGGAGTGAAAGCAGTAAATTATCTTTCTTTGCCGCTTCGATCTGTTCGGCATAGAATTTTCTCAACTCATTTACATTCATAACAGAGGCGTCAATCACCTCACCAGTAATTAATTTCATTTTTTCTTTAAGAATTGAAACATTACCAGTTAAATCAACAAATTCTATAGAAGCAATATCATCATTTTTCATTGTCAAAGATTTTTCAGTTCCATAAAAATCCTTGTCCACCATGTGAGCGACTTTTGATTTAGAACCTGATTGAGGCCAAGGTTTCATCATTTTATGAGGATATTTCTGAGCAAATTTCTTAACCGATACAGAAGCTCTCCGATCAGAATTACCTTCTCTTAAAACTGGATTTACAGCCGAACCTAAAACCTTAGCATATCTATTCTTAATTTTTTTCTCTTCTTCCGTTTTAGGCTCTTCGGGATAATCGGGTATATTATAACCTTTGGCCTGTAATTCTTTAATCGCTTCCTGAAGCTGTGGAATTGAAGCACTAATATTAGGGAGCTTAATAATAATTGTTTCAGGCAACTTTACACTTTCTCCCAGTTCGGATAAATAATCCGGGATTTTTTGTTCTTCATTTAAATGATCAGGAAAGTTCGCAAGAATTCTTCCTGCTAAAGAAATATCTTTCTCTTCAACCTCTATTCCAGTTTCTTTAACAAATGATTTTAGTATAGGAAGAAAACAGAAAGAAGCTAGTGCGGGAGCTTCATCAATTTTGGTCCAAATTATTTTTATTGACATTTAATATTTCCGTTTATGTTGTATTATTAATTGATTTATAGAATTTCGATTAGTGATTTGTAAAGTTTAGCGAGCGGTAAACCAACCACGTTGTAGTAACACCCATTAATCTTTTCAACGAACACCGCTCCAAAGTCATCCTGGATTCCATAAGCCCCGGCTTTATCCATCGGACTTCCCCCTTTTACATACTCATCTATTTCTGTATTAGTTATTTTCCTAAATTTTACATTTGTTCTTACATACTGAGTAATTGTATGTTCTTTATATGAACTAAATATCGTAAATCCAGTAAACACGGTATGAGTTTTCCCACTAAGTTTCTTTAAAAATAAAACTGCTTCTTTTGAGTCTCTGGGTTTTCCAATTATCTCTTTATCTAAAACAACAATTGTATCTGCGGTAATTATTACTCCCGACTTAATGCGTTTCTTTGCTTCTTCCATTTTTTGAAGGGATAATCTTTTAACGGTTTTAATTGGATGTTCTCCATCCAATATCTCTTCATCAAGATCTACGGAAAAAGATTTGAATTTTATACCTAACTGTTTTAATAGTTTTCTTCTTCTTGGTGATTTTGAGGCAAGATAAATTTTATTTGTGGTGGAAATCATTTATGGCAGTACGATGGTATTGCTACCTGAAGAGGGCTTTAATACTTCCCCAGGTACGTTTTACACTTGATACATTATGAGGAACAGCAACATCCCATGAATAGGATGATGTGCCATCATTATCAACAATCTTAAGTCTATAAATATAAAGTTGATCTGAAGATTTAAAAGCAGATTTGTCAACAAATTCGTAATTCTTGTCTGTTCTTGTTTCTATTGAACCAATTGCGATATAGGAACCATTCACAGTTTTTCTTTCAACCACATATTCTTTAACGTTTGTTTCTGTGGAAGTTTGCCAGTTCACAACAACGTTTCCGCCGCTACTTCTAGCACCGAACTTTAATAGATCTGCACCAGCAAAAATAGTGAGTGCTGATAGAAGGAAAATCGATATAAGTAGTTTGTTTTTCATTTTTCTGAGGTAAATATATTTCTAGCCATCAAGAATGTCAAGTATTAATTTTTTATACATTTTTATATTTAGTCCAGTCCCCTCTCATGAATTTTGCATATATAAGCAGAGCAAAAATAATCACATAAAATGGTAAAGCCCACCAGGCGCCAATTAATCCGAATTCTAAATAAACCCCCATGAAATATGCTAAAGGAACAAAGATGAACCAATTAACCAATACCTCCGCAAGCATTACATACATGGTTTTTCCAACGGCTTGTAAACCATTAGCTAAAACAACACCGATCGCGTAAAATATTTGTCCCACTGCAGCAACTCTTAATGCAGGTATTGCAGTATCAATAACATTCCTATCGGTAGTTGTGAGAAGCAGCACCAATTGAGGTAAAATTAAGAAGAATGCTCCAATAAAGACTGTATATACTAATGCTATGATCATCGTATGAAAGCCATACTGTTTTGCCTTTTTAATATCACCGCTCCCGAGGCTATTCCCCACTAAAGTTTGTACAGCAATTCCAAATCCGAAGCAGGGCATCAATGAAATTAATAGGGCTGAAAAAATAGCGGTACTCGCCGCCTGCTCAACAGTACCAATTAAACCGCTTATCGAGATAAAACTTAAAAAACCAATTAAAATAAATATATTTTGTAAGGATACAGGGAGGGAGATTTTTATAATAGAATTAGATATACTTTTTATAAATGAAAACTTTTTAAAATAATTAAATTTATTTCTATAACCGGGAGTGCTCGATACAATGATGTAGAACAATGCGTCACATATTGTTGCGAGTGTTGATCCTAACCCGGCACCGGCTAATTTCATTCCTTCAATCCCAAAACCGCCATAAATAAAAATGTAGTTGAATATTATATTTAAGAAGTTGACGAGAATTCCTGAAAACATGAAAATCTTAGTTTTGCCAATTCCAAAATAAAATCCTCTGTATGA
Source organism: Melioribacteraceae bacterium (assembly GCA_019638015.1). Classification (NCBI taxonomy): domain Bacteria; kingdom Pseudomonadati; phylum Ignavibacteriota; class Ignavibacteria; order Ignavibacteriales; family Melioribacteraceae; species Melioribacteraceae bacterium. Next base: position 1,850,997 of record JAHBUP010000001.1, on the reverse strand, counting down.
AACTGTAATTAGAAAAAAAGGAAGTCCCATAAATCGGTAATACAGGTAATCTCCCGCATAGAGGGACACTCTATCGTCAACTGCAAAAAAACCGGCAATATCTTGTGAAAAACCAACAACAATTAAGCTTATCACCACCCCAGTCCCAGCTGATAAGATAAGAGAAGTATTTAAAACTCTGCCACAATCATCAAAATTTTTCTCCCCAAATCTTCTGGCAATTAAAACATGGGTTCCGGTTGCGAGACTAGAAAATAAGCTTACAACAGCCCAAGTAGCAAAAACGCCAATTCCCATTGCCGCTAAATAGTAATGGGCATCTTCCAATCTGCCCACCATTGCTGTATCTACCAATGATACGATCATTTGTGTGGATAAACCGGCAATTGCTGGGAGTGCAATTCGGAGGATATAGCGATAATTCTTTGCCAATTCTGTTAAATTCATACATGGTAAAGATATTGATTTGAATTTTGTTACAAAAATTTTTTTAGATTTAGTCATGCCCAATTTTGATTGAGATAAATTAGATGTTAAATGTATTTATTTAGTATTTTTTAATATATTAACTATATATCAAGAAAAGCGGTTGAGATTTTATGACGAAGCAAGACGAAATTAAGTATCTTCTGCACACTCTCGGAATCAAATTAAGCATGATTGCTGAAAGACTTGATATGAAAATTCAAACTCTCTCCTATCTTTTATACGATAGTCATCAATTTGATGATGAACTATATAGTCAGATAAAACAAATAATAGATGATTACCAATTTGAATTGAATCTTTTTGAAGATGAACGCAACGAAAACCTTGATCTATTTAATGATGATCATATTAATTTCGGTATTGGTGAGAGAATTCGCTTATTCGCTAAAAGAAAATATGGCACACTAAAAAAACTTGCAGAAGCTATGACTATCTCCCCTCAACAACTCCAGCAATATATTAGTGGGAAAAGAGAACCGGGTGCTCGTATACTCGTTAAACTTGTACGTTTAGGTTGTGATATCAATTGGCTTTTAGGAGGACGTGAATCTATTGAGTCCTATAAAATTTATAAATTGGAAAGTGAGTTGAGGAGATTACAACATAACTTCTCACAGATTGCTTCTCTTGTTCAAAAAACTGAAGTTGGACACTGAAAAAATGCTGGATGAAATTGAGATCCTTTTTCTGGGACATTTTGTGGGTCAATAAAAGACTTAAAGAATGATTTAAAGTAAAAAAACCTTATTTCGAATTGAAATAAGGCTTTTTTTTGTGGAGCTAAGCGGGATCGAACCGCTGACCTCCCCGATTTCATCGGGGCGCTCTCCCAGAAATTATCCCACATAAATAATCTTTACTCTTCATTTTTTTCAATTTCATTTCTAATTGGACTGCTTCGCTTCTAGTATTAAATTCTTGATGATAAACTAACTCCCATGGGACTCCATGTTTTGTCGATTTTGAATATCCGGAATTATGTTAATGAATTCTTCGTTCCAAAGAATCGGTATGGCCGATGTAATATTTTTTGGTCTTAAGACTTTGAAGGATATAAACCGAGTACATTTTTTGGATGGGTTGTTTTAAGTGGAGCTAAGCGGGATCGAACCGCTGACCTCTTGAATGCCATTCAAGCGCTCTCCCAGCTGAGCTATAGCCCCGTAATAGTTAAGAACGAAGAGTGATGAGTATTGAGTTAATACATTCTAATTTAACTGCGCCAAATCTAAAAAACTTATTATGAAGTGACAATCCCTAAATTCTATTTTAAAGTTACTTTTTAATTTTTAATTCATTTTCATTAATGGAATAACTCCACATTTTCTCCCCTTTCCAATTATAACAATTCCAAGTAATTACTCTATTTTTTCTTTCCCCGGATACCAATACTTGTGCAAAATTTCTATCCAGTACCATAGTTGATTCCAAACGCCAATCATTAGGATATTCACGGGAAGGACCCGCAGTTAATGGGGAGATTGTAAAATCATAAAGTGGATAATTATTTTCTCGGTTAAATTTTGTGATTTCTGAACGATGAACATCGCCTGTTAAAAATATTACTCCATCAATTTTTTCATCTTCAATTAATTTTAATATTTTTTGCCTCTCTTCTGGATAGGTTGAATAGTTTTCACCACCGGCATTTGGATTTAGAAATTGCCCACCTAAAGCAATAATCTTAAATGCTGCTCGACTCGACACAAGATTATCAATTAACCATTCAATCTGAGCATCACCCAACAATGTACGTTTTCCAGTTTTCCGAAAATTTGGAGTTTTAAATGTTCTATCATCTAATAGGAAAAAATCAACATCACCCCATTGAAAAAAAGTAGTAACCGATTTATTTCCATCAAAGCCAAAGGAAGGATTTGGCCAAAATAATTTAAATGCTTCATAAGTTTTATCTTTATTCCAGAATCCTCTGTCACTGTCGTTAGGACCAAAGTCATGATCATCCCAGGTAGCGTAATGATGCATAGAACCCCAAATAGGCTGTAGTTCCCTAAGAGATCGGGTATGTGTAATCCTTTTAATTATTCCGCTCCATGAATCCCAATCGGCTTCCCGTAAATAATAATTATCCCCCAGCCAAAGCATAAAATCTGCTTTCTTACTTTGTATATGGTTAAAAATTTCATAGTTAGCGCCATAAGGAGTTCCAGGTCTATCATACTCCGTTTCATTAATATAGGCACAGCTTCCAGTTATAAAGGAGAAATCAGGTGCGTTTTTTCTCCATTGCCATAATTCCTGTGTTTGGAAATTCAATTCATAATTTAGTTTTTGTTTTTTTCCATTTATATAAAGGGCATATTTATATTTCTGCCCCGGCTCCAGCTTATCGCAAATCAGTTTGGCGGTAAAGCCCTCCTTCTTTTCCGTAAGTAATTCGTCAGTAAATTCAATCTTCTTTGGTGATTCAATATTCCAGTAAGAAAATTTTACTTTAGCCTCAGATTTAGTTTGAACCCACAACATTACCTCTCTCATCGCTGAATAACCAACAAGTGGGCCGGATTGAAGCAAATCCTGAGCTACATTCAAATTGTGGCCAAGGAAGAATACAATTAACAGTAATAATAATTTCATTTTCTTCATATTTCCCTCAGTGAATGTAAAAATTGTTCCATGGTTAAAATTAAATTGAATAAATTAGTGAGTACGAATATCTTTACGAAAAAAATATAAGACTAAGATGAATAAAAACATAATTAATATTCTTTTAAGTTTCTCATTTATTTTTATAGTGCTCCTATCAGCATGTGATGATACACTAACTGGTATCGATAGTATACTAATTCCAACCACTGATATTAGTTATAATAAACATTTGCAACCAGTGTTTAATGCAAAGTGCACCAACTCCGGATGCCATGATGATGCATCTCGCTCCGGTGGATTAAGTTTGACAAGTCACACTAACACCACTTTAGATTTTTTAGTAGTTGCTCCCGGTTTGCCGCAAAACAGTAAATTAATTTGGGCAATTGAAGGAACCGGCGTTAATATAATGCCCCCATTCGGTTATCCCGCATTAACCAAAAATCAAATTGAGGGTATTAAAACTTGGGTGAAAGAGGGTGCAAAAAATAATTGATATAAAAAGTGGTATTTACCTTCTTGAGATAAATGCATTATCCAATTTTAATGTTGATATTAAAAAATTTGACGGGATCATTTTTGAGAAAGGTTATTATTATTACTCCGGAAGCGCTCAAAAAAATTTTAATTCACGTATAACCAGACATTTACGAAACGAGAAGAATATTTATTGGCACATTGATTATCTCACAACTTCAAAATATTGCGAAGTAAAAACATTATTCTTGTTTGAGAATGGAGAAAAATCTTTAGAGTGTGAATTAGTGAGGACAATGCAAGCCAATTTTCCTGAAATAATGCTGATAAAAGGTTTTGGTAATGGTGATTGCGATAAATGTGAATCCCATCTACTATATTCAAAACGAAAAATTAATCACAACCATTTTTCTGCTTTATACCAATCTGCAGTTCTAATCATCGCTTCTTCAATCGAAATCGACTGAGAATATCCCAGCTCTTTTTTGGCTTTTGAAACATCGCAAGTCCACGCACTTTGCACAAAATCTCTTGCTTTTTCAATATTAAAAGTGGCGGCCTTTGAACTAAATATTGCAAAAAATTGAGCAATTGCCGCAACAGTATAAACTATAAAATGAGGCAAGTGAAGATTAATTGCTTTCTTTCCAAGTGCCTTCTCCAGAAATCCGCTAACCTGAATCCAGTTATTAATTTCTTCAGCGGCGACAAAATATGTCTGCCCAGCTGATTGATTACTAATCGAAGCTAAATAAATTCCATTTACTAAATCATCAACATAAACCAAACTTAGTTCCTTTTTATCGAATCCTATTAAAGTCATCAACCCAGCTTTATATGTTTTAAACACTAAAAATATTTCTGTATCGCGAGGACCGAATACTGCCGGAGGGCGGACGATAGATATCGGAAGTTTACCCATAAATGATTTAGCTAATTTTTCTTGTTCCAACTTACTTCTTCCGTACCTTGTAAGTGGATGTTCAATGGTTTCCTCTGTCGAAGTAACTCCATTAGTTGATGGACCACATGCAGTAAGACTGCTCACAATAACTACCTTTTTAATTTTCGGATTAACCTCCACTAAAGTTTCAAGAAGTGCGCGTGTTGTCTCTACGTTACCATTTAAATAATCTTGATAATGTTTTGCTTTTACAACTCCGGCTACATGAAATAAGTAATCGGCATCACATAAAATTGTTTTTAATTTTTCTTTATCGAATAATCCCGAGTCGATGATTTCTACAGGTTTTCCATCAAGCCATTTACGTGAACTCGATTTACGCAATATACATTTTACATGATGTCCTTCACTGATTAATTTATCTACTAAATGACTGCCAACAAAGCCGGAAGCTCCTGTTACCACTGAAATTATTTTCTGACTCATAATATTAATTTTCTGTTAAATTTATTTATATTCACAAACGAAAAATCTTTAAACCATTTAATTGGCTTCAAAAATATAAAATTCAAGAACGAAATAATAATCCGGAGGTATTTTGGATTTATTCAAAAAATGTTACGACTTCACACGAGCTGATGATATTAAAGCTCTGGGTGTATATCCTTATTTCCGAGCTATTGAGGAAAATGAGGGACCTGTAGTACAAATTGAGGGGCGAAAAATTGTGATGGCCGGTTCTAATAACTATTTAGGGCTTACGGCACATCCTAAAGTTAAAGAAGCAGCACTTAAAGCTGTTGAAAAGTATGGCACAGGTTGTTCTGGATCGCGCTACTTAACCGGGACACTTGATCTTCATATGGAATTAGAAGAAAGGCTTGCTAAATTCTTCGGCACAGAATCAGTATTACTTTTTTCAACCGGTTACCAAACAGCTCAAGGAATTATTCCAACTTTAGTGCAAGGTAGAAACGAATATGTAGTTTCCGACAAAGATAACCATGCTTGTATTGTAGCTGGACAAATGATGGCAAGAGGGATTACGGCAAATCTCGAACGCTACAAACATAATGATATGGATGATTTGGAAAGAGTTCTTTCTAAAATACCAATCGACTCACCGAAACTATTAGTGAGTGACGGTGTATTCAGTACAGGCGGTGAAATTGTTGACCTACCAAAATTAATTGAGCTTGCTAAAAAATACAACGCTAGAACCTTAATTGACGATGCTCATTCAGTAGGGGTAATTGGTAAAGGTGGACGAGGTACCGCGAGCGAATTTAATCTCGAAGAAGAAGTTGATTTAACAATGGGTACGTTCAGTAAAACTTTTGCTTCTTTAGGCGGATTTGTTGCAGGTAAAGAGAGAGTATTAAATTATCTCAAACATCATTCCTCCGCTCTAATATTTAGTGCTTCCCCCACTCCTGCATCTGTTGCTGCAGCTTTAGCGGCTCTCGATATTTTAGAAGCTGAACCGGAAAGAGTTACAAAATTAATAGCAAACGCCGATAAGATGAGAAAGGGATTAATTGAAGCTGGTTTTACTGTAATTGAGGGAAGAACCGCAATTGTTCCGGTTATAGTTGGTGATGATCCTTTAGCATTTGCAATGTGGCGCAAACTTTATGATTCGGGTGTTTTTGTTAATGTGTTCATTTCACCCGGCGTACCTCAAGGAAGACAGATGATGCGAACAAGCTATATGTCTTCTCATGAAGATGAACATTTAGATTTTATATTAGAGACTTTTAAAAAAGTTGGTAAAGAAATTGGCTTAATCTAAAATTTCTAAATTTTTAAAAGCATACTTAATTAAGTATGCTTTTTTTTTATCAAATGTGGAGAGAGAATGAACGAGATTTTGGTAAAAGAAATAAATTCTAAAAGTGATATCAAAAGATTTCTCAAATTTGCTTGGGAAGTTTATAAGGATTACCCTTATTGGGTTCCCCCACTCCTTTTTGATAAAATGAAAATTCTTGATAAAAAGAAAAATCCGTTTTATAAACATGCAGATTCTCAACTATTTATTGCGGAAGTAGATGGAAAAATAGTTGGAAGAATTGCCGCCATTAAAAATGATCTTCATAATCAAGTTCACAATGATAAAGTTGGCTTCTTCGGTTTTTTTGAATCTATTAATGATCAAAACGTTGCAAACAAACTTTTTGATGCGGCAAAGAAATGGCTGCAAAATAAAGGGTGCGATACTATGCGCGGGCCGGCAAATCCATCTTCAAACGACGAATACGCCATGCTAATTGAAGGATTTGATGATGAGCCAAGAATTCTTATGCCCTATAATCCAAAATATTATCTTGAATTGTGTGATAATTATGGATTTAAAAAGGCCAAGGATTTGTATGCCTATTCTATAGATAATCCAGATATGGTAAAATCTGATAAAGTCAGAAGAGTTGCAGAACTGGCACAGAAAAGATCACGACTTGTAATTAAACAGCTTGATATAAAAAACTTTGCTTCGGAATTGGAAAAAGTTAAATACGTTTATAATAAGGCGTGGGCGCCAAATTGGGGTTTTGTACCGATGACAGATGAAGAAATTGATGCGATGGCAAAAGATTTAAAACCATTAGTAGAGCCTTCATTAGTTTTATTTGGGGAGATCGATGATCAGTTGGTAGGTTTTGCCCTTGTAATGCTGGATTATAATCAAATCTTCAAATCAATGAATGGAAGATTGCTCCCATTTAATTTCATTAAACTTTTCACACAAAAGAAAAAGATCACATGGAGCCGGGTTATAACTCTGGGCATCATCCCCGAATTTCAAAAACGTGGTTTGGATGCGGTGCTATATTGGGATATAATGCAGCGAGCTGAAAAAATTGGAATTTTAAGAGGTGAAGCAAGTTGGATATTAGAAGATAATGATATGATGAATCGTGGTGCGGAGGTTATGAAAGGGAAAATTTACAAGAAATACCGAATCTACGATATATCGATTTGATAGGAAAAGCCCTCTATCTGAGGGCTTCATCATATTTAGCGGCGTGTGCCGGGTCAATTCTTTTTAAAGATGTAAATATTGATTGATCCTCATAATTTTTAAGATATGTTGCGAACTCTCCAGCTTTTGCATCAAAGAATACTTTCATCAAAACGCTTCGCCAGTCAATTTGACCTTTTTTGCTTTCTAAATTTTTAACCAGTTTTACAATATTTCTTACGCCTATTTCTCTATCTTTAGAGTAAAACAAATCTATTCCATTATAGTGGTAATCAAAATAATCCTGGCGAAATTGCTGATATTTGGCATTAAGTAAGTTTTCAACTAAAGCCTGCCGATTAAATACTGTACTTTCAAACTGCCAGCCTTTTGGAAACCTACTTCCTCCCCCTTTCATTGCAATATCCATTGCTTTACGAAAATAATCTGTACCACCCAGAGAATAGAAGGAATCAAAATCAAAACCAAGAATTATATAAGCATAGTAATCAAGCATACTTGTTAAAGGATCGAAATCACTCTGATTAAAATATAATCCCTGCCCTTTTTCATATTTAAAACTCCAAGCATTATCCATAATACTCAACATTAACGAGCTTATTTGTGATCCTTCAACCGGGCGCTGACTAGAGACGACCAACTGAGCGCTATAGCTTGTTTCGTCCGGTGCGCCCAAAAAGAATATCGTAAACGAACATTTTATTCTTTCCCCTTCCCATGTACCACTTGTATATTTATTATTATTCAGGTAATCTTGTACCACGGTTTCAAAATTTATTAGTCTATCTCTAGCTGGGTTTGGCAACTGCTCAACATTCATAGTGACTGTTGCATCTAGTTCTTGCGATTGAATTATAATGGGGTAAAGCTGTAAAAGTAACATTAACAAAACTATTTTTTTCATCACACTTCCCAATCATTGATATAATATTTATTTCAAAATAGATATTTATAGATTATTAAACAATGACATAACTTAAACTTTTAGAACATGAAACCATCAGTGTTAATTTTGGCGATTGTACTATTAGCCTGGAATCATAGTTTCCCACAATCTAAGCCCGGGGCGCGACAAGTTGCGCTGGCTCACTCAAATATATCTTTCGATAATGATGCCTTTTCTCTCTTCAATAATTCTTCCGGATTATCTCTGGTCGGTAGCCGAGAAATCGGGTTTTATTTTTCACCATCTCCATTCGGAATAAAAGAATTATCGAATGCATATGGAGTTTATTGCGAGCCAACTAAGTTCGGTTCATTGGGTGCCGGTTTTTCGACTTATGGATTTGAACTATACAGAGAAACTAGTATTATAATTGGATACGCAAAAAAAATCAGCAACATTTTTTCGGCTGGCGGTTCTCTTTTATATAAGAATATCTCTATTAAGAATTATGGAAATAGTTCTGCGTTTATTTTAAATGCTGGTGCGATTCTAAGTATTAGTAATGAGATTGGATTTGGTGCTTCGTTACAAAATTTGGCTCAGTCTTCGATCGGAAATGAATCCGACATGCTACCTACAATAATTAGTGCGGGTTTTCACTTACAACTAGTAGAAGAACTGCTATTTACCCTAGGTATAGAAAAAGAAACTAGATTTAAACCTTCACTGCGCTTTGGAACAGAATACACCCCAATTGAATATTTTTCTCTTCGTATTGGTACTTCTAATGAACCAAATACATTCTCATTGGGTATTGGTATACACTATAATTATTTTCATTTTGATTACGCACGCACGAACAATGCCGATCTTGGAAATAGTCACCAATTTGCCATCTTAATTCGCTTTCAAAATGATTAGCAAATTTTTAACCGCAGTCATCTTAATAATATTTCTGCAGATCGATTTGATCGGTCAGAGCGACACTACCAATATTTATAATCTCTTCGACAATTTTTTAGAAGAATTGATTATGGATAATGAGATAAATGATTATTATGATCAACTTGAATACTTGATTCAGAACCCGATAAGATTAAATGAGGCATCTATAAATGAACTTCTCGCAATTCCTTTTTTAACACGACAAGAAGCAACAGCTATCATCCGCCACAGAAACTTGCTTGGCGGAATATATGAATCATCACAATTAGTAAATATTGCTGGGGTGAGTAACGAATTAATTATTAAGATATTACCCTTTTTTCAACTCGGTAAATATAATGAGTCATCCCCTTTTAGTTCTATTGGGAAATATTTCTCTAACATTAAATTATCCCTCAGAACAAGAATACAACAAGATATGCAAACAGAAAGAGGATTCCGAAATGGCGCCTACTCAGGAAGTAAATTAAAAGTTATTAACCGTTTGATCATTAATAAGGGAAATAATTTGAGATTAGGGCTACTAACTGAGAAAGATGCCGGAGAAAGTTCTCTCACTGATCTAGCTTTATTTAACCTATCGATGAAGGGTACAGATAATACTTATACTTTTGTGATTGGGGATTATATAACTGAATTTGGTCAAGGGCTGGCGATATGGAATAGATATGGAGTTTCAAAAGGAAGCGAAGCCGTAAATGTTTTGCCTAGAAAAGCTCAAAGAGTAAAAACATTTTTAAGTGCTGAAGAAAATTTATTTATGAGAGGAATCGCGGGTACAATAAAATTATGCAATTTCTCATTCACATCTTTCTTTTCATTTAAATATCTTGACGCAAATATTGATACCTTTTCAAATCAGATAACCTCCTTTCCATTAGATGGCATGCATCGCACTAATTCAGAATTAAGTAAAAAAGATATGGTTAAAGAAACAATATTTGGAATAGCAACAGAGTATGAATTTGATGATTGGGGCTCAATTGGTTTTTTATTTTACAAAACCAATTTCAACCTTCCATATCAAAATCCTAAGACACAATCGCACCCACAAAAAAGTTTTCCAATTTTCTCATGGTGCTATAATACGAATTATGGAACTTTTAGTTTTACAGGCGAAACCAGTCTTGCCAATTCATCCGTTGCATCAATAAATAATTTTGAGTTTGCAGCTTCAAAAAATTTTAAGCTAATGTTTTCCATTAGAAATTATGCAACCGAGTATAAAAGTTTTCGATCCTCTGGTTTTGGTGAAGCCGACAATACTAGTAATGAAATTGGATTCTATTCCGGTTTCCGTTATCATTCATCAGTTGGGACATTTGATTTTTATTATGATCAATATAAATTTCCTGTAGCTGATAGCAAATACAATTTCAGCACAAAGGGAAATGATTTCCTATTGCACTATACATATAAACCCTCCCGTTCAATTGAACTTAGGCTAAGGTATAAAAATGAGATTAAAGAGGATATTAAACCAATAGTGTATATCTATACTGTTAGTACAAAGAAATATGAGAGTCTGCGAGGTGAAATATTATTCAAGTCAGAAAAATCATTTCAACTAAGAACTCGAGGTGAATTTGTAACAACAATTGAAACGAATAAGAGAGAAACCGGATTTTTAATCTATCAGGATATTAAGCTGATCCCCGTTAAAAACTTAGATTTAAATGCGCGAATAATTTTTTTTAAAACCGATTCCTATAATACAAGAGTATATCAATTTGAAAATGATTTAGCGGGCGTTCTTTCCAATCCACCATTATACGGAGAAGGAATAAGATGGTACATTTATTTTGGTTACAAAACAGTCTTTGGAATTTCCTTTTCAGTAAAGTACTCTGAATTAAAAAAACCAAATAACAAAGAATTTGGGAGTGGCAATTCTCAGTTCCCCGGTGATTTGGATAACCGATTAAGTTTTCAAATCGATTATAATTTCTGATTTGATTTGTTGCCAATTTAAGTTTGAACCTCTAAGTTTCACATACAACTTTCTAATAATAAGGATGACAAATGAGAACTATAGTTGCATTACCGGGTGACGGTATTGGAAAAGTAGTATTGCCGGAATCAATAAGATTACTTGATGCCGCTGGCTTTAAGGCTAATTACATTTATGGCGATATTGGCTGGGACTTTTGGTGCAAAGAAGGTAACGCGCTGCCGCAAAGAACTGTCGATTTAATTTCGGAGCATAAGATTGCATTATTTGGAGCAATTACATCAAAACCTAAAGATGCCGCTGATCAAGAACTTGAGCCCGAATTAAGAGGAAAAGGATTTGTTTATTTTTCACCTATTGTTAGTTTACGACAAATATTTAATCTCGACATATGTATTCGTCCTTGCATTTCATTTAAAGGCAATCCACTCAATTTTATTAGAAAAGGAGGCGGTAATTTAATTGAGGAACCGGAAGTAAATGCTGTAATTTTTAGGCAGAATACTGAAGGATTGTATGCGGGTGTAGAATGGACGAATCCTCCTAAAAATGTTCGTGATGCTTTTGAAACACATTCAAAAATGAAATCATTCGCTAATGTTCCAAGTGAAGAGATGGCAATTTCTACTAGAATCGTCACTAAAAAAGCAAGTGAGAGAATAATTCGTGCCGCTTTTGAGTATGCAAATAAATTTGGCTATAAAAATCTAACTTTATGCGAGAAACCAAATGTGTTGAGAGAAACTTCCGGTATGATGTTTAAAATTGCAAAACAAATCGCTAAAGAATATCCACATATTTCATTGTGGGATACGAATATTGATGCACAAATGATGTGGCTTACTAAAAATCCAGAAGATTATGGAGTGATTGTTGCCGAGAATATGTTCGGAGATATTATTAGTGATGGATTTGCCGGATTGATTGGAGGATTGGGATTTGCGTGCAGTGCAAATCTTGGAGATGAATATGCTGTATTTGAACCGACACATGGCAGCGCTCCAAAATATGAAAAATTAAATCCTTCAATTGTTAACCCAATCGCAATGTTTATGAGTGCAGTAATGATGCTTGAGCATATTGGAGAATACGAAATTGCGCTTAAAATTAGAAAAGCAATTACCTCGGTAATTGAGGAGGGAAAAATTAGAAGTTACGATATGATGAAATTGCGAGGAGGCGCTGATGTTTTCGAGAAAGGTGCATGCACTACTCAGCAAATGACCGATGCAATAATTGCTAGATTGAATTAGTCGTTTATATTTTTCCTAATTAACTCGATAGGTATAGAATGAGTGGAGTTGCTTTAGCTGTTTTTGCGCTAATGCTTTTTATTACTGCATACAAGTATTATGGGATGTTCATCTCAACCAAATTGAAAATTGATGATGAGAATGAAACACCGTCACATAAAATGAATGATGGAGTTGATTATGTTCCGGCAAAATCCCCAGTTTTGTTAGGGCACCATTTTGCTTCTATAGCAGGAGCTGGTCCTATTGTTGGACCCATTATCGCTGCAAGTTTCGGGTGGATTCCTGTTTATTTGTGGGTTTTAGTAGGATCAATATTTATTGGCGGGGTTCACGATTACTTATCAATTGTTGCATCAATACGTCACCGTGGGAAATCTATAGGTCAGATTATAGAAAACTATATTGGACTTAGTGGGAAAAAATTATTTTTAATTTTTACCTGGGCAACTCTCATTTTAGTAATTGCTGTCTTCACGGTTATAGTTTCAGATACATTTTACGCTATACCTAGCGCGGGGACTTCATCATTATTATTTATCATTCTGGCGGTTGGATTCGGATTGACAGTCTACCGCTTAAAAATTTCATTATGGATTTCTTCAATTATCGGCGTTGCGCTTCTCTTTTTAGCTATTTACGCCGGGCATTTATTTCCATTTTCATTAAGTAAGGAATTATGGATCTGGATTTTGCTCGCATATATTTTTGTCGCGTCGGTCACTCCGGTGTGGATTCTGCTTCAACCCCGTGATTATTTGAATTCCTATTTTTTATACGCAATAATGCTTGGCGGTATTGTAGGGCTATTCTTTACAATGCCTGAAGTACATCTTGCATCTTTTACAAATTTTCACATTGAAAAATTAGGGTATTTATTCCCTGTATTATTTGTAACTGTAGCTTGCGGAGCTATAAGCGGCTTTCACTCAATTGTTGGAAGTGGTACAACGGCAAAACAACTTAATAAAGAGAGTGACGCAAGGATTATTGGCTATGGAGGTATGCTTATAGAAGGATTACTCGCTGTGCTTTCCCTGCTTTCAGTTGCTTCTTTAGATCAAGAGCATTTCCTCGAACTACTCACAACAAAAGGTCCGGTTACTGCATTTGCTACCGGTGTTGCTAATTTTATGCACAATATTCCTTATTTAAACATTTCGGTAGAAGTTGGGACAAGTTTTGCGGCATTGGCTGTCTCAGCTTTTGCACTTACTTCACTTGATACTGCCACACGGCTAGCAAGATATTCCTTCCAGGAATTTTTTGAGAGTGAGGATAAAGCAAATAAAAATATTTTATCATCAAATCGATATGTTGCAACAGCAATAACTGTTCTATTTGGAGCGGTATTAACACTTAGCGGTCAATCTATGGCAATTTGGCCGGTATTCGGAAGCGCAAATCAACTACTCGCGGCAATTGCATTATTGGCATTAACTGTATGGGTGGCTAAACTTGGCTTAAATTATTTATTCACTCTCATACCGATGATATTTATGTTTTTAGTTACATTAACCGCATTAGCAACTTTAACTTATGGTAATATCTTGAAGCAGAATTTTGTGTTAGTTGTAATTTCAATTTTACTTTTCATTCTTGCTATAGTACTAATTTATCAAGCTTATCAAGTATTAAGCTCAAGTAATAAAAATGAACTGAAATAAAATAATTAAAGGTATAGTATGATTTCAGAGCAAGTGAAGAATATTTGGCCAGAAATAGAATTGATTTCTGATCCGATAATTCGTGAAAAAGTTTTAAACTGCTGGATATACGCAATTGAGAATTCAGTTCTTTCGGTTGATGATTTAGACACAATCCCCTTCTCTCTTCTCATTAAAAATTGTAAAGTTTCATTTATGAATCATAAAAGAACTTGCGTTCAATTAGCTGTTGAGATGGCGAATATCATGAAAAATAATTTTGGCGATGAGATTAAAATAAATATGGATTACTTAATTGCCGGCGCTATTTTAATAGATGTGGGTAAATTAATTGAATATGATAAAGTGGATGGAAAAATTGTAACAAGTAAAGCCGGTGAATTGGTAAGGCACCCTTTCAGCGGTCAGGCTATTGCGGCAAGATTCGATTTACCATATGAAATCCAACATATAATAGCTACACATTCTAAAGAAGGGGATCTAGGTAAAAGAACTGTCGAATCTATAATTGTTCATCATGCCGATTTTGTTTCGTTTGAGCCATTCAAAGCGTGAAAGGTTAAAGGCAAGAGGCAAGAGGGGATGCTTAATCTGAGTCATAAAAAATTAGATGTATGGAAATTCAGTTTAGAGATGGTTGTTAAAATATATTCTTTAACTAAAATGTTCCCAAAAGAAGAACTGTTTGGTTTAAGTAGTCAATTGAAACGAGCATCAGTTTCTGTAACTTCAAATATAGCAGAAGGTTTGTCCAGAATATCTACGAATGAAAAATTTAGATTTTTAGAAATTGCAAGGTCATCACTTGTAGAAATTGATACTCAAATTGAGATTTCAATAAAATTAAATTATTGTGATAAAGAGGATATTAAGGAAATCGATCAACTCATGAATAGCGTATTTGCAATGATTACATCATTAATGAAGAAAATTGATAACAAAATTTGAAAACTTCTAGCTTCTTACCTCTTACTTCTCGCTAGAAATTCCCGGAGATAAAAATGCCCCAAACATTTATTGAAAAAATTGCCCAAAAATTTGCCGTCGGATTACCCAACGATTATATCGTCAAATCCGGTGATTACATTTCTATTCGTCCAGCTTATATTATGACTCATGACAATACAGGTGCAGTAATTCCAAAATTTACAAGTATAGGCGCTATTAAACTTGCCGACCCACGACAGGTAGTAAACACTCTGGATCATGATATACAGAATAAAGATGTAAAAAATTTAGCGAAATACAAGAAGATTGAAGATTTCGCAAAAACAATGGGTGCCGATTTCTATCCCGCCGGGAGAGGAATTGGTCATCAAATTATGATTGAGGAAGGTTACGCATGGCCGGCAACTATGGTAGTGGCTTCAGATAGTCATTCAAATATGTATGGTGGAATTGGATGTTTGGGAACTCCGATCGTCCGTACCGACGCAGCCGCAATATGGGCCACAGGTAGAACATGGTGGCAGGTACCTCCAATTGCTTCGGTTGAGCTGACCGGTGAATTAAATTTAGGAGTTACAGGAAAAGATGTAATTATTGTGCTTTGCGGATTATTTAATAAAGATGAAGTATTGAATCACGCAATTGAATTTACCGGTGATGGGATCAAATATTTAAGTATTGATGAGAGATTATCCATAGCCAACATGACTACAGAATGGGGAGCGCTTGCCGGTGTATTCCCTATCGATGAAGTTACAATTAATTGGCTTAACGCTAGATCAAAATTTGTAGCAGAAAGGGGTTTAGAAGGAGTAGCTTCAGATATTGATGGAAACGGTATTCATCCCCGAATGAATAAAAATAGAATTGAGCATTTAATAAAACATAAAAATTCTTTTACTGCAGACCCTGATGCATTTTATACTAAAAAGATTGTATTGGATTTAGCGACTATTGAGCCGCATATCTCTGGACCGAATACAGTAAAAGTGATGTCCCCGGTTACGGAAGCCGCGAAGAAGAAAATAAAAATTAATAAAGCATATCTCGTTTCATGTGTTAATTCTCGAGTGGATGACATTTCCGAAGCCGCAAAAATTTTACGAGGCAACAAAATTGCTGAGGGAGTTAGTTTCTATATTGCCGCGGCTTCGAGCGAAATTCAAGCTGAAGCTGAAAAGAGAGGTGATTGGAAAGCTATAATCGATGCGGGCGGAATTCCTCTTCCCCCCGGATGTGGACCCTGTATTGGTCTGGGAACCGGATTATTGGAAGATGGCGAAGTGGGAATTTCAGCCACGAATAGAAATTTTAAAGGGAGAATGGGTTCCCCAAATGCACAAGCTTATCTTGCTTCTCCGGCTGTAGTAGCATCATCTGCTTTAGCAGGTTTTATTACTTATGATTCTCTAAATCATAATTTAAAAATTAAATGGGATTTAATAACAAATCAAAAACCGGTAAACAACCAGGTAGCGGTAAAAATTATCGATGGATTCCACTCAATAATTTCGGGGGAGCTGATTTTTTGCAATCAAGATAATCTTAATACAGATGGAATCTATCCCGGTAAATACACATACAACGATGATATGACTCCCGAGCAGCAAGCAGAAGTAGTGATGGAGAATTATGATCCGGAATTTTCGAATATCGTAAATAAAGGTGATATTCTTGTTGGTGGTTATAATTTTGGAACCGGAAGTTCACGCGAACAGGCGGCTACCGCTTTAAAGTATAAAGGTATTTCTTTGGTAATTGCCGGCTCGTTTAATGAAACTTATAAGCGTAACGCGCTCAACAATGGATTTCTAATAATAGAATGTCCGGGTTTAGTTAATGATCTTAAAAATGAGTTTGGTTCGAAAAAGTTAACAGTAAAAACTTCTTACATCGCCGAAATCAATTTTCAAAACTCTAAAATTTTGGTAAATGATAAAATATATACTTTTGATCCCGTTGGAGTGGCCGCTCAAGAATTAATCGTGAATGGTGGGTTGGAAGAATGGGTGAAGAAGAACCTAGAGTGAAGAACTAAGAATAAGTTTTTAGTATAGTTATGATTATAATAGATTCTTTTTCTTGCTTTCTTAATTTTTATCAAATATTTTTCATTTGATACTAATCTAATAAATTTATAATGCCAATAAATAAAACATACATATCAAAAAACTACTTCCCATTTCTCAACTTCCCCAAAATTTTCGAAACCAACTGGCAAAATATTTAGAATTAATTCTATTCAATCTTATTTTACTAACAATAATAAGGAATAGAATTATGGAGAAATCCATTTCAAGGATTATTTCAGAATTTGCAATTAATTTGAAATATGAAGATCTGCCTGAAAATGTAATCAATGCAGCAAAAAGATTTTTATATGATTCGATAGGCTGCGCGTTTGGTGCTTATAAAACAAAGGATGTAAATATTATTCGTGATATTTATAATGATTTAGGGGGTAAAGAAGAGGCAACAGTAATAGCATTCGGTGATAGAATTCCGGCTGTGAATGCGGCATTCGTTAATTCACAAATGATTCGTTCACTCGATTTCAATGATATATATTGGAAAGATGATCCTTCGCATCCATCAGATATTATACCTGCCCCGCTTGCCATAGGAGAATTAAAAAATTTATCGATGAAAGAAGTAATTACATCAATAGTTCTTGCATATGAATTCGAACAAAGGTTATGCGAATTTGCCAAACCTGGAATTAGAGAACGTAAATGGCATCATGCAACTTTAACACAATTTGTATCACCAATTGTGGCTGGCAAGTTATTAGGATTAAATGTTGACCAGATGGTTAATGCAATTGGAATCAGCGGTTCGCATAATCATACAATCGGCTGCCCTACCGCCGGGAAATTAACAATGATGAAAAATACAGTTGACCCTATGGCTGTTCAAAGCGGAGTAATGGCCGCTTTAATGGCACTAAAAGGATTTACTGGTACAGAAAAAGTTTTTGAAGGTAAAGAAGGTTTTATGGATTGCTTCGGAGGGTGGGATTCTAAAAAAGAAGAAATTTCTCCTATTGTTTTTAAAGGGCGTGAATCAGAAACCGAGTGGAGCTGGGATTTAGAAGCGTTAATTGGAAACTTGGGGAAAGATTGGAAAATTCTTGATTGTAGCATGAAAGCATTTCCGACTGAAGCCCTCACTCACACCCATATTTCAGCTACATTAAAAACGATAATAAATAATGATATAAAATATGATCAGATAGATTCTGTAACAGTTACAACAATTGCCCGTGCATGCGACATACTTTTTGACTCACAAAAATATAAGCCGGAATCGCGAGAAACTGCCGATCATTCTCTTCCCTACTGTATTGCCGCCGCTATAGTAGATCGAAAGGTCACAACCAATTCATTTGATCAAGAAAAAATTAATGACCCAAAAATACGCGAGGTAATTCAAAAGATTAAAGGGGAAGCTTCTATCGAATTTGAAAAGATGTTTCCTCAGAAACAACCCTCGAAAGTTGTAATTAAAACAGTTGACGGAAAGGAATTCACAGAGTATTTGGAATACCCCAAAGGAAATCCCCGCGAACCAATGAGTATGATTGATCTCGAAGATAAATTTAATTCTCTTTCTGGCGATTTATTGCATCCGGAAAAACAAAGAGAAGTTAAAGAAATGGTATTTAATTGTGAGAAGTTTGACACAAAAAGTTTTATGAGCAAGCTGGTTTTATAAAGTCATGAAGATCATAATTCTATTCTTTATTGTTCAAGTTATATTAGACACAATTGAATAATAGTACCAGATAATATTAAGTTGCATTAATAGTAATGAGAAAAAAAATGAATAGTATTTCTAAAATTGCCAGCGCAGGTAAACGGGGTGATAAAGTCCGTTCAGATTGTTTTATTCAGATGGAATTAAAAAAAAGAGGCGGACTAAAATCATCGATAATTAGCAAAGTAAATGTTATGTATGGCGAAACGATAAATGATCTTTTACTGGAGATGTGTGATCATTTTGGAATTGAGAATGCTGAAATATTTATTGAAGATTATGGAGCGCTTCCCTTCACTATTGCGGCCAGATTTGAATCCGCGTATAAAAAATTGATGAGTCAAGATACGCGAGAATTTCTGCTTCCTTTTAGCAAATCAAATAAACAATCTACCACTAAGGATAGATTAAGGAGAAGCCGTTTATATTTACCGGGAAACGAGCCAAAGTTTTATCCGAATGCCGGACTTCATAAACCCGATGGGATGATACTCGATTTGGAAGATAGTGTTCACCCTTCCGAAAAAGAAAACGCAAGGTATTTAGTGCGTAACGCTCTTCGGTCAGTAAACTTCTATAAAGCGGAACGAATGGTACGTATTAATCAATTGCCAATGGGTTTGATTGATTTGCGATTTGTGGTGCCGCACCATGTTAATGTTATACTAATTCCAAAAGTTGAATCAGCCGAAACAGTAAAAATTGTTGATGAAGAAATTCAGAAAATTAGAGATGCTTATAAAATTAAATACCCTATCTATTTAATGCCGATTATTGAAAGCGCGCTTGGAATTATAAATGCTTATGAGATTGCATCCGCGTCACATAATATTTGCGCTCTAACAATCGGTCTCGAAGATTACACAGCCGATATCGGTGTTGAAAGAACGAATGAGGGAATCGAAAGTTTGTTCGCAAGATGCCAGGTCATAAACGCGGCCAAAGCCGCTGGTGTGCAGGCAATCGATTCTGTTTTTTCAGATTTTGAAAATCTTGACGCCTTGCGCTTAAATACATTGCAGGCAAAATCAATTGGTTTTGAGGGTAAGGGATGTATTCATCCCCGGCAAATCAATGTTGTGCATGAAGTTTTTGCATCCACCCAAAGTGAAATTGAAAAAGCACTAAAAATAGTAGATGCTTTTGAGACAGCGAATAAACAAGGACTTGGTGTTGTAGCGCTTGGAAATAAAATGATTGACGCACCCGTTGTAAAAAGAGCATTGCGCATCCTGGAATTGAGTAATAAGAAGTAATTTAAGATTCACGAAATTCTTTAGTGACGACTATCAGTATTGTATTCGTCAAGAAAAATAAAATGGTAGAGTTATATGAAATTTATTAAAAATACCGCGAACAGGTTAGTACCGTTACAAGTAAATGGACAAAAGCTTACACCATTTAAAGGAGTTGGTAATTATATTCCTAAAGGGAAAACAGCTTCTGCCAAAATCAGTTCATGCACAAATTTCGATCCCGGTGGTAATAAATTAGTTAAATCGCTAAAGGATGCTTTAATTAAAGCTGGCATAAAGGATGGGATGACAATCTCTACACATCATCATTTACGGAACGGAGATATAGTTACCAACTTGTTGTTTGATATTATAAAAGGAATGGGGATTAAAAATATCAGGTGGTTCCCGAGTGCCTCTTTCCCCTGCCATTCCCATTTAATAAAATATTTAGAGGATGGTACAATTCATCACATCGAAGGAAGTATGAATGGACCTCTCGGGAAATTTACGAGCTTGGGTAAAATGAAAGGTGTGGGTGTGCTTCGTTCTCATGGCGGTAGATATCAAGCAATACAGGATGGCGATGTTCATATTGATATAGCTGTGATTGCCGCGCCGAGTTCCGACCATTTTGGAAATGCAAATGGTGTGAATGGTAAATCGGCTTGTGGTGGCTTAGGATTCGCGTTAGCCGATTCAGAATATGCAGATAAAGTAATTGTTGTTACCGATAATCTTGTTCCCTTTCCTTGTGTACCGTGGCAAATACAGGGGAATAATGTTGATTATGTTGTTCAAGTTGATTCACTCGGAGATTCCTCAAAAATTGTGAGTGGAACTACCGAGATTACTAAAAGTCCCGACAGAATTTTAATTGCCGAATATATTGCCGAGTTTATGGAAGCGGTCGGGATAATAAAAGATGGCTTTTCTTTTCAAGCCGGAGCCGGCGGTACTTCGTTGGCTTTCATTCCCTTCATTAAAGAAAAAATGAAGGCGAAAAATGTAAAAGCAAGTTTTGTTCGTGGAGGATCAAGTAAATATTTAGTGGAATTGTTAGAAGAAGGATTAACAAATTATATTCTTGATGGACAGACATTTGATCTCGATGGAGTTCGATCAATGAGGGATAATCCCAATCATGTAATGACTTCACCATTTACGAGTTATAATTATCATGGTAAAGGTAATTTCGCTTCAATAATTGATGCGGCAATATTGGGAGCCACCGAGGTTGATCTAAATTTTAACGCTAATGTGGTAACTCATTCAGATGGTTATTTGCTGCATGGAATTGGCGGCTGGCAAAATTGTTTATTCTCAAAATGTACAATTCTTGCTATTCCCTCTTTTCGTGACCGCATACCTGTTATTGTAGATAATGTTACAACTTTATGCGGACCGGGAGAACTGATCGATGTAGTGATTACAGAAAGAGGAATCGCTATTAATCCAAGAAGAAAAGATTTAATCTCTGCCGTTAATAATTCCTCGCTTCCTATTAGAACTTTAAAGGAGATACAACAAGAAGTTTATGAAATTTGTGGCGGGGTACCAATGAAACCAATTCTTGATAAGAAAAGTGTTGTTGCAATTGTCAAATGGGTCGATGGTACCGTCCTGGATTCAATTTATAAAGTACTGGGCTAATCTACTCAGGATGAGAGGAATTAGAAATTAATTGCGAGGATTGGTATGCATCAAAATAATATTGATGGATTCACAAAAAGAATAAAAAATAATATTACCATCTCGGCGATATTAGCTCTGATTGTATTTTGCTGGCTTATTGTAGATTATTATATAGTTAGAACATTGATTCTTCAATATAATATCACATTGGGATTTGAGATTATTCTATTAAGTATTAGTCTAATTATAGTTTTTGCTTTTACTATTACAGTTGGTTACACACTATTTAAGTTTTGGCGGTATGTATCCAAAGTTGAAAAATTCAAAAATGAGGAGAAGATACAATAATCAAGGATGTAAAATATCTGTACCAGTTTCTTCGTTCTGAACTCTTAGTTCTAACTTCATCAAAAGTTTCCCTTTTTAAATTTCGCAATTCCATTATCAAAAGTGCCGACCCAAATATTTCCTTCAGTATCAAAGGTGGTGGAGAGAGATTTGATTAAATTCACTTTAGTATTTCCAAATTGATATTTATAGTAGTAATCATTTTTATAAATAAATAACCCGCCTTGAGTAGCAAAAATAATTTCATTCCCGTTACTCGATATCTCATACACTCTACTTTGCACGTATGGTCTTAAATCGATCCACTTCCCCTCATCATATCTCAAAAGATATCCTGTATTACGCTCCGCATCGGTAAGAGCAACAAGCATCTTCCCACCAAAAGTTTTAAATATTGTTTGAACATAATTAGGCAAATATCTAACTGTAATGTTGGAACTGTTAAAATATTCCCAGTTCGTTCCATCATAAATTGAGATGCCATTAAATAAACCTCCAATCCAAATTTTTCCCAAATCATCCACTTCAATGGCGGTTATATAATCATCTTTGAGACCGGAATTATTAGTAGTAAATATTTGATTCCCAGAACTAGATATTTTAAGCAATCCTTTTCTGGTTCCTATCCATATAACATCTTTATTTATTTTTATTGCTGTAACACCTTCAGCCGGTAATAAATTAGAATAATCTATAAAACTATTATCTTTATAAGTATATAAACCAAGTTCGGTACCTATCCATAATCTATCTTGCTCATCCATTTTCAAAACATTTATAACACCACTTTTGAGTATTGAATTTGAGGGAGTATAGGTATTCCATTTTTTACCATCAAACATCTGAAGTGAAATGCTGGAACCAATCCATATTTCTCCCTTTTTACCAGCGGTAATATTTTTCAAATAATTACTGCTAATATCAGAATTAGTAGTCAAATAACTCACCCATTTAGTGGTATCTTCTAAAGTTAGATTTACGTTAGAAATTTGACTGCTCTGGACTAATACATTTGTACTATCATCTCTGTGTCCAGCATATTTCAATTTAACTTTATGAATTCCTGGGGTAAGTTGAGATAAAAGTGCAGGAGTTTTTTTATTTGTTAATGAATCATCCAGAATTACTTCTGCACTTATTGGAGGAGAGGTGCAATAAATTTTACCATAATTTTTTGAATTCAATAAAAAATCGATATAAATCTTAGGGGGATAAATTTCACTAAAGTAAACAGTGAAAGTAGTATCTATATATTTTTCTTTCTTCAAGGTTATACTCTGAGCACCCTCCTTAACCCAATACAAAGTTGAGGGTGTTAAATATCCTGTATTTTTCCCACCAAGAAAAATAGAGGCACCTTGAGGATTGCTGTCAATAAATCCTCTCCCTCTATCAATAACAACTTCTTCCTCATATTCAATAAAGACGTCCTTCTCACAAGAATAGAGGGAAATTATTAATAACGAACCCAAAAATATTTTTATGAAGTTCTTCATATATGTGAATGGATCGAATGCAAAAGTAAGAATTCGAGTAGTACATTATTTCCAATTCATAATATTATTGGATTATAAAAGCCAGTATTAGAAGTTTCTAAAAACCCCGAAATTACAACGTGTCAAATTTCACTCTGACTGAAATTAAAGCATTCTAGATCATCATTGTAAATTTTCAATTTAATCCGTAATTCCCTTTTTTTACTTTAACGAACCCGCCACCGAAAGTAGTAATCCATAAATTATCGCTAAGGTCTATTGTTACAGATGTAACATAATTCACAGGTAATCGAGTATAGATATTATTCATTACGACAATATTGTTAAGTTGATCAAACAGAGCAATCCCATTTTTACCGCAAATCCATTTGATGTTATTTTTATCAACTTTCATTGAGTTTATTTGATTAGTGAGATATCCTCTAAGGTTAACCACGGACCATTTATTTCCATCAAATTGAGTCAACCCACCCACATCACCATTTTTCAAATCCTCAACATGCCCGGCCCAAACTTTTCCATCTTTATCCACCATCAGACTTTTAATTCCATTCCCGACATTAATATTCAAGCCCATGTTATTCATGTTATAAGCTTTCCACTGAGTTCCATCAAAACTTGAAATCCCGGCGAATGAAGATCCAATCCAAATTTTTCCATTTTGATCAGACTCTAAACAAGTTACAATATTTGAAGCAAGACCGGAATTGGATGTTGTAAAAGTTTTCCATGACGTGCCATCAAATTTTACAAGTCCGCCCAAAGTACCAATCCACATATTGTTCTTAATATCTTTATGGATGGCTGTTACTCCTGTACTCGGAATATCAGAGTTGTAATTAATCCAAATAGAACCGTCATATACCATTAAACCGTTTGATGTACCAATCCATAATTTATTCTGAGAATCCACCGCTAACGCATTAATCACATTATTTATCAATCCGCTATTATTTGTATTTATCAATTCAAAACTTTTACCGTCTGAACGGACTATCCCATTTTCCGTTGTCCCAATCCATTTAATCCCATTATTATCAACAGCAATTGTGGAAAAGAAATCAGTAACAAGTTTTGAATTTTTGGCATTATAAATAACCCATTTTGAAGTATCATCAAGAGCAATAAATGCACTAGCGAGTTCACCACCCCTTACTGGAACAAATATACTATCATCACGATGTTGGGGATATCTCATCATAATTTTATAAGTTCCGGGAAACATACCGGTTAACAATAAAGGAGTTTTCTGCTGCTGTTTCACATTGTCTAGAAATAGTTCAGCGTTTGAAGGACTTGAGTAGCAATTAATCTTGCCATAATTTCCGGGATTCTTGAAATAGTCGATACTCAATTTTATTCTTTCATCGTCAGCAATTGTAATCGTAAAAACTGAATCCTTTAGTAGATTTCTTTTCAAAGTTATTTTATGAGTTCCGGCAGCCAGGTTGGTTAAACTATCCGGAGTTTTGACCCCCATATTCCTTCCATTTAAATATATTTGGAAATCGGGCGGTTGGCTCTCTATTACTATTACCGATTTATCAATTTTAACTTCCGGTTCAACACCGGTATAAACTTCTTTCTCACAAGAAATTGTGAAGGTAAAAAGTATTGCAATAATTGGATATAAAATTTTTCTTTTCATAATTCTCTTAAATTGGATCAGATAATCCCGGTGTATAACCGAATGAACGAATATATGCGTGTTTAAACCTCGCAACCCATTTGGCACTTGTATATACTCCAAAGACACCGTATCCGCCCTTAATATTAGTGAAATCGGTTTCATCTAATTTTACAGAATATACATCACGTTCACGAGATGAGGCATTGTAAAATGAACTTAAATCGGGATCTAGTGAAATAACCTCAAGGATACAGCTCAATATTATATAACGTGCTTTATTATTATCATTCCCGGAAATTAATTCCATCGCTTTATTTAAAGTTTCCGCGTCAACCGAGTAGGCATAATCATTGGATGGTTTAGGATAATTTGGTATATACTCATTTCCAAATTTTTGATAATTAAGAGGAACAATAGCAGTTCCCTTTTTCCTTCCATCGGGATCATCACGAAAGTAGTGAATAATTAATTTTGGAATGAATACAGGATCTCTCTGCCCCGACTGCCAAACAAATTTTAGAAAACTCTTTTTCCCATCAATTATATCGTCACTATTAAGTTTAGACATTGTAACCGAAGCGGGTACATTGGCGCTTGATGTAAGTTTTCTGCCATCGGGTAAAATTGCCTCAATTTCCAATAAAGATGCTGGCTCAGGTGAAAAATTGTTGCTGTAATAAACTCGATAGGGCTTGCTATACTGGTCACCATCTGGCCGGGTTACACTAGAATCTCTCAACAATGTAACTTTATCTTTATTCCAAATTCTTATTTTAGCGTTTGTAATCGCGTTATCATCATTATAATCATAAGGGTTAATCCCAATCGGCTGATAACTTTTTGACAGTGTAGCTGTTTGAAATGTGGTATCAGCCCTAATAATACAATTTAGGACAAATCTTTCTTTTAACTCACCGTATGGATTTAGTGAATCATCGCACGAAAGAGTAAATAATATTGTTAGGGTCAAAAATAATTGAATAAGTTTTTTCATAATTCAACCTTTAAAGTAGCGGTTGGAAGAATAGGCAGCATGTTTACCCGCTCACCAGTATCTCTTCTGAAATAAAAAATATTTTTTCGGTCATAAATATTAATAATGCTAAAATCGAAGTTGAGAGCTAATGGATCAATAACAAATCGTTTTGAGATAGTGAAATCAAGTCTGTGGTAATCGGGCAATCTTCCCAAATTTTGTGTACCTAGAATTGAGAAAGGTCTCCGAGGATCATATTCATCCCATGGAGCAAAAATATTATCGAAATAATGTTTATCATAAAAACCAAGAAGTTTTGTGTAAGGCAATCCGCTGTTATATACCCAAACTACATTTGTAGTCCATCCGGCGCCTAAATTAAACTCAAGAGCAAGATTTAGAGTATGCCTAACATCATATCTTGGATAGTATCTTTTTTCATCAATAACTTTATAAGCCAGCGCATAAGTATAAGAAGCAGTAAAATTGATTGGATTTGGATTTATTTGAGTAAATAATTCTAAGCCATAAGATTCACCTGTTCCCGAAATAAAATCAAAATCGGAATAGCTTATTTTTTTTTCATTCAAGAAGGGAAGATTTTTCAAATCTTTGTAATATCCCTCAACTGTAAACTGAAAATTACTTACAGGTGTAAATTCTAAACCACCTATATAATGAATTGCCTTTGCCGGGGTCAAATAATCGGGGGAAATAATCCAAGGTTCAAAAATATTTATTACTTCATTTTCGTCTGTTAGAGTAGTTAATTCTTGTTGATAAACCCCAACGGCTCCTTTCAAAGCGAGCCAATCGAATAATCTAATATTTAGATTCATTCTAGGTTCAACAAAAGAAGTATTAGCGTTTTTGGAAAGATTAGTAAGATTGAGGCGTGTTCCAATATCCAGTCCTACAAAATCGAACTGCATTAATTTATATTTAGCATATAAAGTAATATTAGCACCGGATGCACCAAGGTTGCTTTTAATACTTCTCGCGTTCTCAATAAATAAATCGGTTTGAATTTGTCTAACGTGAAAACCAATTCCTATTTCATCTTTATTTTCAAACATATAAGTGAAATCCATCTGCAAACCAACATCATTAACCTTATTCTCAGTCTCTCTGGCATTACTTAACTTTGGGTCAATCTTTCCCTCAAAACGGCTAACTGAAACTCCCAATTCATAAAATAAAGGACTATCACCAACCTGGAACCATTTAAAACCGAGGACATTATTCGACCAATTGTAATCTTCGATTCGGGGATCGGAGTGAAGAATATTATCATTACTCGAAAATCCATTTAAAGTAAACTTACTGCCTTCAATAAAATCGGGGTTTGCATAATTAACTTTGAATGAGAAATCACTAAAATCAATTGGCACACTTTGTTCATTCAAGAATTTTTTTAGGATTTGATTAGAATAACTTTTTCTTCCGGTTAGTATGAATGAGCCGCTGGGAATTGGACCTTCTAACAATAATTTACCGGTCAAAAAACTTGCAGTTGCCTTTCCGCTGAATCTATTCTTGTTTCCATCTTTTGAAATAATTTTCATTACCGACGATAATCTTCCGCCAAATTCCGATGAAAAACCACCTTTGTAAAATTCAATATTATTGACCATGTCGGGATCGATAACGCCAAACATTCCTAATGCGTGAAAGGGATTGTAAATTGGGATTCCATCAATCAAAATTAAATTTTGATTACTTGCTCCCCCTCTAACATAATACCTCGCTGAAACATCACCGGTTGACTGCACACCAGGTAAATATTTAATTGTTCTAAACACGTCTGTTTCAACACCTTTTGGAGCTTGCTCAAGTTGTTTTGCAGAAAGCCGTTCTATACTTATTTTAGTTTCGTTCGGCTCTATTACTTTTTCACCAATCATTTCAATGGTTTGAAGCTGAACAGATGACTGAACAAGCTTAATATCATACTGAGTAACTTTTCCAGGCTGTAATCTTATTGAAATCTGTTTTGTATTGTATCCAATATAAGATACAATTAATGTAAGATTTCGATTTGCCGGAACTGCAGGAATTAAAAAATATCCGCGTGTATCGGTCGATGCGCCAATATTCAATTCTTTTATAAAAGCATTACCAAAGGCTAGTGCTTCTGAGGAAGTGGAATCTGTTACTAATCCTCTCAACGTTCCATTTTGCTGGGCTAAAACAGTTGAGCATAAAAAGAATATCAGGAAAATTCGTGTTAGGGAATTTTGCATTTGCAGTAAAAATGAAGTGGTCAAAATATCACCGATAAGTTATCTTTAATTTTGACCACTAAAATAAGTTATTACACAAAAAAAACTATGATATTTTTTTACTCCTCTAGTGTAGAAAGATTTCCGGGATCAACTCCCATAGCGCGCGCTTTTAAAACACGCCTCATAATTTTACCTGATCTTGTTTTGGGAAGCTGTTCAACAATTTCAATATGCTCAGGTTTTGCAATTGGTCCAACTTCATGAGAAACATGCTGCCGCAGTTCTTCAATCAAAGTTGTGCTCATTTCAAATCCCTTTTTCAAAATCACATAAGCATGAATAGCATTACCTTTAACCTCATGCGGCAAACCAATCGCAGCAGCTTCGGCGACTGCGGCATGACTTACAAGTGCACTCTCAATCTCAGCGGTACCCAATCTATAACCCGATACTTTAATAACATCATCGACTCTCCCTATTACCCAGATATAGCCATCATCATCTCTACGTGCGCTATCTCCTGTTAAATATACACCCGGGTATTTACTCCAATATTGATTCACAAACCGCTCATCATCATTCCAAATTGTTCTTATCATTGCTGGCCAGGGAGTTTTAATGACTAAAAATCCCTCATCATTATTTTTTACCGATTTCCCCTCTTCATTTAAAATATCCATTTCTATTCCCGGGAATGGACGCGTGCCGCTTCCCGGTTTTAATGGAACGCAGGGCATTGGTGTTATCATAAACATTCCTGTCTCAGTTTGCCACCAGGTATCCATAATTGGGCATCTATCTCTTCCCACAACACGATGGTACCATTTCCAGGCTTCAGGATTAATAGGTTCCCCTACAGAGCCGAGTAATCTTAAAGAAGATAAATCATGTCTATTCACCCATGATTCTCCAAAACGCATCAGTCCCCGAATAGCTGTAGGAGCTGTGTAGATGATTGTGATTCCATACTTCTCAATCATTTGCCACCAACGATTGGGATATGGGAAATTAGGCGCGCCTTCATACATAAATGAAGTAGCTCCATTTAGCAGCGGTGCATAAACAATATAACTATGACCTGTTATCCAACCTGGATCGGCCGCACACCAATATCTATCCTCCTCCTTAATATCAAAAACATATTTTAAAGTTGTGTATGTACCAACCATATAACCGCCATGAGTATGAAGAATCGCTTTTGGTTTTCCGGTTGTTCCGGAAGTGTAGAGAATGAAAAGCGGGTCTTCCGAATCCATTTGTTCTAAAGCGCACTCTTTAGTAGCAATTGGTAGGTTCATCAATTCGTGATACCACATATCACGACCGAATTCCATAGTTATTTCCTGCCCTGTTCTTTTAATTACAAGAACATGTTCAACTGTACCGCATCTTTGCAAAGCCTCATCTGCAATTTGTTTTAAGGGTACAATTTTTCCTCTTTGATATGCTCCATCAGAAACAATCAATACTTTTGAATTACTATCTTCTATTCTTTCACTTAATGATTCAACAGAAAATCCGCCGTAAACAACCGAATGAATTGCACCAATTCTAGCGCATGCTAACATGGCAATCATTATTTCGGGGGTTCTTCCCATATATATTGTAACCCGATCCCCTTTTTTAACGCCAAGACTTTTAAGAATATTCGCGAACTTGCAAGTCTCTCTATGTAATGCATAATAAGAAAATGTTCTGCTCTCCCCATTTTCTCCCTCCCAAATTAAAGCTAACTTATTTTTTCTATGGGTTTTAACGTGAACATCTAAACAGTTATACGCTATATTAGTTTTTGCGCCGGTAAACCATTTATAAAATGGTTTATTGCTATCATCCAAAATTTTTTCCCAGGGAGTAAACCAATGCAGTTCCTTAGCCTGTTCTTCCCAAAATTCTAGATTATTTGCTGACGCTCTATTATTTAATTCATCCCAATTTTTTATGTGAGAATTATCTACAATTTCTTTTGAAGGAAAATAAACTTCTCCTGAAGGTTTGTTGTTACTCATTAGTGCTCCCTAATTGATTTTGCCCTTTTGCAGATTCAAATTAAGGGATGATTACTCCAAAATCAATCTAAGATTTGATATCCACTTAAAATTTGGTTTTATTTGTAACGTAAGTTTTAGAGACAAATGAGCATTTTTAGAAAAACATATAGCCCACTTCTTCTGCTCGGTTTATATTTATTTATAAACTTTGGAACCGTATTACATACTCATGAGACAGCCACTTTTAGTAAAAATTTAGAATCTATCGGTTCCAGATCTGAAAACCATGACCCCTTCGTAGATGGTAATGTATGCCGATTGTACAGTTTTTCCAGCACTAATTATATTAATACTAGTAATGATTTAATTGTACTGGAATCAGACTACTTTATTAAAAAGTATCAGGAAAAAGAATCCGAAATTACACTTCAATATATTGGTTTTTCAAAATCATTAAGAGCTCCCCCCTCAGCATAACAAATTCCATCTTTCATTACTCTATTTTCCTCAACCATTACTCAATCTTTTTATTAAAGGAGCTAGTTATGTTTAAACGTAGAAATAAATTTTTAGCAGTATTTATTATATCATTAGTAGTATTGCAGTTTAATGGATGTCAAAAAGATGATAATCCCCTTGCTCCAGAAGAAGATCATTTTGAAGCAATTGGAATGTTAATTTATGATGCCTCAGGTAAACAAGTAGTTAAGATTTTACGAGGAGTAACTACCGATACACTTCATGCCGAATCGGGTAAAATCAGCGATCATTTTACTGTCAAGTTCTATAATGATGAAGAAAAAATAGTCAGTCCCCCGGAAAGTGAGCATTTAAAATTCAACGGCAAAATTGATAATGAAACTATTGCAAAGTTTTGGCAGCATCCCGGGGAAGAAGGAGAATTTGAATTTCATATTGATGGAAAGATTAAAGGGAAAACACTAATTGAATTTTTTATTGAGCATGAGGGGCACGCAGATTATAGAACCGGTAAGATTCCCCTTCAAATAAATTGATACGGGAAAAATGGAATTAACTGTTTTATGTAAAAAAGTGAACTTTTTCTTTGTGGCGGCTTTTCTTTTCCTTGCTGCCACAAATTTATATTCATTTAACAATAGATCAATCGCTGGGTTTTTAATAGATATAGAGAACAATAAGCCAGTTCAGCTTGCCAGCATTGAAATTATCGGTACAAATTATAAAACTATTTCAAACAATGAAGGTAAGTTTCAGTTTACAGATGTTGGGTTGAATAAAATTATTATAAAAATATTGCACATCGCTTATCAAGAAAAACTAATTGAGTTAGATTTTCAAAAAGTAGAAAAGCAGAATTTCATCATATATCTTGTTCCTAAGACTATAGAGATCTCAGCAATCACTATTTCAGATCAATATTCTATTTCTAGTTTTGAAGATTTGCAAGAATTGAGCAGTGTTCTAAAGGGAAGAGAACTTCAAAAAGATTTGGGTTTAACACTTGCGGCAACGTTAAAAAATGAAACCGGTTTGGCATTGAGATCTATGGGTCCTGCCCCAGCCCGTCCTGTAATTCGTGGGCTCGGCGGCGACAGAGTACTATTAACGGAAGATGGGTTGAAATCAACAGATTTATCCTCTACATCACCAGACCATGCTGTAACTATCGAACCATTCTCAAGTAATAGAATTGAAGTTTTGCGAGGACCTAAAGTATTAACAAAATCATCTGTTACAATTGGCGGTATCGTTAATGTAATTAAGGAGGAAATACCATCTCAAATTCATGATGAAATTTATGGAACCGCTGGTATTTATTCAGAGACAGCAAACAAGGGACTTCTTGGAGCATTATCGGCAGAAATTCCAATTAATCCATTCACAACAAAATTTGAAATCTCACACCGTAAATCAAGTGATCTTCACTCCCCTGAAGGAATACTTAAAAACTCCAGCTCAAATAATTTTAATTATAGCGTCGGATCATCATTCTTCACTTCATTTGGGCACATAGGTGGTTCATTTAGAAATTTCGAATTGGATTATGGAGTACCGGGAGGGTTTGTTGGGGCCCATCCTTTTGGAGTGGATATAAATTTGTACCGCCAACAGTTTAATCTGAAGTCGGTGATTAACATTGATTCTCCAATATTTAATAAAATCAATATAAATTTTGCAAGCTCATATTACCGTCATAAAGAATTTGAAAAGAGTGGAAGAATTGGTTCGGAATTTAGAATTAAAACAATGCTGGGATCTGTTGAATTGAATCAAGAAAATTTATGGATTTTTGATAATGGCATATTAGGAGTAAATTTTGAAAATCGTGATTTTGATATCGGAGGATTTGTATTTACTGTCCCGTCAATCTCAAATAATATTTCTGCATTTCTCTTCGAATCTTTTAAATCAGGCAAACTAACTTTTGAAGGTGCCGCCCGCATTAACTTTGATAAAATTACTCCATCAACTGAAAAACCAAACTCAAAAATTGGACATATCAGAGTAAGAAATTTCAACACTTATTCTCTGTCCCTCTCTTTGCTATATCCTCTAACAAAAATTGTTCATATTGGAGGTAATATTAGTAAATCATCACGTATTCCAACTATTGAAGAGTTGTATTCTGAAGGTCCACATTTAGCCGCATATTCGTATGAGGTAGGAAATCCAGATTTAAATGCCGAAGAAGGATTAGGAACAGAAATTTTTGTTTATCACAAGTTTAATCGGCTTTACTATAATATTAATATTTTTTGGAACCGGCTGAATAATTATATCATTCCAAGAAATAGCGGATTGATTAATTACGCCACATTTCTTCCCATTTATGCAACGTCGAGCGCAATGGTTGATTTATATGGTTTTGAATTCCAGTCCGATTGGAATTTTTATAATAATCTATATTTAAATACATCTTTAAGCTATACTCGTGGCATATTTCGTGAGGATGCTTCTTCTCTTCCTCAAATTCCTCCATTGAAAGGAATTACTGAGATAATAGTAAAAGAAAATGAGTGGAGTGCTGGAATTTCGACCGAGTTTACATTTGCTCAAAAACAAGTTGATAAATTTGAATTACCGACCGCGGGTTATATTATATTTAATTTGTTTGGACAATATAGTTTTAATACTTGGGGACAGATACATACAATAAGCGCAAATGCGGAAAATATATTCAATAAAGTATATAGGAATCATCTTTCGAGAGTTAAGTCAATATTACCTGAAACGGGCATCAATTTACGTTTAACGTACAAACTCTATTTTCATATTTAAATTTTGAGGATACTTTTATATTCCTTCAAAACTGATTATATTCACGGGCAATTTTTTAATGACTTAGTCAGCACGGAGAGATGGGTGAGTGGCTGCCATCGCCTCCGGCGAGGTCCCGCCAAAGGCGGGAAAACCATAAAATAAGATGTTAGAAGATTCAGCATGGAGAGATGGGTGAGTGGCTGAAACCAACGGTTTGCTAAACCGTCGTAGGGATTATACTCTACCGCGAGTTCGAATCTCGCTCTCTCCGCAAAAGCTCAATCAAAAAAGGTTGAGCTTTTTTTATGATGTCGGAAGTGAAAATATAAATTTACTTCCTTTTCCCTCTTCACTTTCAACCCAAATCTTACCCCCATGCTTCTCAACAAATTCTTTGCAGAGCATTAATCCTAACCCGGTACTTTGCTCACCATCAGTTCCCTTTCTGCCAACTTTTTCTTCAATTTTAAAAAGTTTTTCCCGCATCTCGGATGACATACCAATACCGGTATCAGAGACAAATATCTCTATCATATTATTTTCGTGCTTAATTATACCCACAAATACCTTTCCTTTTCTTGCGGTAAACTTAATTGCGTTTGTGAGTAAGTTTCTGAGAATTGAATTTAACATATTCTCATCGGCAAATACAGAAATAGCTGGGTTAACGTTAGATTCGAGAAGTATCTCTTTCTGCTTAATATTATACTCAAGAAGGTTTGAATTGAGCTTTACTACTTCAGCCAAATTGAGTTTTTGAGGATTGAAATCCACAATGCCCTTTTGCATTTGAGACCACTCGAGTAGATTTTGCAAGAGTTTAAATAAATTTTTAGCAGAGGAATGAATTTCGCCATTCATTCTATACAGTTCCTCCTTTGTAAAACTTTCTGGATCGCTCGCTACTATTTCGGTTAAACCGATCAGTCCTACAAATGGGGATTTCAAATCGTGTGCAATAATTGAGAAGAATTTATCCTTTTCAGAATTTATCATGCTCAGTTTTTCGTTTGCTGATGTTATTTCTTCTATAAATGAATTCCTTTCTTGCAAATTATCTTCAATTACACTTTTGGTGAGCATTAATTCTTCATTTAATTTTTGCATTTCCTCTTCATACAAATATCTTCGAGTTATATATATAATAAACTTCTTTTTGACCATCGAAATCCCAATGAATCCAATAAACCACAAAATCCCATAACCTATAAAAACTTTTGTTGATTGAGATATAATAGATTTATTATAATTCTCCCAGGGTACTGTAGAACTAATCCCACCTCTGATATCCCCGATTTTGTAACCCTGGTCAGCGTGGCATTTTAAACAGCCTTTTGTAGTAAAAAGAGGTGCCATAAAACGAAAATGTTTTTCACCATTGATGTAATCAAATCCGGAATACTCCTCGGCACCTTTCTCAAATTCATTTAGTGCTTTAGTTTCCCACTGATCTGCTTTGTTCTCTTTTCGAATTGGCTGCAAACTTGTAATGTGCCCCTTAATCCCAATTTTCTCAAATGATAATTCGTGAACCTGACGTGTAATATATGCAGGATTCATAAGTGTAAGCTTTTTATTTGTGGTGGTTGTGATATCTCTCTCAGAAATATTAGAAAGATAAGGATTGGGCTGTGTTTCTTCAGTAATTGGAACATACACACCGCCATGCTTTGTTGCCCATTCTCGAAACATTACATCCTTTTCGTATCCCTTATATGCCTCCCGGTGTGCTAATACAAGTGTCTCAGAATAAATGCTTTTATGAGTCCAAATCGAAATTCCAAGGATGATGATCGTCCAACCTACTAAAAGTAAATTTAGAGAAACACTCATCGGATAATTTGGGACTTTTCTTAAAAAATTCTTGATTTTCATAAAGTCTTGCCAACTTTTTTAGTCTATATACCATAATCGAGGAAATACGAAATAATTTAATAGTCACAAGCCAGCAGTAATAACACTTTTTTTGTTCTTGAACGGACAAGTATTTATTTAGATTCACAAAAAAAACTTCGTAATTTTTAATTACATAATTCAAACATTGGAGAAGCAATCAATTGAAACCAAGAACCATACCTGTACTATTTGAGGAAAGCGTTTCAAAATTTCAAAATAACCCCATGATGTGGGAGAAGAAAACAGATAAGTATGAAGCATCCACTTACGGCCAAATTCATAAATTAGTGCAAAAATTTGCCGCGGGATTGTTGCAATACGGAATTAAATTTGGCGACAGGTTAGGATTGATATCGGAGGGAAGAAATTACTGGGTAATTAGCGAATTGGGGATCCTTTATTGCGGCGCAATCAACGTTCCAATTTCTACCAAAATAGATGAGTTGACCGATCTCAAATTCCGGTTGGCACATTCTGGATGCAGAATGGTGGTTGTTTCGAAAAATCAGTTGGAAAAAATAAGAATAGTGAAAAATGATCTCCCCGATCTTGAAAAAATTATTGTATTAGATGAATTAGATAAATATGATGATGATGAAATCTTCGTGGAAAAAATTATTGAAGATGGAAAAAATTTTTTAATTAATTCCCCTTCAGAGTTCGCCAACAGATGGCAATCTATAAAAGAAAATGACTATGCCAATATTTGCTATACATCGGGAACAACAGCCGATCCAAAAGGAATTGTACTAACTCATCGAAATTATACCTCAAATGTCGAACAGGCTTCAAGCTTGCTTCAGGTACCGGAAAGTTATGTCTCGCTATTGCTTCTTCCATGGGATCATGCATTTGCACATACTGCAGGTGTATATACTTTAATGAGTAATGGCGCTAGTATGGCTTCTGTTCAACAGGGTAAATCAATAATGGAAACTCTGAAAAATGTACCTATAAATATTAAGGAAACACGCCCCACATTTCTTTTGAGTGTTCCAGCTCTTGCTAAAAATTTCAGAAAGAATATTGAAAATGGAATTCGCACAAAAGGGAAATTGGTTGAAAAAATGTTTAATAAGGCTTTAAAAATTGCTTATGAGTATAATGGCATTGGCTGGGATAAAGGTAAAGGAAGGAAAAAACTATTAAAACCATTATATGCTTTTTATGACAAAATATTATTTTCGAAAATAAGAGAAAACTTTGGAGGTAGGTTAGAATTTTTTATTGGAGGTGGCGCTCTATTAGATATTGAATTACAACATTTCTTCTATGCAATTGGAATTCCAATGTTTCAAGGATACGGACTTACTGAAGCTGCACCGATTATTTCCGCTAATGTGCCATTAAAACACAAATTAGGTTCATCCGGTTTTATTGTTGAAAATCTTCAAATTAAAATTTGTGATGCCGATGGAAAAGAATTGACCTTACTTCAAAAGGGAGAAATTGTAGTTAAGGGTGAAAATGTGATGGCTGGCTATTGGAAAAATGAGAGTGCTACAAAGGAATCGATAAAAGATGGTTGGCTTTATACCGGAGATATGGGCTACCTTGATAATGATGGATTTCTTTATGTATTAGGAAGATTTAAAAGTTTATTGATTGGCAGCGACGGTGAAAAGTATAGCCCAGAAGGTATTGAAGAAGCAATTACAGAACACTCCCCTTACATCGATCAGATGATGCTATTTAATAATCAATCATTGTACACTGTAGCGTTGATAGTGCCAAATAAAGAAAGAATAATAAATTGGGTTAAAGAAAATAGATTAGATATACATAAGCAGGATAGTCAAAAATCAATTTTGAAATTGATCGAAAGTGAACTCGATAAGTTTAGGGGAAATGGTATTTTTTCCGGACAATTTCCTGAACGATGGCTGCCGACAACTTTTGCAGTTCTCGGCGAATCATTCACAGAACAGAATAAATTTTTGAATAGTACATTGAAAATGGTTCGTGGAAAAATCACCGAATTCTATCAAAACAGAATCGATTATATGTTTACCGCAGAGGGGAAAGATGTCTGCAATCATCAAAATATAACAATCATCAACAGGATGAGAGAGAATTAAGAATTGAGAATTATGAACTAAGAACTAAGAACTAAGAATTGAGAATTATGCATTATCAATTAAATGTTTTTTAACTCATTACTCTTTGCTCGAAACTCTTCACTACTTGCTAAAATTTCCGCTAAAATTAGCTCCGATCAGAATGG
The DNA here is from genome assembly GCA_019638015.1 of Melioribacteraceae bacterium. Lineage (NCBI taxonomy): Bacteria > Pseudomonadati > Ignavibacteriota > Ignavibacteria > Ignavibacteriales > Melioribacteraceae > Melioribacteraceae bacterium. Next base: position 1,813,232 of record JAHBUP010000001.1, on the reverse strand, counting down.
TTCTTCCAGGCATTGGGTAACCTGATAATATCTCATATTTTTTATTTAATAGATTATCACCCTTTATGAATATTCTCAAATCTTTAAAGATACTATAGGTTATATCAAAATTTAAAAGCGCGTAGTTCTCTTTTAATTCGGGCAGAGAATTGGTTGCGATTCGCTTATAAAGATTTCCAACTGACTTAATATTAATTGTGGTTTGAAATTTATTATAGTTAAATATTGATTCAGCATATAGTTGTGATTCGGGCACTCCGATAATCTTAGTTTTCATGTCAATGCGGCTAAACCCGAAATTAAAAAACAAATTATTTGCCGGCTGATAGTTAGCTGATAACTCAATACCTACATTTTTAATTGATCCAATATTTTGGTTTTTCCTATTTGGAGGAATTCCCACTCCTGCTATTAAATCTTTGCCCTCTATTAAATATGCAGATGCGTTTAACAATAAATTCTTTAAAATCGGATTACCCTTAAATCCTATTTCATAATTCCATGAGTATTCAGGTTTAAGATTTATATTTGCTGCAAACATAAATAATTCGGCAATTGTAGGACTTCGAAACCCTTCCGAGATTCCTGCGAAAAAAGTTATTGTATTCAATGAGTAATTAACACTAGCCTGCGGAAGTAACTTAGAACCATAAACAGAATGATTCGCCAACCTCAATGCTCCGCTAAATGTTAGTTGGTTAATTATCTTTTGAGATACCATTAAATAAGTACCCGCTTCGCTGATAGTTGTATCAACTATCGGGTTTCTATTTCGGGCAGTTCCCCCATAATTTTTAAAATCACCACCAAATGAAATAACTGTATTATTGTTAAGAATATATCCTTGATTTAGAACTACTCCAATCATTTGATCAGTGGAATGAAATCCATCAAATACATCATGAACACCACTGTTGAAGTAGATTAAACTGTTTCCTTCTACTTTTTCAAATTTATTTTTGAGATTAAATGAAAGTCCTGCACGACTCACATCATACCAAACAGAATTATTTAAGAATGGATTTGTAACTGTTCCCGGATCGTGTGATTTCATTCTAGCTAATGAAGAATTGAATGACAAATCCCAATTATCACTAAACTTGTAGTTCGCGTTTATGCTTGCTGATCGGGAATTATAACTTGCGAATTGGCGCTCATTGTCGGAGTTATCATTATTAAGGAACAGTCGAGCTGAAAATCTTTCCTTTTTATATGTTATAGACCCATGAATGTTAAAAGTATTAAATGAGCCATATTTTGTACCAATATTAAAACTGGTCCCATCAAGTTCAGGATATTTAGTTTTAATATTAATTACTCCACCCATCGCATTACCACCATAAATAACAGATGCTGATCCGGGGATAATTTCAACAGATGAAACTGAACTATTTGTGTATAAATCGGAAATCGGATGCCCAAACAATCCGGCATATTCCGGTCTGCCATCAATTATAACTAATACCTGCTGTATTCCATTCAATCCGCGGATAGATATTCTTCCGGCGGGATTACTGATTCCAAAACCAGCGAATCCCTTTTCAGTTATAAATATACCCGGTATTTTGCTACTCAGCGTGCTCATTAAGGAATTATTTGAAGATGCCCCACTGTTTTGCATCACTATATTTTTAGAGGCGGGGGATAAATTTTTCAATGCCGTTTCAATCCTTGAAGAAGTTACAGTTACTGGATTTAATTCATAAGACTTGATTGAATCCACTTGTGCATTAACTTTTGTAGAACTGAAGATAAGTAACAATAACAGAATATATTTTTTCATTTAATCATCCTAATTAAAAAAATGCCGGTAAAGCATTTTGCCTTACCGGCTAAAAGTTGAGAAAATTACATTTGTTTATGATATGTTTTTCACCGAAACATACCAATCGCTTGATTTTTCAAGTAATTCATTCATACGTTTAATTAATTGATGTGGATCTTCAAGAGAACCTTCCTGAAGTAGAGCAGAGTCAAATAATTGTGCGGTAATAGATTCAATATACTCATCATTGGAATCTTTTTGAAATACCTTAACCATATTTCGAACTAATTTATGATCGGGATTTACTTCCATCAATTTTTTCTGCTCACCGCCAAATCCTTGATTAGCCAGTTTCATCATCTTAAGCATAGAAGCTGATAGCCCCTCATCTTTAGAAACCAAACAAACTGGACTTCCAACTAAACGTTTTGATTCAGCTACATCTTCTACTTTATCACCTAAAATACTTTTCATCTTGGAAAGGAGGCTGAAAAAGTGTTTTTTCTCATCACCGCTAAGTTCACCGAGATCATTTTTCTTTTCCTCAACATCTTGAATATCATTTAGAGTTTTTAGGTCAGCAGTATCAACCGACTTGAATTCAAACTCTTTATATTTTCTCAATGAATTTATAACAAATTCATCAACAGGATCGGTAAGATAAAGAACTTCAATTCCTTTTCGTTTAAAGATTTCAATATGCGGATCGAGCTCAAATGCTTCACGACTCTGCCCCGTAATATAGAATATCTCTTTTTGCTTTTCCTTGAAACGGGCAGCGTAATCACCCAGCGAAACAAGTTCATTTTTGTCTTTGCATGAAGAAGAATTGAATCTCAGCAAATCCAATATTTTATCATGATTAACGAAATCACTGTAGCCGAGTTTAAATATTCTCCCATGCTGTTTCCAAAACTCATTGTAAGCTTCGGCATCATTTTTAGCTTTATCCAGCAAATAATTCAAAATTGTTGCGGTTACGCTCGACGCTATTTTTGAGAATACAACATTCTCTTGCAGAGTTTCGCGAGAAATGTTTAGTGGTAAATCCTCACTATCAACAACACCTTTCACAAAACTTAAATATTCAGGGAGTAGATCTTTGTTTTTATGCTGGATTAATACTCGCCGAACATAAAGGTCTAACCCGTAATTATCTCGATCCATCCAGAAAAATTCGTTGCTTTTCTTTGGAATAAATACCAGTACGTTGAATTGAATTGGTGCATCAACAGTTTTATGTATTGTTTCCATTGGTGCTTCTGAATCATAACTTAAAAATTTATAAAACTCTTCGTATTGTTCTTTACTAATATTTGATTTTGGCTCACGCCAAATAGCCGCTACAGTATTAATTTTTTCAGATTCAACAAAAATTGGGTATGAAATAAAATTGGAATGTTTTTTAATCGCGCTTTCAACTTTATATTTCTGGGAGAATTCTTTTGCGTCTTCTTTTAGATGAATCTCGATTTGTGTCCCGCGTTTAATATTTTCATCCGGTGTACTAATTTCATAATCGCCTAGTCCATCAGAAGTCCACTCAACAGCAGGTTCTTCTTTTTTAAATGATTTAGTTTTAATAATAACTTTCTGGGCAGCCATAAAAACTGAATAAAAGCCCACTCCAAATTTTCCAATGAGATTATTCGCGTCAGCTTTCGCATCGGCAATCATTTTCACAAATTCTTCGGTGCCCGATTTAGCTATTGTACCAATATTTGCAATGAGATCATCGTGAGTCATTCCAACCCCGGTATCGATGATTCTTATTATATTATTTTTTTCATCTAATTCAATTTTAATTTCGAGAGCTAAATCTTTGTCCTGAATATCGGTACCTTTATTCGACTCGAATCTAAGTTTATCTAATGCATCTGAGGCATTCGAAATCAATTCACGGAGAAATATTTCACGGCTTGTGTATAGTGAGTGTACTAAAATATCAAGTAGTTTTTTGACTTCAGCTTTAAATTCATATTTTTTGGAATGAGCAGAACTCATAATTCCCTCCCTAATATATTATTGGAATTATTAATTAAATTTGCGACGCAAAAATAGTAATTAGAGAAATATTCTTCAATTTAAGAATTGTTATTCGGAAGGAGCATTTATTTCTTGTTTTCTTCCTCTTCTTTTTCTCCCTTTAACCCTTTTTTGAACTGCTTTACTCCATCCCCTATTCCTCTCATCAATTCCGGAATTTTTTTACCACCAAAAAGTAGAATTAATATAAAAACAATAATTATTATTTCTGTTGCCCCAATATTTCCCATCGCATAACCCTTAAAATTTATGTGCTAATATAATCACAAACCACTTAAAAAATAACATTTATAAGGAGGATAAAAACTTACCTATTATTTTATTTAATTGATCAAACTCAATTAAAAAAGCATCATGCCCATGTTTCGATTTAATTTCTGCGTACTTTGCATTGGGAATAGATTCAGCAATTTCACTCTGTTCTTTTGCCGGATATAGTAAATCAGTATCGATTCCAATGCAGAGAGTTTTTGCTTTAATTTGAGAAAGTGCTTTTTTCAACCCGCCTCTTTCGAAACCGACATCATGCGAATCCATTGCCCAGGTTATATATAAATATGAATTTGCGTCGAATCGCTCTACAAGTTTTTTCCCTTGATATGTTAAATAACTTTGAACTTGATAGTGATTATCGAGATCAAAGGGGGCATTTCCATTAATCTGATCCCTTCCAAATTTTTCTTGAAATGAGGGCATCGATCTGAAGCTTATCATAGTTGCTTCACGAGCTAAAGCCAATCCGTTTATCGGTTGTTCAGAATAATTCCCATTGTTCCAAATTGGATCATTCATAATAGCTTTACGAGCAATTTCATTCCACGAAATACCCCATGCTGAATGAGCGGACGACGTTGCAATTGGTATTATTGATTCCACCATCTCTGGATACATATATGCCCATTCAAGTGCCTGCATTCCACCAAGTGAACCGCCGCTGATTGTTTTAATTTTTCTTATACCGAGATAATCTGCCAACTTTTTCTGAACGCGAATCATATCACGTACATGAACAAATGGAAATGAGAGATTATATTTTTGGTTAGTTAGAGGATTTATTTCTGCCGGCCCACTTGTTCCATAACAGCTTCCTAAAAAATTACTGCAGAGAATAAAATACCGGTCGGTATCAAATAATTTTCCAGGGCCAATTAATGAATCCCACCATCCGGGTTTGCCAAAATTCATTTTATTATACTTTTCAAGAAATTCATTGCCAATGCAATTTTGGACTTCTTCTTCATCAACAATGCCCGCGGCATGTGCCAATCCGGTTAAGGCATGGCAGATAATAATTGCATTATCACCATTCGGATTTAATTCACCATAAGTCTGATACGCAACTTTAACTCTTGAAAGAGTTCTACCACATTCCAAAGTTAACGGAGAAGCTTCGCTGAAGAATTCAACGAAGCTCGTCCTTGCTTTTACGCAACAATCAGTTTCCATAATTTATTTACGCTGCTTTTTGTTTATTCACAATTTTTAATTGACCGGACACTTCCGTTTTATTAGCAATAATATCCAATACCGGGCAATGATTTTCTACGATAGCCGCCAATTCAAATAATTTATTTTCATCGGTAGAACTGGTGATTATAGTTTCATACTCCACTTTTTGAAAACCGGGGCGTATCGTTTTATCTAAACCAAATAATCCTTTTAAATCTAGTGTTCCCTTTACTTTCACTTGAACATTTTCGAGTTCAATACCTAAAAAAGAGGCATAGGCAGAATACAAAATTTCTTGACATGCACCAAGTGACGCCAAAACATATTCAACAGGATTTGGGGCGGAATCAGAACCTCCTAATTCATGCGGCTCATCAATATTAAATGAGAAATTTCTGATTCTTGCATTTGTAAGAACACCTTTTACCAAATGAGTGTCAGCTGAAAAAGTAGCTACACTATTTTTTGAACCGCTCTGAATTGCTTCAACGGCGGAACCTAATTTATTTTTTAATTCAACTTGTGACATATATTTCCTTTCAACTATTGGTTTCGTTTTTGGTTTATATGTCCTTGCAAGAACTTTAAATCAAGAGTGGCCAGCTCCCAATTCTTATAACTTATTTCAATCTCTTTTCAATTTATCTAAACTTTGTAGTACTGTTATTATAAAGAAACAATTTAGACAGATAATTTTAATGCTTGATCAAAATCCTCAATTATATCATCAATATGTTCTAATCCTACTGATACACGAATTAGATCTGGTGTGACTCCACTTTCCAATTGTTCTTTCTCGTCCAACTGTTGATGAGTAGTTGAATTTGGATGAATAACCAAAGTTTTCGCGTCACCCACATTTGCCAATAAGCTGGCAAGTTTTACATTACTAATAAATTTCTTTCCAGCTTCCGCTCCGCCTTTAATTCCGAAGGTTATTATAGATCCAAATAAACCATTGCGGAAATATTTTTTCGCGTTGGCGTTTGAGGGACTTGTTTCTAAGCCGGGATAATTAACCCATGTAACTTGAGGTTGATTTGACAACCATTTTGCAAGGGCCAAACTATTCTGTCCATGTCTCTCAATTCGTAATGATAAAGTTTCCAAACCTTGCAATAATAAAAATGAATTAAATGGGCTTAAGCATGGGCCCAGATCACGCAGTCCTTCAACTCTTGCACGAATGATAAATGCAATATTTCCGAAAGGTCCACCCGATCCAAAAATATCCCAGAATTTAATTCCATGATAACCCGGGCTCGGTTCTGTGAAAATTGGGAATTTACCATTGCCCCAATTAAATTTTCCCGAATCTACTATTACACCACCTATTGATGTACCATGCCCACCAATCCATTTTGTTGCCGAGGCAACAACTATATCCGCACCATGATCTATTGGTCTTGCTAAATATCCAGCCGCGCCAAAAGTATTATCAACAATAAGTGGGATGTTATGCTTATGGGCTACTTCTGCGAGCTTATCTATTTGAGGAACATTTAACTTTGGATTACCGATTGTTTCGATATACAACGCTTTGGTTTTATCATCAATTAATTTTTCGAAATCGGTTGGATCATCACCATCAACAAATTTAACATTAATGCCTAATCTTGGGAATGTTACTTTGAATTGATTGTAAGTTCCGCCGTATAGCAAACTTGTCGAAACAATATTTTCGCCCGCTTGAGCAATAGTTGTAATTGCTAATAATTGAGCCGCTTGTCCCGATGAAGTAGCAAGTGCCGCAACGCCCCCTTCAAGTGCCGCGATCCTCTGTTCGAATACATCAGTAGTCGGGTTCATTATTCTGGTATAAATATTTCCAAATTTTTGAAGGGCAAATAAATCTGCGGCATGCTGAGCGTCATCAAACACGTAAGATGTTGTTTGATAAATTGGGACCGCTCGTGAGTTAGTTGATTTATCCGGCGATTGGCCAGCGTGAAGCTGTAATGTTTCGAAACGATATTTATTGCTCATTTTGCATCCTTTCTTACTTTGTTTTGAAATAAAAAAACCTCTTCGCGGAAAAGTGATTTACGAAGAGGTTTTTTTCAAAACATCTTCTCTCATCTTTCCCTTTTTTTAAAAACTTTACTCGGGCAGGAAGTAGCACCATGACTCCCGAAAAACGGGACGGTTGCTAAGGTTTCATTGGGCCTGTTCCCTCAACCTTTCTCGATAAGAGCCATAATAAAAAAAGAACAAAAACTAAAAAGCCCTTCGAGCTTGTGAGCGGAAGGGCTTTTTGAAACTTCATTTATAAAGTTACAATGCTTCCTTCCTGTAATAACAGGGCATCATACACATACACATAATTAGAATTCTGCTTTCGATATTTATTTTTTTGTTATTCATAATCTGGGCGCAAAGATAATTGCATAAATATGCTTTGTCAAGCAAAAAATTACATTATGTCTTATCTGCATAAATTTTTGCCGCCTTCTCCGCAGAAGTAACTATTCCTTTAATCATTGCGGAACTAAAGCCATGATGTTCCATTTGATTTAATCCACTTATAGTAATACCTCTTGGTGTTGTTACTTTATCAACTTCATTTTCAGGATGATTTTTATTTTCAAGAAGTAGAGAAGCTGCTCCTTTCGCGGTTTGAGCAGCCATTAATATTGCCTCTTCAGCATGAAAGCCAATTTCAATTCCACCTTGAGACGCAGCTCGTATAGCTCGAAGGAAAAATGCTATCCCGCAAGCGCACAACGCAGTTGCGGGACCCATTAATTCTTCCTTTATCACTAATGATATACCAAGTGTATTAAAAATCTTTTCCGCACTTTCGAGAGCATCCTTATCATCAGAACTTAGACATGTCATCGATTCTTGTATCGCGATTGCTGTATTTGGCATAGCACGAACAATGCTCACTTTTTTGTTAATCACATTTTGAATAGCAGAAATTGTTGCGCCCGATACAACAGACATGATTATATGTTTTTTTTCAACCAGTACATCTTTTATTTCTTCAAGAAGATCATTCATTTGTTGTGGCTGTACAGCAATAATAATTATTTCAGAATTAGATACTGCTTTGATATTATCACTTAGTACTATATAGCCATTTTGTTCATATTCACTTAATGGAGCAATATTTCTTCTTGTGAGTATTATTTCATTCCTCTTATAAAGTTTAGAGTGAACTAAACCATTTGCGATCGAAAGCCCGATGTTGCCCCCACCAATTATTGCAACTCTTTTCTCACTCATATTTATCCTAATAATCCTTTTGATTTCATTAACTCGGCAATTAAAATTGTACCGCCAGCAGCCCCGCGCACTGTATTGTGAGAAAGAACAACAAATTTGAAATCGAATAATGAATCTTCACGCAATCTACCAACAGCAACTCCCATTCCTTTTTCTAAATTGCGATGAAGCTTAGGCTGTGGATATTTGCTCTCATAATAATATTGAACTGGAAATTTTGGCGCGCTGGGCAAATTTAACTCTTGAGGTACTGATTTAAAATTATTCCATGCTGAGATAATATCTTCAATACTGGCTTTCTTTTTCAACTTAATTTGTACACACTCGGTATGTCCATCAATTACAGGAACACGATTGCATTGGGCACTAATTTTAATATCAGAAAAGTCAATTTTTGAATTGCTGAGTTTACCAAGAATTTTTTTCGGTTCACTCTCCATCTTTCCCTCTTCGCCATCAATAAAAGGAATGACGTTATCATAAATATCAAGACTTGGCACTCCTGGATATCCGGCGCCGGAAACTGCCTGCATAGTAACAACATTCACCGATTCAATTTCAAATTGATCATGAATTGGTTTTAATGCTGTAACTAATCCTATTGTAGAGCAATTTGGGTTTGTAACAATACATCCTTTCCAATCAGATTGCGTTTTTACAAGTTCGAGATGATCCGGATTAACTTCGGGAATCATTAATGGAACATTTTCAAAAAAGCGGTGATTCTTGGCGTTTGAAATTACAACGTACCCGGCGTTGGCGAATTCACTTTCAATTTGGCCGGCTACATTAGAATCAAGTCCAGAAAAAACTACTTTAGCATTTAGATTAGGGAGGCATTCTTTCACAATCATATTTTTAAATTTTTCCGTTAGAGGCGTTTGCATAAACCAATTAACTGCTTCACCATAAGTTTTGCCAGCAGATTTTGATGATGCCGCTAATTCAGTTACTTCAAACCATGGATGATCTGCCAGCAATTCAACGAATTTTTGGCCAACACTTCCTGTTGCGCCAAGAATTGCTACATTAATCTTACTCATACTTGCCTCTTCTATTTTTTGGGTGAATTAAAAATTGAATCGTGTAAAACATTAAGCGCCTTTTTTAACTGTGCTTTTTTAATAACCATTGTAATATTTAATTGTGAAGAACCCTGTGCTATTGCAACAATATTAATTTCATTATTACCAAGCGCAGAAAATACTTTACCTGATATTCCGGGTGTATCAATCATATCCTCACCAACAACAGCAATCATAGATAAATCATGAATGACTTCAACCTTTTTTAATTGTCCTTCAAATATCTCGAGTTTTAATTCACTCTCGATTGCTTTCTTTGCGATAACGCTGCTTGAAGGAACAACAGCCAAACAAATTGTTGCGCCGGATGATCCTTGCGTAATCATTAACACATTAACTTTTGCTTTTGCAAGAGCACCAAATATTCTTGAGGTAATTCCCTCAATGCCGAGCATTCCGCTTCCTTCTATCTGAAGGAAGTGAATCTCATCAATTGAAGAAATTCCTTTTACGCTAAATTGTATCTGCGGCTCTCTCTCAAGAATTACAGTTCCCTTGAAGGAAGGATTAAAAGTATTCTTAATTCTAATTTTTATTTTATTCTGTAGCGCGGGGAGCATTGTTGGAGGATAAATAACTTTTGCGCCAAAATGTGAAAGCTCAATTGCCTCTTGATAAGTGACTGCTTTTAAGGTAAAAGCATTTTCCACTTTTCTCGGATCTGCTGTCATAATCCCATCAACATCAGTCCATATTTCAATTTCATTTACATCGAGAGCCGCACCAATAACTGAAGCGGTATAATCGCTACCTCCTCTTCCGAGTGTGGTAGTTTCATTATTTTCAGTTGAAGAAATAAAACCGGTTACAATTTGAAGATTTTTATTTTTCGAGAAATATTCTTTAATCAGCTGATTTGTAATTTCAAAATTAACTTTAGCGTAGCCAAATGAATCATCTGTTTTAATTACTGATCTTGTGTCTAAGAATCCGCAGTCAATTCCGCGTGATTGAATTGTTCGACTAATAATCCAGCAAGAAAGATACTCACCAAAACTTTGAACATAATCTAATGAACGAGGGGTAAGTTCCCTAATCTTATTAATGCTGTGTAAAAATTCATCTAGATCTGATAATATTGAGGATACTTCCTTCTTTATATCTTTTTTATACTTAGTACTAACCAGTTGATTAACCGTATCGATATGACGTTTTTTAATTTCATCGAATGACTCCTTATAAGATCCGTCCCCTTCTGAAGCTTGCTTTGCACTATATATTAACTTATCGGTAATTTTAGTCATTGCAGAGCAAACTACTGCTATGCGTTCACTCCGCTTTAAATAATCTTCGATTATATTAATTACACCATTTATTTTGCCGGCATCACCAACCGATGTGCCGCCAAATTTGAGTACTTTCATAAATTTTATATAGAATGTTAAAAAGTTGCGCAAGGATAAGATTGTGAAAGCAAAAAAACAAGTGGTACGATATAATTATATCATTTTTATTTAAATGTATAATTATGCAAAACAATTTTTTTGAGGATATAGCAATCGCAGTGACCATCTGTGAAACTATATTCAATTAATTTTAAGTGTAGGTATAATATCGGGAGAATATTTCTTGGCTTCCATCAACATTTGGATGGCTCTTCTAGTATCTCCATTTTTCTGATAAATATTTTTTAAATATATCCTTGATATTGAATTCGTAGAATCCGTAGTCGATGCTTCTTCCAAGAAAGATTGAGCATTTTTGTAATCTCTTAAATGATAATAGGCCATTCCTTTTAGTGTTAAAGCTTCATTAGTTCTATCGGGACAAAAATAAATCACAGAATCAATTTTAGAGAATAATTCAGGTAATGAACTCGAATTCGGATTACTTGTTAAATTTAGGAAATCATTCGTAGCTTCAATATAATATTTCAAGTAGTCAACTTTGCATTCACTTTTTGATAATTGCCGAACATTTTCCATCTTTGTAAATATTGGGAGAAGCTGCTTTAGTTCATCTGAATAAAATAATTGAGTATAATAATTTTCATAAAATTCTGGCTGAATATAAACCGCGCATTCGGCAAAGGCACTTGGTTTTGCACCAGCGGGAAATATAATGTAATCGGGCCTTCTCAACATAACATATTTTGCGTTGTATCTTCTTTCTTTCCATAGTACCGGAAGATGATTGTCAATCCCCTCCTCTTCAAGTGGATTGTGAGCCGTATATTTATCGGTTAGTCCAACTAAGTCAATAATTTCAGAATTAGAGTAGAATGAAAAAGCACCAATTGTTGACATCGCAATCACCGGTTTAACATCATCTACTCTGGGACGGTCATTAATCCATCTTGCATAAATTTTCATCTTTTTAACCAGACCGGTTTCATAACTTCTCACTTCATGCATCTTCATTTTTTCGCTGTCCTGTATATAAATAAAGACCGGTATAAGTATCACAACAATTAGAATTAGTGTGAACCAAGAATTTAATTTACTCAAGACTGCAATTAATTCTGTAATCTTTATCAAGACTACCACAAACAACAAATATATTAGGGGTAGCACCGGAAGAAAGAAACGGTTAATGGGAAGAACATCCCCGCCAATAAGTATAATTGAAATAATCCAAATAAAAATGAAACTATATAAGAGTGATAGTAACAATCTCATATACTTATATCTGAAAAGGTAAACCGGCAATATCAAAATAATTCCGTATCCTAAGTAGTGTCTAGCAAAATTGATGAAATATTCAATTCCTCTATTCAAATATTCCGCATTAAAACTCGTCTTTGCATAAAATGTGTTGGGCAAAGGATAGCCATAATAGAGAGTCTTGGCTAAGTAATATATCCCAACAATCATTATGTAGAATAAAATTTCACGCAACAATCTGCTTCTCAGAAAAAAAAGCAAGCGATGTTTTATATTTTTTCTTTTTTCAATTATTAGAGATATGGATGTATAGAAAAAAAATATTGCCGCTACAAGTAAACCTTCTGGACGGGTGAGCGAGACAAGTATCGAGAATATTACAAAAATATTACCTGCGCTATTATTATTTTTTCTTTTAATGATGAGTAAAATCATCATCATAATTAAAAAGAGAAATAGGGATGTTTCCATTCCGCTGATTCCCCAATAAATAAATGCAGGAGAAACGCTAAATAGTATTAGAGGTAATGCTGATATAATAATATTCTGCGCTTCTGATTTATTTATTACAATTTTCATTACTATTTTATTAAGGTTGTATACAGCAATTATAGTAAGAATTGAAAATAATATTGAGAGCATTTGGAGAGCCGTTTCAATATCACTCGCGAAAGCAAGAATTGGTACATTTAATAAAACCCAGGTAAAGTTAGTGTAGCCTTCCACTTTTTCATTTATATTAAAGACGAGTCCATTCCCTTCAATTAGATTCTTGGCATAAGTAAGTGAAGTAAAAGCATCATCCTGAATAAATCTTACTGAGTAAGCATTCCACACAAAAACAGTAATTATTATCGATAATATCGATACTTCGAGAACTCTATTTAATAACTTTGTTTCCATTTATTCCTTCTAAAAGAGATTGGAAATTTAATAAATGTTACCGGCAATCCTTATCTTTGCGCAATTAAATTTCAAAATATGAATTTAAAAGAACACATATCGGATACACTAAAACTTGCGATTCCAATATCAACGGGTCAATTAGGCCATGTTATGCTTGGTGTGGTTGATAGTTTAATGGTTGGTAAATTGGGGGCAGTTCCACTTGCAGCAGCTAGTTTGGTTAATGGATTATTTTTTTTGATAATAGTAATTGGTATTGGAATGACAATGGCAGCTTCTCCATTAATTGCGATGGCAAAAGGGAGAGGCAGAAATAAGGAATGCGGGCAAATATTAAATCACTCTCTACTCATTAATATTATTTTTGCGTTCGTATTAATTTTTCTGATGTATGGTTTATCATTTCTATTACCTTATATGAATCAGCCTGATGAAGTGGTAAATGAAGCAATTCCATATCTGCGAACACTTATCGCATCAATAATTCCATTCATAATTTTTCAATGCTACAGACAATTTTTGGAAGGATTAAGTGAACCGATTCCTCCGATGATAATATCACTATCAGCCAACATACTGAATGCGTTCCTAAATTGGATTTTCATATTCGGGAACTTGGGATCACCGAAATTAGGATTATTGGGTGCGGGAATTGCAACTACCGGAACAAGATGGACAATGGCGATTGCATTAATGGTTGTCACACTCAATTATAAAAAAGTAATAAATTTTAATCCTTCATTCACTTTAAAGATTATTGACCGCGCATTACTGAAAAAATTATTTTCGATAGGATTGCCGAGCGGACTCCAATATTTCTTGGAGGTTGGATGTTTTGTTTGCGCCGCGGTTATGATTGGTTGGATTGGTGCTGTCCCCCTTGCCGCTCATCAAATCGCAATTAATCTAGCTTCAATTACTTATATGATTATACTTGGAATTTCTTCTGCCGGCATGATTCGAGTGGGTTTATCTGTTGGAAGAGGAAATAAAGATGATTTACGAAAATCGGGATTTACATCAATTGGTTTATCTGCGGCATTAATGCTAACTTTTGGAGTGATTTTTATCATAATGAAAGATCTACTTCCTCAATTTTATATTGATGATGTTAAAGTGATTGAGTTAGCCTCACAGTTGATAATTGTAGCTGCGTTGTTTCAATTGTTTGACGGGCTTCAGGCATCGGGCATTTCAGTCTTAAGAGGACTAACCGATGTAAAAGTTCCTCTATTCATTTCTTTTGGTTCCTACTGGCTAATTGGAATTCCTGTTGCTTATTTATTAGGATTTACTTTTCAATTAGGCACTGTAGGAATTTGGATCGGGCTATTAATTGGGTTAATTGTTTTAGGCAGTTTGTGTGTGTTACGTTTTAACAAAAAATCAAAAGAAGAAATAATACTAACCGAAGAAGATCAAAAGACTTTAATAGGATGATTCATGAATAAATTTGCTCCTATATTTATTATTGTTGCGGCCTCACTCTGGGGATTTGATGGGGTAGTTCTTCGGCCCTCTCTTTATAATTTGCCAGTATCATTGGTTGTTTTTATTGAAAGTTTGATTGTTGTTGCTTTATTATCCCCTATTTTGTTTAAAAAATTTGATGTAATAAAAAATTTGAATCGAAATGACTGGATAGCATTTTTAGGTGTTGGAGTTTTTGGAGGCGCACTTGGAACTATGGCAATAACTCAAGCACTTTTCTTTGTAAATTATGTTAATCTTTCTGCAGTAATATTAATTCAAAAATTGCAGCCGGTATTTGCTTTAGCATTCGCCGCAATCTTGTTAAAAGAAAAACTTGAAAATAATTTTTTTATCTGGTCTGGGCTCGCGATTCTAGGCACCTATTTGATGACATTCGGTGTAACTCTTCCAAATTTTAATACGGGTGAAAAAACAATTATAGCTGCATCGCTTTCATTAATTGCGGCAATTAGTTTTGCTTCTTCAACAGTACTAAGTAAAAGAGCATTAAAAAATGTGAGCTTTGAAGTCGGTACATACTTAAGATTTTTGATAGCAGCAATCGCAATGTCTATTATAGTCCTATTTTCATCAAGTTATGAATCAGCTGTAACAATCTCATCAGCTCAATGGTTAATATTTCTTTTGATAGCTTTTACAACCGGTGGCGCGGCAATTTTTTTATACTATTTTGGTTTAAAAAGAATTTCTGCATCGGTGGCTACAATTTGCGAATTGGCATTTCCGTTAACTGCGTTAATTCTAGAATATTTATTACGCGATAACTACTTAGATATTTATCAGTGGGTTGGAGTACTAATTTTAATTGTTAGCATATTAAAAGTGAGTGGGAACACCTTGTTCGCAAATAAAAACAAAAAGCTAATTTGATTTTATAGGAGTTGTTAAATCCAAAAGAAGTTTCCACACTTCGTTTTGTTTTATCCATACATGAAAGAAAGTGTATTTGTTCCTTTCAGAATTTTCATGAACTTCCGCCAAGCCAAAAGTAAAGCCAAAATCATTTGCCTTTGATATTTTACCAGCTACCGGATTGAGTTCATAATTTAGGTTCTCATTTTTATAATAAGTTGAAGTTTCTTTTACCCCAACGATTGGTAAACTATTTTCTCTAAGGATTCTGGAACCATTAAATAAGTAAGGCTCAATTAAAGCAGAATATGATTTTTCTTTAATTGAATTAGTTATTCGTTTCTCTATCTCGATTAATTCATTGTCTTGCGAAAATTCTATGAAATCACTTAAAGGAACAATTTCAGATATATTTTTATGATCTATAATTTTGAACTCAAGAGGCGGTTCAGAATGACTTACTCCTTTATCAATTGCGAACTTCCAGCGCCCATCTTTCTGTTTTTGCCAGACTGTAGCAAAAGTACCATTTGCTAATGCGGTAGTATCACTCTCCTTTGATCTAATATTCCAGTACCCTGTTGAAAAAGCTAGATCACCAGAGTGTGAACAAATTACATAAATTGGAGCCCAATTAAGCAATGCATGACTTTCTTTTCTTTCAGAGTAATATTTTTTTGCGTTTGAAGGATATGGAGTGAAAAGTATTCCATCTTCAGCGGCATATTTAATAAAAGATTTGTTTATTCCAATTACCTTGGCCGCATTAATGAACTCATATTCTGAAGCTACAACATCATTGTAATCTTTCATAGATTGACAAAACACAAAATTTGTTGTCAATAGCAACATTATAAAAAGTTTACTGGCAGCCATAGAGTTCGACCAATAGAAATGAAAAATTTTATTACCATAATATTATTTTTCAACCGATTTTTTTTCAAATTCAATAGATACGGAGTTTATGCAATACCGTAAGCCGGTTGGATTTGGTCCATCATTAAATACATGCCCAAGATGACCGCCGCACTTTGAACACAATACTTCAATTCTAACCATAAAATGACTTGTATCAACATTTTCATCGATAACTTTATTATCTACCGGCTTATAGAAACTTGGCCATCCGCATCCTGCGTCAAATTTTGTTTGGGATTCGAATAAAATTTCACCACATCCAGCACATTTATATTTTCCTTCTTCAGTATGATCCCAATACTTGCCAGTAAACGCACGTTCCGTACCTTTTTCTCTCAATACTCTATATTGTTCTTCAGTTAATACTTTTTTCCATTCTTCTTCCGATTTAATAATTTTTTCTGGCATATCACTACCTTCATATTTTTTATTTGTGTGAATACATCCGGATAATACTTGAATTGAGAATATCGCGAGGAGTAGAATTTTCATTTGGCTTTCCTTTATAAGTAAAAGCTAAACAAATATATTATTTGATTTGTTTCATATAAGATTCAGTTGCTTCAATAGATGTAAAAAAACCGATTCTTACTCTGTACCAAGTACCGCCTCTATTTGGGAGGTCTGCTTGAACTAAAAAAGCATTATGTCCACGTCGTTTTAACTTCTGAACTTCCGATTCAGCTTTACGCTTATTTCTCCAAGCTGAAATTTGAAATGAATATTCCTTTCCATTGTAAAAAATCATGTCCTTAACATTAACATCTGTCTGAGAACTTGGTTGAGGAACTATCCCGGTATTTTTATTCTGATTTGATGAAGAAGTTTTCAACTCCTCACTTTTATCAACTTTTGATTCGGAGATATTACTAATTACAAGTTTCTCCGGGGCTTTAACAATTTCTGATTCTTTTTTATCACTATTAACTGGGGTAACAATTTTTATTTCGCTCTTTCCTTTTCCGTTAATCGTATCGGGTAAAGTTCTTGACTTAGGTTGTTGATCAATCTTTGCTACGGGTTGCGTTGTATTAATTTTTTCTTGTTCAGGAGTTATTCCCAAATAAGATGTTGCCCAATTAAAAATTTCAGTAACAGTTTTATTGCTTTCAATACTTTCAGCAAATTGAGTAGTGCTCGTGCTTAATCCTGGTCGTGATGCTTCTCCAAGTATTTTAAATTTATTGTCGTAAAAAAGTGTCCCAACCATTGTAAACTTCTTTGTTGTAACATTACATAATATTTGAGTTTTGATCTGAGAAATATTTTCGATATTTCTAAGCGTGATTGGGATTTTATAATTGGTAATACTTAGAAGCGAGATCTGGTTCTCAAATTGCTTCAAAGAACTTGTATCAACTAAAATTGATTGAGTAGAGTCTTCAAATATTTTTATCCATTTCTGATTTGAACTTTGGCTAAATAAAATTGCTGGAGCTAAAATCAATATTATTATTAGTGAACGCACTTTAGATTTATTTTTTTAATTTGAGGTTAAAGTTAGTTAAAAAATCATTTATGAAAAATATCAGAACTTTTAATCAGATTTCTTGACAATAAATCGATGATATGCTAATTTTTGCAAAACTAATTTTGAGTATGATGCTTACTGAATTCGGAAAAATTCTTATCTTTTTGATTTTGTCTATCGTATTTGTAATAATCACCTTATTTATATCCAAAATTATTAGACCGAATAGACCCACCCGTGAGAAATATCTTACCTATGAATGCGGTGAAAATCCCGAAGGTTCTCCCTGGGTCAAATTTAATATACGGTTTTATGTTGTGGCTTTAATCTTCCTAATCTTTGATGTAGAAGTTGTTCTTCTATTTCCATGGGCATTAGTATATAAAGAATATGGAATATTTGGTTTCTTAGCCGGCATCATCTTTTTAGTGGTATTAGGTGTGGGAATGGCTTACGAATGGAGGAAAGGAGATTTAGATTGGGCACGCCCAAATCCAAAAGCTCCAAAATTAGATGATATGCTTAAAAAAGTTGAAGTTAAAAAGGATTAGTAATGGGTTATCTGGATCAAGAATTTTCTGATGGAAATATAGTTGTTGCTAAAGTTGATGACCTAATGAACTGGGCTAGACTTTCTTCAATTTGGCAGCTTGGTTTTGGATTAGCCTGCTGCGCAATAGAGATGATGGCTACTTCTGCCTCACATTACGATTTTGATCGTTTCGGTGTAATTCCTAGAAATACTCCCCGGCAAGCTGATGCGATAATTATTTCTGGTACAGTAACTTTAAAAATGGCCATTAGAATAAAAAGATTATATGAGCAGATGCCAGATCCAAAATATATTATATCAATGGGTAGTTGTTCAAATTGCGGGGGACCATATTGGGAGCACGGATATCATGTATTAAAAGGTGTTGATCGGGTAATTCCAGTAGATGTTTATGTACCCGGGTGCCCCCCAAGACCGGAAGCTCTTCTTGAAGGATTGCTTAAACTTCAGGAAAAAATTAGAAATGAATCAACCAGAAAAAAATCTGCTTAATTATAAATGAAAGAACCCAAAGAAATATTTGAAAAACTAAAATCTGAATTTGGCGATTCCATTATATCTATCGATGAATCAACCCCGACTGAACCAATCATATTGATTGCTCCCGATAAAGTAACCACAGTTTGCCATTTTTTACGAACAAATGAAGATTTTCAATTTGATAGTTTAATGAACCTTTCGGGAGTAGATGAGGTGAATGGAACTAAGTTAAAAAATGAAGATGGGTCAGAGACGATAAGTGGTGGTAATTTAAGCATTTACTATCATCTATATTCCACCTCTCTTAAACATAAAATTACAATTAAAGCGTTAGTCGATCGAGATGATCCCAAGGTTGAATCAGTTTATTATGTTTGGCGATGCGCAGATTGGCATGAGCGTGAAGCATTTGATATGTATGGAATTGTATTTTTAAACCATCCTGATCTTAGAAGAATATTAATGCCTTACGACTGGGAAGCCGGTTATCCACTAAGAAAAGATTATAAAAATCCCGAATTTTATCAAGGAATGAAGGTCCCATACTAATATGAGTTTGAAAACCGAATCTATGATATTGAATATGGGACCCCAGCACCCATCTACTCACGGGGTTTTAAGACTTGAATTAGAACTCGAAGGCGAATTGATTTTAAATGTACGCCCACATATAGGATATCTGCACCGTTGTTTTGAGAAACACGCTGAAGCTTTAACTTATCCGCAAATTATTCCCTATACTGATAGAATGGATTACCTTGCTTCCATGTATAATAATTTCGGGTATGTCATTGCCGTTGAGAAACTACTGGGAATTCAGGTACCGGAGCGTGTTGAATATATTCGCGTCATAATGGGAGAATTGCAGCGTATTGCTTCTCACTTAGTGGCGGTTGGAACTTTCGGATTGGATATTGGCGCATTCACCCCCTTCCTCTATTTATTTAGAGATCGTGAAAAGATACTTAGCTTATTTGAAATGACTTGCGGTGCTCGACTTCTGTATAATTATATGTGGGTTGGCGGTTTATCGCATGATATTCACCCCGATTTTGTAAGACATACTAAAGAGTTTCTCAATTACTTCAAAGGCACAATTGTAGAATTAAACAACCTCCTTTCTTATAATAAAATATTTATTGAAAGAACAGCTAATATTGGTGTGCTCCCAGTTGATACTGCAATTAATTTTGGAGCAAGCGGACCAGTTCTTCGTGGTAGCGGTTTAGCATTTGACTTGCGACGAGAAGACCCCTACTCAATTTATGATAGATTCGATTTCGATATTCCGGTTGGTAAAGGATTGATGGGAACCGTAGGTGATTGCTGGGATCGATATTGGGTAAGAGTGCTTGAAATGGAACAAAGCATTCGCATCATTGAACAGGCAATAGATAGTATCCCGGAAGGCGATGTTCAATCTGCGATTCCTAAAAGAATAAAACCACCAAAAGGAACAGTCTATACACGAGTTGAAAATCCCCGTGGAGAATTAGGCTACTTTATAATAAGTGATGGGAATTTAACTCCTTTCAGAGTAAAAGTTAGAGCTCCCTCTTTTGTTAATCTTGAAGTCCTTGGCGAATTATGCAAAGGACATTTAGTTGCTGATGTTATTGCAATTCTTGGTAGTATAGATATTGTATTAGGAGAAGTTGACAGATAATGTACCAATTTATTTATGACATATCGGAAAGCTTAATTATTGCCACATTGTTCACAGCGGCAGTACCTTTAGTGTGGGTTCTCTTACATGCATTAATAGGTGTTTGGTTGGAAAGAAAAGTTTCGGCACATATGCAAGATAGAGTCGGACCAATGCGCACCGGCTGGCATGGTACATTTCAGACAATTGCTGACTTTATAAAGATGATACAAAAAGAAGATATTATTGCTTCAGATGCGGATAAAAAGCTTTATAACATTGCGCCAGTTCTAGTTTTTACAGGTAGTTTTGCGGCTTACGCGGCAATCCCTTTTTCAAGCGGACTGATCGGAAGTGAGATTGAAGTTGGTTTATTTTATATTCTAGCCATATCAAGTTTAGTAGTTGCTGGAATTTTAATGGCCGGATGGTCCTCCAATAATAAATATTCACTGCTTGGCGCAATGCGTTCAGCAGCCCAAATTGTTAGCTATGAAATCCCGACTGTATTAGTGGTTTTATCAATGGTTATGCTCACCGGAACACTCAGCCTGGAAAAAATTAGCGATCAACAAACTGCTTATTTTTGGAATTGGAATATTTTTGGCGGTGCAGAGTTTGGACTCACAAAATTTTTGCTCATTCCATTTATGTTTATTGGATTTACAATTTTATATATAAGTACACTAGCCGAAGTAAATAGAACTCCATTTGATATTCCCGAAGCCGAATCTGAATT
Organism: Melioribacteraceae bacterium; assembly: GCA_019638015.1. NCBI lineage: Bacteria > Pseudomonadati > Ignavibacteriota > Ignavibacteria > Ignavibacteriales > Melioribacteraceae > Melioribacteraceae bacterium. The sequence goes on along the minus strand of JAHBUP010000001.1, from coordinate 1,791,998 downwards.
AGTTGCCGGATATTTTACTGAGTATTGCGGTATGAAATGGGGCATCTTTATGCTTTCGGAATATGCCAATATGTTTGCAGTTTCAGCAATTATTTCTATTTTATTTTTTGGCGGATATCAATCACCCTTCGGATATCTTGGAAATAGTTTGGGAATTGAATGGTTGGTTCCTTTTGAACAAGGATTTTGGTTTTTGGCAAAAGGACTCTTTTTTGTGTTTGTTCAAATGTGGTTGAGATGGACTCTTCCCCGTTTACGTGTAGATCAACTAATGACTGTGTGCTGGAAATATTTAATTCCTTACGCATTTGTTAATCTAATTATCATTGGAATAATTTCTTTATTATAAAGTTTTTATGAGAGAATACTTTAGAAATACCTGGGATGGAATTTGGACTGTACTTGTTGGTATGAAAATTACCTTCAAGCATTTGTTTACACCTTCTGTCACAATTCAATATCCTGATGTGAAAGTAAAACTTCCGGAACGGGTTAGAAATAGATTATATGTAAATATGGATGATTGCATTGGCTGCGATCAATGTTCTCGAGCATGCCCAGTTAGTTGTATCGAAATTGAAACTGTTAAAAGTACACCAGGTGAAGATTTGGGTGTAACTTCAAATGGGAAAAAGAAAGCTCTCTGGGTTACTAAATTTAATATTGATATTGCCAAGTGTTGTTATTGTCAATTGTGTGTTTTTCCCTGCCCGACTGAATGCATTTATATGACTGATGTTTATGAGTTTGCTGAGTTTGAGAGGGAAAACTTAATTTATAAATTCGCAACATTGACCGATGCCGAAGCATTAGTTAAAAAAGAGAATTACGAAAAATTCCAGGCAGAAAAGGAAGCTCAAAAAGCCGCCGCCGCTGCCAAACCAAAAGAAACTCCAAAAGATTCACCGGCAGAAAATAAAACTGAATAGAGATTATTATAATGAGTTTTTACGATATCATATTTTATTTGTTCGCACTTATTACTCTTGTTTCGGCAGGATTTGTAGTCACAACTCGTAATATTGTTTATGCAGCTTTCAATCTACTACTCACTTTTTTTGGAGTTGCCGGCATTTATGTTTTACTCGCCGCGGATTTCCTTGCCATAGTTCAAATTATGGTTTATGTAGGTGGTATTCTTATTTTATTACTGTTCGGTGTGATGCTTACAAACAAAATTACTACTGTAGATATTCGTTCCGGTACCCTTCATCTTCTACCAGCATCTATTGGCATCGGACTTTTTATGGGAGCTGTAATTTCAGTAATGGTTTGGACAGATTGGAAATCTTTTCCCTCAGAAATTCCGATTACTACTACCAAAGACCTTGGAAGACTATTAATCACTGAATATATATTGATTTTTGAATTACTCGGCATCCTGCTGTTAATTGCTTTAATTGGCGCCGCATCAATTGCAAGAAGAGATAAGGAGTAAAATTTGTTAGAAGTAGGATTAACACATTTTTTAGTTGTAAGCGCAATACTTTTCTCCTTCGGGATTTATGGTGTTGTTACCAGAAAAAATGCTGTGATGGTTTTAATGGGAATAGAGTTAATTCTCAATTCAGCCAACATTAATTTTATTGCGTTTGCGAGGTATGGTAACTTCGGATATAGCGGTCAAGCCATCGCCCTTTTTGTAATAATACTTGCCGCGGCTGAAGCTGCAATTGCTCTGGCGATAGTTCTAAATTTATATAAGACATTTGCAAATGTTAACGTTGATGAAATCGATAATCTAAAAGAATAGCTTATGAATGAAAGTTTACTGATAAATATTTCGCTGGTAATTTTATTTCTTCCACTACTGGGATTTGCGACTGTTATAATCTTCGGGAAGAGAATCCCCAAATTATACCTTTTTGAAGTTTTCATAATTTCAATTGCATTATTGTTATCTATCCTTATGGTATATGTTAAGTTTGCTTACTATCTCAACAAAGATATTATCGCCGAATTCACATGGATTACAATGGGAGGCGCCCCCTCTTCTGATTTAGTTAAAATTGATTTGGGAATAAAGATAGATAACCTCACCGTTTTGATGCTATTTGTGGTTAATTTGATTAGCGCACTCGTTCATTATTTCTCTATCGAATATATGCACGGTGATAAAAAATATACCAGATATTTCGCCTATTTAGGAGTTTTTACTTTTTCCATGTTGGGCATTGTACTCACTCATAATTTATTAATGATGTACATCTTCTGGGAATTGGTTGGTCTATCTTCATTTTTACTAATTGGTTTTTGGTTCGAGAAAAAATCAGCATCCGATGCCGCAAAAAAAGCATTCATTGTAAATAGAATTGGTGATATCGGAATGTTTCTTGGAATACTGATAATCTTTTTAACCTATGGGACATTTACTTTCGATACAATTTTTGAGCAAATTAAAAATGGTGTAATCCCATTTAATAGCGGTTTCTGGCTAACCGTAACCGGCATTTTAGTTTTTATGGGAGCTGTTGGAAAATCAGCTCAATTTCCCCTTCATGTTTGGTTACCCGATGCAATGGAAGGTCCTACTCCGGTTTCTGCATTAATTCATGCCGCTACAATGGTTGCAGCAGGTGTATTTCTAGTAACGAGAATTTTTGTTATGCTGACTGCAGACGCAATGTTATTTATTGCTGTCGTTGGCGCATTCACTTCCCTTTTAGCCGCTACTATCGCAATAACTCAAAATGATATTAAAAAAGTTTTAGCATACTCCACAGTTTCTCAGCTTGGCTATATGGTTATGTCACTTGGTGTTGGCGCATACGCATTCGCGTTTTTCCATCTGGTTACTCACGCATTCTTCAAAGCTTGTTTGTTTCTCGGCTCCGGTTCAGTAATTCATGCTATGCATCATGAGCAGGATATTCAGAACATGGGTGGATTGAGAAAGAAAATGCCAATCACTTATCTAACATTTTTAATTTCAACACTAGCTATTTCCGGTGTGCCGCTCACTTCAGGTTTTTTAAGTAAAGATGGAATTCTTGCCGGTACACTTGCATTCGGACAATTAACAGGTCATTGGTTAATTCCAACAATCGGATTTACAGTTGCCGCTCTAACTGCATTCTATATGTTCAGATTAGTTATTCTAACTTTTCATGGTGAGCCAAGAGATCATCATAAATATGATCATGCGCATGAATCCCCTAGATTGATGGCAATTCCCCTGATTGTATTGGCGACTTTATCAATTTTTATTTGGTACACTCCAAATCCAATTTCATCCGATGCCGGATGGTTTTTAAGCAGCTGGGTTAAAACACCCGAAACTGTTACTCCGGAATTTACACGGTTTAATTTTATGAAAGAGGGTGTAGCAAATGAGCAATCTCGTACTCATGGCGAAATTACTCACTCACCTCTTTATACAGAAAGTATGCATTGGGCTCATTACCCAGCAATGTTCGCTTCCCTTTTAGTTGCCGGATTAGGAATATTATTTGCGTTCCTCTTCTATCAATGGAAAAAATTGGATGCAGAGAAATTATCTCAAAAAATTAGACCTCTTTATAAATTTTCTTTGAATAAGTGGTTCATTGATGAATTGTATGATGTGACAGCGGTATTAGGAACTCTAAAATTAGGGAATATTCTTTCCTGGTTTGATCAAAAAATAGTTGATGGAATTGTGAATGGCTCAGCAACAGTTACCCGCTTTACTTCCAGAATTTCAGGATGGTTCGATACTTTCATCGTTGATGGGTTAGTAAACTTTACGGCATTGTTCAGTGGATTTGTTGGTTTTTCATTTAAGAAATTGCAGACCGGTAAAGTACAAACATACATTGTGTTCGTAGTTTTTTCCGTGATCATTCTTCTGTTGTTATTTAAGCCGTTTTAATAATTGAAAAATAAGTGACCAGTTTTTGGTTAACATAAAATTAAAAATAGGTATGTAATTATGATTGGATTTCCAATTTTATCATTAATAACATTTCTCCCGGTTATAGGCATGCTCATCATTCTCTTTATGCCTAAGGAGCAATCATCAAAAATAAAATATCTCACTCTAATCATAACTTCTCTACAGGTTGTTCTCGCTGTTATTTTGTTGGCAAATTATAATTACAATGCCGCCGGAATTTATGAGGAGAAATCTTTTCAATTCGTTGAAAAATTCAGATGGATCGATATAACCGGCATTTCCTGGCTTGGTAATTTGAAAGTTGATTATTTCCTTGGTGTTGATGGTTTAAGCATGCCTATGATTTTACTTACAGCTATTGTTTCCTTGATTGCTACTATCTCCTCTTTCACTATCGAAAAATCGGTTAAAGGTTACTTCGCTCTATTCTTATTATTGGATACCGGAATGATGGGCGTGTTTGTTGCGTTAGATTTTTTCCTTTTCTACATCTTCTGGGAATTAATGCTGCTGCCTATGTATTTCCTCATAGGAATTTGGGGAGGACCAAGAAAAGAATATGCAGCAATTAAGTTTTTTATCTACACATTATTAGGCAGTGTATTTATTCTCCTTGTAATGATTGGCCTATACTTCAGCGCGACTGAAACATTAGCCGATGGGTCCAAAGTATTTACTTTTAATATGCTCGCTATGATGGATCAGAACAATTACACGGCTGATGGAATTTTATCTGCGTTAAATCCGCACAACTTGAGATTTATAGCCTATCTTGCTCTGTTTGCCGGGTTTGCTATCAAAATACCAATGTTCCCTTTCCATACATGGTTGCCCGACGCACACGTTGAAGCGCCAACTCCAATATCTGTTATTCTTGCCGGCGTACTTTTGAAAATGGGCACTTATGGAATTTTAAGAATCAGCTATCCAATCTTCCCCGATATAACAAAAGATTTAATGTGGTGGATTGCTCTATTTGGAATGATAAATATTATTTATGGCGCTCTAGTTGCTTTAGCTCAAAAGGATTTCAAGAAATTAATTGCCTACTCCTCTGTTTCGCATATGGGTTATGTTTTATTAGGAATGGCTTCACTATCAACCACAGGAATAAACGGTGCCATTTTCCAAATGTTTAATCATGGTACAATTACAGCAATGCTCTTCTTAATTGTTGGTGTGTTGTACGATAGAGCTCACACAAGAGGATTATATGACTTTGGCGGAATGGCAACACAAATGCCGGTTTATACAGGATTTGTAACTGTTGCATTTTTTGCGGCAATTGGTCTCCCAAGTATGAGCGGATTTGTTTCGGAAGCGCTGGTTTTTGTCGGTGCGTTTGGAGTTGCTTCAATTCGAGTAATTACCGCAATTTCAACTTTGGGTATTTTACTTGGAGCTGGCTATATGTTATGGACCCTTCAAAGAGTTTTCTTCGGTCCTCTCAATGAAAAATGGTCATCGTTACAAGATATTGACAAAAGAGAAATGGCAATGTTCATTCCATTAACTATTATTATCATCTTCTTGGGTGTCTATCCTTCTGCAATGCTGGATATGATGAATACTTCGGTTAACACGCTTGTTAATCTTATGCATGGAAATATTCCAACAATTTTAAGCGGGATAAAATAAACGCAATGACAGGAAACGGTATATATAATTCATTATCATTAATCAGCCCCGAAATTGTTTTATCGGCAGCAATGCTCGTGCTTGTTATTGCCGATCTTATTTTCCATAAAGATAAAAAGATTATCCCCTACATTGCATTAGCTGGATTAGCATTAACCGGCGCATTTTTGATAGCGAATATTGGAGTCAGCGGATTTGCCTTCACCTCAAATGATGACTTATCTAGTATTTATGGTTTGTTAGCAGTCGATTCCTTTGGCAATTTTTTCAAGTTTATTATTTTGATTTCATCTGTAATTGTACTCGGATTTTCACTTTTCTCCGATGAGATAAAAAAAGTTACCGATCGTATCGGTGAATATTATGCGCTTATTTATGGAATGATTTTAGGCATGTTCTTTATGGTTTCCGCTACCGATTTTATTTTGATTTACGTATCAATGGAACTGTTATCTTTATCATCTTATGTATTAGCCGGATTTACAAAATTACAATCTAGAAATAGTGAAGCCTCTCTCAAGTATCTCCTTTATGGCGCGCTTTCCTCCGGTTTAATGCTTTTCGGAATCTCAATAATTTATGGTTTAACAGGAAGCACCAACCTTTATACTATTAACTCATTAATTCAGAATCCGGAATTAAATCTTTTCACATTTTCATTCGCTGTTATCCTGGTATTTACCGGAATCGGTTATAAAATATCCGCCGCTCCATTTCATTTTTGGACTCCTGATGTATACGAAGGATCCCCTTTAACTATTACCGCGTTTCTTTCTGTTGCTAGTAAAGCTGCCGGATTTGCCCTCTTAATTCGTTTCTTGAAAACTACATTTGTCACTTTTGTTGATGCTGATGGAACCTGGCAATTAATAAATGTTTTCGATTGGCAGTCAATGTTAATCGTAATTTCAATTTTAACAATGACTCTCGGAAACTTTAGCGCTCTTTGGCAAAATAATTTAAAGAGAATGTTAGCCTATTCCTCAATTGCGCATGCGGGATACTTATTACTCGGTATAGCAGTTTTTTCAAATTTAGGTCTGCTTGCAATTTTGGTTTATTTTGCAATTTACATGCTCATGAATTTAGGAGCATTTCTTGTTGTTATGATTATTGCAAATAAAATTGGTTCCGAAGATATTCATGAATATGATGGTATTGGTTTTACATCCCCATTTTTAGCGATATCGTTAGCGATTTTTTTAGTATCTCTTACTGGGCTCCCACCAACGGCGGGATTCATTGCGAAGTTGTATCTTTTTATTGCTCTTGTTGATGCTAATATGATTACTGTTGCCATAATTGCACTTCTTAATTCTGTGGTATCTCTTTATTATTATGTACGTGTATTAAAGCACATGTTCTTATCTAAACCTGAGAAAGAACCATATTCAATCCCCTCTTCTTTAGCTATAAAACTTTTTGTATTAATTTTGGTTATTCCCGTGTTGGTATTTGGAGTTTATTTTGGACCATTGTTGGATATTGCCAAATCATGCCTAATTCTTTTGGGAATTTAACTTCAAATTCGCTAACCTTGAAGTTATTGCAGTATCTTCTTAGTTTTTTGCCCATAATTCGATAATTTATTTTATAATATTAATATTGAGGTTTGCATGAATCATCTATCAGATCTGCTTCAAAACAAGAATATGTTTTTCCATTTTATGAGAGAAAAATACCCGGTTTTTTATAATTCAAATATTTTCTTCCGTGATGTTCAGTTTGCAATTCAAAGATATTATGAACAAAAGGGAGAAAAAATGCGCTATTCTGATTGGGAAAAATTGGCATCTTCATTCTTGAACGAGCTTACCAATCAGAATGAAATTGTCTCCAATGGAAAAAATTGTTGGAAAGTGAATTTTTTGCTCGAGAATCCTGTTACAAATATTGTAAGTACAACAAGTGAAGTTTGAAAGGAAAATAATGAGTCAGAATGAAGTAATCCAAAATGAAATTGACATTACAGAAAAAGCCATTAAACAGGTTCAAAGGATTAAAGAGGAGAATTCTATCCCCGTTGAGCATGGTTTGCGGATAGGCGTTAAAGGAGGCGGTTGTTCGGGTTTAACCTATAATATGGGTTTCGACGGTACAATTAATGAAAATGATACTGTTATCGAAAAAGATGGAATAAAACTCATTATAGATGGGAAAAGTCTCTTTTATTTATCTGGTACAATACTCGATTTCAGCGACGGACTAAATGGGAAAGGTTTTATTTTTCAAAATCCTAACGCAACCAAAACATGCGGCTGCGGTGAATCATTCGGGGTGTAGATGGAAAGACGATCATTTCTCTCGGCAATTGGATTATTAGCAGCTTCTGGCATAGTTTCGAAACTTGAAGCTTCTACAAATATTTTTAACACGAAATCAAATTGGAGCAATAAAATGAGTAAATTTGAATTATCCGCACTTCCCTATGCATTTAATGCATTGGAGCCTCACATAGATGCTAAAACAATGGAGATACATCATGGTAAACATCACGCAGCTTATGTAAATAATTTAAATAACGCGGTTGCTGGTACAGAACTCGAAGGGAAAAGTTTGGAAGACCTATTCAATAATATTTCTAAATTGCCGGCAGCAGTAAGGAATAATGGTGGCGGGCACTATAATCACACGCTATTCTGGAACATAATGGGTCCAAATAAAGGTGGAGAACCAACCGGTGCATTAGCAGATGCAATAAATGGTACATTCGGTTCAATTGCAAAATTGAAAGAATTGGTAAATGCAGCTGGAGCAACTCGCTTCGGATCTGGGTGGGCTTGGCTCTCAGTGAGCGAAGGAAAATTGGTTGTTTCTTCTACTCCAAATCAAGATAATCCATTGATGGATGTTGCCGAAGTAAAAGGTTTCCCCATTCTTGGTGTTGATGTTTGGGAACATGCATATTACCTTCATTATCAGAACAGACGACCAGACTACCTTAACGCATGGTGGAATGTTGTAAACTGGGATGAAGTAGCAAAGAGATTTTCAGAAGCAAAATAAATTCATATTTAATATTAAAGCTGTACCGAGTAAATATGATTAATTCATATTGGTTGGTGCAGCTTTTTTAATTATCCCCCCAAGTCTCCACTCTAAAAAAAATTTAAAATTACTCGATAATATCTAAAGATTAAATTATCTAGAATCGCCATACATTAAATTGAGAGTACAGAGATGTCAAAAATTAATAACTTCTTTAGAAATCATGTACCATTCATGTTGTTTTTATTATTATGTGTCAGTTTAACACTTATATATTTTGGATATACGGAGATCAATGAAAAGCTAGCGTCATCGAATGAAAATTTTAATTTAATTTCACCTTATCTATCGTGGGGAATCGGTATTGGAATTCTTTTTGCCTTGCTGATAATCATCTACTTGAATTTTTATTTAGTATCCCCTATTTCGAGGTTATCGGATAATGTGAAAAATCTGGCTGAGAAGGATGTAAAATCTGTGTCTAGAGCTATATCGGAACTGGCACAAGGTAATTTAACCGCAAATATTAGATTAATAGAAAATGATATTAAACCAAGTCTTGATGGCAACGTTAATTCTTTGGTTGATGGCTTAAATTCTATCATCGAAAGTTTGCGTAGTACGGCAAAGGAATTTAATAGTACTACGAGTGTACCATGTAAAAGATTATTTTATGTAGGTGCTGATTCTTATCTTGAAGGAAGAAAGGCCGCCGAAACATTAGCTAAAATTCTAAAAGGAGAAGGAAAAGTTGTAATAGCCATTAGAGCTTATAATAATCTTAGTCAAGATTTAAGAAGAAAAGGCTTTTTAAACTTCCTTGAAGAGAATTATAAAAAAGTAATAATTAAAGAAATTTATGAAACTACTTTCGACGAAAGTAAATCCTACACTTTAGCTAAGGGTATTATAAAAAAGCATAATGATATAGATGCAATTTATGTAACACACTCGGGTGGTGCTTCAATAGCAAAAGCAGTTAATGAACTTGGATTATCAAGTAAAATAAAAATTGTGACTCATGATTTGACAAGTGAAACTATGAAGCATGTTAAATCGGGCACAATAACAGCAACAATTTCTCAGGACGGCTATGGTCAAGGTTATGAGACAGTGATTCACCTATTCAATCATATTGTTGCACGGTGGAAGCCTGTATCTCCCCGAATTCTTACCCGGCTGGATTTAGTTGATAAAAACAACTTTGATCAATATTGGAAACCTGGAGTTGGAGTATTTGAATCCGAGGAATCAAAAGCTAGAAGATCAAAACCAATTAAAGAATCATCTAAACCAATTAAAATTATTTTTATTGGTAGAGATGGAAACGAATTTTTTGATTCTGTAAAACTTGGTGTTGACGCTGCAGCAAATCTACTAAGAAAATTTAATGCAACGGTCGAATGGCATGTTCCGAAGGGATACAGAACAGCAAAGGGATTTGATGCATCAGCTAATGTATTTGGACCGGCAATCGATGATTATGTAAAGAAAAACTATGATGGAATTTGTACCGGTATTTTTGATGACGCTCTGATAAATTATATTAATAAAGCCATTGATAAGAGAATTCCGGTTGCTACATACAACAGTGAACCGATTAGTCTACGTGGATTGTTTAAAACATTTTTTGAGAAAACTAAAGAATTATCTGAATTGAGCCATATCTTGAATCAAGCTGCTGAAAAAACAGTTGAGCAAGCCGATTATAACGCTAACTCAATAAATTATATGGTTAAGTGTCTAAATGATGAAACTGAGTCTGTAAACTCAGCAAACACTCATATTGAACAAATTTCATCTGCTATCGAAAGCATAGCAAAAGATGCTCATATTCAAAAAACGGCCGCTGATCAAGTAGCATCATCGGCTAATGATATATCAAAAGCGATAGAGAGCGCGAATACTCATGCAAACGAAGCAGTGCAAGCATCCGAAGAGGCGATTAAAATAGCAGTTCAAGGTTCGGAAAGTGTTATGCTAAATTTGGAGCACATGAAGGATATTGAAAATATTATAAATGAATTTGCAAACCGAATTGAAGCTACCGCGCTTCAATCTGAAAAAATTGAGGAGATAATTAATACAATACAGGATATTGCTGAACAAACTAATTTGTTAGCGCTTAATGCGGCTATTGAAGCGGCAAGAGCCGGCGAATTAGGTAGAGGTTTTGCTGTAGTTGCTGATGAAGTTAGAAACCTTGCCGAGCGATCTGCAAATGCAACCAAACAAACTTCCACACTTATCAGCCGTGTACAAAGAGACATTTCAGAATCTGGTAATGCTGTAAAATTGATTGTTGAGAAAGTGAAAGAAGGAACCAGCATCGCAAATTTGTCGGGTGATTCTATCCAAAAACTACTTACCTCATCTCAAAATGTGAATAACCAAATTCACTTCATGGCAAACTCAAATAACAAAGTGGCAAAATCCATGAGTGAACTTCTAGAAGCGATAGAAAAAATTTCCTTCGTAATTGATCAAAATATGAGTTCAACGGAAGAATTGAGTTCCAGTGTGAAAAATACTGTCGAAATGATAAGTAATATCGCTACAATCAGCGATTTTAATTCAAATACAATTAGTGAAATAAATGATAAAACACAATCGGCGAAAGTACAGGCGTTAAATCTCGAAAAGGTAGCTAAAGATCTTAATGATATGGCCGATGAACTTACCGGCGCAACTATTCAGTTTACGATTGATTAATGAATATATTTGGACATGATAAAAATTTACGGTTGAAGTTGTGATTCCGAATTTATTTCGGAATCACATAATTAATTTTACCGATTTATGAAATTGTGTTAGGTTGGATGAAGAATTAATTTTCTACAAATTTTATTCTGTTAAGAGCTCTCTGCAAAGCTAATTCTGCACGACTTAAATCAACATCGCTTTTATGTGAAGAGATTCTTTCCTTCGCTCTGTTAAAAGCTTCTCTTGCTCTCTCAATATCAATATCATCTTTGTTTTCGGCACTATCAACAACTATCAAAACATGATTATTATTTACTTCAACAGTGCCGCCGCTAGTAGCAAATTCAATAGACTTATCATTCATATCAACAATTTTAATTTTACCTATATCAAGCGAGCTTAAAATTGGAGCGTGATTAAAAAGTATTTGAAAATTACCTAAACTTCCCGGCACAGAAACCGATTTAGCCGTTCCTTTAAAAACTGTACTTGAAGGAGTAATTATTTCAACAGATAATTCTTTCATAAAATTTTACGATTCCAGGTTATTGCATTGTCTTAGCTTTTTCTACAGCTTCTTCTATCGTACCTACATACATAAATGCTTGCTCAGGTAACTCATCATGCTTACCGTCAAGAATTTCTTTGAAACTTCTTATTGTATCAGCCAATTTTACATATTTTCCAGGGAATCCAGTAAACTGTTCAGCAACATGGAAGGGCTGACTTAAAAATCTCTCAATTCTTCTTGCTCTACGGACCGTAATTTTATCTTCTTCAGATAATTCTTCCATACCCAAAATATTGATAATATCCTGTAAATCTTTGTACGCTTGTAAAATTTCTTTTACCTGTTTAGCTACATTATAATGGTCTTGTCCAACTATATCCGGCTGAAGTATTCTTGAAGTTGAATCAAGCGGGTCAACGGCAGGATAAATACCAAGTTCAGAAATTCTTCGGCTCAATACTGTGGTAGCATCAAGGTGAGAGAATGCAGTAGCTGGAGCTGGATCTGTTAAGTCATCAGCAGGTACATAAATAGCTTGAACTGATGTAATTGATCCTTTAGCGGTTGAAGTGATTCTTTCCTGCAATTCACCCATTTCAGTAGCTAAGTTAGGTTGATAGCCTACTGCAGATGGCATACGTCCAAGTAAGGCAGATACTTCAGAACCAGCTTGTGTAAATCGGAAAATATTGTCGATAAATAATAGTACGTCTCTTCCCTCTTCATCTCTGAAATATTCAGCAATAGTTAATCCGGTTAATCCAACTCTCAAACGCGCTCCTGGTGGTTCATTCATTTGACCAAACACCAATGCGGTTTTAGGAAGAACTCCCGACTCCTTCATTTCAAGCCACAAGTCATTTCCTTCTCTAGTTCTTTCCCCTACTCCTGTAAATACAGAGTAACCACCATGCTGTTTAGCGATATTGTGAATCAATTCTTGAATAATAACAGTTTTACCGACACCGGCACCGCCAAACAATCCTGTTTTTCCACCGCGTGTATATGGTTCAAGAAGGTCAATAACTTTAATTCCGGTTTCAAACATTTCTTGTTTAGTTGTAAGATTTTCAAACTTTGGAGCATGTCTATGAATAGCATATTTCTTTTCCGATTTAATTTCGCCTAAACCATCAATTCCTTCACCAATCACATTTATTAATCTGCCCAATGTCTCAGGACCAACAGGTACCGAGATTGGAGCTCCGGTATCAATTGCTTTCATTCCACGGACTAATCCATCAGTAGAATCCATAGCAACCGTTCTAACACGGTTTTCACCAAGGTGCTGTTGAACCTCTACTGTAAGCTCCTCTTCAACCCCTTCAACGCTTGTTCTGGGGATTTTAATCGAATTATAAATTGTTGGGAGATAACCATCTTGGAAATCAATGTCCACTACCGGACCAATAACTTGAACAATTAATCCTTCATTTGATGCCATTTTTTAACCTTCTTTTTCAAAAATAAGTGCGTAAAATTAGGAAAATAGGGGTAGAATTCAAAATAACATTTGATGTTTGAGACAAATTATTATGCAGTAGAGACGGGATATATCCCGTCTCTACGACGATATTTCCCATTTTACAGGATTTCAATAATGGACTTGCGAGTGTTTAACAATTCTCTTTCATTTCTGATTATTCTATCAAAGAACCTTTGTTGCCATGAAAATGATTCACATGAATATGAATTTGCCCACCGTGTAACCGCTGCTTTGAATTTCCCAATAATTTCGCCCAATGGTAGAGACGGGATATATCCCGTCTCTACGCATGGATTGATAATAATAATTCCATGAATATGATTCGGCATAATTACATAATAATCCAATTCAACATTTTTAAAATGTTGTGAAATTTCATTCCAACATCTCTCTGTAATAATTCCGAATTCATTCAGAACTATCTCACCTTGGAATACGTCTCCAAAATATTTGATCTGATTTTTTGTATTGATGGTCACAAAATACCAACCCGGATTGGAATAATCCCAACTTGCTAATCTGGTTGATTCAATTCGAAATGTATTCTTGAATTTTGACATTTCCACCCCATTTGCGAAATGTTATTTTTGATATTGTAGAGACGCCATATTTGGCGTCTCTACGAAAGCAAAAAAATTACACCGAAGTCTCAACTTTATTGGCGAGAGTCATTCCTATTTCCATTGCTTGCTTATTCAATGGAATAAGATTATGATATCTTTCAGGCAATACTTTTTTTAGCCCTGCAACAATATTTTCGAAAGCGATGATCGGTTTCTTCTTCAAGAAGGCACCGAGAATTATCATATTCATTACTTTTGTGTTTTTGAGCTTAGTTGCTTCATTTGCGGCTTCAATTGGTACAACTTCAATATCTGTTCTAGTTGGGGGATTTAAGATTGTACTTGCTTCGTAAATTAATAACCCACCCGGTTTAACAGCTTTCTCAAATTTATCGAGTGAAGGTTGATTCAATGCAATTACAGTATCAAATTTTGTAAGAATAGGAGAACTAATTTTCTCATCACTAATAATTGCTATACAGTTAGCTGTTCCACCCCGCATTTCAGGTCCGTATGAAGGCATCCAGCTAACTTCTTTATCTTCAATTACACCGGAGTAGCAGAGTATTTGCCCCATAGTTAATACTCCTTGACCTCCGAATCCGGCGATTACAATTTCTTCTGTCATTTTTTTCTCCAATCAATTTTAAGGTTTCTTTAATTCGCCGAGTGGATAATAAGGAATCATATTTTCTTCCAACCATTTATTAGATTGAAGAGGAGTCATTTTCCAATTTGAAGGACAATTAGATACGATCTCGACAAAACAAAGTCCTTTGTTCAATTTTTGGTATTCAAAACTCTTTTTAATTGCGGCTTTTGCTTTTCTAACATTCACGGGCGTATTTACAGCGGTACGGGCAACATAATAGGTACCAGGAAGTGTGGCAACAATATCGGTAATCTTTAATGGATTTCCCATAGTTTCAATATCACGACCAAATGGTGAGGTTGTGGATTTCATACCGGGTAATGTAGTTGGAGCCATTTGTCCGCCGGTCATTCCATAAATACCATTATTAATGAAAACTATAAGAATATTTTCACCACGATTGCAAGTATGAATTGTTTCGCCGGTACCAATTGCCGCAAGATCACCATCACCTTGATATGAGAAAACATATTTTTCGGGTAAAACTCTTTTGATGCCTGTAGCAACAGCGGAAGCTCTTCCATGGGCGGCTTCACTCATATCAAAATTAAAATAATTATAAGCGAGAACAGAACAGCCAACTGGCGCTACACCAATTACTTCTTCCTGGATTCCAAGTTCGGAGATAACCTCAGCAATAATTCTATGAGCTACACCATGCCCACAGCCGGGACAGTAATGCATCACATTATCTGTTAATGTTTCTGGTTTTTCATAAACTAAATTATCATTATTGCAGATATTCTCTTCGGCTATAATCTGCTCAAAATGTTTTTCTTCTTCTAACATAGTTTTTTCATTCATGCCAGAACTCCCACTAATTTTTGTTCTAATTTCTCAAGAATTTCTTCTGGAGATGGTACAATCCCTCCCATCCTTCCATGAAATTCAACCGGTTTTTTACCATTAACCGCTAATCGAACATCTTCTACCATTTGACCGGAACTCATTTCGACAGTCATAAATGATTGAACTTTATCAGCCAATTCATTCAAAGGTTTATATGGATAAGGGAATAATGAGATTGGTCTGAATACTCCAACTTTTATTCCCTTTTCCCTTGCCAAATGAGCGGCCTTTTGACAAATTCTAGCTACGAGTCCATAAGCAACCAAAACAAAATCTGCATCTTCACAGTCGGTCATCTCAAAACGAACTTCCTCTTTTTCAATTCTTCTATACTTTTCTTGTAAATGATTATTAATATTTTCCATTACATCAGGTTGAAGTGAGAGAGAGGTAATTATATTTCTTTCTCTCCCCTTTAATTTGCCTGTCGTTCCCCATGGCTCAAATTCTGTTTTTCTTGGTTTTTGAGGAGGGAGCAATACTTTCTCCATCATCTGCCCTAGAGCTCCATCTGTAAGAAGTAATACTGGATTACGATGCTTGAAGGCGAGATCAAATCCAAGCCCCACAAAATCCACCATTTCCTGAACAGTTGAAGGCGCAAGTACTATCAATCTGTAATCACCATGACCTCCCCCCTTAACCGATTGAAAATAGTCTGCTTGACCTGGTTGTATTGTTCCAAGTCCTGGTCCACCTCGCTGAACGTTAATAAGCAAGCATGGTAATTCGGCGCATGCGATGTAGGATATTCCTTCTTGCATAAGACTCATGCCTGGAGAGGATGATGACGTCATTACTTTTTTGCCGGTTCCTGCAGCGCCATAAACCATATTAATTGAAGCGATTTCACTCTCGGCCTGGAGAACTACCATTCCTGTTCGATTAGTAGCTTCATTGCTTAAATATTCAAGGACTTCCGATTGAGGAGTTATAGGATAACCAAAATAAGCATCACAGCCGGCTAATATTGATGCCTCTGCCAATGCTTCATTTCCTTTCATTAATTTCATTTCTTTGTTCATGAGTTCACCGTCACTGTTATATCCCCGGTTACATTTGCTATAGTTGCTACTTGCTCTTTCTTTTTTTCAGTTTTGCGATAGACTTTAATTATTCCGTCTGGGCAAACAAGAGCGCAATTAGTGCAGCCGGTGCAATTATCCTCAATTTTAACAATGTAATGATATCCCTTAGAGTTAATTTTTCGGGAGAGTTCCAGTGACTCTTGTGGGCAGGCTGCCGCGCAAAGTTCACACCCTTTACATTTTTCGATATCAATTAAGATATCCCCTTTTACTTTTGCCATAGTGCCTCACTATTATTTAAAACGAAAAAGGTTATAGTTTTGCTATAACCCTTGTTTTAGTTTTTCAAAAATTATTACTATTTCGAGAAGGTTTTGTCTCATCCTAACCTGTAAATCTTTTTAATTAATAAGAAAGTTACGTGCCAACAAACCATTGAATTATTTACAGATTCTGTTTCTAAAATAAGGATTATTTGATAAAAACCAAGAATGTTTTTATCCCTAAACCTGAATCATTTGTGAAGTTTTCAAAAGTGAGAAACCATCGTTTCTAATGAGAAAGGGGTAATAATCAAATAAAAATTTTTTATAATTAAACTAATTCCGCGTGTTTATCCGCATGGTATGAACTACGGACTAATGGAGAGCTCTCAACAGCTTTTAAACCGATTGATAAGCCATAATCTTTGTATTCTTTAAACTCATCCAATGTAACATAACGATGAACCGGTAGATGAGTTTTTGTGGGTTGAAGATATTGACCAATCGTCATAATATCGCATCCGCTATTTTTCAGATCAGAAATTAATGCCAATACTTCTTCTTTGGTCTCCCCAATTCCAACCATTATACCGCTTTTTGTTCGCAGACCATGATTTTTGAACCAGTGAATTACTTCCAAACTCCGCTCATATTTTGCTTGGGGGCGAACTCCATGATATAGCCTTTTCACCGTCTCTAAATTATGATTTAAAATATCTGGGGGATTATTCATTATAATTTGAAATGCCTCTTCTTCACCTTTAAAGTCGGGGATAAGAATTTCGATTGTAGTATCGGGCATCTTTTCTCTAATTAATCTAACAGACTCAGAAAATATTGAAGCGCCCCCGTCTTTTAGTTCATCACGATTTACAGAAGTGATAACAACATGTCTTAGTCCTAGTGCTTCAACAGATTCAGCAACACGGCGTGGTTCATCTAAATCGAGCTCGCTTGGCATCCCCAATTTTACATTACAAAATCCACAACTGCGTGTGCAGGTATCACCAAGAATCATAAATGTAGCGGTTTTTCTATTCCAGCATTCGGCAAGATTAGGGCATTTTGCTTCTTCGCAAACTGTATTGAGTTTACTTTTTCTCATTAACTCATAAACTTCTTTATAATTACTTCCGGTGGGCAAACGGACTTTTAGCCAATCGGGTCTTTTGCCTAATTCGGTTCTATCATTTTCTAAAACTTCTGCAAATTTTTTCTGATGCTGATTAATTTTCATTTATAACTCCAAACTTCCCATATATTATCCAATTTATCTGTAAGCGCTCTTAGATTATTGATGTATCAAAATTTTCTATTTTTTCTTTTATTGATTTCAGGAATAAACCTCCGAGCATTCCGTCAACTAACCGGTGGTCATGACTCAATGATAAATACATCATTGGTTTTATGGCGATACTCTCAACACCATCATTCTCAACAACAACCGGTTTTTTCTGTACAGCGCCTACTCCCAAAATGGCAACTTCAGGCTGATTAATTATTGGAGTACCAAATAGTGAACCGAACACACCATAATTTGTTATTGAAAATGTTCCATCCATTATATCATCGGGGACTAATTTTTTGGTACGCGAACGGGAGCCTAAATCTGCAATTGATTTTGCTAAACCTCGAATACTCTTTTCATCGGCATTTTTAATATTTGGTACAATTAATCCATTCGGCTCAACTGCAACGGCAATTCCAAGATTAATATAATTTTTCATTATAATATTATTTGAATCAATTGTTGCATTTATCAATGGGTACTCTTTAATAGCTTTAATAACTGCCCAGGAGATGAATGGCATATATGTAAGTTTCACACCTTCACGCTGATAGAATGTTTCTCTATTCTTCTCTATATAATTATGAATCTTCGACATATCAATTTCTATCACAGCTGTAACATGCACAGAAGTATCGCGGCTATTTACCATATGATACATTATTCTTTGACGAATATTATCCATCGGAATAATTTTTACCCGCTCACCAGGTGCAAATTTTGACGGCGCGGGTTTTTGCTTCTCATCTTTGTTTGCAACTTTTACAGCCTCTGCATTCCTATTCTGATTTCTATTTTCTAGATAAGCGAGCACATCATTTTTTGTAATTCTTCCATTAATCCCGCTGCCGTAAATAGTTTCCAATTCAGAGATGGAAATATTTTCCTTACGTGCAATATTCAAGACAAGTGGTGAGAAAAATTTATTTGACTGATGATGCATACTCTCAAGGGTTGCACTATTAGCGCTTTCTTTTTTTGGGGATACTACTGCGGTTATCGGTTGATTTTTAACAGCTTGTTGTTCTTCTAGTTTAATCAATCCACCGGTTGAGGATAATTTAGCCACAACTGTATTTACTTCTACGGTAGTGTTTTCTTCGAAGAGTATTTCCGTTACAATTCCATCTTCGGGAGAAGGTACTTCGGTATCAACTTTGTCCGTACTTATTTCAAAAATAATTTCATCTTTTTTAACCGGGTCACCAACCTTCTTATGCCACTTTATTATTGTTCCCTCCATAATTGATTCTCCCATTTTCGGCATAGGGATATCAATAATTCTACCTCCAACTTGAGTAGTTGATGGAACATCTTTAAAATTTTTATTCGCTTCAACTTTTAATGGTTCTTTAGAAATTTCCGCGGCTTCATTAGTTTCGATAATTGCAACAACGGTCCCAACTTCAACAGTCTCCTGCTCAAATACCTTAACATCAGAAAGAACTCCATCAGCAGGACTTGGAATTTCAGTATCTACTTTATCGGTGCTAATTTCAAAAATTATTTCATCCTTTTTTACTTGCTCCCCTTTTTGCTTATGCCATTTAATAATTGTGCCTTCATTAATGCTTTCACCCATTTTAGGCATAACCACATCAATTTTCATTTTATCTCCAAATTTTACTTTCAGTATTCAAGTAATACTTTTAATTCATCATAAATTTTTTGTCGTGTAGGAAGAACGGCATATTCAAGATTTGGATGAAAAGGAATTGGTGTATCTTTAGCAGCAATTCTTTTAACCGGACCATCAAGAGATTCAAAACAGTTTTCAGAAATAAGCGCGGCGATCTCAGCACCAAATCCGGCAGTTAGCGTATCCTCATGAGCCACCACAACTTTACCCGTTTTTCTAACTGATTTATAAATAGTATCAACGTCAAGTGGAACAATAGTTCTTATATCAATCAACTCAACCGAGTAGCCCTCTTCCTCTAATTTTTTAATCGCAAAATTAGTTTCATGAACAATGGCGCCATATGTAACAACTGTTAAATCATCTCCCTCATTCACAATTTTAGCTTTCCCAAATGGTAGAAGATAATCTGCATCCGGCTCGGGAGAGGTGGCATAACTTTGACGGTACAATCCCTTGTGTTCAAGAAATAACACCGGATCATTTAATCGAAGAGAAGTTTTTAATAATCCTTTTGCGTCAGCCGCGTTTGATGGATACGCAATTAAAATACCGGGCATATGAGAAAAGAATGCCTCAATATTCTGGCTGTGATATAAACCGCCATGAATATATCCACCAACAGCCACTCTGGTTACAACGGGGGCTTCAAATAAATTATTTGAGCGGTAACGGAACATTGAAAGCTCATCTCGCATTTGCATAAATGCGGGCCATATATAATCGCCAAACTGAATTTCCGCGCAAGGCTTTAATCCGGTAAGCGCCATCCCAATAGCTACTCCCATAATACTTGCTTCAGCTAATGGAGAATTGAAAACTCTATCGTACCCAAATTTAGTGGATAATCCTTTTGTGGCAGTGAATACTCCACCTTTACCATCAGCCACATCTTCACCAAAAACATAAATTTTATCATTTCTCTCCATCTCTTCACGAAGAGCATGATTTATAGCATCGACCATAACAACAGGATTGCCCTGCTTTGTTAACTTTTCATATTCGAGTGATTCTCGTTTTCCCGATTCATCCAAAACAAAACGGGTGGCAGATTCGGCGGTCGGATCAGATTGTTTTAATGCCCAGTCGGCGGCATCATTAACATGATTTGTAATTTCTTTTTTAAATTCTTCGTGAGAAAGTTCGGTAAGAATTTCTTTTTTGATTAAATATTTTGAAAAAATCTCAATTGGATCTTTTTGAAGATCTTCATGGAGTGATTCATTTGAACGATATTTTTTTTGATCATCGGAAGACGAGTGAGAGAATAACCTTACAACATGAGCTTCAACTAATGCCGGTCCCTTTCCCATTCTTGCATGTTTAAATGCGGATTGAGCGATAGCGTGCGACTGCAGAAAATCGGTTCCATCAACTTCCAATCGTAGTAAATTATCATAACCACTCATCATTTCAAGTATTGAATTATTTTTACCGCCGGTTTGCCCTTGAACAGGGACCGAGATTGCCCATTTATTATTTTGGATTACGAACACTACAGGCAATTTTTCTCTCGCTGCCCAATTGACTGCTTCATGAAACTCACCTTGCGAAGTTGTACCTTCACCACTGCTTACATAAACAACACCATTTATTCCTCTTCTTCTTAGAGATATGGCGGCTCCAACAGCTTGTAAAAATTGAGTACCGGTCGGACTCGATTGAGTTGGCACATTAGCTTCTTTAGTTGCCCAATGACAGGGCATTTGTCTGCCCCCGGTCATAGGATCATCAGCTTTTCCAAGAAATCCTAAAAATATTTCTTCCGGCTTTACACCCAATGAAATAGTAAAACACATATCGCGGTAATATGGGAATCCCCAATCAATTCCTTTTTTCATTGAGAGAGCAAACGCAACTTGTACCGCCTCATGCCCAGCACCGGCAATATGGAAAAACGCTTTTCCCTGCTTTAGCAAATTCATTACTTTATGATCGATAGTGCGTGAAAGAGTCATCAAGCGTAATGCGTTCATTAGCTCATCTTTGGTCATTCCGCCGAATGATCCATTTTTTCCGGTAGGACCTTCAACTATTTTATTTTCGATTACTATTTCTTTTGTTTCTTTAGCCATCAATTTCCCTTTGTTATTTCTTTGTGTCTTAACGTTCTCTATAGAGGAAGCGAAGCCGCCAAGTTACAAAGGTATGGTTAAAAAATTATCTGAATAAATCTTTCTATCATTCAATTTATAGGAGGTATAACCAAAATATTTTTGAAAGTTTTGGAGAAGTATTCCTTTAACTTCTTGAATATCTAGTTGTCGATTCAATTCTCTACTCAATGAAGTTACATCTTTATCCTTAATTCCGCATGGGATAATTCCCCCGAAATAATTGAGATCAGTATTAACATTAAAAGCGAAACCATGCATTGTAATCCATCTGCTCACTTTAATACCAATAGCGGCAATTTTTTTATTACCAATCCAAACACCGGTATATTTTGAATTTCTCTCAGAACTAATACCGTAATGAGCGCAAGTCTGAATCATTATCTCTTCCAGTCCTCTAAGATACTCATGCGTATCTTCCTTCCAATCTTTTAGGTTAATAATTGGGTAACCAACAATTTGTCCGGGACCATGATAAGTTATATCCCCACCCCGGTCAATATTATAAACTTTAATTCCCAATTCTTTTAATTGTTCTTCATTGGTTATTAAATTTTCTTTCTCAGCAACTTTTCCTAAAGTGTAAGTATGAGGATGCTCGAGCATAAAAAATGTATCTGGAATTTCGCCGCTCAATCTTTTATTAAAAACAATCTTCTGGAGATCCCAGGCTTCCTTATAATCAATAAAACCAAGATCGCAGTAATCAAATATTTTAGATGTGGATTGATTCGCCATACGCGTTAGCCGCCGCTTCCATTATTGATTCTGATAAAGTTGGATGAGCATGAATTGTTTTTATAATTGTTTCATATGTCGCTTCAACAGAACGGGCTAAAACTAATTCTGCGATTAATTCGGTTGCCTCGGGACCAATAATATGAGCACCGAGAAGTTCTCCATATTTCGCATCAAAGATTAGTTTAACAAAACCGTCTCTATCTCCGGCGGCAAAGGCTTTTCCGCTCGCCATAAATGGGAACTTACCAATTTTTAATTCATAACCAGATTCTTTGGCTTTTGCTTCAGTCATTCCAACACTTGCTACTTGCGGATTACAATAAGTGCAACCGGGAATATTTTCATAATCAACCGGCACAGTGTGAAGTCCCTTAATATTCTCGATACACGCTATTCCTTCCGCGGAAGCAACATGCGCGAGCCAAGGCGGACCAATTACATCACCAATTGCGTAAATATTAGGAATATTTGTTTGATAATTTTTCTTATCAACTTTAATATGATTTTTATAAAGTTCAATCCCTAATTCTTCTAATCCAAATCCTTCAATATTTCCGGTAACGCCTATAGCGCTCAGAACTTTTTCGGCTTTGAGTTCAACTTTTTTTCCGACTTTATCGATTGTTACAATTACCTCACCATTATTTACGACTGCACTTTCAACTTTGGCTGATGTGTGAATTTCAATTCCCCTTTTCTTGAAATTCTTCGCAAGTGTTTCAGAAACTTCTTTATCCTCTATAGGAAGAATATTATCCATCATCTCAATAATCGTAACTTTAGTACCGAGTACAGAATAGAAATATGCGAACTCAATCCCGATTGCTCCCGCACCAATTATGATTAATGATTTTGGCTGTTCGGGTAAATTCATAGCTTCGGTTGAAGTGATTATATTTTTTCGATCCACCGGAATATTAGGCAATATTTTGGGGCGGGCACCTGTAGCAATTATTATTTTGTCTGCGGAAACAGATTCTATCACTTTTCCATCATTATCATGCACACTAATATCATTCTTTGATACCAACTTTGCGAAACCTCTAATTCTATCAACCTTATTTTTTTTAACAAGAAGTTCAATATTTTTTGTAATCTTTTCTGAAATATCGCGGCTTCGCTTTATTATCTTAGAAAAATCGAAACTTACCCCTTCTACTTTAATTCCAAAATCATTTGAATGATTTTTAATTGTATCAAAAACCTCAGCATTTTTTAATAATGATTTTGTAGGAATGCATCCCCAATTCAAACAAATTCCGCCTAAATTATCTTTATCAATTACTACGGTTTTAAAACCAAGTTGTGCCGCTCGAATTGCCGCAACATATCCTCCCGGTCCACCGCCGATGATAGCAATATCATACTCTTTTGTCATTTATTAACCCTATTAGGTAAGAAAATCTAAACAAATATAATTAAGCAAACTCTTAAAACAAACATAAGCTCTTATTTGTAGATTATAACGTATTTTGAGTCAGGATTGTTCATTTTACCCAAAATGGAGGAGCAGAATTCAATGACCGGCGAAAATTATTGCATCGACTGTCGAGAGCGATTTCTCAACAGACAAGGCTATAACCAATTCAATTGTTAGTTTTAGATTCCGGATTCCACTGTAAAAAGAGACGAACTGGCAAGTCCGGTATGAAAGAATTGCTGTAGAGAACTATTTCTCAACAGCTAGGAAATCAATTATTTCATTAAAACAAACTTTTTTGTCTGCACAAAACTGCCCGATTGCAATTTGTACAAATAAACACCGCTTGCAAGATTAGAACCGTCAAATTTAATTTCATAATTACCGGCTGACTGTCTTTCGTTCACAAGAACCGCTACTTCTTTACCTAATATGTCATATATACGTAAAGAGGTCATAACTTGTCCCGATTTTTCGGGATATGAGGTCTCTACATCAGATGGAATCGAGTATTTTATTGTTGTAACCGGATTAAATGGATTGGGATAATTTTGATGCAAGCTAAATTGTGTTGGGGCTTCAACATTTACTTCAATAATATTACTGTATTCATACATGCCGTTAAAATCTATTTGCTTTAATCTATATTGTACTTTGCCACTTGGTGGATTCAAATCTACAAATGAATAATTTTTTGGTGAATTGCTGTTTCCATGCCCTTGAACAAATCCAATCTTCTCCCATGTCTCGCTTCTAGCCTCTTGCTTCTTGCATCTTTCTATTTCAAATCCGTAATTATTCACCTCTGTTGCTGTTTGCCATTTCAACTCTGCACTCAGCACTCTGCACTCTGCACTAAAAGAAGTCAGTTCAACCGGCAAAGCTCCACCTGTCATATTGTATCTCTCAGCGAGGTAATGCTCAACAGCGCTTCTATCCGGCGCGTTTAAATTCGTGTTATAAATTATTACTTCCGCAAGATCTCCGTTCAAATAGTAAGTTCCATCACTTCTTACACCAAGAAGTAGATTAGCCGAATTAGATGAAAGAATATTATCGCTTGAGGTTCCACCATCAATTCCATCTATTCTAACAGCACCGCCAGATGATGATGCTCTTGCTGAAAAAACATGTGCTTGTCCGTTTGTGTAATTTGTTGCTGTTCCTATATCCAGATAATTTGAAGTAAGAGGAATGAATCTGGCACCTGCCGCTCCATTTAGGTGATATTCAAATTGTTCATTAACGCCACCGGCAATTAAGAACTGAACATTGCCTGAACTCGATTTTGCCACAATAAAAATTTCATATGGATTGTCTTGAATTCCTAGACTTGAAGAAGTAGGCAGCAGCATAGTCGAATTAGATCCATTGAAACGTATAACGGGTAAACCGTTCATAGAATTTTGAACATAGGCTGGCTGGTTAACAACGGTATTTTGATAAGCATTATTTCCATTACCGGATTGGTCATTCCAGTTTGTTACTGCAGTTCCGTTAGTTAGTACTCCTTCATCAGAAACAAGATGCAGCTTTAGATTCACAGTTGGCAATGAATATTGTGTTACAACAATGTATCTGGAATTGTATCCATCGCTAAGAGTAATTGTATCTCTCCTCGTGTTACCGGTGTTATTTAACTCAATTGCAACAAGAAGAGTATCGTTACCGGAGCCCGATGTTTTGTTTAAAGACATCCATGATTGTCTTTTTGTTAACGTCCAGGATACATTTGATGAAATCTTAACTGGCTTTGTGTACTGCTTTCCATCAATTGTAAAAACATTTGGAGCTGCAGTTAAAACTGACATGCCCGGTACTAATGTGCCGCCATACGGCAATTCTGTATAACGTGAATTGATTTGCACATTGCTAATAGCGCCGTCAGTAATATACATTTCATAATCTCTGTGCGGGAAAGAACCAACCACATTTAAATATTTCGTAAAAACCACTTGATTAGGAGAAATACTTCCATTATTTAAGAATACTTGTTCACCCACTCCGGGTGTTTCAGGGGAACTTGAAAGAATAATCTTATTGTTTTGAAAAGAGAACCTAACAGTGGTTCCATCAGTGTATAAAGGCGTTGCAGTTACATATGCAGTATTATAATCTCTAAAAAGTGCCGGAGGAAACGAAGCTACAATAATATTATTATAATAAAAATCTACTGCTGAGTATGGAAGACGTAAATAAATATTACTGTTTTGAGGAATAATTTTAATGCTCTGATGTTCTCCCGCTGAATACATTATGTTAACATCTCTATCATTATTATTAATTATTTGATATACTATACTCTCTTTGTTACCATTGTACCCCCTAAGCATTTGGATTACAATTTGGTTTATAGGATCTAAAACATCATTGCAAGTGAGGTTGTTAGTTGGCATCTGCCGAAACAAATGCGAATAAGTAGTAGTACCTGCCGGGTTTGTGTAGTTATAATAAAAGCTTACCGTACTATTTTTGTTGCATACAAAACTGTAGTAACTTGATGGAGTAATTGTTTGTGTTGTAGTATTGCTTCCATCCGTCATTGTAAGTGAAACATCAAAATTATTGTTATTGATAACATCTATCGTAGTTGTATTTAGATCATCAGAACATCGGGGTGTGAATCTGATTTTAAATGTCGGATCAATCCCCGGTACAAAAGTGTTGTTTTGACCGCAATAAGAGCCGTTTGGCGTAAATACCTTTACACGGTAATGGTATAAATCACCGCAATTATAAAGAACCAATGCAGCAGATACCGGGACATTATCTGTGCCGCTTAGGTTAGTTGCGGCTAAAATAAGTTTGCCATATTCGGTAGTGGGTCCATATTCAAAATATACATTACAGTTTAAGCCGTTGGGATTGACAACACCATTAAAAGTAACATTTGCTCCAAACCTCACGGTTGAGAGACTATCATATACATAGGTATTATTAATATCTGGCGCTTGGGTTTGCAATGTTGGTGTTTGAGCAAAAAGAGAAAAAGTAAACAAAATGTAAAATCCAACTGCAAAAAACAGTACCCCTTTCATATATAGTTCCAAAACGATTGTTGTTGCATTCAATATTTACCGTTTTGTGTAACCGATAAATATTTGCGTACTCCCATTAACCGCTATTAATTGTAATACTTATCAATTAAGTAAAATCACTTAAGTAGAATCATTCTTCGGCTCTGTAAAAAACGCACGCATGTAATATATAAAAATAAACACCACTCTCAAGTTGGCTGGCAACAAAATGTGCTTCATAATTACCAGCTGGTTGTAACTCATTTACTAATGTGGCTACTTCACTGCCTAAAACATCATACACACGTAGAGACGTCATAACTTGTCCCGACTCTGCAGGATATGACGTTTCTACATACGATGCAATTGAATATTTCATTGCATCGCCTGCGGTGAACCATGACTCGACAGCTATGGATATCAATTATTTCATCAATACAAACTTTTTTGTCTGCACAAAACTGCCCACCTGCAATTTGTACAAATAAACACCGCTTGCCATGCTTGGACCATGCTCAGCATTACGGGCATCAAACTTCACTTCGTAATTGCCCGCCGGTTGTGGCTCATTTACTAATGTGGCTACTTCGTTGCCTAATATGTCATAAACCTTTAATACGGACAGGGAGAACCCTGTCCCTACATTCGGAATTGAATATTTTATTGTTGTAACCGGATTAAATGGATTTGGATAATTCTGCTCCAATGCAAAATTTGTTGGCGAATCAATTGTTGCTTCAATTATTTCACTGTATTCAAACTGTCCGTCATAATCAATCTGTTTTAATCGGTACTGAACTTTTCCGCTTGGAGGGTTTGAATCCGTAAAGGAATAATTCTTTGGTGAATTGCTGTTTCCATGACCTTGAACAAATCCAATCTTCTCCCATGTCTCGCTTCTAGCCTCTTGCTTCTTGCATCTTTCTATCTCAAATCCGTAATTATTTACTTCCGTTGCTGTTTGCCAATTTAGCAAAACTTTTCCATTTGTGTTACTTGCAGTAAAGCTTGTTAGCTCAACAGGTAAAGCGCCGCTTGTTATTCCATACCTGTTTGCAAGATATTGTTCAACCGTATTTCTATCTGCACTGCTTAGATTGGCACTATATATTATCACTTCGGCAATACTTCCGTTAAAGTAATACGATCCATCACTTCTAACGCCAAGTAAAAGATTTCCGCTGTTTGAAGAAAGTAAATTACCTGTCGATGAAAAGCCATCTACACCATCAACACGAATGGTTCCACCGCCCGAACTTGCCCTGCCGGAAAATACATGAGCATTGCCGTCTATATAATCTCCAGCCGTTCCTTTATCAAGATACAAAGAAGTAACCGGAATAAACCTCGCACCTACCACACCATTCAGATGATATTCAAACTGTTCATTCGCACCACCGGCTATTAAAAATTGTATATCACTTGAACTTGACTTTGCCACGATAAACATTTCATACGGAGTGCTTTGTAGTCCCAAGCTGGTTGATGTTGGCAACGTTAATTTGCTGGTCGATCCATTAAAGGCCAGCGCTGGTTTTGCATTGATTGCACTCTCGGCAACGGTTGGTTGATTGCCGCTTGTGCCTTGCGACGCATCGTTGTTCCAGCCTGAAACATCTCCCCACGCTGAAACGGCTGAACTTGCCGATGTGATAGCCATATCGGCACGCAGCCACAGTTTAAGATTGCTTGTTGGGATAGGATTGCTTAGGAATATCTTGCCGGGTGCGCTTCGGTTTCCCACGGCAACAAGCTTGTAATAATAGAGCGTTCCATTGGTTAACCCGGTAATTGTTGTGCTCACGTTCAAACTTCCCGATGCAGGCACCGTTCCGTATTGCGTTGCCGTATTCTGGTTTAAGTTGTTCGGGTCTGTTCCGTAGGCACAGTAATAGCCCGCGCTATTTTTGGCTTCTGACGAGGAATTGGTAATTGTTCCGTTTATTGTTATTGATGTGGAAGATGCTATGGAAGCCGATACAACCGAACTGGCCAAATCGGGGTCAACTATTTCGTTAATGGTGGCAAACTGCTTCCAACCGGCTACAGCCATATAGAGGTTTTTTGACTCAGAAGGCACTTCAAGAACACATGCCGGGTTAATATAATAGAATACATCATCTTTGTAATCCAAAGAAGGTGGCGTAAGGGTGAATATCCGCACCGTTGTTAAGGCGGTGCAATTGGAAAACGCATTTCCTTCAAGTCCCCAATACGTTATGCCGTTGCCTATGGTAACGGTAGTAAGGGCGGTGCAGTATCGAAAAGCATCAACTCCAATACTTGTTACGCTGTTGGGGATAGTTACGGAAGTAAGTTTTATACAATTCTGAAATGTATACTGCTCAATTGAGGTTACGCTGCCGGGGATAGTGAACGAAGTAAACCCGGTATTATTAAAAGCAGTAGCTCTAATGCTTGTAATGTTGCCAAGAAAAGTAATCGAAGCAAGATTGGAGCAATTGGAAAAAACACCATTTTCAATTCTTGTTATGCCGGCGGGGATAGTAACCGAAGTAATCGCCGTGTTTTGAAAAGCGTAGAATCCTATACTTGTTACGCCTGCGGGGATAGTAACGGAAGCAAGCGCTCTACAATTCGAAAAAGCGTCCCTTCCAATCCTTGTAACACTACTGGGAATGCTAACCTGTGTAAGAGCTGCATAACAGGGGAGAAAGTAGTCTGCAAAAGCAAAATCGCCGATAGAAGTAACCCCCTCCTCTATCACTACCGTCTTTATGGAGGCCCGGTAAGCATACCATGGAGAATAAGGGCTATTAGGATAATTAGTATAAACCGGCATATCCCCCTTTCCGCTAATGACAAGCGTTCCATCGGAAGTTAATATCCAGCTCAGGGGACCTGTAGTGCCGGAATATTCTACTTCGGAAATATTGGTAAAACCCTGCCAATAAGCGGCTGCCTGGTAAGCAGCTTTTGCGCCTGAAGGCACAATGAGTTTGCAGCTTGCCCGATCAAGCAAATTAAATGCAAGGTTGCCGGCAGCAGGCGGCGCAGCGGAAAGTACCCGTATAGTTGCTAAAGCGCTGCAACGCTGAAAGGCAAAATTTCCAACGGTTACTACACCTTCGGGCAGTGTAATAGAAGCTAATTTGCTGCAATCGGCAAAGGTACCGAATCCAATGTTGGTGATGTTAGGGGGAATGTTCAGCGAAACCAGCTGGCTGCAATGGTCAAAAGCCCCATCCCCAATGGTTAGTAAACCTTCTGGCAGTGTAATTGAAGGAAGACTGATACAATAGCTAAAAGCCCACATTCCAATACTTGTTACGCTTTCGGGCAGTGTAACGGAAGTGAGGTTTAGGCAATAGATAAAAGCCTCTGCGCCAACGGAGGTAACGCCTTCCCCTATCACAACCGTTTTTATTTGATCTATCCATTCGTATTCTCTCCAGGGACTCACTGTATAATCGTAATTAGGCATCGGGCCGCTGCCGCTGATAGTAAGCACTCCGTTATCAAAGCTATAGTTTAGGCTGCCCATGGTGCCGCTGTATTGGGCTTGCACGTTTGTAACGCTTAAAAGCAAAGCGGCAAATATTAACAATGTAGTTAAGCTGGTTTTAAAAAAATTATTTCCTTTAACAGTTGGCTTAACACAAAGAGAAGCGCTTAAAAATAAGCAGGCAAAAAAGTTTTTTCCTTTCATTTTATATTTTATTTTGGTTTGTAATCAAGATGTAATAAACACAACGCAAACTATTTAGCGGCAGCGGCTAATACAATAGCCCATTTGTGTAAGTGTGATCGCCGTAGTCATTCCCAAATATTTTCCTTTTTGTCATACCCGAACGTTTTCCTTTTTGTCATTCCCGAATGCCTTTAGCGGGTATCTATTTATCTTTTTTATGGATGCCCTAAAAAAGCACTAGGGCATGACAATCTAAAATTAGGTTTTTAGATACTTTACAACAGCTTCGGTACGTGAATGA
Source organism: Melioribacteraceae bacterium (assembly GCA_019638015.1). NCBI lineage: Bacteria > Pseudomonadati > Ignavibacteriota > Ignavibacteria > Ignavibacteriales > Melioribacteraceae > Melioribacteraceae bacterium. The sequence continues at coordinate 1,761,271 of JAHBUP010000001.1, read as the reverse complement.
ACTTGAAGCTTCTCGTAAATCTTACGAATATGATTGTGTACTGTGTCGGCACTTATAGAAAGTTCTGAGGCAATTTCTTTGTATAAAAATCCTTTTGCCAAAAGTTTGAGAACTTGCTCTTCTCTTGAGGTTAAGGAATTTTTACTATTATCCGGCTTCTTTTTTTCGTCTTGAAATGATTGAACTACTTTCCTCGCAATAATTGCAGACATAGGTGAGCCCCCTTCCAAAACTTCTTTGAGCGCACTTAAGATTTCATTGGGCTTTGTAAGTTTTAATAAATAACCAACAGCGCCAGCCTTAAGAGCTTGAAATATTTTTCCGGTATCTTCATAAACCGTAAGCATAACAACAAGCAAATCCGGCATAGTCTCTTTTAATTTGAAAGTGCATCCGATTCCATCAATACCGGGGAGGTTTATATCCATCAGAACGATTTCGGGTGATTTGATTGGAATATCATCAAGGGCTGTCTCCGCATCGGGATAAGCGCCTACACATCTGAAATCTTTTGATTGCTCAAGAAGAATTATAAGATTATTCCGGTTCTTTTCATCATCCTCAACAATTGCTACTCGTATCATAATATTCCTAAAGTTTCTCCTCTATATTAATTTTAATAAACCGGATAAGAAATGACCTATTCTGGCTATAACTATTTTAAAAGATTTATTGGTATAATAATTTTAATAGATGTACCTCTATCAATCTTGCTGTCTATAAAAATTGTTGCGCCGATGCTTTCGATTCTCGACCTCATATTTTGTAGTCCGTTTCCTAATTTTCTTGTGTCATTGATATTGAATCCAACACCATCATCCTTCAGTTCAAAAAATAATTGAGTTTCATCAATCACCAAATTAATTTCAACAATTGAGGCGCCGGAATGTTTTACAATATTATTCAATACCTCCTTGACTGTAGAAATTATGTTGTGCCTTATTTCGGATGTTACCATGTAATTAGGCAATGTCTCCGGCAATTCGAGTCTGCATCGTATATCTGCCTTGCTTAAAAAACCGGTTGATTGCATACTTATAAAAGAAATTAATTCTTCGAGAGAATCATTTTTAGGATTAAGTGACCAAACTATTTCTCCAAAAGTGGAGGATACATTTTCCGATGCAATTGAGAGTTCTTTAAGTTTTTGTTTTATCTCAGACTCGTGTAAATCCTTTTCTCCCACCATCTCGCTAATCATCCTAAGTTCAGTTAATCTGGAACCTATTTCATCATGAAGATCGCGTGTAATTCTCAATCGTTCCCGCTCCATAGCCGCTTCATGTTCCGATTTCATAATTCTTTCTCTTACTCGTCGGTAAATAACATAACGGACTATTGAAGCAACAATTAGTGAAACAAGCAGAAATAGCGCAGTCTTAAACCACCAGGTCATATAGTATGGTGGAAGTATAATTATCTTAATTGATGCCTCTGTGGTTCCCCAGATTCCATCACTGTTTGCACCTTTTACACGGAATGTATATTCACCGGGGTCAAGATTGGTGAAAGTTGCTTCTCCTGTACTGGCGGAATAAACCCATTCATGATTAAATCCCTCAAGCATATATTTGTATGTGTTAAGAGTGGGAGATGAGTATTCAAGTGCCGCGAACTCAAACGTAATTACATTCTGAAAATAATCTAGTAAGATTTCAGTAGTAGTTTCGATTGATTCTTTAAGCGGAGAACCAGTTTCTTTGAAAGAAATCTTTTTGTTGAACAGTTTGAAAGCGGTAATAACTATTTGAGGACCAATACTATTTATTTTTATGTTTCCCGGGTAAAAAGAATTATACCCATGAATACCACCGAAATATAATTTCCCATCGGGACTACGATAATACTCTCTCCGGTTGAATTCATTGCTCTGTAAGCCCGATTCTACATCATAGTTTTTAAATACTTTACTTACCGGGTTGAAACGGCTGATCCCTTTATTTGTGCTGAGCCAAAGATTACCATCACTTCCATGTAAAATCCCGTAAACAACGTTATTGGGTAGTCCTTTTTCTGTTGTATAGCAAGTACAATTACCTGTTGTTTTTTCAAAATGAATTAGTCCACCCCCTTCTGTGCCTATCCATAAATATTTACCGGGATTCAATTCATCCTTAGCGATGGATAGGATATGATCGTTATTTATTGATTCCCTCCCCCCATCTTCAGAGGAAAAGTACTTGATGGAATTGTTCTTATTGTCATACCTTATTAATCCTCTATCCGGCGTACCGAGCCAAAAAATATTATCATCATCCACGAATGTAACTGTTATATCCGAATATCCTGCCGCACCCGATTTGTTGATGTATTCGGCAGATATTTTTTTATTATCATATAAACGATGATGGGTAAAAGTTTTTTTGATAGGATCGTACTTGCTAACTCCTCCCACCGTAGCAATCCAAATATTGTTCTCTTTATCTTCGAATACATCATTCACAGCCCAAACTGGTACCGGGGAAACATTGCTTGGATTGCTGTTTATCTTTTGAAATGATTTACCTGTGCTGTCGATTATTAATAAACCCATTCGAGGTGTTGCAACAAGATATTCTCCTTTACTATTTTTTCGTATAGGCAGAAATTCAGTTCCTCTTCCTTCGAGCAATTGTTTCGATATATTCCCAAAATATTTTTTAAGTACCGAGGTAGCGGCAGGATATACTTCAGGTAAAAACGTCCCTTTTTTTGAATTAAAGCGGTTTGCTTCTGGGTTAAATTTTGCCGTTCCCCAACCGCCTGTACCTAACCAAAGGATCCCCGATTTATCAAAACAAGCGGCATTTGTAAACCACTCCGTTGAAGTTTCAGTAAGTATTGAATATTTTTCTGTTTGTTTATCAAACACGGCAATAGTGTGGAATGAGCTTAAATAAAGTTTACCGTTTCTTTCTAAAATGTTATTAATCAAGCATGGATAGCCATCAGAATCATTAATTGGAAATCTTTTTAATGATTCGCTTTTAGGATTATAAAGATTCAATCCCGAAGCCGAGCCAAACCAGATTAGTCCACTTTTATCAACCAGTATTGAAGTAGCATCGTTCATAAATCTCAACTCTTTCCCTTTTCTGTCGTTCGGAAGAATATGTGTGAATTGATTGTTTACAGGATCATATCGATTCAAACCTCCGTTGGCGGTAGCTATCCAGATAATGCTATCATCCGACTCGCCGAAACCGGAGATGAAATTGGAACTGATGCTATTAGGATCGTCGGGATTATGTTTAAATTGTGTAATAATACCCGTTGCCGGGTCAAGCCTGTTAAGTCCACCGTCGTTTGTTCCCACCCAGATAAACCCGTTACTACATTCGAATATGCAAGAAATAAAGTTACTGCTAATGGTTTTAGAGTTCTGTCCAGCAATATAATGTTTGAATGCAAGTGATGATGGATTGAATAGATTTAATCCACCGCCATTCGTGCCTACCCATAAGCGGTGTTTTGAATCTTTATAAATGGTTGAAACGCTGTTCCCAGACAGCGAAGAAGAATCAAAAGGATCGTGCCGATAACAAATGAAGCGTTTTCCGTCGAAGCGATTAAGTCCGTCCTTTGTCCCTATCCAGATAAATCCTTTTGAATCCTGGCAAATGCTGAAAATATAATTTTGTGAAAGTCCCTGGTCAATTGTTAAATACTCCATTGATGGCTGAGCAATAGGAGACGATTTGGAGAGAAAAAAAACGGTGAGAATTAAAGTTAAAAATCGCATTTATAGTTTCTTTTTATTTTTAAATCAAGGATGTATCTTCGTTAAAGTAAACAGATCCTTTCTTTGATAGATTATCATAACTATCTTACTAAACGGCAAATAGTATTTTTCACGGCTAATGTTTTGATGTAAATGCTTTATTACTTGTATCACTTCATAAGTACAAATTTTTTAACAGAAGAGAATCCGCTTGTTAGAAGTTTGTACAAATAAACACCGCTTGCCATACTTCGACCATGCTCTGCATAACTGGCATTAAACTTCACTTCGTAATTGCCCGCAGGTTGTGGCTCATTTACTAATGTGGCTACTTCGTTGCCTAAAACATCATACACACGTACAGACGTCATATATGACGTCTCTACACCAGATGGAATTGAATATTTTATTGTTGTCTCCGGATTAAATGGATTTGCATAATTTTGATGCAATCAAATTTTGTTGGTGATTCTACATTTACTTCTACAAAATCACTGTATTTAAATGCTCCATCAAAATCTATCTGCTTTAATCTGTATTCTACTTTTCCACTTTTTGGTTCGAAATCCGCGAATAAATAATCCTGTGGAGAGTTGCGCTTAAATGTCTCTAATATAATCAATTCTATAACGACGAATTACCTAATGACTATGAATGACTACCAAATGACTATGAATTACTTAATGACCACCAAATGACTATTAATAACTTAAAGACTTTGAATGACCTACCTATCCCCAATCCAGGTTAATTTATGCCAAATAATTTCCAGCGGACCTTGATTATATTTTCCAATCCACCAGTAACTAAAAAACCCTTGAATAACTGCCAGCACCATCCCAATCATTAAACAATATGTAGCTCCAGTATATTGGTATAAACCCAAACCGAAACCATAATAAATTACTGATCCGATAATTGACTGAATTATATAGTTTGATAAACTCATTCTACCGAAGGAAGAGAATATGTTTAGTATTCTATAAAATAGTCCAATTTGAAAAAGAAGAATAAAACCTGAAACCAAAACAAGCATAAATGCCATATTGGACCATGACGAAATTATTGTTGCAAAGGGTCGGTTAATTGCATCACTGTTTATCCAGTTAATATGATAGAATTTAATTAAAAAGAGTGGAATAAAAGCAACTGAAGCAAATACAAGTGTCTTTTTCCAAAATATTAAATTTTCATCGGAGACAACAAACAAGGATCTCCTTCCGGCTAACATTCCAAACATAAATAATGATGCCGTCTGAAACACGCGTCCATTTTCCCAATTCCAAAGAAGAACTGCTGTCTTGCCAGTTGTTAAATTGCCAATCAACGTTTCTGTTAATGAATTGCCAGTTATGTATTCACCAGTTTTAGCAAAATAGGACCATGAAACCGGATCTAATATTTTCATTGTTGGATTTTGAATCGCGAAAAATAGATTATACAACTCGTAAGGTTGGATCATAAGAATCATGGCGATTGCAAACACAACTTTATCGCTAAGTCTAGCAATTGGAATTAATACAAAACCAATCACCGCATAAATTAAAAGAATATCCCCTTGATAGAATGATGAATTTAGCAATCCAAATCCAAATAATAGAATTAATCGCCAAGCAAATCTTGCTCTAAAATCTTTTCCCTTATTCTCTTGATTTTTTGATTGAATAAAAAATGTTAATCCAAATAATAGAGCAAATATGGCATATGATTTACCGCCAAACATAAAAAACATACTATCCCAGATCCATTTATCAAGAATAATCATCCATTCCGGCAGATTAGGAGGTGTAAAATAATAATCAAAATGCTCAATATTATGTAACAGCATAATTGATACGATTGCAAAACCACGTAAAGCGTCAACCACATGTAATCTTGAGACTTTCGAGTTCATATTATATTCCGCTATTGTATTTGCGTTTTAAATTTACTCAAATTCAATTATAATTTTCAGAACTTACTATTCAATATTATCCAGCAACATGAAATCCTTCTTTTTACCTAATTCTTTCTTTTCAAAATTCTTTAAATCATATTGGCAAATTTTTATTAAAGGACAGACACCGCAGATCGGATTATTTGGTTTGCATATCTCTCTTCCAAGTCTAATTAGGTTGGTATGAAACTCATGCGCAATTCTATTTGGGAAATTGTTATTTAAAGATGTGAAAGTTTTATCGGGTGTTTTTTCTTTTACTATTCCAATTCGATTAGTCGTTCTATGAACATGTGTATCAACGGGACAAACATTTTTATCGAGTGCAAATAAAAGCACACAACTAGCGGTTTTTAATCCAACCCCCTTCATTGAGGTAAGGTAATCAATAGCTTCCTCCTCACTAAATTCCTTAATAAAATCAAGTTTTACTTTTGAGTTCCTTTGAGAAATTTCAGAAACAACATTTTTAATTGCGGCAGCTTTTTGTTTTGCCAATCCAGCAACTTTAATCTGTTTCTCTAATTTCAAAGTTGGAACCGATAGTAACTCATCCCAATTCGTATAGTTATCTTTTAATTTTTGATATGCCTTATAAGAATTTTGATCATTTGTATTTTGAGAAAGAATAGTAGCAATCAACATGTCGAGAGGATCAGGTAATGGGATTTGTCTTTTTGGTACTCCATAAAATTCAACGAGTAATCTATTTATTTTGGTTATTTCTGCCCTCATTCTCACCAATTTTTGATATGAAGTTATTAACTTTGAACTGTTTATAAAAATAATATTCAAAATAAGTAATTTTAACTTTATGAGGGAATTATGGGCACCTTGATGGTTAGTGTATCCGGTATTAGAGGAATTGTTGGCAATGGACTTGATCCACATGTAATTGTGAAATATGCTTCAGCGTATGCCGATTTTTGTGGAAAAGGGAAAATAGTTTTGGGCAGTGATGGGAGGATTACTGGACAAATGGTGAGTGAGCTGGTAAAAGGTACTTTATTAGCTAAAGGTAATGATGTTATTGATATCGGCATCTGCCCTACTCCAACTGTATTGTTTAATGTGAAAAATTTGAAGGCTGTCGGTGGAATACAAATTTCTGCTAGTCATAATCCAAATGAATGGAATGCTCTCAAACTTCTGAATAAAGATGGAGAGTTTATGACACCCGAAGAAAATAAAAAGATGTTAGCTCAACTCGAGTCCTCTAATTCAAATTATTGCACTTGGAATAAATTAGGTAAACTTTCCTCTTATTCAAAAGGATTGGAAGATCATATTGATGCCGTACTAAAGATTGATGTTTTGAATCTTGCGAAAATCAGAAAAAGAAAATTCAGAGTTCTCCTCGATTGTGTTAATGGAGCCGGTTCTTATTCGATGCCGCAATTACTCAAAAAATTAGGTTGTGAAGTAATAGAAATTAATTGTGAGAAAAGCGGAATCTTCCCCCGATTACCCGAACCAATCCCCGAAAATCTAGTAGGTACAATGAAAGCTGTAAAAAAATATGGAGCTGATATTGGGATTGTTGTAGATCCCGATGTTGACCGTTTAGTTTTAATTACCGAAAAAGGTGAGCCATTTAGTGAAGAAAATACTATTACCCAAGCAGTTAAATTTATTCTTTCCAAAAAGAAGGGAAATGTAGTTGTTAATCTTTCAACCACCCGCGCGGTTGAAGATGTGGCATCACAATATAATTGCAAAGTGTTCTATTCTCCTGTTGGTGAAGCAAATGTTGTAAAGAAAATGAAAGAAGTAAAAGCGTTAATTGGCGGAGAAGGTAGCGGAGGAGTAATTTACCCAAAAGCAGTTTTTGGAAGAGACGCGTTAACCGGAACCGCGATTGCTCTTCAGCATTTATTAGAATTTGGCGGAACAATGAGTGAGTTGAAAAATTCTTTACCAAATTATTTTATCGCGAAAAATAAATTAGAGCTTGATTCGCAAAATCCAGATAAAATTCTAAGATCTTTGAAAGTAAAATTCTCTAAAGAAAAAATTAATAATGAGGATGGAATAAAAATAGATTTTGCTGATCACTGGGTTCATTTCAGAAAATCAAATACTGAACCGATGATCAGGACAATAGTGGAGGCAAAAAATAAAAAAACAGCCCAAAAATATGCTGATGATTATTTGGTCATAATTAAGGAAAAGTTGAAATGATTAAATTCAGATTAGAGTTTGAGCCACTCTAATCTGAATTGTAAATTTATACTTCAACAAGATTCTTTTTATAATTATTGACATACTCCGAGGAACTGAGAGCGGCAATTGTGCCATCGGCAACAGCGGTCGTAACTTGTCTGTACCTCTTTGCGATTGAATCCCCCGCAGCGTAAACTCCAGGAATATTTGTGCTCATATTTTTATCAACGATAATTTCTTGCCATTCATTTAAGTTGACAACACCATTTAGTTTCTCGGTGTTTGGAACATAGCCAATAAAAATAAATACACCATCAATTTTAATTTCTGTAATCTCGTTTGTTCTCTGGTTTTGGATTTTCACTCTTTCAAGTTTTTCATTTCCAATAAACTCTATTACTTTCGATTCCATAATAAAATCTATTTTTTCATTAGCCTTTGCCTCATCAATATAATGCTCTAATGCCTGAAAGTGATCGAATTGATGAACCACAGTTACTTTGGACGCATATTTTGTTAAAGAAACGGCTTCCTCAAGTGCAGAATTCCCACCACCAACAACAATTATTTCTTTGTCCTGGAAAAAATCTCCATCACAAGTTGCGCAGTAAGATATTCCTTTACCCTTAAAATTTTCTTCACCGACTGCGCCAATGGTTCTAGATTTTCCACCGGTTGCAATTATTACAGCAAATGAGGAATATTCAATTTTATCATTCACAGTTATGAATTTGATTTCGCCACCAAGATCCATCTTTGTAATCTTCAAATTACTTTTAATAACGCAGCCAAAATTCTGTGCTTGGGCCTTCATCTTTCGGGCTAGTTCATAGCCGCTGATACTTTCTATTCCCGGGTAATTAGCAATTTCGTGAGTAAGTACCATCTGTCCACCTACCGCTCCTTCATTTAGGATAAGTGTTTTCATTTTCGCTCTTGAGAGGTAAATCCCCGCTGTTAAACCTGCAGCTCCTCCCCCAATCACAATTACATCAAAATGATTGTTTGTTTCCATTTAATTTTTACCGAATTGTTCATCCAAAATTTCCGTTATCTGATCTTTCGATTGAATTGAAGAAGTGGCTTTTACAACTTTACCATTTTTATAATATACAACAAATGGAAGTCCTTGAAAACTTCTGCATTCGGGTAAATTTCTAATAACACTTGCATCCGCCGAATCAAACTCCATATCTGCAAATTTAATATTGCTGTATTCCCCTTCTAATTCTTCCATTGACTCATAAACCGGAATACACATTGGGCCCATTCTGCCGCAGCAAATCATTACATTATCATTTTCCTGCAATAGTTTTGAGTGGTCTTCTTTAGAAAGTACATGAGTTAAATTTGTGTGTAACATCTTTTCTCCATTTTTTTGTTTTCAGGTTTGATGACAAGATGGAGAAAAAGATTCACATGTTGAGGTTGTGATTCTTCTAACTAAATAATTGATGAGGATGAAATACTCAGTACCCTTGATTTTTTAATTGCTGGGCTATTTTTGTTCCAATCTGATTTAAAGTCAATTTATTATTAAGTAAGCCCCAATTAGCCTCAAGAGTAATTCTCTCATATAAAACCAAACTTCTTTTCTTTCTATCATATACCTTTATAAGAACAGGACGTGTATGTTTTGTTGTTGTACTGAGCGTTCCGCTCCGGGTGGTACTAAAATCACTATTAAAACCAAAAATAACTAAATCCGCTCCGCTAATTAGAGCTATAGTATCTGCTTGATTAGTGGATAGATTGGTAAACTCATAATCCTTTTCCAGTACAATTTCCCAACTTTCGGGATCAAGTACTGGATTAAAATTCTTTTCCAACAATCCCGTTATTAAAGATTCACGCAGCATATCATTATAAAATGGATAGTTGATGTATTGATCAAAAGGCATTACAAGGACTGTGGATTTTGGTGTAGTGGCTTCTTGGGAGAAATTGAGATTTATAAATATTACTAACAAGAAGAAAGGTATGAAATGAAATCCTTTCATTGCCGATCCTTCCTAAAATTTAGGGTAGAATCTCACGAAAATGGATCTTAAAATCAATGTAATTTTATTACAATAATTCTTTACGTGAATTTTTACTCCGAAATCGGGAGTTCAAATGCAAAGATAGAACCTTTTCCAAGTTGGCTCTTTACCCATACTCTGCCATCATGTTCTTCAATAATTCTTTTAACTATCCACAATCCCAAACCGGAGCTTTGCTCGAAACCAGTCGGCTTCGATGATAATATTACACCCTTTTGAAACGACTTTTTAATATCATCTTCGCTTAAACCTACACCATTATCCTCCACCTCAACAACAACATATTTTTTACTTTCATCCTTTATCGAAGAACGAACTTCTACTTTAGTTTCTGGCGGGGCATATTTAATAGCATTGTTAATAAAATTATCCAAGGCTTCGGAGATTTTTTCTGTGTCCATATTTACTGCAGGTAAATTATTTTGAGTATTGTTAATGAGTTTTACAGTTTTTGCTTTTGCGTAAGTCGCATTCTGAGCACAAACAGAATCAATAACACTCTTTATAGATGAAGCTGAGAATTTTAATTTTGGTTCCGGCATAGCTTTGGCAATTAATGTACACATATCTTGAGAAAGTTTTATTACCTCTTCAGAGGAAGCAACCAAAGATACCATGATATCCTGCTGCTCCTGAGCGTTTAAATCGTAAGAGTTAAGTAATTCTATGTATCCCCTTATTGCTGAGGCTGGATTTTTGATATCATGAATCGCCATAGCAAAAAGTTCTTCTTTTTGTATCTGCAATAATTCCAATTTATGCTTGCTTTCTGTGAGCCTTTCTTTTTGTTCAACCAATTGGATATTAGTATTTTCTAAATTTTGGATAGATGAATCAAGATCCTTTATATTTTTTCTAAGAATTTCATTTTCCTCTTTAGATTGTTCAAGTTCTAATTTTATTTTATGCAGTTCTTCTTTTATCAAATTTATTTCATTTTGATTCGATTGCTGCTTTGGCATTTCTTTTTGAACTTGTACAACAGTTTTTACTTCAGATTTCCGAGAAGATTTTCGGCGGATAAATAAAATTATTATAACCACAAATTGGAGGGCTAATATACCAATCAAGATAAATACAGTTAATGGATTAGAAAGTAAATTATTATAATTTGTGATTTTAGGTTCATCAACGGCTTTGTTTTCAGTTGAGGTAACATCTTCAACTTTAAAAGCAAAAGTCAAACTGCTTCCTTCGATTCCACCGGATGTGTATGGAACAATTTTTAATATATGATTTCCCGGATTATTATTTTCAATCGAAAAATAATTATCAAGGAGTCGTGGATAGATAATTATTCCGTCAAGAAATACACGGTAAAATAATTGCTCTTTCGTATTTCCGATTGTATTAAAGCTTACATAAATTGGAACTCCGTTAGGGATTGTGAGATTGCTCCATTCAGATTCACTCAATATTTTATTCCCTACTTGAATACCGCTTAAACTTAATTGAAATGATTCCTGACCATATTGGCTTTGAACCATAACAAGCATTAATATCCCAATTACTAATAATTTTTTCACTTATTTTCTCAAATCCTTTTTTTACTCTAGTATTATCGGTTTATTGGAGGGGATTTTCAGTAGTTATCTGAAAATATTTCAAATTTTTGGAGTATTAATTCAATTTGGTTCTTTTAGTGAAAAAGTTCATGAGGGCTTTTTCAAATGGTTCATCTGTGGTAATTAAATGATAATCAATTCCATAATTTAGACATGAAGATTTAATTCTCCCGATATACTCTTCCATCGCGCTCTGATAAGCTCTTCTTATATGATAAGGTTGAGTAGTTATTTGTTCATCCGATTCTAAATCCACAAAAATCGAATCGGAATCGAATCCAAAATTAATCTCTACCGGATCCAAAACATGAAAAACTATTACCTCATTATTCTTATGATGAAACTGTTTAAATGCCGAAATGACTGATTCCGGGTTATCAAAAAAATCTGAAATTAGAACTGTTAAACCTCGTTTACGAACAAGGAGTGCTGAGGATTTTAAACATTCGGCTGTTTCAGTTGCTCCATCAGGTTCAACTTTCGCAAGAGTTGAAAGAATAGTTTTAAGATAAATCCTTGTTGCCTTTGGGGGGAGATAAGCATGAATCTTATCTGAATAAATAGTTAATCCAACGGAATCCTGCTGATTGATTAACAAATAACTAATTGCCGCGGCGAGCGTAATTGAATAATCGAGTTTTGAAGCAGTACCAGATTTATGAAACTTCATTGAGCGGCTCGAATCGAGATAGATATTGGCAATTAGATTGGTTTCTTCTTCATATTGTTTTATAAAATATTTTTCACTTTTAGCAAAAACTTTCCAATCTACATCCTTGAGAGAATCCCCCTGCATATATTGTCGGTGCTGGCTGAATTCCACACTAAATCCGTGGTATGGACTTTTATGCAAACCAACCATAAAACCTTCAACAACTTTTTTCGCCCTCAACTCTAAATTTTTAATTTTCAGTAGGACTGAAGGGTCAATAAACTTTCTAATTTCGTTCGATTTTACCGGCATTACTTAATTGAGCCAATTCGTTTTTCTAGTATTTGTTCGGGTGTTAAACCAATATTTTCATATTCTAATTTAACGGAGTTGACCAATTCACTTTTGGGATAATTTTTAAGAAATTCCTCATAGGTCAGTTTTGCCGAATCTACGTTATTCAGTTCATTAGCATAAATGAATCCTATCATCATTAAAGCGTTTTCAGCATCTTTATTTTCTGGATAGCCATCAACACTTTTTCGATAATATTTTATTGCCATATTAAAAGACTCTTCACGGGGTACATCGGGAACAAGCAAACTATGATATATTTTACCCACTGTATAGTTTCCTTTTAAAGTAAAATCTCCCTTCGGAAATTCTGCAGCGAGTTCATCGAATGCTTTTATAGCTTCAATGTATTTTTCCTCAGATGCAAGTTTATCGGCTGTATCAAACATCAATTTTTCATCTTTGGATGAACAACCAGCTATAATCAATAGAATGAACAAGATCGGTAATAATTTTGATAAGAAATTCATAATTAACCTAATATTGTGAATATGGGGTGATAATATACAATCAATAGTTTTATGAGAAAATAGAATAATTTTTCAGATAAGGAAATCGGAAGGGGGAATTGTTCTAAATAATTTCCATTCTTACAGATGATTGATTTGTCAATTTTTCGATCCTTTTCTGCAGATCGAGTAAACAATCAACAGGAGAATTATTGCTTTCAATCTTTGATGAGTAGTACTGATAATTAGTTCTGTATGGAAATGGAGTGAGGTCGGTAAATACGATGTTTGCTCCCGAAACCAATCCCCTTTCAACAACGCCTATCTCAGAGGAATCGATAGAATTCACTGAGGAAATATGTGCACTTTTTTGTATTAATCTAGCAATGGATGTAACTTTTAGAGTAGAAATTAAATTTCCAGCATCATGGTTTGCAAATGGAGTATTTTCAGAAGGCACGAAAGGAGCATAAACAACTAAATCGAGTCCTAGTTCATTACTTAATAAAAGATCATCAGCTAAATCTTCAGTGTTTTGATTTGGTAATCCAACAATACTGCCTGATCCAAGTTTATAACCCAAGTTGGATAAAAATCGAAGATGCTTCAGCCGTTCATCCAATTTTTGATTATGATGCAGTGCCGCATATAATTTTTCGTTTGAAGTTTCATATTTAAGTAAATATTTATCGGCACCCGCAATTTTCCATGTTCTATATTCATCATAGCCACGCTCCCCCAAACTCAAACAAATTTCTACATCAGTTTTTTGCTTTATCGAATAAATTATAAAAGAAATTAGGTCAGAATCATAATGAAAATCCTCCCCCGATTGGAGAGTAATTGTCGAAATTCCAAGTTTACTAATCTTCCATGCTGTGTCAATAATTTCATCCGGACTCATTCTATAGCGGGATAATTTGAAATTGTCCTCCCGTAATCCGCAGTAAAAACAATTTTGCGTGCAATAGTTTGAAAATTCTATTAATCCATTCAAATAAATTGAATCTCCAGTAAAACTGTGCCTAACAATATCAGCTCGCTTGAAAAGCAAATTCAAATCCTTTTCCTCTCTTAAATTTAGAAGGAAAATGATTTCATCCCTTGTAAATGTGTCATTACAGAGCAGCTTTTCGAGTATCATCCCTAAATCCTGTAAAGATTAAATGGATTAAATAATCTATGCTCGAGCTCGTAAATAAAAAATCTGGCTTTATCTATTCTACTTTTTAACAATCATCCTCTCATTTTTTGATAAAGAACATCATATCAGGACGATATAATTGTTTTGCACAGGTGTTAAAAACAATAAACATACCAAGATTTATTGAAGCCAAATAGGGAAAAAATTAATGAAATTATGGGTTTTTTCTTAAAATAGAGAAAGGATTTTAGAAAGAAATATTCAAGTTTGATAAAATCGGGGACTCGATAAACTAGATTACTGCTGCTTCTTTAATTTCCATAGTCTTTTTTGTCGAATTAATATGGACATTTAATCCTATTGGCAGCGTTAAATTCTCTTTAACATGACCGTGTCTCACATTATAAAGAATTGGGATTTTTGCCGTACCGAAATAATGAGCAATTACCTCGTTTATACTAAATGTACTTTTCGAAGTGTCGGTCTCGATGCAGTCTAAAAATCTACCTAATACAACTCCTTTAATTTTCTTTAGCACACCCATCATTTTTAATTGATTAATCATCCTGTCAATTCTGTATGGTGCTTCACCTATTTCTTCGAGTAATAAGATAGAATTTTTGAATTCGGGGAAAAAAGCTGTCCCGGCAAGTGAAGTTAAAACGCATAAATTACCGCCGAGTAAAGTTCCGTCTGCAATTCCGGACGTCAATGAATAAAAGTGTTCATTATTTGGATTTGTAAATTTTTGCGGAGACTTTGTTGAAGTGAGAATCCGCCAAAAATACTCCTCAGCATAGGGATTTATTTCATCATAAAAATCAACCGCGGGCATTGGTCCGGCAAAAGTGACCAGCTTGGTTTTTACGAAAAAAGCCAATTGAATTGCGGTGATATCGCTATACCCAACAAATATTTTAGGATTTTTTTTAATGATATTATAATCTATCGAGTTAAGTAGTCTAGCGGCGCCGTAACCGCCTCTGGCACAAAAAATTGCGTTAATTTTTTTATTGCTAAAAAATTTATGCAGTTCATCAATCCTTTCATCATCAGTGCCGGCAAGATAACCATTTCCCTTTGTTACGGTTTTCGACACCTCAACATTATATCCAAGAGATTCAAAATATTTAACGCTCTTTTCAATACGTGTTGCGTCGGCAACATGAGATGCCGGGGTTATTATACCAATAGTATCGCCTCTAACCAACTTTTTAGGTTTTATCACTTTCATTCTTCACACTAATTAATTTTGAATTGAATATAATGAAGGGGAAATTTTATTGCAATGAGCTTAAATATTTTAGAAGTAATTAATTAGGAAATTTACTCCAAATCCTTTTTTTTGATTCTGCGGGTATGTGTCATTAATCTAGCTTCAAGCGAAAATATAACATTTTCGGCAATATTTGTTGTATGATCGGCTAATCTCTCTATCTGCCTGGCAAGTACTACTAAATGTGTCCCTGGAATTATCAAATCTGTGTCTGTTTTCATCTTTTCAGTAGAATACTTAAAAATCGATTTATTAAACTTATCTACTTCAACATCTTTTTCAAGCACTTCATAAGCTATAGCGGAATTCGAATGGATAAAAGAATCGATAGCTAATACTAACATACCTTTAGCCTTTGCTGCCATTTCAAGTATTTTTGATTCTGAAACAAGATTGTTATTAACTCCTATTTTTTTTAATCGTCGGGCAATATTTACAGTAATGTCACCGCACCTTTCAAGTTGATTATTAATCATCATAGCCGAGATCATAAAACGAAGATCGGAGGCAAATGGCTGAAATATGGCTAGTATATTTTCGCATTGTGTTTGAATGAGATTATCATAGGCATCAACCTCTAAATCTTTAGCTTTAAGAAGTTTTGAGATTTCAGGTGTGCCAATCTCGGCAGAGCTGATTGCTCTTTCAAACATTTCATCAACAATAGAAGCCATTTTGATAATGTTGGTTCTTAGACTTTCAATTTCTTGTGTAAAATGTTGCTGCATAAAATTTTCTCTTTATTTATTATCCAAATCTTCCACGAATATAATCTTCCGTTTGTTTATTTGCCGGAGTGGTAAACATCATCTTGGTATCATTAAACTCAACTAACTTCCCAAGATAGAAAAAAGCTGTTTCGTCACTTACTCTAGCGGCTTGCTGTAAATTATGTGTAACTATGATTATAGTATAGTTTTGTTTAAGCTGATAAATTAAATCTTCAATTTTTGTAGTAGCAATTGGGTCTAGCGCGCTCGCCGGCTCATCCATTAACAATATTTCGGGATCTACCGCCAAAGCCCTCGCGATACATAATCGTTGCTGCTGCCCACCGCTCAATGAAAGCCCATTTTTATTGAGTTCATCTTTCACCTCATCCCAAAGCGCGGCACGCCTCAGACTATTTTCAACAATTTCATCAAGTGTAGATTTGTTCTTCACTCCATTTATTTTTGGTCCGAAGGCAACATTTTCATACACCGATTTAGGGAAAGGATTAGATTTCTGGAATATCATCCCAACTCGTTTTCGTAGCTGAACTACATCGATATCATTCTCATAAATATTTTTTCCATCAATATTAATTTTACCGCTTGTTTTAGAGTTGGTTATTAAATCATTCATTCTATTTAATGATCTCAAAAATGTAGATTTGCCGCATCCTGAGGGACCGATTAACGCGGTGACCATATTTCCTTTAATATTGATGGAGATATCTTCTAATGCTATTTTTTTTCCATAAGAAACGGAAAGATTCTCAATCGCGATTTTAGTTTTGGAGCGCATTAATTAATCCTTGAGTTGTTTTCGAAATCGATACCGAATCATAACCGCGGTAAAGGAAAGAGCAAACGTACAAATAAGTAAAACAAAAGCTGTAGCGTATTGAATTCCTTTAGTAGCTTCTACATCAGTGGATTGAGTAGCCATTACATAAATATGATAACCCATGTTCATAAATTGATCGGTTAATTTAGTTGGGAGATTCGGAAGAAAATATGCGACTCCGGTAAATAGAATTGGCGCGACTTCTCCGGCTCCTCTTCCAATCGCTAGTATTGAGCCGGTTAAAATACCCGAGATAGAATTTGGAATTACTATTTTCCATATAGTCTGCCATTTCGAGGCGCCAAGAGCCAATGATGCCGCACGAAGCTCACTTGGCACATTTTTCAATGACTCTTCAACTGAAACAATTACTACAGGAATAGTAAGAAAAGCCATCGTCATACTCGCCCATAAAATATTCGGCTGCCCCCAGCGAATCAATCCCTGTTCTCCACTTAGGTTATCAACCCCCCCTCCAACAAATTGAATAAAAAATCCCAAACCAAATAAACCAAATACAATTGCCGGAACTCCCGCTAATGTATTAACTGCAAACCGTACCGTTTTTGTAAAGATTGAATTCCGCTTGGCATATTCATTTAAGTAAAGTGCTGTTATAGTTCCAACCGGCACACAAAGAAGCGACATGGTTAGAACCAGAAGAACTGTCCCAACAATTGCCGGAAAAATTCCCCCGGCTCTCATTCCATCACGTGGTGCTTGCGTTAAAAATTCCCATGTAAGCAAATCCTGCCCATTGATATAAATTTCCAAAAACATATAAACGATACATGTTATTATTAACATAACTGCGAATAGTGAAAAAGCAATAATTCCATTTCCTACAATTTTATTATTCATCATATTCTTTCCCGAAACGCCTAAATAATCTTTTGCGTACATAAAATTCGGCGATCGCATTAATTATAAAAGTAACGATGAATAACAATGAGCCGATTAAAAACAAGACTGTATAGTGAGTATCGCCGAAAACCACCTCAGCCATTTCTGCACCTATTGTGGCAGAGAAAGTTCTTACCGGTTCCAAAATATTGGCTGTTGATAAAGGAGCATTTCCGGTTGCCATTAATACAATCATGGTTTCTCCGAATGCCCTTCCAAAACCTAATAGTAGAGCCGCAAATAATCCGGGCGCAGATGCCGGGATAGAAACAAAAATTGCGGTCTGCCATTTATTCGCGCCCAAAGCTAAACTAGCTTCAATCATATGTTTTGGTACAGCGTTTAATGAATCTTCGGTAATAGTATATATTATTGGGATAACTGCCAGAGCCATGGCAAATCCGCCAACAAACGCGTTCAACCTATATTGATAATGGAATAGATCCTGAAATAATGTTGCGAGAGTAGTTAGCGCAAAAAACCCAATTACAACAGAGGGAAATCCAGCAAGTAGCTCAATGATAGGTTTTATAAATTCTCTAATTCTTTTTGATGCAAAAACCGCAGTATAAATAGCCGCAAAAATCGCAAGCGGCGCACCAAAGAGTAGCGCTATTATCGTAACTTTTAAACTCCCAATAAACAGTGGCAATAACCCATATTTTGGTTTACTTCCCACCGGCTGCCAATCCTTCCCAGTTAAATTTTTTAGATCTGCTCTATCATAGTATTCAGGGCTGATCGATTTAATCTCATTCTCAATTTGAAATTGTTGATCATTTTCCAAACCGTAAGTTTCCGATTGCAGATATTCTTCATTTTGAATTGTGGTTTCCTGAGATGAAAATATGGGAAGCGATTCCTTGAAGATGAAAATGAAAATTAAGATTATAACAGCAAGACAAATAAATGCAACCGATTTAATTATATATTCAGCTAAAAAATCGGTGAGTGGGAATTTCTTTTTTTGCCAGCCTTTATTTTTTTGATTGGTCATGTCAATTTATCGAATTGGGAAATAACCAACTTCAGATACTACTTTTTGTCCTTCATTGCTCAACATCCAGTCAATAAACTTTTTCAGTTCACCGGTAGGTTTATTTCTCACATATAAATAGAGTAACCTGGAAATTGGGTACAATCCTTTTTTAATATTCTCATCGGTTGGGATATAGGCTTTTGCGCGGGGATTAGCTTTTACGGCAATATCCCTAACCCCAACAGCATATGCGGCACCGCCGAAACCAATGGCGTTTTTATCTTTTGATACAGCATTAACAACCGCGGCTGTTCCAGGTAAACTTTGCATTGATGATGTATAGTCTTCCCCGTTTAGCACTTCTTCCTTAAAGTGAACATATGTACCGGAACTGTTTTCTCTGCCGTAAATAATTATAGGTGAATTATTACCCCCGACTTCCTTCCAATTTTTAGTTCGTCCAAGGAAAATATTTTTGATCTGCTCTTTGGTGAGTACTTTAACCGGATTATCATTATTTACATACAATGCCAAACCATCTCTAGCTACTCTAATTTCAACTCCAACAGAATTATAACGCTGTTTCAATTTTTCTCTTTCGGAAGGTTTCATTGGGCGGGATGAGTTACAAATATCTGTTGTTCCATTAATGAGAGCTGCAATACCGGTTCCGGTTCCCCCTCCATTTACTTGAATAACTAAATTAGAATTGTTATCCATATATTTTTCAGCCCATCTCTGGGCTAGAATTACCATTGTGTCGGAACCCTTCATGGTAATTGTATTTGGCTGATAAAAAAGCGCCATCGAAAAAAATGCGAATAGTATTATTAATATAATTTTTCTCATTTGTTTCTATCTTTAAATAGTATTGTAAATAATTGATTTCACAATTTGCATTTCAAATATATGAGAAAAGCGGATTTCATTAGAGCAAAAAGTCGTGTAATTAAAAATTAACAAAAACTTAATATTGACAAAGTGGTACTCTCAGTTCGGTTTTCGTAGGGAAAAAGTTAGAATGCTAATTATTTTTGAACTTGAAATGGGTAAAGCGAGAATAATAAAAACCCCAGCTTGTGACCGGAGTTCATCTGAAAGCTGATATCTGACGGCTAGCACTTTTAAAGCTTGAGGGGGCATCTGAGAAAGGAGAATTGAGGGTGTTCAGAAAGTCTAACTCATCTGCCCCGAGTACCAGCCAGGCAACTCTATCTCTCAAGCATAACTTGTATTGAGCTTAGAATCAGAATAATGAGAAGAATCGCGATCGATAAAAAAAAGAATATTCGTAATTTCATAAAACCACCTATGTTCTTGGAACTATTGACTCTTTACTTAATACAGTTACGTTTCGTGTTAACCGTCTATATCAGAGTTATAGTAACGATTAATAACGACTTTAAATTAGCTGGTGGGGATGATGATTTGAATGATAGGAATTATGATATTTATGTCACATGAAATGTGACAAGTTAATTTTGAGGAGTTCTTCGAATGCCGCAAAAAAATTAAATCACTCAACAAAGAATATTACAAAGTGATACATTTACTTAAGTATAATCATCTTCTTCACTGAAAAGTGACTACCAGCCTGAAGCCGATAAAAATAAACTCCATTTACCAGTTGTGAGGCATCAAACTTCACTTCATAGTTGCCCGCGGATTGTTTTTGATTTACAAGCAGAGCCACTTCTCTTCCTAAAACATCATACACGTGTAGAGACGTCATATATGACGTCTCTACACCCGATGGTATAGAATATTGTATTGTGGTTATTGGATTAAAAGGATTTGGGTAATTCTGATATAAAATAAACTCGCTGGGTAATCCATTTTCTAATTCATCAACTTTGGTATAAACATCATTTATGTAGCCGGGGGTACCATGAAGTTTAGACGCAGTCCAGCTCTCTGCCTTAGAATTATCCAATTGATAATTGATCAATGATAATGTTGGACCTTTTCCATTTGGTAATGAATTCCAAAATCCATCTACTTCATAAGCAACTTCATCAATAGTAACATTTGTGGCATCTATCAAATAGATATGATCTTTATCATTATTGAGACCAAACTTAAAATTGCCAATTATATTTTTCTTATAAGGATATAGCTTCCTAAAACTTATCGTATCTCTGCATATAACTAAATATTCATGTGCTCGGATTGAAGTACTCTGCCCAAAAATAAATTGATTAGAAATATCATTATCTCGGAATTTCCATCCTGAAAGATCAACTGATTCATTTGAAGGATTAAAAATTTCTATCCAGTCTTCGGTATCAAAAACCGGGGAGGATTTATAATTTATTTCATTAATTACGATTGAATTATTTGAGTTGTGAACCAACTCAAATATCGCGCTCAAGCTGGTATTTGAAGTGAGTACAATGGAAATTTCGGGAGAATCTGAATTTGAGACCCCCTCCCACTTTACAAATCTATAGCCGGGAAGCGCAACAGCTTTTATTCTGAGAGGAATCTCCTTGAAAAAAATATTTCTGAAACCATTTTTTTTCATCTCAACCGAATTAACATATACTTTTCCCCACTCAGGATTATTTCTACTAATTATTAATGAATTTGAAGTACTTATTCCAAACTTAGCATAAATATGACTTCGAACACTTGATCCTCTTGCAGTCGCAAAGTTTCTCATTATATCTACAAGTGCTTTCCAGTTTGATGCGTATGAAATCGATTGAGGCCATCTTTGTTTATGTCTTGGAATTTCGCTCTCAATATCCCTTGCAAGACTATCAATCACCGCGAGCACATGACTAGCTTCAAATGTAGTATTCATATGTGCGGCAAATCTTTGAATGAACTCATTCTTGAACTCAACATTCTCGAGAAGCTTTCGAAACATTAAAGTTGACCATGCTGGATTTGGCCATGCTTGTCCGTCTGTTGATGTAGCTTGTTCTAAAGTATTAGTATTATACATTCCTTGAGCATTACCGCCAAATGTAAAATCAAGATCGTAAACCATCCATCTCCATTTTCCCCCTTGCTTTCTCTCGCGCCACAATTTCATATTGGAACCGGGCCAATCACCATTTGCGCTGTATATTTGGGCAATCTGATAATCAATATATTCATCAATATCCACGATTGATTTAATGTAGTTGTAATTCTGAGGATCAGCCATATTGTTGTTGGTAAAAAAATTCATCATTTCATTGTAAGCGTTTATATCACCATTTAGAGCAGAACCACTTTTACTTATTTGAATTAAATCAATATTATCTTTATCGGCTCCATGATGATAATAGGTGTAATGCTCATTCAGCTTCTCTCTAATATTATGAATTCCCCAATACTTACCATTAATAAATAAAACAGCCGGACGGTAATTTTGGTCATCGATATTCATCCCCTGCTCAATCAAAGTTTGCACCATACCATCCCGGAACATCGTACGCCACCAATCTTGGCCTGAGCTTCGAAGAATAAAATTATTGAATTCATTAATCGGCATGTCGTCAAATAGATTGTAGCGGAGTTTATCAACCCCATACTCTCTACGAAAATAAAATGCCAGAGATTTTTGTGCGTATAAGCGTGTGCATCCACCATAAATTTTCACTCCGGTATTAACTCTAAAAGCAAGCAGTCTATCTTTTTCGAAGAATTCTAAACTTACCGGTCTTTCCCAATCTTGATTCCAATTTCTTGGTTCTTTGCTGCAATGCCCCAAAATTCCATTTGTGCCGGCAACATAAATTCCTTTTGTGTCAGAGAATAAATTTGCGGGATCGGTAACAAGAGAAAATATTGGAAGCTCCGAATTCTCATTAATAAAATAACTTCTTGTCTCAGTCGTGCTTGGAGTAAATCCCTCTTTGAATGCTCGAAATCTTAAAACTGCGGTTTCACTTAATTGAATTGGTGAATTATAAAGCTGACTTGATTTTTCTGGTGTAGATCCGTCATAAGTATAGCGTATTTCAACCCCAGATAGATTATGTGAAACGGAGATAAGAATTGGAGCCGAATAAAATCCGCTCTCAGCATTTACTATTGGCGCATTAATTAGATTTAGTATATCAAGTTCAGCGTTAGCCACTCCCGGTGATGCGGTAGCAAAACTAAACCAATTATTAGAGCCGTTTGGGAATCTTCCTCTAGAAATGTCAGTCTGCTGTTCACCAAAACTGCATGAGTCGATCAGTTGACTATCCACATTAAATATGGCAATAATTTCTCCGGATGCGCTCAATTTAAAATTTGTATGGTGACCTGTATTTTGTTCATCGCACCAAATTATTTTATACCCATTTGGTTCAATAATAAAATCATTCTTGAACTGAAATTTTTTTGGTTGGGTAAGATTATCAGTGATGAAAAAATTTTTCATGTTAATAGTATCGGCGGTTGAATTATATATTTCGATCCAATCAGAATAGCTATTGTAATCTTTATCCAATATAGAATTTGAATTTGATGCCATGAATTCATTTATAAAAAGAGTTTGTGCGGAGATATTTGTTTGAAGCAGTATTGCTAGAAGAATTAGAGACATGAGCACTATTCGGCAAAATATTTTCATAATAAAACCCGCTATTTGTATTGAAGTACCGAAAACCCTATCACATCAAATTGTATTTCAGAGAATATTCTCAAAACAACAATGGATTTAATATTCACTTTCCGGTAGAATATTTATTGAGCATAATCTAACATTTTAATATGGTAAAAATATGTCAATCCTAAATACACAAACGGGTAGTTGAGATATAATTCTTTTCTATACATTTTCGCACTTCAATTTTGTAAGTTACAACCAGATGAAAGAAATAATTTATACCCGCGGTAATAACTTCCAGCCCGATTTTTTTAACCTGGCTAAAGTTTTGGAGAATAAAATCCCGAGCAGACCAACCTTATTTGAATTTGCTATTAATGATAAATTGGCTGGCAAACTTTCCGGAATTGAAAATATTGATATTAATGATCGCATTGCCCCATTTGCCAGACTAATCACAGCATTTCAGAACGCCGGTTACGATTATACCACAATCTCGGGTTGGCGAACAAATACTTTGAACTTCCCGAAAAGTGACACATCAAGACTTGAAAGTATTTCATTGAATGCGCGAAATATGATTACAGACCGGAATAGTTTTGAGTTGTATCCATGGCCTGTTCCGGAGATTGGAGATTATGAAATTTATTATGATCTAAAAAAATACTTACCTGATGGGATGAAGTTAATTGCCAGTGGGAATGGTGGCTTACTTGAAAATGTAATTGATATTACCGGATTCGATAATTTATGCATTATGTGTTTAACAGATGAAGAGCTAATCAAAAACATTTTTGATGAGGTAGGAAAAAGATTACTTCGGTTCTATGAAATAGTTGCCTCAGTTGAAACTGTTGGGGCTTGTATTGTTAATGATGACTGGGGTTTCAAAAATCAAACAATGTTATCCCCCGAGATGTTGAGAAAATGGGTTTTCCCCTGGCATAAAAAAATGGTTGAAGCAATTCACAATGCAAACAAGTATGCAATATTGCATTCATGCGGTAACTTAAAATCTGTTATGGATGATGTGATTATAGATATGGGGTATAACGCAAAGCATTCATTTGAGGATTTAATTACACCGATAGAGGATGCGATAGATTTATGGGGGGATAAAATTGCTTTACTTGGTGGAGTAGATATGGATTTTCTCGCGAGAGGCAATGTTGCTGAGATATCAAAACGTTCTCAATCATTAATAGAAAAAGGAATGAACTGTGGCGGGTACGCACTGGGATCCGGGAACAGCATTCCGGAATATATCCCCGATGAAAATTTTATAGCAATGATTTCAACCGTAAAACTATTTTGAGTTTGTTTTTAATTAATCAAGTATTAAAAAGATATTTTGAAGAAAAATCGGGGTCACATGTTACATAAACTCCCAATTTTCTAAGTCCCGCTTCATCGCCGCGAGTTGGAATGTGCGTTATATGCGCCTCACATTTGTTCAACTCTTTAAGTTTCTCCA
Organism: Melioribacteraceae bacterium; assembly: GCA_019638015.1. Classification (NCBI taxonomy): domain Bacteria; kingdom Pseudomonadati; phylum Ignavibacteriota; class Ignavibacteria; order Ignavibacteriales; family Melioribacteraceae; species Melioribacteraceae bacterium. Next base: position 1,736,552 of record JAHBUP010000001.1, on the reverse strand, counting down.
GTGCCATCTGTGCCGCCGGATTAGAGATTGCGCTGATGCTGAGTGCTATTAAAGTTTCTTCAAGGTCAAGACTCACTCCTTTCCCTTTGAATATTTCTTTCTTCAGATAGTTTAATGAGTACATAATATTTGGAGGAAGTAACTGTAGATTATCGGGGAGTCCGGCCAAATGTTTTGAGGCATTAAGAATCATACTTGAAACAGCGTGCATCAACGATGAATTTTTTCCTGTAATAATTGTGCCGTCATTTAACTCAATTGCGGCACCAACAAAAAATCCTTCATTGCCCTTTCCATTTTTTTCGGCCGACAAGGCAGATTCGCGAGCATAGCTTACTACTTTTCTATCTTCTGTTTTAGCCCCAATATTTTTCATAATCATTTCCGATCTCTGAACTGTTTCAGAATCAACGTACCCTAAAGCATACTCAGTAGCGCATCTAAAATAACGCCTAATAATTTCCTGATGTGCCGCGGACTGAACCACTTCGTCATTAATAATTCCAAATCCCGCTCTATTTACACCCATATCGGTTGGTGATTTATAGAACGATTCTCCACCAGTAATCTTTTCAATAATTCTTTTCAACAGAGGAAATGCTTCAATATCACGATTATAGTTAACGGTTTTCTCATTGTACGCTTCAAGATGATGATGGTCGATAAGATTAACATCTTTTAAATCAACAGTGGCAGCCTCGTATGCGATGTTCACTTTATGATTAAGCGGTAAATTCCAGATTGGGAAAGTTTCAAACTTAGCGTAGCCAGCTTTTATATTTCTTTTATAATCATGATATAGTTGGCTAAGACATGTTGCGAGTTTACCGCTTCCCGGACCGGGTCCGCTAACAATTACAATAGGTTTATGAGTTTCTATATAATCATTAGCTCCATAGCCATCGTCGCTAACAATTAAATCAACATCAAGAGGATATCCTTTCGTAGATCTGTGAGTGTGAACTTTAACTCCGCGCCTCTCAAGTTTATTTTTAAAAGCTTTTGCTGAAGGTTGTTCTTCGTATCTTGTTATAACAACTGCATTTATTTTTATTCCCCACTCCTCAAAATCATCTATAGTTTTTAAAGTATCTGTATCATAAGTAATTCCAAAATCGGCACGGACTTTTTTTCGTTCGATATCACCCGCATAGATGCAAAGAATTACCTCAATATTATCTTTTAGATTCTTTAGGAGACGCATCTTCACATTTGGGTCAAATCCAGGTAACACTCTTGCGGCGTGATAATCAAATAATAATTTTCCTCCGAATTCGAGATAAAGTTTACTATTAAATCTTTCCACTCTTTTTAATATTTCCGCCGCCTGCTCTTTTAAATATTTCTCATTATCGAAACCGTTACTGGCATGCATTTAAAAACCTCTTGGTGTATTTTTTAAGGAACTGGTATGTTAAAATAGTAAGAATTCTGATTTTGTTACTAAGTACAATTTTTTTTATTTAATATTTATGGGTAAGATATTTTTAAAATAAGGTTTGTAATATTGAGTAATTAAAAACTCTCTGCTCCTTTTATCCCCTACTACAATATTTATCATTTTACTAGAATCATCTTTTTTGAATCAGAATATTGTCCTGCATTTAATTTATAGAAGTACACTCCACTCGGAAATTTAGAACCATCAAAATTGATTTCATAACGGCCGGCTGTTTTTTTTTGATTTACAAGAACTGCCACTTCTCTTCCCAAAACATCATACACACGCAGAGACGTTGCATGCAATTTCTCTACATTGCCTGGAATTGAATATTTTATTGTGGTTATTGGATTAAAAGGATTTGGAAAATTCTGTGAAAGTATCTCATACTTTTTTTCATCATCATAATTATTGACAGAAACTATATTATCAACATTAATATCGAACTTAAATAATCTATAACTGTAAACATCCGCTGGGAATTCCATTTGAAAAACTATTTCGTTGTTGGAATTTACTTCCGTTGCGGCAATTTTATTAAAACCCCAAGCGATAAATGTATTTCCATTAGCAAGCCGCTGAGCATTTCCCCAAAAGTTGCTAATTATACTTGGTTGGTTTTTGTATAACCAAACAACAGTAGCAGTTTTATTTTCTTCATCAAGCATATATTCAACAGCTCGCGCATTCTGCGGGACAAGCTCAAGCCCATTATCATATAACAGCATATTTCCATTTTTTAATTTTACTGCCGAATGCTGAGCTGAAAACTTTAGGGTATCATTAACAAACTTAAACTGATTATTTTTCCCTCCGAATCTCCAAATAATATTTCCGGTTTTACGATCTATTTTTGTAATCTCATTAAGGTTTCTAGCCGAGACAATTAGATTTTCATCGACATCAATATCAATTGAGTTAATGTGTGAATGAACAAAAGATAAATCTAATAGATTAACCCGATCAGCCGCATCTGTGTATTTATAATGCTCATCTGATTTCCACTCAAACACAACATTTTTTTGGGGAGTAATTTCTTGAATTACATTCACTACTACTCTCGCGCTTCTGCTTCCCCCATTTACATATTTACTCATATCAACCGTTTTAATATCTAGACCGATCAATAAGACATTTCCATTATTCATGAATTTTATGTCGTGCTCATCTGTGGTAAAACCATTCTGCACCCAAAAACTATCAACTACATTCATCAGCGTATCCATAGCATAATATTTTTTGGAATCATAGTCGAAGTAGGTTAGAAGTTTATTCTCATGTAATTTAAAGTCGGTGCATAATGATTTTGTTTTCTTAAAAAATACTGGTTTGCCTTGGCTATTATAAATTACAATATAATGGTTCCCGCTTCCCCAATAAGGTACACTTGCAAAGATGTACCCACTTGAAGGATTATTTGATTTAGTAATTATTGGGATTGGCATATCGGTCGGGATAGAGTCGAGTTTTTGGTTGAAAAATGTTGATTGTGCAAAAGCTGAGCTAAATAAACAAAATAATAAAATTAGGATATATTGTTTCATCGATGTTACTTGAGAAGTATTAACTTTTTTGTAATTGAGTTCAGTCCCGAAATTAATTTATAGTAGTAGACTCCTGAAGTTTGATTAGTGGCATTCCATTTAATGAAATATTTACCTCTTCTCAATACTTCATTTACTAAATTCGCTATTTCTTCTCCGAGTGAATTAAATATTTTGAGAGATGTAAAACGATCTTCGGTGAGTGAAAAGCTGATTATCGTTTCTGAATTAAATGGATTTGGATAATTTTGTGATAAAGTAAATTCGTCCGGGAGTCGGTCATCAATACTTATGCTCGTTACAGTGTCAATAATTGAAAACGAATTATCGCTAATATCGTAAAGTGTACTATCAGTAATGCTAGCAATTTTGATTTTATAATCATTTGCAGGTTGGGCAGTTAAATCAATTTCCCAAGGATAAAATGTATTTGTTGTGCTATTGATGTTCTTAATCGGAGTATCATTCTTTATCAGTGTAACAGTCACTGCCTCATTAATATTATCCTCCCATTCTAAAAAGTATTCCAGACCGATATGCCACCTTTCGCCCCCATTCGGTTTCTTTATTCTAATGAATGGAAGAATCGTCTCAAAAGTTTGAGTGTTGCACCAATCACTTTCACCAGCATCATTGAGTGTTTTTACACGCCAATAATATTTTGTGTTTGATGATAGTAAACCCAGATTATATTTGGCATTGGGTAGTGACTCTTCATCAACGATAAGGTTTGTAAAGTCCTCATTCATAGATACTTGCAATGAATAGTTGAGAGCAAAACCCACAGGACTCCAAGTCAAGATAACGGGTAGTTTAAAGTTAACTGAAGATTGATTAGCTGGAGAGTTTGGGATCGGGGCTAATAGTAGTGATGATAAATCCGGACTAGCAACAATATATTCTCCGAATGAGCTAATACTCGCGGTCAATTTTCCGGTAACAAAATTGTATGTGGTAGCAAGTGGAACAAACATTCCATTGTTTTGATTTTTACGGTAATAAATAATTGTACTTTCAGGATTTACTATTCCCCAATTATTAATATCAATTCGCAAATCCGCCTTGATGCTCGAAATACCAAAGCTTGAAATAAATATTTTTCTTGGAATTACTAGCGGAGCTTTACCCTCAAATTGAGGAGCTAAAGGAGCAAAGGAATAATTTTTAACAGTAATTAAATTATAACCAAAACTTTCCATCTCATTTATTTTAATTGCGATACCGGTATTGTTAAAATCATCTTTTTTAAATTCATAAGTATTGAGAGCAAGAAGTTGATCTCTCGTTACTTCAATACTTGGCTCCCCTTCATCTAATTCAAAACGGAATGCTCTGTAACTTTCGAGTTCGGTACCTTCAAAAAAAAGTTCGAATACTTTTTCCCCATTTTGCGTTACTTCGGTCATTATTGGGATTTGCACATTTCCCTCATTAGGAGGACCGCCCCAGCAAATAACAGTATTGCCATTTGAAAGACGTTGTGCGCTTCCTGCATGCCAACCAGGTATAATCTGTTCCGGTTTATATTTCCATACAAGTTCAGCTTTTTTATTTATTTCATCAATAGAATACTCTGCAACTTCAGAAGAAATTTGACCGTAACCTGGCTGCCAAGGAAACGGTGAATTATCAAACACAAGTATATTTCCATTTTCTAATCGATGCAGTGTGTGTCCGCCAAAATCTCCCACAGCTTCTTGATGAGCAACATTTGAAAAGGTAAACTGGTTTAGTATTCCTCCAATAATCCATAATATTTTTCCGGTTTGCCGGCTGACCTTTAATCCCATTCCCGGTGTTCCTAATAAAAGATTCCCATCATTATCTTGACTTACAGAGTTGAGATGAAAAACATTTATTATTTGCTGAGTATTACCGGGCACCATATTCCAGGGAATAACACTTGGGCTTATATAATCCCATGTTCGCCATTGAAACACAACATTTTTATCTGCATCAAGTACTTGAATCACTGCTCCATCAATAAATGCATTTGGATGACTGCCAGGAACAATTGACCTAATATCTATAGGCACTAAATAATAAGCCATCAATAATGCATGACCATTTGGAAGAAGTTGAAAATCATGAGTCTCGGCTGTGTATCCATTCCCCATCTGAAAACTATCAACCACAGCAAATGATTTATCCATAACCATATGTATTACTTCAGCGCCGCCGGTCCATTGGTAATTTTTTAGAACCTTTGGATAACTCATTAATCCGTTGGGATGCATTTTGAAATCAGTTAATCCAGCTCCTTTATTAGAACCAATATCTTTCGAATAAAAAATTGAGCCATCATTATTTGCAATTAGCAATGAAGAATTTATTGCAGGGTTACTTTGAAAAGTCTGGTTAATTACTCCATATGCTGATAAAAATATTTTACCTTCTCCAATTGCTGATTCGTTGAGTATGCTGGTTCTAATCTTAGGGACTTCAGTAAAGTGATTTTCTGAACTTAATTTATTTCTAACTTGTGGTTCGAGACTTGTACGAAAAAGTGTATAGATCTGCTCATTAATTTTAGGTTCAATGGAAAACTCAAAATTGTAGGGAGGAACTGACATCCCATCAATAGTTTTGATTCCTTCATTTATGAACACTTCAACCATTTCCCCTGGTAAGAAATGTTCATCCGGTTTGAAGATAATTGTCTGTTTATCATCAGCTAATAATATTTTGCCAGTATGCTTCCCCGATTCTGAACCGATAACAAAAATAATATTTTCGTAAAGACTTGATTCAATTATCTGATTTGAACATTTAATGATTACAGTAGATGCTGAAGGATTGAATGTTGAGCCGGGTGCAGGAGATAAATAGATTATCTCCTGTCCGGCAATTGGCAAAACTACTCCACTTATAAAAAGAGCAATTATTAATAATTTCCTCATTATCAACTCAACAAGACAATGTCGAATGTGTAAAAATCATCATTTAAGTAACAACAGTTTTTTTGTCTGAGTAAAATTATTTGTTTCTAATCTATAAAAATAAATTCCGCTAGATATACTCTGTGCATACCATAATGTTTTATAATTTCCGGCATTTAATTCCTCATTAACTAAAGTAACAACTTCTTGTCCTAAGACATTATAAATTTTCAATGAAACATTTCCTGTTACCGGAATAGAGAACACTATTGTAGTTGATGGATTAAAAGGATTAGGGAAATTTTGTTCGAGTGAATATTTTACCGGAATAGTATCATCGAACGGCTTAACTGATGTTGTTCCGCTCGCCATAACAACTTCAGGCATAGTTGCCTCAACATTTCCTACATTATCTTTTGATAATCCATAGAATGAATAAGTATGCGTTCCACTCACCATTTTTACGAACAATGAATCATTGCTAGAACTTCCGGCGAAAGTATAAGGACCATTATCAACCGACATAAAAACAGTCGTTGATTCAATCCCGGACCCATCTACCCCATCATCACTGTTCCAAAGCACTAAAATTTCATCCTTTGAGCCAATATTAACAGCAGGAAGCATTGTAGTTTTCGGTGCGGTAAAATCGAGTTTGTTTACATATTCATTTGTAACAATAGGTTTATTTATATCAAAAGTGATTGTCGCTTTATTTTTTATTTCAGTGCCCGATGGCAAATTTTCTTTTGTGTTCACCGTAAATGTAACATATCCTTCACCTTCAGGCGGAGTTACGTTTGGCGGCAGTTCAATACCTTCTATTTCCCATTTAAGAATATTTCCTTCACGAGTGATAATCCAATTATATAAATCACCTTCATGACTTGTTTTTCCAAAAACAACACTCTCAGGATCATAAATTGAATTCAACGTATCTATAATAACAATTTTATAAGCCGGTGCTGTAGCTTCCTTTTTATTTTCAAATAGAATTTGATAGTTCATTTTACCGGCAGTTGTTATAAATTTTTTATCGCCAAACCCGGTAGGACCAATTTTCTCATTCGGGTCCCATGAAGTTACACGTTGTGTTGTTTTCGTATTTACACCAGAAATGTCTGTTTTATAAGTATTCCCATCAATAGTTTCCTCCTTGGGAACTTCAAGATCACTTTGAATAGCTGAGAAAATCTTTCGTCTCAAATTATCCTTAAGATTCCAAATATTTCTTCCGACAGCTCTAACAAGATCAACACCTCCACCAACTATTCCCATCCCTTTTTCAATTATTTTTGTTCCAACTTTTTTTGCTGCCCATTCTTTTTTTGTCTCTTTCGTTTTTAATTCCTCTGGTATTTTACCAATATCCTGTTCCCATGCTTTTTTCTGTTGAGGAGTTAACTCCAAGGATTCCTTAGCTTTAGTTCCAACATAATCAATAGTTTTAACAGCAACATAAACTGCAGCGGCTTTGGCGGCCCAAACAGCAACAGTTGCAACCGTTATACTTGCCGGGTCTATGAACATTGCACTATTCGCCTTTGATAATCCAACATTATCTGCTGTTGCGATAATATCAAATGTTCTCTCCTCGCGTGGTGCTAATCCAGCAACATAAAAGACAAGAGTAGTGTCCTCTTTTTCATAGAATAAACTGTCAGCCGGAATAATTTCAACACTACCATCTGCTCTAGGATGTTCTGATTTCAAAATATGAACACGGCTTCCTGTATTAATCGCTAAAAGAAAATCATCGGCAGGAACATCACTATTATTAACATAATAAATTGTATATCGATTCGGCGGTCCAACACGTATTTGAGATCTTCCAATTATTGATACAACAATAGATGGAATGACAGTTAATGGATTTGCTGATGAAGAGAGTACAAAATCCCCCGATATTGGAGCGTTGTTTATTCTTACCCAATTATTAGCCGGATCGCGTGTAATACTAATTGGTGTCGAAATTTGTTTCCATGTCTGCGCTCCATCTGAAGAATGAAAAACTTGTAATGTAGATTCATCATTATTTCCAACTTGGATATCATCATAATAGAGGGTCAATTGATCAATTGTAAGTGTAGAATTAGCGGGGTGCGGAATTAATTTCCAATATGCTTTAAGCGCATTCGCAAATGAAGAGTGAACCTGATTACCATATTGTTCTACCCTTAAAGAATCAAGCGCGGTTATGGCCGCAAGTCTAACAGTAGTTTTATAATATGAATGATCTCCAGTAGTTACTATATTTTTTGATTTAACAATTCTGCCTTTATTGATAAGAATACCTGAAACCCCATCTTTTAGGTATAAAATACCATCTCCTGAAATCTCACAATTTGTTCCGGCAGTTACTGAGAGATATGGAAGATAATTTACACCACTTAATTGCACATTAGTACCATTAGCTGAAATAGTGCCCGCATATCCGGTAAGATCAACAGTTCTTTTCCCATCTCCAGAAAGCTGCACACGTTTATTTAATGGATTTTTGTTGCGAATAATATTTCCGGTTACATCCAAAACAAAACCGTTACTTCCTCCATCTCGTACTAATCCATTGTTAGTAAAAGAGCCGACTATTTTTAATACCTTTTCTGGATGAGCATAACCTGTTGAATTTTGAATTGTGTCAATTACAGTAATATTTCCACGCAGTGTTACCGTCCAATTGAAACGGAGTAATCCCTTAAGATTTATGTTTCCGTCATAAATAATATTTTCAACAACCGGGTAGAGCCCATTAATATGCACTCCAATTAAATCCTTAGCATTTATCACAGTACCATTAGTAACATATGAGCCATCACCTTTTAATGTAAGTGAATAGTTCCCCATATCAAATACTGTTTTGTTTAAATCAAACGTACGTGTAACGATTAGATTCGATCCGGCTTTTACTAATCCGGTTGAGTCCTTAACAACAAAATAGGAATCAAATGATTTGCCTGCTGTTAGATTTAATACTTGGTCTAAGTTTCCACTTAGCTCAGTTCTTTTTTGAACCCATTGACCGCTGTTGGTCAGATTGCCGGTTAAATTTACTACAAACCCATTACTTCCACCATCTCTTACTAATCCCTTATTATCAAAATTTCCAACTACCTTTAATATTTTTTCGGGATGAGCATAACCCGTTGAATTTTCAAGAGTATCATTATTTGTGATATTACCCTTAAATGTTACCCCATAATCTACTCTCAGCAAACCCCGTAAGTTAATTATACCATCATAAATAACATCGTAAACAACAGGATATAAACCACTAAGTTTGGTCCCCATAATATCTCTTACATTTATTGCAGTACCATTCGTAATTGATGCTGATGAACCAATCAAAAAAAGATTGTGATTATTCATGTCAAGAGTAGATTTACTAAGATTCACACTCGAGGTAAAAGTCAGATCAGAGCCGGCAATCAATTTTGATTTTGCTGTTGCATCAACTAAAATATAGTTTTCAAATTTCTTACCGCTGGCGAGTGTAAGTGTCTGATTTGTTCCAATTAATTCTATTCTCTTGAAGGTCCACGTTCCATTATTTGTAATGTTTCCTTTGACTTTAATCGCTAATCCGTTTCCCCCCTCATTCCTAATTATCCCATTATTAATAATATTACCATTAACAGTTATAACTTGTTCAGGCCAAGCATAACCAACACCATTGTATAAAGAGCCAGCAGAATTAATAGTTAAATTATTGCATGTGTTTCCAGTGTAACATACTACCGGCCCGTTAATAACAACATCGGCACCCACTAATGGAACAGCACCGCCAACCCAAGTGGCTGTGGCGGTCCATGGACCTCCGGTAGTTGTAGAAGTGATGGTCTGGGATTTTGTTACGTTAAGAAATAATAGTGATGAAATAATTGTGATAAGAATTAGGTGAGGCTTTTTTGGTGACATATTGTCCTCCAGGTGTAAGGAGCCATGCGGTAATGGCTTAACACATAATTTGTTATTTAGATACTCTTCCTTTCTTTAAAGCTTTCTTGAATGTTTAATTATTGTTACAATTTTTAGTAATAGAAATGAGGATACGATTTTCGGATTTGGCATATTACAAACAATTTCATTATCACTTTGTTCAGCTTCTATGTAGCTTATTTGAATTATCATGATTCAGATTTTGATATTTATTTTTATAATCTGCTCATCAATTCTACGGAATACAAATTAATGAATGGAATTTGAGTAAGCAATTAAAATTAATTTTAAAGGGATACTTTTTGAGGTGAATCACCACAGTTCTATGTGATGAATTTATATGACCAAGATTTTATTTATAAAAAGCTGTAACATCAATTGGGTATTCAATTGGTTGATCAACATTATATAAAATTTAATGTAGCGCGAATCAGAGAATCTTTAATGGATTTTTCGTTAAATGACCTAATTGATGAGACAAAGCAGTAAAAAAGTGTTACAGTTTGTGTTACACTTTTTTCAGGTTAATTTCCATATAACAAAAAAGCCCGAACTTTCAACAAATTCGGGCTTTTTAGAGTGGGAGTTAATGGATTCGAACCAATGACCCTCTGCTTGTAAGGCAGATGCTCTGAACCAGCTGAGCTAAACTCCCAAAGTAATTTTTTAACTTTAGAACAATTGTGGAAAAAAGTCATTCACCTGAACTCCCGCGTTGCGGAACAGGCACCTGAGCTAAACTCCCATTAACATAATTTCAAAATTTTGCGACCCAATTATAGAATTTTTACTCTAGAATTCCAAACGACTTGTATTTTTTTTTGAGCGGGCGACGGGATTCGGACCCGCGACCCTTAGCTTGGGAAGCTAATGCTCTACCAGCTGAGCTACGCCCGCACGCCCCTAAAATAATAATCATACCTCTTATTAATCAAGTTTTTTATTTATTTTTGGCTCACTTTTTATGACAATCACAAATAAAAATAAGAAATATATCGAAGCAGGCTTGTTAGTACTACTAACATTTGTTGCCCTTCTCTTCTGGGATTCTTCCATAATTTATCCAGTAAAATTATTCACAGTGATGCTTCATGAACTGAGCCACGCATTAATGGCAATCGCCACTTTGGGCGAGGTAAAATCAATCAAAATCTTTTTTGATTTGGGAGGAGTCTCCGAGATTGAGGGAGGAAATGAGTTATTGATTGCATCATCCGGCTACATTGGGAGTTTTCTTTTTGGTGCGCTCATTTTTTATTCCGGAATGAATAAAAAAGCAGCAAAATATATTTTGCCGGTGGTGTCACTTATTCTTTTTATTTCCGCTATTATTTTTTTCGATTTAATTTTTTCTGTTTCAGCTATAGTGGCTGCGGTAATTTTTATGATTCTAATCTATTCAATCAATTCGTCGATATCTGAATTTATTGTAAAGTACCTTGGCTTATTGAGTCTATTTTATGTTTTATTTGATCTGAGAACTGATATTTTTTCTAATAGAACTCACATTAGCGATGCTACTCATCTTTCAATAATATTAGATATCCCCGAGTATATAATTGGAATTGGATGGATTTTACTGGCTTGCCTAATTTTATTGATTCTGCTTAAACTTTATTTAAAGAAATTTTAGAAGTGTGCTGCTCTTTACCATCATTAACAAAGAATAAAATTATAAAACCGACAATAAAGAATAAATTTATTGTTAGAATCGCAATCCTTTGAGTACCTGTTAAATAACTCACCAGCCCAAAAACCAATGGCCCAAGAATAGCGGAGCTCTTTCCAAATAGTGAATAAAATCCAAAAAATTCTGTTTTTCTTTCGGGAGGAGTAAGTTTGGACATTAGACTTCTACTTGTAGATTGCGTAGCTCCCATTACCGTCCCGGCTAATAAACCAACGAAATAAAACGCGAAGATGTTTGCTTGTTCAACCGACAAGTCAAATTGCTGACGAATATAGTTCATTAAAAAAGTGTCAGTTTTTCCGGTGTAGTAAGCTACCACGATTGTAAACATCCAAATAATTAATGAAATATTTAATGATTTTTTTTGACCGATTTTATCGGAGAGTACACCAAAGATTAGTGATCCAAAAATAGCTGTCGTTTGAACAATTATAAAAAACACAATTAAGTCCTGCATAGTAAATCCCAAAGATGTACTAGCATAATTCCCCGCGAAATAAATTACAGTGTTAACTCCCTCGATATAAAAGAAGAAAGCCACCAAAAATAGAGTTAGATTTTTATACTCTTTGATATGTGTAATTGTATTCATTACTCTTTCGAAACCAACTTTTAAATATGATTTCTGCGAAATCCTGTCCTTGCGGTTATCTTTGAGGTAGATAAATAATGGAGCGGCAAATAAGAGAAAAATGAGTGCGGAAATGGGGAAAGTTTCACTAATTAACTCTGCTTGAATAAATGGGAATACTACAGCCAACGTTGTCAATGAGCCCAAATAGCCCATTGCAAATCCATAGCCACTTACTCGCCCATAATTTTTAGGCGCTGTTATTTCGGGAAGGAATGAATCATAAAAGACCAGTCCGGCTTCAAATCCAACATTAGCCAAAATAAAGAGTAGCAGTCCCATTAATACGTTGCCGGCACTTACAAAATAGAGAAGTGATGTGGAAACTATACACAATGCAGTAAAAAAAAGTAGAAACCTCTTTTTGCCGGCGGAATAATCAGCAATAGCTCCTAAAATTGGTGAGATAAATGCGGTGATTATCATAGAAGTACTGGTGCCAATACTCCAGTAAAAATCCCCTATCGGTTCACCGTTGCTAACGACCTTCTTAAAATATACCGCATATAGAAAAGTAACTACAATAATTGAGTATGAAGTGTTTGCAAAATCGAATAGTGTCCAAATAAAGATGTTAAATCTTTCAGAGCGGTTTTTATTGTTTTTCTTTTTTAGGGATGGATTGTTCAACAAGACCTCTTCCGCTTTTGTTTAATTTGCCTTCATTTTTAAGATCATTAAGGAGCGCGTCGAGAATACCATTGATAAATTTGCCGCTGTTGGAGGTCGAATAATTTTTAGCAATTTCTATTACTTCATTTATTGATACTTTTGGGGGAATATCGGGGAAATATAATAATTCAGTAATGCCCACACGTAGAAGAATCCGGTCAATGGTTGCAATTCTTTCCATTTCCCAATTAGCAACCCGTTTTTTTATCTCTTCGTCGAGTTGAATTCTATTTGCAGTTACCACATTTATGAGTGACCGCGCAAATTGTAAATCGGTTTCGGAAGTAACGTCGGATAAAACTCCGTTCGTTAAATTAGTTAACCCTTCTCCATTAAACTCGTAAGCATAAAGAACTTGAAGAACTTTTTCTCGTAATTCTCTTCTATTTGATTTTTTCATATTCACAGAAACAATTAAAGTAAAAAATAACCGTGCAAAAGTATAAAATTAACTTAGCTTAATGAAAAAATTGTTCACTTTTTTTTCATAGAACAGGTGTTTTTTATTACTACTGGTTGTAAATCTTCTTAATTCTGCCAATGTTCGTTAATCTGTCTTCAGCAATCTTAGCTGAGGCAATACTTGTAGGTACTTTTTCATCTTGAGAAACCATAAATACTTGCTGAAGTACAGAATAGATGCCTTCAGCCTGCTTCATGGCTCTATCCTGACGGTATCCATCAATTTCATTAGCCACATTTATTAAACCACCGGCGTTTATAACATAATCGGGGGCGTATAAAATTCCTCTCTCGAAAAGCAGCTTGCCATCCGATTCATCATGTTTTAATTGATTATTAGCACCGCCGGCAACAATCGAGGCTTTCAATTTCGGAATTGTATCTGAGTTGAGCACAGCGCCAAGGGCATTAGGAGAAAAAATATCGACATCTAATTCATAAATCTCTTCCGGAGATACGACATGACCTTTCACAGTTTCCAATACCCTTTTAATCTTTAGATCATTAATATCGGTAATATAAAGTTCTGCTCCCTCGCTGTATAAATGTTCACATAAAAAGCGGGCTACTTGTCCTGCGCCCTGAACAGCAATTTTTCTTCCGCGAAGCGAATCATTGCCCCACTTATTATTAGCGCATGCTTTCATACCAATATAAACGCCATAAGCGGTAACAGGAGAAGGATGCCCCGAGCCGCCAAGTGCTTTGGAAATGCCGGTAACATACTTTGTCTCCATCTTAACATATTCCATATCTTTAACATCAGTACCAACATCCTCTGCTGTTATATATCTTCCGCCGAGTCCATTTACAAATTTTCCGAAAGTTCTAAATAATAATTCATTTTTTTGAGTAGAAGAATCACCAATAATTACCGCCTTTCCACCTCCAAGATTTAATCCCGATATAGCGGCTTTATATGTCATTCCGCGAGACAATCGAAGCGCATCGTGCAAAGCGTCATCAAAAGAAGCATAATTAAGCATTCTAACACCGCCAATTGCGGGTCCTAGCGTTGTATCATGAATTGCGATAATTGCTCTTAACCCCGATTCTTTATTAGAACAGTAGACAACCTGCTCATGACCATATTTTTCTAATACTTCAAAATTGTTCATTAATTCTCCCAACATATTTGCTAATAACGGTTACTAAATTGCGAAAAACCAAAACAAAAGCAAAGCGATAGCTTCGCGAGTACGATAAAAGAGAGCTTTATTAAATGACATTTGATACTTTGAGGCTACCCCTATTGATTTTACCTGATAATATTTGGCTATCTGGGTAATTCGTGATAGGTGGAATCCATCAGAAATAAAAATTACAGATGAATCTTTTTTATCGGGGAAGAGCCGCAGGCGTATAAATTTTACTTGTTCTGAGGTTGTTGAGGTATTTCTTTCCAAAAGTATAGATTTTCTTGGTACTCCCATATTCTGCAAATATACCATTGCCGCTTCTGCTTCCGTTATTTCACCGGGTGCGTTTCCGCCTGTTACAATAATATTTTCGATTATACCATTTTTAATTAGTTGTAGTGCTTTTTTTATTCTCGCTTCAAACAGTGGAGAAGGTTTATTATTCTTCCAAACAGCAGCGCCGGGTATTAGTCCATATTCACATTTCTTTTCTAATTTTGTCTGAGAGTAGGTATTAACATTCCAAACATAAAAGAGAGTCAACACAAAAAATATTAGCATTACTATAATACTATGAAGCAATGCCCGTAGTTCGTGAAAGCGGTCAACTTCAAATAATAATCCCCAAATATATACCATTGAGTAAATTTGTATGAATAAGTTTATCATAAGAATTACACCGAGATAAACTTTACGCGCCGAGATTCCTATTATAAAAGTGCTCTCATCAATAAAGGAAAGTCTTGAAGTAGCGATTATAAATAAAGGAAGGATAAGTGAGAGCCCCAATAATGAGGCAACAAAAATTATTCTTTTTGAACTTAAGATTTTTTTTGAGAGAAGCATGGAAATCGATGCTATTATTATACCGGCGAGTATTACTAAATTTAGAACATTACCCAGATAATCAAACTTGAATTCTCTAATTGATAATCCATTAATGTTATATTTTAGAAATGAAATTAGGATAAAATTTATGAGCGCAAAAAAAATGATAACCACTGCTTGTACATATTTTGAATTACCCTTCTTCATACGTTGACGCTAAAATTTTATCTGAGGATTAATTAAAACATTCATTGCATTCCCGTCCTTCCCTTCCAGCACAGCGGTTTCAATATGAAATACTTTTTTTATATTCTCGACAGTTAGAATTTCATTTTTATTTCCGTTACCCACAATTTTGCCTTCATCCATAAATACAATACTTTTACTATAAATTGCAACCAAATTGATATCGTGTGAAACGAGCACAAGTGTAATTTGGTTATCTTGATTCAATTTATTTAACAGATCAAAAATTAGTAATTGGTGTTTTAGATCGAGATGAGCGTTTGGCTCGTCGAGTAAAATAACTTCCGATTTTTGGGCTAATGCCCTTGCAATAAAAACTCGTTGCGCTTCTCCGCCAGAGAGTTCATTAATTCCTTTCTTTCTCAACTGATACACATCCATCAAATTCATTGATTCAGCGGCAATTTCGACATCTTCTTTATTTTCAAAACCAAAAAAGTTTAGAAATGGAAATCTACCCATCAAAACAATTTCGGAAACAGAAAAAGGAAAATGTGAGAGAGTATTTTGAGGAACGTAAGCAACTTTCTTTGCGAGTTCTTTTCTTGTATATGAGCTAAGCATTTTACCATCAAGTGAAATATTCCCAATGGAAGGCTCAATCAATCCGGCAATTATTCTCAATAGTGTTGATTTCCCGCTTCCATTTGGTCCAAGAAATGAAACAAAATCCCCTTTATTTAATTTCCATTCCAAAATTTCCAGATGAAATTCATCTTTGTTTGAGCTGTATCTGTGGCTAAGATTACTAATTTCTATTAAACTCATAAAAGTAGTTGCATGAAAAGTAAGTTTGTGATTACACTGTGAATTTTAATTAATCGTGTGAATAATATAAAAAATATCCAACTTATATTTTGCACGAATTCGAGAGAGCTGTAAAAAGAGGCGCCCATAGCGCCTCAATATTTCACTGAAGTGTGAACTGGATTGGAATTGAAATCTTAACTTTTACAGGTTTACCTCGTTGCTTACCAGGTTTAAATTTAGTTTGCATGATTGCTTTAATAGCTTCCTCATCACATCCGGCGCCAATACCTTTGAGAATTTCTGTCTTCTTAACCTCACCGTTTTCATCGACATAAGCTGTTATAAATACCTTTCCATGTACATTTGCTCTTTTAGCGAATTCAGGATAGACTATTTTTTTCTTGATTGCTTCCATACCTCCAATCGGTTCGGGAATTTCCTCAACAACAACAAAGAAGTCCTCATATTCAATTGTATTTTCAATCTCCTCAACAGGGGGTTTGGTTGGAAGTTCTTTTGATAAATCAATTTCAGTATTACTAAATACGATGTCATCTAATTCCTCAATTGATGGGGCTTCTACCGGGATTACCGGTTTAGGAGGAATTGGTTGTGATTTCTCTAGTTTAGTTTGCACAATATCTTCAACATCAATTAATTCTGGCGGAGGTTCAAATACTCTCTTTGGTTGAGAGTAGCGCGGGAAATACACAAAAGCTACTATTAAAAAACTGAGGCTTATGATCAGGCTAATTTCAAAAACCTTTTTGTAACCGCTCTTTATATCCATCTTACTTTTTTCGGACGGTGCCATTTTTCCCTCCCTTATTTGTCTTGATAAGAACATAATTCATAGGTTAAGATTTCGCAATGTAGAATTAAAAGCATGCAACAAATTTGGGATGATGCAAACAACTTATCCCGTATCCGGATTTGCTGGTGATTGGAATTTTAAAGTGTAGATCAAATTTGAAATTTAGTGGAGGACAAAAAAAGAGGCGCTTGGAGCGCCTCACAAAATTATTGCAATTTGAAAATGATTGGGATAGAGACTTGAACTTTAACCGGTTTGCCTCTTTGCTTACCGGGTTTAAATGGTGTTTGCATTACTGCCTGAACTGCAGCTTCATCGCAACCCGCACCAATACCCTTTAAAACTTCAGCTCTTCTAACAACGCCATTTTCATCAACGAAAGCTTTAATAAATACTCTTCCCTGAACACCGGCTCTTTTAGCAATCTCCGGATAAACTATTTTTTTCTGAATTGCTTCGATACCGCCAATTGGTTCAGGTGTTTCCTCCACTGCTACGAAGAAAACAGCTTCTTCCTCTTCAACTTTTTCTTCCTTTGGAGGTGGTGGCGGAGCTGCCATTTGCTCACTCATGTCTATTTCAGTCTCTCCAATCTCAATATCATCCAAAACGTTATCTGATGGTGCTTCTATCGGAATTGCCGGTTTTGGAGGAGGAGGAGGAGCTGTTTCTTGTTTTGTTTGAACTACATCTTCAACATTTACCAACTCTTGTGTAGATTCAAGTGAGGCTTCCGCTGTTTTAAACTCGGGGAAGTACTTGAATGCGAAAATCAAGACTGATAATGCTATTATAAAACTGGTTTCAAGAACTCTTTTATAGTGTTTCTTCAAATCAGCTTTTGGATTTTTTTTGAGTGCCATTTTTTCTCCAAAGATACATTTAATCGGTGACTAACTTAAAAAATGCCGAATGTAATGTCAATTCAGAAGCTTCTACATTATTAAAAAAATTGTTGTTTCTTGTTAGTTAAGTAAAAATTTATGCACTACCTAATCTTTTTTTAATAAATATTTGATAATGAGAATCCCTATTACTCCTCCAATAACATCAGCTATCCAATCAAAAAAATCACAATAACGACCTGGAATTAACAACTGGTGTAATTCATCTATGCCGGCATAAATGAGAACTATTAAAAAACTGGATAAAACAAAATTTCTTTTAATTGCATAAATATGATTCTGAATAGCCAAGGAGAGTGCCAGTAAAACTCCAAAAATAAAATATGCGGCTAAATGCTCAAGCTTGTCTTGGGCATCAAACATTCGTGGCATCGGTATCGTTGGTATCGAGGTGGCAGTAAACAAAAATATCCAATATGCTCCCAGAGGAAAATATAAATACCCTTGGGGATTACTTTTAATTTTCTCAAGAAAACGATCGAAGAATGAGTTTAATCGCAGAGGGGATTTCATCAATTAAAAGCTCCGGTGTTAGGCAATATTCAGTTAATTTTTCTTCCAAAATGTCAGCCGCTAAACTATGTAAATACAACGCACTAATAGAACTGTCTAAAATATTTTTCTCATAAATTGATTGAGCTAAGAATGCTGATATCATCCCGCTTAAAACATCTCCTGTGCCAAATTTGGCCATTCCAGGATTACCCACCGAGTTAATATAGGAATTACCCTCATTATCAAAAACAATTGAAGGAGCACCCTTCAGGACTAGGGTGCATCCGGTATTTTTTGCGAATTTGCTCCCTTGCTCCAATAATGACATTTCTAATTCTTGAACACTAATACCAATAAGATCAGCAAATTCTTTGTGGTGAGGTGTTAGTACCTTATCCTTTAGGTTTAATTTTGTATATTCATCCATTGAAAGCGCATATAGAGCATCAGCGTCAATCAGCATACATTTATTTTTATTGGACTTAATTATTTCTCTGACAGCCTGTAATGTATCCTCGTGGCGCCCAAGCCCAGGACCTAAGCAAATAACATCCGCCCACTCTGTTAATTCTTCGATTTCATTTAAGTTTTCCTCTCTCAAGAAACCAGTTTCATTATCATTATAAGATTTAACTACAGCCGATGAAAGACGACCAAGTACAACAGAAGAAACAGAAGAAGGCACTGCCAAAAAACATGCCCCTATGCCTGCTTTTAACGCGGAGTTGGCAGTATAAACTGATGCCCCAGGGTAAAGATGTGACCCAGCTACTACAAGTAACTTACCAGCGGAATATTTATGCATATCTCGCTTTCTTAGCGGCAGTCCATCATAAGCATCCTCCGGTTCCATAAGAAATGAATTGGTTGGAGTGTTTTCAAACAACTCATTGCCAATTCCTATCGAACCTTTTACGATCTTCCCTGAATTAACGTAGCCCTTTCCAAAATATAAACCGGTTTTTAATTGGGCAAGAGTAACTGTTAAATCTGCTTCGAATATTGTTTCGGCTGTTGAATTATCTAAATCTAATCCTGATGGAATATCCACAGCAACTTTTATGGAGGAGTTGAGATTTAGTTTTTCAACGATTGATTTGTATGGTTCATTTAATTCGCCTCGATAGCCAGTACCAAGCAATGCGTCGATTATAATTTGGCAATTTTCGAAACCAGAAAAATCCTTAGTTGAATTAAATACTACCAATTTTGATTCGGGATAATTTTTAAGAAGCTTACTGAGAATAGAGAAATTAATTAACGCATCCCCTTTAAGTTCTTCTTCCCCACCGAGTGAAACTACGTGAACATTAATACCGTTAGTTAAAAAGTGTCGTGCGATTGCAAATCCATCCCCACCATTATTACCTTTACCGCAAACAATTCCCACCCTCTCAATTATTAAATTGTGTTCAGCGAAGTTTAATATTTCTTCGAAAATACTTCTGGCGGCATTCTCCATAAGAATTATGCTGGGGAAACCATATTCATTAATGGCTAACGCATCTGCATTGCGAACCTGCTGGGCTGAAAATAGCGGTATCATAATGTACCGAGATTTGTTGAAATTTAATTACTTAACAAAAGGCGTGATGATTTTCATGATGGAGTCGGGGAAAAATCCAAAAAGAAGTACGAGGAATGCGGAAATCACCACCGAGATTAATCCTGCAATCGAATAATCAATTTTTGATTTATCGGGAGATTCCTTAAAATAAATGAGTACAACAATTCTTAAATAAAAATATACACTTATAACACTTGATAAAACTCCAAGTATAGCAAGCCAGGTTAAATTAGCTTTTATTGCTCCAATAAAAACATAATACTTCCCAAAAAATCCGGCCATTGGTGGAATTCCCGCTAATCCAAACATGAATAACGACATTAGTGCTGCTAAGATTGGACTTCTGTTCCCCAAACCGGTGTAATCATTGATTTCAGTACCCAAATCATTTTCTCTCTCAATCATAGAAATAATTCCGAAAGCACCAAGATTCATAAAAGTATAAGCGGTTAGATAAAAGATGATTCCTGATATCCCCAAAATATTTCCTGCCGCTAAGCCAACTATCATATAACCTGCATGAGCTATCGAGGAATATGCTAGCATTCGTTTGATATTATTCTGTGAAAGAGCAACAATACTTCCTACAAACATTGAGAGTACCGCTATAGCTGAAAAGTATGGTGCGAAGACATTCTTTAACTCGAGGGAATAAATGGCAGTGAGTAATATTATTAACACGCTGAACGCAGCAGTCTTACCGGTGGTTGACATTAATCCTGTAACTGTAGTTGCAGAGCCTTGATAAACATCGGGAACCCACATGTGAAAAGGAACAGCGGCAATCTTAAAACTAAATCCTATTAATACTAATATTGAACCGAGTATAAA
The DNA here is from genome assembly GCA_019638015.1 of Melioribacteraceae bacterium. Taxonomy (NCBI): domain Bacteria; kingdom Pseudomonadati; phylum Ignavibacteriota; class Ignavibacteria; order Ignavibacteriales; family Melioribacteraceae; species Melioribacteraceae bacterium. The sequence goes on along the minus strand of JAHBUP010000001.1, from coordinate 1,715,722 downwards.
TAAAATATTAGTGGAATAGGTTAGAAAATTTTGTGAAATGTTTTGCAAACTTGTAGAACCGGTAGTCCCATAAATCAAAGCAATACCGTAAACAATAAATCCGGTGGCGAATGCGCCGAGTAAAAAATATTTCATTGATGCTTCATTTGAGGAATTCTTTTTTCGGTTAATCCCAGCCAATACATAAAAACAAATTGACATCAACTCTAGCCCCATGAATACCAGCAATATATCGCGAGCACTTGCCATTACCATCATCCCTAATACCGATGATTGAATAAGAATATAATACTCGTTAAAGTTTGCGCCATATTTTTTCAAATAATCAATGGAATTGAGTACAACTAACGAGGCTCCAATATTAAATATCGCATTAAATATTGCCGATTTCCCACCAACTTCCATCATCCCCGAAAAAAGTATAAAGTTATCATTAATGTTTATAATTGAAAGCAGAGCTACAACAAAAAATAATAGTATCGAAAACCAGGGCAACAATTCTTTCCCCTTTTTCGAAAATATCTCAAAGAGAACGGAAAACACAATTCCACTTGCGAGTATGATCTCAGGTAATATTAAAATCCAATCATTGTTTGTTGTAGGCATAACTTTATAAAATTTATTTTAGAAGATTAATTGAATAACTGCTCACCTGCTGCAAAATACTTTGTGAAGCAATCTCTGTTAGATTGAGAAAAGTACTCGGATAAATTCCAATCCAAACAATAAAAATGAAAATCGGGGCAAGTACAATCCATTCACGTAAATTCACATCGGTTAACTCTTCATACAATTTTTCATTTTTAACCGTACCGAAGACCACTCTCTGATACATCCACAATAAATAAACTGCGGCAAAAATTACTCCTGTTGCAGCGAATATCGTGAACCACCAATTATTCAGAACACTAGACTTAAATGAGCCAAGCAATATCAAAAACTCACCCACGAAACCGTTAAGTCCTGGTAAACCAACCGATGATAATGATGCAATTAATAACAATGCTGAGTAAACCGGGACAATTTTAGCTATTCCGCCATAATATGAAATTTCTCTTTTGTGAGTGCGTTCATAGGCTATACCAACTAAAAGAAATAACGCTCCGGTTGATAAACCATGATTAACCATCTGGATTACCGCACCTTGAATGCTTTCCATAGTAAACGCGAAGATTCCGAGGACAACAAAGCCAAGGTGAGAAACCGACGAATAAGCCACCAGTTTCTTCATGTCAGTTTGAACCATCGCTACAAGAGCACCATAAATAATTCCGATAACCGCTAGTACTGATATTACAGGCGCAAAACTAATTGCTGACTGAGGAAAGAGTGGTAGGCAGAAACGGATAATTCCATAAGTTCCCATCTTCAATAAAACTCCTGCAAGTATAACCGAACCTGCTGTGGGAGCTTCAACGTGAGCATCCGGTAACCATGTATGTAAAGGGAATAATGGGACTTTAATCGCGAAGCTCAAAAAGAACGCTCCAAACATCCAGGCTTGAATTTGCTGTGGAATAGTGGGACCTATTGAATACAGCTCTAATAAATTTGTTGTGAATTTTCCGGTAAGATTTGAAGCATAAACGGCAAGCCATATTATGGCAACAAGCATCAGTAAACTACCGAACATTGTAAAAATGAAAAACTTTACGGAGGCATAAATTCTTCTTTCACCGCCCCAAATACCAATAATAAAATACATTGGTATTAACATCGCTTCCCAAAAAATATAAAACAGGAAAATATCTAACGAAATAAAAACGCCTAACATTCCGGCTTCCAATAGAAGCATCGAGAAAGTAAACATTTTAATATTCTTTTTTATTGAGTTCCAACTAGATAGTAATGTAAGAGGAGTTAAAAATGTAGTGAGTAAAACAAGCAGAATTGATATACCATCAGCACCGACATTATAACTAATATTAAGGCTCTCAATCCATAATACTTGGTGAACAAATTGAAAATGTGGTATTGTAGAATCAAAACTAAAATACACCAATAAACTAATTAAAAACGCGAGTAGTGAAATCCCTAACCCGAAAGCTTGTACGAGAACTTTATTTTCCTCTTTTAAAAAGAGAATAAAGATCGAACCAATAATAGGGATTAGCAATAAATATGTAAGATATAAGTTTTGTTCCATATCGTTATAAACTCAATATTATCCATAACAAAGCCAGGGCAACACCAATCATCATATAAATTGCATATGATTGAGCAACTCCGTTTTGTATTTTTCTTAAAATAGAAGAAAATGAAGTAATTACTTTTGCAGTTCCGTTCACCGCGCCATCAATTATTGCGTTATCCGCAAATTTCCATAGAATTTTTTCAGAACCTTTTTTGATTGGATTTACCACTGCCGCATCGTAGGCTTCATCCACGAAATATTTATTGAGGAGCAGTTTATAAATTCCGCTGAAAATCTGAGATGTTTTTTCTGCGACTTCTTTTCTTTCAGTGTAGATTTTATAAGCAAAATAAATTGATGTTAAAGCCAATGCAGTAGATATAGTCATCAATAAAATCTCTTCAAGATGAGAATGACTTCCATATAATGCTAACTTTTGCATTGCCGGTTTATATATTGGCTCGAGCCAGACTTCGAATAAATTTCCATGCTCGCCAACAAATACTTTTGGCATTCCGATATAACCACCCACTATAGATAACCCAGCTAATATCATTAATGGGATTGTCATAACTGCGGGAGATTCATGCGGATGAACATGATGATGATCGAATCTTTCTTTCCCATAAAAAGTAAGAGATAATAATCTAAACATATAGAACGCGGTCATCATTGCGGTTAGCACTCCAATAAGCCAAAAAATGAATCCACCATTAGAATATGAATACCATAGAATTTCATCTTTACTGAAAAAGCCGGCTAAGCCTGGAACTCCCGCAATAGCTAGAGTCGCAATAAAAAATGTGATATATGTTTTGGGCATATATTTTTTTAAGCCGCCATATTTTTGAATATTTTGCTCCTCATGCATTCCATGAATAACGGCACCTGCACCAAGGAATAATAAGGCTTTAAAGAAAGCGTGGGTCATAACATGAAAAATTGACGCGCTGAATGCCCCAACACCGGCGGCTAAAAACATATATCCAAGTTGGCTTACAGTAGAATACGCTAATACTTTTTTAATATCATTTTGTACTAATCCAATTGTAGCGGCAAAAAATGCGGTTAACAATCCAACAACTGCTACCACCATCATTACGGTTGGGGCTGATACGAAAATAATAGCCGCGCGCGAAACCATGTAAACACCGGCTGTAACCATTGTAGCGGCATGTATTAAAGCCGATACGGGAGTTGGACCTGCCATAGCATCCGGCAACCATACAAATAAAGGAATTTGTGCTGATTTGCCCGTCGCACCGATAAATAAAAATATCGCAATTAATCCAAATGTTGATTCGGGAATTGGAAATGAGACAGCTTTAGTAAAAACTTCTGAAAAATTTAGAGAATCAAAAGTCATATAAATTAAAAACATGCCTAATAGAAATCCGAAATCCCCTATTCTATTAACAACAAATGCCTTTTTAGCCGCATCCGCGGTTGTACCTTTTTCAAATTTTCGGTCGTACCAAAAACCAATTAAAAGATAAGAACAAAGGCCAACGCCTTCCCAACCTAAAAAGAGAACAACAAAATTATCACCGAGTACTAAATTCATCATCGCGAAAATAAAAAGGTTGAGATATGCGAAGAATCTCCAAAAACCTTTATCGCCATGCATATAACCAATTGAATAAACGTGTATGAGGAAACCAACACCAGTAACAATTAGTGACATTGTAAGTGAGAGTTGATCAACTAAATAACCAAATTTAATATCGAGACCTGCAACACTTAACCATGTAAAAAGTTCTACTGTGTTAGATCTTTTTTCGACCGGAAGGCCGAGTGTTTCAATAAATGCAAGAAGAACAACAATGAATGATAAACCCACAGCGGAACTGCCGATTATACCAATAATTTTTTCATTCTTAATTTTTCGCCCGAGGAGTCCGTTAATCAAGAAACCAAGCAGCGGAAGAAGTACCGTTAGATATATTAGATTTATCATCACCACTTAAATATATTTATCTCGTCAATGTTTACAGTTAGTTTATTTCTAAAAATCGCAATTATAATTGCTAATCCAATTGCGGCTTCCGCTGCAGCAACAGTCATTACAAAAAATACAAATACTTGTCCAATCGGATTTCCTAGATATGAGGAGAATGTTACAAGGGCTAGGTTAGCTGAATTCAGCATCAACTCTATACTCATGAATACGACTATTGCGTTTCTGCGAATAAGTACACCGGCTACTCCCACTACAAACATAAATGCCGATAATACTAAAAAATACTCCATTGGAATTGAAGCCATAATATCCTACTCGAATTTCTTTTTTGCTAAAACTAATGCACCGATAGAAGTAGCCAGCAATAAAAATCCGGCAACCTCAAATGGAATTATATAATTTGTGTACAGTTCTCTTCCTATTGTTTCTATTGTCCCAGAATTAATACTTAGGGCCTCATTAGGGGTAAGATTTCGGGAAGGTTTACCCCAAAAAATAATATAAGCTAGTTGAATAAATACAAATACCGCAATAAATATCGCAAACCATTTAATAGGCTTTTTATCATGCATTATTGCAGAATCGGGACTTGTATTGAGAAGCATCAATACAAATAAAAATAATACCATTATTGCTCCGGCGTACACAATAACCTGAACAACCGCAATAAATTGGGCGTTGAGGAGAAGGTATAACCCGGCTAGAGCGAAGAAATTAAGGACTAGAAAAACCGCGCTTATTACAGGATTTTTTCTCGTTATCATCACCACTGATGATACTACTGCTACTAATCCAAGTATAATAAACAATACAATTTCTATATTCATAATTAAGGTGTATTCCTATAAATCATTCTTGGAAATGGGATTGCTTCCCTTAAATGTTCCAAACCGCAAATCCAACTAACTGTACGTTCGAGTCCTAACCCAAAACCTGAATGTGGGACCGATCCATATCTTCTCAAATCCAGATACCATTCAAAAAAGGACTGTGGCAAGTTATGTTCTTTTATTCTTTCAAGCAAAAGATCAAGATTATCTTCTCTCTGGCTACCACCAATAATTTCACCGTAACCCTCGGGAGCAATCACATCGACAGCCAAAGCAACTTTTGGATTTTCTGGATCCCGCTTCATATAAAATGCTTTCACTTCAGAAGGATATCTATGAATCATTACTGGGCGGTCATATTTTTCGCCAATAATTGTTTCATCAGCGCCGCCGAGATCATTTCCCCATTCAAAATCAACTCCATTTGCCCGTAAAATTTCTACAGCTTCATCGTACGAGATTCTGGGGAATGGTCTTTTGATACTTTCTAGTTTTGTAATATCCCTTTCAACTTCTTTTAATTCCTCTTTCATATCGGTGAGAACTGTTTGTACGATATATTCAATAAATTCTTCGGCTAAATCCATATCATCATTTAAATCATAAAAAGCCATTTCAGGTTCAACCATCCAAAATTCAGTTAAATGTCTTCTTGTTTTAGATTTTTCTGCTCTGAATGTTGGACCAAAAGTATAAATTTTACCGAGAGCCATTGCGCCGCTTTCAGCGTAAAGCTGTCCCGATTGAGTTAAATAGGCTTTACCAAGATCAAAATAATCCATTTCAAATAGAGTGCTTGTTCCCTCACACGCGTTTGGAGTAATTATCGGAGGATCAAATAGTGTAAAGCCGCGGGAATCAAAAAAGTCACGAATAGCTTTTACAATTCTGTGTCTAATTTTTAAGATTGCGACCTGTTTTTTTGATCTCACCCAGAGATGGCGATGGTCAATCAAAAATTCAATACCATGATCTTTTGGAGTAATTGGATAATCTACCGAGGGAGAGATTAGTTTAAGATCTGTAACATCTAGTTCAAAACCGCCAACAGAACGAGCTTCTGCCCTTACCGTTCCGGTTATCTCAAATGAAGCTTCTTGTGTTAATTGATCGGCAAGTTCAAATAGTTCGGGAGAAACATTTCCTTTAAATACTACGCACTGAACATATCCAGTTCCATCTCTTAAAATTAAAAACTTTAATTTACCGCTTGAGCGTTTATTGTAGAGCCAACCTTTAAGTGTTACCGAAGCGCCTTCATATCTGGATAAATCTTTAATGTAAGTTTCAGGTTTCATTATAATTTTTTATTTAATTGGTTATCAAATATAATTACCAATGCTTAAAAAAAGCAAAATATGAGTCGAATTATCTTTTTAGAAATATATAAAAATAGTTGGCTTCAATTGCGATTTAGTTTTATCTTATCCACAAACGAAAACTAATTCAACCGCACATATATTAATTCGAGTTTTTATGAAATCCAAATTAAGCGCTATTGGTTTCATTATAATTTCTTTTACTCTGTTTAATTCAAATCATTATCCACAATCAATTCCATTAAAAACCTACACAATAGAAGATGGAATTTCTAGCAATACCGTTTATGATATTCTTCAGGATCATAGTGGAAGAATGTATTTTGCTACAGATAAGGGACTTTCGATTTATGATGGGAAATCATGGCATAATTTGGGTAAAACTAATCAGCTTAACCAGGAGAGAATTCTATTTATCAGACTGGCGCAGGATAGTTCTATTTGGCTTTACTCTTCCGAACATCAAGGACGATTTGCTCTTTATAAGAATCATAAATTTGTAACCGATTCAAGAATCAACAATATTAAAAGCAAGAAGGAACTTATTGGATTTGATGTAACTTATTACAACAACCAATACATAATAGCTGCGGCTTTTAAAGATGAAATTCAATTTTATAAAAATGGGAAATGGCAAAAGGTAGTAATCCCAAATTTCGATAGTCAATCAAAAATATTCGCAATTAGAAAAGATAAATACAATTTTATCATAGGTTCCTCTCAAGGGCTTTATCAGTTGAATCCGTTTGATCATTCGATAAAATTGATTTTGAATTCAATACCCGATGAACTATCGAAACAAATCTTGGCAATTCATATAGAAGAAAACTCGAAGAATGATGAAAGCTCTATATGGGTATTAAGCAACGGATGGATAGGAGAAGTTAGAAAAAACGAAATCCACTTTTTACATAAAACTCAAAAATTAAAATCTATTCCTTCATTGAACTCTTTTTTTATTCTCTATAATAGTGATAATAAAGTTTACTACGGCTCGATGCTCGAAAAATTTAAGTTGAATCTGCAAACAAATAAACTGCTAGAATTAAATCCAAAATTAGGATTTATAAATACCGGAGCATATTGTGCCTTTAAGGATTTCGAAAATAATATTTGGTTTGGGAGTTTTCGAGGGATAGAGAAGCTTTCAAATTACAAAGTACAGAATTATTATAAAGATTTTGGGTTACTCGAAAATGAATCCACCGCGATTATTGAGTTAAGAAAAAACAAATTTTTAGTTGGGCATAATCTCGGTTATTCAATTTTAGACGAAACCGGTGCCAAATCTTTCTCGATTGAAAATTTAATTACTAAAGATTTTTTTAATGGACGTTTTTTAAGATTTGTAAAGGATTCCTTAAATCAGATTTGGATAGCCGGCAATTATTTAGGACTAGGGAAATTAAACCCAGACTATTCAATAAAATGGATTCTCCCGGTAAAGAAATCTCCTGTGAGCGTTGTTTCTAAAAACAATAAAGGTGAGTTATTTGCTGCATCAAGTAATACAATATATAAAGTTGTTGATCACAAACTAATTGTCTATAATTCAAAGACACCCGAGGACGTTTCAATCATCCGAGATATATTATTTGATGAACACAATACACTTTATGCGGCGACGAGTCATGGATTATTAATTATAGATTCAAAAAAAAATTTCAAGCATTATACTTCCGATGATTTCAAAGTAAATAATCAATTCTCACTACTTAGAGTAAACGAGAGAGAAATATTAATAGCTACTAATGGTGGATTGGCGAAATTTGCTGATAACAAAATAACTTTGCTCAAACTAAACAACTATGTGAATGATCGTCCAACATATTCTATATTAAAAGATCGTTCCAATAATATCTGGATTGGTTCATCTGATGGTGTAATTAAATGGAAAGGAGAACATACTTTAAAGATAAGTATGGAAGCGGGTTTATCCGCAAGGGAAACAAACCGTGGTGGAATGTTTATCGATTCTCATAATCGATTATGGGTAGGTACTGAAGGAGGATTATCATGCATCGATCTTGAACAATTCGAAAGTGTATCAAATGTAAAACTTGAGCTTGGTTATGTTGAACTAAGCAATGGAACAATTTTTAATCTTAATAATCCACTAAAAATACCTTTCAATCATAATTCACTCATTTTTTCATTTCAAGGGATTTCATTTGTTAATGAAAAAAATATTGAGTACCAGGTTTTTCTATCCGGCTTCGATGAATCATGGGTTGATCTAGGAAGACAAAGCAGCATTAGGTACACGAATATTCCTCCTGGTGATTATCAACTGCTTGTTAAATCCAGGAATCCATCTGAGGAATGGAGTAATGTATTGAAATCCGGTATAATAACTATTAAAGCCCCTTTCTATTCACAGTGGTGGTTTTTTGTGATAGTAAGTTTAGGCTTATTAACTTTAGCATTTTTGTTATTTAAATATTTTTCACAGAAAAGATACAGTACGCTTCTCGAATCAGAAGTAGAAAGCAGAACTCATTTGCTCAAAGAATCCGAGGGACGGCTTACTACAATCATTTCCAACACCCCAAGTGTTATAATTAGTTTCAATAGAAAAGGAGAAATCCAGTTTCAAAGTAAAATTCAAGAAAAGTTAAATATTAATTACAAGAACCAGTTAAATATTCGTGAAGTGTTTCCTGATCTTAACATAAAAATAGACAGAATTATAAAACTGGTTTTTGATGAGAGACAAAGTGTTACAGAAGAAATAATTTTTGGTTCTAAGGATACTAAATATTACGAATTAACCTTTAGTCCAGTAATCCGGGTTGGCTCACCAGTAGAAGCGATTATGATGACAAATGACATAACCGTCAGAAAAAAATATGAGATAAGGCTTAAAAAGTTAAATGAGTGTTTGATCAGTTTTGGAGTTGATCCTGTTTCCAATATGAATAAATTAGTTAAACTCTTAGGGGAGGAATTAAATGCCGATGCCACAATTTATGATTGTATTAAAGATAAAAAATTGGTTACTGTAGCTTCATGGAACCTACCAGATAATTTTTTGATGATTGATGAGCCCGATGGTCATATTTGCACAGACCTTATTAACCTTAACTCAAATGAAATTGTTTACTATGAAGATTTGTCTCTTACAAGATACGCCTCAACAGATAGAAATGTTGTTAATTATGATCTGGTTACATTTATAGGAATACCTGTAGCATTTGGCGGTTCTAAAAGAGGATCATTAGGAGCCGTATTTAAAACCAAAAAGAAACTAACTGAAGAAGATTCTAAACTATTAAGTATAGTTGCTTCTGCATTAGCGGTTGAAGAAGAAAGAAGAATTGCAGAATCACTATTGAAGGATTCAATAGCCGAGAAAGAAGTACTGCTTAAGGAAATACACCATCGTGTAAAAAATAATTTACAAATCATCACTTCCCTTTTATCTCTGCAAGCATCTCAATCGGATGATGAAATGATTAAACGATCGCTCACCGAAAGTTTTAATCGAATTAGGACAATGTCATTAATCCATGAAAGGATTTATAGATCGACTGATTTATCGCATCTCGATTTCAATATATACGTAAGAGAATTAACTGGTTTTCTCATCGATAATTTTAGTTTTTCTAATGACATTAATATGGAAATTGATATTAGAAATGTATTTTTAGATTTAGATAGAGCAATACCCTGCGGTCTTCTTTTAAATGAGTTGACTACGAACGCATTAAAATATGCATTCCCAAAATCTGCGGAAATTGAACATCCGATCATTAAGATTTCATGTCTGATTAAACAAAATAATTATGAATTAATTTTTGATGATAATGGAATTGGTATACCAGAAAACATTAATTTTGAGCAAGAACAATTAACATTAGGGCTCAATCTTATAAAAATGTTAGTTTATCAGATTGAGGGAACAATTAAAATTGAAAGAGAGAAGGGTACGAGATATATAATTGAGTTTCCTTCTAAGTAAAATGATAAATGAATAACGCAAAAGTTCTTTTAGTAGAGGATGAGCAGATAATTTCAATGGAAATTGCTCATCGATTAAAAAGAAGCGGTTACGATGTAGTTGGAACGGCCACCTCTGGATGGGAAGCCTACGAAAAAGCGGTTTCGCTTAGACCTGATTTAATAATTATGGATATAAATCTGAGTGGCGATTTAGATGGTATTAAAACCACTGAAGCAATCAGATCTAAAGTTGATATCCCGGTTATTTATTTAACCGCGTTTGGCGATCATACCACCGTATCACGAGCTAAACATACCGAACCTTACGGCTATCTGGTGAAACCATTTGAAACACGAGAGCTAGAAAGCACAATTGTAGTTGCGCTCAACCGTAGAAAAATGGAGGCCAAACTTAAGGAGAGTGAACGATGGCTTAACGCAACTCTTCGCAGCATCGGGGATGCAATTCTCGCTACAAATTCTGATGGAATAATTAAATATTCTAATAAACAGGCTGAACAAATTTTGGGTCTCGACTCAGATACTCTGAAGGGCAAGCGAATTGATCATGTTTTTCATTTGGTCGATCCCCAAACTTATAATCCAATAGAAAACCCCGTTATAACAATTCTAAATAATCCATATCCTCAGAAAAATTATAATGAAGCCTTTCTGCTAAAACGCAATGCCGAATTAATGATGATTGAGGAGCACACAACTCTTATCCGTGACGAAGCTGGCACCCTCACCGGAGTTGTTCTTATTTTTAGAGATATCACAGAGAGAAAGCAATCTGAATTAGGTTTAATTGCCAGTGAAACAAAATACCGTAACCTTTTTGAATCGATGAGCCAGGGTGTTCTCTATAACGATATTAATGGAGATATACTTTCATTTAATTCAGCAGTTTGTAAAATTTTTGATATAAAAGAGGAGGAACTTTCTCAGATAAATATCTTTGATTCGAGATTTAAATTCTTTTTTGAGGATGGGACAGAAGTACCACGCGAGAAACTACCCCCATACGTAGCCCTCAAAACCGGCAAAGAAGTTAAAGATATACTTCTAAGGATACGTTTTTCCAAAACTGGAAATGAAAAATGGCTGACATTATCTTCTACCCCCGAGTATTCCGCGGGCAACAGTAAACCATTTAGAATATTTACAATAATTAGTGATATAACACATATCAAAAATTATGAAGCAGAATTGAAAGAATTAAATAAATCGAAAGATGATTTCTTTTCAATAATAGCTCACGATCTTAAAAGTCCATTTCAAGGTTTACTTGGATTCACCGGATTACTAAAAGATGAATTCCCCAATTTATCTGAAGAAGAAAAAAATGACTTCATAGATAGAATTCATTCCACAACGAGAAATATTTTCCAATTTATAGAACAATTGTTGGAATGGTCCAGGCTTCAAACCGGTCGCGTTGAATACCGAAAAGAGAAGATAGATATAGAAAAAGTTGTAAATACTATATCTCAGCTTCACAAACCGAACGCAGACAACAAACATATTTCGATTGAAAATCGAATAGCCGCTGAGACTTTTGGTTATGGCGATATTAGAATGTTCGAAGCGGTAATAGATAATTTGCTCTCCAATGCAATAAAGTTTACACCCGATAAAGGAATTATTAAGATAAGCGCCGATATTTTAGATCAATTCCTTCAAGTTACTGTTGAGGATTCTGGAGTGGGCATTGCGCAAAATAAAATATCAAAACTTTTTAAAATCGATTCTCATATTTCCACTAAAGGTACATCGGGAGAAACTGGCACCGGGCTTGGCTTAATTTTATGCGCTGAAATTGTTAATAAATTGCAGGGAAAAATCTGGGTAGAAAGTATTGAAGGAAATGGTACAAAATTTATTTTTACTATTCCTAAGTATCAATAATTAATATTTCCTTTCACTCTGCGAATCTCGAATTACATCAATTAAATTAACTACATCCTCAGTTGTAATATCATTCACAAAATCGGATTTTCTTAAAAAAAATTTATTCTTACCAATAGGTGCCCAATTAAATGGATTTGTAGGGCCAAATAATGAAATCTGGGCAACATCAGTTGCCCCGGCAACATGCATTACTCCGGTATCATTTGTAATAAATATGTCAGTCAGAGAAATAACTGCCGCCAATTGAGCTATCGTTTTGTTAATAAAATATCCTGTGGTTTCTCCAAACTTATTTTTCATGAATAGTATTTGTTCCCTATCGGCACTGCTTCCTGTAAAATAAAATGAAGCGCTGTATTTCTGCTGCAGAAATTTTATTAACTCAGTAAAGTTTTCTAAATCCCATCTGTTTTGAGGCTTCCCTGCTCCAACATGTAATCCAATTATTAAATTACCTTTTCTTAAAGTACTAATAAATTTTTCCGCCATTTCTTTATCATATCTGTCGAAGTTAATTGATGATAGATAATTTTTTGTACTAATTCCAAATGGGCGAACAATATCTAATATAAATTCAGAAACATGAGCGTCGGGATAATTTTTCCAATCCAACTTAATTTTAAAATTGAATACTGGAGCCAGCGGATTACCAATTCCTCCTAATGATAAGGGTCCAAACTTAATAGTTGATCTACTTAAAGCCGCAAGAATACAACTAGTATTTGAGATTGCAACTGTTGCGGGGACAATTGCAAAATCATATCCCCTTCTCAGGGTTTTCCAAAATTTTGCAATATATAATGGATTTTTAAGATTTTTCTTGTCAAAAACAACAAGTTCATCTATTAAATTATTTTTCTCAATGGCGAAATAGTTTTCGGGACTTGCAATAATGGTAAGCGATACATTTGGATATGTCTCTTTAACCGCTCTAAAGAGTGACACACTGGCAAGCATATCTCCAAATTGATTATGCTGCCTAATTATTAGTACTCTTTTAAATTTATTTGGTTGTCCAAAAGGAGTGTCTTTGGCTGCTAGTAGTATTTGAATAAGCTTTGTTATTATTTTTTTGTGAGGTTTCGAATTAGACATTTTTAACAGCTAATTTTTGTCTTTATCGTTTTGAGGAATCTCTTCAAACTCAGCTTCAATTATATCTTTCTTATTAATTCCGGCTTCTGTTTTCTTCTCATTTCTATTTTTATAAAAATTATTATTCGAGTTTGGTATTATAGCCTTCATCAAAACTTTTATTGCTTTATAAATGAAATAAAAAACAACTCCCCATACTAATAATCTGAACATTATTTTCCTTTAACTTCAGGGTTAAAATACTCTATAAATGCCCTGTCTTCTCTAAATATTTGTTTAAAAAGTTCATCAAAATCATCGTCGTCATTCACAAAATCTATTTCCGAAGTATTTACAATTAACAATGGGGTATTGTTATACTTGAAGAAAAAATTATTATATGCTTCTGATAATTCTGTTAAGTAAGAGCGGGTAAGATTTTTCTCAAAATTTCTTCCCCTTAATTTTACATTTGAAACAAGACGATCAATACTCGACTGAAGGAATATCACCAAATCGGGTTTTGGTATCTCTCTTTCGAGCAGTGGGAATAAACTTTCATAAAGTTTTAATTCCTCACCATTGAGATTCATGTACGCAAATATTCTATCCTTGTCAAAAATATAGTCGGTTACAATATGTTTGGCAAATAATTCCTGCTGATTCATCTGCTGCTGCTGTTTATATCTATTGATCAAGAAGAACATCTGTGTCTGAAAAGCAAATCGCTTTCTATCATCATAAAATTTTTCTAAGAATGGATTCTCTTCAAACTCTTCAAGAATTAAAATTGCGCTTAACCTTTCAGAAAGTTTTTGAGCTAAAGAAGTTTTACCTGCTCCAATTACTCCCTCAATTGCAATATATCTTATATCATTCACTTTTTATATTAATTTATTATCAAGTTTTCTGATTACATTTTGTTCTAATGAAGAAATATCAATTTTATTCAGAGGTTCAGTTGAAACTGGGTGATAGAAATCGCCGCAAATTTCAATTAGTGGAATCAGTACAAAATCTCTTTTCAATATTTCTTTATGTGGAACAGTTAGAATATCGCTGGTATAAATTAAGTTATTATAATAAAGAATATCAATATCTATTTCACGCGGGCCCCAATGAATTTTTTGATCAGTGCGGCCGAGAATTTTTTCAGCGCTCTTAATAAAAGTAAAAATCTGTTCTAAATTGTAACTCGTTTTAACAAAAATAACCGCGTTATAAAAGTTACTTTGTTCCATAAACCCGTATGGTTTTGATTCATATACAGATGAAGTTTTAATTATAGAACAATTTTCATCCGCCTCAATAATTTCACAAGCATCCATTAATTTTTGCATTGGGTTACCAATATTCGCCCCAAGCGCCAAATATACTTTATTCACCATTTTCTTTGATCACTTCAGCTTCAACATAATCTAGAACACCACCAACGGGCACACTATGTTTTCGTACACGTACTGCAATTTTTTGAATGGATGGATATTTTTTCAAGAGTTCATCAGCTATAATTGTAGCCAGAGTCTCTATTAAATACAATTTCCTTTCATGCACAATTTTATTGATAAATTTATAAACATCGGTGTAATCGATTGTTAAACTTAAGTTGTCACTTTTAGCAGCCTCTGAGAAATTAGTGAATATATCTACGTCGGCTTCAAATTTTCCACCAATATTTTGCTCCTCCTTTAAAGCGCCGTGATAAGCGTAAAAAGAGGCATTCTTTATTTTAATTATGTTGAGCATGAAGTAATTCCGGGTAACGAATTTTTGAAAATTTTACAGTTAATTAAAAGCTGCTGATTTCCCACAGTAGAATTTAATAATTACTGTTTTGTGAATTCCAATTTTGCTTGAACTTCGCCAAATGCCGCAATTTCCATTACCGTTTCAATTGTTAATTTATTTCCATTAACTGTATATGGAATTTCTTCGCTGGAGCCATCATTAGTTTTCATAGTTATTTTTCCGTTAGCAACACTCCATGTTCCGGTTTCTGTAGATGTTCCTTCTGAATCTGTAGTTGTGGCCGTAAAAGTTCTGTCACTTCTAATGATTATTGTAGCACTAGTCCCAATTGTAGCTGGTGAAATTTCTAGATTTCCCCCCGAAACTATTGTAATTTTTGTTAACACCCATGTGCCAACCAAATTATCTCCGTTGGATTCGGTGGGATTGTCATCTTTACCGCATGCAGTAACTATCAACAAACTAATTAGGAGTATATAAATAAAATTATACTTTTTCATTTTTCCCTCTTTCTTGTTCGAAAAACTGTTTTGTATAAAATCGCTTTAACTTTTTATAAGCTGAATATATTCGGCTTTCTATTTACAAATAAGACTAACTATCCGCAACAATAGGTTTCAACTTCTTTTTTCAAAAATATACTTTTTTATTGAATATAAATTATTAGAAACCACCCCTATTAACACTAACACACTGCCGGCAATAGCTTGGCTTGATAATTCTTCACCGAGTATAATAACGCCAAGCATTACGGCAATAATAGGAGTTATTAATGTGATAAGTGAAAGTAGTATTACATTAATTCTTTTTATAAGCCAATAATAAACTGAAAACGCAATAACGGTTCCGAATAAAGCCAAATAAACAACCGATCCAATTCCAGCCAAATTAAATTTCCATGATGCCGGGGATTCGAAAATAAAAGCCGCTATTAACATGGTTAAGCCAGCAATTATTAATGGAAATAAATTCATCCCCAAAGGATGATACCGCTCTCCTTTAATTTTTACATATACCGAAATTGCACCCTGTATTGCTGAACTGAGTAATACTGCTGCTATGCCTAAAACAGAATTTGACAATTCAAATTTTAGACTATCCGAAAATATTAATATGATGCCTAAAAATCCGATCAAGATTCCCATTATTTGTGATAAATAAATCGTTTGCCCTTTAATAAATATTTTGCTGAAAATAATTACAAAAAAAGGGAATACAGCAAATACAATTGATGTTAGCCCTGAGGAAATATGCTGTTCCCCCCAATAAACCAGAGCAAATGGAACTGCTAAAGAAAAGAAACCCATTATTGTATAGAACTTGATTGACTCCTTTGTGAGTTTTATTTCAATTTTTTTGTATTGAACTAATATGAAAACAAATATTGCAGCTAGTGAAAATCTAAGTCCTGCCGAAATAAATGGTTGAAATGAATCCAGGCCAAGACGGATTGCGAGCCAAGTTGAACCCCAAATAAAACAACAAATTATATAGCCGCTGCTAATTTTTACATTATCACTAATAAGCATCGTCTCTCCAGTAAATAAGTCCCAAAGCACGTCCTGAAATCGCACCATCCCGCCGGTAAGAATGAAGGAGTTCTGATTCCTCAAATGTACACAAGTTTGAATACTCAATTTGGGTCACAGGTATATTCGATTCCACGAGCATATCATAATTATTTTTAGATACATCGAGATAATACTTACCGTTTGATTCTTTTACATATTTATTATCAAATAATCGAGCAACCTCAAGGCCAACCTCATAATTCTTCTTCGAAATTGATGGACCAATAAACACAAATAAATTCTCTGGTTTAGAATTAAATTCACCAAATAATTTATTCAGAGTTTTTAAAGTTATTTTTTGTTGAGTGCCCCGCCATCCGGAATGAATTGCGGCTACAATTTTATTCAATGAATCGTAAATGAAAACTGGAGTGCAGTCGGCACTTGAAATTGTTAAAGCTAAGTTTGGTTTATCAGTGATTAGAGCGTCTGAATCACCACAGTTTCCCCTTCGATCAACATAGGTTATAATGTCAGAGTGAATCTGTTTCTGAAAACAAACCTCTTCTTTATTTACATTTAGTTCCTTAAAGAAAGCTTCTCTATTTTCTGCAACAATAAAATTGTCATCCCCAACGTTAAATGACATGTTAAAATAATAGGGAGAATTTCTATTCAATCCAATTTTGGTTGAAAATCCAAAAATAACTTCTGTAAATTTTGCGAGAATGGAACTCTTAATTATCTTCATCAAAAAATTAAATGAGCTTAAGAGCTTCTTCAAGATCCATGATTATATCATTCACGTTTTCAAGCCCAAGTGCAAGTCTAATTCCGCCTGCATCAATCGCGTGTTCAGCTAATTTCTCTGGAGGAATGACTGAATGAGTCATGGAGGCTGGATGTTCAATTAAAGTTCTTGTATGTCCAAGGCTCACAGCTAAAGTCATAGTATAAGCTGAATTAGCAATATAATCCATAAACTTGCCCCCCTTCTCCTTACTTTCGGCAGGGGAATCTCCTTTCAACACAAAGTAGATCAAACTTCCCGGAGCAAAATTTCCTTCAAAATCCACCATTTGTTTTTTTGCCGTCTCATAAAACTTGAATGACTTAAGGCCGGGATAATTAACAAATTCAACTTTTGGATGCTGTTCTAAAAACTCGGCTATCATTAATGAGGATTGAATTTGCTGTTTTTGTCGGATTGGCAAAGTTGGTAATCCATAAGTTAATATTGCCCATGCACTTTTTGTGTTTAGAACTGCACCAAAATCTTTACGATAGAGTAACAAAATATCCCGCCACTTTTTCTTACCTATTACCACACCTCCCATGTCAGTACCAAAACCCCCAATTCCTTTCGTTAAAGAATGAACGACAAAGTCGACTCCAAACTCTAATGGACGCTGACAAAATGGGGTTGAAAATGTATTATCAACAACAATATGAATTTTCGATTTCTCATCTCTCTTTTCATTAACAGATTTTACTGCCGCAACTAAAGCTTGTAAATCAATTATCTCTAGATTAGGGTTTGCAGGTGTTTCTAAATAAACAACACGAGTCTGCTCCGTAACAGAACTGAAAAAATTATTAATGTTTGTTAAATCAACCACCGGAGTGTTTATTTTGTATTTTGGATACCAATTGTTGAACAGGCTTATTGTACATCCATATAGAGTAGAATGGCGTATTATTTCATCACCAGCGGAGGTTAAGCATCCAAGCACAGCAGAAATGGCAGCCATCCCGCTTGAAAAACTTACCGCGGTTTCTCCTTTTTCTACATGTGCCAAATTCTCCTCTAGAATATCTTTATTTGGTTCACCTAGACGGTCATAAATAAGAATTGGGGCGTTATCTCCTAATAATTCGGTATTGGCAAATTGCATAAATCCTTGCGCGCCCCTTTCAACCGAGTCAAGTCTAAATGTTGTTGATGAGGAAATCGGCGCAGTAACATGATGAGAATAATCCCATTTATCTGTTATCGACTTTCCATAAATCAATCTCGTTTCCAGAGAATATTTTTCCTCGGCTGCACCTAATTCCTTTTTATTTTTTTTATTGTCAGACATCCTTGCCTCATTTTTTATTGATTCAAAATTAGTGAAACTGAGTTTCTGATTCTAACAAAATATTAACTCCATTATTTAATATTCAACATAATCACAGTTATTGATTAAACTTAAACAAGATAATTTCATCTTGGGAAATTGAATCAAACTTTATAACTTTACCACCTTAAAAATTGGAATTAGACCCGTTCATATAAATTTTTTAGAAAATAAACTGGATGCAATGTGTGGTTCAAAAATAAGATCGTAGATTTTATTAGTCGTGTTAAAAAGGCAGTAACAGGTGGAGGCGAGCAAGCTCTCCAAAAACAGATTCAAATGGGTAAACTAACTGCACGGCAGCGGGTAGAAACATTATTGGATGAAGGTTCATTTCATGAATACGATTTATTTGTTGAGCATAAATGCACCGATTTTAATATGGAGAAAAAAACACTTAATGCTGATGGAGTTGTAACCGGCACCGGAACAATTGGAGGTCATCCAGTTTGTATTTTTGCGCAGGATTTTACTGTCGCCGGCGGATCTCTCGGTTTAGCGCACGCTAGAAAAATTACTAAGGTAATGGATCACGCAATTAAAATGGGGATGCCCTTAATAGGGATAAATGACTCAGGGGGAGCTAGAATCCAAGAAGGAGTAAATTCGTTAGCTGGCTACGGTGAAATTTTTTATAGAAATACATTGGCTTCAGGGGTTATTCCACAAATATCTGTTATACTTGGACCTTGTGCGGGTGGAGCAGTTTACTCCCCTGCCCTTACCGATTTTGTGTTTGTAGTTGATAAAATTTCGAAAATGTTCATTACCGGCCCCGAAGTAATTAAAACTGTTCTTGGTGAAGAAATTTCGATGGAAGATTTAGGGGGGGCTAGAGTTCAGACAGAAATAACCGGTAATGCTCATTTCTTTGCAACCACTGAACAAGAATGTTTTGAACAGATCAAACAATTATTCACTTTTATTCCGTGGAATAATAGAAAGAAAGCTGTGGTATATCCTCCAAAACCACCTAGAGCAAAATTTGATATCGAAAAAATAATACCGGCAGAGGCTAATAAACCATACGATGTAAGAGACATTATTAAGTCTTTTATTGATGATTCTATTTTTTTTGAAATTCAAGCTGATTGGGCATCGAATATTGTTATAGGTCTTGCTAGAATTAGTGGGGAAACGATTGGGATAGTCGGCAACCAGCCATTAGTACTTGCAGGGGTTCTGGATGTAGATTCATCAGATAAAGCCGCCAGATTTATAAGATACTGTGATGCGTTCAATATTCCCCTAGTAACTTTGGTTGATTTACCCGGATATCTGCCAGGTGTTGATCAGGAGTATGCAGGAGTAATACGACACGGGGCAAAAATTCTTTACGCATATAGTGAAGCCACTGTTCCAAAAATCACAGTTATTTTGAGAAAAGCTTATGGCGGTGGATATATTGCAATGTGTTCGAGACATCTCGGTGCCGATTTTGTTTTTGCATGGCCAACAGCAGAAATTGCAGTAATGGGACCAGAAGGAGCCGCAAATATTATATTTAAAAAAGAAATTTCGGAAGCCGAAAATCCTGATGATATGAGAAAATTAAAAGTAGCGGAGTATACTGAAAAATTTGCTAATCCCTATGTAGCCGCAGCAAATGGACACGTTGATTCGGTGATTGAACCGGATAAAACAAGAGATGCAATTATTCATTCATTAAAAGTTGCAGCTAATAAACATGAAGTTCGACCATTCAAAAAACATGGAATTCCACCCAATTAATATGGAAGAGTTTAACGAAAAATTAGTTATAGATACTACTGTATATGAAACTAAACTGACAAAAAAGTATCTCAACAGAAAAGTCTTTACTAAAAAAGACCCGAAAAAAATTACGGCTTTTATTCCGGGGACAATTAGAGAGATATACGTAAAAAAGGGGTCGAAAGTAAAAATGAGTGACCCTCTATTTGTTCTCGAAGCTATGAAAATGAGAAATACTGTATTCGCACACGATGATGGAAAAATAAAAGAGTGCTTTGTTAGCAGCGAACAAAGGGTTGCCAAGGGAGAATTAATTTTAGAATTCGAATAGCAATTTTTTTTACTTCATTTGATTAGTCGTTAACCAGTCATCATTGTAGATACTAGAAAAATACTTGTAACCTGAATCGCAAATAATTGTAACAATATTGGCTTCCCGGTCAATTTCTTTAGCAAGTTTAACAGCTCCATAAATATTTGCGCCACTCGATCCGCCACTCAATATCCCCTCTTCATAAGCTAGTTTTTTTGTCCACCCAATTGCTTTCTTATCTTCAACTTTATACATATCATCTAAATATTCAAATTGGGCAGTGGGAATAATAAATTCATCTCCCATCCCTTCTATTAAGTATTTGTGGGGTTTTACTAAAACTTTGTTTTTGTACCAATCATAAAATACTGAACCATATGGATCAAGCCCAATAATTTTAATTTTGGGATTTTTTTCTTTTAGATATTTTCCCGCACCGGTGATTGTGCCTCCTGTACCCACAGCTCCAATTAAATAATCAACCTCCCCCTCCATCTGTTCCCAGATTTCAGGACCGGTGGTAGCATAATGAGTTTCGTTATTATCAAGATTATTGTGTTGGTCTATATAATAGAGGTTGGGATCATGCATCGCTAAATTTGAAGCGTAATTGTTATATGATTCTGGATGCTCGGGAGGAAGGCTTGCGTCTACCTTAATTACGTCAACTCCAAGAACTTCTAGCATTTTTATTTTTTCACGACTGGTAGTATTTCTAATTACAATTTTTAAATTATATCCTTTATGCCTACATACGATAGCGAGACCCATTGCAGTATTTCCCGATGAGTTTTCGATTATTGTATCTCCCGGTTTAATTTTACCTTCTCTCTCCGCTTTCTCAATCATGTATTTTGAGATTCTATCTTTAATGCTTCCGCCAGGATTCATAAATTCGAGCTTCGCATATATGGTAGCTTTTAATCCTTTTGAAATATTGCCCAATTTTACAATCGGAGTTCTACCGATTGTATCAATTAAATTTTCGTACTTACAGTTTCTCATTCTTTACCTATCTCTATAATGAATATCCTCTTAGAAAATCTGTGACTTTCATCCTTCTCCTCCCTTCAGGTTGAATATCCAGAATTTGGAGAATACCATTTTTATTTTTAATAAAAATTTCACTTTTTGAATGTATGAGTTCACATTCAAATTCATTAATTAAAATTTTTTTAATCTCAGCACCCCCGATAATTTTCATCTGCACAAATTCATCACAATTCATTTCAATATAAGTAGAACCATATATCTTATAGTTTTTGCCATTTAAGGTGAAAAGAGCTCCTGGGTATGGTGCAAGTCCCCTAATCAAGTTGTGAATATTACGAACTGAATCAGCAAAGTTTATTTTACATAATTCTTTTGTGATTTTTGGCGCACTAGATGCTTTGGTATTATCCTGAATTTCTAATGAATAATTACCTGCCTCAATCATTTGGATAGTATCCATAACAGCATCAGCCCCAATGACCATCATTTTATCATGCAAAGATCCGAAATTATCTTCTGGTAATATTTCTACTTCCCTCTTTAATATTACGTTGCCCGTATCAACTTTATCTTCCAAAAAAAATATTGTAACACCAGTCTTAGTTTCTCCTTTTATTAAGGACCATTGTATTGGCGCCGCACCGCGATATTTGGGAAGCAGTGAACCATGAAGATTAAATGTTCCTAATCTTGGAATTCTATAAACTTCTCTAGGGAGAATTCTAAAAGCAACCACAACAATGAGGTCAGGTTTAATTTCGATCAGTTCTGAAATAAATTTAGAATCATTTAATTGTTCTGGAGTAAACACTTTAAGATTATTATTAACGGCATATTCTTTTATTGGTGTTGATGAAATTAGTTTACCTCTCCCCCTTTCTTTATCGGGGGCAGTCACAACCGCTTCCAAGGTATGCTTACTTTCATTAATTTTTTTTAATGATGGGAGGGCAAAATCGGGAGTACCCATAAAAACTATTTTCATAAATCACTGCCTCTGCTTCGTAATGCTCTGGCCCAGTTCTGTTATGGGATAGTCGGTTTCCACTTCACGATTTTGAATTTTAATCAAATCACCTTTTAATGATTCTCTCAAAGATTCTTCGACACGATCTGGAATCATCTTACCTAACAGATGATCATACTCATGCAAAATAACACGCGCGAACAGTTCATCTGCTTCAATCAATTGCTCATTTTCATCCGTATCCAAATATTTTATCTGGATAATTTTTGGTCTGTTAACCTCTGCGCGGATTGAGGGAAGACTTAAACAACCTTCTTCCATAACAATTTTTTCATCCGATTCTTCCACCACTACAGGATTAATCATAACAATAGGTTTAAATTTTTCATAGCCTTCACACCCCTTTAAATCGACCACAAAAATAGATTCATTATATCCTACTTGATTTGCGGCTAATCCGATTCCGCTTGCATTCCTCATAGAATCGAACATATTCTTTATTTTAACTATTATATCATCATCAACAGCCATAACCTTCTTCGCTTTTTGACGAAGGATTTTATCACCGAATACTGTGATTGGTATTATCGACATCTTAATCTTCCTAATTTTTTTAAAAACAAATTCCACTAAAATTTGCGCTAAAATAATAAAAAAGGCAATTAATAGATGCGGTTAGCTAAAATAATTTAAGGATATTTATCCACCTTTTTCAATTTCGGCATTTACAAATTTAGCGTCGAGATCTTTAAATATTGAAACTGAGGTTGAAAAGAAAAACATCCTTATAAACAGTCTAAAGATTATGAGCATCTGTTGCAATATTATTGAAATGATTAAATAGTAAGAAGGAGTTCGAGGAATTAGTTTCCCAAGCACATTGTAAATAATAACCCCAAGTGCCCCAAGCAGTGATATTAATAAAAAGACGACAAACACTTTGGAAAAATTTCGATAAATAAACTTTATTGAATCAATTATGGTTACGAGAACATTGGTTTTATCATGAACAGCCATATTAACTTTAGAATAGTCGGAGATCATGATTACCACACCTATAAAAAATATTAGCATTATATAACGGATCAATTTTAGTATAAAATCACCAGTTACATTTTCAGATTCACTATAGATTAATGAAATTAATTCTCCAAGGTAATAATTTATTTCAAATGCAATAAAAAGAAGAAGTACACAAATAACCAACACTTTGGCGAACCTCCAAAAATATTTAACCCCTCCGTAAAAAAAGTCGACCATGTGATTCTTTTCGGGCAAATGAAAGATTGATATCAAACCGCCCACAAAAAATGTTTGGATAAAAGTATAAATTGCTGTAACAGCATAAATGCTTGTAGTTAACTGATCAAAATGAATTGAATATAAATTTCTTAGCTGTGCATACCATAAAAGATCAAATTGTTCGATTAGGTTTTTGCTCATTAAGGATGTGCCAAGATTATCAAACAGCATATTATAAATTGGGACCGCCAAAATTAACGCCGATGCCAGATTAAAAGTCCATAATAAAAGGACAAACTTCCCATTATGAAAAATTGTTCTCATTCCATGCAGAAGTATTGAATTAATATGTTTAATCATCCCACACTTCCCATTATCATCAAAGCATTTTGAATCCAAAAAAATAACCGCATTGATAAAGAAAGAGATGCAGCAATTTGGATATCAACAGTTTTTGAATTATTGGAAAAATTAATATCCAGCAAATTTTTTCTATGCGGATCAATTGAAGCCGCAATCACCTCATTTTTTGTTTTAAAGTAAAATGCTTTCCAAGATTCATCACTATCCCAGTGCTTAACCAAAGTATCCTTTTCAGTAATTAATACAACTTCTGTTTGAAATATCCCCGAATTATCTCTGACGGCAATTACTTCCCATTCTTCATTGTTTATTTTTCTCAATGATTGAATTTTGTCATCAAAAGTATTAGAGCTCTTTAAAAATTGATTGAAGAACCAGCCCATATCTTCATTAACATTATTTTGTACAATGCCAAAAAAGTCAGCCGCTTTTGGATGCTTAAATTTGTAATTGAGATAATAATCTTTCAAAATTTTCATCATCGCATCTTTGCCAATATAATTTTCCAAAGTATGAAGAACCAATTCCGGTTTACTATAGGAGTTAATTACATATGCACTTCGAGAAAGATGCTTGTGAGAGGAATCAAGAACGCTACCAATTTTTGTATTGCGGTAATAGGAAACTGCACTTTGAAACCCGGCCGGTTTTTGAATATCGACCAGAGTGTATATTATAGGAATACCTTGGTAAGAAAAAAAATTGATCCCGAATACGGGAATATGATCTGCAATTTTAAAGTACTCAAATACATTAGGGTAGTATTTACCCATTATTTTTGTTGCCGCGTATGAAGCAAAACCTTCATCAAGCCATGCTTCAGCTACTTCATTGTTGGCTAATATTCCTTGAAAATATTGGTGAGCAAATTCATGAGCAACTAAAAATTCTGGCCAACCAGTGTTCAATGGTGAAAATAATTCAGCACTCACAGTGAATAGAGTTGGATATTCCATTCCTCCTGAATTGCTTGTCCTCGGCACATCAACTAATGTTATTGTTTGATAAGGATAAACCCCAACATTATCTTCAAAGTAAGTCAAACAATTTTTTACTGACTCAAAATATCTATCAAAGTAATTTTCTCTTTCTGGCTGAACAAAACATTTTATTTCAATTAATGAATTGTCTTTCCGTCTGTAAAAATTACTTTTTGCCATTATTTCATTGGACGCCATCCATACAAAATCGTGAACGCCTGATTGCTCAATTTTTACATTTTTTTTACCACCACTTATTACAACTTCCCCTTGATTTCCAGCTGAAGCAATTTCAAAATCCTTTGGTAGAGAAATATTAACTGAATAATCGGCGAAGTTTGAATAAAAATTTAAGTAGGGTAAATAAGGATTACACACCCATTTCCCCTCTTCAAATACTCCTAATTTTGGAAACCATTGAGAGATGAAATAAAATTCTCTTCCGGCGGCATATCCTAATCTTTTAACACACTTGGGAATTTTTAATTTGTAATTAACTTGAATAGATACCGAGTCTCCTGGATGCAGAATCTCTTGCAAATCAACTCTTGCGACAGTGCTGTCACCATCTATACCGTTGATTTTGTCGGGGAATGTTAGTGTGGCATTAGCATTATTAATTTTAAAATCTAAAACTTCAATCTCAGTTTTTTCATCTTCTGATTTTAGACCATAACCTTTTGAGAATTGTGTTCTTTCGCTTTTATACGCATTAGCGTAAAAATGGAAATAAAGTTCTTTTGTGGAATGTTGAGTATTATTCTTCCAGCCAATTACTTCATTAACTGAAATTAATTTTTGCGCAGGGTCGAAGTCAACATATAAGTCATATTTATGCGAATGATCAATTTTCTCTTTTTCTTGTAACAACAATCCCTTGGAATAGCCTGCAGAACTTATTTGAGGAGCAATTTTTGATTCATTTTGGGTATCAGCATATTGCAGAATTAATCCAAATGAAATTAGAAGAAAAAATACTATCAGTGTTTGTTTCATATTTAAACTTAATAACATCAATTCTTTGATGCAATTTTAAACACTGGTTGGCTCATATTAGCAACAAAAAAAAGGGTGAGCATGTGCTCACCCAATAAAAGATTTTATTTGATTGTTATAGTTTTAGGCTTAGCTCTTTCATGTTTTGGAAGCCTAATTTTTAGTATTCCATTCTCCATGTTGGCGTCAATTTTCTGATCATCAATACTTTCAGAAATTTTAAATCTTCTATAAAAATTTCCGGTCTCAGTTTCTTTTAAAACATATTTTCTATCGGAAGCTGAGTTGTAGTCAATTCTACCCATTAAAATAAGATGACCATCTTCCAGTTTAATTTTTACATCTTCTTTATTAACACCCGGCATTTGAGAAACAAGGAAAAAATCATCTTGTGTTTCATAAATATCTGCCAAGGGGGCAAGCCAAGCTTCTTTCTCAAGAGCTTCTTCCCATGATCTTTTTTGTGTTACCTGCATTACTTCTTTATTTTCTGACATATTTTCCTCCATTATTTTAATCTACAACTTCATATGAAGCGTCCTGCACTTCATTATCTTTCTTTTTTTCATCTTGTTTATCGTTACTTTGCTGTCCTGTTGGTCCCGCATTCGCACCTGGTTGTCCTTGAGGATTTTGAGGTCCTTGCTGTTGATACAAGACCTGTGAAATTTCTTGCCAAACTTTTGTGAGGCTTTCTGTTGCCGCTTTAATTTGGTTCGAATCATTTGTCTTTAATGCATCCTCAATTTTGGCAATTTCAGCTTCAAGTCTACTCTTTTGTTCGCTGGTAATTTTGTCCTTCATTTCCTCAATTTGTTTTTTGGTTTGAAAAACCAGATTATCAGCTTGATTTCTAATCTCAACCGCTTCTTTTTTCAATTTATCTTCGGCAGCGTGTTCCTTTGCAACATTTTTCATTTTATCTATTTCATCTTTGGATAATCCACTTGATGAAGTTATGCGAATACTTTGTTCTTTACTAGTTGCTTTATCTTTTGCCGCAACATGTAGAATACCATTGGCATCAATATCGAATTTAACCTCAATTTGAGGAACACCTCGTGGTGCCGGTGGAATTCCATCAAGGTGAAATCTTCCAAGAGTTCTATTATCAGCAGCCATTGGTCTCTCACCCTGCAATATGTGAATTTCTACTGAAGGTTGGCTATCTGCAGCAGTTGAGAATACTTCACTCTTTGTAGTTGGTATAGTAGTATTTGCTTGTATCAGTACAGTCATCACACCACCAAGTGTTTCAATACCCAATGAAAGTGGAGTAACATCCAGTAAAAGAACATCTTTTACATCTCCGGCTAAAACACCACCTTGAATAGCTGCTCCAATTGCTACAACTTCATCAGGATTTACACCTTTATGAGGTTCTCTACCAAATAATTTTTTAACTAGTTCTTGAACTTTTGGAACACGTGTTGAGCCTCCAACCAAAATTACTTCATCAATTTGAGATGCGCTTAATCCAGCATCTTTTATCGCATTCTCGCAAGGACCGGCAGTACGTTGAATCAAATCATCAATTAATTGTTCGAACTTCGAACGAGTAATAGTAAGATTCAAGTGCTTTGGTCCATCTTGCGATGCAGTTATAAAAGGTAAGTTTACATCTGTCTGCATCGATGATGAAAGTTCAATCTTAGCTTTTTCAGCAGCTTCCTTTAATCTCTGTAAAGCCATCGGATCTTTTCGTAGATCAATTCCTTCCTGTTTAAGAAATTCATCGGCAAGAAAATCGATCACCCTCTGATCAAAATCATCACCACCAAGATGAGTATCACCGTTAGTTGATTTCACTTCAAATACGCCATCTCCTAATTGAAGAACTGACACATCGAATGTACCACCACCTAAGTCGTATACAGCAACAATTTGATCTTTATTCTTTTTATCCAAGCCATAAGCTAATGCGGCGGCTGTAGGCTCATTAATGATTCTTCGCACATGTAAACCGGCAATTTCTCCTGCATCTTTTGTTGCTTGTCTTTGAGCATCATTAAAATATGCTGGAACAGTAATAACAGCTTCTGTTACTTCCTGTCCAAGATAATCTTCAGCCGTTTTTTTCATTTTCTGAAGAATCATTGCACTTATTTCTGGTGGCGAGTATAATCTATCAGCTATCTTCACTCTTGCTGATCCACCGTCGCCCGATACAACTTCATAAGGAACTTCTGTGGTTTCGGTGTTTACCTCATCTCTTCTTCTTCCCATAAATCTCTTAATGGAAAAAATTGTGTTTTTGGGATTTGTAACAGCTTGTCTTTTCGCAGGCTGACCAATTAATCTTTCACCAGTTTTCGTAAACGCTACTACTGAAGGAGTAGTTCTACCACCCTCCGAGTTTGGAATTACAACCGGCTCATTCCCTTCCATAACCGAAACACATGAATTTGTTGTTCCAAGATCAATTCCAATTATTTTTCCCATTATTCAATTCCTTAAATTAAATTATAAAATGAGCTGAAGATATTACTTCAGCTCTATTGTTTTTTCTGTTTTGGCTTTAGGTAGTATTTTTGAAAGCTCAACCACTAAAGTTCCATCCTCAAATTTGGCTGATACATTTTCTGAATCAACTTCCACAGGTAATGTGAAGGATCTTCCGAACATTCCAAAATTTCTTTCAGCCCTATAATAGTTGATGTCTTTATTTTCAGTTTCTTTTTTCTTTTCACCCTGAATGGTTAAAATATTATCTTGCAGGGTAATTTTAAGATCATTTTTTTTAACGCCTGGAATTTCGGCAGTCACCAATAATTTATCATTAGTCTCCGAGATATCAATTCTTGGTGAAAATGAATCTTGTGTATTGAATCCTAATGTTGGAAAATCTTCCAAGTATCTTTGTAATCTGTTATGTAAGGATTCAAATTCACGAATGGGTTCAAATTTAATAAGTGTCATTTTATCCTCCTTTTTTATGTTTGCTATTGTTATAACAAGGATAATGCCAAAAATAAAATAATCAATAAATCATTTATTTATAAGAACTTACAAGAATTTTTGATTCAACTTGGGCTTTGGCAAAATTGACAGGCTGTGAGACAATTCCGATATAAGATGAGGCATTATGTCGCATCTTGCACATATTTGACAATATTTAGGAGTGTTCATGTTTAACATAGAAGAATTTGATATAAAGCTCGATACTGATTTTATTGGTAGGAATTTTATTTATACGGAAGAGGTAGATTCAACTAATTCAGTTTTACTTGCAAATAGTGATTTTGACATTCACGGGACAGTTTTACTTTCTGAGTATCAAACTAAGGGAAGAGGTAGAAAAGAGCGAGTTTGGGAAAGCTTGAGCGGAGTTAACTTAACATTTTCAATTTTAATTAAAGATAATTTACCTGAAAGGAAAATTAATCTAATCACTTTTGTTGCGGCTATAGCTGTGGCTCAATCATTAGAAAATTTATATCAATTAGATGTATCGTTAAAGTGGCCAAATGATGTTTTAGTAGATTCAAAAAAAATTGCAGGAATCATGATCGAATCATCCTCAAAAGGGAATAAGATTTCAAAAATTGTTGTAGGCATAGGTGTAAATGTTAATCAGCCCAACTTCCCCGGAAAATTTGAAATACCACCAACATCTGTCCGAAAAGAATTTCATGATAATGTTAGTAGAGAGAGACTATTATGTGACATTCTAAATAATTTTGAAAATTCATTTAATTCACTAGCAAAAAATCCTAAAAAAATATTAGATGACTGGCGAGATAGATGCAAGATGATTGGAGAAAAAATTAAGATTGTGGAGGATGAGAAAATTAGAACTGGTGTATTTGAGGATATTAATGATGATGGCTTTATAATTCTAAAAACTGGTGATAAAAGAGAATTAATTCATTTTGGCGATGTTAGTTTAAGATAATGAGTTCGAAAAAGGTATATTTTGATAATGCCGCAACAACTAAGATTCATCCACAAGTTGTTGAAAAAATGATCCCCTACCTTACCCACTATTATGGAAACCCCTCCTCAATTCATAGCTTCGGGAGAAAAGGAAGAATTGCGATTGAGGAAGCGAGGGAAATTGCGGCGGCTTCAATAAATGCACACCCATCCGAAATTTATTTTTTAAGTGGCGGAACTGAAGCTAATAATTTTTCTGTTCGTGGTATTGCTTCGGCAAATAAAAATGATACTGGAAGAAATAAAATAGTTTCATCAACAGCGGAACATCATTGTGTTTTAGATTCATGTGTCGAACTTGAGAAAGAAGGATTCGAATTAATTCGATCTTCATTAAATAAAGATTTTTCACTTAACTATGAAGAGCTTAATAATTGGATTGATGATAAAACCTCCGTAGTTTCAATTATGCATGTTAATAATGAAGTGGGTTCAATCAATAATATAGAAGATATTGGTAATTATCTGATTTCAGAGAACACTTATTTTCATACAGATGCGGTGCAATCATACTGCAAATTAAGTATCGATGTAAAGAAGTTAAACGTTCATTCACTATCTGTCTCATCTCATAAAATAAATGGTCCAAAAGGAATTGGATTCTCATATGTAAAAAGTGGTACGCCGATAATTCCAATCTTGTATGGTGGAAGTCAAGAGAGAAACAGAAGAGGCGGTACCGAAAATGTTGCCGCAATTGTTGGATTTGCCGAATCAATTAAAATTACCAGCATAAATATTGAATCGAATTATAAAACGGTTGAAAAAATTAGAGAGGCATTGATAAATGGGATCAATTCAATCGATTTGGATGGAATTAAAATTAACAATTCACCAAATCAGTTGCCCCATATTTTATCAATCACATTGAATCCCTTTTATTATAAAAATGACTCTGAAGCGATGCTAATGTATTTGGATATCAATGGAATTGCGGTTTCGAATGGAGCAGCGTGTAGTTCCGGTACACTAAAACCATCTCACGTTATTCTAAGCGGTGGTTATACTAAAGAAGAGGCAGAAGGAACAATCCGTTTTTCATTCAGTCCAGAAAATACTTTAGATGAAGTTAGCTATTGCCTCGAAGTGCTGGCTCGATTTGCAAAAAAGTTTAAGAAATAGGTTTTAGCCCACTTAACTAAAATAATTTAAAAGATTAAATACTTTTTCTTTAAGCTCCTTCCTCGTAACTATAGCATCAAGAAAACCATTTTCAAGTAAAAATTCAGAACGTTGAAAACCTTCAGGTAAATCTCTTCCAATAGTTTGTTTTATTACACGAGGACCTGCAAAACCGATTAATGCTTTTGGTTCTGCAATTATCACATCTCCGAGCATTGAAAAACTTGCAGTAACACCACCAGTAGTAGGATCTGTTAATATAGAAATAAAAGGAAGTTTTGCCTCTGCTAAACGGGCAAGTTTGGCGCTTGTCTTGGCCATTTGCATTAAAGAGTATGCACCCTCCATCATCCTAGCGCCACCACTTTGGCTTATTATTATCAATGGGATTTTTTCATCGTAAGCATGGTCGATTGCTCTAGCAATTTTTTCACCAACCACAGAACCCATACTACCACCTATAAATGCGAAATCCATACATGCTAAAACAGTTTTCTTACCATTAATTTTTCCTATCCCGGTTTTTACCGCATCATTTAATCCACTTTTTTTTATTGTGGAGTTAATTCTATCAGAGTACTTCTTATTATCCTCAAAATTTAGGGGATCACCGCTCCTCATCTTTTTGTCGTATTCCTTAAAACTGCCCTTATCGAATAAGATAGAGATATATTGCTCGCTACCAATTCTGAAATGTGATGAGCACTTTGGACAGCACCATAAATTTACTTCAAGCTGTTTATTGTGAATAATTTCGCCGCAATCTGTGCACTTTGACCATTGCCCATCCGGGAGGTCATTTTTTACAGAATCTTTAGAAATTTTATCTGTTTTTCTCTTAAACCAACCCATTATTATTTTCTCTTTAAAATATTTACAAATAGCGTTATTGATTGTGAAGGCTGTGCGGGATCATTTGAAATTATGGTAACTGTTCGTGTTAGCTTACCTTCTCTATTTGCAGTATCTAAATCAATTTTTAGATTTCCAGCCTCCCCAGGTTTAATAGTTTTATTACTTAATAGTGCAGCTGTACAACCACAGGTAGTTTTAACATTATCTATTTTTAATAGATCGTTGCCAGTATTCTTTAAATCAATTTTTACAGATACAACTTTACCCTCTTCAACATTTCCAAAATCATGACTTGATTTTGAAATTATCAGCTTAGGTATTTTATTATTGAACTGAGCTTGAGTCATTTTATCCACAACCACACAACTGAAACTCAATCTAAGATTAGGGTTCTCCTTATCATTAGAAAAAACATACACATATTTATCTTGTGGACCCATGCGTGATTTTGAGTTAAATTCAACTCTAATTGTAGTTTTTTCTCCAGGCATCAATTTATTTTTAACTGGATTAGCGGCAGTGCATCCGCAAGTGGCAGATACTTTTTGAATTTCCAGCTCAGCTTTACCATTATTAACAATTTCAAAATCGTGAGATACTATCGCCCCTTCTAATATGGTACCGAAATCATGATCTGGGTTGGGAGAAAATATTTTGGGTAAGTTTTGAGCATTCATAAAATTGGTTAAAAGAAGCGTCATTAAAAGGAATTTTATTTTCATTTCTTTTCCCTTACAATAAAATTTTTAAAATAATTAGGCTCTAGATTATCGTAGTCTAAAGTTAACAAATCCTCCCCAAATAAATAAGCCCACTTCGCAATCATTGATGCTCGGGGTGCTTCAATGTAGGACAAGTGTGTATCTTTTAACTGGGTGCTATAAACATTTTGTGGATTTGAAGTAATAGTTTTTTTTTGTGAAAGTTGAAGAGGGACAACTTGTTTTAAGAATTCTCCTTCTACAGAATACCCTGCATAGTAGCATTCATCATTATTTGCGCTTACAGCAATTTTAAAATTGTGAAGAAATTTATTTTCTTCATAAATCTGCAGTGCAACAGCATCAAATGTTGGGACTGGGATAATGGGTATTTGTAATCCAAACGCAATTCCCTTTACCGCAGCAAGCCCTATTCTCAGCCCTGTAAAGGAACCTGGGCCAATGGAAATAGCAATAGTTTTTATTTCACTTTTCTCAACTTTTGAAACACTTAGAACCTCGCCAATCATCGGTATTAATTGTTTTGAATGAGCTTGTGGTTCACTAATATTTTTTTCTGATATTAAACTTGAATCCTTTAGAACCGCAACGCTACATAAATCACCTGAGGTTTCAACAGCAAGTATCGGGAATAAGCTATTCATTATTAAAAACCTTTATTTGTCTTTCTTCTTGTTCATCTTTGGTTATAATAATATTAATTCTTTTATTTGGTAAAACCTCCGGGAATAACTCTCCCCACTCAATAAATATAACTGCACTTTCATCATTAAAATAATCCTCAATTCCAAGATCGTATAATTCCTCACTTTTCTTGATTCTATAAAAATCCAAATGGAATACCTTTCGACTTCCGACATATTCATGAATAAGGGAAAATGTGGGGCTCGAGGCATCTTCAATTTCCCATGATGAACAAATAGCTTTAATTAAAAATGTTTTTCCCGCACCAAGATTGCCATTAATTACAACAACATCACCGGATACTAAAATTTTAGATAATTGTTCGGCAATTTCTAAAGTTTCAGTTTCGCTACTAATTTTTTTTTGAAAAGGTATTTCCAATTAAACTTTGCTCTCCATTGTGACAACGGGTAAAATCATTTCTTCCATCGAGATTCCGCCATGCTGAAAACTATCCTTATAATAGCTCAGGTATTTATGATAGTCAGTTGGATAAACAAAATAGTAATCTTCCTTAGCAATAATATAACTTATCGAAACACCTCTGTCTGGTAGTTTATACTCTGAAGGTTTTTTAATAAATAGAGCATGTTTATCTTCTACTTTAAGATTTCGCCCAAACTTAAAACGTAAATTTGATGAAGCTTCTCTATCTCCCAATACTTTGGACCCACGGAGCGCTCTTATACTGCCATGATCTGTTGTAACCACAATTTTGGCTTTTGGTATAGTAGCTATTGCTTTAAATGTATTTAATAATGATGAATGCTGAAACCAGCTGTTAGTTAATGAACGGTATGCCGATTCATCCGGTGCAATCTCTTTGAGAATTGATGAATCTGATCTGCCATGGGCAATCATATCAAGAAAATTTACCACGACAGCCATAAAATTTGTTTTTTTGTGTGATAAAACATTCTGCTCAAAACCTCTTCCCACTTCAGGGTCAATAATTTTTATATACTTTAACTCATTTCTAAGAGTAATTTTTTTTCTGTTCAATAAAAATTGGAGCAGTTCTTTTTCATACCTGTTCATACTATTCTCATCATCTTTCATGCTGTCCCAAAGATCGGGATAATGCTTCTCAATTTCTGATGGAAATAATCCCGCGAATAAAGCGTTTCTTGAATATGGTGTTGCTGTTGGAAGAATAGAATAATAATAATCTTTTTTTATTGTAAAAAGGTCGCGCAAATGCTTTTCCATAACCAACCATTGATCTAACCTTAAGCAATCGATTACAAAGTAAAATACAGGCGCATCGGTCTGAGAAAGTAACGGCAGAACAAATTTCTCCGTAATTTTTGGAGTAAGCATAGGAGAATTGTCATCTTCAGCATCAATCCAATGTTTATATTTTTTTTCAACAAACTTGCTGAACTCTTGATTACACTCTTTTTTCTGTTCGAAAAGGGTTTGCTTTAATCCAATTTCTGGATGACGATCTAATTCCAAATCCCAATTAACGAGTTTAAGATAAATATCTATCCAATCTTCATGATCGGGGTTTCCCAGTAATCGCTGTGAAATTTCATTGAAATCATGTAAATAATCCTTCGCTGCATATTCGCCCGATATTTTTTTGCTTTCCAAAACTTTTTTGCAGACCATTAATATTTGCGAAGGCAGTACAGGTTTAATTAAATAATCTCTAATCTTACTTCCGATTGCATCGTTCATTAATGATTCTTCTTCACTCTTTGTAACCATCACAACAGGAATATTAGCGTTAATCTCTTTAATCTGAGATAGAGTTTCGAGCCCCCCCATCCCAGCCATCATTTCATCAAGAAAGATTAAATCAAATTGTTTATTTCGCACTTCGGATACAGCATCGGCACCATTAGTAACAGTTTCAACTTCGTACCCTTTTTCATTCAAGAAGATGATATGTGAACGGAGCATTTCAATTTCATCATCAACCCATAAAATTCTATTCTTTTTCATACTATCCTTATTGTATTGAAATTCTTACATCAACGCCTGCTTCATTAGTTTTTGTTGGAGGGATTCTGGATGCACCTTCTGGTTGTATAGTGGATCTTCTATAAAATATAGAAAGTGTAACTCGTGAACTCATCACATATCTGATTTTAGGCTCAATTGTAGTATTTGTTTTTCCTTCGAGTGGTTTTCCCTTTTCATCAAATCTATCCATTTCGTAGAGAACACTTGAATTTTTTCCGCTAGTGTAAGAAAAGGAAACTTCAATATCATTTTTAAGAGAAATACCAAATAGTGGAAGTTCAAATCCCGATTTTGAATAACTTGCCGTTAAGCTTATATCATTCGAAAATGATTCTGTAATATTTCTAGTTGACACTCCTAAACTGTAGCTGCTTCTGGTATTATAACGGAATGACCCTTGAAAATTTCCACCATAAAAATTATTCATCGTTATTGATACGCCAATCAACGGTGAAAATGAAAAATCAACTTTTTGCGATTGAATTTCAGTGACATCTATCTGGCGATCTTTATCCGGTATAACTTTCCATCCTTCGCTGTATGTAGAGGTGTAAGCGTGGCTTAGTGTAATTCTTTGTGCAAAACTTAGGAAACTAAATTTTTCTAAACCACTCCACGAAAATGACCAGTTTGGGCGAGGAATATATTTCATTATATCTTTAAGAATCGGAATTTTACCTAAAATAGATATTGCCTCAAAACCGGAACGGAATGATTCTGATAAATTATCATTTGGATTAAGAGCATCTCTGTCATATAATTCACTTACTTTTTTAATTCCGGTACCTAAAAATGAAAAGAGCGATGTTGAGGGGAAACTCAAGAATGATCTATCTAATTGTCCAGTGGAGGTCAAACTATTAACCGATACATTTCCGAGTGAATCTGTTTGCAGAGTAGTTGCTTTATTAAATCCCCATCCCACTTTCCAATTCAAATCAATTTGGGCTCCTTCCCATAATGGTCGGGAGGTTTTGAAGTCCAGATCATTTTTATGAGTATAATTATCGCTTAAGTTTCCAAGCGGCGCTCTTCTTCCAATGTTATTCGATAATCCGAGCATAAATAATCGTGAAGGACCATTTTCATCGGATTGAGAAAATCCCCAGAAATTAGCAAACCCTGTTCCTGTTCCTAATAATCCACCACCGCTTAAAGAACTACTTTGTGAAAAATTAACTGAGATTTGATCATAATCGAACAATATAGTTTTTGCAACCAACTTTAAAGCATTTAATGATTTGGAGAAAATTGATTCTGTTGGTACTGCAAGTGTATCTTCATCCATAACGTTTGATGAATCCCCTCTCACGCGATCAAAAACAGAGGCTGTCTTTGAACTATCCATTAAACTTCTTGCAATACCCAATGAATCAGATAATGGTTGACGAGTTGAATCGGCTATTACTGGTTGAACTGGCGTAGGAGCTTGAGTCTCGCGGACACCACTTCTTCTTCCACCGGCTCGAGTTGGAACTTGCCGCGGTTGTGGTTTAGTTTGTTGAGCTGGTGTTTGCACTGCCGATTCAAATAATGGCGCGAATATAGATTTAAGCCTTATAGTTAGACTTGAGCTAATTCTGTTTGTGTAACCAGCTGCTCTTCCTAAATTTTCTTGTTGAAAATTATTTTGCCAACTATATGAAGAGGAATAACTAGCATTAAAAGTTAAATATCTATTAAGCTCAAATATCGTTGGCATTTTTGGCGTTAATCTGAAATCAAGCGATTGTTTGTAGCTAAAATCTCTTCCAAAGAATGAACCTTTAATAATATCGTTCCAAATTTCTTTTTCACTTCTGTCCTGCTCAGTCTGCGATAAAAGATGTGCGTAGGTTGATTGAACATCAAAGTTATAATTTGTTGCGATATTAAAAAATCCACCTTCGGTAAAAATCCAATTAAACCCTGCGCCACGTGATGAAGTAAAATCGCGCTGAATACTAGGCTTTGCGGATGCTCCAAAATTTAAGCTGTAGGACCTCTTTCTACTTGCAGTAATATTTGTATTAAAAGTCTGCGGGAAAAAATAAACTTTTACATCTTTATAATCGGTAAATATTTTTACAACTTCTCCAAACAATGGGATATCTGCCGGCAGAAAATAAAAATCGCGGCTCAAGTTTAACGCGTAACCTGCATTTGCATTCCAGTTCCATGCATTGTTTTCAATAACAGTAGGACTGTAACCAGAGCTTTTACTAAAGTTAAATCCAAATGTTAAATTATTAATGAGATATGTTGCATACCATGAATTTGAGGGAAGTTTAATTCGAACGTTTGCTAAATTCCATTGTTCCGAACGGTTGAACGATTCGGATTGTCTTTTAAATGCCGCAACTTGCTGAGCTATTTCTTCTTCAGGTACACCTTCTTCAGCAAGGGATTGAGCCAAGGCTTCCTGAGCCGCAACTAACTGAACATCGGTACCGGGTAAATATTGGGGAGCTGTCATAGATTCTGTAACCGAGTATGAAATTCTCATGTTACTACCGGAGAGGTTAAATGGAATTAGTTTTATTAAATCTAAATCAGCAGATACTCCCCATCCGGATCGGTCATCCCTTGTACCAAACCGATCAGCTAATTTATGGAAATATGGATCAGTCTTAGTATAATTTGCATTTACCCGAAGTAGATCAGCAAACATCAATGAAGCGTTACCGCTCATTGCCCAGCCGGGAGTATTATCTGCATCGAGAACTCTTAACTCGTTCAACCAAATTGAACCAGAGACCGATCTGCCTCTTTCTCCTTTATTCGCCGGATTAGAAATTCCTATTAAGAAATAAGAAACCCGGGTTAAGGTTGGATTTCCCCTAACTCCAAAAAAATGTCCAATTTTATCAGCAACGGCTTGCTGTACTAACACTTTTATGGAATCGCCGCTTCTTTTCTGTTTAATTGAAGTAAGTTCTGAAAATAACATCGAAACTTCATTCCAGCCGGCTCTAACAGGTTGCCGGTATTCATAAAAATTAGTTGAATCGGATCCGAATCGCAGATAAACCTCAGAGCCATAATTACTCGGATCTCCAGGATCAAAATAAGATACTGAACCCGGCGCATCCTGTAATTCACCATGAACAAAAAATTTCATTTCTTTATAATTAAAAAGATCTACTGATTTGTAGAGGTATCTAACCACCTCTCGAATTTTCCCATCATCAAGATCTTTTAAAATTAATTCCAGAGACTGCTCATTCTTGAAAATTTGGTAATCGGGTTTAGAACGATCACGCTCCCTAATTACACCTGGAGGTGAATAATAATCGGGGTTATCTTCCACGTTAATTGTTGATAATGTTAAAACTTCGTCATCAACTGTCACTTCAGAATTGAGAACTTTTTGCCATTGGTTCCCCACCAAATTCATTTCCGCGAATCTTAAATGAACAGTTTGCTCCGTACCGGTTACCCAAAATCTTATAAACTCAACAATTGAAAAACTGGGATCGCGCACCTTGTCTGTAAAATCTTTTAGTGGAATTCGATATAAATACCAGCCGGCATTATCACCTCCACCTTGAATGAAGGGATTCGTGAATTTATTGGAGTCGAGTGGAATTTCATATCTGAAATAACTATCCACTCTATCAAGCGTTCGGTTTCCATTCAAATCTTCCGAATCAGGAAATCTTCCCAAATCAATAGATACTGCATTTCCTTCAGTGCCATTGATGTTGGAATAGTCGGGGTTTTGAGTTAAAGTAAAACGATAATTATCATTAGATGGATCAGGATTCAGAGCTGAGTCGTAACCAGGTTCTCCAACATCTCTAACACCATCAATACCTGTATCTTCTCCATCATCCACAAGTGTATTATCATTTTTATCTTCGGTGTCAAGCACTCCATTAGGAATTACATCTTCACTTATTTGTCCGAGATCAATCACTAATTTAAGATCAGTAGGTGCCTCAACTATGTTGACCCAAAACTCAATAAATTCAATATTTTCCTCAATTAAATTATTGGCTGATGAGGAGAGTACTTTCATCATACCGCCCCAGTTAACTTTCTTATTAGCCAGGTTAGGTGTATAATTATAGAAACCTCGTCTTGAAGGATCAAATACCATATCGAGAGCGGTAATTTGTTGTTGATCCGGAGCGGCATTTTTTCTTTCACCATAAATAGCTTTGATGGTTACATCCGATGGTGTTCTGTTAAACCAAAAAGTCTTTCCTTTATAATCCATCTTACGCAAAGCAGTAAGTCCATCAATAGAGGGAGCTAATTTTTGTGGGACACTTATATCTTTCCAAGAACCATAAGCCATACCCAAAGGAATTGTTCTTTTAGCGCCTTCAAAATCATCAACAAAAGCAATACTCTTTCCACCGTCACTTTCAATTGTACTTTTCTTGGTATTAGGATCGGGATCCATGTAGGCGGCTTCTGCGTTAATTGTTAGTGAAGATGGGGCACTTGTGGAAATTAAATTATCTATCGCTTTGGTTAAGAATGGAAGCGGCAGTGTGGTTTTAAAGTCGGCTCCCCAAATAGAGTTATTCAATGGTTCTTCACCAATTCTAACTTTATCACTCAATGTTTGTTGATTAAGATTCAAAAATGAAAATCCAAGAGTAGTATTCCTATTAAACTCATAAAGTCCACGTAGTCCAATCATTGTTTTTGAAGCCAGTGAGATCAAATCATTTTGTTCATATGAAATTTTTAAATCGGCACCCGGAACAAGCGCATTATCATTTCGAATTATAATTTGCCCCACATTATAATCAACCGTATAATCTTGCCCCTCAGAAAGTTGATTTCCATTCAATAATACTTTTACTGATTTTTCAACAACGTTAAAACCTATTTGGAATACAGAGGTTACTTCGGCAGAATATTCACCACTGAGAACAAATTTATCTTTTGTTCGATCCTGCCTTGCAAAAGTTTTGGTTGTATCATAAACCAATTGGAATTTCAGAGAATCGGGTAATTCAATCGGGAAATCTCTTCCGAAGGGTTCCAGTACAGGGAAAATTACTTCTCCGGTTTTTGGTATAATTGTTCTACCGGTGAAATAATCGAATGCCCCATCGGGCTGAGTTGCGGTTTTACTTTTATCGGTTTTATCCAATCCAAATGTTTCAAGTAGTTTTATTCCTTGATAATTATTTTGAGGTTCTTGCCCCTCAACACGATACATTACATCAAAGATAAAACCCTCCTCCTTAACATTACGTCCTCCAATTGGATAAATATTCCGCAACTGTAATTTCCAGGCCTTTTTATGTTGAGGTTGAAGATTAGCCGGTTTAATAAGTTTAAGTACGAGTCTTGTTTCCGGCGTTTGATTTAGATCTTTAATAAATTCACCATAATAAACGTCATCTGCATCGGCACCGGTTCTTCCTTCAATACGAACCGCTATAGCAACGGCATCCTGTTCTTGTATTGATGTAATAAAAGAAATAAACCCTGTTTCTTTATGGATGGTATAATCTACACCTTCAGTTAAAAGAATAAAACGTGAATTACCTACAATGTTGCCAGGATCTGTTTGAACAGTGCTATCTCTTAATTGCGAAGAATATGGAGCCGTACCAATTTTACGGGGTAAATCAATGTAAGCATTTACTTTTCTTTCATTCGGATTAAATAAACCGGTTGTAGATTTCCAAACTTCTATATCCTTAACACGAACAGAATCCCTTATGAAAGGGGTTGGATTAGAAAAATAATTGTTAAATATATTCAGGTTTCTATCGGCATAAATTTGATCAATGAAGTAATGATTTGTAGAATAGTCGTAAGCTCTTACCTCAAATTTTTGAGCTTTCGCTCCTCCGCTTAATGCTACCTCCGTAACCTCACTTTTCTTTTGTGAAGCAAGTGCAGTTAATGTAAAAGGGCCCATTTTAAATAGTGCTTTCACTCCAAATAGAGCTTCACTTCCACCAACTAAAGGTGATGCCTGAAGTGATACGTTCCCGGCTTCAATGCTTTGAATAATCTCATCTTCGTAACCTTTGTATTGAATCTTTAACTGATTCTCATATTGAAATTGCCGCTCGGTATTCCAATCTGCGGAGAGTGTTAATTTATCACCTATAGTTCCAGCAAGATTTATTTGAACTTGTTGTTTAAAATCGGGTTCATTTCTTGTGTTGCCAAGTGCCGATGAAGTTATACCTTCGGTAGTTTCATTTCGCCACGCGCCCCTAATATCTACTGCACCGCTAATTCTAAGATTAATCTTGGGAGGTCCGAATATGCTTAGTAAAGGTGAACTGGGGAGTGGAATATCAATATTTGTTAAATCTGTTATTAATTGAGAAAGATCTTTAGTTGAAGATTTTAGTTCGTACTGATATGCAAGAGCTTCCCACGAATCCCGGTTAAGTGCGGCCATTCTAAGCTGAATATATTCCTCGAGTGGTAATACAAGATCCGGACGAATAGATTTGCCATTCATTATCTCGGTGATAATTACTTTAGTTCCGGTGGAATCAAGTTTAGTACTTCTTTGAATAAAACTTTTGTAGGGATCTACGAAAAGAGGATGGACCCTACCTCTCCTGATAGGAATATTGGCGGTTGATTTTGGTGATGCGGTAAATTGCTGAACTCGAGCCAGTGAATCTCGTGATAATGAATCTACATATCTTATTGAATCTTCCCGCGCCGCAATTTTTAGTAGTTCTGCTTTTGAAAGGACTGCTTTCACAGTATCCTTTTGATCAATTACTAATGAATCAGTTTTCTGAGCTGCTATGGAATCGGGGGAGAATTGTAATAAATCAAATAAGTTAACTGTGTTTGGAAAATTTTCAGAGTTATTAATTTCTTTTTTGGTAAAATTTACAGAAGGATATAAATCAGAGAAATAAAACTGAGGATTGATTGTAACAATCTCTTTATGGTTTGTGAAACCAAGAGACGCAATCAAAGAAGCAATGATAAATGGGCTTAAAAAGATTGAAAAACCCAAACCGGAATTTTTAGCTTTCACAGAGAATAAACCATCTACTAATTAGTGATCGTAAAAAGAATCTAATATGCCTCCTTGAATGACTGTCCAAAATTATTAAAAAAGAATGAATAAATTCAAATTTAACCAAGTGCTAAAATTTTTATATAATATCATTCAAATTTGTCTTTACATCAATAGTCTCAATAATCTTACTTTGATGAACTATAATGGCACTAAGTTTATTCCCAACACATGCGCCGGTATCTATATAAACTGCATTCGAATCCTCGATGAGAGTTATACTTTGCTGTTTGGTATGCCCCACGACTTGTAATTTACCCAAATTAAGAAGTTGATCGCGTGTCCACAAAATGCCTCTATCTGTTCTTAAATCATTATGAACAAGATGATCTAAAAGTTCAAGATTTAGTTGATAATCATTGGGTAAAAAGTTAGCATATTCCGATGAGATTCCCGCATGAGATATAAAACAATCCATAGTATCATAATAAAGAGGAGCTGTTCTAATTATTTCAATGTGTCTAAACATTTCTTTTTCGCGGTTTTCGTATGATTCTAATGTTGTTTCGTTGCCATTAAAAAACCATGAACGCGCGAATACACTTTGAGGTTCTTTAAAAAAATGATAAAACATATAATCATGATTACCGGGAGTAAAGATTATTCTATTCTCTATAATAAATTCTAAAGTTTCATAGCTGTGGTTTCCCCTGTCAACCATATCTCCCACTGTATAGATTTCAATATTGGGATAGCTTTTACGGATTTTTTCATATAATTCTGCTAATGTATAATAACAACCATGTATGTCGCCAATAACCGCAACCATAAATCCTCATTAAATGTGATAATTTGATTTTGCGAATTCAAAAAGTTGATCTCGAAATTCTGGGTGCGCAATTTCAATTAAGGCGCGAGCCCTTTCTTTTATTGTTT
Source organism: Melioribacteraceae bacterium (assembly GCA_019638015.1). Lineage (NCBI taxonomy): Bacteria > Pseudomonadati > Ignavibacteriota > Ignavibacteria > Ignavibacteriales > Melioribacteraceae > Melioribacteraceae bacterium. The sequence continues at coordinate 1,672,430 of JAHBUP010000001.1, read as the reverse complement.
TACCAAAAAGATGTGCAATTCCATACTCAGTTACAACATAATGTACATCACCTCGTGAAGTTACAACTCCAGCCCCCGGTTTTAAAGTCGAAACGATTCTCGAATACTTTAAATCTTTTGTGGCTGAAGGAAGCGCAATAATTGGTTTACCCCCATCGGAGTTAGCGGCACCGCGAACAAAATCTACTTGTCCACCAATCCCACTATAGAAACGGGTACCAATCGAATCGGAGCAAACCTGTCCGGTTAAATCAATCTCAATTGCGGAGTTAATAGCAATCATCTTTGTATTCTGAGCAATAACAAAGGGATTATTAACATATTCTTGAGGATGAAATTCAAAAATTGGATTGTTATCGATAAAATCAAACGCTTTCCTAGTTCCAAGTACAAATCCGGCTATTAATTTCCCTTGATGTAGTGTTTTTCTTTCTCCGTTAACTACACCTTCTTCAATAAGACTTATCAATCCATCAGAGAACATTTCTGTATGAATGCCCAAATCATTTTTATTGTGTAGATACTTTAATACCGCATCGGGGATTGCGCCAATTCCCATTTGAAGAGTTGAACCATCTTCAATCATTCCGGCAATATGATTTCCAATATTATCATATATACTCAACATTTCGGAAGTAGCATCGGGATCTACCTGGGGCAGTTCTTTAAGAGGTTCATCTACTTCAACTATATAATCAATTTTGTTGATATGAATAAAACTATTACCCAAACCTCGGGGCATTTGTTTATTAACTTGAGCAATAACACATTTCGATTTTTCGGCTGGAGTTTTAATATTACCCACATCTATTCCATAACTACAAAATCCATGTTCATCCGGGGGTGAAACATGAATGAGAGCAATGTCCGGAACAATTACACCTCGTTTAAATAGCATCGTAACTTCGGATAGAAATATTGGGATAAAATCGGCTCGCCCCTCATTTACCGCAAGTCTAGAATTTGTGCCAATAAAAAAAGCTTTGTGTCTAAAATGAGCTTCCATTCCTGGCTTGGTATAAGGAATATCTCCAACAACCAAAATATGGTATATCTCCACATCAAATAATTCATCTTTCCTTTGCACCATCGCATTAATTAATTTCAAAGGTGCAGCACATCCTGGCTGAACAATTATTTTATCTTTCGACTTAATAATTTTTACAGCATCCTCTGCAGATACCAATCTTGAATTATATCTTTTGAGCCAGGGGGCGTTGCTAGGTTTAGTTATTTTTATTTCTTCAATTGTCATTTCAGATTCTCTTAATTTTTAGAAAAAAGGTGAAGTCTTCTGTACTCAAGATTAAATGCATCCGCTATATGTTCATTTGTACAAAATCCATTATGAGTACACACACCCTTTGCTAATCCGGTATCTCCCAAAAGTGCGTTTACTAAACCATTATCGGCAATTGCCTGAATATATTCAATTGTAGAATTTGTTAGCCCATAAGTTGCTGTTCTTGATACTAGTGCTGTCATATTTGGAACGCAATAGTGAATTACATCGTAAAGATTAAATACTGGATCAGAAATAGTTGTGGGTCGGCTGGTCTCAATACAACCTCCTTGATCAATAGAGACATCAATTATGACCGATCCTTTTTTCATGGATTTTACCATTTCCTCACTAACAATACTGGGAGTTTTTTCTGCTTTAATTTGGACTGCACCAATCAATAAATCGGCAAATTTAACACCACGAGCTATAGTGTATTCATTAGCGGCAACTGTAGTAATATTTTTTGAAATTTCAGATTGAATTCTTCTCAACCTTCTTAAATCTTTATCTAACACAATTATATGGGCTCCCCTATTGTGAGCGGCGCGTGCGGCATTAAATCCAACAACACCGGCACCAATTATAACTACTGCAGCTGGTGCTACACCTGCAATTCCACCCATTAATATTCCACGACTTTTAGGGAAATCACTTCCCAAATATCTTTCTCCAATCTGAACGGCTAGCTGTCCAGCAATTTCGCTCATCGAATGAAGAACCGGCAATTGTTCATCTTTTTCAATTAACTCGAATGCGATACCTGTAATTCTTTTTTTAATCAATTTATCGATCACATTTTTTTTACTGACGGCAAGATGAAGGAACGAAAAAATCGTCTGTTCATCCTGAAGAAAATCAACTTCTTCCTCGGTAATAGTATCTATTTTTGTGATTAGTTCTGAGCGCTGAAAAACTTCTTCAGCAGAATAAACTATATTTGCGCCCACTCTACGGTAATCTTCATCGGGGAAGTGGCTGTCTAATCCGGCATTCGATTCAATAAAAACAGTATGCCCGGCCTGAACTAAAGTATGAACACCAGCCGGAGCCAGGGCAACCCTTTTCTCTTCGCGGTGTTTTTCTCTTGGTATTCCAATTCTCATATTATTCTAATGTTTTTGTGAAAAAATAGTAATAATAACAGCACATTCAAACTGGTAAAGCCCAAATTATCCAAAAATAATTCTAACGATAAATAGTGCGGCTAATATTCCAGCTATATCGGCTAGTACTCCTGCTGCGACCGCATGTCTTGTTTTTTTGATATTTACCGCTCCGAAATAAAGTGCCAATACATAAAATGTTGTTTCGGTACTTCCCATAATTGTTGAAGTTAAAAGTCCAATAAATGAATCGGGGCCATAGGCATTTAGTGTTTCCGACATTATACCAAGTGCGCCGCTCCCAGAGAGTGGTCTCATTAAAGCCATAGGCAATGCTTCGGCGGGAAATCCAATCAATCCGGTTATGGGAGAAAGCGCCCAAATTAGATAATCCATTGCTCCGCCGGTTCTAAATATTCCAATTGCCACAAGCATTGCAACTAAGAATGGAATAATTCTAATTGCTATGTTGAAACCTTCTTTAGCACCATCCACAAATGTTTCATAAATCTTTACTTTTTTAACTGCGCCATAAATAACAAATGATAAAATTATTACTGGTATTGCCGCCGATGAAAACACTTGAATTACGGAACGAATCACTTCAACATTAATTACGGTAAATAATTTAAGTGTAATTGCCGCTATAATAACACTCATAAACACTAATATTGCCAGGATGAATTTTGTATTGCTTTTCATCCAGTGCAAAAAATTGAAATTATTTATTGAAAATTTTTCCAAAATTTTTGCCGCTGTTATTCCGGTAATTGTTGCGCATAGCGCTCCAAAAAATGAGGTACCAATAATTATTGCCGGATCACTACTCCCCGAGGCGGCTCTAATAGCAATTGCTGTTGCAGGAATTAATGTTAATCCCGCAGTATTGATTATTAAGAAAGTACACATTGCATTGGTTGCAGTTCCTTTGTTTTCATTTAGAGAATCTAACTCCTCCATCGCTTTTAATCCGAAAGGGGTCGCGGCGTTGCCAAGTCCCAGCATATTCGCAGAGATATTCATAATTATTGAACCGACTGCGGGATGATCCTGCGGTACATCGGGGAATAAAAACTTTGTTACCGGTTTAATTGATTTGGCAATTTTTGAAATCAAACCAGCACTCTCTCCTATCTTCATGATACCCAACCATAAAGCCATAATACCGATTAGTCCGAGTGCAATATTTACTGCAGTTGATGCGTAATCAATTGCGGCGTTTGTAACCTCTTTCATTTTAATAAAAGATATTTTTTCAAGCACTAATACAGCTTTATAAGAATTTGAATCAATCTTACTGATAATTTTTAAAGTGCCGGAGAGGTCCTCCTCTTTCCCATTTGCGCGTGCCATATCTTTCCAGGTGGCTGGAAATTTATTTGTACTTGATACAAAAAAGGAATACTCTTTTGAAGCTGACTTTTGAGAAATCTTCGCTTTGAAGTTAAAATCCTCAATTGCTTTTACAGAATAAAAATTATTGAATTCAATGCCATCAACATAAACATCAGCTTCTTCATTATGTTCAAAATATTCCACTGTAACTGGAAACTCTTTCCCATTTTTATATTTGTCGTTAATACTATCTTTTAAATCAAGAGTTACCGCCGCGGAGATGCCCAAAAATATTAAAGCTAACCAAATATAATTTAACATAAGTGTGCTCAATTTTTTATGGTGTAAATCTAAACTAAAATAGAGAGAGCGGAAAGCAAATTTCTTTTCTTTATTTTTCAATTGAAGAATTATTGGAGTTTGTATGAAAGTAGGATTATTTCAATACTCCCCAATATGGGAGGCACCCGAAAAAAATATAGAATTAATTGAAAAGTTAATTACTAAAAACACCTCTCAGTTTGACCTGATTATCTTTCCCGAATTAACCCTAACCGGCTTTACTATGAATTCCCAAAAGTTTGCAGAAGATTTAGCCGGAATTTCACACACTTATTTTATGAAATTGGCCTCAAAGCTCAAAACAAATATTTTTGCCGGGTTAATTGAATACGACGATAATAAAATTTTTAATTCGTTAGTTCATTTCGATGAATTTGGATTAGTACACGCTAGGTACAGAAAAGTGCACCCATTTAGTATGGCCAATGAAACCAGATTCTATAATGCCGGTAATGAATTAGTGATTACCGAGATTAACAAAACTAAAATTGGTTTAAGTGTTTGCTATGATCTGAGATTTCCGGAATTGTACCGTTTATATGCTAAAGAAAAAGTTGATTTAATGATTAACATAGCTAACTGGCCCATTCCAAGAATTGAGCATTGGAAATCATTACTAAAAGCCAGAGCAATAGAAAATCAATTTTATATGATAGGAGTTAACAGAACGGGAGATGACCCAAAATATAATTATTGCGGGGCGAGCGCAGTTTTTGATCCAATGGGTACTCCAGCTTTTATTGCTGACGAAAATGTAAACATTTTTGAAGTCGATCTAAATTTGGAAGAAGTTTTGAAAGTCCGCAATGATCTACCGTTTTTAAATGATATGAAATTAATTTAATTGTGATAAATTTTTGTTAGTGATCAAGCGTATTCCATTTCTATGGCTTATATAAAACCATATCCATTCGGCTAAGACTTTATATCTATTGCGAAAGCCGATAAGATAGAGGATATGAATAAATACCCAAGCTAGCCAGGCTAAAAATCCCGAAATCTTAATTTTTCCTAACTGCATGACTGCACGCGCTCTACCAATAGTAGCCATGCTGCCTTTATCAAAATATTTAAATGCTTTTCTTTTTTCGACTGGAATTTCCCTACTTATTAATTTAGCAACATAATTTCCTTGCTGAATTGCAACGGGGCAGACACCGGGTAATGGTTTTTGATTTTCATCAAGCACTAACGCAGCATCTCCAATTACAAATACATCCGAATTATTTGGAATTGATAAATCATCTTGAACTATTACTCTTCCCGCGTTATCAGTTTTTGCATCGAGAGTTTTAATTACACTAGGGATTTCATTACCAGCCGCCCAAATAATATTTTCTGTTTCGATGAACTGATCATCTATAATAACCCCTCTACTGTTAATTTCATTCACTTTACGGTTGGTTAAAACAGTTACTCCCATTTCTTCAAGAGCTTTTTTTGCATTTTGACTAAGTGTGGGATCATAAGCTGATAAAATATAATTACCGGCTTCTACAAGAATAATTTTAGTTTTTGAAGGATCAATATTCCTAAAATCCTTTAACATAGTTTTTTTGGCAATTTCGGCAAGCGCGCCGGCAATCTCTACTCCGGTAGGGCCTCCCCCCACAATTACGAATGTTGTATATTTTTCAATAACTGAAGGTGATGTTGCTCGTTCTGCTTTTTCAAAAGAAATTAAAACTCGTTCCCTAATTGAAAGCGCATCCGATATAGTTTTTAATCCCGGGGCATAGTTTTCCCACTCAATTTTTCCGAAATATGAATGTTGAGATCCAATTGATACTACTAAATAGTCGAACTCAATTTCACTTTCACCCATGTGGACTTTTTTCAAATTTACATCTATCCGGGTTACTTCCCCCATAACAACTTTTGTATATTTTTGATTTCTTAAAATCGATCGTAAGGGTGCGGCAATATCTGCGGGAGAAAGTGCGGCCGTAGCAACCTGGTACAACAGTGGTTGAAACAAGTGATGGTTGGTCTTATCAATAAGAATTACTTCATGGTCACTCTTGCCAAGTTTTTTTGCGGTAGTTAAACCGCCAAATCCACCACCAATTATTACTACTTTCTTTTTCATGTTACATTTTTTAATTAATAACATATATAAATATGTAAAAGTTTAATACAAACAACTGTTTTTTGTAATAGCATTGAGGGTTAAACGAAGAGAACGCCAAGTCCACAGAGTTATTTTATCTGCGTCCTGAGAAGAGTCCGCCCGATTTTGTTACTTTAATATCTTGAAGTTCAGGTGCTTTCATTCTAATTTCGAAACGGTAACCACGGTAGAAACCGGAAGGATTCCAGGTAAAATTCATTTCCCAACAATGAAGATCTCGGAAGATTGTGATTTGTGGTGCGGTCACTTCTTTGCGGTCGAAATCATATCCGGCACGAACCGTAAATTTCCAATTTTTTGTGAGAGAAAAACTTAAATCTGTACTAACATTAGAATATTTATTTACAACACTTGGATCGTACTTCGAGATATTGTAATTATAACTTAATGATAGATTCCAGGGGATGGAAAAGTCTGCCGATTTTTTTTCATCGTATATTGAATTAAAATTCTTTCTTTCAAAACTAATGACATCATTCGATTCATTTACTTTAGTTTCTTTTTCATTTTCAGATTTAAGTTTATCTCCGCTCAAAGTTGTTGAAATTGAAAAACCAAAATTTGTTAATCTAAAAAGTCCTCTTCCCTCAGAAACTAAATACCGGTTGAAGCGCTTCCCATTTTCAACATGGTAAAAAGTATATGATGATGAGCCGCTAAAATTTACCCAATCACCAATTTGAGTTCTGTAACTCAAACTTAAGTCGCTTAGTTTTACACTATCTTTAGCAAAATTATAAGAAGTGCTCAAACTAAAATTGAGCAAGCGAACCTTTGTTTGTTCTCTTGTAGTATCTCCTGCGGCTTTTGCCATTTTCATTTCAAAATCATTACCAACGGAGAGGCTGATATTCTGGCTTTCATAATCATTTACACCGCCAAAAATTTCACCGGAATATTTATCATAGCGTATCTCCTTCCATTCAGCATCCTTAAAAGTTTCATAATATCCCCAGACCTCGTCTGAGAAATTCGGATTATAATTATATGAGATGGATGGGATTAACGTATGTCTGAATGCTTCTACTCCAAATAAATTGGGCTGCATAACCCCGTACAATTTTGTGGAAGCAGAAATGCTCAAATCAAATGTACGCACAAAATTTAATTCATTAATTGTTTTTGCAACTGTTGAATCGTACGAGGTTATTTGACCGGTTTCTCTATTTACTTTAGTAAAAGTCTGATTTTCCAGTTTAGTTCTTTTGTTATACCATTTTTCATTATAATTTATAGATGGAGAGACACTGAAATATCCAACTTTTGGAGAAGCGCTCACAGAAAGATTGTGTTGAAACCCGCCTCTAATTTTTAATTGTCCCTTCTCCTTATTTCTCTGGTTCGTGAACTGTCCATTATATGAATAATTAATATATTCGTACCATTTTTGATCGCTCAACGACTCAACATCATCTCTTTTGAATGGATAAGTGATTGATTTTGAAAAGCTGATATTTGGGAGCGATTCATAAATATCTCCAGTTTGCAATTTTTGAGTGCGGCTATAATTTAAAGAAAGACTTGTACCAGACTGTTCCCAATATTTACTATAAGATGCATTCGAAATAATGTCTTGAGATAATAGGTCATTAAAATTTATGCTGTTATTTGAATAAAAGTTTGATGAAACAAATTGAAGATTAGCATCAAGCCGCGAGCTTGGGTCTATTTGCTGATTATGATACCAGGAAACATTCCAATCAGTCTGTTCCCTTCTTTCAGTATCGTTCGGTTCGCCAATCAATATTTTTGAATAACCTGCATTTAATTGTCCTGAAAAACTATATCTTTTCGCATAGCGAACCCTATTACGCGCACCCCACCCACCTTTTGTATAATAATCTCCTGTGAGTGCTAGATCAAAATAATCGCTAAGTGCAAAAAAGTATCCAAAGTTTGTGAAATACTGTCCCCGCAGAGCCGATTGACCGTAACCGGGGATTATTATGCCTGAGCGTCTTCCGGTTTCATTTGGGAATACAGCGAATGGAAGTGGGATTGGGACGGGAACTCCTCCGATATGCATAAAAATCCATCGCGCAATAATTTTATCCTTTTGAATGATTTTCATTTTATCTGCTGAAAAGTAGGTATGTGGAGTATCATTCTCGCAAGTGGTAAAAATTCCATCATCAATAAAGAATGTATTTTTATCTACTTTTTTTACTTTTGCGCCTTCGTAGCGTTGCTCATCTTTTTTGTTTTTTGCAAGCGATATAAAGCCACGCTGATTCTTAAAATTATAAAGTATCCTTGATCCTTCATAATTATCATTTCCTTCAACTAATAATGGTGTTTGCTCAACTCGTACAGAATCGGTACCCGGGTTTACTTCAAAACCAAGAGCCTCTAATTCATTTGTATTATAATCAACTACTATTTTTCCGCTTTTTAATTCTGTGGTTTTATACTTTAATTCCCCCTTCCCATGAACATACATCATTTTATTCTTAACATTGAAGATCAGAGAATCGGAAGCTGAAGCAAAAACTATTGCATCTATATCACTTTTTTTCGATTTAATAGTATCAGCAACTTGAATAGAATCACTTGAAATATTTTTCTCATTTTTGGAGAAAAGAGTATCACTCTGCTGAGCAGATAAAAATATTGGGAAAAGAAAAAACAGATAAAAATTTTTTTTCATATTTGAATTTGAACGCTAGCAGTATTGTCTAATTAAAAGTCTTATCAACTACAGTAATTTCTGAAGGATATCCAATATTACCAACCGGTGTTCCGAGAACAGGTTGTATTTTCAATTTTAGATTGGAAGTAGAACCATCTACTCCACCAACATTTAATAATAAATTAAATACATCTTCCAAACTTCTATCCTTTAAAGATTTCAGGATATCGAATTCAATCTTTATAGGAATTAACATCGATTCTCCTTTGCCCGGTACAAATATCGGTTCGCTGATATTTCCAGCCACTAACTGATTATCATTAACAAATAATTTCCAGGGTAACGAAGTTATGCTAATATCAGTTCTTGGTGAACCCGATGCGCCATCATTAGGATTTTTTGCTTCAATATTGAGAGTAAAAACCAAAGGCATACTCCCTTTTGCGACTGCACTTGTCAATTTTAACATTTCCAAGGCAGAAAAATCTTTTAAGGATTTTTTGTTTAAGGGATTAATTCCGCTAATCTGGTAATCTGAGGCAGAATGAATCTTGTACTTTAGTCTCGCAATATTTTCAAAAGTCTGTAATACTGAACACCCGGAAATAATGATCAGTATTGATATACTAAATAAAAAACTTCTTCGCATTTTCAATTGACTCCTGAATTTTTTTGATAATCATTTCCGCAACCTTTAACGCCTTCAGTCCATCGTGACCGCTTACAACTGGTACTTTATTTTCAAGGATTGCTTCAATAAATAATTCCAATTCAAATTTAAGCGCGTTTACTTCTTTATGTTCCGGCTGTTCATATATTACCGCTTTCTTTTTGTCCCCTACACCAATTTCTCCAAATGAAATAAATCCTCCATTAGCGGGAAGTTCAACCGGATCAACTAATCTAAAAACTTCTGAAGCACCGGAAGTAAAATCGAGCGAGATATAAGTATCACGCTGAAACATTCTCATCTTTCTCATTTTCTTTTGGGAAATTCGAGATGCCGTAACATTAGCTATAGCTCCATTTTCAAATTCAATTCTCGCGTTGGCAATATCAATTGTTTCAGAAACTACCGGCACCCCGCTAGCACTAACATTCTTTACTTCACTTTTAACAAGACTTAAAATTATATCAATATCATGAATCATTAAATCTAGCACGACTGCAACATCGGTTCCGCGTGGATTAAATTGTGCAAGTCTATCGGTTTGAATAAACATCGGATTGAGTTTATATTTTTCTAAAGAAATTAGTGCTGGATTAAACCTTTCGATGTGTCCAACTTGAAAAGTCAGTTTTTTTTCATCTGCAATTTTAACAAGTTCTTCCGCCTCCCATATTTGAGCTGTAATTGGTTTTTCTACAAATACATGTTTACCGGCCTCAAACGCTTTTTTCACTAAATCATAATGAGCGCTGGTGGTAGCCACAATATCTACCGCATCAACATTATTCAAAAGTTCTGGATAATCTTCAAAGTATTTCAATCCGAATTCCTCTGCGACATTTTTCGCTCTTTCTAAATCGACATCATAAATCCCAAACAATTCGCAATTTTCTACATCTTTAAAAAGTTTTGTGTGAATTTTTCCGAGGTGCCCGGTTCCAACAACCGCGGTTTTAATTTTTTTCATAATGCTCCACCAATAATTTTTGAGTATCCAATAATTTTATCGTAATTACCTTTGTCCTGCTCTTCGTAATAAAGAAAAATATGATATTCATTTACAGTTTCATAAAAATTACCCTCAAGGATATTCCAATCTATATTTTCTACCCGCCCATTTCTTAAATCTGCTGTTACATACTGATATTCGTAATAACCCCTTTTTAATTCAACCGATATATTGAGCAATCCATTATCATCAAACATTTCATACTCAGGAAGGACTTTCCAATTATTGAATGAGCCAACAAGAAATATAGGTTTCGTAATCTCCTCTGGAGGCCTCATTCTAAACTGAACTTCCAAATAATCTGCATTCTCATTTCTATGGTTCAAAAGAAAAGAACCTCCGTTGTAGTCTCTTCTTCTCTTAGAGAAAAAATCTGATGTTTCTATTTCACCAAATTTTGCATGAACGAGAGAACTATTATACACATTGTAATCGCGGGTATCTGTTGAACGATACTCATTCATTGGATAAATATTTCTTGCGAGAAAAGAAAAACGATTTGATGCGTTCCACTCAAAAAACTGGTCGGGTGTGTTAGCGAACTTTTCAATTATTATAGGATAATCCATTTTACGGTTTACAAATATTTCAACTCTTTTAAGATGAACATGAAAAAGTGAATCGGGCAAGATAAAGGAGGTTTGCAACGCCACAGTTCTATTCATTATGGATGATTCATCAAACCGGTTCTGAAGCGTTTCCCTAAACAGTTTTGTATTTATTCTTATTTCGGGATTAACAACGAAAAACTTTCCCTCAGCAAATATTTTTCTCCGGTCAAATTGATCGACAATAAAATACTTCCACTTCCCAGAGAATGGGAATGTTACGTTTTGATTTGGGAATGTTCCTTTGTAATGATATTGCGCGCCTCGAATATTTAGCGGTAGTCTTTCGAGATAAATATTGTTCTCTGTATTATAAATTGGATTTAGCAGAAAGACGTTATCGTAAGGCTGCCAATTAGAATCACAAAACCGGAAATGTATTGCAAGATTAGGGTATTGAACTGCTTGCATGTCGAAATCAATTGTTATTGAACTCTGATCCCCATCTTTTGAAATTATTGGGAATGATGTTTCATCCACCGACGAATAGCAACGAAGAGACTTAATAATGATTCCTTGAGCGACAATAATCCCGGATAGATTAACCAGCAGAAATATTAATACAAGTTTTAACATACTTCTGACTAAAAAATTTCAACGCATTTTATGGATTGGAAGTTAACAAATACTTTATAAGGTTTTTGCTCACGTACAGCTTCAATCAATAATCCCTCATCATAAGCGGCAACTAATTTGCCGGTTTTAAATACAATTTCATAAAACGTTGGTGAGTCATTTTCTCTAGCTCCATAAACAACTCCATAATTTTCATTCATCGTTATGTTGAGTGTCGATCCAACATAAGAATTCCAGTCCATTTTCATAATTACCTCTAAATTAATTTCTGATTCGCATTAACTGTTCAAAAAGTAGTTAAAATTGAAGTGAATTCCAATGTAGTAAAATGAGAAGGGTGTAATTTTTGCAGCTCAAATATGGGTTGGGAGGAAAAATGAGAGGTAATTCCATGTCTATTGACATTATCGAAAATAGACACAGAATTACCTAAAAATTCGTAAACTATTATTCTAAAGTTATATTTCCACCGGAAGTTTCAAGATTCACCGATTGACCGCCACCATTCAACTGTCCTCTGAACTCACTCCTCTTCTTAACATCCACTGAGGATGTTTTGATGTTAACATTAACTGATCCTCCTGATGTATCGAGATAGGCATTAGCGGCAAAATCGGATGGTACTTTAACTCTAATATCGCCCCCCGATGTTTCAGCTTTGATTCCTTTATTTTGTCCACTATAGGTAATATCAATATCTCCACCGGAAGTTTCTGCGAATATTTGTCCATCTTTTAATTTTATTAAAATATCACCACCTGAAGTTTCGGCACGCAAATTACCAGTGCTTTCAAATACTTCAATGTCTCCCCCCGAAGTTTCAAGAATGGTTGCTCCTGAATGGTTAGTGAGTCTAATATCGCCGCCGGAAGTTCCGCAATCAACTTTTCCGCTGGTATTTTCAAGAATAATATCTCCACCGGAAGTTTCTAATTTTTGAGATCCCGATATGTTGCTTAGCATAATATCTCCGCCGGATGTCTCCAATTTGGCATTAAATTTTTTCGGTACCATAATCTCAATTTTCAATCTTAAATTAGTAAACCAAGAAAAAAATGAATTCTTCTTTTTAGCGTAAACATGAACTTCGTCTCCACTCTGTTCAATTTTGAAACGCATTTTCTCTTCAGCTTTATCGTTTCCCGTAATTTTAATATAGGCTTCATCCTTATCCCATCCTTGAATATTGATATTAGCGGCACTTGCGTCAACAATTATTTTCGAATTAGATTTAACTGAAAAACTTTTTTCATGAAGTGTTCTAAGGTCATCTGCGAAAATTTTCGAGTTCAAAAACAGTATAACCGAAAATAATATCGTATTTTTAATCAGCGTTTTCATTGATCATTCTCCTATTAATTAAGTTTTCTGGCAGATTAGACTCTTTAGAACAAACTTTGGTTACAATAATTAGAAAAGAAATTTTAAATGATTACAAAAATTATAATAGTCTTCGGCGGTGCTGGTATTGGAGGAGTGTTGAGATACTGGTTCTCAGCGATAATTCAAAAACACTTTTCACCATATTTCCCATACGGGACTTTATTTGTAAATATTCTGGGAAGTTTTTTGCTCGGCTTTTTAATATTTGGACTCGATGAAAAGGAACTAGTCAGTCCGTCTCTTAAGTTATTTCTGGGGATTGGTATTTGTGGTGGATTTACCACATTCTCTACATTTTCTCTTGAAACTTTTTATCTATTGAGGAATGCGGAATTCTTTTTTGCCACGTTAAATATAATTTTAAGTGTCCTTGCATCTATTTTAGGTGTTTATTTAGCCTACTTAATTACGAGGTAAAGATGAAGATCGAAGGAAATGCAAAGTTGTTGAGAATATTCATCGGTGAAACAGATAAGATTAATCATATCCCCGTCTATGAAAAAATAGTTAATGAGGCGCGTATTCAAAACTTAGCCGGAGCTACAGTTTATAAAGGAATTATGGGATTTGGAGGAAACAGCAGAGTGATTCACTCAGCAAAAATATTACGGCTCTCCGAAGATTTGCCTCTTGTAATTGAAATTGTGGATACTGAATCAAAGATTCAAAATTTTATTCCTACAATAGATCAAATATTTGAAGAAGCAAAGTGTGGCGGATTAATCACCACCGAGCGAGCTGAAATTATTAAATATTCATTCAATGAAGAGAAGCAGTAAATGAGGAGTTTATTTTTCACATTATTCACGTTTCTCTTTCTTGTAAATTTAACACATGCTCAAAATAAATTAAATTTTCGTCAGTTCGGTGAGGAAAGTAAAAAATTCGTCTCTGTTCCAGGAAAGTGGAATGGAGAGGACTTGCTAAAATTAAGTTTAATTGGAGCCGGTTCAATATTAATTATGCAGATGGATGAACCTGTTAGAATTCAATTACAAAAGAATAATGAACATGCGTACAGTTTACCAATTGAACTAGGAAGAATGTATGGCGATCCGGTGAGTCCCTTAGTGTTAGCATCAGCATTTGGATTATATGGAGCCATTCAAAATAATTACACGTCAAAAAAAATTAGCTTTGAGGTTATTCAATCGAGTATTTATTCAACAACACTTACAATATTGTTAAAGATGGCGCTGGGAAGAGCCCGCCCTTATACAAATATAGGCGCAAGTTCATTTTTTAACGGTAAATATTCTGATGATTCATTTTTATCATTTCCTTCAGGACACACAACCATAGCATTTTCGATCTCAACCGTACTTTCAAGAAATACAAATAATAGTTTATTAAAAGGATTGGCATTTATTCCGGCTATTGCTACCGGATTCAGCAGAATGTATCAAGATAAACATTGGGCAAGCGATGTTTTTTTAGGCGCTGTTATTGGTTATTTTACCGCGGCGTGGGTTGTTGATCAGCATGAGACAAATGACCTAATTAACCAGCCGAATGAATTAATTAGTTTTGTTATTCCCCTTTAAAAAAGAAAACCACAGAAAAGAAAAATATCAATACGCAGAATACTTTACATTTTCTGTGGTTAATAGTTTTATACGTTTTTCAATTCATGAACAAGTTTATTAACTGCTTCTTTAGCATCGCCAAAATACATTAAAGCATTTGGATAGAAGAATAATTCATTATCAATTCCGGCATATCCCGCATTCATAGAACGTTTATTAATTATTACTGTTTTGGAATAATCAACATTTAGAATCGGCATTCCGTAAATAGGACTGTTCTTATCGTGTCGAGCGGCCGGATTAACAACATCATTAGCGCCAATAATTAACGCAATATCATTATTGTTGAAATCGTCATTAATATCTTCCATCGATAACATTTTATCATATGAGATTTGAGCCTCGGCTAAAAGAACATTCATGTGTCCGGGCATTCTACCGGCAACGGGGTGAATTGCAAACCGAACTTGCTTACCTTTTGCTTCAAGATTGTTTACTAAATCTCTAACTGCATGCTGTGCTTGAGCCACAGCCATTCCATATCCTGGAACAATAATTATGTTTTGGGCAGCGTCAAAGAGCATTGCAAGTTCTTCAGAATCTATTGACTTAACATTCCCTTTTGGTGATTCGGTAGAAGCCGCCGGACCGGAAGCACCGGCATTTTCCCATCCTCCCATCACTACATTCATTAAGGATCGATTCATTCCACGGCACATAATTAAGGTAAGAATTATTCCTGAAGCGCCAACTAAAGCTCCGGCTATAATTAATTCATTGTTCTTTAATACAAATCCAGTCATTGAAGCAGCCAAACCGGAATAGGAATTTAATAATGATATTGCCACCGGCATATCGGCACCACCAATAGGAAGCACAAGTAGTACTCCTAAAAGTAACGAAATACCAGCAATAGTAAGAATCATCCATTCCAACTCGGGGGAAATAACAAACCAAACTCCAAGTGTAAAAGTTAGAATTAAAAGTAATAGATTTAGAGGATGTTGAAGTGGATATCTTACGACTTTTCCTGTTACAATCCCTTGCAATTTTCCGAACGCTATTAATGATCCTGTTAAAGTTACAGCACCTATTATAACGCTCAAAAACAAGGTTGTATTACTTTCTACATTAAAGCTCCAATTTGTAAAATTTTTCATTTTGTAATACTCGGAAATGGCGACTAAGAGAGATGCGCCTCCGCCAAATCCATTAAGTAATCCTACCATTTGGGGCATACCTGTCATTGGTGTTTTGAGAGCCATTAAAACTCCAATCACGCCGCCGATCAATATTCCAATTATTATCCATTCATATGTAAGCACGTGTTGATCGAATAGTGTTACAACTATTGCAATGAACATACCAATTGCCGCAAGCATGTTTCCCTGTCGGGCAGTTTTAGGAGAAGCGAGACGCTTGATTCCAAATACAAAAAGTATTGATGAGACGAGATAACTAATTTCAATTATTATATGCATAATTCACTCACTTCTTCTTAAACATTTTGAGCATTCTATCGGTTACTAAAAATCCGCCAACTACATTGATCGTGGCAAATATTACAGCAACCAATCCTAATATTGTGCTAATTGTAAATTCGTGCAATCCAGCACTTATGATTGCCCCGACAATTGTAATTCCAGAAATCGCATTCGAGCCCGACATCAAAGGGGTATGAAGAGTAGGGGGTACTTTTGTGATAAGTTCGAACCCGACAAATATTGCCAGTACAAAAACATACACCAGCATTATTATTCCAATTCCATCCATTTATTTTATTCCTTATTATATTCTAAATTATTTTAATAGCTCTGCAACTCTACTGTTTACAACTGCTCCATCATAGGCAATCATTCCACCTTTAATAATTTCATCTTCCATATTTATAACAAACTTTCCTTCCTTTGTTGTCATATGATCAAGCAGAGCGAGTATATTTTTTGCATACATATCGCTGGCATGATAAGGCACTAGACTAGGTAAATTAGGTTCGCCAATTATTGTTGTGCCATATTTTTTAACTGTCTTACCATTCTCACTTATTTCGCAATTACCGCCAAACTCCACAGCCATATCTAGAACCACAGAGCCAGGTTTCATATTTTTCACCATTTCTTCAGTAATCAATACCGGAGCTTTTCTTCCCGGAATAAGAGCTGTTGTTATAACAATATCAGCTTCAGTCACATGTTTAAATATTAATTCTTTTTGTTTTTTTAAGAATTCTTCCGACTGTTCTTTGGCGTAACCGCCAGCGTCCTGCATTGATGCATCGGTGGGTACTTCAATAAATTTTCCACCCAAACTTTGAACCTCTTCTTTAACTTGGGGACGTACATCAGATACCTCCACAACAGCGCCAAGTCTTTTTGCTGTGCCTAATGCTTGTAGACCGGCAACTCCAGCTCCCATTATAACTACTCTTGCCGGAGAAATTGTACCGGCGGCAGTCATCAATAATGGGAAAATTTTACCCAAATGATTTGCCGCTAATATCACACTTTTATATCCTGCGATATTTGCCTGCGAACTCAGAGCATCCATTTTTTGAGCTAAAGTTGTTCTTGGGATCATCTCCATCGAAATGACATTTACGCCAAGTTCAGCAGATTTTTTAACAAGTTCGGGATAATGCAGAACATACATAAATGCCACTAAAAGCGAACCCTTTTTCAATAATTCTAATTCGTGTTTACCCAATAATTCGTTTTTGATTGGTCGCTGTACTTTGCAGATAATTTCGGCAGAATTAAAAACTTCGAGTGCATCGCCGGCAATTTTTGCTCCCGCATCCAAATATTTTGAATCGGGAAAACCAGCGTTATCACCTGCTCCCTTTTCAACTATAACTTCATACCCCTTTTTCTTCAATTTTGAAACAACATCCGGAACCAATGCAACTCGGTTTTCCCCTGGAAGTATTTCTTTTGGAACTCCAATTAACACAATGAGTCTCCTATATTTAGTTTATTCTGATTGAAAAATTAAGAATAAGTTGGGCATATCCAAAGCAAATTCTCTTAAACGTTTACTATTTTGGAGCCGACTCGGCAAAAAAGTCTTTTTTATCATTTTTTTCTTTGAATTTGCTGGTGTTTTTGACTTAAAGCTTCCAAAATTTACTGTAACACGAAATATTAGATTAGCCCAGTTTTGGTTTATTTATCTTTTGGAAACTGATTTAATAAAACCAAATTACCACTCATTTCAATAATATTTAGCAATACTAGAATGAATTTCTTTGAATAAAAAATATTGCAATAATAAACCAGACCTAAATGATTAACGGATTAATCTTGATCTTTATTTATTAGGCAGATTGTACTCTCCAGTTTGTCCAATTTGTATTCCGATTGTCTAGAGGCATCAATTAATTTTTCTAAACATTTTATTGAATTCTCTATTTTCAGTTTTTTAGCTTCGAGAAAGTCAATACTTTCAGATTCATCATGCTGAATTATATCAAGGACGTTCAGAGTTAATATCCAGTCGAGCAATTCCTCAAATTGTTCTTTACTATAGTACACAACATTCTCATATTCGTTTACTCCGAGAAATGTTCTTACACCACTATCGTTTATAAGATTTAGTAACACGCACTCCTTGAGGCTATCATCAATTAATTTTGAAGCAGAAATTTTTAGTGGTGTGAAAACTTTTACTAACTCAGAATCATGCTCCAGTAATAATTTCAGAAGTATTAACTCTTTTTCGACATCATTAGTGCCTCTTCCTAACCTTTCAAGAATTTTTCTTACAGGAGTATCAAGGAGTAAAACATCAAAATAATTTTCCTTATTTATTTTCCCTTTTTCCTCAAATATTTCTTTGGTAGAAGAAAGTATAAACCACAATAAAAAGATTATTGAATTATCGTGATAATTTGTTTGGCGGGAAATAATGATAGAATGCCTTATAATTTTTGCGAGTATTCCCGATTTCAAATCATACTCATGTTCGACTAGTCTATTTATTTTTCGAACCGCCACAATCTTTTCTTCAAACTTTTCGCCCAGTTCTTCACCTTTAATTGATATTTCAAAATGATCTGCAACAGCGCTCAAGAAATTAAGATAAGTCTCTTCAATATATTGTATGCTTTCTTTCTCGGCTTCATCTTCATCGAGCACACACTTTTTAATAAATCCGGTTAAAGATTTGTCATCAAATAATTTTAAAAATGCAGAATGGATTTCTTCTAATTGCGCTTCGTAAAAAGCTCTTACGATATTTGGTGAGCCGTTGCCGCTTAGTTTATTATATAATTTTTCCCATTCACCGGTAGTATCTTGAACCTCACGCCAATCTAGAAATACAGCTGATTTAAAGGCTCCTAACTCGATATAGAAACCATCATTAATAATTTCACCGCTTCTTCTTATATATTCCAAATTAGTCAAATAATTACGGTAGATACTGTATGAGTTTGGGTCTCCCGATAAATTGAGCGCTTGACTTATTGTAATATTTCTTAAATGTTTAGATGAACCTTCACCAACCAATTTTGAGGAGGATATGTAAATTTTACCATGAGCATCTTCATATTTATTATTATAAAATACCAGCGCTCGCTCGCCATAGTGACTGTTTGTATAAGCAAAAACATTTTCGTTAATGTTGCCATAATTATTTATAAAATCGAAAAGCCAGAAATTTGTAACCTGGCTGAATAAATATCTTTTCTTCATTAGTGGAAATATTTCATTGATATGCCTATCAACCAGCCACTGATTTGGTGTTTCATTATAATAAGCCCGTTGGTATTCCATACCATATTTCTCGGTATATCCCTCTATTTGTCCATGAGCAAACATTGGCAATCCCGGCAGTGTAATCATCACCAAACAAACTCCAATATATTTGTCATCGGCTCCAAACTGTTTTATAGCAGTCTCCTCATCGGGGTTGCTCATAAAATTCACGTATCGTTTTAATATTTCCGGTTCAAACTCAAGAGTATTGGAGATAGCATCTCGGTATTTTTCATTCTCCTCTTTCATCATCATATGCATAAAAGCGGAATTATAAACACGGTGCATTCCAAGGGATCTTACAAAATATCCCTCCATTAACCAGAAAGCTTCAGCTAATAAAAGTGTTTGAGGCATCTCAGTATTAATTCTATCAACAACTTCGCGCCAAAATTCTATTGGGAAATGATGATCGAATTCTTCCTTAGTCATTGAATAATCTGCTCTCGAAGGAATATCGCCGCCTCTTCCCGGTTCAGGGAACCACAACCGAGAGAAATGTCTCTTTGCCAAAGTCATTGCCGCATCAAAACGGATAATTGAAAATCTACGCGCCACATCAAATATTTTTTGAATTACTGCCTCCCTTACCTCTTTGATCAGCATATTTAATTGTGCGGTATCGTTCCATGGCATATTTGTACCATCGTTACCATGATAGATATATCGAGTGTCACCCGTCCGATTATCAATTCTTCTGAATACAACCGCGGCATCATTTTTACTCCAATATCCATCTTCTATTTTAATTTGAACTGTCGAGTCTTCAGATAAATCGGGACCATTAAAACTATAATTAGGGAATGGTGGATAATGTGATTGAATAAAATAATTTGGATTTTCGATAACCCATTTAGAGTAGATACCCGTATGATTAGGAACCATATCGCTAGCGAGGCGAATACCAAATTTTCTAGCACGCTCGTTCAAATTTTGATATGCCAATTCACCGCCGAGATCGTGGGCAATTTCGTAATCGTATAATGAGTAAGCTGAAGAGACAGCGTCAATATTACCCATAACATGTTTAATTTTTTTTGACGCGCTGCTTCTCTCCCATATTCCGATCAACCACAAACCATTAAAATTCCAGTTTGCAAGCTGGGCTAATTCTTCATCGGGAATTTGATCAAGAGTTTTTATAGAGCGGCTATATTTCTTTGATAATTGATCGAGCCAGACATAAGTATTCTTTGCTATTATAACTACTCTTGGCATCCAGTCGGTATCTGGTGTAAAATTCTCCGGTTCATGATAATCTTTCCAAGAATCTAGGGCATACTTATAACCGGATTTACCCAATGAAAGAAAATCAGAATCATCCATTTTTGACTGATATTTTGGTGCAACAGTTGGGGCTCCTCCGCCACCTCCGGAAGTATCAAAACGGAAATCTTCTTTTATTAAATCTTTGAATGTTAGAAGCCTCTTTAGAAATTTATCCTCGAGCAATATCCCCCATTTTTCTTTTATAAATTCCAATTGAGCTTCAATATTCTCCGGGTTATTTAATATTGGGGTTTTTAGCAGGGTAAATATGTCCTGCTTGTCCGGTCCAAATTTTTCTTCGTTAAGAAAAAAATTGTCGAGATTAGCAATAAACTTTGCGTAAAGTGTTTTATCAGCCAAATAATTTTCATCAAACAATTCTTTAAGCTTTTTGTTGGCTGGATTAAAATTAGCGAAGTAGAGAAGAATAATTTCTTCTATAGTTATTTCAATATTAGAGCGCTCTTCGCTAAATGAATTAAGATAATCAAAAGTGCTAACTTTTCCCTTGTAAACATCAACTGGCGGAAACAAAGAAATAAAATCATAAAGTAGTTTTCTCGTTTCATCTTCACCCAAATTTTGATTCAGGTAATTATAAGCTTTTTTGAAAACTCCCTTGTTAATTTCTAATTCATACAATCTAAAAATGAAATGGTAAATTTCATCTAATAATCCAGCGGCATTTACTTGCCCGGCATATACATGATTTTCCGGCTCTCTTCTTTCATTTACCTTTTGCACAAATAAACGGACTGAACGAAAATCCGTTAGTATTACATTGCCATTCAGTGAAAACAATTCCTCACCAAATCCATATTTGTCACGGATTTTTTTAGCGATGTGAAATTCAAACTTGGAAGAATTAAGATTGGCGAAATCAGTATTCGAACTCAGCAGCCGGGAACTGATATTAATATTTATTTTCATTTTTGAACTGGATTAGTTTTGGATTACAATATAAAGAAATATGAGGAATGGTTAAATTATTTATTTTGAAGCGAGGATTGGCAAGTAAATCTCATTTATAAAAATATTCACTCGAAGAATGTTAAATTGACTACACATTTAGAGCACAAACAAAGCAAAACCAATTTTTATAAGTCAATTAACACTGACCGGGTTTTCGATTCAACCATTAATTGCTATAAACCACCATTTAAGCTATATTTTTGACCCAAATTTAAAAGCTAAGTTATGTCAGCCACTCCATTAATGGTGCAATACGCAAAAGTGAAAGCAGAATATCCCGACACAATATTACTTTTTCGTGTTGGTGATTTTTTTGAGACTTTTGAGGAAGATGCTAAAACCGCATCAAAAGTGCTTGGCATAACTTTAACAAAAAGAGCAAATGGAGCCGCCGGAGCAGTTCCACTTGCGGGATTTCCACATCACGCACTCGATACCTACCTGCCAAAATTGGTTCGCGCAGGTTTAAGGGTTGCTGTTTGCGAACAGATGGAAAATCCAAAGTTTGTAAAAGGAATCGTAAAACGAGATGTTGTTGAGGTAGTAACTCCAGGTGTTGCGTTCTCCGATAAATTATTGGATCATAAAAAAAATAATTATCTGCTCGCGTTTTATAGTAATAACGATAGTGCAGGAATTTCATTTTGTGATATCTCAACCGGCGAATTTTCAGCATTCCAAGTCCCAATTAGCGAATTAATTCAGCAGATATCCGCCGTTAATCCCGCGGAAATTTTAATCCCAAAAAAGTTTAAAAATGAATTTGAACCACTACTTCAGAGAAATCTACCTCATTCAAGAATAACAAAAGTTGATGACTGGATATTCAATCTTGATTATTCATCTGATATTCTCATGAGTCATTTCGAAACGAAAACATTAAAAGGTTTTGGGATTGAAAATCTTGATGACGCAATAATTTCGGCAGGGGCTGTTTTACACTATCTGCGCGAGACTCAAAAAAACAATTTATCTCACTTGAATAAAATTTCAAGATATAATCCTTCTGATTATATGTTTCTCGATTACTCCACCAAGCGAAATCTCGAAATAGTCTTTACTATGCAGGATGGTGAACGGGAAGGTTCATTAATTTCAATACTCGATAAAACTGAAACTCCGATGGGTGGGCGCCTACTAAAAAAATGGATTACTGCCCCTCTGAGAAAACTTGAACAAATTCAAAAGAGACAAGAATCGGTAGAAGCTTTTTTCACCAATAAACAGCTTAGAATTAATATTCAAAATGAGTTGAGAGAAATTGGGGATCTTGAAAGATTAACATCAAAAATATGTACCGGGAGAGTTAACCCAAGAGAACTCATTCACTTAAAATCTTCTTTAAAGAAAATCCCCCTCATTAAACAATTACTCGATCAGACAAGCGCGGAAACTATAACTCAAATAAATAACCAATTAAATAACCTTTCTGAAGTTGTCTCGAAAATTGAGGAAGCAATTGCTGATAATCCTC
Source organism: Melioribacteraceae bacterium (assembly GCA_019638015.1). Taxonomy (NCBI): domain Bacteria; kingdom Pseudomonadati; phylum Ignavibacteriota; class Ignavibacteria; order Ignavibacteriales; family Melioribacteraceae; species Melioribacteraceae bacterium. Next base: position 1,649,364 of record JAHBUP010000001.1, on the reverse strand, counting down.
CCTTATCCTTAAATGATGGAGGAATAATAAGACAAGGTTATAACAGTGAACTAGATGAACTGCGCGATTTATCACTAAACGCAAAAGAATGGATATCAAATTTTCAAAAACTGGAAAGAGAAAGATCAAAAATTTCATCTCTCAAAGTAAGTTATAACAAAGTATTTGGTTATTACATAGAAATTAGCAACGCTAATAAAGATAAAGTTCCGGACGACTACATTCGTAAACAAACATTGGTTAATGGTGAACGTTACATCACTCCCGAATTAAAAGAGTATGAAGATAAAATTTTAAATGCCGAAGAAAAGATTTCTACAATTGAGTTTAAATTATTTGATGAGGTTAGACAATTCACTTCAACCTATGCCGAGAAGATACAAGAGAACGCACGTTTAATTTCAATGCTGGATTGCTTTCAAAGTTTTGCCGAATGCGCCGATGCGAATAATTATATCCGCCCAATTTTGAACAATTCCGATTCAATAGAAATTAATGAGGGGCGCCATCCGGTTGTTGAAAATATTCTTCCTCCCGGTGAAAAATTTACTCCGAATAACTGTCACCTCTCATCATTAGATAATCAAATAATAATATTAACCGGACCAAATATGGCGGGTAAGTCTGTATTTCTCCGGCAGATTGGGTTAATAGTTTTGATGGCCCAAATAGGCTCGTATGTGCCCGCATCATCGGCAAAGATTGGGCTTGTTGATAGGATTTTTACGAGAGTGGGAGCAAGCGATAACATTTCCGCGGGTGAATCTACATTTCTTGTAGAAATGCAGGAAGCGGCAAATATTTTAAATAACGCATCAAGTAAAAGTTTAATATTACTTGATGAGATTGGACGAGGAACCAGTACCTTTGATGGCATCTCGATTGCGTGGGCTATAACCGAATATCTACATGAAAATCCAAATCTCACCGCAAAGACTTTATTCGCTACTCATTATCATGAATTAAATGAGATGGCCTCCCTTTTTCCGCGAATCAAAAATTTTAAAGTCGAAGTTAGAGAGTATGGTGATAAAGTAATCTTTCTTCATAAAGTAACTGAAGGGGGCGCTGATCATAGTTATGGAATCCAAGTAGCACAGATGGCGGGACTGCCAGGGTTTGTTACTTCCCGAGCAAAAGAAATATTGGCAAATCTTGAAAGTAAAGAACTAACTCCTCATGAAATAAAGAAGGCCAAACTAGCTAAACTCAAAAATGATGAAATCCAGATTAGTCTTTTTGAAGTAAAAGATGATAAGCTTCGCCAGGAAATTTCCGATATTTCGATAGATAATATCACACCAATGGAAGCTTTACATAAATTAAGCGAACTAAAGAAGAAGATAGATGAAAGTAAATCTTAACAATTTGATGAAGGAGTTTGAGAACCGAAAAAGTTTTTGGATCGGTTCCATAGTTGGAGTTATCATTATTGTAATAATAGCAGTATTAATTTATAGTGCTGCTAATAACAAATACTCAGCCGAACAACTTGAATACATAAAAAAAGTAGAAGAATCGCGTGCATCAAAGAATGATTGGATGAAAAATGACCCGGCTTCCCCATTCAACGCTAAAGGGAAAGTCGAATTTCATAATCTTCAATATTTTCCCGTTGAACCGGAATGGGTATTTGAAAGCAATTTAAATGAGTTTGAACAAAAGGATGAAATATTTATTTATGGTACAAAAGGTGAAATTAGAAAAACTATAAGGTATGGTTATATTACATTCAGTAAAAATGAAATTGTTTATAAATTAAATGTTTATCAAAGCCAAACACCAAGTGGTAAAAAATATTATTCAATTTGGTTTACTGATAAAACAACAAACAATGAAAGTTACGGAGTTGGAAGATATATCGACTTTGAGATAAATGAGGATCCAAATCATATTTATACCATAGATTTTAATTTGGCATATAATCCATATTGTGCGTACAGTCCAGATTATTCATGCGCAATGCCTACAAAAGAAGATTATCTTCCTCTGGAAATTAAAGCGGGCGAAAAAAAATTTCATGATTAAAAAAGGAGTATAAATTGGTAGTTATTCTTGAAAGTAATGCTACAGATATTCAAATAGATAATGTAGTTAAACATTTAGAAGATTTCGGATTTCAAGTGCATCGATCATCTGGTGTTGAAAGAACAATATTGGGCGCTATTGGAGTTCAGCCCGATTTTGATACGCGCAAAATTAAAATACTTGACGCGGTTGCCGACGTATATCGTGTTACAACTCCATATAAATTGGCGAGCAGAAGTTTTCATGCCGGTGATTCCATAATAAAAATTAAAGATGTAGAAATAGGTGGTGAAAATATTGCTTTAATGGCGGGACCCTGCTCAGTTGAAAGTGAAGAGCAAATTTTTAGATTAGCCGAGGTAGTGGCAAAATCGGGTGCCAAAATTTTACGAGGCGGAGCTTTCAAACCACGCACTTCCCCCTACTCATTCCAGGGGATGGGTGAAGAAGGTTTAAAAATAATGAGACAAGCCGCTGACCAATTTGGACTTCTTGTAATTACAGAAGTAATGCAGATTGAACAAATTGATTTGATTTACAAATATGCCGATATATATCAAGTTGGTGCTCGTAACATGCAAAACTTCGCGTTGATTAAAGAGCTGGGTAGAAATGATAAACCAATTATGCTCAAAAGAGGAATTGCCGCAACTATTGAAGAATGGTTGATGTCTGCCGAATATATTATGGCGAACGGCAATAAAGGTGTAATTTTCTGCGAAAGAGGTATTCGTACATTTGAAACCTACACCCGCAATACTTTTGATATCTCGGCAATTCCGGTAATTCATAAAAAAAGTCATTTGCCAATTATAGCCGATCCTTCCCACGCAACCGGATATCGGGATCAGGTTCCACCAATGGCTCGTGCTGCTGTTGCCGCTGGCGCAGATGGTATAATGATTGAGATTCATCATGACCCGGATAAAGCATTTTCTGATGGCCCGCAAGCGCTAATCCCCGATGTTTACTTAAAACTAGTTGAAGAATTAAGAGTTATAGCAAAGGCAATCGGCAGAACAATTTGATGAGTATTAAAAAGATTTCGATAATTGGATTAGGTTTGTTAGGCGGGTCAATCGCAAAAGCTCTGAAAAATTCGAATGCGGATTTTCATATCTCCGCATTCGATAAACCGCAAACTTTAGAACATGCTATTAGAGAAAAAGTAATTGACCATGAATTAAAAATTATTGATGACGCGCTTGATGCTGATGTTATCTTTATATGTCTGCCTGTTAATTACTCGATAGAAATATTTGAAAAACTCGCCGACAAATTAAAGCCCAATCAAATATTGACTGATGTTTGCAGTGTAAAAAATCCTTTATACGATATTTGGAATAAGAAACAGCGAACGGGATTTTACATTGGCGGGCATCCAATGACGGGGAAAGAAAAAGGAGGTTATGAAAATTCTGATCCTCTTCTATTTGAAAATTGCGTTTACATACTTACCGATAACGCAAAACAACTTCCTGTTATTGATAGTTTTACTCAATTAATCCATTTACTCGGTGCAAAAATTACATACCTCAATCCAAAAGTACACGATATTATTGTTGCCTCGGTGAGTCATTTACCTCAGATTGTTTCAGTGTCATTGATCAATTCGGCAAGTTTAAAAGATAGTGATCTTAATTTTTTTGATTACGCCGCCGGTGGTTTTAGAGATATGACCAGAATTGCGGCAAGTGATTTTAGAATTTGGGAACCTATCATAAGGAATAACGGAGCTAATATTGTTCAAGCGATAGATAATTTCATTTTGGATTTAGAGAAGATGAAGAGGGCAATCGCTAAAGAGGAATATGAGAAGATTGCCGATAAATTTGAGATTGCCAGAGTAAAAAGAGATGAAATTCCAAAATCGAACAAAGGTTTTATAAATCAAATTTTTGATTTATTTGTATTCGTTAAAGATCAGCCCGGCGTGCTGAGCAAAATTACAACAGCCCTCTTTGAAGGCAATATCAATATAAAAGATATTGAGCTTTTAAAGATTAGAGTAGGTACCGGGGGGACTTTTAGACTCGCGTTCGAATCTGAAAGTGATGTTGAACTGGCGAGGGAAATTATTATTAAAGCGGGTTTTTCAATTTACAATTAGAACTTAATTCAAATTATAATTCTATACGTCACATCGACTTACAAAAAGTGACTTATTAAAAATTCATTTTGCTGCGCTCCCATATTTTATATTAATAAACTTGCTAACTCCCTCAGCGCATTTTTCTCCGTCAATGGCCGCAGAGACAATTCCACCGGCATAACCGGCACCCTCTCCGCATGGGAATAATCCGCCGCATTCAACATGCATATAAGTTTCTTTATCTCGGGGGATTTTTATTGGTGAGCTTGTTCTAGTTTCTGCCGCTAAAATTTGCGCTTCTTCAGTAAAATATCCTTTCATTTTTTTATCAAATTGAACCAATGCTTTTTGTAAGCCATTTACAATATTATTAGGCATAATTTCGTGTAACGGTGAACTTATTGTTCCCGGTATATATGATGAATTAGGAAGAGTGCTCGATAATTTATTATTTACAAAATCTGTGATTCTCTGAGCTGGCGCGCGCTGAGTTCTTCCGCCGGCAACCCATGCCATATTTTCAATTTCTTTTTGATATTCCAATCCGGCAAAAACTCCAAATTCATTTTTATGTTTCCAATCCTTTTCATCAATCGAAACAACAAATCCAGAATTCGCAAATGGTGAATCACGTCGCGAAACACTCATTCCATTTAGTACTAATTCTTCTTGAGAAGTTGATGCCGGGATAATAATTCCCCCCGGACACATGCAGAATGAGTAAACTCCATGATCATCAACTTGACAAGCTAAATTGTAACTCGAAGCGGGTAAATTTGGATTTCTATTTTTCGAATGATACTGAATTTCATCAATTAAAGATTGAGGATGCTCAATACGTACGCCCATCGCAAAAGGTTTTGATTCGAGCTTTATATTTTTTTGATGAAGGAGATAATAAATATCTCGGGCAGAATGACCGGTTGCTAAAATTACAGCTTTGCCAAGTACCTCAACTTCATCGTTATAGATTACTCCTCTGGTCTCATAATTCTCCACAATCAAATCAGTTACTTTAGCTCCAAAAATAATTTCCCCGCCATATTTTAAAATAGTTTCTCGAATGTTTGCGACTATTTTAGGCAATTTATTTGAACCGATATGAGGATGGGCATCAATTAAAATTTCTTGATGAGCGCCCTGCTGCACGAGTAAATTTAATATTCTATTTACATCTCCTCTTTTTGTTGAGCGGGTATAAAGTTTTCCATCGCTATAAGTACCGGCTCCCCCTTCACCAAAACAATAATTTGAATTTGGGTCAACAGTTCCAACTTGCTGTATCGCTTTTAAATCTCTTCGCCTTGTTTGTACATCCTTACCCCGTTCTAAAATTATTGGTTTGATGCCAAGTTCGATCAATCTTAATGCGGCAAATAATCCGCCGGGTCCCGAGCCAATTATTACTACTCGTTTATTTTCATCAACTTTTTGAAAATCAATTTGCTGAAAGTCTTCTTGCGGAGATTCATTTATATATGCGAATGTTTGAAGTCTGAATACTGGATTTTTACTTCTTGCGTCAACCGATCTTTTTAATATTCTCAGTGCGGTTATATCCGCTTTGTCAATTTTTAATCTTGAAGATACGATTGATCTCTGATATTCGGAATCATTAACAAATTCTGGTGGAACAGCTATTTCAATTTCAAATTTCATTCAATACTCTAAAAAAAAAATGAAGTGAAGAGTGATGAGTGATGAGTGCAGAAAAACCTTTTAAATATCCTACTCTTCACTCTATACTCTCTACTCGCAGTTCTTCCTAATACGTTGATTTAATTACGCCGCCATCTACTGCAATAGTCGATCCTGTAATATAACCCGCGTGATCTGAGGCGAGGAAAGCAATTAAGGAGGCGACTTCATCCGGTCTGGCAAGTCGTTTCATTGGAACATCTGCCGCCATTGAAGCGAGTACATGTTCATGAGATTCACCGCTTGCCTTAGCCCTCGCGACTGCGAGTTCATACAATCTTGCTGTTAATGTATATCCCGGAGCTACACTATTTATCGTGATGTTATATTTCCCAACTTGCGAACTTAAAGTCTTTGAAAACGCAGTTAAACCATTTCTCAATGAATTTGATAATATTAAATTATCTACCGGCTGTTTAACTGCCAATGAGGTAATGTTAATTATTCTTCCCCATTTTTTTTCTTTCATTGCAGGAAGAACCAACCGGGTGAATCTAATTGCGCTCATCAATACTTGTTCAAATGCTGATTGCCAAGTTTCATCACTTAAATCTTCAAAGTACCCTGCTTTTGGTCCGCCGCAATTATTAACTAAAATATCAATATCGCCAAATTCATTTTTTACTATTTTATAATAGTTTTCAACATCGGTAATTTTATTGATATCGCACACTCCCCAAAATGGATCAATATTATACTGCTCCTTAATTTCATTAACAGTTTTTATGAGATTATCCTTATTAGATGAGCAGATAGCAACTTTACAGCCTTCTTTGATAAACATCTCTGCTGTAGCTCTCCCAATTCCCGAACTTGACGCAGTTACAAGAACTGTTTTACCCTCTAAATTTAGATCCATCACTTCCTCAAAAAATTTATTCTAAATTAAAAATTTCTTCACTCATAACCACTTTAAAATAATAAATCCCGCGCATGGCGGGATTTATCTTCACCCTTTCAAACTAACCAAAAAAGGATTTTATTTTTGATTTAGTTGTTCATTTACAATTTGTTCTGTGTCGAGCGCTATTACAAGCTCTTCGTTAGTTGGAATCCTAAGAATCCTCACTTTTGAAGTTGGAGTAGAAAGATCAGCTTCTCCCTTTGGATTTTTATTCAATTCGGTATCAAGCTCAATTCCCAAAAACTTCATATTATCGCAAACCTCATTTCGAACCAAGTCGGAGTTTTCACCAATTCCACCGGTGAATACTAGCGCATCCAATCCACCCATAGCAGCTGCATAAGCACCAACATATTTTTTAATTCTATAATTGAAAACATCAAAGGCATTTTTTGCTTTTTTATTTCCATCGGCAACTGCATTTTCGATTTCGCGCATATCACTGCTTTCACCGCTAATGCCAATTAAGCCGCTATGTTTATTTAATAATGTATTAGCTTCCGATAGATTGAGTTCCTCTTTAGCCATAATATATAATATTACAGAAGTATCGATATCACCACTTCTTGTGCCCATTAACAAACCTTCGAGCGGAGTAAATCCCATAGTAGTATCAACGGATCTTCCTCCGTCAATAGCAGCCATGGAACATCCATTACCCAAATGTGCAGTAATTATTTTTAATTCTTCAATAGGCTTGCCGAGCATAGCCGCGGCTCTCTCCGATACAAATCTATGTGAGGTTCCATGAAATCCATATCTTCTGATTTTATATTTCTTATATAATTCAAAAGGTATTCCATAAAGAAATGCACGCGGCGGCATCTTAATATGAAATGAAGTATCAAACACTCCAACTTGAGGAGTATTAGTTAAATGCTGTTTAGTTGCCTGAATACCTTTAATATTCGGCGGATTATGGAGAGGAGCCAATTCAATATTATCTTTTAAAGCTTTCATCACTTGATCAGTAATTAACACTGAACCGGAGAAAGTTTCACCGCCATGCACAACTCTGTGTCCAACCGCATCAATTTCTTTTTTATCTTTGATTACACCATGATTAGGGCTCAGCAAAACCGCGATAACATATTCAATAGCAATAGTATGATCTAAAATTTCACCGACAATTTTAATTTTTTCTTTTTGATGAGGTTGATGAGTAAGTACGGCGCTCGACATCCCAATCCGCTCAACTTGTCCTTTTGCCAAAGCAATTTTTTCGGAAGTATCAATAAATTGATATTTTATCGATGAACTTCCGCAATTTAATACAAGAACTTTCATATCTGTTTCCTTAAAAATTTAGTGGATTATTTTTCCATCTGCATCGTACTTAAAAAATCCTTCGCCGGTTTTTTTACCAAGTTTTCTTTCTCTAACTAATTTTCTGATTAACGGGCATGGTCTGTATCTTGGTTCGCCTAATGTATTCCATAATGTTTCCATCCATGCGAGCACTTCATCCAATCCCATTGTGTCCGCCATTTCGAGGGGACCGGTATTGAAATTGTATCCCAATTTCATGGCGGTATCAATATCTTTTGCGCTTGCTAAGCCTTCAAGAAGAATGTGCATGGCCTCATTGAGCAAAGGTACAATTGCGCGTGTGGTTACAAACCCGGGATATTCATAAACTTCAACCGGAGTCTTCCCAATTTTAGCGGCAAATTTTTTAATTATCTCAATTGTTTTGTCCGATGTTTCAAGAGCTTTAACTAATTCAACTAGAGGAACTTTCGGAACAGGGTTAAGAAAATGCATCCCCATAATTTTATCTTTTCGATTAGTCACTTCTGCAATTTTAGTTAAGCTTAGAGTAGAAGTATTAGAGATAAAAATTGTGTTAGGTTTTGCAATTTTATCAATTTCACTAAATATGTTTCTCTTCAAATCATAGCTTTCATCAACAGCTTCAATAACTAAATCACATTCTGGGATCTCTGAAAAATCAGTAACCCATTTAATTCTGCTCATAATAGCTTTGAGTTCGCTCTGAGTCATTGCCCAGCGTGCGATTTCTCTTTCCATAGAAGCACTTAGACTTTCTTGAGCTTTCTTAAGTTGTTCCTCACCCTTCTCAACTAAGAGTACATCGAGTCCGGCAGATGAAATAGTTTGGGCAATCCCCTGCCCCATTATACCCCCTCCAATTATAGCTACATAGTCGATGCGGTCCAATTCATCGAGTTTGTGAACATCGCCTAAAAGATCTTCCAATTTTAATTTGTCGTCTGCCATAAGATTCGTCTTTTTATTAATAAATCACAATTAGTTACAAAACCTATTATTTAAGCAATTAATGTACCATGATTTTTATTCCAATTATAATTTAAAAAACACCTTTTCTTTTATAGATTTATTAAAAATAAAAAGGATTATCCAAATATGAGAAATAGCAATTACTTTTAATTTATACTATTTGTACATGTTATTTGAGACAACTGGAATATGGATGAGTGTCCAAAAACCTTTTTAGTTGGTATACTTCTTCAAAGTAAGAATTAACTGTTCAGCATGATGAAATTTCTATTTATATTTTGGTCAGTTAATGTTAGAAAATCAACTAAACTTAATAAGACCTAGATTGAACCAACCTTTAGAAATACTGAATAACTTTTTTGGCTACACTTCATTTAAGCCCGGGCAGGCAGAGATAATAGAACACATTCTGGCGGGGAAAAATGTATTAGCCGTGCTACCAACCGGAGCTGGCAAATCAATTTGCTACCAAGTACCGGCAATCCGATCTTCGCGGTTTTCAATTGTAGTATCACCACTCATTGCGTTAATGAAAGACCAGGTAGATGCCCTCAATAGAAATGAAAAAGTTGCATCATTCATTAATAGCTCAATGGATTATTATGAAACCGAAAAAGTCTTTTCCGATTTGGCGCAGAACAAAATTAAACTGTTATACGTTTCCCCCGAAAGGCTTTCCAATACTTCATTTGCCAACAGAATTGCGGAGTTAAAACCTGAATATTTATTTATTGATGAGGCTCATTGTATCAGCGAATGGGGACATAGTTTTAGACCCAGTTACAGAAAAATTTTGGATTTTATAAACATAAGTAAAATAGAGAAGTATTCGGCCTTTACAGCAACAGCAACCAAAGAAGTAAGAGATGATATATTACTTCAACTTGGGATGAAGAATCCTGAGATTATTGTTCGGGGGTTTGAGAGGGATAATTTATCCCTAAATATTTTTATATCAAATTCAAAAAAGGAAAAAGTTCTTGAACTCTTGCAGAGCCGTTCAGGACCCACAATAATTTATTCGTCTACCAGAAAATCAACCGAAGAACTTACCGAGTATTGCAGAGCAAGAGGAATTAACTGTGCATTTTACCATGCGGGACTTACTACCGATCTTCGCAGAATGATTCAAGATGATTTTGTTAATGACCGCATCAACTGTATAATAACTACAAATGCATTTGGAATGGGCATTGATAAAAGCAATATTAGAACAATAATACATTATAACCTTCCCTCTTCAATTGAAAATTACTACCAGGAAATTGGGAGAGCCGGCCGTGATGGAAATCCCGCAAAAGTTTATCTCTTATTTCAAGATGGCGATAGAAACATTCAAGAATATTTAATTAATCTTTCACGTCCCGATCTTCAGAACATCCGTGATGTTTACGATATAATTTTAGATTCTCACTCAATTACTTTGGGAAGCGGACAAAATGCTATCCTAAATATTGATACTAATCTTAAAAAGTATATTGAGAGTAAAAACATACCTGGGTCATCACTAGAGTCAATTTTAAGAATTTTAGAACAATCGGGTTATTTAAAAAATAACGGATCAAAAGGATACAAGTGCAGAATACTTTTGGCTCCGGATCATCTTAAAAAAATAATAACTCAGATACCAGAGGAGATAATTCGAGAATTACTTTTGAATCTGCTTCGTGATCATGGAGTTTCGATTTTTAAGAATCCTTGCAATCTGAACATTTCTGAGATGGCAAATAAAAGCGGTATCTCATTTATGGAGACTCTCAATTTAATGAAGCAATTAAGTATGTCCGGGATAATTGAGTTTTCCGCTCCAAATAATTTTATTAGTTACACACTGGCAGGTTCACGAGTTCAATCCAAAGACTTGGCAATAGATTTTAGGAATATCCTTGATGTACACCGCAATAATTTAAAAAAACTACAAGAGATGATTGATTATGTTTTTACTGAGAATTGCCGTTTCAAGTATATATTGAATTACTTTGGCGAATCATTGCCAAATTATAAATGCGGCAATTGCGATATCTGTACCGGCGGAGTATCATTATCTGCAGTTCAATTGGGGTACATCGAAGACAAAATTCTTATTACTCTTCACGAATCAACAACACCAATTAAACAAAAAAATATTGTTCAAATTCTTTCCGGCAAAACCAATAATCAATCACTCAAAAAATTTTCCTCATTTGAATCGTGTGTACATTTTAAAGGAGATGAAATAATTAATACTCTGCACAAACTAAATTCATCGCAAATGATTATATCGTCAAATGATTCTTATACACTCTCCGACAAGGGAGTGAAATATTTTGTGGAAATTTCACCAGAAGGGAATAATGCACTCCCAACCGATTATGAAAATGACATTTTGCTTTTTAATAAGTTAAAGAACGCTAGAAAAGAAGTTGCATATAAGTTTAATCAGCCCGAACATTTAATTTGCAGTGATGAACTTTTAAGGGAGATAGTTCGGAAAAAACCTCAAGGGACTTCCGAGTTGCTATCGGTGGATGGTTTTTCAATAAAAAAATTAAATAAAATCGGGAATGAGTTTATTGAGCTGATAAAAGAGCATTCGAATCAATTTGAATTTAGTGAATCTGTAAGGAGTTTTGAAAGTAAGGAACAACTGATACAAATTAATGATCTGCTTATAAAAAAATATTCTCTCGAAGATATTTCAAAACTATGTAAGCTTCCTGAATCATTGGTATCAAAAGAAATTGAGACTATAATACAAATGAATAAGCAAATTGAAGTCGCTCATCTTTTTGAGAAAAAGGAACTCACGCTAATAAATGAATTAATTCAAGGAGGAATAAGAGATTTGAAAACTCTTTATGAGAGGGCAAATAAGAAAATCAGTTACTCAAAGCTTAGGATTGCGCTGGCAAAATATAATTCTAATTAACTACCCCACCCTGCTTAAGCTCATATAAATACTGTCGTGATTTTTTAAAGAACCTATCCCACATCTCAATATCATCAGCGTATTTTTTTAATTCTTCGGTATAGATTTTTTGGGAGGTCCTATATTTGGAAAAAACCGCTAAAATATTTTTCTTAAGAGAATCTGGATGGTTGCCACTAGTCTCCGAGGCAATCGATACCTCTACATAAATCTTTACAAGGGTGTCCTCATCAAACCTACTAGAATTACATGCAGTTGCAACAATGACTGCCATAATAATGAATAAGGCCGGGAGACTACTTTTTCTTGCTGGCTTCAAAAAGCACTTTCTTTTCACGTTCACTTAAATTCTGATAACCGCTTTTGCTAATTTTATCTAGTATTGCATCTATTTCCGCTTGTGTTACTTCAATTTTTTCTTCTTTTCTTATATCATAAAAAGTCGCTTCTTGTACATCTTCATCAGTTTTATAATAAGTAGGATTTCTAAATGTATTTCTGTTTGCGGGTCTTTTAAATGAATCAAAAAGCCGATTTATATTGAACTCATTCTTTCGGTCTATCATAATAAATAAAAAGCCAGTTAGAGCTCCACCAATGTGAGCGAGATGAGCTATAAAACTTGCCTCTGTAACAGACATGAATTCAAACACCATCAGGATGGCAACCAGGTATTTAACTTTTATTGGGATCAGAAAATAAACGAAGACATACCTCTCAGGGAAGAACATAGCAAAAGCAATCATTACTCCATACACAGCTCCCGATGCGCCAATTGTAGGAGCGGGAATTCCTCCTATAAAAGGTGAAAGGAACATGTGCAATAATCCAGCGCCAACACCGCATGTTAAATAAAAGATTAAAAACTTTTTAGAACCCAGCAAATTCTCTAACTCCATTCCAAAAAAATAGAGAATGAGCATATTAAACAGGATGTGCATAAAGTCGGCATGCATAAATTGATAACTTATCAACTGCCAAGGATAAAAAGTAAAATCGCCTACAATTGGCATTAATGCAAAATATTTTTCAATCAAATAATCGTACCCAACCGGTCGCCCGTAGCTAGTATAGGCATAAATAAACAAAGCGGTAATTTTTTGGATAAAAAATACTATTACGTTTATGATTAATAAATTTTTTAAAACCGGTGGAAAGAGTGAAAACCTACCAAAGCCGGAAGGTCGATAGTAATCTCTTGAATCATATCCCATTATTTAACCAGATTTATTGTATGAAATATATCTTTTTATTCTTTAACACAAAACGCATAAATATTGTTCAACAGAAAAAGTCAAGATTGAATGACAGTAAAATTGATCAACTATTATTCAGCTAAATTGCAAATAAGTAAGTAAAATGCCGGGCTATAAACCCGGCATTCAATATAACTTTTCGATGTTTCAGTAGCTAAGAATTAATTAGCATCATTTAAAGCGGCAACGCCGGGGAGCACTTTCCCTTCTAAAAATTCCAGCGAAGCACCACCACCAGTAGAAACGTGACTTACCTTTTCATCGAGTCCAGCTTTTTTAATTGCAGCCGCGGAATCTCCGCCGCCAATGACTGTTACAGCACCAGATTCTGTTGCGCTCACGAGCGCAAGTGCAATTGCATCGGTTCCTTTTGCAAAATTATCAAATTCAAACACACCCATTGGACCATTCCAAATAACAGTTTTGCTTTCAAGAATTACTTTTTTGAATTCCTCGATAGTTTTTGGGCCGATATCTAACCCCATCTTATCAGCCGGAATTGCATCTGAAGAAACAACTTGTGAAGGAGATTCATTATTAAATTCAGAAGCGACAACATTATCGACAGGTAATAGAACTTTAGCTCGCGAAGTTTTGAATTTTTCGAGCATCTCTTTGGCCAATTCAATCTTTTCAGCCTCCAGCAATGATGTTCCAATTTCATTACCCATAGCTTTGTAAAAAGTATAAGCCATCCCTCCACCAATCAATAAATAATCAACTTTTGGTAAAAGATTTTCAATAACATCAATTTTGCCTGAAATTTTTGAACCACCCAGAATAGCGGTAAATGGACGAGCAGGTTCTGTAACAGCAACTCCCAAATAATCTAATTCTTTTTGCATCAAGTAACCGGATGCACACACTTTTATAAATTTGGTAACACCTTCAGTTGATGAATGCGCGCGATGAGCACTACCAAATGCATCATTTACATAAACATCTCCTAACTCAGCAAGTTGTTGAGAAAATTCGGGGACATTTTTTTCTTCCTCTGAATGAAATCTAAGATTTTCGAGAAGCAGCACTTCACCATTTTTAAGATTATTCACAATAGCTTTAACTTGGTCGCCAACACAATCTGGAGCAAATTTAACTTCTGCTTCTAAAAGTTCTCCTAATCTAACAGCCGCGGGTTTTAAACTATATTTTGGATTCGGAGCCCCTTTTGGTCTTCCAAGGTGACTCATCAAAATACATTTTCCCCCCTCGGCAATTATCTTTTTAATTGTCGGAAGAGCGGAGGTAATTCTTATATCGTCTGTAATCTGCATATTTTCATCCAAAGGCACATTAAAATCAACTCTTACTAAAACTCTTTTACCTTTTAATTCGACATTATCAATACTAAGTTTTTTCATTTTTAACTCCCGTTAAAAAATCTTATAAAAAAAGACGCCCCCAACTGGCGGACGTCTTGGTTTTCATTATCAATTAAATTATTTCGCCATTTTCATTAATAAATCGATAACACGGCATGAATAACCCCATTCGTTATCATACCATGAAACTATTTTAAAGAATCTCTTCTCACCCTTCAAATTATTTTGAAGAGTAGCAAGTGAATCATAAATAGAGGATCTCTCATCATGAATAAAGTCTGTTGAAACTACTTCCTCATTAGAATAACCAAGAATTCCTTTTAAGTATGTTTCTGAGGCTTTCTTTAGTAACTCATCAATTTCTTGAATTGAAGTATCTTTCTCGGAACGGAAAGTTAGATCGATTACAGATACGTTCGGAGTTGGAACTCTGAATGACATTCCGGTCAATTTACCTTTAGTTTTAGGTAATACTTCGCCAACAGCTTTTGCAGCGCCGGTACTTGAAGGAATAATATTAATTGCTGCAGCTCTACCACCTCTCCAATCTTTTTTTGAAGGACCATCAACTGTTTTTTGAGTAGCAGTATATGAGTGGATTGTGGTCATTAAACCAGTTTCAATTCCAATACCTTCTTTTAACAATACATGAACTACAGGAGCCAAACAGTTTGTTGTACATGAAGCATTCGAAACTATGTTGTGCACTGCAGGATCATATTCTTCATCATTAACGCCAATCACAATTGTTTTAACATCGCCCTTACCTGGAGCAGAGATTAATACTTTTTTTGCTCCAGCGGCAATGTGTCCTTTTGCTTTTTCTGAATCAGTGAATAAACCTGTTGATTCAATTACAATATCAACACCAAGTTTTCCCCAAGGTAGCTGAGAGGGTTCTTTTTGTGCAAGAATACACTGAATTTTACTTCCATTCACAACTAATATATCATCAGCTTCAACAGATTCGCCGCTCTTTTCACTAGATACTGTTCCTTTAAAATGTCCGTGAACCGAATCATATTTTAATTGATAGGCAAAATATTTTGCATCGGTGCTCACATCAACAACTGCCACAACGTCAACTTCTTTTCCCAACAACCCTTTTTCTACCAAAACTCCAATTATTTGTCTGCCAATTCTACCAAAACCATTAATACCGACTTTTAAAGCCATGTTTTCCTCCATTCATTTTATGTGTTATTTTATCGACCGCAAATATATGGAAGAACGCTTGAAGATTCAATTAAGATTTGCATGACTTTTTTTACCCAAAGTGCAAATAATTCAGTTCTAAGAGAATTTTCTACACATTAAACCATTTAGTAAAAATTTGATTGTCGATTTGGCTTTAATCGTTTATTTTAGCAAAGTAATTAGAAATCCTCACAATTAATGGGCAATCAAATGGCTTCAACTGAGTTTTTATCATTTGTACCAATCTTTTCTGATTTACCTGAGGAAACTCTCCAAAAAATTGAACAGATAGGATCACGTAAAAATTACCAAAAGAATGAAGTTGTTTTGATGGAAGAAGACGCCGGTACTGCTCTTTTTGTTATTGTTAATGGGAAGGTAAAGGTTTCCAGAGCAAGCAACGACGGTCGTGAAGTAATATTGACAATTCTTTCGGAATCCGATTTCTTTGGTGAAATGGCTATATTGGATGGACTCACGAGATCCGCAACTTGCACTGCAATTGATGTGTCTGAGTTGTTTCTCATTCAAAGAAACGACTTTTTAAATCTGCTTCGTGAATACCCAGAAATTTCCATTTCCCTTCTTCAGGAGTTGACCAGCCGTTTAAGAGTTGCCGATATGAAAATTAAAGCTCTATCGCTAAAAGATGCCGAAGGAAAAGTTGCCACAGTTGTACTTCAATTAGCCGATGATATTGGCAAAATTAAACAGGGAAAAGTAGAGATTGAGAAACTTCCACTTCAACAGGATTTAGCTAATATGGCCGGTACTTCTCGAGAAACTATTTCAAGAACACTGCACGCGTTCGCTAAAAAAGGACTAATAGAACTTGAAGGTTCTAAATTGAGAATCCTCGATTACGAAAAATTCAAAGAAACGTTCAGTTAAGATGCCTCTCAAAATAGATCTTCACATGCACACCAATTATTCGGATGGGTCCCTATCCACGAACGATTTATTGACCCGTGCCTCAAATGCTGGGCTTAATATCATAAGCATCACCGATCATGATAATATGAATGCTCTTAGTGAAGCTACGATGATAGGTAAAGAATTGGGAGTGGAAGTAATTCCGGGGCTTGAATTGAGCACTGATTTGGATGATAAAGAGATTCATCTACTTGCTTATTTTGTTGATCCTAATAACGAAGAACTTCAAAAGTACTTAAGTTTTTTTAGGCAGGAGCGATTTCATAGGGCAAGACGTATTGTTCAAAAATTGAGAAATCTGGGGATGAATATTTCGATTGACGATGTTATGGAGAAGGCTAAAAGTTCATCGGTGGGGCGACCTCACATAGCCTATGCAATGGTTGATTTAGGACTTACAAAGAATTATCAAGAAGCATTCGATAAATACATTGGAGATTACGGCCCGGCTTTCGAGAGAAAAATACATGTTTCACCACATAGTGCTTTAAAATTAATTTCGGACGCTGGCGGGCTTTCTTTTATTGCGCATCCCGGAAATATGAAAGAGAATATTATTTCTAGTTTAATTAAAGCAGGTATTGATGGCATTGAGATAATTCATCCGAGTCACAGCGAATCCCAAACCCGTTTTTATAAAGGGATTGTTGACCAATATTGTTTGCTTGCATGTGGAGGTTCCGATTTTCATGGTGGGAAAAAGAATGACGATTATAATTTCGGTAAATATACAATAGATCAGAGTTACTTTGACGCTATGAAGAAAATGCTTCAAAGAAAAAATAATTAACTCACCGATTTTCCGGCTTTTTTTTTGTACTTTTTAGGCAACTCAAAAAGATTAGTTTTACATAACCAATATTATAAATGAGGTTTGAATGCGTAACATATTTTATCTGTTAATTGTGTTTTTATTAGCAGAAAAATCAATCGCACAAAATTTTAATGTATGGAATGTGCATGCCGATCTGAAAAATGTGAATGCATTATTGCCCGCGGAGAATGGGTTTGCGGGAGCCGCAAGTGGAGGAGTTTTCTTCTATAATAAAGCGGAAGATGCCTATAAAAATCTTTCGAAAGCTAGTGGACTGAGCAGTCAAAATTATACCGCTGGAAATATCGATTCTCAAGGCCGTTACTGGTTTGGATCTACAGATGGCTTTATTAATATTTATAATCCCAAAGATGGCTCAATTCAGCGGATAATCGATATCGCAAAAACTGATAAAAATCAAAAACAAATTAACCACATTTTTATTAAAGGGGATACAGTATTAGTTAGTTCTTCTTTTGGACTTTCGTTAATCAATGCGAAATCATTGGTATTTATGGATACATTTTTAAAACTAGGAAGTTTTTCAGCTGAAGGAAGCGTTTATAATTCTTACAAATCCACACTAATTTATGTGGTAACTGAAAATGGGATTGCGGTTCAAAAACCGGGGGCAACAAATCTTTCGGCACCAGAATCATGGGGCAACTTTCGACTGAACTCTGATATAGCAGCAAACTCAGTAAAAAAAGTTTTTGAATATAAATCGAAAATGTATGCCGTAACTTCTAATGGGATCTTCGTATTGACTGATAACCGTTGGCAAAAGTTTTTATTTGATACAAGAGATTTAATTGATGCTGTAGTTCAAGGGGAAAATATTTATGCTATTACGTCAAATATTCTGTTCAAATATGATGGTTCTACCTCATCAGTACTTTATGAAAATTATGCATTAGCTTTCAATACATTAGCAATAATTGAAAATCAAGTTCACTTAGGTACCACAAATGGAATATTGAAATTGACCGGAAGTCAGCCAGTTTTTTATAAACCAAACTCCCCCGCCACAAATTCATTTCTGAATATGTCAATATCACCGGAGGGTAAATTGTATGCCGCCACCGGAAAGGATGCGCGTGGCGTTGGTGTTCTGGAATTTGATGGAGACACCTGGAGCGTATATGATATTTCAAATACTCCTCAATTTATTACGAATGATTTTTATAATGTTTATGCCGCAAAAGACAGTTCAGTAATTATGACAAATTGGGGACAAGGGTTCGCCATACTAAAAAATGGTAAAGTTGAGAATTATACATGGAATAATTCTGGAATGGTTGGAATTCCAAAAGATCAAAAGTTTATTGTAATAACTGACGCAAAAAAAGATTCAAAAGGAAATCTCTGGGTTACAAATCTGCAAAGTGGCGCCCAAAGACCTTTAACAATGATGACAAAAGATAAACAGTTTTTCCATTTTGGATTTTCCGCTCCGCTAATCAATGAATTTGATTTAGTTGATAAATTGGTTATCGATAATAACGATACAAAATGGTTTACAGTTACTGTTGGAGACGCGGGACTTTATTATTTTAATGAGAATAATACCCCCTCAAATTTAAATGATGATACTAGAGGGTACATTAGTCGTAATGATGGTTTGGCAAGTGATGTTCCAACTAGCTTGGCAATAGATCGAAGAGGATATTTATGGGTTGGAACAAGCGCAGGAATAAATATAATCTTCGACACAAAAAGACCAAACCTTAAAACCCCCGGAAGTACTGTATTATCAATGAGAAATCAATCTGTTACATGCATTGCAGTTGATCCTGTTGATCAAAAATGGGTTGGGACAAAAGATGGACTTTTTCTATTATCATCAGATGGAACCCAGGTATTAAAATCTTTTAATTCATCTAACAGTCCAATCCCAAACAATGAAATAAAAAGTTTAGCTATCAATCCTGCAAACGGACTTGTTTATATCGGTACAGATTATGGTGTTGCCCTCCTCTCAACAACTTTTATTGAACCCAAGGAGAGTTTTGGTGAAATTAATGTTTACCCTAATCCATTCATGATTAATGGATCGAATTCAATTATAACAATCGATGGATTAATTAGAGATTCAGAAATAAAAGTACTTGATGTCACCGGAAAATTAATTCGAAGTCTCTTAACGCCCGGCGGACGAGTAGCGACTTGGGATGTGAAAGACAATGATGGCAATTATGTAAATACAGGTATATATATTTTCGTCATCCATGATAAAGAAGCAAATAGTGTGGCAACCGCTAAAGTTGCAGTAATTCGAAAATAGTGATGCTGATAAATGATTGATATAAAAAACTTGTCGGTACAATTCACCGGAGATAATTTATTTGAGAATGTAAATTTAAGAATCTCAAAGCATGACAAGATTTCATTAGTTGGTTCTAATGGTACGGGCAAATCCACTTTTCTTAAAATATTAACAAAACTTGAACAGCGGGAAACCGGCGAAATAAATACTCAACGTGGAATTCGCATCGGTTATCTCCCCCAGGAACTGATCGCATTTAAGGGTAAAACTCTTTTCGATGAAGTTAAACAATCGCTGCCCGATATCACCGTTTTAATAGAAACTGAAAAAGTAATTCTTAATTCCCTTGAGGCCCCACAATTAAATGATGCCGATAGAGATGAATTGCTTGAAAAACTTGGTGAAATTCATGAGAAGAAAGAGGCTGTTGATTTTTATTCGACTGATTTTAAGATTGAAAAAGTGCTAGAAGGATTAGGATTTAGAGAAAAAGATTTTAATAGGTTGACCGAAGAATTTTCGGGCGGCTGGCAAATGAGG
Source organism: Melioribacteraceae bacterium (assembly GCA_019638015.1). Taxonomy (NCBI): domain Bacteria; kingdom Pseudomonadati; phylum Ignavibacteriota; class Ignavibacteria; order Ignavibacteriales; family Melioribacteraceae; species Melioribacteraceae bacterium. The sequence continues at coordinate 1,629,144 of JAHBUP010000001.1, read as the reverse complement.
ATTCAACTAGCCAAGATTCTATTAGCCGAAAATGATTTAATTATTATGGATGAACCTACAAATCACCTCGATATTGATACATTAAGATGGCTTGAGAATTATTTAGTGAACTTTAAAGGCGCTTTAATTATCGTATCGCACGATCGGCATTTTATAAACGCGATTACTAATAAAACTTTAGAAATATTTGATAAATCAATCAACTTCTTTCCCGGTAATTATGATGCTTATTTAAAATATAAAGAAGAAAGAGATACTCAACTCAGAGCACTTCAAAAAAATCTAGATAAAAAAAGAAAAGAAACCGAACGTTTCATTGAAAGATTTCGCTATAAATCCTCAAAAGCAAAGCAGGTTCAAAGCAGAGTTAAACAAATTGAAAAGATGGAATCGGTGGAAATTGCCGACGAAGAGAAAAGAATTGAAATAAAATTTCCAGACCCACCAAAAAGCGGAATAGTACCAGTTGAACTGAAAAATGTGTCGAAGTATTATGGAGATTTAAAGGTATTCGAAAACATTGATCTCACTTTTGAGCGAGGGGATAAAGTCGCAATCGTAGGGCCCAATGGGGCTGGTAAAACAACATTGGCAAAAATAATTGCGGGTAAAATAAATCAATCATCTGGAGAAATAATTGTATCGCCAAACACGGTTCTTTCCTATTTTGAACAGGAAGTTATTGAGTCGTTAAATCCCGAAGATGATTTGCTAGATTCGCTTGACTCTGTAGGTGCCGATTTAAGCATTGGACAAATTCGAACAATACTCGGTTCATTTCTTTTTTCAGGAGATGATGTATTTAAAAAGATTAAAGTACTTTCTGGAGGTGAAAAAAGTAGAGTTGCGCTTTCAAGATTACTAATCACTAAAAGTAATTTTATAATATTAGATGAGCCCACCAATCACCTGGATTATTATTCAAAGGAAATTTTACAGCACGCGCTTATAGAATTCTCTGGAACATTACTTATTGTTTCGCATGATATTGATTTTTTGAAACCGATTATCTCAAAAGTACTGGAGATAAGAGATAATAGAGCCAAATTATTTATCGGTGGAATTGATTATTATCTTTTCAAAAGAGAAGAAACTGATTCATTGGATGCAGTTCAAAAAAGTGATAATGATCCGGAGAAAATTAACCGTAAAGAATTAAAGAGAACTGAAGCGGAATTACGGCAAAAGCGATATAACCTGACGAAAGGATTAAAAAAGGATTTGGAAATTATTGAAGGAAAAATTAAAGAATTAGAATTGCGAATTACACAGTTAGAGGTAGAGCTTGCCGATCCTAAAACTTTTACTTCACCTCAACTAGCAAAAGATAAAAATTTCGAATATGATACTTGTAAAAAAGAACTTGAACTCAAGTACGATAAATGGAGTGAGATCAGTTTAAAAATTGAAGAAGCAGAGCAATCAGTTATTTAAACCAAAAACTCATCAGCTAAAGCAATACCGCCATAAAGTGCAGCATCATCACCTAATTTAGTGGCAATTATCTTCACATCTTTTCCCGGTTCAGGCAGAACAGATTCATTATATGCTTCCGTAATTCTTGGTACCATAAACTTTTCCATAGCTTCTATTACTCCCCCGCCTAAAACAATTGTATCGATGTTTAAAAGAGTTGTTATGCTACCAAGCACTGTACCTATTGTTCGTGCAGCTTTACCGATATGTTTTACTGCGAGAGGGTCTTTCTTCTCGATTGCCTCAGAAAGTGCTCTACTCTTTAAAGCCTTATTTGGAGAACTGTATTCATTTAAAATACTAGGTTTATCCTTTGCCAAATCCTTTTTAATTTTTCTTACAATTGCAGTTCTGCTGGCAGCATTTTCGAATGTAGAACTTTTTTTCTTTTTAAGAAATCCTCCATTGGAGTCCACTAGCATGTGTCCAATTTCTCCCGCAAAAAAGGAGGAACCTCTATATAATTTTCCGTCAAAAAATAAAGCGCTGCCAATACCAGTACCAATAAATACAACAATCATATTCTTTACATCTTTTTCCATTTCAAATTTTTGGATTCCTAACCCTGCAAGATTCACATCATTTTCAATCAGTACCGGAGCAGTGAAATGCCTTTTTAATGCATCTTTAATATTATAATTGCTAATCCCCAAATTTGGTGCGTTACCTATTAGTCCGGTGAAGGGATTTACTGTACCCGGAACTCCCATACTTACGGCTCTAATATCATTCTCCTTAATACTATTTTCTTGAATAAGCTGACGTACAGATTCACCAATATTATCAACTAAAAAATCGGCTCCACGCTTGATATCGGTAGCAATTTTAACCCGCCCTACTATTTCATTTTGAGAATTTAATAAAGCAGAAAGAACTTTAGTACCGCCAAGGTCAATTGTAACTGTGAATTTGTTATTCATGGTAATTTTCCGTTCAGGTTGTTCAAAATTTAATTGAGAAACTAATTTTTACTAAATTGAGTATAGTTAATATATGATATTTGCGCCGATTCTTGCATCGGTAAAATAATAATTTTAATACAAATGGAATAACCAATGTATATAAACTTTTCAGATTTGCCGGCACATGAAAATTTATTTCTCGACTACTTACATGAGTATGAAAACGTTGAACGATATTATTCGGGTAATTTTAGAAATCCCGATATTTATCCCCAACTTTTTAATAATCTAGCCGCCCGACCAATTAGCAATAGAACTACATTAATTGATATATTGAAATTACAGTACAAAAATTTGAACATTTCTTCAATTACAATTGACAATATAAATTCATTAGCTGATCCAAATACTATTACAGTGGTTACCGGTCAACAGCTTGGATTATTTGGAGGTCCGCTCTATACTTTCTATAAAACCATTACTGCAATAAAATTGTGCAGCCAGTTAAAAGATAGTTATCCGAATTACAATTTTGTACCTGTATTTTGGCTCGAGGGGGATGACCATGATTTTGAAGAAGTAAAGTCATTAAATATTTTGAATAATGAAAATAACCTTGTAAAACTTAGCTACGAAGATGGGCTGGAAGAAGAAATAAATAGAGGGTCCATTGCTGCTCTAAAGTTCAATGATAATCTTATAAAAGTTTTTGAATCACTTAAAAATGAACTCCGAGGTACTGAATTTAAACAACAGATTATTGAACTTCTTGAAGACTTTTATAAACCTGGTAAAACATTTTTAGAATCATTCAGAGATTTATTAATCTACTTTTTTGATAAACACGGGCTTGTGGTTTGTAATCCAAACGATCCATTAGTTAAAGAATTATTAAAGCCAATTTTTAAAGACGAACTAATAAATTTTGATGACAACTCTAAAACACTGGTTGAGCGCAGTGCAGAGCTTGAAGAAATTTATCATGCACAGGTTAAAGTAAAGGCAATTAATCTATTTTATCTCTTAAATAATGAAAGAATTTCTCTTGAACCAGGGGAGGACGATTTTAAGCTAAAAGGAAAGAGAAAAAGATTTTCAAAAGAGGAATTATTTGCAGTTCTCGAATCCAATCCAGAAAATTTCAGCCCCAATGTTTTACTACGCCCTGTTTGCCAAGATTATTTATTCAATACAGCATTTTATATTGCCGGGCCTGGGGAGATTAGTTATTTTGCTCAAGTTTCCCCTCTTTACAAATATTATGATATTCAGATGCCTATTATCTATCCACGAGCATCGGCAACAATAGTAGAGAGAGGCGTGCAAGGTATTTTGGAAAAATTTGATCTATCATTTACAGATATAATTCTTGATGAGAATGAGCTCATCAATAAAATATTAGCATCGAATTCAGACCAGAATATTTCTGAATTGTTCAATGTGAGCAGAGCAAAGATTTCTGAAACATTCGAGGAATTAGGCACAAAATTGATTAGAACTGAGAAAACTCTAATCGATTTGGTTGAAAAGACGAAACAAAAAATTGATCAATCGGTTGATATGCTTGAGCAAAAATCGCTTGACGCACATAAAAGAAAATATGAAACAACTTTACGTCAACTCAGCAAGGTTAGAAATGTGTTGTTCCCGAATGGAATACTGCAAGAGAGGGAGTTAAATTTTATTTATTTCTGCAATAAATATGGGTTGGATTTTGTAAAACTAATTTTCGAAAAATTAGAGATTAACATCTTCGAACATCAAATAATAAACCTGGAATAAATTTAAGCAGTTAGTTCAGCAATTTGCTTAACAAAATTTGGATTAGAAATAGCGGCACATTCAAAATTATTTACTAATCCCCCTTCTTTGTGAAGCATACTGAATACAGCGAAAGACATTGCAATCCGGTGGTCTCCGAAACTTTCAAAAGTATTAACTGAATTATTAGGCTCCCCGCTAATTTCAAAACCATCCTCAAATTCATTAACACTCAAGCCTGCAATTTTAAAATTATGACATAGAGCAGTTATACGGTCTGATTCCTTCACCCTTAATTCTTTTGCACCTTGAATTTTAAAATCACCTTTCGCGAATAGTCCAGCAATGGATAAAATAGGTATCTCATCGATAATATTTGCAATAATGCTAATAGGTATTTCTGTGTTAACCAAATTACTAGACCTAACTATTAGATCCCCATAAGTTTCCCCCAATTCTGTTTTTGAATTCTGAATAGTGATATCTCCATTCATTTTTTTGAGAATATCAATTATTCCGGTTCTTGTTTCGTTCAATGAAACATTTTTTATTGTCACTACAGATTCTTTACTTAAAAGGGCAAGGACAATAAAAAAAGAGGCACTCGAAATATCGGAAGGAACGGTTAATTCGAACTTTTGCGGATAATTCTTTCTCGAGAAAAATAATTTAGTAGAATCCCCCGTTTTTTCCGTCACTATACTTAAAAGTTTTTCAGTATGGTTTCTGGTTATTTCGTGCTCAATAATTGTTGATACCTCATTTAGGTGAATACCCGCAAGTATGATAGCACTCTTAACCTGGGCACTTGCGACACTCATTTCATAATTAATTGGGATTAATGAATCGACGGGTAAAATTTCTAATGGAAGAGTTCCAACCTCAGATGGTCTAAACTTCGCTCCTAATTTTGAAAGTGGTTCAATCACTCTCTTCATTGGTCTTTTTGATAAAGATTCATCACCAATCAAAGTTGTTTCAAAATTTTGCGCACACAATATTCCACTAATCAATCTTGCGGTTGTGCCGGAATTGCCGCAATCCAAGGGGTGTGACGGTGATTTAAAACCTTTAAATCCCCTGCCGATTATTTTTAGTTGATTCGTGTCGCCATCAATCTTACAACCAAGCGATCGGAAGCATGAAACAGTTGACCAGACATCTAAAGAAGATGAACAATTAAGAATTGTTGATTCTCCCTCAGCCATTGACGCAAACATAACTGCGCGGTGAGAAATTGATTTATCACCGCCTAAATTAAGAGCTCCCTTAATTTTTTCGATTCTCTTGAAATGTTGACTCATTTACTGCACCATTTATCGATTAGTAAATTTAGTTCATCCTCATCCAATTGAGATTGATTGTACATCCCTTTTTGAAATCGTTGACGATAAGCTTCATATAATGTAACAGCAGCTGCTACCGAAACATTTAGGCTCTGAATCATTCCTTTCATTGGGATATAGTAAGTGCTATCGGCCAATTTTGCAACTTCCTCTGAAACCCCTCGGTGTTCATTCCCCAAGATGATTGCTATTTTTTTAGTAAAATCGATGTCATATAGATCAACTGAATTTTTATCGAGCATACTTGCGAATACAGTATATCCATCCTGCTTAAGGTTCTGGATGCAATTTGCTGTATTATCAAATTTTTCCACATCAACCCATTTATTTGCAGAGGCTGAAGAGATACGATTAATTTTTGGAAATTTTTCGAAAGTATATAAAAGAGAGACTAATGGGACTCCCACGGCATCACAACTTCTGAATATCGCGCTAACATTGTGAAGATCATGAATGTTTTCAAGAACAACTTTTAGTGAAAATTGTCTTGCGATTGCCGCATCAGTTATTTTTTTTAATCTTGCTTCGGTTTTAAATTTTCTCATCTTACTTGTCGAATATGAGCTTAAATATTTTTTTATTATCGATTCTTCGGGCAATATCAACGTTAACTTTATTAGAATCAGGTAATTTTAAATAATACTTTACAAGTTCAACAGCTTTAACAATTGCCTCATCCTCATTATTAGCCCAGCATTCACAACCTTTAATTGAGGGGACTTCCGCGTTAAATCCATCATCATCTTTAATAATATTTAAGTCCAGTACCATTTTTGTTTTTAATAATGATAAGAATAAGAATCTGAGATTCGGCTGCTTTTAATAACCCGAGCCTGATGCAGCTTGATTTGTAACAATTTTAACGCTTGCACTTGCTCCAATACGATCGGCGCCACTTTCAATCATAAGTTTTACATCTTCCGCGGTTCTAATTCCGCCCGATGCCTTAACTCCAACACTAGAGCCCACAACATACCTCATGAGGGCAACATCCCCGGCAGTTGCACCCCCTTTGCTAAAACCGGTGGAGGTTTTAACGAAATCGGCTTTGGCTTCTTTACTCAACACGCAAGCTTTAACTTTTTCTTCATCACTCAATAATGCTGTTTCAATTATTACTTTACAGATTGCTTTAAATCTTTTAGCGGCAAGAACCACTTGATTTATATCATTAAACACATATTCATAATTTTTGCTTTTAAGCATTCCAACATTAATTACCATATCAATTTCCTGGGCGCCATTTTTAAGAGCCAGTTCCGCTTCTGCCCTTTTTATTTCAGTAGTATTAGCTCCAAGAGGAAATCCAATTACCGTACATACCTTAACCGGTGTATTCTTTAAAAGTTCATAACACAAATTAACGTGGGTAGGATTTACACATACAGATGCAAAATTATACTCCTTAGCCTCACTACATAATGTTTTAATTTCATCAATAGTAGCATCAGGTTTAAGCAGAGTGTGGTCAATCATTCTAGCTACAGTTTTATCTGCTAGTTCTTTCCCTACTCCAATCCCCGCTGCAATTCTATCTGCCCCATTATTAATTATAGTCTTCACTGCGTGAGGTTGATCGACTATATTTCTTTCCCAACCTGCGCAAGTTCCACCGTGGCAATAAAAATCCTGGAGTGATTTTTCAATTAAAACTTGAGATACTACTTTTTCAATTAATGAGGAATCCATTTTATACCATTTTTTGATTTGTAATTTTAAGATAAGCCAAAAAAGTATTTTGCAAAAGCATTGCAATCGTCATTGGTCCAACACCGCCCGGAACCGGAGTTATAAAGGAGGATTTTTCAGCAACACTATCGAAATCTACATCACCAACAATTTTATATCCCTTTGGTGAACTTGAGTCATCAATTCTATTGATTCCGACATCAATTATTACGGCTCCCTCTTTAATCATATCAGCGGTAATAAAATTTGCCTTACCAATTGCTGCTATCAATATATCAGCTTGTTTAGTAAAGTGAGACAAATCCGGTGCGGCAGAATGACAAATAGTAACAACCGCATTAGCTCCTTCTTTTTTTTGAACAAGCATATTTGCCACAGGTTTACCAACAATATTACTTCTTCCTACAACCACAACATGCTTACCGCTTGTTGGGATTTTATACTTCTTCAATAACTCCACAATCCCATTGGGTGTGCAGGGGAAAAAAGTACTTTTTCCAATCATCAAATTCCCAACATTGAGGGGATGGAATCCATCTACATCTTTTTTAGGGGAGATTTGCTGGATTACTTTTTCTTCATCAATATGTTTTGGGAGTGGCAATTGAACTAAAATTCCATGAAAATTATCATCATCATTATATTGTTGGATAAGATCAAGTAACACTTTTTCATCAATCGATTCTGGTAACTTTTCAATTTTCGAGTTCATCCCAATTTCGTTACATGCTTTTCCCTTTGATGAAACATATACTTGAGATGCCGGATTTTCACCAACTATAATTACAACCAATCCTGGGACAGGTAATGCCATAGTTTTAAGCCAGTTTACCTTTTCTTTTAATTCACTTCTAATTTCTGAAGAGCATTTTTTGCCATCAATTAAAACCATCTATCACCTTTAACTTGTTACTCATAATAATAATAATTTATGCTGAGGTTTCACTCTCAACTTTTTTATCAAATTCCGGTAAAAATATTCTCTCTATTTCAATGGTCTTCCCAGTGTCTCCATCTATCTTCAAAAACAGAGCAGTTAGATGCACATTATCAGTCGCCGTCTGATATTTTTGGGGAGTTTGATATAAGAACCGGTTGATTGCCGCGTCTGTCTTCATTCCTATAACCGAATCGTAAGGACCTGTCATTCCACAATCAGTGATATAACCGGTCCCGTTGGCAAAAATTCTTTCATCAGCCGTTTGAATATGAGTGTGAGTACCAATTACCGCCGAGACTTTCCCATCCAAAAAATTTGCGAGTGCAAGTTTTTCAGCAGTTGCTTCAGCATGAAAATCTATAATAATATTTTTAGTTTCCTGTCTAATTTTGGCTAATACCCACTCAGCCGATCTGAAAGGACAATCGATCGGGCTCATAAATGATCTTCCCTGCAAATTGAGAACAGCCACTTTTCCTTTAGGAGAATTCACAATAAAATAGCCGTTGCCATGTGTTCCTTTCGGGTAGTTCAGTGGTCTTATTACTCGAGTATCTTTTTTCAATAGATCCTGAGACTGATGTTTATCCCATGTATGATTTCCACCAGTAATTACGTTGACCCCCAGATCGAATAAAGCCTTCGATTCCTTTTCAGTACAACCTTTGCCGTCGGAAGCATTTTCACCATTGGCAATTATTACATCGGTACGGTATTTTTTTTGAAGATTGGGGAGCCACATGCTTACAATATTCATCCCGGGTTCACCAACAATATCCCCAACAAACAGTATGTTTATATTCATTTTTATTTTCCTTTCCCGAAATATATTAAATTCGGGGGAATATCGAAGATTTGCCTAAACTAAATTGAGGAAATAAGTATTTTTCCTACACAGAAATGATGGTTTATGAACTATAATTTGAAAGAAATAAATTTTGAAGATGCCGAATACTCTGTATTTGATTTTGAGACTACCGGTACCTCTGCCTACTCTGAGCGAGTAATTGAAATCGGAATAGCCAAAATTAAAAAAGGAAAAATAAAAGAAACTTTCAGTTCATACATTAACCCGGGACGCCCAATACCCTATTTTATAACCAAGCTTACCGGAATAACAAATCATGACGTTGAAAACGCACCCTATTTTGAAGAAATATTTCCAAAAATCAATGAGTTTGTTGGTGACTCGGTATTAGCCGCTCATAATCTTAATTTTGATCTTGGCTTTTTAAAGCAAGAATGTTTGAGAATTGAAACCGAAATGCCTAGAAATCCTTCTATCTGCACACTTAAAATTGCCAGAAGAATATACCCGGAACTTGGAAGCAAATCATTGGGGAATTTGAGTAAATATTTAAAGATTAGGCATAGAAATGTGCATACCGGCTTGGGAGACGCATCGGCTACTGCAAAAATACTGCTGAAAATGTTTCCACTTATTCGGGAAAAGTTTGACGTTGAAACTGTCACCGATTTGATTGCATTTCAAAATGCCCCTTCTAATAAAAACCCTTTTGTTGTAATAAAGAAAAATTTGCTAAAAGATATTGTTGAGTTACCGGCAAGTCCCGGCGTATATTTCTTTAAGGATTCCAAGAACAACATAATATATGTTGGTAAAGCAAAATCATTAAAGGAAAGGGTAAAAAACTACTTTTCGAGCAATGCGATAAGAAAAGCAAAAGATATTGTTAGGAAATCTTCCTCATTTTCATTTCAAAAAACTAAAAGTGAATTATCGGCTCTTTTGTTGGAAACTGAGTTGATAAAAGTTCATGACCCGAAACAAAACTCATTACAAAAAAAATATCCTCGTAATTATTTTATAAAGATTCCATTTGACGATCCTTACCCCAAACCAATTGTAGTTTCAAATATTGAGTTTGATGGTAGCAACTTTTTTGGACCATACCCCAATAGAGAAATAGCCGCAAAAATAAAAGATATAATCGACAGAACATTTTTATTGAGAGAATGCAGCGATAAAGAATTATCAAAAAAACGTAAATGTTATCTCGCCGATATTAATAGATGCTACGCACCCTGTATCGAAATTCCTAAATTGATTTACATGGAGGAATTGGAGAGAGTTAATGAATTTTTAAGCGGGAAAAATCAATCGGCGGTGAACAGATTATTGGATCATATGAAAGCACTTAGTGAGCAAAAAAAATATGAAGAAGCCGCTCAGATTAGAGATATTGTTCAGGATATATTGAATCAACTGCATAAATCGTCTATACTATCCGAACCTGTAAACAACGCGAAAGCGCTAGTTGAAATTCAATCATCAACAACGAAGGATTTCTTCTTGTTAATTAATGGAAAAGTATTAATTAAAGAGGATTGGGACAAGCAAGGATTGAGTTTCGAACAAGCACTCAATGATTACTTCGATGGGAATATTCAAAACAAAATTGAATTGAGTGAAAAAGATTTGGAGCGTCTTAAAATTACTTTAAGCTGGCTAGTTAAAAACAAGGGAAAATTTAAGATTACTTATTTATCGGAGCTTGAGAATAGAATTACATTCGAATAACCAACCAATTATTACCCTACAAATCGCACAAGCACAATTCTAATAATATAAGCCGCCAACAGCGCCAGAAATAAATAAAAAATCAAAGTTTTTAGAGAAGCTTTTGTAAAAATTAGATATGACATTGACCCGCGCCAGCCGCATTTGGTACATCTGTAATATTTGAAGAAGGATATTTTTTTAATAATCTGCTCAAACATTGATTTAGCTCTGGATCTCTGGAGCGTCCCAAATTCTTTACAACTGGGGCATGTTGTCATTTTTGGATTTCGATATACAATAACTTTGAGGTTTTTAATCATAAGTCGGCACTGGATTATTATTTATTTTGAAGTAACTGTTTATGTAAATTATTATTTAAAATTGAAACCGCAGTTAAAAATTGCCGGTCTGTTTTTAATGATTCACTCAACCTTCCTATTCTTCCATTTGTTCTTGCTTTTAACTCTGAGCGCAATTCACCTATAAACTCAATTTTATATTTTTCAATTTCCTTATTAATATTAGCTGAACTATTACCCTTCTGCTTTTTAAGAAGCTCAACTAATTTTTCATCTAATGGTTCCTCTTTTGAATTCTCAATTAACTGAGTAATCAGTTTGTCACTTTTGCTTGAATAATCAAAACCCTTTTGTTCAAGAAAAGTAACAAATTGTTTTAGTAGTACATCATCTTTAATCTTATCAAAATTATTACCCGGATTCGAATTATAAAAGTTAGTAGCATACTTAAAAAACATTCCTTGAGCCAATAATTGATCCATCAAAGGGGAATCAGTTCGAAATACAACAACAGAATCGGGAGTAACTCCTCCTGCAGAGAATACTACCCTTTTATTGTCCGTAAGAAAATTTGCTTTGTTAATTGATGCACCGACTTCTAAAACTTTACTTTTAGAATAATCAATTTTCTGAATCGATCTTCCGCTCGGTGTGAAATAACGCGCAGTAGTAATCTTTAGTGAAGTATTATGTGAAAGAGGAATTACAGTCTGTACCAACCCTTTTCCAAATGAATTCTCCCCAATAATTAGTGCCCTATCGTGATCTTGCAGTGCGCCGCTAACAATTTCCGATGCGCTTGCGGTACCGCCATCAATTAATACAATAACAGGTATATTATTAATTAATGGCTCTTCTGCCGCAAAGTAATTTTTTTTAGATAAAGAATCTCTTCCCATCACACTTACAACTAATTCCCCCTTTTCAAGAAATTTTTCACTAACATCAATTGCCGCATCGAGCAGTCCGCCCGGATTTCCACGAAGATCGAGTATGAAATTTTTTATTTCTTTTTGTTTTCTAAGTTCAATTATGGCATTTTTTAATTCATCGCCGGCACTCCTCGTAAAACTGCTTAATTTAACATAAGCCGTATTACCTTCATGGGGTATGAAACCATAAAAGGTAATATTTTTTATTTCTACTTCTTCACGAACCAATTCAAATTTCAGTTTATCATCGACTTGTGCCCGTTTGACTAATAACTTAACCGAAGTACCAGGGTCCCCTTTCAAAAATTCGCTCAATCTATCATAATTATCTTTATTCACTTCAACACTATCAATTTTCTCAATTACATCTCCAATCCGCAATCCTTGTCGTTGTGCAGAATAGCCCTCAATAAGATCAACGATTGTAATTTCATTTTCTCTCAATCCAACAGTTGCGCCAATTCCTCCATACTTTCCTTTTGTAACAATATCAATATCCTTCTGTTCATAAGCATCAATAAAATTTGTATAGGGGTCTAAAGATGAGAGCATTCCTTCTATTCCGGAAATCATAAAATCCTGCGGATTAACCTGGTCAACATAATTTAACGCCACCTCTTTATAAACACGCCCGAATATGTCGATGCCTTTATTAATTTCAAAATAGAGATCATTATCACGGGTGAGGAAAGCTGAAAATAGTAGGAATGATAATCCCAATGTTAAAATTTTTATTCTTCTATTCATTTTAGCCTTTCTTGGCAGACTTAATTTCATTTACTATTAATGAATGTATTTCTTCAATCGGTAAAGTACCATCAATCTTTCGAAAGCGGTTGTGTTTCTCTGAGAGATACAAATAACCTTCTCGCACCTTTTTATAAAAATCATTTTCCGAAGATTCAATTCGGTCAATCTGTTTAAAAGCTTTCTTCCTTAATAACATTTCTTCAACAGTAATGTCAAGGTAGAAAGTAATATCCGGGATTGCTTTACCTATCACAAAATTTTGCAGATTAACCACAAAATCGAGATCAATACCTCTCCCAAATGCTTGATAAGCAATCGATGAATCGTGGAATCGGTCTGATATAACGAATATATCTTTATTCAAAGCCGGAAGAATTACTTGATTAACAAGTTGAGATCGGCTAGCGGCAAATAAAATTAGTTCTGTCTCTATCGTCATCTCGGAGTTTTTTTTATCAAGTAAAATATCTCTAACTTTTTCCGAAATTGACGTGCCTCCCGGTTCTCTAATTAGTTTTAGCTGAATATTATTTTCATTCAAATAGTTCTCAAGCAATTTTACTTGAGTGGATTTGCCGCAAAAATCTAAACCTTCAAAAGTTATGAACATATCAGTATTGTTTAATTATCAATTCTATGTATTTAGGTTCAACGTTAAGTATAGAAGTATATTTTGGAATTTCAATTTTGGGTTTAACCGATTTACCATCGTCATTAATAACATCCCAATAATTAATGTAAGCACGAATACTATCTCTAGTAATTTTCCCAAGTCTTTGAATTCCTCCCCTTAACGTTACCGATATTTTATTAGGGTAAAAATCCATTTCTTTTAACTGCGGAACATTTAGTGATTCGATTACAATATTATTAATCATCGTCTCAACAATTTTTTGTACTTCGAACTGAAGCTCGCATGTTCTTCTATTAATTTCAATTCCTTGGGGTACAACAAGGTTTAATTCATCCCTAATATTTTCCGAAATATTTTGAAGCTGAAGAGGCTCGGTAACAATGCTGTCAATATTTTTAAGCAAAGTTCCAGGTCCATAAATTTCAACAGAGTCGGGACTTATTTTTAAATTGGAAACAAGTCCAAATCCATCCTTATAATTCAAATTTAGTATAGGAGCAATTTTTACTTTTTTGGATAATATTTTGCCCACAGAAAATTCAATTGAAGGTGGAGAAATTTCTATCACCTGAAATGATGAAGTAATCCATTGATTGGCTTCAACATAACTTCGGAGTTGTTCGCGATGCTTACCAAGTTTTCTTCTGGCTGATATCGAAAATTCTTCCGGAGTACCAAGAAATATTTTTGCTAAATTCCATCCATTACCTTTTAACTGAATAAATACTTCATCGGCGGAAATATTACTAACACCATTATTTATTGGTAAATCGGTAACTTTAATCGGAGCTTTGATTGTAACAATAAAATTTTCCGATAAGGAAACTGATATCCATAGAAAGATAGAGAATAGTATAATAAATGATAGTGTTACGACTTTTGATTTCATACACAAATATAAAAAAACTCCACAATTGTGGAGTTCCTAAAATTAGACTAATGTTAATACTATTTTAATTTCTCAAAATACGCTAAAAGTTCATCTCTATTAGCTCTCGATATTTGTCGTCCCTTTATCGGAAATCCGGCAAATCCCCTCGCTAAATGTCTAAGTTGATGAACATTCATTGTTTTCATTTCTTCAAGCTCTAGTTCACTTGAGATGTTTTTATCTGCATAATCTGTTATTTCACTAAGAGCTTCTTTTTTGAGTTGTTCCAAATGATTATAAATTGGAGTTTGCTTCTCTTCTTCCTGCTCAACTTCAGGAAGAATTTCAATCTCGGCATTCTCTGGTGAAGTCTCTAAAACTTCTTCGATAGTTTCTTCCTTAACAACATTAAATAAATTTTCTTCCTCCTTGATGCCAATTTGCGGTGTTGGTTTGGAAGTAGTTTTTACTTTTTGTTGTTTTGGTATTTTTTTCTCCTCATCAATAAGGGGAGCATCTAAAATAAAACTATCAATTTGTTCATGAGGTCTAGGGATAACATGAACCGCGACTAGTTGTCCAACTCTTTGAGCGGCAGCTGCTCCAGCATCCACAGCAGATTTAACAGCGGCAACTTCACCAACAATTTTAATCGTCACTAAAGCGGCAGTTATTTTTTCTTTACTAACTAATTTGACGTTAGCGGCTTTTAGCATTGCGTCTGCGGCTTCAATAGCACCTATTAAACCCTTAGTTTCAATTAATCCTAATGCTAATTGCATAAAATATTATTATTTAGCTCTTTTAGGAAGAATCAATTCAACATCGGTATGAGGTCTTGGAATTACATGAACTGAAACAAGTTCACCAACTCGCTGAGCTGCGGCTGCGCCTGCATCGGTAGCTGCTTTAACAGCACCAACATCACCACGAACCATAACAGTAACATAACCGCCACCAATTGTTTCTTTACCAATTAGTTCAACTTTAGCGGCTTTAACCATTGCATCTGCAGCTTCAATGGCTCCCACTAACCCTTTTGTTTCAATCATTCCAAGTGCATCAAGTGTCATAAGATTGCTCCCATTATTGATTTAATTTTGTGAACAAAATAGCTCATATAGTAAAAAATGTCAATTTCAAAACTTCCTTTTTTGGCTTATTTTGGCAACAAATTTAGCTTATTTTGAAATTGAGCCAATGGTCTTTATTTCCGAAAATCATAGTAGATCCTATAATTTCATTTTCTAATACATGATTTTCCTCTTCCTGCCTCATTAAATACCCTTTAAATAATTTTTCTTTTTCGGGATATTTTGTCATCAATTCATTGCAACGATCATTAATTTTTTTGTACATATCCTCATCAATACCTTTTATTTCATCAGTGCCGCTAATTATTTCATCGAGTAAAACTAATCCGGTAGATGTAGCTTGTTCCATTAACATATGCCGCTTTAGCACATTTGGGTTTGGAATACTGGATTCATCATTTAAATAACCATCATCAAGTATTAATAGCCCATTCGGTTGTAAGCATTTACTCACTGCACTCAATGTGGAGGAGTAACTTCCAAAGATTGGTCCGACTGCACCTAATATTACAAAATCAAAATTTTTATAATTTACGATAGAATTTCGGATATCGCCCAATTCAAAACTGCATAATTCAGAAACCTTGTGCTCCTTTGCTTTTTCTTTAGCCTCATTAATAAATTCATTCATTCCATCAACGCCAGTACAATTAGCTCCAAACTTCTTGGCAGATTTAATAGAAACAACACCCTTGCCACAACCCAGATCAAGTATTTTTAGCTTTCCAGTAAAATACTTTTGATACCTTTCAATTAGCGTATGAATGTTATTTACCGATGCTCCCATCTCCCATAAATCTTGCAGTATATAAGGAAGGTAGGGAAAAATATCCTTGTTATCGTTTCCATCCAATGAATGGACAATAGAATCTTCTAATGAATTCATTATATAATTATTTTAGTGACTTCTTAACCAATCTTCGAGAATTACAGCGGCGGCATTTTTATCCAGCAATGATTTATCTCTTCTCTTTTTTTTAGATACCACCGATTCAATAATTCTATCTTTTGCAATAGAAGAGGAATATCGCTCATCCACCAGTTCAATATCAATATTGAATTCCATTTCAACATCCAATTTAAAATTCATCACTTTTCTAGAAATTACAGTTTCCGATCCATCCTCGCGAAGAGGGATTCCCAGAATAATTTTAGTGACACTATATTTATTAATTATCTCCTTTAGGGCATCCATTAATTTAGAATCATTATTAAGTGTAGTTAATGGGTAAGCAAAAATTTTTAGAGGATCGGTTATTGCAATACCAATACGTTTTTCTCCAAAATCAATTGCAAGAATTCTTTCTTCAATCACAATTGTTCTGCCCTGATGGCTTCGGCATCGAATCTCTCCACAGAATAAATTCCCCTATTTTTCTTAAGCCGGTCAATTAACTTTTGCAGATGATCAAGATCTTTTACATAAACGGCTATTGTTCCTTTAAACATCGATTCACTCGAAGAGATATTTACTGATTTGATATTAGTATTTGCGAATGAGGTAATTGAGTTTGAGATATCTTTCAAGATACCCGGCATATCCTCTCCCTTAATAATCAAACCCGCAATAAAATAAGCCCCGTTATCTCTAGGCCAGCTGACGGGCACAAGCCTACTCTCCCCTTTTTTTACCAAGCTAATAAGATTTACACAATCTTTACGGTGAATTTTTATCCCCTCACCAATTGTTACATAACCTACAATTTGATCACCAGGAATTGGATTGCAGCATTTAGCATAAGTATATGCAAATCCCTTATGATCCCCTTCGATTACAAGATCGCCTAGAGTGGTACGGGCAATATTTGCAAATTTATCGAACCCGATATCATCTTTATTTTTATCCTCAGTCTCGACCTCGGGATTTAGTAATTCTTCCACATTTATTTTATCGAGAGCAATAGCGGTATAAAATTGGCGCAGATTATCAAATTTGAGTTTGCGCGCTAATTTGGTAATCTCTTCAGAATTAAAACTTAGTTTGTGTTTTTTTATTTTTTTATCCCAAATATCTTTACCGGATTCAATGAGTTTTTCCTCTTCCCGGTTTATATATTTTCTGATATTGCTCTTAGCTTTGTGAGTAGTTACAAATTGAAGCCAGCTTTTATTTGGATGCTGGTTTTTAGAGGTTATAATTTCAACTTGATCTCCACTATGTAATACAGTATTTAAAGGCATAATTTTGCCATTCACTTTTGCGCCTATGCAGTGTGAACCGACATTGGAGTGTACTTCAAATGCAAAATCAACCGGAGTGGAATTGATTGGTAATCTTTTCAATTCTCCTTTAGGTGTAAAAACATAAATTTCATCCTGATACAAATTGAGTTTAAAACTTGCAAGTATCTCTTTGGTAGCTTCATCTTTAGTAGAATTTTCAAAAACATCTCTAATCCAGTTAACCCAATCCTCCAAATCCGCGTCACTTGTGGTTGCGTGCTCTTTATACTTCCAGTGCGCGGCAACACCCCGCTCAGCAATTTCATGCATTTTTCTAGTTCTAATCTGTACTTCAAATAATTTACCTTGAGGCCCAATTACCGTAGTATGTATTGACTGGTAATTGTTCTTTTTAGGAATGGAAATAAAATCTTTAAATCTTTCTTGTATTGGTTTATAAAGATTAGTTACAACTCCCAATACATAATAACATGAATTCGGGTCATCATTATCTATTATAATTCTTATCGCTAATAAATCGTAAATATCTTCAAAGGGACGGTTTTGAACAACCATTTTTCTATAAACACTATAAAGATGCTTTGGTCTTCCCCCAAGTTCATACTTAATTATATACTCATTAAGTTTATCCTTAATAGGCTTAGAAAATTTATTTAGATATGATTCCCTATCCTTTCTTGTTTCATTTATTCTTTTTTTTATATCGTCGTAGGCTTCTTTATTTAGGTACTTGAAAGCTAAATCTTCAAGTTCCCACTTAATTGCACCTAATCCAAATCGATGAGCAAATGGGGCATAAATTTCTAACGTTTCTTTTGCAATGCGCCTTTGTTTCTGCGGATGAACAAATTCGAGTGTACGCATATTGTGTAATCTATCGGCAAACTTAACGAGTATTACACGCACATCTTTAATCATCGAAAGCAATAACTTACGGTAATTTTCGGCTTGAGTAATTTCTTGACCTTTAAATACTCCCTCAATTTTTGTTACGCCGTCAACAATTTCTGCCGTTTCTTTACCGAATTCTTTATTAAGAAAAGCCAGACTAATATCGCTATCCTCAACCACATCGTGCAGAAGTGCGGCTACAACAGAAATATCATCAAGAGGAATTTCGCGGGCAACAACCATCGCAACTTCGAATGGATGATTAAAATATGGCTCCCCAGAAGCCCTAAAATCATTCTTATGAGATTCGCTGCTGAAATGGAATGCTTTTTTTAATAATTCTTCATTCACAGTCGGCAAATTGGCTCTGCACGCTTCTAAAAGCATTTCTAGCATTTTAGCGTGTTTTATGGTTATCGCGGTATCCATCACTTTTTCATTGCCTTAACAACGATTGTATTTTAGATTGTTCCAAAAGTTCTATCACCGGCATCACCTAAACCGGGCAATATATAACCGTTATGATTTAATTCCCGGTCAACAGCAGCTGTATAGATTGGAATATCTGGATGATAAAGATTCATTTTTTCAATTCCTTCTGGAGCCGCTATTAAACAAGCGAGAATTAAATCGTTGGCTCCTTTTTCTTTTAATGAATTAAAGGAGGCAACTGCACTTCCACCCGTGGCCAGCATAGGGTCTAATAGTATTGTTGTTGATTTATTTAACAAAGCCGGAGCTTTGTAATAATAATCAATTGGACGTAAAGTTTTTTCATCTCTTTGCAAACCGATATGTCCAACTTTCGCTTCGGGAATCATCTCAATAAATGAATCAACTAAACTTAATCCTGCTCTCAATATTGGGACTAAAACAATTTGCTTGTCGATATAATATCCATCAGTCAATTCAAGAGGAGTATGTACCTCCATCTTTTTGACTGTAAAACTTTTTGAAATTTCAATAGCGAGTGAAAAAGCAATTCTTTTCAATGCCTCTCTAAATTGTGCTGATTCGGTTCTTTTGTTTCTCAAGATAGTAATATCACGTTTAACCAATGGGTTATCAACTAATATAAAACTGTTCATTCTAATTCCTTATTAATTTTTTTACCGAGTATTGTTAAGATGTTTATAAACGGAGAAATTGGCGGTGTATAATTAAAATTTACGTTTGCCAATTCCTTAGCCGGAATTTTAAACTTTATAAATGAAGATATCAAATCGGAGTAGCCGCTAATTTCATTTCCGCCAAAAAAATTTGCTCCAAGAATAAGTTTTGAATTGCGATCAACAATAACCTTACCAAAAACGATTTGAGAATTCTTCATTACTTTAACCAGATTTGGGGCAGTTGCAGATACTGTGAGGAATCTAAAATTATTTCTCTGTGCGGAATTTGAGCATATACCAACAAAAGAATAAACCCTCCCCAAGAAAGATACTGCCAAGTTGGGCACTACGGGTGAACTAAACGAATTTCCACCTCCCGCGTTTGTGCCCGCAATATGTCCATTTGCGTAAGCATTGGTGGCAATTGGTAAATACTGATTTTTATTGGTGATGTAATTGGTCACTTCTACACAATCCCCTGCAGCGTAAATAGCCGGATCAGAGGTTTGCATTTTCCTATTTACTTTTATCGCACCTCCATTAGTAAGCTCAAGTTTCGAGGCAGCGGCTAGCTCTGAGTTTGGTACAAATCCGGTGCATATAAAAATCGCATCATACTCAATATTATAGCCATCAATCTTAACCGATACAATTTTATTATTAATCTCTGAATATTTCTGAATCGAAGTTGAACTATAGAAGTTAATATTTTTACTATGCAGTAATTCCTTCACCATTAATCTGATTTCTGGCTCTGCTTTCGGAAGTGGATTATCTTCAATCTCTGCGATATCAACTGAGATATTCTTATTAATTAGCGCATCAGCAACTTCAAGACCAATATAACCGGAGCCAATTATTAAAACTCTTTTAACATCATTGTTCTTAAAGTATTTCTGAATCAAGATTAGATCATTTACTGATTTTAGCTTAAATACATTTTCATAAGTAGAGGTAATTGCCGGAATAGATTTGGCGCGCGAACCGGTGCAAAGGATTAATGAATCGTATGGGAATTCGAGATACTTCTGATTTTTAGAATCTAATACTTTTATAATTTTCCTTTTTCGGTCAATTAATTCAACTTTATGTGAGAGATATACTTTTACATTTTTTTGAGCTTCGAATGACTCTGCGGTAAAAAAAACTATTTTACTATAATCTGCAATCTCACCCGAAATAACATAGGGGAATTCACAAGTTCCGGTTGAAATAAATTCGGAAGCCTCAAACATAATTACATTGGCATCGGGGGCAGTTCTTTTTGCCTGTGCGGCGGCGGCGGGACCCGCAGCGTTTCCACCAACTATTATTATGTTTTTAGGTTTGTACATTGGCTACAATGTTAAATTTGCAGCTAAATATATCAAATTTTGAAGTGATAGTGGAGAGCTTAAATTAATATTAATGCAACAACTATTTTTCCTTGAATGAGATTGTCATGGGTACACCTTCAAATCCAAAATTCTTTCTAATTAAACGCTCCAAAAATCTACGGTATTGATCTGATATAAAACGGTGCTCATTCGCAAAAAATAGAAAGATTGGATAATGATCGCCCACCTGGGTAACATATTTGATCTTAACTTCTTTTCCGGTTGGTGTAGCTGGCGGGGGTGTATTTGCAATTTCTGGTAATAGTACATCGTTTAGTTCACTTGTTGGTATTTTTTTATGGCGTTCTTCGTGAACTTTTTTTGCAAGTTCAATCAGCTTAAAAATTCTTTGTTTAGTTAGAGCGGAAATAAAAATGAAGGGGATGTAATCAAGGGTACCAATCTGCATTTTCACATTGTCTTCATATTCTTTAGCGGTATTTGTTTCCTTTTCCAATAAATCCCATTTATTTACGGCTATTATCAATCCTTTTCTTCTCCGGACCGCTTCTTGAATTATTTTTTGATCTTGATTTTCCAGGCCAAGATTTGCATCGAGCAGCAGAACAGCTACATCCGAATTCCACAATGCGCGGTAGGTTCTCACATTCGAAAAGAATTCAATATTCTCTTTAACTTTAGTTTTCCGTCGAAGTCCTGCTGTATCAACTAAAATAATTTCTTCACCATAATACTTTAGAATGCTGTCAATACTATCGCGGGTGGTACCGGGAATATTTGTAACTATGCTTCTATCGTACCCTAAAAGAGCATTTACCAATGATGATTTTCCAACATTTGGTTTGCCTATAATCGATAAATGCAGCCGTGCATCTGGAATTTCATTTTCATCCGGGAATTTAAGTGCCGAATTAAGATCATCGAGCAGATCGCCAAGATTTCTACCATTGAGAGCAGAAACATCAAAAACTTTTTTAATTCCAAGTGAATAGAATTCCGATTTAAACATCTCAAATTCGGGGGTATCAGATTTGTTGACTAGCAGATAGGATATTTTATTAGCTTTACGTAAAATATCTGCAATTTCTCTATCTATAGGGGTAAGCCCATCACGGCTATCAACAACAAATAAAATTGCGTCACATTCGTCCAGCGCAAGTTCAATTTGTTCTCTTATCGCTATTTCAAATTGGTCTAGAGTATCGGGTACATACCCGCCAGTATCAATTACTCTAAAATACTTACCGCTCCATTCAACATCGCCATAATTTCTATCGCGTGTAACTCCGCTAACATCATCAACTATCGCATCGCTGCTTTTTGTTAAACGGTTAAATAATGTAGATTTCCCAACGTTGGGTCTTCCTACAATTAAAACTAAAGGTGTTGGCATAATTAATTTCTAAAAATTGTACTGCAAATTTAAGTGAGGAATGTATTCTGTCCTAAACCCAATTTGATTTTTTTTAAGTTCAGCGGATACTTTTAATGAATTATTATAACTTGCGGCTCCCCAGGCAGCTTCAAGTGCGCTGGCTATATGATTAATCATAACCACTAATACCGCTTTAGAGGCAACATTGTAATAATCATTAGCTTTGCCTCTTTCATTGGCATAGTAATAAAAACGGGCAGTTAAGTTTTTCCTCTCCACATCGTACTCAAATGGAGTATTTTCATCACCGAAGTCATCCCAGCCCATTACAAATTGAGGATATTTGCCAATTAATTCATAATACTGCTGATCGCCATATTTTGGCAATCGATGCGAATAGTAATTACTGATGTCGTTCTCAAGTCTGTTTAACTCTGCCCAGTTAACTGAATTATTAGAATTTATTACTGCATATTTTGATGGATCGACAGCCGGATTAATTTTGGAGGCATTAGTCACTGTCCATTTCGCATATCGTAGGGGTGACCAATGTTGATCGGCGTAATTTTGGAAAAAGATGGTTTGGTCATCCCCCTTTTTATCATACATCAATCCGACTGAAATAGCAGTTACTTCTGCGGCAATAAAAAGAATAGATTTGAGATAATTTTTGGTATAAAATTGTCCGCTACCTGGTATTACAGCTGATAGCGCCGCTGCAATGATTGGAGATTTCCTGTCGGAAGTATCCTGATTTGAATTACTTAGAGAAGCAACATAAGTCTTTTCAAAACTGAGTTTGGAATCTAAAGTTAGGTTCCCAGATAAGTCAGATTTGCTCTGCGCGTTAACAATGAAATTTGTTAATAATATTATGAATAAAAGTCTTTTCATCACTAGCCTAAAAATTTAGAAGTTAAAGTCGAATAAAATGCCGCCATAAAAACTCCACTCTTTTCCATAATTCACAGTTTCGTTGGAAATAACTCTGCTGATTTTATCAAATGAGTATGCGGCATTAAAAAATAAACTTGTTGGGAAAAGATAAAATGAATTCATCTTAATTCTAATCTCGGCTCCGGCTCCCTTTTTAAAATTATTTATTGAGGGAATTTTTCCATTCCACGCGTTTCCGAAATCGCCATAAACAGATAAATAAACTTTATCTATGTATAGATGTCCCAATCTTGTATCAATATTCTTTATTAAAGGGAAACGATACGTTAAATTCAACCATCCCAATTCATTACCGCTGACTGAATAAAATGGATAACTTTTCATACCGATGAGTCCGCCAAGATAAAAATCAAAAAAGTCGGGAACAGTCGGACCCAATATAGAAGCGGCTCTAAACTGTGCGGTTAATGTTTGGTCTTTAAACACTTCAATATATTCTTTCCAATTAAACTCTAGCTTATGATAATTGAACTTGGAATATACCGGTAACAAATACCCATCTTTTATTTCGTAAGTGCCTTCGTTATTGTAACGGTTCATTTCATAATTGTACTGAAACTCAACTTTTCTGCCGACCGGATTTATATCCGAATCGATTGTTGGAATAATTTCCTCGTGAGATAATTTAAGTTGAAGATTGCTTCCGATCAGATAGGTGTCTTTTGTCGTGGGATATAAAATTGTAGTATTCGGAAAAATAAATGAACCGAGTGTTGCAGTGTAACTGCTATAGATATAACGCGCCTCAAGGTATGTATCCTCTGATACAATTTTATGCTTTCCAATAATATCAAACTCAAAAAGATCATAGGTAACATCTGTTGCGGTGTTTTGTGAAGGATCGAGCGGATCGAACTCAAGTGGAGTATTGGCTTTTCGGCTAATGCTGTAAAGTTCAACCGACATTTCAGGTCGCAGACCTAAATTATAAAGTAGCGGCACTCTTTCTCTATACTCAAAATTAAAAAAGAGATCGCGTTCAAATCTTTTATTTATAGAACCGCCGGCAAATAAACTATATCTGTTTAAAAAATCACTCGAGAGAACATAAACACCCGGCTTTATTTTGTCGAATCCGGAATTAGATGTATTATAATTATCATATCTAACAAAAGGTATGAGGCTTAACCGTGAGAAGAATCCGGTATATTTTGTAGATGAATATTCAGGTAATGTGGAATCGTTATAATTTCTTAAGTAATTAATATCATATTTAGCCATATCTCCTTTAAATTTATCTTCACCTAAAGGATAATTTTGTGACGGTATATATCGTTTGCTATCATCTACTTTTTTAGTTTCTTCAGCATCTAATAAAAATAATTTGAATCCATCTACGGTATAGCCGCTGTAAACTATCGATCCATTTGCATTACTCTGCGGCTGAAATGCGCCGCCTAAAACATTCGATATTCTTCTTTTCTCTTTTGTATTTACATCCATCGAATAAATATTGAAGATCCCAGTTTCATCTGATGAGTAGATCAAATTACCATTGATATCAAAAAAGGGGTCACGGTTATCAAAGCCATTCTTAACTAAAAAACTAATTTGAGAGTCTGATATGTTCACTTTCATTATTTCGCGGGAATTCGCGATAGAAAATCCATATACTATGAAATCATTTTTGGGTGAAAATTTTGGATTATAAACCTGCTCACCGGCACTATAAAAAGTTAACTGCTTCAAATTCTTTCCGTCGATATCAACTATTCCAATATTTGAAGTGCCATCTTTCTGAAAGAGAAACACTATATTCTTACCATCGCTGGAAACCGAGGGATTATTAGCTCTCAATCCGAAAGTTAATCTATCCTCTTTCTTGGTATCAATATCATAAACATACAAATCATGAATATTAACCATCCCCGGATTTTCATGACCTATTTTAGCGTAAACTATTTTATTAGTATTGGGGATAAATGAAATGCTTGAACGTATCAAGGATTTGATTTGCTTCTCTTCTTTGGTCTGAGTATCATAAAGATAAATTGAAGAAAGGCCAAAATAATCGGCTCCTTTGTTTGAGACGTACGCAATATATCTTCCATCAGAAGAAAATGTTGGATAAAAATTCCCAAAACCTTTTTCGGCAACCATTTTTCCTTGTACAAGATTTTCTTCCACATCCTTAATTCTTTGCTTATAATCATTTTTTAGAAAAGTGCTCCATTCATCATAAACCTTGTCACCGTCAATACCTAGAACATCTTTGAATGCCGCGTCAATAGTGAAGTTGGTTATCTTTCCCAATTTTTTTGTGATTTCTCTTAACTTATCTTCCCCATATTTTTGCGCGATATATAATGTTAAAGCATAACCGGAATTGTAAACCGATTCATTACCTAAACTTGTTTTATTAAATACTCCCATTTGGTTCCAGGTAAGTAATTTATTTTCGAGCGTGTAGCTTCTCAAAATCATATCCCGGTGCGAATCCCAGTTATCGTAATCAAATTCCTTTCTCATATATTGTGCGGTACCTTCTGCGAACCAAGCAGGCATGTTTATAGTCGCGATGGGATAAGAAGCAATAAAATTTGGAAACCCATATAAAATATCGGGACGCCTTTTATCTTCATAATTTAGCATTTGTAAGTAGATAGCCGGAATTGAGCGGCTCAATTTCATTGATGCTTGAATCTGCACCATGTGAGTAAATTCATGTGAAATAACATTACGAAGCCAATTATGAGAACCGCGCAAATCAAAATCTAGAGCACTTGCCCAAATCTCAATTTTGTTATCAAAGAAATAGGTAGCTCCGTTGGAATAATCATCAATATCCTTAATTACATAATGAACCGGGTCAGGTTGATACTCATACAATGAACAGATTGGATCCCAAACTTCATCTGCAATCTTAGCAACAATTTTAGCTGTTCTCTCCGCTTCAGGATGATAATGAACAAAAATATTTTTCCCTTTAATGGTCAGCCATTCATACTCTGGATGAAATTCATTAAACTGAGAAAAAATTGTGAAAGGCAATAAAAGTATGAATAAAAGAATTTTGCGCATGCTTATCTCAAAAATTATTTAATGACTGCAATCTTAATTATTTTATTTGCTGATTTTCCCGTTCCGGAAGCGGCTTCAATATTCGCATAATAAACGCCGCTCTGAATATTGGTGATATCCCAAGCCACTTCATTATCAAATCCTCCTTTAGCTTCAAGCGATAATTCACCGGCTAAATCCCCTGCTAAATCAAAAATTCTAATTTTTACATTTGAGTCTTCAGAGACGAAGAAGCGAATATTTGTCACTCCCCCATAAACCGGATTTGGCCAATTGTAAATTTTAGAATTAGGGAAATATTCTTGATCGGCATCTGTTTGTTGAGAATAATTTAAAGATGAATTATTGTAGGAATTTTTTAAACCATTCACCCAAACAAAATTATCATTAGTTAGACCGATAACCCAGTTATGCAGTGTACCTTTAGTATCAATTACAGCTAATGCTTGTAGTGCTGTTGGACCCATCGATTGATAAGGAGTGTGCCTGTAAATTACCGGAGATAATTTTACATCTTGCCCGACGCTAACAGGAAATGGTTTTACAATCTTTGCGGTCAAGCCGTCAAACGCATAAATTTTTCCATTTACTGTTGACGCAATAATTTCGGTAATAAGATCACCATTCAAATCACTAGCTAAAACCGAATTTCCAAACAACTCATTATTTGATGAATAAATTGGGAAATTATCGGCCATCGCTCCGGAGAGATAGAAGGCTTCAATCATTGATCCGCTGCTTACTAAAAACACCGGGTTCCCACTCGCAGAATTAATTGAAACCGAAAATGAATTAACATTACCACCTGCACCAACTTTAATATCTTTAACAATCTGCCCATTTTGAACAACACTTATTTTATTATCCGAGGTTAGTACAATACTGCTCGCACTGTTCGTTTTAGTATTATTTACTATTGCTGATTGTATAACTGCCGCCGGGAAGACTATTTTATTTTGCTTATTATCGTACAATGAATTTTCAGTTATGACAAATACATTATCAGAATCTACTGCGTTTACTTGAATAATTTTGCTATCGGCAATCTTTGAATACGTCACGGCGTTTATTCCAGTGAGTTCATAATTTTTCATAGATAATTTGAAAATGAATCCATCTGCCGTGCCAGCCATTAAAAAAGCATCCTGTGATTCTTCGACATAAATTAATGGCGAAGTATTCTGTTTGGTGAGATTCAATTGGCTATGCTTGGAATTTCCGATTTCACCTTCAATAATATTAAAACGATTATTTTCTGCTGATGCAATATATTTTTTGTTATTGAATACAAATGTTATTGGGCGAACAATTCCAAAATTGTTTGATTCCTCATATGCAGAACCATCGAGGGGAAATCTCTTTAATTTTTTATCATCAACAACAATAAACTCATTTAATGCGTTTTGTGGGATGTAGAGGAATTTGGGATCGATAGTATTCAGATTCAGCTTGGAAGCCAATCGAACATTTTCATTACCAAATACAATATTGAACGACATTTTATTAGCCGGAGCTGAAAATCTTTCTAAAGCGATTAAACTGCTGGAGCCATCATTTGCGTTTGAATTTGGCTTGGTATCTGATCCAAATTTATTTTTATAAAGTCTAGCGGTATTGCCAGTGTACCATAAATCTTCTTCGGTTGCTCTTCCATATTCCTCACCAAATATGGTTTGAAATTTTTCACCAATATCTTGAGTGCCATCCGCTTCCTCAATATCAACACCTCTATTTTGAGGATCGGAATTAATTTCATTTGAGCTCAACTTTTGATTAATAATTTTTTCATCAATATGCCATATTACAATTCCATTACCCGGGACCGCCCAATCAATGTCATCAATATCGGTAACAACGCCCGCTAATGTATCAACCAAATACCACTGAAATTTTCCTCTATCTTTATCCACATAAAACTTTTTTGTTTCGCCGCCGATTTTGTAAGTGAGATTCAATCCATCTTTTTTAGAATCACGTGATCGGTTCTCAATTAAATAATATTCGGAAGAATTAATTGGTACTTTAATGATTGTTGTATCATTATTCAATTTAGATGTGAAAGAAGTAATATTGAGTTTTGCGTCTTCTAGTTTTACCTCTATCGGGGAATCCCATCCAAGAAAAATTCTCTCCCATGCCGATAACCCTGCCGGAAATATCCCACTGTAGGCAAATATTGATTCTCCATCCATTAATCCAAATCGGCCAATAGCAGTAATACCATTCGAGGTATTGAATAAATCGGGCAATCCCAAATGACTAGCAATACTCGATACGAGCAATCCATTTGTAGTAAGCTGAACCAATACTTTTTCACCGGTACTACTAACCTCTCTTGAATTAGTGGCGGGTAAAATCATACTATTTTTAATTGCATAATTCCCGCTGTTTACCGGAAATCCGTTAAAACTATTTCCAAATATTTTTTTGAGTGAGTTAAAACCAAGATACACTGAAGGAATATCTCTCTCATTTCCCAAACTGCCGGGAGGTGAAAATTCTCTTCCAACTCCGGCGTGAAAGATTGTGAATAAATCATATTGAGAAAAATCTTCTGTCGCAAATTGAGCTGATGCTAATTGCCACACTTCCTGAGCAAATCTACCAACGCTATCCAATGATGATTCTCGTGGAGCCGGGGCATAATTTCTTATAGTCTTTGAAACTGTAATAACACTTGGAAGTACTTTGTACTCTACACTCAATTTACCATTTGAAGCTTTTTTAAAATAATTTTTAGCAAACTCAAGATGATCTGAAAAATATTGAGCGTTATGTGGCAAAGGATCAAGAATTGTTAAACCATATTCTTTTGTATAAATAGATCCAAATTTTCCATTACCGGCAGTAGTTTGATCATTATCTTCTTTAAATTCTACCATTACAGCCAAGATTTTTAACGAATTAAAATTATTCAACTCATTAATTGAAGATGCTGAGTGGCGATTAAAATTTTGGGCAGATAAACTGCCCAAGTTAATCAAGACTGAGAGTATAAAAAGAAATCTCTTCATTAATTAAATTCCTCGTGGAAATCCTTTTGTGGTTGATGTGGTACTACCCCATCCCATTGAAACTGTAAATCTTAATGTGTTAGATAGTGGATGATTTTCACTTCCTTTAAACAAATCGGTAGTTATATAACTGAAATCAAATCCGTACATGTCATATCTAATACCTGCGCCCATAGTTACAAATTTTCTATTTCCATACTCCGGATCCTCATAAAAGAAACCGGCTCGGAGAGCGAACATAAAATCTTGCGGCTGTCCATACCAATATTCAACACCCATAGAAGTTACGAGATCTCTCAACTCATTTTTAATTGATTGATCAGCCCATGCGCTAAATATAGCCTCATAAAAATCGGGTCTCTTACCGCTGCTATCAGCAACGCCAACTAAGAGTTTATTCACATCCAATGTATAAGTTAATGAATTGAAGTCATCTTCAAATATTCTTGCGGCCAAACCGAGTCGGAAATTTGTTGGGATCGGATCAGCTTGAGCTTGATCTATATAATATATTTTTGGGCCGAGATTGCTGAGATTAGCACCAATACTAAAACTTCCGCCAATATCACCAATAAGAGGAATTTCAAAAACAGATGGTCGCCACATTGCGGCAATATCAAATGACACAGAAGTAGCCACACCCGAACCTTGTTCCTGCTCTGTTGGTTTGTCGGCTAATCTACTGTGAATTAATCTGAAATTAAAACCCATTCCCCAATCGCTACTTAACTTTGTAGCATAGCCTAAAGTTAATGCCGCGTCAAATGAGCGAAATGTTCCAATTGGGTCTGGAGATTGTGAAGATGTTCTCACAAATTCACCAAAATTCATGAATGTTACACTGGCCGTTATACTGCCATTGAGATCCTCTATATATTGGCGGTAAGTTGCATAATCATAATAAAGATCGAGATTGAATTGGGGGAGCCAGTTACTATGTGTTAAACTCACTTCCGATCCAGTTAAGAATGCAATACCTGCCGGGTTCCAATAGATTGCCGCTGAATTATCTGCCAATCCCGAACCTGATTCGCCAATACCGCCAGCTCTTGAATCGGGGGCTAATATTAAAAATGGAACAGCGGAATTTCCCTGAGCAAATTGCTTTTCATTCATAATAAACATGGCTGTAAACATTATTAGAATAACCATCATTTTTTTCATCACTTATATTCCTCCAATAAAAAGATTTATAAAACTTTATCTTATAATAGCGGCTTTACCAATCGCAGTTTCTTTCAGTGATCTGTCCCCAGATTCTAAAATCACTTTATAGATGTATGTTCCATTAGCAACCATATTTCCATCAGCGTCTCTTCCATCCCAATCAACTTTAACAAATTTATCAATTAGATTATTCGCTTCAAGAGTTTGGATCAATCTTCCGGCAACAGTATAAATTTTGACTATTGCATTTACTTCACTAGAATGATTATGCTGAAAAGTAAATGTAGTATTAGAAGAAAATGGATTAGGATAGTTAACTACATCTCTAATTACTAGTCCCGCATCGGCATTTACAACTGTAAAATTTACATCGGCTAATGATGAATTGTTAAATACATCCCAAGCTTTAATTTTGATATTATAATCTCCGGGTGCAAAATTAGTAAATCGGTATTTAATAATTCCTGATTTGCCGGCAGAATTCAGATCGCCAACAAAACTATTAGTAAGATCAATTGCGTTTGTTTCATCATCATTTAAAATTGCTTCTAATTTGTGCCCGATACCAGTACCGGTTGTATTTAATCCGGTTTGATCTGAAATTTTTGCTAAAAGATAAAAATCGGGATTTACCAGATATGAACTTGAAAAATTAAAATCATCAAAAAATATTTCAACAACCGGACCTTTACCGTCATTTACAGCATCGGGGTTTGTTCCCCCAACAATAATATTATTCGAATATCCTACACCATCGGTCAAACTATTAAATGCGTATGCTGAAATTTTTCCATTTTTATTTTCATAGGAAATATCTTTTGGTACAACAAACTCAGATTTGAATCTTCCATTTACTACATTCGATCTCCCTCTGAAAATTAATCCTCCTTGAAGATTCATCGAATAATTCATCTCTTTTAATTCTAAAGTTCTCCCCGAATCAAATACACTAACAATCACATCACCATTAAAGTCGGAAGCAGAACCATTTTGATTTCTAACAGTGCCATTAATAGTTACATTATCTAAAGCCCTAATTTGGGATACCTGACTTGATATTTTTCCATTAACAGAGTCGATCGACATTGATAATAATGGCTGTGCCAATCGCAGAGCGGGATCACTGAATAAATGGAACTTTTCATCATTAAATCCGAATAAAAATTGTTTTGTTAGAAAATATGCACGACCAATTGAATTCTGTGATTTGTCGAAAGGATTTTTCCGGAAAAGATTGGTATAAAATGAATCATTAATAACGGCATTTGATGATGCATACACTACTCTTGCGGCTGTGAAAGCCCCAATCATCCCGGCATCTCTCATATTAATCATGATTTCGGTTGAGCTTTGTTCTGCCGGATCGTCGTACTTGCCAAAATCGCAAGTAGCCGCAGTTAAGAAAAAGTAATTTTGGTTTTTAAGCTGAGGTATTGTGCTTGCTTTTTCAAATACATATTCGTGAGCCCATGTGGCCGGATTTCCATGCCCGATGTAATTAAGGATTAACGTACCATTATTTACAGCATCAATAATAGCTCTATTAACTGATGGCTTCCTTCTTCCTAAGCCTGTAACAACCGTTGGATAAGTAGCGAGATAAATTTTCTTTTGGTCGAAATATTTTGGGATACGGAACTGTGAAAGATTTTCTGATTGATAAGTATGTAAACTACCATCATCTTCCCCGGTTGCGGCCGGACCATCATCGGCAATAAGAGTAATTAAATTACGCCATAATCCCTTTTCTAATTCTTTTTCATATTTAACGATTTTATCTATCAGTATATCAGCTTCTTGTGGAGTTTGAAAATTTAATCTACCAATCGCAAGATCGATTCTGCCATCATCCCCCGATACACGCGCGAAATAATCATCTGAAGTATAACTGTGAATTTGATCGAGTGACTCAACTGTTTGATATGTAGGTACAAAATTTCTATTCAGCTTTTCATTATTAAAGTAATCGTAATCCCCATCGCCAAAGAAGAGAACATAAAATGGTTTTACCTGCCAATTGGCATAAGCGTATTTCAAGAAATCCCGGATTGCCATTGGGTCCATCATTCCGCTCGAGAACTCATTTAAAATTTCATCAACATAAAAAATAGAAACAGTATGTTTATAAGGAGATTGAGAATTTCTATATGAAGCGTAACGCTCGGCTTGCGATTTGAACTCCTTTGCGGTAATTAAAATCATTTCGGTACCGGGAGATGCGCTTCTAACATTACTGTTTGCGACCTTTGTTCCATTCACCGGAGTTTTGAAAGCAGAACTGTTTACAACAAAATACTTGCTTACATTTCTTGTAATTTCATTTGCCTTAAAATTTATTTGTCCACCGCTGACTGCCGCTCCAGTAATAATTTTTACATTTGCGAAATCTGTAATATCGAATGCTTGTATTGAACTGCCTGAAAAATTCATTATAGTATAATCTATTGTGGCAGTTGTATCCTTAGAAAAAAGAATAAATTGATCGGAAGCCGCTCTTAAATATGACTGGTAAGCTAGATTCAAATAATCAACATAAACTTTTGCGGTTGACGAAGTTGTATTTATTGCGAAACGAACATTACTTCGATCTTCGTTGTATTGACCGGCAAACTCCACATTAGGATTATCCTCTCTCCCAAAAATATATGAAGCGATACCGCTAAGATTTGAGGAATAAATCCGAGATTCCCCCTCCTCAAGAGTAAATGGAATCGCTGATTCGGAAGTATTTACAACTCGGGCGTTATAGCGAACTTTTGTATTGGGGATTAAATTATTTAGAGTGTTTAAGTATCTTCTGCTGCGAACATTTGCGTCGAGAATATCGCCAAAATAATCGCGCCCCGATTTACCGATATTTATACTATCTTTTTCAACAAATCTAAATGCCCAGGTGGAGGATTGAGTAAATGCATTTTGAGTCTGCACCGAAGGTTTGGCGCTCATTCTTTTTCCGGTACTACCCCCAAATGTCAACCAATAAAAATTCTTTTTTGAGAATGAATGCTTTTTTCTAACAATATTGCTTCTTGTTTTATCATACTCCCAAAAATTTGTAGGTCGGGCATAAAACAAAATATAGTCCTGTTGATCAAAACGTCCATCATTTTCCCCTTCGACCAAAATCGCGTTTTCAACCAGCTGATCATTTTTAAAAGTACTTACTCGTTCGGGAAGATTAGTAGCGCCATGATTAAATATTTTCAAAGTTCTCGGGTCAAGATTATCAACATTTACACCGAGAGCTGTAAGTGTTGCTCTATCAATTTTATAAATTCCTTCGTCAATTGCTTCAAACCGAAACCAGTCACCAGTAGAAAATTGCACAGATGAAATTTTATTCAGTTTGGATTCAGCGATTCCCCAGTTTTTTGCTACATCAAAATTAATTATTGCCGGTTCCAGAAATGATTCAACTGCTGATCTTGCTGATGAAACTCCATTTCCAAAATTCATTTTGAATACTATTTTAGAGTAAACTTTTACGCTGTTATCTTGGGGATTAAATTGTACTGGATAAACATTTACCGTTTGAACGGGCAAATTTCGTAGCAAACCAAATTCACCGAAAGAAACTAATTCTTTACTAAAAGGTTTGTTGTATTCATCCCCTTCAATATAAACTTCGGAAAAGCCAAGCGAATCCTTAATCAATGAAGGAACAGGCAAATATTTACCAGAAATAGTGGAATATTCTGAGGAAATAATCTGTATTGAATTTCCTAATTCTGAAGGGACACCGATATTAAATGGTCTGAAAGGAATTTGATACCCACCTCTAGAACCTAAATTTTCGAGCTGAGCGCCTTTAAAATTAATCTTGAAAAAAGGGCCTGAATTGCCGCTAATAAATAATGTATCGGAATAAACCGGTGTGTACTCTATGATAATTTGCTGGGAAGTGGAGGTGAGGACTTTAAAGTCCTGCCCAAATAAAATTCCGCATATAAAAAAAGCAGCTAAAATAGAGAATTTCTTACTTATCACAGTGCAACTCGATTAATGTTTTAAATATTTCTGTGAACCAATAATACGGTATAAATTCTCTATATACTACTTTCTCCAAATTTGCTGGCAAAAGTTAGGCAAGATGGCCACTAATTGTCAAGTGATTTCATCTTTAAAAGTACCTGCAATAATTTTCCCACTTTCAAGTAAAATGCAGAGAATTTTTCATCCGAATGAATGATTTTGCGGTCGATGCCAATTATTACAATTTTCCTTTTAGCATTTCCAAAAATTGTTAACGCTTCAAACATTTTGCACACTTTTCCCTCTTCGTCAGAGAGGATCGGAAAATTAAATTTATACTTATTCCAAAATTTTTTGTGCGATTCCACCGAATCTGTATTTATTGCCACCACCTTAATACCTAATGAGTTAAAAGAAGATAATTCATTATTATACTCACATAATTGACTGGAACAAATTCGCGAATTATCCTTTGGATAGAAAACCAGCACGATTGGAGAATTTAGGTTTTTGTACAAATTGAACTCCTCCCCATTCTGGTCTTTTAAAGTAAAGTCGGGGGTAATCGAACCAACCATTATTAAAGCCCCAATTCCAATTTATTTTTTTTCATTGCCTCAATACAAAAGTTAATATGTTCTTCTAATGGAATGCCAATAAGTTCAGCTCCATTTTTTATGTCATCTCTATTTACCGCACGGGCAAATGCTTTATCCTTCATCTTTTTTTGCACTGATTTAACATCAACCTCATCAATTGAACGGGAAGGACGAACATAGGTAACCGCAGTTATAAATCCGGCTAATTCATCGCAAGCAAATAATGTTTTCTGCAGTAGAGTCTCTCTTGGAATATTAGTATACTCTGCATGGGAAAGAATCGTATTAATTGCTTCTTCTCCAAATCCTTTTTCCCTCAAAATTTCAGCACCTTTAAATGGGTGTTCATTTGGGTACATCTCGTAATCAAAATCATGAAGCAGAGCGATATTTCCCCAATAAATTTCATCTTCGTTATATTTCTTCGCATATTCTTTAAGGCAGCATTCAACGGCGAATGAATGTTTTAGAAGACTTTCGTTTTTTGTGTATTCTTTTAGAATTTCTAAACATTCATTTCTATTTAACTCAACGCTATTTTTTTCCATTACTCACCTTTTTATTTGAATTTGGATTAAAGGAAGGACACAGTTCAGCAATGCAGCAATTGTGACATTGCGGTCTTCGAGCAAAACAAACATTTCTCCCATGAGTAGCCAGCCAATGAGATGAATTTATCCAATAATTTTCCGGCAAAAGTTCTTTCAATTTTAATTCTATTTTCTCGGGATCGTCTGATTCAATGAATCCTAATAAATTTGATAATCTTTTAACATGAGTATCAACCGCTATTGCCGGGATGCCGAATGCGTTTCCAGCTATAACGGATGCGGTTTTACGTCCCACTCCCGCCAATTTTGTTAATTGATCAAAATCGTTTGGTACTTTTCCACCAAATTCTTCAATTAATTGTTCACAGCATTTTTTAATACTTTTTGCTTTCTGCCGGTAAAATCCAGTTGAGAAAATATCTTTTTCCAATTCCTCGTTACTCACCGATACAAAATCTTTTGCATGTTTATATTTTTTGAAGAGTTGCTTTGTAACAATATTTACTCTTTCATCTGTGCATTGGGCCGAAAGTATTGTAGCAATCAATAGCTGAAATGGTGATTTATATTCTAATGCCGGTTTTACATCGGGGTATTGTTTTGCCAAACTGTTGAAAATTTCAAGGGCTCTTTCTCGAGCGGTCACATCAGCCATTAAATTTCTTTTCTTTTATCATTAATCTTTCGACCGGTTTATTATTGAGGATGTGAGACTGAATTATTTCCTCAACATCATCTTTACAAACACCACCGTACCAAACTTGTTCTGGATATACTAATACAACAGGACCAAATTCACAGGCATCCAAACAACCGGAGCCATTAGCCCTCACTTTGTGAGAGAGCCCCAATTCCTTCAATCTTTTTTGGAATATAGGTTTGAGATCTGTGCTTCCTTTTTGAAAACATGATCCTCTGGGATTATCCTCTTCCCTTTTATTTTCACAAATAAAAATATGTTTTTCGAACCGGGGCATAATTAACTCAGTTTTATTATTGGAAAAACGATATGATTAAAGAAAGTTCCATAAGGATAAGAAAGAATTTGTAGCGCGTACGGGATTCGAACCCGTGATCTCCGCCTTGAGAGGGCGGCGTCCTAAACCGCTAGACGAACGCGCCATAATTTCATCCGAAAGTTACAGTATCGTACAACAAATAATCAATTTTATTTTTTTGTGATAGTAAATTCAACTCTTCTATTCTGCTCTCGCCCTAATTCGGTTGTATTGATTGCGATTGGTTTCGATTTACCATATCCTTTAGAAGTAATTCGTGAGCCAGCAATTCCTTTTGATACTAAATAAGTTTTTACAGCCGCAGCCCTCTTATCCGATAAATTGAGATTATAGCTGTCGGAGCCAATATTATCGGTATGACCTGATACTTCAATTTCAACTGTGGTATTATCTTTTAAGAATTTCACAACACCATCCAATTCTTCATATGAAGCTGGCAATAGGTCCCATTTATTAAACGCGAAGTACACATTATTTAGTTGGAAGGTTTCACCAACTTTAATTTCCTCTTTTTTGATTTCTAATTTTTCGGCATGAGCAAACCACATTCCTCCAATACCGCTTATTTGTGTATCGCCCCATGTACTTATCTTAACCACAAATCCATCGCGAGAAACCCCTTTTGGTTCTACGGCATACCTAACTTGAGTTTTGGCATACGCATCGAGAAGAGAAACTGTAACAAATATTTGTGGTTTTGTTTCGAATGGTACCGGAAAATTTATTTCCCTTTCTACAAAGCGCATTCCGCTATTTTTGTCAAGAGTATATCCCGGGGTTGATTTATCAAAGAAAAAATCTCCGCTTCTTGTTTGAGCCGTAACCGAAGCTACAAGAATCAAAGCTAATAATAAACTAAATAATTTTTTCATACTGTTCTCCAATCTCTAATTAATTTGACAAAATATATTCTACACAATTACAAAATATTACTATAGTCCTAGCTCAACCATAAATTCATTAAGTAGATTTAGCTCTTCATTACTTAGATTTAGTTCAGCGCCAAAAATATTTTGTTCTGCTTGAGCTTTTGTTCTAGCTCCAACAATTGCAGAAGTAACTGCTTTATTGGATAGTACCCAAGCTACGGCAATATGCCCTACAGTCTTATTATACTTCTCAGCTAAAGGTCTAATTTTTTCAACAAGAGCCAAACCTTTTGATAAAGATTCTTCACTAAACATAGGATTATTTTGGCGCCAATCGTCTTTAGCTATTTTAGATTTATCAAATTTCCCGGTTAACATTCCCCCGCCCATTGGACTGTAAGCCACAACTCCGATTTCATTTTCTAAACAGAATGGCAATATTTCATCTTGTACTCCTTTCTTCACCATACTATAAGGGGGTTGTAAGGATTGTATCTGATCGATTGCCATACATCTTTTTAATTGATCTACATTAAAATTACTTACCCCAATAAATCTAGCTTTCCCCTCTTTTTTAATTTTGGAGAGTTCACTCCAGGCTTCTTCAATTTGTTCTGCGGGATTTGGCCAATGAATTTGGTAAAGATCAACATAGTCGGTTTCCAAATTTCTCAAACTATTTTCCAATTCTTTTCTCACACTGGAAGCTGACAAATTAAAACCGGCATTTCCTCCCCCGGCGTCAATCATTCCACATTTAGTTGCAATAAAAACTTCTTTGCGAATACCTTTAACAGCGTGCGCAACAATTTTTTCTGAATGTCCGAAGCCATATACGGCGGCTGTATCTATCCAGTTTATACCTCCATCCAAAGCCGCGTGAATAGCTTTCACAGATTCGTCATCATCAACTTTACCCCAACCCCATTGCCAGGGTCCACCAATTGCCCAAGCGCCAAATCCAATTTCAGTTAGTTCAGGTCCATTTTTGCCGAGTATCCGCTTCTTCATAAAACCTCTTCATATATTAATTTTTGTAGAATATTTTTAGTAGCCGATCAAAATATAATTAATTTAAAAATTTGTTATCGATAAATGTAGGTTGGCTGATCTATAAAACCCCGAGAGAATTACTATCCCATCGGGGTTTAAATTTACTACACTAATAGCTGGTTATTATTCGCCGCTGATTTGTTTTATTGATTTAGCAATAATTTTTACAGCTTCATGTATTTGCTCTTCATTAATAACAAGTGGAGGAGCAAAACGAATTATGTGCCCGTGTGTCGGTTTTGCTAATAATCCATTCTCCTTCATCTGCATACAAACATCCCATGCCTCTTTTCCATTTTTGGGCTTGATTACAATTGCATTAAGCAATCCTTTACCGCGGACAACTTCAATCATATCAGATTTTATTTTTCTAAGTTCATCTCGGAATATTTGCCCCAGACGTTCAGCGTTTTCGGCAAGTTTTTCTTCTTTTAAAACTTCAAGCGCTGTTACAGCAACACGTGAGGCGAGCGGATTACCCCCAAATGTGGAGCCGTGCTCTCCCGGTTTTATGACTAGCATAATTTCATCATCAGCTAGAACAGCAGAAATTGGCATTACCCCGCCGCTGAGAGCTTTTCCTAAAATTAAAATATCTGGCTTAACATTTTCATGATCGCAAGCTAATAGTTTACCTGTACGGCATAACCCAGTTTGAACCTCATCAGCAATGAATAGTACATTTTTAGATTTACACAATTCATAAGCTTTTTTAACATATCCCTCTTGCGGGACAAATACTCCCGCTTCACCTTGAATTGGTTCTACTAAAAATCCGGCAACATTCGGATCTTCCAAAGCTTGAGATAATGCATCCAAATCATTGTAAGGAATTTTAACGAAACCTGGAGTATAAGGACCGAATCCTTTGAATGAATCGGGGTCGGTTGACATCGAGACTATTGTAATAGTTCTACCATGAAAATTTCCGTCGCATACTATAATTTTAGCTTCATTTTCGGGAATCCCTTTTTTATCATAAGCCCATCTTCTGCACAATTTTAGAGCAGTTTCATCGGCTTCAGCGCCCGAATTCATCGGTAAAACTTTATCAAAACCAAAATACTCTGTTATATACTTTTCATATGGACCAAGGCAATTGTTATAAAACGCGCGTGAAGTTAGTGTTAATGTTTTTGCTTGTTCAACTAGTGTATTAATTATTTTGGGGTGACAATGTCCTTGGTTAACTGCCGAATATGCTGAGAGAAAATCGTAATATTTTTTCCCTTCAACATCCCATAGAAATATTCCTTCCCCTTTTTCTAGAACAACTGGAAGCGGATGGTAATTATGCGCTCCATACTTTTCTTCTAACTCGATATAATCGTGTGTAAGCATTTTAATCCTCTGTAATATTTAAGATTTTTTGATGAGCTATAATAGTAAACTTTTTACTTCTCTACACGAAGAACCGGTAAAAATTGATTTAGTTGTGATTGATTTATTACGATATAGAAACTGGAGGAGAGTGAGGGATTCTCTTCTACATCAAAAATGCTTTGTTTTTAGTTCAAATACGAGGTTTTTAAAAATGTTGTGACTAAAAAGTGACCGAGACGTTTCCAAATCTACCGTCTACAAAGACTCGGCAGAACCTCCTCATTCTTTCGATAGCCACTCTACTCTGTTCTAATAATTCTATATTTCATTTTATAATTCGATGAAGTTCTGATAGCGACAATTCGGGAAGATCTAAAGTTGCTGTTACCAACAGTCTGCTTAACTATTACTTAAGAAACTCTGCGCAGTAATTCTCGAATAATTCCTTCTGCCAATATCATTATTGATCGATGAAATCCACTTTACTTGCAATTTAAATCTATGCGGTAATCAATATTTTGCAATCATACACGATCATAACAACCAATGTTTTCAATTTCGATAGCTAAAACCCAGCTCGATTTTCAATTCAATCGAGCAATTTTTATTACGTTTTGAATAATGCATAGAGACAAATAGCATTAACTTCATTCATATCTCATTACTTCAATTGGATTTTTTGTAGAAGCTTTATAGATTTGTGTTGCCATAGCTAAAGATGACCATAAATAAATAACGAATGAAGTTATTATAAATAGTTTAAAATCAATATCTGTTCTATACGCAAAATTACTCAACCATTTGTTTATCAATAAATAGGCTATAGGCGCAGCAATCAAGCTGGATATTACAATTAACTTTATCATATTGTAAAATAATTTGTACGCAATTTGCCATGAATTTGCTCCAACTACCTTCCTTATACCAATTTCCTTTTGTCTCGCTTCAGTAACAAAAGAAACTAGTCCATATATTCCCATCGAAGCTATAAATATGGAAAAAAAAGAGAACCAATTTAAAATAGAATCAAGAATTTTTTCTGATTTATAAGAGACATCAATAATATCATCAAAAAATTCGTACTTAAACGGTAAATCTTGTTGAAGCAAATGAAATTTATTTTTTATAAAAGGAAGGATCTCTTGAAAACTATCCGGATATATTTTTATGGAACAATAATACATCGTAGCGCTTGTATCAATTGCAAGATAAAAGGGCCTTATATTTTCATATAGTGAATACATATGGAAATCCTTTACAACACCAATAACTTGTCTATTTATATCGTCTTGTTTGATAGTCGTTCCGAGCAGCTCTTTATTTCCAAGCTTTTTTGCAGCATTTTCATTTAAAATAATGCCCACCGATTGATCAGTTTGATATTCCTTTGAAAAATTTCTACCCTCAACAAGTTTTATTCCATATAAGTCTATAAAATCATAATCCACAAGATTGTAATTAATGTCCATGCTCGTACTTAGGTTTTTACCCTCCCAAGAAATATTTGTTTTACAAACTGACGAATTTGGCAAATTAACTGAAAAAGCTATTTTATCAATTAACGGATTTTGTAAGAGTGAATTTTTAAATGTTTGTAACCCTCCATTATTCAGCTTTGAGTAAATATTGAGGATAATAATATTGCTTCTATTGTATCCTAAATTTTTGCTGGTTATGTAACTTAGTTGTTTTTTTATCATTGACGAATTGAAAACTAGAACAATAGATAAAACAAATTGAAATATTACTAAGGTGTCTCGTAAATTTTTATTTGAAGAAAAGTTTCCTTTTTTAAATATGTTAAGTGGTTTAACTGATAAAACACTGAGTGCGGGATAGATACCGGAACAAAAACTTATAACGACGAGCAATATGATTGCAGCAATAATAACATTATGATTGAATAAGATAGATAGAGGTATGTCTCTATCAATTAAGTAATTAATTTTCGGAACAGCTATAATTGTTATTACTATACTAATTAAAAAAGAAAGAAAGGTGATAATCGCTGATTCAGTCATTATTTGAATAAAAAGTTGATTTGTATCGGCTCCGATAATCCTTCTCATTGCTATTTCTTTGGACCGCTTTACTAATCTTGCAGTTGTTAAATTAATATAATTAACAATCGCTATTATGAGAATAATTACTGATATAAGAATGAATAGATATACAGTTTTAATGTTACCATTCTTCGACAATTCAGTTTGAAGATTCGAATAAAGGTGAATATCTTTTAGAGGTTGAAAATATAATTTAGACCTGTTAAAAAATTCATTTGATGAATTTTCCCTCAATAATTTCGGCATTTTTAATAACAACGAATTTACGTCTGTATTGGGTAAAACCATGAAATAAGTAAAATACATTGAATATCCCCAGGAATTTTCATCGCTAAATCCTGCGCCTTGTTCTCTGGTAATTAGGCTTTTGGGAACAATAAAATTTGCATGAAAATGTGAATTTTCAGGAAGATCTTCAAACACTCCTTTTATTATCATTTGCTGATAATTCCCGAGTTGCAAAACCTTATTAATTGGATCCTCATTTCCAAAGTATTTGAGAGCAACTGATTTATTCAACAAAATCGAATTTGGAGAACTTAGCGAGGTTAAAATATCTCCCTTAAGAAGTTTAATAGAAAATAATTTTAGAATATCCGGATCGGCATAACATACATCCTTTTCAAAAAATTTATTGTTGTTTATGGTAATCATTTCTGGGAAGTTTCTTAACTGGACACAAAACCTAATCTCGGGAAATTCTCTTTTCATTACTGAAGCCAGAGCGTTAGGCATGATTGGAGAACTAACAGTATTATCTCCCAATTTATTGTCGACAACTAATCTATAAATGTATTCATAATTATCATTAAATTTATCATAGCTAAATTCATAGGATATAAATAAAACCGCATAAATAGCCGGGACTAATGCTAAAGAAAGTCCAAGAATATTTATTATTGAATATCCTTTGTATTTTAATATAAACCTTAATGTATAACGGAAATAATTTAGAAGCATATGCATTTGACCTGCCCCCCGATTTTTGTACTAATGATAAATTAGTTTTTTCCCATTATCAAGTACCTGCCTACCGAAGACAGGTTGGCCACCTGATTAGGGACAAATGTTTCTGGTGCTGGTGGTTGAAACTCCACCCTCCTGTAAAAACAGGATAATACCGATAATTTTTTGTGCCAATTTATTGCCAAGTACACATCTTTTTAGGCCATTTATGCAGTATAAGTAGACCCCTTACAAAATAAAAAACCTCAAAAACAGCGTTTAATCGCTATAATCGAGGTTTTGTTTTTCTATGAGGAGAGAGAGGGATTCGAACCCTCGGTACCCTTGCAGGTACACTTCCTTTCCAGGGAAGCCAGATCAACCACTCCTGCACCTCTCCATTTCAAAGTTAGGGCTCAAATATATTAATTATAGTTTTTTTTACCAACTTTTGCTTCAAATTTCATTTTCCCCGCCCCATTTCTTTAAAATATTTTTATATGAGAGTGTACTGATATAATCAACATTGATTATCTTGCAGCACAAAAATTTGTTCTTTGGAAAGGTGGCAGAGTGGTTGAATGCGGCGGTCTCGAAAACCGTTGTCCGGCATTGTCGGACCGGGGGTTCGAATCCCCCCCTTTCCGCATCTTATCAATTAGATACATTCCACTAAATCAATCTCTTCAGTCTAAACCACACGCACAGCTTTTCTATTAATTTATTTTTCATTATAACTAATTTAAATAGGATAGGCGGAAGTTTGTTTATACAATACTATTGTTCAGAGCTACTCAAGTAATTGATAAAATTTCTTCCTCTTATAACAAAAAATGAAAAGATTTAATATAGTTTTTGCAGTATTAATA
Source organism: Melioribacteraceae bacterium (assembly GCA_019638015.1). Taxonomy (NCBI): domain Bacteria; kingdom Pseudomonadati; phylum Ignavibacteriota; class Ignavibacteria; order Ignavibacteriales; family Melioribacteraceae; species Melioribacteraceae bacterium. The sequence continues at coordinate 1,585,605 of JAHBUP010000001.1, read as the reverse complement.
TTTTTATCTATTAATGATATTTGGCCTCAAGAAATAAAAGAGAACTGGCTTCCCGTATTGATTAATGATGAAAAATCAATTTACATTAATGTTACCGGGCTATTCAGCAACGATGGGGAGGAAATTGACGTCTGGACACTTCAAGAATTAAACTCCTCTATAAATATTGAAGAGATTACCGGAGATATTTCACAAATAAAGATTAATTATTTAATCAGCAAATCCTTATACCGATATTCAATCAAAGAGATGATTTTCTATGATGAAAAGAAGAATGTTTTAAAAAGTTACAGGTATAAAAATTCGATTGGTGAGGCAGAATACAAGTACAATTACCCGATTTTGGAGAAAAGCGAATTGGAGAGTATCTATAATAAGTGTATTGAGATTTTGAGTAAAAAGGAAAATTAGTAGAGATTTTCTTTAATAAATTTATTCCCGCCCAACTGATTCATCTGCTGAACTATTTGTGCCTTTCTCCTGATCATATATCCACTTGGTCTGCTTAAATTTCTAACTGAAGGTTTGGGCAAAACAGAAGCCATTAATGCGGCTTGGGAAAAATTAATTCGAGCAGGCTCTCTCTTAAAATATTTATTTGATGCCGCACCTACTCCGTATGTATTCTTCCCCATTTCGGCAACGTTAAGGTAAACTTCCAAGATTCTTTTCTTCCCCCAAAGTAATTCTAAAAGTAGAGTATAATAGGATTCCAACCCCTTTCTAAATAAGTTTTTGCTGGGAGAGAGGAAAAGATTTTTTGCTACCTGCATGGAAATTGTACTTGCACCTCTAATTCTTTTTCTTCTTTTATTTTCTTTCAGAGCTTTTTCAATTTGATTAAAATCAAATCCGAAATGTTCAAAGAAGGCTTGATCCTCTGATGCGATGACAGCTAGAGGAAGTGCCGAGGACATCTTATTAATCGATACGAACTTATAATCAATGTCATTTATAATTAATCCCTCCGGGAACTCACTGGCTGAGTTCATAAATGAGGAGTGGGATATATCAATAAACCGGAAAAATAAAATTATAATAATGCTGACTGCTGTATAAATCCCCAAAACCATAAGCATTTTGGTGATAAAATTATAAATGGTTCTCATATAATTGAAAAAATTTCTTTTCTTTAATGAACTGATAAAATCAAAATAGAACAAATAAATACTGAACTAAATTATGATATTTCCCGTTTAATAGTAATAAGTTTGAATAAGAATCAATAAATAGATATTTTCGTACAAACAATAATTAATTAGCGAGGATAATATGCTTACTAAAAAGATGGAAAAAGCTTTAAATGATCAAATTAATGCCGAACTATATTCATCATATCTTTATTTGTCAATGTCTGCTTTTTTTGAAAGTCAGAATTGGCTTGGATTCGCAAAGTGGATGGAGCTACAAGCCGCAGAAGAGTACGCGCATGGCATGAAATTTTACAAACATATTAATGAAATGGGTGGAAGAGTAGAACTCCAAGCAATCGAAAAACCAAAAGCGGAGTGGACTTCTTTACAAGAAGTTTTTGAAGAAGCTCACAAACATGAATTATACATAACAGAAAGAATTCACAACCTTGTTGAGATTGCCTCAGCTGAAAAAGATCATGCTACCGGCATTTTCCTGCAATGGTTTGTGACCGAGCAGGTTGAGGAAGTAGCAGGTGTATCTCAGATTGTAAGTGATTTCCATAAAATTGGTGATTCTAAGGGCAGTTTGTATATGTTGGATCGTCAACTCGGAAAAAGACAATAATTTATTTCTGTAATTTGTTGTTAATTAAACTTCATTTTTAGACGGGATTCCAATTATTTCTGTCGGGAATCCCGCATCTTAATCTACTTTTCAAACAAACTTATTTTAATTCTTTATTTAGGACCAATAATAGCGTCATTCACTCAAAAATCATTAATGATTTCCAATATTTTTTTTGGAATAATCTGGTTTTTTCCTATTTTTGGAGCTCGAAAAAAGAATAAGAGGAATTTATGGCGAGAAGGTGTCAAGTATCTGGAGTTGGTCCAGTAGCCGGTAGCAGCATATCACATGCTCATAATAAAACCAAGAGAAGATTCTTACCAAACTTACAGAAGAAAAGATTGTGGGTTAAAGAATTGAATAAATTTGTTACAGTTAAAATTTCTGCTAGCGCATTAAGAACTGTGGCAAAGAATGGTACATCTGAAATTGCAAAATTAGTGACTGAAAAAAAGATTAAAGCCAGATAAGAAGATTTCAAAAAAACCCCGCAACTGCGGGGTTTTTTATTACTTATCAGTTTCAAACCCTATTTAGAATATTTTCCTTTAAGAACAAATAGAACAAAAAATCGTATCACCCAAAAGAATACCCCCATTTCAACAAATAAAAAATCCTCATAACTTATTAAATTACAAGGATTTATATGCTGCCCCGTCAGGGGTCGAACCTGAACTCTTCTGATCCAGAGTCACAGGGATTCTTCGTTTTTGGCTTGTTTTCGAAGTTTTGTGCTAAAAAGTACATACAAAAGTACATACACTACGGCAAGGAGAGAGACCATGTTCGTAGTAAAAGTTCCAAAATCAAGATTCTACCAAATAGTTTATTTCGTCGATGGCAAACGAAAAACACACTCAACAAAAAAGACGACGGCAAAGGAAGCTTGGAAATATTTAGATGAATTTCAAAATTCTCTTCTCAACCAGAGAAGTAAAGAAATATCCGACCAAGACGAGAAAAAAAATTTCCCAACCATAGCTCAGTTTAAGAATGAATATCTCGATTATGTTAGACTGACGAAATCAAAAAACTATATTAATTCTATTGACTTATCTTTTAAAATGTTTGAGTCATGCTGCGGAGAAATTTCTTTAAGAGACATTGATACAAGAATTATCGACAAATTTATTACAACTACATTCGCAAGAACTCAAAGAGGCGCCCATCAATATTACCGCACGCTGAAAGCAGCATTCAATAAAGCATTAGAATGGAATTACCTGGAAACGAATGCATTTAATAAAGTGAAATTTCCGAAGCTGAATAAAACATTCCCTGCTTTTATTACTGAGGATGAATTACAATTAATTTTATTGAATACACCCTATCAGCATCTACGAGATATATTTACCACGGCGTTCTACACCGGATTGCGACTTGGAGAACTGATTAATATGGAATGGAACTGGATAGATTTTTTACAAAATCAGATCACAATTAAGTGTACGAAAGTTTTTTCTACAAAGAGCAAGAAAGAAAGGATTGTTCCCATGAGCTCAAAGGTTAAGGAGTTTCTTAGCCAGAGATATAAATTAGTCAATCCACTCTCCAATGATTTTGTTTTTTGCCGTATTAAAGGGATTAAGCTTCATGATGAAACAATTAGCAAACAATTTAAAACTATAGCTCGGAAGTTGAAACTAAATGAGAAAGTACATTTTCATTCTTTAAGACATAGCTTTGCTTCTCTGCTGGCTCAAAAAGGTGTATCACTTTACATCATTAAAGAATTACTAGGACACGAGGATTTGGCTACCACACAAATTTATAGTCATCTTCAGCAGCAAAACTTAAAAGATGCGGTTAATTTGTTATAAAAAAATCCATGTTAGTGATGGAAATATTTTGAGAAAATTATTCAAAGATTATTTTCTTTATACAACAATCAGCGAGCAGATATTGGGTTCGAGAAAGATTCACCGGAATTGAGGTCAGTTCATTTTGATGCTCATAGATTGAGCAATGTTTTGCCGATCGCTTCTATGAGATCATTATTGACAGAAACCCTTTCGGCATATATTCTCCAGTTGGAAACAGTCTTAGCAATCTGGTCAATTATACGTTCAGCTTTTTTTATATTCATATTTTTTGCAACAGAAATAAGGTCATGACGAGTGATATCTTTTCGTTTACCGTTAATACTTAAGGAATTCTGACTTACCCATCTACTATCAGGACGATAGGAGTGACAGACATCAAATGCCGGAGTAAGTCTCCATTGCCCTGTTTTATCCATAATAAATGCAAAGTTTTTAGTATGGTCATCACAATTTCTGGCTATTACGTTAAAGACCATTCTTCGGTACAACTGTTCGGCCTGGTCATAAGGCATTAGCAAGCTCCGCATGGTTTCAAATATTTGTTCGTAGCTATAGCTGGTAATATCATTGAAATCGTAGTGGGCCATAGCGCAAAAACTCTGCACATGAAGCTTCCCTTTTCCATGTTCTCTGTCAAACCTACGGGTCATAAAATGTGCCCGTCCGTTTTCTTCAAGCAGCCGGCATTCTGTCATCTGAATACCTGAATCTATTGCCATCATGTGGTATGCCATTTCCACTCTACCGTAACCATATGAGGTACCTAATTCCAAGTCGGTTACACCGTCAAATTTTAATATCCAATGGGAAAATCCTTTAGGTGCATCCGTTTGGCCGGAACGAACTTCTTTTGTCATTGGATTATATGCAATGAGCGCTTTGGCTCTTGCACCACCGGCCGATGATCCGATTTTTAAAATATCAATTAGTGCCTTTTCTTCATTAGCGCTCAGACTGGAAGTAAAGTCCTCTCTTCCTGAGAGAATTTCTTGCGCGATATGAATAAGGCTGTCGATTTCAATTTTAGTCGTACTGTTTGATGTCTTAGGTTCAACCGGTTCAAATTCCAATGCCCCCATTCCTCTTTTACCGATAAAACACAATAGCTCGACTGGATTTAAGCTATTAGCCGACCGGCCATTTCTGGCAAGCCAGACATTTATCAATGCGTTACCATATTTATCAGGCAAAGCATCAGCCAATAGGCCGGGTAGTCCTTTAAATGTTTGGGTATCTCTTAATTCAGCAAATGAGAATACTCTTCCGGCCACTGCTTCTATGGGCATTTTTAGAGGGGATATATCCCATTTATTGGATAGAAAAGAGGGGGCAAATTCAAACAATCCAACTCTTCTATCAATATCCCAAACAACCGCACCAACCCGTTTATTCCACAAATTTATGTAAGCTGTTGTAATCATTACCAGGCACTTTTTGGTTTATTGTTTTGGGAGATATCCTTACTGGCCCTACGTCTTTTTTTCATTTCTATTTCCGCCAATTGTAAAGGACTCAATTCCTGCTTTATCTCAAAAATTTCAAATAAGTGCAGCTGCCCTAATGCCCTTAAAATCTGAATAAGAGAAAGCAAAGTCCCCCCTTTCCCTTTCTCTAATTGTACCAGTGTTGACCTGTTGATACCCGCGGCCTCAGAGAGGGCCTGCTGTGTCCGGTTCTGGTTTAATCGGGTTTTCTTAACAAAGTTTCCCATGACCTCTATAATCGCCGGGTCACTCATCCCATACCAGTATTTTGAATTCATGTCCATTTGTTTAAATCTTATTGTTGATTATTTCCATCATAAAGATATATAATTAACCTCAATGTTGCAAATAACCGACTATAGAAAGGTTAAGTAATGTGGATTTTTATCATCACTAAATATGTATTTAGGCTTTAATGGTGGGATTTTTCATCATATTATGAGGCATTTTGATTTGCTACGCATTCCGAGGTAGTCAATGTTTGAATTGGCAGCAGCTTTTTAATGAAATGCCACATGAGTAATCCTTCCCTACATCCTTCTGATTGATGCTTATCGCGCTATCAACATTTTTAATAATCATTTTTACCACATATTTCAAGTAAATAATCGGGTGGTTTCAATTGGAATCCTTCAATTCTGTTATATAAATCAATTCAAATCTTAAGTTGATGTAGTATTTAAGCTGCAAACTGAATGAAAGATAGGGACAGATTCCCTGCCAAGCAACCAAGGCGGAAAGATGAACACAGAAAACCACCGCTGCCGCACTTGCCAGGTAGCTGATGTTTCATTTCAGCCCACTGCTTGTAGTTGTTGTCAATTAATTAAATTAAAAAAATCTAGCAATAATTTCTGTATTCTGTCACGGTTATAGGAAAAATTTACGTAACGAGGATGGTAAAAACAGTTATTCTCGAACTTAGAGTCATATATAGGAGTTATATTCTGGTCGTATTTCGTAAATATTTCTATCGCAATTGGTTTTAAATAGCCAGATTTCCCTTCGTCTCCCCAACCAAAATAAACAGGTTTATCTATGAAGAATTGAGATTCATTGAAATTAATATCCAATTCTACATTATAGTTTTTAATTGCCTCTCCAAGATTATGATTTTTTAAATAAAAACAATTGAATAATTGAATTACTCCATTGAGTTCGAAAAATTTTCCTAAATACCAACCATTGAATATTTTCTCAAGTTGTCCCATTGTTGAGTCTGGAGAAAATGTCTTCCAAATATTCGTATCTATACTTTTTATGTGATGATTTTCATAATAAAATGAATTAATAAATTCTGCATTAGGCTCTCCATTAGGCTTTGCACTTCCAGGATTTATCAGAACTGCACTACCTATTAGGTTCGTGCTTTTACCGAAATGTAATAATGTCTTTTTCCGATACTCATTACCGTTATCGCTTGTAAAATATTCTGCATAAACTCTCATATGTTTCCTTTATAAAAATATACTCTGGCATTGTGCTCAATCAGAAAATGATCGATACAGCGATTAGCATTAGCTGCAAAGTTTTACGGCTTAATGATGCGGTGAATTTTTAGCAACGCGAAAGCTTCGGGATTAAATAGAATTTCTAATCTTGAACCTTGTACAAATTTTTAATTGAAGCACTTCTATCGCCAAATTGCCAAACCGACTTAAGCTGTTCACCCATCTGTTAGTATTTTTTTACTTTCTATTCTAATTTATTGATTTCAGTGTTTGAGTCTCTATTTGTATCAACTTTCTTTTCATAATATTTTGTTTCCCGATAATAAAAACTTTGCTATACGATTTAAAATAACTATACTGAGCTAAATACGCTACTTTTATTAATATTTATAGGAAGTCATCATCTTCCACTTGATAGAGTTTGTGAAAACATATTTTGTTAAGAATTTCAATTGTTTTCACGCTTTCAGGATTATTTATAAATTATAAACCTGATATTATGATCAAATTTATATAAAAAATCATTAGATGAAATTCTCTTCCGGAAGAATCGAGGGATTAAAGATCAAACAATATTCTTAAAGAATAATTTGAATTAAGGTTTTCCTATGTTTTTGCTTGCAGTCATTGCAGTATTTCTAGAAGAATCTGCCTTTGCCTGATATTTATTTGCAGTTTTTTCGTTTCCTTTAATTTTGGCTTTATCAGCTTGTATTTGTGCACGATCAGCTTTTTGGTTAAAAGTTATAGATGCAGCCGCTCTTTTTTGATCTAATGTTGACATGGCAAACTCCTTTTAGAAAGTGAAATAAAAAATATAATTGATATAAGCTAGCTTATTTTAAAATGACAAAGAGAGAGCTCATAATCAATTAGTTAACAACGACTTTTACAAAGTAAAATTTAGTTGAAATTAGGACTTCATGATTTATTATTTCAGAAGATCTTTTTAATTTTGCTCAAATCTTTTCAACAATCAGAACAAATAAATTCCCATGCTATATATTGTTATAATCCCTGATTATAAATTATTAACTTATGAAGAGCCCTAGTGCATGCAACATAATATAGAAATTTTTCTTGGTCAGAAAACTTATTATTTTCATCTGTATATATAATAACACCATCAAACTCTAATCCTTTCGACATATAAGCTGGTAAAACTGTTGTCTTTTTAGAATATTTATCAGTCTGCGTCGTTATTAAGATAACATCAAATATTTTTGAAATATTATCATGGATATATTTAGCTTCTATTGCGGTTTTTGTAATAATTGCGATCGTATTAATATTATCTTTTTTGAAATCGTTTAAATCATGCTGGATGCTATTAATTAAACAACTTTTCTCAACATCTTTCATTATGATGGGATAGCTAGTTAAATTTCTAATTGCATGTACATTATTTATTCCGATAATTATATTTGTAAAATTTACAATTGCCTCGGTTGATCTGTAAGTTTTATTAAGTTCAATATACTTCCATTTGTTTATAAATACTTTACGAATATCTTCTAACGAAGAGTATCTGTAGAATGGATTTATAGTTTGATTTTTATCTCCCAATATTGTGAAATAAGCATCTGGGAAAAGTTTTTTTAGAAGCTCTAATTGTATTATTGTATAATCCTGAGCTTCATCAATTACAACGTGTCTTATGTTTTTGTCTTGGGGAATTTTCAAAAGCTTTGATTTTAGATACAATAATCCAAGACTATCTTCATAACTAATAATTTTTTTCCCGATTTTAATCTTTTGTCGTGTTTGAAGTGTTTCAGAAAATGAATACTCTTCATCTGAATTAATTATATCCTCATATAAGCTCTCAATGTTGACATCTATACTTGTACTCGAAAATAATAATTGTCGTGTCTGTTTAATTTTCCTATTACCTCTACTATGGCTTAACTCACAGAGATACTCAGCTATGACATTTAACCTATCGAATATTTGAAATCCACTAAATCGAGAGTGAAATAACTCAGTCAAATACTGAGCATTAAAATCTTTATCTCCTACATTAATACCTTTTTTAAAGTAAAGTTCCCGATCTATATTCAAAACATATTCATCAATTCGTTTTTTAAACTTATCTGATAATTTATATTGTATATTTTTGAACTCGCTTGAATCGGATGGAATATTAAAACCTCTTTCTAAGAAGCTTGAAAAAGATTCAATTTTTCTATCCAGATAGGTAAAAGCAAAATCACTGAAGGTTGTTTGTAAAGTATTTTCTTCTCCTAAATCGGGTAACACATCGGAAATATATTCAGTAAATATTGCATTTGGTGAAAAAATCAAAATATTAGAGGACTTGATGTTTTTTTCTTTATATAACAGATAAGCAATCCTATGAAGAGCAACTGTTGTTTTGCCGCTCCCAGCAACTCCTTGAACTATGATAACTCTGTCGTCCACATTTCTTATAATTTGATTCTGCTCTTGTTGAATTGAATGAACAATATTTTTTAATTTAGTTGAAGTTGCTTGTGCTAAAACTTCTTGTAAATATTCGTCTCTAATATTTATTTCACTATCAAAAAATCTTGATAAGTATCCTTTAATAATTTTGTATTGACGTCTTAAAGTAATCACACCTTCAATTTTTCCCTTAGGAACAATATAATATGCATCCCCAATCTCAAAATCATAGAACATATTTGAAATTGGTGCACGCCAATCGTATACAAAATATTGGTAGTCTTCTACAATTGAAGTGAGGCCTACATATATCATTCTCTTCTGTTCAGCTTTCCTTATAAAATCAATTCTACCAAAGTAGGGGGATTCAAGAGATTTTTTTAAAAACTGTATTCTTTTTATAAATCTATTAGTACTGCCTACTTCGTTATTTATACCCTGCATATTAGTAGCTAATTCAGCATTGTCCATTTCAGCACGACTATCCCAAACGTATTTTTTAAATTCGTCTATATAATCCACTCTATCTGTAATCGTTATATTAAGATCTTTCATCTCTTTCTTCACAAGTTCAAGCACTTTATGTAAATATTCGTTTTCTTGGATAATATCTTTTTTTGAATGATTCATTTTAAAAATCCGTATTTATTCAAAGGTATCAATTCAAAACTCTGATAAAATTTCGCTAATTGTTTTTGGGGATGCATTGCTGCTACTATATTGATATTTTTTTGACTTCCTAAAATCGTCATTTCTTCATCCGATAAATCAATTTCATCCATTACTATCATTGTGCGATTTAGAATTTGTATAGAATCTAAATAAAGTAAAGCACTTACAACTAACCAACTCAACTTTCTATATATATTGCGATAATACCAAAAATCCTTTTCCCTTTTTGATTTCTCATATACGTCGTACCCTTTTTCTAAATAAAAAGACAAATCAAAACAAATAATTTTTTTATCAGGTATAATAATTTCACCTAATGAGTAATAATCAAAAAAAATTTTGGTGTCTAGTTTATTCTGCATGCAAAAGAGATCTTCTACATCACAAAAATCCTTCACTTCAACATGCTTATAATCATGAAGGATTTTCATAATCAAGGATTTTTCTTTGTGTTGTGTTGCAGAGTCTAACACTATTACAGAATTATTATTTTCAATTTGATACTTAACATAGGATAGTAAAAAGGTAGTTTTTCCACTATTCTTAGATCCAACTATTAACTGATTCTTTTCCATGTTTCAATTACAAAGTGTGTTATTACTAATCCATTTTTTCATCAAATACACAAATATTTCTTTCCTATCTGAGCAGTGAGGATCTTCACGATAAACATTTCCGAATTTACCATAAGCGGAATAACTACACGAACAACACATTGCTCGGAAAAGACATTCTTTGCACTTTTCTATAGTATCCGAGGTTCTATTCCTCAATTTAACTACTTCATCTTTCACTAACATATCAAGTATACTTTCCTTTAATACATTACCCATTATAAAATCCTTCTCATTTTTAAATCCATCACAAGGAATTACATCTCCATTTGGATTTACAGAAATCAATTCTCTTGCGGCACCACATGGATATCTTAAACATATGTAGTCTCTAATCGGTGTATACACATTTTCTTCGAAAATATGATTTGAAAAATTTTCAATATCATAATTCTCTGACAACTCACTCATTCTTTGAAAACATTTTGCCCATTCTCCAGGTTTAGTAGTAAGATTACTTTCCTTTTCTCGTCCGAGTATATTTACTGGGCGGGGTTTGAAACTTATTTTCATATCATTAAAGAATTCCAACAGAAGTTCGGGATATTTAACATTATGCTGACCGATAGTGCAAACAGCTCCATCAATAAACACCCCTTCGTTTCTAAGTTTTTGAATCCCTTTCATTATGTTTTCAAACGAACCTTCATCATTAATTCCTACTCTGCAAGAATCGTTCATATCTTTGGGACCATCTAAACTAATTCCAAAATTTATATTGTATTTTTTTATTAGTTCAATAATTTCGTCAGTAATGGCTACACAATTAGATTCCATTCTGTACTTAATAGTTTTATTAAATTCTTTTTTCCTTTCTTCAGCAATTTCAATAAAATTTTTCATCCCAGAAATATTTAAGGTTGCTTCCCCACCTTGAAATTCAAAGGTAATATTTTTTATGTCTGGCATTTGGAGCATATCATCTATAATTCGTTTCATAACTTCTTCACTCATATGTAATCCTTCCATAGGTGAACAATCCGCAAAACAATACCGACATCTTAGATTACAATAACTCGTAATGTTTACGACTACTACACTTGGATAATTTGCCGGCTCCATCAATTCGAGTTCTAATTCTTCTCCATTTATATCTTCAGCAAGTTTTCTATAAAAAAGAGATTCCCACTCAATTTCATTAAATTTATTATTAATATATCTTTCATATTCTGATTCATTTAGAGCTATCCAAGAACCATAATTGGGATTTATAAGGATTATGTATTTGGTCTCGCCCACCTGCGTAGAAAATGATTTTACATCACTTGATATTCTGTATTCTCTTTTTAACCAAGGACTTCTCATAGCACCATACCCTTAAAATTTTAATAAATTATTCAATTGTGGTTAGTTTTCAAAATTATTATAGTGGAATCAAAATTTTGTTGGTCGGAATAATAGTTAAACAATACCCCCTCACTTTCGAAGTGTCCCAAGGTAGATTTCAGAGCAAAGAATCAACCAAAGAATTGATTAACCAAGAAAATATGTTTTTCTCAACTCCATAAGATATCAGCTATAAATATTGAGTATTTTTCATAAATTAATCTTTGTGAGTATGTGTCCCACATCCGTCATACCCCATACCAATTTTGTTTTTTAGTGTCACTTTGATTTTCTTGAAACTGACTTTGGTTTTTAATTTTTCGACTACATCATTTTTAATTTTCTTTTTCATAAGAGGCCTCAATGATGCTAATTAATATTTTAGTTTTATATTATTATACATATAGCATAATATCCAAATCAATTTGTTTACTTTTTTAACTCACCCTAGTGTAGTGAACATGTATGAAAATTATTTTGAACATCGTAAAAAACTATCTTACTTTCACCGACAGACCTGAACCACTTCTACATCTGAACGCATTCTTTTATTCAGATCTTTCGTAGTTGAATAGCAAGTTTTCAATGAATTACAAAAACGTTCATTGCGTTAATATTTGATAATTTTTCTGCGATTCCTTTCTATAATCCTCTAAAAACATCAAATATTAATTAAAACTTATTAAAATATTTAACAAAATGAAATGACATTAAAAAATATATTTCTGGTATAAGTTTGTAAGACAGACATACACTGCCTTTCTTGTAGAAACATAATAAAATTATAAATAATAAAAGGAGGCCTTAAATGGAAAGTAATTTCATCGATTGACCAGCCCCCAATAGAAGATCCAGTTTAAAGTTAGTAAATTAGGATCATTGTAGTGCTCCCCATATAGGTTCAATAGCTTTCCCTACCTAATAATGTTATTTAGCGTTTTGATCAATTGGACTTAGTTCCTTCATTTATAAATTCTTATAACAGTCTATTATAATACTCAAGCTCCTAAATAAATTATTATCATTTAATGATACGATTAATAATTCCTCACAAAATAATTTGCAGTTAAAATTGGAGAATATATGCTTGAAGAAATTCACGTTTCTGAAGTGTTATTACACATAATTCAGACTTACTTATTCCGTCTATACTATGGTGTAATTAATAATTCAGAATTAAAAGTTAAAAATATATATGCCGTTTGTAATAGCCGCGGTAATATAATTTATCCTGAAATGCATGATTATGGGTTCACTGAAAAAAGTGATTTTCTATTCGACATTTATAATTTTATTATAGATTATAATGGGATTGAGTATATAGTAACAACTAGAGCTTATCAAATTGATACCAATACAACCGAACACATAAATTATAGATATGAAGTGATGGTTTCTTCTTCAGTACAAACCGATTATATAAAAATATTTAATGAAATCTCTTCTTTTGCAAAATCTAATTCTTTTTTATTAAATAATGTAGTATTGCTTAAAGATACGGGCAGAGCAGATCGACTTCTTGAGTCAATTGAAATAGTTGAACACAAAAAAACTTCATTAGACGAAATATTCATTCCCGCTAATAAGAAAGACCAAGTGCTTAGATTTATTTCTGCAATAAAGAATTTTGGAAGAGATAGGATAAATCTTAGATATTTATTAAATGGAAAACCAGGTACTGCTAAAACACAATTGATTAACGCTATTATGAATGAATTGAGCGGGCAAACCACATTTGTAATCCTTGAAAATAAATCACTCATATTCAGTGAGGTGATTGAATTTTGCAATGTCTTTCCATCATGCGTGCTTGTAATCGACGATTTCGACTTGCTTGCAGAAACGAGGCAATACAATAGAAATCGGGATAATCTTCACTCAATTCTTACATATCTTGATGGATTTCAGTCAAACAAGATATTTCTTCTTGCTACTACTAATGATAAAAAGCTTGTAGATATTGCAGCTTCACGACCGGGCAGATTTGACTTGATTCTTGATATTGATGAGATAGATAAGAATAATTATATGGATCTGATCTTCAGAGAAACTGATGATGAAGAAATACTTTACTGCTTTGACAATGATTTTCTTAATTCTTTAATTCAGAAGAAACTTACCGGGGCTTTTATTGTTAGTTTTATCAAACAATTGAAGAGCTTGAAACTGTTCAAAGGGGGTATAAATAAAGATGATGCGTACGAACAGCTCGAAATGATTTATGGCGGATTTTATAAATCAAATTCCGAGTATCAGCTAAAATCATTGGGCTTTTCAAATGAATTGAAAAACTCATAATTCATATTAAGTCCCATGTATTTTAGCTTAACAGAAACAATAATTACTTTGAAACGAAGCACTTATGACATATAAAAAACTGATTGAAAGACTTAATAAAGAATGCAGAGGGGCTAACATATTTAAGTTTGATCACCTTACTTATTCGTATCTAATTCTTGGATACCCGAATCTACGAGCTTTCATATCAGTAAAAGAACATGATTTCTGGCTAGAGATTGAGCCGGTTGTAAATGTTCACGATCGCGAAATTGATTTTCCATATAATATTGATGAAGTAACCTATGTAAGTGCTAACCCAGATGTTGAGAAAAAGAAGATCAAAAGTAGAGAAGTAATAAAATCAGAGGTTCATAAGAAGCTTGAAGACGAGTTCTTTCAAACATTCCCTCCGGATGTGCTAAAATATGTGGTTCAATTCTCCGACAGTCATTGGGAGTTACTGAAGGCTATCACTTATTACGACAAATATTTTATCGATTTCATTGTATCAAATCAAGCGATAGCTTATATATTGGTAAATTTGGATAAATTTAACTATTCATATTCCTTATTTAACAGCATGAACTTTTTGGATGTAGCTATTGGCAATAAACAAAAAGAAATTCTTAAGCGTGCCCTTTTTCCGGACACTCAGCGAATGGTTAAAATACTTTCAAAGTTTGATCCAGCATTTCTCACTGTTAAAGAACTTATTTCATTTCGGAATTCTTTTGCCTCTAATCCGGATTTTATGGATAGAGTTCAGAATATATTATCACATATTACAGTTATAAATAAGAATCTTATAAGGATTTTATCCGATGAGCCTAACATTCCAAATATTTTAACTGTTAATACGCTTCGAAAGCTCATTGAACCCGGAGAGTTCGACAAGTATTTCCCTATTGTAAAAGAAATATTTTCAGAGGCTATGAAGTGGAAAATCAAATTACCGGAGATAACAGATATTAGCCATATAGAAAAGGTTAAGATTAATCTTAGCAATGCTATTAAAAAGAAGCAAGACAGACTAATTAAATTCCCAATTCCTCCAATACCGGGTAATGAGTTTATAATTCCAGTACTTAATCATGTTGAGCTTATTGCATGGGGAAAGAGACAGCATAATTGTATTTCCACTTATTCAAATAAGATACAAGCTGGCGACTGCTATATTTATAAGGTTATTGAGGGCAAAAAAGAAGCTACATTAGAAATTAAAAACTCAAAGGGCAAAATTCGTAGAGGAAGTTTTCTTGGTCCGGATAATACAAAAGTCTCAGAAAAACTTAAATTAATAGTTCATCAATGGTGGAAAGTCTTTAAAAAAAATCAAAAAGAAATTTTACTTCAGAATAATTAGAGCTTATAATTATTTTTGTTTTTATTAATCCGTCACTAAACTATTATTGTTCTGTAAATAATAAAGGTTACATGATAAGTAAACTTAAAATCTTACTCGATATTGACGATACCGCCAGAATATCAAAAGATAAAGGGCGGACATATTCTGATCATCCGAAATTAAAAGAGCTAATACAAGACTATTCTGTTTATCTATATTCCGGGAATCCGGACATTGCCGAATTTGCCCATCTTTGGAAAACAAGTGGGTATATTCCCAAGGGAAACGATAGTTATCCAAAAGCAGATGTTTTAATAGATAACGATTCAGATCTTTGGATTAATTCAGTAGATGTAAAAACAAGCTATAAATCAATTAATGCGTTTCTTAGAGCGCAGAGCAAAACAACTAAATAATAATTCCTATCATAACTGCAATTAGCAAATAGAAAACCAGTCTCCAGCAGCCTATAAGACATCCCCTCATACTTTTAGGAAGAAAATACACTACTATTAATATTATTATTAAGGCTTCCATCTGATAGGTAAATAAAATATTTTACTTCTCAAGATTCTTATCACTAAATGATAATATTATGGTTCACTCCCAAGACTTTTTAAGACAAATAGAAATTCTTTCATCTGTTCTTAATGGTGAAATGAAATCAAAAGCTGATTATGCAGAATTGTATAGTGTTACCGAGATTACTATTAATAGGGATATCAGTGCTTTGAGGAAGTTAGGCATACAAATTAATAGTAAGAAGAAATGTTTAGTGTTGTTTGCTACCCCTCCAGTCGATACACTTGTATCGCTTTGTTCCGATTATCTGCCGTTAAAACTAAATTCATCTTCTTTTAAAGATCAGATCGAATTGATTTCTAAGATTAATCAAGACATGTTTTTTCAAAACTTAACGCTAGTATGTAAATCAGTATCAGATAGTCTTTATCTCAAAATAGATTACAAGAAAAGGGATGGAGAAATAAATAGTTACTTGCTGAAGCCAATTCGTTTGCTACTAAAGGATAAGAACTGGCAATTGTTTGCGGTAAAAGAAGGTGAGACGGTAATCAAAACTTTTTTATTAACTAGAATTCAATCAATTAAGCAGTTAGATAAGAAATTCGAAATACTAGTTAATAAATCAGATTCGAAAAATGATGTAGATATTATGCTAGAGTTTAATCCTTCCGTTGAACATGAGATTTATGATAAAATCTGGTTTGATAATTATACTCTCGATAAGGCAAAGAATGGAAAAATCATATTAAAAACAAAACAGCCGATTACAAGTTCTTTAGCCGGCTGGTGTATTTCATGGTGGGATACAATGAAAATAGTTAAGCCAGTCGCCCTAAAAATATATTGTGAAGAAATGATTACAGAATACTTAAAAACAAATCGATAAATTAAGTATTATTTCGTACCGACAGTAAGCTAACCGAGCATGAACTATTCAATATTTTTAATGCGCGACTATTAAAGCGAAATATTTTATTATGATTTATTAACAAATTATTGAGCTTAGGTTTAAAAAAGTGAGTCCGCTTATGACAGCGGACTCTGTACAATTTAGGATGGGGGGAAACCTAACTTGTACTGTTTCAACTTTGCATTTTTTTTAATAATAGTCAAGTATATTATAATGAATGAGAGGGATTTAGAGTAATAATACGTCATTACGTCTCAATTAACAGAGCCAACTTGTAATAATATTCGCTTATTTATATTTGATCATGGAATGAAGTTATATCAAAATAAAATTTATAGATATAACAATTAAAGACACGTATAGTTATAATATCATACCTTTTGTTTTGATTGGAAACAATCTCCTCAGTAAAAACCTCGAAGGAAAGACCGGTACCAGTGAAGATATTTAATATATATTCAAATTCGGCGGCAATCCCCTCTTCCGGCTCGGAAGAATTGATAATAATAGCATCGTCAAAGGAGAGCCCTCTGCCGCCGGTAATAATATTTTTATTAATTGACATAATTTGTATCCGAGAAGAATAAAATGAGGTATAAAAATATGATATGGATATTTTCTTATAGTATCATTTAAAGATACTATTAAGAGAGTTTGTGAGGGATTCCATTTTTAAGTTGAATAATGGTAGAATTAAATAGTGTAGAATAATCGTCAGGTTGATCAGTATGAATCGGGATTATGAGTTTGAGGTTAATAGAGACAATTCACTGACCAGCCTCCAACAGAATATCCATTTAGTTAGAAAGTTGGGATCATTACTCTGCTCCCCGTTTTGTGCCAATGATAAATTAGTTTTTCCCCATTATCAAGAACTGGCATCAGGGAAAATACTTGGGAAAATGTTTTATCTGGTTTCATACTCCAGATAATGAGTAAATTAATAATTAAATGAAGATTTTAATTGTTCAACCATATCTAACTTTTCCCAAGTAAAAATATCCCTTCCAAAATGACCGTAAGTCGAAGTCGATTGGTAAACAGGTTTATAAAGATCCAAAGTATCGATTATACCTTTCGGAGTTAAATCAAATATCTGCGAAAGTTGTTTTTCAACTATTGATTCTTCTATTAAACCGGTTCTATGAAAATCTAAATAAATAGATAATGGTTCGGGAACCCCTATTGAATATGATAATTGAATCGTACATTTTTTTGCTATATCTGCTGCAACAATATTTTTTGCAACATAACGCGCCATGTAAGCTGCCGATCTGTCTACTTTACTCGGATCTTTTCCCGAGAATGCGCCGCCTCCATGAGGGCAAGCTCCTCCATATGTATCGACTATAATTTTTCGACCCGTTAATCCTGTATCAGCCTGAGGTCCACCTTCAACAAATCTGCCAGTTGGATTTATGAAATATTCAATTTTATCCGAAATAAGATTTTTTGGGATAACTCTTGCAATAACCTCGCTAATTATAAAATCTTTGATCTCCGAATGTTTTATAGAATCTGAATGCTGTGTTGAGACAACAATTCTTTCAACAGAAATTGGTCTATTTTCTTCATAACGAACAGTTACTTGTGATTTTGAATCCGGACGCAGCCAATCAACTTTTTTATTCTTTCTATGGCGTGCAAGCTCTTCCAAAATTTTATGAGCAAATATAATGGGTAACGGCATTAACTCTTCGGTTTCATTAGTAGCATAACCGAACATTATTCCTTGATCCCCAGCTCCGATCTTATCGCCAAGAGCAACTCCTTGATTAATATCTCCTGACTGTTCACTTATGCTTTTTACTATTTTACATTCATCTAAATTAAATCCGCTTGAGACATCAGTATAACCAATCTCAGAAATTACTTTTTTTGCTATCAAAGAATAATCTACATTCTTGCTAGATGTAATTTCTCCAGCTATTACGATTAAATTTTTGGCCACTAAAGTTTCACAGGCAACTTTTGACTTGGGATCCAGGCTCAAATGAGCATCCAGGATTGCGTCCGATATCTGGTCTGCCACTTTATCGGGATGTCCTTCCGATACCGATTCTGATGTAAAAAGATAATCTCTCATTCTATTTTCCCTTTATTTTAATGTTATATATGGACGGGCCGATGGACTTGGATATAAAATTAAATCTTTAATTATATCTACAATTATTTTACCGTCAACATCATACTCAACCACACTATCGAAAGAGTATTGATAGTAATATCCTGTAATTTTACCGAAAAAGCGGCAAAGACCACCGTTTGCTCTGTAATCCTCTTTAATGAACCGGCTCACAAATTCCTTTTGATCTTCAAAGCTTTTATCCATAAAATCCTCTCGAAGGGTATTGAATTTCATTGCCCCACCGCATAGTGCCACCATGGTTATGCTCGTGGGTCTGGAATATTCCGTTTTCCTGTATATGAAGGGAATGAATTTTTGTCTCATAAGAATCTCCTTTCTCAGAACGTCATTTTCATCTCGAAGTTTACAAATTCTTTTATCGTTATTGATTTGTTCTTGTGTGATGAATTCAGAATACCGTTCAATGTTTTCTTCCAATTGAATTATTTTTTTCATTTTTTTAATCAACTGCTCATCGTAATGTTCGCCTCTAAAAAATAGAGTTATTTTCTGAACTCCTTTCATAATATTGGTATATCCCATCCTGGCCGCTAATTCATGTTTTGAGATGTTCATTTGTTCGAACTTGTCTTTCAGCGCAATGGTAATAGCATACATGTTTTGTCTTCTCCCGTTTAAAGCCGAAAAACCCACTAAATAGTGGGTCTTTAACTATTTAGCAATTTATTTTAAGTCGCTGCAATTCGAATTAAATCACGACTTTGTTACAAACTTATAGCTTTAATCTGCATTTGTCAATAATCAGAAGTGACGTTCTATTGTTAGATGTCTTCTCATTAGCGGTCACATTATAAATAGCAATTTTTAAACAGCATAGTTCCTCATTCGAATATTCTCTTTTTACAGTAGTCATATTTAATTTTTCCATAAAATATTATTCAGTTTTGTTAAACCATCCTTCAAGAATCATCACCATCGCCATTGTGTCAAGTTCGCAATATCTTAATAAACCATTTTTTAATCTCTCTCTTTGATCATCCGGGACGTATGAAAATTGTAAATAATTATATGCAGTCATTGCCGCTCCTCCATCTGCAACTTCCTTAAATTCACCTATTGATTCAGAAAGTTTATCTAATTCTTCAATTGAATAATCGTCAAACAATTTTGGAAGAGTTTTATAAGGATCATAATTTTTAAAGGGATCAATCCAAATGTGTTCATCAAAATTCAAGCTGTGCACCAATTTGTTTCTGCCGTAAATGGGCTTAGAATATTTGTCTTTTAGAAAATCAGATTCAGATATGATAGCCGGGAGTATGGCTTTTATTGAATTACTTCCCTTTGCATTTGGAGAATAATAGAATCTTAGTACCAAATCCCAAAGATCAACCATATTTCTTGGACCAATTTCTTTTTCTTTATTATTAATTGTACTTGTTGTTATTCTTTTTATAAATCCACAAAGTGAATCTCTATCGTGCGGAGGATTAGGGTCTGCTTGAAGCTGATTATAAATGATATTTAAATATGTGTTTTCATGATTATGATAACGGAATATAGTGCCATGATCATTTTCTAGTTGTAATTTTAATTCACGAACGAACTCATAATTAGGGAAAACTCCTCTCTCAAAAGATAAATATTGACCAGCATGGCGGATTACTCCGTTTTCTTCCATTAAATGATGCGAGAACTGGAATGCAATTCCTTCATATGGGTGCATATCTTTATGAAATGGAAGTGCGGGCATTGAGGTCTCAAAATCAATCATGTGTAATGGATATTTCCAAGTTCGTTTTACTTCTTCAAATCTTTTTTTATCAAAATAACTTTCTTTTGTATTTCTTTTCACTCTGTTTATTTGCTGCATTCTTCTTTCAAAAGGACTAAGTCCGTGATAACTTTTGTCATTTGATTTTGGAATTACATCATTTTCGTTTAAATCCGCTATTAAATATTTCCCATTATCAATTAACTCTTGAACAATACTTCTACTTCCCATTAACCCACCCCATAAATCAATCACTAGACTATCATTGTATAATCTATCACCTAAATTAGTTTTGTTCTGCCAACACTCATGGAATCCGCTTTTCTTAGATGGATTATTTGTTGAATCGCTATTAATAAATTGGCAGGCTCTGCATTTGCTGCCTAGTGGAGCATAAAGCAATTTGTCATTAGTATATATTTTTTCACACATTTGAATAAATTCTTCAAAACCTAATTTTTTATAATCTGACGGAACCGGGAATTCATTCCAAATCTTATCAATCTCATCATCAATATTTTGTATTTTTAATATTGAGTCTCCTAATTCGGATTTATTCATGTTGGGTTCAATTTCAACTCTTGAGCGATTGTTCATTTTAATAATTTTAAATTTTTGATTTAAGCCATCAACTGTAGTTACCTTACTCTTATCCACCAGTACGAGATTTGCTCTTACGATTATGTTTTTACTCGCGAGAGATTTAGCAATTACATATTTCTGAAATGCAACATCATATAAATAAGGAGCCCATTTCGAAGTAATTCCGCCTTCTTTTTTCTTTGAAACAAAATCAATATCACCACCATCCGAAGATTTCGCTTTTACTTCATACAGATGGATGATATTTCCACGTTTAACGATGATATCAGCCCTAATGAATAATGAATTGAAGGAGAATGCGGCTTCAGCAATTACTACATCCTTTTGATGAAGTCTTTTGGCGGTTTCGGAAAGAGACTCTTGATAGTCTAAAGTATCAATAGTAATATTTTCCTTTGTAGGATTATCAGAAAACAAATATTTTACAAGTTCTCCAACTTGGAATCCACCTTCAGCTAAGGCTAATAAAAAAGGATCATCTAAGCTTTCATCTGCGTAATCATTCTTTTTTGTGTAATAGAGTTTGGTAATACATTCTAATGCCAGCCGAAAGCGGGATTTAGTTAAGTAGCGCATAATTGCCTCATTCATTAAATTATAAATTTATTAGATCACTTTGAATATTTTTCAAAATTGTCACTAATCTTATTACATTCTCTGGTGCTTCATCATTAAACAAATTATCAGTTTTGTAATCGAGGTAATCATGCTCATATTCATTCTTCATTTGATAAATGGTTAGATCAATTACTTCATTTGTCCCCGGATTAATGAAATAATAATGTGGGTCATCTTTTTGCCTACAAATTTTGTAGCCAAAAGGTATTTTATTTAAGATTTTTAAAGCTCTGGTGACTCCGCCGCACCAACCCGCCGATGGATTATTTAAACACCATTCTTTAGCATACTTTTCTATCGGTGGCCCAACATTTATTAATACATCAAGCCATTTGAGTTCTGTCAAGCGAAAATGATCACTTAAGTATTTTTTGTTTCGGAGCTTGATATTTATTTTTAGATTATAGTGATTGCTCTGCATTTATGTTTTTAACAATGATAGTATTATCTACTTTATATAATTCGTAATCAAGAATTTCATATATATGAGATAACCTGCCGTTTATATCACGAGATTTTATTTGATTATAAATTTCTTCGATATTAAAACATTGCATTGTGGAACATTTAGAATAAGTATCTTTAAAGTTATTTAATAATCCTTCTTTTACTACTTCATAGTAAAATCTCCTTTGAATGAGCTCATCAAAATTTTTAATGTAATTTGTAATAGTAATAGTTAGGCTTTTTTTTTCGTAAGAGGATAGACCTTTTTTATAATTTGGATTATCCCAATTATTTAAAACTGAATCCCAATCTTTACCAATAATAGTCAATTCTTTTTCGTTATTATCATGTTTTGGAAAGTTAATGTATTTTTTAGCAATCTTAATCAGTGCAATGGGGATATTATTGTTTTTGCTTCTATTACAACTCGCCTGAATCGGTAAAACATTTTGAATAAACCGACCTGGTCCACCTAGACTACTAGGAACAAAGTGATCGTTATCTATCTTTATTTTTGGGGATGTTGATCCAAAGAATGTTTTATTATTACCATATAAACTAATGATATCTAATTTAACTGCATCATTTATTGTTGAATATTCTCGATTATTATACTTTATCAAATCTGGGAGTATTTTACGATCAAATAATTCAAAATATTTGTTTTTCTTCTCTTCATCTAATTCAATATAACCGTCATCTGGAAAATATTGCTCAACTGGGAATGGCTTTTCTAATATTTCTATCGTCTCGGTATCGATCAGAGTTATATGTACATATTTTTTGTTTGGCTTTATTTTCGGATTACTTAATCTTGTATTTATTCTATTTATTTCTCTATCCCAATACTTTTCGTCAATTTTTAACGAATCAATTGTTGAATTTCTAAGTTTTATAACATCAGCTTCGTTTTCTATTCTAACATCATTTCGTTGTATTACTTTTTCTTTAGTAAAAACGCCGATTTCTTTTACACACATCCAACAGATCTCACCAACTTTAAATTTATATCTTTTTTCTGTTCCACCACCATATGGGAATGTGGCTTGTCCAATATCACCGATTTTTTTATCAATATATCTGTATGAAAAAGCTTCCTGGTCTGCCAATTTTAAATCCCTTATTATCAAATAATCCATATTTACTCCTTAGCTTATTATATGAAATACTAATAGTAGTTACATTTAATTAATTATTTATTTTAATATTACTTAACATGACTAATTTATTTTCGCCATAAATAAGCGTTTCGCAAAAGTCTATAGGGTAATCTAACACATGCTTATTAATTAACAAACTATTTTCCCAGTATAAAAGGACCTCATCAAAAGGATATGGCAGATATTCATTTTTATTTTTTTCAAACATTTCATTTAATATTTTTTTTACATGTTCATCCAAATCGGAAGCCGATTTCGTCGTTAAAGCAGACATCATATCTCCATGTGAAAAACCTAAAAAAGTCAAAAGCTCAAATTCAAGTTCATCGTTTTCGAGCCATTGTTTAATCTCAGAATTCATTCCCTCATAATCAACATTTTCATAATCTACTTCAGATGTAATTAAGATATCTGATTTTACTGACGGAAGCACCAAATAAATTTTTTCGGATTCTTCATACTCTTTTTGTTTTACACATCCAAGATTACCAATCAACGATTCTAATCTACTGGGATATATAGGAAAACTCAGATTTCGTTGAATTTCCAAAAGTCCTGCAAACAGAGAATAATCAGTAATTCTGAACTCTGATTTATCATTATACGTAATATTTAAATTAGTTGATGGATTTTCAGATGCAATGAAAATGGGTTTAATATTACCGGAAGCATCTCTTAGATTTTTGAATTTATCAGTTTCATATTGCAGAAACTCGTTACCTGAACCATTATAGACTAATAAATCAATATCGATGGGTTTAAGATTGTATTTATAGAATTCACATTTCATAATATACCTCGTAAAGTTAAAGGCTCTAGCAGAGCCAGAGCCCAATTATTCATTTTAATTATTATTAAAACCGACAGCTTTAGAGTATTCGCATGCATTGTCGGAATAAAAGCCTTTATGAGTAAGTGAAAGAATTTCTCTAAATTTTTCAGTACTCAATTGCTCGTTATTTGATTTAGTGTTCTTAAGTTGTTTTACTAAACTAACAATATATGCGCCTGTAACTTTTTTCAAACGAAGTTCTTCTAAAATCGACGAATCAAAAAATGAAATGATTTGCTCATCGGATGTCTCTCTTATTACTAAGGACAGATAATTAGTAGGTTCTATTTCATTTATATCTAATATTAGATCGAACCGGCCAGGTCTGCTGGCGGCAGAATCAATCAGTTTTTTATCATTAGTTGAACCGAGCAGGAAAACATGATTTGGAACGAAACCGTCAAGAGTTTGCAGAAGTACATTGAGCATGCCTCTGTCATAACTTGTTTCTCTGTCTGCAGCAATAAAATCAATGTCATCTATTATAAGAAGCGCTTTGTCAAATACAGAACAGAAATCAAGAAGTCTTCTAAACGGAATAAAGTCACTATTTACTATTACTATTGTTGCTTTTTCTTTCAATGCAGTCGCTATAGCTTGAATTATCTTTGTCTTACCTGTTCCGGGCATGCCTGAAAATAAAAATCTTAGATTAGTATGAGTTTTTTCAAAGTTTTCAATTGTAGAAACAAATCTTTTTATTTGTTCTATTTTGGGTTTGGGAATAAAAATTGAATCTAACATTATAGGAGGAAAATCGATTATCTTGAGGCAACTAGTGAATCTGCCTTTTTGAAATGAATACATTATCGTCTTTTTGTTAAATGTAGAGTTTTTTATTGATTCCTTTGATAATAAATCGAATAAAAGATGAGCTTGATCTGAATTAGAAGAAATAGGATTAATGTATATATATCTGTCTACTCTTAATGTAACGTCATAACCTTCTTCAGTTCTGCTGAATGTAATTTTATATACTTTTTTATTGAATATAAAAGTCAGTAAATGAATTTGATCATAAAATTGATAGTTCTGCATATGTTCTTGAAAAAGCGCAGTCGGAGCTTTTGGCGAGGGTGACGATACATTCTTTATCGCTAAGAACTCAATTACTTTCATCTTGGGGTGTTTAATTTCTTTTTTATGCAGACGATATAGATAATTCAAAAGAAGTAGTTCTTCATCAGAGTTGATTAGATAGTCAAATGTTGTTTGTTCGGTATAATTACTATTATTTAATTTTATACTTCGATTCATATACACCTCGCTTTAATAATTTATCAGTTGGAAATACTTTTATTCTTTCTTTAGTAAAGACAAAAGCCTTTTTGATCTCAAGCGGTATATTTTTATGAATAATACAATAAATCTTCAAATGAACTAAATTCTGTAAAATGAGGCTCACTCAAAATGTCAGAAACTGAATAAGATTTATTGAGAACAGACAGATTTCTGTATAGTTTAATTAATTCCAAAAAAACAGAAAGTGCAGAGATTCTGTTCGAGTTGTCAAATAGATCAATCAATAGATATATGTTATGTGATGAAGAAAGAAATAGTCGAAATCGATATTCTTCTTTGTCTTCTCTGATTATTTTATTACAACTATAATTAATGATAGTAATATCAGAGTAATTCATTAATAGACTCATTTCGTTTACAGAGATTAAGTTTCCGTAAATTCCTTGATCAGTTAGTAATATCGAACAATTTATTTTTTCATAAATATTTACTTTTGGGATGAACCAAGAAATTACATTTTGAGTTATATCATATCTTATTGATAAGATATCTTTCATGAATTGAAAATGAGGAATGATTCGTTGAGTTTTGATAATATTTGATATTTGTTTTAATTCTTTTTTTTTGAAATCATAATACAATTCATCAAACTCTTTGATCGGTGGAAGATCGTGATCAGTTACTAATTCTGAATATTTAAGAAGATCTGAATATACTCGCGATAAGTTTTTTAGATTCTCAGGTTTTAGAGAATAGTTAGTAGTATTCATATATAACCTCTTTTTTTTGATAGTTATTTTTATGAATCAACTTGTTGTTATTTTACATAGTAATCCCTAAACAAAACATTTTGTTTTGAAAAAGAAGGCAGTTCTCTTACGAAATAATTCGATTAACTATTTTCTATAGATGTCTTCAGAAAGGAAATTGATTCACATCTGACACGATGAAGCGATCTCTAATCAGATGTTCTGGCTAAGGATATTAGTCATTTTGACAGTTTTTTAACAACAAAAACAGGAAAAGTTGTTTACAAATATTATTCTTAATTATGTTGTAAATAAAATACAAAATGCCTCGCATGTCAAGTTGAAATCAAAGAAAAATGAGATAATAATAGATTTTTTTTTGAAATTTATTTTTAGGAAAGTAATGACAACAAATATTCTGTCGTATAAATATAGCGTATTCCAACACTTACTCAGATTAATATTTCCTTTTAGTGCTAATTTAGCTTTTAATTTATTTAACTACGGTTCTTTGAGTTATATTCTTCTTAATATTTCCTTTTTACAATCTTCTCCCCACCTCCTAATAATTAATTACCAACCCGAAGAGTGGCGATAATAGAAAAAAGGATGAAGAATATTTTGCAGACTATAAATTTCATGCATAATCCTATTAGAGTTGGGGCTCACTTGGTATGATTCTATTATTGAGATTTTGTTGAATAGATGGAATTATATTAAATTAATACAGTAATTAATTTCAAGTGGCACCCGATGTTAAGTCGGCGGATAAGCTCTTGGATTAATTATCTGTACAGTTAGGTAAGTTGATTTGAGCCCGATGTTTAGTTCCCGGATACTCTTTGATACTTACCTTTCTTATTTATTTCTAAAAGTCTTCAATATTTTGGGAGAAAGGATTCTCCCCTTCTTATTTATTGAAATTTTAATTTAGAACGGTAAATCAGTGTCATCTTCAACGGGTGGTTGAATTGAACCGGAATTTTCATTTGTGCGAAGCCGATCATATTCGCTGACTGCCATTCTATTTAATTCATCTCTAAGTTCTTTAGGAATTACGACTGATTCACGCCATTTGCCATCTTTGCCTTTTTCACTTGGAGCGCCGACAAATAATCCGGTGGGACCATGAATCAGTTTAAACCCCTTTATTATTATACCTTCATCTGTTGTAATATCAATGAAGGCGCGTGTATTCCCTTCTGATTTCGTGAGTATAAAGAGCCTTGAAACGGTCATTTGTAATTCCTTATTATTAATAATATAAAATATTTCCGCAGAATTTTGATTTATGTTTTTAGAATTTGTTCAGGACACATTATTAGTCCTATTATAGATCATCTTTCTCGTCTTCATTAAAATAATACTCAACAATTTCCATAATATAACAAAATACGCCAAGTGGAAATAAAGTGCCTAGTGCAAAGTGCCATATACTTTTAGTAAAACACAACCAATAAATCAGATTGAACATAGTTTTTACCACCTATTTATTTGATGAAATATAATTTTACTAAACTTAGATTAATTCATTGAGTACTATCGGAAAGACAATCCCCAGCATAATATTCAACTACCTAAATGGTACCTCAGAAGGATTATTATATTTTCTTCTCAGGGCCCCATAGATATATGAGCCCAAGAAATGGTGGGCCATTGAAATCACATTTTTAATTGTAACAAGGATATCAATTTCCCCCAGCCAATATTTGCGAATTAGAGCAGAGCTGTAATTATTTATAATACTATTTAACGCGAAGGCAGCGAATGTGATATCATCCAGAAAACCAATCGGACCAAGAAAAGCTTCCGGCATCAAATCGATAGGAAGGATAAAATAAGAGATAGCGCTTACAAGTTTTATTTTCTCAATAGGTTTTATCTGAGGCTCAAGCATTAGTTTATAGAGGAGATAAAAAAAGTCAGGAGCTAGTAGGACATATTCCATCCATTTAGATGTTTTGCCATTTTTTGATTCTGCCCAATCAATAACTATTGATCTAAGCTTTGTATAAAAATTCTGATTTGTCATATAGTCACCCTTTAATGATGAAGTAAATTTTTAGTATTATTTTGGAGAGCTATACTTCACTTTTTTCGTAAAAGTAAAAATATATTAAGAATTACTGAACCCACAGCTGCAGCAGCTAAAGCCACATTCAAACCTTCATAAGAAATGTGAAGTTTATCCGCTCCCTTTTCAAGAACATCAACTGTTTTATCAAATACTTTTCTAGATACTTTAGATGGACTGTTAGTCATATTAACTCCTATGTTGTTTGCTTTTATTAATAGTAGAGCTCATATTATTTTCATAATTATTTCTAGAATAATTTAAGATCAGTGAAATAATGATGAGACAATAATAGTGAGAGTTGTATAAAATGTAGTATCATTTAATGATACTACTACCATACTCTTGTTGGGATCCCATTTTTAAATTGATAGACCAAAGGACATATCTAGAGGATGAAGCAGAATATCATTCATATACAACGAGATTATACGAATGAAAAATTAATACGAATTTTGCTGGGCACATAAATTACATCTTCTACTTTTATTTTTACATTTGATAACTTATTTAATTCATTTATATCAACAGAAATAAGAGCCCCTTGAATTGAGACACCGTTTGGAAGAATTGATTGTACTTTTTCTTGGAAATTAGTTAAAAAGAACTTGAAAGCTTGCGGTAAGAGAAGCGAATTACTGTTTAGTTCAATTTTTAATTTTACAATTTGTTTATTTCTATCTAACTCATGAAAAACAATTTTGATTGGGATTGCTATCTTCTTAGACATAAATTCAACAGCTACGTTAAAAAGAATTTCATTTGATTCAATTTTTAATTCACTTATTTCGTGGGGTGAATAATTATTGATAAGTTTATTCAACTCGGCAGCATTAATTTCAAGATTTGCCATTATTCCTCCATATTTTAATTTAATGAAAACTCTTTTAGCTCATTTGGACTTTCATCCATCATTTCTTCCTTTGAAAGGTTCATTACACCAGTTACTCCATTTCTTTCAAAAAAGATTATTCCCTCTATGTATATTGGAGGATTATCAAAAATGCAATCTGTATTAAAGTCTAAATTCTGATTTAGAGAAACTAAGCCCCATTTCCCTTCTTGTTTTACTGGAAGCATATTGAATTCTATATTGCCTACATCTTCATATTCGTAATCAGTAATTTGGTTCTCGTCAATATCGATAAATTTATAAACGCCATCTCTTTTAGCAAGAAATAAATCTTTAAAAATAATTTTAATATTATCATAGTGTGAATTAAAAAGGATATCACCGTCTTTCGAGATTAGAGAATATTTATCGCTACGTCTGACTACCGCATTATTATTGAAGAACTTAGAAATGTAATCATATTCGAACGGGATAATTGTTTTACCATTTATATCAGTACAGCCAAACATTTCATCATGTTGAAATCTTATTAGCCCACATGAGTATATATCGTCATCATAAAAATATTCGATATCGCTGATTTGCGATTTGTACCTCATTGGTATCACAAATTCACCATTCGTATTTATCAAACCTTCTGTTTTGACACTTCCATTTAATTCTATAGAAGCAACTTTTGCATAACCGTTATAGAATTGTGATGAAATTAGTATATCGTCAAATATCTTTTTTTCACGTCCAGATGTGTCAATTATATAAGTATTTTTTTGATCCGAAGTTATTGAAAATCCATCACCAAAATCATTTCCCCTAAAATATTTAACATCCACAATTACACTTCCATTTCTATCAATAAAGCCAAATTTAAGACCATTAAACACTTTTGCTAAGCCGTTATTAAATGACCCAATAAAGTATTCCGGGAAAAGATTTACAAAACCGTACTTATTAAGTAACCCGGGTGTTAGACTATCATTATACTTTGTAAATAACCTAGCACTTCCATCAATAAAATTACCATAAATTATTTTGGGACTGGTGTTCATACTTCCTCCTATTAAATTTCCAATGCGAAATTAAGCTAAGACATAGAAATGAAGGTATCATTTAATGATACTTTTATCAGACTCTATATGGGTCAGTTGGAAGACTGGAGAATTAAAATATGAAGCTTATTTCGATGGTTTGTTAATATGAATTGGGATAATGAGTTTAGGGTTAATAAAGGGGACATACTTTTTGAGTGTTGTAATAGCAACAGGTTTCGTAGGTTCATTGCTAATTGATTATATAATTATTAATTAACTTTATTTAACTACGGTTTTGGTTTTACAATAAATATTCACACTTAGTTTCATCCTCCACTAACTCAAACTTGTCCGAGATTACTTTTTAGAAAATGCTGATTCTTTTTTCGCAATCAAGCTAAATATTTACATGAATAAATTACAATAGGTTCGAACTGCGTTTAATAGGGGATTATGTCCCCTATTAAGTTAATTTTTATTTTCTTTTAAGCCCAGTTTAATCAGCCTACTATTTATAGCGCTTGGTTGCCGAGATAATTTTATTGCTATTTCACCTTCAGATATTTTTGCATTAAATAATCTTATCATTTCTTTCTCTTCTTCAACATTCCACTTTTCATATGCACGCTTATAGGTATTCTTTATTTCATATATACGATTTTTACCCTTGCCCTCAATGATATTTTGCATTTTATTAATTTGATCAACATCTGTTTTGTTAAGAGTAACTGATGCCGCTAATTCTCCAGAGATAAATTGTTTTAACAATACTCTTAGTGAATCATTTGATATTGTTATTTCAGTTCTTATTTCATCCGCAGCCGTTTGCATAATTTCATCGTTTTCACTTTCTTCCTCAAGTTCTTCTAAAATCCTATTGTTATACTCATAATCATCATTGCAACACGAGATGGGGTGGCCACAACAACCACAGCAAGGTTGAGTATCATTATCTTCATCATAGTACATTTTGCAATGTGGACACCATGCCATATATTTTCCTCCTATTAACGTTTAGAAATTATTACGTAATTATTATTTTTACTGATAAATTTTCCATAGAAGATTTTATACGATTCATAATTAAAACATTCACATATCTTAATAATAAATTCTCCTTGTTCATTATCTTTATTAAAGATAGCTGTCACAAAAACATTTTTATCACTTTGAATTGCTATCTCAATCTCCTCTCTATTAATAATTAGACCATTAGGGATATTAACTTAAATATTTCTCCGTAAGTTTTTTGTAATTCAATAATTGTTACTTCTTCTATAATCTTTTTCATTTTTGATATGCCATTATTAACAAAGATTTAGCTCTTGTCATACCAACATATAAACTATTTCTGAATTTTATTGACATATCTCCTTTGGGTTTATCAATATCAGCTAAGATTATTATGTTATTTTCCAAACCTTTAAAATTTTTAATTTCTGCAAAACTAATATCAGAAATAGGTAAATGTCTCATTGAATATTCATCAAGTTCTTTGATTTTTTTTAAAGTTGTAGTTGGTAAAAGTTTATAAATCGCTGATTCTCTAAAAGTGTTTGGAGAAAGAATTGTAATTTCGTTTTTTTCAGCTCCACTATCTAACAAATCTTTAATTACATTATTTAATTCCGCACCGTCCTTGAAATATAATTCTTTTACCTCTGGGCCATGAATGTCAGATTTTTCTATTGATGGAAAATTCAAAATGTCTTTAACTCTACTAACAATTTGCTTCGTATTTCTTAAATTTTTATTCAGATTAATATTGTTACTACGAAAACTAAGTAAGAATTCAACACCAGTATCATTGTCGTCTATAAAGACAAGTGACTGGTTTTGCTTATCAAGAAAAGCATACCATATACCCTTTTCTAGTCCATTTAATAGAGAATTTTCAAGAACATCAATATCACTAATCTGGAGATCTTGTGCTTCATCAATAATCATCACATCATAAAACTCAATATTATTTGTCAACATATCCAACTTTAGACTATCAAAGGTAGAAACAAATACATTTTTTAATGAAATATCACTACTAAGAGAATGCCTAAGCCAATTAGACTTACAAATTAGAGACACTTTTTTGTTAGACATTGCAAATCTACGAGCTAATTCAATTGCAAGGATTGTTTTTCCAGTACCGGCTCCTCCTTCAACACAAATACGTGGTATCTGCATGGCAATGTCAAGATAATTAAATTGTTTTTCAGTTAATACAAGACGTTGTTCTTCCAATAAAGTCAACTTATTCCTCATGTCCAATGCAAAATCAAAATTTGGTCTCAACTTATTTTTAATCTCTTCAATTTCTTTTTCTATTAAATATTTGTCAGAATTATTTGAATAATGTGATAGAAAATTTTTAAGCCAAATGCCAAAAACCATTAAATCGTTTTTGTCACAAATTGTATCACGATTAAATTCAATTGAAGTAATTCGATTATTCCAAATAGTATCAGGAAATACTACACCATAGGCAGTTGGGGAATAGAATCCTAAATTTATGTCTCGAATAATGCTAAAAAGATTTTCTTCCGCTTGGTGGAAAGGGGGTTCCTTTAGTTGGTGACGTTGATTATTTCTATCAGTTGAATACCACTTCCCATCACTAACACTAATCCCGCCACCTTTTACTTCAAGAATGAATAGACCATATTTACTAAGAAAAAGAAAATCTGATTCACCAACAAACTTATATCTGTTAATATGATTTGGAATTAATATAGAATGAAAAGCATAACTTGGTCCTTCTATAAAATCTATTTCCTTCAACGCCTTAAAGACTTTCATTTCAGCTTCTTTATGGGAACTATAATTGTAGAAAATATTTGGAATCATTTTCATAATACATTTTCCTTATTCAGAAATCAAAGTATTGTAGATTTTTACATACTTTTCCAAATCAAATGGTAGTACCTTCAATGAGTTTTGAATTTCTAGGTCCTTAAAGAAAACCTCTCTATACTTTATCTCCTCCTCTGTAATAAAGTAAGTTGATTTATCTACTTGAATCTCAGTGGGATTTGGGAGCACATATTTATATTTGACATAATTACCACTAATAAGTTTATTATATTTTTGTTTTACAAGCTCATTATTTTCCATACAGACAAGAAGATCAAACAGTGTTCTCATTTGTTTTAAATGACTATAATCATTTTTCGCATAGGAAACCATTACATCGGAAATGAAATTTTGCAAACCGTTAAAACTCTTTATCTCACTTGGTATCCTAAAATATTTATCTTTTATCCCCAATAAAAATGCGATTATCACAATATCTTCTCCTGATAAGAGTTCATAATAAGCTGGTCGTGTTTGTAAAAAATCATTAAGATTCTCTTTATTAAAGAGAACTATCAAACATTTTTCAAGGTGAGATTTCGATCTCTTAATGTACTCTGATACAGTAAATTCTTTTTTTTGTATAAAGTTCAATAGAGAATCTGCTATTTCTTTAGCTCTTTTCCCTTTATCGGAAGATTCCGAATTACCATATTCTTCTAGATAATTTATTATATCAGATTTGAAATCTTTTGAATTAATTAATATGCTGATAATTTTATGCTTGATGTTACTTGACGTGCTTTCAAAAAATAGCTTTAAAAAATCTATATTTGTTGCTTCTTCAAAATTAATATCTAACTCTTGCTTAGCTAATTTTTGAAAAGCCTCATTAGCAGTGGCACTAATGCACGTAAAATTAAATAATGATGCAATACCACCTCCAAAACTATATATTTTTGTATAATCAAGACTAACGTTTATATTTTCAAAAGGTTCTAGAAGGAAATTTTTGTCTAAACTAAATAATTTTTTATCTGTTTTAATTTTTATATCACCAATATTAATACTAGATAGAACCGAACTTTGGCTTAAAAAATCATTTTTAGATTTATTGTCAGGGAAAATTATTGATTTAATGTTAGACAACGATATTGGCGGGGTGATTAAGAAATAATCATAATTATCATATTTTTCATCAATTGAAAATATTTCTTGGCTTATTTGGGGGGAAATATTTCCATTTTCACATTCAGCAGAATCAAAGATTTCATTATTTATATTAGTTTGGTTCTTTGTTCTGCCAATACCCCATAGCCCTAAACACACTATTTCTACTAATACTATGAGAATAGAAGAGTCTTTGCCATTTTTTTTATTTATAATGTTTATTGGTATTTTATCTTTAACTAGAGGAATATAACCAGGGAAAAGTCTTAATGAATCTTCATAATACTTTTTATAACCATTTATGTCGGGGATAATTCCAACGGTTAAAATATTTTTAAGATTTTCGCTATTTGTTACATAATATAATGTGTTGTTTTTCATTATTAACCTATCTAGTTAAATTTCTATTCTTTTTAAAAGATTTTCATCATTAGGCAATATATTAACAATATCCGAATTGATTAAACCGTTTTTAACTATAAATAAGCTCTGTCTAGCTCTGGAAATCATAACATAAAATCTTTTTTTTTTTGACTCATCTATGGTTAGATAATAAGGAAATTGATCAATATCAACGATAAAAACTGAATCAAACTCAGTTCCTTTTACTGATTTGTCATTTAGCAGAACTATACCACTTTCAGTGAAATCTATTTCTACATTTGCGCCGTTTTTATTGTTTATATAATAGCTGACTTTGGGGGGTGGGTTATCAAACTGATTAGTATTTGGGCTTATAAGTGCATCACGGTATTTAAATAGAATTTGTGAATTGGGACAAAATACTCCTATCAAATAATTGGGGTTACTGTCATATTCTCTTAATATTCTCTCAATAATGTTATTAAAATTTTTATAATTGAGTAACAGTGGGACATGGGCCGACTTTTTATTATGTGAGGGTAAATTTGGTTTTGGAGTAGTTGGATCGGTAAAAAAATGATGTGATAATCGTGCAATATCAAAAGTATTGCGAAAGTTTTCATCCAATTCAATTGGTTCTGTAGCCAGCTCCTCCTTTAATTCTCTAATTGAGGAATTTTCTTCTGTAATTTGCTGATTTTGGTCGGCAACAACAAAGAAATTTTCAAAACCATCTTCAATTAGTGTTCTATAAAATAATGGATTCATATCCTGTCCTTCATCTATAACAATTGAAGTAGTTGAAGGAATTATTTTTTCTCCTTTTCCCTCTCTTTTTTTTCTATCATTTTGAATAAAGGCAATTATTGTATTGTAATCTGGCTTTTGCTTTTGTCTCTCAGGTATATTTTGCCCTCCCATTCGCATGTAA
This sequence comes from Melioribacteraceae bacterium, assembly GCA_019638015.1. Taxonomy (NCBI): domain Bacteria; kingdom Pseudomonadati; phylum Ignavibacteriota; class Ignavibacteria; order Ignavibacteriales; family Melioribacteraceae; species Melioribacteraceae bacterium. The sequence continues at coordinate 1,550,267 of JAHBUP010000001.1, read as the reverse complement.
TATAAACTATAAAACCAACTTAAGTATGTTTTTGAATTTATTTTCTGATTAGCTAATTGTTTTGTTGCTGAATTTAACACATGATTATAAACTAGGAATATATAGTCCGGACTTTCCTTCGCCATTCTAAGAACTCTCATGAGTGCAACAACAGATTTACCCGTTCCTGGTCCACCGGTTATTAGATGCTGCCCAGTTAATGGAAGTCTATTGACCTCATCTTGTTTTTTTGTTAAATCTGCAAAATTGGGTAAACTAAACTTTCTTTCTGCCATTAAAATACTCCTTAATAAATTCTAGAAATTGAGGTATTCCCTTTTGCTTGTCGCCCTTGATATAAACTCTGTCAAGAAAAATGTTATTATAGTCGCAAGCCGTTTCAGGTATATATAGGCAAGAGTTGCAAGCTGCTCTATTTAGGTTTGCCGGACCGTGTCCTTCGCTTTCAGCGCAAATAGGATCATTGGAACACCATTCAGCTTTATTAAATATATTTATAAGAATTGACAGAAATTCTTCCGGTTCACCTTTCTCAATAATTCCTCCCAAAGTACCAACAATATCAGGAACAGCTACATAAATTAACACTCCAGCCAAATTAGATGAACTACTTGAAAAAATTCTTTCCTTCAAGGATGCAGCAGGATATCCAGCAGAATTTTCTAGCTCCTTTATTAAGAGATGAGCAAAAGTATGTAGAAAAATAAATCTTGAAGAAAGATTCAAATCCTTGAATGAAGAATCTTCAAGATCCTTAACTCTCAATGATATTTCATTAGTCCTTTTTACAATACCGTCAAGTGATTCCCAAGCTCTTAATATTCCTTCAGGGAAGGAAATAAATATTCCTTCACCATACAGTTCAATTGCAGGTAACCAATTTTCGGAGTCATCAATATCAGGTTTAACCATTTTATGAGGTTCTTGTTGTTTGATTCTAAAAAATCCTTTGAATATTTCTATGACACGCAATCTTTGTGCAATTACTAATTTGTCAATTATATTTATATAAAGGGAAAAATCAGAATCACTTAATTTGTTGGGCAAATTTTTCCATTCACTTGTTTTATGCGATGTAATAAAATCTTCAGTTTCATCGAAATCAATTATTTCTGTAGTGAACGCTTTATACTCATCATCTGAAAGATCCGGTAGATTACAATCTTCCATAACTTCATTTATTTCTTTTATTTCATGGTAAGCTCTCAGCAATTGTTCTTCAGTACAATTAAACTTTTTAGTGTATTTACAAATTATAGATTCCCTTCTTAATGGCGGAGCGGTTTCAATTCTAGCCAGTTCACTAAAACATTCAGTTTCATTTAGAATTTTTTCTTTTAATCCACTTTTATTATTTCTTGATTCTGGGGGAATTACTATTGCTCGTTGTTTTACCGGAGAATAAATTCTTGGATCGCTAACACTTACAATATATGTTTCGAAGTCTTCCCTTGTTGCAGGATAAAAATCCGATTCCCATGGCTGGAATTTTATTTTATTCACATCAATTGGTTTCTTATTAAGTATATTCTTTTCTGCATTACATTTTTGGCACTTAATTATTGTCTTACCATTTACAGATTCACTTATGATAAGATAATTGTTCTCTAACTCTTGACGACACTGATTGTTATCATGCGCAATGAAATGCCATGGAACTTCACTAAGATGGCCGTAGTTACTTATTAAAACCCATGATACTTGTTGCAAACGACCGTTACATTTTGGATTTTTGCACTTTAAAATCTCCACATCTTCTTGATTTTTCCATGGATTATAATGCAAAAGTTTACATTTATTACATTTTGTCCATTTGGGGAAAATAACAGCGGATAAAGTTTTACCAATTAAAACTTCTTTACCATCATTTATTTCGATCCTCGCATCCGGTGGTTTTAATAATTGTTTGTGAGGAATACCGAGATAGCATTTTACCCTATTTACATTTTTAATTGAATATTTTATTCTTTCATATTCTGATAAATCCCATTTTCTAATATCAGGAATTGTAACTAGGTTGTCGTAAACATCTCTTAAAAGAGAGCCGGTCCCTGAAAACGATGTGAGATGTGAAAACCGAATTTGAGAATAAATATCTTTCATAATTATATTTCTAATTTTGTTATTATTATCGAATTATTTTCTACATTACGCATTGAATTCAAAGTGGGCCAAGGCCAGCTGTCTGCAGTTAAATTAAATTCAGTAGTAAGTAAAAAATTAGGCCCATTATCTTTCCTGTCCTTTTGACAATAGTTTAGATTTGCCCCTCGATCTTTATTGTTATTTATTAGTATTATTTTTTCCCAATCGTCTAAAATATTATCAATGTGTTGGTCTATTTTATGTTGTAGTAAATCTTGTTCTGGTAACGCTTGTTTAATACGACTTTTTAATAATTCGATGGCTTTTAATATATTATTATCTTTTCTAACAAAATGGCGAGAAGATGTATTCATTAACATTTTGGGAACACCATGGCGTATTACATTAACTATAGCAGCATGTAAAGCTCTTTTTCTGGCTTGATAAGTAAATGGAGTTAGACTTGTGGGTTCAACAAATCTATAAAATGATTCATGGTATGGGCGAAAATTTTCATAATATGCTAAGCTACGAGTTTGTGTTTTAAAGTAATTAACAAATACTATGCCTGGTACACGACCTCGACCAACTCTACTTGTACTTTGTATATACTCTGCTGTGGTAAGAGGCTGACCACTTACAACCATTAAAGCCAATCTTTTCTTGTCCAATCCGGTTGCAATAATATTTGTAGCGAGTAAAGATTCAATGCAATTATCTTCATTTCTCTCAATCTCTAACTCTTTGAATAATTTGTTGTTATTTTCTGAGCTTCTAGAACTACTTAATACTTCAGGAGTAAGATTTCTTAAAGGAAAAAATTTCCTCTTAATTCCTTCTGAGAATTCAAGGTCTTCTTGAGATTTTAGATTTTTCTTTTTAATAAAATCATCAAAATCTGAAATATTTTTAAATTTATCCAAATTGACATTTGGGAAACTTTCACGTACAAAATTGAGAATACTCATATATCTTATTCTTTCATATTCCTTGATAATTTCTGTATAAAATAGATTTTGAGTATTCTGGAGTCCTTTAATACTTCCATGGTAAATAATTTGAGTCCACCAAGCATCAAGCAATTCCTCCTGATTATAATTGAACAGAGTTTGTGGAGTTGCTAATATATTTGCAATTAAAGGAACAATTGATTCAGATTTTGTTTTATTATGTGTTAGAAATCCAAGGTATAACCGCCCAGGTTTACTCTGAATAGGAATAGTCTTTGAAAAATATGAATCATCGAAGTTTAAGCCTATTGGGGGAAATATTTCTGCCTTTCTTCCATATAGAAGTGTTGTTTGATCGTTTGCGTTTTTAATTGTAGCAGTGGAAGCTATATATTTAGCAGTAACTCCCCGTAATTGTATGATTGTGTCAAAACTGACTTCATATAATCCTACAATTGACCCTAGAGACCCAGAGATTAAGTGAAGTTCGTCTTGGATTATTAATTCAGGTGGTCTACTATTGTTATAATTGAAAAATCTATGTGTGTTTTCATTAAATGTAACTTGTGCAAATTTATCAACAGTTCCAATTAATAATGAAGGTGGTAGTTCATAAAGTTCTTCATCAACGACGTTCACAGGTAATTCTTCAAAATTATTTAGATTAGTATCGCAAGTAGGATTCAAGCACTTGAAGAAAAATTTATTAGTTAATACATAACTTTCATTTTTAAATTCATGATTACACCAAGGACAATGCGTAAGTACTAACTTAGAATTCTGGTTACCAAGCTTTAAAATTTTACCAACTTGTTCACGAGTGTTTGGGGAAGACGATCCACCAACCCATAATCCAATTGTAAATTTTTCATTACCAAGAAGGCTTAAATTCTTTAAACGAATAAGCTCAAGTGCAATTATGATTTTACTGGCTCGAATAAACTGGTCGGTTGAAAGTAATCTTAAAGTATATCTCATAATTACTGCTGTACCCGAACAACTACTCGAGTATTTTAATCTTCTGTATAATAACAAAATAGCCGTAAGCCCAAGATATGCTTCTGTTTTACCGCCTCCAGTAGGGAACCAAATTAAATCTAGTGTAAGTTTATCAGGGCTGCTGTCTATTAATGTTGACTCCAATGATGTTAAAATAAATGCGAGTTGGAAAGGATGCCAAATAAAATCTTTATTGTCTGTTTTATTTTGGCTGTTATTTTGTAGAAATATAGCTTCATTAGCCAAAGCAAAAGCAAGTCTTGCATGGTAATTATCAGAAAGAAGTTGAATACTTTTTCTCATTTTTTGATTAGCAATATTCTGCTTCTTAATAATATTTGAGGCTATGCTTTTTTCGTTTTCATCAAAATCTATCAACATCGTTTCTTGTTCTGAAATCCATGAATTGTAACCATTAACAAATTGAGTTAATTCAGCAATAAGTTTGTTGTTATCCTTTTGCATTAAATATTTTGTACTTAATATCGAATTACTATCATCTTTAACAACATCGACTTGAGGTACTTCAACTTTAGGAATAAAATCAATCCAAATTTCGGGGGCTTTATTTCTCTTTATGTCCCAATCGACTGCTACTCCATGCCCAATTGCATACATTTTTACATTCCGATATCTAAATTCATTTTCTCTTTCTTCCTGAGAAAGCCGAAAGTAATTAGTTCGGGGATAGTCTCCAACCTTACCTTTATGAACAATGCATTTTAATTCTAAATTGAAAATGGTCTTTTCATTAATTTCTTCTTTTTCATAATGCTGATATTTCTGTGTATTTGCCAAAGATATGGTTACTATGTAGCCTATATGATGTTTTCTCCATTTAGCAGCAATTTTCGCTTTTGTAAGCCCATCTTTCCCTTTGAAAATTGCATATTCTGTAACACCAGTAGGATAAAAATTAAGTGATTCAGTCTCTCGATGAAAATATTCTCGACCCCATTTTTGTTCTAAAAATTTAGCTTCTTCATTTCTTCTTAAGGTTCTACCCTGACTACTTTTTTCTCCCTCTTTTACAAAATAAGATGCATTAAAAATGACCTCTATTTCTATTTCTTCTCCAATTACATAAAAAGACAACCCAGCTGAAGAAGGAGGGAGGTAAGTTCTATTTTTCTTTAAATATTTTGTTTTTTTCTTAGAGCCATCTTCTAGATCTTCAAACTCAATATTATCGTCATCATCCTCAAAATTTAACTCTTCATTTTCTTGGTTATCTTGTGAAGAGGGATACAAGAAACCAGAATAAATTATGTCTAAAGGAGCTGATCCAATTATTATATTGTAATTATCACCTTTCCCATTTAATTCAGAAATAATATAGTTTACAAATTCTAATCTTACTTTGCTATAATCCATTTTTTTGCCAATTTTTTATTGTGCGAGTTATTTAACTTTTTTGCTAATAAAGTTTTTCAAAAAAATTAAAATCTTATTGAGTCATTAATTAATCTCTGCATTACTTAAAAACCATTATCTATTATATTTTTACTTCGAATTATTTGAAGCATTTTAGGAGTTTTCCCGAGTATTTCTAGCATAATATTTTATCCAAAATATTCCAAAGAGTAAGGTAAAAATTCCACTGAAAATTCCATGAGCTGTTCTGGTAAAAAACATGATGATTGTTATTATTATTAGATACATACCAAATATTCTTAACTTTCTCTGTTTATAAAGGTTCTTTAGAATGAGATAATGTACAATGATTGTAATTACTGCTGGAACAATAAAACAAAATGCACCCAATGCATCTACCCTCCCTTTGATAAGTTTTTTATACTTAAAATTTTTATTTTATCTAAGATATAAAAAATAATAAAAAGATGTAATTGTCTTATTCTAGTTCCAATCGCTCTATCACTCAATGAGATTTTCTATTTGTAAAAAAAATGCTTTTCCTCTCGACAAACTCTGACCTGCCCCAATAAGTTGTACCAGTAATTAAGTTATTATCTATCATCAAGCACTGGAAAATTGATGAGGGATTAATACCTCCGGTACCGGAGGTCGAAAATTTAAAGAGCTATGTGGTCGTTTTTTGTTGTAATGATTCCTCCATTGCTCAGTTATTACTCTTACCACTAAAAAAATATCAAATATTTCGCCGTTCAACAACTCATATCTCAATTTTCCGTTAAACGAATCGGTGTATCCATTCTCCTACTTTGGAGTACCTCGGCTTCACGCAATTTGCGAATAATCTGTTCTGCTGTAAATCTTTTTTGCTCATGACTTTCCTCCTTCACTACAAATTTAATAATTATATTTCTTTTTGGGGGGCAGGTCAGGGACAAGTCATATTTTATTAGCTATCTCAGTATACTCCTAATTCTTTTATATATTCTATGTCTTCCGCTGAATTCATATCTAACGTATTCATGTTTATAACTTCAACTGAGTGTTCGACTTCCAAGATATCGCCTTCCAATTTTTTGTTGTTGATAGTACTAGGTTTTAAGGCGATTTCTACGGCTTCTTTTAGCGAGTTTGCTTCGACCTTGATTTCGGTTCTGCAAACCCATTGTACTGGTATAGTATAGGTTTTCAATTTAACTCCCATTTATAAAAAAATAAATTATATTTAATTTTCGATACTTTTTTTCAATTGTTTAATTGAATTTTATGTAATAGAAGAGAACAATAAGGTATCAGATAACCAATCCTGAAATTTGTAAACGTAATTAAAATGATATTAATCTTGAGAGTCTAGCAAAATTGTGAGAATCGATTCGGCTATTTGAATTTAAAAAGAGATCCTAGAGCACGTTACTCTAAGATCTCCCACAATCACAAGTTATGCACAAGGAGTTGTATCATAACAAGCTGAACGAAATTAACAGAATTTAATAATAAAACCAAGGCTACTTATAAAGTAGAATATCAATTAAAGAATAGTCCCTTTTCTACTCCCTCTCTCATTTTTTCAGCAAATTAAGACATTCTACTATTGCAAAAACTATTGCAAAAATTATAACCCCTTGTTTTATAACACTTTACACAAACATGAAACTTCCTTGTAACGGGTCCGAGTCCCATCGCCAGCTCAAAAACCCCGAATATCGCAAGAATTCGGGGTTTTGTTTTATAAAGCATGACTCCAAAAACTAAAATTAACCCAAATCAACCCCATTTTACCCCCAATAATCACAAATACTATTACAAAACTATTACAAAAACTATGAGAATTTTTGATAGATATATGAATGAATTGCTCGAAATTTTCCTTGAAAATGTTTGATTATAGTGGAGTGAAATTCGACTGTTTTTCACGCAGGAGGTCGCGAGTTCAGGTCTCGTCGGCCTAGCTAAAATGTCCTACAATTCTATGAGTTACAGCACCTTTTCTTGCTAATCAAATAACTGATGTATGTGGAAAATGGCAAGTTTTATTGAACTATTTTTTTAGATTTATAGTATTAATTATGAGTGAAAAATGGATTTTAACAAAATAAAAATCGCATTAGCTGAAGACGAAATGAATTCAGGACTTGGAATTATTGTCCATGAATTAGAAAATGAAGGTTATACAGTTGAGGTTAACGGACAGAAAGTTACGTCAGATGGAATATTTGAAGGTAACTTTGAGGAATTAGAAAAAGAAAATGAGCTGATTTTTGTACTTTTTCAGTCTAATGAATTGGTAGAAAAATATAAAATCGATTTCATTGATTTTTACGAAATAGAATTCAAAGAATTAACTTTTTAGAATTATAATCCTTATCTATAAGTTCAATAATAAATTTGCCTATCTTCTCTGCTAGTAAAGGTGGGACTGCATTCCCGATCATCCTATCAATTTTTTCTCTATTGAGATTAGCTGCAAAAATGAAATCCCCCTTGTTTGAAGAATAGCAACCCCCAACACTAAGACACAGCATTGATCTGCTTTCAGCAATTTATTTTTTGATCCTCATTTCAATTTTCTTCAATAATTTTTCCTAACTGGACAAACAACTTTCATCAATTCTTTTAATGATACCGCGAATGGTAGAGCCGATGCTCTTCCTCTTGAATAATAATCCAGTCTGCTGATATCCCACTTCAGATTTCTGAATTCTTCACGATCCGGTTTTTCAATTTCATAAACCAGGTAATTATCATGTCCCGGATCGGGATATGAAAGCATCAGCAAATCATGCTTAGACATAACAATGCAGCTATTCTTATTTACGCGCCATATATCGCCGGTTAATATTTCCCCCGATGAATGAAGCAGAATAAAATCAGGACTGGAAATTTCTGAATTAATATTAAGTGAGCCACGGCCTCCAGAAATTCTGGCATTATATTTTTTCTTCTCTGTAATCCAATTGTAATGCAACACATTTTTGCAGTAGCCAACGAGCACGAAAGTATCTGCGGGCGGTTTAACACGGCTGTTATTGAAAGTTTCCGGAAGCACTTCGGAAATAGTAAAATCATTCGGCTTTTTATGGATACAAAATGTATAATAGGAATGTCTCTCATGCTGTGTAGCTCTGTCGCATAAATGCAGTGTAACATTTTTGATGAAAGATTTTAATTCTTCAGTCCCGTTATCATCAGCAACTGGGCGCACTGCGAAGGCGCCCAGACCTGGAATAATTTCATGAAAGCCCTTCATACGAGCCGTTTGATCACTGCCTGGATATAAAACATACGCACCCGCAGTTCTTCTAATTGCATCTTTGTAAGCGTGCATTTTCAGAAGGTCAGCATGTTTATAAGTTCCTTCTATCTGCTGTTTTTTTTCATAGCTTAATTCATCCTCGCTTTCTTCCGCACCGCCAATAATTTCTTTGATATTATCAATCCTGTATTTTGCATCGAAATGAATATGCGTAATCAGTTCTTCCTTTTCCGCATGATCTTTATTTGTAAAAGTAGAAGGCCAAATTGAAAGTGTGTAATCGGGCCTCATAGAACGTGACCAGCTTCCTGCTTCTGGATAATCTCTTCCTCCTAAGAATGTTCTATTATAGCTGAACTGTACACAAAGTTTTCTGCCATGTGTGCTGAAAGTACCGTAAAGAGCAATGTATTTTCCGGAACGCAATTTCAGTCCCAGCCCATCATCAGTTTTTTCAATAAGTTTATCGATAGATTCATGATCAATCGAATAAATTTCGCTTAAAATTTTCAATAGTTTAAAAAATACCCAATACTCGTATAGTACGGCTACATCTCTTTTACCAGCAGCATAAACATCTTCTCCACCGCGCCATACAAGCTTAGCGGCCAGATCAAACATCAACCAAGTCCTTAGCAATTCCCGGTATCCTTCCCTTCTTTGAAGCACAGGACTATTAAGAGGAATAGAAACCGGATCGGAAATATCCCTGAACATTCCATGATTCAATATACTGTTCAGCTTTTCCTCAAGCTGCAAAGCCTCTCGATATATGCGATGAATTTTGTTGTCCTTCTTTTTAGATTTTATTCTTACTTGGGAACAGAATCCTCTGAATACTTTCAATGCATACTTGACGAATCTGTTTTCATGGGTGTCTGAAGTTTCAATTTTTTTTTGAACACTGATAGAAGAAGGTATGGTCTGAAATTTATAACTAAGGATATGGTCTTCAGGAACTTGAAGGCGATTTGAACGGAAAGCAAGTTGCTTAATCTGTGAATTTCCAATTCTTCTTGTTCTTCTGATATTGGTTTCTTCTACCGAATGCTTCCATGCTGTAACCGGGGAAGATAAAATTTTCATGATGGATTCATTAAACTCCTGTGAGTCTAAAACGGATTTAATGAACGCAAATCGCTGATAAAGAGTGCTTGAATCAATTCCATAATCTGCTGTGAAATTATGAATGGCTGGGGAGCTGTGCTGCATGAGCAGGTCAGTACAACTTCCCGTAATTTCTTCGAGCATTAATCTGTAGTCCTGACGGTAGTTTGATTTTACTGTACGGACTTCAAGATAAAGAACTGCAGAATCATTGGAATCCACAACTGACTTAATTATTAAAGGCAGTGTACCGACAAACATTCCAGGAAATATACGACCTGTTGAGTCTGTCAGCTTAGAAGGAATTATTAAACCTGGAGATTCATCAAACCGGAATTCAGCGGTTTTAATTTTATATTCATATGAGTATCCCTCCTTAAGCTGAACCCGGGCCTCGCAGTTTTCAGAAGCCTCCAGATCATCAATTTCTATTAAAGCAGTTTCATCATCAGATTCGGCAACCAAAATAATATCGACTGTATTCCTGTTGTCTGTGATTAATTGTATTTCAATTTCCCTAATCATCAGAAATGTCAAGCCTCGGCAAAACTTGTGAATCCATCCTGTACAACCCTTTTTTTCATTCTTAATATTTTTTCCAGCGAAATTGGATAAAGAACTTTGGTTCTGTCTTGGTAATTAATATTCTCAGGTTTGTCAATCAAATTTGCATTATCATCAGATTCAGTTAAACAGAGTAAGGCTAAAGTTTTTAATACGGGTTCTAGTTTGCTTCTTGAGCCGTGGATTTTAGGAAGCAGTTTCTGCATCACTGCTGCATCAATAATATCGTTCAATCTCCATTTATTCCCACTTCGTTCAGTTAGATAAGTAAGCTGGGCTGTGAAACGGAAAATGTCCGATGCTGTTCTGTAACCGAATTCCGCACCTATTTTTTTAAGTTCACCAAAAAATTTCAGAAACGTTTCTTTAATTTCCTGCTGACTATCAAAAACCGTTATCTCCTTTCGGGAAATTTTTAGGAAATCCTCCGCCATACAATTGCCAAGCCCGGCGATAGGGGAAAGATCAGTCTTAACCGGTTTATTAAGGAAGTCATCCATCTCTTCGGCGGTTACTTTAAATTCTAAAACATTCGCCCGGTCCAAAACTTTAGGACTAAACATATATGTGGTTTCGTCAATATTTACTGTACCAATAAAAAACACATTGTCAGGCATCATTATCTTGGCTGGTGTTTCATCCTTCCATTCAGTATCATCATTATGAAGAGAGACTGGTTCGCCAGATTCCATAGCACTTAAAAAATCTGCAAAATAACGTTCAACATGACTTAGATTCATTTCATCAAGAATGATGAAGTATGGAAGATGTTTGTTTTCATCACTGGTCGCTTCAATTAGCAGATCGATAATGCTATGCTCGGGTTTTACATATTTACCTAATTCTAGTGCATTGGGGTATCCTAAAAGTGGTTCACGATTTGTCCAATCGGAACCGACTGAAATGAATTTGTACCTGGGCTTAATAATCCCCGTCTCTTCATCTTTATCAATTAAATTAAACGCTGCTGTACTTAAATGCGAATCAAAAGAATTTAGGTAAGGCGAATAATTTGTCTGTACTAAATCGCGAATAGTTTTAATTGGCGTCTCTCTTGTAAAGTTCCTTTCCTTGATGACCTTTATCCATTCAAAAATTAATTCATATGGCAAATTTACCTTGGTGCCGCTATCTATTTGTTCGAAGGTAACTGAAATAGTATCAGTTGCAATTACCCTATAAGTAAGACGGCTACTATTAATTTCTTCACCAACCACAAATTTTTTTAACTTGGAATGTGCTTTGTTCTCGTTAAGCCATGCCGCCAATGCCAGACCCAACTTCGATTTACCTGATCCCGATAATCCCGTGAGAATCACGAATGGTTTAGTAAGTAAGGCTGAAATAAATCTGATTAATAGGTTGTCTGATATTCTTAGGTTAATATTAGATAAAGCTTCACTGAATATTTTTGGATCGAATCGCTTCTGAATTTCACTTTTTTCTTTTCTAGAATTTATATTTTTTTTATCAGGGATATACTTTAATATTTCTGTATCGTCTTCTATTAATGATTTCAAATTATTAAGTACAAATGTATCGTTGCAAATATCAACGATAGCTTTAATAATATCTTTACCAACTTTTTCCTCAATTATTCTTATTGCTTGATTAGGCGGGTTCTTTGTTTCGGGCCCTATATTTGGTGCATCTTTCAGGGAAGGATAAAGATAAAAATCATTTTTAGTTAATGATTTTGACAGGGTTAAGAAGATTTCTACCTTTAATGAATAATGAGTTCCATCTTCTTCTTTCTTTGGTAATTTTTTAACTCTTCCAATTGCCCTAAGACCATTATCATATTCGTGTAATTTTTTGGCACTATCTCCACTTACAACGATAAAAATAATATCACCGATAAGTATATCATCTTTATGCCAAGATAGTGTTCCAAAAGTCATTTCCTTGTCATTATTTAGAATTTTCCCAATACTAGTTTGATCATTCGTCCTAATTGAAAAATAATTCATTTTTAACTCCTCATCTTCTAACGGAATTGAGATATTAAAAAAACTAATAGCTGCAGTATTTTATAAAAAATACTTTGCTTTAAATACTCTAATAATTTCATCCGCAATTCTTTTTACAACAGGTACAACCACTGAATTACCAGCTTGTTTATAACAATGTGAAAGTGCAAGATCTTCGGGGAAGTTATAATCTTCAGGAAATCCTTGAAAATTTAGACATTCTTTAGGAGTTAGCTTTCGAATTCCAAAGTTGTCTATAATTAAAGGGACATTGTGTCCGCCAGTCCCCATGTTAGCAGTAAGTGTAGGACAAATATTGTTTTTATTCTCTCTTACATATACCCTTCTCCACTGATAAACAGTATTTTTATTATTTATTTCACGTTTGAGCTGATTATAATAAATATGTTTTTCTTGATAATAAAAGTTCTCCGGAACGGAATCATGCTGAATTAAATCATGAATCTTTTTTGTAAGTTTTATAGGATCAGGTATTTGAAAATTCCAAGTGCAAATCTTGTTGTTATCATAGTCTCTATTTAGATCATCAATCTCATATTCTGATTCATTTCTAAAACCGACTATATATATTCGTTCTCTTGTTTGCGGAATATTTCCGTAATCTTTTGAATTTAATATGAATGGAATAAAGGAATACTTTAGATCTTTTTTAAGTGTGTCTCGTATTATTTTTAGTGTGCGCCCAGAATCGTGGCCTGCTAAATTTTTTACATTTTCCAAAAAATATGCTTTGGGTTTTAACTTCTCGATAAGTTTTGCAACGTCAAAAAAAAGATTTCCCCGGCCTTTTTTGTCTTTAAATCCTTCCCTATAACCAGCAATAGAAAAAGCCTGACAAGGAAAACCTGCAGTAATAATATCAATTTTTTTAAGTTTCTTTGAATGCAGATTGACTACATCCTCTTCAAAGAGATTTGTATCTGGAAAATTTTCCCTATATGTTGCACAAGCCTTGGAATCATACTCGTTCGCCCAGCTAATCTGTGCCCCTGCCTGCTTAAAAGCTAGACATATTCCGCCGATTCCTGCGAAAAGACTTCCAACAGTAAATTTATCTTTCATTCGTAATTTTCCTCAGCTTTGCTTCCATCCTATTTTTTTTAATTTCACATTCCCAAATAACAATAATTTCCCAGCCGTTTTTTTTAAGTAATTTTATATTTTCTTTGTCCCGATAAACATTATTCACAAGTTTTGGAACCCAGTAAATATTATTTGATTTAGGAATGTTTGATCTTTTGCATCCTTTATGCTGATGCCAGAAACAGCCATGTACAAATATAATTACTTTATATTTTGAAAGGACAATATCAGGTTTTCCCGGCAAATCATTCCTATGAATTCTGAATCTAAAACCCTGAGCGTGTAGATATTTCCGCACAATAATTTCAGGCTTTGTATTCTTCGCTTTTATCGCAGCCATGTTGTGGCTGCGTTTTTCTTTTGATATAGTATCCATCTTATAGGCACATAATTATGGTAATCTTATAAGAAGCAATTTAAATCACGATTACAGACTTATTTCATGAACTACAAAATACAATTGACAATCCGTAATTCTCATTTAGGTATATCCTATAAGCATGAATTGACTGTTAATTAAGCATGTATATTGTTTTTTTGTTTAATCAAATATTTATTTCTTGGAAAAAATATTATTCCGAAATTTAATTCGCCTTATGCAACATGATTTAGTTTTATGATATAGTTTGAGTTTATGTAGTGAAATTCCCGTCCAAATTTTTTCCATATAATATCTTAAGAGTATATTTTGATCTGCTCAACATATTCATTCTCTTCAAGAAATACCCTCTGCATGAATTTGTGATATTCTTTTCTTCATTTACTTCTTAATATTGTTATTAAATATTCAGTATTTCGTTTATAGGTCTAGCGATAATTTCAAAATTAAAAACAGCACAAAATGATATTAAGGCAAATCAACTTATGGATTTTGGAATATTAAAGATCAACTCCTTCAGTTTTTGCAGCTTCTAACAGCTTATATAATACGGCTGATTGTTTCTCTGAAGGTAAGCTCAATAGGCCTTGGGACATTTTTTTGAGGATGTCCATTTGCATGGAGGACAGATTATGGTCTTTTTCATACTTAAGATAGTAATCATATATGCTTTTCCATGTATTTCGGGAAGTATTGATAACTTTTATCTGGGTTTCAATTCCAGAATCTATTTTTTTGTTTTCCCTGTCATCCCTTTCAACATATTTTTTATCCTCCTTATCCATTAATAAACTTCGGTCTATGGTTAGCTGCAATTCCATACTTTTTATATCTTCCCAACACTTAGCAGTTTTGGCCCATTGGGCAATATTTGCGTATCCAGAAATTGGATTAGTAAGTTTCAAATAAACGTTTGCCGATATAACCTTGATCAAATTACATAACTGATTTGGTAATTCTTGTGCTTCCCAAATAATATTAAAGTTTAAGTGTCTCCTCATTTTTTGTATAATGAAAGATAAATAGGAAACAGTGTATGCGACGGTTTGTGCACGATATCCCCCATCATACCAATCAGACATTGAAACAATTTTCTCTGTAGCTCTAAACAGTATAACATGAACTACAGCTTCCTTAAAATAATTCTCTGTAATAGCTTGATTATCCTGCTCTAATTTGTTTGTAATACCTTCGGCGAACGCTACAAAACTATATTGAGCTCCCTTTGACACGACATGGGGACACTGTAGCCACGCGATTTCGCTTTTTGAAAGGAATGTTTTATCAATCACTTGATTCTTAGGATTTTCTATCTGGAACTGTCTTTTTTGAGCAACCGTCAGATAGGCTTGTTCATTTAAATACTCGCCCCTTACTCTTTCATAAAACCAATGAGTCCTCTTCTGGGAGCCTCCGACCGCTGAAACCCAAATCCTAGTTGAATAATTTTTCATATCTTTATGAAATGAACTATTTGAGAAAAAATCAGATTTATTTACCTTGTTTTGAGTATTGGCGTATTCTGATACTTTGGAGACAAAATTACTTTGAGTTTCTCTTACCTTTACAACCGATAACTTCATCTGAACTGCAACTTTTGATATATCTAATTTTGATGTTTTTTTTGCCGCATAAATAGCGGAAGTCGTCTGACCGCCATTTACGATTTGGAAATTTTTAATTCTTTTTATTTTACCTTGACTTATCTGAACTTCAGAACCTACTGCAGTAATACCGTTATTGTAAGCAAAAAACATCTCCGGTTTATATTCAATCGTGTTCCTTATTCCTTTATTGACGTTTCCCTTAAACTGTAAAAATGTCCTGACATTTTGTTCTAAAAGCTTCTGGCCATATTTGTCATATATTTCGTATAAAAAATCACCTGGAATGACGACAAGATATGATTGATATTCGTCCATGCCTGTATCAGCTTCCAAAAACGGCAGGTCAACATCCACATAGAAGTCACCATCTATATGCTGAGATAAATAAATTTTATAAATATATTCAATATCCACTACTAGATGCTCTGCCTTAATTCCTCCAATGATTTCAGAGGCAAGTTCTGACAAATTTCGTGTAGCTTTTCCATCAGTTAGTATTATCAGTCTTATCTTATTTATTTTCCCTTGTTCATAATAACGGTATATATGATAAGCCATCGAATATGCCTCAGATGTTTCCTCCATTTCATCATATATTCCTTTGAAACATTTTCCCAGAAAAGATTTTAGACGATTATATTTTGACGTAATAATACTCTGTGTTAATGTTTGTATCTCATCTTCTTGGAAGAACTGATGAACTAAAAGAGACAATACACCACGTTCCTCATCATAGTCATATCCATAAACTTCCATACCACGTTTAGTATATTCAGCAGAAGTATAATTATTTGTAAGATCTCCGATATTTGTAAGTTCTTCACAGACATTTTCAAAAAATGACTGTGGCTTCATTAATCCTCTGCTCTCTGCATCAGAAAATATAGACTGCAGAAAATCCTGATGAAATTCTTCTAAAGATATCATAGTCACGATTATTTATGAAAAAATATTGCTTACTTCAACTTCATATTCACTGCATTTTGATAAATCTATTGAATATTTTAATGTTACGATTTGGCTCTTAATAAGATCTAGCGGAATTTTCGGGAAATCGGGTGTTACAGTATAAATTCTTCTGAAATCCACAAGAAATCTGCTCAGCGGTTCATTGATAAATTCAGGCGTATATCCATAATCAGACAACTTTGCTTCAAACAGTTCCACTGATTCAATAGCATCTTCTTCTAAGTTCAGCCGTATACTTGTAGCAATATCCTCAACCGTTAATCCATTTTCAACTTGAGTCAGTCCATACGAAATCAGATAAAGCGGGATCTTCTCGCAACTTAATTGATTAGGGGATGAGATATGGGCTATTGGGCCTTTTGAAGTCCGGTGAGATTTTACTTCAATAGCAGCATCTTCCAGTAAGAAATCTTGTTTATCACCCTCAGGACCAACCCAAGACAGGACGGCATTCTTCATACCGTATTTTTTTGCGACAATATCTCTTAGCGTTAAAAGTTCAGTGAATAACCCCATCTGTAATTCAACAGTCAGCTCTTTTTCACGATTTTTCTTCAATAATTCCTGCCAGCGCTGCAGTCTTACTTCTACTGCGCTTATCATTTTTTCATCATTTTCAAATCTATGTGCAACCGCAATAAGATCCTCGCAAAGTGTATTAAAGATCTGCCAATCCTCTTTCCTATTGAGAATTAAGAATAATTCACCTCGATTAGTCGAATTCTTTTTAATAATATTAATCCCTTTCAGGGTTCCCAAAGCAGTAGAATTAGAAAACAATTTGTCTGTATAAAGGCAAAATCCATATTTGCCATACATATCCGTTATCCAGAAGATATTGTGTTTAGTTTCAGAATCCACCCTTCTCCTTGTAGAATCGGTCATATTTTCCCATGGATTTCTTGTTTTATCAGTCATCTGAATCCTCGTCTTCAACAAGTAAATTTTGATAATAAACTGTATTTATTGTAAGATTAATTGTTTCATCTTCACTTAAAACATTTCCTGGAAAACTGACCCCGAATGCCGCCAAATTTTTATCTGGTTCCGTCTCAAGTACATGCAACATTAATAGAGGGTTTTTTAATTCCTTTCTGATTTCATTTCTATTGCTTCCTAATTTTTTGCGCAATTCAGGGTCAAGAGCAATCGATTCAGAATTTCCTGAAGACACCTGCCTGTTTTTAATTTCATAATATCCAGCACGACACTCTAACTGTCTCTGCTCCTTCTTTATTCTTATACCGGGTATTTCATTAAATTCATCCCCAGATCCGCTAAATAAAGCGACATCCCATTCTGCGTCTCTCTTTTGCGCATATTTTTTTACGAATTCGATTGGCATTTTTGCCGTAATCCCCAGCCGATCATTTTGAAATAACTGAAAGCTATCTAAAAATTTAAGAATAATATTTTTATCAACTCTACGCCACAGGATACTCTTCTCAATATCACTTCCTTTATTTACGCCTAATTCTGTCACAACATTCTTGATTGCCTGAATATTCGCTTCTCTGCTTTCTATACCTTCAGGAAGCCAGCTGGTCTCTTTAGCTTTCCCGTCAAGTTTCATACTAAATACAAATGTCTGCACATTTTTTTGCTTATTTCTAGCAGTAACCTGCAAAATACTATCTGGATGCTGTTTAACAGCTAACCCGAAATCATTCGGTGTTCGTTTAGCTTCAGCCATGATCTTAAAGTCTTTAATCAAATCTTCCGTTGCATCAATGATATAACCAAAATTATCAATCATTGTTGGAGGTAAATAGACTCGGCATAAATCTTCATATCCATCTCTATAACCAAACCAACGCCCCATCTGCATAAGAGTATCGTAAAAAACTGTATTACGTAGAAAGTAACTTACATTTAGGCCTTCAAGTGTAAAACCTCTTGATAGGCTTGTACCCCCAATAACAATTGCATTAGTAGGTACATCTTTTCTGTATTCAAGAGGTATTTTAGAACTTTGGTGTACTTCTCTAACAACAAGTGTGTCTGCCAACAAGCATATACTATTGATGATTTCAGTCCACGAGAATTCAATATCCGGGTGATGGGTTTCAAGTGTGTTTTTTAAATCAACAATATGTCGGCTATGTTTTTCTGAATTTTGGAGTTTTCCATAAGCTATTATATTTTTTTTGATCCGCGACAAGTAAGACTCTACATGCATTGCTGTCTTTATATGCACACTTGTGAAACGTGTGATATGGATCAGCATGCTATTATGCTTGTTTTGCTGTCCTCTCAGTGCCCGGATTCCCACGTTTAAAATGAATAATCTTACTGCATCATATAAACTTCCAGGAAGCGATTGCAGTTGAAAATCCTTTTTATGATTGCTAGGGATATTATCTAGATGGTCTTCAATAGCAACAAGATGCCGGCTTTCATTGTCTAAAAATATTTTCCGGGCCCCGAAATAATTAGACGGAGCATCTAATGCGTAAATAAAATCTTTGGGGAAAAGATCTCTTCCGATATCGCCAGTTCCTGCTTCATGATCTATAAATATATTGGCATAGGGAGTTGCTGTGTAAGCTACATATGCACTTTTATTAAATAAGTTTAAGAGTATTCTTATTTTTCTATTTATAATAGATGGATCATCCTCTTCTCTTGTATTGATAGAAGCATAATCTGATTCATCATCAATCAAAAGCATAGCATGATTAATTCTGTTACTATACTGATTTTCAAGCCAAGAAATAACATTTCCGAGCGTTTTTGTATTCTTTTTAATAACGAGCAAAATCGGGACATTTATATTGTCAAAGTTCAAGCCTTGAGAATTCCTGTCAGCATCACTTTTGTTGAAATCTCTTTCCACTGTTGTCAGACTTATTGGGAGTCTTTCCCTGCTAGAATTACCTACTCCTGCTCCAACCTGCCGGCCCTTATTAATCCCTACAAAAGATTCTATGAGTCTCTCCTGAGTCTGATTTCTAAGATTATTAATGCCGCCTGCAATTACAACTATAAATTTGTATCCTGAATCGACCGCTTTACAAACCAGCCCTGAATAATTTGCTGTTTTACCCGCCTGCACATGTCCGACAACCATTCCATATCGAGAAAAAGTTTCTATTTGCGGGTTTTCAATATTATTCATAACTACATCAGTATCTGTATCAATTACTTTAACAACTTCGGGTGGAAATGAATTATACATAAATTTTTTATATCGTTCCCAATAATAGTTCTCACACCTCTGCTTCTGTACACCAGTCCACCAAGTTGTATCTCTTTGCTGTTGCTCCGCACCTTGTATCAAACTTCCAAAATCCATTTTCACATCAAAATGAGTTTCCAGTTCTCTTTTAATTCGAGTCCAATCTTCTTCGCCCTCCAAAAAGACATTCCAGCCGAAAACCAGCTGAGCGACGGATTGAATACTTATAAGTTTTTTCAGAGCAACAATTTCATTTAAAATATCATCTGATTCTAAAAAACCTTTTTGCTGCTGTATTTTTGACAACTTGCTAAATACATACTCCTTTAAAACCTGATAGCTATTCATCAATTAGGAGCTCCTGATTATTCTTAAAAATTTCTGTTTTTAATAGGCTTTCGATGTAATCTTGACCAAAACCTGCCGATTTTAATTTTAAAACAAGATTTTCAAGATCCTGCTTGGTTAAAATTGTTTCCTGCTTTATCTGATGAGGGTTCTGCTGAAGCTGAGCCTGTATAGCTTCAAGTGGAAGATAAGCCTGCAAACCTTTTAAGTATATTTCCAGCTTTTCTAAATTATCCTGAGATAATCCGGAAATCAGCCTGTCATATAAAGGATGCGCAAGATTTAATATGAAGCGGAAATCACCATTAAAAGGAATCAAGTGCCAGAATCTATTTACAGCATTATCTTTTATTTTTTTCCCACGTCCAGTAAAAGGTCTTGAGCCTTTTTCTGTAATCAGTTTAATAATTCTTTTCAGATCATTTCTAATTTCATTTACTGGTACTGCTGCAGATTTTTTAATATCAATTCCCCATAAATGATCATTACTGTTAGGTATATCTATCTTTACTCTGACTAATTTATGAGCATCAACAGCTTTATGCATGCCCCACCAGGTTCCATAAATAAGCAAACGATTTGCCCGATAAAGATAAAATCCTTGAGACTTTGTATAACCTTCTTCAGTTGAATATTGTTCATATTCCTGTTGCGATATTTTTGAATGATGTGGGAGAATAAAAGGGACAACAGTTACTTCCGAATCAAATAGCTTGATTTTCTCTTCTGCAAGACATTGAGTCGCTGGATGTTCACTATTAAAAGGATTGAAAGGTTTTACTGGATTATCATTTATTAGAAGCTCTAACCTTTTAAATACCGCCGACCCATCCAAAAATCTGTGGAACACAAGTGCTAAGTGTTTCCGTAATCTATCAATGTTATCAGAATAGTTCTGTTTTTGAAACCGATCTAAATTCTCCCATACAACTAGTGTTCCATTTGATTGGGTTTTCAATTCATCATACAATGGCAAATACTCAAAATTATTTATTGAAATTAGAAGCCATTCATTCCTCTTAGAAATGAAATCAATATCCCATTGTTTAGCTGATATTTTGTTTTCTTTCTTAGATATCACCGTGAGTCTTTTACATTGCGAAAATGATGCAGTCTTCAAACCGATCCCAAATCTTCCTAAATCATTTTTTTCTCTCTTGTCTTCAGGGTTTTTAGTCGCTAATCGCATCGCTTCAACAAGCTCCGTATTTGTCATTCCCAAACCATTATCAAGTATTGCAAGAATAATCTCTGGTTCAGCAACAGTATAAATTTTAACTTTTGATGCTGATGCACTTATACAATTATCAATAATATCTGCAACCGCAATCTCAAATGAATAACCTACATCTCTAAGAGATTTGATGAAGTTACCAATGTTTGGAACTACTTTTTCAGTCTGCACCTTATTCTCCCGCCAAGTAAGACTCATTTTTTCCTATATTATTTTTCGTATAATATTTCACTAACAATTCATTTAAATCAATGACTTTTCAATATCTGACAATTTGTCTAATATTTTACACATTGCAATAGTATCCATCTTGCAGTATACTAACAACGATTTCCTTACCCGGCTAATTCTTTCTTGATCAATTTCATAATACAGCCTTTCGAATTCTCGGGAGACGATTCCTCCTTCACTAATCTCCAAATCATTGTAATTTAATTCTGGGACAAGTGCAGGTAAAACTTTTTTAATTGAATATGAGCCTTTCATTTCGGGGCTATAATAACTCTTAATCTGGAAAGGTTTCATTAAGTCGAGGATTCTAGGAATAAACTTTTGGATAGCTTGATCATACTCGGGAAAATCCCTTGCTGTTTCTGTTAAGCGAGTAATTTCGAATGATTGATTGTAAACAATAATTGTCTCCGCACCGGTTAGATCTTTAACTAGATTTTCAATAAAACCAATTCTAGGATCAATTTTAAGATCAGCTTCTGCTAAGTACTCTTTATGAATTAACGGGCTATTTTTTTTAAACTGAATGTGAATTGAATACTGAAACGGAATCTGCTGATATGGTCTTGAGCAATCAAACAAAGGAACAGCCGGCATAATTGTTTCAAAATCCATGAATGCGACCGGGTACTTTATTTTGGAGAGAAAATCTTTAATAGCAGGTTTATCAATTATTGTTTTTTTACTTATCTCACACTCCACTTGAATTCTTTGGCTACTACTTAAAGGATAATCATTGGGAACATCTTTTATTTTAATAATACCATTTCTATATAGTTCAAATTTTTTATCTGATTTGAGATTTGCGATATCAAAGACAGAGTAATCAGGTATATTTTTCCAGCAGTGTCCTAAAAATGGACAAGGATAAGGATCGTTACAATGGGGACCAATATCAATCTTGGGTTCAACTCTTTTTTTAAGAATACCTTTTAATCGATCGATATTATCTATAACAAAATATTCTTTCTCAGCTGTAAATTCTGTTACATCTTCAATGGCGAAAAGTTTTTTAATATCAATTACGCCTTTTCTTACATATTGATTATTAATATACACAATCGAGATTTTTTTCAAACTAGGCAAGGAGTTCTTAACAACATAAAATTGAACCGAAGCATCATCTAGGTAAACTTCAGAAATCGAAGTACTGCTCTTTACTTCATATATGTGCCAGGAACCTTTTTCCTTGACCAGAATGTCGCAGATTACCATAACCTCGTCATAAATAAAACCGGCTTCATAAATTATCTTCGCTCCATTCGCAAGAGCCTCTTTTGTATTATTTATGCAAATCTGATATTGCAGATGTGAAGGTGGTTTGCAATCAACTCCATTGGGAAACAATCCTTGAGCCAAGACACCAATATCAGTTCCTCTATCAAAGATTGCCTGCTGCGATTCAGAGACTTCATCCATTAAATCATAGTGATATTTGTATAAGTAAAGACTCTTCTCGCACTGGAGACCTCGGATAAAAGTTGATTTACTTAACTTATGCGTATGCTGAGTATTGCTAAAGTTCATTATTAATTCTTATCTAATTCAGTTAGATATTTTTGAATGATTTTCCATTCATCTGAATATTGATGATTAATATCTATCGGTAAATCAGAAAAGGACCATAATAAATCAATTTCGTTTGATTTTGGTTTTTTAATCCCATTTTTAGGTTCTCCTGGGACTAAATAAATAACTAATGTTTTATTTATATGAGCAAGAGCGGAACTGAACTTCTCAATCTTTGTCATTATATAATCATATTTTTTTGGTTTAGAACTATTATTTTTAATAACTAAAAGATCATTCAATAATAAAGCGGCAGTTGCCTCATTAATTCGCTTCTTATAATCTAAATAGATTTGAAGCTGCTCGTTATTATTGGAAGAAGAATCTGTTTTTAATTCTAGAAATATCAGAATACCTTTCTCTTTATTCAGAAGAAGAAAATCAATATTTGTGGATTGGTTATTATTATCTTTTTTTAATGGGAATTCTCTAGAAATTAATTGATAATTACCGGAGTATTCATCATTCATTTTTAACTTTTCACAAAGCAGCTCCTCAATGAATATTCCTAAAATAAATCCAACTTCTCTTTCAACCTGAACTTTAGGAATTTTTGTGCCCTCTAGTATATTTTCCATTAAGCAGTTTATAAATGAATTATTCAAAACATTACTCCTTTTATTATAAACCAAACTATTATTTGCATTATATAAGTCTTTAAGGGTTGGTATTGGCTTTCCAATTGAATTATAGAAAGCTTTTATTCGTTCTGAAGATTCCTTATCATACTTACCAGTTAATTGATATTCATTTTCAAACATTCTAGCTTGTTGCTCATCCTGAAGTTCTCTATCTATCATAATAATCCAATTTATAATCTAAAAACTAGTGGTATTATTATGGTGAATAGTATCATTAAATGATATTATTTCGAGTAATTCTTAAGCACGTCTTTTGCTGTATTGATAACAATATTTTTTAAGCTTTCAGGTTCCAGCACAACAACTCCTTCCCCTCTACTTACGATCCAAGCCGAAATTTCATTTAATGAGTTCACAACAGTCTCATAAATTATTGAGCCATCTGCTTCTTCTGTAATCTTCTCCATTCCCATTAACTGTTTTGGTTTCATTCTGTCTGGCCATGGCGGAAGAAATTTAAGCCTGACAGTATATCTTTCATTTCCAAGCCAGCACTTAAAAGAAGTACCAAATATTTCATCAATCTTTTTCTGTGATATCGGTTTGAATTTCTTTTCCAGCCGTTCTATTGATTTTATATTGTTCAAGAGGAATTGTTTTACTGAACCATTATGACTCGCAAGAAGTCGCCAGTGTTTATCTCCTTGGAATATGCAGTATGGATCAAGGTTTCTTTCATCTATAACTTTTGCTTCCGGTTTTTGGTATGAAATCTTGATTGAAATGCTTTGGTCAATGCACATCTGTAATTGAGTTAAAACTGAGACTGAATTGGCTCCCAATTTACTTATAAAAAGATTTGTAGCTTGATCGTATGAGTTTCGGTTTACGGCAATACCGATATATTGGGGAATAATACCGCGGAGGATTTCATTTGATACTTTTGAAAAAACTGATATTCCTTTTTTACCTTCTGAATGAATATCAATTCCCATTGAACGCAGTTCTTGGAGATCCCTTTTAATGGTGAGATCATTAACTCCATACATTTCTTCAAGATCATACAATTGATATTTACCAGGATTTGCTAGGACTAACCCCAGAATTTCAGTCTGTCTTTTAACCTTAACTTTTAAGTCTTTCATAAAAGGGAAATTTATCACCCATCAATTTTTAAGTTTAAAATACATTTAAGTCCTTAAAAGAGCAAGACAACCGAAGACAATTAGGTGTTTCCCGAAAAGATTTGTTTTAGCACCATGTTAACAAACTCCTGGCTATCATCCTCTTTTACGAAACAGGGCTCTAGAAGAATTCCGTGAGACATCCAGCAGTCGGAAAGTTCAGTCGCGATATCATGGTTGTTGACACAGATAATGTTTGGTCCGGCTGATCCGTCTTGTCCACAGCATCCACAAAACCTATTTTCATCGTAGTGACGTTTTGAATTAATCATATCATTTTTATTGATAATAATTCTTGTAGTAAATGAGGCGCTAAAATAGGTCCCGTCACAAATCATGAAATAACCGGAAGGTATTAAATCTTCGCCATCTACAACTGAAATCAAGTTCTTATCAGTGAGTAATTTCAGCTCTTTAGTAATTATCGTACCGCAGCTTGAACACTTGTAACGCACTCTGTACCTCCTATGTTGTTTACTAAAAATAAAAACGAAACTCTCTTCTATCGATATCATTTAATGATACATTTTTCTCATTCGAAGCTCACACCAATCCATTAGTATCATTTAATGATACCGAGAACCGCCGGAGTAAAAATTATTTTTGTATCGAAATTAAGCGGAGGAGAAAATGGATGTGAAGATTGTTTCAGTGGAAAATCACAATAACCTAGCTGTGGTACAATTTGCATCATCATTTATTGACACATTTGATTATATCTCATTAAGCGAGGCGATGGCCGATAAGCTTATTGAAATTAACGAGATCGATGAGAGCGGGAACGTTAATAAAGTAAGAGTGATGAATCACTCGACAAAGCATGTATTTATGATGGATGGAGATATAATAACTGGGGCAAAGCAAAATAGAGTTGTTAACAGTTCGATACTGGTACCACCGATGAATAAAATTTTTATTGATGTAAGCTGTGTGGAAGAGGGACGGTGGAGTAAAACAAGCACAAAGTTTAAGGATGAAGTTTTTTGCGCTCCGCCATCAATAAGATCTAAAAAGAGTAAAAGTGTGCTAAAAAATCTAAAAGAAGAAAAGGGGCATTTATCGGATCAGAGCATGATATGGGAAAGTGTTGAGAGGGCCTTTCATGCATTTGATTTGAGTTCAAAAACTTCTTCTCTGACAAGCATACATGATGTAAAAGGGAAGGATTTTGAAATTGAGGCTGACAAATTTACACTTGATACGAGAGCGAACGGAATCGGTTTATTTCATTACAATAAATTTATCGGATTAGATTTATTCAACAGCTCAAAAGTTTATGCCGAATATTTTGAAAAACTAGTTAAAGGAGCAGTATGGGAAATAGAGAGTAAAACGGAAAAAGGAGATCCGACAACAGAAGCCGAGGTAAAATATAGGACGCTAGAGTTACTTGATAATATTGACAACTATGAGAAGGAAGAATTTCCGGGAATCGGTGTCGGGACAGAAAAGAGATTTCAAAATGAGGAGGTAACGGGATTTGAATTGAGTCTTGAGGAAAAAACAATTCACTTAACGGTATTAACTAGTGAGAGATCAGATGAAAATATAAATTATAATAAATACGAGGCATTCTAATGGAAAGGATGGAATTTCCAACCGGCAAATCGGAATCATTTCGAGATGGAGCCGATGCAATTGACTTTCTGAGATGGAATAACACCGAAAATATAATAGCGGCGCCAGAGAGCTTAGCAATTAAACATGATAACCGTTCTCTATACTTGACCGTTTTCGAGAATAATAAGATCAGAGAGTTTCCGATCAGAAGAGCATTTTTAGAAAAGCTGCTAAAATGGTACTCCTTCCCTATTCGTCAATTAGACTATTTTGATATTGAGACGGTAGCAATGATATGTAACGACTACTTGATGAATATGAAATCGAATACAGTAGCTATAAAAATAGAATGGGGTGATGCTCTGACAATTAAGAGCGATAAATATGTTGAGGTGAGTGATCTTGAATTAATTAGCAACTTGAAACGATTGAATATTGAAAGTGTGTTAATTGACGATTATACGACGACAATCAAGGTTGAAGAAATGAAAAAGATAAAACCGTTTCCGGGGGATGAATTTGGAATGGGGCTATCTGTCCAGAATTCGGAGACCGGATTCAGCGCGGTGAGGATAAAGGATTTTCTGCTGAGATATGTCTGCACTAACGGAGCGTATGTTGCTAATCCGAATAGTGAGCATCGGTTTTATCACTACAATCTATTTGTGCAAGATATATATGACAGAATAGATATCATGATCAATGAAATTGGGTGGAGAGCCGAAAAGCTTGAAAGAAGAATTCAAAAAATGGAAACACCGGTCCACGAGCAGACAGTTGCAAAGATAAACAAGGATATTTTTCACCGGACCGCTATAAAGCTGTTAAATGATGTGATAAGCACAGATCGTACACTAACCTTCTATGAGTTATTTAACTTAATTACAGAAAGAGCAAAGGAGTTTGACTATACAAAGAGGAGGCTTATTGAAGAGGTTGCGGGAAGAATGATAGTGGAGAAAAGCTATGAGATTGACGGTTGAAAACGGGCGAAGTTGGAGTAATAGGAAGATGGGCATTGGGTCATTTATAGTTATTGGGTCATTAATGGTCATTCATTGGCATTAGGTTATTAGTAGTCATTCGTTGGCATTAGGTCATTGGTAGTAATTTGTTGTTGAAGGAATTAGGTTTCAAATGTATGCGAGTTATGAATTTGAAGAACAACGGAGTGTGTATTGAAAGAGTTAAAATTCATTCACGGTGAGTATATTGACGGAACATCTGTAGTTTATGAAAAAACCGGGTATGGTATTTTAAAATCTTTATTATTTGAAGATGGATCATCTTACAGTCTGCACCGTTATTCATGTGTAGGTAATTTTAGAGACGGTCTTGCTTGGTATGAACTTAATGGGTGGATGGGTTATATCAACAGGAAAGGATTAGAGATTATCGAAGCAAAATATGATCTGGCAAACGATTTTAGCGAAGGGAGAGCTTTTATTACTTATGCAAAAAAGGGAATGCTGATTGACGATAACGGGGTACAACTTTCTTATTTACCAAGTGTTGAATTTAATTCAGAGTTTAACGAGGGATTGGCAAGAGTGGGAATATTCAGTGAAGATTTTAATTCCAGAATTGATGGTTTCGTGGGAAGATACGGAGAGATTGTAATTCCGATGAAATATAGCAAAAGAATTTTCAGTCCCTTGGACTTAATTGACGAGAATGATTATTTCAATGAGGGTTTAGCCAGAATTGCAATAGAAGGTAAGTATGGATTCATCGATAAAACGGGCGCAATTATAATTGACTGTATATATGATTGGGTTTCGAAATTTGATTTTGGAATGGCAGTCGCAATAAAAAGCGGGAAAGCAGGAATTATTAATCAAAGAGGTGAACCAATTATTGATTTTGATTTCATGGATGTTAAAATTATTGCCGAGGATAAATTATATGCAAAAAATGAATTTGGGTGGTATCTATTAGATTTCATGAATGAACAGAATAGTGATACAACACAATACTATCAGGATGTAAAAAAGATTAATGAGAATTTGACCGCTATAAAGAAAAATAATAAATGGGGAGTTATTGATAGAAACGGAAAGCTCCTTCTCCCCCATTTATCTGTGACTACTCCCAATTTCGAGGAGGGATTATTAAAATATAAAACTAGGAGGGAGTTTATAATTAGGAACCGGGAGGGAAAAGAATTACGATGGAAGCCGGAGCTACATGGAGGTGATTTTTTTAATATTACTAATTTTTAAAAGGGGAATAAATGAACGCTTATACAACAATAGGATGTGTACTTATAGTTTATTCTATATCGGAAGCGATGCAAATCTTAAAGAATAATAAAATTGTTGAATACAGAATCCAATACATGAGAAGTAATTCTGATGAGGCTAATAATCAGACCGCTGTATACGGAGAGATAGTAACACACATGATCAATGTAATTAATCACTTGGCATTTTTCTGTTTAATAATATTACTGTGGAATCCGGTCCGCTGGTATGTTATTTCACTTCTATTAATGACAATTTTAAATGAATTACTAATTTTTTGGAAATATGGAGATAGCTATGTGGTGCGGGAGAGGACATTGATGATACTTAGTTATGCTGAAAGAATATTCGGCTTTATAATAGGAATGAGGATAAGCTATATAATAATGTTAGGGAGTTAATATGATTTTTTATTTTATAACAAGTTTTGATGCTAAAAAGTATGGGGTGTCAATGTCACCCGAGAATATGGTTATGACAATAGATGAAGTAAATGTGGAGATTGATGATAAGATAATTACCTATGAAGTAAAGTATGATAATGAGGACAAACCCTATATACTAAGAAGCGTAATGCTCTGGGAGACTATTGATGAATTGTTCGAACATTATTCACATCGAACATATTCGGGAATACTGGAAGCTACATTGGATAATCTTGATGAAGCTCTCTCCTATTTAGATAGTTCAAGATGGATGGAATGGGAAAAAGATGTAGAGGAAATAGGGATACATTTATTTAAAAAGAAGTTAAAGGAATTACCGAAAATTGTTGATGAGGATGTAGATTTAGAAGAATGTTAATTTAATTAAGCAATAAAACTTCTCATTATCACATACTGAAGTGAGAAAAACAGAATCAGAGAATTATATTTTCCAATAAGGCATTAAATGAGAAGAGATAGTAGATATTCCGGAGGATGGGGTCAATCGTTTGAAGATGCGATTTATATCAACTGCGACAATACAGAGGATGGAATAGCCGCTGAGTATGAATACATTGAAAATATGTTTGAAGAATTAGAAATTAGTTATACAGTTAGGCGGCAAGAGTTGAACCATTTGGAAGACGGTAGAAGTTTTGATGTAATTACCTTGGAGTTGATAGATAAAACAGAAGTTAATATATATTTCGAAGTAAGTAATTTTTATGGTCGGTAGTATAATTTAATATTCTATTTATTATGTTTAAATACAAACTATTTAACAACAACTATTATTGAGGTGTTATGGAATTTCTTGAATCTAAGTACTATTTGCTTGATAATGCATTTAATCTATCAGAATACGCTGACAGTAAAAAGGCATTAAGTGATTGGAAGAAAACAAATAAAAAAAAGAGAGTAGTTGAAGAAAACTTAGAAACCATCATGCATCTGTACTTTTCCGAATTGACAGGCATTAAGAACCCAATTTATATTTCAAGAGCCACATTTGTCCGTGGCGGTGGTGAGGATATACGTGCTGTTGATCAGTTTAAAAGAATACATTCGATCGAAATAAAAAACAAAAAACTTACAATAAAATGTTTTGAACAATTGATGAGATATATGCAGGATAAAAATTATGTTGATGCGGATAAATACATTAAAAATAGACTTAAAGAAAATAATGATTTATCAGTTGAAGATTTAGTTTTACTTTTTGCCGGGGTCATTACCAATAAGAGAATTGACAATATTGGGATTGGCGTAATTAATAATGCTCTTAAAAAAAATATAGCCGGGATAAAAGAGGTAGTAGGATTTGAAAAAATCGGGAGGTCTAGATATACTAAACTAGGAAGTAAAAAAAAGGCTTTATTAGCAAAAATTTTATTGAATAATGATTTAGAATATGAAAGAATAAAAGCGATTGCTAATTTTTGGTACAATAAATTTAATGAACCGAAAAGTACTGAATACAAATATGCTGCAGTGAAAAAAGGTGTTTTTTGGTTAATAGGATCAGAGGTTGATAAAAAAGTACAAAAAGTACAAGATGAAATTTTGCGATTGAGGGGTACAGGCGAGGACTTTCGTATTATTTTAATAGACATGAGATATACCCAAAAAGGGAAAAGTTGGATACTCAAAGTAGAGTATGAAAATTTTACTGAAAGAGAACAAATTGAAAACGACTTACTTAATAATGCGGAATCAATTACAAAGGGAGAAGTGGCTCCGACTATAACACTAAATTTTTATGAGCACAATTCCGCATCAACGGTTAATAAAAACGGTGGAAAGAATCTTAAAGAACCATTTGCCTTTATTAAAGTGGGTAAGAAAACTGAACGCTTCCCAAGGAAGAAATAGTATATTTAACTACCATCTCCAAGATTCCTAAAAATGGGAGTCTTGGAGGCTGTAAACTAATTCGTTTTAATCTCATAGCGCTTTAATAAACTATTGTATTTTATTTTGCCAGTTTTTCTTCCATAAGAATCATAAATATCATATTGGTCAATAATCTGATTGTATTTTGTTTTTCCATTTTTACGTCCAGTATGATCATAATGTTCATATTGTTTAAGAAGACCATTGTATTTCGTAGAAGAATTTTTTCTACCAGAAGCATCATAGGTGGTGTATCCCTTATTTAAACCATTATACTTAGTTGAACCTTCCTTCTTACCGCGTGAATCATAATGGTCAATTCTTTTGAGTAGATCATTATATTTCGAAGTACCAAGTTTTTTACCATTTCCATCATAATAATCGTATCGATTAAAAAGCTTATTATATTTTATTATGGTTTTATATTGTGCGGATAATAATATTGCGAAAAAAAGTAAAAACAGAAAACTGCGAATTATGATTTTCATTTGAAATATTCACGCGCTAATTATAATTGAAATTAAGGCATTGCGACCAACCAGTAGCATGTCCATCAGCTGTTAGACAATTATGACGTTTACGTGGTTTATTTAAATAACAATTTGATTTCTTCTTTCATCATAATTCTAATTGTAAGCAAAAACCATGTTGATAGAACAATTGACCAGATATAAGAGAACAATAATTTTGTATCGGCAAAATTGTGAAATCTTATTTTATCAATATTATAATAGTTAATTTGCGGTGAAAGCGAATAAAATATTATAGCTACAACTAATATAATTATGAGTCTTTTTCTCCATTTGTTTTGATATTTCAGCAGAAATGTGGAGAAGAGAAAAACTGTAACATATAGTAGGAACTCAAAACCAGCTTGAATAAAATAAAGAGTAAAATTGATTTCGACAGGTGGTATAAAATTTTTTGTTGCTTGCTGAAAATTAATCATTGATGAGATGCTGTTAAGAAAAACAATATTACGAAGCAAAAGAAAGACTGAAATAATGAGTAATCCCCATGCTAAAACAAGAACGATATTCTGCATTTCTTTGCGTAGTTTTAATGAATTCATTGTGCCCCCGCATATTTAATAAATTTTTGAAAATGGTCGTGGCTGTTAAGGCGCAGCCCAGAAGATGATTTTTACTTAGAACACAAATCTGAAGGTGAAATCACTGACTATTTGATCAACTGTTATACTTTCTTGTGAAATAATTAGAATAAATAAACCTTTATAACATAAGAAGTTTGTTTAATTTTTTGAATGTGTCTATACTCTTATAATCAATTTCTTTTAGCAATTTTGAATAATTCTTTTCGAAAATATGATTTCCCTGATCCGTTAGCATTGCCGAGTTAATTGAAAAATCTGAATCAATGCCTAAGGCATAAATTTCTTTGCCTTCTTTACTAAGAAAATCATTCTCATCCAACCATTTCATAACTGACTCAAAATGATTTTTCGCGGCATCAATATTTGGACAATTATTGCCTTCTGGAAAATGCCAGGTTAATTTATCATAAACTTTTATTTTAGACATTATTTGTATCTCCTTATTTCTGTGGTAACATTTTTAGGCAACTCAATTAACTTGCCAGTATCTCTATCTAAGATAAAATTGCCACCGTTTTGTCTTATCCTTTCTTCTTTTGCAATCTGTAATTCCTTCGGCGCGGTTTCTGAAGTAATTTCATAGCTCTTACAAATTATGCCATCTTTTTCCACCATAATGTCAACCCTTCTAGCTTCACCAGTTAAACTATCTTTAACAATATCTCCTTGTTCGTTTCTTAAGTATGCCTCTTGATGATACTTGAAGCCATCAGTTTCGGGAAATTCTTTTTGAAAATCGGTTAGAGCATTTTCTTCTCTTAGTGCACCATTCTCTCGATTAAGTTCTATCTGGCTAATTTTTGCCTCTTTAATTGAGTTTAGCTCTTCTTCATTTTGGGTTTTCAAAGTTTCCAAAGAACTATTTTCAATTTCTGGTAAAACATCCTTTATCAGCGTTTCCTTGAGTGCTGTTTCCCCAGATTCTTTAAAAGATTCTGCCAATACTTCCTTGGTGCTAACTACTGTTTCTGAAGTTTTAGTTGCTATAGCACTGATTGGTTCAACCATTTATATCTCCAGTTTTCTTCACAATGTTTTGAGAAATTTCTTCAGTTATCTTTTGACTGTTTATTACAAAAAAAGATGCTACAATTGAATTTACTTTTTCTGCTGTAAAGTCGTTTTTCTTTTTTAACAATATCTTCAAGGATAATTCTTGAACAATTTCCATTATAAATAGCTTTGGTTCTACTCCCCATATATTTTTTAATTCTTTTATTAATGACTTATAACTTGATTTATCAGAACTTTCAATTGCCGAGAATAAATTATCTTTAAATCCATTCGGAAGTTTGAGAGATATTGAATATAAGCCTCTGTTCAAAAACTCATGAATCTTTAACGTAATAAAATCGGAATAAATTGATACTAAGAATTGTCTTTGAAGATTTTTTTGAATCAAGACCTTATTAAATTCTTTTTTACATTCTACATTTAGAGCATTAAGGTGATTGGAATCTAATGCGCAAAATGAATTTAAATACTTAACAGCTAATTCATTCCCATCTTTGCCTAGAAGAAGAGATAAACTGTAAGTTTCAAATGGATGTAATGTTTCAATATTTTCTTCGTTCATAATTTCGCATATTTTTCTATCACTCTTTGCTTTACTTAAAACATCATTGATTACAACGCATTCAACCGGTCTTTCCATTCCTTCTTTGTGACATAAGATGTGACCCGTTTTTAATCTGGTTAAATAAAGAGCATCTTCATCAGAAATACCCAATGAACCCGCCAGGAGCGATTGGTCATCTGAAGAAACTAATCGATGGACTATTTTAGTGTTTGAGTTTTTTATAACATCGGGTGATATTTTTGTCGGAATTTGTTCAACTACTGCAACGCCTTGTCCTAATGCTCTCATTTCAGAAATTACATTACAGAAAACTTCGACTGCTTTACCTTTCGGATTGCCCATCATTTCACTTGTTCGCTCTGTAGTTACATTTTTAAGTAATCGATGAGCTTCTTCTATCACCAGTAGATGTTGTAATCCTTTATTTGCTCTGCCAGGATTAATAGCTGGATTATCTTTTTGACGATATTCACTCAAAAGAACGAGTATTAATCCCACAAAAAATGCTTTATCATCGTCGTCAGCTAAATTTTCCATTTCAAAAATGGTGCTTTTATTCAATAATTTTTCCATTGGATAAAAGTCGTATGTATTAAACATCAATCCCTTTGCCCCTACACAAAGACTTTCTAATCTTGCAACAATAGCTGTGCGGATGTTGTCTCTGAGTTCACCTTTGTATTCAAGTTCTTCTTTCACATAATTGTTAACCTCTTCCTTCAAATCTGAAAGAGTAGGAAAACAATAAAAATGTTCTGGAAAGTTATATCGTTCATCATCATATTCATTTTTTGATTTGATAAAATTGGGGTGCATTCCGGTTGTTAAGTTCCAGCCCTTTTTAATATAAATATTGTGCAGACATTTTTCGATTATATGAGGCATCGGACCATAAAGCGAAAAGCTGGCATTAAAAATCGCTTTTAAGTAATCAATATGAACAGAGGGATGTACACCCGCTTGAATGTAAAATGGATTAAAACGAATAGGACTGACAGTGGCATCTCCGATGGTAAAAACATTCAACTTCCCTTTAAATATTTCATCCCCAAGCAATTGTCTGTAGTCTCTTTTTGCTGATTCCAAAACTAAAAATGGAATGTGGTGTTTTTCTGTTAAACTTTTTAGAATATGCTTAACTGTTGTCGTTTTACCGCTTCCGGTTAAGCCGCATACAAATAGGTGTTTGTTAAGATCTTCCTTGGAAAGATTGATATTGCAATCCAATGTATTTCCATAATCTGCAATAGAGCCGAGAGTTATATCACCTTCCCCTTTAATATCTGTCAAGGCAAGCGGCGGCATTTTTTTAATTTCATAGCCAGGTAGCGATTCTTTTGGTGGTGCGCTGATTTGTGAAAGTTCTACACTTGTTAAATATGAAGAAAGACTTTTGGGAAAAATAGGGTTGTTTGAATCTGTTAAAGGTAAAAATATTTTCTTTGATTCAAGATCACCAGTGTATAATCGAGGAGGAAATAGTTTATCGCTAGGTTTTGAAAGTTCGCCAATAAAACTTCCACCTAAAATATCACAAGATACCTTGTCAGCGGCGGCAAAAGTAACCGTGGTTTCCCAAAAACCGGTGTTAAAACCTTGCATAATCCTTTCAATAAAGTGATCAGAAATTTTTTCAAGTTCAAGTGCCAAACCGTTTTGTCTTTCTATCGTGAGTGACAAAGAGTTTTGCTCTGATGTTGTCTCTATTGTTCCGGTTGTTTTGCTTTCGGTTTCTGTCTTTGACCAGTTATGAGAATAACTTAATCCACCTCCAAAAATTACTGGTCCAATTGGGATACCACCGCCAATACCGACACCGACACTATGCCCTTTTGTCGATGAAATACCTTTGGTATTCTGTTCATTTTGAGAAACTGATTTTCCGGTTCCTTTTTCTTCTCCCACGGAAACTTTTACAAGTTCGTGGCATTGATCTCTAAAACTTAAAAGTTGCACCAACCTATTCTGCATTTCTTGTTGACTTACCGGTTTTGAAAGAATAACCAGTAAATACTCTCTGCCATACATACTTCTTATGACTGAAGACAATTTGAATTGCTGTTTTTCATCTTCAATTTTTAAGGAAGGAATTCCGGTAACGATACCTCCACTTGGGAGATTTACAACCAACGAAGCAAGATTTATATTGTCTTCATATTTTATTTTTTCACCGGGTAATACTCCATTTATGATCGATTCAAAGTATTTGGGGTCATTAGTAACGCCGTCTTCTGCTATAAAACCCAAATAAACCTCTATTTTACCCCTTTCTCCTTTAATAATAGTCGCGATCGACAAGCCGGCAGAATATATTGCCGAAAGAATGGTCTGATATCTTTCATTAATAAATTCTGCTATGTTCTCAACGGTGTTATTAATTGTTATTTCTGCTAAGGGAAATAAATATACTCTGTTCAAATATCCTTCAACTTCCGATAAAGTTTTCTTTTCTAAAGGGTATTGAATATTTAAAGCACCCCACCAAGGCAGGAGTGTCCGATATGCTTCTTCAAGTTTCTTTTGGTTCGCTTCGATTTTTTTTCTTTCTTCTTCACTCATTATATTTTACCGTTAATATTAATACTTCGTGAATTGCAGAAATTGTTAAATTCTTCACTGAATACTTTTGTAACTGTTTTCAGCCAATCAGTTATTTGCTGCTCAGCATTATTGATAAATATTTCGACATCAGACTTTATAATTGATCTTGCCTTCGGCTCAGCTTTTTCAAAAGCTTTTTTGAATAAATAGGCTGAAGCAATTATTGTTACTAAACCAGATACAATAGCCCAAACAATTTTTGTTGGATCAAAGACAAAAATTGTAACCGCAGTGCCTATAATAAAAGCTGTTCCGCCATTAATTGCGCCTTGCCTCCATCTTGGATCAGCTGAAAACACCACTTCGGGCGTTGTTAATTCTAATTGGTTCTCTGTTTGTTCTACCCATTCTCGTACTTTGTTTCTAAAATCTTGATTGAAGAAGTCATTTTGTATCTCAACATCTAACTTATCTAATTCTTTGATTGCTGTTTCCATCAGATAGTTTAATAAAGTGTCTAAAAGTATCTCAGACTTGACTATAATTTCGGTGGGAATATGGTTTTTTAGAAAGTCCTTTTGAGTGTTTATATTGAAATCATCTTGCAGATTATTGCCAATACTTTTTTTTAGTTCACTAAATTCTTGTTCTATATCGTATTTGATTTTATCTTGTATCATTTTAAGTCCTCCATAATTTCCTCTGCTCTTTTTAACACTGGTTGGATTGACTTTTTTTTTATTTCTAATTCATTAATTTCTCTAATTAATTCGTCATTTGATTGCTTCTTCTTTATCTCTTTTTCTAATGCATTCTTTCTTTCGTCAATAACATCTTTAATATTTTTCTCGAAATTAGACAGATAACTTTGCAACACTTCTTTAGATTTATTTGGCAAATCATTTACTATTTTATAAAACTCATCAATTAGACTCGATTTCAAATTTCCCACGTATAAATCATCATCAAATACATCTCTTTCCCCGGTCTTAACTCGTTCAGTATAATAAACCGTGTGTTTGTAAAGCCATAGAGTGTACCATCTTCGCTCTTCATAAGATTTAGTTTGCTCTTCTATAACGTCCTCTTTCTTATAAGCAGTTTTACTTGCTTCGTTTTCAATTGCATCAAGGT
Organism: Melioribacteraceae bacterium; assembly: GCA_019638015.1. Lineage (NCBI taxonomy): Bacteria > Pseudomonadati > Ignavibacteriota > Ignavibacteria > Ignavibacteriales > Melioribacteraceae > Melioribacteraceae bacterium. The sequence goes on along the minus strand of JAHBUP010000001.1, from coordinate 1,513,092 downwards.
CAACTTTGGGGATGGTGATTTTATGCTCTTCTTGAAACTTCTTGCCGGATTCTTGAAGTTTTAAATTCAGTTCTTTTGTAATTGATTTTGAAAATTTTTCAATAGTTTTATCAACTTCATTAAAGGCATCAGCAAAATGCTTTCTTATATTTTCAGCAGACGTACCAGAATTTATTAGTTCCGGGTATTTTAGTTTAAGCTCTTTTATTTTTGCATTCCAGTTTGAATGTCTTCCAGTGTAGCTTTGTTCAAACTCTTCCTTTGTTTTATGTGTGAGATTCTCATATTTATTAAGTGCACTTTTTATCCGTTCTATTTCTTCCTCAAATACTTGTGGGTTAATCTTTTTCTTCTTTTTTAGATTAACTTCATCGGCTAACTGCTCTTCTTGATTGTTATATCCTTCTTTAATCTTTTCCATTATTTCGATTAGTTGCAAACTTGGTGCTTGTAAAGAAAATCTATCGATAGTGTCAAACAATTCTTCAAAATGTGAATTCTGAAGCAGAATATTTTCTAAGGTGCTGTTCTGTTTCTCGGCTTTCCTTTGGAATTTTGGAAGAATATCTGCTTTGATAGGAGAAGATTCTTCGATTTGTTCTACGCTTATATTATTTCTTATGTCGTTATAGATCAACTTCAGTATGCTATCTACGACTAATATTTTTTCTTCCGATATATCATTTTTATAAAGCCGTTTAGCCTCTGTTTGTAATCGGATAACATCTTCATCTGTTTTTAAACCAGCGTGCGTTAAAACTAAAAATAATGTTTCTTTGCTTCTTTCTGTTATTACTGAATTAACGAAATCCCGAAAAGACTTAGATTCTATGGGATCTATTCTGTTAATAAAAATGATTGCGTTTGCCTCTTCAAAATATTCAAATGAAATGTCTTGAACTCCGCCTACAGCATTAACGCCAGGGCTGTCAACTATTCTTAGCTGATCAAAATCCCATTTTAATGGGAATCCTATTTGTATTTCAATTGGGATATCATCCTTAGACCGCTTTTCAATGTACTCCTTAAGAAGTTCTTGCTTGTCGGATAAATACAATTGTGAATTTTGCTCTAAAATATTAATTAACTTATCGGTTACTTCTATCTTGTTATTACTTTTAATTATATAGTTATCTATTAAGGTTGTAGGTAAATCTCTATGCTTATCATTAATGCTGCATACTTCTTTAATTTTTCTTTGAAAAATATCTCCATCCGAAGCCATTTCACCATGATTCAGGATTATTTCATTACCAGCAGCATACTGAACTTTCAAATACGGTTCATTCGATTTGCAAATTTCAACAATAGCAGAAGAAGATTGAAGTACATCAGATGGAAGTAATTCAACACCTAAAAGTGCATTAATAAAAGTAGACTTTCCGGCATTAACTTCACCAGCGACAGCAAGAGTATACTTCCCATTTATTAAAGCATTAACTCTACTCTCCAAAAACTCTAAATTTATTCCATCATTGTCTTTTCCTCTAATTCGTTTATAACCATCGTATAAATCAATTACATTGTCTTTTTGATTTTTAAAAGCACTACCTATCATAAATTCTCCTTGAATTGTATTAAGAATTGTATAGCAAAATGTTAATTAACCAACTAAAAGTCTTGATATTGATCCGGGTGAGAAAATATCATGACAATAGGTTAATTTTTGAACTATACATTAATTAATAGATTGGGATGAAAATCAGAAGAGTATTATAAAGCACATGTACCCCACATAATCCCTATTATCCCTAATTATTTTAACTCAAATTAGTTTAATGAGATATTTAAGTCAAGTTATTTTAGTGATTATTAATAGAATTTTTAAGCTTATGCTGTTGGAAGTCAATAGGCTGGTACTCAATGTGAAAATGGGTAACTTCATCAACGATATCATAATGAGCACCAAGTGAGATTTTGATTTCTTCAAGGATTTTATTTCTGGTTAGTTGATCGGGAATGTTGGAGGTGCGGAGTTCCGCTGCGTTGCCGGAATAATGGAGGGATTTTTGAGAGTGCTTTGAATCGAGTAAAGAGGATATTACCATTTCGACATTATATTTTTTGCATATGTCAGTAAAGATAACTTGGCCGAGGAGCAACTCGCTTGTGATGCCGGTGAGTTTTACGGAGGGCTTAAGTTGCATTTGGGGTTTCCTTAAAAAATATTTTGCTAAAAACTTGTAATCATACTTTTCTTGGCCCCGTAAAAATGCGGGGTAAACTCCAGAAAAGTATGCAAAAGAACATACGCTGCAATAAAATAGCTAAGAATTTCGATAATTCGATTACAGAAATTGAATTCAGATTGAGATAGCTACTCTACAATTTCTGATTAACATCGAATCACTCATTCTTTTAAGGCCATTTTATTGAGGCGCAGAATTCTTAAAAAACATTTTAGAACCCTCCAATAAATGGCGGACATGGTAGAAACGATTCGGCGATCAAGAAATGGTGCTTGACCGCCGAAGAAAAATTTTGCAACAAAGAAAGGGTAAGTTTATACATAATTTTAATTTTCGCGAATTTTTAAAGATAAAAGTACATTGCCAATTTCATTATATGAAAAGCTTATTGTACCGTTATAAAAAGAAACAAATAAATTCCAATCATTATTGAAGTACACATCCGTTGAACCATCATAATGAATAAACTCAACTTCACCAGTTATGGTTTTCTTGTCATGTAAAATTGAGACAAGTTCCTCCGAAGTGGGAGACACATACTTAATACGCGTCTTATAGATTAATGGTTTATGCTCAATTTCATATTTGATCTTATCACTAAGATTTAATTGGCCAATGAATTCATAATTAAAAGATTTTGAATTAATTCCCTCAGCATATTTTTTGATTTCATTAATCCGTTCAGGGGAATCGGTTATAACTGAACTTCCCTTTTCAACCGGAGTAATTTTTTTTGTTGGGTGGATAATAGAAGCGATGACACCATTAATAGCTTTATCTTTAGAATATTCATAATAAAATTTGTATTCAGGAATCTCTTTTATAGAATCATACTTATTTACGATACCCCACTCTTTGAAAAGCGATTGTGCTTCTTCTTTATTCTTCTGATTATTATGTTTTTCATATTTTTCATTTTTTTCATTTTTTTCATATTGTTTAATTTTTTGTTTTACCCATCTCTCTTTACTCAACTTAATTAAATCTTCTTCATTATTTTCATTTTTATAAATTGATTCATAAAAGTTAAGTGCATCAATAATTTTCCCAAATTTTTCAAAAGCAATTAAAACCGTATAAAAATCATACTTGGGATCCCATTCTTTAGTTTTATCATGAGAAATATAATTTGAGCAAAGATATTTAGATATTTCCTCATAGGTAAATTTGTCTAGCGGAATTGTATCATGATTCACCTTTTTAAGGTATTCAAGAGTTATACAATTAAAAATATAAGAATACTCTTCTTTACGATCATTATTGTGTAGTAAAAGATTATTAACAAAAAGGATCATATCTTTTATAGAGTCCTTCTGAATTATCTTTTGATATAGGGCAAGATTAATAATTAAGTACTTCTGAGGGTCCTTTTTACGTAACGATTTAAGGTTAATATTTAACTGAGTTTCGGTAAAATTATCGGCTAGATAAGATGCGATTAATTCGTAATTATCATAATCCAAAGCAACATCTAGTAGGAAATCTAATGTTAGGAAAGATGACTTAACTTTATTAATACCAACTTTTTGAAGAATAAATAGGAAATCTTCTTTCATATTATTTTGTACTATTACCTTAATAATAATACTAATCAAGTCTTCAGTGAGGTCATCGATTTCGTTTTTATGTTCACCATAGGTGAATAATATGGCATCTGAATTATTCAATTTATCCAACCAGTTGAGCTTTTCGGGATACGATGTTACTTCCGATTTAGCTATGTAGTATTCTTTTGGATATTTATTGTTCTCGTTCGATTCCCACTGAAGAATAGCTTCTTGTTTATAATCGTCATAATATTTAATTAAGGCAATATCATTGCTGGAATCTTTACCAAGAAGATTTTCAATCGAGTTGGATAATCGGTAATTGATATTTCTTGAAAGTGTTTCGTTGTTTTCGCTAACACAAAACTTACTAAGATTGGTTACTAGGACTTTTAAAACATGTGGCCATGTTGAAGAATTACATATCTGAAAAGTTAGATCTTGTTTAGTGCTTCTGTTCTGGAAATGGTCATAAATCTGGTTAAGAAATTTCTGAGCTTTATCATAATCAGAAGGTTCAAGCATATATTCTGCTGCATTTGCTTGAGGACGATAAATTAAATTCACTTTAAGTTTGGTAAGTTCTTGAATTTTCGCGTAAATTTTACCATCCCAATAGGATCCTAATGCCTCATCATACAACCCCAAAGATTTGTATAAATCACCAGAATCTTCGAATGATTTTGACCAGTATAGTCTAAGTGCTTTTACTCGTTTCTCTTCATTGTAATTTTTAGCTCTATTATAATTCTGTTCTGCAAGCTTTAAATCATCAATATTTTTTGTTTGCACACCTTGTTTTTCGAATGAACGTGCTAAGAGTAAGGGTTCATCTTTATGTTCTCCCCAAGCAATTGAAGAACCTTCTTCAAATATGGTAACATAATCTTCAGACCAAATATCCAATGTTGAAAAATTAGAACTATAGTGCTCCAAAAGATCCAAGTAATTGTTTCTGAGAGTCCCCCAAAAAAACTCATAACCTTTCCGTGAGTCGACAATTAGAAGACTATATTTAGGCCTGCTCGCTCCAACATATAGGTTATTTATAAAAAATTCGAAGCGAAGTTGTTCTTCTGGCTTATTCAAAATTGCTTTATCGTCCTCGTATAAGAAGCTTTCTAGGTTAAAGTCGCCATAGTCGATGGCAGCTTGGTTTCCAAAGTTATAGAGTACAACTCTATTAAATTCCAGACCTTTGGCACGCATCGGACTTAGAATATTTCGACTTATGTTTCCATCATCACCAATAGCAAAATCTCTTAGTAATGGATCAGATTTAATCCAATTAAGTTCTTCACCAGATTGACATGGGATTATTATAACAATCTCTTCTTGACCCTTGATTTCTTCTTCAATCGTATGTGTATTATTATAAAAAAACTGGGGCGGTTGATTGTAAATACTATACCATGTTTTTTGCGGGACCAAATTTTTAATATTGAAAAGAACACCTCTCAGAAGTTGAATAACATTACTAAATCCAACAATCGGTTTTGTTGAACGATAGTTTTCCTCAAGTTCAAAATAGTTGAGCTGCAATTTTGGGCGAGAAGATTTATCCAATTCTTTAATAATCTTTTCATGAAAGTTTGCTTTAACTGATTCCCAATTGAAACCAGTAGGATTTAGGGTTTGGAAAGGATCACCAGCAAAAGCAAAAGGAATATTTTTAATTAATTCAGAAGGGATAGTTCTTTTTTTAAAGTATGAAAGGTTAATAATTATTTCAAGTTCTATCTTGGTAAAATCTTGTGCCTCATCGCAGAAAACAGCAGAATAGTTAGCCAATTCTTTATGAGAATCAATGATATATCTAGCTAAATCCTGGTCATCCCAAAAGCTATTCTGAGTTAAAAGCGGCTTATACCATCCCTTCCAAACCTTTTCATAGATATTTTTGAAAAGTTCATCTGATATTGTTTTTTGATCCCGGGCTAATTCGCTTCGATAGGCTTCATCATCGAAATCATTTTCTCTGCTAAATGACATTCCTTTTATATAAGTTCTAATCACGTGCCAAGCAGTTTCAGGATTTAGCTTCTTACGCATGTAAGGATCAGGATTTCTAGGAATATCCTTAAACCAAAATTCTTTGAATCTTGAAAAGTCAACGTATTTTTCATTCGAAAATTTTGAGAGTTCATTTTCATTCAAAAAACTTAGAAGTAAATTCTGAAAAGTTTGAAAACATTTCTCAAAGTTTTCTATGAATAGTAGGGTATTAAGATCGATAGTTTTCGTACTAACTTTATCGGCGTTACATTTTAATATTATTTTAATTGTTTTTTTTGCAACATTCAGTAGATTGTCGTTATATGTTAGATAAAGGGGGAAAAAAGTAATTTGTTTGTTTTCGAGTAAATGAGAAAAAACATGGTGGATTATATCTGAAAATAGGTATTGTAAGATAGTAGATTTACCACTACCGGGACGACCATTTATAAAGATAGGATACCTAGGGGACTCGTGATTATTTTTTCTAATTTTTTCTAGTATGGCGTTTTCTTCAGGAGAAAGAGCAAGATTACCTTCTTTATGTTTTTGGATATTAAACCAAATATCTTGATCAATTAAAATGTATGAAGGATAAGATTTACGACCAAGCTGTATAAGCTGTTTAATAGAATTAACGTCCGCAAGTTCATTACATGCCTTTTCAATTAATAACTTATTTTGATCGTCATTTTTGTTGAGTAAACGTGGAGCAATTAAGAAATACTTATTAAAATCTGGATAATATTTATAATTAACAGCGACACTCTTTTTTATATCAGTTATTTCTTGTAATTCACAAGTTGCAGGTTTGATTTGAACTACTTCATATAATAGTTCTAAAATTTGTAGTTTATAATATTCAAAATCTTTTTCATTAATAGTTTCCACCCAATAGTTTGATTCAATTATTATTTCATCAGAATCGGCTGATTCAGGATGGATCGTCATCAAAAACTCATATTCACTATCATCAAGATTTTTCAATGAGGGGATGTTAGTTTTCTGAAGGTTAGTAATTTCTTTCATTAGTTCTGAATCTGATGGAATTTGATCATTGAATAAATCTAAGTTATTAAGCCAGTCTTTATACTCCTTACTCCCTCTCGGAAGAATTTTTAGGAAGCAGATAAAATTATTATCATCAATTAATTTTTCGGAAGCAATCAACCTAAAATTCGATCCTACATATTTTCTGATAAATGGTGATGGTAAATAGCGTTCAAATGTACCTATACTTTGTTCTTTTTCAACTTTTTCCTTTAATTTTTTAATCTCATTCAAGCAATTGTACTTTTCAGCAAGAGCCAAAAATGCTGGAGTCTCATAAACGATATACTTCATATCCCTCCCGTTTTTCTAGAGTGTATTTAATTAATTAATTAGCATCTAAGTAATTAGTTTTTAATATATACCAAAAGGTCTTTTTAATCAAATTTAAGAACTTATTTTAAATAGATTTTCGAATTATTCTCAAAAAATTTCTGCAAATCTGCGAAAGGTGAATAGCATAATTTGGTGTTTCGTATAGACAGTGATAAGCTACCTCAAGAAAATATTGAATATCGTGGTTCGAAAAATGGATTTTAAATGGAGAATAAGTATAACGATTAGACTCAAATCATAAATCACACATAATAATTACAATCAATAGCCTAATTTTGAATCTGATATGTAAATACAAAAGCCACCAAACCCTTAACTAAATCCGGGAACGAATCACCGGGAAGAAAACAACTCATTAGCTTTGACTACAAAATAAAATGATACGTTAATTACCTAAGAAGAATTTATTAAACCTAATTCCTTAAGAAAAGATAAATCCAACTGTAGGAATTCTAAAGGCTTTAAAATAATTTCCATAAATGGATTTCATAATTAGAGTTGAGATAAGTCGAAAACGTTCGCAGTTTTAATATGATTCTTCAATCTCCTATTGATCAGAGTCGAATTTACCCCCATATTATTAATGTGTTGCTGCACACCGGAAGCTGAGAATTGCAAAAATAACGAAGTGAAAAATGTTATCCATGTAGATTGACTTTTTTAGCATGATTTTTCGTCAAATGCATTCTTTAAGAGATCTTTGAAAATTGCCAGAAGTTCCGTTAATGAAGATTTAACAGTATCAAAATCATTTGTAACGGCCTTACCTCGATGAATCGCATTAGAACGAATTTGGTAATAATATCGTATTGATTTTTCCGGGTCATTGGGATCTAATACATATTTTTCCAAGTCTGTTGCGCTAAATACTTCTCGCACTTTTTTGACATTCTTTTTTAGACTATCTTTAAAACATTCTTCAAGTGCAATTTTATAGACTTTTTCATTAGCTCTCTTACCAAGATGGTATTTCAATCCGGCATATCTTTCAATTGCTGACCATAAAAGCAGATAACCCATTTGCAAACGAAATAACTTCTTGTAATCCCATGTGAAACTCGAATTATTGTTAAGAATTGCCTCAACTTCTTCGACTCCTTGTAAAAATAGAGGGTCATTCTTTCCATCCCATTCATCAATATTCTCAATATCCGAGCTACCTCTTTGTTCTCTCTTACCTAATAAGGCGTTAGCTGATATTGCTTGGTTCACGGTAACCTCCTCCCATCGATAAACTTCGTCGGGTTCAATATCAATTATTCGATAATAGGCCTCAGCTTCTTTACCGCTATTAAAATAAATTAGATAACCGTTTATTTTTGAGTGATCGCTTTTTATTAAGAGGGGTATTCCATCTCGCTCTTTAAGATACCCATTAACGTAACCCTTGGTGCATTTAACCACGAGGTCTTCTATACGTGGGTAGCACAATTGTCCGGGTTTGAATAGCCCATATGCAAAAAACGGCTTCGTTAGATTTGTTGGGAGATTCACTTATTAACAAATTCCTTGGATTTATTCAATACTGCTAATAGTAGCTCTTTGATATTCTCACTTTCCTTATTCTTACTCAGATATTCTATGGCTGATTGGGCTAAAGAACCATAGAACTCATACTTTGATACATAATCAATTCTCGAAGAAAATATTTTTTTTAATTGGTAGAAAAGCCAGCTCAACTCTTTCGAATATTCGGTAATTACCACTTGCCGAGTAGTTTCAGTTTTCTGAAAACTAAATACGGTAGATTGGTCTTCAATCCATGCCTTTGTGTCCTCATCCAATCTTTTTTCAATTATTACATCTGCGCCTCCCCACTCTTTTATTCCAGCAAGGTGGTTCTTATAATCCTCAGCATGGATCTGTTGCTCAAGAAATAAAATATCAGATAATATATTACTTTCCATATGGTTCTCAATTTAATTTGATGCTTGCTAAGTTGTTTTAATTCGCCGCATTATGCAGCTTTTAATAGCAAACGAAAATGATTTATTAATTAATACGTGTACTCGACTATTCCTAAAGAGCAACTAATTTTTACAGCACTACTTAACTATAACACAAATGCCGAATACTTAAACGGCGTCCACCTTGATTGGCTGTTTAGCTTCGTTTTGAGAATTAACCATTTCCCATCAATATTCATAAATTTATTTACTCTTATCAGAAAGTTCTGCAAACATATTTGTCATAGTGGGGTTCCCACTAGTTAATTTTTTTATGGTAAGATCCTCCGCTTTATTGTTAGCCAATCGTAAATTATTTTCTGAAGATAACAATGCATCTTTCGTTTTTTGAAGATGATCAATAGTTTTATCAATTTCGTCAATCGCAGTTTTAAATTTTCGGCTTGCTAATTCATAGTTTCTTGCAAATCCCTCTTTAAACGAGTTTATATTATCTTCGAAATTAGTAATGTCAATATTCTGATTTTTCACCAATGCTAATTCGGCTTTATACTTTAATGAATTCATTGCAGCATTGCGTAGGAGCGTGATAATTGGTATAAAAAATTGGGGTCGAACAACATACATTTTGTTATACCTGTAAGACACATCAACAATTCCGGAATTATATAAATCGTTTTCGGCTTCTAAAAGAGAAACAAGAACTGCGTATTCACAATTCTTTTCTGTTCGGTCTTTGTCCAATTCTTTGAAAAAATCTTCATTTCTTTTTTTTGTTGCAGTCTCATCTCCCTCATTTTTCATTTCAAACATAATTGAGATGATTTCATTCCCGGCTTCATCGCTTTCCTTATAAATAAAATCACCTTTACTTCCAGATTTAGAATCGTTGTCTTTCTCAAAATAAGCTTTTTGAAAAGCGGTTGCGCGTAACTTGTTGAATTCGTTCTCGCAATGTTGTTCAAGTGTTTCGCCAATCATTTTAGTCGAAAGTTTTAGCTTCATATCTTTACGTAGAGAAATTTCATCATCTTTCATCTTGATGATATCATCCTTTGTCTTGAGTTCAGCGGAATATTTTTCTTTTAATGATTTTTCGAGTAATTGCTTTTCTGTTTCTTTGTTCTTTAGGTTATTGGCGAGCTCGTCACGTTCTTTTTCGATTTTTTGAATAGCCTCTGTAACTGTAAGTTTTTTGTCGATCTCCGCATTCTCTATTTTTGATTTCATTTCTGCTATCTCAGAATCTTTCATTGATAATTTTTCAGCAATTTCGCTTTCGTTTTTAGCTTTTAGTTCAATTAATTCTTTTTCCTTTTTTGATAACTCATCTTGCAATGAATTTTTTAGATTTGCTTCAGCAAGCTTAACAGCATTTTCCTTTTCCTTTTCAGCAAGGTCTAACCTCTTTTGCATTTCTTCTTCAAATTGATGATCTCGAACTTGCTTTAGGATCTCAGCGAAACCAGATTCATCTATTTTAAAAGCTTTTTTACAATTTGGACAAATTATTTCGTTCATAGTGATACCGTTGTTTTTATTTGATTTTATAAATTTGGTCCATTTTTAACAAAATCGCTCATGGTAATGCGCTTAGCCCGCCGTGGCCCAGAACAGAAATGATGAATAAAAAGTTACTGCCTATATTCTTAACAAATTTATTTATTAGAACAATGTTACAAACAATGCTAATATTTTTTTATCAAGCTATAAGACTGAACCACTGCCGTAATGAAAATTCGGTCTGGTGGGAAAGCTGGTTAGGTGCTAATATAATTATTCGTCTTTTTCTGCATACCAACCCGTTGTAATATTTTTAGACACACATTCTTCAATCATTTTTCGCGATTTTATAAGTGCACCAATAGCTATTTGAACATCTTCTTTGGAACGAATATAAATGCGACCCCACTTGTAGCCATATTCGCCCGAAAACGATTCTACGCCTTTAATTTTCTTGCCATTAGTAAAAAGATGAATATTAATAAAATCCTTTCGTAAAGCTACAGCAGCAAAAACACGTTTTGGAGAATAATACATAAGACGATACTTGGCAACTTTATAATAAATGGAATCATCTGTTTTTTTAATAGCAATGTCAATCTTTTTAAATATTTCTTTTACAAAAGCATTTGATCGAGAAAAATGTGATTCAAGCGAATATTCACTTTCGGGAGTAATTTGATCTGGAGGAGCGAGTGGAAAGTTTTCCAATTTTTTAATTTCCTCATGGAGCTCAATAACTTCAATATGCTTTGGACAATTTGACCAATCGTGTGACCAACAAATAATAATATCGCACTCTTCTTTGGAATGCTTGTGAGTTTCAAAATGGCTGCTTTTAAATTCAAATTCTATTCTAACTTCTTGCCATCGACCTTTCCCAATATATCTTTTTGCAATGCAATCAGGATAGCCTGGACGAACTACTTCAACATACATTCCTAACTCGTGCGCTATTTTCCCAAATAGAAAAACAACACCTTGTTCATTGACAGGTGCCCAAACCATACCGCGAAAATTAATCAACTCACCTACTATTGTTTTTCGTTTCATACAATTCCTTAACTATTTTTGAATACTCGCTTAACGGCGTGGCAACTAGCCGGCGCCCAACACAGGGATGCCGATTAAAAAGACTACGCCAAAGTTTATGCAACCGGTTTGTAAATTGCTCGATACAAGCCAGTTGCGACAGTTTAATTTATATGTACAATGCTTAACAGCAATGTTGGTTTAGGCCACTAAACTTAAGAACTACTCAAATGCCACATTGAAAACGGCGTCCGGCTAAGTTGCTTGTTAGTTGCCTCTCGCAATTTTTCTACATTTGTCTTTATCATCTCTCAATTCTACTAAAGCCAGAGGATTGTGAGAATCGTTTAACAAAGGACAATACTTTTGAATCAATTGTTGTTCAACAGAAAAATCATAGTCGAAATTGATATAGCTTATTTCCAAGTTCTCATTTATCCAATCAATTATTTTCTTTTTATCATCTTTAGAAAATTTATAATTATTCTGATTCTTTTTACCTTTTAACGAACCGAGTGGTGGAAGGAAACCTAATACTGCACCGATGCTTCTGAAAAAAGTTCCAGGACCAGTTGCTCGTAATTCTTGCTGTAATCTATCAAATAAAGATTGACCTTCTGCTTTACCAATATAAATTATATTATGAGAACGTTCGCTGAGAATATTTTGATATTTTTCCGGAAGTGCGGAACTTGATGCTAAACGAATTGAATACAATCCGGTTTTATCTTTCGGTAGTTCTGAGTCGATATTTTCTGCCATATAATACTGACCTTCTTTTATCAATTTTAATTCAACTTCGGTGATGTTAACTGATCCAACTAGTTCTGTTTTTTCAACTGCTATTTTAGTATTTGATAAAGGTAAATTCTTTATTTCAGACTTACTAATTTCAGTAGCAACGTCATTGCTATTGGCTGATTTAATCATTTGGATTTGCCGAGAATGTATTAAATTTTCGAAATCATCAACTGTATACCCCTTTTTGCTAGAAAAATCCGAGAAATAAAATCCAATCGATCGGATCTCATCTCTAATTCTTTTCTGATCATATTTAGAAGCTTTAACCTTTCTGTTTATCAATAATTTGATTTTTTCAGCTTCGGAGTATGTAAATAATTTTTTACCTTTCATAAAATTCTCTTGGCAACTAACTATTAATTAACCTGCCATAACACTTGATACGAGTCATTTTGGAATCATATCAAGAAAAGGTTTTGATTTAGTTTAAATAACAGCGTTTTAATTAAATGATATGAACTCAAGAGAATAAAATGCCCGGACTGTACCCCAAACTAACCCTCAAGCCCTCATTATTTTAACTCAAATTAGTTTAATGAGATACTTAAGTCAAGTTATTTTAGTGATTATTAATGGAATTTTTAAGTTTATGCTGTTGAAAGTCAATTGGCTGGTACTTAATGTGAAAATGGGTTGTATCGTCAACAATATCATAATGAGCGCTGAGTGAGGTCTTAATTTCTTCGGGGAGTTTTTTTCTGGTTAGCTGATCGGGAATGTTTGAGGTGCTGAGGTCTGCCGCTTTGCCGGAATAATGAAGGGATTTTGGAGAGTGCTTGTGAGAAAAATCGAAATCAAAAGAACTCAAATATTGTTGCTGTAGTATTGTTTCTCTGTCGATTTATGTCATTGCTGGTAACGCTTGGCGATATGCCTAGTAAGGGATTGCCGGTGATTCCTTATCAAATTGTAAGAAAAGTTAAAGAGGACTACAACCCCGACTCATCAATTAAAACCTTGTGGTGTAGATCATGTACCGCCAACTTGTTCTTTATGTTCAATCAAATATATCAATTCCCTTTTAAGCCGCTTAAATTGATATTTTTCTTCTTCCTTAAATCTCAGAATAACTAGCTTCAATAACTCTGATGATTCAGAATCAAGTTTGCAAATATTGTTTAACTCACTGTAATAATAATAGACTGGGCGTATTTTATCATTAAGAATCTTTTCCATTAGTTCTTTTGAAGTCAGGTTTTTCAATGAATCACGATATTCCCGCTCTGATTCTATTTTTTTCTTATGATCCTCAGTTTTCCTGACAACCTTTTGTTTTCTTAATTCGTCTCTATGCTCTTTATCAATTTTTTCCTTTTTCTTTAGTTGTGCTCTTTCTTTTTGTCTTTCCAGCCAGTTTTCAACTTCGATTTTAATTTCGGGAATTGTTTTTGAACTTAGGGTCGAAATACCAAATGGTAAATAAATATTGTTAGAATTTTCAAGAATCCAGTGTGTTAAATCCACTATGTCGTTATTTGGACTTTTCTTTAAGCTTTGAATTAAAAAATAGATCCCTTGTTTGTCTCCCGTGGTCATATAAAACAATCCAGCTTTTTCAATAAGTTTTTTGTATAAAGCAATGATTGGAGATACACTTCCGCCATGTCTTACAATATTTTCAACGATCGTTAATCCTTTTATAAGATTCTTCAGAGAATCAAAATCATATTTATCTGCAAGACGATGAAATGTTTCATAGTAATGTAAATTTTGTCCATGAAACTCTATTCTCATATCCCGATGAATCTGATCAATGAAAGCATGATAATCTCTCCGATCTTTGAATAGTTCACCAATGTCAGAAAAGCAATCTAATCGAACACATTCGATAATCTTGTTTATTGTAAGTTCAATATTCGCATTCATCTTTTTAGCACTTCCAGTAAATTATCATAACCTTCAACATTACTTTTTAAAGCACCTTTTATATTTGCAGCGGGTACCCGAATAAAAAAGGGATAAAGCTATTTCGGGAAAACCCCTTTTTAAGTAACTACTAATATCAAACTATAAATATTTACATAAAAATGCTATAAGAGCATTATAGAGTAATGAGCGGGATAAACAGTGTGAGTGATGAGTATCGAGTAAAGAGTTATGGAGGTGAAGAGCGGAGGAGTATTTTTTGAAAGAACTGAAATTCATTCATGGTGAGTTTATTGACGGGACAGCAATTATGAACGAGAAAACAAGGAAGGGTATTTTAAGAATGTACCACCAAATGCATGGCTATAAAAACTTCCTAATTATTTTATGTAGTGATATATTTCTGCTTATAAATAGTTGTTGTTAGTAAAAGTCCGTGATATTGCATTACTTTTATGAAAACAATAATGGTCTTAATAATATAGAGGGAATAAATGGAATATTTTCCAGATCCACAAAACCAACAAGTATATGCTGATATTGCGTATAGAATTGGGCATATCATTTTGGAATACGACAAACAAGTTAAAAGTAACTATAAATTTGAAAGCACCTTACATCTAATATCTCTACAAAACTTATTAACAATTAACGCTGAATATACCAGGGACATGTTGCGAAAAAAAAACATATTAGCCGAAACTATATTAAGCAATAATAAAGTTTGGGGTATTTCATTAGAGAATATTTATACGACATATCATGAAAAGCTGACTTTAGCAACTGTACTTAAAAGAATGAGGAATTCCGTGAGTCATCCTACAATAATAGATCTTGATGCTGATTATTTATCGACAGGCTATTGCACGATTAAAGATAACAGCAATATTATCAAAGAGTTCATATTTGTTGATTCTATTGATGTAATAAATGGCAAATTAAAACAGTATGACGAGAAAAGAGCTTTAGAACTTATGAGACAGAAAAGAATCAAAAACTTGCCTGCTGACGTAGAATATTCAAAAGAAAAGCAGTGTCTTATTAAAGACGGGGACCCATACTATAGAATATTTAAAATAAAATTAAATATTGATGATCTGCGTGAATTGGTTTTAAGATTATCTGAATATTTAGCTCAACCTATACAAGCAAATTGGGACGGTATTACTATCACAGAATTGAAAAATATTAAAGCGGCATAATGAAGACTTTAGCTTACTTTGCATCAGGCATTAATAATCCCAGGAGATTTGAATCATTAGATTTTGCTGATATAATTTATTTAATTGATCACAGATTCGATGGTACTTATTACAAAAGTAACAAAGTGATTTGCCTAGGAATGAACGCTTTAGAATCTATTGACTATTTCATCCAAAATAACATTAAACTGGATTATTTTGTTAGTGTAAATGATGGATTGTTTGAAGGTGGTGGGACCTATGCGATTCAAAGTGATATCTTTATAGGATATGCAATGAAGGTATTGAAAGATGAATACATTCATGTTATAAATTGGGATTATTACAATTATTATATAAACCATTACAGAAAAGAGGGATTGTTAGATTTACCATACGATAAAAGTGAAATTACAAAAGGTGATAAAGAATATTTTGATACAAGTATTTTTAGCAACAACTACCCAAATTCAGCAATATATAAAAACACTTTTATGAAAACGGAAACCCAATATAAAATCAACAATAGAGTTATAACAATAACTAATGACAGCATATGGAAATATGTTGAGCATTTAGATTTGATATTAGTCCCCTTTAACAAGATGGAATGGAGAAGTTTTTTTTATTCAAATGAAAAGGTTAAGAAAATGAATGCAATGAAGAAACTGATTATAGATTGCAATGAGAAAAAGATTGAAAAAATTGGAATTTTACCATGGAGAAAAGGAGAATATAAATACATTTATGAAATTTTAAATGAAGACAAGCATGAATATCCAAAAGAGATTGGATTTTATCATCTAAATAGAAATGATTTTTTTGAATTAAAATAAGCTGGTATATATTAGCGATTATATTTTTTTTTCTAATTAATAATTTCATGGCAATAGGTTAAGAGTACTTATTTAAATAGATACTTTATCTCTTCTTTTGTTAATCTTTTAATTGTAAACAGGAGCCATGCTGAAAGAATTATTGACCATAAATATGACAACACCAACTTTATGGTGGCATAGTTGCCAAATATTACTTTATCAATACTATGGTAAGTAATTATTGGTGATAGTATAAAAAATAATACCATTACCAATAATAAATTCATGAGTCTTCTTCTCCATTTGTTTTGATATTTCAATAAAAATGTGGTGAAGAGATAAACCATGATATATAGTAGAAACTCAAGACCAGTTTGAATAAAATAAAGAGTATAATTGATCTCAATGGGTGGTATAAAATTTTTTGTTGCTTGCTGAAAATTAATCACTGAAGAGATATTATTGGGGAAAACAAAATTCCGAAGTAATAGAAAAACTGAAATGACCATTAAACCCCAGGATAATACTCGTACAATCTTTTGATTTTTTTCTTGTGATACTAATGTTTCCATATCACCCATCACTTACTTGGTAACATATTGCAATGTTGCAAATAGACCGCCACTAAAACAACAACGCAGATTTAAACACAATTGCCAACAATTTATGTATAACTTCATTTACTCAGCTACACTAATAGAGCAACTAACTTTTACAACAAAACTTTATAATCATACAATTGCCGAGCGGTTTTAAGCGGCCGGCTTGAAGAAAGGGTTAACTGTAAATGCACTTATTTTGGAATATCCCATCCATTTTTTTGATAAACTTCTTCACCATTAATTAGAAACTTGAAAATAATTGATAGAAGGAACAGAATAATTCCAGACGTCATCCTACTTTCACGTCTATTTCCAACAGATTTCCCACTTGGACTAATTAAATCGAATAATTTTAGGACAAACAAACCACCAAGAATAATTTTTGAAATGCCGATTGGGATCCCGACTAAAATGTTCATACGATTATATTTAACAGCAAGATATAATGAATAAATCCCAATCATGATAGATATAGTAACGGCTATTAGATTAAATTCTTTCAAATCAAGGTAAGAAGAAAGGATTATTCCTATTAATAAAACAAAACAGGATAAGAAGGAAATAAAAAGGTCTTTGAAATCATAGTAGAATACAAACTTTTTACTACCACCTAAAATTACGGTTATAAGTATGTTTGCAACTAATATGACAATTATAATTTTAATTATTTGATCCACTGCTTATTTCCTATATTTTAGAAGGCTTTCTACCGCTATTTTCGCGCAATTATAAATCGCGTTATAATATTTTTTCTTACCAAGTTTGTTTTCATCAAAGTCGATAGCCAATACTAAGTTTTTATCCTTTTTCATCTCTTCTTCAGATATTATAAAAAAGCCTCTGTAATTATTCTCAACATATGCGTTCACTTTTTCTTTAACTGAATTTTGAATGGTTTTTATGTCTTCGTCAGCAACTTTTCCCTCGCCGTAATGTAAACCGTGTGCAACAGTTCCTTTTTGTACATAAATATATAGCTCACCATCTTCAAGATAATCAACCGGAATAAGTTTAGCTCTTTTCTTGGATTTTGGGTCATTCTTCATTACGAATAAGTATTCAAGAGCTTTTGATGAATTTTCCTCTGTGTCTTCGCTCTTATCACGATTTAGTCGTGGCCCCATTAAAATTTGTGGGTATTCAGATGATAATTTTCTTAATGCATCTTTACCAATATCCTTAAATGATTTGTCCGAATTTTTCTTAAAAGACATAATGAGAAAAACACCTATGACCACAGCTAAACCAACAATATCTTTTACAGCGTCCAGAATATTTAGCATTTCAAATCCTTTCAGAAACAAATTAATCGCTATTGCTAAAATACCGACAGCACCAAATATTAACGATAAGTTCTTCTCCAGTTTATCATCATAATCAGAAAACAGTTTCATATTATTTTCTCCATTAAATAGAAAAGGCTTTGATTAAAGATTGGCTACTATTGTAACCAAGGCATTTATTTTTGTAATAATCTATAATTATTTTATAATCATTAGACTCAATTTTATTCGTAACAATGAAGTGATAAATATCTTCCCAAGATATTCTATCGAATTGTTTTTCTTTATCTTCTACAATCATCTTGTCAAAAACTTCCTCAATTTCCAATTCACGATTACCTAATACCAAACTTATCAGTGAAAACTTCAATCCAATTCTATATGACATCCAAGTTCCAAGTAACCAAAATCTAAGTAACTCGTATTTTTCTTGTTCAATTGCAATGGAGCTATAATCACTGCTAAAGACTTTTTTAAACCAATTATTGCCACCTGTTAAATACTTCTTTGTGTTATCTGGGGCACTTGGTTTTGTCTCATTGAATGCTAATACTTTTGCTTCGATAAAGAATAAAGTAGTGTCTGTTTGAATAATTATATCAGGTTCTGAACCACGATTTATTGCTTCCCCAAATTCAGTTCTTGCTGAATTTAAAAGGGAATAAGTTCCTCGCTCTTTTTCTGAATAACTCCATAGTATTAATTCTGAATTAGAAACTTTCACCTTGCTAAAGGTGCTAAGAAATAAATCCAATAAATTATTTCTTTGTAAATAGCGAAACACATTAAAAGAAACCGCATCCTCGCTGTTTTCACGAGCAATCCTACTTTCACGTTTTACGGTTTTTATTTCTTCAAGATATTTTCTATCACTTTCATCAGTCCAAAGAATATTATGTTGTTCACTCTCGTATTCAAAAGTTGATGGTGAAATATAGATTTGATGGATTGGGCATTTAAACTGAGACGCTTTTTTGAAAACTTTTCTTTGACGTTGAACCTTTTTATTGCAATCTTTAACAGGACATTCAACCTCATTATCTGAGAGAATGATTTGAGGTTTCAGAGAATCATAACCATACATAAAAAATATCTCCTTTTATTTTACAGCTAACGCTCTTGCATCTCACCGGACGCCACAAGGTTTACGCTTCAAATACAGCGACTTATTGTTAATGTTACTTGATACTCACTTTTTTTAACTTTCACAACAATGACAAACTACAAATACTACGACCGAATACAGCGTTCCGCTTAAGACGCTAGTTAGTTGTAGTTTATTGGTTCAAAATGTTTTGTTTTCCAATTTTCAACAATAGTATATCCTATGATTTTTTTTGTTTTGACTCTGGTTGTCATAATAATTGTATAATGACTGTTGGGATCTTTTTTTGCGATTTCTCTCAATCTAATTATGAAATTATTGTGATTCGTTTTCCAATCTCCTTGATGACCAGTCATATCAAGCAAAATAATTTTTATTTGATCTTTATATTGTGTTTTGTATTCAGTTAATTTTGGAAAATCTCGATTGAGGTAATCTTGAACACTTTTATTATTACTGTTACCCCACTGAGATTCAATTAACGCAACCCATCTTAAATATCGTGGGTCTACCCCCTCAAAATATTTTTTAACATCCTTCTTACCTATAAAGTAATCAAGTTTGTGATGGTGGTCTTTGCACTCAACTTCTTGTAGTAAATAGTAATCTTTATTCTTAGATAAATATTTTTGCAGTTGATACTGCAAGTATTGAGTAAAATAATTACTGATTCTATCGCTATTCGGACTTCTTACAAGTTTACCATCTATTAAAGGTGGCCAATTATGAATTAAGAATTTGTCTAACCTCATAAGATTCACCTACAATTAGCTATTAATTACCCGCCTTAACTCTTGATATAAATCATTTTGGAATCATATCAAGAAAAAGGTTTTGATTTAGTTTAAATAACAGTGTTTTAATTAAATGATATGAACTCAAGAGAATAAAATGCCCAGACGGTACCCCAAACTAACCCTCAAGCCCTCATTATTTTAACTCAAATTAGTTTAATGAGATATTTAAGTCAAGTTATTTTAGTGATTATCAATAGAATTTTTGAGCTTATGCTGTTGGAAGTCAATAGGCTGGTACTCAATGTGAAAATGGGTTGTATCATCATCAATATCATAATGAGCACTGAGTGAGGTCTTAATTTCTTCGGGGAGTTTTTTCTGCTTGCTGATCGGGAATGTTGAAGGTGCGTATATCTGCCGCACTGCCCGAATAATGGCGTGATTTTGCGGACGCACCTAAAAATCTCCCGAATCATAATTCCATAATTGGATCACTATTTTGGCATGTCAGCACGCTTGATCATAAATCAGACGTGTGCTGCAAATCTATGCGAAATCTGCACTATTTTTCTAAAGTGCTTACATGAGTACATACAAAAGTGCATACACTTTTAGTATAAATTTGACATTTAATTTATAATCGGTTCTTATTTAAGTTTTTTTACAGACAAGGTCATTTATGCAAAAAACATACTAAGTCGCCTGAATTATTTGGATGAGTTTTCCCCTGATTATGTCATATCTCTCGATTTGAGTTTGGTAATAAAGGTGGCTTAAAAACGCTTCTTTATATTTCGGGCCTGAAATAATCTGAAACTCATTTTGTAAATAATTTTTCACATCAACAGGTGAATTTATGATTTCATTTACAATATCTTTTCTGTTATCCAGCACATAAACAATATCTTCAAAATGTCTGCTTGTTCTTGCGTCTTCTTTCCTATCCCTGAAGGCACTTAGTTTTGTTGCAAGGTAATAAGAGACA
Source organism: Melioribacteraceae bacterium (assembly GCA_019638015.1). Lineage (NCBI taxonomy): Bacteria > Pseudomonadati > Ignavibacteriota > Ignavibacteria > Ignavibacteriales > Melioribacteraceae > Melioribacteraceae bacterium. Next base: position 1,492,155 of record JAHBUP010000001.1, on the reverse strand, counting down.
TGCAATATTTTTATTACTATTTCTTCAATATAATACTGCTCTAAGTAATTTAATCCTGGTTCGAACCATTTGTCAGCCGGTGCCCAACCAACTTCTTCTGTCGACATCACATCAATCAAAATATCTTCATATCTAAACCTACACATCACCCCCTCTTCAATCGCAGGATAAAATCCCTTAGTAGCTAATTTCTCTTGTAACTTTATTAGTTTACCATAGGAGGCGATCTCAAGAAAAATGTCCACATCTTTTGTTGGGCGTACATCTTCAGCTGCCGGATCATCTGCATATAGGCTTGCAACTGATCCTCCAACGAAAACAACATGTTCGTTTAACTCACCTAGCGCAAAAGCAACTTTCTTAATTAGACTCTTGTTCGTACTTAACTTTTCTGGTTTCATAAGATTCTTTTCCTCAATTCATCCATAGCTATTTTATGCTCTCTGACCTTGCCAATCCTTACCCCATCGGTTAGCGCTAATAATTCATATAAACTTTTATCTCTTGTGGCAATCTCCGGGACAGTTTTATACAATGGCTCAATGGATTGCCCTCTAACTTCACCATGACCATATGGCCAAACGTAAGTTTCCTCTGAATGTAATATTAGTTTTAAGGGTTCAGCAGAAACCGCTGTCGGAATACCTCTCACCATTGCGCCCGGTTTTTGAGGAAAAACATATTTTATACCGAACTCAATAAATTCAAGTAAGGACTCTTTCATTAGTGTTCTTTTATCAAAACTTAGCAATCCTGCAATTGAAGATCGATTAATCGACTCACTAACTTCGCTTCCACTAATTTTAAGAGCTAATGAAATATCCTTGGATATCCAGCCCTCCTTAATTGAAGCAATTTTCAATAAAATAACTATGTCCTGAGGACGCATCCCGCTATGTTTTTTCATTTCTCACCAAACTATTTGCAATTCGCGAATCGCGAATTGCAAATTAATACAGATATGGCAAATAAGCAAAAACTATTCTAAAGAATTGCGTGAGAATCACTTCCCGAATTATTAGGCATCGGTGCAAGTTCTTTCAATTTTTGGTCTACAAAATCTAAAACTGAATTGCGGACTAACTCAGCTTCGCAGATTTTCACCCCTTTTTCATTTAACATCCGGACAGCAGCTAAAATTTTTTGAACATCTTGCTCGCTAAACCTATAAAGTCTTCTAATATTTTTGGGATTTTGTGTATATGGCTTTCTTCCTGCGCCGGCTCTTCTACCGCCTCTCATATCTAACTCCTTTTTATTGATGGATAAAGTTTATTATAGTTATCTGATTTTTGACAATCTCTTATATTTTCTAGTGGGACAATTGGACAAATTTTATTCGAACTTATATTCTCACTTACTTATAACTTCTTTTTCATCTTAATTACAAAATAAATTGTCCAAACGTCCAAATGGGATAAAACCGCTTAAAGCTGAATAAGAACCGCATATTGAGTGGACAATTTCTTCCAAAATATTTGTAGTCAAATTGTCCATCCGGCTTAGGATTCATCCTTTAGATACCTGTTTTGTTAAAATCATGAGCCTAGTATCCCCCGATTTGCGTTCAGAATAACTTAGTTCATATAGATCTGCATATATTTTAAGCCACCTGGTAAATTTATGTTGTGTCAAAAATTTTACTTCCTCATTCTGATTTTTAAATTTTTCGAATAATTCTTTCTTGTCTGTCTCTACCCCTAATGGAATTTCCGGGAGGAATTCTTCAAATTCAGGTGAAGTGGCATCAATTAATTTCTTCTTCTGAAGGTTGACATATTCGTATTCGACCAATCCTTTTTCCAAATAGAACCGGCAACACTCAATCATTAAGTTATAGAAAGAGATCCACTCTTCTTCATTCCACTCTATGAAAAACTTTTTCCCAAAATCATCCACTGGCGTATGTTTTTTATTGTAATAGTCAGAGAATTCAATGACAAACTGACGCGCCTTAGAAGAATCATTGTGCCCTGAAATAGAATAATTTGTTGTAATTAATGGTTTCGGACTCTCCTCGAATGGAATTCTAAATTCATCCCTCTGCTTCTTTTCAACTGTTATTCCCTCAGTTATCACTGAGAACAGTTTTTCGAAATCGAACTTCTTTTGCACGTCATCAAAGAACATGATCTGTGTATCCAGGTTTACTGACTGATATGCAAAACTCTTATCGAAATTAAAGTTCTTTCCGTCAAACTTTATCATCACTCTTAGTTGATTAATTGCTTTAGCTACAACCCCCTTTCCAGATCTACCGTAAGCGCTATCACTTAATTTCTCATCGGTAAAAATAATTGCTTTAGTGCGGGTCGGATCTTTGTAAGCATGCAACAGATAACCAATTGCCGAACGAAGGGCTGCGATTCTACTCAAATCATTCTTACAGATATTCTCAATAAACTTTTGAAAAGTACTCTCAATATCAGACTGCTCAAAATCACGCTGGATAATGTGCTTCTCCCATATACAACCTTTCAGCTCTTCATATCTCCAGATCTTGATACCTTCAGCGCTTACTTCAAGAACCACATTATTAAAGAAGAAATATGCCTTCTCCTTACGATCCTTCAAGAAGTCCAGCTCGAGTGTTGCAAGACATTCCAATACACCCTTACTAAACAAAAAATTAACGTTACGTATTAAGCATTCCTTAACAGAACTTTTAATACTTTCATCACTCAGCTCTTCAATACCTTTGAAGACATGGTCTTTTATTGAAACCGGGGTTACTTCTTTAACAATATTATTTTTGACCTCAACAAAAATGTAGCTGCTTCCCAAAATCAACTTACCATATCCCTCATCTTGGAGATATTCAATGAATTTCGCTTTCTCAATAATCATCACTCCTTTAGAATTAAATGTCCAAAAATTTATTTGAGGCGGTTTGAAACCATAATTTTTAGCAATTTCATAGAATGTCCCCAAGGTAATTTCACCGCTGTAACCGTTAATGAATCCATCAAACTTTTTATTCAAACTCGCTAATGATTCGTCGGGATAGTTGGGATTATCTTTACAAATTCTTAAGAAATAACTTCTGCCCTCTTCCCCCAAGGAAGCTAAGGCAAATCCGATTCTCAGGAATTCATCATAATTATTAATTTTGTGTCTTAAAAAATCAGAGGCTTCCCCTAGATGCGATTTATTGAATGAACGGTTACTTTTATTGGTTGGCTTCTCTTGCTTCACCTTAGGTTCAACGATGCAAAATTCATTCAAGGCTTTGATAATTTGCTCCACGCCGATCACTACCGGAGGCGTCTCGGGAATATTTGCATTCATATTGCAGAATTGATAGGAATTACCACTTGCATGTTTTGAAGGGGGCAGTATAGTCAAACTTTTTTTCCATCGAAGTTCGATTTGCTTGAACTGATGCGATATCTTTGGTTTAAAGACATAACATCCTTTCTCCCCACCCAACTCACCAAACAAAGATGGAGCGTTAGCGCAATAAAACCATAGGTGAAACCCTTTCCCACTTCCAGTTTTTACAAGCCAAGGATAATCATGAGGTAATCCCAATTTAAGCATGAAATTTTTCACTACGTCATCTTCAGCAACATCATCAAAGTCGAAACACCTTAAGTCCCCTATCCCACAGACGGCTCCTAAACCGCTTGTATCGGAATTCCAATTTAGTTTTTCAATATCCTGAATTGACATTTCTTGCTCCTGCCAATCCTTCCATCCATCTTTAGGCATCTTATTGACGAATGGAATTAGGTTAAAACCAAATTGATGATGGTAGTCTTTAGCTGTTTCCAAAAGATTCATTTTACTTCTCCATACGGACGTTGCCGCAAAAATTGATGCGCTCATATACCTCACGTTGAGCGCAAATTAGTTTGTCATATTATTGATTGTTCATTTTCAGTTGAAACTTGTGCATCGAAAACTTTAATTGCTTCTTTTAGGGAATTAATATTTAGGTGTGAATAAATTTCGGTCGTTGAAATCGAAGAATGCCCAAGTAATTCCTTTATTATATATAGCGAGACTCCTCTCTGCGCCAAGTTGGACGCAAATGAATGTCTCAACGAATGAAAGTGAATCGAATTCTCTATAGATGCTTCCTTGCAAGCAGCCTTGAACTTCTTGGAGATAAAATCCCCTGTATACGGAAATCCGCCTGCTTTACAGAAAACATATTTTCGTTTATTCTCAACCACCTTTTTTTCATCAGATAGCCTCGATAAGACTACGAATGCTTCATCACTAATCGGGATGTATCTCTGATTACGACCTTTTGTAGTGAATTCCTCGTCGCCTACGGTTATTATTTTATCTACCATACTGACATTATTCCACCTTAAATTGACCAATTCGCTTAACCGCATTCCGGTACAAAATGCAAGGATGGTTATATCTCTAACGGTTTCAGAATCAATTTTAAGGCAGATTTTTTCTAGTTGCTTTGAATCGATAAAGGCCGGATTGATTTTCTGTTTCTTAGGTAGTTTGACTTTGAGAAAGTAATTTTCGTTTACATATCCCCAGTCCTTAGCTTTATTAAATGCTGCTTTGAGTGTTCTAAAATAAACGCGGTAACCTTTTGGGGCCTTCTTTTGCATGTATGTCGTAAATTGCTCAATATCTTTCAGCCCGATTGATTGTATTACCTTCTGTTTACCGAAGAATTTGGCTAAATGCTTTAATGCAATTTGTACAGAACTATAATATGCTTTGGACCTATTCTCTTTAATATGGCAACTGTACTCGTCGCAGAAAATTCTAAGAATTATCGCTTGTTGTTGCTGTGGTAATAATGAGAATAAGTACCTTAGTTTCTCAATATCACTTTCTTCCAAACTATTTAATAGAGTTTTATCCATAGAGATTTACTTAATTCCAATAATATTTTTAATATTCACTTGCCTTAGCGCAGAATTCAATTTTTAATGTACAGTTAGATAAATGTGTTCATCTGTTTTTGAAAACGTTTCCATACTGTTTCCGTTCTTTGTGGTCCGTTTCCGTTTTTTGAAGTCCGTTTCCGTTTTTTACCATTTTCAGCGCCGATTCCAACCGACGAATGGTGGTGTTTCCGCTTTGCGATAACTTTTGCCCTGTTTCTGTTAAAAATGAATAATTAGAATAGGACATATCACTTGTTAAATTATCTTATTGAAAAACCGTGTTGAAAAGTAAGGACAGAATGGACTCATACTGGTTTCATACCTGGTATGAGTAAAGGAGTATAAGTCTGAGATTATTTCGTTCGAGGAGCTCCGAAGTAGCTGTGAATTGATAAGATTTTGCTGATATATGCTTCAGTTGTTACAACACCGCGATCTTTAAGTGCCTGATATATCTTTGGAAGTATAAGCCGACGCTTTAAATTATTCACTCCCGATTTTAATTTATATTCTTTTGCCAGGTCGAGTACTTGATCTGAAGTCGGCTTAGATAAAATATTCTTCATGCCGCTTCTGATTTTTGATTGAGTACTAATTCTTTGAAGTTTATTTTTATAATTAATTAGGAATTCGTATACATTTTCGAATTTAATTTTCAAAGCTGGATCTATTGTTGGGTTTTGATAAACTTTTATTAAGCTCTTTACCATCCACAATTGTTTTTGGAGAATTGGGAATTCTTTAAGTGCATTCTCATAAACGTCTTTATTTTTATACTTATAAAATAAATTAAATGAAAGTTCAAACTCTTCAACAAGATTTTTATTAAAACGGAATAATTGAGTAATGTCCAAATCATTCTTAGTTAAATCAACATTTGATGAATGAAGTGATGCTTTTAATTCACTTTCTTGCATTTTTCTATAGTATACGTAACTTTGATATGCTTCATAATAGTTTTCCAAACTTGCAGCAAGTTCGAGTGAATACTTTCTAATATCATTTCTCATGGTTAATCCATTTCATTGTTGAATTCTGTTCTGTAGAAATATTTTGACTTAAATAAAACAATATATGCAATTTATAAAATCATCAGATTTAAAGAAATATGCGGTTATTAACACTGAACAAAATAAAATAATTGGATTCGTTAAAATTAATTCCCTCAATTATAGACGGTATCGAAATAACTTTAATGAGGTAACAATTTAGCGCCATCTAAAACTAGTGAGTACATTAAATTATTTAATAAATCTTTTAATTATAGTCTTGATAAGGAAACGATTATTAAATATTTTTTTAGGTATAATCATTGGAGATTAACAGTTAACTAATTCTAGTGTAGACTTTTCTAAGTTGCGAGTCTAACCAATATTGTGACAGTATTATGGCCCGGGAGGGGGGTACCAGAGTAAACAACGCGTCAGAATAAGTCTGGCATTTGACTTACAACTTTGATCATTTAAGGACTTAAGACCTCCACTGGTTTTTAATTAAACTGATTGTTCATTATTTATTGTAGTGTTTGTACAATTTGAAAAGTACATACAAAAGTACATACAACGAAAACCGAAAATCATAGGGTTTTTCTGATGGGTAGAATAAAAAAAAGCTCGATTTCTTTTCAAAATCGAGCTTTTTAAGCTGCCCCGTCAGGGGTCGAACCTGAACTCTTCTGATCCAGAGTCAGACGTGTTGCCAATTACACTACGGGGCATTAATTATTTCAAATATAGTAAAATGTTGCCAACAATATTATTTTTTTGTTTCAATTTGTGATTTCTTATAACTCTCAATTTTACTATCACTCGCCTTTTGTACATTGAGCCAGAATGGAATATCATTTACATCCCAAACTTTACTATCAGCAGAATCCACAATTTTAATTCTTCCCAAACTTGAATATTTTATTACACTGCCTGTAACTTGATCAACTATGGCCGGATCTCGTAAATAATCCCATGCGTAAACACCTGTTGAAGGATAATTATTTGCTAGTTGAACCCATGTTCCATCAGCTCCATTTTGAAGACTGTAATAAATATTGACATTTCCGCTTATGGCGTAACTAGTCCATACTATAGCCATCGGACTTCTACCCGGCTGGCCATAAAAATCTTCTCCATTATTTGGGAATTCAACACGAATTTTTTTACCGGTGTGAATTGAGAAAAAGTTATCTGAAATATCACTTAAACTTCCCGATAAATTGCTAACCTTAATCAAACAATTATCAGAGCTGTCAATCTTTTCACCGCTACTTCCAGGTGCCCAGACAAAAAATCCATTATTAATAATACTTGAAGCTCCGGGAACACCTGTCCAACTTCCACCGCCATTTGTAGAATATTCAATCTTAACACGCTCCAGTCCCGAGGCTTTCCACTTTATTTCGAATGGATTATAATTTTGAGAATTCGTTTGATTGCTGCTGCTCTTTAACCATTGTTCTTTCCCATTTGGCTGCAATACAGTAATATTTGAAGGCTCGGTTTTAACAACAGTAAAATTACCTATACTTCTTGCACTTGGTGCTTCCTCTGCACCTTCGTCAGCATTGTAAACTACTACGTAATACTGGTCCGATGGGAGTGAAAAACTAGTTGTAAACGTTCCCAAATTTGCCACTTTACTAACTAATGTATAAAACTCGGGAATTTCAGGATACCTGCCCTGCCCATTAGTAGTAGTAAATTTTATCCCCACGGTTTTAATACCGGTAGATTCCCATTTAATTTCTACAGGGTCACTATCTTTAAATATGATTGGTCCTCGAGGAGCGGTTACCGAAATATATTTAATTGGTTCGACTGTAAACGTACCATCACTAATATCTGAGATTTCATTATCCTCGGTATCACTAATTCTAATTTGACATTGAGTAGAATTCGTTTGTGGATTAATGTTCCACTCGTAAGCTCCACCTTCATAGTCATTAACAAGAACAATCCAATTTGCACCTTTATCCGGAGTAAATTCAATCTTTACTTTCTTTACGCCAGAAGAATTCCAAGTAATATTTTGCTTTGTGCCTGCTTCCCATACTTCGGAACCGTTTGGACTAATTATCTGCAACGATTTATTTATCTGATTTGAAATCTGGAAATTATTGTCAGAAAGATCCGCGGGATTTCCATCATCAGCATCACTAATTCGAACTTTACATTGCAATGAATTAATACTAGGAATACTGGACCATTTGTAGTACCCGATACTCGGAGTTGAGCTAACAATTGTTGTCCAATTTGCTCCTCCATTTGTAGTGTATTCAATTTTGACATCTGGGACATTTTGAGAAGTCCATCTAATTTCCTGACTAGTATTTGACAACCAGAATTCATTTCCATTTGGTACAAGAACTTGGATTTCAGGTTCGGGTTCAATACTAAAGAATCCATCACTGTCATCAGATGGAGCCGAATCAGCCGCGTCACTAATTCTAATTTTACAATTAGTTGAAGAGGTGCTTGGTAATTGATTCCATGTGTAAAATCCATCGCTCGGAGTACTAGCAGTAATCGTATTCCATGATATTCCATTATTCAGAGTATATTCTATCTTCACATTTTGAATACCAGAAGCCTCCCATGTAATATTTTGCGCCGAGCCCGCAATCCACTTTTCCCCTCCGTTTGGAGAAGTTACTTTAACTAATTGATTTCCTAGAGTAGTTATAGTAAAATTTTCATCAGAGATGTCAGAAGGTATTCCATCTTTGGTATCGCTAATTCTCACTCTGCATTGCAGCGAACTTACATCCGGTATTTTATCCCAAGCATATACGCCATCACTCGGTGTTGAGGCTGTAATTAAACTCCACGTAGCCCCATTGTTTGTTGTATATTCAATTTTCACATTCTCAATATTCACTGATGTCCACTTAATATTATTTGCTGAGCCGGCGTACCATTCTTCATTTCCATTGGGCTCTAATACATGAATTTGAGGTTCAGGAAGCACAGTAAAAGTACCATCACTTTCATCCATCGGTGATCCGTTATCTTTATCACGGATTCTGATTTTATACTGTGTTGATGGACCAGTAAAACTTGTAATGTAAAACCCGCTTGATGGAGTTCTATCAACTATTGTTGACCAACTAATACCATTATTAATTGTGTATTCAAGAAAGACGTTTTCAACACCAACTGATTTCCACTTAATAGTGTCAACAATTCCAGCAATCCAAACTTCACCACCATTCGGACTTATTATTTCTAATTCAGGTTTAGGTACGATTCTAAAGGCAGAATTACTTTGATCAATCGGTTCACCATCTAACGCATCGCTAATCTTTACTAAACATTGAGTTGATAATGAATTTGGGACATTCCATTCATATGCACCGGTGTTCGATAAATCCTGAACAATATTATTCCAGGTTAATCCATTGTTGGTAGTAAAATCAATTTTTACTTTCGGTACGCCGCTTGATGTCCATGTAATACTTTGATTTGTACCAGCTTGCCATCTTTCCCCGCCATTCGGTGCTGTAATCTCCAAGGTCTGTGTAATTTGATTTGTTATTGTAAAAGGATTATCAGAAATATCGTTTGGCTCCCCATCCTTCACATCATAAACTCTTACTTTACACAATTCTGAGTTAACATTCGGAACCGGTTCCCATACATAATAGCCGGTAGATGGGGTTGATTCAATAATAGTAATCCAATTAAAACCACCATTGGTAGTATATGCTATTTTTACATTTTCAATATTTTCTGAAATCCATTCCAGCTTTCTACTTGTCCCCGAAAGTATTTTTTCTCCACCATTCGGACTTACAACTTTGAGAGTAGGTTCTGGCAATATAAAAAATGGATTTGGACTTTCTGTTGATGGAGATCCATCCTTCGCATCCATAATTCTAATTTTTGCAAGAGTAGACGGCGTATTTGGTATAGGTTCCCAAAAATAAATCCCAGTATTCTTATCATCTGTAGCAATAAAATTCCAAGTGTTGCCATTGTTTGTAGTATAATCTAGTTTAACTGCACTTATTCCAGAACTGTACCACTTTATCTGTTTGGAGGAACCCGCTTCCCATTCTTCATTCCCTACTGGTGATACTAATCTTAAACTCTCATTAGAATTACGCACAATCGCAAAAATATTATCGCTAACATCAGAAGTAATACCATCATGACTGCTGATACGAATTTGGCATTGATTTGAGATTGTATTTGGAATTGGAAACCAAACATAAATTCCAGTATTTTTTACACTATCTGCAATTAGTGCCCAGCTTGTACCATTATCAATGGAATAAAGTAAGCGTACCACTGTTGATCCGGTACCTGTCCACTTTATTTCGAATGATGAACCCTCGGCAAGTGTCTCCCCTCCATTAGGTGATACAACCTTGATATTCGCGGTGGTAGGCTTTGTTGGATCTGTGGGGTTGGTTCCATCAGTTTCTTCATCTTTCAACTTGCAAGAGGAAATAATAACTAATATTACAAGAATTGATAATAGATACTTTTTCATTTCATCCTCACCGTCGAATTAAATTACAACAACTGTAAGTAAATTTAATAAAAAACATTTATTTTTATTCATAAATTTGTTTCAGAAACCGTGCCTAAGTTGATTTCTTAATTTAATTTAGATTATCAAGGGTAACCAGATGAGTCACAAACCTTTTTACATGTTAATTTTACTTATTTCATCTTTCAGCCTCAATTTATCGCAGCAGTTAATTCTAAAAAATGAATTAGCCAATTTCGACAAAGCCACTGCCCTTTCAATAAATCCCGTTGGGTTAATCTTTGTAGCTGATTGCGGAACTAATGAAATAATCAAGGTTGGTGCTGCCGGACAGGAATTGCAAAGAATTGGAGGCTTCGGCTGGGATAATCTTTCATTTGATGAACCAATCTCCTTATTTGCCAATACGCTAAATGTTTACGTTGCCGATAAAAATAATAACCGAATTCAAATTTTTGATAAAGATCTAAATTATTTATCAAGTTTCTCTACTCAAAATGTGAATGAAGAAGCAGCAAAATTCTCATTTCCTACTTGTATTGAATCTTCACCGACCGGTGAAATATTTGTCCTTGATTCATATAACTCTAGAATTGTTAAATATTCTTCGAGTGGCAGATTTATACTTGTTGTAGGTGGATTTGATGCCGGGGCATTCGCATTAATTAATCCTTCTCAATTTGCTTTATCTGAAAATTTAAATGTTGGAGTTTTAGATGGCGAGCGCCTTTTGATTTTTGATCAGTTTGGTAACGGATTAAAAATAATTGAACTTCCTTTCCTGCCCATAGGAATTTCAAAAGGCGCAAACGGATTTCTGATAAATTCAAAAAATGAATTACTGATAATTAATAATAATTTTGTGCAAGATTTATTCATTTCAAAAGATAACTTTATTCCAACAATAGGTGATGATATTGTGGACACTGCTTTCCACAATAAGTCTGTGTTTGTACTCACAAAAACAAATCTTTTTACATACAATGTAATTCTGAATTGAAAAACCAACGACTCATTTTATCTCTTTTATTGCTATTGCTATTTCTAATCTGGAATGCCGGTATCTACCTTGCATGGCTGGTAGAGTATTTTCCCTCACTAATTTATTTATTCCCATTAGCCGAACATTCATATAGTATTGTTTGTCACCAAAATGGTTTAAAACTTATCGGGGAGGGGACAAATCATTCATTAGTTTGCTCTAGATGTGCTGGGATATACTTTGGGTTACTCACTTCATCTTTCGTCAACCTAATTTTCAGAATTGAAATCGCTCCAAATAATAAAGTCCTTTTCGCGGTTGCATTGCCAATGCTTATCGATGTAATTTTGTACAATTTTGGTTTTTATAATTACTCAAAAACTATAGCATTTCTTACTGGGTTGCTTTTAGGTTCTGTTGGATTTCTGTATCTTTACTCACCATTGAGAACATTATTTTCAAATAAAAACGGATAAATGTGAAAAAGTATATCTCCCCTTTCATTTGCGGTTTTGGAGCCGGAGTATTAAATGTTGTGCCTGTTGTGAAAAGTTTTGGCTGTTGTATAATAATGCCAATAGCGGTTTACATCTCATTATTACTAGATATTAAAGCAAGCGGGAATAATAAAACTATAGCTATAAAAAAGGGGATTATGTTTGGATTAATTACAGGATTATACGCGGCTCTATTTAGCACTTCATTTGAAATTATTATTACTTTTATAACTAAACAGAACGACCTTGTTAATGGATTTTCGGAATTTCAAAAAATGTCGGATTCTTTACCATTCGCACAAGAAATTAAAAATGAAGTAATAAATCTCATGGCTTCAGTTCGTGAAGATATCATTAATTACGGTTTTTCATTCCTTTACTCAATTTCATTATTAATCAATAATTTGGTTGTGAATACTATTTTTGGAATTGGTGGCGGATTAATCTCAGTTCAAATAATCAACAATAGATTAAATAGATCAAGAGAAAATTAACATGATTTCCGCTTTTATTTTCGCACTCCATCTTCTATTTATCTTATACGTCTTTTCCTTAAAATGGCAAAGTGAGTCGATTGGATCGGGCTTTATTAATTTAGCTCTTATAGTTATTTTGTTTACAATCGGCTGGTCAATAACTAGCACATTTGCTAAAGTGCTTTTTGATCAGAAAGGATTTGGAGTTCACTTCGACAGAGATACTATTTCGCTTTTTTCGCTGGCGATTATTGAATATTTCTTCTACAAATTTTACTACGGCGAAGATAAAACTACTGAAGTCGATACGGAAATGTAATTACAACAGTCTGCTCACTCTGATTAACATTTGCAGGCAGAGGTTCAAATCGCCACTGTCTCAGAGAGTTCATTGCCGCGGTTTCTAATCTTGCATCAGCTTTTATAAGGGGGAAAATTCTTCCAACAGTCCCATCCGGTAAAATCGTAAATCTTAATTTTACATCAATTTCTTTGGCTACTCCATCCGGGTACTCTGGCAAGGAATAACTGTAAATTCTTCTTTTTCCTCTTCCACCAAAATCTAATTCAAAACCATAGCCTCCTGCTCCGCTGCCATCCTGCAAATTTCCTTTAGCCTCATTTTCATTTTTTACAAGAGGTTTAACTTTAGATGGATCTACTTCATCCTTTGCTATTTTTTTAATGGGATTAACAACATTCTCAGCATCTTCATTTTTTACTTTCGGAAGCTCAACTTTTTTCAATTCATCTTTTTGATCATTTTTTTTCTCTTCCTTTTTAAGAACTTCATCCTCAGTTTTATTTATATTGGCAGGAGAACCAAACCCGGATCCTGACCCGAAACCAATTAACAAATAGTCGTCGAGCTTCTGTTCATTATTTACTTTTATAAAAAAAAGTATTACTGCTAATATTAAATGAAAAATAAAAGAATAGAGGTAGGAGGTATTTCTATCGTTTTTAAACATTAGAATGATTCTTTTTCAGTTTGAATAGTAAATTTATCCACCCCAATACCCTTTGCGATATCAATAACTTTTATTACCGCATCAATCTGCACACTCTGATCAGCTCTTATCACTAAATTATTCTGCATAGCTTGGGGTATCTGGGCGAGTTTTGCTGATAAGTTCAGGAATGTAACTTCCTCGGTATTCAAATATATTTTCCCCTTATCGGTTAGTGTAATTGTGAGATTTGTTGCAGAGGTTTGCTCATTATTTTTTGCGCCAGGAAGTTTAACCTTAACTCCGGTTTGAACAACAAATTGACTTGTTAATAGAAAAAATATCAATAACAAAATTACGATGTCGGTTAATGAAGAAAAGTTAAAAGCGCTAAGAGGCTTATGCTGAGTTCTAAAATTCATTTTTATTTATAACTCCTCTTCTACTTCTTCGGTTATGCCTTTTTGTGTATCATCCAAGACATCAATAATATCGGTAGCTATCATTTCCATATCTATAACAACTTTATTTACCATACTCAATAAATAATTGTAAATGGCAAGAACAGGAATGCCAACAAATAATCCAAAAGCCGTGGTAATAAGCGCTTCCCAAATACCGCCGGCTAAATCGGCAGGACCAGCAGCACCTTGTAGCTCTTGAATTTTCATAAATGCGCCTATCATTCCCGTAACTGTTCCAAGAAATCCAAGCATAGGGGCCGCACCCGCAATTGTAGCCAGAGTAGATAATCCCCTTTCGAGTTTGGAGATTTCATGTCTTCCGGCAGAATCAATTGCTTCAATAACCCTTTCTCTACCTAACTTAGATTTTTTTAGCCCCTTTTTGATAATATTGGAAGTAGGTGTTTTTTCCTCCATGCACAATGCAATAGCAGAAGCCACATCTTTTTTCTTCAATAAATTTCTCATTTTCATTAAAAAAGATGGAGTGTTAATTTTTGCTTTTTTGAGAGACATAAATTTTTCAATTGTAATTGCGACGGCTACTAACGAGGTACCTAAAATTACCCACATTAAAAAACCACCCTTTAAAAATATTTCGATAAGATTCATATTTACCTGTTAATAATTATTTAAATTTTGTTAAAAAAGTTTCCGCTTCTATTTGTGTTTTGAAAGGTCCAACTCTAACTCGGTACCAAATTCCACCTTTCTCGGGGAGGTTTACTTCTTGTATATACGCGTTTGTTCCCGAATCTCTTAATTGAATAATTTCTTGATCTGCTTTTATACGGTTCCGCCATGAAGATATTTGAGCAAAATAGTTTTTCCCATCATAGTATAATGAATTGCTGATGCGTGTTTCAGTCCCACTATTACTAGCTTTTACATTAGGATTATTTTGAGCAGGTGGCACTATCTTATTTTCTATTCTATTATTTGTAAGTACTTTATTATTCGCGGTTTTACTCTCATCTTGTTTTTGAGGAGTTGCGATCCCTTCATTTTTTAGAGTATTGTTAATCTTACTATTCTTCTCATCAATATTTGCTACTCTGGGGAAATCGCTAACCTCTCCTGGAATTATTGCGGTTGGGTCATCAATAAAGGACTCACTGCTATAAGGATTGGCAGGAGTTCCGGCAATAAAATTATCATTACTTTCATTGTTTTCTACTTCACCCTGTGCAGAATTTTGTATAGAAGAGTTTTTTAATAGAATATAAGTAGTTAACGAAAGTGCCCCCACCAAGGCTATTGATAAAATAATGAGCAGAGTTCTGTAAAATTTAAAATTTTCAGCAGGCTTGGGTGTAGGGGTTACTTCTTTCGTAAAATATGATTGAGGTTGTTCGCCTGTAAACTCTTTAGATAAACCAATCGCTATTTTACTTTTTCTAGCTGCCGGTTTTTCCTCAACGAATTCATACGTTGAAGAAAATAATGTGTTGGATGCTCTGTAGGATGTTTCTTGATCAAATTCTCGTTTAGCCTCAATTACTGCGCGAAGATTGGATGTTTTTGTGCTCCGAGAGTTTGACTCTGAAGGTTCAAAATCATCCCTTCTTTCTTCTGATTCAATTCTTGTTCTTCGCCTCTCGGCGGCAATTTCTTGGGTTATCCTTTTCTCAATCTCCTGCTGTCTTTTTTCTTCAATAAACTCATTCTCTAATTCTTCTTTTAGCTTCTTCTCTAACTGATCTTCATGTATTTTGTCATACGTTCCTATCTTCTGATCCGGCAGTTCTTCAACTATCTCATCAACTAAATTTAAATCTCCATCCTCACTTATAGAATCAAAATTATTTAATACTACATCTTCATTAAAAGGAATAACACCGAATTCTTCTTTTAATTCATCACCCCAATTCCAATCTATCTTATCATTCTGCTCATCAACAACATCCTCCCAAATTATTTCCTCATCACTACTTTGTCCAGTATCATCATTCTTACCAACACTTTCAAAATTATTTTCATCAATAAATTGATGAGTTATCAATTCCTCCTCAATAATTTTAGAAGCATATTCGGGAAGCGTAATCTCTACTTCATCATCTTTTTGTTCATCATCTAGTAAATGTGGTAACCCGATATCAAATTTAACTTCTTCCTCAAAAGATTCAACTGGTTTGTCATTCAGAAAATTTTTAACACCATCTACAGCATCATTTCTTTCAATCGTATTAGTAATTTCTGAGTCCTTCAAACCTTTACCCGGCAGATCATCCTTTAGCATTTGATCAACCGTTATTGTGTTCTCCGGCAGATCTAGTTTTAGTAACTCAGTTTCATCAAACTCAAAATCAAGAGGCTCTTCAGTGTCAATTTTATCTGATTCAATATTTCTATTAATAGTCACGGCATTATCATTGATTTGATTCTCGGTGTCCGGGGGTGTAGATTCTTCTTGCTTGCCCGATTTTTCTCCAAACAATTTGATTTTACTCTGAACGAGTAAATCATTAAGCTGTTTTGTAAAATCAGCACCGTCAGGAGTATCGATCAAACTATGCCTAATATCGAAAGAATCATCATCAATTAAATCTGGATTTCTCAGAGAATCAAATTTTAAGTCGGCTGTTAACTTGTCGAGTTCTTGAGAAGTATTCTGTTCTTTTTCAGTCTTACCTGAAGAATCGTAAAAGTCATTCCAAATATTATAATTAGGGATTTGATCACTCTCAATTATAACTTCCTGAGCTCTCTCTTCAATAGATTTTCTGAGCATGGCATAAGAAGTTTCGAGATCACTAGTCTCTTCTTCAATACTTAGCGGGATTAATGGTTTACCTATTCCGAGGCTAAAGACTTGAGAATCAAATTCGGTTGAGTTTTTATTTTTCTTCGATACATCAATTGTTAGGTAAAGATTTTTTGTTTCTCTTTTAAGACTTTCAACCGGCGGGGTAAATACTATTGTTGCGTTTATTTTTTTAGTTTGTTCTTTCAGTTGAAAAAATCCAACTCCCGGGACTTTAATAGTAATGCCATCTACCAGCCCTTGTACTAATTTCTCGACAAAAATATCAAAGGATAATTCTCTTTGGGAGTTTGAAACACCGAGAATATCAGCAATTTTATTTTTCAACTCATCTAAATTCATCTAAATTCTTCTTTCGTTTTACCAACGGTACTCAATTCCAGCTAAAATATCGAACGGCTTCTTTTTGTAATTTGCCCATGCAAAGTTACCTTTATTCAAGATGTTTTGAAAGTCGGCCGTAATTTTAAAATTCTTAATCAATTCATAATAAATTGAGATGCCAAGATTTTGGGTGCTCTCTAGTTTTGAGGTGTTTGTAATATTTGTATACGCGCCACTTTCGTAAGCTAAATTAATGGACGCTCCAAATCCGGTATTAAACTTTTTTCCATATTCGGCATAGAACGAAAACTCAGGTTCATACGGAACAGTCATCGAATTTCCATCTGTAGTTTTAGTATATGATGCTTCGCCGAAAAAATAACCATATGCGGTTGGTAAATAATTAAAGTTGAGACCTACTTTAGTTTTATTTGCTTTGGGTGATAACATAACATCAAACTTGCCTGGATTTAATAAATCGCTGAAGTATGGATAATCATCCGATTTGTATAATTGTCCAAATCCCGTAATCGAAAAGTATCTCTCATACTCGTATTTGATAATTCCGCTGGCATAAAAATTATTCTTTGTAGTGGCATTATTTAATGTATTCATAACAACAAATGGATTTATGGCTGCAAATTTTTCTGTTGTTTGAAATTCTAAATTCGGCTTAAACTCCAAAGCGCTGCTCAATCCCTTATATAATCTATACTGTAAAGAAACTGTTGGAAGTATCCTCGAACCCGAATCATACTTATAATAATTAACACCTCCATTTATTAATAGTTCATCTAATATTTTCCAATCCGAAGTAATACTTAAATTGATAAATGTAGTATTACTTTCAACAATATTTTTTATCATTTTTTGATTCGTAAAGTTCAATTTTGCATTGAGATTAATATCATTAATTATTGGCTTAATAAAAAAGGTACCATTAATGTTTGTTTCCTTAAGTCCGGAATCGATAAGCTGAAAGATTGAACCATTTGTCATCACGCCATAGTTGAGCCATTTGGTGTATTGATTAATAAGAGAGAATCTGATATTACCGGTATTTGTTTCTCTTTCCTCTGTTGGGTCAGCAGCTCCGTAAAAATGATATAAATCCTTTACGTATCCGGCATCAAGTTTAAAGGTGGTTCCGGGTAAAAAGTCGGATGCGGAACTGATGTAAAATTCATGCCCCAACGACCCGCCAAATTTATAACCATTTGTGTAGGGTAAATATTCTGTATTCTTCAATCCAAACAAATTTGCTGAAAAAAGATAATTTTCGAATGGCTGAAAAATTTTCAGAGAAATTTCAGGAATTGTATATTGCCCGATTCTTGCTTTAATTCTTGAGGATTTAAAAATATCATTCCCAAAAAATTTAGGGAACCCAGACCCAGGGTAAGATTCAATAAATATTGGGAGCTCCTCTGGAGAAAATGTGGGAAGTAAAAACTCTTTTGAAAGAGTTGAAATTAATTCCGGCTTGTTCTTTTTCGCAGGAGGTAAATCTACATTTTGTTTGCCTGTAATTACAAAATCGGGTAGTTCAATGGCCTGCTGTTCATTTTGGGCAGCTATATTGTTAAATACAAATAAAAGAATTATTAACGTAATATTTTTCATAATTTATTTATTTTCCTTTTAGCTTCTTCGGCAAAGGGACCACTCGTGTGTCGTGTTAAAACTGCTCTGTACATTTCACGGGCTAATTTTTTATCCTTAATTTTAACATAACAATCTCCCAAACGGAGCAAAGAATTTGTGTACCACTCATCGTATCCCGCGTAAACTGATCTTACCCGGACAAAAGAAGTTATTGCTTCTTGAATTTTATTTTGCTCATAAAGTAAAATACCAAGCTGATACTGGGCTTCAGCGCCAATATCGTCAGTTCTTTTTTCGGCAACTTCTCTGAAATACTCGTCGGCTTTGCTAAAATTTTTATTTAGTAGTTCTATTTTTCCAGCTTCAATTTTTGCTTTAGAGGAGAATACATTCCCATCATAGTAAGTAATTATCTGATCATAAGTTGAAAGTGCATCGCTGTTGTTACCATTTTTTACTTCATTCCCTCCTAACAAAAATAACAGTTCGGGAATTCTATTAGAAGTGGGGACAAGTGCGATGGTTTCCTTTAAAGTATTTATTGCTTGAGAATATTCTTTTCTGCTATTATAGAGATTTGCTAATTCAATTGTAGATGAAATACCAATATCACTTTTGGGGTTGAGTTCTCTCGATCTTATAAAGTTTGAAAGCGCTTCATCGTTTCTTTTTAAATTGCCTGCACTTTTACCAATCCAAAAATAAGCAGTTGAAACTAAAGGGCTAATGGGAAATAATTGTATAAACTCCTTGAATGATGAGTAAGAAGTTTGATAATCTCCAATACTGTAACTCAAATCTCCCTTCTTAAAGTGAATTTGATCGGTAAACTTTGAACCGGGATTGGCTTGAATAAATTGATCAATAAAGGCTACAGCTTTTTGCGGTTCATCTTTTGCGACATATGAGTATTGTATCCCATTTACCGCATCAAAAATAAATTGGGTATTGGGGTATTCGGAAAGAACCCTTGTATAAAATATTATCGACGAATCATACTCAGCTAAATTAAAATAAGCGTCGCCAATTGAATAATAGGCAATTGGTTTAAGATTAGAAGAAGGATATTGATTAAGTAATTCTATGTAATTATTTATTGCCCCTCTAAAATTATTCTGCTGAAAATTTATCCACCCAATCACATACTGCGAATCATCCACATAACTTGAGCGTGGGAATTTTTTTTGAAGTTCAATAAATTTATTTAATGCTTCATTCGAATTGCCAGCTTTAAATAACGATTGAGCATATTGGTAATATGCCGCATCATTTGTTTGGATTAATCTTTCATTACTAAAAATATCACGATAAACTTCCGCGGCTTTATCAAAATTCTTCATTCCGTAATAGCTGTCGGCGAGTCTAAGTTTTAACTCACTAGCTTGCAAATCTCGTGGATAGCTCAAAATATAATCTTTAAAGGCAATCGAAGAATTAATATAATCTTTAAGGTTGAAGAGAGTGTACGCTCTCCCCATTTGAGTTTGTCGAGTTATATTTTCATCTGAAGATTTGATTGAATTATATTGCCTTAATGCAGCACTGTATTTACCAAGCATAAAATAGGTTTCCGCGAGATAGAACATAACCTTATCTGGTTCAAAATTTCTTGCGTCTGACCTTAGTGTCTCCAATACTTTCTCAGCATTAGAATAATCATTCAAATAATAAAGTGAAATTGCCTCACCAAGTTTTAAGCGATTCTTTAATTGTCGGTCATCAATTCTTATCTTATCATATTCAACAAAATAATTTTTCGCGTCAACATATTTTTTTTGTGATAATCTAATTTCTCCGAGCATTACAGCGGCTCTAACCTTAGTGACAGCATCCCTTGAACCGAGTGCATTTTTAAGCGCATTTTCAGAATTACTACTGTTTTGATTACCCAACTTCATTGCGCCAATACTAAGTTGGGCACGCGAGGCGTAATTATGTTCCGGATATAATTCTATAAAGTTGTTAAATATTTTAGTTGACGTTTCAACATCACCCAAATACCTCTTGCATTCGCCGCTCCAAAATAAAGCTGATATTTTAAGAGTATCACTAGCATCAATATTTACATCATTAAAATTGGCATAAGCTTCTTCATAATTACCCAGTTGAAAATCAATCCAGGCAAGTGCGTATTTTATTTTATTAAGATTTGTGTTGGTGCTTAGTCTTTGAATTAAATCTGAATAAACCTTTTTACCTTGAGAATACTCACGAAGATTTACATAAGAATTTGCTAGTAAAAACTTAGCCTCTGTTAAATCTTTTTCATCCAACTCAGAAATCAACGGGTCATTCAGTTCAATAATTGCATTATCATAATCTTTGAGACTGTAGTAACAAACTCCTATTCTGAATTGAGCTTTTCTGGCAAGATAATTTTCATTGTAATAGGTCAATATTTCATCATACTGGTTTACTGCACTTGAGTAGTCCCGTAGGTTTTCGTAAGTGAGTCCCAGCGAATAAAGCGAATTAACGTAATATTTATTTGTCCTTTTATTTGCTAATGCGTCTCTAAAATTCTCTTCAGCATCAATAAATTTATTTTCGGCATAAAATGATTCACCTACCATATATAATGCTGATCCGGTGAATTCACTGTATTTATATTCAGTTAATAATTGTCTTAGCCTGTCTCTCTGTTTTCTGAATTCCTTTTTTTCAAAGTATATTACTCCAAGTTCATAAAGAGAGGCACTTCTGTAATTTGAATGAGGATATTGATTTATAAAATTTTCAAGTATTGGCGAAGCTCCATCAATCTGATTTAATTTAATTAGACATAATGCCGAGTAAAACACAGCCTCTGTTATTTTTTGTTCATCATAGTTAGTTTCATGATCTATATCGGAAAGGATTTTATATGCTTCAGCATATTGTTGTTTTTCGAATAACTCAATCCCCTCACTTATAACTCGAGAGTGTTGGCCAAAGGTTAGTCCAGTCAAGACTAATAATAGAAATAATTTTTTCATAATATCCATTAGTTAGTATCAAAACAATAAAATTTTATTACTTCAGTGTATATTCTATCGCAACTTTATTCAAACTATGAAATACGCGTATTTCCACCTAAAAATGGTATTAAGCTACGTTTATACAATTATTTAAATAATTGTTTTAAAAATAATGTAATTGAGTAGTTGTACCTAATTACACAATCAATATGTTTAATGTAATAGTATAAAGATTGTTAAAAATACTTATCTATACCAGATAAAAAAAAAGCCCCTTAAGGGGCTTAAGAATTACTTTAACAGTTTAAGCTCATACTCGGCCAATTTTCTGTATTGTACATCTTTTTTAGCTTCTTCAAAGAGCTGTTTAGCCTTTGTTAAATCTTGTTTTTGCTTGAAAGCCATACCTTTATAATAATTAGCCGCACCATGCATTTTAGAGTTTTTCATTGCCAGAACATGATCTGTTGTGGAAATGGTTTTATCATAATCGGCAGTTTCATAATAAGCTGTAGCGAGAATTATATATGCGGCATCAAGAGGAGACATTTTAATTGCTTCGTTCAATTGGGAAATAGCATTAGCATAATTACCATCTTTTTTTGACTGTTCTCCCTGTTTAACTAAGGCTTTTGCCATATCCTCTTTAGCTTTATCTTTAAATTGTTTTTTCGAAGTGGTTTGTTCGAATTTTTTAAATGCTTCAACAGCTTCAGCATAATTACCTTGCGTAAAATAGGTACCGCCTAAGCCATTGTATGCTAAATCAAATTGTGGATTAGCAGAGATAGAGGATTTGAATGCATCAATTGCTTCTTTATCTTTCCCCTTTTTCTTAAGGGCAATCCCTAGTTGATAATAAATTCTATAATCTTTTGCATGATTTAATGCAGATTGATATTGTCCAATCGCTCCATCTAAGTTACCGGATTTCATTAATTGATTACCTTCATTATAAGATTTAGCGGCATCGGCAGGCATATCGGACTGACCAGATATATTAAATGTAAAAAGTGATAAGCAAATTACAAGGGAAATGAATAATTGATTTTTTTTCATAGGTACCCTAAGGTTTTAGTTAAAAGATATGGTGCGGAAAGCGGGACTCGAACCCGCACGCCCTAACGGGCACTACCCCCTCAAAGTAGCGTGTATACCAATTTCACCACTTCCGCAAAGAACAGAGCAAAAAATATCAGTTGACAACTATAAAATCAACCCTTTTATATCAGTGCACTATTTTTTGTCAATTTTTATCATTCTCCCTTCTGGGCCTCTCCATTATTGCTTCTCGAAGCTCTCGCTTAAATTTATTATCAAAAACTAATAACTTAACTATTTGAGCCTTTGAGAGAATATCTGTTAACGACTTAAAATAGATTTCCCTTTCCTTAGAAATTTTTTGTTCAATTGAGAGAAGATTGTCCATTTGGTCACCAAAATATTTATCACTTCCTCCCGATTCTTTAATTTCCTTTTCTAATTTTTCGAGTAGGGAAAATCGTTGTCCCATAATTTCCTTCATCTTTTTCTGATGCTCATTTTTGCGGGCAAAAAAACGAACTGCTGTTTCTTCATCAAGGTCGAGTAATTCTATAGTCTTTGCACGTTCCCAAGTCTCAAACTTTTCCATAGAGCGTTTATTTTGTTTATGCTGTGCAATTATAGAAATAGGAACTACTATGAGTAATAACAATAGCATCCTTTTCATTTTGTACCTCTTTGTAAATTAATATTATCAAGTTTTATTAGAAGCTGATTTACCTCATCATCCGAAAGCGTTTCAAGATTTGGGCTATTCCAAATTGTCCCCGGATAATCCTCCTCTTCAGAATCATAACCCTCATTTTCGGTAGTGTAGATATTAGGGATTGCGTTTTCACCATAAAGATTGGAGAAATAATTATAAGTCTCTATTTCGGTATATACCCTTTCTGCAGTGGATCCATCAAAGAGACTTTCAATAATCAAGTTATCGAAATTTTCAAAATCTAAGAGGCTATCTGATTTCTTAAATATCCCTAAAAGGACTAATACTACCAATACTAAAGAAATTGGTAGTGAATACGCGAATTTGGTGAAATAGTTTTTTGATTTAAGTTTAGAATTTCTCTCGTGCACTAACGGGAGTAAATTATTAAAGTATGCATCATCCGATGACATCTCAGAAATTCTTCCCATTTCGAATATTTTCGCTTTTACATTTTCAAATCTATCTTTTAAATCTGACGAATTTTTTAATTCTTCTTCAAAACGAATTATTTCGTCGGGAGTCATCAATCCTGATAAATACCTGAGCATATCTTCATTATTATTTTTCATTTGTCAACTCCAGTACTTTTCTTAAAGCATGAAAATAATTTGCCTTTAATCCCCCAACACTTTTTCCTGTCATCTTCGAAATCTCTTCATACGAAAGTTCATTAAAATTTCTCAGCACAAAAACCTCCCGTTGTTTAACGGGTATTTTTTGAAGTGCGTTGGTAATAGTTTTAACTTTTTCCTTTGTTTCAATGTCGTATATAAAATCTCTCTCATTTTTTAATTCAAGTGTCGCATCATCATCGATCGAAAAGAACTTTCTGATATTCCTTCTCTTAATTTCATTCAAGCATCTTGTATTTACTATTTTATAAACCCATGTATAGAAGGAGGAAAGAAAATTGAATCCATTAATTTTTCTGTAAATCACCAAAAAAACTTCCTGAGTAATTTCATCGGCATCGTGATGATTGCCTAACATCTGACGAGCCTGCCAGTAAATTCTTTTTTGGTACTTTTTTACCAATTTATTGTAGGCTGTTTCATCACCACCGATGAATTTATTTATAAGTTCAAAATCTTCCTCGTTCGCCATGCAATGTCATTATTATGGGGATTTGACAAAAACTCGTGCGGTTTGGTTTAATAACACCGAATTAAACTTTTCGTTTCTAAAAGGTGTCGAATAACCGAAATCAAATAAAATAAAGGAAAATATAATGAAAAAGTTAACATTCATTCTCACAATAGTTTTTCTATTGGGGCCCAACCTATTAAGCGCACAACCATCACACCGCGGTAAAGATAATCAAGAACGGAATAATTTCAGACAAATCCTAAATCTCACTTCAGAACAGGAAGTAAAGATGAATAGTGAAAAAATACGCTTCCAAAAACAAATTCTAGATTACCGTAACAAAATTCAAAATTATCGTTTAGATATTAAAGAAATGATGCTGGGCAATCAATTTGATGAGCAAAAATTCTTAAAGCTGAATGAAGATATATTAAAAACTGAAACTGAGCTAAAAATGGAACGGAATAAACATTGGTTAAATGTTTATAAAATGCTCGATTCAGACCAACAAAAAAGTTGGATTAAAAATTACGGGAATTTGAAAAAACACTTAAGGGAGGGAATTGCACAAAAAGATTGTTGTAAAGGGAATAAAAGAATGAAAAGAGAGAGCAAAAATTAAAAAAAATTAATTAAAATTATCTTGGATTAGTAGGACGAACTTCAACCTCACTAATAAGAGCATGCGGCGGAAGTTGAATAATAGCTGAAACAGTTTGGGCTACATCATCCGGTGTTAAAACTTTAGATAAATTTTCCGGCTCTAAAGGTGTACCGGCCAGCATTTCGGTTCCAACAGAACCTGGACAAACCGCCGCAACTCTTATATTATGATTTCTCACTTCCAGCATTAAAGATTTTGTAAATCCCATTAAGGCATGTTTGCTTGCGGCATACATTGTTCCACCAACAAATGCATTTTTACCAGCCAGTGATGAAATATTAATAATTGTGCCTCCCTTTTTTTCAATCATATTTGGAAGAACAGCTTTTGTAAAATTATAAACCCCGTAAAGATTGGTATTTATTTGTGCTTTAAAATCATCTAATGAACTTTCCATAAATGTTTTGAATATTGCCACCCCAGCATTATTTACTAAAATATCTATTTTACCAAATTGTAGAGTAACTTGATTTACAGACTCATTCACAAACATTGAATTGGAAACATCTCCAGCAAAATAAACAGCTTCCCTTCCATATTTGCTTATTTCATTGGTTAGGGAGCTCAATAACTCCTCTGATCTGCCGAATAATGCAAGGTCGTATCCTTCGTGAGCTAAACGAAGCGAAATAGCTCTGCCAATCCCACGACTCGCACCGGTTACTATAGCCAATGAATCTTTTTTCATAAATCCCCACTTATTGGTCTTATTGTTATATCTTCCGCTACTAAATTGCTCTTATTTTTATATAAAGTAAATATCAAATCGGCAATGTCATCGGCGTTCATCATTTTACTGATTTTTGAGGAAAGAACCTTCTCCGGCCAAATCGGAGTGGCCGTGGCTCCAGGTGAAATATTGATAATTCGAATATTATTTTCTCTCAATTCTTCCCTAAGAACGTTTGTATAGGCCAATAAACCATTTTTTGAAGCTGAATAAGCGCTGCTAGCGGTAAAAATTCTTTTTGTAACTACAGATAAAATATTAATTATTGTACCATTTTTTGAGTTCAACATATCCTGAAGAACAGATTTAATAGCGTAAATTGCTCCCAATAGGTTTGTATTTATTATTTCTTCAATTTTTTCGACAGAATCATCTGCGGCTTTGGAAAAAGAGGTAATACCAGCATTATTTATTAAACCAACGAAATTAAATTTGTCACTAAAATTTGAAATCATCATTTCAATTGAGGTACGCGAACTCATGTCTACTCTTTCAATACTAATGAGATCTAAATTATTAATTTCATTTTTCAGTTTTTCTAATTCGTTGAGTCTTCTGGAAGTTGCGGTAACATGAATATTATTTGATGTGAATTTTTTAACCAGGCTCTTACCAATCCCTGAACTAGCACCAGTAATCCAAACTGTATCTTTTTTTGTTACAGTCATAAATTTTTGTTTTTAATTAGATTAAGAAATTCAACTCTTGTTCGTGCGTCTTCTTTGAATATTCCATGCATTGCGCTGGTTGCAGTAATTGAATTTTGTTTTTGTACTCCTCTCATCATCATGCACATATGAAGTCCTTCAACAACAACGGCTACTCCACGGGGAGAAAGATACTTTTCAATAGTATCGGCAATTTCTTGTGTCATTCTCTCCTGAACTTGCAATCGTTGAGAAAATGCATCAACAATTCTAGGTATCTTACTTAAACCAACAATTTTACCATTTGGAACATACGCCACATGAACTTTTCCATAAAAAGGAAGTAAATGATGTTCGCACATGCTATAAAAATCTATATCTTTTACAATAACCATTTCATCATACTTCTCATTGAAAATAGCGCCGTTTAATATTTGTTCAATATTTTTCGAATAACCTTGTGTCAGAAATTGGTATGCTTTCGCAACACGATGCGGAGTTTTCAACAAACCTTCACGGGAAAGGTCCTCACCAATTTCACCTAAAATATTTTTAACATTTTTTTCGATTATCTCAAGATTCACCTGTTTTACTCCCCTTTATATTCAACATAATTATTCTCTGTCTCGCGTAACCGTACGCAGTATAACTTGCCGCTGGGAATTTTATCTTTTAATTCGTCCCAAATTGAAATAGCAATAACTTCTGCTGTAGGAATTTTTCCTGCCAAAAAATCTACATCCATATTGAGATTTTTGTGGTCAACTTTATTAATAATATTTTCACGAATAATATTTTTAAGCAATTTGAGATCAATCAAGTATCCGGTTTTGGGATCAACTTCACCAGCCACAATTACTTCAAGTGTGTAATTATGCCCATGACCATTAGCATTCGCGCATTTACCAAACAAAGCAAAATTCTCCTCAGCACTAAGTGTTTCATTGTACAACCTATGTGCTGAACTGAATACTTCTCTCCTCGAAACGTAAATCATCTTAAGTCCTTCATTAAAAACAATACCTCATCAGCATGCCCAGCAACTTTAACCTTTGGGAATATTCTTTTGATTTTCCCATCCGTACCGATTATAAAAGTTGTTCTCTCAATTCCCATATATTTTTTTCCGTACATACTTTTTTCTTTCCATACACCATATTTTTCAACAACTTTTTTATCTTCATCAGCGAGTAGAATAAAAGGGAGATCGTACTTTTCAACAAATTTTTTATGCATAGCAACTGAATCGATACTAATGCCAATTATCACGGCATTCATTTTTTCGAATTTTGGGAAGAGATCTCTAAAATCGCATGCTTCCTGTGTGCACCCGCTGGTCATATCTTTGGGATAAAAGTAGAGGATTACATTTTGATCTTTAAAATCTGACAGCGAAACTTTTATACCTTCGCTATCGGGGAGTGTAAAATTTGGGGCTTTGTGACCAACTTCTAACATTAGTTTTTCCTTTATTTGCCGAAACACCTAACAAATTAGAAATAGTTCCTTTAAAATGAAAAGGGGAAGTTTAAGATTAACTTCCCCTTACATATTTAAGCAATTTTTTTGAGAGCTTCATGAATTGCGTTATAATTTGGTTCTTCGCCGGCGTTTTCCAATACTTCAGCATATTGAATTATGCCATTTTTATCGATAACGAAAGCCGATCTTTTAGCGACACCTTTTAAGTCCCACTTCCCTGGCAACCAATTTTCATAGAATGCATCATATAATTTTGCTACTTCTTTGTTAAAATCACTCAAAAGTGGAAAATTGAAATTATATTTATCAACCCAAAGTTTTTGAGAGAAAGGCATATCAACACTAATACCAAATACTTGAGCCTCTACGGATTCGTAATCTTTCATGCTATCTCTGGTTGAGCATAATTCCTTTTCACAAACTCCAGTACCAACTGCAGGGAAAAATAAAAGAAGTACATTTTTTTTTCCGTTATAATTACTCAAAGTATGTGTTTCATTTGAGGTATCTTTTAATGAAAAATCGGGTGCTTTATCACCAATTTTTAGTGCCATAACATAACTCCTTTTTTTTAGTCGATTAATTTTCTACCAATTCGAACACGAACTTGAAATTCAACTTTTCCCTCCGAAGTAACTCTTCCCCTCTGTTCTAAAACCTCAAACCAAGAAACTTTTTTTTCTGTATTTGATTCCAGAATTACTTCACGAATTGCTTCGTTTGCTCCCTCTGTTGAAACTCCTACTCGTTCTATTATTTCGAATGACTTCGACATTATAACCTCCATTAATGAATTAAAAGTTCAAAATATCTTTAAAAGCCAATTTTTTGGCTACCGACTGCCCAAATATAAGTTTGATTTAATTAAGATAATCCTTTTTTTGCTTTTTTTGTGGGTTATTTCTAAGTTTATACAGACTAAATCTAAATAATTGATCGAAAGATGACTAGAGAAGCAGCATATGAAGAATTAAGAAGTTTTTTAAAAAGAGCTGAACATCGCCTAACACCTGAAAGATTTGAGGTTCTTGATTACGCTATCGATTTTGATGGGCATTTTGGGGCTGATGATTTATACATTAAAATGAAAAATGCAAACTCCAATATTTCCAGAGCTACTATTTACAATACGATTGACTTACTGGCGAATTGTGGCATTTTATCCAAACGAAATTTCGGCGAAAACAAAACCCGTTTTGAATCTAATATTGGTAAAAAATCGCACGATCATTTAATCTGTGTAAATTGTGGAGCAATAAAAGAATTTACAGAACCACGATTGGAAAAAATTATAAACGAAGTATCAAATGAAATTGGATTTGATGTATCGGGATACTCATTCAATATATTCGGCAAGTGCTCAAACCCAAATTGCCGAGAAAATTCTAATAAGTCCTCATCAATAAATCCAGTGAAATTTTAATGTAACTTAAATGTATATTCTATTGTAATAAGTAAGTTTTTAAATTTTTCTTTATTAAAAAAATGAGAAATAATAAATATTTGGCTAATATTTACAATAATCACTATAGACAACTGTCATTTTTTGTTTCACATAAGTATTAAATTAATCTGAGGTTACAATGAAAAAAATTCTTTTTCTTCTAATTATTATATCCGGCATCAATTATTCCCAAGATAGAACCGTTTCAAAAGAAATTACAGCGCAAGAAATAAAAGACCATGTTTATTTTTTAGCTTCCGATGAAATGAAAGGAAGATTTACAGGTTCAGCAGAGGAGTTACTAGCGGCTGAATATATTAAAACATGTTTCGAAGCAGCAGGGTTAAGGCCACTTTTTAATGGGAGCTGGTTTCAAGAATTTTCTTTTATCGAAAAAGTTGAACTCAGCAACAAAAATTCCTTTAATTATTCACCAAGAAAAAAGAAAAATCTGTTTACACTCAGCAATGATTTTACAGTCATTGGCTTTTCCAGTAACACAACTGTTTCCGCTCCAATAGTTTTTGCGGGTTATGGAATTTCAGCGCCTACTTTAAATTATGACGACTACTCAGGCATCGATGTAAAAGATAAAATAGTATTAGTGATGCGGAATCACCCAGAGCACGATTCTTCTCGATCAGCATTCGATCGATTCGCATCGCTGCGAAATAAGGCAAAAAATGCTCAGGAAAAGGGGGCTAAAGGAATTATTTTCATTAATGGCATTTACCCAAAAAATGAGGACGCACTCCCCAATCCAAAATATGACGGTGCACGGGCAATGAACGATTTTGCAGTCGTACAGATGAAAAGAGAATTGGGTATCGAACTATTCAGTGATAACGGTTTGGATTTTGAGTCCATTCAAAAAAATATTGACTTGAATAAAAAACCCAATTCATTCTTGCTAGAGAATTTATCAGCCCAAATTACAACCGACTTAAAAGAGGTTGAGAAAACTGCAAGAAATGTAGGCGGAATGCTTGAAGGTAATGATCCGGTATTAAAAAATGAAGTAGTTGTTGTTGGCGGACATTATGATCATCTTGGGATTGATCAATTATCCGAATCATCCATGTATAAAGGAACTGATAAACAAATTCACAACGGAGCTGATGATAATGCATCAGGCACAACTGGAGTTATTGAGGTTGCCGAAAAATTATCTTTTATGAAAGATAAAATTAAAAGAACTTATTACTTTACCGCATTTTCAGGTGAGGAATTGGGATTGCTCGGATCGGCATATCTAACAAATAATTTCCCAACCGATATTTCCAATACTGCCGCTATGCTCAATATGGATATGATTGGAAGAATTAATGAAGAAAATAGATTAACTGTAATTGGTGCTGGGACTTCTTCAAAGTGGAAAGATATTTTAAATGCAAAAAATAATTATAACCTGAATTTAGCATTTAGTGATGGCGGTTCTGGCGGCAGCGATCATCAAGCATTTTCAAATAAAAATATTCCAGTTTTATTTTTCTTTACCGGAACACACACAGATTACCACAAACCTTCTGATGATGCTGATAAAATTAATTATGAAGGACAGGAAAAAGTATTAAATTTTGTTTTTGATGTAGCCCTCGCACTTGATGAATTGAAGGAGAAACCAGACTATGTAAAAGTTGCTGAACCGACAAATAGAGGAATGGGAAGATCGCGTGTTTCTATTGGTACTGTTCCCGAATTTGGTTGGAATGGTGAAGGTTATAAATTGAGCGGCGTTACAGAAGGTGGCTCTGCCGCAAAAGCGGGACTTAAATCGGGAGATATAATTGTGAAATTCGGTGCAAAAAAAGTATCCAACATTTATGATTTTATGTACGCGGTTCAAGATTTCAAACCCGGTGATACAGTTGATGTCGTTGTTTTAAGG
This sequence comes from Melioribacteraceae bacterium, assembly GCA_019638015.1. NCBI lineage: Bacteria > Pseudomonadati > Ignavibacteriota > Ignavibacteria > Ignavibacteriales > Melioribacteraceae > Melioribacteraceae bacterium. Next base: position 1,461,090 of record JAHBUP010000001.1, on the reverse strand, counting down.
GATGGAAAAGAAGAAACATTTTCTTTAGAATTAGTAGCCCGCTAGATAATACTTTTGATCGGCGTGGTTACCATTAATCACGCCGGTTTTAATTCACACCCAAACTAATCGAGAATAAATAATTACGAGGCAATCCGGGTTCAATGTAGTATGCCTCTCCTCCCATTATATCTGGATTGATGAAAGATGAAGAAACATATTTAGTATTGAATAAATTATTGACAGAAATAAATCCGGTTAGGTAAATTCCTCCTACTAAATCTAATGGCTTAATAAGTGCCAGTTTGATGTTCGAAATTGAGCTTGAAGGGACTTTAACTTTATTTGCGTCATCAACATAATAACTGCTTGTTCCACCAAATGTGTAAGAAAACAAAACATGTTTTAAAAATTCAGGTTTGTATTCTATTGTTAAATTGTAAAAGCTCTCCGGAATTCCTGCTGTTTTGTTCCCGCTATAATTTGCTGTAGCACCAGATTTTTTATAGTGAAGTGAATCGACTAGATATTCATCGTATTTAGAATTTAAATATGTAAATGATGCTTTTAACTTTAGTCTTTGTTTAAATTCAGCTTCGGTAAATAATTCAACTCCATCCCTGTGAGATTTTCCTGAAGTTAAATAAAACGCTCCCCCTCCATATGGAACTATATCGTTCTCTATATTAATTCGATATGCGGAAAGTTCTAGCATTAAATAGCGCATAAAATTTTCATCACCCCAATACCATATTTGTTTTGTACCAAATTCATAGGTAGTTGAAATTATTGGTTCTAGTAATGGATTTAATAAGAATAATTTATCATCTCCAAATGTAGAAAGTGGATCAGTTTCATTACCGGCCGGTACCTCAACACCACCGCCAATATTAGTGAAAAGGCTTATTGATGGTGTAATGCGGTATGTCAATCCAACCTTTGGTGTAAACTTTTCAAAAACTTTTTCATTTAAACCAATGCCAGGATCCAAATAATTTTCGGAATAATAAGTTACCGCGTCATACCTGCCGCCGGCGATTAAACTTAATTTGTCATCATAAATAATTTCATTCTGCAAGAAGGCACCAAAATTATTCGCCCCCTCTCTTTTATTAGTACGCAATTTATCTCCTCTGCCATTTGAAGCAGAAAGATTATAAAATAAAATCGCTCCATCTTGATATGCTTCATCAATTCCCGCCACAAAATAATTACCAAATGAATCTCCAAATGTGGATTGGTTTTTATAAATCAAATTACCGCCGGCAAAATATCTCGTGAAATCACGAAAAGTTCCTCTCTCTGATCTTTGAAGATATTTAGGCGAAATAAAACTCATAAAATCTATCGAGTTTTGCTCATCGAATTTATATTCAAAAGTAAATCCTAACTTTCCAATTTTATTATGCCTTCTTTCATCCCTTGCGGAGTAAAATAAATTAGATGATTGAGGGTTATTATTATATTGGCTCTCCGTTAATGGTCCGGGTACATGAAACATGTTTGAAACAGCTGAAGCAAAAATGTTGAGATTGCTTCGAGAATTAAATGAGGTAAGAACTCCAATATTTACAAGAGTTCGGTAGCTTGATGAATTCTTACGCCATCCAGCAAAAGAAGAATTAGATATATTTAAAAATACTTTGCCATTTTCAAGATTGGCCAGTGATTTTAATCTGGTTTGCTTAAAACCGAATGAGCCAATCGAATGGATTATTTCGGCGAATGATTTATTACTTGAAGGGACCATAGAAATATTAATAACTCCCCCCGAAGCATTTCCCCAAATAGAAGATGCATTAGAGCGAACAACTTCGATTGAAGATGAAAGCCCCAAGTCAATTAAATCAAACGATGTTCTTCCATCAGGTTCAGTTTCGGGAATACCATCTACCAGCACTCTAATCCCTCTGGAAGTGCCCGAATTTGATCTATCACCAGCCCCTCTGGCTCCAAATCCCCTAATCGTTACCCGAACATCTTGATTCCCTGCGCGCGACTGCGCCAGCACACCGGGGGCACTATTCAAAATCTCATCGAAGCCGTATCCTTTGATAGTTGATAATCCCTCATTTATTATTGAAATGGAAAATGGAATTTCTATTAATGGTTCAGTATATCTTGTTGCTGTAATTGTAACTTGATTAAGATTGTATTTTAGTGAATCACTTTTCTCGACTGGTTGAGCAAGAATCACCGCATAAACAAAAATTAGAAGAAGAACTTTTTTCATAAGTCTTTCGGGTTGAACTGTTAGTTAATTATCTGAAATTAATATGGTGGTGAAAATAATAAAGTGTTGCTAAAATGGATAGGTTATTTCACGTAGATTTAAAATTGGGAGAGGTTGGATGGAACTGCTGCAAAATTATTTTAAGCAATTAATAATGGGATGACCTTTTCTTTAATTTGAACGGGTAGTTCATTTACTGAATTCCTATCCTTATAAGCGAGTAAATTAGCCAAATAAATAGATGCCTTTACTGATATTTTTTTATCTATTACCATATCAAGTTGATGATGAAACTTTACTGCCTCAAGAATATCATTATTAAAACCCCAAAGTGTAAGAATATATAAACCCGCATCAACATGATTCATTTCGAATAGTTCATATTCTTTAATTGTAGTATTAACTTGATTAGCATGAGGGAAATAATCAATACTCTTCTTATCGTCGGCAAATTGAACAAAAAGTACCTTCCCAATATCATGCAGCAAACCGGCGATGTATGCTGTCTCTATTTCCTGCTTAGATGCTTCTTCATTTTCAAGAATTTTTTTAGAAAGCTTAGCAACTTCAATTGAGTGCTTTCCAATTTTTTTGAGAACTTCTCTCGCTGGTTCAGAAAAATCTTTTAGCATAAATATTTTTGAATGCAGAACAATAGTTTTAACAATATTTATTCCTAGCAGATTAATGGCGTAGGTTAAATCAAGCATACCTTCGGGCATATTAAAAAAGGCAGAGTGTGCTATATGCAGAATTTTAGCAACTATTACTGCATCGCTTGATAATATTTCAGCGATACGAATATTTGAAACAACCGGCTTGTTAAGTTCTCTTTCCAGACGAATATAAATTTCGGGAAGGATTGGAATGCTCCCCATGTTTCTAATTTTCAGTATTATTTCTCCCGGGTACGCATTTTGTTTTAATCGCAGCAGATCATCAATGCATCGGTTTAGTTTCAGATCATCAATATCCAGAGGTAATATTCTATGGGCATGCTTTAAATAAGTTTGGTTAAATTTATTCTTATTTGTCAGTACAATTACATAATTGTTTTTATTCGGCTCAATTGCTTTATCAATTGAATCTGATAATAGGATTGAATCATCATGAACAACTATTATTATGGAATGTAGTTCAGTAAAAATTATCCTCTCAAATTCTTCAACACTATTCACCTGTTGGCAGAGGCAATCGCTTCTCTGAATTTTAGCGTTAAGTTTGAAATCAACACTCTTACTAGGGTTGAAAATAATAATTTTGTTCATTTTTATAAGTTGTTCTGAATTGACGAAAACAATATACGGTGTATTAATATTGTCTGTCTTGATTGAACTCACATTTATTCCTCAATAATGCATTATCGATTAAAGAAGAAAAATTTAAAGTGTATTAAATCACACAACAATAATTTGCGCATGCTATTGATGTGAAATTAATAGGCAGGCTTTATTTTATAATTTTTGCGAGAGGTACTGCTGTATTTCTCATTGAGTGCACCTTGTTCGGCACCGATATAGTAATTGAAGGATTCACATATTTCTCAAATTCTTCTCGGAATCGTTGAATCATGAATTTAACTGGCCACGCGGCGGCATCACCGAGAGCACAAATTGTATTCCCTTCTATATTGTTTGCTACACTTATAAGTAAATCTAAATCAGCTGAAGAACCATTTCCTTCATCTAGTCTGTGTAAAGTTTTTTCCAGCCAGCCGGTCCCCTCTCTGCAAGGTGTGCATTGCCCACAGCTTTCATGATGATAGAAATGGGCAATTCTTAATAGTACTTTTAGAAGATTAGTATCTTCATCCATCACCATAACACCACCGGTACCGATTGCCGACCCGGCAAGTTTGAGTGATTCGGCATCCATTCTAATTCCTTCAAGCTGATCACCACGCAATGGTGGCATGGATGACCCACCGGGGATAACGCATTTAATTTTTTTATTTCCAGGTACACCGCCTGCAATATCATAAATTAATTCAGTGAGTAATGTCCCACTCGGCAGTTCATAAACACCCGGCTTATTAACATGTCCACTAATACCAAATAAAATTGTACCTGGATGTTTTTCTGCACCAATTTTAGAAAACCATTCCCATCCTTTAGAAATAATAGGGGGAACATTAGCAATCGTTTCAACATTATTAATTGTAGTTGGGCATCCCCATAATCCTTTTTGTGCGGGGAATGGAGGCTTCACTCTCGGATATCCTCTATAACCCTCAATAGAGTTCATCAAAGAGGATTCCTCACCGCAAATATAAGCTCCAGCGCCCTTATGAAGATAAAGTTCACATGAAAATGAATTCCCGAATGTCTCCTTCATTTTTTCGCCAAGAAAACCTTTATCGTATGCAGTATCAATTGCATCCTGCATTAATTTAATCCATTTGTGGTATTCGCCACGAATGTACAAATACGCGACTTTAGCGCCAATTGCGTAACAACTTATAATTGCACCTTCTATTAACTGGAAAGGATTATCCTCAAAAACTTGTCTATCCTTAAAGGAACCGGGTTCGCTCTCATCACCATTAATGCATAAGTATTTTGGCTTGTCTGAAGTTTTAGGCATAAAACTCCATTTAAGTCCAGTAGAAAAAGCCGCTCCTCCTCTGCCGCGTAAACCCGATTTTTTTACCTGGTCAATTATTTCATCGGGGGTTTGTGAAAGAGCTTTTTTTGCAGATTCAAATCCACCATTGGCGAGATACACTTCAATATTATTATAATTTTCTATTTGAGGGAGTACGATTTTTTCCATTATAGGATTTTCCAAATATTACTTTAAGGATTCCAAAATTTGTTCAACTTTTTCTTTAGTTAAATTTTCATGAAAGTCTTCATTCACGGCTATCATAGGTGCGTAGCCGCAGGCTCCCATACATTCAACCTCTTCAAGTGAAAATTTACCATCTCTCGAAACACCCATATTATCGAGCGATAGTTTTTCCTTTACCTGATCCCAAATTTCATAAGCACCACGTAGCATACAGGAAACATTAGTACAAACTTGAATATGGTACTTCCCCATTTGCTTTGTATGATACATTGTATAAAAAGTTACCACACTCAATACATTTACTTTATCTATGTCGAGAATAGAAGCAATCTCTTCCATAACTTCGTTGCTAATGTAACCGTTCTGCTCTTGAGCAATATAAATAACGGGCATTACAGCAGCTAAGTTGGTAGGATATTTTTTCCTAACTTCTTCAATTTTTTTTAAGTTTTCTTCGCTGAATTTGAATGTCATTTTTAACCAAAATTATTTAATCAACAATCATCAATTTTATTTATCTGCTTCACCCATAACCGGATCGAGGGACCCGATAATAGCGATTACATCGGAGATCATTGCTCCTTTGCAGAGTTGTCCTATTGCTTGTAAATTACAGAACGAGGGGGAACGAATTTTCATTTTCCAAGGATGCCCGGATCCATTGCTCACAATATAAAATCCTAATTCTCCTTTTGGATTTTCGACGGAGAAAAATGAATCGCCAACCGGCGGGTTTATCCCAAAATTAATAATCATAAAATCATGAATTAACTCTTCCATTTTGGAATATATTTCAGTTTTGTGAGGAAGAACTCTTTTAGGGTCATTTGCGATTATTTCACCTTGGGGAATTTTATCAAGAAGCTGCGAAAGAATTTTGACGCTTTCTCTAACCTCATCGCCACGTAAAAAATATCTTGCTAAACTATCACCCTCGGGATAAGTTGGGATATTAAAATCCATTTCATCATAATATAAATATGGCTTCGCTCTTCTCACATCATATTCAACACCGCTAGCTCTAAGATTTGGACCTGTAATTCCAAGAGCAATTGCGTCTTCTTTAGAAAGAACACCAATCCCTTCCAATCTCTCAATAAAAATTCTATTCTTAAGAAGAAGTTTATCCATCTCATCGAGAGCAGGTTTTAATTCTTCCAGAAAATCTTTTGTCATTTTCAACGCAACATTATCCATATCAGATGCAACGCCGCCAATACGGGTATAACTTGTTGTAAATCTCGCGCCGGCAACCAAATCAAAAATTTCTTGAATTTTCTCACGTTCTCTAAATGTCCACATCACCATTGTAACCGCGCCAACATCCATGGCAAATGTACCAATAGCAACCATATGAGCTGCGATACGGGAAAGTTCTGAAATAATCATTCGAATATATTGTGCCCGTTTTGGGGCAATTATTCCGGTCAATTTTTCAACCGCGAGAACATAAGCAACATTATTGCACATTGTTGCAGTGTAATCAAGACGGTCGGTGTGAGGAATGAACTCAATATAACTCATATCCTCTGCCATTTTTTCATAACCGCGATGCAGATAACCTAATTCGGGTACAATGCCAAGTACTGTTTCTCCATCCAATCTTAATACAAGTCGAAGTACACCATGCGTAGCCGGATGTTGAGGACCCATATTGATGACCATTTCATTTTCTAAGGCATCATCAAGAATGATATCTTTATCTTCAAGGAGACGCTTATAAATTTTCTCATCATTAATTTTATAGATATCGGTTTGTTTTTCCATATTAATCGATTTTGTTTGGGAGTGGTAATGAGTTTGGTATTCCTAGCACCGGAAAATCTTTACGCAGCGGATGATATTCGAATCCTTCCGGCATATACATTCTTCTCAAATCGGGATGACCTTTAAAGATAATTCCATACATATCATAAGTTTCTCTTTCATACCAATTGGCCGAAAGCCATATATCTGCTACAGTATCTATTTTAGTTTCTTCCCCCTCAAGATTGCATTTAATTCGTAAGGTAAAATTTAATTGGAAAGAATAAACATGATAAACTACTGTAAATCTATTTTTTCTTGTTCCCCAATCAATACCTGTAACATCTTTACACATTAAAAATTGAAGCTCGGGATCACTCTTCAAAAATTCAGAAAGTTCCCTATTTTTTTTTGAATCGATAGTTAGACTGAGATCACCGGCAAATTCAACAACTTCTATTAATGAATCCCCAAATTGATTTCTTACTTTATCTACTATAAGATTTTTAATATCCATATTAATTATTCGAGAGTTCTAAATTTGTGTATAATTTATCTTGAAAATCTCTTGCTTTCGATTTTGAAATCTTGTCCTGAATTGCCATTAATGCATTCAATAAATTTTCGGGGCGAGGGGGACAGCCGGCGGTATAAACATCAACAGGTAAAAATTGATCGATCCCCTGAACAACGCTGTATGAACGATACATTCCGCCCGAACTTGTACAAGCGCCCATGGCAATCACCCATTTAGGTTCAGGCATCTGATCATAAATTCTTCTCACGACCTGAGCCATTTTATATGTAACAGTTCCGGCAACAATCATAAGATCACACTGTCGCGGTGTAAAACGCATTACCTCGGAGCCAAAACGGGCAATATCATATTTTGGATCGGCAGCCGCAATCATTTCAATTGCACAACAGGAAATTCCCATTGGCATTGGCCAAACTGAACTTTTACGTGCCCAGGCTATAACCGCATCTAATGTTGAAGTTATAAAACCATCCTGAGTAAGTTTTGCTTCTAATCCCATTTTAATCCGCCTTTCATTAGTATATATAGGAAGCCCAATTCAAGAACAATTAAAAATACAAACATTGGCCAAAATGCAAATGCGCCATAATCGCCAAAAAGGGATTTGAATTGCACTGCCCATGGGTACACGTAGATAACTTCAATATCAAAAATTATGAAGAGCATTGCGACAAGGTAATATTTTATAGAAATCCTTTCGGTTGTTGCGCCAACCGGATCTTTTCCACTTTCGTAGGGCATCACCTTTATTTTGTGAGCTCGCAAAGGGCCAAAAATTCGTGATGATAATACTACCGCCACACCAAAAATTGTGGCAACAATTATTACCAAAAATATCGGGATATAATCAATAATCATTTTTAACTGTTAGTTTTTTTGATGGCTAAAAATATCTAAAAACGGTCTAATGTCAAAAAAAGATTTTGGGTATTTAGTGATGAATGCGGAGCAATTTCTTACTCCGCATTAATTTTATGCTAGGATTTCGATTAGATTTTTAATAACTGTATCCAAATCATCATAACTTATTACTAATGGGGGTAGAAGCCGCAAAACCGTTGTTCCGGCAGGTAGAGAAATAATTTTTCTTTCGAGTAATTCTAAAATAATTGGCTGCGATTTATCTTTAAGTTCAATACCAATCATCAATCCAATCTGTCTTACTTCTCTAACTTTAGAAAGAGGTTGTGATTCTAATTTTTCACGGAAAAATTTACCTTTTTGTTCGGCTACTTCCCACAATTTATTTTCAATCATAAATTCGATGGAGGCTTTTCCCGCGGCACATGCAAGCGGATTACCGCCAAATGTTGATCCATGCTTTCCTTTTTCAATCTTAATTTTATCCGAACATAATAACGCGCCCATAGGAAAACCACCGGCAATTGATTTGGCAACTGTCATCATATCAGCTTCAATGTCGAAATGTTCAATCGCAAACATTTTACCTGTACGGCAAAATCCGGTTTGTATCTCATCAATAATTAAAAGGATATCTTTCTCATCGCACAATTGCCTAACTTGTTTAAAGTATTCCTTTTGACCAATATTAATTCCCCCTTCCCCCTGAACAAATTCAAGTATAATTCCGGCGGTATCAGAATCAACGGCATCTACTAATTTTTCATAATTGTTGAACGGAACAAATGAAAATCCGGGGACTAAAGGTTCAAATGCGTCCCGGTATTCTTTTTTATAAGTTGCACTCAAAGAACCATAGGTTCTACCATGAAAACCCTTCATTGCAGATATGAACTTTGTTTTCTTCGTATTAGCGCGGGCAAATTTTATTGCGGCTTCCATTGCTTCACTGCCGCTATTTGTTAGAAAAGCTTTTGTTAGGTTTTTAGGAGCAACACTAAATAATTTCTCTAAAAATTTTGCCTTGGAATCGTTATAAAAAGTGTTTGGACAGGTAATTAAAGTAGCGGCTTGACTGGAGATTGCATCAACAACTTTATCGTTACAATGACCAACATTAGCAACACTAATGCCTGAAGCCATATCAATATACTCTGTTCCTTTATCATCCCAGAGGCGTGCCCCTTTACCCTTTACTAATACAACATCACGCATCGGATAAACATCAATCTCGTACTGCTGCTGAATTGCTTTGTAATCAATCATTCCAACCTCCATTATGAAATTGTTGTACCTTCACCATTTAACGCATCTATAATTGGATGCTCGGTTCTTCCATCCGAAATAATAACTGTTGTCTCCCCGCCATCAAATAATTTTCTAATGGCGAGTATTTTTCTTTTCATTCTTCCTTCAACTTTTCCTTCCATCGTTTCTAATTCAGTTTTAGATATTTGTTTGATTAAAGAAGAAGGATCATTTTTATCCAGTAAAAAACCGGGAGCTTCAATCAATGAAATAACCTTTTGAGTTTTTAACTCAGTCTGCAGTAATGCAACTATGTCATCGTTTTCAGAATTTATCGCGAAATTATTTTCATCAATCAAGGGGACACATAAAACGGGAGTGTACCCATTCTCCAATAATAAATTTAATAGATCTTTATTTATGGTTTTTGGTTTACCTGAAAAATCTCTCAACAATAAGGTTTTTCCATTTTCACGAACTTTGATTCCTGTGTTACGTTTTCCTTGCAAGAGTTTCCCATCGAGTCCCGACAAACCAACCGCATTAATTCCATTCTGCTGACACAATTCTACTATTCTCTTATTCTTTAATCCGGCATAAGCCATCATCATTAAATCAATTGTTTCCTCATTGCTGAGAACCGAATCGTATCCCGACAAAGATGTTACAACTTTTTTTTGCACATTTAACTTAACAGCCAATTCATCGCGCAGAGCATTTGCGCCATGCACAATAATAAATTTTTCATTCAGAGAAGCTAGATCAGAAATTATACCTTTGATATTTAGTTCTTTACCGCCGCCAATTTTAATTATAAGCATATCAACTCCGTTAAAGAATTATTCTTTATTTGCTGCCAGCCAATTTCACCAATAAATGGTTCCGAACAAACCACAACTAGTTCCTCTTCATTTTTGATGTGCATTGTAAAGTAATTTTCATCTTCATTAAAAAGAGAATAAATATATGAAGCGCTCTTGTCACTCAAAATTATATTCATAGCTCTTATATAGCTGGTTTTTTTATTAATTATTGCGGCACCTTTCCCTAAGGCATCTTTTGTACTTCCTTTATAAAATCTTTTTATATAATTAAAAATCTTCTCAGCGCCAATTCTTCCCTCTTCTTTTATTTTTACTCCCCTCAGTTCACCATTAAAAATAAAAACAAAATTTTCATCATAAAACGGCATATTATTTTCTACCACAATTCCTTCATCTTTAAATGCGCTTCTGGCATGAGCTATTAAACGGGTTGTTGACGGAAATTTTTTAAAATCATCATCCCAAATTGGATTTACATTTTTATAATATTCCCATTTACCATCTTTAAGATATGTACAACCCCAGCCGTGCCCTTGAAACTCTTTGCTCTTCTTTGATATATCAGCAAATTTTTTAAGATGAACCTTAGAATCAAACTCTTTAGCAGAATTAACATATAGTAATCGGCACATTACAATAACTCATTCATTTTCGTAATAAATTCTTTTTTAATCGCACTCATTATTGAGCTCTTATATATGTAATTTAGATTGGATGCAATCCGGGAAATTCTAATCCCGTTCTTTCATCAAATCCATACATTATGTTAAATGCTTGTAATGCTTGTCCTGCAGCGCCCTTCATCAAATTATCAATTGCGCTAACAACGACAAGACGATTAGAAAACTCATCCTTTTTAAATCCAATATCACAATAATTTGTACCGCTCAATAATTTTGGTTCGGGATAACGGTATATACCATCGCTCTCTTTTACAATTCTAATAAAAGGTTCATTCGAATAAGCTTCACGGTAAATTTTCCAAATATCTTTTTCGGGTAGATCATTCTTTAAAAAGACATGACAAGTAGCGAGTAAGCCTCGTACCATATCTATAGCAGTTGCAGAAAAATGAACACTAATTTTTTTGTCAAATGAAAGCTCTTGCAGCATCTCCGCGGTGTGCCGATGTTGAGTTGGCATATAAGATCTCACAACGCCGCTTCGCTCCGGATGGTGAGATCCATCATTAACCTTATTACCCCCTTCACTTGAGCCGGCTTTAACTTCTATTACAGTTCTATCTTCCTCAACAATTCCAGCTTTATAAAGTGGATACAAACCAAGTATACTTGCGGTTGCGTTGCATCCCGCACTTGATATATAACTCGCACTTTTCATTTCTTCACGATGAAGCTCAGGTATTCCATATACAAATTCATTTAGTAAATCAGGACGTGCGTGTTTATGTCCATACCACTTTTCATATTCAGCTGTATCTTTCAAACGAAAATCGGCACTCAAATCAATTATTTTAGGAGCAAGTTTTTTAAAGTGATCTATTTTGTTCTGTGAACTATTGTGCGGCAAACAAAGGAAAATAAGGTCGCAACTTTCCAGTTCATTTACAGAGACAAATTTCAACTGTGTTGATTTACGAAGGTTCGGATGAATTTTATGAACAAATTTTCCGGTATAACTTTCTGAAGTAATTTGTTTAACTTCTACATGAGGATGAAACAAAAGCAATCTTAATAGTTCACCACCTGTATATCCGGATGCTCCAACAATTGATACTTTAATTTTTCCCATTATCTCCCCTCGGCCACTTGTAATATGTACTCTACCATTTTTCCAGGGATATTAACTCCCGTAGTTGAAATACTGTTTTTATACTCCATAGTGTAATTCACTTCATTTACCATTAATCCTTGTGCGGATTCAAAAACATCTATAGCCACAATGCCCCCACCAACTGCTTTAGCGGCTCTGACCGAAATATCATTCAATTCATCAGTAACAACACAATTTGTAGCTTCACCGCCTCTAGCGGTATTTGTAATCCAGTGTGGAGAAGTTCTATAAATTGCGGCAATACATTTATCTCCCACTACAAAACTTCTAATATCTCTACCCTTTTTAACTTCACCATTTTCAATTCTTGATTTTTCGACATACTTCTGGATGTAAAAAATAGAATGATGATAAGAGCCAAGAACAGTTTTATGTTCAAGAATTGCTTCGGCGGCGTCTCTATCATTTATTTTAGAAAGTAATCTTCCCCAGGATCCGACCGCGGGTTTCAGAACTACAGGGTATCCCATTTCTTCAATTGCCTTGAGTGCTGATTCTTCAGTGAATGCAACACGAACTTCTGGCTGAGCAACATTATGTTCGGCAAGTGCGCATGATGTTAGTAACTTATCGCCGCAAATTGTTGAGACTGAATAATTATTTACGCATTTAACCCCTGCACTCTCAAATAATCTCAATCCGTGAAGTGCTCTTGAGTGATTAATACATCTTTCAACAAGTACATCAATATCAAATTTATCCTTACCCATATTAAAGGTAATTTCCCGGTCATCAATCATAACAAGTTCAACACCTTTAATTTTTTTAAATTCATCGATCAAAAATTTTTCATCTTTTCTAATTAAAGAATGAAGCAATCCTATTTTCATGTTTAATACTCCCAAATCAATTTAAATTAAAGAGGAGCTGAATAATATCAGCTTTTATAAGATTTATCGTGCTTTACAGATTCAACTATGTGTTGAAGTTCGGAGAGATCAATTATACGACCACGCTGACCAACAGATTTTACTTCCTTTAGGGCGGCTTGTTGATGTTCGTCATCAAGATCATTTTCATTAATGAGAGAAAGCGCAAATCGCAGTGATGCAATTCCGCTCATGTGGTCGAGTGCAAATTCTCTTTTTCTTCCTAAAATATCAGGACTCAAGCTTTCGTAGTGCATAGGATTTATTGCCGCGGCGTGAGTATGAACTCCGGCACAATGAGTAAAAGAATTTCTACCGGTAATTGGGAAATTAGTTGGGATAGCAATACCGGAATGTTTGGTTACTAAGTCATATAATGGAACTAACTTTGTGAGGTCCCATCTTTTCTCATCGTAATCGAGAGATAAAACAGTTAACAGCTGAGCTAAATCCACAATTCCTGCTCTTTCACCTAATCCAAGCGTGGCGGCGTCAATAATATCAACTCCGGCGCGATAGGCATCAAGAGCATTGGCGAGAGCCAGGCCACGATCGTTGTGGCAATGCACAGCTATTTTGGGGTACAAATTTCTTAGAGCTAATGCATCTTTTAATCTTGAGATGTAATCATACATACTTCTATTTGTGCCTGGGACCATATAACCGGTAGTATCGGCAACACTAATAATATCAGCTCCGGCTTCAACTGCAGCAGATGCAGCCAGCACTACATTTTCAAATTGTGATCTTACTGTATCTTCGGGAGTATAACGAATTAGCAAATCGGGTTTCTGCGATTTTGCATATTTTATAACATCCGTAATTAGTGAAATTGCAGAATCTAAATCTTTTTTAAATACTGTTTCAAGTCTTTCATCGGAGACACAATAAAATATTCCGATAAAACCTACTCCACATTCTAATGCTAAATCAACATCGGATTTTAAAGAACGGGAATGCGCGCCAACTATACTTCTATAACCTTTTTGAGCGATTGATTTTACAGCTTCATGAATTTCGGAGGTAACCATTGGATGGCCTGCTTCAATAATTTCTACACCAATTTCATCTAGTAAATTGGCTATTGCAAGTTTGATGTGTTTATCAAAATAAACACCGGGTGTTTGTTCCCCTTCCCTTAATGTGGAATCTAAAACCCAGACCAAATTATTGTCCCCAATCTTCTTCTTCTTGAGGAGCTTCTTGAACTACTGGAGGATTTACAGAAATTACTTCTAATTCGGTACCACATTCCGGGCACTCTAATAATTCACCTTGAACGGCGTCTGCGGCTAATTCAACTTCGGCACCGCATACTGGGCATTCAGTTTTCATTCTTTTTAATACTCCATTATAAAAGTGGTGCGAAACTATGAAATTTTATAGTGTATTGCAATTATTTGGAGGCTAAGGTAGATTTTTATTTCATACATTTATGCGGATTTTTGAATAATTATTCATCCGCTACTTTTTTATTCGAAATCGAACGTTTGGATCAATTTAATTGTTAAAACTAAAAAATAAAGGCAAATTTTTAATGGACATATCTCGTTATCATAAAGTACTATTCGAACACTTTGGTTTTAACTTCGGGTTCGTTTCAGATTTATTAGAAAATTATTTGGAAAACCCAGAAAGTGTGAGTGACTATTGGAAAAATTATTTTACATCACTATTAAGCAATGGAGATATATCTCCTGTTAAAAAAGTTGAATTAAAGTCTGTTGAGCCACCTCTTACTATTGAACCTGTTAAACCGATCATTTCAAATTCATTTGAAATTTCTCCTTCCGACTCAGTGCAAAAAATTACTGGAGTAGGTGCAAAAATAATTGAGAATATGACGAGCAGTTTAACAATACCAACTGCAACTTCACTGCGAGCCATCTCCGTTAAATTGCTCGAAGAAAACAGAAGAATAATAAACAGGCAATTACAGAGAAGTGGAAAAGGGAAAGTATCATTTACTCATATTGTTGCTTACTCTATTGTTCAGGCAGCTAAAACAATTCCAAATTTAAATAATGCTTTCAGCTTAGTTGAGGGGAAGCCGGTGCTCGTAAAAAAACCTTATATAAATTTGGGAATTGCTGTTGATGTTGAAAGAAAAGATGGAAGCCGTTCCCTAATTGTGCCAAATATTAAAAATTCGGAGAAAATGAATTTCAAAGAATTTTTCATTCAATATAATGAGACAATTGAAAAAGCACGTACTGGTAAATTGGAGCCGAGTGACTTTCAAGGAACAACTATTTCAATTACTAATCCAGGTGGACTTGGCACAGTTTCCTCAACACCACGATTGATGACTGGGCAAGGATGCATTGTTGCAATTGGCGCTATTGAATATCCCGCAGAATTTAAAGCAATGCATGAATCGGCATTAGCGCAACTTGGAATTGGTAAGGTTATGAATATTACCAATACTTACGATCATCGGATTATTCAAGGAGCTGAATCGGGTCAATTTTTAAGTCTTATTGACAATCTACTTTTAGGAAATAATCGTTTTTATGAATCAATTTTCGATGATTTAAAAATTCATCAAAAAGCATTGAGCTGGGGAGTCGATAATACACTTCGAGGTTTTGGTCACTTTCAGGATTTGGAGCAGGTAAAAAAACAAGCATTGATGCTTCAATTAATTAATATGTACCGTGTTCGTGGACATTTAATTGCTGATATAAATCCTCTTGAAAATAAATCTGCATATCATCAGGAGCTAGATCCAACTTTATACGGATTTACAATATGGGATTATGATCGTCCTTTTATTACAGGAAATTTGCAGGGGATGGAATCGGGTACACTTCGTGAAATTTTAGAAGCATTAAGTCAAACTTATTGTGAGAAGATAGGTGTTGAGTATATGCACATTCAAAGTCCAGAAGAAAAATCTTGGCTCCAGCAAATGATGGAACCAGTTTTCAATCGTCCCAATTTTTCCATTGAACAAAAAAAACGGATCATGGAAAAATTGATTATTGCCGAGGGATTCGAACATTTTCTACATACTAGATTTATCGGACATAAGAGATTTTCTTTAGAGGGAAATGAAACAGTGATTGCGGCTTTGGATCATTTACTAAACCTTGCTGCTGATGAAAATGTTGAAGAAATTCTTTTGGGTATGGCTCACCGAGGTAGATTAAATGTACTATCGAACGTTATTGGGAAATCGTATGAAAATATTTTTTCAGAATTTGAAGAATTGATTGATCCCGAGTCGGCTCAAGGTACTGGTGACGTTAAATATCATTTAGGCGCCTCTGGTAATTATAAAACAATGAATGGCGCTAAAATAAAAGTATCTGTTGCTCCAAATCCGAGCCATCTTGAATTTGTTAATCCGGTGGTGGAGGGAATTACCCGTGCTAAACAGACAAGAAATAAAGATCATAAAAGAGTTAAATACATACCTGTTCTGCTTCATGGCGATGCCGCATTTGCGGGGCAGGGAGTTGTAGCTGAGACATTAAATTTATCACAATTAAAAGGTTATAGAACCGGCGGAACTATACATATAATTGTAAACAATCAAATTGGCTTTACTACTTCACCGGAAGATGCCCGATCCTCCCCTTACGCCACCGATGTTGCAAAAATGGTTCAGGCACCAATATTCCATGTAAATGGAGATTACCCCGAAGCTTCGTTGTGGGTTACTGAATTGGCATTTAAGTACAGACAAAAATTTAATAAGGATGTAGTGATTGATATTATTGGTTATAGAAGACATGGACACAACGAGGGGGATGATCCCGTTTATACTCAGCCATTGATGTATAAAAAAATAAAACAACATCCATCTGTAAAACAAATTTATCAAGAGAAGATGGTTTCACGCGGTGTAATGAGTAATCATGAAATTGAATCGATGGATACAACAATTTATGCAAAGCTTGAAGACGCACTTAATAAAAAGGGTCTGAAAAAACTTGTTACCGAAAGACCGCTCGCCTACTCAAAAGATGAATATGAAAATTCCCAGTTCGCAAGTGGTAGCAATCTTAATAAAGATATTTTACTCAATATTGTAGAAAAGATAACTTCGGTCCCTAAAAGTTTTTCGGTTAATCCAAAACTTCAAAAATCAATTATTGATAAGAGAAGAGAACTATTAAGTGATGGAACCAACTTGATCGACTGGGCTTTTGGCGAAGCATTGGCATTCGGATCTTTACTCTTAGAAGGAAGACCTGTACGATTAAGCGGGCAAGACAGTGCACGGGGAACATTCAGTCAGAGACACCTTGTTTTGACTGATTCGAATACCGAAGAGGAAATAAATCTTTTAAATTTAATTTCAAATGATCAGGCAAGTATTGAAGCGTTAGATAGTTTATTAAGTGAGGCGGCAGTATTAGGATTTGAGTTTGGTTATAGTATTTCGGATCCTCTAGCACTAGTATTATGGGAAGCTCAATTCGGAGATTTTGCAAACGGTGCTCAAGTTATAATTGATAATTTTATTACGAGCGCTTATTCTAAATGGCAATTGCCAAGTGGATTGGTTATGCTTTTACCGCACGGACAAGAGGGACAAGGTCCTGAACACAGCAGTGCCCGTCTTGAAAGATTCTTAATTCTTTGTGCCGAAAATAATATGGTTGTTGCAAATCCCACTACCCCCGCTCAATATTTTCATTTATTACGAAGACAGCTTCATCAAAAAATAGAGAGACCATTAGTGATACTTACTCCAAAGAGTTTATTAAGATTGCCGGCGGCTCGTTCTCCCCTCTCTGATTTTACCGATGGACAATTTCAAGAAATTATTGATGATGTAAGTGTAGATAAAAGCAGTGTGAGGCAAGTGATATTAACTAGCGGAAAAATTTATTACGAGTTGTTAAACTACCGTACTTTAAATAATTTGAACGACCATGCAATTGTCAGGATTGAACAATATTTCCCTTATTATGAGAACAAGATGAAAGAATTGTTTGCAAGATATCCGAACGCAGATAAGATCATTTGGGTACAGGAAGAACCTAAAAATATGGGAGCGTGGAGTTTTCTATTCCCAAAACTTCTTAACGATAAAATTGAAACTCAGAAATTAGAATATGTTGGCAGAACTGAGAGTCCGAGTCCAGCGGTTGGTTCTTCAAAACTTTATTTATCAACTCAAGAAGATATAATTAGAAGGGCATTTAATTGATAGATATAGCTGTTAGATTTATTTCTAACAGCTATATTTCCTTTGATAATTTTTCTAACCACTCATTTTTAATTTGCTCAAATTCCGACTTGAACTTTGCACTAAGAGGTATAGATGCATGACCACGTTCTCTTAATGGATCTACTTGCCTTCCATTTTTCCAAAATCTGAAACAAACATGCGGTCCGGTTGCCAAGCCGGTACTTCCAACATAACCTATAATTTGTCCTTGCGTAACTTTTGCGCCCTGTCTAATTCCTTTTGCAAATCGTGACATATGCAAATACTGAGTAGTGTAAGTTGAATTATGTTTTATTTTAACATAATTACCGTTACCGCTCGTATATGACGCTTCGAGAACCGTACCATGGGCGACACTCTGAATTGGTGTGCCATGTGCGGCTGCATAATCAGTTCCAAGATGCGCCTTATTTCGTTTTAGCACCGGATGAAATCTATTTCCAGAATAACGAGAACTGATGCGATATCTAAATTTAATTGGGGCAGTCAAAAACATACCAATCATACTCTCCCCCTTTTCATCATAGTAGCTGTTTGGCTTTTCCTTCTCAAATAAGAAAGCGTAATAATCCTTTTTTCTATGATTCATTTTAGCCGCATATATTTTACCTACCTGCACAGGTTTATCTTCAACAAATATTTCATCATAAATAACATCAAACGAATCATTTTCTTGGAGCAAACCAAAATCAATCCGACTTTCAAAAACATCCGCCGTTGTAAATGCAATGTTTGGATCAATCCCCATCTCTGTTAAATCTTGTATTAGTCCCTTTTTAATTGTTCCATTTGTATGAATTTGCTTTACAGTAAATGGTTTTTGGTTTTTATAAACTTTTATAGTGTCACGTAAATCAAAAACAACATGGTTAATCGCATCTATTACATAAACAAAATATTTTACGGTCTCCACTGTATCCCAACTTGCATAAATATATAATTCTTTTTCAGCTCTAAATTCTCTTAACGGAAAAACATCCAATGCAATTTTTTCAATTTCATGAATTTTTTGCATGGATACACTGTGTGGTGTTAAAATATCGGAGAGCGTTTGTCCTTGTTCAATCGTATCTCTTACTTCAATCAAATCATTTATTTCGAGATTAAAAGGATTTGGTTTGATTTCTACGAGGGGGGCAGTCTCCTCTTTTTGAGAGCAGCCGGTGATGAACAGAATTATTAAAATAAAACTTATTAAGGTATTGAGGCAGATATTTTTCTTCATCGTTTAATGAGCAAGTTTAAAAAGAGTTAAATATTAGTTGGTTATTTTGAACTGATCAAATGATCAATAATTTCAACAGATGATATCCCTTCAGCCTCGGCGCTAAAATTTGGGATAATACGATGTCGCAATACTGGTTTCAAAAAATAATTTACGTCTTCAATATTAGGGGTAAATCTCTTTTGCATTATTGCTCTAGTTTTAGCTGCAAGTATTAAATATTGTGCCGCACGCGGTCCGGCACCCCAGTTAACCCAATCTTTTACAAATTTATTGCTATTGGCTGATGTCGGTCTTGTAGAATTAACAAAATTAACTGTGTACTCAATAACATTTTCGGCAACAGGTACCTTTCGAACTAAATCTTGAAAGTTTTTTAATTCATCCTTCGAAACCATAACTTCTATTTTGGGGAAATAATTGCCGGTAGTATTTTTAACAATTTCAGTTTCTTCCTTAGGTGTTGGGTAGTCGAGCCATAAATTAAACATAAATCTATCTAACTGGGCTTCTGGTAATGGATAGGTGCCTTCCTGCTCAATTGGATTTTGTGTAGCTAAAACAAAGAAAGGTTCATCAAGTTTATGTGATACACCTGCCGCTGTAACTCGATGCTCCTGCATAGCTTCGAGAAGTGCCGATTGTGTTTTAGGAGGAGTTCTATTTATTTCATCCGCCAAAATGATATTAGAAAATATAGGACCTTTAATAAATCTGAATCCCCTCTTCTGAGTTGATGGATCTTCATCAATAATTTCGGTACCTGTAATATCTGCGGGCATTAAATCGGGGGTAAATTGAATTCGACTGAAGCTAAGATCTAAAACTTGAGATAATGTTTTTATAATTAATGTTTTTGCTAAACCGGGTACACCAACCAATAAACAATGCCCATTAGAAAAAATGCTGACCAGCATCTGCTCTAAAATGTCTTCTTGACCAACTATGATTTTTTTAATTTCGGTTTTTACACTATTTACCGAATTATGAAGCTTTTCAACGGCTTCTACATCCTTTGCAGATTCAATTTCTTTCAAAACATTATCCTTAAAAAATAGTTATAAACGGATTTCGTAATAAATTTTGGATCGGATATCATCAATTAGTTTATCATACATTTTTTGTTTCTTCTGAAATTCGGCTAATTTTTTTATTTCATCATAATCCATTTCAAGATTGGCTTTATGTTGTGGTATTCTTTTAACTAATTTAACGATATGATAGCCATAGGCTCCACGATCAATCTCAAGTCGTTTAGGAAAACTAATCTCACCATCTTTTAATTTATAAATTACATCTAGCAGAGATTTTTCTAATTGGCTAGTTTCAAAAATTCCAAAGTTTCCGCCAAATTTTGCCGATTCTTTATCATCACTATATTTGCGAGCGAAGTACTCAAATGTATTTACATTTTTAAGAATAGAATCCCGAATATCACTCAAAAATTCGATAGCGGCTAAATCCGCTTGGTCATCAGCTTTAACTTTGGTTAAAATATGACGAGCACGAATTGCATCTCCTCGTCTTTCTAATAATTGGATTATATGAAATCCCACCGGTGATTCAATTACTGTTGACATTTGATTGGGCATTAATGCGAAAGCCGCGGCTTCAAATTCGGGATAGAATACTCCCCGTTTTACGAATCCAAGATCGCCACCTTGTGAAGCACTTCCTGGATCATCAGAATACTTTTTTGCTAATTCATCAAAATCAGCACCTTTCTTCAGTGAGTCCAATAGAAATTGCGCAAATTCTCGAGCCTTTGTTTTAACTCGATCTCCAGTTTTTGGATTTTGAAAAATATGAGAGATATGATATTTATCTGGGACAATGCCTAATGAATCTTTAAAAGTATCATAAAAATCCTCAACCTCTTTTCTCGAAGCCTCTACCTGCCCAAATCGCTTTTGCTGAAGAACTTGTACCATCAAATTTTTCTTTGTGTCATCGTATAAACTGCGTTTCAGTTTTTCAACCGGCATTCCGTAAACCTGTTCTAGCCGTTCCCGGCTGCCATACTGCTGAACAAAATAATTAATTTGGTATTCCAACTGCTGATTTACTTGTTCATCCTTAACTGTAACAGAATCTAACTCAGCTTGAGCATACATAAATTTTTCCTCGATCATTTCATTCAGAACTTGTTCAACCACCAGAGGATCAGAGGGATTTAAATTCTTTTGAGCCGCTACATAATTAACTCTAAAATCCAGCTCAGTTTTAAGAATAACCTCATTATCAACAACAGCTACTATTCTATCTAATACCTGCTGAGCAAATAAATTTATAGATAATAAAAATATTACTAAAATGTACTTTTTCATTCTGAATACCTCTCCAATACAAGGTTGTGATCTTCTATTAAGTTATTAATGTATTTCCTAAGATAATCCCGGTTCTTATTGAGCTGAACTCGTTGTTTAATTTCTTCTTTAATTATTTCCGGTTTAGGATACGAATCCTTATCCAACTTCTGAATTAATTGAATAACGCAATATTTGCCTTCTTCAACCTGAAACACGGTACTGGTTTCGAGCGGCTCTAGAATTGTTAATACTCTTCGTAATGAAACGGGCATCAAATTATATTTATAAGAAAAATAATTTGAGGAGGCTTGATGAAAATTAAGATCGCCTCTGAATGCAATCATTGCTTTATTCCAATCACTTTCCATCAACATATTTCTAAACTTTACCGCTGCATCAAAATTAGAGAAGTAAATTATATTATAAGTAAAAGCATCATCTATTAGTTTAAAGTCGTCCTTATGCTTTTCGTAAAAATCATAAATTTCTTCTTCTGTTATCTCAACCTTATTATTCTCAAGCATATCTTGAAGAAATAGTCCAATCGCTAACTCTTTTCTACTTTTTGCCAAAGTATTTTGATAAGTATCAGTTTCTGTTATTCCGTTTTTCACCGCTTCTTGATATAAAATTTCCCTTTCAATCCAATCATTAATAAGTTCTTCGCGTGTTTTATTTGAACTGCCAGGGTTTTCGAGCAGTTCAATTAAAGTATCCTCAGTTAATTCTGAATCGTTGACTTTTGCTATTATACTGCTTTTCTTTTCTTTATCGGAGCATCCAATAAATAAAATTAAAAGAAAAATTGGCAGAATTAAATAATTAATTTTCGAATGCCTTGGATAACTCATTGTAATAGTATTTTGGTTGATTGATTTTCTTTAATCCATCGATATATTCGGCTTCATATCTTTTACTTTCTAACTCCTGCAATTTGCTTGCAATTTCAGCCTGGCATTCCGATGCATATTTAATTCTTGCTTCTTCTTTATTAATTAATTTTACTATTGACCATCCATCTTGGAATGGGAACGGATTAGAATATGAACCAATCTCATTAAGCAAGTTTGCGTTCTTCGATAATTCATTTACGTCAACTTCAACTAATCCAAAATAACCCATTTTATTTTCATATCCGACACGCTTATTATACTTTGTGTATAATGAGTCAAACTCAGTTCCTTTACCTAATTCTGAATGGATAACTTTGATCAATGAATCGCTTTGTACATAAATCTCCTTAAACTCAACTCTATCTTTCCAGCGGTAATTTTCTTTATTCTTATCATAATAATTTTGAATCATTGCGCTATCTACAACAACTTTGCCCCAAACTTCCTCTTCGAGTATTTTAAATAAATACATTCCATTCTTGTATTCATCTAGCAGATTAGCGAACTCCTTATTTTCAAGATGATAAATCATTGCTTTATCATTTATTAATGATTGTTGTGCAAATTGTTCGATCCCCGTCTTTAATGAATTAGCATTAAGTGGGGCGTTAGCCAAGCCTTGTGTACTCATAAAAAAGAATAATGTGTCACATTTAATGTTTTCAACTTTAGTATTAAATATTACTTTATCCTTGAATTCATTATAAAGAGGTGTTTCTTTGTAACCTATTTTAAGTGAGTCGTTCTTAGCTACTATTGCATCAAAGACAGTTTGATTTATCTGGAAATTCAATTCATTTTTTAATGATGCTATATAAGCAGCATTATCAGCATTAAATCTGGTTCGCTGATAAATCTGTTTTAATTCCTCTTTTTCCATTTCTAACGAAGGTAAGGGCTCAATACCAGTTACTTTTATCAAATGATATCCGAAGGGAGATTTTACCGGTGCGGATACTTCATTAACATTCAGCTTGAAGGCTACTTCATCAAATTCTTTAACCATTCGTCCGCGGGAGAACGATCCTAAATCACCCTTTTTATTTGCCGAACCTGGATCTTGAGAATATTTGAGTGCCATTTCACCAAAATCGGCACCATTTTTTATTTGTTTTTCAACTTCTAAAATTTTTGCTAAGGCTTTTAGTGTATCGGCATTATTAGTAGAATCTTTAAAGGAGATCAAGATATGTTGGGCAGATATTGCTGG
Source organism: Melioribacteraceae bacterium (assembly GCA_019638015.1). Lineage (NCBI taxonomy): Bacteria > Pseudomonadati > Ignavibacteriota > Ignavibacteria > Ignavibacteriales > Melioribacteraceae > Melioribacteraceae bacterium. The sequence continues at coordinate 1,437,386 of JAHBUP010000001.1, read as the reverse complement.
CTTTCTTAATATTTTGTCGGTTATCTTAATTACATGATACCCAAAAGATGATTGAACGAGATCCGGATAAACTTTACCTACTTCTGTTGCATAACAAGCATCCTCAATTTGAGTTGGAATAGCTCCAGCAGTAAAATAATATACATCTCCGCCAGTATCTTTCGTATATTTATCATAGGAGTATTGTTTAGCGAGAGTTACAAAATCTTCGCCATTATTAAGTCTATCGATCAACTGTTTCCCAAACGCTTTAAGTTTTTCATCGTCGGTATAAATTGAATCTTCAATCAAAAAAATATGACTAGCCCTCAATTCATATTTTCTTCTTTCGTGTAATTTTTCGATGCCAGGTTTGAAAAGTTTATTTTCAACTATTAAAGCATTGCCAATGGTTTTTCTATAATCATCGAATTCTTTCTGCATATCTGTATCTTTGGTATAACCGCGAACTTCAGCATCTCTTAATTTTAACCTGTAATTCACATACAAGTCGAGAAAATTTTTTCGTTCTTCAATTGAAGATTTTTTTGCAACTTCAACAGATCCGCTATTCTTTAAATAAGCTTTTTCGAATTCCTCTAGGTCAATTTCATATTTACCAAACTCTGCTAAAACAATTTTAGAATTTTGGCTGGTACATGAATAAAAAGATAGTGTAACAAAAAAAATAATTATCAGTGTGTTACGCATTACGAATCCTCCACTTGCTGAATTTAAAGGTTGCTATTTAGCCACATACCGAGTTAAAATCAAGGTATGTATAATTTGAATTTATTTGGCAGAATTACCGGGTTTTATACGGAATGGATGGGTATTGCGTTCCCAAAAAAAACCATGTTCATAACCCTGTATTTCGTCACCAAATTTGCAGTTATTTAACCGCTTTTCGGTAATACATGCATATTCCTTATCGAGTTCAATACCGGTATAGTTTCTTCCCAATTTCTTGGCAGTCACCAAGGTTGTGCCTGAGCCGGCAAAAGGGTCAAATACATAATCCCCCTTTTTAGAAGATGCAATAATTAGTTTTGCAATTAATTTTTCCGGTTTCTGGGTGGGATGTTCTGTATTCTCCGGCATAGACCAAAATGGCACTGAAATATCATTCCATAAATTTGATGGAAAAGTAAGACGGTAATTTGTGCCATTCTCAAATTTCCAATCCTTTGGGATACCGTTTTCATCCCGGTAAGGGGCAATAACTTTTTTTAATAATTTAACTTTCTCTGAATTAAAATGGTATTTATTAGAAACAGTACAAAACCAGATATCTTCCGAACTGTTCTTCCAATTACTTTTTGCCCCCCTTCCCTTCTCCCTTTCCCAAGTAATTCTATTTCTAATTTTGAAATGTTTTTGGAGTACTGTGGCGATAGAGATAGAAGTAAACCAATCGCTGCAAACATAAATTGAAGCTTCCGCTTTTAGAATGGGTTTCAACTTAATTATAATCTCATCAAACCAGGAGGCGTACTCATCAACTCCTTTTGATTTATAAACATTTGAATTGAAGTTTTTGTAAATATTATAAGGTGGATCAATGATTAACAAATCAACAAAATTGGATGGGAGAAAATCTGCCGCTTTATAAAAATCTTGATTTATAGTTTTGTTTGAAATATCACTAATCGAACTTTTGTTCTCTAACTTTATGAGTCTTTGTGTGTACAGTTTTTTTTCACCCGGCAACAGAAGTATGGTTTTATTTAAAGTTGATTTTTGCTTTTTCAAGAATAATTATTAATTAGTGAAAGGATAATTTATTTAGCGTTTGTACCAAGTTTAATTTCACTATCAACTTCGATTAGTTTTACTTTTCCCTCCTCAGAACTGTCTAATGCGAGCACCATTCCTTGAGATTCTAAACCAAATAATTTGGCCGGTTGAAGATTTGCAACCATAAGAATTTTTTTACCTACTAATTCTTCAGGTGTGTAGCTTTTAGCAATCCCGGCAACTACTTGCCTTTTTTCATTACCCAAATCAAGCTGCAGTTTTAAAAGTTTATCACTCTTTTTTACATTCTCCGCCGCAATAATTTTAGCACTACTTAACTTTACTTTTTTAAAATCATCTATAGTTATTAACGGTTCTGCCTTTACTGTTTCAGCTTCAGGTTGACCTAGTTTATTAATCTGCGTGTTGATGACCTCATCCTCAATTTTATTAAATAGAATTACAGGTTGATTGAGCACAGCACCTTCAGCCAAGTGAGTTTTACCAGATTGTTCCCATTCGACAGGTCGAGCATTAAGCATCTCAAATATTTTTTGAGAAGTAAATGGTATTACCGGCTGGAAGACTTCCGCTAGAGTATAAATCGCATTTAAGCAGATATTTACCGCAGTGCCGCATTTAGCTTTATCCGATTTTTGAGTTTTCCATGGTTCAGAATCATTAAAATATTTATTACAGGCACGAGCTAAACTCATCATCTCAAAGATCGCATCTTTAATTTTATATTTCTCAAGTAAGTCGGAAATTACTATAGGTTGTTTTTCGAGATATGAAAGCATCTCGGTATCAATAGATTCTAACGAAGCTCTTGCCGGGACTTTCCCCTCAAAATGTTTATGGGCAAAAGTAAAAGTACGGTTAACAAAGTTTCCTAATATATCCGCAAGTTCGCCATTTGTTCTTGCCTGAAATTCCTTCCAGAAGAAATCGGTATCTTTATTTTCAGGTAAGTTAGCGCCTAATGTATATCGGAGAGTATCTGCAGGAAATAGATCAAGAAACTCAGCAACATCAATTCCCCACCCTCTTGATTTAGAGAATTTTTTACCTTCAAAATTTAGGAATTCATTAGCGGGTACATTTTGTGGAAGAATAAATTTATCTTGAGAAGCATCGTTCCAAGCTAAGAGCATAGCGGGAAATATTATTGTATGAAAAACAACATTATCTTTTCCAATAAAAGCAATGTATTTGGTTTTTTCGTCATTCCAGTAATCTTTCCATAGTTCGGGTTCTCCCCTTTTTTCCGAAAGTTCCTTTGTGGCCGAAACATATCCCAACACAGCTTCGAACCAAACATAAAGTACTTTACCGGTTATATTATCAAGCGGGACTTTTATTCCCCAATCCAAATCTCTAGTTACGGCGCGGTCTTTTAATCCATCTTTAAACCAACCACGGCAATATTGAAGCACATTGTCCTTCCATCCAAATTTCTCATTCATTTCGTCAACATATTTTACAAGTCTATCTTGATATTTACCAAGCGGGAAAAACCAGTGAGAAGTTTCTCTTAGTTTAGGAGTTTCGCCGCTAATTTTACTTTTAGGATTTTTTAATTCGGCTGGATCATAGAGCGCTCCGCATTTCTCACACTCATCACTTCTTGCTTCATCATTCCCGCAATTTGGACAAGTCCCTTCAACATAACGGTCGGGCAAAAACATGTTAGCTTTTTCATCATAAAACTGCATCGATTTTTTTTCAACCAGCAATCCTTGATCATAAAAATTCTTGAAGAAAGTTTGTGCTGTATTGTGGTGGATTGGCAGACTCGTCCGGGAATAGATATCGAAACTCATTCCGAATTTTTCAAATGCTTCTTTATTGGCATTATGAAACCTATCAATAACTTCCTTTGGAGTAATTTTCTCCTTATCGGCAGTAATTGTGATTGGAACGCCATGTTCATCAGATCCGCAGATATACATAACATCGTCGCCATTCAGCCTTTTATAGCGTACATAAATATCCGCAGGTAAATATGCGCCACTCAGATGTCCTAAATGAATATTCCCGTTCGCGTAGGGAAGCGCTGATGTAACTAAAACTTTCTCTTTTGCCAAAATATTGCTCAAATTGATTCATTAATGGGGCGAAATATAAGAAAAATCCAGTTAGAGTTGGAGTGTTAAAAGTGGGTTAATTCTGTTTTAATTCAATAATTACTCATTGGTTTATCACCGAATTGAGCAAGGAATAATTTGTGCAATTGTTTGTCCTCATATTTATCGACTTTTTCACTCAATTCTACTTTGGTATAGCCGGAAAAGATTTGGTTTACATTTACGGTTTTATGATCAACAGAAACATTATATAAAATCCTCCATGTACGATACGCGAGAATGAATGAATCATCAATCTTTGATATTCTTTTTCTTGAATCATCAGTAGGAGAAAACTCCAATTGGAGACGGATAAAATTTTGGAGATTTATATTACCATTTTTTTTAAGCCATAAACATTGTCTTTCTGAATTCGGATTAAATAAAACCATGTATTTTTCATCGATATTGTTTTTTACCCAGCCGGTAACCGCATCAGGGAATGAATCGGAATAGGGTAAATATGGTTTGATATCAAGAACCGGTGAGCCATCAAGAATATCTGATTCTGAAAAGTAAATTATTAAGCCCTCAACTTTTTCCAATTTAACACAGCTAATTCCCAAAGGATTCGGGCGGTAAGGCGCTCTGCTCGCGAATACCCCGACTTTTTTTCGTGTGTGCCGAGGCGGCGATACCAGTGGTTTCCAGTTTGTATTTAAATGGAATGAATAGATAATCCAAATTCTTTCAAAACCTTCAAGTTGATATACTGCCTGCTCAAAATTTTGCTGAGGAAGTAATTCTATGTATGAAATTTCTGAGCCAGCAAGAACTCCTTGACGGGGAGTTTCATACCGATGTGATAAATTTGAGCGAACATATCCGATGGGATTTAATGAGATTATATTATTCATTATTTATCAATTTAAAACAATTCATGGTCTTAATTAATATCCAAAATCATTTAATGATAAAAGATAATAGTAAGACCATGAATTTAAATTAGATTAACCTTCTAAACCTTTATACATATCGCTAATTAAATCGCCATAACGTTCTTCAATCACTTTTCTTTTCAATTTTAAAGAAGGTGTTAATTCTCCTCCCTCAATTGTAAACGGTTTATCAAGAATGGCGAATTTCCTTACTCTTTCAAAGTTGGCTAATTTTTTCTGGAAAGCGTCCATTTCTTTATCAAGCAGTTCATAAATCTGCTTCATATTTACAAGTTCATCAACATTATTGTATTGAATTCTATTTGCATCGGCATATTCTTTCAGAGCTTCATAATCGGGTACGATTAAAGCGCTTAAAAACATTCTTCTATCACCGATAAGTACGAACTGATCTATATACTTACTCGCAAGAAACATATTTTCTATTGGAGTTGGAGCTATATATTTACCTCCGCTTGTTTTAAATAAATGCTTTTTACGGTCGGTAATAATTAAGAATCCTTCAGCATCAAATACACCAATATCACCGGTATGAAGCCAGCCATCTTTAAGAGTTTCTTCAGTTTCTTTTTTATTTTTATAATAACCTTGCATTATGTTAGGACCATAGGCAAGAATTTCACCATCTTTTGCAATCTTAATTTCAACGCCGGGCATTGGTTTTCCTACTGTTCCGAACTTATAATCATTTAATCTATTCGCAGATATAACCGGCGATGATTCAGTGAGTCCGTAACCTTCAATAATCAAAATACCAACGGCTTCAAAAAACTGTCCTAATTCTCTTGAAAGTGCCGCGCCTCCAGAAATGAAGAAACGAAGTTTTCCGCCGGTTTTTTCCCGAAGTTTTTGGTAGACAAGTTTATCGGCTAATTTATGTTTTAGTGTTAAGAATATTGGAACGGGATGCCCCGATTTTTTTGAAACCATATATTCTTTACCAATTTCAACCGCCCAGTTAAATATTTTTTGCTTTTTCTCAGGCTGAGATTCAACATTGCGTTTGATCTTGGAATACATACGCTCAAATAACCGAGGTACTGCAGTCATAATGGTAGGTTTTATATCAAGCATATTGGGTGCAACCTTTTCAATACTTTCAGCGTAAGCAATAGTACCACCACAAGAGAAAGCGGTATAATATCCGCCCATTCTTTCGAATATATGACATAAAGGTAAAAAGCTTAAGAAAATATCATTCTCATCAATATTAAATATCTCATGAGCTCCCTTAATATTTGAGACAATATTCTTGTGTGTGAGCATAACGCCTTTTGGTTCGCCAGTTGTACCGGAAGTATAAATAATGGTACAAAGCTCATTCTCATTAGATAATTTACATTGCTCATCGAAATGTTTCGGATTATCCTTAGAGAATTGAGTTCCCTTTTGTACTACATCATTAAATGAATAAACATTTTGATCAGAGGATTTATCCTCATTGTTCATCACAATAATAAATTTTAGGCTGGAACAATTTTTAGCTACCTTAATTACTTTATTTAACTGGAATTTATTTGAAACAATTATACCAACCGATTCGGAATTATTAACACAAAATTCAATTGTTTCCGAAGTAGAGATTGGATAAAGAGGAACATCAATACCACCTAAGCCAAGAATTGCCATATCGCTGTAAACCCATTCTGGTCGGTTCTCTGCTATTATTGATACTTTATCTCCCCGCTTAACTCCCAAAGCAGCCAATCCTTGAGCAAAATTCTTTGTTGCTTCATATAGTTCGTCATATTTAATACCATGCCATGTATTGCCGGCAAAATACTTTAAAACATGTCTCTCTTTTCCTTTGCCAAAATCTTGGGTAATAATCTGGAATAACTGAGGGATTGTTTTGAAGTCTTTATAAATAGGCATTCTTCTCTCCTTTTAATTGATAAATGAAATTACTTTCCGAATAAATTAAATGCAATAAAAACAAAATTAGATACATATAACTCATTCAATATTCTGAGCCCACACGTCACCATCTACAACGGGGGTTACACAAATAAGCGGATTTTGGGGAACCATAAATTTCTCGAAGATCTCCTCAAATAGGCGGTACTGCATTCCCTGTGATTCTAATTTTGAGAATTTTTTGTACGGCATAAATCTGCCAAGTTTATTAACCGGAGCATTAAAAGTTTCGGCGGTATTAAAATCATTTTTCGCGTTTTTTTTCAGATATAAAATTTTTTCACTATCAGTTCCATCAATCTGGTAATCTTTAGCTCGGAATGCGGTTACATTTCCATCATTAATTACGAGATAGATATTTAGTATCGTTTCAGTCAATTATTCTTCCAAAGAAATTTTTGAATTACAATTAATAAATAACACCAAGACTTTAAATCATTTTAATAATAGATATACATATTACACTTTATTTTCTTTCGCCAATCATTTTCTCAGGGAGAACCACCTCATCAAATTTTTCTGAGGTAAGTAACCCTAGATCCATTGCGGCTTCTTTGAGTGTTTTATTTTCCTTATGAGCTTTCTTTGCAACTTTAGCGGCATTATCGTAACCAATCACGGGGTTTAATGATGTAACGAGCATCAATGAATTTTCGAGATGCTTTTTAATATTGTTATCATTAGTTGTAATTCCAATAACGCAATTATCTGTAAAACTATCACATGCGTCTGCGATCAACTTAATTGATTGAAGAATATTAAATGCAAGTACCGGCATAAAAACATTTAACTCAAAATTGCCACTTGCTCCGGCAAAATTAATTGTTACATCATTTCCAAATACTTGTGCGCAGACCATAGTCATTGCTTCTGATTGAGTTGGATTTACTTTACCCGGCATTATAGAACTTCCCGGCTCATTTTCTGGGAGTGATATTTCACCGATTCCGCATCGTGGACCTGAGCCTAGCCATCGAATATCATTTGCGATTTTCATCAAGCTAGCGGCGATAGTTTTCAACACACCACTAAGTTCAACGATAGCATCTTTGCCGGCCATTGCTTCAAATTTATTTGGGGCAGTTATAAAAGTCATTCCGGTTATTTCAGAAATTTTAGAAGCTACTTTAACCGCATATTGAGGATGTGCATTTAATCCGGTTCCAACCGCAGTTCCACCAAGTGGTATTTCACTCATTCTTTTTAGGGCGTCTTCAATTCTAGCTAATCCATTTGTCAACTGCTGGGCGTAACCGGAAAATTCATCCCCTAGGGTAAGAGGAGTCGCATCCATCAAATGGGTACGTCCAATTTTTATAATATCTTTAAATTCCTTTGATTTCGAATTGAGAGCATCTTTTAATTTAGTTATAGCAGGTATTAAATGGGAATAAACCTGTTCAACAGAAGCCACGTGAATAGCTGTCGGGAATGAATCGTTAGTTGATTGAGCTTTGTTAACATCGTCATTCGGATGAATTGGTTTTTTACTCCCCAACACTCCGCCGGCAATTTCAATTGCACGGTTAGAAATTACCTCATTAACATTCATATTTGTTTGTGTACCACTGCCGGTTTGCCATACAACCAATGGGAAATGCTCATTTAATTTTCCGGCAATTACTTCATCTGCTGCTTGAATAATTAAGTCACATTTATCTTTTGTTAATGAACCTAATTCTGTATTAACAATGGCAGCAGCTTTTTTTACGATTGCCATCGCTCTAATAAATTCGTAAGGAAATCTTTCTCCCCCAATCTTAAAATTCATTAATGAACGGGCTGTTTGCGCACCATAATATTTGTTAGCAGGGACTTTGACTTCCCCCATTGTATCGGTTTCTATTCTGTATTCCATATTTACTCCATTAAAATTTTTAAATAAATATTATTCTAAAAATCTTCCAGCATCTCTATTCTTCTTGCCCCAACAAATCGTTTTGAGTAGTATGCTTCATCAAACGAGGAAATTGTAACTCCTAATTTTCTGCTTGCGTGAATAAACTGGTTATCGCCGATGTACAATCCAACATGTCCGGGGAATGATCTTTTGGTAGTATTAAAAAATACTAAATCGCCAAATTCTAAATCTTCTTGCTCAACTTTATCACCAACCTGATACTGTTCTCTTGCGCTTCTAGGCAGTTCAATATTGACCGCACTCGAAAAAACATTTTTTGTAAAACCTGAACAATCTATACCATCCTCCGAATTACCTCCATATTTGTATGGTGTGTCAATGTATCTGATTATTTCAAGAAGCACTTCTTCTCTAAAACTTTGAGGTATATCGGGATTAATATAATTTTTATAATTAGCTAAAAATTTTTTCTTATCTACTACATTTTCAGTGGGGGGTACTTCATCAAACTCATCAAAAGTTGTATCGGGGAGTGCACTAATATTTGGAGTTATTGTAGAATCTTTATTTATCTGGTTACTTTTTTGATAGCGGATTGATGATGCGGTCTGTTTTGGTTTTGATTTCTTTGAACCATAACGCTGTGCATTAGTTGCCGGAGAGCATCCAACAATGATCCCAAAAACCAAACCAACAAATAATAAATTATTTAGTAAAGAATTTTTAATAATCACTCAACCCAAATAAGTTCTTAAATTTTTACTGCGTGAAGCGTGCCTTAATCTTCGAATAGCTTTTTCTTTAATCTGCCGAACTCGTTCTCGAGTAAGATTAAATTTTTCACCAATTTCCTCTAGCGTGAGAGAATGCTCTTTATTTAATCCAAAATATAAAATTATTACTTCTGCTTCCCTTTCGGTTAATGTAGAAAGAGCCCGTTTAATTTCACTTTTAAGAGAATCGGACATTAAATTTTGATCGGGTGATGGTTGATCATCGTTAGAGAGAATATCTAATAATCTATTTTCCTCTCCTTGCTGAAATGGAGCGTCCATACTAACCGCACGGCCTGCAATTTTTAGTGTATCGGAAACTTCGCTGATGTCCATTTCTAATTCTTGCGCAAGTTCATGTGCGCTTGGTTCACGTTCATATTCCTGTTCAAGACTGCTATAGGCTTTGCCAATTTTATTTAGTGCCCCAACTCTATTTAATGGTAATCTAACAATTCGAGATTGTTCGGCAAGCGCCTGAAGTATTGATTGACGTATCCACCAAACCGCGTATGAAATAAATTTAAATCCTCTTGTTTCATCAAATCTGCGAGCGGCTTTTATTAAACCCAAATTTCCTTCATTAATTAAATCCCCTAAAGAAAGGCCCTGGTTCTGATACTGTTTTGCGACTGAAACCACAAATCTCAAATTTGCTTTAACAAGTTTCTCCAGCGCAGTTTGATCATTTTTTTTAATTCGTATTGCAAGTTCGACTTCTTCATCAGGTGTAAGAAGATCGACCTTACCAATTTCCTGCAGATATTTATCTAAAGATTGACTTTCGCGATTTGTGAATTGTTTGGTGATTTTCAAGAGTAACTCCTAATTGGTCTCTAAATGGATAGAATCAACAATACCTACAATAGAGGCATCCACCGGGGCAAAATCAACATCAAGGGGAATAACAGCTTCACTTGCTGTAACATAATATACTACTTCACCTGGTCCAGCACCAACCGTATCAATAGCAACAAATGGCTCGCCATTTGTTTTGAGCTCAGAATTTAATGGCTGAATGAACTGCATTTTATAACCCTTGAGCGTTTCATATTTTCTGGTTGCCCAAATTGTACCAATAACTCGTGCTAGATACATTTGCTCGCCCGCTATTTTACGGATATGTCAAGTTTATCAACAATAGCCATTATAACGGCATCGATAGGCTTATTTTTAGTAAAGTTTGTTTGGCGGGCAGAACTGCCAGTTGCAACTAAAACTACTTCGCCAACACCAGCTCCAACAGAATCAACCGCTATAACCGTTGAATCTTTCATTTTATATTCGAGATCAAGATGGCGAACTATTAAAAATTTTGAACCAACAAGATTTTCATCTTTCCTTGTTGACCATACTGTCCCAATCACTTTTCCGAGTATCAAATATTCCTCTTAACTCTTTTGATGTGATGATTTCTAAGCCGCTTTTTTTAAAACGTTTTTTATCATCAGTTAAAATTGGCAGTTTATTATTTTTAACAAAAGAACATATTAACGCGTCACGCATGGTTGCAACTTTATCAAAAAAATCTGAAATGTTCAAACCGTAACGGGAATGAATTCCCAGTACAGTTAGACCATAAACCAAATTATCAATTTCACATTTTTGTTTTTTAGATCCGGCAGCAAAATATAATTCCGAAATATTAATTACTGAAGTAAAACATTTGCCTAAAATTAGAGCCATTTCTAAATCAGAAAATTCATCAGCTTTATTGTGTAAAAGATGACCGGCTAAAATATCAGTTTCCAAAAAAAATTCATAACCAGCCGGTTTTTTCATGCAATCTTTTCGCAAATGAAGTCTTTTTAAGTTTTCCTTTTACGTCCAATAACTTTTTAGTTACTTCTACAGGCATTAGCTGCCTTTTACTAATTTCCTGAATTAACCATTCTCTCGATTTATTAAAACTTATATTACTCATTCAGGAAACTCTTACCTGATAAGTTATTATTAATTTGAAAGAAATGAGCGGCGGTTTGGGCAATATCGGCAAATGTATCTCTAACGCCTAAATTTTTTCCTATAATTCCCTTTTGATAAAACAATAAAGGAACATATTCACGAGTATGATCGGTGCTGATATCTGTCGGGTCATTCCCATGATCGGCTGTAAATATAATTTTATCAGTTTCATCAATCGAATCAAGTATCTCCGGCAATCTCTTATCAAATTCTTGCAATGCATTATGAAAGCCAACCGGATCATTTCGGTGACCATAATAAACGTCAAAATCAACCAAATTAACCATTATCAACGAATTTTTAGCGGTCTTTGCTACTTCAATAATTTTTTCAATTCCCTCTAAATTCGACTTGGTTTTTATTTGATGTTTTATTCCTTGGTAATTAAATAGGTCATTTATTTTGCCAATGCCGTAAGTGTCAATACTGTGCAATAACGCAAAATCAAGAATTGTAGGAGATGGCGGATCGAGAGAAAAATCTTTTCGGTTTGTTGTTCTTGAAAAAGTGCCCGGCTCACCTATAAAAGGACGAGCTATTATTCTGCCGACTGCATCTTTTCCGATAAGAACCTGATCGCGGGAGATTTGGCATATTTCATAAAGTCTATCTATTGGAATTATCTCTTCGTGTGCGGCTATCTGAAACACAGAATCGGCACTAGTGTAGACAATTGGGAATTTCGTTTTAATATGTTCTGCCCCTAATTCCTCAATTATTTGAGTGCCTGATGCGGTGCAATTCCCAAGTATTCCTTTTTCGCCGGTAAGTTCCAAAAATTTATTGATGAGTTCTTTCGGAAATCCATTTGGGTAGTAAGGAAATTCTTGAGAGAAATTTAATCCGCCAATTTCCCAATGCCCAGAGGTTGAATCTTTACCCAGTGAAACTTCGGCTAATTTACCAAATGAGGCTAATGGTGATTTTACCGGTTCGATACCTTTGATTGGATATATATTTCCGAGTCCAAGTTTTTGAAGATTTGGAAGATTCAAACCACCGACATAATTTGCCATGTTTGAGAGAGTATTACTTCCGAGATCATTATAATTTGCCGAATCGGGTAATTCCCCAATTCCGACCCCATCTAATATTACAATTATAAAATTATTCACGGTTAACTTGTACTCTTTACACTGTTGCCGCCCCCTTCAAGGGCTTTTTTCAACGCCATTTCAGCGCTCAACATTATATCCTGCACATCCGATTTATTGGTGGTGGCAGCAACCCCTATTGAAACTGTAAATGAAGTTTGTTTAGAGACCACTGCTATATGCTTACGGGCTATTTTTATTCTTAATTTTTCGGCCCATAGAAATGCTTCTTTAGGTGATGTGTTAAAAAAGAAAACAGCAAATATTCTAGTGCTTAATCTCCCCATTAAAGTAAGGGGAGTTATCTCATCAGAAATTGTTTCAGCAATCGATTTTAATACTTTTGGAAACGGATCCGATTCAAATAGAGTTTCCTGCTCAAGAAATTCATCTATCTGAATTAACGCAAGCGCTCCAGGCAATCCTATTTCCTTACTTCTAACGATATCAATTGTAAAACGCTCAATAAATGAATCGAGATTAAGCACACGGGTTTCAACATCAACACTCAACAAACCTTTTAAAATATTTATTGTTGAGAATGAATGAATACGCAGCGCAAATAATTTTGTAGCGTTTTTTAGATAGTTTATTTCATTATTAGAATAAACATTTTTTTTGAGACTCTCAAAACACAACACCCCATAGTTTTGACCATCATAAATTAACGGTATAGTTAAAAATGATCCATCGAAACTCACATCCTCATTTTTGGAGAATCTTGGGATTTCTAAATTAGAAGTATCATCAATTTTTACAGGCATACCACTTAAAATACATTTCCCAACTAAACTGGTTTGTAAATCAATATCCAGATATTCACCAACATATTTAAGCGACGTTTTATTCATAATTTTCGCGGTCTTAAATTTATTTTCATTAGCCGAAAAAGCGACAAGTGTAAATACATCCCAATCGATTAATCCCGCAACCGATTTCTCAATAAGCGAATAAATATCACTTTCATTTTCAAAATCCTTATCATGCCCTAAAATATCAACGAGAGTATTGAGGCGTTTTTCGGCTTGAGTCTCAGCAAACTTCTCTTCAAATAGAGAAATGATTATAGAAATAACACGCGCAATTCTCCCCAATGAATAAACCTGTTCAATGCCAAATGCATCCCCCTGCTTTGAATCAAGAATTATTACCCCGGTCAAGGCTTTTCCGTAAAACATTGGAACACCCACAAAACTTTTAATTCCTATTGGTTCCGAGTAATACCGAATAACATCACGCTCAGCATTCGTGGAAATATCGGTTAATAATTCGGGTTCCTCCTTTTCCACAATTTTTCCTAGAACATCATCCTCAATTTGGAATTTCCGGTTTGATATTTTTGTGGTTGCACTCTGAAATTTATCAAGTGTCAATCTATTTTTATTTTTATTGTACCAAAAAAATGCCGCAGTATGAGCGGTATAGGCTTCCTGAATTACTTTAAGAATTTTCTCAATCACAAAACCAAATTGCTCGTCATGATTAATATCTGCAGGAATTTCCTCATTAACTATTTTCTCAAAAGTTTCTTTGAAATCGGATGGAATTAATATATCTCTTGTAGTACGCCCCGAAACAGAACCAATAGTTTCTGAAGTTAATATTTCTATGTTTTTATTTTTAGAAATTATTTTGAAATCTTCCCCCAAATCAGTTTCAAATTCCTCCACTGAAACTAATTTCTGTTCTTTGTAATCATTGGGATAATGTTCCATTTCAATCGGACTTTCATCGTGGGAATCGCGTCGTAAGAAAATAATAAATCCAACATATACAATTAGTAGAACCGCGGAAATTATACGAAGCATGAGATCATCAGTTAAGAAGGGAATAACCAATAAAAGAGGAATTGCTAAAAAAGTAAGTATTCTTCTCTTATATTTTTCAGTAGTACCCATTAATATTAATGCCGGTTTTTAAAAAGATAATTAATTAAAAAGTGCTCAATAATACTAAAGTTTTGGACTAAATTCATTACATGAAGAGAGAAACGATATGTTTTACTACCTCTTTTTTACCAGTCCCTTTTATTGCAGAATAGGTAAAAAGATTCTCACCGACTAACAGTTCGGGGAAATATTCAATAACTTCCTTTTTGACCTTACTAAGTTCAGATTGATTTAACTTATCAATTTTATTTAGAATTGTACAATAGGCAATATCTCTTGAACGAATAAAATCGTGAAGTAAAATATCTAGATCGGTAGGATGATGGCGCGAATCAATAAGGTGAAAAGCCAGTTTTATATTCTCATTTGTGCTGAAGTAATCTGTAATCAGTTTTTGCCATTTATCTCTTTCGGCTTTAGAAACTTTAGCGTAACCAAATCCGGGTAAATCCACAATGTAAAATTTCTTTTCAACCAGATAATAATTTAATGATCTTGTTTTACCCGGTTGGGATGAAGTTTTGGCGACTGTACCATTAAAGATGGAGTTGATGAATGAAGATTTGCCAACATTCGATCTCCCGCACAATACAAGCGCGGGCAACTGATTTTTTGGTATTTCTTTTAAGCTGTAAACAGCTTTAACGAACTCAATGTTTTTCATAAAATAAAAAAAGAGTAACCGTTTCCAATTACTCTTTTCCTTATCGAAAGTTATGTGAACTTATTTTTCCGTTTTTCTTGGCATTGAAGCTTTTGAAGTAGTTTTCTTTGGCTTCGATTGTGCTTTTTCTTTCTTCACCTTAGGAGTGGCTGCTTTTTCTTTTTTCGGTTTAGCTGCAGCTTTTTTTGCCGGTTTTTCTTCTTTCACTTCTGCAGTTTCAGTATCTGCATCCGGCTTTTCAGCTTTAGCTTTTTTAGCGGCTTTAGGTTTAATTATACCACTGAAATCCACAAGTTCAATTATTGAAAGTTCAGCTCCATCCCCTTTTCTTTGTCCCAATTTAACTACTCGGGTATAACCGCCAGCTCTTTCTCCAATTTTAGAAATTACTTCTCCAAATAATTCTGTTAAAACTTCTCTATCATTAATTTGTGCAGCAACAACTCTTCTGCTATGAACAGAATCTGTTTTAGCTTTTGTAATTAGAGGCTCTACAAAAGTTCTTAATTCTTTTGCTTTGGCACTAGTAGTTTTAATTTTTTTATGCTTTATAAGAGAAGTTGCCAACGCTCTAAGTGTTGCAAGTCTATGACTTGAAGTTCTACCTAATTTTCTACCTTTGACTCGATGTCTCATTATTTAACCTTCTGGAAATAACTAGTTATTATCTACTTTATCTTTAACGTATTTATCAACGTCCATACCGAATTCTAAACCGTGTGTATCCACAATTTCAAGTAATTCGGCGAGTGATTTTCTACCAAAATTTCTGAATTTCAGCATTTCGCTTTCATCTTTGCGAACTAGATCACCCAATGTTTTAATATTAGCTGCTTTGAGGCAGTTGTGTGAACGAACGCTTAATTCAAGATCATCAACGCTTGTTGTTAATATTTTTTTGATTCTTTCAAATTCGGCATCTTTCTCATTTTCTACTTTTTCTTCTTCCGGTTCAGCATCAAAATTAATGAACATCTGAATATGATCTTTCAATATCTTTGATGATGTTGAAAGCGCTTCTTCAGGTGGAATAGAACCATCAGTAGAAATTTCGAGAGTCAATTTTTCAAAATCATTTCTTTCGCCAATACGAACATTTTCAACATCGTAGCGAACATTAACTATTGGGGTAAAAATTGCGTCAATCGGAATCATTCCAATTGTCATTTCTGGAATTTTCTGCTCATTACCCGGAACATAACCTTTGCCCGAGCCAAATCTTAATTCCATATTTAGTTTTGTATTTTCATTTAATCGAGCGATTAATAAATCTGGGTTCAATATTTCTATATCGGGACAAAATTTTTGGATATCGCCAGCTTTAAATTCTTTTGATCCTGAAAATGAAATTTCGCATCCGAGAGTTTTTTTATTGGAGAGTTTCATTCTAACTTTTTTAAGATTTAGAATTACTTCTGTAATATCTTCAACAACACCTGGAACAGTAGAAAACTCATGAAGAACACCATCAATTTTAACTCCGACAATAGCGGTACCAGGAATGGATGATAACATAACACGGCGTAAAGCATTTCCCAAGGTTACACCGAAACCTCTTTCTAGGGGCTGTACCACAAATCTACCGAACTTTAGATTGCTAGACGCTTCATCTAATACAACTGATTCCGGCATTTTTATAAATGGATAGCTCATTTAGTATCCTCTTAATTTTTATTACTTAGAGTACAATTCAACTATTAACTGTTCGTTTGCATTTAACGGTATTTCTTCTCTTTCTGGAACGCTTAAGAAAGTACCGGAAAGTGTAGCTTTATCAACAGACAACCAGTTGTATAAATTATCTTTAGTTCTTCTTAGAGAGTTGTGAATAATATCCATCTTTTTGCTTTTTTCACAAACAGCAATTACATCGCCGCTCGAAAGTGAAAATGATGGAATATCAACAGACTTGCCATTAACGGTAAAATGACCGTGAAGAACTAATTGGCGAGCTGATTTTCTTGATGGTGCAAAACCTAAACGAAACACAGTATTATCTAATCTTCTTTCAAGAAGTTTAATCAAGTTTCCGCCAGTAATACCTTTTTGTCTGTTAGCATGTTCAAAATAATTTTCAAATTGGGTTTCGAGCAGACCATAAATTCTTTTTACTTTTTGTTTCTCTCTCAACTGTACGCCATACTCTGAGAATTTGGATCTTCTGCTCTGTCCGTGCTGACCAGGAGCATAATTTCTCTTTTCAAGCGGACACTTTTCAGACAAACATTTAGTACCCTTTAAGAATAATTTGGTTTTTTCCCTTCTGCATAATTTGCAACTTGGGCCAGTATATCTTGCCATCTAAAATATCTCCTATTAAACTCTTCTGCGTTTTGGTGGTCTGCAACCGTTGTGAGGAATAGGGGTACTATCTTTAATAGATAGAATTTCTATTCCGGCGGTATTGATCGCTCTAATAGCGGCTTCTCTACCTGCACCCGGTCCTTTAACAAAAACATCAACTTTTCTTAAACCGAGATCATGCGCTTCTTTCGCGGCGGCTTCGGCTGTAACTTGTGCGGCAAATGGGGTATTTTTTCTGGAACCTTTAAATCCATTTTTACCGGCCGATGACCATGAAATTGTATTGCCATAAATGTCAGTTAATGTAACAATCACGTTATTAAATGATGCTTTAATGTGGGCTACGCCTACTGCATCAACGTGAACTTTCTTTTTAGTCTTTTTAACTACCTTAGCCAAAACTAAACTCCTAAATAAAATTGATTAATTACTTCTTAGACGGTGCTTTCTTTTTACCGGCTACAGTTTTACGTTTACCTTTTCGGGTTCTTGAATTAGTTCTCGTTCTTTGACCTCTTGCTGGCAATCCTCTACGATGACGGAGTCCTCTGTAACACCCAATATCCATCAATCGTTTAATGTTTTGCTGAACTTCACTGCGGAGTGCGCCTTCTACTTTGTAGTCGGATGTCATTACAGAACGAATTTTAGCAATCTCTTCTTCAGTTAATTCTGATATTTTTTTCTCAGGATTAACATTTGCTTTGGTTAAAATATCCATGGAAACTTTAGGTCCAATACCAAAAATATAAGTTAACCCGATGAAAGCTTTTTTTTGTTTTGGTAAGTCAATACCTGCAATACGAGCCAATCTATAACCTCCTAGTTTAACCTTGTCTTTGTTTATGTTTTGGATTTTTGCATATAACTCTAACTACACCTTTTCTGCGTATAATTTTACAGTTTTCGCATAATTTCTTTACTGAAGCTCTTACCTTCATTTCTACTCCACTATTTATATCTGTAAGTGATTCGGCCCTTATTCAAATCATAAGGGGATAGTTCAATTGCTACTTTATCTCCAACTAAAATTTTGATGAAATGCATTCTCATTTTTCCAGAAATATGAGCAAGAATTTCGTGGCCATTTTCAAGCTTAACCTTGAAGTGGGCATTGGGCAGCGTTTCTGTCACTGTACCATCAACTTTAATAGGACCCTGTTTAGCCATTTATTTATTAACACTTCGTTAAAATTTCTGGTTTACCATCAATAATCGCAATTGTATGCTCAAAATGAGCCGATGGTTTAGCATCGGCAGTTAATACTGTCCAGCCATCATCTGCTACAATTACTTTATATGAGCCCATGTTAATCATCGGCTCGATTGCGAACGTCATTCCGTTTTTAATCAGCGCTCCCGTATTTTTCTTCCCATAGTTTGGAATCTGCGGATCTTCGTGCAAATGTTTACCAACTCCATGACCGCATAAATCTTTAACTACCGAAAAGCCATTCTCTTCAACATATTGTTGAATCGCAAATCCAATATCACCAACGTGGTTTTCAGGAACTGCTGCTTCAATTCCGAGATAAAGTGATTTCTCTGTTACATCCATCAGCTTTTTTTTCTCTTCCGAAATTTGGCCAATGGCTATAGATATTGCGGCGTCTCCAAAAAATTTATTTTTTTCAACACCAACATCCACCGAAAGAATTTCACCTTCTACAAGAGCTCTGTTGCCGGGAATACCGTGAACAACCTCATCATCAATTGAAGAACAAATGGTGCCCGGAAAATCTATTGAACCGGCTTGCGAATATCCTTTGAATGCCGGACGACCATTATTGCTTCGGATATAATCTTCAGCAATCTTATCTAATTCCAATGTTGTAACGCCTGCTTTGGCGTAACGTTTTACTAACTGTAGTGTCTCTGCAACTATCTCACAACTTTCGCGTATTAAATCAATCTCTTTTTTCGTCTTAATCAGTATCAAATTTCAATCTTTATTTTATCTTCTTCCCTTTAGTTTACCTGACTTCATAAAACCATCGTAGTGACGCATTAGTAAATGTGACTCAATTTGTTGTAACGTATCAAGAGCAACACCAACAACAATCAATAAACTTGTTCCACCGAAGAATGAAGCAAAACTTGGAGATACACCAAATTTAGAAACGAATACCGGCAGAATTGCAATGATTGCAAGGAACACAGATCCAGGTAAAGTGATCTTTGTTAAAATATTGTCGATAAAATCAGCAGTCTGTTTTCCTGGCCTAATGCCCGGAATAAATCCACCCTGCTTTTTCATGTTGTCAGCAACATCAACCGGATTAAATGCAATAGCGGTGTAAAAATAAGTGAAGAAGACAATCAATAATGCTTCGGTAAACCCGTAAGTAAATGAGCCGTAGCTGATATATGAAGCTATTGTACCTATAAACTCATTATTCGGGAAAAATGAAAACAGTGTTTGAGGAACAAACATAATTGATTGAGCAAAAATAATTGGCATTACACCCGCAGTATTCACTCTTAAAGGAATATATTGAGTAACACCGCCATACACTTTACGTCCAACAACCCGTTTTGCATATTGCACAGGAATTCTTCTTGTACCTTGAGTAACTAAAATAACTCCAGAAATAATTAGCACCATAAGGGCAACTATTACAATTTCAATTACAATATTTCTTTGACCGGCAGCAATTAATCTGTATTCATCTAAAACTGCATAAGGGAATCTATCGATTATGCCTATGAAGATAATCATCGATATACCGTTACCAATTCCCTTTTCGGTAATCTGCTCACCCATCCACATTATAAACATAACACCGGAAACGAGAATGATTATAGCCGACATTTGCCAAGCAAAACCTCTAACCAATTCTGGTATAACTGGTAATCCATTGTGCTGCATTCCCATCAAATGAACGGAAACACCCCATGCATTTAGGGTTGCAATTAGAACGGTGCCATATCTTGTTAATTGCGTTAATTTCTTTCTTCCTTCTTCTCCTTCTTTCTGAAGTTTTTGTAGATATGGAACAACCGCTCCACCTATCTGCAAAATAATAGAAGCTGAAATGTAAGGCATAATACCAAGTGCAAAGATAGCTGCTTTCGAAAATGCACCACCCACAAATAAATCGTACAAACCAAATAAATTATTGGATGACGCATTTGCGGTTGCCGATGAAAGCAGCGCAGCATCGATACCTGGCAATGTGATATGTGAACCAATTCTAACAATTATGAGCAGAGCCAAAGTGTATAGTATTCTTTGTCGTAGCTCATGAATCTTAAAAATATTACGGAAAGTTTCTTGTAAATTAGCCATTAAAATTTAATCTCTTTAGTGGATCCGCCGTTCGACTCAATTTTTTCTTTAGCTGAAGCGCTGAATGAATTTGCTTCAACGGTTAATTTAGCTGTCAATTCACCATTACCAAGAATTTTGTATGGGGCTGCAGCTTTAGAAATTAACCCGTTTTTATATAAAACAACTGCATTTACTAACCCATCTTCAATTTTCTTATTATCAGCCAATTTTTGAAGATTGCTCAAATTAACAACTTGATACTCAACTCTGAACGGGCTATGAAACCCTCTTTTTGGTACACGGCGTTGGAGAGGCATTTGACCACCTTCAAACCAAGCTCTAAACTTTGCACCAGCGCGTGAACGTTGACCGTTTTCTCCACGTGTTGCAGTTCCACCATGTTGTGAACCTTCACCGCGACCAATTCTTTTAACTTTTTTGTGTGAACCTTTTGCAGGTTTTAAATTACTGAGAATATCCATTTAGTCCTCTTATTCGTCGATTTCTTCTACTTTTACCAAATGAGATACTTTATTAATCATACCTCTTATTTGTGGTGAATCGTTTTTAACAACTGAACGATTTGGTCTAGATAAACCTAAGGCCTCAATAGTTCTTTTTTGAGGAACCGGTCTATCAATTACACTTCCAACTTGGGTTATTTTTAATTTTTTTGCCATAAAATTTCCTATTACAGATTAAACAACTCGGATACTTTGATACCTCTTTTAGAAGCCATAGCACGAGCGTCGATAATATTTAATAATGCATTTAAAGTTGCTTTTACTTGGTTGTGAGGATTACTAGAACCGAGTGATTTAGTTAAAATATCCTGAACACCAGCAGCTTCTAAAACTGCACGCACTCCGCCCCCAGCTATTAACCCCGTACCGGGAGAAGCTGGTTTTAAAAGTACTTCACCAGCACCAAATTTTCCAATTATCGGGTGCGGAATTGTTCCTTTAACAATGGAAACTCTAAATACATTTTTCTTAGCATCGTCAACACCTTTAGAAATCGCATCGGTAACCTCATTAGCCTTGCCTAAACCAACTCCAACATGACCATTACCGTCACCAACAACAACAATTGCATTAAAGCTGAAACGACGACCACCTTTAACCACCTTAGCAACTCTATTGATATGAACAATCTTTTCTTTAAGATTTTCAAGACCCGATACTTTTTTGTGCTTGAAGTTCAATTTAATCTCCTTATTTACAAACTAAGTTTTACGTTTTTTTTTGGCTGCCGGGAGAGGAGTCGAACCTCTACAGACGCCTCCAAAGGGCGTTGTCCTGCCATTAGACGACCCGGCAAACGTTAAATTTTTAATCCGCCTTCGCGTGCGCCTTCGGCTACAGCTTTAACTCTACCATGATAGTTATAACCGCTGCGATCAAAAACTGCTGTAGTTACACCCTTTTCAATAGCTCTTTTAGCAATAAGTTTTCCTACAAGAGTACTTTTTACAATTTTACCTTTAGAGCTCTTTATATCTTCAACAAGTTCTTTCGATTTAGAAGAAGCATCAGCAATTGTTTTTCCAGTTGTATCATCAATCAATTGTGCGTAAATATGATTCAAGCTTCTGAATACACTTAAGCGTGGACGCATTGTATCGCCCGATATTTTTTTACGAACTCTAATTCTTTTTCTATTTCTTCTTTGATTATCTTTCTTAAACATTGCTATCTCCTATTACTTACCAGCGGTCTTACCAGCTTTGCGAACTATTACTTCGTTGCTGTATTTAACACCCTTGCCTTTATATGGTTCAGGTTTTTTCAATGATCTAATTTTAGCGGCTACCAACCCAACAAGTTCTTTATCGCTACCAAATATTTTTATTTGAGTTGGAGCAGGAACCTCAATTTTAATTCCATCCGGAGGCATAAAATAAATTGGATGAGAAAAACCTAAGTTAAAAAGAACAGCTGTTCCTTTCAATTCTGCTTTATAACCAACGCCAACTATATCAAGCGATTTTTGAAAACCTTCAGTAACACCAATAACTAAGTTTTGAAGAAGCGCTCTGGTTAACCCATGTAATGCCCTATTCTCTTTAGTATCATCGGGACGGGTAACAATAATTTCTTCCCCTTCAACCTTTACAGTTATATTTGGGTGAACCTTCATTTGAAGTTCGCCAAGTTTTCCTTTTACTTTAAGAACATCGCCACTTCTCGAAATGGAGACATCTTTTAACAATTTAATTGGTTTTTTTCCTATACGTGACACTTTATTTTACCTCGTAAAATTTTTTACCAAACGTAGCAGACAACTTCTCCGCCTACACCTTCATTTTTTGCTTGTTTATCGGTAAGCAAACCCTTTGGAGTAGAAAGAATTGCAATTCCTAATCCATTATAAACACGCGGTAATTTATCTTTACCGGTATATTGTCTTAAACCAGGTTTTGAAATCTTTCTCATTCCGGTGATAGAAGGAACACCTTGAATATATTTAAGATTAACTCTCAATATATTTTGTTTATTATCTTCCAGAATGACAAAATCTTTAACAAAATGATGATTTTTTAAGATTTCGGCTAAGCCAACCTTCATTTTTGAAGATGGAATATCAACAAATTTCTTTTTGGCTTTAACAGCATTTCTAATTCTAGTTAAAAAATCTGAAATCGGATCGGTAGTGGGCATTTAATAATCTCCTCTTATTACCAACTTGCTTTTTTTAGACCGGGAATTTCGCCGCGCAATGCCATTTCTCTAAGTACTAAACGGGAAACACCGAATTTTCTATAATATGCTCTGGGTCTGCCGGTCATTTCACAACGATTATGCAAACGCACAGTCATGGAATTACGAGGTAACAATTGAAGAGCATCGTAATCGCCAGCTTTTTTTAATTCTGCTCTTTTTTGAGCAAACTTTTCATTCATTTTAGCTTTTTTAATTTCTCTAGCTAATAAACTCTTTCTTGCCATAATTTCCCTTTAGTTAATTTCTTTTTTTCTAAACGGTAATCCGAAAGCTGTCAATAACTCAAATGCTTCCTTGTCAGATACCGCAGTTGTTACGAAAGTAATATCCATTCCTAAAATTCTGGTAACTTTATCAACATTAATTTCGGGGAATATAATTTGTTCTTTTATTCCAAGTGTATAATTGCCTCTACCGTCGAATGATTTATCCGAAACCCCTCTAAAGTCGCGTACACGTGGTAAAGCTAAAGAAACTAATCTATCAAGAAACTCATACATCGATTCGCGTCTCAAAGTAACTTTAGCGCCAATCTTCATTCCTTCGCGAAGTTTAAAATTTGAGATTGATTGCTTAGCGATACGAATAGAAGCTTTTTGGCCGGTAATAGTTTCGAGATCTCGAACTGCTTCTTCTAATATTTTAGAATCTTGAACCGCGTCGCCAACTCCCATATTAACAACTATTTTGGAAAGTTTTGGCACTTGCATAATACTTTTATAGCCAAATTGTTCTTTTAACTTTGGAACAATCTCTTTAGCGTATTTTTCTTTTAATCTAGCTGGAACCTTCACTCTCTTAAAATCCGATTTCTGAGCTTTCTGAGATTCGTCAACTTTTGCTTTTTTCTCTTTTGGTTGTTTCTGTTCTTTTGCCATTATGAACCCTTAATTATTAGCCAAGCATTTCGCCGCTTGATTTGCTTATTCTAACACTTCTTTGTTTACCGGATTTATCATCAACAATAATTTTTGCGCCAATTCTTGTAGCTTCATTTGTTTTTGGATCAAGAATCATAACATTTGAAGCATTAATTGGAGCTTCTTTTTCAACAATACCGCCTTGAGGACTTTTCTGATTTGGCTTGGTATGTCGTTTCCGGATATTAACTCCTTCAATTATCATTCTATTTTCTTGAGGGAAAACCTTTAATACTTTACCGGTTTTTCCTTTATAGTTTCCGGAGATAACAATTACAGTGTCATTTTTTTTAATCTTCATTTTGAACTATCCTTATAAAACCTCTGGAGCCAGAGAAATTATCTTCATAAATTTTTTATCTCTAAGTTCTCTTGCAACGGGCCCAAAAATACGAGAACCTCTTGGTTCGCCCTGAGCATTCAAGAGCACAGCAGCATTTTCATCAAAACGGATATACGAACCGTCATTTCTTCTAACTTCTTTTTTAGTGCGAACAATAACGGCTTTGCTAACTTCCCCTTTTTTAATTCCGCCGCCAGGAATTGCCGATTTAACGCTGACAACAATTATGTCGCCGAGGCTTGCATAACGTCGGTTACTACCGCCCAAAACTCTGATGCATGCCACTTTTTTTGCGCCGGAATTATCGGCTACAACTAATCTGGTTTCTTCTTGTACCATTATACTCTGCTCCTCATCAAACTTTTTTACTTGGCTTTTTCAATTACTTCAACCAAGCGCCATTTTTTTCTTTTGCTCAATGGTCGAGATTCCATAATTTTAACTACATCTCCAATACTGCAAGCATTCTCTTCATCATGGGCCATTAAACGAGTAGTCTTCTTAAAATATTTTTTATAGATTGAGTGAGCTACGCGTCTTTCGATGGCAACTATTATACTTTTCTGCATTTTATTGCTTACAACAGTGCCAATCTTAATTTTTCTTAAACTTCGTTTCTCCATTGGAACTCGAAAACTCCTTATTTATTATCCTTTGAGGTTTTTGCTGCCTGCAATTCTCTTTCTTTCAAGATAGTTCTCATCTTGGCAATATCTTTACGAGTCAAGCGTAACTTTGCAGTGTTAGTTAAATTTTTTAATTCTTTTTGGAATCTTAAATCAACCAAATTTTTTTCTTCTTCAAGGATTCTTTTCTGAATTTCCTCGGTTGACATTTCTCTAATTTCGAAAATCTTCATTTTTGCTTATGCCTTTTTATGATTCTAAGTCGGGTCTTTGAACAATTTTTGTTTTAATTGGTAATTTATGAGCGGCAAGAATTAAAGCATCATGCGCCGTTTTTTTATCAACACCCGAAACTTCAAACATTATTCTTCCAGGGTGAACAACAGCTACCCAAAATTCTGGAGCACCTTTACCTTTACCCATTCTTGTTTCAAGTGGTTTTTTGGTCACTGGTTTATCGGGGAAAATTCTGATCCACGATTTTCCATCTCTTTTCATTTGACGTGAGATCGCAACGCGACAAGCTTCAATTTGTCTGCTTGTAATCCAGGCAGGTTCCATAGCTTTTAAACCATAATCACCAAAAGCAACTAAATGACCTCTTGTAGCTTTACCGGTTCTTCTGCCTCTGTGTGCACGTCGAAATTTTACTCTATTTGGCATTAACATTAGAAATACTCCTAAAACTCATTATTCTGATAAACGTTTACCTAAAATTTCACCGCGGCAAATCCAAACTTTAATACCTATTGCGCCATAAATTGTATGAGCAGTAGCAGTACCATAGTCAATATCTGCACGGAGTGTATGCAAAGGAATTCTACCTTCTTTATATTGTTCAGTACGAGCCATTTCAGCACCGCCCAATCTGCCGGCACACATAATTCTTATGCCTTCAGCACCCATTCTCATTGCCGATGTAATGGATTGTTTCATTGCTCTTCTGAAAGAAATTCTACCCGAAATTTGCTTTGAAATATTTTCGGCAACTAGAAAAGCATCTAATTCTGGTCTTTTAATCTCTGTAATCTGAATCTTAACTTCTTTATCAGTCACCTGTTTTAATTCTTGTTCGATCTGAGCTATCTCTTTTCCACTTTTACCAATTACCACACCAGGTCGAGAAGTGTGAATAGTTAATATTATGTTTTTAGAGGTACGATCAATTATAATCGAAGAAATACCTGCATTCTGCAATCTTTTTCTAACATATGCTCTGAGCTTTTTGTCTTCAACAAGCTTAGTTGCGTAACTTTTATTTTCGTACCAGTTTGAATCCCAGCCACGAATAATACCTACTCTTAAACCAATTGGATTAGTCTTCTGACCCAAAATTTCCTCCGATTACTTTTTTGTTGCTACAACTATTGTAACGTGGTTTGATCTTTTTCTTATTCTATAAGCTCTGCCCATTGGAGCAGGCGAAATTCTTTTTACAGTAGGACCTTGATTTACAAAAGCCTCCTTAACAAACAACTCTGCAACATCATGCTTAGCGTTATCATCTTTATTCATCAAATTTGCAACAGCGGATCTCAACACTTTTTCGGCGTCTTTTGAAGGATGCTTAGGAGAAAAGTGTAATATTTCAATAGCCTGATCAACGGATTTACCTCTAATCAAATCAATAACCAAACGCATTTTGCGAGGTGAAGTTCCGATGTATTTATGAATTGCTCTAGCTTCCATTATCATTCCTCAATATCACTTTACTTTAGATGCTTTTTCAGCTTTAGTTCCGGGATGCCCTCTAAAAATTCTTGTTGGAGCAAATTCCCCTAATTTATGACCTACCATGTTTTCTGAAACATAAACAGGGATCATCTTATTTCCGTTGTGAACTGCAATTGTGTGTCCTACAAAATCGGGTGTAATTGTACTTGTACGGCTCCAGGTTTTAATAATCTTTTTTTGATTACGATCATTAAGTTCTGTTACTTTCTTTAACAATTTAACACTTACAAAGGGACCTTTTTTAACTGATCTTGGCATTTTTATTCTCTAACTATTTTCTTCTCTTAATAATGAGTTTGTTAGTTGGGTTTTTTCTTTTTCTAGTTTTCAACCCTTTAGCTTTTTGACCCCAAGGTGAGACTGGATGACCGCCACCTGAAGTTTTACCTTCTCCACCACCCATTGGGTGATCTACTGGGTTCATAGCAACACCTCTTACGTGAGGTCTAATACCTTTCCATCTACTTCTACCAGCTTTACCTAAACTTATATTTTCATGATCGGAATTTCCCACAGTACCATAAGTAGCTAAACATGTAACGCTAACCATTCTTACTTCACCAGAGGGCATTTTTAACTGTGCAAATTTTCCTTCTTTTGCCATCAGTTGTATTGCTGTTCCAGCTGATCTACCTAACTGACCACCTTTACCAGGTTTTAATTCCACATTATGAATAAAAGAGCCAACTGGTAATTCCTTTATTGGTAATGCGTTTCCAACTTTAATTTCAGAACCAGAACCAGACATAACTTGATCACCAACTTTTAAACCGTTTGGAGCAAGAATATATCTTTTTTCACCATCCGCATAATGCAAAAGAGCAATTCTTGATGTTCTATTAGGATCATATTCAATTGAGAATACTTTAGCTGGAACACCCGGTTTATTTCTTTTGAAATCAATTATTCTGTAATTTCTCTTATGCCCGCCGCCTCTATGGCGTGAAGTAACACGACCAAGATTATTTCTTCCACCCGATTTTTTAATAGGAGCGGTAAGAGATTTTTCCGGAGTATCTTTTGTGATCTCTTCAAATGAGGAGATACTCATAAAGCGGGTTCCGGGAGTATTTGGTTTTAATTTTCTAATTGCCATTTAATTTAAGCTCCAAGTACTATGCTTGACCAAAAATATCGATTGTTTGACCTTCTTTTAATGTAATAACAGCTTTTTTGAATTTTGCTGTTCTACCTACAAATCTACCTCTACGGGTAAATTGTGTTCTTGATTTCCCTTTATATCTAACAGTATTAACCGCAACCACATCAACATTAAATTTTTCTTTAACAGCTTTGGCAATTTCAATTTTATTGGAATCTATATCTACTATAAATCCAAATTTGCTTGGAAATTTACCGGTTATTGCCGTCATTTTTTCTGTTATTAAGGGTCGTATGAGAACGCTTTTCATTTTTTAACCACTTTTAATTTAATGAGCTTTCTAAAAGATTAACTGCGCTTTTCTGAACCAAAAGAATTTGGTTATTCAGTAAGTCGTAAGCAGAAGCATTATTAGCTTCAAGAATATTTACTTTTTCAATATTTCTTCCCGATTTATAAACATTAGGAAGATTACCATTTGTTAAAAGTAAAGTCTTCTTTCCCTTCAAATTAAGAGAGCTGAGCAAATCGCTAAACTTCTTAGTTTTAGGTCCCTCAAAGTTGAAATCCTCAACCAAAATAATTTGGTTTGATTTTGCTTTATAAGAGAGAGCAGACTTACGTGCAAGTGCAGAGACCTTTTTATTAATTTTTTGTCTGTAATCTCTTGGTTTTGGTCCAAAAATTGAACCACCGCCAACCCAAAGTGGGGATCTAGTAGTACCCGCACGGGCACCACCTCTTCCTTTTTGCTTCCAAGGTTTTTTTCCACCGCCGCTAACTTCACTTCTTTCCTTAGCTTTGTGTGTTCCTTGTCGCTGATTGGCTAAAAATGCTTTAACAGCTAAGTAGATAACGTGGTCGTTAGGTTCAATCTCAAAAATTTCTTTTGAGAGTTCTACTGTTTCGCCGCTTTTCGATCCGTCTGTTTTATAAACTTCTAATTTCATTTTTCGAAATCTTATTTGTTGATTGCAACAATTGAATTAATTGAGCCAGGTATAGCTCCTTTCACCATAATAACATTTTTATCTGATAAAACTTTTACAACTTTTAAGTTACTAATAGTAACATTTTCGTAACCCATTCTACCAGCCATCCGTTGTCCCTTAAAAACTCTTGAAGGATATGAACTTGAACCAATAGAACCGGGAGCTCTTAATCTATCACTTTGACCGTGAGTAGTACCGCCAACGCCGCCGAAGTTATGTCTCCTCATTACACCCTGAAAACCTTTTCCTTTGGTTTTACCGGAAACTTTTACTTTATCACCAACTTGGAATAAGTCAACTTTAATCTCATCACCAACCTTAAATTGAGCAATCTCAAAATTTCTGAACTCCTGTAAAAAAACCGGAGCTTTCATGTTCAATTTTTCGAAAACAGTGCTTTGAGCTTTGTTAACCTTTTTCAACTTTTTTTCACCAAAGCCAAGTTGTAATGCTTCGTAACCATCATTATCCTTGGTTTTTATTGCATAAATGCTGCAAGGACCAGCTTCAAGAACTGTTACCGGAATCACTTTACCGTCTTCCGAAAATATGTTGGTCATTCCTAATTTTTTTGCTATCAAGCCAGGCATTTGTTTAATTCCTATAACTTAATCTCTATATCAACGCCAGCGGGAATTTCCAATTTGCTAAGCGCGTCAACAGTTTTATTGTTTGAATTATGAATATCAATAATTCTTTTGTGAGCCCTAATCTCGAATTGTTCTCTCGATTTTTTATCCACGTGAGGGGATCTTAAAACAGTAAATACTGTTCTGCGTGTTGGCAGCGGAATTGGTCCGGATACAACAGCACCAGTACTTTTAACGGTTTTAATAATCTTTTCAGTCGATTTATCAATCAATATATGATCGTATGATTTTAACTTGATTCTTATTTTTTGACCGGGCACTTTTTCTATTCTCCTTGTTCAACATAATGAAGGGACTTTCTTACCGATAAGTCCCTTCTTAAATACTTATTATGATATAATCTTTGTTACAACACCAGCACCAACTGTTCTACCACCTTCGCGGATAGCAAAACGTAAACCTTCTTCCATAGCGATTTCTGCAATAAGTTCAACTCTTAATCTCACGTTATCGCCAGGCATAACCATTTCTGTTCCTTCTGGTAATGAGGCAACACCAGTTACGTCTGTTGTTCTAAAATAGAACTGAGGTCTGTAACCATTAAAGAATGGTGTATGTCTTCCACCTTCTTCTTTTGACAAGATATAAACTTCACCTTCGAACACTTTATGAGGAGTAATAGAACCAGTTTTAGCAAGAACCATTCCTCTTTCAATTTCTTTTTTATCAATACCACGCATTAAAATACCAGCATTATCACCAGCCATAGCTGAATCTAATTCCTTACGGAACATTTCGATACCGGTAACAACTGTTTTCTTGTGCATTCCTAAACCAATCAACTCAATTTCTTCTGATAATCTTACACTTCCTCTTTCAACTCTACCTGTAGCAACAGTTCCACGACCTGTAATTGAGAATACGTCCTCAACCGGCATCAAGAATGGTTTATCAACACTTCTTTCTGGTATTGGAACATAGCTATCAACTGCATCCATAAGTTCCCAAATACAGCTATATCTTTCATCTGAAGGATCTGCGCCAGCAGCACCCGCATCTAATGCATGAAGTGCGGAACCGCGGATAATCGGAATATCGTCACCAGGGAATTCATATTTAGTCAACAATTCTCTTAATTCCATTTCAACTAAATCGATCAATTCTGCGTCATCCATCATATCAACTTTATTCAAGAAAACTACAATTCTCGGTACACCTACTTGACGAGCAAGAAGAATGTGTTCGCGAGTTTGTGGCATAGGACCGTCTGTAGCCGCAACTACTAATATAGCGCCGTCCATTTGAGCAGCACCGGTGATCATATTCTTTACATAATCGGCGTGACCAGGACAGTCAACGTGAGCATAATGTCTATTAGCAGTAGAATACTCAACGTGAGCAGTTGCAATTGTAATACCTCTTTCTCTTTCTTCAGGAGCATTATCAATTGAGTCAAATGTTCTTACTTGTGATAAGCCTTTTTTAGCTAATGCCATGGTGATGGCTGCAGTAAGAGTAGTTTTACCATGGTCTACGTGTCCGATAGTACCTATATTTACGTGAGGTTTACTACGGTCAAATTTTTCTTTTGCCATCTTAAATACTCTCCTTAATGTGTTTTATTTTCTTTTTTTAGATTATTTATTTTTCTTAAACTGATGACTTCTTAGCTTGTGTTTTTTCTGTAATCTCTTCCGCAACAGATTTAGGTACTTCATTATAGTGTGAAAACTGCATCGAATAAATTGCTCTACCTTGAGTCATCGATCGTAACGTTGTTGCGTATCCAAACATTTGGGCAAGAGGCACCATAGCTTTAATTACTTGAGCATCTTTGCGGGAATTAAATCCTTCAATTTTTCCTCTTCTTGAGTTTAAATCACCCATCACATCGCCAAGATATTCCTCAGGGGTTGTGACCTCAACACTCATTATTGGTTCAAGCAAGATTGGACTAGCTTTTAACGCACCCTGCTTAAAAGCCATTGAGGCAGCAACTTTAAATGAAATTTCATCAGAATCAACATCGTGATACGAACCATCGTATAATTTTGCTTTTATATCTACAACCGGGAAACCTGCAAGTACACCATTTCTCATGGCTTCTTCTAAACCGTGCAATACTGGATTTATATATTCTTTTGGAACAGAACCACCGACAATTGCATTCTCAAACTCAAAACCTTTACCTGGTTCGTTAGGTGTAAATTCAATATATACATGGCCATACTTCCCTCGCCCACCAGACTGTTTAACAAATTTACCTTCAGCTTTAACCGATTTGGAAATGGTTTCTCGATAAGCAACTTGAGGTTTACCAACATTTGCTTCAACTTTAAACTCTCTTTTCATTCTATCAACCAATATCTCAAGATGTAATTCGCCCATTCCACTAATCAAAGTTTGGCCTGTTTCATCGTCAACTTTAACTTTAAATGTTGGGTCTTCGTCGGATAATTTCGTTAAAGCATCCGACAATTTATCCTGATCAGCTTTAGTCTTTGGTTCAATTGCAATCTGAATAACCGGCTCGGGGAAGATCATTTTTTCTAAAATAATCGGATCATCCTCTGAACAAAGTGTATCGCCGGTACGTGTGTGTTTTAATCCAACAACCGCGGCTATATCACCAACCCTAATTTGTTCTAAATCTTCTCTGTGGTTAGCATGCATTTGCAGGACACGACCAACTCTCTCTTTTCTATTTGATACAGAATTGAAAATGTATGAACCACTATCTAATACGCCACTGTAAACTCTAATAAATGTAAGTTTTCCAACATAAGGATCGGTCATTACTTTAAATGCTAAAGCAGTAAACTTTTCTTTTTCACTAATTTTTCTTTCAACATGATCATTTTTATGTATATGATGCGCAACCAAATTACCCGAATCCAAGGGGGAAGGTAAGAAATCGATTACGGCATCAAGTAACATTTGAACGCCTTTGTTCTTGAATGATGAACCACACAATACCGGGATAATTTTAGATTGAACAGTGGCCAAACGGAGAACATTCTTAACCTCTTCTGTAGAGATCTCTTTACCTTCCAAATATTTCTCTAGTAAAGAATCATCAACATCAGACACAGCTTCCAACATTTGAGTACGGTATTTCTGAGCTATCGGCAATAAATCGGCAGGAATCTCCACATCATCAAAGGTCATTCCTTGCGTATCTTCATGAAACATTCTTGCTTTCATACTCATAAGATCGATGATACCAACAAAAATATCACCTTCTCCAACAGGAACAACAATCGGAACAGCGTTAGCAGCCAATTTTTCTCTCATCATCTGAACTGCATGAAAGAAATCAGCTCCAATTCTATCCATTTTATTAACAAATGCAATTCTTGGCACACCATATTTATCAGCTTGACGCCAAACTGTTTCAGACTGGGGTTCAACACCGCCAACTGCACAAAACAAAGCTATAGCGCCATCAAGAACTCTTAAAGATCGTTCAACTTCAACAGTAAAATCAACGTGACCTGGAGTATCAATTATATTTATTTGATGATCGCGCCACGAAGTAGAAGTAGCCGCACTAGTAATAGTAATCCCGCGTTCTTTTTCCTGCTCCATCCAATCCATAGTAGCGGCGCCATCATGTACTTCACCCATTCTATGCAATTTACCGGTATAATATAAAATTCTTTCGGTTGTAGTAGTTTTACCGGCATCAATGTGCGCCATAATACCAATGTTTCTTACTTTATCTATGTCAACTCTTTTCGACATCTAAAATTATATTCCCTTTCTTACCATTTAAAGTGGGCAAAAGCTTTATTTGCTTCAGCCATTCTATGTGTGTCATCTTTCTTTTTAACTGAAGAACCTTCACCATTTGAAGCGGCAATCAATTCTGCGGCAACTTTTAGAGCCATTGATTTATCTTTTCTATCTCTGGCGTAGTTTTTAATCCAGCGAAACGCAAGAGCAACTCTTCTCTCAGGGCGAACTTCCATTGGAACTTGATACGTGGCACCCCCAACTCTTCTGCTTCTCACTTCAACGAGAGGTTGAACATTTTGAACCGCTTTTTTAAATACTTCTAGAGCAGGTTTTTTAGTTCTCTGCTCAATAATATCGAAGCTGTCATAAATTATAGTTCTGGCGGTAGATTTTTTGCCATGCAACATAATGTAGTTCATAAATTTTGAAACCAGAATATCATTGAATTTTGGATCTGGTTTTAAGTATTTTTTTTCTGCTCTTTTCTTTCTCATATCAGTCTATTTTGCTTTAGGTTTTTTGGTTCCATATTTAGAACGACTCTTTTTACGATCTTCCACACCGCTTGTATCCAATGTACCTCTAATAATGTGATAGCGCACGCCGGGTAAATCCTTAACTCTGCCGCCTCTAATAAGAACAATTGAGTGTTCTTGTAAATTGTGTCCTTCTCCCGGGATATAAGCAGTAACTTCAATATGATTTGTGAGACGAACTCTTGCAACCTTGCGAAGTGCCGAATTTGGTTTCTTCGGCGTAGTTGTATAAACTCTTGTACAAACTCCTCTTTTTTGCGGACATGCGTCCAAAGCCGGAGCTTTGTTTTTTGAGGTTACAACTAATCTTCCTTTTCTAACCAACTGATTTATTGTTGGCACGTAAAATCCTCCGAAATAATTACTTTTCGATAAAAATTCAGACTTGAAATTTATTGATTATCAGTTAATTTGTCAAGCAAGTCTGTTTATTATTTTAACAATTACTTTATATTATTTCCTTTTCTACAACCAAAGCTTCATCTTCTGGTACATTTTGTACTTCATCAGCTGTTAATATTATCTCACGGTACTTTTTAAGACCTGTTCCAGCGGGAATTAAGTGTCCCATCACAACATTTTCCTTTAAACCAATTAGTCTATCTACTCTTGCCTCTGTTGCCGCATTAGTTAATACCTTAGTAGTTTCCTGGAATGATGCTGCCGAAATAAAGCTTTCGGTTGAGAGTGCCGCATGCGTAATACCCAACAAAATATTATCGAAAGTTGCAGGATCAGCATCTCGAGCTTCAATTAATTTCTTGCTTTTTCTAGTTAAATCGGTATTAACCTCACGGAATTTTGCACGAGTGATAAGTTGTCCAGTTCTATATTTGGATTGGCCTGGATCGGTAATATAAACCATCCCTTTCAACATTTCGTTTTCGTCAATTAATTTATTTCTACCAACAAGATCTTCTTCAATGAATGTTGAGTCCCCAGCAGATATCACTTGAAGCTTCTGAAGCATCTGTTTTACAATCACTTCGATATGTTTATCATTAATTTTTACACCTTGCAGACGGTAAACATCTTGAATTTCATTTACAAGATACTCTTGTACTGCATTGGTACCTTTAATCTTCAAGATATCATGAGGATTAATAGGACCATCAGTAATTTTTTCACCTGCTGGAATTTCATCATTTTCTTGAACAAGTATATGTTTTCCGTAAGGGATGTTATATACTTTCTGGATTGTCCCGTCAAGAGATTCGATAATGATTTCTCGAGAACCTTTTTTACGGGCTCCAAATTTCACTTTTCCTTCAATCTCAGAAACAACCGCAGGATCATGTGGACTTCTAGCTTCAAATAATTCAGTTACTCTTGGCAAACCGCCTGTGATATCGCGGGTTTTAGAAGCCGATTTCGAAATTTTTGCCACAATTGTTCCAGCCTGGATATGTTCCCCTTCTTCAACTGAAAGATAAGCACGAGTTGGAATATTGAATACCTTCTCATGTCCTTTATCATCTTTTATCATGATACTTGGCGTTAATGTTTTATCTTTCGATTCAATAACTACTTTTTGTACGTGACCAGTCTGATCATCAGCAACTTGTTGCAAAGTATTATTTTCAATAAGATCAATAAAAGAAACAGTTCCGGGAATATCGGCTACAATTACAGCGTTGTAAGGATCGTGATTGTATAGGGCTTGACCTTTTTGAACTTTTTGGTCATCACTTACCATTAACTCGGCGCCATAAGGAATATCAAATTTTCTAATTTGTCTATCATCGTCATCAAATATTCCGATTGAACCTCTTCTTCCAATAACAACTTTTACTTTTCCAAAGAAGTCAGTTTTTTCTACAAAGGCAATTTTATCAAAGCGAATTGTTCCGGCTACGTTAGTTTCAACTTGTGATTGTGACGCAATACGCGCTGATGTACCTCCAAGGTGGAATGTACGCAATGTTAACTGTGTTCCAGGTTCACCAATTGATTGTGCCGCAATGATTCCCACAGCCTCACCAATTTCAACCAATTGACCAGTAGTTAAATTACGGCCATAACATTTAGCGCATACTCCGCGTTTCGATTCGCAGGTTAATACTGTTCTAATATAAACTTGATCAAGGTTTGCATCATCTATTCGTTCGGCAATTTCTTCTGTAATTACTTCACCAGCCTCAATAATCAAATCATCATTTCGGGTATCGTAAACATCCTCTTGAGCAACACGTCCGGTAATTCTTTCTGCAAGTGGCTCTCTTTCCAATTCAACATCTTTTAATGCAGAAACGTAAACACCACGAATAGTGCCGCAATCAATTTCCGAGATAATTACATCTTGAGCAACATCGCACAATCTTCTGGTTAGGTATCCC
The DNA here is from genome assembly GCA_019638015.1 of Melioribacteraceae bacterium. Taxonomy (NCBI): domain Bacteria; kingdom Pseudomonadati; phylum Ignavibacteriota; class Ignavibacteria; order Ignavibacteriales; family Melioribacteraceae; species Melioribacteraceae bacterium. The sequence continues at coordinate 1,401,267 of JAHBUP010000001.1, read as the reverse complement.
GCATCGGCAGTTTTAAGAGCCGTATCAGCAAGTCCTTTACGAGCACCGTGTGTTGAGATGAAGTATTCTAGAACCGAAAGTCCTTCTTTAAAGTTAGCAACAATCGGGTTTTCAATAATTTCACCAGATTGACCGGTTAAGCTTTTTTGTGGTTTCATCATCAAACCACGCATACCGGCTAATTGACGCACCTGATCTTGGGAACCTCTCGCACCGGAATCAACCATCATATGTAGAGGATTGAATCCGTTCTGATCGGTTTTCAATTTTTCCATTAACGATTTTGCCACGTTATTCGTTGTGAATGTCCATACGTCGATAATTTTGTTATATCGCTCTGCATCTGTAATCAAGCCTTGTTCATACTCATTCAATATATCAGAAACTTTTTTATTAGAATCATTAATGAGTTTAACCTTTTCTTCAGGAATGATCATATCGCTGAAACTGATTGATATTCCAGCGCTGGTAGCGTAACGGTAACCTAAGTCTTTCAAGTCATCGAGGAATTTAGCAGTTACTTCGTTTCCTAATTTGATGAACATTCTATAAATAAATCCACTGAAACTTTTCTTCATTAATAATTCATTAATGAATCCCATTTCCTTCGGAACAATTGCATTGAAAATTACTCTTCCAATTGTTGTCTCCAAAAATGCTTCATCAATCTTAACTTTAATTTTTGCATGAAGATCCACCACCTGATAGTTATAAGCTATCATTGCTTCTTCAGTGCTGGAGAAAATTTTACCTTCACCTTTTGCACCTGCTCTAGCTTTTGTTAAGTAATAAAGACCAAGAACTATATCTTGAGAAGGCAGCACAATAGGTAAACCATTTTGTGGAGATAGAATATTATGACTGCTTAACATTAAAACAGAAGCTTCAAGTTGAGCCTCATATGAAAGAGGAACGTGAACAGCCATTTGATCGCCATCGAAATCCGCATTGAAAGCTGTACAAACCAATGGATGAAGCTGAATTGCTTTTCCATCAATTAATATTGGTTGAAAAGCTTGAATACCCAATCTGTGAAGAGTGGGTGCGCGGTTCAACATAATTGGATGACCATCAATCAACTTTTCCAGAATATCCCAAATAACCGGCTCTTTTCTATCAACCGCTTTTCTTGCACTTTTTACAGTTTTAAAATGTCCGCGTTCAATCAGTTTTCTAATAATGAAAGGTTTGAATAGCTCAACTGCCATATCTTTTGGTAACCCGCATTGGTGAAGTTTCAATTCAGGACCAACCACAATTACAGAACGACCTGAATAATCAACACGTTTTCCTAAAAGGTTTTGACGGAAACGTCCCTGCTTACCTTTTAACATATCGCTTAAAGATTTAAGCGGACGGTTACCATCACTTCTAACTGCGCTTGCTCTTCTTGAATTATCGAATAATGCGTCAACTGCTTCTTGAAGCATTCTTTTTTCATTACGAAGAATAACTTCGGGAGCTTTAATATCTAATAATCTTCTTAATCTATTATTTCTAATAATAACTCTTCTATACAGGTCATTTAAATCTGAAGTCGCAAATCGGCCACCTTCCAGAGGTACAAGGGGACGAAGTTCAGGTGGAATTACTGGTATTACACTCAGAATCATCCATTCGGGTTTATTAGGAACTTTAGCTTCCTTCTCTCTGAATGCTTCCAATACTCTCAATCTTTTTAGTAGATCAGTTCTTTTTTGTTGTGAAGTATCGGGTCCCAACTGCGATTTTAGATCTGCGAATGTTGCTTCAATATCAATCTTCTTCAGCAATTCTTTAACAGCATCGCCACCTATTTTAGCAACAAATTTTTTCGGGTCGTCATCTTCCAAACCATCATTTTCATGAGGTAGAGAAGATAATATTTCATAATACTGATCTTCGGAAATCAAATCTTTTTTATTTAATCCTGTAGGACCGGGATTAATAACGACGTAGGATTCGTAGTAAACTATTTTTTCAAGTTCTTTGGTGGTCATTCCAATAATATTACCAATTTTAGAAGGAAGAGCTTTAAAGAACCAAATATGAACAACCGGAACAGCTAATGATATATGCCCCATTCTCTCGCGGCGAACACTTTTTAGAGTAACTTCAACACCGCAACGATCGCACACAATACCTTTGTAGCGAATGCCTTTATATTTTCCGCACGCGCATTCCCAATCTTTTACCGGACCAAATATTTTCTCGCAGAATAGTCCCTCTTTTTCAGGTCTGAATGAGCGGTAATTAATAGTTTCCGGCTTTGTTACCTCACCGTGAGATCTTGATAGAATATCATCAGGACTAGCTAAACCAATGGTTAAGGTTTCTATCTGTTTAATTTTATTTTCTTGCGCTTTTAATCGCATTTTTCACTCCTTTAGTCAAACTCTGGTTGACCTGCCAACTGCAGGCGGGTTTAGTTAATTTTAATATCTAATCCGAGTCCTTGAAGTTCTTTAATCATTACATTAAATGCTTCAGGGATATTTGGTTCAGGAATATTTTCCCCTTTAACTATTGCTTCATAGGTTTTGGCTCTTCCGGTAACGTCATCACTTTTAACCGTGAGAACTTCTTGAAGAACATGTGCAGCACCATAACCTTCTAGCGCCCAAACTTCCATTTCACCAAATCGTTGACCGCCAAATTGAGCTTTACCACCCAACGGTTGCTGGGTAATTAAAGAGTATGGCCCAATTGAACGGGCATGGATTTTATCATCAACCATGTGACCCAATTTCATCATATATATATATCCGGTTGTAACTTTCTGGTGGAACTTTTCACCTGTTCTGCCATTGTACAACCATGTTTTACTTCCTTCATCTATTTCAGCTTTTTTAATCCAATCTTCTACTTCAGAAACTCTGGCGCTGTCAAAAATCGGTGTTTCAAATTTAACGCCCAATTTTTTACCTACCCATCCAAGAGCTGTTTCATACAATTGACCAATGTTCATACGTGAAGGTACACCGAGCGGATTAAGAACTATATCAACCGGTGTTCCATCTTCATGATATGGCATATCTTCGAGCGGAACAACTTTAGCAACAACACCTTTATTACCGTGTCGGCCTGCCATTTTATCACCAACAGAAATTTTTCTTTTTTTAGCAACATATACTTTAGCTAACTGAGTAATTCCCGGAGGCAACTCATCACCGCTCTGTATTTTTAATTTTTCTCTCTTGTAGTCTTCTTCTATATCGGCGAGAATTGTGAAATAATTGGAGAAGAGAGTTTTTATTTGTTCATTAATATTTTTCTTTTCGAACCAGTCGCGTGTATAATCTAATTTTGTAACATCTTCAATATTAGAAAACGTTTCTTCTTTGATTGTTGTGCCGCTTCTTAAAACAACAGAGCCATCTAGATCACGAACACCTGAGGATGTTTTTCCTTCGGTAATACGAGTTAATTTTGTTACAAGTTTATTATAGTGTTCTTCTTTACTTTTTAAATAAGAATTTTCAAGCTGATCCATCTGTTTCTTTTCAACTTTTTTAGAATCAGCATCCTTTCTTTTACGGCTAAATAATCTGGTTTTAATAACAACACCTTTTAATCCTGGAGGGGCTTTCAAGGATGCATCTTTAACATCACCGGCTTTATCACCAAATATTGCTTTAAGCAATTTTTCTTCCGGTGTTGGATCGGTTTCTCCTTTAGGAGTAATTTTTCCAATCAGAATATCACCTTCTTTAACCTCAGCACCTTCTCTAACAATACCATTCTCATCGAGATCTTTTGTAGCTTCTTCACTAACGTTTGGAATATCTCTAGTTAGTTCTTCTTCACCCCGTTTTGTTTCTCTCACTTGTAATTCAAATTCTTCAATATGAATTGAAGTGAAAACATCATCAGCAACAAGTCTTTCACTTAAAACAATAGCATCTTCAAAGTTATAACCACGCCAAGGCATGAATGCAACAGATACATTTCTGCCGAGCGCCAATTCACCTTTTTCGATTGCAGGTCCATCGGCGAGTACATCACCTTTTTTAATTCTTTGACCAGTTATCACAATTGGTTTCTGATTAAAGCAGGTTTCCTGGTTAGTACCGGCAAACTTACTCATCTCATAAGTAACTATTTTTTCATCATCAAAACTAACTAGAGTTTCAGGAGCATCTTCATCAACATCATATCTAACAATCACTCTTTTGGAGTCAGCGTATTCAATTACACCATTATCTTCTGCAATAACTATTGAACGTGAATCACGGGCTATTTTATATTCCATTCCGGTTCCAACAACAGGAGCTTCAGGAACTAAAAGTGGAACAGCTTGACGCTGCATGTTAGAACCCATGAGAGCGCGGTTAGCGTCATCATGCTCAAGAAATGGAATTAATGCAGCAGCAGCCGATACAATTTGAGTAGGAGCAACATCCATATAATGTACTTCGGAAGGAACAACTATCGGGAATTCACCTTTAGCTCTACATTTTACTCTTTCGAGTACGTATCTTCCCTGCTCATCAATAGGTGCGTTTGCCTGAGCAATAATAAATTCATCTTCCTGATCTGCGCTTAAATAATCTACATTATTAGAAACTTTACCATCTTTAACTTTGCGATAAGGAGTTTCTAAGAATCCATAATTGTTAACCCGTGCGTAAATAGTTAGAGAAGAAATAAGACCGATGTTTGGACCTTCGGGTGTTTCAATTGGGCAGAGGCGTCCATAATGTGAATGGTGCACGTCACGGACTTCAAATCCGGCGCGTTCACGAGTTAAGCCCCCTGGTCCGAGAGCTGAAATTCTTCTCTTATGGGTCAATTCTGAAAGCGGGTTTGTTTGATCCATAAACTGTGACAACTGATTGGTACCGAAGAACGCGTTAATTACTGATGTAATTGTTCTTGCATTAACTAAATCTTGCGGCTGCATGTTTTCGTTATCGCGCATATTCATTCTTTCTTTAATAGTGCGCGCCATTCTTGCTAAACCAACATTATACTGCTGTTGAAGTTGTTCACCAACAGTTCTCACTCTTCTATTTCCTAAATGGTCTATATCATCCACATTCACATTACCATTTTTTAACTTGATAATGTTTTTCATGATGGCAATTATATCTTCAGGGGTTAATACTTTTACATTATCGGGTACATTTAGGTTAAGGCGATCGTTCATTCTAAAACGGCCAACGTCACCCAAATCATATCTTTTATCATTAAAGAAAAGTTTTTCAATTAAACCAACCGCGGTATCAATATCAGGAGCTTCGCTGGATCGGAGTTGACGATAAATTGCGTAGAGAGCTTCATCTTTGTTGGTTGATGTATCTTTTTTAAGAGTATTAATCACTAAGTCCTGTTCGTAAGAAGTTTCGAGACTAATCAATTGAACAGTTGTAACAGCGGAGGCTTTAATATTATCTATTATTTCTTCAGTTAATTCAGAATCTTTAGTAGCGTAAATTTCACCGGTTTGATGATCAATAACATCATTAGCTACAATTCTACCCGAGTGAGTATCGGCGTTTATTTGTTTAACAGCGACTTCTTCGATCAAATCGAATAAGTTAAGAATTTGTTCTTCGGTTTCGTAACCCAGAGCTCGCAACAATGTTGAAGCCGGGAATTTTTTTCGTCTATCGATATAAACGTACATTATGTTATTTATATCGGTAGCAAATTCTACCCAAGAACCTCTAAAAGGAATAATTCTCGCAGAATAAATTGGGGTACCATTTGGATGGAAAGTTTGAGCGAAAGCAACACCGGGAGAACGGTGCAATTGGCTTACAATAACTCTCTCGGCGCCATTGATAATAAATGTTCCGCGCCGTGTCATAAATGGTAAATTACCAAGGTAAACTTCTTGTTCAACTGAATTTACATATTCACCGGTTTCATCATCTTTTGTTGATAAACGCAATTTAGCTTTTAAAGGAGCCGAATAGGTTAATCCTCTTTCTTCGCATTCAGGAATTGAGAATCTTGGTTTTTCAATATAATACTCGATAAAATCTAGTCTGTAAAATTCTTTATTGTCAAGGATGGGGAAATTTGCATTGAAAACTGCTTGTAAACCAACATTTTCTCTTAATGATGGATTTACCTTTAATTGAAGAAATTCCTCGAATGAATCTAACTGAATATTAAGCAAATCAGGCATCTTCATTGAAGAAAAAATAGAGGCAAAAGTAATTCTACCTGTGCTCTTATTGATTTTTGATTTTTCCAACCCTAACCTCCGATGTGGTTAATTTTATTCCTTCATAATAATGAAAGAAAGTGGCAAGACGGTTTTCACCCTCTTACCACTTAATTTAATTCTAATAAACTGGCTAATGATTTAATTACTTAACCTGAACAGTTGCGCCGGCTTCTTCTAATTCTTTTTTGATTTTTTCAGCTTCATCTTTAGAGATAGCTTCTTTAACTGCTTTTGGAGCACCGTCAACTAAATCTTTTGCTTCTTTAAGTCCTAAACCAGTATGAGCGCGAACAACTTTAATAACATTAATTTTTGTTGCGCCAGCAGCTTGAAGAATAACATCAAATTCAGTCTGTTCTTCGACTGGAGCGGCAGCTGCACCCGGAGCTGCAGCACCGGCAACTACAACTGGAGCGGCAGCAGTAACACCAAATTCATCTTCTAATGCTTTTTTTAATTCTGAAGCTTCAACAAGTGTAAGCGCTTTAATTTTTTCTACGATTTCAACAATTTTCTCTGACATTTTATTATTTCTCCTGTTTCTTTATTAATAATTCAAATTTTTATGCAGCTTTTTTCTTTGCGACTTCATCGATAACGCTGACTAAATCTCTTATAACTGCATTTATAGCACCAACAATTCCTGAAGCCGGAGCGGCAATACTACCAACAATACCAGACATAATTTCTTCTTTAGTTGGCATTGAAGCTATTGCTTCTAATTGTTCAGCTCCGTAGAACGTTGTTTCGAGGTAACAGCCTTTAAATTGGAGTTTTTTTGCTTCTTCATTATATTTTTTAATGATTTTAGCCGGTGCAACAAAGTTTTCATTAGCAAACGCTACACCAATCATTCCAACAAGCTGTTCATTTAACTTTTCAAAAGCGCCTAATTGTTCGAGGGCCTTTTTGAAGAGAGTATTTTTAAAGACTTTATAAGTAACCCCTTCTTTACGAAATTGGGCGCGAAGTTTGTTGATATCGGCAACATTTACCCCGCGGTAATCAACCAAAAACATTGCAGAAGAATTACCAATAAGCTCTTTAATCTGCTCAATCTGCTCTTCTTTTTCTAATCTTTTCATCATTCTCCTATGCAATTAACACACATTATTATGTAGAAGCATTTTTTATCCGTCAAATTACGGATGAGTGCGTAAAATTTATTTTGTACTAAATACTGTTTCGTCTTTAGAAATTTTTAAGCCAGGACCCATCGTAGAAGAGATAAACAAACTTCTAACATATTGACCCTTAGCAGAAGAAGGTTTCATCTTCATAATTGTTTGAAGGAAAGCTCTCGCGTTATCTGCCAATTGCTCACTTGAAAAAGATAATTTACCTAATGAAGTGTGTACAATACCGGCTTTTTCAACACGGAACTCGATTTTGCCCGCTTTAACTTCTTTTACAGCTTTGGCAACATCGGTAGTAACTGTACCACTTTTCGGGTTTGGCATTAATCCTTTAGGACCAAGCACGCGGCCTAATTTTCCCAATTCACCCATCGCATCCGGAGTTGCAATAATCACGTCAACTTCAGCCCAACCACCTTTTATTTTTTCAAGGTATTCCTCGAAGCCAGCATATTCTGCACCTGCTTGAAGAGCGGTTTCGGCATTGGCTCCTTTTGCAATCACCAATACTGTAACTTTTTTACCGGTTCCATGTGGCAAAGAAACTGTTCCGCGAATCATTTGATCGGCATGTCGAGGATCAACTCCAAGTCTTATAGCGCAATCAACAGATTCATCAAATTTAACTTTAGAACAATCTTTAAGAATTTTAATTGCCTCTTCAAGACGGTATTCTTTGTCTTTGTTCACAGTTTTATTAATAGATTTCACTCTTTTTGAAACGTTCATAGTCATTCCAACAAAATTGATTTAACAAATTAGTCTTCTACTGTAAAGCCCATACTTCTGGCAGTACCTGCTACCATGCTCATTGCATGTTCAACATCGTGAGCATTAAGATCAGGCATTTTCAAGGTTGCAATTTCTTTAACCTGAGCTTTTGTAACTTTTGCTACTTTTACTTTATGCGGTTCGGCAGAACCTCTTTCAACTTTTGCTGCTTTTTTTAGTAACACTGCAGCTGGAGGAGTTTTTGTAATAAATGTAAAGGATTTATCTGAATATACAGTTATTACAACCGGGATTATAAGTCCAGGTTTTTCGGAAGTTCTTGAATTAAACTGCTTGCAGAACTCCATGATATTTACACCTTTTTGACCAAGGGCAGGACCGATTGGAGGAGAAGGATTAGCCTGACCGCCTGGTACTTGCAACTTAATATAACTATCGATTTTCTTTGCCATTTTATACCTACTGTACTTTTATTTTTCTAATTCAGCTTGAGTAAAATCAATTTCAACAGGAGTTTTTCTTCCAAAAATTGAAACCATAACTTTAATTTTCATTTTTTCTTCATTTACTTCTTGAATAACGCCGGAGAAATTATTGAAAGGACCATCTATAATTTTAACGAAATCGCCGGTTCTAAATATCGTATCGGTTCTTTCGGTATCCTCGTTTTGAGATAATCTTCCAACAATTCTTTTAACTTCTTCAGGAAGGAGTGGAACAGGAACGTTTTGTGAACCGAGAAATCCCATTACCGATGGGGTATTAACTATAAAATCTTTAACTCTTAAATCTAAATCCGCATTCAATAAAATGTAACCTGGGAAAAAGTTCTTCTTCTTAGTCTTTTTCTTACCATCTTTTACTTCAAAGACTTTTTCGGTAGGAACTAAAATTTCGAAGATTCTAGCTTTTAATTCTTCATTATCACGTAATTCGGATTCGATCAGAGTCTTCACCTTATTTTCATGACCAGAGAAAGTTCTTACAACGTACCATTTAGCGGTTACAGTTTCCAAACTAGAATATTCCTTTTAAGATTTGGCTAATTCCCATATCAATGATGTAGGTGAAAACTGCTAAAATTAAACATGCGACGATAACAATGGATGTCGATTCTTTTAGTTCTTCCTTAGTTGGCCAGGTAACTTTTTTCATTTCCTTAACCACATCATTAACAAAGTTTACAATTTTTTCTTTCATAGTTTAATCACCATAATTAAGCATTGCACGTCAGGAGGGACTCGAACCCCCAACCTGCGGTTTTGGAGACCGCTGCTCTACCAATTGAGCCACTGACGTATTATTTAGTTTCCTTAAATACAACATGTTTTTTTGCAACAGGGTCATATTTTTTAAATTCAACACGATTAGGATGATTTCTTTTATTCTTGGTTGTTGAATATCTATATCCAGTATTAGCAGTACTCTCAAGAATAATTATTTGTCTAATATTTTTTGATTTTGCCATTTTAACTATTCCTTATTAAACTTAATCCGTTTTACGGCTTTGAGCTGATGACCGGGATTGAACCGGTGACCTCTTCCTTACCAAGGAAGTGCTCTACCAACTGAGCTACATCAGCAATAGAGCGGGAGACGGGACTCGAACCCGCGACCAACAGCTTGGAAGGCTGTGACTCTACCAACTGAGTTACTCCCGCAATACAAACAATAAATAAAAAGCATACTACAGACTAATCTGTATGTTTTATTAAAATTTTATTTTCAGAAAGAATTGGCGAAGTGTGAATATTTTTGGTGACATTCTACTTCATCAATTCGAGTAGTGTGGGCGGCGAGGGATTCGAACCCCCAAAGGCGTATGCCAACGGATTTACAGTCCGCCCCGGCTCTCCAACTCCGGCGTCCGCCCATAGGCGCTTTCAGTATGTATAAGAATTTATGCGAGCGACAAAAATATAGGTCTCAACTTTAAAAAGCAATATTTTTTTTAGGCTTTTAGTTCAATGCCGCCAAAGTTCCCTATCCAAACTCCGGTATTGTATAGCCTCGCTTATGTGTTGGGTTAATATATTGGGTGAGTTTTCCAGATCCGCGATTGTTCTGCCAACTTTCAGTATTCTATCATAAGCTCTTGCTGAAAGCCCTAATTTGGTCATCGCCATTTTAAGTAATTCTTCACTGGATAAATCTAATCTGCAGTATTCTGCAATTTCTTTTGATCCCATATCGGCATTTTTGTAGATCATTTTTCGGCCCACAAATCTTTTAGATTGAATCACTCTCGCCGATATTACCCGTTCTCTAATCATCTCAGAGGGTTCTCCACTTGATTTACTCGTCAACTCTTTGAATTTGACTGCAGGTACCTCAATATGAATATCTATTCGGTCTAACAATGGCCCCGATATTTTTGCCATATATTTTTGAATTTGGGTTGTATTGCAGGTACAATCTTTGTTCGCATCGGTAAAATATCCGCAAGGGCATGGATTCATTGCTGCGGCAAGCATAAAATTTGCTGGAAATTCTAACGACATTTTTGATCGGCTTATAGTAACTTGAGAATCTTCGAGTGGCTGCCGAAGGACTTCAAGAACATTTTTTTTGAATTCAGGTAGTTCATCCAAAAATAAAACTCCATGATGCGCAAATGATACTTCACCGGGGCGCGGAAAGGAACCACCCCCAATTAGTGCCGCATCACTAATTGTGTGATGGGGATTTCGAAATGGTCTTTGAGTTATTAATGCTTTATTCTTTGGTAATATCCCGGCAACCGAATGAATTTTTGTAGTTTCAAGTGATTCTTCAAAAGTTAGCGGAGGTAATATTGTTGGTAATCTTTTTGCGAGCATCGATTTTCCTGAACCGGGAGGTCCGATCATAATTATATTGTGCCCTCCCGCGGCGGCTATTTCAAGTGCACGTTTTACATTTTCCTGCCCTTTTACTTCAGCAAAATCTAAGGTATACGAATTAACCTCATTAAATATTTCATTTATATTAGTAGATACAGGGTTGATTTGCTTTTCACCATTTAAAAAACTGATAACTTCCGATAATCTTTCAACCGGGTATACATCAATATTATTTACTATCGATGCTTCTTTGGAAGAATCCTTTGGCAGTATAATTCTTCTAAATCCAGATTTTCGAGAACCAAATGAGATTGGAAGTGCTCCTTTAACTTTTCTTAGAATTCCCTCGAGTGAAAGCTCTCCGAGTATTATTGTATCCTCCAAACTTGAAGAATTAATAATACCATTAGCCGCAAGAATTCCAACAGCAATTGGAAGATCAAACGCGCTCCCTTCCTTTTTAATATCTGCGGGGGCAAGGTTTACAGTAACTTTTTTGAGGGGAAATTCAAAACCAGAATTTTTAATAGCGGCGGTAACCCGCTCACGACTCTCTTTTACCGCATTATCGGGTAATCCTACAATTGTGAATGATGGAATTTGTTTTTCGAAATGAGTTTCTACTTCTACCGTGAATGAATCAATTCCATAAGTCGTGCCCGTGAATACTTTTGAAAACATATTCCCCCACTTTGATGAATTGAAAATTTAGACAAAGATTTTATTGTATTATAAATTAACCTTTAAATTTTCTTAAGAAATTAATTCGGTCTTTTAAATCTTCTACCGGGACTAACAATTTATCTTTCCCATAAATAGCATCTTTTCGATTGCTGAATACTAATTCATAATCTTTACTCATAACAATTGCTTCCTCGGGGCAAACTTCCTCGCAGAATCCGCAGAAGATACATCTCAACATATTTATTTCAAATTTTTCAGGATATCTTTCTTTTTCATATTCAGTTTCGGCGGCTTGAACTTCAATAGCCAAAGCAGGGCAAACACGTGAACACAATCCGCATGCTACACATCTTTCTTGACCATTATTTTCTTGAACTAAGACCGGTCTTCCTCTATATGAAGCCGGCGGATCAAATTTGACTTCGGGATATTCCATTGTAACTGCCGGACGAAACATATTCCTTAGAGTTAATGCCATCCCTTTGGCTATTTCAGGAATATATAATTTCTCGAATAAATTTAAATCTTTATCTCTTTTCTTAGATGACATAAAAACCTTTCACCAATTATAAATTGAAAATCATAATTAATAGAGCTACCCATAAAATATTTAACAGTGATAGCGGAAACATAACTTTCCAACCCAAGTTCATTAGTTGATCATATCTGAATCGGGGGATTGACCATCGAACCCAAATTATAAAAAACATTAAAGCGCCCATTTTTACGAAGAATGATCCAACTTGAATAATGGTTGTAAGTGTAGTTCCCAATCCAAGTTTATCGATATATGGAACCTGCCAGCCACCAAGATATAATGTTACAATCATACCGCTAGCAATTATCATGTTTGCATACTCGGCTAAAAAGAATCCGGCAAATTTCATTGAACTGTATTCAGTATGATAACCGCCAACTAATTCAGGTTCTGCTTCGGGAAGATCGAATGGAAGGCGGTTAATTTCTGCGAATGCCGAAACTAAAAATGTGATAAATCCAATTGGCTGAACCAGTGCATTCCACATAAATCCATATTGCGATTCAACAATTTTAACCGGACTGAGTGATTCCGACATTAATATTACACCGGCGATCGAAAATCCCATTGAAACTTCATAGGAGATCATTTGCGCGGAGGAACGAATTCCACCAAGAAGTGAATATTTACTTCCTGAACTCCAGCCTGCAAGTGTAATTCCATACACACCAATCGAGGTAAATGCTAGTACATATAGTATTCCAATATTCACATCAGCTACAACTAAATTTATGTTATATCCAAATACGTCTATGGCCGGTCCAATTGGAATTACGGCGTATGTAGTGAATGCAACAAAGAGCGCAATGAATGGGGCGAGTGCGTGTAACGGTTTATTAGCTTTAGCCGGAATAATATCTTCCTTAAAAACTAATTTTGCAACATCGGCAAATGGTTGAAGCAAACCAAGCCATCCAACTCTGTTTGGACCTTTTCTATTTTGAACCCATGCGCTTATCTTTCTTTCAAAATAAACTAGATATGCAACCGTTGTAAGCATTAGCGAAACAACAATTAAAATCTTTATAAGAGAGATTACTATAATTTCAAGAATACTCATTAATTAATTCTCCTTGATTTCATTTGATGGCAGCGATTAAACGGCAGCCACTTTTTCTTTAATATTTAATGTTATCCCCTGTTCACCGATAGAATCGTAATCAACTCCCTTGAAACTAGGTATAGAGGATGAAATTTCGCTAAACACATTTTCTGCTAAATCAAATTTATTTTTTATGCCAAACTCATTTCCGATAGCGGCTAAAATTTTCCAGGCAGGGCGAGAATTATACTTTTTACCTTGATTCCATCTATCAAACTTAGTTCCGAACTTATCCCAGCGGCTCATATTCATTCCATCAATTGCTCTATCCATTTCTTCGGTAATAACTGCAGGTTTAATCCTTTGAATTCTTCCTTGAACATTTACAAATGTACCATGCTTTTCAGCATATGTTGAAGCCGGCAGAATTATGGTCGCGTATTCAGATGTTAAATTTTTATTTGAAGCGATTTGAATTAATAATCCAAGTTTAGTTAAAAGCTCTTTCCATTCTTCATTCACAGAACATAAATCATCATTGAGAATAACTAGTGCTTTAATTTTCTTCTCCTTTATTTGAAGAGCCAAAGTTGATAGATCGGCACTAGCTTTTAAACCTACCAATTTTGCTCCGGCACTGTTTGGCGATTTATCTTCACAAATTAAAATATCATCTTTATCGCCGGGGATATTAAATTCAAGAAATTCTACTTGAGAAGAGCCAAACTGTTTTGCCAATTTTTGAATTAGATAGTTCTCTTCAACAGTAGCGAAAGCTGATCCTATAAAACTTACTTCTCCCTTTTTAAATTCTTTAATTTTATTTACCGTAATAGGAATAATTTCATCCCATGTAGAATCGGTTAGGTTACCATCAATTCTAATTGCCGGATTAACAAATCTAGTTTCGGCATTAACAAATTTAAATGTATTCAATCTTCCATTATCACACATCCAGTAACTATTAACCTCATCATTTTGGCGGGGGGTTAATCGTAATATTTCATTGTTGCGAACCCAAATTTCAATATTGCATCCGCGAGAGCATCCAACACAAATTGAGTTTGTTGAGGACATCTCCCACACTCTCGATTTAAAGCGAAAATCGTTATTAGTTAATGCGCCAACCGGACAGATATCTACAGTATTAAGAGTGTAAGGATTATCGAATGATTCACCCGGGAATGTTGTAATTGTAACTTTATCACCCCTTTTGGTAAATGTAAGTTGATTCTCTTTGGCGATTTCATCTGAAAATCGGATACATCGAGAACAGGAGATACATCTTTCACCATCAAATTTTATATGTGGACCGAGCTGAACTCTTTTTTCTTTTCTCTGTTTTATCTCTTCAAATCTACTTTCACCTACGCTGTGTTGATAAGCATAATCTTGAAGCTTGCATTCGCCAGCTTCATCGCAGATTGGGCAATCCAACGGATGATTAATTAAAATGAATTCCATCACCGCGTTTCTAGCTTCGAGAGTTTTCTGCGATTTTGTATGTACCACCATTCCATCGGTTGATAAAGTAGCGCATGAAATTGCAAGTTTGGGCATCTTCTCTATTTCAACGAGGCAAACCCGGCAATTACCTGAAACCGATAAACTTGGATGCCAGCAGAAATGAGGGATTTCAATTCCAGCCTGGCGCGCGGTTTCTATTACAGTTTGACCCTGTTTAAATTCTATCTGTTTTCCGTCAATAGTGATTGTCGGCATATTTCATTTCCTTTAAGCTGCTTTTGAGAGCAATAAATTTTTTTGAGACAAAATTACTCTTGTTAGAGTACCATTTTCAAATAATTCGTTAGCAAAATTTATAATTTCTTTTTTAGAAACCGCATTAATTTTATCTATAGTTTCTTGTGTACTTTTAATTTTACCGAAATAAATATATGATTGGGCGATTCTCATCTGCCGGTTATTTACACTTTCGAGGCTAAGAAGCATATTGCCAATCAAATATTGTTTTGCGCGATCAAGTTCTTCGTTTGATACCATTTTGGTTTTAATCTTTCTGATTTCCTCATAAACCAATTTTTGAGCTTTATAAAAAGTTTTTTCATTTGTGGAAAGATATACCCCAAAGGTGGACATATCATAAAATGAATTAAGGAAAGAATTAATTTGATATGTAATGCCATTCTCTTCACGCAATTTTTGAAAAAGTCTGGAACTGCTTCCTTCTCCAAGTATATGGGACATTACACTGAGTACCACTCTCTCTTTATCTTTATAACCATAAGTAGGTTTACCGAGTATAAAGTGGGTCTGCTGGGTTTCTTTTTCTACAAAAAAATCGTTCGAAGGTTGAAGAATTATATTTCGCTTTTTACCGTTCGTGGATTTGAATTTTTTAGTAACAAATTTTTTCGCGAGTCTGATTAACTCATCGTGTTCAACATTACCGCTGGCTACAATAAACATTCTGTCCAACGTATAATTTTCATCAACATATTTTTGCAGATCTTTTCTTCTAAATTTCTTTAAGTTATCAACAGTACCAATAATAGGCATACCAATTGTGTTGCCACTGAACACAGTGCTTTCAAACCTATCAAAAATTAATTCTTCAGGTGAATCCTCGATATCGTAAAGTTCATCAATTACAACACCCGATTCTTTAGAAATATCGGAAGGCCTAAATAAAGAATTTTGAACCATGTCTGCTAATACTTCAAATATTCTGGGGAGATGAATATTGAGTCCCCTGCCATAAAAACAAGTATGTTCTTTTGAGGTGAAAGCGTTTAAATAAGCTCCCAAAGATTCAACATCTTCAGCAATTTTTTTTGCCGACCTTTTTACAGTTCCTTTAAAAAACATGTGTTCTAAAAAATGGCTTATTCCATTTACATCTTCGGTTTCATCCGCGGAACCTACATTAAACCAAAATCCCAACGAAAACGAGTTTACAAACTTTATTCTCTCAGATATAACTTTTATGCCATTATCCAGGGTAGTTATCTTGATATTTTTGAGCGACAAATAATTTCCATTAATAATTGGTGCAAATATAAGTAATTGTTCGTAACAACTTTATGGGAAAATTCTCTTCTATTGCAAAGAATTAGCAATAGACTAACATTAAGTTTAAATGTTACATTTAATTTCAAATAGAGAAATTATAAACATGAAATTAGGCAATTAAATTATTTCGATTCTCATCAGAGAAGATCATGCATCGATTCAGATTGAATTATTTATTCTACTTACCTATTTTACTTTTGAAATGCCTATATCAATAATATCGGCTATAATAATTCCAAATTGATTCGATAATTATTTATAAAACTATATTATATCAAACTTTTTAAGCTATACTGACTAATGATTCGAAATGTTAAAGGAAAAGTTTTTGTAGTTGATGATACCCCCTCAACCGTGGGTTTATTAAGAGAAACACTTGAGCAGGAGGGCTATCGGGTATTTATTGCTACCAGCGGCGATAAGGCAGTTGACCGGGTCGAGCAAATAATGCCGGATGTAATTCTGCTGGATGTACTGATGCCGGGGATTGATGGATTTGAAACGTGCAGAAGATTAAAGAGTAATGAAAAAGTAAAAGATATACCTATTCTTTTTATGACCGGTTTGAGCGCAATTGAAAGTAAAGTTAAAGGATTTCAGGTTGGGGCTATAGATTATGTAACAAAACCAATTGAAATTGATGAAGTTTTATCAAGAATTAGAACCCACATCTCGCTAAAAAAAATACAGACAGAGCTGCTCTCCAAAAATGTTGAACTCCAAAATGAAATTAACGAAAGAGAAAACGCTGAAAATAAAATTAAAGAACTAAATCAAAACTTAGAAAAACGGGTAAATAGTCGAACTCAAGAGCTCGCCAAAGTTAATCGAACTCTTAGAATTTTAAGTGATGTAAACCATTTGATTGTTCGTTCAAATTTCGAAGAAGAATTATTAGAAAGCGCCGTAAAAATAATTATTGATTCTGCCGGTTATAAAAATGCCCTATTTGGGATTTTAGACTCAAAATTATATTCTATGAAGATATGGTATAAAGAAGCAGCACCATCTCAAGAATATAAAGAAGAATCAATATCTATAGGAAGAATTGATGTTGATGAATTGAACAATTTAGGATTCTTTAAAGGAAATCTGATAACTTCGGAGAAGCTGGCATCAGTTACAAAAATATTTAATAATGGATTTAAGAATTTCATTTTACTCCCCCTTCTGCATTACAACACCAGAGTGCCATTCATCATAATTTATTTTGAAGAAAATTTTTTGCTAGATAAAGATGAATTAATAATGCTGACTGAAGTTGCAGAAGATTTATCGTTCGGTTTTAAATCATTAAAGGAAAGGTCAGAGTTAGAAGATGCAGACAAACAATTAAGGGAAACTGAAATACTCTTTCAGCAAGTTTCGCAACAGAGCCAGGTTGTGGTTTGGTCGGTTGATAAGGAGGGTAATTTTCAATTTATAAGTGAAACTGCTTTCAAAGTATTAGGATTCCGACCTGATGAAGTGCAGAGCAAAATGAATTTTTTTGATTTTGTTCCGGATGATGATTCTGATGAAATAAAAAAGTTTGTTAGAAAATTAATTATTCAGCGAAAAGAGGTACGGGACCATGAAGTTAAACTTCTAACAAAATCCAAAAGTATTATTTGGGCATCCTGTTCCGGTTTCCCGATTTTTGATAAAAATGGAAAATTTTGTGGAGGCAGAGGATCTCTTCTCAATGTTACTGAACGTAAAAAAATGATTGATGAATTAATTAATTCTAAAGAAGTAGCTGAACACGCTAGCAGATTAAAAGATACATTATTGTCAAACCTCTCGCATGAATTCCGGACTCCACTTAATGGAATTTTAGGTTTTGCTCAATTATTGGAGGAAGATGGAGGCTCGGATCCAATTAAACTTATGGGTTCTAAAATCAGATTATCCGGGTTGAGACTTCTAAATACTCTTAACTCTGTTCTAACTTTAACTGAGTTAGAAAGCAGAAGAAGCAGTTTGAGTATTACCGAGTTTAATCTGGTGGAACTTCTCTCGGAAATTAAAGTTTCTCTCCATTCACTAATTATGGAACATGAACTATCATTTAATATCGAATCTGCTGAAGAGTTAGTCGAGATTATTTCTGATGAATCACTTCTCAGAAAAATGATTTATAATATTGCCGAAAATGCGGTAAGGTTTACACACTCCGGTGGAGTTAGAATTAAAGTCACAGTTTCTACTGTAACCGGGCAAAATGATTTTGTTACAATCGCAATTATCGATTCGGGCATTGGGATTAAAAAAGAAGATCATAATCTTATCTTTAAAGAATTTAGACAAGCAAGCGAGGGATACCGCCGCCATTATGAAGGGCTAGGACTCGGCTTAAATATTTCACAAAAAATTGCCGAAATACTAAAAACAGAAATTACATTAGAAAGTGAAGTTGGAATCGGCTCAACTTTTACACTCAAGATCCCGAGACAAATTGGAGAAATAAAAGATGGGAGTAATTCTTCTAATCCCTCAAATAAAGAGGAGAGCGCAGTGCCAAAATTAGTTAACGAAATTATGGTAATTGAGGATAACCCGATTAATGCAGAAGTACTTCAATGGTTTCTTTCAAAATTCGGAAATGTAACAACTTCTATGAATGGAGAAACAGCTTTATCATTATCAAATGAAAAAATCTATGATCTTTTTTTAATAGATATCAATCTTGGCAAGGGAATGGATGGAATTGAATTACTTAATAAATTGAGAATCAATCCTCTTTATCAAAATACTCCGATGGTAGCTGTTACCGGTTATGCATCAGACTTAAACAAGAAAGAACTTATCGAAAAAGGATTTAATCATTTTCTTGCAAAACCTGTCGCAAAAAATGAGGTTATAAACCTTGTTAAGGATATTTTTAATATAGAATAGGTTATAAAATTCTTCGTGACGCCTCAAATAATAGATAAATATAAATAGAGTTAATATGGTTAACTATTCATCAAATAATTTTTTAGTAAAAGCCAATCTTATTTTGTTGATTATTCTTTTAACAAATATCAACGCTCAACAGCCTCGTTTTAAATTTGAAAACTTGACAACAAATGATGGACTTTCGCAAAATATTATTACAACCATTTTTCAGGATAGCAGAGATTTTTTATGGGTTGGAACCTCCGACGGCTTAAATAGATTTGATGGTATTAACTTCAAAATTTATAAATCAGATTTAGTTGATACATCAACTCTTCAAGGGCATAATTTCAGTCAATTAGTTGAAGATAAAGAGGGAAACCTTTGGATCGGTTCGTATGGAGGAGGACTAAATAAATATATTCGTAAGCAAGATAAATTCAAAAGATATAATTCAGATCCAAGATTCAAAGACAATTTACTTTGGGATAGAATTAAAGCTTTAACTTTTGATAAAGACGGTTATTTGTGGATTGGCAGTGAGGGGGGGCTTCGGAAGATGAATATTAAAAATGGAGATCAACGAGTAATAAACATCAATGCAACTAATCCTGATAGCCTGAGTGAAAAAAACATTAGAGCACTTTATACCGACAGAGAGGGGAAAATTTGGATTGGGACCGCCAATGGTGTATTTATTTACCATCCTTTGAATAAGAAATTTAGAAAATATCTTCCCAGTACTATGAATATAAAATCATTGGCAACAAACTACATAATTTGCTTTGAGGAAGATAAAGATGGTGTAATGTGGGTTGGGACAACCGGAGGGTTCCATAGATATAATAAAGAGAGTGACGATTTTACAAGATATCTCCCTATTCCGAATAATCCCTACTCCATCAATGATTCTGATATAAGAGGCATACTTGAAGATAGAAATGGAAATTTATGGATTGCGACATCAAATGGTGGAGTTAATCTGTTTGATAGAAAGAAAAATATATTTTATCATTATCAAAAAAATCCTTTTAATTCTCAAACGTTAAGCAGTGATATAACAACTTGGCTTTTAGAAGATAGAACTGGTATTCTGTGGATTGGTACCTACGGGGGCGGATTAAATAAACTGAGCTTTAAAAAATCACAGTTCGAGACATATAGAACTGAACCCAATAAAACTAAGGCTCTCACCAATAATAATATCATGCACTTTTTGGTTGAATCAAAAAATCAAATTTGGGTTGCCACTTATGGAGGTGGACTAAATAAATTGGTACGCAGCTCAAACGGCGATAGATTCATTAATTACAGACATGATGCTGGAAATCCCGAGAATAGTTTACTAAGCAATAAAGTTAGAACTCTTGCTTATGATAATTATAAAAATATATGGGTTGGAACTGAATATGGTATTTCGAGAATAGATAAAGCTTCGGGAAAATTTAAGAACTACACAAATTTAAATAGCAATCTAATAAGTAATACTGTGTTTTCATTAGTAGTCACAAATAATAATGATCTATTAGTGGGAACATATGGCGGTGGACTAAGCTTCTTAGAAAAATCCACTGATAGATTCATCAATTACACACACAATCCGAATAATCCAAAAACAATTTCATCAGATATTGTTTGGTGCATTCTTGAAGACAGTAAGAAGAGAATTTGGGTTGGTACCGAAGCCGGATTGAACTACTTTGATCGACAAAAAAAAGAATTCGTTCATTATAAGTATGACCAAAAAAATCCAAAAAGTATTAGTGATAATACCATATTAATAGTATTCGAGGATTCTAAAGGAAATATTTGGATAGGCACTACACAGGGTTTGAATAAGATTATTGGCGATATAGAGAAAAATAGAGACATAAGCTTTTTAAAGTATTCTATAAAAGATGGTTTACCTGACAAAAATATTCAAGGAATTGTTGAAGATGATAAAGGGTTCTTTTGGATAAGTACAAATAAAGGTATTTCAAAGTTTGATCCAATAAAGGGAACATTCAAGAATTATAATACTGATGACGGATTACAGAGTGATGGATTTTCGGTAGGTGCCTGCGCGAAAATAGAGGAAACGGGAGAACTTATTTTTGGTGGTGAAAATGGATTTAATTTATTCTACCCCCAAAATGTGAGTGATGATGAATTTACTCCTAAAATTGAGATAACACAGTTATTAATAAATAATCAATTAGTTACACCTGGTAGTTCGCAATTTGGTAATATTCTTCAATACTCAATTGGAGAAACCAAAGAGTTTGAACTCCCCTATTATATAAACGATATAGCTTTTGAATTTGCAGCGCTTCATTTCGCAAATCCCAAAAACAATCAATATTCTTATTTTTTAGAGGGATTGGATACTAACTGGAATTACATCGGTAAACGAAGATTTGCATCTTTCACTAATTTACTTCCCGGCGAATATGTATTTAGAGTCCGCGGCTCAAACCATAATGGGTATTGGAATCAAACCGGTGCTTCTATAAAAATAATTATCACACCCCCCTTCTGGTTAACATGGGTTTTTAGAATTTCTGTGTTAATATTTTTATTTACTTTAATCTATGTGGGATACAAAACAAAAACTAAAAACATTAAAAAAAGAAATAAACAGCTTGCCATATTAGTTGATGAAAGAACAGATGAATTACAAAAAAGTAATAAAACTCTTGAGGATGAAATTGTTGAAAGAAGAGTGATAGAAGAAAAACTTATAAAATCAAAAGAAGAAGCAGAGGCGGCTAATAAAGCTAAAAGTGAGTTCCTAGCCAATATTAGTCATGAATTAAGAACTCCGCTTAATGCCATTTTGGGGTATACTCAAATATTGAGAAAGCAGAACAACTTGACTGAGAACCAGAAGGATCAGTTAATAACAGTCCAGCAAAGCGGCGAACATCTCCTCACTTTAATTAATGACATTCTGGATTTAAGAAGAATTGAAGCACATAAAGATAGTGTACTCTCAATCGAATTCAATTTTAAAATGTTGATTGAGGAGGTAATTAGCACTCTTAGAGTGAAAGCAATAGAAAAAGATCTTACTTTTAATTATGAAGAAGTTACTGATCTTCCAAATTATATTATCGGCGATCCTAAAAAAACGAAGCAAATACTTTTAAATCTCCTTGGAAATGCTATTAAATATACTAGTAAAGGTAGCGTTACATTTAAAACTTCTTGCCAAGAATTTGTACATGCCACCAAACTATCGCGTGAAACTCCATTTACCAAGGCACGAATAATCTTTGAAGTAATTGATACAGGTCCAGGGATTGAGGAAAGTAAACTAGACAAGTTATTTCAACCTTTTATTTCTCGTGAAGAAGCTTCTTCAGAAATTGAGGGAACCGGGCTTGGTTTGGCTATAACTAAAAAGATAGTAGAATTGCTGGATGGATATATTTCAGTAAAAAGTAGTGTTGGTAACGGAACTACTTTTTCGGTGGAACTTGAGTTTGAAGTTTCACAGAATAAAAATGTTACTCAAATTAGAACGGAATCGAATATCATTGGTTATTTGGGGGAACGCAAAACTATTCTTTTAGTTGATGATAATTTAATTAATACAAATATGTTAACTTCGGTTTTAGAGCCCTTAGGGTTTAATATAATCACAGCGTTTAACGGCATGGAGGCAATTCAATACATAAAAAATAAAAAACCCGATTTAATGCTAATCGATCTATTGATGCCCGATCTTGACGGAATACAAACAATGGAAATAATTCGAGAAGATAAATCCCTCTCTACTTTGAAATCAATCGGGGTTTCAGCCGCTGTAGCCGATGCGTTGAGAATGGAAAAATTCGAAAAATTATGTGATGATCTTGTCTCAAAACCAATAGAAACTAATAGATTGCTTGAAGTTATAGAAAAATACTTAAATCTAACTTGGATTCTTGATCAGGATATAAATTTAACATTAGCCTCAACAAGGCAAAAACCGAAAACAAATATCAATGAAATTGTTAAACCACCACAAGATATTATTGAGAGAATTATTAAACATGTTGGGTTGGGGGATTATGGATCGATCGATAGCATACTAAATGAATTGTCTACCGAAGAAAAATATATTCTATTCGTGAATAAAGTTAAGGAATTGTCGAAACAATTTGATGAAGAATCGATAATAAAACTTTGTAGCTAACTATTCAGCCATTAGCTATAAACTAATGGCTGCAAAATATTATCCAATATACCGCTGATGAAAATCTCCAATTGCTTTGTATGCCTTTTCCAGTATCTGTTCCTGAGCAAGAAATACAATACGGAAGTGATTAGTACCTGGAACCTGGCCAAAACCATTTCCTGGGACAACCACAACTCCGGTTTCCTGAATTAATTTTTTTGTCCAATCTTCATCATCCTTAATACCATGAATTTGAGGAAATGCGTAGAAAGCTCCTTCTGGCGCTACACAAGTTATCCCACTAATTGAGTTCATCATTTCAACCGTTAAATTTCTTCTTGTTGTAAGTTTTTTCATTGCCACTTCAAGGTGCGATTGATCTCCCAATAATGAGGGGGCAATTCCATACTGTTCGGGATGATTGGCACTCAATCGTGATCTCAATAATTTATTAATTGCTTCAACATAATCTGCTAAAGTTTCTCTAGCACCGCTTACTATCCCCCATCCAATTCTAAATCCGGGGACCATATAGTTTTTAGACAACCCGCCGAAAGTAATCATTGGTACTTCAGAATCGAGTGAGGCAATTGAGACATGTTTTTTACCATCCATTAATAATTTATCGTAAATCTCATCTGCAAAAATTACAAGGTTATTTTCTCTCGCGATTTCAATGATCTGTTTTAAAGTTTCCAAGGAGCAGTTTGAACCGGTAGGATTATTAGGATTAATTAGTATTATACCCCTCGTTTTTGAGTTTACTTTACTTTTAATATCCTCTATGCTGGGCTGCCACCCGTTAGATTCATCAAGATAGTAGGGATTTTCCATAGTTTGAAGTTTACTTTGAATAGCGGTGTAGAGTGGATAGCCGGGTGTGGGGGTTAAAACATTTTCCCCATCATTTACCAAAGCGGTTAAACATATATCTATTGCTTCACTGGCTCCAGTAGTAATAAATATATCCTGAATATTTGAGATACCCTTTTTTTCCGCTTCCTTCGAAACTGCATCAACTGCTACTTTTATTCCCGAAGAAGGAGCGTATCCATTTTTATTATTCAACATAGCCTTATAAGTTTCTTCAATAAGGTGTGTCGGCGGTTCCCAGTCAAATAAATTGGGATCACCGATATTTAAGTAGAGCATCTCTTTTCCGCTCTTTGCCACTTCATTCGCTAAAACAACAATGTCTCTAACAGCGTAAGTTATGTTATTCGTACGCACCGCAGGTTTAACAGAAAATTTTCCCATTACTCACTCCAAAATTTCATTCTTTGAAAGAAAAATTAATCTTTTGCGATAAGAAGCGCAAAATATTGTGAGGATATTTAATGGCTAAACCTATCACAATAATGATTTTTATCTATTAAATATTTTGTTATTTCATCAAAATCATTTTTTTAACTTGAATAAAATTGCCGGCTTGCAGTTTATAAAAATAGATTGAGTTGGAGAGTGGTCTTTCTTTATCAAATTCCTTTATGGAAAATTTTATGCTGTAGTTACCCGGCAATTTTGCTTCATTAACTAGTGTGGCTATTTCTCTCCCTAGAATGTCATAAACCCGTAGAGACGTCATAACTTGTCTCGATTCTTCGGGATATGAGGTCTCTACACCAGACGGGACAGAATATTTTATTGTTGTTTCTGGATTAAATGGATTAGGATAATTCTGTTCTAGTATAAATTGTTGTACTCCATTTATATTAACCTCAACTATATCACTATACTCGAACTGACCATCAAAATCTATTTGCTTCAACCTGTATTGAAGCATTGCTGGTAAATAAAAATTAGTGTTTTTAAGAATATCTGTAAATGAGTATTTTTTTGGTGAGTTTGAGTTTCCATGCCCTTGAACAAAACTAATTTTTTGCCAACCCTCAGAATAAAGATTAGTTCCGAGTACTCTTTTCTCTATATCAAATCCATAATTATTTATTTCAGTGGCAGTCTGCCAGCTTAGTACAACTTCTTTATTTAGCAATAACCCATTAAAATAGGTGAGTTGAACAGGTAAAGCTGATTCATTTTCAATAATAATATCATCAATTGTAATTGCCGATCCTACAGTCCAAGAACTATTTGTGTAAAATTTAAATCGAGATAAGTTTTGATTCGGATTATCAACAATTATTTCATCAAATTCTTTTGTGGTTCCAACCCAAATATCCGCTTTATTATCCTCTATTGATTCATAATTTCCGTTAGGTGCCAAATAGGATAGCGTTCCACCCGAATTATTTAGTACCCATAAAATATTTTGTGAACCTGAATAAGTATTGTTGCCCGTCTTTCCATTGGTCACATCTCTAATTTTGAATTCCCCCTCATTACTTGTTGTATTAAAAGAAATCCTCCCAAAAAGATTGCTTATTGTAGGAGTTGTACCAGAATTTACAACATCTGACCCTACTGCTAAAGCGAACACATTAGTCCCAGCAGAACCGCCCGAAACCAAAAAATTAAATTGAATTTTTAATGCAGATGGAGAGCTAGCAAAGTCAACATTTCTCTCCGCATAGGCCACTGTAGTTGATGTCCCCAATCTTCTAAGAAACAACTTATTGTCAGCAATTTTCACTTCTGAGTTTTCGTTTGTAGTCGAAATATTTCTGAACTGATTTGAAGTAGGTGTAACGCTAAAATAGTCTGTAAGAATTGAGCTGCTGTTAAAGTTTTGATTAAATAGTTGTGCATTGGTTTGCACCGAAGTAATTAATAACACTAATGATACTATACCCCCTTTGCATTTCATTTTAACCCCCGGTTAGTTTTGTTAAGATTACTTTTCTAAAATATTCATACCTCTCTCAGAATATTGATGGAGAAAAAAGATTCGATTATTTGTTTTAAATTTTAGCGTTAGAATAGATGAATCAGACTAATTAACAAGAAACCCCCAGCCCCAATTTAAGAAGCTGCATTTCCTTTACTGTTTGTATCAGAAAATTCAACAATGCTTAAATGTTCTTCGGTTTTAGATGCTTCTACCGAGTTGTTTTGTACCCGTCAATCCCGAGATAAAAATATTTTTTAATAGTCATTTTGTGGATTAGTATTGGCTTGGTATAAACTTATAATTTTTCCCGATAAAAAAGAAGAGCCAGGCAATGAAAAAAGCTTTTTATAAAAATTCATTTTTGCATCGGATGACCGTGAGTTTTTCGCAAATAATATTACATAAAAAGTAATTAGGATCAATTGCAAATCAAGTAAAATTGACTTATTCACTTCATAATATTTTTCAAGGAATATTAAATTTTCGATACCGGAATTGCGTGTCCCAAATAACTGCCAAATACCGGTAATCCCCGGTTTAGTGGTAAAGTTTTCGCGGATTAAATATTCAACTGGATGTTTTTCTTTAATTATTTGGATATCGCTTGGCATTAAAGGTCTAGGACCAACGAAACTCATCTTTCCAGTGATCACATGAAATATTTGAGGCAATTCATCAAATCCGGTTTTTCTTAAAAAGGAAGTAAATCTTGAAAAATTATAATGTTCGCTTGTTAAAAGAAAGGTATGCTCTTCATGATTCTGTTTATTAACATCTATATTTTTTATAGTCTTTAACTTTAGCATCCTAAAATAATTATTTCCGAAAGTGATGCCTCTATATTGCAAGAAAAAGGGATTTTCTCTAAACATAAATAAAAGAATAAATGCAAAAAAAAGGGTAAGTATAGAAGCGGGGATTATAAAGAGTAATAATAGAAAATAATCCATAATAATTTTACTGAATTTGGATTTCATATTAATCCTAAAAAACTAGCGTCCATAAAATATAATCTATAATTAAGATGGAAGCTGAGCTTAGTACAAAAGACCGGATTGTGGAATTTCCCACACCCTCGGCTCCGCCTTCTGTTTTAAAACCAATGTGGCACCCCAGCAATGATGTTACTAACCCGAAAAACATCCCCTTCATTAATCCATAAACAAAATCATTTAATAAAAAGAATCTTCGAGCCGATTCAAAGAATACATTAAATGAAACACCCAAAAAAAGGTTTGAAATAAAATAGGCACCAATAGTTGCAATTACATTTGCAAATAAAACCAATATTGGCATCATCAAAGTTGTGGCTATAACTCTTGGGGAGGCAAGAAAGGCAATCGGACTAATTCCCATAGTTTCTAACGCATCGACTTGTTCAGTAACTTTCATTGACCCAAGTTCGGCGGCAATAGATGCACCAACCCGCCCAGCGATTACAATTGCTGTTAACACTGGTCCAAGTTCAGTTATGATTGCTCTTGTAGTTGCGGCACCTAAAAATGAAAGTGGGGCTAATCCTTGCAATTGGTAAGCAGCCTGCCAAGCCGCGACAGCACCAGTAAAAACAGCTATTATTAAAACTAATGGAAGTGAATTAACTCCTATATGCTCCATTTGAAAGAGTAGATTGCTCGGCTTCTTTATTGTTCTGGGTATATACCTTATTATCGATCCGAATAAGATTGATACCTGTCCGAACTCTTCAAAAAAATCGAGTGTTCTTTTACCAATTTTTTGTAGGATTTTGTTTACCATCTTATGATGAATCCATTGAGCATTTTAGGTTTGCTCTTTTATTTTTTTAATAATCAATTCCGGATCATTTTGTTGAATTAATTCTTTAGTAAAATCGGCATTATTAAATTTCTTTGAAATTTCAGCAATTAGTTTTAGTTGTATTTCCGGTTCATTTTGTGGGATAAGAATAAGAAACACTAGATTTGTTAATTGTTTATCCATAGAATCAAATTCAATTCCCTCTTTATTTATTGCAAGACCAATCACCGGTTTCTGAATTGGCAGTCGGGCATGCGGTACAGCAAAACCATTTATTATGCCGGTGGACATTTCTTCTTCCCTCATCCATACTTCATTAAATACTTTATATCCATCTAGTTTTTCTTTTTTAGAAATTAACTCGCACAATTCTTTGATAACTTCTTTTTTTGAAGCATTATGTGTAGTGATGGTGTGAGATGATTTAAGCAGTCCCTCAAGGGAAAATTTATATTTCCTTCTCTTTAAAAATATATTCATAAGTGGAGCGCTTGTAATTGATGTCACCAAAGCCATGATAACCAATGCGACAAATACTTTTTCTGTAATTAGACCCGATTGAAGTGCAAGCAAACCCAATATTATTTCCATGGCTCCTCTTGCGTTCATTCCAAAACCAATCACCATACAGTCATCAAAACTTTTTCCACCGAAATATGCCCCCAATCCGGATCCAACCACTTTGCCAACGAATGCGAGTATAAGAAAAATTGAAACCAGCAGTAAATCAAAATTATCTATAAAATTTACTCGCAAGCCTATAGCTACAAAAAATAGAGGAGCAAATATATTCGTCACAAATTGGTGAATCATCTCTCTAGTTTCTTCCTTAAGATGATTTGAATCTCCAATAGCAATTCCAATAATGAACGCACCGAATATTGCGTGAATTCCAATGTACTCAGTAAAAGCCGCGCAGAGGAATCCGAGTATAAAAATAAAGTTCAGTACTCCTCCGGGATAAGAAGTAAATTTATTCAAATATGGTATCAAGAGATTAATAATTTTTCTTCCAACTATTAAAATTAAAAATACGAATGAAAATAAAGTTATAATCAACCAATGCAGTTCCATTCCATGAGCGTGTTTCCCCATCATTCCTAAAATCAACGAAAAAATAATCCAACCAATCAAATCATTTATCATTGCCGAAGTAATAATCACAAAACCAACATCAGTCTTAAATATTTTAAGATCCATTAATACTTTAGCAACGACGGGTAATGCTGTTATTGATAATGCAACACCTATAAATAGCGCGAACACTAATCTCATATCCGGGTTATTGATTCCTAAAGTTTCTGGCGCGAGGTAAGCAATTCCAAATCCAACTAAAAATGGGAATATAAAACCTAGTGTACTAATTGAGGAGGCGGCTTTTCCCTGTCTCAGCGTGAGGCCTAAATCAATCTCTAATCCGGTGACTAACATTAACATCACAACAGCCATTGTAGTTATACCGCTCAATGCAGTGAATGATGAGGTGGAACTCTCAAATAGATATGAAAAAGCCGAGGGGAATAAATTACCAAATATTGTAGGACCTAGAACAATACCTGCTATTATTTCACCAATAATGAGCGGCTGCCTAAATTTTCGGAATAACTCACCGAAACTGCGAGCAAAAAGAAGCATCACTCCAATACTAAGTAAAAAAATGGTTATGTCGTTTTCGTTTAAACTCATTCTAAATAATCGCTCGATTTGATAATAAGGACACTCGAGGGCAAATCCTTAATTATAAACTCCAAATCATGCTGAAAGATTCTATCGAACAATTTTAATCGCTTCATCGAGGAGGAAACGACGAATAAATCCATTCCATTTTCTTGCACGTAATTGTTTGCAGTCCAACCTTGCCGACCGCATAAACATACCTGCTTAATTTTCACACCGGTTAAATTTAGTTCCTTAATAAAGAAACCCAGCCTAATTTCTTCTTCTTCAAGCATTTGTTTTTTCTGAAGTTCAGTTTCGTCTGTTGAACCCGATTCTGAAATAGTGATCGCAAGTCCAGGTAGCTGGAATTCTCTAATAATAGTAAGCTCTTCGCTCTGTTCAATAATGGATAACTCATGAGAAATTTTAATTGTTTTTTCCCCCAGCTCGGAATAATCGAACGAGACTGCAATATTCTTGAATGGTTTTGGATCTATTAAAGGATGAGGTAATAATAACATTGAGCAGGTAGCTTCACGGACTAAAGTTCGCGCAACCGAACCTAAGTAATATTTCAAAAAATTTTCTTTCTCAAGAGCGCCCGAAACAAGCAGATCAACTTTTTTCTCCTCGCATGCATTTAAAATAACTTTTACCGGTTCCCCTTTTTTCCAATGAAGCGTGTAACAATTTGGATCTAAACCAGATTCTGTTATTATCCTTTTCATTTTTTGTTCTGATTCGGAATTCTGTTCCCCCGCATGAATTAAAACAATTTCTGAATCAAAGAGTCTTTGCAGTCGGTTGACTTCTGCCAGTAATGCTATGCTAGTTGGCGAAAATGTGAGCGCTAATCCAATTTTTTTAAATAACATAATCTTCTTCTGTTTGGTGCTACTACAATTATAGTGAAATTATTTTCCCATTTCCAAACGGTATATTTTTTTTACTTATATTTGTTACAAATTCTAAAATCAATAAAATTTATTTGGTAGTTAAAATAGGGATTATATTATGAGCGAACCAGTTAAAGCAGTTGAGGAAAAAAGATTAAAAGTTAATTTGCCCGATAATTTAGTTTTTGGTAAAGTTTTTAGTGAACATTGTTTTGAGATGGATTACGATTCAACAAAAGGGGGATGGCAAAAACCCATAATTAAAAAATTAACCGATTTACAGCTTCATCCAGCGGCAATGGTTTTCCACTATGGGCAGGCTCTGTTCGAAGGGATGAAAGCTTACAAACAAGTTGACGGTAAAATTGCACTGTTCCGCCCATATAAGAATGCCGAAAGATTTAACCGTTCTGCCGCCCGGCTCTCGATGCCACAGGTAGATATAGAACTTTTCATTAGTCAACTTAAAGAGTTAATTCTGCTCGATCAAAATTGGATTCCCGAAAAACCGGGATATTCTTTATATATCCGCCCATTCATGATTGCAACCGAACCATGCTTTGGAGTGCGTCAATCAGAAATGTATAAATTTATAATTTTACTTAGTCCGGTTGGGCCCTACTATCCCGAAGGTTTTAAACCCGTTCCGATTATGGCTACAGATAATTATGTACGCGCGGTTAAAAGAGGCACCGGAGAAGCTAAAGCCGCCGGTAATTATGCGGCTGGATTAATTGCTCAAACCGAAGCAAAAAAAGAGGGTTATTCACAAATTCTTTGGCTCGATGCAATTGAACATAAATATATCGAAGAAGTTGGAGCAATGAATATTTTTGTTCGTTTTAAAGATGAAGTTGCCACACCAATGCTTTCGGGTTCAATACTTTCGGGTGTTACACGAATGTCTGTAATCGAATTGCTAAAAGATTGGAATTATAATATTTCCGAAAGACAAATATCTATTGATGAAATTGTTGAAGCTTACGATAAAGGCGATTTGTTAGAAATTTTTGGAAGCGGTACCGCCGCAGTTATCTCTGCAGTAAGTAAATTAAAATACCACGATAAAGTTCTTCAATTCAGCGATATAGAACCGGGTCAATTAACTCTAAAATTGTATAATGAGTTGACCGGAATTCAATATGGCACAATACCGGATCGTTTCGGCTGGGTAGTTCAAATCTAATTTTGTCCTTCATAATGGGAGAATTCAATATTCTCCCTCTTTTTTCCCAAACAGGAATCAACATGAAAAAACTATTAGCTATCTCTATTTTATTATTTTTATCCACCATTTCAGCGCAAAATTCAACAAGGCCAAAAAATATTATTATACTTATTGGTGATGGAATGGGACTTCCCCAAGTATCGGCCTCCGTATTATCTATGAAAAATGATCCATTCAAAAAATTTAAACATATCGGGTTAATAAATACTTGTTCAGCCGATAAATTAGTTACCGATTCAGCGGCCGGAGCAACCGCCTTTGCCGCCGGAAAAAGAACGGCAAATTCAAAACTGGGTATTGACACTGAAGGTAATATTCTTGAAAGTATCTTTGAGATTGCAAAGAAGAGAAAAAAATCAACCGGCGTTATAGCAACAAGTTCATTAACTAACGCAACTCCCGCGGCATTTATGGTTCATAAGGATTCACGACATAAGCAATTTGAGATTGCGGAACAGATTTCTAAAAGTAATACAGATATTTTAATTGGCGCTGGCACCGATTATTTTTTGCCCAAATCACTTGGAGGAAAAAGAGACGATGATAAGAATATTGCGGATTCAATGAAGAATATGGGATACCATGTAATCACCGATTCAACTCAAATAAATAATTTGCCCGATAAAAATAAATTACTAGCACTTCTCGGAAGTTATCAATTACCAAAAGGAGAAGAAAGAAATTATAATTTAGGGGAACTAACAGAGCATGCTATTAAATCATTGAATAAAAATAAAAAGGGATTTGTATTGATGGTTGAGGGTTCAAGAATTGATTGGTCGGCGGAAGCAAATGACCGGGATTATTTTTATAGTGAGCAAATCGATTTCAATAACGCAATTAATGAAGCATTAAATTTTGCAAGCAAAGATAAAAATACATTGGTAATTGTTTTAGCAGATCATGATACCGGTGCGATGGGAATAAGAACTAAAGAAGCTGATTCGGATAAATTAGGAATTGTTTGGGGTACAAAATTTCATACAGCGAACCTGGTTGGTGTTTTTTCATTTGGCCCAGCATCGAAAAATTTTGTGGGAATATTGGAGAATTGGGAAGTGGGGAAAAAATTAATTGATTTAGTTAAATAAAATTAGGGTGAGCATTTCATTTTTATTAAAATGCTCACTCAATTCTAATTATGATTTGTTTAGTTCTCTCTCAATAGCTTTAGTAATCTCTTCCCCTTCCGGTGTAACTTTACTTCTGAATCTATCAACAATGTTTCCTTTTTTATCAATAATAAATTTTTCAAAATTCCACTTGATATCCCCCTTCTCAACTTTACTACTATTAACTAAGCGATCGTATAGAGGAGA
Source organism: Melioribacteraceae bacterium (assembly GCA_019638015.1). Lineage (NCBI taxonomy): Bacteria > Pseudomonadati > Ignavibacteriota > Ignavibacteria > Ignavibacteriales > Melioribacteraceae > Melioribacteraceae bacterium. The sequence goes on along the minus strand of JAHBUP010000001.1, from coordinate 1,368,451 downwards.
TTTATCATCACCCAAGACTTTAACTTTATCGAAGAGTGGAAAAGATACATTAAAATTACCGGTGCAAAATTCCTTTATTTCTTCATTAGAACCAGGTTCTTGTCCGCCGAAATCATTGCATGGAAACGCAAGTATCTCAAATCCTTTTTCTTTATACTTATCATAAATGGCTTGGAGCCCGGTATATTGTTTTGTATAACCACACTTGCTTGCAACGTTAACTATTAAAAGCACTTTACCTGAATACTCACCTAACTTGACCTCTTTTCCATCAATATCCTTGACCACTATATCCTTGATGTTGTCTGTCATCTTTTTATCCTTTGCATTAGTTTGAAATCCCGTAAAAGCAATCACAAATAATATTATAAATAATTTTTTCACATAGACTCCTATTTAGTTTTATTGATAAACGGCAAGATTATAATATTAGTTCAATAGAGTGAGCGAAAAAAAAGGTCGCACCATTTAATGATGCGACCTTCAATTTAACTTAAAAATTATATAAGAATTAATCAGCCATTAAGCAGGCAATTGCAGAGGTATTTACAATATCATCAACACTGCAGCCACGGCTTAAATCAAAGAATGGTTTTTTAACACCTTGATTTACCGGGCCAACAGCTTCAGCACCGCCCAATCTTTGAGCAATTTTATAACCAATATTACCTGCATTTAAATCTGGGAATACCAATACATTCGCTCTTCCGGCAACATCGCTGCCCGGTGCTTTTTTCTTACCAACATTTTCAACAATTGCCGCATCAAACTGAAGCTCGCCATCAACTTTAAGGTCAGGTCTTCTTTCTTTCACAAATGCTGTGGCTTGCCTAACTTTATTAATTAGCTCATGTTCAGCGCTTCCCTTAGTTGAAAACGATAACATTGCGATATATGCTTCTTCTCCGGTTAATTTTTTATGATTATCCGCGGTCGAAATTGCGATATCGGCTAATTGGCTGGCATCCGGATTCGGATTTACAGCGCAATCTGCAAAACTATAAACTCTATTGGGGTATGCCATTAAAAAGAAGCTGGAAAGAATTGATATACCTGGTGACATTCCAACGCAAAAAATTGCCGCGCGGGTAACATCAGCAGTTGTCGCAAATGAGCCGGATACACTCGCATCCGCCATTCCTTCGGAAACCATCATCCCGGCAAAAAATAGATCTCTGAGAACAGTTTCTCTTGCCTGCTCAATAGTTACTCCTTTATGCTTTCTTTTATTGTAGAATATATTAGTGAAATCACTGAGCTTATCCGATTTTTCAGGATCAATAATTCTTATTCCTTGAAGATCTACTCCAATTCTAGCCGAATCAGTTCTAATTTTTTCTTCATTACCAATTGTAATTACGTTAGCCGTTTTTTCTTTAGTTAATATTTCAGCGGCTTTAAGAACTCTTTCATCATGCGATTCGGGTAAAACGATAGTTTTTTTTCTTTGAGCAGCTCTTGCTCTAATCTGATTTAATAATTCAATTTCAGCCATGTTTATCCTTTAATAATTATTTTGTGATTCAAATATAGTTATTTTACTTTTTTCTCTACCACTTCCCACCTATTTTTGAGGAAAATCGGCGACTAATAATAGATTTGCGTTTTGATTTATATTTGGAAATATTAGCATAAAATGAAAATATAATAATTTACTTTATGAGCACTACAAGAACAAAAAGAGTTATTGCGGTTTCTGCTTCAATTATAGTTTTGCTCGCCGGAATTTATCTGTTCGCAAATATACTTGCCATACTTATAGTATCGGTTCTAATCACCTTAATCTTTGATCCTCTCGTTACTTTTATTGAAAAACGGGGATTTAACCGGGGCTTGGCAACTCTCTCAGTTTTTATAACAATGGGCTTTTTTATTTATGCCGGTATTTCACTTGTCATACCCAAAATTTTAAATCAATTCAGTGATATCTCGTCAGCTTTCTCCCAAGATAATATCAATATCCTATTGCTCAAAATTGAATCTAAGATTGAGAAGGTAATTCCATTTATCGGCTCTTATAATCTTTCCAGCAGGGCTGGTGGATTCATCCAAAACTATTTCACAAACTTTGTTAGTAACATTAGCGAATTTATTTATAATCTCATCTCAATATTAGCGATCGCGGTTATTGTTCCCTTCTTAACATTTTATATGCTGAAAGATAAAAAAGCTTTATTCAGCGGAATACTTGACCTAATGCCTAATAAATATTTTGAAGTCTCTTATGCTGTACTCAGAAAAATTACAATTCAGCTCAGCAAGTTTGTTCGAAGCTGGATTTTTGACGCAGCAATTGTCGGATTCTGTATTGGCGTTGGCGTACATTTTCTTGGGATAGATAATTCTACTTCAATCGGGTTTATAGCTGGAATTGGACACTTAATTCCTTATTTCGGACCCGTGATTGGAGGACTTCCCGCATTACTTATTGCGTTAATTCAGTTTGGTGATTTTTCGATGCTGCCAAGTATTGTTTTGCTCTTTGCTATTATATATACACTTGATAATGGTTTTCTTCAGCCAAAAATATTTTCAAAGAGTACCGACATTCATCCAATAGTAATAATTCTACTTATACTTATTGGTAGTGAATTACTTGGCATTTTTGGAATGCTTTTAGCGGTTCCTACAGCAACCGTGGTAAAAACAGCATCGCGTGAAATTTATATTGGCTATAAGAATTATAAAATTATAAAGATGTAAATTATACTCTCACACCAAAGGCAAAATATTATGAAAATCACATTTGTTGGTGCCGCACAAACTGTTACCGGTTCTATGCATTTAGTTGAAGCTAATGGTATTAAATTTTTACTCGATTGCGGTATGTATCAAGGCAAAAGAAAAGAAGCTTTCGAGATCAATAAAAATTTCGACTTATTTGATCCGTCTGAAATTAGTTTTGTTATTCTTTCGCACGCACATATTGATCATGCTGGTAATCTCCCATCTTTGGTAAAAAGAGGATTTAAAGGGAAGATTTATTCAACTTTTGCCACCCGAGATTTATGTTCGTACATGCTGATTGACAGTGCGCATATTCAGGAAAAAGATGTTGAGTTCGTTAACAAGAAAAGGAAAAAGAATAAACAAAATTTATTTGAACCTCTTTATGTGCAAGCCGACGTATTAGAAACATTAAAGAGATTTGTAGGGCTTAATTATCATCAAGAGCAAAAATTGGAAGAGGGTATTTCAGTAATATTTTATGATGCCGGACATATTCTTGGTTCTTCTATTGTTCTTCTTACAATTAAAGAGAATGGGAAAATTATTAAACTCGGATTTTCTGGCGATCTTGGAAGACCAAACTTACCTATACTTCGAGATCCAGAAAAAATTGAGAATGTTGATTTTTTTATTTGCGAAAGTACTTATGGAGGAAGAACTCACGAGAAGGCTGATCAGTCCGAAGAGGCACTTGCGGCAGTAATTAATAAAGCAATTAAAAGAAAAGCGAAAATAATAGTCCCTGCTTTTAGTGTCGGAAGAACACAAGAAATGGTTTACTCGTTACACCGAATCTTTGATTCAAAAAAAGCCGCATCAATTCCGGTATTTGTTGACAGTCCATTAGCTGTTAATGCGACTACTGTATTTAGAACTCATCCCGAATGTTTTGATGTAGAAACAAGTGAGTTCCTCTTCAAAAATGAAGATCCATTTGGATTTAGTAAATTAAAATATATCACCGATGTTGAAGACTCTAAAGCGTTAAACAATGTTGAAGGACCATGCATAATTATATCTTCTTCGGGGATGTGCGAGGCTGGAAGAATTTTGCATCATTTAGCAAATAATATTGAAAATTCCAACAATATTGTTTTGATGGTTGGTTATTCTGCTGTAAATACTTTAGGAAGAAAGTTAATAGATGGAGAAAAAATTGTTAGAATTTTCGGAGATGAATTTCAGGTTAAAGCCGAGGTTATTGTAATGCAATCTTTTAGCGCACACTCAGATGCTGAAGAATTACTGAGCTATTGCAAAAGTTTTGATAAAAGCCGGATGCAAAAGTTATTTCTAGTTCATGGTGAAATTGATCAACAGGAGATTTTTAGAACAAGTCTGGAAGAAATTGGATTTAGAAATATTGTAATCCCACAAAAAGGATATGAGATTTCTATATAATTTTATACTCTTTAGTATCCTAATCTTTTGGGGATGCAGAGAAAAAATAACAGATGTTCCCGATGAACAATCAGTTCCTCCGCCTCCAATTTCTGTAGCTATTTATGATGCCTTCGATGGACAAATTGGAATTGAATGGCATAAAGTTGAGCGTAGCGGGATTTCATATAAAATTTATAGAAGTAAAGTATCCAATTCCGATTATAAGAATATAGCCTTGGTCAATCAAAACTATTTTGTTGATACCAACTTGGAATATGATGTCACTTACTATTATAAAATTTCTAGTGTAAATCTGCAAAAACTGGAAAGTGAACTGAGCGACTATGTTTATGCAACCCCTAAAAATATTTATCCCCCATTGCGCCCTCAATTTGTGAAAGTTAACGGTAAAAATATTGATGGTGATTTATATTTAGAGGTAAAATGGAACGCCTCTGTGGATAGTGACATAAGCCATTATGAGATATTCCGCGATACATTGTTGACCGAAATTATACCCGGCAGAACACCTAATTATATTTCAAAAGCATTGCTTTTAAGAGACACAACCAATGTTTCCCTATTAAGAAATTATTACTACAGAATAATATCTGTTGACAAAGGAGGGCTTAAAAGTAGCGCCACACTTCCGGTTTCGGATCTTGTACTGAATACCCCACAACTCATTTCACCAGCCAACTCTATTGAATTAAAAAGTTTGGGTAAGTTTATTTTTCGTTCGTCAAGTTTACCATCATCTTATAAACTATTTTTACAATTGAGTGAACACTCAACTATATATAAAGAATTTGATATTGGATTAAAACCTCCGGACCAGGATATAACATTAGACTTGACCGGCGTTTTAATTGAACCAAATCGAAATTATCTCTGGCGTGTTGCAGCGTATTACAATAATACAAGTGAATATAATAGTATAAGTCAATTGCGTAGATTCTATTTAAGTCCATAACGGAATATTTTATTGAAAAAAATTTCTATAATACTGATTCTAATTGCCTACTCAGTTTCAGCACAGGTTGAGAAAGACAGCGCCGCATTTTCACCAAATCTCTACTCACAAAAAGTGATACTAAGTCAAACAGATAAACAACTCAATACTTATAATTTTTACAATTTGTTCGGTTATAACTTCTCGTTTAATAATTTTTTTATTGGACTCAGAGAGAATTTTAATTCCACTATATCTAATACCTCAACTAAAAACATTAAAGATGAGCAATACTTTTCAATGCTTGTTTCGTACAAAATTAATCAATACTTCTCAACAGGCTCATCAATTAAAAATAATTTGTATGTGGATGACCGAAATTTATCTATAAATAAAACTATGCAGTTCAACGGATCATTGTTCTTAAAATACTCTCCCATCGAGAGAATGGAACTCTCTCCGTTTGTTGGATTATCCCGCAACGATCAAATTGGCGAGCAGGATAATGGTTATGTTTATGGTTCTGAATTAAGTATTGATGAACTTCCAATTGGTGAGTTTGGGCTAACTTCTCACTTAAAAGTTCTGAATGAAGACATATCCCCCAGAAAAAATAATTACCGATTAGCATTGGTAAATTTGACCAGTAATTTTGATCAGAGCTTTGAAAATATTTTATCCGGCTATTTTAATCAGCAGAGAAAAGATTTTTACTTCTCAGCTGATCCAATTGTATCCGAATTATTTGAGGTTAGAAACAATATACAAAGCCGTACAGAAACTAATTATTACATTCAGGACAGACTTAGATTGGTTCAAACCGACTCACCATTCTCATTGGAAGTTAATGGTAAAGTAAGCTGGAGGGATATTGAGAGAAATACACGATATATCTCCTTACGAAACTTAAGTTCTTTCAACGATTCAAGAATTAATGAATTAAAAATTGATTTGAATCTGTTATCCGAGTATAACAGCGATCCGCTGCAGTTTGCTTTTCGGGTTAATTTTTCTGAACGGAATGAGAGACACCAGTCGAGAAGATTGGAAGGTATCCTTGAGTCAGACTTTTTAAACCGGCAGCAAAATGAATTTCAAAAAAACAACACTTCGCAATTAGTGAATCTAGCCTTGTCCTCAATATATAATTTATCGAGAAATGATCGAATTTTCTTGAGTTTCTTTCACCGTAAATTAAAATATGACACTCCAAGCTCCGAAAACTTTGATGACAGAGATGAACTATTAACTATTTCTAAATTGCAATACGAAAGAATTTTTAATCCGGCATTTAAAATCTTTGCTTCAATTGAAGCAAGCATGAACAAGATAGTTTATATATTTTCTGAGAGAAGTTCTAATAACAATATTCAGAGGGTTATAAAGTTTACAAGTGGTGGTAGGTTCTCAAATAAACTAATTTCCTCCACAAATTCGGCCGAGGTATTGGCTAATTATACAGTGTTCGATTATGAAGAATTCAATCCAAATTTTAAGAGCTATTCCTTCAGGCAATTCATCTTTCGAGATTCAACGAAAATTAATTTAGCGCAAAAATTAAGTTTGCATATAAATGGATATTTAAAACTTTCAGAACAGGGGGATTTTAAGTGGACAAGTTTTTCGAACAAACCTCAGCGATTCATAAATGAAATATTTGCGGAGCCAAAACTTTCCTTCTTAATAAATAAATTTTCCATTGCCTGCGGGACAAGATTTTTTCTGATATCTACTTACAGCTTCAACAAAGGGATTGATAAAACTAAGTTGACCGATTATACAAGTATAGGCCCAATTTTAGAGTTGAGTTATGAATCTTCGGAACTACTAGAATTTTATTTAAATGCCTGGTACGAATTTATCAGGTCCGAAAAAAACTTGAAGCGAGAATTGTTTAATATGAATTTAAAGCTAAAATATGCTTTATAATTTGCACTTTAGTTGCGACTATTGTTTTGTAGTTATATTTTAATACTTAATGAATATTCGGAGATAAACTTGTCTCATATAGTTTATGAAAGGGATGTGATTAGCGATCCGGAATTACTGCCGGAATTAGAGAATTATATAGTTGAAATTGCTAAAACACATAATGTACCCGAAGAAAAGATCAATAATTTAGCTCTCTCTTTTTCTGAAGCTGCTTCCAATGGAATGTCTCATGGAAATAGGCTTGATAAAGAAAAAAAGATAAATATAAAGGTAGTAATCAGCGATTCCGAATTCCTCGTAAAAATTAAAGATCAAGGCAAGGGTTTTAAACTTGATGAAGTTCCCGATCCTACAAAGCTGGAGAATATTTTAAAGGATAGCGGACGAGGCATTCATATCATGAAATCTTTTCTCGACGGCCTAACTTACAATATTACCCCTTCCGGAACAGAAGTATCTCTTTCAATATCATTAAAGTAGTTTGATATTTAATCATCATTATATTCGGTATTATTTAAAATTTATAGGAGAATAAATGGCAAGAAAAAAAATAGCATTAATTGGAGGCGGCCAAATAGGGGGTGTTTTAGCGCAGCTTATCGCAATTAGGCAATTGGGTGATGTAGTATTATTTGATATAGTCGAAAATTTACCTCAAGGTAAAACATTAGATATAGTTGAAGCTTCGCGTGTTGATGGTTTTGATGTTAACATGCTTGGAACCAACAATTATTCTGACATAAAAAATTCTGATGTTGTAATTGTAACCGCAGGTTTACCTAGAAAACCTGGAATGAGTCGTGATGATCTACTAACCACTAATTCCAATATCATGAAGATTGTAGCCGAGAATGTAAAAGAATATGCACCAAACTCTATTGTTATTATTATTTCTAATCCTTTAGATGCAATGGTAACATTATTTCAAAAAGTAAGCGGATTTCCTCACAAGAGAGTAATTGGTCAAGCTGGAGTACTCGATTCAAGCAGGTTTGCTACTTTTATTTCGTGGGAATTAGGAGTTTCAGTAAAAGATGTAAATGCAATGGTTCTTGGTGGTCATGGTGATACGATGGTACCAATTGTTAGATATGCGAATGTGAATGGCATCCCGGTAATGGAATTGTTGGAGCGAAAATATGGAGATGTTAAAAAAGCCAAAGAAGTAATGAAAGCAATGGTTGAACGAACAAAACAAGCTGGAGGTGAAGTAGTAAATTTGCTCAAAACTGGCTCGGCTTTTTATTCTCCAGCATCATCAGCGGTATCGATGGCAGAAGCTATTATTTACGATGAAAGAAGGATACTCCCCACGTGCGCATACTTAACCGGGGAATTTGGAGTTGAAGGATATTATGTTGGAGTTCCTGCAATTTTAGGTAGTAATGGTGTAGAGAAAATAATTGATTTTGGTTTAGATTCAGAAGAGAAAGCCGCTTTTGACCACTCAGTTAAAGCTGTTAAAGATTTGGTTGAAGATATGAAACGATTAGGATTTTAGAATAATTTAATTTAAAAACAAAAAACCCGCTTTTGCGGGTTTTTTGTTAACTATAAACACTTAATTAATTTTTTGTATCACTAATACTGATATATTTTCGGTTATTTCTTTTAACTTCAAATTTCACAAAACCATCCATTGTAGCAAAAAGAGAATGATCACCGGCTAATTTTACATTTTCGCCTGGATGAAAATTTGTTCCCTTTTGACGAACCAAAATAGAACCGGCTGTAACTTTCTGTCCGCCCCAAGCTTTAACGCCTAAATATTGCGGATTACTATCACGACCGTTTTTTGATGAACCTTGACCTTTTTTATGTGCCATTATAAAATCCTCCGCTACTAAGCTATCTTAGTAACTTCTATTCTTGTTAATTGTTGTCTATGACCTTTTTTACGTCGATAAGAAATTCTTCTTTTTTTCTTAAAAACAATCACTTTATCATCTTTTAGGTGTTCTAATACTTTTGCTTCAACTTTTACACTAGGAACGAAAGGTGTTCCAATTGTAGTTGTAGTATCATTATTTAATAAAAGAACAGAATCAAAAGTTACATTACTATCGGGTTCAGCTTTTAAACGAGGAACATAATACTTCTTGTTTTCCATTACTTTGAACTGTTGCCCGGCGATATCAACAACCGCAAACATTTATCCTCCAATACTTCAAATTTTGAGCCGTAAATATAGGTATTGCAGGATATAATTGTCAATAAAATTGTCGATTTACTCATATTCTATTTTTTTAGGTAAAAATAGAATTCACTGCCCACTCCAATTTTACTATTTAGCTCAATTTTTGAAGAATGAGCTTCCAGGATATGCTTCACAATGGCTAATCCCAAGCCGGTTCCACCCATCTCACGAGAACGATCTCTATCTATTCTGTAAAATCTCTCAAACACTCGTGGTCGATCATGCTCAGAAATTCCCAATCCTGTATCTTGAACATAGACCCTTCCGGAATAAGGTAATTCCTCAACCCCAACTTTTACAAAACCATTTTCGGTGTATTTAATCGCGTTAGTCAATAGATTGCTCAACACCTGCCGGATTCTCTGCTTATCTCCATATAATTGCATATTTCTATCAAAGGTGTCCAATATCAGTTCAAGACCTTTATTTTCTGCATTCGACTTAAACTCATGAACCATGGAATCAATCAACTCAAAAATATTAAAGTATCGATAGCTTAATTTCATCTGCCCCGATTCGATCATCGATATATCAATTAGATCATTCAATAAATTATTCAAATTGAGTGTGTGATTTTTGGCCTTTTCCAGAAAATTTATATTCACTTTTGGGTTATTAATTGCCCCATCAAGGAGAGTTTCTATGAAACCTTGAATCGCAAATATTGGGGTTCTGAGCTCATGAGATACATTCCCTAAAAATTCTGTTCTCACCTGCTCCAATTTTTTAAGATTAGCAATATCGCTCTGTGTTCTAAAAAACATCGCCTGTATTTCATCTTCCAACTCTTCTAGGTTCTTGCTAAGTTCAATATCACTTGGTTTTTCAATCTCATTCTTCCTTATTCTTGAGATCACATTTTTAATTGCATTCAACTCATTTTTTCTCTTCCGGCCTATCATAATTTGAAGTAATGACACAAATAAGAATGAAGTGACAAGAAGAAAAATTAAATTAAATTCGGAGAAGAGACTAACTGAGATTATTAAAAGTAGATAAAGTGCGGTTATTGAAAAGATTACCGGTGAAAAAATTCGCGCGCTGTAATAATTTTCTTTTATTTTTTTAAACATCTTTGAACCGGTAACCAACACCTTTTATAGTTTCGATTAGATCGGAATATTTACCTAATTTTTCACGGATCTTTCTGACATGTACATCAATTGTTCGTTCAACAACAAAAATATCGTCTCCCCAAATCTCTCCCAAAATTTTTTCACGAGGGAATACTTTCCCGGGATTGGATGATAGAAATGAGAGTATCTCAAATTCCTTTTTTGGTAGCACAATTGATTTACCATTTAATTCAACAGTATATTTTTCACGGTTAATTTCAAGAGGGCCGATACTAATGCTTATTACTTCCGGTTCGGGAGATTCAGACTCTTTCTTTCTAAGATTAGCTTTCAGGCGGGCAATTAAAGTTTTTGGCGAAATTGGTTTTTTAATAAAATCATTAGCTCCAATATTAAGACCATGAACCTCATCAATCTCAGCCACTTTAGCGGTTAAAAATATTATTGGTACATTATTAAATTCATTCATTGCTCTAATTTTTGAACATACTTCATACCCATCCATTCTGGGCATCATAATATCTAACAAAATTAAATCCGGTTTTTGAGAAAGTTTTTCGAGCGCTTCCTTACCGTCATATGCGGTTATCACATTAAAACCCTCTTCTTCCAAATTATACTTTAGAAATTCAACTATATCTTTTTCATCATCAGCTAATAATATTTTATACTTCATTTTATATAATTACCTCTTTTTTTAATTCGGCAGATTTATAAACGGAAGCTAGCAATTTCATCATAGAGTATGATTCTTCTATGGTTGAAATAATAGGGCTATTTTCTCTAATTGCTGATATAAAGTGCTTTAATTCATTTTCATAAGATTTCTTGAATAAATTTACAGAATTAGCAGAACCAGATAGTGTATAATCAATTCTTCCCGATTCCATTCTCCTATAAGCCCGAAGCGGGTTTAGATGAGCAGTACCCTTTGTGCCATAAATAGTCATTTTGAATGTATCCGCTTCTGAATGAAGTCCCCAGCTTACCTCAAAATTAATTACTTCATCCGTCTCCATGCGTAGCAGTCCAACTGCGGAATCTTCAACTTTTTTGGTTTGATGTGAAAACTTTTGAACAGATATACTTTTTACTTTTTGATGACCATAAAACCAGAGTGCCAAATCGAGTACGAGAATTCCAAGATCAGAGATTACGCCTCCCCCCGATTTCTCCTTATTCAAGAACCATTTTTCCTCGCTGCTTTGTTTGCGAAGCCAACCGCATCTCACATAAAAAATATTTCCGAGCTCGCCGCTATTGGCTAAACTTTTCATTAGCATCGAATCGGGGCGGAATCTCAAATTCATCCCTACCATTACTTTTTTCTTGGCTTTATCTGCAGCTTTAATTATTTGAGCAGCTTCTAAATGATTTACTGAAACTGGTTTCTCAATCAAAAGATGTTTCTCTGCTGCAAGGCAATTTAGTGCAATATCTTTATGAGTATTGGTAGGGGTTGCAATAATTACCGCATCCAATTCTTCTGAGGCTAGCATTTGCTTATAGTCTTCGTAGCGATTGGAAATATCAAATTTATCGGATACTGAAATGAGACGGTTTTTATTAATCTCAGAAACCGCAACTATTTGAACATTAGGCAATTTAGTTAGAATTGGCAGATGAACAAGTTGAGCAATTCCCCCTAGCCCAACCAATCCAATTTTAGTTCTATCGCTCAAACTAATACTCCATTATTAATACTGTTTTGCATAAAAACCTTTACCCGTTCAGCAATTCCTTCCGGATCGATGCCCAAAATTCTGTGCAATTCCTCTTGTGTACCATGATCCACAAAATTATCTGGCAGTCCAACTCTAATAATATCATTTTTATAATTTTTATCCGCAAAGTATTCAACAACCGCCGAACCAAAACCTCCAATAATTGAATTTTCTTCCAGAGTAACAATTTTTTCAAATCTACTAGCAACTTCATCCAATCTCTGTAAATCCAGCGGTTTAATAAATCTCATATTAATTATTTCGCACTCGATACCCTCTTTTTCAAGAATTTTTGACGCAGTTTTAGAGTATTCAACCATATTGCCAACCGCAAGTAGAGCAACAGAATTTCCAGACTTGATAATTTCCGATTTTCCCAGATCAATTGATGTAAAGTTTTCGTTAAGTTTTACACCAATAGCTGAACCGCGCGGGTACCTTATTACCACTGGTCCTTTTTCATATTTAACAGCGGTGAAAAGCATATCCCGAAGTTCAGCTTCATCTTTGGGAGCCATTAAAACAATACCAGGGATGTATCGGAGATAAGATAAATCGAATGAACCGTGATGAGTAGGTCCATCGGCACCTACTAATCCCGCCCTATCTAATACAAAAACAACATGAAGTTTTTGGAGTGCCACATCATGAATTATTTGGTCAATGGCTCTCTGCATAAAAGTAGAATATATTGCCACTACCGGAATTATTCCCTGAGTAGCCATGCCGGCCGCAAATGTTATTGCGTGCTCTTCTGCAATTCCAACATCAAAATATCTACCAGGAATATTTTTTTGCATATAATCCATACCAGTTCCATCGGGCATTGCCGCGGTTACCCCAACCACTCTTTCATCTTGCTTTGCAATTTCCACTAAAGCTTTACCAAATATTGCAGTATAAGCTTCGGCTGCCCCCGGTTTCTTTATTGCTTGCCCGGTATGTTTATCAAATGGTGTTGAGGCATGCAATCTTTGAACATGTCCCTCAGCCGGTTTGTATCCTTTTCCTTTTTCAGTTAGAGTGTGAACTAAAATTGGACCATTCAAATTTTTAATATGATTAAATATTTTCACTAATTGATTTAAGTTGTGGCCATTTATAGGACCAAAGTATCGGAATCCGAGCGCTTCGAAAAGCATACCCGGCGTTATAACAGCTTTTATACCAGTTTCAAGACGAGCGGCAACTTTTCTCAATCTATCTCCAAATTGGTCAAGTTTACCTGTTAAATCCCAAATTGCGCCTTTAAATTTATTGTACTCAGGATGAGCAATCATCTCATTAAAATAATTGGAGATTTGCCAAACATTTTGGGAAATGGACATATTGTTATCATTGAGTACAACAATCAAATCGCTTTTAAGTACACCAGAATTATTCATTGCTTCGTAAGCCATACCGCCCGTCATTGCGCCATCGCCAATAACTGCAATTACCTTTTTGAGAGATTTTTGAATATCCCTTGCTGCGGCCATACCTAGTGCGGCAGAAATTGAGGTTGACGCGTGTCCCGCACCAAAAGCATCGTAATCACTTTCATTTCGTTTCAGGAAGCCACTAAGGCCATTTAATTGACGAATTGTATTTAGCTGATCTCTTCTCCCTGTGATAATTTTATGGGGATACGCTTGATGACCAGTATCCCAAACAATTAAATCATTAGGAGTATTAAAGACATGATGGAGCGCTACAGTTAACTCTACTGTACCAAGACCGCCTCCAAAATGACCGCCGGTTTGTGAAATAACATCCACCAAATATTCTCGAATTTCGGAGCAGAGCGTTTTCAATTCATGTATAGAATAATTCTTAATATCGGCAGGAGAATCGACTTTAAACAGCAATTCATATTTTGATTTATCAATCATTAAAAATCCTATTCGTTAAAATTAATTTTTGTTTCAAGCGTCTGCTTTAATTCTGTAATTTTAAGCTCCGCACTCTTTAAAGTATCGTAACAAATTTTTGCCAAATTAATTCCTTCTTCATATAATTTAATAGAATCTTCAAGTCCGGTTTCCGGGTTCTCGAGAAGATCAGAAATTTCCTGAAGTCGGTTAACATTTTCCTCAAAATTATTTTCTTTCTTTTTAGCCATTTATAATCACATCTCCATCAATAAATTTTATTTTAATCTCTGAATTTGAATCGAGAACCTCTTTTCTCTTCACAAATCTTCCATTCTGCTGAATTAATGCAAATCCCTTTTGCAGTACTTTCTCAATGTTGTGAGATTCAAGTCTTGCCCATATAAGTTCTAAACTACTTTTATGAAATTTAAGTTTACTTTCACAATTATTCTCGACACGATATAATAAATTGTCTAACTGTTGCGATTTTGTGTTTAGATTATCCAATGGTCTGCGAAAACCATAAGAAAATATTAACTGGCGTAAATTTGAAAAATTATCGGATAATTTATCAACCAAATTTTGATAAAAATTATCTGATAAATTTGAGAGCCAATCCATTAAATTTTGCATATCGGGAGTAGCAAGTTCAATGGCGGCGGATGGAGTTGGAGCTCGCAAATCAGCTACAAAGTCGGAAATCGTAAAATCAATTTCATGTCCTACCGCGCTAATAATAGGAATATCCGACTTGAAAATTGCACGAGCAACAACCTCTTCATTAAACGCCCAAAGATCCTCCAGAGAACCGCCTCCCCTTCCTACAATTATCAAATCAATATCATCAAGTTTATTTAAGTCATTGATAGCGTTAGCAATTTCATTGGCCGCTCCATCCCCTTGTACCTTGCAAGAAGCAAGCACAAATTCGGTAAGAGGAAATCTTCGCTGAGCGATACTTTTCATATCTTGAAAAGCCGCGCCATCTCTCGATGTTACAATTCCAATTTTTGCGGGGAGTTGAGGAATTCCTTTTTTATATTTTTCATCAAATAATCCTTCCGATGAGAGTTTCTGTTTCAATTTCTCGAATGCCGCCTGTAGTTCTCCAACTCCAGCTGGTTTCATGCTTCTTACATCAATTTGATATGAACCTCTTGGAGCGTAAACCGAAACTTTTCCGGTTACAATTACTTTCATACCATCTTGCGGTGTGAAGTAAACATAATTATTAACACCACGCCACATTGTCGCACTGATTTGGGCTGTTGAATCCTTTAGGGTAAAGTACCAATGACCCGACACATGCGCTTTGAAATTTGAAATCTCTCCAATTAAAACCAGGTCATCAAACTTTTCCTCAAGTGTGAATTTAATTTGAGAAGTAATTTCAGTGATTGTTAAAATTTTATCGCTCATGATTCCTTTCTAAAAATCAAACAATATTGGTGATGTCTGTTTCCAACCCAAGCGCTATTAACCCCCAATGCAATTAACTTTTTATCATCCTGCAGCCAAATTCTCTCATCTTTTAGTACCCAGCTTTTTTTATTTCTCTTTGTTAATGATGAAGCCGTATCAAACGCTAACGGATATAATTTGCCAGAAAAATATACATTGTTAGTTATGATGGTTAAATAGGAGCCGACTTTTGTGTACTCAAAAACTTTATCAAATACTT
Organism: Melioribacteraceae bacterium; assembly: GCA_019638015.1. Classification (NCBI taxonomy): domain Bacteria; kingdom Pseudomonadati; phylum Ignavibacteriota; class Ignavibacteria; order Ignavibacteriales; family Melioribacteraceae; species Melioribacteraceae bacterium. The sequence goes on along the minus strand of JAHBUP010000001.1, from coordinate 1,352,923 downwards.
TGGCTTGCATCTCAAGAAATGAATCATAATCCTCAATATTTCCTAAGTCATCAGCATTATTAGAGTAGCTGGTATCAAGCCCTTTTTCATTGCGTTCCTTTTGCCTTATCGAACTTCTTCTTAATTGATTCCAATAAGGGGGAGATGTTATCACATAATCAAAATTAATTGATGAAAGATCATTATTCTTTAATACAGCATCTAAATTTAGGGAGTTGCCAGAAAGTGGAATAATTTTGTTTTTGCTATCTAATTTTTCAACCCTTTTTATTGTTGTAGCAAAATATTTTTTGGACAACTCAATGCCAACGCAGTTTCTATTAACATTATTAGCCGCTAAAAGAGTACTTCCAGTTCCCATAAATGGATCTAAAATCCAAGCTCCCTTTTTAGTAAAAAAGGTGATAAAATCTTTCACAAGATTTTCCGGAAATTTAGCGGGATGGAGCAGTTCCTCATTTTTTCTTTTTGGCGGACGTAGAATGAACCAGCTTTTAGTAAATTTGAGCCATTCTTTACCAGTGAGATCATTTAGTTTATTGTTGGGATTATATTTGCCCCGCTCCCCCAAATCCATCACTATGTTCTTTTCTTTTTTCAAACTGCTAGAAATTTAATGAAAAAAAGTGTGAGTATAACCCAATAGATAAGAAATGTTCATTTGGGTGATTACTAGAGAATGGCCGTAAATAACGATATCGCACATAAATAGTGAAGACGTTTTCGATCTGAAATAATCCAGCAGTTACCTCGGGTGATAAGTAATGCCTTCCCTCAAATAGTGTAGAAAAATTAGCTCCAATTGAAATAAATTTTATAAAGTTTAGCTCAAAAATATGCTTATACCCAATATTCAGCCGGTGCTTTTCTTCTGCATTAAAAAAATAAGAATACTCAGCGCCGATATAGCCAATTGGGTAATTATATCCTTTAGAATAAAATGAAAATAGGGGTAATTCTTTGCTTATCCCGAAATAAGAACTATTCTCACTAAATGAAATACTTGCAGAGGGAAATAAAAAAATGGCGCTGCCAATACAGCAAGTCTGAAAAAGTCCAGTATCATTTTCATCGCTTATTTTTAATCCTTCAGAAATTTCAATAAAATTATCTTCGAGTGAAGCAATAATTCCTTCCCTATTTTTTGCAATTATATCAAAAGATACAATTGATTCCGCAATCCCCAATTTTTCAAACTCGATCTCAAATTTGTGGGTTTCTGTGAAGGCATTGGATACAATAAATTCAAGAGAATTTTTGAATTTAATTTTGCTTGTTGTACTATCTCCGGTAATAAAAGAAATTACTAATTTATTTGGTTTTTCAGGAGTTACATAGGAATCAATTAAATAAATATCGAATGCTGGTTCAGCAAATTGGGCCTCAGAAATAATCGAGACAAAAAGAAGCAAAGGAATTATTCTTAATATTATTTTCATGCTCTAATCAATTAAATAATAAGTAGGGAACCGTAATTCAAATTTAGTAATTTTTATCGGTAGTTGAATTACATATATTTGCAAAAGTTTTTCAAAATTCCATTCGAGGTTTAATTGAAGATATTGATTTCAAATGATGATGGCATTAATTCTCAGGGCATTTCTGAACTGGCTGACGAATTGAAAAAAATTGCCGAAGTAACCATCATTGCTCCAAGTACAGAACAGAGTGCTGTTGGTCATGCAATAACAATGAAAATCCCACTACGGGTAACCGAACATTTCAAAAATGGCGAGTTCTTCGGATATGCAGTTGATGGAACTCCGGCTGATTGTATTAAAATTGGTATTAGAAATATCATGAAATCAAAACCCGATTTAGTTGTTTCGGGTATTAATCATGGTGCCAATGCTGCCATTAACATTATATATAGTGGAACGGTTTCCGCCGCACGAGAAGCAGCAATAATGGATATTCCCGCAATTGCTGTTTCGGTAGCCAGTCATGATGCAAAGGACTTTTCTTATGCTTCAGAGTTAACCGCGAGACTGGCAAAAGTTTTCACTAAAAAGGTTATGCAAAAAGGTACACTATTAAATTTGAATGTCCCAGATTTGCCGAAATCTCAAATTAAAGGTGTAAGGCTCACAACACAGGGCAAATCGAAATGGGATGATATTTACCAGGAACGAACAGATCCTTATGGGAAAAAATATTATTGGTTAACCGGCAATCTTATTGAATCGGATAATTCACTCGATGCAGATTATTTCGCTCTAAAAAATGATTATGCTACCATTACTCCAATTCATTTTGACTTGACAGATTATGAAACATATTCTGATATGAAAAGTTGGGATTTAGAATCACTTAAATAATGGAACATGAATATTTTTGATAATATAACAATAAATATTAGCGGCAGTTTACTATTAGTAATTTTATCAATAATCGTACTGTTGTTGTATTCATACTTTATTTACAAGTTTACAATTCCAGCACTGAGTAATGTATTACGCTACACTTTAATTGCAATTAGATTTATCTGTCTGGCATTTATTCTGCTTCTGCTCTTTGAGCCTTCGTTTGGAGTTACAACATCTGATACAATAAAAAAAAATACTTTCATTTTTACCGACAACTCCAATTCAATTGCTCTCTCCGATAGTTTAAAAAATATTTCTATCCTAAATAATCTAAGCAATGAACTAAAGACAATTTCCAAAGATCAATATATTTTCGGCGATCAAGTTGATTCATTAAGGGAGGGAAATGAATCAAACCTTCTCCTCAATGATCAGAGAACTAATTTTTCGAAATTGTTCGATTTTCTAAAAAGTAATGAAAAGCAGATAAGCTCCGCAGTAATTATAAGTGATGGTATTATTACTGATGGAAGCGATCCTACCATATTCGCGGATAGATTTTCATTTCCCATATATACAGTTGGAATTGGTGATTCTATAGTTAAACATGATGTGGCGATAATTGGAATAAATTTTAATAAGTACATTTATTCAAACAAAAAATCGGAGATACGAGCCACTATTAAAAACACCTTCCCACGTCAAGTGAATGTTAAAGCTTCATTGTATGATGGCGCGAAGGAAATATCAAGTAAGAATATTGTATTAAGCGCTGAGACTGTAAGTAATATTGAATTTGATTACACTTCAATAAATGTCGGTGAGCGAAAACTTGAATTAAGGCTGAGCAGTTTTACAAAGGAGTACTCATATTTAAATAATCAGGAAACATTTTTTATTGATGTATTGGAATCGAAATTAAAGGTTGGAATTGTTGCCGGTGTTCCCTCATCAGATCTTACCGCAGTAATTAGCGCACTGAGCAATAATCAAGAGTTGGAAATTAGCAAGTTGATAAGTATATCTAGTAATAGATTTCTTAATAATCGTAATTCTTCATTGATTGATTCTTCCGATGTACTGGTACTTGTTAATTTCCCCTCAAATAATTCACCGCTCGAACTAATAAATAAAGTAATATTACTACATCAGCAAAAGAATAAACCAATATTATTTTTTTACTCGCCAAATATTGATTCTCGAAGATTTGAAATAATGAGGCAAATCGTACCATTTAATTTGGATCCAAAAAACTTAAATGAAATTAATGTACTGCCAGCTACAACTACTAATTCTACGAACATATTGTCCTCACAAATAAGTAAAGCCGAGATAATTAACGGTCTACCTCCTCTGAGCCACCCTGGCTTAGCATTGACGATAAAACCGGGAGCTTCCACCATTTTAGAAGGTACGTCCAAATTTAGCGCGTCTGGAGTTCCGTTAATTGTATCAAGTTCATTGGGTAATAAACGGGTTATTTCAATACTGGGGTACGAAACCTGGCAATGGAAACTTCAAGTTGCCGAAAAACTTCCCGATTTTTTTGATTCACTTATGAATGATTTAATTAAGTGGCTCTCTGTTAGCAGTAACAAGAAACTTTTATCGGTGAGAACTGATAGCAAAAAATACTATCCTGGTGAGGAAATCAGAATAGAAGCACAATTATATAATCAATCTTTCACACCTGTTACCGATGCAGAAGTTGTTGCTGAAATAATTAATAAGGATGGGATCAAAACAGTAAAACTAAATCATACAGTCAATGGATTTTATACCGGGACTACCTCTCTGGAATTAAGAGGCGATTACAGAATAATTGCTAGATCAAAGTTATCTGGGAATAATATTGAAAGTAGTCTTTTCAATTTTCTGATTGAAGACTTGTCATTAGAAAAAATAGAAACTGTGATAAATAAAAATTTATTGAAACAAATCGCCGATAAATCTGGTGGACAATATTTTGAGATTGATAAAACTTCGGGATTAATTGATTTAGTTAAGTCCTTAACTAAAGACAGTGAAATTGTGGAAACCAAATATTCAGAATTTAAAATAGCATCAAACTTTTATTGGTTATTACTTATCATTTTATTATTTGGTATTGAATGGTTTGTTCGAAAACGAAACGGATTGTTATGATGAAACAAACGAATTTTATAAATTTCACCGTTACTGGAAAATTAGGAATAGAGGATATCGATAATCAGCATTATGACTTAGCTTCTTTAATTAATCGATTATATGATAATTATATTAATAAAGATTTGGAATCAATTAATCAAATTTTCCCCAAACTTATTCAACACATTCAACTGCATTTTGAGTATGAAGAAAAGATAATGATAGAAAATAAATTTGATGGATTTTATTCGCACAAAATGGAGCACCGGAGGTTTAATAATAATCTAAAAATGATAGTAGGTGATTTTTTGGAAAGCCAAAAATTATTTGACGTTGGGGTTTTAGAAAGTATTAGAAGATGGTATTATAATCACATCGAAATTAAAGATAGAAAACTTGTTGAGTACATAAAATCCAGAGAAAACTTAAATGAAAAAGGCGCTAGCTAATTTCGTAGATTTTTTTCTTCCCCGATTATGCCCTGCTTGCAACTGTACACTTAATCAAACCGAATCTTTAGTCTGTTCTGCTTGTTTTAATTCAATCAAAATTGCCGGGGATGAACTGATCAAAAAGGAGTATGAGCGAAAATTTAGTGCTGATAATTATGTTAAGGATTTTATATCGCCATTTGTTTTCGAAAAGGAAAAGGTACTGCAGTTTATACTTCATAGATTGAAGTATGATAATGATTATCATGTTGGAAAGGCTTTGGGGGAAATTACCGGCCAGATAATATTTAAAAAACTCCAATCGTGGCAGTGCCATCTTCTTGTTCCAATTCCACTTTTTCACTCTCGTATTTCTGAGAGAGGATATAATCAATCATTTGTTATAGCTAGAGGTATTTCTAAATCTTCGGGTATCCCGGTAAAAAAAAATATCATTAAACGAAAACGCTTCACAAATACACAAACAAATCTTTCTTTGCATGAAAGAAAATTAAATATTTCGGATGCGTTCAACGTTGTTAGCCCAAAAGATATAATACAAAAACGAATTGCGATTGTAGATGATGTGATTACAACGGGGGCAACTGTGTCGGAATGTGCCAAAGTACTTATAGACCAAGGCGCTTTGGAAGTCTTTGCCGTATCGGTAGCAATTGCAGATTTATAAATTACATCTTATCGGGAGAGTCAACTCCCAAAATGGAGAGACCATTTTTAATAGTCTGCTGAACCGCCATTACCAATGCAATTCTTGCCTCTGCTAAATTTTTATCACTACCAATAATTCTGCATTCAGTATAAAACCTATGAAAGAGAGAGGCTAATTCTTCCAAGTAAGTAGTGATTCGATGGGGTTCAAATTGTTCGGAACAGTGCAAAATTTCGCTTGGAAATTCATAAATCTTCTTGATCAATTTCTGTTCTTCAATTTTTTGCAAAAGCGATAAATTGTTTAAAGATTGAGTAAGTCCCTCGCCTTGAGTCATTCTCAAGATTGAGGCTATTCGGGCGTGTGCATATTGAAGATAAAAAACCGGATTTTCATCTGATTGTTTTTTGGCAAGATCGATATCAAAATTTAAATGGCTTGTTAAACTTCTCATATTGAAAAAGTATCGCACTACATCGCTCCCCACTTCATCGATCAGCTCATCAAGAGTAATATAATTAGCTTTTCTGGTGGACATTTTTACAACTTCACCTTTATCCATTATTGTAACAAACTGGTGAATTAGCACTTTTATTATTGAGGTATCATATCCTAATGCTTTTAATCCGGCAAGTACATCTGGGTAAGTAGCGCTGTGATCGGAACCAAATAAATCAACAATTAAATCATAATTGCGTTCATATTTTGTAATATGATATGCAATATCTGGTAAACGATATGTTGGCTCTCCAGTAGATTTTACTATAACTTTATCCTGCTCATTCCCCAGTTCTTGCAGCTTAAGCCAAACAGCATCATCCTTTTCGTATGATAAATTTTTATTCTTGAACAGCTCAAGCAGAGATTTAATTTTTCCCTCTTCGTATAAGGTGTGTTCATTATAAAAATATTTCATCTTCACTTTAGTATTTGCTAAAGTTTTAATTATATCTTGAAATATCTCGTATTCTGCTTTCTCTTTAAATTTACCTTCAGCATCTTCATTTAACAGCTTATTCCCATATTCATTTACAAGCAGTTGGGCTATATCTTTTATATAATCCCCTTGATAATAATCTTCAGGAAATTGAATCTTCTCCCCTAATAATTCAAGATAGCGGAGCCGAACGGAATCCCCCAACACTCTCATCTGTCTGCCGGCATTATTGAAATAATATTCTCGATCAACTGAATAACCAATATATTCGAGCATATTAGCAACAGTATCACCAATTACAGCATTTCTGCCGTGCCCAACAGTAAGTGGACCGGTTGGATTAGCAGAGACGAACTCAACAATTGCTTTCTTCCCCACATATTTTTTCGACTTACCATAACCCGATCCGAGAGAAAGTACATCTTTTATTATTTCCGTAATATATGTTGGCGAAAAATAAAAATTGATAAAACCGGGTCCTGCTATTTCAACTTTAGTAATAATTTCATTGGAGTAGGATAAGCCGTCGATTATTTCCTGCGCAATCTCGCGTGGATTTCTTTTAATCTTTTTAGTCAGCAGCATCGCAACATTCGTAGAATAATCACCATGCAAATCCTGTTGTGGAACAGTAAAAATAAAATCCACTTCATTTAAGTAGATTAATTTTTGGGATAATTCGTTAAATATGCTGACGAGGTATTCTTTCATAATTAACGACCTATGCCTTCTTCTTTGGTTTATCTTCAATTGAAATAACCGGAGCATCGCCCCACAATTTTTCGAGATTGTAATAAGTTCTCGACTCGGCCCTAAATATGTGCACGACAATATCAAAATAATCAAGTAGTATCCAGTTCAGAGTTTCGAAACCCTCTTTATGAAAACATTTAATTCCTTTTTCAAGCAGTTTTTCATCAATTTCATCGGCAATAGCTTTAACTTGTCTATCAGCTTCAGCAGAACAAATGATGAAATAGTCCGCCATATCTGAAATGCCTTTTAAGTTGAGGATTTTAATATCATACCCTTTTTTTGATAATATTATTTCCCCTATCATCTTTGCGAATTTCAATGTATCCAATTAATTCCTCACTTGAATGGTGTTAGGTTAAAGTAGTCTCTACCTACAATTATCGAAACATCTATAAAATAATCTTTATTCAGTTGTGTAATTATGTTATCATTTTTAATGCCTAATAGATTGGCAATCCGTTTTGCATTGGCTTCATTTCCAGTTCTATCAACAACCATTGTTTCATCAACATCAAACGATATATAATTTTTAATTCCTACTACATCTACATTCTTTGTTCTTAGGAAATCTGTAAACCGGTCTGCCACACCGCCCACTCCACATCCGTTTAGCACGTCAACTTGAATTATTTCTGAAGCTACTTCTTTGTTCTCGCTGATTACATACTTATCAGATCCGAAATTAAACTTCACAAAAATCGAATAAAGCATATAAATAATTATTGCGGTGAGAATAAATATCGAAATATTTAATAAAATATTAATAACCGACGATTTTTTATTATTACCGTCAGTTGTCTTTTTTACTGTCTTTTTTTCCAATTAGTTGAATGCCAAATAAATAGATGGGGCAAATTTAAGAAACTTATTATTCTTTCTCTCAATCTCTTCCATAAAAGAATGGGTTATAATAACGAGATCCGCCATAACCGTAATATGGGGAATAATAGTTCATAGGCATTTGGCTGTATTGAAGGACTACTTTAAAATTATCTGTGGGTTTGTAATTCATTTCAAGTCGGCTAAGATATACACCATTAATCTGATCTGTGAACTCTTTTCCGAACGAATTATATGGAGAATTTAAAATGCTCACATCCGCTTCAATATTTAATTGATCGTTGAATTTATATTTCAAGCTATTTGTATACATTCCAAGTGCCATTCCCCCGCCGCCGAATGCCGAATATGAAAGACTGAATGAATGATTCATTGAGAAATTTTGTGGATTAATAAAATCGAGGAAAAGACTTGAAGGTGAATTATTGGATATACCGGATTTAAAATCAATGGGTTTATTTAATTCGTCACGAAATTGGCCGAATGTCAGCCCCGTTCCAATAAAAAATAATAGTATTATTCGTTTCATGTCTTTTCCTTATTTGGGAGCTTTAACCGCTTCCTACACAATTATGTTTCAACAATCAGTTGCAATTTTAAATTCTGTACGATCAATTTTCAAGTCAAAAATAATTAATCGTCGAGCTCAACAATCATTTCAATTTCAACGGGTGCGTTAATTGGGAGTTCGCTGACCCCTACAGCGCTTCTGGAATGTTTCCCTTTTTCGCCAAATAGTTCAACTAAAAATTCTGATGCACCATTCGCAATTTTGGGTTGTGCGGTAAAATTAGGAGCCGAACTCACAAAAACTGTTAGCTTTACTATTTGTTTTATCCTGTCAAGATCAGCAACAACTGTTTTAACCGCACTCAAACAATTAATAATCGATAATTTAGCACATTCAATAGCGGTAATTTCATCAACATCTTTTCCCACCTTCCCTTCAGCAATCAATTTCCCCTCCTTAAATGGCAACTGTCCTGAAGTATAAACATAATTACCGGAAAGCTTTGCTGGCACGTATGCGGCTAATGGTTTTGGAGCTGTTGGAATATCAAAACCGGTTAATTCTTTAAATTTAGCTTCAATCATCATTTTTCTCATTTTTTTGAAAAGTCTTTATTTAATATAATATTTCGTGTAGAAAAATGAATAATAAAAGCAGAAACCATTTCACTAAAACAATAGAACCGGAGCAATAATGATTGGCGATAAATTTCAAGAATTATATGATATAATGAAACGGTTGCGTACCGAATGTCCTTGGGATCGTGAACAGACACACGACTCAATTAAGGCCGCCACAATTGAAGAAACATATGAAGTTGTTGAGGCAATTGACGATAAAGATTATAACGAGTTAAAATCGGAATTGGGGGATCTTCTTCTTCACATATTATTTCATTCGGTAATTGCAGAAGATAATGGAACCTTCAAAATTGAAGAAGTAATTCAGTCTATCTCTGATAAATTAGTAAGAAGACACCCTCATGTATTTGGCGAAGTAAAAGTGAATGGAACTAAAGATATCCTAAAAAATTGGGAAGAAATAAAATTATCCGAGGGACGAACATCTGTGCTTGAAGGAGTGCCTAAATCCATGCCCGGGTTGGCGAGAGCATTTAGACTGCAAGAAAAAGCTTCAAAAATTGGTTTTGACTGGGACAAGAAAGAAGATGTTTGGAAAAAAGTTATTGAAGAAATTGAAGAAATGCACGAAATGGAAAAAGCAGGCAACACCAGAGAATTGGAGAAAGAGATGGGTGATGTATTTTTTGCACTTACAAATTATGCCCGATTTCTAAACATTAATCCGGAAAATGCTCTTCGTCTTACTAATGAAAAATTTATAAAACGATTTAATTATGTTGAACAAAAGGTTAAAGAAACAGGAAAAGCTTTAAGCCAAACTTCTTTGGCAGAGATGGATCAATATTGGAATGAAAGCAAATCATCGTTTTAATTTTTTTCTTTTGAGTTGTAGTGTTCTTCATAAGCATTAATTATTTCTTTTACTAAACGATGACGAACCACGTCACTTTTATCGAAATAAATAAACGCAACTCCCTCAATGTTCTGAAGAATATTCTTAACCTGTACTAATCCGCTCTGCGAGTAACTGGGTAAATCAATTTGAGTAATATCTCCCGTTATAATTGATTTTGAATTTGGACCGAGTCTGGTAAGAAACATTTTCATCTGCATAGATGTAGCGTTTTGAGCTTCATCTAAAATAACATATGCGTTATTTAGAGTTCGGCCACGCATAAAAGCTAAGGGTACTATTTCTATTACCCCCTTTTCTAAATAATTTCTAAGCTGTTCTCCGGGTATCATCTCTTCTAACGCATCATACAGAGGCCTCAAATAAGGATCAATTTTTTCTTTAAAGTCACCGGGTAAAAAGCCTAAGCTTTCACCTGCTTCAACAGCGGGGCGGGCTAGTACAATTTTCTTCACCACTCCTTTTTTAAGAGAAGCAACAGCGAATGCGACCGCCAGATAAGTTTTTCCGGTACCGGCTGGACCAATAGCAAAACAAACATCATTTTCACGAACTGCATTCCAATATGCCACTTGGTTTGGAGTTTTTGCCTTTATAACATCCTTCTTTGAGTAGAGTACAATATTTTCATACTCTTTTCCATTAATTATTTCTCTCCCCTGAAGGGTCAAATCAATAATATTATAAATATCGGCAGTCTCAAGTCGGCGCGTTGAATTGAGCACATAAATCATTTCTTTTATTATTTTTTCTACTATTTCAACTTCTTCTTTTACTCCCTGGATAATCACATTATCACCGCGGACTGTAAGATTGGCGTTAAATTTTTCTTCAATTGGTTTGAGGTTTGAATCGTTGAATCCCAGAAATGAAACAAAATCTACATTTTCAAGTTTGATAATTTTTTCGAACTGCAATTTTGGTTGACCTCTCAATTTTTATATTTGCAAAAATATCAAAAAAAAAGCCCTTTCCATAAAATGAAAAGGGCTTAAAGGAAAAAATTAGGACTTAATTACCAAGTGATTGACTCTGTGTTGCCGGTGCAGGTTTGTAATTACGTCTTATTTTATCATAATTCGATTTCTCTTCTTCTGTCAAATTAGGAATCTTAAATATTTGTTTTGGGAAAATTAAATCAGGATTCTTAATTTGATCTCTGTTAGCTTTGTAAATCATAGGCCATGCAAATGGGTTTGCATAATGTTCTTTCTTACGAGCAATTCCCCATAAGTGATCGCCCTTAACAACTGTATAATTGATTTCTGTTGGAGCTTCAACCCAAGCATCTAATTTTCTTGGTAATTGATTGTGAACTTTATCAAAAAATTCAGTTAGAGCAGAAATTTTATTTTTTTGCAATGAGCTTAGTTCAGCAACACGATCAGCTTTTGGAGCTTCGCGATTATCAATTTTTTTAGTTAAAGCATCTACTTGATTTCTGAAATTATCAACATCAGCTTTTGTTGCGCCAAGCATTGCATATAATTCATCCATACAGTCATTGTAAGATTTTAAACCGTCTCTAACTTTTTTAAGATTAGAAACTTCAGCTTTAAGAGTATTTAATTCGCTATTTAAAGCAATTCTTCTTTCTGTTAAGCGGTTAATTTCGTTCTGCCACTCTTCTTTTGTCATTTCGGCTTGAGCAAAAAGATTAACGGCTAGAAAAAAGAATAAAACTCCACTAAATAAAAACTTAATATTTTTCATTTATTCCTCCAGATTTCTAAACTGTTAATTATAAGCCTAATTTTTCAAGATTCTTTTTTACTTCAGCCTTTTCTTTTGCACACTGGTCTAATTTTGCATTTTTCTCGGCTATTTCTTTTTCAATAGAAGCTTTTTCGCTCTTCAAGCCATTAACTTCTCTTTCGAGGGCTTTAACTTCTGATCTTAGCGCTTCAAGTTCTGCTAATTGCTCTTGTGACACACCACTGCAAGCAGTAGCGCCAAATATCAAAGCAATTACAAGAGCAGTACCAAGTAGTTTTTTCATCTTACACTCCTGTTATTAAGTGAATAAAAATTTTTTACAAAGATAATAATTTTAACGCTTAAACGAAGCAAAATCGTAGTTAATGCAAATCAAATGACCCTTTTTTCAACTAGACTAGTAAAAAAGTTTCCAGAGATGATAATGTGATCAAATATTTTTATGTCAATTATGTTTCCGGCTTCGATCATCTTTTTGGTGAAGGAGATATCCTCATTACTAGGTTCGCAATTTCCGCTTGGGTGATTATGCAAAAGAATGATATTCGCTGAATTTGCTTCAATAGCTACCTTAAATATTTCTCGCTGGTGAACCACACTCGAGTTCAAAATTCCTTCGGTAATCTTTTCATACTTTATAATTTTATTAGCTGAATTTAAACAAATTACATAGAATTCTTCTTTTTGTTTATCCCGTAACAATGGGATAAAAATATCTGCAATATCTGAAGGAACTGTAATTGATTTGTTAGAAAACCATTTTTTTTGTGAATCGGATCTACGTCCTAACTCAAAAGATGCGGCTAAAGTAACGGCTTTATCCCTACCAATTCCAGAAATTTTTTTCAGTGAATCGACAGATTGCATTGAGAGTTGATTTAAATTTTTGAAATGAATTAAGAGTTGCTGGGCAAGCTGAATTGAAGATGTTCCCTTTTTTCCCGTTCTCAAAAGAATTGCAATTAATTCTGAATCAGATAAACTTTGAGAACCTCTTAAACAAAGTTTTTCACGCGGTCTATCATCGAGAGGAAGTTCCTTCACTTTCATCAATCCCCCTATAAATAATTATTCCCATTCGATAGTTGCGGGCGGTTTTGAGCTAATATCGTAAACCACTCTATTTATTCCACGAACCGATCTAATAATTTTATTAGATACAGATTCGAGAAATGAATAATCAAATCTAAACCAGTCGGCAGTCATTCCATCTAATGATGTCACAGCTCTAAGTGCAACAACATTTTCATATGTCCTTGCATCTCCCATAACACCTACAGTCTGAACTGGCAACAGAACCGCAAATGCCTGCCAAATATCATTATAAATACCCGCGTTTTGAATTTCGCTAATAAATATATCATCAGCTTCGCGTAAAATATCCAATCTCTCTTGAGTAATTTCGCCGAGTACTCGCACGGCAAGTCCTGGCCCCGGAAATGGATGACGCTGAATAAAATTTTCTGGCAGTCCCAATTCTCTTCCTACCGCTCGCACCTCATCTTTAAATAATTCTCTAAAAGGTTCAATCAATTCAAAATTCATTCGTTCCGGTAAACCACCTACATTGTGGTGAGTTTTAATTGTTACAGAAGCTCCTTTAACCGAGACTGATTCAATTACATCAGGATAAAGTGTACCCTGCACTAAGTATTTCGCGTCAACAATGTGGGCTGATTCCTGCTCAAAAACATCAATAAAAGTATTTCCAATAATCTTTCTTTTTTTCTCGGGATCAATTACGCCTTCTAATCTTTTCAAAAATATATCAGTTGCATCGGCATGAATAATTTTCAAGTCATAATTTTCTTCAAACATTTTAACAATATTAACACTTTCATTTTTTCGCATCATTCCAGAATCAACATGGATACAGGTAAGTTGATCCCCCACAGCTTTATGAATTAACACAGCGGCAACTGATGAATCTACACCACCACTAAGAGCGCAAATAACTTTACTACTGCCCACTTTCTCCTTAATATTTTTTATGGTCGACTCAATCAAATTATGAGGAGTCCAATCATCAATACATCCGCAGATATTAAATACAAAATTGGAAAGTATTTTTTTCCCTTCAGAAGTATGAACAACCTCGGGATGAAATTGCACCCCAAATATTTTTCTTTTAACATCAGAAATTGCGCAAAGTGGAGAGTTTGCGGTTTTAGCAGTTAACTTAAATCCATCCGGCATTTTTGTTACAAGGTCGCCATGACTCATCCAAATAACCGATTTATCAATAACATTATTTAGAAGTGGGTCATGCTCAACAATCTCAATATCTGCTTTACCATATTCGCGATGCTCAGCTGAAGAAACTACTCCCTCAAATTCGGTTGTAATTAATTGAAGCCCGTAACAGATCCCCAGAATTGGAATACCCAGTTTAAAGATTTCAGAATTAACTTTAGGTGAATCTTCCTCATACACACTCATAGGTCCGCCGGAGAGAATAATGCCGGTAGGTTTTTCATCTTTTATTTTTTCTATTGGATATGAATGAGCATGAATTTCACAAAAGACTTTTAACTCTCTAATTCTGCGGGCAATTAATTGAGTGTATTGTGAGCCGAAATCAATTATTAGAATTTTACTTGAATGATGCATTTTGAATTCCGGGGAATAAATGGGCAGTATAGAACTGCCCAAACTTTAAGATTTTTATTACTAACCTAACTGTTCTTGATATGCAGAAGCTGAAAGAAGTTCATCAATTTGTGCAGGGTTACTCAATTCAATTTTAATTATCCATCCTTCGCCGTAGGGATCGCCATTAATGAGCTGTGGTTCATCTTTGAGTTTTTCATTCACTGAAATAACTTTACCATCCACCGGGGCATATAGGTCGCTCACGGTTTTAACAGCCTCAATTGTACCAAATGATTGGCCTGAGATAATCTCTGAGATGTCTGGTGCGATATCCACATAAACAATGTCTCCTAATTCTCCTTGTGCAAATTCTGTAATTCCTATAATACCGGTATTTCCTTCTACTTTAATCCATTCATGATCTTTAGTGTACATTAATTTTTCTGGAACGTTCATGGAGTCCTCACTGGTTAAGTTTTAAATGTTGATCGATAAAAGATGTATCAAAATTACCGCTTAAAAATCTTTCGTTAGCCAATACTAATTTATGGAATGGTATTGTAGTTTTTATACCTTCAACTTTAAATTCATCCAACGCTCTGTTGGCTCTGGCAATCGCATGTTTTCGATCGGTTCCCCATACAATCATTTTAGCGATAAGTGAATCATAATAAGGGGGAATAACATAATCGTTATAAATATGTGAATCGATTCTAACTCCAAATCCTCCCGGGAAATGCAAATACTCAATTCTTCCCGGTGATGGTCTAAAACCCTTTTCTGGATCTTCCGCGTTAATTCTAAACTCAATAGCATGACCGCGAGGATCAATTGGTTTATCTTCAATTGGTTCTCCAGCAGCAACTAATATTTGGTTTTTAATCAAATCGATGTTTCGTACCATTTCAGTAACCGGATGCTCAACTTGAATTCTGGTGTTCATTTCAATGAAATAGAAATTAAGATGTTTATCTACAAGGAATTCAATTGTTCCGGCTCCCTCATAATTTACTGATCTGATTCCTTTTATGGCCGCATCTCCCATTTTCTTTCGAACTTCTTCAGTTAATAAGGGAGATGGCGATTCCTCAATTAATTTTTGATGTCTCCGCTGAATAGAGCAATCGCGTTCACCATAATGATAAAAATTATCATGTGTATCAGACATAACTTGAATTTCTACGTGGCGCGGATTTTCAATAAATTTTTCAAGATAAAGATCAGAATTTCCGAAAGCGGCACCAGCTTCATTGCTGGC
Source organism: Melioribacteraceae bacterium (assembly GCA_019638015.1). Taxonomy (NCBI): domain Bacteria; kingdom Pseudomonadati; phylum Ignavibacteriota; class Ignavibacteria; order Ignavibacteriales; family Melioribacteraceae; species Melioribacteraceae bacterium. The sequence continues at coordinate 1,337,282 of JAHBUP010000001.1, read as the reverse complement.
AGTTTGAAACATTTTTTCTACATCTTTCTCTTCAAATACAATTCTCATTCCTTTACCACCGCCACCAGCCGAAGCTTTCAACATTACCGGATACCCAATTTCGGCGGCTATTTTTTTTGCTTCTTCAACTGTAGAAATAACGCCATCGCTACCAGGCACAACGGGCACGCCAACTTTTTTCATTGTTTCTTTGGCGAATGCTTTATCCCCCATCTTTCTAATGGAATCGGGGGATGGACCAATAAACTTTATATTTGAGTCAGCACAAATTTCGCTAAACTCAGCATTCTCCGAAAGGAAGCCGTAACCAGGATGAATTGCATCGGCACCGGTAATATGCGCGGCAGATAATATGCTCGGAACTTTTAAATAACTTTGGCTGCTTGATGCGGGACCTATACAAACAGCTTCATCAGCAAAAATAGTATGAAGAGAATCACGGTCAGCTTCCGAGTGGACTGCAACTGTTTTAATTCCTAACTCTCTGCAAGTGCGGATAATTCGGAGAGCTATCTCGCCCCTATTGGCAATCAATATTTTCTTGAACAATATAACCTCGCTAATTTGAGAAATTTAGTTTTTCTGAATCAAGAAAAGGGGTTGATTGTATTCAACTGGAGAAGCATTTTCAACTAATATTTTTACGATCTTACCGTCAACGTCGCTTTCAATTTCATTCATTAGTTTCATTGCTTCAATAATACAAAGTACCGATCCAGCAGAAACGGAATCCCCTACATGCACATAATCGTCGGCATCGGGAGCGGGAGCTCTATAAAATGTACCAACAATTGGGGAACGGACTTCATGAAGATTATCAGCGGGCTTTTCAATTTTAACTTCTGAAACGGAAACCGAAGAAGAAGTTACCGGTTGTTGTACCTGCAGCGGTTTTGGTTGCTCATAATTAGGTTGAATCTGAAAACTGGGGGGGGTGTTAGTTTGTTTTGAGATACTTACTTTTAGATCACCTTCTTGAACGGAGAATTCGGTAATCTCACTTTGCTCAACAATTTTGATGAGCTTTTTTATCAGATTTATATCCATGCTACCTATTTTATTTAGTTTTTAACTCGTTCGACGTATGCGCCGTTTCTAGTGTCAACTTTAAGCATATCTCCAATATTTACAAAGAGAGGGACATTAATTTTTGCTCCCGTTTCAAGTATTGCCGGTTTTAAGGCATTGTTCGCTGTATCTCCTTTAAATCCGGGTTCGGTATCTTTCACTTCTAAATTCACGAAAATCGGAATTTCAGCCGATATGATTTGATCATTATCATCCAAGAGTAATTCCACTTCATCACTTTCTTTTAAGAATTGTTGCCCTTCCCCAAAAACATCGGAGGATACGTTGGTCTGCTCAAAAGTCTCATTATCCATTAATACAAAATCGTTAGATTCTTTAAAAAGGAATTGATATTTCCTTCGTTCAACTCTAACAACATCAACTCCTTCACCCGATCGGAATGTATTTTCTAATACTCTACCAGTTTTTAAGTTCTTCAGTGTAGTTCTAACAAAGGCGCCACCTTTGCCCGGCTTTACATGCTGAAATTCAACAATAACAAATGGGTCCCCTTTATATCGAATTATTAATCCATTTCTAAAATCTGATGTATCTGCCATTTATATATCCTCTATTCGATTAAAAAATAATCAGCATCTGTTCTAAATGCAATAAGTAATTTAGTTTTCAATTTGAAGAAGATATTTATCTAATTCAAACGTAATTGGTGAAGTAGGATAATCTTTTTTTATTGATAAAAAGAGTTCTTTGGCTCTACTTTTATTATCCAATTTTATAAAACATTTTCCAGCTTTCAATAAAAATTCGGGATTAGATGGATTAATTTTAGAAATATTTGCAGCATCCAAATAAAGATTAGCAGCTTTCTCCCATTCATTCTTCGATTCATAGCAGGAGGCTGCACCGGCTTTTGAAGCCGCTTTTAATAGCTCATTACTTCCTGAATAATCTTCAAACTGATCTAAGGCTTCATCAACTTTTCCTAAAATAAAATATGCATTTGCTAAATAAATTCTTGCCACTTCCCCGGCTTCGCTGCCGCCATACTCATTTACAATTTTTTTGAGCCCATCGATATTGCCGGTTTTATCACCTTCAATTGCTTCGTTCAATGAACCAGCTTCGATAAGTGGAGTAACTTTTGCAAGAGCAGCCGAAGCGGCAACATTATTAGTATCGCCTCTTTTATTTAACATAATAACAGCAACTATTATCAAGACTACCACTCCAGCGGCAATTAAAACTTTAGCCTGATTTTCGAAATAAAATGATTGAACTTTGTAGTAGCTGGTTACGAGCTTATCTTCTTTCATCTGTTTTTTAGTAACCTTCTTTTTTGCGTCTAACACGGGAAACCTCTTTTTTTAACAATGTTTATTTTTTGGCGGAGAAATCTAACAAAAATTATAGACCGATTCTAATATGATTTGAAAAAATCCAGGCATTTTCGTTTTGGTAGACCTCTATTCTGTATACCCCTTTTTCGTTAACAACAAATTCAGCATCTGTCGAATCAACCGAATTGATAAGTTGGCCATTATGAATTAATCTTATAGTTGCAGCTAAGTTTGGCAAAACTACTCTCAATTTAACTTTTTCCTTTAAATCCAAACTTTGACCCATCTGATATATCGAATTTCCATCCTCTGCGAAAAACCTAAATCCTTTAGCATCGCCATGATAATAATTAGCAAAGAAACAATTACCCTCTTTCAATGAATTGTACAAAGCTTTTTTGGCTATTAAAAAAGAACCAGTATCCGACGACGAAGGTAACAATCTTTCATTAGTCAAAATATGAGTCCGTATTGACTTAAAGAGGACTTTATATGGGAAAACTTCTACTTCAAAAAAACCGAATAAGTTTACTTTATGAGCATGAGCATCAATGCCTCCAATACCAACAACCCTCCTCTCCAAACTTAACCTATCCCAGGCTTCCAGTGTATCTTTAGGCGGAGATGTAATTGAGCGAAGCGGGTGAACAAAATAATTATATTTATTCTGCTCCGTGAGTCCCTCCATCCATTCCGACATATGATTCCAAATTTCAATACCGGTGAACTCGTTACAATCCCATTCTGTCCATGGATATGGAGGATGCTCCGACATTGATGATCTCTTTTCATGTGGGTGAGCCAGAAATCCCAATCCTCCCGCATCACTAACTCTTTTTACATATTCTTTAGCCGGCATTCGTGTTGAGAATGTTTCATCAATTCCGAACGCCAATAAATGATTTTTATTTTCTTTATCATTTATTTCGCAGCCAACAAGAAGTAGAGTTTTGTTGTACCATCCTTCCAAACCTTCGGTGAGAGCACGAAGAGTATTATGATCGGTTAGGATAAGAAAATCCAGATCAGATTCATTTGCGGCTAAAGCGATATCTTTGACATCGCCAGATCCATCCGAATAAATTGAGTGGATATGTAAAGCTCCGACATACTCAAACATGTTTTTTGCCTTTTGTTAGGCGGGTTAGTTGTTACACACAATTATTGTGCGTTGTTAACTTCGAAAAGTGTAGTGTATTGAGTTGTTTGCTCTTTTATTAAATCAGAAAGCTTTGTCATTAAAAGATCAATTCTCTCATCGGTATTATCTTCAAATGTTTCATATGATTCATTGTTTTTGAAGATATAAATTTCTTCGAAAGAGTTTGGTTTATTTTTTTGCTCATAAACCGAGTAATTTTCTAATCCCTCTGATTTAACAAGATTTTTAAGTTCACGAACTACATCAAGGTATTCTTCTCTTTTTTCTGGAAAGATATTATAACGTATTGAAAAGATTACTTTGCTCATTTATACCTCAATTAGATTATAAATTCACCATTATATACAATTTGAGCCGGACCCGTGAGGGAGATATTCTCAAAATTGTTGTTCACATAATTAAAATCAACTATCAATTCCGCGCCACTTTGTACAATAAGTTTTATGGGCGGTTTAATACCATTATTAAGAAAAACCGCAATTGCGCTTGCGACCGAACCGGTTCCGCAGGCTAGAGTTTCGTTTTCAACTCCTCTTTCATAAGTGCGTATTTTTATATTATCCCGATCATTCGTAATAAAATTAACATTCACGCCATCGGGCAAAAAATCCTTATGATACCTTAATTCCCTACCCAATTTAGTAACCGGAAGATCATCAACTGAATCATATTTTGAATTCAGGTCGTTGGGATTTTTTAATATATCATTACAATTAAGAACAATATGTGGTGCCCCGGTATTTACAAATGAAGCTTTAATTAACTGATTAAAAGCTTTTACCATAAAATTCATTTTAATTTTTTGAGGCTTATTCAAATAGAATTTTACAATATTGGGAGCCAGCATTTCGGCTGAGTAAGATTGATTGTTTGATAAAAAACTTATTTTCTTGCTATCAAACATTTTTTTTGAATAAGCATAATTAACAGCGCATCTTGCGCCATTTCCGCATAAGTTACCCGTTGAGCCATCAGAATTATAGTAATTCAACTTAAAAGAAGAATTAATATCCTCATCAAATAAAAGAACGCCATCAGCTCCAATTCCAAAATGCCGGTCACATATTTTAATAATAATATCTGTTGATATTTCAAATTCTGGGTTAATTTTTTTATCTATTAAGATAAAATCGTTGCCCGCCCCAGTCATTTTGGTGAACAATAAATTTTTCATTGCGGTCTCAAATTTACTTGAATGAGAAGCGGGAATCAATCAAAAAAAGGATTTGGCACGATTTTTATTTGAGGGTTTTAGTTCATGAATCAACAAATGATAGATAGGATAAGCCAGCAGAATACTTTAGAAAAAGAGAATTGAAAAAAATCGGATTACAATTTCCGATCCTAATAAAAACCTGGTGGAGGTGCGGGGAGTCGAACCCCGGTCCGAAATTACATTTCAGAGAACATCTACACACTTAGTTTATCTTTTAATTTCATTCTGTAATCATCGATAAACAGATTATTACAGAACTATCCCGAAATTAAATTCGCCTCGTCTATTCGGAAGTTCGACTCAGCTATCACACCAATCGGCGTTCTATCAATCCCCGGCGTGAGCGGAACTGTAGAACGGCTCCTAAATTAAATTAGGCAGCTAAAGCGTAATTATATTCGCCATTTAGTTTTTTTTACCGTCGTTTAGCGTGTCTACGGAGAACACGGTGTGCAGTTCAAAGAACAAATAACCCCGTCGAAGCCAAATTCACCCCCGGAAAATAGTGTAGAACATAGAGTATTGAGTGATGAGTTCTATTAATTCTGGGTTTCAGTTTCGTCAAAAGGATTTAAGAACAAATTATTTATGCCACATTACATCTTCAACTTTTTGTAAATAATTATCGTATCGGGCTAGGACAAACAATAAATCAGAAAGCCGATTCAAATATACTTCTATTTTCTCATTAATTTTTTCTGTTTTTACCAGCGTAACAACTTCTCTTTCAGCTCTTCTGCATACAGTCCTACCCAAATGAAGAAATGACGCGCATTTGCTGCCACCGGGCAATATGAAATTTTTAAGAGGCGGAAGCTGAACGTCTATTTTATCAATCAAATTTTCGAGAACAATTACTTCATCATCTTTAATTCGAGGAATTGGATATTTGCTGTCATCAAAATCCAGTGGGGTTGCTAAATCTGAACCAGCGCTGAATAATTGGTTCTGTATACCTAGTAAAATATTTTTGAGTTCCGGGTTAATACATTCCACTACCGCAAGACCAAGAATTGAATTTAATTCATCAATAGTTCCATAGGCGCTAATTCGGGTATCATCTTTCCAAACTCTTTTTCCCCCAAACAATGAAGTCTCTCCAGAGTCTCCTGTCTTTGTATAAATTTTCATCTACAACCTTTGATCAATTTCAAGTTCAGTCATCTTTCCATTATTAACAGCAAAAAGTTGAACTTGGTTCGATAACGATTTTTTCTTAACCAGAGCTAATCCTAAAATACTTTTTGACAGTGTGGAGTGAGAAGTAAATTGACCAATCACATTCTGTTCGGAGTCGTAAATTTCATCTTGAAGATTATCTTTTAATACTTCTGAGCGTAGTATAATTAACTCTCTCTGAATTTTATCATAAGTATCGAGTCGTGCAATTACTTCCTGCCCAATATAGCATCCTTTAGTGAAGCTGACATTACTAATTAACTCTGCTTCGTATGGATTTGTAAGATCATTAATTTCATTAGGGAATGAGGCTATTTTATTAATTACTCTGTAATGGTCGAATGCTGTATCACCCACGAAACTAAAATCGAAAGCGCCGGTAATTCTTATAAGATAATCAGCAAAAGCGTTGCACTTATCACGTTCAATGATTATTGAATAACTACTAATTTCTTTATTTATTTTATTTAGAAATATATGAAAAGTGAATCCGTCAACATCAAATCTTTTAACGGAATCGTTTACGACTTTATCAATTTCAGAACCCAAAATCATAGTTAAAAATGAATGAGATTGCGGTCCAAAAAATTCAAACACCATCAATTTGTCAGATTGATCAAAAGTGTGAATCTCTTCAACAATAATAAATTTGTTAATCCAGTTTAATAGTCTGCGGTGCGGGTCGGCATTCCCAATTAACAAAAATTCATGTTCCAGATGTAGAAGAATTGAGCTGTCAATAAATCTTCCCTTCTCATTTAAGAATAAGGTCGGAATTGCGCTATTGGGTGCGAGGTTGATAACATTATTAGTTGAAACACGGTGAAGATAGTCGAGTACATCTTTACCCATTATTTTTATAATTGAACGGGAAAAATGAATTTTAGCTCCCACCCCATGCTTCAATGAGTTTAACTCGGTTTTCTCATCCATATATTTAGAAATTCCCCCATCACTTTCATTCAATAGCGGAAATTTTTCTTTCAACATACTTATGTTATTTATGTTAGTGTTTTCTATAAACATATTCTCTCTTATCGAATTAGTATTTTCTAAACCATCGGGGACTTCTATCGGTTATATATAATTGTTGTTGAAGGCTCCAATAGAACGGAATTGAGTCCAATATTCTAATAGCATATAATGAATCGACCTGCCAGTGGGAAGAGGAAAAACGATATTCATAATAATCTGGGAATTTATCATTATTAACATTAGATAATGTTCTTTTATGAGCTATACCCACATAAGTTTCAAGCAGATGAGGTGGTTTTCTCCAACCGTCAACCATAAAAAAATTATAGTTTCTATGACCCGAAATTATGCCATCCTCATAATTCAATTCAACATACTTCATATTTTTTTCGCGCCAATTTTTAATAGACATGCGGTTAAAGCCACCATGAATCGGAACCTCAGATTCCCATATCCTCACAAAATCGTCCTCTTTGCATTCGAACAAAGTTAACCAAAAAAAAGCGGTTCCTAATTTCGTACTGTCGAGATTAATAAAACTTGATTCAAACCCGATTACATTTTTAGCTTCAATATTTCTTTCACCCGGTTTTGATTTTGCCACAACAGCAAGTACATAATTAGCACTATCTTTGAAATAAATGACCGCCGATTTTGGCACGTTGTAAGTGTAAGTTCTATCAAATTTTACCAAATAAGTGCCAGGTTCATAAGTATCAAGTATGAATTCTTTTAAAGCAATAGTATCACAAGCAAAACGTGCGGCGGCCTGTTCTTTTTGAATAGCCAGATTATACTCTCGCACATTTTCATCTTTTGAAGTCGAGGTTGCCGCATCCCCATCCCCTGTTCCTTTACCGCAAGAATATATTAGCGCTACTAATAAGGGAAACACTATAAACACTTTATAGAGTTTCATTGAGTTATCCTCTAATTAAAGTTTTGAAAATTCATCTAAAAAATAAGCGGAGCTGTATAGACCTTTTTCAAAATTTTCAATTCTGAAATGTTCATTGGGAGAATGAATATTATCACTATCCAAACCTAATCCCATCAAAACAGCCGGAGCTTTTAAATGATTCATGAATTCAACAACAATTGGTATTGAACCGCCTTCTCTAGTAAAGACTGTTTTTTTCTTAAATGCCTTTGCCGCCGCGTTTGCACCTGCTATTATTGCCTTTGAATCGAGAGGAACGTATGCAGGCGAACCCCAATGGAGCGCCCTTACCTCAACGTGTATTGATTTTGGAGCAATACTTTTCACAAATTTTATAAATTCTTTTGCAAGTTTTTCCGGTTTTTGATTAGGTACCAACCGCATACTAATTTTCGCCATCGCTTTTGAAGGAAGAACTGTCTTTGCTCCTTTTCCGGTAAATCCTCCAACAATTCCGTTGCAATCCAGAGTTGGGCGCACCCATAAACGCTCAAGTGTGGAAAATCCTTTTTCTCCCTGAAGTTCTTTTACTTTCAAATCTTTAGCATACGATTTATCGGAGTGTTTCAATTTCTTAAAATTCTCTTTCTCTTTTGCGGTTAACTTTAGAACATCGTCGTAAAAATGAGGAATTGTTACTTTTCCATTTTTATCCTGTAGCTTGGCAATAATTTTGGCGAGTTCATTGATGGGGTTAGCTACTGCTCCACCAAAACTGCCGCTATGAAGATCACGGCTTGCCCCGGTAACTTCAATTTCCATATATAATAAACCACGGAGGCCATATGTAATTGTAGGAATGCCTGCATCAAACATACTTGTATCCGAAATAAGTATAGCATCACACTGTAATAAATAAGCATTATTTTTTATGAATGGAGCCAGATTTGTGCTACCAATTTCTTCTTCCCCTTCCAGTAAAAATTTAATATTTACCGGAGGTTTTTCACCAACTGCAAAAAATGATTCAACACTTTTCATATGAACAAAACTTTGCCCTTTATTATCGTTTGCGCCTCTGGCGTATATCTTCCCATCCTTAATTACAGGTTCAAATGGATCATTATCCCAAAGTTCGATAGGATCAACCGGCTGTACATCATAATGCCCATAAATTAGTACTGTAGGTTTACCGGGATTTCCTAGCCATTCGCCATAGACCAACGGATGCCCGGGTGTCTCGAATATTTTCACATTATTCATCCCGGCAGTTTTAAGTTTTTCAGAAACAAATTCTGCGCACTTCAGCATATCTCCTTTATGATCTTCTGAGGTGCTGATACTTGGAATCCTAATAAACTCTTTTAACTCTTCAATATATTTCTCTAGATTACTTCTTAAATGATTTACAACATTTTCCATCATGCCTCCGTACTAGCAAAGATTTACAAAATTTGAGTTACAATTTAGTTCTATACTTCACTGGATTCAAGTTTATACGTTATACCGAGCCAGTAATAAATTATACTATCTCTCATTTCAAACTGAAGCATTAATTGTTAAATTTGCTTAAGTAAAACTTGAAACCAATTGATATTAATAAGATACATACTTCGCAACCATTTAGTACCATTTCTATTTGCTAATTTTACTTTAATTGCCGTTTTGCTGCTTCAATACTTAATGAAAATGGCTGATAAGTTAATTGGTAAGGGATTAAGTACTATGGTAATTTTGCAACTTGTGATGTATAGTTTGGCCTGGATGATAGTACTAGTTGTACCAATGTCGGTACTAATCTCAACCATAATGGCTTTCGGGAATATGTCCCAAAATAACGAAGTAGCAATAATGAAAGCCACAGGCGTTAGTCTTTATAAAATGATGATTCCCCCTCTATTGGGAAGTATTTTAATAGCATGGGGATTAGTGTATTTCAATAATAACATTTATCCAGATTCAAATCATGCGGCAAGGTTGTTATTGGAAGATATCGCAAGAAAGAAGCCAACATTATCGTTAGCTCCGGGTGTCTTTTCAAAAGATATTCCCAACTACTCAATATTAACACGTGAAATTGACCAATTGACGAATGAATTAAAATCTGTTACTATCTACGATTATTCCAATCCTCCCAAAATAAATATAGTTACAGCCCAAAAAGGAAAAATTTATTTTTCGAAAGATCAAAAAAAATTAATTATGGATCTCGAGACCGGTGAAATTCATGAAACGAGTAATATAAATAAGAGTGAATATAGAAGACTTAGATTTGACCGGCATAAAATTGCAATGCCCGCAGATGAATTCACATTTGAGCAAAGCGCTCCAGGAGGTCAGCGTGGAGACCGCGAATTGGGTGCTAATGCTATGCTTACTATTGTAGATAGCCTAGCTAATCTTAATAAACTGGAATTAAAGGACTTCACTAATAAACTTACACGGATGATCACTAAGGCCAAAAGTGAAGTGATTGAGGCGAATCCAACTAATGTCTCTGTAAAAATTGAACAGCAAATAAGATTTGATGAAAGCTCAATAAAGAGTATTAGCTCGAGACTCGATTATCTGAGAAAAGAGAAAAATAGGTATTGGGTAGAAATCCATAAAAAATATGCTCTGCCATTTGCATGTCTTGTATTTGTTTTAATCGGAGCCCCGCTCGGAACAATGTCACGCAAAGGTGGATTTGGTATGGCCGCCGGTTTAAGTTTATTCTTCTTTTTAATCTATTGGGTTTTTTTAATTGGCGGTGAGAAATTAGCTGACCGGGGATTGCTCTCTCCATTTGTGGGAATTTGGGGCGCTAATATTTTCTTGGGATTGATTGGCGTTTTATTAATGATTAAAAGCGCTAAAGAAATGGTAACAATAAATTTTGAATTCTTTAATAAACTTATCCCCAAATCCTGGAGAAATACTGAAGTAGCCGATGAAAATTATTGATAATTATCTCGTCAAACAGTTTATCCAAACAATCTTTTTTGGAATATTAGCATTCACGCTACTATTTGTTGTTATAGATATGATGGAAAAATTGGGGGATATCGTTGATCAAAATGTGCCCACAAATATAATCTTCGAATATTACTTTGTATTTATTCCAGAAATAATAAGATTGATTACCCCCGTAGCTGTGTTATTGGCGAGTTTGTTTGTTGCCGGAAAAATGTCCAACCTCAATGAACTAACCGCATTAAAAGCAAGCGGAGTTAGCTTATACCGGTTTATGACACCATTTATTTTAACCTCTGTTCTTGTCTCCCTGTTAAGTGTTTACTTTGGAGGATTTGTTGTACCAGATGCCAACAAACGAAAAGTATATATAGAACGAGATTTCATGAAAAAAGGCATTGTGAACTTTAGCAATAATATTTTCTTTCAGGACTCCCCCAGCAGAATTATTTCTATTAATCATTACGACACCTACACTCAGTCTGCTAATCAAGTAAGTATTCAAGAATATAGCCCCTATGATAAAACCAAATTAATATATCGAACTGATGCATTTAGGATGGAATACGATTCGCTAAAAAAAGCATGGGTTTGTTTTGAAGGTGTAAGCCGTACTTTTACAGACAGCACAGAAATACTTGAAAAATTTGTCGCTAAAGAATTTTCGAATTTTTTTATAAGACCTTCCGATGTTCTCAAAAAGCAAACTAAGTCGGAAGAAATGACGCTTACGGAGTTATCTGAATTTTCAGCGGAGCAAAAGAGAACAGGAAACAACCCAATTGAAATTGATATAGAATATCATTCAAGAATAGCTTATGCGTTTGCATGTGTTGTGGTAGTATTATTTGGACTGCCAATCGCTTCAAATAAAAGAAGGGGCGGGTTGGCAATACAGTTTGGATTTAACTTGTTAATTACTTTCGTTTATCTGTTATTCATGAAAATAAGTCAAGCATATGGCAAAAGTGGAATGTTGAGTCCATTTCTGACTTCATGGTTTGCAAATTTTATTTTTCTAGCGGCGGCTATAATAAATATAGAACGCGCCCGTAAATAATTTATTTAGTCTTCAATTCAAAAACACCATCCCATTTTACATCCGGTGGAGTAATTATAAATGATTGGCACCTATCAGAATATATTTTTGAAGTATCATCATTAAACTCTCTACTAACAGAATCAAATAAAATTTTTGCTTGCTCAAATTCCTTTTGCTTGTACATATTTAATGCACGAGAATAATCCTCTAATAATTTTTCAACACTCGCATTGTTCAATTCTTCCTTCAATCCAATCAACTCAAAGACTTTTGTTGGTTTAACCTTCCCTTTTACTTTAATCAAATCTAATTCACGCGCCAGAAACTTATCCTTAATTAATTCGTAGGTCGATTCTCCAATCATAATTTTAGAATTGTACTGTTTATTCGCGCCTTCCAATCTCGAAGCCAGGTTTACATTATCTCCCATCACAGTATAATCAAACCTCTTAACGCCCCCCATATTGCCAACAATTACCTCGCCGGAATTTATTCCTATTCTAATTTTTAATGGTTGTTCACCGGTGGAGATCCATCTTTTACTAATTTCATTGGTTGATTTTTGCATCTCAAGTGCAGTAATACAAGCTTTATGTGCATGGTTTTCTACTTCAAGTGGAGCACCCCAAAACGCCATTATTGCATCACCTAAATATTTATCGAGCGTTCCCTCATTTTTTAGAACTATGTCGGTCATTTCATTTAAGTATTCATTTATAAACAAAACCAATTCTTCCGGTTGTTTACCTTCGGAAAAAGTGGTGAAGCCGGCAATATCACTAAATAGAATAGTAACATTTTTCTTTTCGCCGCCTAGTTTTAGTTTATCGGGATTATTCAACAACTCATTTACCACATCTTTGCTCACATAAGTGCTGAACATTCCTTTTATTAAAACATTCTGCTGTCGTTCTTTTATAAAATGATAGGCGGTCGATGCGAAATAACTTATTAGAATTGATACTGCTGGAGCAATTATTGAAATAATGAGTTTATGAGTTATGAAAAAATAGATACTTATTTGGTAAAGCAAGAAAATAGATAGTGAAACTATAATTAGATTTATGAGCTCCAGAAATAAATTGTTTTTTAATTTCAGTCTTCTAATTACATCTGTGATAAAGAAAATAATTAATACCAATATTATGATTTCTAATATCTCCGTTAACTTTGACTGCTTACTCAGAAAATCCCTATTCAAAACATTATTTATCGCGTTGGCATGTATCTCAACACCGTAAATTAGGTTGTCCCCCTCAAGATCCCCCTTCGCAAAAGATGTTGGAAAGAGGTCTCTATCTTCCGGCATTGTAGAACCAATTAAAACAACTTTATCCTTGAAAATACCGCTTTGCAATAATCCATCATCCATATCCCATGTATTAAGTTCAACTTCAAGTTCAATTTCATCAGTTGTTAAGAAATCTTTATCATCTAAAACATCTATAAATTTTATTTTGGGGAAAGTTGAACTGGGTCCATAAAAATTAATAAGATATGTATAGTTATCGAACATAGGAATTTGAGTTCCGTTAAAATCGAAATATCCATCTTTGCGCTGAGCAGTATAATCATGATTGAGATTATAATATTTATTCAATACGGCGCCGCCAAAACTTGGAATATTTTTATTAATTGATGAAGTAAAAACGTATGGCAGATACCTTCTAAAAACCCCATCATAATCTGGTGGTAATTGTACAATTCCAATTGAACTATCTGCATCATAAAAAATATTTGAGAAATTAATTTTTTGATTTTGAATCAGCGTATTTCTTTCATCAATACTTCTTTCTAAAACTTCATCTATTTTTCCCGCAAGTACAACTTTCCCCGATTTCCTTATTGCCGCTTTCATCAAAGAATCGTTTTTGGGCGAAAACTGATCGGGACCCAGCATATTAATATCGATGCCAATAGCTTTCACGCCGGCTTCAGTTAAGTTTTCTATAACATTAACATAAATTGATCTCGCCCAGGGCCATTTATTATAAGGTTGAGGAATTTGATCATACGAATCTTGAGTAATTTCTAATATTATAACTTTTGATGAGTCTTTAATATTTACCGGTCCCCGCTCACTAAATCGGGAATCAATAAATTTAAGCTCTAGTTTTTTTAGGGGACTAATAGTAAAAAATAATTCTTGAGTAAGTGTGATGCTTAAAATGAAGGCAAGAATAATTAAATAAAATTTAGAAAAATCTTTTTTACTACTCTTGCCCTGTTTCATTTTAATTATATAGTGAGCCTTGTAGTTAAACCAATAATTGAATTAGTTGACGATCCGGGAATTCTAAATATTCTAGCTTGAAAGCCCAAATTTAGATTAGCCAAGATATTATAATCGGCGAGTAACTCTAATGTTTGTCTTTCAAAATCACCAAAACTAGGAGCAAAATTAGCAGATAAGAGTAATTTATTCTCTAGGAGTCGATATCTTCCGCCAAAATTAACAGTAAAATAGCTGAATGGAATTCCCGCAATTTCGCTTGAACTAAAGAGTAACCCAAAATTTGAAGAGATGTCGCGAGTCCAAAAACTATTCACAGAAAATGAGCCGGTATTAAAAGAGGCGTCATTCTTCAACAAACTATTATCTTCTCTGCTGGAAGTAGTAAAGGAAAGTGAAGTACTATGGCGAACCAAATAATCTATATCATAAGATAGCTGAAGCAAAAACCGGTTTGTTAAATCATCAATTGCGTAGATGCCATACTTTGGATCAGTAATTTTTAACTCATTTGCATTTTGATATCTATTAAATCCTATGGTTATGTTTGGAAAATCAGCGCGCGGAAAAAGAGAAAGTGAAGCGCTATAAGTTTTATAAGTAATTGTAGAAATTTTTGTTTTTTGTAAATTATCCTTTAATTCTTCATAACCAATCGCCAGAAAAACCCGGTTATCGAACATTCTAATTCTATCTTGAATATTTAATCCCTTCACATCCGTTCGTATAAAAGATTGACCAAAAGATTGATACTCATTCCCTCTATAAATATATGAAGCACGAAGCGAGTTATTAAAATAATTTAGCGAAAGTGCTGATTCTCCAGCAAATGAGGCAAGTTCTTGGGGATTCCAAGGACCTAAATATTGGTTTACCGTTATGAATCTATCTATTATATCCCTAATATCTTTAACACTTTTAGGATCGATATCGAACGTGGAATTGTCACTGAATATGGAATCGATCTGAGCATCTGTTAAAGTTCCTGAGGCAATATCTTTATTAATAATTGATAGAGCGGCTTGCGTGGTAAATAAAATATTTTGATCATCAGCCGCAATTTTTAAATCGGTGCCAATTACAACATTTTCTTGAGGGCGAACACCAAAATCGATAGAACCGGGATCATCTTTTGCGTGTAAATAACTAAATCCAAGTTGGAAATTTTGACCGCTTCCAAAGGAGGGGCGTACGGCAAATATTTGCCGATTAAATGTGCCAAACCTCACCCGCGCGTAGGGTGAACCATATTTCTGCATATCAATTGGAATAATATCCGAACCGAGAGGTACATTTCCCGCGTTATATTTCTCAATTATATTCCCTTCAACTTTTCTCACGCTTTCACCGTAAGCCGCTTGAATATTAAACGCACCCAAATTTAAGCTACCATTAAAACCACGAATTCTTCTGCCATCAAGAATCAAATTTGGAAAGCGGGGAAATGCATCTCCAACTCTCAAATCCAGCCAATCTCCATTTTTTACCGAAGCGAAATATCTGTTGTATGGCTGTTGGGTTGATTTTTCCTCACTTGTAATAAAAGCGAATGCGTTAAATCTCCAATCGGACGCGGAGGCATTTAAGTCTGTACTCAAATTATTAAACCATGTACTTGATGAATTAAAGCTTTCATTTCGAGATTCACCTTTAATATTGCCCGAATATTTCCAAAGTGATTCGATGCTCTGAGCTACTTCAAAACTAACTATATTAAATGATTGATTGACAGTGTGGTATAAATTACCATCTTTATCGTATGCTTCTATCCTAACAATACCTGCGCCGCTTTTAAATTGCGCCCCCAAATTTTCACCGCTCAAAAGGATTAAATCTCCCGCCAAAAGCATCGATGAACTTATATCAATATTATTTAGAAATATTTTTGTTTTGGCTACGTCAATTGTATCTGGGGCTTTAATAAATGATATTGAAATAAGTAGATCCTCAATTTTAACATTCTCTCCCGCATCGGGGCTCAGCACCATAATCTCTTTATCTTTATTGGAAACGGTTGAAATCATTAGTTGAAACGGCGCAACTCCTTCGTTAACACCTATGGGAAAAGTTTGCATCGAGCCATCTTTGAGGGAAATTATAAAATAGTATTCGAGGAGCGGTGGTTTAGCAACTTCAGGGGGAATTGTCACTATTGCACTATTCCCGGTAATCAACATTTCAGATTTCGTGTACTCACTTTCTCCAAATTCCTTATAGGCAATATCGATATTCGAAATCGACTCAACAGAAATTAAGTTAACCACAATTGAAATTGGATTTTTTTCTTTTGCGTCACCTATTCGTACTTCAGATATATTATCGCTCACCTGCGCAATTACTGAAGTAGCAAACAAAAATGTCAATGTTATCAAATTACAAACTAGGGCACAGTTTCTAATTGTATTTTTCATTGTGTTATCCAAAAATTTTTGAAATTAAACAACCTTTTATTCAGCAGTATAGTATTCTATTATAACATCGCCTTGAGGCGTTTTAATTTTTATTTTTTTGGTATTTGTTCTTTGGGATTGAATATTTACCTGTTTGTCATCTTCAGTTTGAGAAGAAACTAGGATTTCTCCGTTAGGATTAATTAAAGCGGTATTGCCCCCAGATAGATCCTGATCACCGGTAGATGTTTGTAAATATACATTCCCGCTGTCCAATCTAACGGTTGTGGTTGAATCCTGATCATCAAACTCAATACTTCCGCCGGTACCGCGAATTGAAGCCACAACGGTAGGTGTAGTGAATTTAAACTCGTCGCCTTCCTCTTGAGTGGTAATTTCAAACCCAACCAGTCCTCTTTGAATGAAAGTGTTTTTCTTAACATTTTTATTTTCAGTTTCACCATATATTTTTAGAATTGCGTTTTCCCTTACTCGAATTATACTTTTATCTAGGAATGTTACAAGCGCAAGAGATTTGTCCCCTGTTTTCAACTCTTCTCCATCTTTGAGGGGAACAGTAAGTTTAGCCGGCTCCCAGTCATCTTTATCTACTTTTTTATGCGTTACATCTTTTACAATTTTTTTTACGAAAGCAATTGGATTATTTGATTTGGAATCTTTTTTCTCTTCGGTAGTAAAACCGAAGGATATTGAAACGGCTAATACGATTATTAAAAATTTTTTCATTTTAATTGCCCTCATTATTTGGCGCTAAACGAAATATCTGTTATAGAAGAGTTGTTCGCTTCAAGATAATTTAGAATTGCGGTTAAATCGGTAAACTGAAGCACCTGCCCATTTTCATCTTCCAATTGAATTTGTGAAGGATCAATTGAACCATTCGTTAAACTATCTAAGAAAGTTTGATCAACTTTATCTTTTAGCAAATTGACCAATCTTTGAATTTCGGGATTTACGGTGAACTGTCTCTGAAGACTAGCATTACTGTTTCTTGCTACAATTACTAATTCCCTTAAATCTCCTTCTGTAACCACTTCTCTTCCACTAAATGAAGCAACTGTAGAGACCTGCAAAGCTAAATGCATATTTTCTGTTGCTTCTCGTAATTTATACGCGCCGTCAAAAAGATTAATTGATGTAATAGCTTTATCAACTTCGGTGTTAACGAATGGATTTGAGCAGGATTGAATTGCCTCTTCAAGAGATTGACCTTCTCTCATTTCACAAAGTAATATTTTATATCTGACTGCTCCTAATGCGGGGTTCCAGCTTACTTGCGCAATACCTAGTTGTACTTCGGTAGCTTGATTATCGGGTAAATTAATTGATGGCGCTGTTGGGTTAAGAAAAACTAAGTCTTTTGAATCCATTGCAAGATAGTTATCAAACTCATCATACATTTGAAGTGTAATAGTAAAAATACCTGTCGGTTTTCCTCGTGCAGCTAAATCTTTTCCCCTTTTTTCATCTCCAGAAACATCTTTTAGTGAAATGTCCATACTTCCAAGCTGATCATTAAAAAAATTCTTTGGTGAAAAAACTTCGGTAGTAAAATTTAGAAGTTCTGCAGCAGATGAATTATAACTTTCTTGCCAGTCAACTCTTCCTCTAATTTTAACTTTTGGCTTATCTGTTATTATGCTTACAAAGAATATTCTCGGTTGCCCGGATAAATTGTTATTCAATAAAAATGCGCCCGGATCCAGCGAGGAAATATCTTGCATAACATCCAATTTTATCACATGCTGGGGAAAAATATCTGCACCAATCAATAATATAGCAGCGAATAAAAATATCCTAATTCGTTTCATATCAATCCCTTAATTATGATATTGAAATATTCTCTTTTAAACTAAAATTAAGCTAATTATTTATTTTGAGTAACTCAAGAAAGAATTTTGACTGGTGATTTGCGATAAGAAGCTAGTCCACTTGGCAAGTGAACTAGCCATTATTCCGAAAGTTTAGTTTATTGGGGTATTTTTTTCGGGATTTATAAAACCAAATTGAGGAGCATTTTGCTGATCAATTTTAATTTCACCAAATCTCGATTCAAAACGTTCAATATTATCTTTTAAAGCTCGAAGTAGCATTTTTGCATGTTGGGGTGTGGTTATAATTCTTGATAATACCCGCGCTTTTGGTACGCCAGGAACTACTCGAGTAAAGTCGATTACAAACTCGGCTGGAGAATGAGTAATAATTGCTAGGTTAGAATAAATTCCTTCAGCTTCTTTTTCTCCTAGTTCAATATTTATTTGTTGTGCTTGTGTATCATTATTCTGACTCATATAAACCTCATATCATAAAAAACCCACAATTCGAAAACAAACTGTGGGTTGAATTCCAAATTAATTTAATTTCTTATCTGTTTGCATCAGCTTTTTCAAAAGCTTCTAGTGATTTTTCCTGCATTCCAAGATTAGCGTAAACTCTTCCCAACAATTCCCATATTACTGGTTCTTTGGGATTAACTGATAAGTATTTTTCTAAATGAGGAATAGCTAATTTGAATTTTTCTTTATAAAGCTCATTGTTTTCTCCTTTAGCTTCCATCTCCTCTCTCATCTTTGCGCCCCATCTAACATAAGTAACCGCGAGGTTATATACCGCATTTGTGTACTCGGAATCCAGAGCAACTGCTTTAGTAAATTGTTCTTCTGCAGCCGGGAAATCGCCGGAGTTTAATAAGAGAACACCATAATTATATTTATAAAATTTATTATCCGGTTCTTGAACAACGCCCTTCTTAAAAGCGTCCATAGCAACTTCTAACTTATTAGCTCCAATATAGGCATTGGAAACTCGCAATAAAATTTCGCTGTCATCTGGAAATTTTTCTCTTCCTTTTTCTAATATCGAAATAGCTTTCTCAAAATTTACTTGAGCAGCCGCAGAATCGGCTTTGTCGTTTAGTTCATTTCCTTTATCCAAATATATTTGACCAAGCATGACATAAGCATCAGCTGATTTTCCGAATGATACTAACTTCTCGAGTGGAGAAACTGCCTTTTCATTTTCTCCCATGTTAATATATGTCATAGCTAAATTTGTATAGGTAATTTCAGAATCTGGTTCACATTTTATAGCTGAGATAAAAAGATCAGCCGATTTTTGAAAATACATTTTAATTGAATCAGCATCAGTGGTCTTTGAGGCATTATTGAAAACACTCACACCTTTATTAAATGAAGTAGCCCAATGGTAAAGTTTTGCTTCTTTGATTTGAGGAGCAAATTTATTACTTGCACTCATGGATTTATCAAATGCTGCTAACATTTCATCAATATTACCATCTTCACCATGCAGAAATCCAAGTAAATACCAACCTTCATCACTTAATGGATTTTTTGCTACTTCTTTATTGAGAGCTTCTTTAGCTTTCTCGTACTGCTTTTGATTGATATATAATTTTGCGCCGGTCAATTCAGCTGAAGCACATTGAAATGCCATAATACCGAATATCATCGATGCAAGGCTTAAGTAAATAAATACTTTTTTCATTTATTCTCCTAATTTTAGAAAGTTTATTTTTAACCGGGGTAAAAATAACCAATTTGAATAGGTATTTCAAGACAAATTAACCCTATTTTAATCAACGAAAGTACTGATTAATAATGCTATATCATTTAATTCATATTTTGTTATTAATTGATTTTAGAGGTACAAAGAGATATTTTTTGACGTAAAAAGGGATAAAATGAAAACTGAAGAAATCATTAGAGGAGTACCAAAAGTACAATTGCACGATCATTTAGATGGGGGGTTAAGACCGGCAACAATAATCGAAATCGCCAAAGAAATGAAGTACAGCAAACTACCAACTTCTGACCCCGCTGAACTGGCTGAATGGTTTCATAGAGGAGCAAATAAGGGAAATTTGGTGGAATATCTGCAAGGTTTTGAACACACTTGTGCAGTAATGCAAACTAAGGAATCGTTACGAAGAGTTGCTTATGAAATGATGGAGGATATGAAAAATGATGGAGTTTGTTATGTTGAGACAAGATTTGCACCGGTTTTTCATACCTCGAAAGGACTATATCAAGAAGACGCTGTAAATGCCGTTTTAGAAGGTCTTGAGAAGGGAAAAAAGGATTTTGGTGTTGGTTATGGCTTGATTATTTGCGGAATGAGAAATATGAAGAATACACTAGAAGCTGCTGAGCTTGCCGTTGGTTTTAGGAATCAGGGAGTTGTGGGATTTGATTTAGCGGGTGAAGAGGGAGGTTATCCTCCAAAAAAACATATTGATGCTTTCCAATATATTAAGGAAAAGAATTTTCATATCACTATTCACGCTGGAGAAGCGTTTGGGAAGGAATCTATTTGGCAGGCAATTCAAATTTGTGGGGCGCATAGAATTGGACACGCTACCCGGTTGATTGAAGATATGGTGTTTGATAAAAATGGTAATATTATTGCATTGGGTGAACTCGCCCAATATATCCTTGATACCCGCTTACCACTCGAAATATGTTTGTTAAGCAACGTTCATACCGGTGCTGTTGATAAAATTGAGAATCACCCATTCATAAAATTGTATAAATCCAAATTTCGTGTTTTCCTCAATACAGACGATAGATTAATGAGCGACACAACTCTCACTAAAGAGTATTTGACTGCAAGCGAATTGTTTGGGATTAACTTGGATGATATTGAAAAATTAAATATCAACGCAATGAAATCCTCATTTTTAAAACATACAGAGAGACTTGAATATATCTACAAAATAATTAAACCCGGCTACCAAAAAATGCGGGAAAACTTATTATCATTAAAAATATAATACAACTATGGCAAAACCTTTATTCAAAAACTACAACTTTCAATTCGATAAGAATGAAAAAAAAATTCTGATTAACTTCTGTAAATCAATCATAAAACAGATGGCGGCAGATGAAAAATTTTCGGTCGAAATTAAAACTTATAATTCTATAATCGATAAGCTTAACGAGCCGGCTGAAGAAGTAAAATTTACAAAGGATGAAAAAACTAAGCTGGTTCTTCATCTCAAAGAAAACATAAAACATATGGAAGTGATGCTCAAAAAAAGTGGTTTCCTAAAAAGATGGCTTTATAAATCTGCATTAACCCAGTATAAAAGCTTGATGGAAAATAAATTTAACAACTAAATTTTATTGAATACCATATGAGTAAAATTATTAAGGCGCCAACCGGTGCTAAAATTTCATGTAAGGGGTGGATTCAAGAAGCCGCACTAAGAATGCTGATGAATAATCTCGATCCGGAAGTTGCCGAACGTCCCGAAGATCTAATTGTGTATGGCGGATATGGAAAAGCCGCTCGCAATTGGGAATCGTACAATGCCATAATTAAATCTCTGCAAAACCTCGAAAACGATGAAACACTTTTAGTTCAATCGGGTAAACCGGTTGGTATATTCAAAACTCATGATAACGCGCCAAGAGTAATTATCTCAAACTCGATGCTTGTGCCCGATTGGGCAACTTGGGATGAATTCCGCAGACTCGATTCTCTCGGTTTAACAATGTATGGACAGATGACTGCCGGCAGTTGGATTTATATTGGCTCACAAGGAATATTGCAAGGGACTTATGAAACTTTTGCAGAGTGTGCTAGGCAGTATTTTAATGGTTCGCTATCGGGCAAATTTTTATTAACTGCCGGTTTAGGAGGTATGGGAGGCGCTCAGCCTTTAGCCGCAACTATGAATGGCGCCGCATGTTTGGGTATTGATGTTGACAGATCCCGAATTCAAAAAAGAATTGATACCGGTTATTTAGATATTATCACCGAAAATATTGATGAAGCGTTAAAATTAATTGTTGCAGCAAAGAAATCGAAAAAAGCATTATCAGTTGGATTGGTCGGCAACGCCGGTGAAGTGCTTCCGGAAATATTGAAAAGAAATATTATACCCGATATACTTACAGACCAGACCAGTGCGCATGATACTCTGAATGGATATGTACCAATGGGAATGAGTTTTGAGGAAGCAGTCACGCTTCGTAAATCTGATCCTAATAAATATATGGCATTGTCAAAATCAACGATTGTTACCCACGTAACAGCAATGTTAGAATTTCAAAAAAGGGGCGCAATTACTTTTGATTATGGCAACAATATAAGGGGTGAAGCAAAAGAAAATGGATTGACAAATGCTTTTGATATTCCGGGATTTGTCCCCGAATATATTCGTCCCCTATTTTGTGATGGTAAAGGTCCCTTCAGATGGGCCGCATTGAGTGGTGATCCTAATGATATTTTTGAAACTGATAAAGCTGTAATAGAGACCTTCCCAGAGAATTCCGCATTAATTAGATGGATTGAACTCGCACAAAAGAAGGTACACTTTCAAGGATTGCCTGCCAGAATTTGCTGGTTAGGTTATGGTGAAAGAGCAAAGATGGGAAAAGTATTCAACAAACTTGTTGCCGATGGAAAAGTAAGCGCTCCAATTGTAATTGGGAGAGATCATCTGGATTGCGGGTCTGTTGCATCACCAAACCGGGAAACAGAAGCAATGAAAGATGGAAGCGACGCGATTGCCGATTGGCCAATATTAAACGCGTTATTAAATGCAATTGGCGGCGCTAGTTGGGTTTCGGTTCATCATGGGGGCGGTGTGGGAATTGGGAAATCAATACATGCCGGAATGGTGGTTGTGGCTGATGGAACTCCCGAAGCAGAAAAAAGAATTGAGCGTGTACTAACCTACGATCCCGGAATGGGAATTATACGCCATGCCGATGCCGGTTATGAGCGGGCAATTGATAATTCTAAAAAATTCAATGTAAAAATTCCTATGATGAAATAGTTAATCGGTAATTAGAGTAATAGTTTCCTCCGAAAGTAGTTTGTTTAATTTATACGAGTTATTAACTTTCTTTCACTAAAAAATTATTTCACTTAATTCTGATGTTTAAGGAGGTAAAAAATGAAGATGAAAGTTTTAATAGCCGACAAATTCCCCGACCAGTATATTCAGAAGTTAAAAAATTCTGATATCGATGTAATTTACAATCCTAAACTCGGTGAAAACGATCTACCGAAAGCTGCCGAAGAAGTTGATTGTTTGGTTGTCCGTTCCACAATTGTTAATGCGGCAACAATCGAGAATTCAAAACAACTTAATTTAATTGTGCGTGCCGGCGCCGGTGTTAATAATATTGATATTAAAGCCGCAAATAAAAAAGGTATTTACGTTTCTAATTGTCCGGGTAAAAACTCAATTGCAGTTGCAGAACTTGCGATTGGATTAATGCTGGCACTCGATCGAAGAATTCCACATAATGTTTCCGATTTCAAAAATGGTAAATGGAACAAAGGGGAATATTCAAAAGCTGAGGGTCTATTCGGTAAAACTCTAGCTATTGTTGGTTACGGAGCAATTGGTAAAGAAGTTGCTAAAAGAGCTCAGGCGTTTGGATTAAATATTTACGCTAAGGATGTTTCCCGAATTGAAGGTTACGGAGTTAAAGATTTTTCCGAGTTTGATCAAATTCTCCCTATAGCTGATATTATTACACTTCATCTCCCCGCTACTCCGCAAACAAAGGGATTATTCAACGACAAAATGTTTTCTATGATGAAAGATGGAGCAATTCTCATCAACACCAGCAGACAAGATTTGATAAATGAAGACGATTTAGTTAAAGCAATTAAAGAGAAGAATTTAAAAGTCGGCCTAGATGTATTTAAAGGTGAACCCGAATCGAAAGATGGTGTTGTATCATCACGATTGCAGGAACTTGAGAATGTTTATGTAACACATCATATTGGCGCGTCAACCGAACAAGCGCAAAACGCTGTTGCTGAAGAAACCGTAAACATTATTTTACAATATATTAACAGTCGCGTAATCGCACACTGGGTTAACCGTGCAAAAGTTACAGACGCACATTATCAATTAATTGTAAAACATTATGATAAACCGGGCGTTCTCGCGGCAATTCTTGATGTTTTACGAAGCGGTAATATTAATATTGAGGAAGTTGAAAATATTATTTTTGATGGTGGATTAGTAGCATGTTGTACTTTACAACTTCAAGCTCCGGCTACATCAGAGATGCTTGAATTAATCCGAAAAAATCCAAATGTACTCACTTACTCACACATCTCTTTAGATTAATAGTGCCAAAGGGATTCGTTAAATCGAATCCCTTTCATTCTAATCAACAAATTTAATATCAAACATATCATCTACTATTCGGTGGAAGTATGTTAGTTTTATCAATTCTTCAAGTGCAATTCTCTCATTCTCAGTAAATTCTAAATAAACAGAATTATAATTTGAGAGCAGATGGTCGGTTATTTTTGAATCGAAAATTTCCATTGAAATATCCCTCAAAAATTTTTCAATCGTCATATCAACATCTATTAAATTGCCGTTGAGAGTTTGAATTGATTCCTTATCCTGAGAAGCAAATATGTAATTAACATACGGTAAATCGAGTAGCTCAGCCACTTCATCAGAAAAACTTAATCCCTTATTAAAGCAATCAGTCTCATAATTTTCATTTCCGGCTATTAATAGAATTTTTGAGAAGTCCGGTTTTTCAGAAGTATCCAGTATAATTTCAGTTGATAATGAAAAGTGTTCTTGAAAAATTATTTTTGATATAATAATTTCATTAAGGCTTATATCGCCACGTAGATAAATATTATTAAGGTTACTTCCCTTTTCATTAAAATATAAAAAACTGTTTGCGAGAGGTCCATCAAAAGAGATTGAAGCTTTTGAGGAAATATTAAAAGTTTTATTTGTAATTAAATCCAGCGATGGGATTAATCCGATTGCTTGAGTGTCTAACAACAAATCTTTAGAGATTAATGAAGAGGGGCGGTATATTATTTCCGTAAACAGCGATTTTGGCAGTGTTGCGGCAAATAATTTGGCGAATACATTTGGGGGCAATATTAGTTTCATCGTTATAAAAATTAAAAAGCCGCTTAAAAAGCGGCTTTGCAGTTGCAGAATTATTTTTGATTTTTATCTTTAATTCTAGCGGCTTTACCGGAAAGTTTTCTGAGATAAAACAATTTAGCTCTTCTAACTTTGCCTTCGCGAACCACTTCAACTTTTGCGATTTTTGGTGAACTGTATGAAAATATTCTTTCAACGCCTACACCGCTTGATATCTTTCGAACTGTAAAAGTTTTACTCATACCAATGCCTCTGATGTTTATAACATCACCTTCATAAGGTTGAACTCTTTCTTTATCACCTTCAATAACTCTAACATGCACCCGGATGTGATCTCCCGACTTAAATGCCGGAAAATCAGCCCGAATCTGATCTTCGGTTAGCTCTTTCAGCTTATCCATAATTTACTCCATACTATTTATTTTTTTCCAATGTTCAGTTAAAACTTTTGATTGTTCTGCTTTCCAATCTTTAATAATTTTTTCATTTCCCGAAAGCAGAACATCCGGAACCTTTAATCCCTTGTACTCAGCCGGACGAGTAAAATAAGGGGCTTCAACAGTATCTCCATCCATTAGCGAATCGTTTAATGCTGATTCGCTGTCATTCAAAACACCTGGAATTAATCGAATTACAGCATCCGCAATTACAAGCGCAGGTAATTCTCCTCCGCTCAAAACATAATTACCAATCGAAACATCATCGGTAGAAAACCTTTGATGAACTCTATCGTCAATACCTTTATAATGCCCGGCAACTATTAATAAGTTTGAAGCGAGCGAAAATTTATTAGCCAATTTTTGATTAAATATTTTTCCTTTAGGAGTAGGAAAAATAATGTGTAAATATTTTCTCTCGCTCAATAATTTCTCAATACATTCAAAGAACGGTTCTGGTTTTAGCAGCATTCCCGGACCGCCGCCAAAAGGTTTATCATCAATCTGCTTATGCTTATCGTAAGCATAATCGCGAAGATTGTGAATAAAAATTTCGACCTTCTTTTTATCCTGTGCTCTTTTAATTATGCTTGTATTTAAAGGAGAAGCAAGCAAATCCGGCACAGCAGAAATAATGTCAATCCTCATCATAATAAGTCAAATCAAATTCCGGTGTAATATCAACTCTCTTTTTCTTCGCATCAAACTTTTGGATAAAATCCTTCACAGCCGGAATTAATATTTCCTTTTTTACCCTATTCTTCACTAAATAAACATCATTAGCCGGAAGTTTTAGAACATCAACAATAACTCCAATAAGTCTCTCTTTTTGAAAGACCTCGCTTCCGATGAGATCATGAATAAAAAAAACATCCCCCGATGCAGGAATAGCCTCACTTTGGCAAACAAATAAATTTTTACCAATAAAAATCGAAGCATCATCACTATTATTGAAACCTTCAATTTTAATAACTATTTTTTTCGAAAAATAGTCAACGGCTTCAACAATAAATTCCTTTCTGACACCAAAAAAATCTGCGAAAACTTTTTCTAATTTTAAAAAGCGATCTTGAAAATCGGAAAAAGATTCAATAGATAAAAAACCATCGTTGCCGTGGATCGATTTTACTTTTGCGATTAATAAGAAATCATCCACAACTGCAAAAGATTAATCTAATATTTTTAGAATTGCTCTTTTACCGTCTTTGGCAGCAATAGCAGTGAGTAAGGTTCTCATTGCTTGAGCTGTTTTACCTTGCTTACCAATAACTTTACCAACATCGTCGGCACCAACTTTAAGGGTAAGTTCGATTGTTTTCTCATCGGGTGTGGCTTCTTCCAAAGCAACATTATCCGGACTATCAACCAAGTGTTTTGCGATAAATTCGATGAATTCCTTCATGAGAATACCTTTATTTTAATGATGTAGGGTACCCAATTATTTATATGCAGATTTCCATTAGGGTATTTGGATCTTCGGAAGCAGTACCCTATACTTCCGCTACATTTTCTGTTTTATCATTCTCTTTAACAGCCGATGATTTTTTAGCTTTTAGTTTTTCTTCTTTTTTCTTTAAAGACGCGGCTAATGTTGCTTCTTTCAATTTATTCCATTCTTCAAGCTTCACATTAATTTGCTCGTCCGACAAACCTTGCTTCGCCAATTCTTTCTTCAATAATATTCCAGTATTTGAAAGTAGGTTTTTTACAGTGATTGTAGGTTGAGCTCCAACACCTAACCAATATAACGCACGGTCTTCCTGAATTTCAATAGTAGCCGGATCAGTTTTTGGATTATAGAGTCCGATTGCTTCAATAAATTTACCATCTCTGGGTGAACGGGAATCCGCTGCAACAACTTTATAAATTGGTTGACGTTTTTTACCCATTCTTTTCAGTCTTAACTTAACTGCCAATTTGTTTATTCCTCCTGATTATTTTCAATTAAATCTTATATTCTTCATGTTTGGAAAGCCCAGCTTTCCGCCCTTGTTTAACATGCGCATCATCTGCTGCATCTGTTCAAACTGTTTTATCAATCTGTTCACATCTTGAATAGAATTACCGCTTCCGCGTGCAATTCTTTTTCTTCTGCTTCCATTTAATACTTTTGGATTCGATCTCTCTTGCTTAGTCATTGATTGAATTATCGACTCAACTTTAACTAGTTGTTTATCGTCAACATCGGCATTTTTCATGGCTGAGTTCAATCCGGGAACCATTCCAAGCAAAGATTTTAAAGAACCCATCTTCTTAATCATTTTAATTTGTTTTAAGAAGTCATCAAAATCAAATTTGTTCGAGAGTATCTTTTTCTCGAGTTCTTCGGCTTCCTTTTCATCAATTTGAGACTGAGCTTTTTCAACTAGTGAAACAACATCTCCCTTACCCAAAATACGAGAAGCCATTCGCTCAGGATAAAAAATCTCGATAGAATCAAGTTTTTCACCCAAACTAGCAAATTTTATCGGTTCATTAACAACCGCACGAATTGAAAGAACACAACCGCCTCTGGAATCACCATCCAGTTTTGTTACTACAACACCATCAAAATTTACTTTTTCATGAAATGCTTTAGCCGAATTTACGGCATCCTGCCCGGTCATCGAATCAACAACAAATAAAGTTTCTGTAGGATTTATGGCCGCTTTTATTGCAGATGCTTCATTCATCATTTCATCATCAACATGCAAGCGTCCAGCGGTATCAATAATTACAGTATTAAGATTATTCGCCTTGGCAAAATCCATTGATTCAGATGCAATCTTAACCGGATCTTTACTACCATCAATCGAAAAAACCGGAATATTAATCTTGCTTCCAAGAATTTTCAACTGTTCAATAGCCGCGGGTCTATAAACATCAGCGGCAACTAAAAGAACCGAGCGCTTTCTTTCGGTTAAGTACTTTGCAAGTTTAGCACTAAAAGTAGTTTTTCCGCATCCCTGAAGTCCGATTAACATAATCGTGGTAGTGCCCGTCGGATTTATTGTAAGCTCCGAACCTGAACTACCTAGCAATACAGTTAATTCATCATATAAAATTTTAGTTATTAACTGTCCGGGGGTAACAGAATTAATTACTTCGGTGCCAAGAGCTTTTGATTTTACATCATCAATAAACTGTTTAGCTACTTTGTAGTTAACGTCAGCATCTAAAAGAACACGTCTGATCTCACGAAGAGTATCAGATATATTTGTTTCTGTAATTTTACCTTGTCCGGTTATCTTTTTAAGAGTCCGTTCAAGTTTCTCGGTCAATTCATCAAGCATAGAATCTAACCCTTAATAAGATACTAAAAAGATAATCCATTTCAAATAAAAGTAATTAAGACTCTTTGAGCGCGTTGGCACCCGAAACAATTTCCAAAATTTCCTTAGTTATAGTTGCCTGCCTAACTTTATTATAGGTTAATTGTAAAGATCGTATCAATTCCTTAGCGTTTTCAGTAGCCATATCCATAGCTGTCATTCTAGCGCCTAACTCAGCGGCAAAAGAATCCAGCAATATTCTCCACATCTGTGCATTTAAATACTTCGGCAGTAAATTATTTATAATAGCAACTTTATTTGGTTCGTAAATATAATCGGCAACACTAATTGTTTCGGATATTTTATCATCGATAGGTTTTATTGGGAGTAGTTGTTGGATAACCGTTTTTTGTTGAATGACAGATTTAAATTCATTAAAAACAACAATTACCTTATCTAATTCACCACTGGAAAATTTTGATGAAAAGCTTTTAATTAGTGAAGAGGCAAAATCAAACTTTAATGATGAAAAAACACCGGTGTGGGAATCGGCTAATTTGTAATCTCTTTTGGAGAAATAATCACTTCCCTTTTTCCCGATACAATATAAATCGAGATTACCCGACAATTGATAATCGGCATATTCCGTTTTGATTTGCTCCTCGGCAGTACGAATAACATTCATATTGAAACTACCGCATAAACCACGATCGGATGTAACAACAATTACAGCAACCCGTTTAACGTCTCTTTCGACTAGTAACGGATTAGAAAAACTTTTTTCGCTAAGCATGAGATGAGACAATACTTCAGAGATTTTTTTTGAGTAAGGTCTTGCATTAATAATATTTTCTTGGGCTCTACGCAGTCTTGCCGCGGCAACCATTTTCATTGCTTTGGTAATTTGCTGAGTATTTTTAACTCCAACAATTCTTCTCTTTATGTCTCTTAAAGTTGCCATCTATCAGCTTTTTTTAAACTTTTCTAAAAACTCTTCTACTGCTTTTTTAATTAGACTAACAGTATCATCCTTCAATTCTTTTGTTAATAAAATATTTTCAAAAATCTGAGGATATTTTAATTCAACATATTCTAGAAATTCTTTTTCAAATCTTTTTACATCTTTAACTTCAATCGAATCGAAATAATTATTTGTTCCGATAAAAATTGCCACAACCTGCTTTTCAATAGGAACCGGAGCGTATTGTCCTTGCTTCAATAACTCAACTAATCTAGCCCCTTTGGAAAGAGTTCTTTTTGTTGACTTATCAAGATCAGATCCAAATTTTGCGAACGCTTCTAATTCCCTATATTGAGCAAGATCAAGTTTAAGTGAGCCGGCAACTTTTTTCATAGCTTTAATTTGAGCATTACCACCCACACGAGATACTGAAATACCTACGTTAATAGCGGGGCGAACACCAGAGTTGAATAAACTTGGCTCAAGATAAATTTGCCCATCTGTAATTGATATCACGTTAGTAGGAATATATGCTGAAACGTCTCCCTGCTGTGTTTCAATAATTGGGAGTGCGGTTAAACTTCCTCCACCCAAATCTTCACTTAATTTTGAAGAACGTTCGAGCAATCTAGAATGAAGATAAAATACGTCGCCTGGATAAGCTTCACGTCCAGGAGGTCTGCGTAGAAGCAATGATAATTCTCTATAAGCCGCGGCTTGTTTGGAAAGATCATCATAAATAACTAATGCATGTTTACCATTATCTCTAAAAAATTCACCAAGTGTAGCACCAGAATAAGGGGCGATATATTGAAGAGGAGCCGGTGATGATGCCGGTGCCGAAACTATGGTAGTGTATTCCATGGCGCCAGCTTCCTGCAGTTTACCAACAACCTGAGCAACAGTTGAATTTTTTTGACCAATAGCTACATAAACGCAATAAACAGGTTTAACGCCATATTTTTTTGCTTCTTCGGTATGAGTATATTTTTGATTTATAATAGTATCTATAGCAATTGCAGTTTTGCCAGTTTGGCGGTCACCAATGATAAGTTCTCGTTGGCCACGTCCAATTGGTATCATCGCATCAATTGCGCCTATACCAGTTTGAAGTGGTTCTTTAACTGGTTGTCGTTGAATTACTCCAAGAGCTTTTCTTTCAATAGGCATATATTTGTCAAATTGAACAGTCCCCTTTCCATCAACAGGTTCACCGAGAGGAGTAACTACTCTACCAAGCATTTTATCGCCGACAGGAAATGAGGCAACTCTTTTAGTTCTCTTTACAGTGTCCCCTTCTTTGATCAAGGAACTTTCACCAAACAAAACGCAACCAACACTGTCTTCATCCAAATTCAATACCATTCCTGTAACATCGTTTGGAAATTCTACTAACTCGCTCGCCATTACATTCGATAATCCATATACTCGTGCAATACCATCGCCAACTTGAAGAACAGTACCAACATCATAAACATCAACATCATTTTCAAAGCCGGCAAGTTGCTTACGAAGTATTGCTGATATTTCGTCAGGTCTAATTTCTGCCATTTTTATATTCCTAATTTTTCGACTAGTTAAAAGATATACTCACTTCTTCGGAAAATTTCTTTTTAAGATTTCGAAGCTGCTGCTTTATTGACGCATCATAAATCGTATCATTTATGTTGATTGTAAAACCTCCAATCAAACTTTCATTTACAATAAAATCTGCTTCAATGTTTTTATTAGTTTTTACGGAAAATTTACTAAGGATCTCTTTTTTCGCGTTTTCAGATAATTCGATTGCCGACGATACTCTCGCTCTAACTACACCATTTTTTTTATCGCACAATACCAGAAATTCTTTAAGTATCTCAAAAAGAATATCTTCTCTCCCCTTATCAATTACAAACTCTAAAAAAGTAAGTAAATCATGAGAAACTTTACCTTTAAAAACCTGCGTAAGTATTGATTTTTTATCAGTGGTTTTAATAACTGGACTTTTTAAAACAGCTCTCAACTCTTTAGATTGAATAAGAGTTTTAAAACAAAGGGTAACATCCTGAGATACTTTATCAAAGATTTTCTTTTCAACTGCCAATTGAAATAAAGAATTTGCATAACGATATGATATTCTGTAAACGCTCATTATTAATTTTTAGTGATATCGTCTAGATATTTGTTAACAATATTAAGTTGTTTCTCTTTATCCAAATTTTGACGGATAATTTTTTCGGCGGCATCAACTGCAATTTCCGCAACCTGAGATTTTAGTTTAGAAAATGCTTCTGCATTTTTTCTTTCAATTTCTACCGAAGCATCAGCAATCATTTTTTTTGCGTTTAATTTACTTTCCTCAAGGATCTGTGTTTTCAGTTTTTCGGCATATTCTCTGCTTTGCTCAACAATTTTTTGAGCTTCCTCCTCCGCCTTAAATATATTGGCTTTATTGGCCGCAATTAATTTTTCAGCTTCGAGGCGCGCGGTTTCAGCTTTTTCAAGCGATTCCTTTATTTGGCTTTCTCTTTCATGAAGGGAAGAGAGTATTGGCTTCCAGGCAAATTTTGAAAGAATAAACAATAAAATAAGGAATGTAACAACCGTCCATAAAATTAGGCCGGGATTTACATCCAGTGGGCCGCCAACTTCGCCGCCGGCAAATGCAAGTATGTTTGATATTAAAAGTAAATTCATTTCACTTACCTTTTTGACAAAGAGAAAACCGTTTTTTATTTAAGAGCTAATAAGATACAGATTACAAGTGCAAATAAAGAAATACCTTCAATAAGAGCGGCAGCAATAATCATTGATGTTCTGATATCACCTGCGGCTTCTGGTTGACGTCCACTTGCTTCCATAGCTGAACTTGCTAATTTTCCGATACCGAAAGCACCGCCAATTACTGTTAATGCTGCGCCAAATCCGGCTGCTAAATATGCGAAATCCATTTAGATCCTCCTGTTATATTCTGTTTATTATTAATGTTCTTGATGAACTGCCATTCCAATAAATAGTGATGACAGCATGGTAAAAATATATGCTTGTATTAACGCTACTAAAATTTCGAGTAAATATATAAACAACGCAAACGCTATTGATACTGGAATTACCACATAAGTATTTAGTATAAATATTAATCCCAATAGCGCTAGTATTACAATATGTCCAGCTGTCATGTTCGCAAATAAACGAATTGCCAATGCAAATGGTTTTGTGAATAATCCTAACAATTCTACTACTAACATTATTGGGATAAGCCAAGTTGGTAAGCCATGCGGCAGCAGTCCTTTAAAGTAACCAAAGAAACCATTCTGCTTTATTCCACCCAATTGAATTACAAAAAACGAAAGAGTCGCTAAAGTTGCTGTAACAGCAATATTTCCGGTAGCGGTTGATCCGTAAGGAAGTAATCCTAAAAAATTACAAGTAAGAATAAAAAAGAACGCAGTTAATAAATAAGGGAGAAATCTTTCGTACCCTTTGCCAATAGTTGGTTTTGCAATTTCATCTCTTACAAATAGTATCAACACTTCTGTAAAATTCGAAACACCTTTTGGTACTAAAGAATTTTTATATGATTTAGCTACTATTCTTAAAACGACAAATAAAATAATTGCTGCAAGCCAGAGAAAAACTACATGCTTTGTAATGGAAATATCAAAACCAAAAAGATGAAGCTGGGGCAGATGAATAATTCCGAAAGGAGAAAAATCTAATTCCCTAGCATCCAACACATGGTGCATTATCCATCCAGTATCTTGAGATTTTGATGCTGCCGCAACAGTATCCGCTACATTATTTGCTTCACTGAAATACATTAGAATCGGCTATACCTTATTATTTAGTTTGCCCTTCACCAGGACAATTTCAACAGTTAATGACAACACGTACCATACAAAGAGTGCAAATATAAAGCCAGTTTCGTCAATTTTCAAGAATTTTAACGATATTAATACTAAAAGAAGTACAATAAAGAGCCTAACACCCATCCCCCCCATAATGTAAATTAGGAAGAGATTGTTCTTTTTACCGATCGATAAATTGAAAAACAGGAGATAAAGTATAAAATTTATTATAATAATTACTCCAGCAATCAGTATTGAGTAGAAAATATTATTGTTTATCAAATTTGTGATATTGAGGAAAAAGGTGATTAATAGTGGGCTTAAAAGCACTATTGTTGAAATTTTTAATTGCTTACTTGTCATTTTTCTTATTTAAGTTTAATACAGTTTTAATGAAATTATAAATCCCCGAAAATGCTCCGAGAAATGCTCCACTAATTGTTAAAATTGGCCGGGTACCAAGGTAATCATCTCCCCATTTCCCAATGAAAAAGGAAAACACCATTGTTGCGGCTAATTGAAGTCCTAATCCAAGGTAAGGTCCAATTTCTCTATAGGACTTAGCAATCTTTTCAAATGAAGATGAATCTTTATCAAACATTTTGACTTATTGTTGGAGAAGTCATAGAGCTATTTCCCTCAAATTTGGCTCCTTCTTCAATAATTAATAGTTTTGAGATAATATCCCCATTCACAACTGCTTTATTTTCCAAGCGAAGTCTTTCAACTGCTGTAACTTTACCATTCACTGAACCGCTTAAAGTTACATTTCTCGCAATCATTTCCCCATGAATATCTCCCCCTTCGCCAAGAGTTAGGTTACCAGTAACTTTAACATTACCAACTACTTTTCCATCTATTCGAACATTACCGTTACTCGTCAAATTTCCATCAATACTAACACCGCCAGCAATTATGCTAACTTCTTCATGTGAGAGTTCTTTTTTTGACGCCATATAAATCTCCTATTTTAATAATATCGATTCCGGGTCTAGCGACTTACCATTATGCCATATTTCGAAGTGTAAGTGGGGACCTGTTGTATTTGTACCAGAGTTGCCGCTCAATGCAATTAATTCACCTTGATAAACGATGTCTCTTGACTTTTTTAATAAAGATGAACAATGCTTATATAATGTTATATAATTATTGTCATGTTTAATAATTATTGTGTAACCAAAATCGGGGGTAAAGCCAGAAAATATAACTAATCCACCAGCTGAGGCAAATACGGGAGAACCTTTTTTTACACCATAGTCGGTTCCAAAATGTCCTTTTTCAGGTTTATAACTTTGAGTAATAACTCCCTGCGTAGGTTCAATAAATATCATTTTATTATTGATTGTATCTGAATTCGGGAAATATTTATCTATTAGCGAGATAAATGCAGTGTAGAAATCGCCTCCAATTTTTATCTTCTTTTTAATAGTTTTTTGTAGAGTATTATATAAAGAATCATCTTTTTTTATACTGTCTCTTTGCGCTAGCTGAAATGCAAATTTTAGTCTTTCATTATTAGTAGCAAGACTTTGAAGCTGGGCAGTGAGATCATAAACCTTGTTCTGCAGAGCTTCAATTTTTTCTGCCTGCGCAACCATTTCGTTATCATCAATTACAAAAAGCGAGTTTTTTAAGGGGGTCACAGAAAGAATAACAAGAAGAAATAGCCAGGCTGTAATTGTGTATAAGCCAATATACATCAACATTTTAATAAGACTAAATTTATAACGCGTTGTAGTTGTTGTTTTAAAATTAGGAGTTATATAGACAGAAAAATCGCGTATATCTTTTAAATTAAATTTCATTAAAATTCCTTTTAGGCAGAGCAAATATAAAGATTCACAGGTTAGTATTAAAGTTTGAGCATTTCAGATATTTTTGAATTAACCATTTCCGGTGTCAATTTTAGTCCGCAATCGAAGGTTTTGATTGGACAGCTATCCAAACCATGAATTCCGCATGGTTTGCATTTAAGGTTATCAAAAGAAAGATACCCGCTATTTTCTAAATATGGATAAAAACCAAATTCCTTTACAGTCGAACAATACAATGTAAGAGTAGCCGTACCAGCAATCATTCCAAGATGAGTTGGAGCGCTGTCGTTACAAATTAATAATTGACTCTTCTTGATCAGTGCGACCGATTCAATAATGGATAAATCCCCGGCATACGATTTAACATACCCCTCAAATCGATCCTCAAATTCCTGGCACAAATAAGAATCTTTTTTGCCACCAATCATAAAAATTTTAATGCCTTTGCCGATAAGAAATCTTGTGATTTGAAAGTAATAATCTTTAGGATAAATTTTAGTTTTCCAAACCGAACCAGGTGCAATTACCGCAATTTTACTATATGGAAATTGCTCCACTAATTTATTTATTCTAATAACTGCCTCTGCAGGTATTGTAATTCTGGGTCTAATTTTCCATGTATTCTTTTCGAGGTTGTATCCAGCTAAACTCAAGTTTCTGGCAACTTCATGAATCTTATCATCATACTTTATTTTATTTTTTAATAGAAATGAAAATGCGGCTCTATCAAAACCGTAAGTATCCTTGGCTCCAGAAAACCGGGTGATTAAAATTGATCGGGCAGAGCGATGTGGAGTGTACACAACATCAAATCTTTTGGATTTAATTAAACCAATAAATTCCTTTAAACTAAATAACGATTTATCATTTCCTTTTTTATCATATTCAATTACCTCATCTACAAAAGGAGAATGACGAAATAGTTCGGCGGTATCCGGAATAGTCACGACCGTAATGTTCGACGATGGAAATTTATTTTTGATAACTTCAATCATTGGTAGCGTAAGTACAGCATCCCCTAAAAACGCTGTTTGAATAACCAAAATATTTTTTAATGTTTCCAAAGTTTATGCATCCAAAAATATTGTTCGGGGTTTTGCCTTACCACACTCTCAACAAATGAAATATAGTTTTGAGTAATTCTATTAACTCTTTTTTCCTTTTCCCTAATATCTAAAGCTAAATCAATTCTTTTAAAGTCTACTTTATACTTATTATTTGGAAGACGCACAAAACAATATGCTACTATTGGAGATTCAGTTTTTACAGATATGTTGGCCAACCCGGTGTATAGCGCTGTAGATGTATTAAAGAATGTAAAACGGGGACCGTGAGCATCTCCACGCTGATCTCCTGCAATTATTACAATCTCCTCTCTTTTAAGAGCTTCATATAAGTGCCGGATAGAAATATTTGCCGGAATTATTTTACATCCATTACTGCTTCTCGATTTGCTAAGCCATGCAGTAACTCCGGGATTACTCTGCTCTCGCACCAATACATTTATAGTTCTACTAATAATTAGAGGTAATGAGACAATTGAAAACTCCCATCCGCCAAGGTGGGCAGTTACTAACAGCAACGATTTATGATTGACAATTTCCTCATTAAATTTTGTGAAGCTCGCATGCTCGATTTGCTCAAGTATTTCATTATTACTTAATGATGAGCATACCATCATTTCAAAAAAAGTTATGAGAGTATTGCGATAGTTTTCGAATGCGATATTTTTAATTTCTTCATAACTTTTTTCGGGAAATGCCTTTGTGAGATTTGAGATTACAACATTTCTTCTCGCACGGATTAAATAAAACAAAACCCGGGCTAGCACCGAAGCCAGCTGCCGGGTATTATTCAATCCAATTATTTTAAAAAGAGAAACAAAAAAATAAAATAATAGATACTCGATTTTATGTTTTGGCCTCATCTTTTATTCGGTGCTAATTCGTCTCATCCAATTATCATCTTTAACTTCGTCTCGTTTTGTTGAATGAAGAAGCTCGAAATTTCCAAAACCGGTAACATCACCAAAAATAAACGTTACACCTCCTTCTATGGCATTATAGAACCAGGTTTCATAAGGTTTTAAATGCGCTTCATTGGAGTAAAAATCGCGCTGATCCGGTTCACCGTACATCAGAAGTATTCTTCCTCTATCGGAAAGATATCCTTCACGCTTCATTATGCTGTAATTTTGATTAGCGAAATTAACTCTTCGCATATAATCAGTTTTATATTCATTTACCGGGGTTGATGGATTTGAATCTCTTCCCCTCCAGAAATTAAACATAAACTCCCTCTTTGTGCTAACCGAATCCAGTTTAGCATACTGTTCCTTTTCTCTTTGAGTTGCTATGTAGCGTATATACTGAAACATTGCGTCGCAATCTTCAGCAGACATAATTCCATATTCACTTGAAGCTACATTTGCGTTAAATGCCACATCCGACACAGCGGTTTGAACTTTAGGATTATATAAATAAAATCTTTTTGAACTTGAAAATGCATGGTTAGTTGCAGGATCGACTAAACTCAATTCAAAAATATATGAATCTGTTGGAAATTTACTCAGATTTAGTGTCCCCACTTCCACAACCGACTTTTTCCCGGGCTTAATTACTTTTTCTGTTCTATTTACCTGCTGGCCCGAACTATTAAACAAATTTTTATGAAGTACAAAATTCTGTTCGGGATTAGTTAAGAATAAATTATAAAGTTCGGCATAGAAAAAGAGCATCGGCATTTTCTCGGTATAAACCATTGTTGGGTTTGGTGTAACTTCCAATGTATTTTTATAAAATATGGAATTCGGGTCGGCATCCTGAAGTTTGAGATTTGACGCAAGTTGAATATCACTCATCTCAAATTTTTCGGAATTGAATGCTTTTAGCTCCAAATTTTCTGAAATCCTTTTATTAAGCGCTTGGTTTTCTGCGTCGTACGCATTAACCTGTAATTCATATTTACCTACTGGAACCGCAAAACCGAGTACTCCTTTGAATGAATTGGCTATTCTTATGGAATCATTCTCATCAAGAATATCTTCAATTTTCCATTTTCTATTTATAAAATATTCGCCTGTTTCGCTGTTCTTCATTTCTATATGAACAATAGCCTCTATCTTATCCCCCATTTCCGTTGTAGATATTGCCATACCTTTCGGATTAAGCTCATAATAAAACTCAAGATAAACTGTTGAAGAATCGTAACTAAATCGGGCGTAATCAAATTCAAAATTTAATTGATTTTGCGGCAAAGCTACTTGCGCGGTTAACATTAAGAAAAGAAATATTTTAAGAACATTGTTCATTTTAATTCCTCAAAAAATTAGGCGTTCTATTTAACTGAAAATAGTAATTGAAACAAAGATAAAATTTATCTCTTTCTAAAATAAACACTAATGGCTTAAAAAGAAAAAGCCCATTTCCTAAAAAGGAAACGGGCTTTTTTGCAAAAATGGAGAGATTCTTTAGAATCCTAAACCAACTGTAAATACATGGTTAGCATCAAAGAATTTAACTTCGCGGTAAGCGTAATCCAATTTAAGATCAACGCCGCCCATATTATATTTAACACCAAAACCAGCAGTTAAACCATAGATATCGTTATCTGCATCAAGTTCTGGTAATAAATCGTAACCGCCTCTGATAAATAAAGTATTATCAAAACCGTATTCAGCGCCTAAT
Organism: Melioribacteraceae bacterium; assembly: GCA_019638015.1. Classification (NCBI taxonomy): domain Bacteria; kingdom Pseudomonadati; phylum Ignavibacteriota; class Ignavibacteria; order Ignavibacteriales; family Melioribacteraceae; species Melioribacteraceae bacterium. The sequence goes on along the minus strand of JAHBUP010000001.1, from coordinate 1,297,976 downwards.
TTGTATTCATCGCCATAGAAGTTGCTGTTTTGGAAAACGCCATTTAATAACAATGCATTAGATTCATTGAAATTGTATGCGTATCCGAAACCAAGTTCTAATGTAGATGGTAATTCAAATCCGGCTCCATCCAATTTATAAAATTGGGTTGGTCTCTTTAAGTCGCCGGCTGTAGCTCTAACCAATAAACCTGATCCATCATATTTCATTTGAGGACCTAAGTTTTTAAGAACGAGAGCAAAGCTCAAACCGTCAACGTTTCCTAAGTTTTTGTAGGAAATACCAACGTTAAAAGCGATACCGGTTGATGAAACCAATTCAATTTTTTCTGTAACAAAGTTAGCTGTCAAACCAACCGCAATTCTATCACTAAGAAGGCGTGAATAGGTAACGCCTAAAGTCATGAATTGAGGAGCAAAAGTTTGACCAGTACCATCAGGATTATCAACAGTAGTAACTGCAATACTGCCGATATCAAGAGATTTAAGACTTAAACCGATAGCGCCGAATCCTTCAATATTTGTAGAAACTGCGCCATATTGAACACCGATATCAGCAATATGATTCATGTGTGAAAACATAACATTTGTTGCCGATTCACCGCGTGATAAGTTAGCGGGGTTCCAGAATATTGCTTCAACACCGCTCGAACCAACTAATGACGCTCCTGACATCGCAATTCCACGAGCACCTACAGGAATAAGAAGCTGTGCGGCACCAGCAGTACCGTTACGGCTTCCTCCACCTGCAAAAATGCTGCTGGAGGCGAAGAGCGAAATTATTAGTAAACTACCAATTAATTTTATTTTCTTCATTTTTTATTCTCCTTCGTTTTTTAGAATCTATCCAGCAGCTGTTGTTCTTGAATAATTGCGACCTTTAAGATTTTTGTTTCACCTAAATCTGGCATGTCAACATGTACTATGTATAAACCGCTTGCAACAGGTAATTGACTTTGATTCTGAAGATCCCATCTGAAGAATTGTTCAGGTGTATCTTTTTGAAGTGTTCTTACCAATTGTCCGGCTAAATTGAATATTCTGATTGTAGCTTTTGCAGGTAAATGAGTGAAAGTTACAAATCTTTGATACTTATTCAATTCTTGTGCGTTTACGCCATAGTATGGATTTGGAAATACGTTAATTTCTTTAACGTCTTCTTTTGCCAATTCATCTGAAACAGTTACTGAAGGAGCTGTAATTTCATATTTATCAGAAGCTGTAATTACTTTATTTGCGAATATTTGTAATACGTCATCTCCCGTAGCGCCTGGTGAAAATGCAACCGCGCCTCTTCTGTTCCATGTAGCTGTGTACATTATTCTATGTGGATCTTGAGGAGCAGTGCTGATAAGAGCAGCTTGATTAACTGGATTTACAGTTTCAGAGTATGGTTCATCAAATATAAATAACCATTCTCTTGTACTTGTAGCCGCACTTACGTTATCGGTTATAACATTAAAGTCACCTGGCCAATAAACACCATCAACCAAACCAGCTGCTACGTTGTTTTCAAGGAATCCGACTGCTAAACGTTTTGGATTCGCAGGATCGTCTATATTCCATGCGGAGAGAGGAACGTTTTTCTCGAATGCTTGGAACGAGTAATTACCTACTTTATTAATAATGAAAGGTGCGAATTCAGGTTTTGCAGCTGCAGCTGTAGCAGCTCTCATATATCTGTAACCATATGATACGTTTGGATCTGCAGGGTTTAAAGTTGGGCCAAAATTGCCTGTAAAATCAACTTTCGCAAAACGGAGTTCAACATTCTTAGCTTCGTGAGCTTTAACCACCATGTTTCCATCACGGAAGATAGCACGAGGACTTGTCCAGCCAAGAGCGCCATTAAATCCTTCTAAATGGAATCCATCGCCGCCTGCCCATGTTAATCTTCTTGTACCCTTAACCCAATTCCATCCCCAAAGTTTGGTATTATCTGTAGTAAATAAGTCATCATGTTTAATACCTGGAGGAGGACCTTGAACTTTTACCTGAAGACCATCAACAATCAAGTAGTCATCATCACCACTTAAATTAGCTTGATCTTTTAATAACACAGTTGAACCCTGAGCTAAAGTCCAGAGAACTGCACCTGGATGAGCAGGATCATCAGCAAATGTAATTGTATATTTTTTACCGGTTACTTTTGCAGGATCAACTACAGTGGCACCAATAATTCCATCACTAACACCAGCCACACGAACCGCTGTTACTGCGTCACCAGCTTTAGCGTTTAATCTAACACCTGGGTTTGGTTTTTGTGGTACTAAACCAGCTTGTCCACCTGAACCAATAATAGCAATTGGATTTTCAAGAATTTTTGGACCGAATGGAGGAGCAGGATTATAAGCATAAGAAGTGATAGCGAAGAAATAACGGGAACCATTAACTAATGGTAGCCCAGCTTTCAACGCATCAGTTTTAATTCTTATTGATCTGCTGATACCTGTATCGTCACCAAATGCAACAAGCTGTTGAACTTCAACACCTTGATCTAGAACAACGTCAACAACTTTCTTCACGTCATCAACTATGTCGAATGTAGCAATACGAACGGCTTCAGCGGCTTGTGCAGTAGCTGAAGGAAGTTGATAAACATTATATCCTTGGAAATGGTAACCGAAATTTGAATAACCTTCAGTTGCGGCAACTCCAGCAGGATCACTTCCCCAAACAAGAATAAGTTCGCCATCAAGAGCAGAAGCAGTAACTCTTGGAGCTTGTGGAGGTCTTGGAAGATCGAAGAAACGGTTGTATGCAATTTGAGCTGCTACGTCATATGCTTTTAATAATTGAATAGCTTGCAGTCTGTCGATTCCAGGAGTTGCACCGGCGCATATTTCAGCTAATACAACTTCTTGAGTATCGCCGTAAGCCATATTAAATGGACCGGAAGCCATACCTAAACGTCTATCTCCAGGTGGGTGTAACTGACCATCTAACCAACCTGTCTTTGCTATTGGATCGCCGGCAAGAGCGAACTTAGTTGGCAAGTTTGTATTTGGATCTATAAATGGATTACCAGTTGTTGATACTCTTCCCTGGAATAAATTATAGAATCCTAATGTACCTCTTTCATAGTTACCTTGTGTAGGATCTGTATAGATAGCATCACTATTAATAAAGAAGTAGAAAGATGTCATAGGCATATTCTTTTTGCCTGGTACATATTTTCCTTTAAAGATAGCTGTATCTGTAGCTACGCCAGGAATAATTGGACCCTGGAAGTAGTCAAATCCAACTGCTGGAGGAGGAAATGGATTGTAAGTAGCATCTGTAGCGTTTGCGTTGTAGCAATATCCCAATGATAACGTAGTGTCGCAACCAACATAATCGTCACCGGCATCACCTAGATCGGGATCGCTCCACCATGATACGAACATATCTGTGAAAGCTTTTCTATCAGCACTTTTATTAATAATAATAAATTTTCTAAATAGCATATTACCTAAAGCGCCTGTGGCATTATAGCCCCAAACAACTGCTTGTTGTTCAATACCCATTGGTAATGATCCATACATGAAGTCTGTTTGAGCGGCGTCGAAATCGTTAGCAACATAAAATACAGTTTGATCCGCGCCTGGAACGCCAGGAATATCAATTGCTGGATTGTAATGTTTGTCACCATCAACGTCTTCGTAAGGAGCGCCTTGATGAACAGGCCATTCCATCCAATCTTTTTCATACTGGGCACGAACTTCTTCTGCAGTGGCGCCGTCGCCGTCAGCTACTTCAGAATTCATTGAACCTTCAGCCCAATCTCTTCTAACTCTATAAATTCTTACATCAGAAGCTTCCGGCATCACTCTTGATCCATCAGCTTTAATGTAACCAGGAACAAGTCCTTGACGGTAAACCGAACCGCCAACACGAACTTGGCCATCTACTTTACCACCCCAAAGAAATCCTGACTGAAACACTGCAGCTCTGTTACTGCCTTTTGGGAAAACCAATCCGGAGTTACCATTTTGATTAATATCTGTTTCACCATCGTTTTTAATCCAGGTAGAAATATTATTAATATTGAATTTGGTATAAACCGGTTCGCCGGCAGACTTGTAAAGAGTTGCAGCTTTTTTACCACCGCTTCCCTTAGCAATCACCAAGCCGGAGATAGCTAACACAAGCAGTGCTGCGGTAAATAATCTGCTTAATTTTATATTCATGTTTTACTCCTGTTAATTTTTCGTTTCTTGAAATTAATATTCCAACCTGAATCCTAAACGGATTTGACGTGGTTGACCCCATAAGAAGCCGTCACCACCATAACCACCTTGATAATCAATCTGTAATGCTCTATATAAATCAGCATATCTTGGTCCATAGGTAGCTAACAATTGAGCTGAAAGTTCAGGATTGCTAATTACAGCATCATCTTCAGCAGAACCAGTTCTTAGGAATACGTTTTCAACATTTTTCTTGTCGAATAAATTTATTACAAAAACATAAATATTTAATGACAACCGGTCGAACAAACGGATGGTTTTATCAACACGTAAATCTACATTTAATGCAGAAGGTGTTGAAGAAGAGTTTAATGGTTCAATTGGTGATCTGAAACGAGCATCTGTTTCAGCATTCAATGCACCAGTACCTCTTGTGTATGGGTGACCGCTGTTAAATCTTGCTAATAATGAAACACCAAAATCGTTAAGAATTGCTGGTCCATCATTTGAGCCAAATCTATAATCAATATTCATGTTTCCTGATAGAGCCTGATTAAATGTAAGAGGGCTGATATATTTTGGATAGAATACAGTTACGCCATCGAGTGGAGCGCCAACAACACCGGTATTTGAGTAAGGATTAGATCCGGTACCGCGCGCATCCTGGAATGATAATGACGCGTTAACTGCTAATCTTTGATATCTTCTCATATTAAGAGTTAATTCAACACCCTTTGTAGTTGCAAAGTCGCCATTTGTTAAGATAGCATAATTCTGGAATGCAGAAAGTCTATCTACTGCTTGGCTTGCGTATTGAACTTGATCTCTGATATCTCTATAGTAACCGGTAATGTCGAATGACATAAAGTCGGTTAATTGTTGTGTAAATCCTAATTCATATTGAGTTGTTCTTGTAGGTCTGATCGTAGAACCAGATGGTTGGGAAATAAAGAAACCGCCCTTTAATTCAAAACCTAATCTATAATAGCCTCTATATGCTGTATTTAAAGATGGCTGTTGAACGAATTTTCCAAATTGGGCATGGAATACAGTTCTGTCTGTAACCGGGAATGAGAAACCGATACGTGGACTTACAGCGCTAAATGTAGGAACTTTTTTCCAGCCTGCTTCAATTAGTTCACCAGTTGTGCTGTTGATTGCTTGATCAGCTCTGGTTGGGTCAACAAATTCAAGATTATCGATATCGATATAATCGTATCTCAAACCAGCGTTAATTATAAGATCTTCATATTCAATTCTGTCTTGAATATAAGCGCTTGCAAATACTGGTTTATGAGGAGCGTCGAACATACCATCATCAGTTTCATTTCCAAATACATCGTAACCGTAATTGTTCACACCTTCGGTGATGAGCAATTGACGTTTCCATGAATCCAATGTTGGGTACTGAGGACTAACTGCATAATTAGCAACTTTTGCTGCAAGACCTGTCATAGCTGTTAGGCCCAAGCCCCAGTTTCTAATTACATATTGCATATACTCCCCGCCTACTTTGAATGAGTGAGCTTTACCAACTAAGAAAGAAAGAGAACCATTAAACACAATATTATTTCTATCAGAAATAGCCCATGCTTGTGGAACCGCACCATTTCTATTGAAAGTAAATCCAAGAACATTGATTGTAGTTGGAGTTCTGTAACGTCCGATTCTTCCGTTAGCGATATCCTGAGGTGTTCTAGGAATTGTCCAGCCTGTATTAGCACTGGCAACGCTATCACCATAAGCCCAGTAATCACTTCCTAAACCAGGTGTATAAGTTTCAGCTGATTGGAAATAATAACCTGCAGATAATTCATAAAACATAGATGGACTTAAAACGTGAGTAAGTTTTAAGCCGAATGAGCCGTTTGAGCTTTCATTCATACCTTGACGTGTTTGATATAAACTACGAATACCTCCGCCGCCGCTTTGACCTTTAGCATCGGTATAAGTACCAGATACTCTTAACATAACCGGTTTTAAATCAAAGTTTAATGTACCAGTAAATGTATAACGTTGATCTTGAACCCCTTTACGAGGACCAGCAGGGTAGGTTAAATCAATTGTATCTTGAGTTGCTGGATCACCAATAATACCAAGGTTTGCACCTGGCCAGGGTTGTGGACTTCCATCTCTATTATATTGGTAGTTAAAATTTGTAAAGAACTTAATTTTATTTTCGAAAAGAGGACCGCTTAAAACAGCACTCAATTCATCATAACCCCACCAGTGAGCACCTAAACGTTTTTCGCCATTAAAAGCATCCGATTTACTTTGGAAAGTAACATTATCGGTAATGTATTCTAAACTTGCTTTTAATTGTGATCCGCCAGATCTGAATTGTTGACGGATAATACCGGCATTAGCTCCTCCGAATTCAGCGGTGTAACCACCAGCTTGTACTTGAATTTCTTCAAGCGCGTCTTGAGAAAGAGTAACACCTCTACCGCCGGCAACAGGGTTTGTAATTGAAATACCCTCTAAGTAGTAACCAACTTCATCGGATCTTCCGCCACGTACATAAATTGTTCCGTTTTGTAGAACAACACCAGCGGTTAAACCAATAATGTTATTAACGCCTCGAATTGGCAATGCTTGAATATCTTCACTTGTTGTAATACGAACCGCGTTTGTATTATCTTTTTGCACCATAGGTCTCTGTGCAACAATAGTAACAGTACCTACTTGAACATCTTCGCTTGGAAGCTCGAAATCCACGTAAGTTGTTAAATCGGCATTTACTCTCACATTTGTAATTGTGATTGATTGATAGCCGATGTAGGAAGTGCGGACAGAATAAACACCCGCTTCAAGGTTTTGTAAGAGAAAATCACCATTTGCGTCGGATGAAGCTCCAGTACTGGTGCCTAATACAATAATGTTAGCACCTATTAATGCTTCGCCTGTCTGCAAATCGACTACTTTTCCCTTAATTCTTCCCTTTGTTCCTGCTTGAAGTAACGCAGGGCAAAGAGCTAGAAAAAGCAAAAAGTAAAAAATCTTTCGATGCATATTTTACTCCTTAGTTTTGTTGGTTAATTAAGAAAGGGTTTTCTGAAATGTTAAATCTTGTAAAAAGGGTATCAATAATTTCCTCCCTGGCTTGTTTATGTATCATTTTATTTTCTTTCAAAATTATGGTACTTTTTTTTTGCCCTTAATACCATGGAACTTAATTAATAATGACATCGTCCAAAGACGAAATTTGATTTAGATACATTATAGCGTGTACAAAATAAACGAACAGAGCTATTAAATCAAATTTTTTTAACGATTTTTGGTGTCATTTGCCAAAAATCCCTATTTTTTTTCGAGAAATTACTATTCAGAAGCTTTTTTGTCAAGCAATTAATCGAGAACCCGACTAAAAGTCCAATCTAAAATTTTATTGTAAATACCGCAGTTACCGCTTCAAGCTTTTTCATTTTTTCAATTACATCTTCTTTAGGTGTATCATCAACGCTAATTACAGTAACTGCTTGCTTCCCTTTTTCGAACCGGCTCAATGATAAACCCGCGATATTAATATTTGATTCAGATAGAACTGAACTCACTTTTGCAAGCACACCCGGTTTATCAATATTGTAATAGAGAACAATATTTCCGTCAGGCTTAAACTCGGCATTAAAATCATCAATACTTACAATGCGAAGATCATCATTCAACATTATAGTACCGGCAATTTTTTTTGTACCGGTTTCTGAGATAACCTGAACACTTAATAAATTAGAATATATTCCATCCGGTGTACTTTTTATTTCCTCTAAAATAATTCCTTTAGCTTCGGCTAAGGATGGAGCATTAATAAGATTAACCGGCTGTGCAATCATTTTTTGAAGAATGCCCTTTAATAATGCGGATTTTATTAATTCAGAAGATTTTCCCAGAAGCTGTCCCCGGTAAGTTATAATTATTTTATTGATATTCGACTTCAGCAACTGGACATGAAGCGAGCCAATTTTTTCGGCTAAAGAGACATAGGGGCGAACTTTTTCATCCTTTAATAAATTAATTGCTACGGCATTCACGGTACCTACTAAATCGTTACCATTAACCCAATCAACAATTTGATTAGCAATTTGAACTGCCACTTTTTCTTGTGCTTCATCGGTTGATGCGCCAAGATGAGGCGTTGCAACTACTTTAGGATGATTGATCAGTTCCCAATAAATTGGTGGTTCTGATTCATATACATCAATTGCCGCGGAAGATACTTTACCAGATTTAATTGCTTCAAGAAGTTCAGGTTCATTTATTAATCCGCCTCTTGCGCAATTAATAATTTTAACACCCGATTTACATTTGGAGATCGTTTCTTTACCTATTAAATTTTTTGTCTCTTCAGTTAAAGGAACATGCAATGTAATTATATCCGCATTTGCATATAATTCTTCGAGACCGACTAATAATATACCATATTCATCGGCAAATCCCGAAGAAGCGAGAGGATCGAAACCAAGTATATTCATTCCAAATGCTTTCGCGCGCAATGCGAATTCTTTTCCAATTTTGCCTAGCCCAATCACCCCTAAATTTTTTCCGAAGAGCTCAGTTCCCGAAAATGATTTCCGGTCCCACTTTCCCTCTTTCATTGATTTATCCGCTTGAGGAATATGGCGGCACATCGACAACATTAATGAAAATGCATGCTCGGCGGCAGAAATAGTATTACCCCCGGGAGTATTCATTACGATAATCCCCTTTTTTGTCGCGGCATCCGAATCAATATTATCTACGCCGGTACCAGCCCGCCCAATCAATTCAAGATTATCGGCTTTATCTATTAACTCTTTGGTAACCTGGGTTGCACTTCGAACTACTAGAATTTGATACTTCCCAATAATTCCAGATAGTTCTTCCTTTTTAAGATCGGGCAAATAATCAACATCAAGTGAATTACTCTTTAATATATCAACGAGCTTTGAATTAACCTTTTCACTAATTAGTACTTTTTTCATATGAATGATTTATAGCGGATTTTGGGTTTTAGAGAGTCTCAAGTTTATGAATTATCAATAATTTCGTTTTTTAAGCTCACAAAGATATAATTATTTTCAAAAAAACCTAACATAATAAGTTATAATTGTCTTTTTACATTAATAAAGTAAAGCGAGGTTATTTTATTATTATGGAATCCTCATTAAATAGACAGAGGCCTGAATTAAGCGTACAAAACCACTTGGTGTTGTTTGAATCAACAAATGTTGAAAAGATAGTATCTTCTATCAGTTCACTGTTTTTACTATTCAAGTGATACCAAACTCCATCGGCATATTTTAGTACCCCCATTCCGAATGATGAGGCAAAAACATTTTTATTATGATCTACCGTTATTGAATAAAATCCCTCGATTGGCAATCCTGAATCTCTTTTAAATATTTTAAAACTATTTCCATCAAAAATTGTAATACCCCCAAATTTATAAGCTATATAAATATTATTATCGCTCACTGCAATTGAGTAGGGAGTTTCATCAATTGCATTATATCCAATCATTGATTGAGTTTTCAATTTATTTTTTTCAAGAAGAAATAGTGAGTCGGAGGTCCCAATCCATAAATTATTTTTTTTGTCGCAAGCTAAAGTTGTTATTTTATTTGAGGTGAGCGATGAATTGGAGTTATTGTAAATTTTCCATTTATTTTTATAAAACCGGGTAAGTCCTTCGGAATAGGTTCCGATCCAGATTCTATTTTGTTTATCGATAGAAATAGCATAAATCCAATCGTTGGGCAAACCGGAATTTTTCGAATTATATACTCTCCATTTATTTCTTCCATCAAATTTTACCAATCCACCGCCATATGTTCCAATCCAGATATTATCATATTTATCGGTAGTTAAGTAAAAGATATAGTTATTGGGGATTTTGGAATTCGATGTATTATAAGAAGTCCATTTCTTTCCGTCAAATTTTATAAGACCATTATCAATGGATGCAATCCAATAATTTCCTTTTTTATCCTGGATTACCTGACGAATGCTATTAGAAGGGATTCCGGAATTATCTTTATTAAAATATTTCCATTCCCCGGCATCTACCGGGGAAATGGAAAGCAAAATTAAAGATATCAGTAGAAAAAAATATTTTTTATAAATCAAACTGATTTTATTAAACCAACTTTGTAATTTTTTCAATGAATACAGATTTAGGAACAGCTCCTATTACTTGATCTACTACCTGTCCCCCTTTTAAAAATAAAACGGTTGGGATAGAGCGAACTCCATATTTTATTGCTATCTGCTGATTATCATCAACATTAAGTTTACCAACTTTCACCGTGTCTTTATATTCATCACTTAATTCCTCAATTATAGGACCGATTAATCGGCATGGACCGCACCATTCAGCCCAAAAATCTACTATAACCGGTTTTTCACTTTGAAGTGCTTCAGTCGTAAAATTTGTATCCGTAAATTCAAATGCTTTCATTTATGAGTAACTCCTATTCTATTAATAAAACTATTGAGCACCATTTCTTTTTAAAACATCGCGTGCAATAATTCCTTTTTGAATTTCATTAGTACCTTCAAAAATTCTGTTGATTCTCGAATCGCGGTAATATCTTTCAATCGGCAATTCACGTGAATAACCCATTCCACCATGAATTTGAACCGCGTAATCGGCAATTTTATCAAGAGACTCTGAGCAATATAACTTTACAATAGCCGAATATCGGGATATATCTTTTTTAAGATCATAATCAACTGCAGTTCTATAAACCATAGATTCCATCGCATAAATCATAGCAGACATTTCAGCGAGCATAAATTGAATTGCCTGAAAACTTGAAATTGTTTGGTCGAACTGTTTTCTCTGTTTTGCATAAACAGCACTCATTTCCATTAATTCTTTTGCCGCGCCGAGGCATGCCGCACCCAAGCCTAAACGACCGGCATCAAGTGTTTTCATTGCAAGAACAAATCCTCTTCCATCTGTTCCAATTAAATTTTCTTTTGGTATTCTAACATTATCAAAAGTGATTGCATTAGTTGCACTCCCCTTTATGCCCATCTTCTTTTCCGGCGGACCGGCTTGATAGCCCGGAGTTTCGGTTGGTACTACAAAAGCGCTAATTCCTTTTTCGGTTCTCGCAAAAACAGAAACAATATTAGCAATACCACCATTTGTAATCCAAAGCTTTTCACCATTAATTACCCACTCGTTACCATCAAGCTGAGCGCGTGTTTTTACATTAAAAGAATCGGAACCGGCCTGCGCTTCGGTTAAACAGAAGGCTCCAATCTTTTCTCCCTTTGCAAGTGGTGCTAAATATTTTTGTTTTTGTTCTTCTGTTCCACCAATATAAATTACATTAGAGCCGATTGATTGATGCGCGCCGATAAATGTGGCAGTAGACATACATCCCCGCGCAATTTCTTCCTGCATCACACAATAACCAACCTCTCCAAATCCACCACCTCCATATTCTTCCGGAAACGCTACACCCAAAAATCCAAGCTCACCTAATTTCTTAATTAAATCTGTTGGTATTTTTTCATCTGAATCTATTTTTGAAGCAATTGGTTTAATCTCGTTATTAACAAAATCGCGGGTCATTTCCCGCAGCATTTTTTGTTCTTCAGTAAATTGAAATTCGTTCATTTATATATCCATTTTATTTGATGATCTGGGAAGTTTTTTCACCGATATAATTTACAATGTACTCACCACCGTCAACACCCAATACATTTCCTGAGATCCAATCTGCTCGTTCATCGCAGAGAAGTACAATTGCTTTTGCGACATCTTCAGGAGTGGTTAATCTTCCATGTGGGTTTTTCATTTTAGCGGCCGACATCATTTTATCGAACATTGGAATTTTATTTCCTGCGGGAGTATCGGTTACACCAGCCATTATAGAGTTACAAGAAATTTTAAATTGACCAAGTTCTACAGATAGCTGACGAATATGTGCTTCGAGCGCTGCTTTTGCCGCAGATACTGCACCATAGTTTGGAATTACAGAATGGGAACCTGCGCTGGTGAGAGCAAATATTCTTCCACCCTGTGCAAATAATTCTCTATGGATTAAACCTTGAGTCCAATAAACTAATGAATGTGCCATAACATCCAGTGTCATATTCATTTGGGATGGAGAAATAACGGAATTTGGGTCTTTTGATATGAAAGGTTTTAATGTACCGAAAGCGAGCGAATGAATTAATACATGAACATAAGGATGTTCTTTGGTAGCAAATCTTTCCTTTATTTCATCCAGTGTATCATTAATCTTAATTTGATCGGCGGCATTGATATTGAAAAAAACCGCTTTCTGACCTACTCTTTCAATCTTTCTGGTTATAGAATGAACATTAGTCATTGTAGCCTGGCGGTCTAAATGAACACCGAAAATATTATAACCATTTTTTGCAAGTTCAACTGCTGTTGCTCCGCCAAACCCGCTAGAAGCTCCTAAAATTAGAGCCCATTTCTTTTCCATCTATTTTATCCTCTTTACATTTGAGGCACAAACATAACAAATCGAAAAAATAAATCAAATGAATAGAAGTTATTGCTATCCACTTAAACCGGGAAATAAACTATAGATTCTTCTCCGAGAAGCTCAATTATTCTTTTAATAGTTGTTGAATTGAAAGAAATTTTTTGAGTTAAATAAAACTCTCTTACAACTCCTTTATCTTTGACACATAGAGCGAGTGGCATATTTCCTTCACACTCCTCAATAATTTTTTTTATTTGTGAGGTTATTGATTCGTCATGAATTGATGAATCCAGTATGATCCCTATTCTTTTAGTAAGAAGCTCCGCTGATTTTTCAAGCGGAAGTACTTCATCCACATGAAGTTTTACCGCATCTCCACTGCTCTCAAGTGTCCCTTTTACTAATACTGTAGATTCAGGCATAATTAAGTCTTCACAAACGGCAAATACTTTTGAAAAAGTTAAACACTCACATGAGCCGGAAAAATCATCTAATTTGAAGAAAGCCATCTTTTTGCCGGCTTTATCAATTTTTGTTTTGACATCAGTAATAACTCCACAAGCAATTATCTTTTCTTCAAATTTATATGTTTCGGTTTCACCGAGATGAACCGAGGCAAAAGACCGATATTCTAATTCAAAATTTCTTAAGGGATGATCGGTTAAATAAAATCCTAAAACTTCTCTCTCTTTTGCAAGACGTTCCTTAGTTGTCCATGGTTGATTTTGTGGAAGTTCAGGTTCTTGAATGTGCAATTCAGAATTATCGGCTCCAAACAAACTATCGGAATGAGATATTTTTGCAGAATGAAGTTTATTTCCGAATGAGATAGCTTCTTCAATGGCAGCAAAATTTTGTGCCCTGCTTCCGCCGCAGGAATCGAACGCGCCGGCAAGTACTAATCCTTCCAATGCACGCTTATTTACAACTCGTGTATCATTGTAGGCACAGAAATCATATATGCTGGTAAAACTTCTATTTATTTTTTTGTGTGATGCTTTAATAGATTCCACAGCGTTAACGCCTACATTTTTAATTGCCGACATTCCAAAAATTATTTGTTTATCTCTAACAATAAATTTGGTTGAAGGATTATTAATATCCGGCGGCAAAACTTTAATTCCAAGTTTACGACAGTCCTCCAGTAAAGTAGTTACTTTATCAGTATCGCCAAATTCATTTGAAAGGTTAGCGGCTAAAAATTCTTCGGGATAATGCGCTTTTAGATAAGCTGTCTGAAAAGCAACAATTGAATATGCAACCGAATGGCTCTTGTTAAATCCATAGTTTGCGAACTTATCTATCACATCAAAAATTTCTTCAGAAATTTTCTTCTTTATATTATTTTTTTCGGCACCTTCAACAAACTTGGTTTTCTGCTCAGCCATAGCTTTTAAATCTTTCTTACCCATTGCACGTCGGAGAAGATCTGCCTCTGCTAAAGTCATCCCTGCAATTTTATTGGCAATCTGTATTACCTGTTCTTGATAAACAATAACACCATATGTTTCCTTTAAAATTGGTTCGAGGATTGGATGAAGGTATGTAATTTTTTTCTTACCATGTTTACATGAAATGAATTCTTCAATATAATCCATTGGACCGGGACGATACAAAGCATTCATAGCGGAGAGGTCACTAATAGAAGTGGCTTTTAATCTTTTTAGATATTCACGCATCGGGGCACTTTCAAACTGAAATACCGCAGTAGTCTGTCCTTTGCTGAATAGTTCATATGTTTTAGGGTCATCAACAGGTATATCATCAATATCTATATCCTTGCCGCGAGTTTGTTTCACAAGTTCAATTGTATCTCTGATGATTGAAAGCGTACGAAGACCAAGAAAATCCATTTTAAGAAGTCCCGCTTCTTCAAGTTCTTTCATATTGAATTGCGTAACAAGCGAATTATCATCACCATATGTAGCTAGAGGAACATAATCACTAACATCACCCGGCGTAATTACAACACCGGCGGCATGTTTGGAAGCATTCCTATTCATTCCCTCAAGAACTCTAGCGTACTTCAGTAATTCCTGCATTAGAGGATCTTCTGTATTCTTGAGCCATTTTAATTCAGAGACTTCATTTATTGCTTGATCAATTGTATAAACTCTGCCAAACTTAGACGGAATCCACTTAGTAATATTATTAACTGTTGGAATTGGGATTTTGAGTACACGGGCAACATCACGCAACACTGCTTTTGAAGAAAGACGGTTAAAAGTAATAATTTGAGCAACCGAACTTTCGCCATATTTTTCTTTCACATATTTAATAACATCTTCCCGTTTATCATCCGCGAAATCAACATCAATATCGGGCATAGATTTTCGGGCAGGATTTAAAAACCGCTCAAACAATAAATCATACTTCAGTGGATCGACATTTGTAATTCCCAAAACGTAGGCAACCAAACTTCCCGCGGCGCTTCCTCTTCCTGGGCCAACCGGGATTCCGCTTTCTTTTGATGCATTGATGAAATCTTGCACAATCAAAAAATAACCGGCATAGCCCATTTCATTAATTACTTTTATTTCATAACGAAACCGGTCTTCGACTTCGGGAGTAATTGTTTTATATCTTCTTTGAACTTTTTCTTCAGAAAGCTGAACAAAATATTCATCTAAAGTTTTTGCTTTTGAATTCTCTGGAATCGGGAATTTAGGATATAGATGCCCCGACATTTTTAAGTCTAGATTTATCTTTTCTTCAATCTCAACGGTATGCTCAATTGCGCCTTTATAATCTTTAAAAAGTTTTTTCATCTCATCAGCACTTTTGAAATATATTTCATCGGTACCGTATCGAAGATCTTTATAATCAACATTTCCGGTTTTATCGCCAAGACACAATAAAACATTGTGAGGAACAGCGTGTTCTTTTTCTAAATAATGAATATCATTTGTAGCAACAAGTTTTATATTAAGATCGTGAGCTAGTTTTGGCATACCATGCAAAATCGGCTGTTCAACATCTAATCCATGATTTTGAACTTCGAGATAAAAATCCTCATCAAATAACTCTTTAAGTTGAATGGCTATTCGGCGAGCTTTATCGTAATCATCATTAACTAATGCGGTTGATATTGGTCCGGCCGGACAAGCAGAGGTAGCAATCAAACCTTCGCTATATTTAGTTAAAGTTTCGAAATCAATTCGGGGACGATAATAGAACCCTTCTGTAAAACCGATTGTGGAAAGCTTCATTAAATTTTTGTAGCCAGTGAGATTTTTTGCAAGGAGCAGAAGATGATTATAATGCTTTTTCTTTTGACCATAATCCGGTTCGTCACCTTTTTTATCGAAGCGGGTTCCATCAATTACAATATATGCTTCCATCCCAATAATTGGTTTAATCCCCTCTTTGGAAGCTTTTTTATAAAATTCAGAAACTCCAAACATTACACCATGATCGGTTAAAGCGACCGCATGCATGCCATGTTTTTTTGCGCCATACACAAGTGATTCCACCGTGCAAGCGCCATCCTGCAAGCTGTAATGGGAATGATTATGTAAGTGTACGAAATCGCTCATAGATTTAATTGTGAACTGATAATCCGCCAAAAGCTGGGCGGACAAGTTCTGAATTAATAATTATTATAAATTTTATATCAGTAAAAAACATCAATAACCTTTAATTTTA
The DNA here is from genome assembly GCA_019638015.1 of Melioribacteraceae bacterium. Taxonomy (NCBI): domain Bacteria; kingdom Pseudomonadati; phylum Ignavibacteriota; class Ignavibacteria; order Ignavibacteriales; family Melioribacteraceae; species Melioribacteraceae bacterium. The sequence goes on along the minus strand of JAHBUP010000001.1, from coordinate 1,281,716 downwards.
TTTTAATTCAAACAAAACACTTGTATATTATTTTATAAATCATTTAATCAAACTCCAATCTCAAAACTCTATACTCATAATTCTCAATTAATGTTTTCCCGTGTGTCCAAAACCGCCTTCACCTCGTTGGCTTTCCTTCAAGTTTTCTTCTTCAACAAGAATCATTTTATAAACTTCTGATAATACCATCTGGGCAATTCGCTCTCCCCTTTTAATGATAAAATCTTCATTGCTAAAATTGAAGAGAATAATTTTTATTTCTCCTCTGTAATCAGAGTCGATTGTGCCTGGAGAATTTAAAACGCCAATTCCATTTTTTGCGGCTAACCCGCTTCGTGGACGGATTTGTATTTCATAACCAAGAGGAATTTCAACTCTTATATTTGTTGGAATTAAGGCGAATGAATTTTTCTTTAAAATAAATTCAGATTCAACCGCGGCTCTTAAATCCAAACCGCTGCTGCCTTCGGTTGAATATGATGGCAGTGGCAAGTCGTTAAAATCTTCTGTTACTTTTTGAATTTTTATTTCGATTGTTTTCATTGATATCAAAGATGTGTTGAGGCAAAGATAAAAACAAAAGAAGAATAATCAAGGATTGACTTTAAATAATTTTACTGCTTAGCGTTTAATCCGCAAAAATGTTTTAACAATTTTAATTAGCTCCTCTTTTTGTATAATTTTAAGGAGCAATAGCAAAATCATAAAAACAAGAAGAAATACAATCTTTTGAAGAAGAGTAATTCCAAATTCAAAATAAAGATAATAATATAATCCGCACGAAATAAGGACAAGAGTGAGAAGCCGGGCTATTTTAGCCGTTTCATATTCAATCCTATAATACTTTTGACTGAAATAATATAACCCTCCCGCCATTATAATATAACTTGCAAGTGTAGCTATTGCGGCTCCCATTACTCCCATTTTAGGAATCAACAGCACATTCACAGCAACATTGGCAACAGCTCCGGAGAATGTTACATAAGGAAAATATTTTGTTTTTTCTTCAATATAAATTCCCGCTTGAAAATTGTAATACATCCCGTTAAACAGATAGCCAAGTAAAATTATTGGTACTATTATTATCCCACTTAAATATTCTTTACCAATGATTGATTTCCCGGGGAGAAATTCAAATCTTGCAAAATCTTCAACAAATAATGTTAGTATTATCCAGATAAGACTCGAAATCAAAACGAATAATGTTAATATTTTTGAAAATAATTCCTTCGCGTTTTTTTCTTTCGCGTTATTTAGGAAAAAAGGCTGCCACGCCTGCTGAAACATTGATACAAAAAGCATCATAAATATACCAAGCTTGTAATTAGCTTGATATATTCCGAGAGTTTTTTCATCAGTCAAAGCGAGTACCACCGGCCGATCGATCACCTGCACAATCATCGCGGCAATACTTCCTGGCAGATAGGGCAATCCAAACTTTATTAATTTATTTAAAATTTCTTTATCAATATTCCAGTTTAACGATTGAATTATCTCCGGAAGCAGTATAACAAATGAAAATAGTGAAGCAATGATATTCGCTATGAAAATTGCTTCAATACCCATATTGTATTTAAGAACTAAAACAAAATTGAGAGTGAGATTAACTAATATATTCCCAAATTTTATTGCCGAAAATTTTGCGGCCTTGCGCTTTAATCTTAAATCCGCGAATGGAATCAATGCAAGCGTGTCAAGTAATAGAATACCAATAAAATAGAAGTAGATGCTTTCAAATCTATCCGGTAGTTCCATTAAACTTTTCATCGGGTTCATCACAAAATATAAAACCAAACAGAATAACAAACTTGTACCGGTAACAAATAGGTAAGAAGTTGAAAAGACTTTTCGTTTACGATCGACATCCTCAGAAACAGACGCAAACTTCATATATGCGGCATCCATTCCATAGATAAATAGAATATTGATGAATGCTATATACGCGTAAACATTCGAGAATATTCCGTAATCGCCAGGGAGAAGTACATTTGTGTAAAATGGGGTGAGCAAAAATCCTAGAAATCTGCCAATTATTGTGCTGATTCCATAAATAGCTGTGTCTTTTGTAAGTTCTTTTAGTTTATCGCGCATTAGTATAATAGTTTAAACTCGTTAGTCAAACATTTTATAAGTAACCAATCTTAAGTTGAAGGTTTCTTGAAATATGGCGCGAGAATGTCAACATAAATTTTGGGAGGACGGACAGCTTTCTTTGTATCAGTTTTTATAAAGATATGAGAAGTAAAACCCTCGCAAATAATCTCCTCAGTTCCTTTCCTCTTGATAACATATTCGATATGAACTTTTGGTGTATAGAGTTCCGATACAGTAGCGCACACTTCTAAAAGATCATCATACTTTGCGGCATTTAAATATTTTAAACCAGCTTCTAGTAAAGGAAGCTGATAGCCCTCATTTTCAACTTTGCTATAGGGTAAGCCGCAACTTCGAAGTAATTCAGTTCTACCGACTTCAAAGTACTCGAGATATTTTCCGTTATATACAAATTGCATTTTATCTGTATCAGCGTAGCGGACTCTTATTTCGCAAGTATGTTTAACCATTATAATTTATTCAAAGTTTATTATTCTACCACCATTCCCATCTTACTGAATTTTTCAAGACGGTTATTAATTAGCTTATCAGGTTTAATCTTTATTAAATTTTGCAGTTCTTCTTTTAAAACACTCTTTAAAGTTGCGGCCATTAATTGATGATCTTTATGAGCTCCGCCAAGTGGTTCCGGAATAATTCTATCAATTATACCCTGCTCAAGTAAATCTTCGGCTGTTAGTTTTAAAGCTTCTGCGGCTTGTTCTTTGTAATCCCAGCTACGCCATAGAATGCTTGAACAAGATTCAGGACTGATTACAGAATACCAGGTATTTTGGAGCATCAATATTCTATCTCCAACACCAAGACCCAAAGCACCGCCGCTAGCTCCTTCACCAATAATTGTAACAATTATCGGGACTTTCAATCTGCTCATTTCAAATAAATTTCGGGCTATCGCTTCTGCTTGTCCTCTTTGCTCGGCTTCGAGTCCGGGATAAGCTCCGGGAGTATCGAGCATCGTAATTACCGGCACATTAAATTTCTCGGCAAGTTTCATTAACCGCAGAGCTTTTCTATATCCTTCAGGATTAGGCATTCCAAAATTTCTAATCAAATTTGATTTTGTATCGCGCCCTTTTTGATGCCCAATAATTAATACTTTATACTCATCGAGCATAGCAAAGCCGGCAATAATTGCTTTATCATCTTTATATTGTCGATCACCATGAAGCTCAATAAAATTTTCGGTAATCATATAAATATAATCTGATGTATACGGTCTTTCGGGATGACGGGCTAATTGCACCTTCTGCCATCGGGTGAGGTTATCGTACACATTATGTTTGAGCTGATTTACCTTATCTTCCAGATTTTTTATCTCATCAGAAATATCGAGAGAGTTTTCATATTTTTTCATCTCTTCAATTTTCTTTTCGAGTTCGATAATTGGTTTTTCAAACTCCAATATATTTTTTGCCATTTTTATTCTCCGCTTATAAAAACTTTTGAAAATGACTTGCCAAGAATTTCCAGATCGAGCCATAAACTTTGATTCTTCGCATAAAACAGATCCAATTTTTTCATCTCAACATTATCCGTAATAGAAATGTTCTCTATAAACCAAAAACCGGTTAATCCCGCTTTCCCAACATACAATCCATCAATAAATTCGATCTCCTTTGGACCCACTAAACTTTTTTTGCCTGATAAAACTTCCGGTACCGACATTATAAATTCGGTGAATTTTCCCCCCTTGCCACTTATTAATTGCAATAAATATACGAATGGATAAATTAGCAACAAAAGAAAGCCGAGCAGAAGGTCCATCATTCGTTTAGAAATTCTGTGGGAGAATGATGAAATATTATATTGAAGTTTTAGGAGCGGAATATCATCCAGCATTGTGATTGATGATTTTCCAACCATATAATCCATCTCTTTGCCGGCGAGAAGAAACTCAACATTTAAGCCATTACACTCGGAAACCAATCCAAACATTTGTGTATACGAAATTCCATCCGACGAGATAATAACTTTCTGAATATTCTCCTCTAAAATAATTTTTTTCAAATTCTCGGTTGACCCAAGAACTTTTAAAGAGCCGAAAGATTCACCAATATTTTTTCTTGATGAACCAATAAATCCAATAATTTGATGCAGTTTTATAAAGTTTGAGTTTATTCTGGATGCAAGCTCGTTAAAGTTATTTATATTACCTACAATCAAGGTACGGGCATTTCTTGTATCAGTCTCTAATCCAAACTTAAAGACTGCTTTTGCTATAATTCGCCAAAAAGTAAATGAGAAAAATGAGATTAAATATGTAATTAAAACCACCGCTCTGCTAAACGCGAACTGTTTAAAGAAATAAGTTAGAGAGGTTAAAACCAGCATTCCAAAAAACAGTGTAACCGTTGAACGAAGTACCGAAAAAGATCTCTTCTTATATGCTCCTCCCAAACTTGAAATAATAACTTGAATGATTGCGGGTAAAAAATAAACCCAGGGAGTGGCAAATTCTGGAAATCCAATCCAATGTTCGTTGCTGTAAATTTTTTCGGCAAAATAAACTGATGCGGTAAAAATTATTAGATCTGCAATAACGGCAAGAATTATATTTTTATAAATATTTGTAAAAGCAATAAACTTTCGGATAAAAATCGCAAACTGTAAAATTGATTCAACAATAAAAGATGCCGAAAAATGTTTCTGTACAAAGAGATGCATGGCGTCATAAAAGACTTTAGTTTCATCAATACTACTTCTCTTTGTACTTTCCCCTTTATAATGAATTATTTCTGTTTCATGGAAATAATAAATTTTATAACCGGCTTTTTGGGTTCGGAAACATAAATCTAAATCTTCACCATACATAAAAAACTGAGAATCAAATCCTCCCATCAATTCATAAATTTCCCGTTTCATCATCATGAATGAACCACTTACGGCATCTACCTCATAGGATTTATTTTCATCGAGATAGGTTAGATTATAGCGGGCGAAAGTTTTGCTATTTGGGAATAATGCGCTTAACCCAACAATTTTGGTGAATGAAGTCCAAGGACCAGGAAATCCTCTTCTGCATGCCAGTTGTAAAGTTCCATCCGGATTTAACACCTTGCACCCGGCAATTCCAATATCGTCTCTGCTTTGAAACAATAAAATCATTTTTTCGAAGGTATCTTCACGAACAATTGTATCGGGATTTAAGAGCAGAATATACTTTCCCTCTGCTACTTTCATACCCTGGTTATTTGCTCTTCCAAAACCAACATTTTCTTTATTGGAAATCAATTTTACGGCAGGATATTTATCTTGTATTAATTCAACGCTGTCATCATCTGAAGCATTATCAACAATTATGATTTCCGATTTAATATTCTTGGAAGCTTCTTGAATAGATTGAAGAAGGTTTAACACAAATTCTTTTACGTTATAATTAACTATTATTATCGAAAGATCAATCATAGTATTGGTGTTTAATCCAGTTTGCCTAATGCACTCTTTAATCTGAGTTTCCAAACCATAAAAATTGCTTCACGCACAATCTTCTTCGACATTTTTGAAGTACCTTGAACTCGGTCAACAAAAGTTATTGGGATTTCAATAATTTTAAATTCCTTTTTCCATGCTTTAAAATTCATCTCTATCTGGAAAGAGTAACCATTCGATTTTATATTATCCAAATTGATTGATTCGAGAACCGATCTTCTAAAACATTTGAATCCGCCGGTACCATCTTTAACCGGCATTCCTGTAATAATTCTTGAGTAAAGATTGGCAAAATAACTTAGCAGCAGTCGCTGAATTGGCCAATTAATAACTCGTACACCATAAATGTATCTGCTCCCAATAACGAGATCGAACTCTTGAATATTCTCTAAAAACCTTTTTAATTCTTTCGGATCATGAGAAAAATCGGCATCCATTTGCATGGCACAATCGTACCCATTGGCCAGCATATATTTGAATCCCGCAACATAAGCAGTACCTAAACCTAATTTAGCTTCCCGTTTAATTAATTTTATTCGTGAGTTATTCTCACTCAATTTCAGAACATAATCGGCAGTTCCGTCGGGTGAATTATCATCCACAATTAGAATATCCAAACCGGGATAAGATTCCAGCAGTTGCGGAACTAGAAGCTGAATATTATGAATTTCATTATAAGTTGGAATAATTACTATACTTTTCATGATTTCTCAATTTTATTCATAATGACCTTTACCAAAGAGTACAACAAAAATTGTTTTGAATAATATTTTAAGATCCATACGCAGACTCATATTTTCAATATAGAATAGATCATAACGCAACTTAACTTTTACATCTTCAACAGTTTCATCATACTTATGTTTTACTTGTGCCCATCCTGTAATTCCCGGTCGAACTTTTAAACGGCGTTTATACAAAGGAATTTCATTCGCTAATTTCTCAACAAAAATTGGCCGTTCGGGGCGCGGACCAACAAAACTCATATCCCCTCTAAATATATTAATTACTTGTGGAATTTCATCGAGTCGCACTTTTCTAATAAATCTACCAACCCGGGTAATTCTCGGATCTCCTTTAGTTGACCATATTGGACCGGTTTTCTTTTCGGCGTCCTGAACCATTGACCTGAATTTATAAATCTTAAACACTTTTCCATTTAGCCCGCTTCTTTCCTGCTTATAAAAAACTGGTCCCTTACTCTCAATTTTTATTGCGATAGCAGTAATTATTGTTGCCGGCGCTGTAATTATTAGGAGGAGGAAAGATAGAACTATATCCATAACTCTTTTAAGCCTTCTTTCCCACTCAGGCATTAACTCAGGCATAACATCAATTAATGGAAAACTATAGAGTTGAGATATTTTAGCTTGACCGCTGAGGATATCGTATAAATCGGGGACAATTTTTATCTCTACACCTTTACCTTCGCATCTGGTAATTACCTCTAAAATTACTTCTTCTTCGTGTCTGCCTAAACAAATAATTACATTTTTAATTTCAAAGTCCAACAAAACTTTTTCAAGGTTATGATAAGTATCCACAACTTTAACATCTTTATATGAAGAATTAAGCTCGGACTCTGCAACCGCTAAATAACTAACAATATCAAGCCCTAGTTCACGATGGCGCAAAATAGATGAATGTACTTCATTAGCTTTTTGGTTGAATCCAATTATGATTGTATTTCTTCTTCCAATTCCTCTAATAAGAAGATTGCGCTGAAAACTTCTTATAAATAATCTTCCGGAACCAACAAGAACCAAAAATATTGCCCAGTAAATAAATATGTAAAACCGCATAGAATTGGAGACACCGGTTGTAACATCATCCCAGATAATAAAAAATACTAGGATGAAAATTCCCACAAATGAAGCTTTTAGGAGAGTTGAGAGTTCGTCAAGACGGGAAAGTGCAAACCATGTTCGGTACATTCCAACAAAAGTGAAGACAATAACCCAATAAAAATAAACAACAATCATTGGAAGGAAAAAATCGGGTTGAGTAATAAGATTAAACCATCCCGACTCTACTCTGAAATAAAAAAAGAGCAGCCATGCTAAATTTACAGTGATAAAATCTGTAGCTAATATTAAAAGTTTTTCTGTACGTTTATTCAAGTAAAATCATCCATAAATTAAGAGGGTTAAAAATATTATTTTTAATTTATCTGCTATCTCTCAGTCGAGTTCCAAATCACACTATGTTTTTTATTTATGAATCTAATAAATCCCTTTAGTACAGCGATATTTGAAACAACAAAAAAATTGGGTAGCGAAAACACTTTAATCCGAATTTTGAGAGTCGAAAATACAAATCCAAGAAATGCAAAACAGTAGAATAATAACTGAGCATAAAATAGAATCTTATAAGTTCCTTGCGATATGAATAGAATTCCATTTAACATAATCAATAAAATTAAAAGGAAAGGTAAAATCCAGCGTGTAATCTTATGAGAAAAAAAAGCATAGCTTAGAAGAATATTTCTATTAAGCAAAAGATTTTTAAAACGAACCAATGTCTGAAAATTTGTAGCGCTGAACCTAACTTTTCTATCGAATTCCGACTTAATATCTTTACCGGTATTTTCAGACGCTATAGCATTTTCGCTGTAATTAAATTTAAAACCTTGCTCAACCACAGAAAGAGAAATATATAAATCATCGGTAACCGCGCGTTCCAAAGGAATGGCGGAAAATAAATTTTTTCGAATCGCGAATATTCCTCCATTTGCAGCAAATGCAATACCCAGCTTGCCTTCAGAAGTTTTTATGTGAGTTTCATATTTCCAGTAACTTGATTCTTCGACACCTTCATCGATCACCTTTTTATCGCTGAGTAGAATTAATTTACCGCAAACTCCACCAACTGTGGGATCACTAAAATCGTTGGTCAGATTTTTTAGTGCATTTTTGTTGAATTGGGTATTTGCGTCGGTAAAAACCAGAATTTCATAACTAGCTTGTTTTATCAATTCATTAAGTATGCCCGCTTTACCTCTTCTTTTATCCGAAATAAATACTTTAAGCCATGGATATTTATTTTGTTGTTCTAATAAAATTGAGTTTGTGGTGTCGGATGAATTATCAGAGCCTATTAACAATTCTACTTTTGATAAATCGTAATTAATTGAGGCAATATTTTCAATTCGTTGAGCAATTGATTTTTCCTCATTATAAGCGGCAATCATGATTGTAACAGATGGTTCGTATTCCGTCAAATTAGGTTTCTTTTTAAATTGCCCTAATAAAAAGATAACAAGGGGATACCCGAAAAAGGAATTAAATATTACAAACAAAATTACCAGTAGTGATATTTCATAAACTGGGGTCATCAATTTTCCAAAAGTTTGTTGTATTGATCTTCAAATCTTTCAGCAATAATATTCCAGTCATAATTCTCACGGATAACTTTACGTGCATTCTCAGTTATCTCATCAAGGGAATAATTATCAATAAATACTTTTTCAATTTTTTGTGCAAATAATTCCGGATCATCGGCAATCAAGATTTCTTTTTCATCTGTTAGTGGTATACCTTCAACACCAATCGAGGTTGAAATAACAGCATTACCGGCAGCGCATAATTCTAATATCTTAACTCTAATCCCACCCCCAATTCTTAGAGGAACTACAGCTAATTGTTTATCATTTATCTCCTGCCAAATATCCTCAACAAATCCTTTTAATACAATATTTTTATTGAAGTCATTTATTCGATTTATCAAGTGATAATTGCCCCCGCCATATAAGTAAAGTTTAGTTTGAGGGAAATTGCTCACCAAGCGCTCAAATACGTTATTAATGAACCAATTTATTCCATTTAAATTTGGGTACCAATCGAGTGAACCAATATGACATAGTGAAAAAGGCTCGGGTTTGCTTTTTTTAATATTAAAAAGATGATTATCAACTCCAAGAGGAATTGTTACCGTATTAACTCCTGGTCCTAATTTTTGAAGTTCGGCCTCATCATTTTTACTGATCATTATATTTAAATTCATTTTTGAGCATAATTTAGGTTCATATCTTAGTAGTTTTTTATACTGGAGATAAGAATATAATTTAATTAATGGATTGGACTGGGATTGAGAAAACCGCTTCATTATCATTAACTCTAAATTTTCTTCTCTAAGAATGACCGGAGCATCACTAAATTTTCTAATTGTATCAACAATCCACCCCATATGAGAATTTGTTATTTGAACTATATCCGGCTTGTTATAAAAAAGGTACTCTTCAAGAAATTTTGTCAATTCTTTTCTTTCATATTTCCACAAATTATATGGACGAGAGGAGAATAAATTAATGATCATACCTTTAATGCTGTTAGGGGTTCTAACATTTAAAATATTAGGATTACAGAATTCTTGGAGTTCTCGGTATTTGTGCAATTTTTCAAATTGCGAATAGGCAACTAAATCAATTTTATGCCCACGTAAAGCCAGATGCTTAATTACCCCAAATATACTTTTCCGGTGACCATCTACAGGTGGATAAGGAATTTTAGGAGAGATAAATAATATTCTCATGATTCTTTTTTATCCTTAAAAACATTGTTAGGATAAACAAACAACTGTCTAAAGAAGAAAAAACCCTTTATAAATAAATTTTTCCGAAATAATATAATTCCTACAGTACAATTAATCACTCCACGTAAAAACAATCCAATAAAATGAATGATTATAACAGATATAAAATTGAACCCCGAAAAATGTTTTTGATAGTACTGAATCTTTCCTATTGTTTGATTTTTGTACTTAAACCAAAGATTCTTGTCTGAAGTAGAACCTCCGTAATGTATGATTTTATATTGAGGTAAAAACAAAATTCGCCCTCCCATATCTTTGAATCTTTTACATAAATCGGTTTCTTCGCTATAAAAAAAGAATCGATCATCAAATCCATTGAGAGAATCAATAATATCTCTGGGGCAAAACATAAATGCCCCTTTAATAACATCAGCTTCTACCGGCTCATAATAATCAAGATGATTTTGATAATACTTATTAAATAATTTGGAATTTGGGAATAACTTGTAAAGGAACATATTTTCTGTAAACCCATTCCATAATGAAGGAAACTCAACAATCGATTCTTGCTTTGATAAGTCAGAATTTAGAAGCTGGCACCCAGCAAATATTGGAGAATTTATTTTTTCGCAGTAGCTAAATACATCATAAAATATATTAGATATTAAACGGGTATCATTATTAAGAAATAAAACATACTTCCCTCTTGCTACTCCCAATCCATCATTATTTGCGGCGGCGAAACCTTTATTATATTCATTAATTACAAAATGAACATTAGGAAATCGAGACTGCCAACTCCGTAAATTAAAATCAACAGTTCCATTATCAACGACAATTGTCTCATATACAATTTTGGAAGTGTACTCTTCGATCGAGCAAAGGCAATCCTCGAGATATTTTTCCCCATTGTAATTAATGATTATAATTGATAGATCTATCATAAAATTTTTAATTATTTGGCGTAAATATAAGTTTAAATCTAATAATAAAGATTAGGCGAGGAGCAAATCTAAAGGGTAAAATAATTATATTCATCTACAACAAAATTAAGTTAATCATGAAAAAGCTATCTATTTTATTTTTAATAATAATCTCAATTTCTGGTTCTACTTTAAGTCAGAGTCTGCCTAAGGGTTACGAAGTTGTTGAGGGAAAAATTGTGGGTATCTGGCCCCATACAAATAAGTTTTACTCTCAACAACAGCTTGAGAGACTTAAAAATTATTTCGGGTTTAATTATCTGCTGGTCGCCGCACCCTATGGTGAAGAAGTATATAAAAATGTTAAAGCCGCCGGATATGATTCTCTGCACATTATGAAACAAATCTATATTCCCGATTACGTAACCCGAAACGAATGGTTCTGGAATAATATAAATTCACTTGGTAAAGTATGGGCATACTATTTTGATGAACCTCTGAGTCGTAACTTTTCTTTTATAACTTTAACTAAAATTCTAATCAATCTTAATGAAAAACAGCTCTACCCAAAATCGGGTTATGTTATAAGTGAATTGGATGAAAAGAAAGCAGCCCGTTTTTTACGGCTTACTTCTTCCATAATGTATAGTGGCTATGGAGATAAAAAAAAATTAGGGACAGATCAAGTTAAAACATGGAATGAGTGGGGGGATTATCTGGGTCCAACATTTTCGATGTTATGGATTGGAGCCCATGAAGACTCTGCCGAGTATTCAACATTACTAAATGCGGCAAAGGATTTGAAATTTGATTCGATTTGGCTTTATCAATATGAACCGTTAGATAAAGACAAAGAAATTGGTGATGATAATATCATCAAATTTTGCGAAGCCGCAGCCAATGCAGGATTCTTGAGAAGAAAGAAATAGTTCTGAAAACGTTTTATAATTTTTTAGTTTTTTAAGCTAAGAACTTAAACCGCGCTAATAGATTTTTAGCCATTTCTTCTCTATTCACCAGTTTGAAGAAAGCAATGATTTCATCTTTTTCAAAAAACTTTAGCCCGATGGTTAATATGAATATTACAATCGCGGATAAGGTTAGATAAACTACGAGAGGCATATCAGAAAGCAACCATAAAATCAGCGCTAACAATCCGCTCCAGAGCAGCATTTTATATCTACCGATTGAAGGCTTTAATCCAAGTTTTGAAAGCACATAAATGATGTAAACAAATCCCACAAAACTTGCTATTAATTTTGCGATTGAAGCCCCGACAAATGAATAATTAGGAACTAGCAATAATATGAATACTAGATTTATAAGGACTTGCACCAACCCAAAAATAAAATTGTAGTGCTGTTTATTGTTAGCAATTAAAACAGAAAGACTGTAGTAAGTAAAGAAAATAAATATCTGACACCAGTAAAGGATTGAAGCAGAAAATGAACTCGAGGCATATTCTCTTCCAAATACCACTCTCACAATCTCAGCTGAACCGAAACTAAATACAGAAGCGATTACGAATGAAATAAAGAATAGAAGCTTGATCACTAAATTGGTAATAAATTCGGTGCTCTCTTCGTCAGCCATTTTTTTAACAAGTATAGGAAAAACCGAAGTTACTATTGCGCCGGGAATAATATTAAGCGGCATGGTAAGCCTAACTCCGGCCGAGTAAATTCCAACATCATAATTACCCTTTAATGAACTTAGTATTACAATATCTATTTGTTGAAAGATATTTGATAAGATTACAAATCCAAATAGTGGGAGCGATTCTTTGATTATCCAGCTAAAGTTTTCGTAAGCAACTATGTATTTATAGTTGAATTTTTTATATAAATAATAAAATGAAAGAATAAAACCGGGAAGATTTGAAACTGTGTATGCAATAATAAAATACAAAATCTTATTCTGAACAAATGGGATAAACAATATCAAAACGAACAGTACAATATTATCCAATACCGAAAGAACCATTGGATAATGCATTTTAAAATTTACTTTGAATGGAGTAGCGAGTATCTCTCTAATCACCATCATTTTGGCAGAGAGGATTATCGTAAAGAATAGGACATTTACAAATATTATTTCGGTAGAATTAAACGCAAGGATGAGTGCCACGAAATTATAAACAATCAGCAGTAACAAATAAATTGAAAACCTTAGAGTGATAGCGCTATTAAGTAAATTATAGTTTTCTTTATTCTTTGAAAACTCTCTAAAAACAATCGGCTCAATTCCGAAATCTACCAGCTTGGAGAGTATTGATACAATGGCAAGTACGCTGCTAAAAACACCAAAATTTTCAACTCCTAAAAAACGGGCAGCAAGAATTATCGCGGCAACATTAGTTAAAAATGAAGCTGCCTGTCCAAATGAGAGTGAGAAAACATTTTTGGTTAGCTTTTCGATGACTAGCTCATTGATTAATTAAATAGTCTATAACAATTCAATTAAATATAATGTGAAATGTTCTTTTTGTAATAACTAAATGTTTCCTGGATGCCATCAATCAGAGTGTACTTAGGGTTCCAATTAGCGATTGCTGATAATTTGGAGATATCAACAGAGATATCGCCAGTTTCTACCTTTTCATAATTTTCAGGCCATGGAATAAATTCAATATTCCCATTCCCAACAATTTTTACAACATCATGAACCATATCAGAAAATTTGGATGAGACTCCGGAACCAACATTTATAACTTCGCCTGCCGCTTGTTCCGAGGCCGCCGAACGAATCATTGCTTCTACTATGTCATTAACATAAACATAATCTCGCAGCTGTTGTCCGTCACCATAAATTTTTATAGTATTTCCCTCCATTGCCTGGCGGATAAACCAACCAACCAATGAATATTTACTATGTTTTATTTGCTGCTTTGGTCCATAAGGGTTTGTTAACCTTAACACTGTTGTAGGAATTCCGAAATCCTTAAAATACATAAGCAGATACTTCTCAGAAGTAAGTTTATGTATTCCATACAAACTAAGTGGATTGGTCTCTGAATTTTCTGTAACAATCGGCTGATTAACTTTGCCATATACCATTCTTGAACTTGAAAAAACAACTCTTACTTTAGGATTAAGTTTGCGGCAGTTTTCAAGAATCTTCAATGTAGTTTGTGCGTTTAGATCCAGGTCTTCAAAAGGGATACTTAAACTATCAATATAACTTACCTGTGCGGCAAGATGAAAAATCAAATCTGCCTTCTGAATCAACGGCGCCATTATATCTTCGTTTCTAATATCCTCAATTAGAACATTAACCTTATCTTTAATCGATTCAACATTGAATTTATTTCCGCCATACAAGGGGTGAAGATTATCTATCAGTGTTATCGTTGCGCCACTATTTACAAGTCTCTCAGCAATACTGCTTCCCAAAAATCCCAATCCGCCTGTTATGAGTACATTTTTATTTTTGTAGTATTCAATCATCCTTTTTCCAAAATAAGATTGTTAATTTACTTCTGATTCAAATAACTCTTTATAATTTTGAACCATATGTTTTAAAGTGAATATCGACTGCATCTTCCGGTTATTTTCTAAAATTGAAGCCGGGTTATTTTTTAGATATACTAATTTTTCCAAATATTCTTCTACACTATCTAATTCATATAGTTGACGAGAATCATTATTCACTATATCAACATTTCCACCGACTTTTGTAACAAGCATAGGAATTTCTGCAAATAGAGTTTCAACGAGACTTATTGAAACTCCCTCATAACGGGATGATAAAGTAAAGAGATCAAATCCTCTCATAAATTGGTGAGAATTTTTTAATTCACCAACCAAAAACACTTCATTATTGAGGTTATACTTATTAATTAGTTTTGTGTAATTATCCCTGTCGGGACCTTCGCCTATAATCACCATTTTTGCATTAGGTACTTTTTGTTTTATTCGATCGAATATAGAAATCAAAAACTCATAATTTTTTTGATATGTTAATCTTCCTGTTGAGCCAATTAAAAATGAATCTGTCAAATCGATACCACACTTATCCGAAAAGTATTTTCTTACTTTTGATCTATCAAGAAAAGTTAGACTTTCCTGATCAATTCCATTATAAATTATTGGTGCATTTTTAATCATACCAGCATTTTGAACTTCTTCCAAATTTAAGCGGCATTCAAAAATTATTTTATTTACAGTCTTTAGCATCGTTCGGTAATATATTGATGCGAGAAATTTAATGATTCTATTAGGATTATAGTTTCGGTCAATAAAGGAGAGTCCGTGAAAAGTAAAAAATGATTTTGGTTTATTTTTTAGGAAAAAAGAAGCAAGTCCACCTATCAGAGTATTAGAGCTGTTAAGATGAAGCACATTATATCTTTTTAACTTAATTAAATGACGCAGTTCCCAAACAAAATATAGGGCGTTTAATAAATTAAAATCCCTTTTTAATGATTCGAAATAATAATAATTGATTTTGATTTTTTTTAACTCCTCAAACAAGAAATCGCCATCACCGGCAACAACTTCAACATCATAACCTAATTCCTTAAAAGCTTTTGCCAAATTTAGAACAAAAACCTGGGCACCGCCTATATCCGATTTAGTTATAACAAATAGTATTCGCATTTTATAAGAGGATATTCTTTTCAGTTAAATTCATTAAATATTTCTACAATTTTTTTTGTTGTTTGATTTATTTGAAACTTTTCAGACTGAACCAGAGCTCTTTTTTTCATCTCGGAATAATACTTTGAATCACTTTCCAATCTTAATATTTCATTTGCAAAACCGGAATAATTATCCGGGTCCAAACATATTCCACCATCCCCCACCACTTCAGGAAGAGCAGATCTATTTGAGGATAAAACAGGTACTCCACACTGCATTGCCTCTAATGGCGGTATTCCAAATCCTTCATAAAATGAAGGAAATAAAAACGCAAAAGCTGATTGGTAAATATAAGTTAAAATATCATCCGGCATATATTGAAAATACTTAATATCATTATTCCGTTTTTTTATTTCAGGAATTATCTTATCAGAATTGTATCCAGGTTTGCCAATCAAAACCAATTTTAAATTACTCCCCTTTTTCTTTAATTCATCAATTATTCTGAGAATTCCTAAAATGTTTTTTCTGCTTTCAATTACTCCAACATATAATATATATTTTTCGGGAATACAATATTCTGCTTTTAGCTTATCACTGATCAGCTCATTTCTTTCAGCTTGGGGTTTGAATTTTGGAGAAGCAGTGTTGTATACAATTCTAATTTTCCCTTCCGGCACATGGAAGTATCGCATAATATCTTCTTTAGCACTTGTGGAAACAGTAATAACTCTATCTGATTTTTTTAATGATACAGGCAATAAGGTAGATAAGTACATTCTATAGAAGAAAGGATAATATTCCTTGAATACTTTAAATATTGCGTCGTGAACAACAGAGACCGTTTTAATATTACCAATATTAACTAGTGGAATTAATACATTCGGTGAAAACAACAAATCAATCTTTTGTTCTTTAAGTTTTATTGGGAGAGAGTAATTTATCCAGAAGGGAGAGTATAATTTCAAAGGTATTTTGGGTTCATTCGATTTAATGATCTTATAAAATTTTTTATCAAAATCATGATCAGCATTGCTATATAAAACATATTCATTTTTCTTATCATGATTCGGAAGTTCGTGCAATATATTGAGAAGATACCGACCGGTTCCGGTAATCGCACGATCTAAAACTCTCCCATCTATTCCAATTTTCATTTTACAGTTTTCTTTAATTCAAAAATATCAGTTTTACCAAATTTATTATTATAAAAATCAGAAAAGGCCCTGATCAATACTTTTTTGTATTCTCTATTATCAAAATTGTACACTAAATACTTTACTAAAAACGCAGTCGCAAGATAACTCAATGAAAAAATAGATAACCACCCCAAGTTCTTTTTAGCAAAATAAAGGCGATTTCTAACACTGTAGTAAAGAGGCAGTAATTTATTATCTCTAGATGTAGTAGAAGTGACCTTATGATAAATAGTGCTCGACGCGGCATAGTATATTTTATAACCGGCATTAATAATTCTAAATGAATAATCTGTATCCTCTAAATACAAAAAATAGCCAGTATCAAGCATACCCACATTTTTAATAACTTCAGATTTTATCAGCATACAGCAACCCGACGCAAAAGTGCAATAAAAGTCTCGATTTAACTCACTTTCATTTTTATTAAATCCATAAGTGAAACCGGATGCTCTAATTTTACTTATTTTTCCTCCCGCGCTCCAAATCGTATCTTTTCTATCATAATACTTTATCATAGGAGTTACCACACCGATACTATTCTCCTCTGCTTTGCTAACCATTATATTCAAAAAATCTGGTTGAACAACTGTATCATTATTGAGCAGTAGGATATATTCACTTTTGCTCTTTAAGGCGCACTCAATACCTAAATTATTTCCACCCGAAAAACCTAAATTTTCGGCAGATTTAATAAAAGTAACATTACTAAACTCATAATTTTGGAATTGGAGTAAATCATCCCCGACAGAAGCATTGTCAACAACGATAATTTCATAATTACTATAATTGATCTGGTTAAGTGAATTAATACACTCAACAGTATCTTTCCAGCCATTATAATTTACCAGTATTATTGAAACTCTTGGGGACACAAGTTAACCCATTTAATTATTCTTACTAAAATAATCGAACTAGTAATACTAGCCTCAGGTCTTGCTAGTACTTCGGGATTTTTCATCAATAGATATATAATATGAAAGTGCAACAATAAGTGATGTATTAAATATAAAATGTAAAAGACCAATTACATTTACGAAAAATGATATAACGAGAATAAAAATAAAGATAGAATAAATTGAGAGCATGAATACTGATGGCTCTTTTCTTAATTTGTAATAGATAGTAGATACACCAAATCCTATAACTGCCGGGATTACACTTAATCCATAAATTCCGAAGTCACGGAAAAAATCCCAGAACATTGAATAAGTGTTGTAACTGCTATTTAAAAACGGGAAATTATTTAATGACACATAATCAGTAACAGGTTTCTTTAGACCGGAAAGTGAGAGTAAAAAATTAAAGGTATAATAACCGAAAGTATGATCCTCTAATCTGTTTACCGCCCTCACAAAATTTTCCAGATTCATTACAACATACATATATGGCTCAGTGAATATGGCATACTTAAAACTAAATTTCATTTGGGCAAGATTGTAAAGATAACTTAGCGCAAAGTCACTCATTCTCAAATATTGGACAGAATACATCAATCCAACAATTATTAAGAACACAATTCCAGCATTTCTTGGGCGAAGACTGTTGCTCGAATAATATAGAAATACAATTGAGGATATTATTGCAAACATCAGATTGAATCGCTGTAGAATAAATAAATATGTGATAAAGGTTGAAACTATAATTCCAATAACAAGCAATTTCTTTATTGCTTTCCGATCTGCCAAAGCCACATATTGAGTTCCAAATAATATGAGTGCAGTTGCCGCATGTATTGTCAATCCAATTCCAAAAACTCCCCAATACGCTCGTGATTGGCCCGGATTCGCGTGAAATATCGGAAGAAATCCCTCTATTAAATAATTCCCCATAAATGAAATTACATACACAGCAAATAATACTATTATAACACTAAATAACTTTTTGTGGTCAACAACTCTTTCACCAAAAAGTTTTCGGATATTATTTATAGGCGTAACTCTTTTATTGTAATTAATCACAAAAACAACAAACACACCGATATAAAATGATAAGATTCCGATAAACAGCATAATCCAACCTAGTTCATTCCAATTATGTTGGTGCCGGCTCAGTTTAAGTTCAGTGAGTCCTATGGCCATTGCCCAGATTATCCCAAAAACTTTTGCGGGAGAAAATAGATCGGACTTTTTGATCATAGTAACGATAACAATTAAAAATATTACCAGAAACGATATGATGGAAATGAGGTTCATTTTTGTTAGCTGCGTTTCATAAAACTTAATCGATTATTATTTATAACTTCCATAAACTGCTCCTGCTCTGATTTACTAAATATGAAACGAAAAGCATAATAATAATAAATTAAAGCGGCGGCAAAACTCAAATACCAAGCACTCAAAAGACCGGCTATATAAACTATTAATGCAAATGCAATAATTAAAAGAATGAGTTTAGAAATAGCAAAACCCGCAATCCAATTCCCCTTTAAATTGCGCGCTGTATAATAGTATAAAAATCCAACAACAAAATTAGTTATTAAAGATGTAATACCCGCTCCGAGAGCATCATACCGCGGAATCATAAAAAAATTTACAACGAAATTAAGGGCTGTTCCCAAGATAACAATAGTCATTCTAACTTTTTGTTTATCGGCTGTTATAAGCATTAAACCGTATGCCTCGGTAAAAAACCTAATCAACATAATGAATGAAAAAATCCTAAATATTGGAATTGCCTCATTATACTTATCTGCTCCATATGCCAATCCCAAAATTTCATCGGGATAAACAAACATTACTATAGAGGCAGGTATTATTATGGTAACAAGTATCTTATTGAAAATGAAACTTAGTTTTTCCCACTTTTCCTTATCCTCGTTGCGTAGTCTTGAGAGAACAGGCATTAAACTATTTATAAATACATCCGGAATTATTAACAAAACCATTATTAATCTGAAAACTGCCTGATAAGTACCAACACTTTTCTCATCTCTCCAGAATGCAAGAAGTATAGTATCTAATTGAAAAAATAGATTACCGAACAGCATGAACATTCCCAATACAATTATCTTTTTTATTACATTTTTCTGAATTGGGAATGTAAATTTAAGAGAGATGGATGAATTAATTTTTTTTACATAATAAAAAGCTAGCAGTAACCCAATAAGTCTTACAGCTACATATGCGCCTGCAATTAATAATATATTCTGTTTAAGCAGTATTAAGATTAGTACAGCTATTAATGAACCAAAATTATTGATGAATGAAACTCTAGCTTCATAACCAAGCTTCTCATTTCCTTTATAGAAAGCAAAAAAGAAATTTGTGATAGTTGAAAATAGAACAAAGAAACTGAACATCAATAGTAAAAGACTTGTTGCTTCACTAAATTGATTTAAGATTGATAATGAGAGCATGAGCAGAAAAGCAAAGGAGGCAAAAATAAGTTTGGCTGAAAATATTTCCGAAAATATTTGTGAGGATTTTTCAATTCGCCTCGGCAGTTCGGTAGTAAGAAGAATATCCATTCCAAAATCAGCGAGTAAAATAAATACCGACGCGAAAGTCTGCGCTGTTGTAAATTGTCCGAATACATCTGCGGAATAGTAACGGGCAATAAGCCAGAAAATAATAATGTTGGAGAATACCCGAAAAAAAATTGAAAGAAAAGAATAGATCGAATTCTTTCCAATCTTTGAATATTCGGACATCTTTAATTTGTCCTTCTCTTAAATCCGATCTTTGCTAAATCACTTTTTAAGGCATTACTTAAGTAAGAGTAGCGTGTTACATCATCCCTTTTCATTTTTTGTATCAACACATGAGAAAAAACTAGAAAGTATGCCAATATTAAAGAAAGGACAAGTGCAATTGGGGCGTAAATACTTCCCTTGGGTCTTGATTTTCTCTCGGCAGGACCGGCGTTATCCAAAACAATTACACTTGGTGTATTTCTTGCTTCTTCAACACGTGCAGTTTCATACATTGGTTGTATGAATTCAAGAATTTTGTATTGAATTTCTAAATTGCGGTAAATTTTCAGATAATCATTTCCAAGTTCGGGAGCTTGTTTAAATGGGATTAAAAGCCTAACATCTTTTTGCGATGGATCATTTCCTGTATTTAAAGCATTAATTTTCTTTTGAAGTTCATCCATTTGTAATTTTGAACTTATTGCTAAAGGATGATCCAACCCATAGGTTTGCTTAACAACATTATATTCAACTTCTTTTTTATACAACTCAGCATAAATTGTTGACATCGATTTTACTGTCGCTTCCAACTGTTCAGGTACTGCAATTACACCATATTTTTGTTGAAAGAGCTTCATATTGTTTTCAAGTTCATTTATATCGGCAATGTTTTGTAAATATCTTTGTTCAACAAACTCACGATTTGCTTTTGCATTAATAATACTTAACCGGGTATTAATTTCATTTAACCGTTCAACCATATAGTTAGCAATATCAGCAGCTTTCTGAGGTTCTCGTGAATAAACAGTAATTGTTAAATTACCTTCTTCTTGTATTTCAAGATCTAAATTTGAATTCCACTCTTTAACTACTTTTTCATAATAATCATCCTCATAATCATATTCTTTTCTTAGGTTAAACTTTTTAATAATATCATCTGTAACTGTTGCGCTCATAAGTATCGCCATGTATCTATCGGCTTCAGAGTTTTTGCTAGTTAATGCCGCTAATCCTTTACTAGCGGAAAACCCTTTTGCCAATCCTGATAAACCTGAAATCATTGAAAGAGGATCATTCTTTTCGGCAGGAAAAACTGATGCTGTTGATTTATACCATTTTGGTCCAAACAACGCGTACAAAGTTGCACCTCCTGTTATAAGGAGTACTACCCAAAATATAAACCAACGATACTTGACAGTAATAGTCAAAAACTCAAAAAAAGTGCTTCCAACAATTTCAGACTTTTTATTTTCTTCCATATTTATCTTGTTATTTTGTTGTTTGAAGAATGATGAATGTGAGTGTTACAATTGTTGCAACTATATTCGAAACGGTACTTATTATCTGTAATGTACTTGTAATGTCTTTCGGTAATGATTTGGGGACGTAAACATAATCGCCGGCATTCATTTTATAATTATCTTTTGTATCGTACCAGGTTTTAGATATTCCATTAATAACTCTAATCTCTTCTTCTTCCTTAGCACGCTCGGTCATCCCGCCGGCTTTGTTTATGTAGTGGCGCCAATCTTTATCAGTTTCAAAGGAATAATAACCTGGGTTTTTAACCTGACCAAATACATAAACATAATTAAAATAAGAGGGCACAATTATCACATCATTTTCATGAATAATTGTATTACCTTCATCGGAAGATTCATCTAATACTTTACTAAAATCTAATATTCCCCTCCCGTCATTCATTCTCAAATAAAGATCTGGAGCTAAACTTGATTCAACTTCATCCATCGATAAATTAGCCGATCTGAGCATTCGATTACCTTCGGTCAAAATTTCTTCTATTTTAGTTTGCACAATCGGCATTGTTGTACCGGTGCTATCTTTTTCGTACTGGCTTCTTAATGCTCTTATCTTCATTATTTGAGACTGATCTGATCCTCGGAGTAATTCGGCTCTTCTCAAATCAGCATTCGCCGTAAATCCGCCAGCTTTGCTGATTACATCCCGAAGAGTTGAATTATTCTTTAATATATAAACCTCTCCAGGTCTGTTAACTTCACCAAGTACTAATACTTTGTAAGCAACCTTATGATTCTCATTAAACAATACTGTAATTCTATCTCCGCGTTGCAACTCGACATTATCTGATATTTTAGAAACTATACGTGCTTCCGATTTTCCTAAATCTTTAACGCGTGATATTTCAACTTCAGTAACATTTTCGAAAGCTTTACTCAATCCACCGGCTAGTAATATAGCATCTGCTAGTTTATCTCCATCAACAAATTGAAAACTTGTAGGGTTATTTACTGCGCCGCTAATATCTATTACATCTCTCTTTTCATCAAACGAAGGGAATATAATTACATCATCTGATTTTAAGTAAGGATTGTATTTGAAGTCTCCAGTCAATCTGAACATGAGTAGATCAATTTTTAGTATTTCTCCATCCTGTCTTTTAAGAATAATATCTCGCAAAGGAAATTTTTTCAATTCCTTATCAACTATTCTAAGAGTATTTAGATCATTCATTGACCCAACTGCTTTTGATTTTGCCTCATTATAGAGAGTTGTAACAAAATGATCAACCCTCTGAGTTTTTGAAGCGGTGAAAGAACCGGTTACAATAAAATTTCCGCCGATTGTTACTGAAATTGGCTGAATAAAATTCATTGTTGATCTGGCTGACTCTTTTAATTCATCCTGACCATAAATGAAAGAGGTTGATAATAGGACTAAAATTATTAGTTTTTTCATGTTTAATTTTTATCTGTTACTGTATAATTGTTCATAATATTTTTGATACTCCCCAGAAATAATTCTTTCCCACCATTTTTTATTATCGAGATACCACTCTACTGTACTGCTCATCGCGTCTTCAAATTCAAATGTGGGTTTCCACCCAAGCTCATTCTGAATTTTTGATGAATCAATGGCGTATCGTCGATCATGCCCCGGTCTATCTTTAACATATTCAATTAAACTTTCATCTTTGCCTAATTTAGAAAGAATCAGTTTTACAATTTCTATATTCTTCATCTCGCGGCTGGCACCAACATTATATACTTCGCCAATTTTGCCTTTTTCAAAAACCAATTCCGCGGCTTTGTTATGATCAATAACATAAATCCAATCTCTCACATTCAAACCATCACCGTACACGGGAAGCTTTTTATTGTTGAGCGCGTTAATTATCATTAGTGGAATTAATTTTTCGGGGAATTGCAAAGGGCCATAATTATTTGAGCACCGAGTAATCACAACCGGAAGTCCATAAGTATGATAAAAAGCCATTGCCATCATATCAGCGGCGGTTTTGCTGGATGAATAGGGACTATTAGGTGATAATGGAGTACTCTCGGTAAATAATCCGGTATCACCTAAACTACCATAAACTTCATCTGTAGATATCTGCAGAAATTTTTCAACATTATATCGCCGCGAAGCTTCAAGCAGTACGTTAGTACCAATAACATTGGTTCTGTAGAATATTTCTGAACCAAGAATGCTTCTGTCTACGTGAGATTCGGCGGCAAAATTAATTACATATTTAATCGAATATTTATTGAAGAGATAATCAACAATTTCATGATTGCAAATATCCCCTTTTATGAAGCGGTAATTCGATTTACTCTCTGAGGGCTTTAGGTTTTCGAGATTACCCGCATAAGTTAACTTATCAATATTAACAATGAAATAATCATCATGCGATTGTAAAATGTGATTGATAAAATTGCTGCCAATAAATCCAGCCCCGCCGGTAACTAAAATATTTTTTGTGTTCATAATTTTTAGAATGCGAAAAATCCGAAATAAATTCCTGTTTGTATGAAAAATGAATTACTAGTTAAATTGGATGGAACATCATTTACATTCTGATCGTTATCCCCTTTCCATGTGTTGGAAAATGAAGTTACATATCCTCCGCCAAGTCTCACAGCAATAAAACGGTTTAATGGAATATCAACATTAAGCGTTGGTGAAACTGTAAAATAGGTATTATAAAGTTTTCTACTTATAATATTAGTTGGCGCTGAACTAGTTGTTACTTGATGAAAAATAGTTCCCCAATCATAATCTCCCCGGTTTTGGTAAATCTCGACGCTTGTTGTTCCACCCCCAATAATTGCGCCAATAGAAACCGCGATGTTATTTATAAAAGGTACGGTGTATTCTAATGTAAGTCCCCCAATCCCATAATTGTATTTAACTTCTCTACTTAATCCGCCAACATTTGCCGAAGAACTTTGAGTTCCTCCAAAGCCAATTCCACCTATTCTCACATTGTTTATCATCATGATATAAGCATAACCGCCGCCGCCGAAAGTGAACATTCCAGAACTTGAAAGTTCCGGGATTCCCATGGCTTTTGTTTGAAAGTTTAAAGCATCAATGTTAGGGAATACATATACCGGCGCTACTCCACCGGCGGCACCAAAACGTGAAACCCATCCAACCTCTTCAGCTTCCTGGGCTTTTATTTGAAAAAAAACAATGAATAATAATGCGAAAAAGATAGTTTTTCTCATACTCCAGCTAATAATTTTTGAGGGGTAAGTTAGTAATTCCATAAGTAAAACAAAAATGGAAATGGATGCATTTATTAGGCAGGTATAAAATGACCGAACCCATTTTCAGTTTCTTGCACCACAACAAGGTGAAAATTGAGTTCGGTCTAAATCTGATAACGAATTATAAATCTGTAACTAATCCATAATTTTTCTTAAAAATGTTGAGCTATTATCTTCATCTCTAAAATCGAAATCATCTGAATCATAACTAGAAGGCTCAGGTCTAAAACCAGCATCAATTGAGCTTTCGAAAAGATTCGGGGAGTCACTATTCTTTTCTCTATATCTAATTATTGCAGGGATAGATAAATCAGCTTTATCATCAAGAGCTAATCCTTTTTTAGGCGTAAATCCACCTAATCCTACAACCTTTCTCTCCTGCTGTTGAATTGAATGGGGATTTTGTTTTTTCTCCGTTTTGTCTGCCCTTAAATTATTGAGTCCGCTTAGTGAAGATTTGGATTCAAATCCAGTAGCTATAACCGTATAAGAAATATACTCATTCATATCTTCCTTATTTACTAATCCAAATATTACATTTGCTTCTTCACCGGCAGCTTCATAAATAATTTTATTTCCTTCCTCAATTTCCTGCATTGTCATATTCGAGGAACCGGAAACATTTAATAAAATATTTTTTGCGCCCTTAATACTAATGCCCTCGAGAAGTGGTGAAGAGATTGCTTTTTGAGCCGCTTCAACCGCGCGGTTTTCACCGCTGGCAATTCCGCAACCCATAAGTGCTTGCCCACTTTCTCTCATCACTGTTCGAACATCGGCGAAGTCAACATTAATGATTCCCTTAATTGTGATAATGTCTGCAATACCTCTTGTGGCCTCATATAAAATTTCATTTGGTTTATCGAATGCAGCGCGTGCCGCCATCGCAGTATCAATAATAGATAGAATTCTACCATTAGGAATAACTATTAAGCTATCAACGTACTGTCTTAGTTCAGCAATTCCCTCATCGGCATTTTTCATTCTCTGTTTACCTTCCCAATTAAATGGTTTGGTAACAATTCCAATAACTAACGCTCCTAGACTTTTGGCTATTGATGCAACTATTGGAGCAGCACCTGTTCCGGTTCCGCCACCCATGCCGGCAGTAACAAAAACCATATCACTAGCTTCGAGCACCCGAGTTATCTTATCTCTATCCTCTTCGGCAGCTTTCTTCCCAACATTGGGATCGGCTCCGGCTCCGAGTCCTCGTGTAAGTCCAGTACCGATTTGAATTTTAGAATTTGCATAACTATCCGCAAGGACTTGTGCGTCTGTGTTAACAGCCACAAATTCAACGCCGGATAATCCGCGGTTAATCATGGAATCAATTGCGTTGCAACCGCCTCCACCAACACCAACAACTTTAATAACTGCGGAAAGGGAGCTTTCTTTATCGAGAGTACAAAACCTAAGTCTGCTTTCTCTCTTTGTTTCGTTACCGTTATCAGACATGTTTCCTCCTTGTTGTGGTTTTATTTATTATAGATTATCAAAAAAATTTTGAACCTTTTTAAAAATCTTGCTTAGTTCTACTTTCTTCTCAGGTGTTGTAATTTTTGCGGTTGAAAATGATTCCGATTTTTGCCCTGGAATTCCTCTAATTAAACCGGCAACGGTTGCAAATTCTGGACTTTCGACTTCTTTCGATAAGCCTGTACCTAGCTCAAGTGGAACACCTATTCTTGTAGGTAATCCAAAAACTTCCTCCGCTAATTCTGTACTTCCTTTAAGAAGTGATCCTCCCCCGGTTAATACTACACCTGCTTTAATTTTATTTTTCAATCCGGATTGACGAAGTTCATTGTCAACTAGTGCAAACAGTTCTTTCATTCTTATACTGATAATCTGTGTAAGTAAAGAAAGAGGTATTTTCACATTCCCTCTTGCACCAACTCCTTTTATATAGATATCAGAATCGCGCACAATTGCCCTCTCACTGGCAAATCCATGTTCCTTTTTTAACTGTTCTGCATCGGAAGTAACTATGCCAAGAGTTTCACGAATATCATTTGTAACCTGGCTGCCCGCTACTCCAATCACTTTTGTGTGCTTTATTGATTTACGGTGAAAAATTGCGATATCGGTTGTACCTCCTCCAATATCAACAAGTACAACCCCTAAATCTTTTTCATTTTCTTCAAGTACTGAATAACTGGATGCAATCGGCTGTAGCACATAATCTTTAACGATGAATCCGGCACGTTCAACTGATTTTTTAATATTTTGAATTGCAGGTATCGAAGCAAGTACAACATGATTGACCGCTTCGAGACGCGAGCCGCACATCCCAATTGGGTCTTCAATCCCTCCTTGGTAATCAACAAAATATTCTTCTGGAATTATGTGAAGAATCTGCCGATCTGATGGAATTTTTATGGTTTGAACATCTGCCTTTAATCTTTCAAGATCATCCTGTGTAATTTCTTTATCGGGGTTATTTATTGAAATATAATTTCTGTGTCTAAGACTTGTGATATGTTCACCGGCAACGCCAACATTTAATTCTTTAACCTGTAACCCGGCACGATTGCTTGCAATACTCATTGCTTCTGTAATTGCCTCGGCAGTTTTAGTTATGTTGGCAACCAATCCTCTATTAAGTCCTTCGGATGGAGCAATTCCAAACCCAAGAATATTTACATTATTATCAACATGCTCTGCTATAACCGCGCAAACTTTAGTTGTACCTAAATCTAACCCGGCAATAATATTTTTCTTCATGATTTCATTTCCTCGGCTGTTGTTTTTGGTTCGAATAACCTGAAATAAAGATGATTGCTATATCTTAAATCAACGTACTCCAAATAATTACTGTATTCCTTTCCCTCAATTACATCCCAAAACGAATTGAAGGAGATAATTTTTTTTATTTCATTTCCTCTGCCAATTATCACCGGGTAATCTCCAGAAGATAAATAGAGTTCAATCTCACCACCATTTTTCATATTCAGGGATGAGATATTATCGTGCAGTTTACTATTTACCAATTTAACCGCCGTTAATATTTGAGCCGCGGTTAATACATCGTGATTCTTTTTCAATGAAATAAATTCTTTAATTGAATTTTTTAAATATGGTTCCGCTATAATCGGGAAATCAATTTTTTGTGTTCCGGTTAGGAGAGGAATTACATGTAGTTTATCTGTTAATAAAAATTGATTCTCTCCCTTCATTAATATTGATTCAAAATTTTTCTCTTTAATTGTGATCAATACTTTATTCTCTGAATATGCCACATCAGCATTTTGAACGTATGGGTGCTTAATTATTCGGTCGCGTATAATCTGCAATGTAAGTTTTGGAAAATTATCCTTATCCAGCAGACCCGCATACTCCAAATAATCTTTCTCCAATAAATGATAATCCCCATCAAGAGAAATGAAACTTATTTTCTTCTCATTTTTTTTGCTCGGATATGATACGGCTGTTCCTACTATAGTTCCGATCAATAGAACTAATATTATAATTGAAATAATATTTGATTTGGATATTTTCATTTTTTGGTTTTACTTTTTAGTATTTCTACAAATTGATTTCCGAATTTCCAAATATCTCCTGCACCAAGAGTTATAACGATATCACCATCTTTACAAAGTTTTGTGAGCAATTCGGGTATTTTGGTTTTATCTGGAACGTAATAGACATTTTTATGACCAAACTGTTTTGCTGTATTTGCAATCAGTTCCCCTGTAATTCCTTCCATCGGTTTTTCGCGTGCGGGATATACATCGGTGCAAATAAAAATATCGGAGTTAAGGAATGATCGGCCAAACTCTGCGTAAAAATCTCTGGTTCGTGAATAAAGATGAGGTTGAAAAACTGCAACAAGCCTTCTCTTCCATCCTCTTCTAATTCCATCGAGCGTAACATTAATTTCTGTTGGGTGATGACCATAATCATCTATCACCATAATATTTTCATCATATTTCTTTTCAAATCTTCTATAAACTCCGCTGAATGAAGCGAGTGCTTTTTGGATAACATTAAAAGGAACGCCCATTTCTTTAGCTACTGTTACAGCTACAAGAGAGTTTTTGATATTGTGAAGTCCCGGTATGTTAATCTTTATCCTCCCCAATTCTTCACCCATATAAACCACCGTGTATTCAGAAAAATTTTCAGAATGGGAAATATCAATTGCTCTAATATCAGCTTGAGAAGAAATTCCATAAGTCAAAATCTTCTTATTTATTTCGGGGATGATATCTTGTAGAGCAGGTTCATCTAAACACAATACTACAAATCCAAAGAATGGTACTTTATTAGCGAATTCGATAAAGGCTAATTTTATATCATCAAGATCTTTATAAGTATCAAGATGTTCTTTTTCAAGAGTTGTTAATGCGGCAATTGTTGGTGTGAGTTTTAGAAAAGTTCTATCGAACTCATCTGCTTCAACAACAATAAATTCTCCATTTCCCAATCTCGCGTTTGTTCCGCCAAGTCCGCTTAATTTACCACCGACAATAATAGTGGGATCGATACCGGCTTCAGTTAAAACCAATCCCACCATAGAAGTTGTGGTTGTTTTTCCATGGGTACCGGCAATTCCAATTCCATACTTCATTCTCATGCATTCGGCTAGCATTTCGGAACGTTTAATTACCGGAATTTTTCTTTCGATGGCGGCTTTGACTTCAGGATTTTCTAGATTTACTGCGGAGGAGTAAACAACCACATCTGCTTCCTTTAAATTTTCTGACGCGTGTCCTTCATAAACTTTAATTCCTAATGACTCGAGTCTCTCTGTGACTTCAGTTTTATGAAGATCTGAGCCGGTTATTACAAATCCTTGATTTAGTAATATCTCTGCGATTCCGCTCATCCCAATTCCACCTATCCCAATAAAGTGAACATTTTTTACAGTACTCATCATCATCATATTCTTCTCCATTAATTCTGTTCCGCTAATAGTATTGCTGCTTTAGCTATATTATTAGCCGCAAGTGGTTTGGCAAAATTTTTAATATTTGTTTTAATTGCTAGTAATCTATCTTCATCGTTAATAAGTTTAATCACTATTTCCGAAAGCTCATTCATCAATTTGTCATCTTCAATCAATTCAGCGCCGTTTGTATCACTAATTGCTTTCGCGTTTTTAAACTGATGATCTGCGGCTACATTTTTAGAAGGGACAAATACAACAGGCAATCCAAGATGAGCGAGTTCGGCTATTGTTGTAGCTCCCGAACGTGCTAAAACCAAATCGCAAGCCGAATAAGCACTTTGCATGTCATCAATAAATGCTAATGTTTTAACACTGTTTGTATTATATCCTTTATAAGTTTCGAAATAATATTTGCCGGTCTGCCATATAATCTGAATTCCCATAGTTGTTAATTGTAAAATATTTTGTGCGATGGCTTCATTAATAGATTTAGCGCCGCCGCTCCCGCCCAACACCAATAATGTTTTTTTTGTGGGATCTAATCCAAATTTCTTAATTGATTCATCACGATTTTGAATTGATAGGTTTAATCGAATCGGGTTACCGGATACAATCAACTTTTTCTCATCTCTGAAATATTTTTTTGATTCTTCAAATGAAAGATGAATCTGCTCAGCCCGCTTTTCTAAAATTCTATTTGTTACACCCGGATAACTATTCTGCTCTAATAATATTATTTTGGCGCCCATAACACTTGCAGCCCAAATAGCCGGTCCTGATACATATGCACCACTTCCAATCGCTACTTTTGGTTTATAGGTAAAATTTATAATCAAACATTTGATTGAACTATAAATAAGTTTGAATGGGAAAACCAGATTATTCAAATCAAACTTTCTTGCAAATCCGCTTATTGTGATGCCTCGAAAATCAAATCCATATTCTGGAACAACACGCGATTCAATTTTATCTTTACTTCCAATAAATAAAATTTCTGCTTCAGGAATAAGAGCTTGGATTTGTTGAGCAACAGCGAGCGCGGGATACAGATGACCGCCCGTTCCGCCACCAGCAAATAGAAAACGATATTTAGTTTTATTTTTCATGAAGCCTGTGCCGCTCGTAAATCTTCTGTCTTAATTGATTGATTTGCTATGTTTAGTATTATTCCAATAGATATACCGAAGAGAATTATTGAAGTACCGCCGAAGCTGATAAATGGCAATGTAATTCCTGTAGTGGGAAGCATTCCGGTAACAACGCCAGCATTGATGAATGCACTTATTATTATATTAAATCCCAAACCCATAACGAGGAGTTGGCCTAATTTATCAGTTACTTTTTTTGCTATAATCAAACAGAGTGCAAATACAACTAAGTAAATAAATAAAACTACTATTGCGCCTATTACTCCTGCTTCTTCACCTAAAATTGAAAAGATAAAATCGCCATACGATTCTGGAAGAAACAAATCACTTTGTCTGCTGTGTCCAATTCCAACACCAAACCAGCCGCCGCTACCCAATGCAATTTTTGCCTGTTTTACCTGCATATTAATATCGGAGCCATCAGCAAAACTATTTATGAAAGTTAAAATTCTTTCTCGGGAATGAGTAAATAACATTGCTGCGCTGCCACCCGCTGCAAACGCACTGCCGACAATAAAAGAGAGATGCTTAAATCTAGCTCCCCCAATGTAGAGTAAAGTAAAGGAGACGAGAACCAAAATTGCGCTTGTACTAACATTTGGCTGCAGTACAATTAGAAATGCAATTACGAAAATCCAAACGAGAGGAAAAAGCAACCCTTCTTTGAAATTAGTTATTTTACTTCCCATTTTCTCCATCATAACAGCGAGATGGATAAGTAAAATAACTTTTGCAGCTTCGGAAGGCTGGAATTGAAAAAATCCAAAATCAATCCAGCGGGATGCGCCTTTTACTTTTGGTGCAAAGATCAAAGTTGCAATCAACACAATAATAATTCCAATTAACATCGGTTTGCTGTATTTGCGATAGTATTCATATGGTATTTTTGAGGCAACTATCATGAAAATTACCGCGGCTACCACTTTCCATAAATGAGATTTGAAAAGAGTATAAATATTATTGAATTTGGTAGCACTGTAGGTACCGCTTGCAGTGAATACCATTATTGCGCCGTATGCCATCATGGCTAATACTATTAATACCAATATTTTAGATAATGTTTTCATTATTGTAATTTTAATACCGCTTCCTTAAATACTTCTCCTCTATGTTCATAATTTTGAAACATATCAAAACTTGCACATGCAGGTGATAAAAGTAGTATTGAGTTTTTCTCAGCATCTCTGGTGGCTGTTTCAACGCATTCTTCTAAACTATTTTTAATCTCAACCGGTCTTAATGAATGGAAATATTCATATACTTTTTGAGCAGAAGAACCGATGGCATAAATTTTAATTACATTTTTTTCTACTAACTCTCTAATCTGATCGTAGTTATTTCCTTTATCTTTACCACCTAGAATTAAATAAATCGGTCGATCAAAACTTCTTAAGGCATACCAAACAGAATCAACATTAGTAGCTTTCGAATCATTTATGTATGTGATCCCATTTAATTCCCGAACAAATTCTAATCTATGCTCAACACCTTTGAATTCTGAAAATGATTTTTTTATGAGTTCATTAGAAATGCCAATTAGTTTTGCTACAACAAGAACCGCAAGCGCGTTTGCTATATTGTGTTCGCCTTTTATAAATAGGTCGTTCGTCGAGCAGACACTTTCTTCTATTCCATTTTTCGAAAAAACAAGTGTACCATTCTCAAGATAAGCACCATTATCTATTTTATTTTTTATAGAAAACGCATACTTATTCACTGCGTTATTATTCACTGATGAAAAAGTATTTGGGTCATCGGCATTGTAAATAAAGTAATCATCTTTATTCTGGTTTTTGGTAATTACAATTTTTGACGCAATGTAACTTTCAAAACTATTATTGTATCGGTCGAGGTGATCAGGAGTAATATTTAGTATCAATGAAAATTTTGGTTTGAAAAATTTTATATGATCAAGCTGGAAGCTTGATGTTTCAAGAGATACATAATCATCTTTATCTAATTGATCAACTACTTCAGAAAACGCCTTGCCAATGTTTCCCGCGGCAGATGATCTAATTCCGGATGTATTAAGTGTAAAGTTCATTAATGAAGTAGTAGTAGTCTTTCCATTTGTGCCGGTAATGGAGATTATATTCGCGTTACAGTGTTGTGCGGCAAATTCAACTTCACTAATTATTTCAATGTTCCTTTTTCGAAATTCATTTATAACTGCTGAATCAGATGGTACACCTGGACTAGTGATCACAAAATCGCATTCAAATACTTTTGCAGTATGACCACCCACTTCAAAATCAATTTGTTCATTTTCAAGAATTGAAATGGAATCGGATAGTATTTCTCTTGGTGATAAATCACTGACAAAAGGAATTCCGCCAATGCGTTTTACGAGTTTAGCCGCGCCAATACCGCTTCTAACCGCGCCAAGTATCGATATTTTTTTGCCTTGTAATGTCATCTTACTTTGAATGATGCCAGACTTAAAATTGCTAGAATTATTGTAACTATATAAAATCGAACAACTATCTTCGGCTCAGCCCAATTCAGTTTTTCAAAATGATGATGAATTGGGGCCATTAAAAATATCCTCTTGCCTTCTCCATACTTCTTTTTTGTGTATTTGAAATAAACCCTTTGAATGATAACCGATATCGTTTCTATAAAATAAATGCCACCGAGTATTGGGATGAATAACTCCTTCTTGATCAAAATCATCATAACACCAAAAGCACCGCCAATTGCCAACGAACCGGTATCTCCCATAAAAATTTGAGCTGGATAAAAATTGAACCACAAAAATCCTAACGCTGCCCCAATTAATGCAGCAATGTAAACAGTTAATTCACCGGAACCTGGGAGATACATAATGTTCAAATAATCGGCATAGATAACATTACCGGAAACATAACTCATAACAGCAAGTGCAAGCATTACTATAATGGTTATTCCCGTTGCCAGGCCATCTAATCCGTCAGTTAAATTAACTGCGTTTGAAGTTGCTGTTATTATAAATATTACTGCGGGGATATAGAGGTATGAGAAATCCCAGTTCATATTCTTGAAAAATGGAAGTGTGGTTTCGGTATTATATGAAGAAAATTCAGGTAAGAAATAAATTGCAGATCCAACAACCATTCCAACAAATATCTGCCCGATCAATTTATAACGCGCAATTAATCCCTTTGGAAGTTTCTTTACAACTTTTAAATAGTCGTCTGTAAATCCAACGGCGCCTAAAAACACAGTTGCAAACAGAACGAGTAGTATATATATACTTTTTATGTCGCTCCAAAATAGTACTGGAATTATTACGGAACCCAGTATTATTAATCCACCCATTGTAGGAGTGCCCTTTTTTGAGTAATGAGTTTGGGGTCCTTCTTCTCTAATCGGCTGATCAATTTGATTTTTTTTGAGCATTCGGATTATTTTGGGCCCTAGATAAAGAGAAAGGATCAAACCTGTAACCGCCGCCAATGCTGATCTGAATGACAAAAACTGGAAAATGTCGAATCCTGGCGGATTAAAAGCATCATTAATGTATTCAAATAAGTAGTAAAACATAACTATGATCTCTCTTTAATTATTTTTACGAACTCTTCCATCATCATCCCACGACTTCCCTTCACTAATATTGCAGTCTGCTCCAATTCTTCATACTTTAGATATAAACTCAATGCCTCACGAGAATAAAAATGAATTGACTTGATTTCATTTTTTCTTAACTGGGTATGAAGTTTTTTCATCATATCCCCAATAGTAAAAACAATGATGTCTTTCCTACCTTCAAAAAATTTAATAAGATTAGAATGAATTTTGGCACTCTTGTTACCTAATTCAAAAATGTCTCCTAGAATTAAGAGTTTCCTCTTATAAATTTTAATTTTATCAAGTACATGAACGGCGGCTTGCACCGAACTTGGGCTTGCGTTGTATGTATCATTTATCAGATAAATATTTTTTTGAGATATTACTTCTAGTCGTCCATTAACGGGATTTATTTTTTTTGCACCGGAAATTATTTGTCTTGGGTTTAAACCTAACGTTAATGCAATTGCCGCGGATGCCAAAAAATTTATCGCGTTCGTCTCACCGAGTAGAGGGATTGTAACCTTAAACTTCTTTTCTTTATAATTAATTTCAATCTCGGGTTTACCTTCATTCGTATATCTTAATATTTTTCCTTTTACGTCACATTTCCCTTTGAAACCATATGTAATAGATTTTTTGTACAACTTTCGAAGCTCATGCAATTTCTCATCATCACTATTTATGAAAACTAAACCATTGTTCTTAATTGTTTCACTAAATAGTGCTGATTTCTCTTTAAGTACTCCATTACGATCTTTCAGGAATTCAATATGGGAATCACCAATGTTTGTAATAATAGCAAAGTCGGGTTCAGCTATTCTTGCTGAATATGGGATTTCTCCAAAATGGTTAGTACCATGTTCCAAAACTAAAACATCTGTCTTAGCATTAGCCTTAAAAATAGTTAGAGGAACACCAATGTGATTATTGTTATTCGCATCAGTTTTATCAACATTAAATTTTTCAGATAAAAGAGTTGCAAGAATATCTTTTGTTGAGGTTTTACCATTGCTACCGGTAATTGAAACTATATTGGTATTAAGTTTTTGCCGATAGATATTAGCTATTTGTCCGAATGCAATCGTGGTATCGGGTACGGTAATCAACGGCAATTCAATAAAGCGGAATTTGGAAATTTTATTTCTATTGATCACGATTACGCGCGCACCTTTTTTTAGCGCTTCAAAAACAAAATTGTGCCCATCGAAATTTTCTCCCTTAATGGCAACAAAAATTGAATTCTTCTCAACTTTTCTCGAATCTATAAAGATTTTTGAAAGTGGCTTAAACAAATCGGGATTATAAATCTCGGCACCCGGAATGTTAAATATGTCTTCAAGTGTGATATTTAATTTGCCCATTGTTCCAAATATTTTTTTGCTGTTTCGATATCTGAGAAATGTTTTTTAACACCATTAATTTCCTGATAGCTCTCATGACCTTTACCGGCTATTAGAATTACCGCATTATCTTCACTTTCATAAATTGCAGCACGAATTGCCTCTTCACGATCTTCGATAATTCTATAATTGTTTTGTTTAATTCCCTTTAGTATTTCATCAATAATCTGATATGGATCTTCAGTTCTTGGATTATCCGAGGTAACGTAAACTCTATTACTTTTTGAAGAAGCAATCTCCCCCATTACTGGTCTTTTTGTTCTATCTCTATCACCGCCGCAACCAAACACCGTATAAATTGGTCTGGTTAATCCAACTATATGGTGAATTGCATTTAAAACTTGTTTTAAACTATCAGCTGTGTGCGAGTAATCAATAATAACTTTTTTATCTTTTGCGCTAATAACTTCAAATCTGCCGGGAACTTGGGGCGTGTTTGCGATACCTTTGATAACAGTTTCGGCACTTATGCCTGAAGATACTGCGCATGCGAATGCGGCTGCTGAATTGTGGGCGTTAAAATGACCAACCAATTTTGTGTTTACATTGTAAGTTTTTGATTTGTGAAGCAACTGATAGTTGGTTCCTTCTAAATCAAACTTGATATTACTTATCTTAAAATCACATTTATCAGATTCACCGTAGGAAACCTTTTTAGCGTTTGAATCCTTAACTATTAATTTTCCATTTTCATCATCATAGTTTGTAATCGCTACGGAATCAGAATCGAGTGAATCGAATAGAATTTTTTTCGACTCAAAATAATGCTCGAAGGTTTTGTGATAGTCCATATGATCGGAAGTAATATTTGTAAAAACCGCGCTAGTAAATTTTAAACCAGTAACTCTGTCCAATCTTAATGCGTGAGAAGAGACTTCCATCACGCATGAATTGCAACCGGCAGCTAACATATCGTTTAACAGAGAATTTATTTCGTGTGATTGTGGTGTAGTTAATGATGAACTTACTTCTATATTCCCGATATAGTTTGCTATTGTTCCTATCAGTCCGGTTTTTTGGCCAGCTGTTTCTAATATATTTTTCAAATAAAACGCAGTCGTGGTTTTCCCTTTTGTTCCTGTAATTGCGAATAAATTTATTCTGCTCGATGGATCATTGTAAAACTTTTTAGAAAATTCAGCTAATGACTTTCTGGGATCGTCGACAAGGATTTTTACACAACCTGAGTGTACGAATAATTGATCCGGTACCAAACCATCTTTATTTAAAACAACTGCATCCGCTCCTTTTGAAATTACCTCTTCAATAAATTTATGACCATCAACTTTAAAGCCTTCAATAGCAAAATAGACACATCCCTTAGTTACCTTTCGTGAATCAATAGATAATTCAAGAATTTCTTTGGATTCAGCTTTTCCAACAACCTGAACAGTCTTAATATTATTTAACAATCGAGCTAAATTCATTAATTCTCACTTATTTTTTTTGATCTTAATACTGGTTCACACTTTAGAAGACAAACCGCACCCGGTTCAATTTTAGAACCAGCATCAATACTTTGAGAAACGACTTTTCCCACACCAATTATTTTATACGCCAACCCAATTTCGCTGAGTTGAGCAACTGCATCACGAGTTGATTGATTAATCAAATCGGGCATTATTGATTTGTTTGTATTATATATTTTCCGAGGTTCCGGCTTAGCTTGTGACTCAGCCAGATCAGCAAAAGTTTTTACTTTATTTTTTGGTGTACTGTTTATATCTGCAATGAGTTTGGTTGTTAATTTTTTTTCTCTTTGAATTTTGTTTCTATTTGGTACTAGTGAGGGATCTGAATCAACTAACCGTTGTGCTATATTTTTAAATATCGGAGCGGCAACAAGTCCTCCATATTTTCCTACTGTAGGAGAGTTTACTAGAATTAGACAAACTACATTTGGGTTATCAGCAGGAAAAAATCCAACGAATGATGAACTATGTTTTTTACTAGAATATGATTTATCAACCAATTTTTGAGCAGTTCCAGTTTTGCCACCTACAAGTACATCCTCTAATTGTGCTGACTTGGCTGTACCATTTTCCACCACGCCAACCATCAGCCGTTTCATTAATTCAGAGGTTTCATTTGAGATTACCTGCCTAATTCTTGTAGGTTTATTTTTTTCAATAATTTTACCATCAGCATTTTCGATTGAATTTACAAGATATGGCTGATAAATAACTCCACCATTAACTAATGAAGCGTAAGCCGTAATTATTTGTAATGGTGTTACCGATATTTCATACCCAAAGGAGATGAATGGTTTAGTGAGAAGGTTAAAATTCCTAGGTTTTTTTAGTAATCCTTCTGCTTCACCTGGAAGCTCAATCCCAGTCATATTACTAAATCCGAAATTCCTTAAATACTTGTAAAGTGTTTCATCATCAATTCTAGCTATCAATTTTGACATACCAACATTACTTGATTGCTCGAGTACCTCTCGTACATTCAAGTATTCAAATTTGTGTGAATCTGAAATTTTAACATTCTTTATTGAATAAGCTCCATTCTCCGTATCAACTATTTCATTCTCCTGAATTAATTTTTGATCGAATAAAATTGAAAGAATGATTGATTTTATTGTTGAACCGGGTTCATAGGTATCTGTTAGGATTCTATTTCTAAGAGCTTCGGAGGGAAATAAATTGTAATTAGCTGGATCATAATCGGGATAATTTGCCATACCGAGAATAGCTCCTGTATTTGGGTTTATCATTATTCCAATTGCTGATTCTCCACCATATTTTTCAATCCCTGCGAATAATTCTTCCTCTAATATTTTTTGATAATTTTTATTCAATGTTAAAACCA
Organism: Melioribacteraceae bacterium; assembly: GCA_019638015.1. Classification (NCBI taxonomy): domain Bacteria; kingdom Pseudomonadati; phylum Ignavibacteriota; class Ignavibacteria; order Ignavibacteriales; family Melioribacteraceae; species Melioribacteraceae bacterium. The sequence continues at coordinate 1,242,969 of JAHBUP010000001.1, read as the reverse complement.
CATTATTACCTGCAACAGCCGATTTGGATAATCGATCATTAACTGAAACAACTCTACCTAGCACATCTCTTTCAAAAACATAATAACCATCAGTACCGGTCAATTTAGAATCATATACTTTCTCTATTCCTGCAACACCTTTTAACTGATGATCAACATAGCCTAGCAAATGAGAAGCTAAGCTGCCGTAAGGATAGATTCTGGAAAAATCTTCCTCCATCTTTAACCCTTCAATCACTGTTTTTCTTATTTCAAGTGCTTGACTCATACTAACTTTTTTTTCCAAATAAACATTGCGTGAACCGTTTTCGATCAGTTCTTTATAGTAAAGAGTGTCTTTACCAAATACCTTAGAAAATAATTTAGTAATTGCAGTAACTCTTCTCTGATTCATCATTCTTTTATCTGCAAAAAAAGAAACGTTATCTCTAGTAAAGCTCAGCACATCACCATTTATATCTTTTATCAAACCACGTTCTGATTTTTCAATTTCAGGTTTATTCTGCTGTTTATCAGCCACTAAAGCATAATATTCATGATTCCCTATCTGAATTGTGATTAGTTTTGCAGATAGCAGAATAAAAATCAAAAAAAGAAATCCAAACAGTAATAATGCCCTGGAGTTAATCATACTTTCTCTTCGCTATTAACTCAATTTTTTTTATCTGATCTTTGGGAATCGTTATGTATTCAATCTCTTTTCCAGCTCTCACTAGCCCGGATAGGTCGCCTGCCAATTTTACAATTCTATCTTCACTAATTAATTGTTGTACTTCAACTATTTTTAGTTGAGCTGTATTTTGTCTTTCACTCAATACCAGTTGCATATTCAATTTTTCCTTTTGCATTCTTTTTATTTCTGTAACCATAACCACATAAGAGAATAGAATTAATGCTGCAGCTAGTATTAACAACACTAAAATTTTAAGTGATGACGTTTTCATTAGATTTTTTCGGCAACTCTTAATTTTGCCGATCTTGCCCTTGGATTATTTTTTACTTCAATTTCATTTGGTATTACTGGTTTGGGAGTTATAATCTTCAATTGTTTTATTTTGCCGCAGATACAAATTGGTGTTCCCGGAGGGCAAACACACTCTGCAGCTTCATACTTAAATTTTTCTTTAACAATTCTATCTTCCAAACTGTGAAATGAAATCATTACAATTCTTGCCCCTTTTTTCATCGCCGGAATTGATTTAGTAATGAATTGCTCAATCTCTTCAAGCTCATTATTAACATAAATTCGTAATGCCTGAAAAACACGGGATAAAGTTTTGTTTAAAAATCTACCTGGGGTTATCTGTTCAATTATTCTCTTAACTTGCGCCGATGATTGTAGTTTTTCTTTAGAGCGTAATTCAATAATCTTTCTAGCAATTGTACGTGAGTTTTTTTCTTCGCCATAATTATAGATTACACTCGCAAGCTCATCATATTCTGCATTATTTAGAAAATCGGAAGCAGGACGCCCCTCAGCCTTATTCATCCTGAGATCAAGGGGAGAATCTTCTCTAAACATAAATCCCGACTCTACATCATCCAACTGAAAAGAAGAAACACCTAAGTCTGCAAAGATGCCGTCAAATTGTTCAATGAACTCAATTTTTTTAATTACATCTATCTCTGTAAAACTTGAATTATAAATAACGAATCGTTTATCATCTTTAAATTTTTTGGTACAATAAGAAAAGGCATTATAATCTTTATCTACGGCAATCAATCTTCCAGTTTTTGTAAGTCGCTGTAAAATTTGCTGCGAATGACCTCCGAAGCCGGCAGTACCTTCAAAATAAGCTCCATTTCTTTTTGTTATAAGATTATCAATGCTCTCATTTAAGAGTACCGGCTCATGAATATTCATATTTTATATTTATTCATCACCTGTTGAGCTAAATCAAAATATGGTTTGTTATTTGCATTCTTTTGAGCTTCATAGTTAATTGGATTCCAGAGCTCAATTTTTTTATTTTGTCCGAGAACAAAAACATCTCTTTCAATTGCTGCATACTCAACTAAATTTTTTGGAATTAAAAGTCGTGATTGGGAATCCAATTTATCTTCTGAAGCAAATTCAAATAGCATTCTCTTGAATGCAGCTTCCTCTGAATTAAAATCGTCCAGTTGATTAACCCGGGCTAGCACCTCGCTTTTCCAATAATCTAAAGGGTAAATATCGATACACTGAATTAGCCCGCGGGTCATAACAAAAGTCTCATCCGCCTCAGGATTTAAGTACTTTTTGAATTTAGCAGGAATACTAACTCGGCTTTTCGCATCAATAGTATAATTAAAACTTCCTAAAAACATTTTCTCCTCTTGGGCTATTTATACACTTTTACCCACTCAACTGCAAAATAATGGTTTTTTTATGGGATTGTCAAGATATTTTTTCCCCAAAGTGCCAAAAATATAAGGACTTACAAGGATTCTTGGTGAAAAGGAGTTATCAATAAAAATAATTCGGAGCGTGTATCCGAAATATCATTTTTTGGAAATTTAGTAATTACTTAGAGTTACAGAATTCATCTTAAAGTAAAACTAGAGGTGTTTTTAGATATTTTTAAAAAATGAAGAAATTTTTACAAAATTTGGGTGAATAATAAATTTTTTTCATCTTTGACTCAGGTAGGTTTAAAATAATTCTGTTCAGGAGGAGAGAAATAAGGTCCGCAAATTTTTTTACCTACTTCTCATATATTTTTTTTAACAATGCATTTTTTTCAAGAGAACAATTCTGAATCAGAAATGATGCTACATTTATAAAATTGAAATTGAGAAATAAGTGAGCACAAGTGATCATCACTAAATTAAATAATGCGAGCCTTTAAAAGTAAAGTAAATTTAAATTTAATTTGGTTTTTAAATATGGATATTAATTCAATGGTTTAATTGGCGTGAGCCACCTGGCGGACTTGAACCGCCGACCCGCGCATTACGAATGCGCTGCTCTACCAGCTGAGCTAAGGTGGCTTGATAAAATGAACTTCGACGGAAAATTTAGATACTATCTAATTTTCTTTTTATGTCTGTTCTTTCTCAAGCGTTTTTTACGCTTATGGGTCGCCATTTTATGACGTTTTCTTTTTCTTCCGCAAGGCATCTATTCTGCTCCTTGATTTAATGTGATTTAAGTAATTCTTGTGCTCTCTTACCGACATCATTATTTGGATTAATTTCGTAAGCTTTTTGAAGCCATTTTTTAGCTACTGTCATATTGCCGGCATTCATATTAACCACACCTAAGTTGAGATGTGCAATCTGATGTTTCGGAACATACTCGAGTGATTTTTCCATTAATTTTATTGCTTCTTCATAATCACCTAATTCAAAATAACATACGCCCATATCAACAATAACATCAGCATTTTTAGGATCAATTTTGAGATACTGTTTATACTTTTCTATAGCTCTCTCTTTAAAACCGGAATCATTTAATAAATGTGCTAAATGCTCTAAGGTAGCTTTATCATTTGGATTATTTTTAATGATATCTTCAAGTCGGTTAATTTCTTTAAGATTTGTTAAATCTACACCTGCATGAGGATCTGCTTTATTTTCGATGGTATTATTTACTCCAACGCTTGTTTCGAATACTCCGGCAGAGTAGATAATGATAAGGCCAATAATAGCTAAGAATATAGACAAATAAATAATTTGAAGGGGAGAAATGCTTTTTATTTCTCTAGTATTATTTTTCTGCTGCGATGATTTTGTGCGCTTTTCATTATAATTCTCGGTCCCCTGCTCATTTAATTCTTTATTACCAAGATTTGCACCACAAGCAGGGCAAAACTTTTCAGAACCTGATAATTCCTCGCCGCAAATATTACACTTCTTTAAATTCATAATATTTCTCTCGATTCATTTTTTTCGCTTTTCATTCCATCATCTACTGCAGCTTTAAAATCTTTTGAAAATTTAAACATTGGTACAAAATGTTCAGGTACAAAAACTTTTTCGCCTGTTCTTGGATTTCTGGCATACCGAGCCTGTTTCTTTTTCACTTTATAGCTGCCAAAACCTCTTATCTCAATTCCCTTGCCTTCCTTTAAAGAATTGATAACTGTATTTAAAAAACCTTCAACAATTGCTTCCGTTTCAAGTTTGGTTAAACCAGTGCCAAGAGCAACTTTCTCAACTATATCTGCTTTGGTCATCTATAACCTCTTATTTTTTATATACTTATTAAAAAAGGACTCAAAAAATATTAAAAAGTGGGTTAAAAACAAATTAATATAACTTATTTATTAATATAAACTTAGCACCATTTTGAGATGCTACGTACCATTTTGATACAATTTTTAGAAGTTATTATTCCAAAATATTCGTTTACCGTCTCAAAATTGAGGTTTTACATTGGTATGACTATTGTAATTAATAAGGAGAAAATAAAGGATAATAAAATGAGCTTAATGCCAGTTATATATACTTCGTTAGTGATCTTTCTCACATTACTTATATTTTTAGTTTTTCTATCATGGATTGTATATAAAGCAAAAGCGCGCGGAAGAAAGCTTCCCCATGAAAAATATGAACAAGAATTAGCTACAATCCAATATTTAAATCCAGAACCAGCAAAGGTAATCCCAACCGTTCAAATCCCTAGAAAAATACAACCATCACCTGTTATAATTAAAAGTAATACACTCAGAAGTCGTACTACCCAAATCTCCGAAAAACCAAGAAAAAGATACGCTCCAAGATTCTCTACATTAAATGAATTTAACTTTCGAGATGTTGATTCAAGAAGTGGGAAGCGATATTCTCAAACTGAGTTCAGCGATATGAGAAGAGTTACAATACTGAATAATCCAATAAGCACTCAGAAAAGTCAAAATCAAACGCAATCAGAATCAGTGAAAGTAAGAGATGCTTCCAAAATAAACATAATAAAATACTACACCGATAATCCCGAAATGAATATGATGAGTATACGGGCGGCTGGCTACTGATAAATTTATACAAATTGTTGAGTAAGATATTTTTATATATCTTTCATCATGGAATTAGTACCAATAATAGTGACGGCTTTGCAAGTGGTAATAGTAATTGCAACAATTGCGATTGCTATTTCTTATATATCATATAAGGTAAAACAAAAACAAGGAAAAACTGCAAAACCCAACATCACAGAGCCCTTACCAAAACCAAATCCTATTCAGTTACCAAAACCTGTTTTACAAAATGCACCTATTGAAAAGAAAAGAACCCGTGCTAAATCAAAAGAATATGCAGTTGTGAAAGAAAAAAATTCCCGAAAACAATCACCCCCTCCCTCTCCCGAGAAGCCAAAGAAAAGTTCATCAAATAGGATTGAAGTGATGAATAAAAATTCCGATACTAACTCAAAAGAAAAACAAAAACCAATGCCAAAAGCTGAAGACAAAAAAGTAACTAAAAAACAGTCATTGGGTGATAATATATTGGACAAGTATGTGGAAACAGATAACAATGAAATGTTTACCCTAAAAGCTGAGTCAAAAGAAAATAAACTATAGCCTCCTTTCTTAATATTTATAATTGCAGGAGTTGTATGAATTCAAAACTATTTAATGTGTTGGGGATGAGCTGTAATCACTGCGTTATAGCAATAAAAAAAGAACTTTCAAAATTAGAACTAGAATCGGTTGAAGTGGAAATTGGGAAAGTGCAAGTGGTATTTGACGAATCAAAAATTTCCGAAATAAAAATTATTGAGACCATTGAGGAAGCAGGTTATAAAGTAGAAAGTAAATAGAATGAATAAATTAAACATTCCAATAAAAGGAATGACTTGTGCCAGCTGTGTGGCACGCGTGGAAAAAATTGTAAAAAAGAGCAGCGGTGTAATTGATGCAAATGTAAATTTAGCCACTGAAAAAGTTTACATTGAATTTGACGAAAAATCAGCAAATCTTGAAGCTATTGCATCAGAATTGCGAGATCTTGGTTATGAGCTTCAGATTTTAAATACTGTTACAAAAGAAGAGATTACAGAAAACATTTATGATGAGTTTTATTCTAAACTAAAAAGAGATTTTTATCTTGCTCTTATTTTAACTGTACCAATCTTTCTTATTAGTATGACGCGTGATTTTGGAATAATGCCGAAATTTCTGAACTTGAATCATGAACAAATAAATAAAATTCTATTCCTTCTAATTACACCAATTATTTTTATTTCAGGAAAACGTTTTTTTAAATCATTTTTTGCCGGAATATCACACTTCTCCTTTGATATGAATTCACTTGTAGCAATTGGCACCGGATCGGCATTTGGATTTAGTACTCTTGTAGCCCTCTTCCCGGAAATGTTTCCCGAAACCGAACATGTCTATTTTGAAACTGCCTCAGTAATTATAACTTTAATACTTATGGGCAAATTGCTGGAGTATAACGCAAAAAGAAAAACAAACGATTCCATAAAAAGTTTGTTAAAGCTGAAACCGAAAACTGCTCGTGTATTAGAAAATAATTCAGAAAAAGAAATTGACATCGCTGAATTAAAGGTTGGAGATATTGTAATAATAAAACCGGGAGATAAAATTCCCGCTGATGGAATAATAAAGTGGGGACACTCTAGTATCGATGAATCGATGATCACCGGTGAAAGTATGCCTGTTGAAAAACAGAAAGACTCAAAAGTTATTGGCGGAACAATTAATGTGAGCGGCGCTTTTCACTACGCGGTAAAAGCTGTTGGGGATAATTCAGTTCTTGGTCAAATAATTAAACTTGTTGAACAAGCACAAGCCTCAAAACCGCCTATCCAGCAAATGGTGGATAAAGTATCATCAGTATTTGTCCCTAGTGTAATTATTATAGCAATAATAACATTTACTTACTGGTTTATTTTTGGTAGTGAACATTCACTAGCGAATGCAATTATAAACTTTGTTTCGGTTTTAATAATTGCCTGCCCCTGCGCTCTTGGTTTGGCAACACCAACAGCTATTATGGTTGCCTCTGGATTAGGAGCCTCTAATGGCATATTAATTAGAGATGGTGAAAGTTTAGAAGTTGCTCAAAACATTAATACTGTAGTATTCGATAAAACCGGTACACTAACTTATGGAAATCCCACTGTATCAAAATTAATTTCGAATGAGTTTAGTGAGGAAGAGATATTAATGATTACTGCTTCTCTTGAATCTATCAGCGAACACCCGCTTGCCGGAGCGGTTATTGATGAAGCACTAAAACGAAAAATAACTTATCAGAAGCCAGAAAATTTTAAAAACTATCCGGGGAGAGGTATTTCTGCTGAGATTGATAGTCAAATTTACTTTGTTGGCAATTTGAGATTGATGAATGAACATTCAATAAGTACGGTTGATCTGATTAATTATTATGAAGATCTTGTTGATTCTGGGATTTCGACTTTCTGCTTAGCCAACGAAAGTAAAGTAATTGGTCTAATTGGAATTGAAGATAAACTAAGAGAAAATTCGAAAAATGCAATTGATGAATTGGGAAGAGCTAATATCAAGACAGTTATGCTGAGTGGTGATAATGAAAAAACTGCGAGTTTGATTGCAGATAAATTAGGAATATTAAATTATAGGTCGGAAATTCTACCACACGAAAAAGCTGAGGTGATTAAAGAACTGCAGAACAATAAAGAATTTGTTGCAATGGTGGGAGATGGAATAAACGATTCACCCGCTTTAGCCCAAGCTGATCTGGGGATTGCAATTGGCACCGGAACAGACACGGCAATTGAAACCGCGCAAATAACACTTGTTACAGGAAATTTATTATCGATTATAAAAATTATTAATATCTCAAAAAGAACTATTAATACAATTAAGCAAAACTTGTTTTGGGCTTTCATTTATAATATTATAGGCATCCCGTTAGCTGCTGTAGGATTGCTAAATCCGATGATTGGAGCATTGGCAATGTCGCTTAGTTCTGTCTCCGTTATATCAAATTCACTAAGATTAAAGCGTGTAAAAATTTAATGAGGAATTTGGCATGGCAAAATTTCTGCTTCAAACAAAACCATTTATAGTTCCAACAAATGATGGGAAAATAATTGAAGAACATTTTGGCAATGCGAGTATCAATTCAGGTGATTATAGTTTCGCACATATGATTGCTCCTCCTGGATGGAGTGAACCATTTCAAACCCCACAATTTGATGAAACTACCTTTGTGTTTTCCGGCAAAAAAATGATTGAGATTGATAATGAAAAAATTATTCTTCAAAAAAATCAATCTATTTGCATATTGAAAGGTACCCGGGTCAGATATTCCAATCCATTCGATGAAGCTTGCGAATATATTTCTCTCTGTATTCCTGCATTTACATTAGAAAGGGTAAAAAGAGAAAATTAGTTTTTAACGATCAAGGTACTTCGATCCATCCAATATTTATCAACTATTTTCTAGGTAATCTTTCCACAAAGGAACTTGTGCTTAAAACCGCAAAGGTATCGGCATTTTTTAATTCTTCGATATTTAAACAATTCAAATAACTCATGGCGCTTTTTAATCCATCACTAATAGAGTTAACAACATTCCGTACGGTCCCTTTATATGGTACTAATGTTTCTTCTCCCTCAATAAATTCTCCTTTCATTTTAACACCAAATGAAGCGGAGCCACGATATTTTTTCCAAAGTTGATCATTATATTTAATTACTTCTCCCGGTGTTTCTTTTGTGCCGGCTAACATTCTTCCAAGCATAACAATATCGGCTCCGGCGGCAAGGGCTTTGGCAACATCTCCCGGATTTTTTACTCCTCCGTCAGCTATTAAAGCAATATTTAATTTTTGTGATTCTCTTTCAAAATAAACATCAATTAATGAAGAGACTTGCCCAATTCCAATTCCCGTTTGAACAGACGTTGTGCACATGCTTCCTCCTCCAATTCCAATTCGCACAGCATCAGCACCAGCATCAACTAATTGTTTTAGAGTTCCGCCATGAGCAATATTTCCAATAATAATTTTAAGATTGTATTTCCTTTTTATTTCTTCACACTTTAATAAAACATAAGCGTTATTCGCATTTGCTGTATCAATACAAACTATGTAATTTTTTTCGGCGATTTTTTCGAGAAGAAAATCTTCTGCAGTTAAACTCACCGAAACAGTTTTTATACCCACTGAAGAATTTTCCTCAGAGAATAATCTATTTAAAGAGGAATCAAACCGATTTACTATTCCAACAGCGCCTGCATCGCTTAGTTCTTTTGCCATTTCAATACCAGTAACCGAATCCATAGGACTAGCAATAATGGGTACGGATAAATCTAATCCTAAAAAATTTGACTTAATATTAACTTCAGTTCTCGATTTAATTCTAGATACTTGAGTGGGGATCAGACTTATATCATCATAAGTGAGAGAAAGAGAATAATTATTGAGCTCTTTTTTTGAGTAAATTTTCATCATTCATTCCAATTTATTTTGGGGCACTAATCTAAATAATTTCTAATAGATGCGTATTATTTTTTTTGGATAGACGCCGGCTATCCTATATTTTAATGTACTTTTTTCAAAAGAGCAATTGGAGAAATAATGACCGAAAATGCTAAAGTGAAATTCAAATTTCCATCGGAGTTTTGGCTCGCAAATTTTATGGAGCTTTTAGAACGAGCCGCGTATTATGGTTTTTTCATAGTACTTACTTTGTACCTTACCGATATTGTTGGTTTTACCGATACCGAAACCGGAATTGTTGCAGGAGTATTTTTTGCTGGTTTATATCTATTGCCAACATTTGCAGGTGCGGTTTCTGACAAAATTGGTTTCAGAAATGGACTTATTTTAGCATTCGGATTATTAACTATCGGATATGCTTTTCTTGGCGTTTTCACAACTAAAATTCCGGTATTATTTTTTCTGTTTGTGATCTTGATCGGCGGCTCATTTATTAAACCTTTAATTACCGGTACAGTAGCAAAAACCACAAACGAAGATAATCGTGCTCGTGGTTATGCGTTATTTTATTGGACGGTGAATATTGGAGCATTTTCGGGTAAAACTTTTGTTCCTTATATCAGACAAGGATTAGGGCTAGAGTATGTAAATTTTTTCTCAGCCGCTATGTCTCTCTTGGCAATGTTTTTCGCTATTATTTTTTTTAAGCAGATAGATCAATCTCATCAAGGTAAGAAAATAAGCGATATACTGATCTCTCTCAAAAAGATATTTTCCACACCCCGATTAATAATATTAATATTAATAGTTACAGGATTCTGGATAATTCAGCATCAGCTATATGCCACAATGCCAAAATATGTTATTCGATTACTGGGTGAAGATGCAAAACCGGAATGGCTCGCAAATGTGAATCCGGCAGTAGTTGTTCTTTTTGTTGTATTGATTACAAATCTGATGAAAAAACGTGCGGCTGTAACTTCGATGTTAATTGGAATGATGCTTATGCCCTTTTCTGCATTAGCAATGGCAATGAGTCAAACGTTGTTCTCCATCACGGGAGACAGCGTTTCAATATTTGGATTTTTCTCACTTCATCCATTAACTGTGATGATGATTATAGGTATTGGAATTCAAGGTTTAGCTGAATGTTTTATTTCTCCCCGATTTCTTGAATATTTTTCATTCCAGGCCCCAAAGGGTGAAGAGGGTGTTTATCTTGGATTCAGTCATCTACATTCGTTTTTTTCTGCGCTGGCTGGATTTATAATGTCGGGATTTTTATTAGACAAATATTGTCCAGATCCCAAAACATTACCAGTTGGCATTTCAGAAATTGAGAAAGCCTCTTATTATGCAGATGCGCATCTGATATGGTACTACTTTTTAGCTATAGGTTTTGTTGCGGCGGTTGCTCTTTTCATATTCAAGTATGTTACCGAGAAAATTGATTCGCGATAATAGAAAATTATAAAGGCATTTATAGGTCATTTTTCAAAATGACCTTTTTTATTTTATTACAATTAGGCTTTATCATAAGCTGATCGAATATAACCTAACTTTATTTGATTATTTCAGCATCTCTAAATGTTAAGCTAAATATAGTTCCAACTCCCTTTTTACTTTGAACAGCCAAATCCAAATTTATTAATGCAGCAAACTTTTTGACAAGTGAAAGTCCAAGACCAACTCCCTCATACGAGCGCGTGTAACCAATTTCTTCTTGTGTATATGGCTCAAAAAGATGTTTTCTATATTCTTCTGATATCCCGATTCCCGTATCCTCAATATCTATCCTTACTTTGTTTTGAGAACTCATTAACAATCTCACTTTAACTGAGCCCGTATCGGTGTATTTAATTGCATTATCAATCAGATTGTTCAATACCTGCTTTAAACAGAAGTGGTCTGAAATTAATTTTAGATTTCCAATTTTATTTTCGAAGACTAAATTTAAACCTTTTGATTCACTAGGTTTTTTATAATCCATAATTGTATCATTTATGAGATCATCAACAGAAATTGGCGAAAGTTTGTTTTGGAAATCCCCCACCTGCAATCGGGAAAAATTCATTATCATATCAACAGTTCTAATTATTCTGCTGCTCGATTTCGAGATTGCGTCAAAATATATTCGTTCAACCGGAGTAGTATATTTAGCGAAAACATTCTCTATTATTGCGGTCATACCTAGCAGGCCATTTAGTGGTGTTCTAATTTCATGTGAGATATTCGCAATAAATGCATCCTTCAATTCACTTGCCGCTTCAGCTGTTTCTTTCGCTTTAACTAAAACTTCTTCTAGCCTTTTTCTTTCAGTAATATCTTCTTTAATTGCAATGTAATTGGTGATGAGTCCTGTTTTATCTTTTATAGGTGAAATAGAAGCAAATTCCCAATACAATTCTCCATTTTTCTTTTTATTCCGAAATTCTCCGCGCCACTCGTTTCCAGAAGTTATTGTTTCCCACAAAGATTTATAGATTTCGTTTGGCAATTTACCTGAGCTCAAGATTCTTGGATTCTGACCGATCAACTCCTCCTTCGCATACCCGCTAGTTATAGATGCTTTTGGATTTACATATTCAATATTGCCATCAGTATCTGTAATAATAATTGATGCGGGACTTTGTATTACCGCTTGATTTAATTTAATAATCTCCGATTCTATTTTCTTCCGCTCAGTTATATCGCTTGCAACTCCAATCATACCAATAGCACTATTCTGTTTATCATAAATAACGGTTGTTGAAAGTTGAATTGGAAATTCAGTACCATCCTTTTTAGTGTTTATTAATTCACCATTCCACCCTCCTCTAAGTGTGGAATAATGAACCTCTTCTAGTAATCCCGCACCATTTTTCGCTGAACCCACTAAAGAAATATTTTTTCCGATCAGTTCATAATCATGATAGCCATAAGTATTTATAAAAGACTGATTAACAAAAATTAAATTATTGTCAAGATCGGTTATGCTTACACACTCATTTATACTTTTTAAAGCATTCGCAAGCTTTTGAATTTCAATTTCATGCATTTTCCGTTCGGTGATATCTAGCGAAAAACCGGCAAGAATTGGAGATTTACCCTCCTGCTGTATTGGAAACATTATTGTGGCAAAATGTTTACCCCTAAAAGTTACTTCGCTTTCGTGAGGTTTTCCTTCTTTCAAAACTCTTTTTTCTTGTTCTAATGCCAATTTTGTAAAATCGGATGGGAATAGATCAAACATGGTTTTGCCTATTATACTATCAAGCGGCAATCCAATTATCTTTTCAAAATTTTTACTTAAACGAATTAAACGTCCTTCTTGATCTTTAAAAAATACTAAGACTGGACTATACTCTAATAACTGTGAAAATATTTTCTCACTTTCTCTGAGAGCATTCTCAGCAATTTTTCTTTGAGTAATATCTGTTATTGTACCAACGTAACCGATAATTTCATTGCTATTATTATACTCCGGAACCGCGTGCCCCATTACCCATGAAATAGTACCATCCTTTTTCTTGAAGCGGTAATCTACTCTAGAAGCTCTTTTTTCCCTCGCTGCTGAGTGCCACTCATTACTAAGTGTAACTTTATCTTCATCTAGTACAGCCGAAAGCCAACCATCTCCCATCGCTTCCTCAAATGATAAGCCTGAGATCTCACACCATTTTGGATTAACGTAAGTTGTATATCCTGTACTATCAGTTCTAAAAATTCCAACTGGTGAAACATTTGCTAAAGTTTGGAAACGACGTTCACTTTCGCGTATAGCATCTTCAGCTAATTTTTGAGTGGTAATATCTCGGCTGATGCCAACCGTACCAATTATTTCCCCCTCCTCATTAATAAAGGGAAGTTTTGTAACTAACAGCCAAGAGTCTTCATTTTTATTATTGATTTCATGTTGAAGAAAATCGGAAAGTACTTTCTTTGTCTCTATAACTTGATGATCTTGTTCTTCATATAATGAAGATACTTCCTTAGAACGATAATCAAAATCAGTTTTTCCAATTGTCTCTGCTTGGTTTTTAGCTCCGAGAGCTTTGAGATGTGATATATTATTCAGTATAAATTTTCCATTTAAATCTTTTACAAATACTCTATCAGGAATAATATCTATTATTTGTCGGAGCATTATTTCACTCTTCTTAAGAGCGTCTTCTGCCTCCTTTCTCCCGGTTATATCACGAGAAATTACATGAAATCCAGAAACATTAGTACCGTCAAAAATTAGTGTAACATTTTGACCAAACCAGCATGTATGTCCGTTCTTTTTCAAAATTGGAACTTCTAAATATGTTGTTACCTTTTTTTCTTTAAATTGTCGGAGATAATGAAACTGCGCTCTACGACGGTAATCGGGACGGACGAATTCGGAAAAATTTGTTTTATAAACTTCGTTCTTTGAATAGCCGGTAAATTTAAACGCTGTTTCATTAACGTGAGTAAAATTCCCAAATTGATCGGTTGTGTAAATTAAATCTGATGCGTTTTCAACAACTTCACGATATAACTTTTCTGATTGTTTTAATCGTTCACGATTCAAATAGTTTTCTGTAACATCAGAAAAAACCAGAACAACTCCCTGTATCTCCCCATTATCGTCCAAAATTGGGGCAGCGCTATCAGAGATATGCTTTTCTGTACCGTCCTTGGAAATTAATATTGTGTGATTTTCGAGTTCAACTGTTTCTTTTGTACTAAGAACTTTTCTTACGGGATCAGGGCAGGTTTCTCTCGTAACCGCATTTATAATATTAAAAATAATAGTCGAGTCCATCCCCTTTGCTTCTTCAAAGGTCCATCCGCACATTTTCTCAGCGGTTTTATTCATTCGAGTAATAAAACCATTTTTATCTGTGGCAATAACCGCATCACCAATTGATTGCAATGTAATAGAAAGACTTTTTTCATTCTCCCTAATTTGTCTTTCCATTTTAAATTTTTCTAAACTAATTTCAATTGAAACGAGCAAGTCGCGCTCTTCCACCGGCTTAATAAGATAACCGTAAGGTGAAGTAAGTTTTGCCTTTTCTAAAGTTGCTTTATCGGAGAAAGCTGTTAAATATATTATTGGAACATCCAGTATTTTTCTGATCCGAGCGGCTGTTTCAATACCATCTATTGCCCCTTTAATATTAATATCCATTAAAATCAGATCGGGCTTCATCTCCGAAGTAATCTTGATAGCAGTATCACCATTGTCGGCAATACCAACAACATGATACCCCGAATCAATTAAACGCTGTTCAAGTTCCAGCGCTACAATTGATTCATCTTCAACAATTACTATTTTTGCCGCCAATTCTGAACCTTAATTATTTGAAAATATTAAAGAAAACTCTGTATTATTTTTATTTTTTATTATCAAATCACCTTCAATTTGAGAAACCAAACTTGAGACAATTTTTAATCCCAAGGAATTACTTTTATTGATATCAAAATCATCAGGCACCCCTACACCATTATCGCTCACCAGAAGTAGTAGTTTATTCTCATCAACAGTCTCGAGCTTAATTAAGATAAACTTTCTGTCCAAGCCATCCTTTGAATTTTCTGGGAAAGCATATTTAAATGAATTGGACAATAATTCATTGAGTATAAGTCCAAGGGGTACTGCCTTATCAACAGATAAATATACCTTTTCCAATTCGAGAATAATTTCGATAAACTCAGAAGTAGTTTTATATGAACTTCTAATGTGAGAAAGTAAATTTTTAATATAATCTGAAAAATCAATTTTTGAGAAATCGCTGGATTGATAGAGTTTTTCATGAACAAGTGCAAGAGAACGAACTCTCATCTGACTTTCTCCGAAAATGGATTTGATTGCGTCGTCTTGAATATTCCTAGATTGAAGATATAAAAGACTAGAAATTACCTGAAGATTGTTTTTTACTCTGTGGTGAATCTCCTTTAACAAAATTTCTTTTTCTTCCAGCGATCTGGATAATTCCTTAGTATGCAAAATTAATTTTTCTTCAAGATACAATTGCATTACCGCAACCGATAGATGCCTGGATATTTCAACAAGGGTATTAATCTTTTCCCCTTCGGGTATTAAGTTATCCTCGAAACAGAAATAAAGCTCACCCGCAACATCACTCTTTGTTGAAAGAGGGAATGAAATGTAAGATACAATCCCCGCAGACGATAAGATATTTTCCATAAATGTCTTTTGAGTGACTAAATTCAAATTACTTTGCATGTGGTATTCTTTATCAATAAAATTATTTATAGCACAATCTTCCTTTAATGGATACTCATTAAAATTCTTAACTAGTTTATTACCATCATAATAATAATTATCAACTCTTATTAAACCTTTATTATTATCGTAAAGTACAAGGGCTGCTAAATTAAAATTAATTAATTTTGAGTGTGTACTTTTTATTGTTGTGTAAAATACATCCTCAATAGTTTTAGAGTTAATAATACCAGCATATATTTCTTCAAGGGTTTGGAGAATAGTTGTGTATTGTTTAAGTATTTGTTCTGCTCTCTTTCTTTCTTCAACCTCATCAATTAATTGCTTATTGGTACGCTCAAGCTCCGCTGTTCTAATATTAACCATTGTTTCCAATCTTTCATTACTAGAAGCAACTGCGCTGGCCATCGAGTTAAATGATCTCGCAAGAAAACCAAGTTCATCCTCACTTAATATTTGAGCTCTTGCTTTTAAATCACCCCTTTCAATTTCTTGTGACGTTTCAACTAATTCCTTTATTGGTCTTGTAAGACGCCTTGAGAATATAGCTGAAACAATAAATCCAATTACTATAAAGGAGAAAGAAAAAATTGTTGTTCTTATTATCAAATTTTTTAAAGCCTCATTGTAGGATTCTAGCGAAATACCTAAGTGTATATTACCCCAGATTATACCTGTAAATACAAACGGCCTGCTATAACGAAAACACTCCTTATTTATGATTGATGAATAACCGATTTTTCCAACATTAAATTCTTCCGAGTTAATCCAATTTCCATCGAGTTCTTCAAAGCTCCAGCTGTTTTTTTTGAATATTAATGAATTACCATCTTTTTTTGTCAATACAATAAATTCGATTGACGAGCTGCTCTCAATAAGTTTAGTGCAAAAGTCGATTACTGCTTCATAATTATCTGTGAATAATGAAGTTGCATGTGCTTGAATTATTGATTCAGATATATTTGATGATTCTATCTCCATTCGGTTTAGTATTATTGACTGCTGAGTTATAAAGTTGTAGACACCAATAATGATAATTGACGAAATAATTAAACTCCATGCCAGAGCGGCAATTTTCAAAGTAATGCTTGCATGCCAGCCCTTTCTTTTTATCTTTTCTAATAAGTATGCGATTATTGATTTATTAATCTTCTTCATAATGTAATTTAGTTTGAAATAGAATTGTGAGAATTAAATAAACTTTTTACCTCATAAAAATCACTTTCTATTACTTTAAATACTTTTTCGGTTTTCATAATATTTAAGATTTGCCTCCCTTCAACTGTATCTGGAAGCTTTATTGATTCTTTAACGATCTCAGAATGTATAGTCGGGTCAACACCTTTTCGCTGAGCCAAAAAATAATTAATGAATTTCGGAGATTCTTCTAGAATGACTATTGATTGCCTTAACTGAGGATTCATTTCGCAAGCGGTTAAAAACAACCCTTCTCTAATTACCGCTAATCCGCTTTTGTTAAAAAACATTTTCAAAAGAATTTGAATCTCAGTTTGTTTTGTTTCAAGAATTTTTAATGAACTTGCTTTGGATTTACCCAGTTTATTGATGGATTCTACTTCCATCCAGTTTTTTATCAGCTCAATGGAATTGGTATTTGGCAATTGCACTTCCATTTTAGCAACATCTTGTATTCCCGTTAGATTGGAATTTTTATGAGCTACCAGGTAATATCTTTCATATTTCGTATTGATGTTTAATGAAGAAGTAACCATTGGGACAACTTTTGTTCCTAAATTAAATTTGTAATAATCCCATACAGTTAAACTGATAAAATCAATTTGATTATTCTGTAATTCTGAAAATAATTCATTTTTATTTTTATAAAACTCAGTAACAATATTTGCATTAGCAATTGATTTATGTTTCGATTGTTTCTTTACCATATCTATCCACAGCTTCATAGTTTCCTGACTCGCGGTTATATCACCATCATCAATGCTGGGATCATAAAATCCAACCTTAAGAGTTAATTGATTTGCCTGCGCATTCAATTGATAATTGCTAATCGCCAAAACAATACATATCAATAATATATCGAATAAGAGTTTTACATAATTTATTTTATTTATTGTATTCATAATTGTTTTATGAAATTTCTTAGTTTTTTAATCTATAATATTTATTATGCTGTTTTATCAGATTTTCTGTCTCATGAAGATCTTTCAGTTCAATTTGATGCATACAGTTGGTTAACATTAAATTTAGTATTTGCTTTCCTTCAACACTTTTGTCCATATTCATACCAACCTTTACAATTTCTTCGGTGATTTCAGGATCATAATTTTTTCTATGGGCAAAAAAAGCATTTATATAATGAGCTGATTTGGATATAATCTTAGTGTTTTTCTTTATTTGAGGGTTTAACTCGCAAGCTATATCGTAAGAATCTTCCCGTATAACAGCAAAATCCGTTTTCTTGAAAAATATTGAAAACAAAGCTTCATTCTCGTTCTTGTTTGATTCTACTAAAACAATTTTCGACTTTTTATTTTTCATCTTTTCTTTAAGTTCTACTTCAAGCCATAATTTTACCAATCCTGATGAATATGAATTTGGAATAACAATTTGAGAATTAGGCATTTTTGTAAAATCACTCACTGCTGAGCTGATATGAGTAACCAGTAAATATCTCTCATACTTGCTTTCCTTCGTTTTTGCCGTAGTGAGAATTGGGACAATCTTATTTTTTAGATCATGTTTATAATAATCTATGGCTGAGATATTTATAAAATCTAGTTTATTATCACTTAATTTGTCTATCATTTCATCTATGGTGGTATAGAACTGGTTGTTCATAACCGAGTTTACAAGCATTTCAATTTTTGTATTTTTTTTAATTACTTCAGCCCACCTTTTTAATGATTCATCAATTTCTGTAATATTACTTTTATTGAAATCTTTTGTATAATACCCGAAATTAAGAATTAATTGTTTGGGTTGAGCCGCGATCATTTCAGATAAAATGAAAAGAACTAATGTGAAATAAATAATTCTTCCTCTTAAATTGTGTTCATTATAGTTCATAAACAGGTTCAATTTTTTATTCCTACTTGTAAAAAGAATTATATTTAATGATCATTTTTTCTGTTTCAAACATATCTTGTAAACTAATTTTGTGCATCGATTCAGCCTGCATCAAATCAAGTAATTGTTTTCCCCAAACATGTTTTTGAAGTTGAATTCCTTCTTGTACTAGAATTTCGACTATTGCAGGATCGGTTCCCTTTATATTGGCTAAGAAATTGTTGATAAGATCTGGCGAAGTTGCAATTAGTTTAAGACTTTTTTTTAACTGTGGATTAAGTTCACATGCTATCATAAAAGTGGAATGGTTAACAACACAGTACTCGTTTTTCTTAAAAAACACTCCATATAGTGCTTCATTCTCAGTTTGTTTTTTGGCAGTTATTGAAATTTTGCCTTTAAATGGTTTTGTCTGTTTTTCTTTCAGTTCAACATTAATCCAAGTTTTCATCAAATTTAATGAATATGAATTCGGGACAATAATTTCGCCAGATTTAATATCGGAAACAGTGTTAACAGTTGAGCTAGAGTGAGAAATCAATAAATATCTGATATACTTTGAAGACGCCATTTTATTTGGAGCCAATAATGGAGTAACTATGTTCTGTAGTTTCATATTATAAAAATCCAGACTTGATAAATTTACAAATTCAACTTGGCGGCTTTTTATTGCATCATAAAATTCCTTTTGAGTTAAGTATATATTATAATTTATTGTAGCTTTTGAAAACGATTCATCTTGACTGTGTTTCTGAATAGCCTCTCCCCATATTTTAAATGACTCCACTAACTCATTTGCATTTTGCTCTTCCACAATACTTGAATAAAATCCAAGGGTAATCTGCTTTTTCTTAGATTCTTGAGCAAGAATATTTGATATTAACAATATAAAGACTGTTGAAACCAGTGCCATTAATGCTATATATTTTCTCGAGGTTTTCATCATATATTCAGTAATTATTTTTTAATCCCGAATAGTTCAATATATTCATTCAAATATTCATCTTTGTACGGAACAAGCTTCTCGGAGACAAATAGATCTAATAACTGTTTCCCATAGCTGTCTGAATGAAGGCTAAGTATTATTTCAGATAATTCTTTTTTAATTTCTAGTGAGTTAGAATTCCCGTTAAAACATGAAAGTCCTAATAAAAATGAGGGGGACCTGTATATTATTTTCAATTTTTTTTCAATTTGAGGATTTATTTCGCTGAGTATTTTTAATGATTCTTCCGTTACTAATGCGGCTTTTGCTCTCTTAAAAAACACCGGTAGAACAACATTGTTAGTTGCCGGTGATTTTATAATATTTCTAAAAAATTTTTTTGAGTTTGGTAATTTTTCTTCTTTTAATAACTTATTTAAGAGCATATCCTGGGTTTCAGACTTTTCCTGGGATTGGATATAAATATCTGTGCCCGCCAATTCATTTATATTTGTGATTTTCTCATCCACATGAACTACAAGCAAAAATCTAAAACCAACTCTTCCATTTGATAGATTTGTGAATGAAGGAATAAGATTAAACTGTTTTCGTAACTCCAGATACTCTTCTGTCGAAATCACCGTTAATTCGAATCCATCTTTTAATTGTCGAACAAGTTCTTCTCTGTTTGCGGTAACGACTATCTCAATATTTTCTTTTTGTGCATACTTTCGCTTTATATGCGCGGCCAGTACTTGCGCTACCGCAGTTGCATCCCTAACCGAATTTGCATTCATAGCATTTATAGAGTAAACCAATTTTACCGTTTTTTCTCCGGGAAGAATATTCTGAGCTACTGATGCGTCAATAAAGAACAGCCCCATAATTATTATAAGTAGTCCATTTTTTAACATTTTATCTAATATCACCAAATAGTTGTTCAATTTTAAAAATTGTTGATGCTTGCATATATAAGGCCGCTTCATGTTGAGAACTTAAAATTGCCTCAATCAACTGTGATTCAATGAAATCGGATACAGAGGCCATCTCATTCTGATATGCTCTCAAATTTAATTCTCTGTTCTCAATCGCTGTCATCATGGCTAGTTTAGCAAAATTAACCTTCTCGTTAGCTTCCTTAAGTTCGTTCAAAAGTTTTTCCTTTTGCATTTTCAAGCCTTCATTTAATAGCGCCTTTTGCGATTTGAATCTGGATACTTCAACTTCCATCTCTTCAATTTTTCCTTCAGTCCGAAATCCATTAAAAACTGACCATTTTAATCCAATACCGACTGTAAAAATATTCTGATTTTCGGGCGTGAAGTTTGCATAATCATAGGAATTGTCCCATCTTCTAAAATTTCCAAATAATGCGATTGAAGGATAGTATTCGCTTTGAGCTTCATTAACTTTACTCTCATAAACTTTTATCGCATTATCAAGTTTCTGATTATTTATATTAAGCTCATTCAAAGATTCATTGGATAAAAACTTTTCAGCCTCTCCGGTTTCATAAGTTGGATTTTCTTCACTAATAGATATTTCCTCCGACTGGTCTATTCCCATATAAAATTTAAGCGCTGATACGGCAGTTTTGTAGTTGCTTAAAATGGTAGAGTTCATACCCTTAAAAGCTTCTAGTGTCATTTTATTTTTTAGATAATCCAGTTTATTAACCTTCTCAGAACCTGAATTAAATAAACTTTCCGTAAGCTTGTATGTTGCTTCAAATCTTAACAAGGCATCACCGGCAATTCTAGAAATATTTCGTGCTAAGATTACAGCATAAAAGGTGTTCTTAACATTGTATTTAATTTCTCTTTCTGAAAGCCGAAAATCATCCTTTGATATCTTTAACCCAATTTTTGCCTGTTCAATTATAGAATTTATTTTTCCACCTGTGTATAAAGGATAAGTTAATGCCGCTTCAGTTAGAATACTCTTATTGTCCGCAATTTTAAATGATTGTGATGGAAAATCGATTTTATCCAGTGATAATGTCATTCCCAATAAATCAATAGGGGGGATTTTCACTTGTAATGGCGGCTGAATAAAATTTATGTCCTCATCATTAATGTACGCTGAGGAAGAAATTTCAAGTTGTGGCATTCTGGCTGATTCGGCTTGTTTTAGCTGTGCCTCACTTTTCTTTATCAACTTCTGTGCGATTTCATTTTGCTTATTTTTCTCCAGCGCAATCTGAATGCATTTTTCCAAAGTTAAATTTGAATAATTATTTTCCTGGGCAAAGATTAATGTTGTAATCAGAATCATTAAAATTATTACTTGGTAAATTTTATAATGCCTCATAATTCCTTCTTTTTTTATTTAGTCGATCACTTTTATAGTAACTAGATTTAGCAATACTAGACTTTTGGTCTTTTATTATTTCAATAAATTATTATTTCAGTTATTACTATCGAGATTAAAACACAATTCTTTAATTGAAATTTGCGGTGAATGTTGTATGATAATTACTGAGGTTTGATCAATAAACGATTAGATACTGTAAAATTAGAACAAGAAAAAAACTTAGGAGGTTTGTTAAAATAAAAAGAGATGGCTAATACTCAAATAAATTTTCGATAAAGCTCATTTATAACGCTTCAATATGAACAAGTTTTTGTTCGGCAATTAACTTTTCTACCAAAAGCTTAATTATTTTATCTCGTTTCAATATTCCCTGTTGAACAAAGCTTATATCTTCACTTGCTGGATTTTTAGAATTACCCAAATAGAGATTGACTCGGTCCGCAACGCTTAAAAGTGAATATAAAATAGTTACGGGACTATCTTTCTCCAACTTGCTTGTATCTTCATCCCAAATATTGTAGAGTTGATTTAGTGTTACTGCTCCTTCTGTAACTAAATCAATTCCTTCAATCTCATAATCGGGGGGAGAAATTTCACTCTTAAAATTGGGATTTATTTGAAACTCTTTCCCCAATTCTCGTGCTACTATTTTTGCCGTGGAAGCCCCACATACAATTTTTAATCCCTCATTACTTAGAAATTTTTTTACAACTGATTCATCGTTTTTAGGATCAACCGGCGGACCAGTAAGCAGATTAATAATTTTTCCTTTACGGCAAAGGATTAAACTGACTGATAAATCATCACCGGGTTCATTTTTCCAAAGTTTTTTAGCTTCATCAATAATCAATTTAGGAAGTTTTTTAACATCACATCCGGCGCGCAGTGAATCATTAACAAATTTATTTATCCCATCAATTCCCCAGCCATTCACTAAACCTTTACCCAGCCCCGCTTGTGAGATACCATCACTAAAGAGTAAAATTCCCTCCCCTTTTTCAAGAATGCAATTTGTTTCCCCAATTACAGCATCATTAAAAGTTTGAGTAAGTATTTTTAATCTTGTTGCATAACGTTTAGAAATAAAAATTACCTCTGGCATTTCGTAAGTAAGAATGGTTGCCACACCATCTGGTAAAATTCTGGCTACCGTAAAAAAAGCTAGTGGCATATCTTTTTTTCTGGCATCCTCCATACTATGGACTATATTCGCAAATGCCTGTCTTATTGAAAGTCCGGTTCTTATTAATTCACCCAGTCTCGCTACACACATTGTTGCAGTTATATTTGCTTTTGCCCCCGATCCAACCCCGTCGCATAAAGTATGATATGTTGAAGTTTTATCCCTTTCCGTGCTTGTTACATCACCGCTGGGCTTCCCTAACCTCTTCGGAATCTGTTCAGTAATTACTTCGAAGTGTAGGTATCCCATAACCAATTCTTTTTACGGTTAAGGTTTTTCATTTTTTCATCTTGAGTGAGTTTCAGAAGATTTTCCACCAGTGATTCTCCTTTTGCGGTATTTTCCCCCAGTAATTTTGCGAGCTGTTGAGCCATTTCAATTTGGTGCTCAAGTAATTCCTGTGCTTTACCAATAGTTTCTTCGCGAAGTGTATCAAGCTTTTCAACATCAGTTATATTTTTAGTTATATCCACAAAAATTCCAATGTACTGATCCTCATCAGGCATTTTATAAATAAATTGATGACATGTAATTCCGTAACTATCATGCCGTTGAGTAATTTCAACCATATTAGTTTCCGAGTCTTTCACCTTTACAAATGGTTCCGGATCGATTAAGTAAGAAATTCTTTTACCGATTATAGAATTTGTGCACATAAAAAACTTTTTAAAGGCGGGATTAACATGTAAAATTTCGAGCTGGTTATTTATTATCACAATTCCATTTGGAGATGATTCAATAATTTTATCGGTACGTTGTTCAGCTAATCTTCTCATATAAGGTATGCATGATTCAATTTCCACCATATTCATCAATATTGCTTTAGCGTTTTCTATGCAGGAAATATAACCGCACGCACCACAATTTAATTGATCCTCTTCGTTTGTTTTACCGGTTTGCTCAAGAATCTGCCTTAACTGTGCTTCCGTAAAATTATTATCCTTAATTCCACAACTATGATCGAATCCGGTACGCAAATCAACATTATTTGATGCACCTGTATTATCACTTTGCATCAATCTAGAATATCTGATTACTTTATCTTTTCTAGAATAAATATTTTCAGTTCTTGGTAATCCGGGTCCATTAACACATCCGGAAGCACATATAAGTGGTTCAATTAAAATTTTTGATTTTGTGTTTTGAA
The DNA here is from genome assembly GCA_019638015.1 of Melioribacteraceae bacterium. NCBI lineage: Bacteria > Pseudomonadati > Ignavibacteriota > Ignavibacteria > Ignavibacteriales > Melioribacteraceae > Melioribacteraceae bacterium. Next base: position 1,218,784 of record JAHBUP010000001.1, on the reverse strand, counting down.
ATGATTGAATTGAGTCTTCGATTCTCTCTATTCCGCTCATCGCATAAATTGTAGAATTCAGGTTATCCGTTTCAAGAGATGCTGTCTTTGCCATTCCACCCGAAAGTGAAAATAATCGGGATGAGCCGCTGACTAATTCATCAAATTCACAGGGTTCAAATGATTTAAAGTCTATTTGAAATTCTTCAATCCATTCTACTAACTCGGTAAATGTTAATACAGCATCAATAAGTCCGGTGTGTTCCTCCCTCTCGGCCTCAGCTTTTTTAGCGAGGCAAGGACCAATAAAAACTATTTTAGTCTCGTAACCTAATTTTCTTTTTAGGCGGCGGGCGTGTGCAATCATAGGGGATACAATTGGAGTGAGAGAGTCTACATTTTCAGAAGAGTACTTCTCAATATAATTTACAAACGAAGGGCATGCAGTCGATAAACACATGCCACTATTTTTTTTACTGAAATAATGTTCAGTTTCTACAGCCGTGTGATAGGCTGCTTCTGCAGTTTCGGTTATAAACGTAAAACCGAGTTTTCGGAGTAGTGAAGGAATTCTATTCCATTGCCATTCTTCGAACAGAGCAGGAAAAGAGGGTGCAATACTCACAGCTATATTTTCATTTTCGGCGATTAATTTCTTCACCACTTCAATATCACGTCGAAATTGTTTTGCACCTTGCGGGCACTCTTTTAAACAAGTTCCGCACAATATGCATCTTTCAATTTGAACAAATGCTTGTCCCCCCTCCATTTTAATAGCATTAACAGGACAGTGCCGCAAGCATTTGTAGCAATCGCGGCACCGGGCTTTATTCGTAAATAATATTTGTGAATTGTTCAGTTGCATTTATTTTTCGGTACTATTTTTATGTTACACAAAATTCAACAAACTCTTTTTCTCAATATGCTCGTTTAATGCAATTACAGCTTTTTCAAGAGTGCATTTTGGGATATGCTGATCATCAATCATAACGTTTGGGCCTTCGCTACATTTTTCCATACAAAAGGTAGCGCTAATTTCAACTTTTTCTGCAAGTCCATGCATTTCAACATATTTAAATAATAAGCTCATCAATTTTTGAGATTTTTTCAGATAGCAATTAGTACCAACACAAACTTTAATTTCTACCTTCTGAGAATTTGAACTTCCAATGAAGCTTAATTCTGTTTCAAAAATACGTTTTCTATTTTTGTAGCTTGTATGGAGCAATTTGTGTGCCTCATGTGAATTAGGCTCCAGCAATAAATTTTTATATAAATCCTGTATGTATGGATTATCCTGAGATTTATGCAATTGAAGTGTTTTATCCGAATCATATAAACCACGGGTTCTCTCTTTTTTCACTTTTTCATCAAATATATATGGTTGTCCTGCTCCTCCAATGCAACCGCCCGGGCATGCCATCACTTCAATAATATCAAATTGCATCTCCCCATTTTGAATTTTATTGATTAAAGATTTCGCGTTTTTAAGTCCGCTTACAATTGCCATTTTAACTTTAGTACCATTAAGATGCACTTCTACTTCCCGAATTGGTTCATCATTTCTCAATTCATGGAATTCAAAGTTAGATAATTTCACACCGGTCAATTTTTCTGATGCATAACGGAGAACTGCTTCAGATACACCGCCGCTATTACCGAATATTACACCAGCTCCGGTTTTAAATCCCATCGGAAGATCGAGTGATTCTGGAGTTAAATCTTCAAATTTAATTCCCGCTTGTTTTATCATCGACGCTAATTCTTGAGTTGTAATAACATAATCAACTTCCTTAATACCATTAGAAGAGAATTCATCTCTGTTTGCTTCCACTTTTTTTGCAGTACAGGGCATAATTGACACAACTACGAGATTTTCTTTTTTAACTCCTAATTGATCGGGTAAAATTTCTTTAGCAACTGCCCCAAACATCTGCTGAGGAGATTTACATGTTGAAAGATTAGTTAAATACTCTGGATGATATTGTTCGGCATATTTAACCCAGCCAGGACAGCAGCTTGTAAATAAGGGAAGATTTTCATTTCTAGTTTTTCTTGAAATGAATTCGTTTGCTTCTTCAATTACTGTTAAATCGGCGGCAAATGATGTATCAAAAACTTTATCGAAACCGATCATTTTTAATGAGGAAACTATTTGTCCCATAAGTAAGGTGCCCGGCTTCATTCCAAATAATTCACCGATTGCTACGCGAACAGCCGGGGCAATTTGTACAACGACAGTTTTTTTAGGGTCATCAATAGCATTCCACACTTCATTGGTTTGATATTTTGGGGTTATAGCTCCTGTCGGGCACACACGAGCACACTGGCCGCAGTCAACACATTCCACATGAGCGAGCTCTTTTCCGAATGCGGGAACTACATCTACTTTAGAACCACGATGAGCAAAATCAATAGCACCAATATCCTGAATTTCATAACAAGCGCGAACGCAATCACCGCAAAGTATGCATTTATTTGGATCGCGAACCAGTGCATCAGAAGATATATCAAGAGGTTTGATCGCTTCGGTCATTTTAAAACGTACTTTATCAACGCCAAGTTTGTTCGATAGATCCTGCAGTTTACAACTCGAACTTTTTACACACGAAGTGCATTGTTTATCATGATTAGCTAATAATAATTCAAGTGCAATTTTTCTGATATTTCTAACTTCCTGAGTATGAGTTTTTACTTTTAATCCCTCCTCAGGTTTTATTGTGCATGATGTAGTAATTCCCTTACCGGCAATATCAACAACACACATTCTACATGCCCCATAAACACTCAATTCTGAGTGATAGCAAAAAGTTGGGATTTCAATATTCGCTTTACGAATTACTTCTAATAGATTTCTTTCATCGCCAAAAGAAACTTCTCTACCATTAATTGTTAAAGTTTTCGTTTTCATATTAGGCTCCTACCTCAACCGCATTTAATCTGCATGCATCAATACATGCCATACATTTAATACATAAGCTTTCATTAATTATATGAACTTCTTTTTTATTTCCTGTGATTGCGCCTGTTGGACATTTTTTGATACAGACACCGCATCCTTTACATTTTTCCTCATCAATATGAGGAGTTAATAATGCTTTACAATGTTTCGAAGGACATCTTTTATGAACAACATGGGCCATATATTCTTCATGGAAATAATTCATTAAAGATAGAACGGGATTTGGTGCGGTTTTTCCAAGTCCGCATAGACTTCCCTTTTTTACAGCTGAACCAAGCTCTTCGAGCAGTTCAAGAGTTTCTAGAGAACCGTTTCCTTCAATAATATCATTCAGTAATGAGAGCATTTGTTTAGTACCTTCTCGGCAAAGTACACATTTACCGCATGATTCATTTTGAGTAAACTGCATGAAGAATTGAGCCATTTTTACCATACAGGTATTTTTATTCATTACAACAAGTCCGCCAGAACCAACCATCGCACCGATATTGATAAGTGAATCGAAATCTAGCGGCAGATCGAGATGTTCTTCCGTTAAGCACCCACCTGATGGTCCTCCAATTTGTACAGCTTTGAATCCATCATTGCTTAGAGTTCCATCATCGTTTGTAACTCCGCCGCCGATATTATAAACAATTTCACGTAGAGTTGTACCGAATGGGACTTCTATTAATCCAGTATTGGCAACATGACCCGTTAGTGCGAATGTTTTTGTTCCAGGAGATTTCTTTGTTCCAATTTCTATAAAGTGTTTTGCTCCTTTTCTAATAATTAAAGGAACCGTACTAAGTGTTTCAACATTGTTAATTATAGTTGGTTTTTCAAATAAACCGCATTGTGAAGGGAATGGTGGTTTCGGATTAGGCATTCCTCGCTGTCCCATGATGGAAGCCATTAAAGCTGTTTCCTCTCCGCAGACAAAAGCTCCGGCCCCTTCCATCACATGTATTTTAAAGTTAATTCCTGAGTTAAAAATATTAGTACCAAGCAGTCCCATCGATTCAGCTTGTTTCACTGCAGTTTTTAATCTGTTCACGGCAAATGGATATTCAGTACGGACATATATATATCCTTCATCTGCTCCAATAGCTTTAGCTGCAATCATCATCCCCTCAATTACCGAATGAGGATTTCCTTCCATAATGCTTCTATCCATAAATGCACCGGGATCTCCCTCATCTCCATTGCAAATCACAAATTTTTTCTCTCCTTTTTCAATTCTTGTAATATCCCATTTTTTACCTGTTGGAAATCCACCACCACCTCTTCCGCGCAAACCAGAGAAAATTATTTCATCACATATATCCTTATCACTCATTTCTACAAAAGCTCGACGCGCTGCCTCATATCCATCGAGGGAGATATATTCATTAATATCTTCTGGATTTATTTTACCACATTTTTGCAATACAAATCTTGATTGCCTTTTATAAAACGGAATATCATCAACACCTAAACAATGCCGGTTGTTAGTGGGATCGGAATAAAGAAGATCATCCACAACCTCATTATTGATAAGGGTTTTTTCTACTATATTTTTTACATCCTCAACTTTTACTTTTACATACATAATATTATCAGGATCAATAGTAATTAGGGGACCCATCTGGCAGAATCCTTGACAGCCGCTTCCTGAGATAAGTATAGCCTCTTTCTTTTCTTCTTCAAACTTTATTTCTATTAAGTGTGCTAAATTATTGGCAATTAATTGTAATCTAAATTCTTCAAATACTTTTAGCGAACCGTTAGCAACACATCCTGTTCCGGCACATACAATTATTCTGCGCTTAATTACACTTGTATGTTCTAAATATTTATCTTTAATAGATGCTAGATTAAAAAGTTGCGTTTTCATATTGATCCTCCTTAACCAGTTCATCTATCAGTTTATTCATTTTATCTGGATTCATTAATGAGTGAACGTCCTCATTAACCACAACCACTGGGGCTAATCCACAGGCACCTAAGCATGAAACTGTTTCAAGTGTAAATAGCATATTGTCTGTAGTTCGTTTAGTTTCACTTAAACCCAATTTCTTAAATACAGCCTCAACAATTGGAATACTGTTTTTAACGTGGCATGCGGTTCCATCGCACACTTTTATCACATATTTTCCCTTCGGCTCAAGCGCGAAGTGAGAATAAAATGTTGCCACTCCATAAACTTTGGCCGGAGGAATTCGAAGCGATGTTGAAATAAATGTTAGTATTTTTTCGGGAAGGTATCTATAAACTTCCTGAACTTGCTGAAGAATCGGTATCAGCTTATTTGAATCATAATTGTTACGTTCAAGTATTTCGCATACCTGTTCAAATTTTCTTGCCATAACCGATTCGTTTGTCGTATTTGTACTCATAACATCTCCATTATTGCTGGTTTTGGATATTAATTTTCTCTGTGTTTTTTGATTTGAATAGTTTTCAGAATTTACTCAATTTAGAAAAGGATCATTCCCTTTTTATTTGTTGAGCGAGTTTATGCGTGAGAACACCCAGCGAGTAGGAAAGCTGAGCATTTTCGACAATAATATGTGAAGGTAATTTTAGATGACGGGGGGCAAAATTCCAGATTGCAGTTACGCCTGCATCCACCATTGTATCTGCAATTTTTTGCGCAGATTCTGGAGTCGAAGTGATAACACCAATATTTATATGCATCCGTTCAATCATATCTCCCAATTTTTCAATTGGCAAGACTTCAATTCCATTTACCATATTACCAATCTTAGATGGATCATTATCGAATGCGGCAACTATATTTAATCCATATGCACCAAAGTTTTTATAGCCAAGGATTGCAGAGCCAAGACTTCCGGCACCTACAAGAAATGCATCTGTTACATTATCCCAGTTAAGTATATGGGTGAGAGTTTCAATTAGCTCATCTATATCAAATCCCAGTTTTGGCTTGCCAATTACTCCCGTAATCGCCAAATCCTTTCTAACTTGAATTGAATCAAGTCCCAATTCTTCGGCAATTGTAGTGCTTGATATATAATTGGTCGATTCCTTTTTAATTCGTTTAAGAAGATGAATATATTTAGGGAATCTTCGTAAAGTGGGTTCCGGAATCATTTTGGTTTCTTTTTCAATTAAAATCTCATTTTCAATCATTTTACATATCGCTATTTTATTATCGATATAAATATATCGATAATATTTTATCCATACAAATAATTTTTAATATTTTTAATTTTTTTTTGAAATTTCGAGAAGGTCGGTAGGTAATTTAGAAAGGGCATCAATTAAGATGCCCCTAAATTTCTGCTAAATTGGATTTTTATTTGATTAACATCATCTTTTTCGTGAGGATAACTTTATCTACCTCCAGTCGATAAATAAATATTCCAGTAGATATTTGAGAATTGTCAGCTGAAAATTTTGCGCTGTAATAGCCTGGAGATTGCACCTTATTCACAAGAATTGACACTTCTTTTCCCAGCAAATCATAAATGGTTAATTTGACATTGCTAATTTCCGCTACTTGATAATTAATTATTGTTTCTGGATTAAATGGATTAGGAAAGTTTTGCTCAAGTTTAAATTCGCTTGGTAACCCGGCAACTTGCTCCACCGAAGTAACGCTATTTGGATTTCCCGGATTTGTAATTGAGGCAAATACTCCTGGATTAGTCTGCCCGGTTCTCCAAAGTCCTTCGGGATCTCCCAATTCTTCACCATTTGTTTTTCCATCACCATCCGAATCTATTTTGGCTAATGTGGCAGACCAAAAATTTTGTGTACCTCCGACAGTAACTAACTTGCTTACCTCCTCCCCAAATTTATTTAATGTACCTCCTCCATTAGGATTTACATGACAATTTGAACAAGAGAATTTACTTCCGTTTGGCAATTGATTTGTTCTCCAATCTCTTCCTTGGGTTTCAATTGAATGTAAGATTACAGCTATCAGAACCAGCTTGTATATATTTTTAATCATAACTTATCCTTGTTAAGTTTTTAAAATTAATACCAAAAGTGAAACTGCATAACTATAGAATTGCTTTCACCTCTAGTCTCATGTTTGTTAATTCGAAATTGTGGTCTTAACTCAATAAAACTATAGGGAAAAAATTCAAAACCAAATATTAGGTGTGAGAAAGCATCGTGATTCAAATTGCTATTGGGATCGAACCTATCATATCTCACTACTGCCTCTAAACCAACCAATATTTGATACGCCGCCTCAACCATTAACGCATTCGATTTTACCCCGCTTCCCAAATAATCATCAGCTAAATCATATTCCCCCATTAATGAGAATCTATCAAATCCAATTCCAGCAAAACCTCCATATAGTTTTGTTGACAGCACATTCAAAGCTCCAGTGATATCATTAAATATTTTTGTTTTTGTTGATGCGAATGACCCGCCAATTAAAAAATTTAAGAGATCGATTGATGGTGTAAATTCAAATCTGGTTGTGAAAGTTGGATCAGAGGAAAAGATTGAGTTGAATTTTGCTTTTCCCACACTTGTCGTCCAAAAAGCATTATCACTCAAATTAGCGCCAATCTCAATTCCGGTTTCCACATAAAGAGGATTATAAATCAATCCTTGAATGGTACCTTGAGAAAATAACAACCCATAATCCCCTCCTCGAGTATATGCTGTGTGGTCATCGTGTCTAATTCCAAAATAAGGAATAAAGGAACCCGCTTTTATATAACTATTATTAGGAAGAATTTTTGCTACCGCGTAAGCTTCCCATATATCCTGAACAAAATCATACCTTGCGCTAATATCAATTTTTTCTGATGCACTAATATTTAAATATGCGCTTCCACTCATATCATGAAAATCACCTCTTTTTCTTTCCCCCGAATAGAGGAACTGGGATCTGTAATCTATTCCTATCGAAATATTTTCAGAGATTTTAGGAGACATTAAAAATTCGCTATCACGTGGGGAAATCATACTAATTACATTTTTACCGAAATTTATTCCATCTTCATTCCTCATTCCCCCGCCGGATGGATTAACATGACATTGTGCGCAGTTATCATTTAAACGGAGAGAAAATCGTGGCAGTGAATATATGTTTGATGAGATTTGTAATAAAAGTAAAAATAAAATCGTTAACAATTTATTCATGCTTACCTCAACTTAATTTAGAATTGTTGGCCTCAACCATGCAAGTTGCCCTCTTACTATTAGAAGAGACCATCTAATAGATTATAGCTTGTTTGAACCTATCAAATTCACATTCACATCAATTTTTTCGGCTACTTTATTTCCCACCAAATTATTATTCACTCCAAAGTCAGAAAGATTGATTACAAACTTTGCGGTTAAACCTAACAAATCTCCAGCGGCTCTCTTTTTTGTCTGTTCATTTTCAGCAAGCAATACCGATTCAACATCAGCCGCTATCTCTTTTTGTTTACCTTTTAATGTAAAAGTGCCAATTGCTTTAAAGGATAGTTTATTATCAGAAATTTGTTTTAAATCTGTTATTGATTTTAACTCAAAAGTGATATCGGGAAATTTTGGTTCGTTGAGCCAATCCTTACTTTGAAGATGCTTGTTTCGTAATCCTATTCCTGTGTTGATCGATTTCACTTTTACTGTAAAAGTACCTTTGAGCGATTTTGAAAAATCAGCTTGGTTAAAAAAAACCTCTCCCGAAATAGAACTTGCTGAGCCGGTGAAATCTTCTAATGGGGTTGAACTAGAAAATGTTATTTGATTGCCTTCTATCTTATCACTAAATATAAATTTTGAAGGATTTTTTATATCGGTTTTAAATGATTGCGCTTGTATTGTGTTGATGATTATTAGTGCTAAAAAAGAAATTCTAACTAACTTCTTCATCACAGCTCCATTTATATAAGATAGAAACATTCTTGATAATAAGATAGTTCATCGTTTTTTGGTTCTAAAAAGAAAAAATAATGATCCGGTGATGATAGCACTACAAAAAGCCAAAATTAAGGTTAGATCAAGTCCCCAAATAAATTTATCCTCCCATACTTTTTCGGTCCAGCCAAAAAGTTCATCCTTCCTTTCAACTAAAACTTGAGTTTTAGTAAAGATTTCAGAACCAGCAGAAATCCAAATTATTAATAAAACTATTACGGTTACAATAAAGCCACTTACAATGTACCTCTGAGTCTTATTCATATTTGACTCCTTTTGAAAAGATAGATTAGCTAACTATTATTTCGTCGAAATAGTTTACTTCATTTAATTCATCAGTGAATTGAGTAGATTTTGCTAAATAAAAGTGAAAAAAGGTATTTAATTGGGAATAGTTTAGGGAAAAAATATGTTATTAAGATAATTCACAAATAGAGAGGAAGAATGGCAAACTCAAAGAGTTTGATAGAAAAATCATTAGCAGCGATTGAGAAAGTTGGAAATAAATTACCAAATCCCACAACATTATTTGCACTTTTCGCTTTTGGCGTAATCATACTTTCCTGGTTTGTTTCCCAGTTTAATATTTCGGTAACACTCCCCGGCTCTGATAAAGTGATAAGACCTATAAGTCTTCTCTCGATTGAAGGACTTCACAAAATAATTGCAAATTTAATCACCAATTTTACCGCGTTTGCACCACTAGGGACTGTGCTTGTTTCACTATTAGGAATTGCTGTTGCAGAACACAGCGGATTGATAGGAACATCATTGCGTTTGCTGGTTATTAAAGCCCCTAAAAAATTACTAACGTTTGTAATTGTATTTTCCGGCATCATGTCCAACACAGCAAGTGAAATTGGATATGTATTGCTAGTTCCCCTTTCAGCGATGATATTTTTAGCAGTCGGGCGAAATCCAATTGCCGGATTAGCCGCGGCATTTGCTGGAGTCTCCGGCGGGTACAGTGCTAATCTTCTTCTTGGAACAATTGATCCCCTCCTTGCAGGTTTAACTCAGGAAGCAGCACACATAATAAATCCAGCTTATGAAGTTAACGCAGCAGCAAATTATTACTTTCTTTTTGTTTCAACTTTTTTTATTGCGGCGGCAGGAACATGGATAACCGAGAAAATTGTAATTCCAAGATTAGGCAGCTACCAGGGAACGACTGAAGTTGAAGAGATAAAAGAATTATCAATGAATGAAAAAACCGGATTAGTGTATGCCGGAATCGCCGTTACAATATTCCTTGGTATTATTTTAATTGGAATCATTCCAGAAAATGGTTTCTTGAGAGATCCCAAAACCGGAAGTATTCTTAAATCCCCATTCTTAAGCGGGATAGTTGCGTTTATTTTCCTTGGTGGATTAGTGGCAGGATTGGCCTATGGAATTGGCGCAAAAACAATTAAGTCCGATAATGATGTGATTAAAGGAATGAATAAATCAATGGAAACTCTGGGTTCCTATATTGTTCTTGTATTTTTTGCCGCACAATTTGTTGCGTTTTTTAACTGGACTAATCTCGGTCAGATTTTAGCAGTTGAGGGAGCTCAATTATTAAAATACTCGGGACTAGGTCCAATTCCATTGATGATAATGTTTATAATAATGACTGCCATTATTAATCTTTTTATTGGAAGCGCATCAGCTAAATGGGCAATTATGGCCCCAATCTTTATTCCAATGTTTATGTTATTGGGTTATTCACCTGAGCTGGTGCAAGCCGCATACAGAGTTGGCGATAGTGTTACAAATATAATTTCTCCAATGATGTCTTACTTCGCGCTTATTATTACTTTTATAAATAAGTATGATAAAAATGCAGGTATAGGAACACTTATTTCAGTTATGCTGCCTTACACTATTGTTTTCTTTATAATATGGACTTTACTTTTTATTGTATGGTTTGCGTTTGGATTGCCAGTTGGGCCCGGTGCTTCATTATATTATTCTTTATAAAATTATTTGTGAGACTTTGAGATAATAGTTATGAAAATTTTGTTGACCGGTGCTAACGGCTATATTGGGAAAAGATTACTTCCTCTGCTTTTGGAACAAGGGCATGAAGTTGTTTGCTGTGTTAGGGATAAAAAACGTTTCCCACCTGAAGGAGTTTATAAAAACTCGAGAATAATTTTATATGAAATAGATTTTCTGAAAGAAAATTCTTCTCCTGAAATTTTACATGATATTGATGCCGCATATTATCTTATTCACTCAATGAGTTCTAACCTCACTGATTTTGAGAAATTGGAAGAACTCTCCGCTAATAATTTTCTAAAACTTGTGGAAGGTAGCTCAATAAAACAAATTATATACCTTGGGGGGATGTCGAACGAACAAAAACTTTCTAAACATTTGGCATCAAGAAAAAGAGTTGAAGAAATTTTAGGTAAAAGTAAAATACCACTGACTACATTGAAAGCCGGAATAATTGTTGGTTCGGGAAGTGCTTCATTTGAGATTATTAGAGATCTCGTAGAAAAATTGCCAATTATGATAACCCCGAAATGGTTGAACACAAAACATCAACCAATTGCAATTAGAAATGTGCTCGAGTACTTAACCGGAGTTTTATTAAAACCCGAGTTGTATAATAAATCTTATGATATAGGCGGATCTGATATTCTTTCATATAAAGAAATGCTGTTACAATTTGCAGAAGTGAGAGGATTAAAAAGATTTATTACAACAGTACCGGTAATGACGCCGCGCCTATCATCTTACTGGCTCTATTTTGTTACATCAACTTCATATAAATTGGCTGTTAATCTAGTTAATAGTATGAAAATTGAAGTGATCGCAAAAAATAATGATCTCGAAAAAATCCTGAACATTAATCCACTAACTTATAAAGATGCTGTTCAATTGGCATTTCAAAAAATAGAACAGAATAATGTTATTTCCAGCTGGAAAGATTCATTGATCTCAAGTTACTCCGGCAATTCACTTCTCGAAAATATTAACATACCTACGAATGGTTGTTTTATTGACAAGAGGAAAAAAAAGATTAAAAATGATGATGAAAAAGTTTTAGAGAATATTTGGGCAATTGGTGGTGAGCGGGGTTGGTACTATTCAAATTGGCTCTGGGTTTTAAGAGGTTTTATTGACAAAATATTTGGCGGGGTGGGATTACGAAGAGGAAGAACAAATAAATCGGAAATTTATGCTGGCGATACACTCGATTTTTGGCGTGTACTTGTAGCCGATAAAAATAATAAACGGCTTCTGCTTTATGCTGAAATGAAACTGCCGGGTGAAGCCTGGCTCGAATTCAAAATAGATAAAGAAGATGAAAATAAATATCTCAAACAGACGGCTACTTTTCGTCCACGGGGTTTATTAGGAAGATTGTATTGGTATTCAGTTCTTCCCTTTCATCATTTTGTTTTTGAGGGTATGGCAGAAAGTATTCTAAACTATAATCATCAATAAAAATAGTTCTTGTAAATATTCATTATTAATTTTTAGATATGCTTACCGCCGGAATTCTTACCAATAAATCTTCAAGTTGAGCTTGATTCTCCTGCCCGATTGTAAAAGCATCAACAAAATCTTGTTTTAGTACATATTTCAAACACTCATCAACTTTATTAACTAATTGTCCTCCGCCAAAAATTTTCATACCAACAATACCTTTTCCATCAGCATGCATTCTTTTAAGAATTTTTTCCACCGTCGGTACATCGGCATCCATTGAAGCACCAAATGGATTTATACGGGCAAGATCAATCTGTACCCAATCCGAATTTGCTGCGGCTTCCAATGCTCCAAGTGAGTGGCAGGAAACTCCATGAGCTCGAATTATACCTTCCTCACGAGCTTTAGCCAAAATTTCCATAGCACCCTTTTTCTTTTCCGGCCATTTAGGATCGGTCATAAAATGTAGAAGAATTATATCAATGTAGTCTGTTCCAATTTCTTTACGAAAACGGTCAAGATCATCTCTCATTTCCTTTTCGGTTGTTGCATGGGTTTTTGATAATATTACTACTTTATCTCGTTGAATATTTTTTAACGCTTCTTTTAAGTGTGGATGAGTTCCATACTGATCAGCGGAATCCCAGAAATTTATTCCTTTATCAAATGCAATATTCAGCAAATCTGCCAGTCCTTTAACTCCAAGCTTTCTCGATTGATTTGAAGTTCTGTTAATTCCGTGGGTACCGGTTCCCATTGCTAATCGTGAAACTTTGATACCCGTTTTCCCAAGAGTTACAATATCGTTAGCATACTTTTTATTTACATTATCAGCCATAAATAGCGGCATGGGTGAAATTGCGAGGGCGCTTCCCGCCAGCGAACTAATTTTAATGAAGTCTCTTCTGTTCATACTACTTACCTTTTATCTTATCTATTTTTTGCAATTAATAACATCTCTGAATAAATAAAAATTCATTTTAGAATTTTCATTTCCGGCTCAGCTCATCCTTTTTAATTTTAATAAGAGATTAATGAAAGAAAATTCAACAAATCTTTCTTTTTAGTTTATCGTAGAATTTTGAATTTTTTCATTTTTCGCCACAACGTTGATGTGTCGATCTTTAATTCCTTAGCCGCGTTTGTTCTATTCCAATTATTTTTTTCTAATACTGAAATTATAAATCCTTTTTCGACTTCGGAAAATCCTGTTGGAGGATCGGCATTTTTCCTAGAAATCTTATTTCTTTCAGCTTCTCTTAATCTTTTTGGAAGACACTCAACTTGAATTATGTCACTATTGCATAATACAAAACAATGCTCAATAACATTTTCCAATTCCCGAATATTTCCCGCCCAATCGTATTCCATTAAAATATCATAAGCATTGGATGAAAACTGTTTAATATTCTTATTGAATTTTTTGTTAAAACTTTGAATAAAATGATTTACGAGTAGTGGAAGATCATCCATTCTTTCTCTAAGAGGTGGCAAATGAATATTAATCACATTTATTCTATAAAAGAGATCTTCTCGAAATCTACCCGCTGAAATTTCTTCATTAAAATTCTTGTTGGTCGCGGCTATTATTCTTGTTTCCATTTTAATAGATTTATTTCCACCCACTCGTTCAAACTCACGAGTCTCTAGAACCCTTAATAATTTTGTTTGAACGGCAATAGATAGATCACCAATCTCATCCAAAAATAAAGTTCCCCCTTGTGCCAATTCGAACCGTCCAATCTTTGTTTTAATTGCTCCGGTAAAAGCTCCCTTTTCATGTCCAAATAATTCACTTTCAATTAGTGATTCAACGAACGCGCTGCAATTAACGGCAATAAAGGGGCCTGTTCTCCTTGAACTATTTAAATGAATTGCCCTTGCGGCCAACTCTTTACCGGTTCCACTCTCTCCGGTAATTAAAACCGATGAATCGGTTTGTGCCACGCTTTCAAGCACCGAGAATATTTGGGTGATCTCTTTATTTCTACCAACTATATTTTCATACTTAAAAAATTCATTTAGATGCTCAGATAAATTTCTGATTTCCGATATATCAATAAATGTTTCAACCGCTCCAATATTTTCTTTTCTATTATTAATCAGAATTCCGGAATTCAGGCGGATTGGAATTTTCTTACCTCCTTTATGCAGAATTTCGAGTTCGTTTCCAATCATTGGTTTTCCTTTTCGAATGGTCTGTTCCATATGACAACCATTCCGGCATAAAGAGGAATTAAATATATCCCAGCATTTTTTACCTACAGCTTCGGATTTTTTATATCCAGTAATCTTTTCCGCCGAATTATTAAATGAAGTAACATTCCAATCATTATCGATTGTAAACGTTCCCTCAATATTGCTGTTAAAGATTGCATCCAATTTGTTCTTTTGATCAATAAGTTCCGATGTTCTCTCCTCTAGTTCATCGGATAAGGAAAGCATCTCTTTAGTATCACGAAAGACAAAAACCACACTCAAGACGGAGTCATCTTTTGTTATAGGAGTAATTGATGCGAGTACATTTTTAACATTTCCTCTTTTGTCGGTAATGTTAATTGCCAGATTTGTAAACGTGCGATTATTCATTAATGATTCTGAAACAAATTTTAGCTCATGCAAACATTCAGAGAAAAGAATAGTGCAATCAAGACCAATAATTTCATCTTCTTCATAAAATGTGATTCGAGAAGCGGCTTCATTAAAAACAATTAATTTTAAATCTTTGCCGATTACCGCAATTCCATCCGGAATGATAACCGCTTCTTTATTTTTATCTATAATCTTTTGTACTTCGCTCATTGCTTACCTCAAAACTTGTATGCAAAATAGACAGATAGTTGCATTCATGCAATATCCTTGCAATCATCATAGCAAATATGCAAAGCATTGCGCATCAGAAAATAACAATTAGCGCAATAATCGAACTATTTGATTGGAACGATTATGGTAATATTACAGCATAGCTAAATTTTGCAAGGAGTTTTCTGATCATGAAGGATGGAGTGAAATCTTGGTTTAAAGAGCGAGTTGAGTCAATTTGCGTAAAATTGGAAAGTGGCATACTCTCTAACAAATCATTGAAATGTCATGTGGTATTTGGACCTGTCAGATCAAGAAGATTAGGCTCCGTCCTTGGAATAAACAATTTAAAATCAAAAACCTGCTCATACAACTGCATCTATTGTCCATCAGGAGATACATCATGTTGCTCCATTTGTTCAACAAATTGCTTATCCCCTTACGAACTTCATTTGTCAGTTAGAAAAAAATTGTCGGAATTGGAAGAACATGGGGAAAAAATTGACTACATAGTTTTTGCAGGAAGCGGGGCTCCGACTCTTGATGCAAATCTTCCGTCAGAAATTTTACTTCTTCGTGAATTCGGCTACAAGATTGCTGTTTTCACAAATTCTTCCCTGTTGTGGAAAGATAACATCCAGGAAAATCTAATGTATGCCGATTATGTCTCCCTCAAAATAGATACAGTGAACGAGGGAACCTGGTTAAGGTTAAATAGACCACACCGCAGATTAGATTACAACAAGATACTTGAAGGAATTAAACGGTTCTCAAATTATTATCAGGGAATACTTACCACCGAGACAATGCTGATTAAAAACATTAATGATAACGCTGAAGAAATTGAACAGCTATATCAATTCTTCAGCACACTAAAATACGATCAATCATATTTTATGACGCCACGATATCCTCCGGCAGAAAGCTATGCAGAATGTCCTGAGGCCGAAACTCTACAACAATTATCGAAATTGATTAAAAGTAAAATTAAAAAATCAACAATGTTATGTTGTCCCGAGACTGAAGAATTTTTCGCGACTGATGATTTTGAAAATGAGTTGTTAGGTTTGCTAGCTCTCCATCCGGTCAGAGTTGACGCGGTTAATCAGTTCTTAAAAAACGAAAAAGATCAACAAGTTCTGCAAAATTTGCTTCTAAGCCGAACTGTTAAAAAAGTCATTCACAACAGAGAAATATTTTATGCAATTGACAATACTTATCAGACGGCTGGTAGCGGTTTAACAATTTAGTTTTAAGAAAGACTTAGTAGGGTAAATGTGTTAAAAATTGAAATAAGAATTTGCATGAACAGATCAGTGGGTAGCATAGTATATAAATTAACATAATACATAAGGGTAACTAATGGACAATCAAGAAAAACAAAAAGCACTTGAAGAAGAAGAAAAAAGAATAGTAGAAAATGTAGCAAAGATAAAACACCGTATCGCAGTCTTTAGTGGCAAAGGGGGTGTTGGTAAAACTACTGTTAGTGTGAACCTTGCTTATGCTTTACAAACAGAGGGCTATTCAACCGGTATTCTTGATGCGGATATTACCGGTCCAAATGTTCCTAAAATGCTAGGGATCGATAATGAGTTAATTATACTAGATTCTAAAATGATTCCGTTTGAAAAATATGGAGCTAAAATGATTTCGATGGCAAGTTTATTAAAAGACGGACAAGCATTGATTTGGCGTGGGCCCATGCGCTCAAAAGTAATTAACCAGTTTCTTGCCGATGTTGAATGGGGCGAGCTTGATTATCTGATTGCTGATTTACCTCCCGGAACCGGTGATGAAATTTTAACAATAGCGCAGCAGATGAAACCCGATTACGCAGTTATTGTAACTACTCCGCAGGAAGTCTCGGTTATCGACGCCGAACGTGCGATAGATATGGCGAAAAAATTAGAAATTCCATTTATAGGTATAATAGAGAATATGGCGGGATTTATATGCCCTCGTTGTAATGCGGTGGTTGAAATATTTGGGGTTGGCGGTGGTGAAAAACTGGCCAAAAAATATAATTTACCTTTTCTCGGCTCTATCCCAATTGATATTGATGCGCGCATTCTGGGCGATAACGGTAAACCAATCGTTCTTGAAAAACCTAATTGTGAAGTGACAAATGTGTTTAAATCAATAGCAAATTCAATTGAACAGCATTATCAAGTTGAATTAATAGCTAAATAAGATGGGATAATTTTCATGAAAGATAAAATTAAAATTGGAATTATAATTTGCGACAGATACAAAAGCTGTGCGGGGGGTAAGTGTTTTAGATCTATAAAAGAAAGAGTTGGTGCGTTTGATATTTATAAAGAAAATGATGTTGAACTTATCGGTTACACCACTTGCGGTGGCTGCCCCGGCGGCAATATTGAATACGCACCTGAGGAATTAAAGAAGAATGGCGCTGAAGTTATTCACTTTGCAACCGGAATGGTTGTGGGTTACCCTCCTTGCCCATACATCGATCACTTTAAAAAGTTTATAGAATCAAAATATGGGATGAACGTGGTAGTTGGTACTCACCCGATTCCGGAAAAATATTTTCTTACACATTCCGAATTAAAAACATGGGGATCTAAAAAATTGAAAGAAATTATTGAACCAATACTAACAAACAAAGATATAAGACTTTCATATGATTGAACAATTAAAATTCATAAAAGAGGAGACACTATGCCAAACTTAAATGGAACTGGTCCACAAGGACAAGGCGCAATGACCGGAAGAGGGAAAGGGCGCTGTTCGAGTACTCAAAAAAATCAACCTGATAAAACAACAGAAAAAGCAACTGATAGCGCAAATGTAGTATCGGGACTTGGGCACGGTGGAAAACCTCGCGGCGGCGGAGGAGCAGGAAAAGGCCAAGGAAGAGGTCGCGGAAGAGGATTTGGAAAGAAATAATAAATGTTGAATGAGTCGAAATCACGCATAGCAGGAAAAATAGCCGTTGCGATAGAGAAACCAGAAAAATCATCTCCTATTTCTGAAATTTTTGGAAGAAGTAAATTCTTCTTGATTCACAATACAGAAGATGATTCGGAAGAAATTATTTCTAACCCGTTCGCAAACGAATTGGGTGGAGTAGGGATACAATCAGTAAGATTTCTTATTGAAAAAAACGTTGATGCTGTAATAGTTAAAAAGATTGGTATAAATCCTTATAGGTTTTTTACATCGGCTAACATAAAAGTTTATCATTACAAAGACGGAAATGCCCACAAAGCTATCCACTTAGTTAAGGAAGAAAAAATAGAGCAAATAGATTTTATAAATAAGAAGCATTTCTCAGGTAGGAATAGAGAGAGACACGGTAAACGACATTAATTAAAAATATATAGGAAGAAATATGAATCAAAGAATAGCTGTTGCAATTGAAGAAAGCGGTGCTGAAGAAAGAGTAGCGGAACATTTTGGAAGATGTTCAAAATTTTATGTTTGCGAACTAGATGAACAAAATCAAATTCACAAGACCGAAACATTTTTTAATCCCTTAGTTGGTGAACACAGCGGAGCTTGCCAGCTGCCTGGATATGTAAAACAATTCAATGTAAATACAATTATTGCAGGCGGAATGGGACAAAAAGCAGTTTCAAATTTTTTGTCATTCGGAATTGACATAATAACAGCACCGGGACTTCTTTTTGAAGAAGCGATAACTAGTTTTTTACAAGGTAAACTTAATGGTTACGAGGCATGTAAACATGATCATAATCATAGTCACAATTGTCATTAAGGAATTGAATTGATAATATCTATCGCATCGGGCAAAGGAGGAACAGGTAAAACTACGATTGCGACAAGTCTAGCATTTGTTAATCACGGAAGTGTTTACATCGATTGTGATGTAGAAGAACCAAACGGACATATTCTACTCCATCCTCAATTTCATAAGGAAGCTCCATCGACAAAGAGTCTTCCAAGGATTGATTATTCCAAATGCAATACTTGCGGTAAATGTGCGCAAGTTTGTGAGTTTCATGCATTAATTAATTTGGGTTCGGAAATATTGCTTATCGATGAACTCTGTCATGCATGTGGTACGTGTGAATATTTATGCCCCGAAAAAGCAATCAGTGAAGTAAAGAAAAAGATTGGAGTAGTTAGAGAAGGATTCTCTGCATGGAACAATATAAAGTTTTATGATGGGGTATTAAATGTGGGTGAAGCTTCGGCTTCGCCGGTGATTAAGGATGTTAAAAAAAATATTCAACCAGATAAATTGAATATTATTGATTCTCCTCCAGGAACTTCTTGTTCGATGGTTGAGGCGGTAAAAGATTCTGATTTTTGCATACTCGTCACTGAATCCAGTCCATTTGGATTGCATGATTTGAATCTCGCAATTGAAGTTTTGCAAGTTCTAAAAATTCCATATGGCGTTGTAATAAATAAATATGAAAAATCTTACACGGATCTTGAAAATTATTTAAATGAACAGAGAATAAATATTTTGATGAAAATTCCGTTCGATAAAGGGATCGCGGTAGATTATTCAAATGGAGAAATGCCATCAATATTCTTAACAAAAATGAATGAAGAATTCAAAAACATTGTGAAGTAGATTCACACAATAGTTGCAGTACAAAAAACAATATCTAATTAAATTAAAAAGGAGTAGGAAATGGAAAACAATATGGGATCTCAAGTTCAATCTATGCCTCGCATCGGTGAAAAGGCGCCAGACTTCAAAGCTGTAACAACACAAGGTGATATCAACTTTCCTGAACAGTACGCCGGTAGTTGGGTAATACTTTTTAGCCACCCCGCAGATTTTACTCCGGTTTGTACTTCCGAATTCATAACATTCGCATATCTAGAGGATAAATTTTTAAAAGCCAATTGCAAGCTGGTTGGTTTATCAATAGACGGAATATATAGTCACATCGCATGGTTAAGAACAATCAAAGAAAAAATTGAATATAAGGGGATGAAAAATGTTGAAGTTAACTTCCCTTTAATTGAAGACATCACAATGGAAATTGCTACAAAATATGGAATGATTCAGCCTGGTGAAAGTTCTACAAAAGCAGTAAGAGCGGTTTTTGTAATTGATCCTAAAGGTATTATCAGAACGATAATTTATTATCCACTAAGCCTCGGCAGAAATTTTGATGAACTGTATCGAGTAGTTATTGCACTTCAAACCGCTGATAACTTTTCAGTTGCTACTCCTGCTGACTGGCAACCTGGTGACGATGTGATTATTTCTCCTGCCGGTTCTTGCGGCGCCGCAAAAGAAAGAATGGAAGGTAAAGATGATTTGGTTTGCCAGGATTGGTTCTTCTGTTCTAAAAAATTAGATAAAGAAAAAGTTCTTAAATCAATTATAAAAGAATAGAGTAATTAAACTGTGAATAAAATTCAAAATTATTCTCAAGTACTTGTTTTAAGCGGTAAAGGTGGAACTGGTAAAACTACTTTTACCGCTTCTATTTCTAAATTGATAAAAAACAAAATTGTTGTTGATTGCGACGTTGATGCCGCAAATTTATTTCTGTTATTAAAACCACAAATAGAAGGGGGGTATGAATTCTATGGCGGGAAAAAAGCTGTTATAAATTCTGATAATTGCCGCGAGTGTGGATTATGTGAGGAGGTCTGCAGATTTGAGGCTATAAAAAATTATAAAGTCGTTACGATCAGCTGTGAAGGCTGTGGATTCTGTGTGAGGGTTTGTCCCGAACAAGCAATTTCATTCGATTACCATAAGTCGGGAGATTTTTATTCCGGTTTACTGGTAGATAAATCCAAGTTTTTTTACGCAAAACTTTTACCGGGAGAAGGTAACTCTGGGAAACTGGTTAGTGAAATAAAAAAGGCAGCATCCAATAATGTTTCGGAAACAAATGAGTGGATAATTATTGATGGACCGCCCGGAATCGGTTGTCCTGTAAATGCCAGTCTTTCCGGTACCGACTTTGTTGTTATTGTAACTGAACCAACTCTTTCTGGATTACATGATTTGAAAAGACTAATCGAACTGCTGAAGACAATGAAATATGCGCATGGTATTATCATAAATAAGTTTGATTTGAATTTAGAAGTAACCGGAATTATCAAAAATATAGCTGATGAGAATAAAATTAATATTTTGGGCTACCTTCCCTTTCATCATGATTTTGTTAGTTCACTGCAGCTTGGTAAAACTATTATTGAATTCAACCATGAGATTGGAAAGCAAGTCGAGAACATTTGGATAAATATTACAAATCAAATAAATAATTTAAAAGGAATTACTAAATGAAAATTGCAATAACATCAACAGGCGGATCAATGAATGCGCTGGTAAGTGAACAATTTGGGCGCTGCCAATACTTTATAATTGTAGATTCTGATACTATGAAGTTTGAAGCTGTATCAAATCTAGGCGAACAAATGCAAAGCGGTGCCGGGCCTAAAGCAGCCGAGTTAATCATCAGTAAAGGTGCTGAAG
This sequence comes from Melioribacteraceae bacterium, assembly GCA_019638015.1. Taxonomy (NCBI): domain Bacteria; kingdom Pseudomonadati; phylum Ignavibacteriota; class Ignavibacteria; order Ignavibacteriales; family Melioribacteraceae; species Melioribacteraceae bacterium. The sequence continues at coordinate 1,197,308 of JAHBUP010000001.1, read as the reverse complement.
TTTTACTCACCGGTCATGTTGGAGATAAAGCTGAGGAATCCCTTAAGAGAGGTGGAATAAAAATAGTTGATGGCTTTAAGTCAACAATAATATTGAAGGATGCAATAAATACTTTTTTATCTAAATAAAAGGAGATCTCAATTGTACGTTCCAACAAAAATATTTTTTACAAAAGGTGTGGGGAGACACAAAGAGTATTTAAGTTCGTTTGAAGCGGCGCTAAGAAACGCCGGTATTGAAATCTGTAATCTTGTAATGGTTAGCAGTATCTTTCCGCCCGGATGCAAAATTGTTCCAAAGCAAGTAGGATTAAAAGAAATCAGTCCCGGCCAAATTACATTTGCTGTCATGGCACGTAACTCAACAAATGAACCTAATCGTTTAATCGCGGCTTCGATTGGTGTAGCAATTCCAGCTAACGGAAAGCAGTATGGCTATCTCTCCGAGTATCATCCATTCGGTGTAAAGGAAAAAATAGCCGGCGAATATGCTGAAGATTTAGCCGCTCAAATGTTAGCTACAACTCTTGGTGTCGAGTTTGATTCTGAAACTGATTGGAATGAAAGAGAACAAGTCTTTAAAATGTCCGGAAAAATAGTTCGTACTTTTAACGTTACGCAAACAGCAGAAGGTGCAAAGAGAGGATTGTGGACTACCGTAATTACTGCCGCAGTGCTATTACCATAATAATCTAAAAATTTTAGATAAAGAGAATTTGACAAATAATTAACAAAAAGAGTTAGTGATGAAAACGAAATTAAAGCTGACAGTCCTTTATGATAACAACCAATTCAACGAAAAATTAGAAACCGATTTGGGTTTTTCATGTTTGATTGAGACAGATGAAGAATCAATACTCTTTGATAGTGGCGGGAATGGGAAAATACTTTTAGCAAATATGAAGTTGCTAGGAATAGACCCGAGTAGTGTTACAATTGTTTTTTTATCCCACCTGCATAAAGATCATACGGGGGGAATAAAAGATTTTCTTGGTATAAATAACAAAGTAAAAGTCTATTACCCCCAATCCTTTCCGGTTGATTTAATTGATATTATTAAAAATTCTGGCGCGGAACCAATTGCCTCTAATAACTTTGCGCAATTTGCAGCCAACGTTTTTACTCTAGGTGAAATTAGCGGAGTAATTCCGGAGCAGTCGCTGATAATTAATTCTACAAATGGGCTTATTGTTATTACAGGGTGCGCACATCCTGGAATAATACAAATAATTAATAAGGTGAAGGTGGAATTTCCTGATGAATTAATTTATATGGTTTTGGGTGGATTTCATCTCCACAAACTAAGTGATGAAGAAATTAATACTACCGCCCAAAAAATATATGATATGGATATTCTAACAGTTGCTCCGACACATTGCACGGGTGAGATTGCTCGAAGTAACTTCAAAAATTTATTTGGTAAAAACTATGTTAAAGTGGGTGCGGGTAAAATAGTGGAGATATAAGTTTGAGATTTTATAACTGCCTTGCTTCCTCAAGTAAACACATTATCTATTTCAGTGGATAATTGTTATGAAATTATTTTATAATGTTTTTATTGAATCATTAAAGATTACAATATTTGTTCTAGTGATGATGATCTCCGTTGATCTTATCAATGTACGAACAAAAGGCAAATTAGAGTTACTACTTAAAGGGGGCAAAAAGTGGAAACAATATATTCTCGCATCCATTCTTGGTGCGGCTCCAGGGTGTCTTGGCTCCTTTGCGGGAGTATCACTATACATTCATGGTATGATAAGCTTTGGTGCCCTAACCGGCTTAATGTTTGCGACAGCAGGAGATGAACAGTTTATAATGTTGGCGATGTTTCCCAAAACGGCAATCATGATGTTTATAATTCTTGTTATTCTTGGAATCGCTGTCGGATATCTTACTGATTACCTTGTCAAAATATTTAATATTAAAACATGTACTGATTGCGAGATCAAACAGTTTCACTCCGAAGAAAAAGGATACAGACATTATTTGAAGGAACACATTTGGGCTCATATAATAAAAGGCCATTTAGTAAAAACATTTCTTTGGACATTTGGCACTTTGTTGCTAGTTGAATATTCAATGATTTTTATTGATCTCAAAAGTATTGGTTCTGAATATATGATTTGGATTTTAGTTCTTAGTGCTTTGATTGGAATTATACCAGAATCGGGACCCCATTTACTTTTCGTTATGCTTTTCGCGAAAGGGGTAATACCCTTCTCCGTTTTATTTACAAGTTCAATTGTTCAAGATGGACATGGAATGCTGCCAATGCTTTCGTATTCTATTAAAGATTCGCTAAAAATAAAAATATTCAATTTGGTATTTGGGTTAGCTATTGGGCTTTTTATTTACTCACTTGGATTTTAATGAATAGTAATTATCATCTTTAAACGAATACTACTTATTCCCTTTTAATTTAATCAGGTATAATGATAAACCACATAAGAGAAATATCTAACTACTAATTCGTTTTATAATTAATGTTCTATTTAATGGTCAACTACTACATAATCATGAATTAATTGCAATCAACAATAATCTCATCTTAAACTTAACCATGAATGGTATAAAGAAATGAAACATGAATCAATTCAATATTTTAAAAATGAAACTCCTCTATCGGTAGAACTGGAAATTAAAGTAAACACATACGATATTGATGTTGCTAACCATGTAAACAATATAGTTTACTTACGATGGCTCGAAGATCTACGAAACTCGTTATTCTCACAAGTGTGTCCTTTAGAAGAGATTCTGAAATTGAATTACTATCCAGTTGTTGTTTACACTGAAATGAAGTATAAAAAACAAATTGTTCTATTTGATAAGCCGGTCGGAAAAGTGTGGATTGACAAAAATCCACATGGCATTATTGTGCTTAAGGCAGAAATTATAACTAACAATAAAATCGCATTTACCGCCACGCAAAAATGTGTGTTGCTCAATTTAACAACCAATATTATTTATAAAGGTGAGATTGTTGAAATCGCCAGCAAATTGGCTCAAAATTTTTAGAACCTAGTCATCGAATGAGAATTTTCATAAAATGAATAAACTGACTGTTTTAAAATGTTGAGTTTATTAATTCAGATAAATATTATATACTCTTATAGAGTGAAATGAGAACAGAATATTTTAAATCGATGAGTGTAAATAAATTTTACCTCGCTTAAACGTAATTTTACCTTCCTGATTCAATTCGTTTAGTAATTCGTTAACGGTTTGGCGTGATGCGCCAATAAGATCAGCAATATCTTTTTGGGTATATGGATGTTTTATAATTATAATATCTTCTCTTTTAACTCCATATTCATCTTTCATCTCGCGGAGAAATTCTAAGAAACGAGTCTTAACATCTTTAAATAAAACTAAATCGAGCCGGCGTTCTATTTTCTTTATTCTAAAGCTAATGAACTTATAGATTTTAATAGAAAACTCTTTATTTTGAAGCATCATTGATTTAAGATCATCAATAGACATTGGACAAAGTACTGTATTATCATCCACGACTTGAGCAAATTCGTTTCTTTGATCCTCACCAAGAAAAGCTAATTCGCCAAATATTGTACCTTTTCCAATTATTGCTTTTAAAATTTCTTTACCCTCTTCATTCCGATAGCCGATCCTCACTTTGCCACTTGCTACTAAAAATATCTTATCAGCCGAATCCCCTTCAGTATAGACATATTCATTTTTTTTATAATTCTTAAAAGAATGCTTGTCCTTAAATTCAGCAAAAAGATGAGGACATAAAATTTGGAATAAATCTACATTTTCCAAGAACCATAACTTAGACATAACTTCATCCCTAATTAATTCGGGATAAAATTAAGTATCATCTAATCATATTCAAAGAGCGTTTTGCATTATTGGTTGATTTTAAAAAAAATTATTTAACAAGTAACATTTTCCTTGTTTCGATAAAATTTTCAGTCTGTAATTGATAATAATAAATACCGCTTGGTAATGATTGATTATTTACCGTTGAATTGAATTTTACTTCATGTGAGCCCGCTGATTTAACTTCATTTACAAGAATTGCCACTTCTCTACCAAGTAAATCGTAAACTTTTAATTTTACATGCCCTGAGTTTGCAAGACGATAACTAATTACTGTCTCCGGATTAAAAGGATTTGGATAGTTTTGATTTAAGGATGTTTCGGTTGGAATTGTGTTGGGTGTTCCAATACTTGTACTAATCATAGTACTATAAGAAACATACTCAGCATTCAAAATTGCCTTGGATTGTGCGTTCTGAACAAAAACTATGAAACCTAACTGCGCATTATTCCATTGCTGATTTAGTGCAACTGATTCTGTGATCTGTAATTCTTGATTTGCTGTTAATGTAATAGCTTTACCATTAGCGCCAGGGAACATTTTCCTCATTACATTTTTATGGAATGAAATTCCATTTCTTCCCGCGTAGTTTACATTTTCTACCACAATAAATTGAACAACAAGGTTTCCTGATGGAGAAGTCGGTCCACTTTTTAATTTTGCAGTAACATTCGCTAGGCCCGATTGTACTGTACCGCTAATTTCTATATCAACAATATTTGTTTGTGTTGCAAGTGTATTAATAGAACTTCCCCAAGAAGAAAAATTATTAGCTTGCACTTGTCCATCAAATACCGCTCTTGGAGTAGAAGTAAATGAGCCATAAAATACATTTCTAGCTGAAGGATCAGCTGTATTTTCTTGGTTTAATTTGTCGTCAGGATAAGGAAACGGCATATGATAATATAGATAAACAATGCTGTTTTTGTTTTGTCCGTTTTGTAAGTAGTTATCAATTGTTGAATGAGCTGATGGACATACTACACAATGAGAATTTGTGAACACTTCAATTAATACTTTTTTACCTCCGCCAGTTACAACTGAAGTTGCAACAAGTAGAATTATAAGCAATCTATATATTTGCACTTGATGCCTCCTTAAAAATTGGTTAACAATAAAAATCTAACTCCTTCGAACGGAAGTATATAACGACAAACTCCGTTCGAACAGATTTGTCCTCCCCTGTCTTTTCCGTAAGAAACAACAGTAGAAATGTTCTGATTAATTCTCCAGCCAACTTCAATTGAAGGCCAAACTCTTCGTCCGGATGTTTCATGAAGATTAGTTGAAATTTCATATCGAAAACCTAAAGTCATGTTCTGCGAAATTATTGTAACCAAATTCAATAGATGATTACTAAATTCCGGCTGAGCTGTGTTATAGTTATCATTTACAAATTCAACTTGATAATCTGTTTCAAAGGCCAGCCATGAATTAATTGAGTGTTTTAGCTGTAATGGAATTACAGTAGAGTGAATTACATGATTATTCTTTCCATCAAAAAATTCATCATAAAATGTTTTAGAACGTTTAGCTGCTGCAATTTTAATTGATGTATGCTCTTGAAATGAGTATTCAAATTCGGCGAATAATTCATAGTATGGAGAATATTTACTCGAAAAACTTGGGAAAAGGTTTTTCATATCTGTTTTTACGAATCGGAAATCAGCAGCAGAAAATTTCCACCACGAATGTCTGCTTGATATACTTGCATTAAGATTAACGAATGAATTTTCAAATGGAGTGAGGAAAGCTTCTAATTGAAACCCCAGTTCATCATTAAAATCCACTTCATGAATTGCTCTTGTCAGTAAAGTATAAGAATGCTCTTTGATGGCTATCGGAGGATTTTGAAAAGGCAGCATTCGCGTTGGGCGAGTAAAATCATTTCTCTCATATGGATCTCGTTCATCGTAACTGTAATTTTTATAATCCAATGTAATTCCTAAACCCGATTCAGAATAGCTTATAGAAGAATACACTCCTTTTCCTTCTGAATCTATTTTATCTGTTATACCGGTTGTATTCTTATAAGAGTAGTCCAGTAAGAAAGAAATATTTTTTGAATTGTAGGAAAAATAAAAGGATGGGATTTCCGCTTTCACAGATATGTTCTTGGGTATTAATAGAAATTCACCCTCAGCGGATATGTAGGCTAGTCCGACTTTAAGATTTTTAATAGGAATAAATTCAACACCTCCTCCATACAATGAATAATTTTCTTCTCTCTTAAATTCTATTGAGTCTCTAAAGTTTAGCTTGCCGGCAATCCCGGAAATTGTGAAATTGTTGAAAGAGAATTTGCCTTTTAATCCATCCATCCAGGTATCATGTCCTAAACTTCTATTCTCAAATAAGTTTAGAGCAAGGCCTCGTCCATATAACTGTGAAAAATCTCCAACCCTTACCTGATAATTGTCCTCAGCTAACTCTACAAATCTTCTCCTCAATCCTTTATATACAAAACCAGTTTCGGGAGGATTATCGTACAAAGCACGGGCGCCAACCGAGATGTTGTATGGAAGATTTAATCGAAGATCAGCAAGATTTTCAAAATATTTGAATTGCGATTTTGAATTGCCTAGCGAACGTTCCCCATCTCCATAACGCATTGTGTTTGAGAAATCAAACGAAACCTGTGCGAGTCCTTTTACTGACAATAAGACGATAAGCACTATTATGTAATAAAATTTATGCTTCATTGCTCAAGGAGCTTAAGAATTTCTTCTTCGAGTTTTCTTTCATCCCCTGCATTGTAACCAGTGTGCTTGAATACAACCTTTCCTTCTTTATTAATTAAAAGTGAATAAGGCAGTACTTGTCCGTTAAGTCTGTTAAATATTTCGTTATTAGTATCAAGGACTATAGGATATTCTATTTTTTGAGCCGAGACAAAAGATTTTACTTTTGCAACACTCTTTTGCGAATCCTGATTAACGCCTATTATACTTAATCCTCTTTCTGAATATTTTTGCAGAAGTTTATTTAAATGTGGGATTTCTGCCCTACATGGCTGACACCATGTAGCCCAAAAATTTACGATAAGTGGACCGTTTGAATACAATGTTTTTAATTGCAACTCTTCATTGTTAATGCTATTGAGTTTTAGATCTAATTTTTCTTGCGCATTTAAAACTGTGGCAATAATTAAAACAGCAAAAAGTAGTTTCATTATAATTCCTTTTTTAGTTTAATAAAAATCTAATTCCGGTTTGTATGGAGTATGCTCGTTTTGTACCATCCGAATTATCTTCCCTTCTCATTACCGGAATTGCGCCGGATACAGAGAGAAACATTTTTTCACTAATCTTATATTCTGCTCCAACTCCAATGTTCAACTGGAAGAAATCACTATCTGGAATTGTTAAAAATGAATTGCTTGGATTGCTTGCAAACATAATTTCTGATTTAGACAACCTCTTTATTGCAAGCAAAAGAGCGTTGAAATTCCAATTATCCAAAGAGTGCCAATATTCAAGATTTAACACAAGATCACCGCCCCGTTTGAACTTCTGCATTTCATCTTCATAACTATTTAAAGGCAGTTGAAACAATAACGAAGCACTTATAGATGAGAAATTATATTCTACACCAGAAATAAAATCTAAAGTGCCGTAACCATTTAGGTAACCAAAGTTCTTTTTATCAATTGCAGAGGTTGGAACTTTTAATGCGCCTATAACTGATATATTCTCGCTTACTGTTGAGTAAACATTGCTTTTTAAGGAGATAATGGCGTCTCCCACTCCACTGCTTGATTTATTAGTAATACTGTTGTCCTGTATTAAAAAGGGGATTTGGACAGATACAATATGTGTCTCATTCAGAGCAATTCCACCATTTAATCTGAAAAGGTTATATGTAAATCCATCAGTTTTTCCACTTCCGGATAGTGAGTAATTAAATCCAAGAGAATATTTTGGCTGCTTATCATCATTATTCATATTCAAATGAGAATCAATAGAACAAGCGCCGGCATCTGAGCATTGCGCATAGAAAGAAGAGCTTGTGAATATCACAATAAAAATGGCAATGACAATTATAGATTTCATATTTCCTCTTTTTCTTACTTTAACTATCAGTAATAACAAATTGGTTCATCTTTCAATGTCGTCAAGCCGACAGATATAATCTTTTTTACAGACAAGTTGAACAAACCGGGTAATTGAAACTAATAAACTACTATTGAGGAGTTGCATTGCGTTTATATTAATTTGACAAATAATCGTGGAGAAGTGTTTTTAAGATGTGACAATAAAATCCCCGATTCATCCAGGCGGCTTTACAATTCTGTTCCATGGGTAGTCCGTTAGCTAACGGATCGAACCTACAACCCTGAAATATTTTCTTTTCTAATAAGATTCCAAATAAACTCTCTTCCTTTTTGACTCTTCAATTGTTTTTCTCTCTTCATTGCATCAGTGCGGGTTTCAACTTTTTCTGTGTAGATAATCTTCCATGGCATAAATCGTTTTGTATAGTTGGAAAGTCCTGAATTATGCTCAATAAGTCTTTTATCTAAATCGATTGTTTGACCAACATAAATCTTATTAAACTTTGATGAGAAGAGTGCATAAACATAAAACATATTGCCCCTTTTATTTAAAACGAGAAACCCCGACTAAGAGTCGGGGTTTTGCTCCGCGGGTAGGGCTCGAACCTACAACCCTGCGGTTAACAGCCGCATGCTCTGCCATTGAGCTACCGCGGAATACATTCAAAAAGTGGGTCAAAAAATAAAGTTTATGTTCCCTTTTGTCAAGCAATCATTTCACTTTTTTTCTTTATTACCATAAAAGAAAACTTAATTCTAAACATTGAGAAGCATTTATTCCCTTTTTTAACCGAATATTCATTTTTATTTGAAATATGAATCATTTTCACCATTTTCTTTGGGCACATTTATTGACTAAGTGGTTCATTCAAAATAAAGGATATTTTATGCAAGATTTAGATTCACTTAAATCAAAAGTTCAAGAGGCTTATAGTAATTGGGATAGTTCGATCTACCAAAAATCCATTTCCAAATTTCCAGAACGATTAAAAGAATTTAAGACACAATCATTCACAAACGTAAAACCGATTTACATCCCAAACGATACTGACTCTGATTACAATAAAAATCTAGGATTTCCTGGTCAATATCCATTTACCCGTGGAGTTCAGCCAACTATGTACCGGGGCAGATTCTGGACAATGAGACAATATGCCGGATTCGGAACCGCTAAAGAATCTAATGAACGATACAGATATTTACTTTCGCAAGGGCAAAGCGGATTATCGGTAGCATTTGATCTCCCAACCCAAATTGGATATGATAGCGATGACCCTATGGCTCTTGGCGAAGTTGGAAAAGTTGGGGTTGCTATTGATACTCTTGCTGATATGGAAATATTATTCGATCAAATTCCATTAGATAAAGTTTCTACCTCAATGACAATTAACGCTCCGGCTTCTGTTCTCCTCGCAATGTACATTGCCGTAGCTGAAAAGCAAGGTGTCACCCCGGATAAAATTACCGGCACAATTCAAAACGATATCTTAAAGGAATATATAGCACGCGGGACATATATTTATCCCACAAAACCCTCGATGCGTTTAATTACAAATATTTTTGAATACTGCGCAAAAGAAGTACCAAAGTGGAATACAATTTCAATTTCCGGTTATCATATTCGTGAAGCTGGTTCAACTGCGGCGCAGGAAGTTGGATTTACCCTTGCAGATGGTATTGCCTATGTAAAAGCCGCTATTGACGCAGGATTAAATGTCGATGAGTTTGCGGGACAATTATCATTCTTTTTTAATGCTCATAATGATCTTCTTGAAGAAGTAGCTAAATATAGAGCCGCTAGAAGATTATGGGCTAAAATTATGAAAGAGAGATTCGGAGCTAAAAAAGAGAAATCGATGATGCTTCGTTTTCATACACAAACCGCCGGATCAACATTAACCGCTCAGCAAGTTGATAATAATATAGTACGCGTAACCATTCAAACTTTAGCCGCTGTTCTTGGTGGAACTCAAAGCTTACACACAAATTCACGTGATGAAGCGCTGGCTCTTCCTACAGAACAATCTGTAAAAATTGCATTACGCACTCAACAAATTGTTGCTCATGAAAGCGGGGTTGCAAACACTATAGATCCTCTCGCCGGCTCCTATTACGTTGAAGCTCTGACTGATCAGATAGAAAAAGAAGCCGAAGAGTACATTAGTAAAATTGACGCTATGGGAGGCGTTACAAATGCGATTGAAGCCGGCTATGTCCAACTCGAAATTCAAAAAGCGGCATATCAATTCAATAAACAACTTGAAAGCGGAGAAAGTGTAGTTGTTGGTGTTAATAAGTTTGTTCAGAAAGAGGAAACAAAAGGAGAACTCTTACGAATAGATGAAAAAGTTCAAAAAGAACAAATTGCTTTTCTTAACAAAATTCGCTCTGAAAGAAATAATGAAGTAGTAAAAGAAAAACTTGCCGCGCTTAAAACTGCCGCAGAAGGGGACGCTAACTTGATGCCCTTTATTCTTGATGCCGTTAAAGCTTATGCAGGCATTGGCGAAATCTGTAATGTTATGAGAGATGTCTTTGGTGAGTACAAGGAAAATGTGGTAATCTGAAAAATAGTTTAGAGTGTTGAGTGATGAGTGTAGAAATTAATTAAGGAGCTTAAAATGAATATTACACATATAGAACATATCGGAATTGCGGTAAAAAATTTGGAAGAATCAATTAAATATTATGAAAATGTGCTTGGATTTAAATGTTACGCAGTTGAGGAAGTTGCAGATCAAAAAGTTAAAACCGCTTTTTTTATGGTTGGACAAACTAAAATTGAATTGCTGGAATCTACCGATCCCGAAGGACCAATTGGTAAGTTTATTGAAAAGAAGGGGGAAGGAATTCATCATTTGGCATTTGCTACTGATAATCTTGCCGAATCATTAAAAGAGGTTGAAGCAAAAGGAATACAACTAATTGATAAACAACCCCGCAAAGGCGCCGAAGGATTAAATATCGGTTTCCTTCACCCAAAATTTACAGGCGGCGTTTTAACGGAATTGTGCGGAAAATAGTTTAGAGTTTAGAGTGATGAGTGAAGAGTATTTTAGTTTGATTAATGAGAAGCAGGAATATTATTCTAGTATTTTATATCAGAAAGCATTTAAGTTTTCTGTTAGAATTACAAAATTCTATAAGTACATTCTTAAAAATGATCTAACTTTTATTCCAATTCACAAACAGCTTTTAAGATCCGGAACATCAATCGGAGCTAATATTTCTGAAGCTCAAAGCGCTTCATCAAAAAATGATTTCGCCAATAAATTAACAATTGCTTTAAAAGAATGCAGAGAAACCGAATATTGGTTAAAACTTTTATTCGAGACCGAATTAATAAATCAAAATGAATTCGAAAGTTTAATTAAAGACTGTGATGAATTAGAAAGAATATTAACCAGCAGCATCAAAACTGCTAAAGGTTTATAACTCAATACTTTTACCCGCCGCGGCGGGCAAGCTCATCACTCTACACTATTTTACGGAGGTTAAATGCCACACAGTGGAAAGATCAAAGAGTTAATGGATATGCGCGCAAAAGCGCGACTAGGCGGCGGTGAAAAACGAATTGAGTCGCAACATCAAAAAGGAAAATATACCGCAAGAGAACGTATAGATATGCTGCTCGATGAAGGCAGCTTTGAAGAATTCGATATGTTCGTATCGCATAGAACTGTAGATTTTGGATTAGATAAGCAAACATATTTGTCAGATGGTGTTGTTACAGGTTACGGTACAATTGATGGACGGCTAGTTTATGTTTTTTCGCAGGACTTTACAGTCTTCGGTGGTTCCTTATCAGAAATGTATGCCCAAAAGATTTGCAAAGTAATGGATAAGGCAATGAAAGTCGGTGCTCCAGTTATAGGTATAAATGATAGCGGCGGTGCGAGAATACAAGAAGGGGTCAAAAGTTTGGGCGGTTATGCGGAAATATTTCAAAGAAATATTATGGCAAGCGGAGTGATTCCACAAATTTCGGCAATATTTGGACCCTGCGCCGGCGGTGCAGTTTACTCCCCTGCACTAACCGATTTTACAATTATGACTAAGGGCACCAGCTATATGTTTGTTACCGGTCCAAAAGTAGTTAAAACTGTTACCGGTGAGACTGTAACTGAAGAAGAGCTTGGCGGTGCAATGGTTCATGGATCAAAATCGGGTGTAACTCATTTCGTGGCTGACGATGAACAGGAAGGTATTCTACTTATAAGAAAAATACTTAGCTATCTTCCACAAAATAATTTAGAAGATCCGCCACTTGCAATGTGTGATGATCCTATCGATAGACTTGAAGATTCATTGAACGAAATTATTCCTGAAAGTCCAAATAAACCTTATGATGTTAAAGATGTTATTCACGCAATTACAGATTATCATGAATTCTTAGAAATACAGAGACATTACGCGCCAAACATAATTACTGGTTTTGCACGTTTTAATGGTGTTTCAGTTGGAATAGTTGCCAATCAACCAAATTACTTGGCCGGTGTGCTGGATATTAACGCATCTAGAAAAGCCGGAAGATTTGTTAGATTCTGTGATGCATTCAATATTCCGATATTAACACTAGTCGATGTTCCCGGATTTTTACCCGGAACTACTCAAGAATATGGTGGAATTATTCTGCATGGAGCTAAACTATTATTTGCTTATGGGGAAGCAACCGTTCCAAAAATTACGGTTATATTAAGAAAAGCATATGGCGGGGCTTACGATGTAATGGGATCGAAACATTTGCGCGGAGATATTAATTATGCCTGGCCGATGGCTGAAATTGCGGTTATGGGTCCTCGCGGAGCTATAGAGGTTCTTCACAATAAAGAGATTAGTGAAATTAAAGATGAGCAGGAAAGAATAAAATTCATTAGTGAAAAAGAAGAAGAATACAAGCGCAAATTTGCTACTCCATATACAGCCGCAAAATATGGTTATATTGATGATGTTATTGAACCAAGGAATACAAGGTTCAGAGTAATTCGCGCACTTCAATCTTTGGCAACAAAGAAAGATGTGAATCCTCCAAAGAAACATTCAAACATCCCTTTGTGAGGTAAAAATGAATTTAGCAATAATAGCTCAAGTTACTGCTCAAGTTGATTCCGTAACCAGTTCTAAGATGCATCAAAACGCCGAGAAATTTACACAAGTTGATCCAATAGGAATAGGGATTACTTTTGTTGGAATGGCAGTTGTATTTTTTTCTCTGCTGTTACTTTATTTAGTATTCATTAACATAACTAAATTATTAAATCAAAAATTAAAGAGATCGATTAAGAGAGAAGGTCAAACGGTAGAAATAAAGGTAAATGAAGAAGAACTTTCCGGCGAAGTGAACGCGGCAATTGCTATGGCAATTCACTTGTATATGAGTGAGATTCATGACCAAGAAAATATGGTGCTTACAATTAATAGAGTAGCAAGAACTTACTCACCGTGGAGTTCAAAAATCTACGGTATAAGACAATTTCCAAGATGAGGATGAAATAATGAAAAAGTTTAAGTTTACGATCAATGGCTCTCAATACGCAGTTGAGATATTGAACACAGAAGATAATATGGTAGAAGTTGAAGTCAACGGAACCGTATATCAAGTTGAAGTTGATAAACAAATTCAAAAAACAAAAACGCCAAAATTGGTTCGTTCTGTTGTATCTCCGTCAACAGATATGGCAAAATCGGAACAAAAAACTTCAAAGCCCACCGAAGCAAAAGGGGTTGGATATGTGAAATCTCCTTTGCCTGGGGTTATCCTTGATATTCATGTTAAAGAGGGAGATATTGTAAAAATTGGTGATAAATTATTAACACTTGAAGCAATGAAAATGGAAAACAGTGTTAATGCAGATAAAGAAGGAAAAATCACTTCAATTAAAGTCAAACAGGGTGATTCTGTTATGGAAGGCGACCTTCTGATTCAGATAGGAGGTTAATTATGCAGCAATTTCTTGATTTTACTGTTCATGGATTTGACCAATTTATGCGTTACACAGCATTCGCGAATTTTACGCTTGGCCACTTAATAATGATAATTGTTGCGCTGATATTCCTTTATCTGGCAATTGCAAAAGATTATGAGCCATTACTTTTAGTACCGATAGGATTTGGAATTCTAATTGGCAACATACCTTTTTTGGAGAATGCGGGGCTTCAAATTGGCATTTATGAGAAAGGAAGCGTTTTAAACTATTTATATTTTGGAGTTTCTCAAGGTGTCTATCCCCCATTAATCTTTTTAGGAATTGGGGCAATGACAGATTTTTCTACCCTGCTCTCCAATCCAAAATTAATGTTAATTGGAGCAGCGGCTCAGTTTGGTATCTTTGGAGCTTACATAATAGCCACTGCTTTAGGATACGATCCTCAACAAGCAGCAGCAATTGGAATTATTGGTGGTGCCGATGGTCCAACTGCAATATTTTTATCATCCAAACTAGCTCCCGAATTAGTAGGCGCAATTGCGGTTTCAGCATATTCATATATGGCATTAGTACCTGTAATTCAACCACCAATTATGAAATTGCTAACCACTCATAAAGAGCGTGTTATAAAGATGAAACCGCCTCGCCAAGTTTCAAAATTAGAAAAGATACTATTCCCTATTGTTGGTTTGTTATTAACAACTTTTATAACACCTTCAGCTCTTCCATTATTGGGAATGTTGTTTTTTGGAAATATTTTGAAAGAGAGTGGCGTAACAAAGCGTTTAGCCGATACAGCAAAAGGTTCTTTAATTGATATAGTTACAATATTAATAGGATTAACAGTTGGAGCTTCCACCCAGGCCACAACATTTTTAACGGCAAAATCTATTGGAATATTTGGATTGGGCGCGGTATCTTTTATGGTGGCAACCACCATGGGCGTATTATTTGTGAAGTTGATGAATTTATTTTTGAAAGATGAAAATAAAATAAATCCTTTAATTGGAAACGCCGGTGTATCAGCGGTTCCGGATAGCGCTCGGGTATCCCAAGTTATAGGATTGCAGTATGATCCTAAAAACCATTTGCTAATGCATGCAATGGCGCCAAATGTTGCCGGTGTTATTGGTTCTGCTGTTGCCGCCGGTATTTTGTTATCATTTTTCCTTGGATAAATTTTTAATGGTCGGAATTCTATTCCGACCATTTTATAAAACCCTAATTTCTTACTACCAACCCGCTTGAATCTAAATTAATAAAGAAAAATTATTCGCTTTTAATTATGAATTATCAGCAATATTTTTATTCCAACATTAATAGAAGAATTATGAAAAATATTTTTACAGCGATATTGGTTCTTTTTAGTAACATTTTGATAACTGCTCAATTTGGTGAAGATTTCTGTTCCTTCGGAAAAATAAATTCATTTCAAAGAAATTCATCTGCACTAAATAAATCATTGTATCCCGGTGATAGCAAAATTGATGTAACTTATTATAAACTTGATCTTAATATTTCTAACGCATCAAAATATTTGCGAGGAATAGTAACTGTAAACGCAAAACCGGTGAGAGATGCTTCATCAAGTTTTTATCTTGATTTGTGGTATGGACTTAAAGTGAATTCGGTTAAACTAAAGGGTAATAATTTAATTTATAATCATTCACTGACTGATAAATTAGAAATTTTTTTAGACCGGGTTTATATACCTGGCGAGGAATTTAGCGTTGAAATTAATTACGAAGGTACACCTAACGCTTCGGGAGGAATTGGAGGTAGTTTTGTTTTTAGTACTCACTCAGGACAACCTGTAATTTGGACTTTGAGTCAACCTTACGGCGCAAAGGATTGGTGGCCATCTAAAGATACACCGGGTGATAAAGCAGATTCATCGGATGTATGGATAACCTCAGATCAATCATTTGTCTCTGTTTCCAATGGTAAATTAATTGATGTTTTTACAAATGCCGGTGGTACAAAAACTTACAAATGGAAAAATCACTATCCCATCTCGAATTATTTAATCTCAATCGCGATGAGTAATTACAGCATCTATGAAAGCACTTTTGAATATGAACCGGGGAAATTTTTTCCAATCACACATTATATTTATCCCGAATTATTAAATGGCGCGAAACCCAACTTAGATAAAACAAATAATATGATGACCATCTTCAGCAATCTTTTTGGTGAATATCCCTACCCAAAAGAAAAATACGCACACGCAAATTGTGGATTTAGCGGCGGAATGGAGCATCAAACCGCAACTTCAATTGGGGGTAACGCAATGAGTGAATCCATTATTGCACACGAGTTAGCGCATCAATGGTTCGGCGATAAAATAACTTGTAAAGATTGGCAAAACATCTGGTTAAATGAAGGTTTTGCAACTTATGGCGATAAACTATATCATGAAGCCGCATACGGCAAAACTGTTTTTAATTCGCAAATGAATAATGTATTTGCTCGTGCGCGTGATGCAAAGGGTTCCATTTATGTTCAAAATATAAATAGTATTGGTGAAATTTTTAGCTCGGCCCGCTCATATAACAAAGGAGCCGCTGTTCTTCATATGCTGCGTGGTATTGTGGGAGATGAATATTTTTTTAAGATACTTCAGGAATATCTTATAGAACCTCAGCTTGCTTATAATGTAGCAGTTACAGATGATTTTCAAAGAATTGCTGAACGTGTTTCGGGAAAAGATTTGGCTTATTTTTTTCAAGAATGGATATATGGGGAAAACTACCCTAAGTATTCTGTAGGTTGGAGTTATAAAAATTTGGATGCAGATAATTATTCGGTAACATTTTCACTTAAACAGCAAACCAACACCAATCCTCTCTTTTTTATTATGCCGGTAAATATTAAAATTACAACTACTTCGGGAGTGCTCGAACATAACCTTTTTAATAATTTAAAAGAACAGTCTTGGGAAATTACGGTAAAAGGACAACCACTAAGCCTAGAGTTTGATCCTAATAATTATATATTAAAGGAGATAGTTGCTTACACTGGAATTAAAGAAGATGATATTCCAAATTCATTTTTATTATATCAAAATTATCCTAACCCATTTAATCCGGGAACAACAATTAATTACCTACTCTCATTTATCAGCGATGTGAATTTGAAAGTGTATGATTTGCTGGGCCGTGAAATCACTACTTTAGTCAACGAAACTCAGCAGCCCGGTTATTATAATGTCAAATTTTCAACTCTCAATCTTGAGGGTAAGAATGGTTCGCAAATTACCAGCGGGATTTATTATTACCAACTGAAGGCTAATAATCTAGAATCTAATTCTGGAGAGTCATTTATTCAGACCAGAAAAATGGTTCTTTTACGATAATTATAATTATTAGGTTTTTCAGATTTTTTAATTAGGATATGATTCTTATTTTAAGTGTAAATTATTTCTTATTATGTAAATAAATTCAAAACAAGAATGAACAATTATGAAAAATTTTACGATAATACTATTAGGTTTAATAATTTTTTCATCAATCAGAACGGAAGGTGTTGATTTGTTTATACGCGAAACTAAGTTTTATGATAATCTAACGGATTCAACTGAATTCCAAAAAAAATATAGAGAGCTAGATAAATATTACTCAAATGCCAAACTCGGATCATTTGTAGATAGCGGAAAAACATATTTCCGATTATTTGCTCCAACCGCAATAAACGTAAGATTAATTACACAAGCTAATCCCGAGGATAAAAATCATAAAGAGTACTTTATGAATATGGACAAAACGGGAGTTTGGGAAGTTGCACTTGAAGGTGAAATGTATGGAGTGTATTATGGCTATAAAGTATATCACAAAGGTGAAGATGTAAGTAATCCCAACAAACCAATATGCGTGGATCCATATGCAAAAGCTGTAGCCACATTTACTACTTATATGAATCCTCGCCGGTCGATTGTCGTTAAGGAAAAAGCGTATGACTGGGAAGGGACAGATTGGATTAAAAATGATTGGCGCGACCTTATAATCTATGAGATGCATGTGCGTGATATGACTGCCCATAAATCATCCGGTGCAAAATTAAAAGGTACTTACAAAGGATTAACAGAAAAAGGAAGAAACGGTGGTTTAGATTATATTAAATCTCTCGGCGTTAATACGGTTGAACTTCTTCCGGCTCAAGAATTTGGAATTTGCGAAATCCCTTACAAAGATTCACTTGAGGATAAGTTTAATACTTGGAATCCCTACGAAAGAAATCATTGGGGATATATGACTTCCAATTTTTTCGCACCGGCGGCTTATTACACAAAGGATTGGAAAGAATTGAAATGGAATAAATGGATAGGGACAGACGCTTCACAGATAGATGACTTTAAGGATATGGTAAAAGCTTTCCACAAAGAAGGAATTGCGGTAATTATGGATGTTGTTTATAATCACCTCTCCGAATATGAAATTGGAAACTTAAAACAGATAGATAAGAATTATTATTTCAGACTTGATGCAAGTGGTAATTTTATTGCAGAGAGTTTTTGCGGCAATGATTTAAAAACAGAAAGACCAATGGTTCGCCGGTTAATTGTTGAAAGTATTTTGTACTGGATGAAAGAATATAAAATAGATGGCTTTCGTTTTGATCTGGGTAAATTAATTGATTGGCAGACGATAGAATTAATTATTGCCGAAGCAAAAAAGATAAATCCAAATGTTGTAATTGTATGCGAGCCCTGGGGCGGAGGTTACGATCCTCACGGATTTTCTCAAAGAGGATGGGGCGCGTGGAATGATCAAATTAGAAATGGGATAAAGGGAGAAAATCCATTTAATGGATTGGGTTGGATTTTTGGTCAGTGGTATGGAAATAATTCCCCAAAAAGAATTAAAAGTTATGTTAATGGAACACTTACAATTGACTCATTAGGTTTATTTGTAAAAAAAGAACATTCTGTAAATTACCTAGAATCACATGACGGATATACTCTGGGAGATTTTATCAGGATAGGTACAAGAGAAGTTGATCCAAAATCGATAATTAAAAATGTTGATTCACATGTTAAACTTTCGCAAAAACAATTAAAGCTTAACAAACTTGCCGCATTGTTTTTATTTACCTCACAGGGAATGACTATGATCCATAGCGGGCAAGAATTTGCGAGATCTAAAGTGATTCCTTATAACATTAAAGTTAACGATCCTCATAAGGGAATGATTGATCATAATACTTACGATAAGGATAATGAAACAAACTATATAAACTATGATCATGCGGAAACTAATAATGAGCTTTTAGAATATTATAAAGGATTAATTGATTTGCGAAAGAAGCATAGTGCTTTTAGAAGAGCGGAATATGACAGTATTAAACTTTACGAGCATCCCAACAGCAAGTTCGGATTATTTTATACTATTTATCATGAAGGCAAACATTACGCAGTTATTCTGAATGCAGATCCGAAACATGAATTAGAATTTAATTTGGCACAAGGCAGCTGGAATGTTTTAGTTGATGAATATAAAGCTTCATCTATTCCGAATGCAATTATTGAGCGAGGAGTAAAACTAAGTCCATCTACTGGAATGGTTCTGGTTAAACAATAGCGATCAATATTTTAATTTTATTCAATTATAAAGAGCTTTACGAAGTGAACTTTCAATTGCCTTTTTAAATGTTGCAAGACTCACAGGTTTTTGAAAAATAAACTCAACGCCGATGTTTTTATATTCTGCTTCTATTGATAAGTTTATGTCACTACTCAGCACAATTACCGGCGGTTTAAATTTTAGATCTGCAATATTTATCTGCTTAACAAGATCATATCCGTTCATAACCGGCATTTTATGATCGGTAATGACTAAAGCTGGAGAATTTTGTTTTATAATCTGAAGAGCCGCTTGCCCATTTTCAGCTTCCAAAATATTATAATTTGCAACTAGAGTCTTTATTAATTTTGAATATAAAATCCTATCTGTTTTACCATCATCCACTAACAAAATATTAGAAGAAGCAACAGGAATTGAAAAAATAAACTCAGTTCCTTTTCCATATTCACTATTTACCCATATTTCGCCACCATGCTTGTGAATAATCTCTGCTACTAATGAAAGTCCCAGCCCGCTTCCTTTTTCACCAGCTGTACCGGCTGTTGTAAATTTTGTGTCGACTTTAAATAGTTTATCAACGTTTTCCTTTTTAATTCCAATTCCATTATCCTTAACCGAAAATTCAATTTGCCGTTTTTCAATATTAGGATGGGCAGTAATATTAACTTCGCCTCCGTTTTGAGTAAACTTAATTGCGTTAGATAATAGATTATTGAAGACTTGCAGCATCAAGCTTTCATCTGCATGAACAAAAATTTCTTTGTTCAATTGTGAATTTAACTTTATCGACTTTGGAATTGCGGCTCCGGAAGTAATTTGGATTGATTTTGAAATTACATTTCTGATATCCATTCTTTCTGGTTCAAATCTAATTCTTCCAGTTTGGAGTCGGGTCCAATCCAATAATGAGTTTACCAAACTGAGCATACTTTTGGAAGATTCTTTAATGAATTGAATATACTCCTGCCTTTTCTCTAACTCCATCTCTTTATTATTAATCAAAATATCTGCGAAACCAAGTATCGAGCTAAATGGAGTCCGCAAATCGTGAGAGATAATTGAAATGAATCTATCCTTTGTGTCATTAAGTTCTTTAAGTTTAGCGGCTGTATTTTTTAATTCTTCTTCAGCTCGGTTTGAAAGTGTATTATCACTAACAACGCCAAAAATCCTCTGTATTTCTCCATGAAGATTTCTGATTAATGTTATTCTGTTCTCAATCCATAATACGTTTCCAAGCGCATCCAAAATCCTATACTCAAATTTCTCGAATGTTCTGGCTTTATCGCTATAAAAAGATTTGAGTCTATCAATAAAATTTGAAGAATCATCCGGGTGCAATATTTTTTTCCACAAGTGTGGATCTTCAATAAATTGTTCAGCTGTATAACTGGTAATTTTTTTTACGGCGTGAGTATAAAAATCAACCACTAATTTCCCATCTCTATTTA
Source organism: Melioribacteraceae bacterium (assembly GCA_019638015.1). Classification (NCBI taxonomy): domain Bacteria; kingdom Pseudomonadati; phylum Ignavibacteriota; class Ignavibacteria; order Ignavibacteriales; family Melioribacteraceae; species Melioribacteraceae bacterium. Next base: position 1,176,451 of record JAHBUP010000001.1, on the reverse strand, counting down.
CCGCAGTCCAAATAAACTCGTTAATATTTTCAGAAATACTTCGGTATCGTTCTTCGGAAAGCTTCAGAATTTCCTCAGCCTTTTTCTCCTCCGAAATATCCCGTAAAATCCATACAGTAAAATTTTCATTTTCAATTTGATACGATGTAACGGAGGCTTCAATTTCAATTTGAGTATTATTTTTACCCTGGGCAGAAAAATCAAATCGGGTTGGTATCTGTTCACCGGTTTCCGATTTTTCTAAAATATTGGTGAGCTTTTCAATATCCTTCTTCGCAACAAAACTTAGGATATTCATTCCTATTACATCACTCACACTTGTAAATCCAAACATATTAACAAACGAATCGTTGATAAGTACAATTTTTCTTTTACTCAGAAGAGCAATTCCATCAAGTGATGCCTCAAAAACAGAACGGATTAAGAGCAGATCTTTTTCTGATTCTTTCTTAATTGTTATGTCGGTTAAAATAACATTATAAAACCCGGAAACATCTGAAGGATCTTCAATTTCCGAAAAACTTGCCAGCACATACACCGGCTGTCCATTCTTACCCTTCAGCGGTAATTCAATTGTCTTCTGTTCATTCTCTAATATTGTGGGAATGGAAAATTCATTGTTACTCGAATAATATGGATCGATAAGATTTGTAAAATTAAGTTTAGTAACCTCATCTGCAGAATATTCAAACACTTTCAAGAAATGTGGATTTGCGTATGTAATTTTACCGCGCGAGTTTAATGTGCAAATATAGTCATGTGAATTTGTAACAATATTTCTAAATTTTTCTTCCGATTTAATTAACTGCAGCTGCGTTTTTTCCGATTGCGTAATGTCGGTACAAGCAATTATGTATTCCTTTTCATCCTTATCAGAAAATAGAGTAAACTTGAGAAGATAATATTCAGCTATCTCTTCATCAACACCAATTCTAATTTTTTCTTCAACAACATTTGTAGTTTCAAGATTTCTTTTAATTTTATCAAATCTATCCTCATTTATTTGAGGAAACATTTTAACTAATGCTTTTCCATAAACTTCACTTTTAGTTAACCCGAAAAGATTTTCAGCTTTAGGATTCCAAAAAATAATTTTACCTTTTTGGTTTACACCAATTAAACCATCAACTATATCGGAAGCAATTTTCTCATATTTAGAGAGTTCATTTAACTTTTCAGTATTTAACTCCAAATCTGCACGACTAAGATCAGAATCCTTAACAAGGATAATAACCCAATCAACATCCAAACCAGATTCACTAAAAGGAATAAGCGTTAGCGTGGAATTGATCTCCTCATCATTTTTTAGATATGGTATTTGAGTATAAATTAGTTTGTTTGATTGAACCACGCTATCAAGATGATTTTTAAATAAGAGCAAAGACACTCTTTTACTGGCAGAATCCATTAATGTACTCGCTTCGAACAGAAATGAGTATGTCTCCGAAAAAAAAGGTGCAAATTTTACATTACCTCTTGAGTCGCAAATAATAAAATAATCGCATAACTGGAGTAAAAATTTTTGAAAATCATTTGATTGTAAAAGCGAAAACGAAGAACGAACCTGATCTGATTTTAGATCTTCTAATATTAGCAATCCGCCACTTGGTTCATCATCAATAATGATTGGGGTTCCTTTTAGAATTAAAGAGAAGGATCCACCTCTAGTAGTTTTTGAGGTAGATAAAACTCTTTCGATTGATTCTCCTTCATTCAGCTTAACTAATTCCTCTTTGAGATCAATCCCCTCAAAAATTTCAAGCTCTTCTAAATTTTCACCGATTGCCAATTCGGCATCAATTTTTTTAACACCATTAAAAAAGAAGAAATTTTTATTAACGTATTTAATCCTCAAATCTTTTTGAAATATAAGAATCCCAACTGGGGCAAATTCCATCATATCTCTAAAAGATATTTCGGTGCGGCTTTTTTCGAACGAGCGATCCATCAATATTGAACTCAAATGTGTATTCTTAAAGCAATTTATAAAATATAGGTGATAAACTAAAGGTGTGCGCTGTACTGATTAATACAAATTATTTATAAACCGGGTAAAGAAAGGAGCTAGATTTCTCTACCCGTAGCAATATTAAAGTAAAAATATTTCTAACACTTCATTCAAAAATGATAATACTTATCCGCTAGAGTTGGTTCAACCGGTATTCCAATTTATTAACTTCTTCATGAAGTTTTGCCGGCACTCTTTCACCCAAACTTTGGTAAAATTTCCTAATTTCAGCCACTTCATTTAATCCTTCAGCTTTATCTATATGGAATAGCTTTGCCATTGTTTCTTCAGATAAACCCAAACCTTCTACATTCAACTTATTGAATTTTGGTTCTCTACCTACAGCAGTTTCAACATAGTTCTCTTTACCATCAATTCTATCTAATATCCATTCCAAGACACGAATATTCTCACCAAATCCTGGCCAGATAAATTTCCCCTTTTCATCTTTTCTAAACCAATTAACGTAAAATATTTTAGGTAGTTTTCCCTTATTATCATTATTTGCAAATTCAAGCCAGTGACTGAAATAATCCCCCATATTATAGCCGCAGAATGGAAGCATAGCAAAGGGATCTCTTCGAACATTACCAACCGCTCCAGCCGCGGCTGCGGTTGTTTCTGATGATACAATTGAACCAAGAAATACGCCTTGCTGCCAATCGAAGGATTCAAATACTAGAGGAACAACCTGAGCTCTTCTCCCGCCGAATAAAATTGCAGAGATTGGTACACCAGCTGGATTTTCCCACTCCGGATCAATTACAGGGCACTGACTAGCCGGGGCTGTAAATCTTGAGTTGGGATGCGCGGCATTTTCTTTGCTATCGGGGGTCCAATCATTTCCAAGCCAACTGGTGAGATGTTGGGGTTTTTCAGATGTCAATCCTTCCCACCATACATCTCCATCATCAGTTAAGGCAACATTGGTAAATATTGAATTTTTTTGAAGTGAGGCAATTGCGTTTGCATTAGTTTTACTTGCTGTACCGGGGGCAACCCCAAAAAATCCATATTCTGGATTAATAGCGTATAACCTTCCATCATCACCAAATTTCATCCAGGCAATGTCATCACCAACACATTCTACTTTCCACCCTGGTAAGGATGGCGTTAACATCGCCAAATTAGTTTTCCCACAAGCACTTGGGAATGCGGCGGCTATATATTTTTTTTCTCCGTGTGGATTAGTAATTCCCACAATAAGCATATGTTCGGCTAGCCAGCCCTCACGTTTTGCCATAGTAGAGGCAATCCTTAAAGCAAAACATTTTTTCCCCAGCAATGCGTTACCACCATATCCACTTCCGTACGACCAAATCTCTTTATCCTCAGGAAAGTGTACAATATATTTTGTTTCGCTGGAGGGCCATTCTACATCCTTTTTTCCTTCAGTTAACGGATAACCTACTGAGTGAAGACATTTAACAAAATCGCCATTGCCAAGTGTATCTAATACGGCTTTACCCATTCTAGTCATAATCCTCATATTACATACTACATAAGCGGAATCTGTCAATTCAACTCCGATATGTGAAATATTTGAGCCCAGAGGACCCATACTGAAAGGAATGACGTACATTGTTCTTCCTTTCATAGAACCCTTATACAAATTGGAGAGAGTATTCCTCATTTCATTAGGATTCATCCAATTATTTGTTGGTCCAGCATCTATTTGATTTTTGGAACAGATGAACGTTCTCTCTTCAACTCGGGCTACATCTTTAGGATCAGACTTTGCGTAATAACTATTAGGTTTATATTTCTCATTCAGTTTAATGAAGGTACCGCTTTCAACAAGTTTATTTGCCAACAAGTTATATTCTTCTTCGGAACCATTACACCAGTAGATTTGATCTGGCATACACATTTCTGCCATTTCCTTCACCCAGTCTAAAAGTTTTTGATTTTTAGTCATAACTTTCCTTGATAATTAATGTTATTGTAAAAATAAATTAAATGGTTTATGATATCAAAATCTTATTTATTAGCGATTATGGTCATAGATTTTATTGTACTTTAGAATGAATAGTAAGTGCATTTAATTTAGCTAATGTTTAATGAACTTATTAATCTGATCCACTATTTTTTGAGTTGCGCCAAGATTTTCCTTAACGAATTCAGCACAAATTTTTCCAGAATTCTTTCTAAACTCGTCGTCAGAAAATATTTTTCTTAATAACCGGTATGCATTTTTTTTATCGGAAATAGTAAATGCACCTTTAATAGAAATTAATTTGAGTGCCTCCTGACTATTATGGTACTTGGGACCAAAAAATACAGGTATGCCATAAACTGCTGGTTCTAGTACATTGTGGATTCCCTGCTTAAAACTACCGCCAACATATGCCGCATCAGCATATGAATAGAGAGTTAGTAAAATTCCAATTGAATCAATTAGGATTACTCGTTCATCCTTATAATTATTAAGGTATGAAAATCTTATTGTTTGGAAATTTTTAGCGAATGTATTCTCTAATCTCTCGATATGGAAAATAGTTGGTTCATGCGGTACAATAATTGTGATTAAAGATGATTCAATCTGCATCAGTTTTACTAGTGCTGGGAGCAGTACTTCTTCATCATTTTCCCATGAACTACCGATTACCAGCACTTTTTTTTCAGTAAAAAAATCATCTTTGAACAATTTTTTTTCTTTAGCCGCTATGCTTTTTTGATAAACCCTATCAAATCGGGTATCACCAATTGCCTTTATCCTGCTTTTTTCAACATTAAATTCAATAAAATTTTGCACATCCTCTTCCGATACCGCAAGTATTTTAGTTATAGATGAATATAGAGAATTGTGAAAACTTTTAACTATCGGAAGTTTGCGAGATGTATTTTTTCTCATTGTAGCATCAACAATCAGCGTTGGTATTTTCCTTTTGTTCAACTGCCAAATCATATTTGGCCATATATCATACCGCATAAAGATTGAAATGCTCGGACGAACTAAATTTAAAAATCGGCTCGTAAGAAATGGTGTGTCAAATGGAAAATAAGAAATAATATCTGCATGCGGGTACTTTAAAGAATTAAGATATCCCGATGGAGAAAAGAATGTTACAATAATATTTATGTTTTTATGATTTCTAATTTTTTCAATTATGGGTTTAGCCTGCTCAAACTCTCCCATTGAAGCAGAGTGAAACCATACCATCTGTTTTTTTCTGTCTATTCCTGTTAAATCGATAATCAAGTTTGAGAATAATTTTTTTCTTCCTTCCAAGCCAATCTTTATCTTTTTATTAAACAACCTTGCAAATAAAAGGAAGAGTTTTATAAAAGGAAGGATTACTAGATTGTAAGTGAAATACCAAATGTTTTTCATAAAGTACTTATAAAATTGGTTATTTGATTATATACTAAACCCGGCATTAAATCATTCATACAGCTAAAATGTCTTTTTGGACATTTGTCTAACCCGACATGGCTGCACGGTCTGCAATTAAGTCCAATATTTTCAATTATTAAATTTTGCACACCATATGGGGAGAATCCAAAACTCCTTACAGTTGAACCGAATAATGATAAAACCGGTGTTTTCACCGCGGCAGCGGTATGCATTAATCCGGAATCATTCGAAATTACCAATTTGCACAATTTTAATTCGCTTGCCATCTGAAGCAGATCATTCTCAGTCTGTAAGTTTACTGCTTCTGGAATTTCATTCGAAATTTTCTCGCAAATAGCTTTGTCATCTTTACCGCCAAAAACCAATATTTGAAAACCATCGAGAGATAATTTTATTCCAAGTTCAGTGTAATACTCAGCGGGCCACATTTTGGTTTTATGACGTGACCCGGGACAAATTCCAATATATTTTCTACTTTCAATTATTCGCGGTTTAACCTGATCGCTTATAAAAATTTCAAGTCCATCATTATCAAGTTTTATTTCTGCTGTTTCGGCATATAATTTAGGAATTGAAAAATCTCCTAACAAATCAATTTTTGTATTTACTAAAAGCCACTTTTTAATGGATGGTTTATTTATTCTCAAAACTGACGAACTTGCGCCAAAACAAAGCAGTCTGCTTCTCAAATTTCCTTGCAAATCAATAATTAAATCATATTTAGAATTACTAACTGTTTTCTTTAATTCGGTGAAATTATCATTCGAATAAGTAAGAATTTGATTTATATGAGGATTATTTTTAACTGCATCAGAATATTGTTTTTTAACTAAAACATCTAATTGTGAATTGAATTTACTTTTTTTTAATGATCGGATAACCGGCGTGGTTAATAAAATATCTCCCAGAGAACTTAAACGGATTATTAGAATTTTAACTTTATTTTGATTCAATTATAACACAGTAATTTTGTGTGCAAATTTAGATAATTAGTCAGTTGGTTCCAATGGTAAGTAGTTACTATATTTGGCTAAATAATTTTGAAGAAATAGGAAAAGCGAGATGACAACTTTACCCCCTCCAAATACAAATTTTTTCCCGGAAAATTCATTAGAAAAAAAATGCTATAATATTGCCGAAATGTTTAAGGAATTTATTCCCATCATGAACGATAGAAATAGGCTCGGATATAATCTTTTTAAGTTTATGAAGGGTGAGGGGGATAAACCTGAAATTATAGTTAAAAATGCAAAACTAAAAATTGAAGGTATTACCTCGGATGAACTTGCAAAAAGAATTTCGGAAGAATTAGCAAAGAACTAAATTCTTAATATTTTTACATCAACTGGTTGCGAATTTCCTTTACTGATATTTCTATTAAAATAATGGATTGCAGTAAAATTTAGTTTTTATCAATTTTTTCGCCCCGCATAAATTTCTCAACTAATAATACATCCCCCTCGCTTCCAATAAATATTGGGCATCTCTCATGGAGCGATTCTGGTTTCTTATCAAGAATTCTTTCATTTCCATCCGTAGCCCTACCACCTGCATTTTCAATGATAAATGCCATCGGATTGCATTCATAAACTAATCTAATTTTTCCTTTGGAATTTCTTCTATCTCCCGGATACATATAAATTCCACCATAGAGTAGAGTACGATGAAGATCTGCTACCATTGAACCAACATAACGAGCTTGGTATGGTTTACCCTCAAAATAATTTGATTGAATATACTTTATGTAATGCTTTAATCCGTTAGGCCAGCTAAAATAATTTCCTTCGTTGATGCTGTAAATTCTTCCACTTTTCGGAATCCTAATATTTTCGTGAGATAGGATAAATTCCCCGAATGCCGGATCAAGAGTAAACCCATGCACTCCATGACCGGCAGTATAAACAAATATTGTACTTGAGCCATATACTATATAACCGGCTACTTCCTGTTTATAACCGGGTTGAAGGCAATCTTCAAGAGAACCAGGACCAGTCCCCGGTGTAATTCTTTTATAAATAGAGAAGATTGTGCCAATGCTAATATTCGCATCAATATTTGATGAACCATCAAGCGGATCGAACAACAATACATATTTCCCGGTTTGATGGTGTGCAGGCAAATGAATAATATCTTCCTCCTCCTCGGATGCCATAACACAAAAATGTCCTCCATGATCCATTGCTTTAATTAGAGTATCATGAGCAAACATATCAAGTTTTTTTACCTGTTCTCCATGTACATTTTCAGAACCGGTAAACCCAAGTATATCGGCCAATCCTGCCTTGTTAACCTCGAGCGAAATTAGTTTAGCCGCTAAACCCAATTGCAATAATATATTTGATAATTCTCCAGTTGCGCCTGGATGTAGCTTTTCCCCTTCTACAATGTGACGGGGTAATGTCATAAATCCTCTTATTGCCATTTGAACTCCTAATCAAAATTAATATCTAAAGTAAAATTATTTTTCATCGACATGAAACTTGTGCAATAGCCTGTGAAGTATGGGCGCAAAAAACACTCCTGCTATTACCAAAAATATTATACCGCTATACAGCGCATAGAATGAAGCGAAAAGTTTCCCACCGTCACTTTTTAATATGTCTACAGGCCCCATCCCGCCCAAAATCATAGACGAATTCAATAATGAATCAATCCAATTTAAACCTTCAATAAAGTGATAGCCAAAAACGCCTATCAACAATGAGAAGAGAATAATGCCAAAACCAAAAATAAAATGTTTCAATAACCTGAAATAATAATTTGTAATTGGTATTAGTTGTTCTCTTTTGTGCTCGTACATTTTTTCACCAATCTAATTTTCTAATTTTAGTTTTGATAGACCGAATTTATTCATCATAATTTTATCATAAAGTTTAGTCGGTAGAAAAAATCTAAGAAAAGGGAGAGAAATGCTTCTGTTGCCCATCCTGATTATTGACGGAGGATTTTTTTGTAGAATCTTGTCAACTAATTTAATAGTAAAGCTTTCAAGTGAGGTTGCGTTTAATTGTGATATTTCAGCACGCGCTTTAATCTCCTTTTCGAGTTTAGAATAGATAGAATCTGATTTAAATATTCGTTCAACAGTTTTTGATGCCGCCGAACCAAAATTTGTTTTTATTCCACCCGGCTGAACAGTAACTACTTTTATTCCGAAAGGAAATAATTCCATTCTTAAAGCATCCGATATTGAATGAAGTGCGGCTTTAGTTGCGCAATAAGCACCGGAGAATGGTGTGGTTGCCAAACCCGAAATACTGCCAATATTTACAATTACACCATTCCCATTTGATTTCATCACCGGTACAATTTTATTAATGAGTTTTAAAGGCCCGAACAAATTAGTATTAAATTGATGTTTAATTTCTTCATCCGGGATTTCAACTATCGGTCCAATTAATCCGTATCCGGCATTGTTAATTAAAATATCAATCCGTCCCTCTGTTTTTATGATGAGTTGAACAACTCGATCAATATCGTCATCAATGGAAACGTCAAGTTGAAAGGTATAAATCGATTTTTCAGCTAGGTCAGCTAGAGTCTTAACATTGCGAGCAGTTGCGTAAACTTTATGACCGATATTATTAAGTGAGAGAGAGAGTGACTTGCCAATTCCAGAAGAACATCCAGTAATTAGAATTACTTTAGGATGCATAACAAATTCCAGATTATTTAATTAATTACCAACAATATATGTTATATAAAACCTTATTTATACTATCCTCTGGCATTTTCCTGATCTTTATACTGAAGCTGATACAGTTTATAGTAAATTCCTTTTTTTGCCAGCAATTCTTGATGCTTGCCTGTTTCTTTAATTTCTCCTTTATGCATCACAACAATTTTATCTGCATTTTGAATTGTTGAGAGACGGTGAGCTATTACGATAGAAGTCCGGCCAACCAACAATTTCTCAATTGCATGCTGAATAAGTTCTTCAGTTTCAGTATCAACACTCGAAGTGGCTTCATCCAAAATTAAAATTTGTGGGTTATAAGCTAATGCTCTGGCAAAAGAAACCAACTGCTTTTGTCCAACGCTTAAAGTCGCCCCTTTTTCCTTCACCTCTTCGTCATAACCATTAGGCAGCTGTGATATAAATTTATGCGCACCAACAGTTTTTGAAGCCTCCACAATAATATCCTCGGTAATTTTTTCAGAACCAAGAGAGATATTAGATTTGATTGTTCCGGAGAATAAAAAGACATCCTGAAGAACAATTGAAATAAACTTTCTTAAATCTCTTTTATCAAGTTCGCGAATATCTATTCCATCGAGTTTTATGCTTCCCTTTTCAATATCATAAAATCGTGTAAGAATATTTATCATACTTGTTTTACCAGCGCCGGTAGCACCAACAATTGCAACGGTTTCACCCGGATTAATTTTCAAAGAAATATCGCGTAAAACATATTCTCCTTCATTATAAGCAAACCAAACATTTTCGAACTCTATAGCGCCTTTTACTTTATCAACATTTTTGGGAACATCGGGATTTTTGATGAATGTTTCTGTGTCAAGCAGTTTAAATATTCTTTCAGAGGAAGCCATCGCCCCTTGAAGAATATTATATTTTTCTGATAGATCACGCACCGGCCGCCAGAACATATCTGTATATTGCAAGAAAGCTATTAATACACCCAATGTTAAATGCTGTTGAACTACCTGTCCCCCGCCATACCAAATAATTAATGCAACAGTAACAGCGCTTAATAATTCTACGAAAGGGAAAAATACAGCATAATAAAAAATTGATTTTATATTTGCCTCTTTATGATCATTATTGATCGTTGAAAACTTATTTAATTCTTTCTTCTCTTTAGCGAAGAATTGAACTACGCTCATTCCGGTAACATGTTCCTGCATATATGAATTTAAATTTGCAAGATACTTTCTTACATCCCGGTATGTTTCTCTAACTTTTTTTCTGAATAGAAATGTGGCATAAAACAATATTGGCATTACGAGCAATACAACAAGCGATAGATCCCACGACATAAGAAACATGAAAATAAAAATCCAAATTATTACAAAGATATCACTAAACACTTCCACAATGCCCGAAGAAAACATCTCATTCAGCGCTTCAACATCATTCGTAACACGGGTTACAGTTCTGCCAATAGGAGTTTTATCAAAATATTTTAATGCCAATTTTTGAACATGAGAAAACAGTTGTATTCGAAGATCATAAATAATTTTCTGTCCCATATATTCCATGTAATAGGTAAGAAAATATTGTACAACCCCTTGAATCATCAGAAGGCCTAATAAAGCTGCGCATATTAAAAGGAGTCCATCAAAATTTTTAGGGACTATATAATCATCAACGGCAATTTTACTCAAATATGGGCGGAGTGGACCGAGAGCGGCAACAAAAATATTTAAAGAGATAGCTAGAAATACATATTTTTTATATGGTTTTATATATTGAAGCAGTCGCTTCATTAATCTTGAATCGTAAGCTTTACCTAATATTTCATCATCTTTTTGTTCATCAGCCATTGCTAAGCCATTTCCGAAAGTTCTTCTTCCAATAATTGTTTTGTATAAAGTTCAGTATATATTCCATTTAGTTTTATAAGTTGCTCATGATTACCCTCTTCGGCAATCCGGCCTTTATCGAGAACAAATATTTTATCTGAATCTTTAACTGTTGAGATTCTGTGACTTATAATTATACTTGTTCTCTGCTTCATGAATTCTTTTAATCTCTTTAATATTTCCTCTTCGGTATGTGTATCAACCGCCGAAAAGGAATCATCAAGAATTAATATACTCGGGTTTATTGCCAATGCACGAGCAAGAGACGAGCGCTGTTTTTGTCCGCCGCTTAATGTGATCCCTCTTTCACCTAAAATAGTTTCATATCCTTTAGGGAATGAATCTACATCCTTTTTAAGTTGAGCTATGTCCGAAACCGATTCAACTAATTCTTCGTCATTCGATTCAACACCGTAAATAATATTATTTGCCAGAGTATCAGAGAAGAGAAAGTTTTCCTGAGGAACCATTCCAATATGTCGTCGCAAGATTTCTAAGGGAATTTTTTTAATATCATTTCCATCAATTAAAATTCTCCCTCCGGTTATATCATACATACGCGGGATCAGATTTATAAGTGTAGTTTTGCCAACACCTGTGCTTCCTATAAATGCAACTGTTTCACCATGATTTATTTTAAAACTCAAATTTTCAAAAACATAAGGAAGATTTTCCGAATAGCGGAAAGACACATTTTCAAATTGAATTGATCCATTTATTTTACTAATAATGAAATCTGTTGCCTCGGTATTTGCAATATCCACTGGTTCATTAAAAATTTTCATTATCCTCTTCATACTAGCTTCTGCTTGCTGAATCATATTAGCAACCCAGCCAAATGAAATCATAGGCCAAATTAACATCACCAGATAAGCGAAAAATGCCGAGATAGTACCCAAAGTCATTTCATTATTTATAACCATCTTACCACCGAGCCACAAAACAATAATTGAGGAGAGCCCTGCTATCAATGAAAATACTGGCATAAAAAGGGCATACAACCTTACCAGATCCATTTTCCTATCAAGGTATTCCTGACTGTGTTTCCTAAACTCGTTTATCTCAAATTCTTCTCTCACGTAAGATTTAATAACTCGAATACCTGCAAAATTTTCCTGAGCTTTGCTAGTAAGTTCTGCAAATTTTTCTTGTATGCGGGTGTATCGTGAATGTACTTTTTTCATAACCAGATAAACAATAGAAGAAAGTATTGGTAGAGGAATTAGTGCATATAATGTGAGTGAAGTATTCAATGAAAGCATTATTGTAATAACAATTATAAAACGAATGCCATTATCAATTGAGTACATTACCGAAGGACCAACAAACATTCTTACCGCGCTTATATCATTTGTTGCATGAGACATTATACTACCGGTGGAATTATTTTGGAAAAATCGAAGTGGTAGTTTTTGAATGTGTGCCCAAAAATCCTGCCGCAAATCATACTCAATATCACGAGACATTACAATTATTGTCTGTCTAATTAGAAAGCGAAAGAACCCCGAAACAATTACTGTTCCAACTATAATTAGCGCATAACGAATAATTGTTTCTTGCGACAAATTCTTTTCAAGAGCTTCAATTGCATCTTTTAAAATTAACGGGATGTAAACTAACCCAAGATTAGATAATAAAATGCAAACAAGTCCAATTAATAATTTCTGCTTGTACTTTAAAAAATATTTTTTGAGGTGAACTAAACTTCCGAACAAAACAATCCCTTCATATAATATAGAGCGTTGAGTAGTGAGAATATCTTTTAGATACTCAACATTAAAAATCACCCAATCAGTTCAAAGCCGGTATATTTTTGAAGAACCTTTGGAATAATAATTTTACCTTCAGGAGTTTGATTATTTTCTAAGATAGAAACCATCAAACGACTTGTTGCTAAGCCGCTGCCATTTAATGTATGAACAAATTCCGGTTTTTTGGTTTCTTCATTCCGGAATCGGATATTCGCGCGTCTTGCCTGAAATGTTTCAAAGTTACTGCATGATGAAGCTTCAAGCCATTTATTTTCTGCCGGTGACCAGGTTTCGATATCATAACACTTAGCGGCCGAAAAACTTAAATCACCGCTACATAACATCAATATTCTATAAGGTACATTTAAAGCTTTTAGAATATTTTCGGCATCATTGGTCATATCTTCCAGTTCTTTATAGGAATTATCCGGTTTAGAAAATTTTACCATTTCAACTTTATTAAACTGATGAACACGTAAAAATCCTTTTGAATCTTTTCCGTATGAACCGGCTTCTCTTCTAAAACAGGGAGAATATCCAACATATTTTATTGTTAAATCTTTTTCGGCTAAGATTTCATCACGATGAATATTTGTGATTGGTACTTCTGCGGTTGGAATGGGATACAATCCATCTTTTTCGATAAAATACATATCCTCTTCCATTTTTGGAATTTGCCCTGTACCTCTCATTGAATCACGATTAACTAAAACCGGAGGAAGCACCTCTGCGTAGCCATGATTATTAATATGAGTATCGAGCATAAAATTAATTAATGCACGCTCTAGTGTTGCCCCTTTAGCGGTATACAATGGAAAACCAGAACCCGAAATTTTAGTTCCTCTCTCAAAATCTAGTAAGTTCAATTTTTTTCCGAGCTCAACATGATCAAGAACTTTAAAATCATTTTCAAATTTGAATCCTTCAGGAAGCCATCTTCTCACTTCAACATTTTCCTCAGCGCTTTTTCCAACCGGTACTGAAGAGTGGGCAATGTTTGGTGTTAAGCGTAATATTGAATCAATCCTTTCTTCAATCTCTTTTAATTTCCCATCGAGAATTGTAATTTCATCGCCAACCTGTTTCATTTCCGTGAATACTGCTGTAGTGTCCTCACCCGCTTTTTTCATTTTCGGAATCTGTGCAGATACTTGATTTTTTTTTGCCTTAAGTTCTTCTGTTTGTGAAATAAATGTTCTTCTCTCCTCATCAAGTTGAATTATTTCATCAACAATATCTTTTGCGTTTTTATTTAATAATCCTTGTTTAACGATTTCGCGATTTTCACGAATAAATTTTACGTCTAACATTATTTCTCCAAAACATTTTGAACTTCAGATTTTTTATTTAATAACTATGGTATAAATTTTATTTTGCACATATATTTCTTTAACTATAGTTTTACCGTCAGTATATGATTTCACCTTTTCATCGGTAAATACTTTAGCTCTAACTTCATCTTGAGGAAGATCTACTGCCATATCAATTTTCGAACGAACTTTACCATTTATTTGAACAACTATCGTAGTATTATCTTTTGTTAACGCGTCAGGATCTACATTGAACCATATAGGTTTTTCAAATAATGAAGTTTCTTTTCCAAGTAAGTTCCAGCACTCTTCTCCAAGATGCGGAGCAAGCGGCGCAATCATTACGGCAAATCTTTCTAATATATATGTTTTAACATCAGCTTTGCACTCTGCTAAATTTTTTAATTCATTCAATAATTCCATTAATGCGGCAACTGCAGTATTAAAATGAAAGTTATCAATCTCAGTCTGAACTTTTTCTAAGGTTGAGTTTACTTTTCTATAAATATTCTTTTCCGTTTCATTCAATTCAGAGATAATATATTTGTCATTAGAAGGATTTAGCCTAGCAATATCCTTGTGCGTTTCAAAAATTGCATAGGATCTCTGCACAAACCGGTCAACTCCAACAATACCTTTATCGCTCCAGTCACCACCAAGTTCATAAGGACCCATGAACATCATGTACATTCTAAATACATCGGCACCATACTCATTAATAAATGAATTAGGATCGACAACATTGCCTTTTGATTTAGACATCTTTGCGCCTTGACTGGTAATCGTACCTTGATGAATTAATTTTTGAAAAGGTTCATCGCTGTTTACCAAACCAATATCGCGCAAAAATTTATGAACGAATCTGGCGTATAATAAATGCATCACTGCATGTTCAGCGCCGCCAACATATGTATCAACCGGAGCCCATTTATTTGCGAGGGCTGTATCAAACATTCCATCAGTATAATTTGGATTTAGATAACGCAAGTAATACCATGATGAATCAACGAATGTATCCATAGTATCGGGATCACGTTTTGCGTTATTTCCACATTTGGGGCATTTTACATTTATAAAATCTGATTTAGCGGCAAGTGGAGAACCGCCATCCGGTTTAAAATTTACATCGTAAGGAAGAACAACAGGTAGCTGATCTTCGGGAACAGGAACTTCACCGCATTTTTCACAATGAATAATTGGAATCGGTGTTCCCCAGTACCGCTGACGGGAAATAAGCCAGTCGCGCAAACGATAATTAGTTGTGCGCTTGCCGAGGCCCTGCGTTTCTAAATCTTTCGAGATTTCTTCAATTCCAATATCGGAGTTTAATCCATTATATTTTCCGGAATTGATCATTGTACCGGTTTCTGTAAATGCTTCAGTCAATTCATCGGTCTCATTTGTTCCATCTTGTAAAATGACCTTGCGAATTGGCAAATTAAACTTTGTAGCAAATTCAAAATCACGTTCATCATGTCCTGGAACCGCCATCACATATCCGGTACCATAAGTAGCGAGCACGTAATCAGCAATCCAAATTGGAACCTTCTCACCATTAACCGGATTTATTGCAAAAGCTCCCGTCGGTACACCCGTTTTTTCTTTTACTGTTGATGTTCTGTCAACTTCGCTCAATGATTTTATTGAGTCGATATATTTGTTGACCGCTTCTTTGTATTCCGGTTTTGTAATTTTTTGTACCAATTCTTTTTCCGGCGCAAGTACAACATAAGTTACACCAAATAAAGTATCGGGCCGAGTAGTAAAAACTGTAATCTTTTCATCTAAACCTTCAATTGTAAAATCAACTTCGGTACCATGACTTCTCCCAATCCAATTCTGTTGCATCAATTTAGTTTTTTCAGGCCAATCAATTTTGTTTAATCCATCTAGTAATTCATCGGCATAATCGGTAATCTTAAAAAACCATTGCGTCAATGCCTTTTGTACAACAGTTGTCCCGCATCTTTCACAGCTTCCATCACTTAAAACCTGCTCGCGGGCTAAAACTGTATGACACGAAGGACACCAATTTACTGGCGCGTTTTTTCGGTATGCTAATCCTCTCTCGTACAATTTTAAAAATAAATACTGATTCCATTTATAATATTCGGGAACGCAAGTCATTAATTCGGCAGACCAATCATACATTCCACCCATATGTTTAACCATCTCTCGGATATCATTTATATTTTTGAGTGTGCTATCTTTGGGATGCACTCCCGTTTTAATAGCATAATTCTCTGCCGGAAGTCCGAATGCATCGTATCCCATTGGTTCAAAAACATTAAAACCTCTCAATTTTTTAAATCGCGCGTAGGAATCGGTTGGACCATAATTATACCAATGACCAATATGCATTTTAGCGGCAGATGGATATATAAACATTACCAGGCAATAGTGTTTTTTTTCAGTTTCAGATAAATCGGTTTTATAAACCCCTTTTTCTTCCCAGATGGTTTGCCACTTCTTTTCGGTTTCTTTAAATGGATATTTCATAAATTATTATTGGATAGTTAAAAATTGATGCTAAAATTACGAAAAAATGGGATGGGTTATCAAGGAAAGTTAAAAATAGTGATTTAAATGAAGCAGCCCCGAAATTGTTTCGGGGCTACAATAAATTCTGGTACAATAAAAAGTTAAATCTGGTAAAACATGCTCACGTCCCCAGCTCCCTCACGAATAATTTCGGGATCTTCTCCGCTTAAATCTATAATACTGCTTGGATTGCCATCAAGTGCACCTGAAGCAAGCATTAAATCAACCTGATTATTAAAAATTGATTGGATCTCCAGAGGGTTAACCAGCACATCCCCTTTCCGGTTTGTAACGCTGGTGCTAATAATTGGATTGCCTAGTTCTTTGGCTAGCATTAATGCAACATTATGATCGGGGATTCTAATTCCAACAGTTTCGCGTTTGGTCCACAATTTTTTGGGAACCTCCTTTGATGCTTGAAGAACAAAAGTATAGGGACCAGGTAAAAGTTTTTTCATCATTTTATATGCGTAATCTGAAACCTTAGCATATTTAGCTATGTCTTTTAAGTCCGGACAGATGAAGCTAAATAACTTAGTTCCGGCATCCTGCTTAATCTGATATACTCTATCAAGTGCATCACGGTTAAAAATGTCGCAACCGATTCCATATACCGTGTCGGTTGGATAGATAATAACTCCCCCCTCTCTTAAAACTTCTACCGCTTTGTTGATAAAACGTATTTGTGGATTAATGGGATGAAGTTCATAATATTCCATATCAACTCCCTTTCTTGTTGTTTATTATTGAGAATTATGAAATGTTGTTTTTGAAGCTTGTCATTAGCCAGTCGGTAATAAATTCACCTTTAAACAAACTTTTTAATTTCAAATTGTCAATAGAAATCAAAATTATTTTCATTTAGTTATGCTTTAATGTCAAAGTTTTTTTTATATAATTGCAAAAGGAAATTTGTTCCGCTGGATTATTAATTGACCAAAAGGATATTGAAAAATATGAGTGACAAAGAAAATATAATAGTGATAAGAAAAGGTACCGCCAAAGATGTTTCAATTATATTAGAATTAATTAAAGCTCTTGCCGATTATGAAAAAGCTCCTCATGAGGTTATTGCCGATGAAAAATTATTAACACAAAACTTGTTTGGTGACAAACCATATGCCGAAACCTTAATTGCTGATTATGATGGTGAACCTGCCGGATTCGCACTTTTTTTTCACAATTTTTCAACTTGGGTTGGAAAACCGGGAATTTATCTCGAAGATTTATTCGTAAAACCTCATCTACGTGGAAAAGGTATCGGTAAAAAGTTGTTGATTCAGATTGCAAAAATTGCGGTTGAAAGAGATTGCGGCAGATTCGAATGGGCTGTACTCGATTGGAATGAGCCATCAATCCAGTTTTATAAAAATCTTGGCGCGAAACCAATGGATGAATGGACAATATTCCGTATGACTGAACAACAAATAAAAGTATTGGCTGATATTGTAGATTAAATAGCGTTAGTAATCACGCACTTTTTTTTACCACTCTCCGCGAATCCTTTGCGCCCTTTGCGTTAAAAAATCAATCCGCTCACTAAACAATTTTATTTAATTAACGATACTATCCTAACAAAATATCTGAATCAAGTGCATGGAAATTAAGTCATCTCATAATAAATATTTAATCGAAACCAATGAATTAAAGGAATTGCTCAATAATGAGGATATTATCCTAATTGATACTCGCGAACCTGAAGATTATGAAATTGAGCACATCCCGGGGGCAATAAATATTTACGACATATTTACTTATCTGGCAGTTAATGAAACTAATGGTTACGAAGCTCTAGCTCAACATTTTACCAAAAAATTTTCTGAAGCCGGAATTACCCAAAATAAGAGAGTTGTTATATATGAAGACGCGATGGATAATGGATATGGAAGATCGTGCCGCGGGTTATTCATCCTTTATTTCTTGGGACATAAAAATGTACAGGTTTTGCATGGCGGATTTCAAGCTTGGATAAATTGCAATTTACCAGTAACTAAAATTATTCCCCAAACGACTCCCACTGAATTTATTCCAAGTATAGATAGATCAATTATAATTACAAAAGAAGAGATGCTACGTGAAATTGAAGATTCAATAATTACAATATTGGATTGCCGTGATAGAGCCGAATGGGTGGCAATTAGCTCATCTCCCTATGGTCCCGATTTTACACCACGAAAAGGAAGAATTCCCAGGGCAACATGGATGGAATGGTACAATACGATGAAATATGAAAATCAAATCCCCTGGTTCAAATCCCCTCAAGAATTGCGTGAGTTGTTCAAATCTTACGGATTAAATGAGAAAAGTAATATTTACGTTTATTGTTTCAAGGGTGCGCGGACATCCAATACATATATGGCATTAAAAATGGCTGGATTTGAAAACGTTAAAAATTATCTCGGATCATGGAATGAATGGTCGAGAGATGAATCACTCCCTATTGAAAAAGGTTATCCTAAGCATAAATAGGATTAATGTTTATTCCCCCTAATCTTTTTTATTCTCACCCCTCTTTTTCCTATTTTTGAATTAGATTAATTAAAGAAAAAATGACAAGAAATAAAACAGCGGTAGTTGCGGTAAGTGGTGGTATGGATAGTTGTGTAACTGCCGCTATTGCAAATCAAAATTACAATTTGGCGTTTGCGCATATTAATTATGGGCAACGCACCGAAAAACGTGAGTTGAAGGCTTTTACCGATATTGCTGATTATTATAAAGTTGAGAAAAGATTGGTAATTGATTTTTCTCACTTCGCGAAAATCGGCGGTTCCTCTCTAACAGATTCAAGACTTGAAGTTACAAAGGCAGATCTTACAAATAAAGAAATTCCTTCTTCCTACGTTCCATTTAGAAACGCGAATATTTTAAGCGCGTGTACAAGCTGGGCAGAAATTTTAAATGCATCTGCAATATTTATTGGAGCTGTTTATGAAGACGCAAGCGGATATCCGGATTGCCGTCCACAGTTTTTTGAAGCTTATGAAAAAATGATAGATTTAGGAACAAAGCCGGAAACTAAAATAAAAATTGAAACACCAATAATTCATTTTTCGAAAAGTGAGATTGTAAAAAAAGGACTTGAGATTGGCGCTCCGCTTGACTTAACTTGGTCCTGCTATCAAAACGAAGATGAAGCATGCGGTGTGTGCGACAGCTGCGCTTTCCGGCTGCGTGGATTTGCCCAAGCCGGAGTTGATGATCCAATTATGTATAAAGTTAGACCGAAGTATTAATAATGGGTGCAATAATAATTACTAGTTTTTTTAATTATTAATTTTTTTTATTCAATGAATCTGAAAGAAAAACTATACCGCGAATTTATAATCGACCATGGTTAATTGACCGTCTCCTCATCTTTAAAGTAATAAGGATTGCATTAATCCAAAATTTCCATCAATAATAAAGGTTTAAATATGAGCGATAAAACTAAAATACTGGTAACTTTTCCAAACCCCAACCCGGAAAGAGATTACTCAATAATTCACTACGCTCCGGAGTTTACTTCTGTCTGTCCCGTTACCGGTCAGCCCGATTATGCCGAAATTATTCTGGAATATGTTGCCGATAAAATTTGTGTGGAATTAAAATCCTATAAGTTTTATCTCCAATCATACCGTAATGATGGGATTTACTTTGAAGCCGTAACAAATAGAATAGCTAATGATCTCATTAAAGTAATGAAGCCCCGTTATCTCAAAATAATTGCAAAGTTCAACACCCGCGGAGGAATTGCGTCCGATATTATAGTTGAACATAAAAAGAAATCTTTAAAAGCTAAACGCTAATAAACAGGAGATGTTATGGCAAAAAAATTAATAAAAAGAAGCTGGGCCGAGCCATTCAAAATTAAAATGGTTGAGCCAATAAAAATGACTACTCTCGAACAAAGACAGAAAGCCGCGAAAGAAGCAGGTTACAATACATTCTTATTAAAATCGGAAGATGTTTATATTGATTTATTAACCGACAGCGGTACAAATGCTATGAGTGATTATCAATGGGCAGGAATGATGCTTGGCGATGAAGCTTATGCAGGAAGCAAAAACTTTTACACACTCTGGGATAATGTTAAAAAATATTATGGTATGCCCTACTTCGTACCTACACATCAAGGGCGCGCCGCTGAACATATGATTTCTAAAATCATGATTAAGCCTGGCGATTTTATTCCCGGTAATATGTACTTCACTACTACCAGACTCCATCAAGAACTTGCGGGCGCAACCTTTGTGGATGTAATTGTTGATGAAGCTCATGATCCTCAAAATCACTATCCATTTAAAGGAAACATTGATCTGAACAAACTTGAAGCGTTAATTAAACAGGTTGGCGCAAAAAAAATTCCTTATGTAAGTATGGCAGGCCCGGTGAATATGGCCGGTGGTCAACCTTTCTCAATGGAAAACTTAAAGGATGTTTACAAGCTAACCCAAAAATATGGCGTTAAACTATGGTTCGACGCGACACGCGCGACCGAAAATGCCTACTTCATTAAAATGAAGGAAAAAGGATATTCCACAAAAAGTATTGCAAGCATTCTTAAAGAAATGTGCTCCTATTTTGATGGACTTTGGGTTTCCGCAAAAAAAGATTTAATGGTTAACATTGGCGGATTTTTAGCTACAAGAAATAAAAAAGTTTATGAAGAAGCCCGCAATATGGTTGTGGTTTATGAGGGTCTTCATACTTATGGCGGATTAGCCGGGCGAGATATGGAAGCTATGGCTCGCGGTATTGAGGAAATGGTTCAGTTCGATAATGTTAAAGCTCGTATCGGTCAAGTTGAGTATTGCGGTAAACAGCTGGAGAAATATAATATTCCAATAGTTCAGCCTTACGGAGGACACGCAATATTTCTCGACGCAAAAAGATTTTTACCTCATCTAAAACAAGATTTATTCCCGGCTCAAACACTCGCTTCCGAAATTTATATCGACAGCGGAGTTCGTGGTATGGAGAGAGGAATTGTATCTTCAGGACGCGATCCCAAAACCGGTAAAAATCGTTATCCTAAACTTGAACTTGTACGTTTAACTTTCCCAAGAAGAGTTTACACTCAAGCTCATATCGACGTAACGGTTGAATCTATTGCCGAAGTGTTCGCAAATCGTAAATCAATTAAAGGACTTAAAATGGTTTATGAGCCAAAATACTTGAGATTTTTCCAGGCAAGATTTGCTAAATTGTAGTCGCAATTTTTGACTACTTGATTTATCGATTATAAGTTAATTGTCAGAATGCCGGACTTGCTCCGGCATCTGCTTATCGGGAATTGCAAAAAGTATTTATTACCTAATTATTTTGAAGGCATTCAATCAATGGATGTGGAACCTCTGAAAATAAAAGAAGAATTTATTCAAGCCAAAAATCAAATTTTTGGCGATGAAGAACTTTTAAAAAATTCTCTTCAATTTAGTATTAAGTATAGTCTGCTTGTTGAAGAATATGTTCAGACCGTCCTAAAAGGTAAAAAATTAGATTTTGCGATTGCCTCTGTTGGCAGCTTTAGTAGAAGAGAACTATCCCCGTATTCAGATATAGATATGATGTTCATTTCTGAAAAAGTTAAAAATGATGAAAAGCTGATTAAAGAATGTGTTACAATGTTATGGGATGCAGGTATTGAAGCTTCTCACACCGTGAGAGAGTATTCTGATATAAAAAGATTTCTTGAAGAAGATTTACAAGCCTTCACACAATTTTTTGAAACCCGATTTATACAAGGCAACGAAAAAATTTACTGGCAGTGGAATAAAAAAGTTTTTGATTCTTTAAATGATAAACACAAAAACCGATTATTACAGGAATATTTTTCAGATACAAAAGCACGCCATCAAAAGTATGGCGATTCAGCAAAAGTATTAGAGCCAAATATAAAATTTACCGCTGGCGGATTGCGTGATCTTCAAATTATTGAATGGATTTACGCTATTAAAAATGGGATGATATTAAATAATCAAGAGGAAATTTCTCAAACGCAATTTTTCCTTAATCAAATAAAACAGGATGGAATTGTAATTCCTAGAGCGGCAGCGCGGTTGCTTGATAGTTATGAGACATTATTATTCGCAAGAAATCATGTGCATCTACTATCAAAACATAAAAACGATAGGTTAGAATATTCATTTCAGGAAAAGATTGGGCACTTTTGTGGATATGCTGGAAACAACTGGCAGAATTTCATGAAGAAGTATTTTGAAGCGGCGAATATAATTAAGCGTTTTTCCGGTACCATGCTCAAGAGATTTGAGGAAGAAGTTGATTCAAAAATTTCTGATATCCTCACAATTGATCTTGATGACGATTTCTCGATGAAAAATTCAATTATAAGTTACAAAGGTAAAGATGACCTTAATTTATCCACAATTCTAAGAGCTTTTTATTATCGAGGATTGCACGATGCACGTTTAGACGAGACTCTACGTTCTGCGATAATTGAGAAAGTAATCGACATTGAGGAAGAACATACAGTTGAACATACTTCTTCGGTATTCTTTCGTGAGATTTTACGTTTACCAAGAAATGTTGGTAAAACATTAATGGTTATGAATGAATTAAATGTGCTTAGCGCGTTTATGAAGGAGTGGAAAGATTTAATAGGATTTTTTCAGCCTGGTGTTTATCATTGTTATACGGCAGATGAGCATACTTTAATTGCTCTAAATAACCTTGAAAAATTGTCGGGGCAAAATAATGTTCTCGGTAAATTGTTCGATCAGATCAAGGAGAAAGATGTACTTTTTCTCTCGGTTTTGTTTCATGATATTGCAAAACCAATTAGTATTTCAGGTCACGAAATTATTGGCGGTGAAATTGCGAATACCATAATGGAACGGCTTGGCTACGGTTTCGAAGAAATTGAAAAAGTTCAGTTTTTAGTTCACCACCATTTAACAATGGAACAGGTCGCATTTCGCAGAAATCTCAATGATCCTTCTACACTTAATAATTTTGCGTCAATATTTCCCGATTCTAATCACTTAGATCTTTTGTATCTGTTGACCTACTCCGATTTGTCGGCTGTTTCACAAGTAGTATGGACTCAATGGAAGAGCGAGTTATTAAATGAACTCTACCGCAAAACTAAATCGATGCTTGAAGACAGAATAACCGGGCAAGAATTATTATCATCCAATATTCAAGAAATAATCAGCGGTTCAGAAATTTATTCCGAGAATGTTTTTCGCGAGCATATCGAGTCAATTAATGATCTAGGTTATCTTCATCATTTTACACCGGAAGAGATTAACCAGCACATCGATGAGATCGAAAAAGGAACGCCAATCTCAGTATTATTTAAAGAAGATGGCGATTTTACCTCTGTAACAGTTATAACGCGGGATTCTGATGCATTGCTTTCAAAATTGTGCGGCGCTCTAGCAATTAATGATTTGAATATTCATGACGCTAAAATTTTTACACGCAAAGATGGAATAGTAATAGATAGTTTTAATGTAACCGATTTTAGAAGCGGTGGTAATGTTAGCAAAGAAAGATTTGGTAAAATAGAAAGGGATTTAGCATTGGCGGTAGCTAATGAACTGCAGATGATTAATGAGTTTAATAAAATAAAATCTAAATGGTGGCGGCTTGAAAACAAGCTGTTCAAACGTAAAGGTAAAATAAAAATTGTATTTGAGAAACATGAAAAATATACAATTATTGATGTGTACTCACCAGATAGACTCGGGCTTCTCTATCAAGTCACAAAAAAAATGCACGATGTAGGTTTAACAATCTATTTCGCGAAAATTAATACTAAAGCTGATGATGTAGTAGATTCTTTCTACACACTAGATAGAAACGGGAAAAAAATATCCCGAAATGATTTTCAGCTGATCACTCACGAATTAACTCAAACAATTGAAGAAATGTTATAGGTGACAAATTGAATTTTATGAACAAAACAAATCCAATAGGGTTTTTTGATTCCGGAATTGGCGGATTGACTGTTGTAAAATCTTTTTTAAGAACCATGCCGAATGAAAATTTGGTTTATTTTGGAGATACAGCCCGCGTTCCTTACGGTAGTAAATCCAATGATACTGTAATTGAATACTCACTTCAAGCTGCTAATTTTTTATTAAGAAAAAATATTAAACTGCTTGTTGTGGCGTGTAATACAGCTTCCTCTGTTGCTCTAACAGAATTGAGAAAATTTTTAACAATTCCAGTTATTGGCATGATTGAACCGGGGGCCAAATTAGCTCTTATGGAAACGAGGAATAAAAAGATTGGTGTTATTGGTACGAACGCAACAATCAACAACAAAGCATATTCGCATGAATTAAAAAAACTAAATCCAAAATTAAAAGTGTTTGAAAAAGCATGTCCGTTATTTGTACCGCTTGCTGAAGAAGGATGGACAGATCATAAAGCTACAGAACTTATTGCAAAGGAATATTTGTCTGAATTCAAAGAGAAAGATATCGACACACTGATCTTAGGGTGTACCCATTATCCAATACTATCGGATATAATTCAAAAGGTTGTTGGTAAAAAAGTAAATTTAGTTGATAGCGGAACTCCATCAGCCCGGTTAGTAGAAGATTATCTGAACGGGAGAGGAATAAGAAATCAATCAGTGCACCATGGTCAAAGTGAGTTTTATGTAAGTGATATGCCCACAAAATTCCGAGATATAGCGGAAAAGTTTTTAGGAAAAAAGATTTCCCAGCTTCATAAAGTGGAATTAGAAGAATTAACTAACGAGTAAAAGTAAAATCAGTTTCTATCCAAAAATAGAAATCAAGCTTTTACTCATCGTCACTATATGTTTAGCTCTTTATTCAATCTGTAATAATGAATACCGCAGATTGTTTTTGCATCAACAATTTCTCCGGAAAGGATTTTTGCATCAACTTCTTCGAGAGTCATTTCAAATATTTCCATTTCTTCTTCTCCCTCCTCTCTTGCGTGATTACCCGCAATTAAATCTTTCGCGAGATAAATATGAAGCACTTCATCGCAAAAACCAGGTGTGGTAAATATTTTCCCGAGCTTAATAACATTATTGGATGTATATCCGGTTTCCTCTGTCAACTCTCGAGAGGCGCATAAAAGCGGGTCTTCCCCTTTTTCCAATTTACCCGCCGGAAGTTCTATTAAAATTTGATTGTGTGGATATCGGTACTGAGATACAAGTATAATCTTTCCCTCTTTTGTTACCGGAACAACAACAGCTCCACCCGGGTGAAGAGCAACTTGCCTTATAGCTTTGTTACCGGTACCGTTATATTCAATTTCATCAACAATAACATCAAAAACTTTACCGTCGAAAATTTTATTTCTTGTTTTGACTTTAAAATTCATTACTGCCTCAATTATTTGTTTGAATGGATTATTTAAATCCAGTTAGATAAGTGATTTTTTATAGCAACGTCTTCTTTTATGGAGCCGTGATTCGAAGAAACGCCATTGAGCTTGAATTTTCGAATTCTCCTCAAGTTCACGGTTTGTTTCAACGCGGGTAATTTTATTTTTTATAAACACATGATTTATTTCGCAAATAATCATAGCGTTTACACCTTTATTCTGGTATTCCGGACGAACAGCAGTCAAATATAGATCAGCCGCCGGATTATTTTTCATAGCACGTAAAATATGTAGGAACCCTAGCGGGAATAATCGTCCTTTCGCTTTCTGTATTGCCCGCGATATAGAGGGCATCGTTATTCCAAAACCAACTAATTTCTTGTTTTTATCTAAGATGATTGGAACGAATCCCGGTTTTATAAAATCGAAGTATTGTTTTACATATACATCAATTTGCTTGTCCGTGAGTTCAACAAATCCAAACAAATCTTTATATGCCTCATTTATCAAATAAAAAATATCTCTGGCATAAGGAAGCATCTCTTTAGTTTTATTTACACGTAAATAGTGGAGATTGTATCTCTCGGCTACTGTCTTGGCTAATCTCGCAATTTTCTCGGGTACAGTATCATTTAGAGTAACAACATACTCTACCCAATCGGTATCTTTAATAAAATTATTCTTTTCAATATGATACTTATAGTAGGGATAATTATAAATAGAGCCAAATGTAGCTAATTCATCAAAGCCTTCGATGAGCATTCCTTCACCGTCAAAATCTGTAAAACCAAGTGGACCATGAATCTCATTCATGCCGCTTGCTATCCCCCATTCTTGAACTTTAGTTAATAATAATGCTGAGACTTCATTATCATCAATAAAATCGAACCAGCCAAAACGGACTAGTTTTTTTCCCCACTTCTCATTGTATTTATAATTTATTATGCCGGCGATTCTACCTACAATTTTATTCTCCCTATATGCAAGCCAGTATTTTGCATCGCAGAACTCAAAGGCGGGATTTTTTTTTCGCAAAAGAGTATGCAGCTCATCTAATATAAGCGGTGGTACCCAGTTTTCATTTTTACTATACAGCAAAAAAGGAAATTTTATAAAGCTCAATAATTCGGTCCTGGTTACAACTTCTTTTATAATAATATTCATAATTTCCTTTTGGGGTATGCTGAAGCAGCAACATAAACTGCTTTTGAGTAACAGAGAAAGAAAAATAATTAATCGTTACAACCTTGTTTGGTAACTTCCAGTTTGGTCATATCGAAGCCCTTGGAACTGGCATTATCAATCAGCTTTTGAAATAATTTATCATCCATCTTCGGGATTCGAGAAAGAATCCACAAATATTTTCTACTTGGTGTTCCCACCACAGCGTATTGGTAATTTTCTTCATCAAGATCAATAACCCAATAATCTCCTCTAAATGGCCAAAAAAATTGAACGCGCAATTTTGCATTGTTGCTTCCTTCCACTACAAATGCTTTTCCTTCAGCGTCATCAATTTCTCCCTCTTTCAAACACTTGTTAATAACTTTTAATGTGGTTGAATCTATTAACTGATATTCAGCTGATGTGCATTCACAACCGGTTTGCTGTTTGAATGGAAGGCGTGCTATTTCATACCATTTACCGAGATATCTGTTAACATCAACTTTATCCACAACATCCAATGGTGGATAATTTGTTGAAGAACATCCAACAGTTATTAAAATTACCATCAATAATAAATAATTAAGCCGACTCATATTTTTCCTCACTCAATTGGCTCTACATCTCTAACGTAAATCACAAACACTCACTTAATTATCATAATAAGGTGTAAGTTGATTTCCCATAAACTTAATTACGGCCGTAATAACACCGAGATCATCCAAATAACCAATCAATGGTGCAAGATCGGGTACAGCGTCAATTGGACTTATAAAATATACCAATGCCGCTATAACAATAGATTTACGGTACCAAGGTACATATCTATCTTTCATGAATCTAAATAAAGCCTTCGCATCTTTTGCAAACCGGATTTTACTTCCAACTTTTTCCAGTTTTGGCCATAATTTATCTTCAACAAATTTTGAACCTTCCTCAACTTTTTGTTCGGTTCCAAATTGATCTTCTAAATTTTCAAATTCGTAATTCATAATCACCCCATCTATTTTTTAAATTGATCAAACCAATCAAAAATGGTGTTCCACCATAATTTTGCGTTTTGAGGTTTTGTGACAAAATGAGTTTCATCTGGATAGTATAAAAATTTACTAGGTACATTCATTCGTTGTAAAGTGGTAAATAATTCAAATGCCTGCCCTTCTGGTACTCTAAAATCATATGCGCCATGAATAACCAAAGTTGGGGTTTTAAAATTCTTGGCATATCTATGGGGAGAAAATTTTTCATACAATTTTCTATTTTGCCAAGGAGTACCTTTATTCTCCCATTCAGGGAACCATAATTCTTCAGTAGCTCCATACATGCTTTCCAAATTAAAAACTGATGCATGTGCAACTAAAGCATTAAATTTGGTATTGTTGGCAAGAATCCAATTTACCATATAACCACCATATGACCCACCGGCGGCAAATGTATTTTTAGCATCAATAAACTTGTAGGATTTAATTGCATTATCGTAAGTGCTCATTAAATCAACATAAACTTTTCCACCCCAATCACCCGAAATTTCATCTGTGAATTTTTGTCCGAAACCGGTGCTGCCTCGTGGATTTGGAGCAACAACCACATATCCTTTTGATGCGAATAATTGCATATTCCAGCGGTAATGGAATTGATCTGACCAGTTACCCTGAGGACCGCCATGAATTAAAAAAATCATCGGGTATTTCTTAGCAGCATCAAAAAATGGAGGTTTAACTATTATAGATTGAACATTCACTCCCCCTGCACCTTTACTCCAGAAAGTATCGAACTCGCCAAACTGAAGCTGTGCTAATAACTCTGGATTTGTGTTTGTAATTTGGGTTAATCCAGTACCATCATTTTTAATTGAAAAGATTTCTGTGGGTAGAATGGATTGCTGACGTTTGAAGAATATTTTAGTACCATCAGCGTTAATTGTCAATTCTGAGTTATGTCCATCTTTAACGAGTAAAGTGTTCTCACCTGTAGCTAGGTTAAATTTATAAATTGAGTGGAATGATTCTCTATCAGCATCAAAGTAAATAAATTTTGCATCGGGGGACCATAATATTTGTCCTATCGAGATATCTAATTTATTGGTAACATTTTTCAGTTCACCCGTTTCACGATTATATATCATTAACGATTGTTTATCGGCCTCAAATCCTGCTCTAGCCATTGAACAAAAAGCTATATACTTACCGTCTGGCGAATAAACCGGTTGATTATCATTTCCCTTGCTAGTAGAAATTTGTTTGAAATTAGTTTTACCGTTTTTGTTGATGTCTGAAACTCTTAAAATGAAGATATCGTTGTTTGTGCTGGTCGCGAGCATCTTATCAGTATTCATTGTAAAAGCGATCTCTTCCCCATCAGGAGAAAGTGAATAATCATTAGCACTACCGAGAGCGATCGGAGGCACATCAAAATTACTAGTGAGTGTTACATCAAAATATTCTTTTGTTCCATAATTCATCCAATAAAGATGTGATCTTTTATCGCCGCGCCAATCATTCCAATGGCGGTACATTAATTCAGTAAAAATTTTAGCTTTAATTTTTGACTCTTCGGCTTCTTCATCACGCTTTTTATTACATTCTTGAGTTAAACAATCGGGATAAACAGAAGAAATAAATAATAATCCTCTTCCATCTTTAGCCCATGCTATTCCCGAAGCTCCCGTATATAAATCGGTAAGTTTTGATGCGTTATTCCCATTAGGATCAGCAATCCAAATTTGACCTCCGGTTTCATAGGTAATTTTCATTCCATTCGGAGAAAATTTTGGAGATGATTCATTGGCATCACTATTTTTTATTGGTTTTAGATTTTTTCCGTCAGAGTCAATCATCCAGATATCAGAATTACCCTTATTAGATTTCATATCGTAAGTGGAAACAGAAAAAACAATCTTTTTCCCATCGGGAGAAAGATCATATCCCCCAATTCTTTTCATCGACCACATATCTTCAACCGTCATCGCTCTTTTTGTCTGCGCGTTTATCTGCAGAGAGAATGATATAATTATTAAACTTAGAATAAACTTTTTCATTACTACCTCGAATGAATTAATAATTTTGATTCTAAATTATAAAAAGCATTGGGGAAATAAAATAGAATAAAACATGATAGCAGGTGATAATTACAATTTTTAAGACCGCAAACGGGATAATTATCGTAGAGCAAATGTTCTCTAAGCTTGAATTAAATTGAAGCCATCTAACCCAGCAGAGGCCGGTTTATCCATAAGCCAGATTAATTTTCCAATATTGGGATTAATGTATGATGCTGGATATTTTGAATAATCACCGGTTTTGGACAATATATCTGAAACAACTTTTTGTTTTGAAACGCCAGTGACAAGAAAAAGTATCGTCCTACTGTTATTAATCAATTTACCGGTTAGAGTAATTCTTTTTTGCATTGAAATAGGATGTTCGGCAACTTCACAAATTTCCTCTGATTTCAATATACTAATCTGCTCAGGAAAAATAGATGCGGTATGTCCATCCTCCCCTAATCCAAGAAACACTATATCAAATGAAAAAGAATCAACATTATAACTCACATTATCTTTTATAATATTAGAATATCTTTCAGCTTCGTAATAAGGTTCATTCTCCCCAAAAATTCGGAAGATATTTTCTCTCGGTACATTTACTTTCTTGAATAGAAAATCATTAGCAAGTTTATAATTACTCTGATCATCATCTGGGGGGACGCATCTCTCATCAACCCAAAAAAAGTTAATCTTTTCCCAATCGATTTTAGATGAAAAATTTTCAGATAAATAAACAAACATCGACAACGGAGTCGATCCGCCGGAAAGAGCAATATTCAATTTTGATTTGCACGATAACTCTGAGATCACGAGTTGACCAATATATTCTGACAGTTCATTGATACTTTCTTTTATTACTATTTCAGAGTTCACAATAAACTCCATCATCCGACAGATTTTTACATGGGTAACGCCAAGTCATATTTTCCCCATCAATCATATCATCGACATGCTCTGGTCCCCAACTACCTGCGGGATATCCAAAAAGCGGAATTGATTTGTCATTCTTCCATGAATTAATAATCGGTTGTAAAAACTTCCAAGCTGCCAGTACTTCATCAGTTCGTGAAAAAAGAGTTGAATCCCCTCTCATTGAATCATAGATCAACCGCTCATATGCCGATGGAATTCTATGTGTAGTTAAATCTGAGTAATGGAAATCCATATTCACCGAATGAACATCGAAACCTGCACCCGGAATTTTCATACCAAATTTTAATAATATACCTTCATCAGGTTGAATTCTAATGACCAACTGATTGCATGAATTTACAGATTTATCCTTGCTGAAAAGAAAATGGGGAGTTTGTTTAAAATGAATTACAATTTCCGAAACCCGGGTCGGGAGTCTCTTGCCTGTTCTAACATAAAAAGGAATTCCACCCCACCGCCAATTATCGATATAAAATTTAATCGCGGCAAAGGTTTCTGTTGTTGAATTACTAGCTACTCCCTTTTCCTCACGGTAACCCGATACACTTTCTCCTTTTATTTTTGAGGATATGTATTGACCTCGAATAGCGAAATGTTTCACCTCTTCCTCTTTTATTTCTCTAAATGACTGAAATACTTTAAGAATTTCATTTCTAATAGAAATTGGTTCAAGAGATGATGGTGGCTCCATCGCTACGAGTCCCACAACTTGAAGCAAATGATTCTGAACCATATCTCGAAGAGCGCCTGAGGAATCATAGTAACCGCCACGGTCTTCAACACCAATACTTTCGGCGGATGTAATTTCAATATGATGAATATAATTTCTATTCCAGAGTGGTTCAAAAATTCCATTTGAAAAGCGGGTAACCAATAAGTTTTGAACCGTTTCCTTTCCAAGATAGTGATCTATCCTAAAAATCTGTTCTTCCTCCCAACTTTGTTTTAAATCATTTTTGAGTTTGAGTGCTGATTCATAATCATAACCAAAAGGTTTTTCGATGATCAATCTTTTCCATCCATTTACATTTTTGTTGAGACCATATTGAGCAAGATTATTAGGGATAATCGAATAAAGATTTGGAGGTGTTGACAAGTAATAAATAATATTTCCACTAAGTTGTTTTTCTTTATCCAATTCTTGAATTCTTTTTTTAAGAATGCCAAAATCATCGGCATTTTCCGAATCAATAGGTTGATAGAATAGAAGTTCAAGGAAACTATCTATAAATGATAAATCATCAATCTCTTTAAAGTGGGTTAATGATACTCTCATTTTATCTCTAAATTCATGATCCGAAAAAGAACTTCTTGAAACCCCAAGCAGCGCAAATTTTTCTGGCAATAGTTTTTGAACATAGAGGGAGTAGAGAGCGGGCACAAGCTTTCGTCTTGTTAAATCGCCTGATGCACCGAAAATCATGAATAGATGGTTTTCTGGTTTTATCATTATAACACTAAATTTTTAATTTAACTGTATACAATTTATAAATGATTTCATTAGTAAAATAGTTCATCTCACTAATTATCAGGAACCATAATCGATTACATTGTGTTTCGAACGAAAAAAGAGGATAAAATGGTTAGTGAGTTAGTATCGATTGAAGAATTGGATAATATCAAAAAAGCGGCTACAGAAAATCCGGTACACGAAATTATAAGTAAACGATGGAGCCCAAGAGCATTTAACGGCCAATCAATTCCAGAGAAAGATTTACACACAATTTTTGAATCTGCCTCGTGGGCATTCAGTTCAATGAATTACCAGCCGTGGCGTTATGTGTATGCCCAAAAAAGTGATGAAAATAATTTTAATTTATTGCTTGATTGTCTTGTTCCATTTAACCAAGAGTGGGCTAAAAATGCATCGGTTATAATTTTAAGTCTGGCAAAAAAGAAATATGATGACGGTAAATTAAATTTTTATGCACTTCATGATGTTGGTGCGGCAAATGCTACTCTCGCTCTGCAAGCTCAATCAATGGGAATTTATTCCCACTTAATGGGCGGTTTCGATAAGAACAAAACCATACAAAATTTAAATATTGATAGTGAAGAATATGAACCTGTTGTTCTTATAGCCCTTGGATATGTCGATTCTCCCGAAAAATTAACTGAAAGTTTAGCAAAAAGAGAAATTGCACCAAGAAAGAGGAAAGCGGTTTCTGAAATTACTAGAGAGTTGTAATACGGGATTAATTTTTTAGAGAAAATAGATACCTAATTAAAATGCCGGATATATCCGGCATTTTACATAATTGTAATCATATCTAATAATTTATTTAATCATTCCCTATGAACAACCATAGCACTAGCTTGTTTTGCAGCAAGTAGCGTTATCTCTGAAACATTTACATGAGGTGGACGCGATGCGCAGTAAATTACTGAGTCAGCAATATCATCCCCTGTTAATGGTTCAATTCCCTTATAAACATTTTTAGCTTTTTCGGTATCACCACTAAATCTAATATTACTAAAATTAGTTTCCACCAAACCGGGATCAATAGTGCTGACTTTTATATTTTTATCAATCGTATCCATTCTAAGCGATCGTGTGATTGCATCAACAGCATGTTTTGTAGCACAATAAACGGCACCTTTAGGATATGCCTCATGTCCTGCAATTGATCCGATATTAATTATATGTCCTCCTCCATTCTCAATCATTAAAGGAAGAATTGCATGGGTAACATAGAGGAGCCCCTTAACATTAGTATTAATCATCTGCTCCCAATTTGATGGATCATCTTCATAAAACTTATTTAACCCTATCGCTAATCCAGCATTATTAATTAAAATATCGATCTTCCTCCATTCGGCTGGAAGTGCGTTAGTGGATGAAATTATTTCTTCATGATTTCGCACATCTAATTTATACCCATACACTTTGATTCCGAATTGCTTTTTTAAGTCCTCTGCAATTTCATTCACCAATTCTATTCTACGGGCGCTTATTATTAGATTTGCACCCTCCTTTGCAAAAGCATAAGCGCATGATTTTCCAATTCCTGAAGTAGCTCCGGTAATAAACACAGTTTTATTTTTCAAGCGTGACATAAATTCCTCAAATTTTTATGGCAAAAGTTAATCAGTAAATATGTAACGACAAACTTTTCATTGAAAAAGATATTAGACAAAGCATCCGGATTTTTATATTTTAAGTCATTAAAAAATTAACCCTCACCAAATTCGAATATACTTGGAAAGGATAGAAGAACTCGAGAAAAAAACAGAATCTAAAATTATCTGTTATCATTGCGGTGAAGAATGCATTGATAACTCCTTTCATATTAATGAAAAAATTTTCTGCTGCAACGGATGCAGAACTGTTTATGAAATTCTTGATGACAGTGGATTATGCAACTATTACAGCCTCGAAGAAACCCCCGGTAAAACTCAGAAACATCAACTCGTAAAAAATTATGATTATTTAGATGATCCAGAGCTAATAAATAGACTGATTGATTTTTCAGATGGGAAAACAGTGAGGGTAACATTAGATATTCCGCATATGCACTGCAGTTCATGCATCTGGATATTGGAAAATTTACATAAACTCAATCATGGGATTATTTCTTCAAAAGTTAATTTCTTACAAAAGAAAATATTTGTAATATTTTCTGTGAGGGATACATCATTAAAAGATATAATCCGGCTGCTCGACTCGATTGGTTATGAGCCGACATTAAACCTGGACGAAAGAAAAGAATCAACCTCAAAAAGTGAGTTAAAGAATCTTTACTACAAAATAGGTATTGCAGGTTTTTGTTTTGGCAATATTATGCTGCTAAGTTTTCCGGAGTATCTATCAATTAACTCTGAGGAACATGAACGGCTGAAAAGTATCTTCGCCTATCTAAATATTATTCTATCACTTCCGGTATTTTTTTACAGCGCTCAAGATTACTTTATTTCTTCATGGAAGGGATTGAAAAAAAAGATCATCAATATTGATGTGCCTCTAGCACTTGGTATTCTTGTCCTTTTTATTCGAAGCTTAGTTGAAATTATATTTTTTGGAGGTGCCGGCTATTTAGATTCACTAGCCGGATTAGTTTTTTTTCTGCTGATTGGAAAGGTCTTCCAAACCAAAACCTACGATACGCTAAATTTTGAGAGGGATTATAAATCATACTTCCCAATTTCAGTTACAATTAATACGGTTAACGGCGAGACCACTATTCCGATTGAGAAGCTCAAAGTTGGTCAACGAATAATTGTTAGGAATAATGAATTAATCCCGGCTGATTCCGTTTTGATCAAGGGGAGTGGAAATATTGATTACAGTTTTGTTACTGGTGAATCAACCCCCGATATAAAAAATAATGGGGATATTATATTTGCCGGAGGAAAACAAATTGGGGGCGTAATTGAATTAGAAACTATTAAAGAGGTATCTCAAAGTTATCTTACCCAATTGTGGAATAACAATTCATTAGATAAAGATCATAATTCTAAAATTGTTGGATTTGCAAATTCGATTAGTAAATATTTCACATTCGCGATTATTTCTATTGCAGTAATTGGCGGGATAATGTGGTATCCGGATTTACTTATGTCATTCAATGTATTTACGGCTGTTTTAATAGTTGCATGTCCATGCGCGTTTGCTCTCTCTACTCCATTTACCTTAGGCAATGCTATGAGGATTTTCGGTAAAAATAATTTTTACATAAAAAAAACAAATGTGCTCGAAGAACTTGCGGCAATTAACACAATTGTATTCGACAAAACAGGCACCATTACCGAGACAGGAAAATCTTTAACTTCTTTTATTGGAGATGAGTTAACCGAATTGGAAGAAGGAATTATTAAATCCACAGTGCGAAATTCTTCTCACCCGCTTAGTCTGGCTATCTATCATTCAATTCATCAAAATAAAAATTATGTTCCCGACTTATTTTTAGAGGAAGCCGGGAAAGGATTATCTGCAAAATTTGGTGAGAACTCAATTAAAATTGGCTCCTCTGATTTTGTAGGTATTTCAGATAAAATTGATAATCCCCATACACATGTTTTTGTTTCAATCAATAATCAAGTAAAGGGATTATTTCAGATCAACAATAAATATCGAGATGGATTGAAAGAAATTATTAATGAATTAAATACCAAATATCAGATTCATCTACTTTCGGGGGATAATTCAAATGAACTCGAAAAATTAAAAGGTATATTTAGTGATAATAACCAAATATATTTTAGGCAATCCCCATTTGACAAACTTAAGTTCATTAATAATCTCAGAAATAAAGGGAAAAAAGTATTAATGATTGGTGATGGGTTAAATGATGCCGGAGCTCTCAATGAGGCAGATGTTGGAATCTCTATTTCCGACAATACCAATAACTTTTCCCCGGCATGCGATGGAATACTCGACTCTAAAAATTTTAATAAACTTAGCCGATTTATTGAGTTCTCGAGAATCAGTAAAAAGATTATTATCGCAAGTTTTGTTTTTTCTACCATTTATAATTTAATTGGTTTATTTTTTGCTCTCAGCGGAGTGTTGACTCCCTTAATTGCGGCAGTGCTTATGCCGGTCAGTTCCATCTCAGTAGTAGTGTTCACAACAGTTTTAACAAACTATTTCGGATATAAAAAGGGTTTCATTAAATGAGTGTCGTTGTCATATTAATTGGAGCAAGTTTGCTGGTTGCCCTTGGTTTTTTGGCTGCCTATTTATGGGCTGTAAAAAGTGGACAGTATGATGACAAATATACTCCTTCGGTGAGAATTTTATTTGATGATTTGAATCCGGATGATAAAAATAAAGATGATAAATCGAATTAATTTTTTAATTTATTAAACAATAAACCAAACTATAGGAGCTGCCTGAATGCACCTTGAGAAATTTAGTTATGATAACCAAATTGTAAAGCAGTTTGCGATTGCCACAGTAGTATTTGGTATTGTAGGAATGCTAGTTGGACTGCTGATTGCGATTCAACTTTACATTCCAGCTTTGAATCTGGGAATTCCCTACACAACTTTTGGAAGAATCCGTCCTCTGCACACAAATGCCGTAATTTTTGCATTTGTTGGTAACATGATTTTTGCCGGCGTATACTATTCATTGCAGAGAGTATGCAAAGCTAGAATGTGGAATGACTTTTTAAGTCAATTTCATTTTTGGGGATGGCAGACAATTATAGTCCTTGCGGCTGTAACTCTTCCTTTAGGAATTACTACATCAAAAGAATATGCCGAGCTTGAATGGCCAATTGATTTGATGATAGCGGTAGTTTGGTTATCATTCGGTGCAAATATGTTTGGCACAATAA
This sequence comes from Melioribacteraceae bacterium, assembly GCA_019638015.1. NCBI lineage: Bacteria > Pseudomonadati > Ignavibacteriota > Ignavibacteria > Ignavibacteriales > Melioribacteraceae > Melioribacteraceae bacterium. The sequence continues at coordinate 1,139,197 of JAHBUP010000001.1, read as the reverse complement.
TTAAACGACGTGAAAAACATATGTATGTTGCCATCTGGTTTTATATCGCAACTTTTGTCACAGTTACTGTCCTACATGTCGTTAATTCGATCGAGATACCTGTCTCTCTTATTAAAAGTTATCCAATTTATGCCGGTGTTCAGGACGCACTTGTGCAATGGTGGTATGGTCACAATGCGGTCGCGTTTTTTCTCACAACCCCCTATTTGGGAATGATGTATTATTTTCTCCCGAAAGCTGCAAACCGGCCAGTTTATTCCTACAGATTATCAATACTTCATTTTTGGTCATTAATATTTTTATATATCTGGGCAGGTCCCCATCATCTTCTATATTCAGCTCTGCCAGATTGGGCGCAATCTCTCGGAACAGTTTTCTCAATTATGTTAATTGCTCCTTCGTGGGGAGGAATGATAAACGGATTATTAACATTACGAGGAGCTTGGGATAGAGTCCGGGATAATCCCGTATTAAAATTTATGGTTGTTGGGGTTACGGCTTATGGAATGGCTACATTCGAAGGCCCCATGTTATCACTTAAAAGTGTAAATGCAATTTCTCATTTTACCGATTGGACTATTGCTCACGTACATGTTGGCGCCCTTGGATGGAATGGGATGATGTCATTCGGAATTTTGTATTGGCTAATTCCCAAAATGTGGGGGACTGAATTATATTCCAGAAAAATGGCAAATGTCCATTTTTGGTTAACAACTTTGGGTATCGTTTTTTATGCCGTTCCGATGTACTGGGCAGGAATAGCTCAGGCATTAATGTGGAAACAATTTACAGATTTAGGCGTGCTTCAATATCCCAATTTTCTCGAAACTACAATTCAAATAATTCCGATGTATATCATCCGCTCAATTGGTGGATTGATCTATTTTGCCGGATTATTCTTGCTTGTGTATAATTTAATGATGACCTCAAAAATGGGTAAGTTCATTAAAAATGAAGATGCCGAAGCCGCACCACTTCAATATGAAAAAGATTCATTAAAACCGGGAATGATTCATAGGTGGCTTGAGAAACGTCCCGTAAAATTTGCTATACTTTCTACTATTGCCATTTTGATTGGTGGATTAATAGAAATAATTCCTACTTATTTAGTAAAATCTAATATACCAACAATTTCAAGTGTAAAACCCTACTCCCCACTCGAATTGGAAGGACGTGATATTTATATTCGTGAGGGATGTGTTTCTTGTCATTCACAACTCGTTCGTCCATTCAGATCAGAAACCGAAAGGTATGGGGAATATTCCAAAGCGGGTGAATTTGTTTATGATCATCCATTTTTGTGGGGTTCAAAAAGAACCGGTCCCGATTTAATGCGTATTGGAGGCAAATATTCTAATATGTGGCACTATCTTCATATGGAAGACCCAACTACTATGTCCCCCGGTTCAATTATGCCAAAGTATCCTTGGTTAATTTCCAATAAGCTAAATACGAATGACACAGAGACAAAAATTAGTGTTATGAGAACTCTTGGTGTACCGTATGATGAAGGTTATGAAAAATATGCCTTAGCTGATTTAAATAAGCAAGCTGGCGAGATTGCAAATGATCTGATTAATAATGGTATTCCTGCTGATGCTGATACTGAAATAATTGCGTTAATTGCTTATTTGCAGAGAATGGGTACCGATATAAAGGGAAAAGTGACGGAAGGTAAATAATATGATCAGAGATAATTTAAGCAATATTGAAGGAGTTTCGGTTTTCCCGATTATTGCCCTAATTCTATTTGTACTAATCTTTACTTTAGCAATAATTTGGGTTTTTCGTTTGGATAAAAAATACATCAAGCAGATGGAGATAATACCGCTTGATTCAAATAATGAGATTCAAAATAATATCGAGATAAAAAATGAAATCAATTAATAAATTATTATTTGGTTCTTTCATGGTAATACTTACTGGGCTAAATCTCTTCTTTTTTTATTCGGGAGTGAGTGAAGGACACGATCTTGAAAAAATACTTAGAACAATGCTAATTGTTACATTAGTTTTGATAACTTTTATAATGTGGCTTGCTTTTATTTATTCTGAAAAAGAAGATAATAATGGTGAACTATTTACAGCACCTTTTAAAAAATTGCTGCAAAAAATATCTAATTCAGTCCCACTTGAAAAGGAACAGGAGATACTTTTACATCACGATTACGATGGAATAAAAGAACTTGATAATCGAATTCCACCCTGGTTTAATTTTCTATTTTATGGAACTATCGCATGGGGAATTATTTATATGATGGTTTTTCATGTCTTTGATAATGGTCAAGTTCAAGCTAATGAATACAACTCTGAAATGCAGCAAGCCGCTATTGAAAGACAAATATTATTAAAATCGGGGGCATTAATTAGTGAAGAAACTGTGGCAGTAATGACTGATGCGGCAACTTTATCCGAGGGAAAAGATATTTATGTAAAAAATTGTGTTTCGTGCCATGGTTCTGGGGGAGAAGGATTGGTGGGCCCAAATCTTACAGATGATTATTGGATACACGGCGGAGGAATTAAAAATATCTTTAAAGTAATAAAATTTGGCGTTCCCGCAAAAGGTATGATTAGCTGGCAAACACAATTAGACCCTAGTAAGATGCAGGCAGTATCAAATTATATATTAACATTGCATGGAACAAACCCTGCTAATGGTAAAGTACCGGAGGGTGAAAAGTGGGTTGAGCAAACTAACGCGCAAGTTGAGTAATATTTGAATGGATAATACACAAAAGAATGTTGATGAATCATTTCGGGATTCCCTTGCAACTGTAACAGCCGATGGAAAAAGGAAATGGATTTTTCCAAAAAGACCAAGTGGTTTTTTTTATAAAGCTCGAACTGTAGTTAGTGTGTTATTGTTGGTATTTCTTTTTGGTGCCCCATTTATCAAAATTGATGGACATCCTTTTATACTGCTTAATATTTTTGATAGAAACTTTATCATTTTCGGTATTCCATTCGGTCCGCACGATTTGCATCTGTTCGCTCTAACGATGATTGCTGTAATAGTTTCTATTTTCCTTTTTACTGTTATCTATGGGAGACTCTTCTGCGGGTGGGTTTGTCCACAAACAGTATTCATGGAAATGGTATTCCGAAAAATTGAGTATTGGATTGAGGGGGATTGGAAAAAACAAATCGCGTTAAAAAATGCACCATGGACTGGCGAGAAAATATTTAAAAAATCATTGAAGCAAATTTTCTTTTTTTCAATTTCATTTCTTATTGGTAATACATTTTTAGCTTATATAATCGGTGTAGATGAAGTATTTAGATACATTAAGGATACACCTACTCAGCATTTTTCAACTTTTATAGCTGTGTTGATATTCAGTGGAATTTTTTATTTCATATTCTCATACTTCCGGGAACAAGCATGCATAATATTGTGCCCGTACGGCAGACTCCAAGGAGTATTACTCGATCCAAACTCGATTGTAATACATTACGATTATAAAAGAGGCGAACCACGAGGTAAAATTAAAAAAGATGAAATTACTAATAATGGGGATTGTATCGACTGCCATTTATGCGTTGATGTCTGTCCTACTGGGATAGATATTAGAAACGGTACACAATTAGAATGTGTAAACTGCACCGCATGTATTGATGTTTGCGATTCTGTAATGGCGAAAGTTTATCGCCCCCAAAAACTAATAAAGTATGCCTCAAAAAATGAAATTGAGACAGGCAAAAGATCAATATTGACGGCTAGGGCAATCGGGTATTCGATTGTTTTGATTCTGCTTACCGCATTAATCTCTTATTTATTAGCAACCCGATCTGACGTGGAATTGACTATTCTACGCACTCCAGGAATGTTGTATCAAGAACAACCAGACAATAAAATCAGTAATTTTTATGATGTAAAAATCATCAATAAAACATTTAACTCTTTGCCGGTTTCTTTATCTTTGGAAAATATTGAAGGAGAAATTAGACTAATTGGTAGCGACGAGTTGGTTGCGGCTCCTCAAAAGTTGGCTGAGGCAAAGTTTTTAATAATTTTATCGAAAGACGATATTAAAGAATTGAGAACAAGAATTTTAGTTGCGGTGAAATCAAACGGAAGTATTATTGATGTGATCGAGACTTCATTTATCGGAAGGACAAATTGATATGAAACTTAACTGGGGCAAGGGTATAGCTTTAGTTTATACACTTTTCATGATTGGAGTTTTAATCATGGTCTATATTTTTATGAATCAGGATGTGAGTCTGGTAACCGACGATTACTATAGCAAGACTTTAACTTATCAGAAAGAGATAGACAAAATTAACAGAACAAATTTATTACCTGAAAACTTATTGATTAAACAAAATCAAGATTCAATTCTTTTCACATTCCCAAAAATGTTTGCATCTTCTTCAATATCGGGATTGATATTTTTCTACCGGCCATCAGACCAATCTAAAGATTTTGTATTAAAAATAAATCCGGATAGTAGAAATACTCATACAGTTCCTACTAAACAACTTTCAAATGGGTTATGGAAAATAAAGGTTGAGTGGAGTGCATCAGACACTTCATATTACAATGAAAAAGTTATAATGGTTAATTAATGGAAATTTGGACCGGTTTTGTAGTGGGGCTACTTGGCAGTTTACATTGCATTGGAATGTGCGGACCAATTGCTCTGGCCCTTCCCGCTTTTGGGGATTCAAAGATTAAAATTTGGGTGGGAAGAGCCTTGTATAATATTGGCAGAATTGTAACCTATACAATTATGGGAGCACTTTTTGGTTTATTCGGAAGCAGATTAATTTTATTCGGACTTCAACAAGATCTTTCAATTTTTTTAGGTGTAGCAATTATTATTTATTTGTTAACCCCAAGGAAAATAAAAGCCGGTTTCACAAACACTTTTATTTACCGGTACATTACCGATTTTATAAAACAGAACTACCGCTCACTAACATCAAAAAAATCAATTTATTCTTTATTTGTAATTGGACTTCTCAACGGGTTGCTTCCTTGTGGATTTGTATATGTTGGTATTGCGGGCGCGTTATCGATAGGGACATGGATCGATGGAGCAATTTATATGTTTTTGTTTGGAGCGGGTACTTTTCCTGTGATGTATTTAACCGCTACATTCGGTAAAATTATAAATACTAATTTCAGAACAAGGATTAATAAACTAATTCCGGCATTAACTGTTGTTATCGCATTATTATTTATCCTGCGAGGATTAAATCTAGGTATTCCTTTTATCTCACCAAAATTTAACCCTCCTGGAATTAACAGTGAGCAACAAATTCCAGACTGTTGCCATTAATCACAATAATAAAACAATTATACTTTATCACTTATTATTTTTTTAAGTTTAAATGTAAAATTTTGGATCGCAATGCATAAGTCAATTCTTCAACAAACAGAAGAATATGTAAGCTCAATTCTGATGACAAAAACCCCCTCATCAAGAACATATCATAATTTTGCTCACACTAAAAATGTATTGAATTCAGCAATCGAAATTGGAATTGGTGAAAACCTAAATCCCGAAGATATGGAGCTAATCCAAATTGCGGCTTGGTTTCATGATCTTGGATATATTGAACGAACTGAAGGGCATGAAGAAATAAGCGCTATGTTTGCCAGTCAATTCTTGAATGAAATTCATTTCCCTCATGATAAGACTGATATAATTATTGGATGTGTACTTGCAACTAAGGTACCTCAATCTCCCAAAACAAAATTAGAAATGATTATGTGCGATGCGGATTTAAATCATATCGGGAGAGAAGTATTTTTTGAACAGAATGACCTATACCGGTCGGAACTGGAAAATACGTTAAAAAGAAAGCTTACTGAAAGTGAATGGCTGGTGCAGACAATTGATTTTCTTAATCGCCATAGATTTTTTACCGATTATGCGTTAAAAAATTTTTCAATCAATAAAGAATCAGTAATTAAAAAGCTTCAATTACAACTCGATGCTCTCAACACTAAATAAAGTATATATTCGATGAAACATCTTTATCTCGTTCGGCATGCAAAATCTAGCTGGGATAATCCTTCTCACTCCGATTTTGAAAGGCCATTAAACAAAAGAGGATTACGAGATGCACCCTTTATGGCTAAGCTTTTAAATGACAAAATCGGTCGAATCGATCTTTTGGTTTCGAGTCCTGCATCCAGGGCTATTTCCACCGCTAAAGAGTTCGCTTCTTTTTTCAATTTTAAAGAAAGTGAGATTTTGAGGGATGAAAGAATATATGAGGCCAGTTTAACTGATTTATATTGTGTCGTAAAAGAATTAAGTGATAATTATAATTCAACAATCTTATTTGGTCATAACCCAACTATTTCAATGTTTGCGGATAATTTAACAAAAGAATTTAGGTGGAATATGCCTACATGCGGTATTGTTGGTATTGAATTATGGATCAATTCGTGGGCTGAGATTAGTAAAGATATTGGTAAAGTTTTGTTTTTTGAGTTTCCTAAAAAGTATTTTGATAAAGATTAACTTTTCTTATCCCCCATCTTATTTAACAATTCCTCAACTTTTTTATTAATCTCTTCATCCGGATTAGTCTTTTGTCCTCTTATTAAATCGATGATCATCATAATTACCTCAAATCTGTATATTAAATATGCGACCGCTGAAAGTATTATTATGATTCTGATTATAAGATAAGGGTTATCTAACATTACTTAACAAGTTTGGAAATGATTTTGAATTGATCTGTTCCGCATACATTCAACATCTCAAACAAGATTGATTCAGTCACAGAAATTTCGGCGCCCTGTTTTTCCATTCTACTTAATGCTATTATTTTGTTGTACTCTAAGCGGGATGAAACCGCGTCAGCGGCTACAAATACATTAAAATCGTTGGCGAGTAGATCAAGTACTGTCTGGATTACACAAACGTGGGTTTCAACTCCACACACAACAATGGTATTAATATTATTCTCTTTAAATTGATTAAATAACCCAACAGCACCGGAACAGCTAAAAGTCATTTTATCATAATAATTAGCATTTATTAATTCTTCTTTTAATTTCGGTTCAGTTGGACCTAATCCCTTTGGGTACTGTTCGGTATAATAAATTGGGAGATTCAATACTTTAAAACCTTTAACGAGTTTAAGAGAATTTTGTATAACAGCCTCTGCTTGATTAATAACCGGAAGAATTTTTTCTTGAATGTCGATAACTAGAAGTGCTGTATTCTCTTTCCCCAATATTTTATTATGTCTTTTCATACCTCTAAACTCTTAGTTCTCAGTTAGTAAATAGGATTCATACCATATTTTCCGCACGCATACATCATTAATAAAGAGGAGACATCAATACAAGCTCTTTTTTCCTCATCTATCGGGATAATTAAATCATACACATCAGCAATAAACTTCATGTTGCTTAAAATTTTCTTCAGCTCCGAATAGGTAGGTTCGCCATGCCAGCTCGAAATTCTTTTTATTAGATTATTTTCATTTCGCCTTAAAAATTCTGAAAATGTAATGATGTTCGAACTTAATTTTGTTCTCGGATTGCAGATAGTAGTTAAGTCATTTGTGTACTGATCCCACTTGCGAGCGAGGTCTTCATTTTTATCATACATAACATACTTTGCTTTTTCGGGAGTAAATTTGGCTCTGGTATGCGTTTTGAATTTTGGAATTATTGCATAGCCATCATAGCTTTTAATTCCGGTTTCTTTTTCCAGGTATCTCCACATCCTCAATAATTGCGAGGATGTTTGTACCTCAATAACTTTATCATGCTCGCTGTCGATAACAACAAATTTTCCTTTTTGATAGCTTACAACTGTATTCCAATGTTCCCAATTTTTAACACTTAGAATGCAAGGATGCCCCTTCTTCAATTCGTTGATAAGCATTCTTCTGGCATCGTCGGGATTACTGGATTGAAAATGTTTTAGTTTACAATTTGCTCTTCGTGCGGCGCGAGCTAATCCAATTTCATCTGTACCTGCCCACCAAGTGGATCCGGCAATTATTCCAATCTGATTTTCTTCTTTAAATATTCCAAGCATCACTAATGCATGCTTTAACGCAAAAGGTCCGCACTGATATTTGTTGGGTTGTGGATAGAAGCTCATTTTCTCTTATGCTGGTCTGCGCAAAAATAGTAAACTTTTTGAATTACCAAACTATTTTCTTTACTTTGTAAAAAAAAATATGAGAATTGATGAAAGTTGCTATAGTTTATAATGAATCTGCCCCGGAATTGTACACCCCATCATCAGGAAAAAAGGTTACTGATCTTGAGTTTGAACCCTATTTTGGACTGGACGGAGTGGATCCCATACTCGAATATGAGTACATGGCCGAATCGCTCCGGAAAATCGGTTATTCAGCATATACCTTGAATATAAAGGACAATGTTGATGTATTTCTCGAGGATCTGAAAAATAACAAGCCTGATGTAATATTTAATTTAGTAGAATTATATAAGGATATTCCCCGTCTCGAAGCGACATTTACCGATCTATTGGAGCTTCTGGAAATTCCATATACTGGTGCCACTCCCTCAGCCTTGAGTACAAGTCAAAATAAAACCTTAACTAAGAGAATAATTAGCGCAAGTGGAATTAGAACCCCAAAATTCAAATTTATTAGAAGTTTAGAAAAAAACTTTAGGATTGGTCTGAATTATCCCTTAATAGTAAAACCGGCATTTGAGGATGCGAGTGTTGGTATAGATAACAATTCAATAGTTGGTAATTCAAGAAAATTAAGAGAGAGAATTGAATACGTCTTTAGAATGTTTGAACAACCCGCTCTTGTGGAAGAATTTATTGTGGGGCGCGAATTAAATGTTGCGGTCTTTGGGGATAAAAGAAAACGTGTTCTCCCAATTAGTGAAATTGATTTTTCTTCAATGCCCAAACATCTCCACCCAATTGTTAGTTTTCAGGCCAAGTGGGATCCGCATCATGAAGCATATCATAAAACGCTGCCAATTTGCCCGGCACCACTTACAAATACCCAGCGATTGGAAGCTGAGAAAATGGCTATTGGCGCTGTAAATTTGGTTGGTACACGAGATTATACCCGCGTGGATATGAGACTCTCGAAGAAAGATAAAAAGTTATATGTGTTGGAAGTTAATCCAAATCCCGATCTACAAGAGGATGCCGGATTTATGAGATCCGCTAAATATGCCGGTTTTTCTTACAGAAAAACATTAAAGAGAATAGTTGACTTTGCTTATGCCCGCAGAAAAAAGAAGTAATTAACAATCAATTCCTTTTCTTGAAACTATCCCTTTCTGATAATAATGCTTTATCTCCTTCATATCGGTAACTAAATCGGCTTTAGCTATTATGGATGAAGGACAATATCTTCCTGTAATTACTAGTTCAACTTCTTTAGGTTTCTTATTGATAAACTGTAGTATTTCTTCTTCCTTTAATATTCCAAAGTAAATAGCAACACATGCTTCATCTAGAATAATCAAATCATATTCTCCACCCAACATTTTAATCTCAGCATTAATTAATGCATTTGCCGCTAATTCTATCTCTTCTCTTGGGGCTGGTTCTTTTCTAAAAACAAAGTCATCTTTTCCAACTTTATCCATTTCAATAAATTCATGAAGCGACTTAAGAATTTTCAATTCACTATAGTCATAATCCTTCATAAACTGAATTATGTATGACTTCAACCCGGCTCCTGCAGCACGCACGGCTAGCCCAATAGCTGCTGTGGATTTTCCTTTTCCATCTCCGGTATATACGTGTACAAATCCTTCTTTTAATTCCACTTACTTAGTAGTCCTACTTTGAAAAGATAATCTCCTTTCTTCAATTTTTTTATATACTAATTCTTTAAACTCTTGTGTGTATGAATGCCATGAAATAATTTCTTCAATTGTACGAAAACAGCTCACGCATAGATTCCTTTCACTATTTAAATGGCATGAGCCATCGCACGGAGAAAATCGAAACACTTTTGCTTCTTGCTGCATTCATATTCCTTTCCTCTTTGTTGTTATAATTTGCCGGTTTCTAATTCTTGAACCAGTCTTTTTGTTTTAAAAATGTGTTTCAACGATTCGACCAATCCCCATGAATCGGTAGATACTGTTCTGTTATTTTGCTTTAGAAAAATAAAATCGCCTGCCAGACTCTCTAAATTTCCATCATGAGCAATTCCAACGACCTCTCTATTAACATTAATTAAAGCGCTTCCGGAGTTACCTCCTACAATATCATTCGATGAGGCAAATCCAATTGGAACTGAAAGATCGAAACCTTCCGGAATTTTTTGCCACTGTGGATGCAGTCCCCACGGATAATTTTTCCGTCCAAAAGAATTCCATCTATCCCATAATCCAAAATATGTTGTTTTACTTGGGGCAACTGTTCCATTATATTCATAACCTTCAACTCGCCCCTCGGAAATTCTAAGAGTACTGGTAGCATCCGGAGGAATTTGATCTCCATATACCATATAAATTACTTCGCCAAGCAGTTGATTTAGTACTGTGATAGTATTTTCTGCCTCCATCATTTTGGGGCGAAGCACACTTAATTTCTCTTTTGAAACCGATAAAAATTTAATAAATGGATCATCGCTGTTTAGTATTTCATCCGGAGATAGTTTGAATAGTTCATTTAATTTTTCTTCAGAAGTTAATTGTGATTTAGTAATTAAATAATCAGCCGCGGCATTATCTATGTTGCCATTATACATCTGTTGAATAAAGGAATTATCGTCGCCTAAAATTGACCTTATATAATTTGCCTGAGCTCGAAGTAGTTTTTTCTGAAAATCCACATCAATCCCTTTAGGGAAAATACTTTGACGTGTAGAGTTAATCTTATCACTTTTATAATCGGGATCTCTATCACTCTCACTCAATTTCATTTGTGAAGCATACTTCATTACTTTTTCAGCAATTTCATAGTAGATCGATCTGCTTCTAGATTGAAGCGAGAATGCTGCCAGATCGTCAATTATTTTTCTCTGCTCGGCAACTGCATTTGCAATCCCCTCCCAAATATGTCCATACTTTTCCTTCATAGATTTATCTGAGAATACTTTTTCTTTTATTTGATTCTCAAAATCTCTTTTTTTGGTCATAATATATTCATCTCGTAATGCCATATATCTTCCGGCAATCGACTTTCTTCCATTTCCGATACTCATAACCATATTTAAAAGTTCCGAATAGCGCTCGGGATACTTTTGAAATAGCTCAAAATAAACATCATATAACCCGTTCATCATCGAGAGATTATATTTATAAGTTTTATCTCTGAAATATTCGAGCTGAGCGACAGATAATTGTCTTTGTGTACTTCCGGGTCTGCCTATTACAAAAACAAGCTCCCCTTCATCCGCGCCTTTTATACTGAACTTAAAATAGTTTTCGGTTTTTACCGGCTTATTATTTTCATAAGCTCTAAAAAACATAAAATCCAATTCATACCTTGGATAAGTAAAATTATCCCAATCCCAGCCTGTGGAAGCAATTTGAAAATCGGGCGCCATAACTAATCTTATATCATTATATCTCTTGTATCCATAAAGCGAAAACTTTCCACCATTATAAAGCTGAACTACCTTGCAGACAAGTTTTGTTTCATTTGAATACTTCGATTCAATTTCTCTTATTTTCAAATCTCTTTTTTCGACCTTTTCCTTGGTAGTTTTACCCAAATTCATGGCGTCTATAATTTCACTCGAAACATCTTGAATCATTATTAGTTGATCAAAATATATGTTTGGAATTTTGGGTTCTTTATCCAAACTTTCGGCATAATAACCATCTCTTAAATAATCCTTACCTTCTGGTGAAAGTGGTTGGAGAACTTGCCGACCGCAATGATGATTGGTGAGTATTAATCCATCCTCCGATACAAAGGAGGCTGAGCACCAATTTGCGAATTGAAGTGCCGATAATCTTACTTTATCAAGCCATTCTTGTGTTGGGCGAAAACCATACTCTTTTTCATAATAATCAATTGGAACGCTGTCGAAAGTCCACATTGTTCCAAATTCCTTTAAAGATGATTTCACTTTTGAAATATCTACAGGCTCATAGATTGATTGAGCATTAATCTGCAGACTTGTTAATGATAAAAATATTATTGAAATAAGGAGAGTATTTCGAGTTTTCATAGTTTTTCCTTATGGTATTTGGGAATGATTTCCGGGAATAAATATATAATTTCTAGATGAACTTTTCGAAATAAAAAAGGGCTGTTTCAAATTGTGATTATTCGAAACAACCCTCTAATTATAATACATTTAAATTATTTTTTTATTTTTCCATCTTTTAATTCTTTGGCTATTCTTTCTGCCTTGTAAACTTTATCAATAGAAGTAACCATTGCACGGGAATCTACGGCAACGCATCGGTTATTATGAGGCATATAAATAAAATTACCTACAATACTATCCATGTTACCGTCGAATGCTAAACCAACAACCTCCGCATTTTTATTGATGATTGCGCTGCCGGAGTTTCCGCCAACTATATCATTTGTAGAAATAAAATTGAATGGAGTGTTTAAATCTAAATCGGCTGGTTTAGATGCGAAATTATCATTCAGATTCCATGGGTATTGTTTATTGAATGAATACCATCTATCATACAATCCATAAAAAGTAGTAAACAGAGGCGCTTTAGTACCATTATAATCAAAGCTGGCGAGAGTTCCATCACTAACTCTCAACGTGAAATTTGCATCGGGTGGAATTGATGTTCCATAAACCTCAAAAATAGCTCTGCCGAGCATATCATCAAATTCCTGCTCGGTATTTGTGACCTCTTTAGATTGTTTTTGCAATTCTGGCAATTGTTCTTTTGCTTCTTTAACGAATAGTAAAACCGGATCTTTAGAGGATAAAATATTATCGGCACCAGATTCAGCTAATTTAATCACTGCTTCACGACTTCGAAAAACAGAATTTTTCAACATAAATTCTGCGGCTTCTTTTCCCTTTTTTCCACCAAATAAATTATTAACCTTATCGCCGCCAAGATTCATGGAAATTAGATCTGCCTGCACTGCAAGTTTTGTGTTTTCGAGTAAAGCATCAAATTTTTCAGGATAGATTGACTTTATAGTTTCAGATAATTTTTCTGCTTTATATTCTGGCAATCTTTCTTCCTCAGATTTTTTTAATTCTTCGGCAAGTGTGAAAAGTTTTTGAGCCATATTAAAGTATTGAGCGCTTAAACGGCCAAATGTATAAGCTGTAATTTTTGGACCATAAATTCTCATTTCCATTCTGGTTTTATCAATGTTCTCCCAAACTTTACCATACTTATCTTTTAGGTTAGGATTATTCCAAACAGCTTCCTGCAATTTTTTCTGAAAATCTTTTTTGCGCGCCATTAAATAGGGATCGGTTAATCCTTTATAAATGGTGGTAATTACTTTTTGGCTGTTGCCAATCTGTACTTTGATTTCTTCAAATTCTGCTGCGCGGGAAGGTTCTGTCTTTTTTAATTCCTCAAGCATATTGTAATAAGTATCTAGCATGTAAGCATTGTTTTTATAAGTTACATCTCTATAATATTCCAGTTGAGAAATGGTTTTTAAACGCTGGGTAGTACCTGGATTACCAACTGTAAATATGGGTTCACCTTCTTGAATTCCAGCAGTAGAAAATTGGAAAAAATTCTCTGATGAATTAACTGGTTGATCATTTTCATAAGCACGCAAGAATGCACAATCGAGATTATAACGAGGATATGTAAAATTATCGAAATCACCGCCGAAGTATGCAATCGGCATATCAGGTACAAACACTAGACGAATATCATTATATCTTTTATATCCATACAGAGAAAATTTTGCGCCGTTAAATAAAGATACAATTTGGCAGGTTAAACCGGTTTCATTTTTATAACTCTCGGTTAACTCTTTAATTTTATCTTCTTTATTTTTTGCTTTTTCTTCAGAAGTAGAGCCTGTAGCGGCAGCCAAAGCAACTTCAGCTGTAACATCCTTAATTAAAACAAGCTGGTCTGCATAATAATTAGGAATTTTTCTTTCATCGGTTAACTCCTTAGCAAAAAATCCATTCTTTACAATATCTTCACCTTCCTGGTTAAGTCTATCTAAAACACCTCTTACGCAATGATGATTTGTCATCATCAATCCATCGGCACTAACAAATGACGAGGTACAGCCAGGAAGTCGTAATGCTGAAAGTCTTACATCATCAAACCAGGATTGATCAGCTTTGAATCCATAAGTTTTTTCTAAATGTTCAATCGGGGGATAATCAAATGACCACATTTTACCCGTATCAAATTTTTCCGACTTTACATCTTCTAATTTTGGCTGGGCGGTTATTTGAAGGGATATGAATATAATTAGTAATAGATATGACAATTTTTTCATCTGTACGCCTTTTATATTGTTAATAGATCGTTTATCTAAAAATATATGAGTTTGGAATTATAACCAAAAATTATATCCGTTTCATTTCCTAATTGTTAAATCGGTTTTGTTAATTATGAGGCAACTAACAATCATATTATAGCATCAATTTTGGGTACAAAAAAGGGGTAATTACTTTTTCCTCTTTCATTTGAGGAGAACATTCATTGCATAAATCAACATAAAAAATTGTGGGAAATTCATTCTCTTCAGTTCCAATGAAATCAATGATGGATTGGCAATTTCGGCACTGGATGGTATGATGTGTTGACTGAGAAATAAAACAAGCTGGGCAGAGAAAACTTGCTGGATCGGAGGCTTCGAGGGCATTATAAATAAATATTTTTCCACACCCTTCAACAGAACATTTTGCTATTTTTTTTGAAACTGTAGAAATTTTAATATAGGCTCCAATTGACGCCCAAAATATAAATCTACCATCAAATTATTTCTATGTAAAAATTATTCCTATTGTATATTAAGCGGTAGAAGAAATAATCGGATTACCATAGAAATTTTTATCTTTGCAATGTAAATAATGGAGCAAAAATGGAAAAAATAGCATCCTTTAAAGCGTATGATATAAGAGGAAAAGTACCCTCGGAATTAAATGTTGAATTAGCATATAAAGTTGGAAGAGCTGTAGTTACATATCTTGGCAGCAAATCTATTGTAATTGGAAGAGATGTTAGGAAATCCTCCCCCGAATTATCTGAAGCACTTGCAAATGGTATAACAGATGCAGGCTGCGATGTTTATGATTTAGGGCTCTGTGGAACTGAAATGATCTATTTTGGGACTCCTTTTTTAAATGCCGACGGCGGGGTAATGATTACGGCCAGTCATAATCCTCCCGAATATAATGGCTTAAAATTCGTTAAGAAAGGTTCAGTTCCTTTCGGTTACGATTCGGGATTGGATGTTATAGAAAAAATGGTCGTTAGTAATGAATTGGGTGTTATTGCGCCACAAAAAGGCAAAGTAATCACAAAAGATATA
This sequence comes from Melioribacteraceae bacterium, assembly GCA_019638015.1. Classification (NCBI taxonomy): domain Bacteria; kingdom Pseudomonadati; phylum Ignavibacteriota; class Ignavibacteria; order Ignavibacteriales; family Melioribacteraceae; species Melioribacteraceae bacterium. The sequence goes on along the minus strand of JAHBUP010000001.1, from coordinate 1,123,808 downwards.
ATGAAGGATTTTATTGATAACCTTAAACAATTTTATGATGCTTCTAAGATAAAACCATATAAAGTAGTAGTGAATGCCGGGAATGGATGCATTGGCCCGGCTTTAGACGCAATTGAGAAATTTCTCCCGATAAAAATGATTAAACTATTCCATGAACCCGATTCTGACTTTCCGAATGGAGTTCCTAACCCGCTCCTTCCCGAAAATCGCCAGCCTACTATCGACGCAATTTTAAAAAACAATGCCGATTTGGGAGTAGCATGGGATGGAGATTACGACCGCTGTTTCTTCTTCGATGAAAAAGGAAATTTTATTGAAGGTTATTATATTGTTGGATTGCTCGCCAAATCTATTTTGAGAACAAACCCGGGTGCCAAAATTGTACACGATCCCCGTCTCACCTGGAATACACTTGAAGTAGTTCAAAAAGCAGGTGGAAACGCGATTGTTTCTAAAAGTGGTCATGCATTCATTAAACAAAAAATGAGAGAAGTAAATTCGGTATATGGTGGGGAAATGTCGGCTCATCATTATTTCAGAGATAATAATTACTCAGACAGCGGAATGATCCCATTTTTATTGACTCTGCAATTAATGTCGGAAGATGGCAAATCATTATCAGATTTAGTTGGCGAAATGGTTGCAACATTTCCCTGTTCAGGAGAGATAAATTCAACAATTAATAATCCAGCGGCTAAAATTGAAGAACTGAGAAAAATCTATTCCGATGGAGAGATAAATGAATTAGATGGTTTAAGTGTTGATTATTCAGATTGGAGATTTAATGTTAGAATGAGTAATACTGAACCGTTGATTAGGTTAAATGTTGAGTCTAAAAAAAATCAAGAATTACTTGAAATAAAAACAAAAGAACTATTGGAAATTATCAGGAAGTAAATTAAATTTGTTTTAGAAATTTTCACCGATCAAATATAATAATGGAACAAAAAACAATAGATGTTGACAAATTGCTGAAGAACAAACTCAAATCTGTGAGTGTAGGTTCTTTAGAAACAGCTATCAGCAAGGTTGTTAGTGATTTGGTTGGAGAAGATTACAAATGCACAATTGGTGAAATTAAGTATACTTTATTCAGCGGTGCAGATTTTCATATAAAGATTGAATTGACTTACAACCCAGAACAATAAATTTTATGGGAGAAGATTAAAGTCGGTGCTTAGGTGCCCCCCCAGCCTAGGTTTCGGCTCTTCTCCCACCTTTTAATTCCCCAAACATTTATTTAGTATCTCTACTACTTTTTCTATCTCCTCTTCATTATTATAAAAATGAGGAGAAAAACGAATTACATTCTCGCGTAGAGCACATTTAACATCCCATTGCTCTAATCCATTAAATATTTCATTTGCTTTATCGTGGTAGAATGAAACAATACCCGATTTTTGGGATGAATCATAATTTGATGAATATGAGGAGATGCCAATTCCTCTTAGCTTCGATTCAAAGAAATTAGTATTCCTTATTATTTTTGATTCTATGTTTTGAATGCCGGCAGAGATAAATAATTCTAATACCGCATCAAATATTGCTATACCGAGTGAGTTCTGTGTTCCATTCTGAAATCTATCAGCCCCACTTTTTAGGGACAAATCATAATCCAGTAAATTCCATGCGTTATTTACTGAAGTCCACCCAACATTCTTCTGATCAATTTTGGATTGTAATTCCTCTGTAATAAAAAAATAGGAAAGTCCTTGACTGCTCATCAGCCATTTTTGCGTACCCCCAGCTAAAAAATCTATTTTACATTTCTCAACATTAATGTCAACTACACCAGCCGATTGTATTGCGTCAACTGAGAAAATAATTCCCTTATCCATGCAATAGTTTCCAATGATTTCTAAATTAGCTCTGTAGCCAGTCAAAAATTGCACATGACTTATAGAAATCAATTTAGTTGATGGAGTCACCAACTTTTCAATTTCTTCAAGATTAACTTTTCCATTTGTGGATTTAGCAAATTTTATTTCCACACCCTGCTTTTGTAGGTTTAAGAATGGATAGACATTTGAGGGGAATTCTAAATCATTTAGAATAATCTCATCCCCCTTCCTCCATTTTATTCCGTTAGCAAGGACATTCAAAGCATTGGAAACATTGTCTATCCAGGCTATCCTTGATGGATTCGCTCCAAGCAAAATCGCGAGTTTATTTTTAGCCCTCTCGCTCCATTTTAATAAATTTTGATAGTTCTCTATTTTCTCACCACTCATCTGCCGGGAATATTCATTAATTCTATCAATCGCTTGAATACACCAGGGTCCAACCGCCGCATGATTAAAATATATCTGATTTGTTTTTAGATGCGGGAAATTTTCTCTAAACTTTTCTAAACTCATTTATATCGTCCAATTTTGATCTGAATCATTTTATTTTTTTAGATTTTATACGATAATAAATTAAGAAAATTTTGGATTATGATTATGAACGTACTAATTGAAATCGCTAAAGCTTTTTATGGAGTTATTATTCCTAAAAGAGTACAAAAATATTTCTGTAAAACAGTAACCAAATACCTTGACGCCCACTATTCAATTGAAACCGCCATTGGAATGGCTCTGAGAGAATTAAAAATTTATTAAAATTGATTTGAATAAAAAAAGTGCCGGTTTTTACCGGCACCTTCATGAATTATAATTTCCTACAATCGCAACTATTAAAACTATTTCTTCAAAATTTCCTCAATCTGATCCATAACACTATTCATTTTAGCCATTGCTAAATCAAACGCTTCGGATGAAAGTGGATCTATTCCCGCCTTTTTAATTAACTCTATTGGATATTCAGAACTGCCGCCATTTAGAATATTGTAAAATTTATCAACTGCGGGCTGTCCATCATCAATAATCTTTTTAGCCAGTGCTGTAGCATAAATTAAAGAAGTTGAGTATTGATAAACATAATAGGTATAATTTACAAAGTGAGGTATATATGCCCATTCATAAGCAATATATTCGGGGACATCACAGACTCCTAAATCATTACCATAATATTTTTTAGTAATATCGTAATATATTTTACTCATATCCTCACCGGTTAGTGGTTCTCCGGACTCTATTTTTTTGTGAACTTCCCATTCAAACTCAGCGAAGGAAGTCTGACGGAATATGGTAGTTCTCATTAAATCCAAGTATGAACCCAATAAAAATAATTTTTCATCATCCGATTTTACATTTTTAAGCATATGGTGATTTAGTAGATTTTCATTTATTGTAGATGCAATTTCCGCGACAAATATCGAGTAATTTGAATTGACAAATGGCTGATTCTTATTTGAGAAATAGCTATGCATTGTATGCCCCAATTCGTGAGCCAAAGTTGAAACCGATTCATAATCATCTGTCCAATTCATTAATATATATGGGTGATAATCGTATGCCGCACCTGAAGAATATGCCCCGCTTCTTTTTCCTTTGCTTGGATAGTAATCAATCCATCTATCAGTAAATGATTTTTGAAGTGTAGTAACATATTCTTTTCCGAGAGGCTCAAAAACTTTTAATAAAAGATTCTGCCCCTCTTCAACTGTAAATTTCATATCAACAGATTTAACAAGAGGAGTATACAAATCAAAATAGCTTAACTTTTCTACTCCAAGCATTTTCTCTTTTAATTTCAGAAATCTATGAAGAGTCGGAAGATTTTTATTTATTTGATTGATCAGATTCTCATAAACGGATACCGGAATATTATCTGAGTTCAGCGAACTTTGAAGTACTGAATTATAATTCCTGTTCTTTGCATAAAAATTATCGGCGTGAAGTTTTGCTACATAATTAGCGCCAATTGTATTTTGAAATTGTTTATAGTTTTCAAAAGTGGATTTCATCACCAATTCCCTATCAGCACGATTAGGCACCGTACGGTATTTAGTGTAAGCCGAAGATGTAAGTTCAACCTCTTCTCCTGTACTCAACTTTACTTTTGAATTTGGCTTTTCAGCATTATCAAAGATGCTATAAACTTCAGATGAAGCGGATGTAATTAAGCCTGCACTCGCGAGAATTTGCTCCTCTCGCTGGGTAAGAGTATGAGGTTTCATTCTTATAATTTCATTAATAAAAACCTTGAACTCGCCAAGCTCACTTTTACTCTTATAAAAAGAATCGAGCTTTTCCTCAGGTATCTTTTGAATTTCCGGATTCAGAAAAGAAAGCGCTTCACTAAACTTAGTTCCTAATGTACTTGCCTGCTGATTTAATGACTGATTGGCGCTTATTCTCAAATCCTCATCGGCTGTTCTAAAAGCATAATCAGATAGTTTATAAAACATTTTGTACGTATCGAAATATAACCGAAGCGCGCTAAATAACTCGTAGGCACTATTACTCAACCGCCCATTATAAGTCTTAAGAATTTCAATATTGGCTTCAATGTTGGATTTATCATTGTTCCATTCATCCAAAGATTTGTAGAGAATGGAATTATCCCATTTATATTTTTCCGGGATGTCGCCTCTATCTAAATTTTGCGAATAACTAAAAGTTGTCATTATAATTACCAGTGTTATTGAATAAAATAGTCTTATTAATTTCATAACAAAAAAATTCCTTAAAATGTTTATTTATCGAATATATTTCAAAAAAGAAGAGTCACATATTTTTGATAAAAATGTGACTCCCAATCATCATCAGAATTAACAATAGATTAAAATATTAATCTTCTTTTTTTGCTCTCATCGAATCCCAAATTGTATAAACACACAATAGCGAGAACATAATAAATGCAAGAATTTCTGCCATATTAGATTCAGCCCATTCAGCATTATACCAATCATATCCTCCCGATTTAATAATTACCGATACTACTCCCATTAATGCGCCACCGGCAATAAATCCCGATGCGATTAAAGTACCTCTCTCCTTACGGGCATTATTTAGTTTTTCATCTTTCGATCTTGTTGAAACATAATGTGAAATTAATCCGCCAACTAATAAAGGGGTATTTAACTCTTGCGGCAGATACATTCCCAGCGCGAAAGCCAAAGGTGAAACATTTACCATTAATAAAATCAATGATATAAAAGCGCCAGCTATGTAAAGGACCCAGGGTGCGGGTTGATTCGACATTAACGGTTGAATTACGGCGGCCATTGCATTTGCTTGTGGCGCCGGTAATCGTGAACCAGAAAATCCATATATTTCATTAAGAAGAGTGATAATCCAAACCACAGTTGCCGCCGATACAATTGTCCCAACAAATTTCCATGTCTCCTGTTTGTATGGTGAAGAACCAATCCAATAACCTACTTTTAGATCGGTTACAAAAGCTCCAGCTACGGACAATGCAGTACAAACCACTCCCCCTATTAATAATGCTGAAACCATTCCGGCCGGACCGGTTAAACCGACTGATACTAAAATTATGGAAGATAATATCAGGGTCATCAAAGTCATTCCAGAAACCGGATTATTGCCTGTAATTGCTATTGCGTTTGCGGCAACAGTAGTAAATAAGAATGAAATTATCATCACAACTAAAAGACCGACAAGCGCGTGCAGTATATTATCAACGACTCCGAATAAGAAAAAGATGAATGTTACTATGGCAACGGCTAGTAAGCCAAAAATAACAATCTTCATCGATAAATCTTTTTGTGTTCTGTCATCGGTATCTGATTTTTCCTTTTTACCCCCAATTTCATTAAATGCGAGCGATACTGCTGATTTAATAATTTTTGATGACCTTATAATCCCAATAAATCCAGCCATCGCAATTCCACCAATACCAATGTGACGAACATAATTTCTAAAAATTTGTTCCGCCGACATATCTTTTAAAAGCGTAGTGGCATTTCCAATCGGCACTAAAATAAACTCACCCAGATAGGCGAATAGCGGAACTAAAGCAAACCAGGATAAAAATGATCCGGCGGCAATAATAAGAGCATATTTTAATCCTATGATATAACCCAATCCCGTAACTGCGGCACCAACATTTAATCGGAACTCAAGTTTAAATTTATCTGCAAGATTACTCCCTACCTCTATTACCTTTGATGTAAATAACTCACTCCAAGTGCCAAATGTTGCTATTATGAAATCATAGATTCCACCAATTACTCCGCTGATTACAAGAACGAATGCTTGATTGCCCCCTTTTTCTCCGGCAACTAATATTTCAGTAGTAGCAGTACCTTCCGGGAATGGCAGTTTTCCATGCATGTCGGCAACAAAATATTTTCTAAACGGGATTAAAAATAAGATTCCAAGATATCCTCCCAACAGAGAAGCAATAAACATTTGCATAAAACTAACTTCTAGCCCAAGTATATACATTGCAGGTAATGTAAAAATTGCTCCCGCAACAACAGAACCCGAGGTTGAACCGATAGATTGAATAATCACGTTTTCGCCAAGACTAAATCTCTTTCTGAATTTAGCTAAACCTACTGCAATAATTGCAATTGGAATTGCAGCTTCAAATACCTGCCCAACTCTTAATCCCAAGTATGCGGCTGCGGCAGAAAAAATTACCGCCATTACTAATCCCCACATCACAGACCATAATGTAACTTCTGGATATATTTTATCTGGATTCATAATCGGGATATATTTCTCTCCCGGTTTTAATTCTGAATAAGCATTGTGCGGCAATCCGCTTTGGTTTGGCATTTCATGAGAGCTCATTCACTATCTCCTTTTGAGAATAATTTTCAAAATTATTTTTGTATCTGCTGCTCGGTTTGCTCTGACTTGCTGTAATCATGTTCGGAGCCAAGAACGCTATGAGGTATAAGATAAACAATGAACATTATTAAGGCGGCCACCAAAATCCATTTTATTGGCTTTGCCGATCTCTTCAACATAAACATTGCTATTAGCCAAGCAATCATTGCAATTAAAGTTTTATTATCAGTTAAATCATAACCAAAAGGGAACCCGGTCCAGAACGCGCCGAATGCATAATATTGCATTATGGGGCCTAGAATAAATCCTCCCACAAATAAAATTCCGATGGTCCAATATGTATAAAACTTTAACCTTGGGGTTTTACTGAAATACTCGAATGCCGCGCGGGAGGCAAATAACATTGATAAAAACATTGCTAGTACATGAGGGATTAATATCCAGGTCGGCACATCCCCCTTAAATCTTATAACTACATCATTCTGTTCGGGGATATTAATAATTTCTCCATTTTTTACAACTTGCACATAATACTCCAATTTCCCTGCCGGCGGCTGCTTGGGTAAAAAAGCCACTAATGTATCTTTACCGCTCATTTTTATTGAATTATACTCAGCATCAAATTTATATCTTCTCCAAAATAGATTAGCGGTTACAGATGTATCTTTTACAACAATTGATACTTTACAATCACTTGTAATACTATGACTTCTTTCGAATTTATAGGGGATTTCATTTTCATCAATTTGAAATTTACCACCCAGCGGATAAGTAGGACCAGTCATTCTTTGATACACAGCGGAAGATATAGTAATTAATAAGGCGAGAAGCCAGAAAAGAAAGCTTTTGGTTTTCGTCATAAATACCTATTTTTTTAAAAATTTTACGCAACATAGGAAATGTTGACCTTTTGAACAATTCCTTTTTATTAAAAGAGAATTGCGGCTACTATCAGATAAAAGTTTTTTATTTTGTACTTATAAAATTTGAGGAAAATATGATTAATAAAGAAAAATTCTTTTCAGATTCGCTAAAAGAAAGTGCCGAAGTTAAAATTTTAATAGAACAAAAATGTAAAGTTGAAACCATGCAGGCTGTAAAAATGCTTTATGACGCTTTCCGATCTTCAAACAAATTACTGCTCTGCGGCAATGGAGGTAGCGCCGCGGATTGTCAACATATTGCCACAGAATTTGTGATAAGATTAAGTCATCACCTACAAAGACCCGCATTGCCGGCGTTGGCATTAACTACAGACACCTCAAATTTAACGGCGGGAGGCAATGATATCGGCTGGGAAAATGTATTTGCCCGTAGCGTTGAAGCTTTCGGAAATAAAGGAGATGTGCTACTAGCAATTTCAACTAGCGGTAACTCCCCAAATGTAATAAAAGCAGTCGAAATGGCTCATAATAAGGGAATGAAAGTTATTGCACTTCTTGGCGGTACAGGGGGTAAACTTAAAGAATTAGCTGATTTAAATATCATTATTCCCTCAACCAACACTCAAAGAATCCAGGAAGGACACATAACTATCGCACACATTATTTGCGAATTAGTTGAAGTTGAGTTGTACGGTTAATTTTATAAATCTTTGATATATATAAAACATTGGCACATTTTCAAGTGGATATTTTCCAATCATTCTACTTGATTTGCACTTCCAAAAATTTCAGGAAATATAATGAACATCCCACTAGTTATTGCAAAAGAATTAAATATTCAGGAAAGACAAGTAAATTCAGTTATAAATTTATTTGAGGAGGGAGCAACAGTCCCATTTATTGCACGCTACCGAAAAGAGCATACCGGCGGTTTAGATGAAGATTTTCTTAGAATTATTGAGGAAAGATTACAATATCTCACAATCCTGCAAGCTAGAAAAGAAACAGTTCTAAAAAGTATTGAGGAACAGGGAAAACTTACGGATGAACTAAAAGAAAAAATTTTAGCCGCGGAAAAACTTCAGGAAGTTGAAGATTTATATCTTCCCTATAAACCAAAAAGAAAAACAAGAGGCACTATCGCTAAAGCAAAAGGACTTGAACCTTTGGCTCTATTCATTATTAATAACCCTAACTTTGATGGAATTTTTGAGGAGGTGCTTCAACAATATATTAATGAAGAATTAGGAGTTTTAACTATTGAAGAAGCGCTAGCGGGTGCTAAAGATATAATTGCTGAAATGATTAGTGAAAGTGCTGAAGTTAGGCAGTTAACTCGTGATTTCCTTTATTACGATGCAATTATTTCATCGGTTAAAGTCGAAACTAAAAAGGAAAAGGAGAAAGATAAAACCAAGAAAGATGTTTATGAAACATATCACAGTTTTTCAGCTCCGGTCAATAAAATTAAAGAGTATCAAACTCTTGCAATAAATAGAGGTGAACTCGAGGGATTCCTTAAAATTAGTTTCAGCTTCGATAAACAATTAGTCTTGCCTAAAATTTATGATGAATATTTTGCTTTCACCGAATCCTTTTTTGATGATATTTTGGAAGATGTAGTTGATGATTCATTTACAAGATTAGTCTTTCTTTCCATTGAACGAGAAATTAGGAATTTACTAACTGAGCAGGCAGATTTGCACGCCATCGAAATTTTTGCTGGGAATCTGCGACAACTATTACTTCAATCTCCAATTAGCAATAAAATAATTTTAGGAATTGATCCGGGATTTGTGTCTGGCTCAAAACTAGCTGTAATCGATTCTACAGGAAAATATGTCGAGGGAAAAACAATTTATCCTCATCCTCCCCAAAATAGAGTTGAAGAGGCCAAAAATGTATTATTGGAGTTAATAAATAAATACAATGTTAATTTAATTGCGATTGGCAACGGCACTGCAAGCAGAGAGACAGAGCTTTTAATTGCCGATCTAATTAAATCGAATAAGCTTAAATGCCATTATTTAATTGTTAGTGAAGCGGGCGCGTCTGTTTATTCCGCTAGCGAAGTTGCCAAATCTGAATTCCCCGATCTGGAGGCAAGCCAAAGAGGAAATATTTCAATTGCGCGAAGAGTATTAGACCCATTAGCTGAACTCGTTAAAATTGATCCCAAATCAATTGGTGTTGGTTTGTATCAACATGATGTTGATCAAAAGTTACTCAATAAAAAATTGGATGATGTGGTGGTTAGCTGCGTTAACTATGTTGGTGTTGATGTAAATACCGCTTCTGCTTCCCTTCTTACTTATGTCTCCGGCTTAAATAAACGAATCGCGAGCAATGTAATTCGTTATAGAGAAAAAATTGGAAAGTTCTCAAATCGAAAGCAACTTATGGAAGTAACCGGAATGGGAGAAAAAGCATTTGAGCAATGCGCGGGTTTTTTGAAAATAAGAGATGGTGAGAATCCTTTAGATAATACATTTATTCATCCCGAATCTTATGATGCTACAGAAAAGCTTTTAAAATTGTGCGACTTGAGCTCTTCCTATATAAACGAAAAAGGTAATCTTGTTGAATTATTTGTTAAAAGTAAAAGTGTAAATAAAGTAGCAAAGGAAATTGGTATTGGTGAACCAACGCTTGAGGATATTCTTGAAAACTTGAAAAAGCCGGGGCGTGATCCTCGTGAAGAGATGCCCAAGCCAATTTTACGAAGTGATGTATTAAAAATTGAAGATTTAACCGAGGGAATGAAATTAAAAGGGACAGTAAGAAATGTAGTTGATTTCGGCGCATTTGTTGACATTGGAGTTAAGCAGGATGGACTTTTGCACATTTCCCAAATCGCGAATAAATTTGTGAAAAATCCCATGGAGATATTGAAAGTCGGTGATATAATTGATGTTACAGTAATAAAGATTGATATCCCCAAACAGCGCATTTCATTAAGTTTGATTATGTAGCAGGGTCGACGTCCCGTCGACCGGATGTGCGATTGTACACCAGTAATATTTGAAAATGTTTTTTGGACGACGTCCCGTCGATCGTAATTACGATTATACACCAGCAATATTTGATAATGTTTTTTCGACGTCCCGTCGACCGGATGTGTGATTGTACAACCAACCATATTTGATGATGTTTAAATGCAGCAGGATCGAGGTTACCTCGACCCTGCTGCATTTATTGAATACGCATTGTTCCGTATATATTTTCTGACGTTATGTAATTCATTTTCATTGCGGATTATATTGTCATGAAATGACCTTTGCCATATTTTTTCCCCTTCACAATGAAATGCTTCGTTAATTTGTTTGGTCGATTGGTATTTGAAATATGCGATAATCTGGCTTAATGTAAAATGCTTGGTTTTTGGAATTTGATTTGTTTTTACATTGGGTTGTGTTTTATCAATCTGTTGTGTTTCATTAATTTTTTGTGTTGTAATAATTGGTTCTGTTTCAACAGTTGGTTGAGGGGATCTCAACCCTGCGGGACCGGTAATTATTATGATTGCATGAAAATGGTTTGGCATTATTATGAATTCATCTAATTCAACATTTGTAAAATGTTCTGTAATATTTATAAAACACTCTTTAACAATTTCTCCTTTCTTATTCAATATTACATTTCCACTTTCTATTTTGCCAAATATTTTTTGTTTATTCAAAACACATATTGTAACAAAATAAAAATTCTGGGATGAATAATCGAAACCTTTGAGACGCATTCTTTTGCGGACTTTCATATCTACCCCCAATTTGTAAATTGAACCTATGTAATTCTATAATATTTTTCAATCAATGTTGCGTAGGGCGAAGTCCCGTCAACCTCTACCCTACATTAAAGGAAAAATCCCTCATTTTTTTTATCTTTGCACACGTAATAATTTATTAGGGATATAAAAATGACAGCAAATTTCGATATGATACAAAAAGTCTATGCAGGACTTATAGATAAAATTAATGAAGCCCGTAAAGTTGTTGGACGACCATTAACCTATACTGAAAAAATTCTATACGCTCACCTTTGGGATCCGGCTAAAAAGGAATTAAGCAGAGGAAAAGATTTCGCCGATTTCGCTCCGGATAGAGTTGCAATGCAGGATGCAACCGCACAAATGGCAATGCTTCAATTTATGCATGCCGGGAGAAAAACTGCCGCCGTGCCGGCAACTGCCCACGCCGACCATTTAATTGTTGCTCAGAGCGGTTCTAAAGAAGATCTCGAAAAAGCAATTGAGGATAATAGAGAAGTTTATGATTTTCTCGAAAGTATTTGCCAGAAATATGGAGTAGGTTTTTGGAAACCGGGCGCCGGAATAATTCACCAGGTTATATTGGAAAATTATGCCTTCCCTGGTGGAATGATGATTGGATCTGATTCTCATACCCCAAACGCGGGTGGACTTGGAATGATTGCCATTGGAGTTGGCGGCGCTGATGTTGTTGATGTTATGGCGGGTATGCCCTGGGAATTAAAATGGCCTAAAGTCATTGGTGTTAAATTAACCGGGAAACTTTCCGGTTGGACTTCCCCAAAAGATGTTATTCTTAAAGTTGCTGGAATTCTTACAGTTAAAGGAGGCACTGGTGCTATTGTTGAATATTTTGGTGAGGGTACTAAATCAATTTCGTGTACAGGTAAAGCAACTATATGTAATATGGGAGCCGAAGTGGGAGCTACTACTTCTCTGTTTCCTTTCGATGAAAAGATGGCCGCATATCTTGAAAAGACCGATAGAGCCGATGTGGCTAAAATAGCTACTGAATTGGCCGGTGTGTTAAAAGCTGATGATGAAGTTTATGCTGATCCGCAAAAATATTATGATCAAATAATAGAAATAAATTTGAATGAGCTTGAACCACATTTGAATGGTCCATTCACCCCCGATTTAGCTCATCCAATTTCTAAAATGAAAGAAGCTGTAGTTGCTAATAATTATCCCGATAAAATCAGTGTAGCGCTAATTGGCAGTTGTACAAATTCAAGCTATGAAGATATTGACCGATCGGCTAATATCGCAAAGCAGGCATTATCAAAAGGATTAAAAGCAAAATCAGAATTTAAAATTACTCCCGGATCAGAGCAGGTTCGTGCAACTATCGAACGTGACGGACAACTTCAAACATTAACAGATTTTGGCGGACAAGTATTGGCTAACGCTTGCGGACCATGTATTGGTATGTGGAAAAGAATGGATATTAAAATTGGTGAAAGAAATACTATTGTAAATTCATTCAACAGAAATTTTGCGAAACGAAATGATAATAATCCCGAAACTCTTTCATTTGTCGCCAGTCCGGAAATTACCACTGCCCTGGCAATTGCGGGAAGTTTATCCTTTAATCCCGAGACTGACTATTTAACAAATGATAAAGGGGAAAAAGTAAAACTTGATTCACCATTTGGAGATGAGCTTCCTCTGCTTGGATTTGAAAAAGACACTAAAGGATTTTTGGCTCCATCGGAAGAGGGATATAAAACTGAAATAAAAATGCCGCCCGCAAGTGATAGATTGCAGTTTATGGAGCAATTTAAAGCATGGGATGGAAAAGATATTATTGACGCTCCCCTACTTTTAAAAGCGAAAGGAAAGTGCACAACAGATCATATTTCTCCTGCAGGCGCATGGTTAAAATTCCGTGGACATCTGGATAATATTTCGAAAAATATGTTCCTCGGGGCTATAAACGCGTTTACTTTAAATGCGGGGGAAGCTAAAAATTTATTTACCGCAGAATACAAGCAAGTGCATGAAGTTGCCCGTGAATATAAAGCGCAAAATATTGGATGGGTTGTTGTGGGTGATGAAAATTATGGAGAAGGTTCATCGCGTGAACACGCCGCAATGGAACCAAGATTCCTTGGCGGTAAAGCTATTATAACAAAATCATTCGCGCGTATTCATGAAACAAATTTAAAAAAACAGGGCATGCTTCCATTAACTTTTGCCAATCCTTCCGATTATGATAAAATATTGGAAGATGATAAATTTTCGATTCTGGGATTGAATGAGTTTGCCCCCGAGAAACCAATTAAAGCGATAATTAAACATAAAGATGGTTCTAGTGATGAAATACTGCTCAATCATTCATTTAACGCAGGACAAATTGAATGGTTCAAAGCAGGCGGCGCGTTAAATTTGATTGCGGCCAGTTAAAAAACTGTTAAAAAGGTTTTTCAATTATAATTGAGCAAGGGTACAAGGGTAGTTAAGAAAGTAATACCAACTGTAAAGGAAAAACAGTATAAGTTAATCTGCCATTTCGAAAAGAGCATAAGTCAATACCCACTGCGAAAAGAAATACTCAACTCACCAAGGAGGGCTGATAAAATATCCGCCTTTCTTCCCTAAACTCATACAAATCATATTTTCATTTTTTGTAGTGCACTCTCCTTTCCGTTGATTTTAAAGAGCTTATTTAAGATTTTAATTATGCAATTATCAATATTTTGATAGTCACATCAATTTTGAAAAATACTGGGGATCATAGATATGTTCAAATCTGCTTTAGCGTTACTAGTATTAATTCCTATCGTTATTCAATCTCAGTGGATTAAACAGTCAAATCATAATGCCGGAATTCATTTCATCGATAAAAATCACGGTTGGGCTAGTTCATCATCTGGAGAATTGTACAAAACAGTTAATGGTGGGATAAACTGGGAAAATATTGTGGTTCCCAAAGGATTATCAAATCTGCATTTCATTGATCAGAATTTTGGTTTCGCCACTTCTCATTACTATGAAGGACCTCCATACAATAGGTATGTTGCCCGAATCTTTAAATCTACAGATGGAGGGTATTCGTGGGTAAAAACGAGGGAAAGTTTATCCTACTCCGGCCAAGTAAAAAGTATAAAAATGATTGATAAAAATACAATTTGGGCATGTTACGATACTTTATTTAAAAGTACTAATGGCGGTTTGACATGGGAGAAAAAATTCTGGAATGACGGTGCTATTAAGGAAGTATATTTTTTAAATATGCAAAAAGGATTTCTTTTAACAAGAACTGGGAATTATTATACTACTTCGGATGGAGGTGAGAATTGGGAATCTCAAAATAGCACGAAGCTTTACTCAATAGATTTTATATCAGAAAAAATTGGTTTTGCTTATTATTATGGAACTACATTAAAAACTATTGATGGGGGAGCAACTTGGGAAAAATTATATTCAACTAACTATGGATGGAGTAAAAAAATCAGATTCTTCAACGAATCTGAAGGATTAATTCAAATAGAGAATTTCTTTTATAAAACTCGAAACGGAGGTAAAGATTGGGTGGAGTTAAAACCTCCTGCAGGAAGTAGCTATCTTGAAATATTTGAAGCTGTGGACATGAACAACATTTGGATTACAACTGCCAATGGAATTTATAAGAAAGATACAACAATCAATTTAAAAATAATATCACCTAACAGAGGCGAAACTCTTTATTCAAATTATCAATATGAGATCCGATGGGGTTATTTAAATTTGGAGGGGCATTATGCAAAATTAGAATACTCAACTGATCAAGGTAATACATGGAACTTAATTTCAGACTCTGTGAAAATTGAAACAGAAAAGTTTTTATGGCAAATTCCTAACATACCTAGCTCCGAAAAGTGTTTGATTAAAATTTCCGAACTCGCAAAGGGATATCAGGATATAAGTGATTCTCTTTTTTCTATTATACAGGATACAAGGAAAATTTCAATAACATCGCCAAAGGCGGGGGAGGTTTATAGGAATAATTTACCAATCAAAATTACCTGGGATTCCAATTATGAACCAGGAAGATTGTACTTAAAGTTTACCTATCCTGGGGCACTTACTTATATAGTAACTGACTCAAGTAGATTTATAGAAATGCTACCAGATGAATCCTTTGATGTAACCACTCAAGTAAATATCTGGGATCCCAAATCTCCTCATATTTATGCCTTTTCAGACGAATTCAGAATTAAATGGCCGCCTAGATTATATACATCAACTTCTCTTGCATATAGAATATTGGCCACTGGAAGTACTTTCCCAATAAAAATTCTATCTACAAATGTTGAAAAGATAAAAATGGATTATTCAATAGATGGAGGGACAAAATGGTTTTTAGTTGACAATCAAATTAAAGCTGATTCTAATAAGCAATTATATATCGACTTTAATTGGATAGTACCAAATACACCTTCAAAAAATTGTCGTATAAAACTATCAAGTGTTGATGATTCTACTGTCTCTTTTATTTCAGCTATTTTTGAAATTACAGGCAATGAAACAATCGGAAAGTTTCCTTTAGAAATTGGAAACAAGTGGTTTTACAAATATTGGTACTCTCAAAGCGAAACTGAACGATTAGAGGGAATTCAAGCTATATGGGAGGTAATTGACACAGTAAAATTAGATGATAATAAAAATTATGCGTTAGTTATAATTAGACGTCGGGCTGATCAAAATTCATTCTTGTTTTCTACTGTTGATACTTGCTACATAAGACAAGAAAATAGTAATGTTACAATTCGCAACCCTGATCCTAGTATATTTTCTCCCTCAATGAATTTTAATTTCAGCTTTTTTGATTTTACAAGTACAAATGGCCAAAAATCCTTTAGGATCGGTGACGATTACTCAGCACATACCGTAATGGATAGTATAGGATTTACAACATATAATTGGCGGCGATCAAGACATGGTTACGGAGGCTTTGCTAGTAACTTGTCAGGTTATATTTTTAATGGAAAGATTTATGGTGAAATTTTAACAAATTATATTGTTGGAGTTGAACAAGATATTGAATTGCCAACAAAATATTCTCTTTCCCAAAACTACCCCAATCCTTTTAATCCAACGACAACAATTAAATATTCCATTCCCATTGTAGAGACGCGCTATGGCGCGTCTCCAATTGTTTTGTTAAAAATTTACGATGTGCTGGGCAGAGAAATTGCCACACTTGTGAACGAAGAAAAAGCCCCGGGTAATTATGAAGTGGTTTTTAATGGAGCCAATTTGCCGAGCGGGATTTATTTTTACAAAATGAGTTGCGGTAATTTCTCAGAAACAAAAAAGCTGGTTTTGATGAAATGAATTAATTGTCATGCTTCGATCCGTTAGCTAACGGACTTAGCATGACGGGGTGGATTTAGTTTTACAAATTCCAAGTCAGGTTTTTAATATAAGGGTTAACAATGAAAACTATTCTTTATTCAGTATTACTACTGAGTGCAATTATTTCAAACTTGAATGCCCAAAACGATAGCATCGTGTTATGGACAAAGATAATATTTCCAACAACTTCTCCGTTGACTAAGGTTTTTTTCGACCCAAATGGCGGGCTCATTGCTTCCACAGAGTATGCTCACTATCGATCAACAAACGGAGGTAAGAACTGGGTGTTTATGAATAATGAATGGAAAGGTAGTTTTTTATTCATCACCCCAAATAACGAAATTATATCTTATGGTGAATCACATGGTTTCGATGGTAGGGATTTATTTTACTCAAAGGATTATGGGCACACGTGGAATTCCATGAATTATCATAAATCATATGGATCTGAAATAGAAAGTATTTTTTATAATCATAATAATAACGGTATCTACATAAATTGGTATAATTATTACTCCAATAATTATTGGACTAATTTAACTACCAACCTTGGATTAAGCTGGACAACATTAGAACGTTATGCCGGTGATATGTTATTAGTCTCAGATAACTTAATACTGAACGATAGATTTGAATTTTCATCAGATAATGCACTGACTTGGATTAAAAAAACTAATCCATTTGATAATTCGGAAATTTACATGCTTGATTGGGCTATTGATAGAAATAAAAATATTTACATAGCTGCTTCGACGGGTGTTTACAAGGCAAATTATGAGCTGTGGGATTGGAGTATTATCTGGCAGACTGATGGATTAACTAATATAGCCATAAGAAATGATCAAGTTTATGTAGGATTCTACGATAATGAAAAGTTTTCTAAACGTGGCGTTTATAAACTTGATAATGATTCAAACGAATGGATAAATGTGAATGAAGGTCTTGATGATTTCAAAATTGAAAAATTATTTTTTGACGCCTATGGTTATTTATATTTAAAAACACATACTCAACTATTCAGAAAAGGAGATATAAGTTCTCTCCTAATCCCAGAATCGTTTTCTCTTTCCCAAAACTATCCTAATCCGTTTAATCCAACGACAACAATTAAATATTCAATCCCCTTTGTAGAGACGCGCTATAGCGCGTCTCCAATTGTTTTGTTAAAAATTTACGATGTGCTAGGCAGCGAAATTGCAACACTTGTGAACGAAGAAAAAGCCCCGGGTAATTATGAAGTGGTTTTTAATGGAGCCAATTTGCCGAGCGGGATTTATTTTTACAAAATGAGTTGCGGTAATTTCTCAGAAACAAAAAAGCTGGTTTTGATGAAATGAATTAATTGTCATGCTTCGATCCGTTAGCTAACGGACTCAGCATGACGGAGTGGATTTACAGATTATTAGTGTCATGTTGAGTTTATCGAAACATGACACTTACTTCTAACCTCTTGCTTTTTACATCTCGCAGTTATTTTAATCCCAATTCTTTACACATACGGTAAAAATTAGAGGGTGCCAAGCCAAGTTTTTCCGCGGCATTGGAGTCCGAAGAGGAAATACTTCTCACATACTTAAAATATTTTACACGGAACACCTTCTCCATCTCTTTAAGCGGTAATACCTGTCCCATAAACGATTCCTCAAAATTTGTTTCATCCTTCATTACAACATGATTTCTCAAAATCATTGGATTACTGATATCTTTTGCGGTTATAATTCCGGAACAATTTAAAACTAATCTCTGCGCAACATTTCTTAATTCCCTAACATTTCCGGGCCATTTATAATGAAGAAGAATTTCTTTTGCCTCATCATCAACCTCCGGTATATTCATGCCCATATCTTGACTGAAGAAATCCAGGAAGTGGTTAAATAATAAAATAATATCATCTCCACGCTGGCGGAGCGGTACTAAATCCATAGGAACTACATTCAACCGATAGTACAAATCTTCACGGAACAATCCTTCACTAACATGATTCGCAAGATTTTTATTTGTCGCGGCAAGAATTCTAACATTAACATTAATTTTTTCCGTTCTACCTATTTTTTCAATTTCCCCTTCCTGAATAACGCGAAGTAGTTTAACCTGAGCGGCTAATGGTAGTTCAGCAACCTCATCAAGAAATAAAGTTCCATTATGCGCAACTTCAAACAATCCCGCCTTTTTTGTATTTGCCCCGGTGAAAGCTCCCTTTTCATAACCAAACAATTCGCTCTCAATTAATTCCCCGGGAATACTGCCGCAGTTGATCGGAACAAAATTTTCGTAACGGCGCTTACTTTTTAAATGAATATTCCAAGCGACTAATTCCTTTCCGGTGCCGGAGGGTCCATTAATTAAAATATTCACATCACTTTTAGCGTAGCGTTCAATACTCTCTTTTAATATTTCCATTGGCTTGGATTCACCAATGATCCTTTTCGATTCAAGAATATTTTCAATATTCTGTTTTAATTTTTTATCGGATCGGAGTTTAAGTTTTTCGAGCTTCTTTTTTTGATTGGCATTAAAAATAGAAAGTATAAAATCGGTCGGTTGATAGATATATTCCTCAATATTTCCCGGGTATTTTGTGCAGTACCAGAATGCCCCCGCTTTGAGAAGATTATTAGCGAAATTATAATCGGTTATGTTTATAGTCATTTTAGTAATTACAATAATCTGCAGGAAAGGGTCGGAATCTTTAATTTTTCCAATTAATTCTTCACCTCGCAACCCGCCCGAAATTTGATAATCTAAAATTACTACATCATACTTATCAGGATGTTTTTGCACCAGTTCCAGTGCGGCTCTGCCATTCGAAACTATATCTCCAATCTTTATTCTTTTATCGTAATAAGAGATAGTATTCTTCACTCTTCTTACATCAAAATCTTCATCTTCAACCAGCAGGATATTGATAAATTCATCTTTCAAAGTAATTCCTCAACGATTTTTTATTGTAATTGTAAATTTACAGCCTCCCTCTTCGGGATTTTCAGCATCCAAAATCCAGCCGCATCTTCCAACAGCCATCTGATATGCAATATAACAACCATATCCCGAATGAATACCATACTGCTTTGCGGTCGATTCACTTTCAAGAAATATTTTTTTGATTTTATTCTCATTAAATTCAAGCAATCCGGGACTAATACCCACGCCATTATCAGAAATAAATATATATGAAGTGTTTGAAGCCTTATCATATCTGGTTTGTATCTTAATATTCAACGAACTTTTCTGACCATGATCAATACTGTTTTGTATCAACGGCTCAAGAATTTCCCATATTACAAATTCATTAACATTTACGAATGGAAGCGACTCATCTAAATCCATCCGGAATTCAAACATTTCATTCTTGCTTGATATCCTGAGAAAAATATTATCAATCACAAATCCAATCACTTTGTTAATATCGGTACGGAACATAGGATTAATAATTGTATTAATTGCCTGATCGTACCATTTCATATCATAAATTATTCGTGATATAAAATTAGAATATGTAATAACCCTATTTTTAATCTCATCTAAATTATCACTCGTCATTTTCCTCACATCTTCCTTTATGAATCCCATAATTTTTTCTGCTTTGTGATGAGTATGATAAATTCTTTTGGTAAATAGTGATTCCTTTTCGAGCTGAATTTCCTTTTTTAAGTTTTCTTCATGTTCCGAATATAATTTCTTTTGGGCTTCATCTCTATCTTTAACAGCTTGAAGCGAAACTAAAAATATTCCCAATAAACCAAAGAACATAAGTGTAATATAAATGAGTGATATTTTATCAAAATTAGAACCAACTTCTTCGGTTAGAGATTTGAAGTCGGGTGTAATTCGCATGTACAATACACCCAGATACTCACCGTCTGGCACAAAAGGAACAAGAATATTGAAAGTTCTCTGATTCTCAAATTCACTTTGAATTACTTCATCGGATCTAATTATATCTTTAACAGAAGTAAATAATTGTATAATCTCGGAATTATTTTCTCCATTTGGATCGGCAGGATTAAGTTCATTCGCAAAATAATCGTACATCTCCTGCCCTGTTTTGATTATGTAGATTTTATTCTTTCTCATTAAGATAAGTCTGATATCCTCAACACTTTTTTGGAGAAGCTGTTGACGGAACAACACATTAAAAGAATTAATAATGTTGCGGCTGTCGAGCTGGTGGTTGGATCGATCCATAAATAAATTTTGAAAGAGAAGTTCCATACTGGTTGAGGTTAATATCGCCACACGCTCGGCACTATCTTTTTTATACCATTCTTGCGTTTCAAATAGGAAATCGGTAACAATTGATTTTTGCACAAGTGCCAGCACAATTTGAAATATGATAAGTATAGTGATGAATATGGCAATATGCTTAATCTCAAAACGGTAATCCGAAATCTTTTTTTTTATACGATGTGTTTTCACATTAATTCATTTTAAAAATTGGGACTCATTAATTGATCGAGCTGAATGTCGTCCGTGCATCTTTTCAATGCTACTTCTACACTCAATTCTTTACGCAAAGCTCTTGATAGATATGACGAAATTATTTTTGAATATCTAGTATAATCAACATGAAGAGGACGGTGAACTATATTAGGCATATATTTTTTCGCTTCCGCAAGATCGGGATATTTTTTAAGGTAAACAGAATCCTCAAAAAAAGTATTTACTACAGGCAGATAGCCGCTTTCTTTATAAAAGAGTTCTTGCGACTCATCTGAAAGAAGATACTTTAGAAAGTCAACAATATATTCTTTCTTATTAGAGAATTTGGAGATCATTACATGCCATCCACCTTGAACATAGGCGGCTTTTCCATTATCGTATCTGGGCAATGCTGTTTTTCTCAATTGTTTTTCTTTTGTCAAATCAACGGGAGAGTCTGTAAAATCTTTATCATAACTGGGCCAGCCCCTTAAAAAATATCCATCATTTTTAATAAAATATTGATATGATGGTACCTCAGTAAATTCCAAAACTTCTGCGGGAATAACATTGTGGGTATAAATTAAATCCACCATCATCTTAACTGCTTTTTTTGCTACCGGTGTGTTAAAGTTAAAACCATGCAATTCAAAATAACCAGGTTCAATACCGAGTAAAATTTCCACAAACGCGCAAATTAATCCTTCATAATCGGCAGCAGTAATTACGTAATAAGGAGATTGTGGATTGATAGTTTTTCTAAGTCTAATAAAATCTGACCAGGTAATTCCGTTGCTGAGTTTATTAATTATCTCAGTACCATTAGGGAGCGCCGAGACAAGATCATGCCGGTAATACATAATTCCGAAAACCATATCGAGCGGTACAGCAACAAGTTCACCTTCATTGTAACATGATTCTAATATTTCCGGGACAAAACGTTCTATTTCTTCCTGCGTAAAATATTTATCCAGCGGCTCGCACCATTTCGCGAACCGTTGCGCCCAAATAACATCTACGGCAAACAGATCAATACTATCCCCTCTTCCCCGCAATGATCTTGCTAATATTTCCTTTCTCTCGTTGGTGCTAAAATCAAAATTTGGGAAATCAATAGGAATTACTTTTACTTTACCTTCCATTTTTTTATTGTATGAGTCAATAATCACTTTATGAGCCGCAGTAACCCGGTCGGCAAAGTATATCTCCACAACTTCGGGTATAACTTCTTTTTGCCTTGAGAAGTAAAAAATTATATATACAATAATCAGAACCCCAAATAAAATTCCAACCCATCTTTGCTTAGTGTTTATC
This sequence comes from Melioribacteraceae bacterium, assembly GCA_019638015.1. Lineage (NCBI taxonomy): Bacteria > Pseudomonadati > Ignavibacteriota > Ignavibacteria > Ignavibacteriales > Melioribacteraceae > Melioribacteraceae bacterium. The sequence continues at coordinate 1,101,438 of JAHBUP010000001.1, read as the reverse complement.
ATATTTTAACTATTATGTGAATTAATAATTGTCTATCTCTGTGTCAAAAAATAAGAAAATTTTAAGCCGGATTTGTAAGAATTATTTGTCTTTCTCTTAATTTAGAAGTGCACCCAGAATTTAAATATCGCCTTTAATTATTGCATGAACAGATGATCAGCGACGATTCTCCCTCAATCATATTTTCATGAAATAGAGCATAAAAAAGCCTAAATTGAAAATGAATAAATTAAACAAGAAAATTAATTAACCACTCTATTCAAGGTATAAAATGAAAAGAAGAGACTTCATTAAAACGGGGGGATTAATTACTGCGGTAGGTCTTTCCGGGTTTTCATATGACAACCTTAAAAAAAAATCCTTCAAAAATGTTCGCAATAACAACTTCGCGAATTATAAAGGATTTAATTTAACAGAAAAAACCGGGGGCAATTTAAGAAAAAAGTTTAATGAACAAGATTTTGAGATAATGACGGAGCTGGGATTTAACTTCGCACGCATTCCAATGTCTTACTGGAATTGGTCAACAAAGGAGGATTGGTTTTCTATTGATGAAGAAGTTATTAAAGATATAGACGAAGTAATTGAATTTGGTAAGCAGTACAAGATTCATATCAATCTTAATTTTCATAGAATACCCGGTTATTGCATTAATGGAAGAAATTTGGAGCCATTTGATTTATTCGACGATACGCCGGATAATATGCAGAAAGCATTAAACGGGGCGGTTTACCATTGGAAGTATTTTGCGCGGCGCTATCAAGGAATCTCAAACGATATACTCACATTCGATTTAATAAATGAACCTCCGCCAATGAAAGATGAAACTCGTTATATCGAAATAATTAAAGCTCTCGTAGAAAATATTAGAGAGGAAGATCCCGAAAGATTGATTGTAGTTGATGGAAAAGATATTGGCAGAAATCCTGTTTTAGGAATTGCGGATATGGGATTAGTACAAAGTACCCGCGGCTACGATCCGATGAGTGTCAGTCATTTCACCGCAACATGGGTTCCGAAGCATGAATTTGAGACTTTTAATTTTCCTACCTGGCCATTAAAAGCAGATAATGGCAAATTGTGGGATAAAGAAGCATTGAGAGAAAAACTAATTAAATCGTGGCAACCGGTAGTTGAGCAGGGCATTCAAGTGCATGTTGGTGAATGGGGATGCTATAATAAAACACCTCATCATGTTGCGCTGCAATGGATGAGGGATTTATTATCACTTTGGAAAGAAGCTAATTGGGGATATTCTATGTGGAATTTAAAGGGTGATTTCGGAATTCTGAACAGCGGTCGCGCAGATGTTGCATATGAAGATTATAAAGGACATAAACTTGATAGACAGATGTTAGAATTATTACGGGAATTCCACTAGTAAAATTGAATAAGAGCGGTTGTTTTGTGTTTAATATGGAAGATAAAAACGTTAAGTTCAGATAAAGTTTATTAAGCACATAATTGAATGTTACAGATTAATGACAATTGTACCGATAGCGAATTAATTACCGCAATCTCCATTGATAACCGGGAGGCATACCGCATTTTATTCAAAAGATATTATAAACAATTGGTTCATTTTGCACTGCTTCATACAAATTCAATAGATATATCCCGCGATCTTGTTCAGGACGCGTTTTATAAAGTCTGGTTGGTTAGAACAAAATTGGATGCTGACAAATCCATAAAGGCATATCTATACAGAATTACTACCAATTCAATAATTAATTTTTATAGGAGCTGGAGTTTCAAAAATTTTTCAATTCATGAAACCCAATCAGATTATCTTCACGCAAAAGATGAACAGACAGAATTAAAGCTTGATATTAAAACAGCTATAAATAAACTCCCCGTTAAGCTAAAATCAGTAATTATCCTATCTAAATTTGAAGGATATAAGTACGACGAAATTGCCGGGATATGCCAAATCTCGGTTAAAGCGGTCGAAAAAAGAATATCTAAAGCTTTCTCCCTTCTAAAAAATTATTTGAAATAAATTTCCTCTTGCGGTAGGGTATTCCCCTTCTCACTTGTAATATATAATAGAAAATGAGAGAATAATGAACAATAACTACTTTGATATTTTGTGCTGCAAATACCTGAGCGAAAACATTTCGGATTCCGAAAAAGAGAATTTTGAGAAATTATTGGTGAAATCGGAAGAACTCCGCAAAAGATTTTACGAAAGTAAATTGGTATGGGAGTCACTTAATAAGCAGAATCCGAAACAAGATTTAAATTTAGATTTTGAATGGCAGAGGTTTACCGCCAATTATGAGCTTCATGCTCCGGTTAAAAATTACAATAGATTTATTGATAGAGTTACTTATTATTATAGCCACAAAGGGAGATTGATAAAACCAGCTTTAATTCTTGCCACATTAATTATTTTATTCTTCGCTACTCCTAATATTTTAAATGATAATTCAAACGAGGATAGTGTTGTTTCAAGCATACATGTAATTAACACCCAAACTAAAAATATTACTCTGCCCGATGGCTCTGAAGTAATACTTAATAGTGGAACAACATTAGAGTTTCCCAAATTATTTAATAGTAAAATAAGAGAAATATCACTTGATGGAGAAGCTTTCTTTAAAGTAAAAAAAGATACCAGACCGTTTATTATATCAACGTCAAATTCTAAAACTACAGTACTGGGTACAACTTTCAATGTTTGGGCACGTAAAAATAAAACCAGGGTTACGGTAATTGAGGGTAAAGTAAATGTTGGGCAAACTTTATCAAATGAATCGGTAATATTAGTTCAGAACCAGCAGACTGTTATAGAAAAATATTCCCCTCCTACAATGCCGCAAAATGTTGATGCCCTGAATCTATCTTCTTGGGTACATGGAAAACTTGTATTTAGCAGTACACCACTTCATGAGGTTGTTGATGAATTATACCGGCATTATGGTGTAAAAATAAGATTAGAGCAAGAACCTCTTAACTCACTAATCCTCACTGGTTCTTTTAATCAAAATAAAGTTAGTGATGTGGTCGAAATGATTTGTTTGACCTTTAATTTGAATTTTAAATTAAACGGAGATGAATTTATTATTAGTAACTGATAAGCGAATTGAATTTACTTAATATAAATTATCAACTAGCCTAGTGAGGTTAATATGAAACGCGCAAGTATAATAGCATTATTGATAATATTGACATGGGGATGTTCACGCATCGAATCTACAAGAGATCCTAACTACAGTCCTCCCAAGGTTAAAACACAACCGCGGCTAATGTATCCAAAGATTGCTCAAGAAAATTCCTACTCCGGAAAAACAAAATTAGTTATTTATGTTAACGACAAAGGAGTGGTTGACCGGGTTGTAACATTAAACAGCTCAGGGCACAAAATTCTTGACGAAGCGGCTCTTAATTATTGTAAACAGTTAACATTTAAGCCGGCAGAGTTAAACAACGAGCCGGTGAAATCAAGAGTTGAGTGGGAAGTAAAATTCAATATCTCTCAGCAAAATTTGGATCCACTCGGTTACTTGCAAAACATACAGAGTCTCTACAATAAACTATCAAGCAACAATAGCATTGATCGTCAAGATATTTTGAATCAGATTTTAGCAGAGCACAAGGAATTTATTCAGAATATGGGGGATGTAGTTAATTTTAATACTGTAGTAGGAAAAGTGATCTCTTCCGATTTAGCATCTCAATGGAAAAGTGATTGGGATTCATGGCCGGTCTCATTTTTATTGTATCATGATTTTATGAAACGTTACCCCGATTTTGACAGTATGGATATTGTAAAAGATTTATTTATAAAATCGCTTAAATTCGATTTGGCTTACATAGTTAATACTCCCTCAAATCAACTTTCTAAAAAATGGGAGAAGGATAGAATCCTCAATAAAATTAAGGCTTTTGTTACCATCAATTATCCGGAGATAAATATTAATGAATTACCGACGAGTAATTTAATTTCGACTAAAAGCGCAATATAGAATTACTTCGATGTTAAGAAGAATAATACATATTAACACCTTGTACTTTTGTTTTTCCATTACATTATTCTGCCAAACAAATTTAAAAAGCTTTAACGGAGAGGTAAGATTTGAAAAAACACCTCTCCGTGAAGCTTTAGAAGAGATAAGTAAGCTAAGCGGTATTCAAATAATTTTTGATGATAATCTCACAAAAGATAAAACTACAGAATCGGTAGTAAGTCCTTCCAGAATCCAACAGGCATTAAAAACTATACTTACTCCCCACTCATTAGATTTTAAAGAATTTAACAATTCTCAATTTGTTATTTATAAAAAGGATATTACTGCCCGGAAGTACCGATCGGCAATGAAAGAGAGAGGATATCATTCTGCAGATAGTAATTTTGCATTAGATAAACCAATTCTGCTTTCTAAAATTGATCCTATATATCCTAAGTATGCAATTGATAAAAAAATTGAGGGACAAGTAGTACTAAAAATGCTTGTCAATCGTGAAGGTACTGTACAGAAAAGTAAGATTGATTCATCATCAGGATATTCGATACTAGATTCTGCCGCTATTAATTATGCTCATCAATTAAAATTTTTACCCGCTCAATATAAAAACAAACCCAAAACTGTTTGGGTTGTTATGGTATTTAAATATTTTTTTCTTCCAAACTGATTTAGTTTTAATCTCCAAACTCTAATAAAATTTTCTTGTATAATCTGAACTATTTGCACTCATTGAATAAAAAAAAGGCAGAAGCATATTCTGCCTCTGCCTTTTAGTAATTCTAAAGATGAAATTACTTCAACAGCATCATCTTCTTTGTTTGAACAAAATCACCAGCAATAATTCTATAGATATAAACACCGCTTGCAAGTTTAGATGCATTGAATGTAATATCATATTTACCGGCGTTTTGTTTAGCGTCCATCAATGTCATTACTTCTCTTCCAAGTACGTCATAAATCTTCAATGATACTTGAGATTCTTTTGGAATAGAATATTTAATTGTAGTTGTTGGGTTGAAAGGATTAGGATAATTCTGATCTAATGCATATCCGGCAGGAATTTCTTCACCCTCAACACTTGTAACAACAGTTTCGAGTAATAGTGTTGCATAATCTACATTAATACCGGAAGCAACTAATTGAATTGAAGCTTTACCAGCAGGTAATTGGAAACTAGGTGATAATTTTGTTAATCCAGTTGAATCTGCTTTTCCTTCAAAATCAAGTGATGCAACAGCAGTAGTACCATTTACCTTAATTGAACCATTCTGTTTAGAACCGCCATTTTGGTAACCATATTGAATTCTGTAAGTACCTTGTTTCGCAACATCAAAATCAAGTGTCAAAGTACCATTGGTTCCCATCGCAACACTCTTGAGAGCACTTGGAGTCCATTTTGCTCCTTCAACAATAATTTTAACAAGATCACTGCTAGTTAAATCCGGAATTCTTAATTCCTTCACAACAGCACCGCCAAGTTTTAGATCAAACCCGGCAAAATTCTGCCATCCCCATGATGCCTCAACTCTAATTTTATTTTTACCAGCTGGAAGAGTTAATGCGCCAGCTTCAAGGATTTGTGATTGTTTAATCAAAGTCCAGGTCCAAGCGTCCTTAGGCATACTTTCCCATATGTTACCGCTGCCACCCCAAATATATTCTCCCCAACCCATAGGATCGTGGATGCTAACACCATTAACAATTATTCTTTGACCTCTTTGACCATTATTACGCATATGAGTCCAAACGTTCAACTCATATTCACCAGCTGTAGCTAAATTAAATTCCCATTCAAAGAATCCACCGCCATCCATTTGAACATATGAAAAACCGGAAACTGCTTTTACGGCTGCGCCAGCACCAACTACTCCAGTTTCAGCTTCTTTTGTTTCAACTATTGTATATTCAACTTTTGATCCAGCCATATCTTCAATCTTCTTGATATTGGCTGCTCTTGATGCTAGGTAATCCTGTTTCTTTGCTGGGAACCAGTTAAGATCGCCCAAAGGAAGACCGTCAGACCCGGCAGTTAATAATGAAGCATCTGTGTAAGAAAAATCTTCTGGTAGAGGCCAGCTAGGTAAGAGTGGATCTACTGGTGGTTGCCAGAAGTATGGAGTAGCAGGAGTGATGCCTCTGCGTAAATCATTAATATTTGCAATCATTTTATCAATAATATCGGATGTATAGGTTTTTATTGCTGGTTGAGCGGTTAACCATGTTGTATCTTTTATAACCATGGCGCTGTACTTATCAATAAAGTCTTCGCGAGCAACTTGATTAATAAAATATTGAGCGCGGATTGTGTCTCCATAATATGTTTTGAATTTTGGATCACGATAAGCGGCAGCGTTTGTGAACACAACACGTCTTCCCTCTTCTGGACCATATTTGGAAGGAAGTGTACCAATACTAAAGAATCCAGAAGTTTTAGCTCTCGGGTCACGAGATGGATTTCTTACTAAATCATAATCAGCGAATCCTTCGCCGTGGAAGAAAATATTAATCAATAAATTATTTGCGAAGTAAGCTTCTCTCCACCAAGCACCTGTATTAATTGTACGGCCAACGTTTACTAATGTATTATGATTAAACAATACATAACTTGCAGCTCCGCCTTCAATTTGTAGTGCAGTCATTCCCAGATTAAAAAATGTATTATTTTCGATTATAACAGAATCTTGATCTGCCCACATGGAAATTGCTCGGCCTTCCCATTGTTGTGTGCTTGGCTGGCCAATTAAATTTCTGAATTTACAGTTAGTAATTACAAAATCGTTATTCTTTCCGGTTACTGCAATCATTGCAAAGTTAGAACGTTCAAAAACGCATCCATCAAAATGAAAACGTGAATCGCTCGCATCAATTTGGAATGGTTGATAATAAGTTTGAACACCATTATTATCAGCGCCAACAATGTATAAATTTTTGAGAGTTATATGGCTTTTACCTGTAATCAAACGGCCATTTACAGAACCATCGGCTCTGGTAACCATTTGTAAAACTGCAGGATTTTCAACATCAGCCTTGCCCGGATTTTCACCAACAATTCTTAAATGGAAACCATCATTTTCAATGGTTTCTGTCATCCAGTAGAAGCCCCCTTTTTCAAGCTTATAAACGCGACCTGCTGGTCTATTTGCGTCATTTACAATAGCATCTCTTAACGCATCTGCTTTTACAGTACCATCAGGATTTTGCCACTTAACCAGTAACGTATCACTAGCTTGAGCTAATGACTGACTGGCTGGCCACACCATCAATACTGTAAATAGAGCCAACAGCATCAGTTTGTAATTAAACCTCATATGAATCCTCCTATTATTTGTTTGTTGTTTAGTAAGTGCTGATTTACTCACTAGTTTAATTTATAATTTAACACGTACTCCTAGATCCATTGTGAATCCATAGTACTCAATATATGTCGGGTTTGTTAATGCTGAACCTCTAAAATTCTTATCGGGTCGAGCATTTAGATTATTAAGATTAGCAAAAATTTGAATTCCGTAATCTAGTTTTTGTTGGAATGTTAAATCCCAACGAGCATAAGTTCCGGAAAATTGATCTAGTATCGGTTCACGATCGATATAGGTTGTTCTGTCTGTTTGATATAAGTATGAAACACGTGCTGAAAAATCTTTGTAGTCATATCCTAATGTTAAATTAAGAATATGAGTAGGTTGGTCAGGCATACGAGCAGTTCTAGAACTATCAATCAATAGATTTTCTCTGCGAGGAGGACGTGAGCCTGGAATTATGTTGCCCTGTTTATTATAAAACAATCTTTTTTCAATTTCAGATTTGATATTAGTATAGTTGATATTAAAAACAACTCCATTTAACGGCTCAGGCAGATACCAGAAGCTAGTTTGCCAATCCAATTCAAATCCTTTATATGTAGCTGTGCCAGGATTGTTATAATAAGCATCAACTTGCGGTGCGGCATTTTTTAACCAATTCTCAGGAATGTTTAACCCTTCAAATACTGGAATGCCTGATTGCTGAATATAACTCGACTGAAAAATTAAGTCTTGAATTTTCTTTTGAAATCCTGAAATAGTAAATAAACCAATATGGTTTTCGAATAAAGAAATTGCCGCATCAAGGTTAATCGATTTAGATGGCTTCAATGTAGAATTAGCCGCGCGAATATAATTTTGATATGAATTAATTCTTGTAATTGGCGCATACTGAACAAAATCGGGGCGGGTTAATGTCTCCGTTCTTGCAAGTCTAATCTTCATCCATTCAAGAGGGTTTGAGATAATGTGAAACATCGGTAAAAAATATTCATTATTTCTTTCAGTTTCTAAGTAAGTTAAATCGGCAGGTGGACCTTGCACATTATTTAAAGTAACTTCTCTGAATCGTTGTCCGTGATAAATAGATTTATCTTTTTCCCACCTAAAACCGGGAATCACAGTTAAATATTTTGTAAAATTAATCTCTGCCATTAAATATGCGGCTTGATATCTTTCAATACCATCATAATCATTTCCTAAAGAACCAATTGAATAATTTCTATTTTGACCGGTGGCGAAAAGAGCATCCATCAACTGATTCATTTTTTCTTGATCTAACGCAAATCCAAGAGGGTATTCGTTATTCAGGAAATTATCGCGTGTGTAATTGGAAAGTACACGACTCACTGGAAATACACCAGCTTTTCTGACGAGTAATGAATCATCTTTCCAATTCCATTCATCAGGATTATTTTGGGATAACCATTTAAGCATAGATGCTAACTGTGCATTTACTCCGCCGCTACTTCCATACTCTAAACCATTTCTTCCATCCTGCTCCTGATCATAATAACGATTCAGCCATCGAAGTTTTCCACCGGTCTTTATATGACCATTAATCTGATCATCTAATCTGAAAGGTAGTTGAACGTTCAATTGAAGAGTTGATTCATTTTCAGTAAGCTTTGTTTTATAAACATATATTTCAGCTAAACCTGTTGATAATGTATCGATAGTTTCAATTGTTGGAATAAATGTTGGTGGTGTTTCGGGAGTAATTGAGACAGCTTTATAAGAAGCATTTTCTTGTTTAAACTGCCATTGTCTGTTGTTTGGGCTATTATTTCGAGAAGCCGTTCTGGAAACACCGATATCAAATTTTATCCAGTTATAATCCTGCTCTAATCCAAAAGAACCGGTAAACATTGAAGTTGTACCGCCACCATCTTCCAAGAAATAATAATGCCTGTTTGCTACTAAATCACCTTGATTTACTCGAATCAAATAATCGGATTTAAGTCTATTAAAAAATGAGTTGAGAGTTACCTTACCGAAAGGAATTCTATAGTCAATGTAAGCACTGGCTCCTGTTCTAGCTCTATCAACTTTTTCTTCTCGAAGGTTAATTCCAGAAACTAAAATTTCGGTCTCTTTAGTTGTAACATTTGTAGATTGACGCCAATTTCCGGAAAATTTATCAGCACTTCTATCATAATCATCAACATTAATACTAGCAATAACTCCCAAATCACCATCAAAAAATCTGTTGCTGAAACTTCCCATAAAGTTATAATTACCATAGTGATTCTGAAGTTTATTGTATCCCCCCTGAAGTGAAAAGTTAAGAGCCATTTTTTCTGGAGCTTCTTTTAGTTTCAGATCTACTGTTCCACCGAGAGCATCGGCATCCATATCGGGAGTATTTGCTTTTTTAAGAGTAATACCATCTAGCATTGAGGAGGAGATTAGTGAGAGGTCAACACTTCTATCATCGCCACCGGTGGCTGGTAAACGCACACCATTAACAGTGATTGCATTATATTTTGGCGATAATCCGCGGATAGCAACTTTTGTAGCTTCACCTCCGTAACGTTGAATTGAAACACCGGGCAATCTTCCAATAGATTCAGCAGCATTCACATCTGGAAGTTCTTCGATTCTAGCCTTTGATACAATATTCGCGATTGTATTGGAAGTTAACTGCTGATTGATAGCAGAAAGCTGCCCTTCTGCCTGGGCTGTAATAACAACTGTTTCACCAGATAATGTTTTAGCTTCTAATGTTACATCGAGTTCAAGTGTTTTTCCAGCCTGTACATTTACATCAAGAGTAACTGTATTATAACCGATGTATGAAATCGTAAGGTTGTACTTTCCCTCAGGTACACTTCTAATAAAATACTTGCCATCAAAATCGGAAGCCGAACCTAAACTTGTACCCTGAAGCCAAACATTCGCTCCAAAAACCGGTTCACCTGCTTGCTTATCAAATATGCGTCCTCTAATACTTCCGGTTTGAGCATCAATGGATTGGAAAAAAACGAATAAAAGCATTATTGAAATGATAATTGTGCTCTTATTGTTAGAGATTGTAGATTTTAACATATTCCCTTCTCCCAGGAATTACTGAATTTGTTAGTTAGCTTAATTTCTGATTGCCCACTTTCTGAATTATTTTTGTATGAATTTCTGATTCTATAATGCTAATACTCTAATTCGAACTATCAATTTTTCAAAAATGATGCCACCTACTAACCCATTATTTCACCCGAAAACCAATTTTTTTTGAGTTCTAATAATGGCTCAATTATTATTTTAATAAACATTTATGTTAATAATAAAACCTTCTTTTGCCTCTATAAATCTCTCTGCTTTCACAAGTAATTATCTAAACCATTAGAGTTTTGTATTTACAGCTTAATTTTCACATTTAATCGTTTATAAAAAAAAATCCAAGATGAAAACAATTCTAAATTGGGTGTGTAGATAATATGTTGAGAATTAGTTCGTGGGGTACGCAACTCATTTTTAATAAACATAAAAAATCTTTCGATATTTTTTTGTTGCCAACTTTTACTTGAGTAAAAGCTTCGAAAATAATGGGGCGTAATTAAAACTAAACTTAATTTATCTTTTACACTCTCTGCTCTAAACAATTTGTCGAAAAAAAATAAAAGTACCAAGTGAAAAATTGGGTACAATTTATATCTAGATATCTGTTATGTGTGCTGGATTTTATTTCTCCAAATAACGGATACAATTAATTAGTGCCCTTGATGAGTGATAGTTTACCTTCCAGATAGTACCTTTTGCACCCTTAATATTTTCATCTTCAACATCAATTCCTCCCCAAAACGATCCCCTGTGCTCGTGATCAATAATATAGCTTTTAATGTAATCCCACTGCTTTACAAAAAGATCATAATAATGTTCTGATTTTTGGGAATTGAGTTGCGACATCATCAGAAAAGAATTTAGCCCCTCATACTGTGCCCACCATTCCTTCGATTTTTTAATTATTTCCGGTTCTGTTTTATTCATAAAATAATAACCCCGGTCAAAAATGCCCCCCCTCTTCTTATCAAACCCATATTTAATTGAATGATCTACAAGTTGATTCGCGATCCGAAGAGTTGAAGTATCATTTTTGATTCCTAATATATGGGAGGTTTCCAGCATTAGATATGCAATTTCAACATCATGCCCAAATGAAACATGATCAAGATCAAACTGGTAGGGTTTTATATCCCTGCCTAAATCTTTGAAAGAAATATGATTCATCTGCCGATTAAAGAATAAATTCATGTAGCCGGTTTTATTTACAACAACATCTCTGATTAAATAAAGAAGTGAGGTAAGTCTCTGCTTTAATAATTCATCATGCCATACTTTATAAAGTTCAGTAAAGGCCTCCAGAATATGAATCATTGAATTCTGGTCCTTTGGTGGTGTTCCTTGAAATCCATCTTTAAAAGGTTTTCCAACTTCAGATATAAATTGAAAATACCCACCAAATTCGGGATCATAACTGTATTGTTCGAACCATTCAAATGTTTTTACAGCAAGATTTAATGCTGAAGTATCGTGTGAAACTCGATAATAAGCCGCTAGTCCATATAGCGCAAAAGCGTTCCCGTAAGCTTTTTTAACTACTTGCCCATCAGTCTTTATTACATTGCCCTCTCTATCAACCAGATCATAAAAACCGGAGTATTTTTTATCCCACATTACATCCCTTAAAAATTCAAAACCGTGTTGGGCATATTCCAAATATTTTTTATCATTATAATATTCATACGCATTTGATAGGGACCAGATATGCCTTGCCTGCTGCACAATCATCTTATTTTGTCTGCCGCTCAATTCCCATTTATAATTAACATCGCTGAAATATCCTCCATATTCATTATCAATCACTAATGGATACCACAAATTAATATCGTCGTATAAAATAGTTTTTAACTCTGTAAGAATTGAATCCCTATCCTCAAGTAAGATTTTCGTGTGATTTTTATTTTCCGTTCTATTAGATGAAGAGACTGAAAACAAAATTAGTAGTACTAAAAAAGTTATTTTTTTCATGGCTATTTCACAGTTTTATCTAATGGTCGTTCTAACTGCTCATAAAGATTTTTTCTTCCAGCTTTATCTTTATTCAAAATTTGGCGGGCAAACTCCGCAACCTGGGGCGCAACATTTCTTGGGACAACAATAACACCATCGCCATCGGCTACTACAACATCACCGGGGCAAACTAAAACACCTCCAATTGTTACCGGTCTGTTAACCGATTCAATTTCATTTCTGCCAGGGCGTATTCCTCTCCCCTTTTTTCTTAAATATAATGGGATTTTTTGAAGCGCAATTTCATCTGTATCTCGTGATGAAGCATCTGTTACAACTCCAACTGCTCCTCTTTTAAACCAATCTAAAATATTATATGACCCGATAGAACCAATATCTTTATCTTCCACATCATCGATTATTACCGCAGTACCAGGTTTTATTAATTCAGCAAAAGCCTCATGAGAATAAGCATTATAGAAATTACCTTCCCACTCTTGAAACTTTTGACCGGGGGCAGGCCTATCCGGTTTTTGTGTTGGAACATAACGCACTGTGATCGCGATTCCTCTAAATTGATGACTCATCTCTTTAGTGTCCACCCAATCTGGATAAATATCAGTACTTACTAAACCGGTATTAGCTAAACCAACCATATCCATACCATCGGATACATCCGCGACCCGCAAACCCTCATAAAGCTTAAGCAGATCTGAATCTTCCTGTTCTGAATAAATCTTTGTAGTTATATAGTTATAGCCTTTTTGCAACTCCACTTTTGATACTTGGGCCGATACATAATTTCCTAAGAGAATAAAAGTCACAATAATCATTAAATAGTTTTTCATTTCATTCTCCAAATTTTTTCAAAATTACATTATAGAATAAATCAACATTCTCAACTTTCTTGCCAAGAAAACGAATAATATATCGCACAAATTATAAATAACTGCAAAACCGAATTTATCATATCAATAAAAACTTATTGTGATAATAAAGTCAGGAGCAAAATAGCAATTGGATTTGTATTTTATGATAAATTAAAATCATAATAATGTGAGCTAAGATGGATCAAGTTAATTGGGGAATTATTGGATGCGGGGATGTTACAGAAATTAAGAGTGGTCCGGCTTTTAATAAAGTGAACGGATCAAAACTGATTGCTGTGATGAGAAGGAATAAAACTCTTGCGCAGGATTATGCCAACCGTCATAATGTGCCCAAATGGTATGCTGATGCCAATGAATTAATTAATGATCCAGAGATAAATGCTATTTATATAGCAACTCCACCAGCTAATCATAAGGAATATACTATAATGGCTGCTGAGGCAGGTAAACCGGTTTATGTTGAAAAACCAATGGCTCTGAATGTTAATGAATGCGAGGAAATGATTTCAATCTGTAAAACTAGAGGAGTGAAACTTTTTGTTGCCTACTACAGGCGAGCACTCGATCGATTCTTAAAAATAAAGGAATTGATAGAAACCAATGTGATAGGAAATGTTCGGCTAGTAAGTATAAAATTTTATGATACTCTAAAAGAAAGTCCTAATAATCTACCTTGGCGTGTTGATCCAAAAATTGCGGGAGGCGGTCATTTTATTGATTTGGCTTCTCACATGCTCGACTTTCTAGATTTTCTTTTTGGTCCCATCACCACTGTAAAAGGAATTGCATCAAATCAGGCGGGATTATATGAGGCAGAGGATATTGTTTCGGGTACATTTAAATTTGAAAATGGCATTCATTGTTGCGGCAACTGGTGTTTTTCTGCTTTCGAAAGAGTTGACCGCACTGAAATAATTGGCGATAAAGGGAAAATAGTTTATTCAACTTTTGACGCTGAGCCAATAAAGTTAATTACAAAAAATGATATTCATGAATTTAAAATTGATTATCCTAAAAATATTCAACACTCATTAATCAAAATGGTAGTTGATGATATTCTTGGAATTGGACACTGCCCGAGTACTGGAGATACAGCTATTCGTACAACTTATGTAATGGAAGAAATGATAAGGAATTATTATAGCACAAAATAGATTTTTGAAGCTGGTTGACATATCAGAGTTAGATTTCAATAATAGCTTTAACAACGCCATCAACATAGTTTTCAACTATATCAAACGCGGTTTTAGTTTTCTCTAAAGTAAAATTGTGAGTAATCATAAAATCGATACTAAAGTTTTTATCGGCAATCATCTTTAAGGATTCTTCAACTTTTTCATTCTGCCGCCTCACATTTTGAATATTGATCTCTTTCCTCCTCAAAAGATGAGGATTAAAGCTTATCATTTCCATTTCTGGAATTCCTACTAAAATTAGTTTACCCCCCGGTTTCAATATTTGAATTGCTTGATCGAGAGCTTCCTGTTTACCGCAACAATCAAAAACCGCATCTATTCCTTCAGGTTCTAACTCCAGTATAGTTTTAAGCGTGCCTGGTAAATTTGGATTGCCCGAATATACTGCGCCTATTTCGCAAGCAAGACCGTTCCTGTAATCGAGTAAGTCAGTGGAATAGATTTTACTAATACCTTTATATTTTGCCGCCGCGATGACCGAAAGCCCAATGGGTCCGGTGCCAAGAACCGCAATGGTTTTATCAGTTCCCGAAATAAAATTTAAGGCATGCAGAGCTACAGAAAGTGGTTCTGAAAGTACTGCTTGATGATAAGTTATTGAATCGGGAATTTTATAACAGCACTTTTCTGGCAGAACCATGTATTCGGCAAGCGCGCCGGCAAATTGTCCGGGACAGCCTAAAAATCTTTGATTTAAACAAGTATGATATCTTCCCGATAAACATTGTGAACATTTTCCGCAATAAATCAATGGGTCTATTGCAACTCTATCTCCGGGTTTTACATTCACAACATTTGTATTAATCTCCTCAACTATTCCCGCGCATTCGTGTCCAATCCTGAAAGGATATTTGATAATCTGATCACCAATTTTCCCCTGTGTGTAATAATGAATATCGGAGCCACAGACTCCAACAGATTTAATTCTAATCAGCACATCATCCGGATTTATAATTTCGGGCTTTTTTTCTTCAACTATTTCAAGCTGATGATGGTCTGTTAAATAAATACTTTTCATTTATTTTTAATTTCCAATAAAACAACCGACTTTGAAGGAATTGAGGCAGTTATTTTATTATCAGTTAGTTTAAAATCAGAAAAACTTTTTATTTGAACTTCATTCGATTTTTCAAAAGTGTTAAATGAATTTATTGCGGAGGCGGTTATAAATTTTCCTTTAATTGAAGCTGCCTGCGATCCTCTAATCTCACAATTCAGATTTACGGCCTTATCCGGGTTTAAATTCACAATTGTAATATTAATATTTCCATCTGCACTTCTTGAAGAAGAAACACTTAATTCAGAAATTTTATTGTTCCCCATTTCATAATCACCGCACTTCAAGTCAACTGGAAGAAGTGTAGAACTATGGTGTACTTTAAACATATCATAAACATGATAAGTTGGTGTGAGTAGCATTTTGGAACCGTCGGTTAAAATAAGTGCCTGCAGAACATTCACCAATTGAGCAATGTTTGCCATCTGAACTCTATCGGCATTATTATTAAAAGTATTTAGATTAATCGCACAAGTTATGGCATCTCTCAAAGTACTTTGCTGAAATAAAAATCCAGGATTTGTACCCGGCTCAACATTAAACCAATTGCCCCATTCATCAACCATTAGCCCAACTTTTTTCTGTGGATCGTACCTATCCATAATCGAACTATAATTTTTAATCAAGGTTTCCATTTCTAATGCTTTTTGTAGCGTAACAAAATATTCTTGCTCATCAAAAACGGTGGCTGATCCTTTATCTGTCCAGTTACGAGGTACTGTGTAATAATGAAGCGATAATCCTTGCATTAATGAAGGACTAATATTCTTCATCAAGGTTTCAATCCAATTATAATCATCAGGTAATCCTCCGCCGGCAATTTTAAATAATTTATTATTTCCATAATCGCGGCTATATGTTGCGTAGCGTTTAAATTGATTGGCATAAAATTCTGCGGTCATATTTCCGCCGCAGCCCCAGTTTTCATTACCAACTCCCCAATATTTAATTTTCCATGGTTTCTCTCTTCCATTTTTTTTGCGAAGATTTGCCATTGGACTTTCCCCATCAAACGTTAAGTACTCTACCCATTTCGACATTTCCTCGACAGTGCCGCTTCCGACATTACCGCTGATATAAGGTTCGGCTCCAATCAATTCACAGAAATCGAGAAATTCATGTGTACCAAAACTATTATCCTCAACTACGCCTCCCCAATGGGTATTAATCATTTTCGGTCTTTGATCTCTCGGACCAATTCCGTCCATCCAATGATATTCATCAGCGAAACAACCACCGGGCCATCTTAATAATGGAATATTAATTTTCCTCAAAGCATCAATCACATCATTTCTCATTCCTCTGGTATTTGGAATCGTAGAATTTTCTCCGACCCAAATTCCTTCGTAGATACACTTACCGAGATGTTCGGAAAAATGACCGTAAATATTTTTGTTGATAGTATGCTTGCCTAAATCGGCATTTATAATCAGCGTAGCGTTTGATACGCTCTGCGAATTAATTTTGATAGCCGAAAAAAGTATTATTGCGGCTAAAATTATCGATAGCTTTCTCAAGTTACCTCTCCATTAAATTATTATTATCTTCAAAACTATTAAGTCATTAACTATATTTTCTCACATCAATTATCATCATTCCCGCATTAACTGCGGCTTCGATGCCCAAATCACCATCCTCAAAAACTACACAATCCCGAGCATCAACATTTAATGCCTTTGCCGCGTGATAAAACAGATCCGGATTGGGCTTGGCTTTAAAAGGATCATCCGCTGTTAAAATAATTTCGAAAAGTTCCTTGATATTAAGGTGATCCAATTCAGCTTTGATAATATCCTTTACACCGCCGCTTACAACCGCCATTGGAAGATTATTTTTATACTGATGAACAATTTCAAGAACCGGAAGAATTGGCTGCAGCATTTCAATATTCTTCATGAAATAATTGTGTTTGTATTTTATCAGCTCTTCAGATGAAATTTTTAATTCATATTTTTTATTAACAAGCTCAACTATATCTTTTTCTTTCATCCCTCTCGATGAATAAACCAGTTCATAATCGAACGGTGAATCAAAATAACTAAATGCCTCTTTCCAAGCTTCAAGATGCAGAGGCATCGAATCTATTAATGTTCCGTCACAATCGAATATTAATGCTTTCGCATTATCCGGAATCTCAATCATTTGACCTAAAATGGGTTTTCCGAGTTATAATAAACACCCTTTGGTTTATTGAAGTAAACATCTTCAACCCCGAGCATTTTGCATGCACTAAATAGTGCTTTACCTGAGTGATTAAATGCTATTGCGGTATGGTGAGGAAATCTTTTTTCTAAAAGTACATGACGGTAAAAACGTCCCATCTCCTTAATTCCAAAAACACCAATACATCCAAATGATTTAGGATTAATATTTAGTACTTCTCCATTTGCTACATATGCTTGAATCTCCGCTGTTGGGGTCGATTGAATTCTAAAAATAGAAATCGGTCCCGATTTAATCTGTCCTTCAATTGTCCCGCGAGTTATATCCGGTTCCTTACCGGGTTCCATTAATCTGTGCATAATCAATTGATGCTGCATCACCGGCTGCACAATACATCCTGTAGAAGTATTACCGCAATGAAATCCCATCCATAAATCACTTAACGAATAATCACCGATCTCAGCTTTACTTTCCAAATACATATCTTTTGGAACCGAGTTATTGATGTCAAGAATTGCAGGAGGTACTAAAGTAGCACAGACCGACATATATTCACTTAAAGCGCCATAAATATCAGCTTCGCAAGCTACAGGAATTCCACGTGCGGCTAGTCTTGAATTAAGATAGCAGGGAACGTGACCAAAATATTTTTCGAATGCAGGCCAGCATTTATTAGCGAATGCTCCATATTCAGATGCGCCGAGATTTGTGTTCATAAATTTTTCTAGCGCTAATTCATATTGAGCTAATTTCTCTAGCAATTCTGGATATGTATTTCCCTTACCAAGCTCGGAAGCCATTTCTTTCGCGACAATTTTAATTTGTGGATTATCTTTTTCGGCTTGCACAATATCATAAAGATCAAGCTCACTGTTTTCCATTATCTCAACGCCTAAATCATACAATGGTTGAATTGGCGCATGGCACGTAATAAAATCGTGTGGACGAGGACCAAATGAAAATATTTTTAAATTAATCACTCCGAGAACTATTCTAGCTACTGGAATAAATTCTTCAATCATTTTTGCGGTATCCTCAGCATCTCCGATTGGGTATTCAGGAATATATGGGTCAAGCCCGCGCAACCCAAAATTGTATGAGGCACTAAGCAAGCCGCAATAAGCATCACCACGACCATTAATTAAATCTTTGCCAGAATCTTCTGCCGCGGCGGTAACCATTGTAGGACCGCCAAATCTATCGGCCAATAATGTTGTTGGCCCTTCAGGTCCAAAATTTCCAAGATAAAGATGAATTGCGTTTACATCTTTTTCATCAAGCTCATCAAGCGCTTTTAAAACGTCATTTTCATTTTCAATTATGGTTTCAATTTCAACTACAGGTATTTTCCTTTTTTTACATTCAGCAACAACAGCTTTTCTTCTTTTACGAGATAATTCAATTGGGAAACAATCGCGGCTTACCGCAACAATACCTAATCTCACTTCCGGAACGTTTTGCATTTTTAAACTCCGATTTATTTATTTATTTTTTTGTCCATAGTAGGCGTTAGGCCCATGCTTCCGCTGATAATGTTTTTCAGAAATATAATTAGGCAATATTGCTGAATTAAAAGTACCGGAAGATTGGTTTATTAATAAAGTACCATATGCCATTTCGGCTACACGTTCTATTATAAATGCATTTCGTACTGATGTTAATGCGTCTTTGCCAAATGCAAATGGAGCGTGCCCAGCTACTAAAACTCCAGGTGTAGCTAACGGATTTAGTTTTTCAAATCTTTCAACAATAACTTTACCTGTATTTAACTCATAGGCGGCTTCAACTTCTTCTTTTGTTAAAAAACGGGTCAATGGTATTGCTCCATAAAAATGATCGGCGTGAGTTGTTCCGTAACAGGGGATCTCTCTGCAAGCTTGAGAAAACATTGTAGCAAAATTACTATGAGTATGTGTTATTCCTCCGATTTCGGGAAACGACTTATATATTTCAATATGTGTTGGTGTATCGGAAGAGGGGCGGTTATTCCCTTCAACTACTTTACCTTCAAAATTTACAACTACCATACTTTCAGTAGTCAGTTTATCGTAATCAACACCGCTCGGTTTTATCACTATTAAATTTTGCGATCTATCAATCCCACTTACGTTTCCCCAGGTTAATACTACAAGTCCATGTTTTACTAAATCAAGATTGGCTTGCAGAACTTCTTCTTTAAGTTGTTCAAGCATTTTTGCTGCTCCTAACTTCATCACGAATATTTAGTAAATCCTTCATAACATTAAACATATTCCCGTTCCATTCCTTTGTTCCAAACGCATCATGAAGTTGTTGGTAGAGAGAATATAATCTTTTATAAACCAAATGATTTTCATTTATTGGTGTAAATTCTTTATTTGTTCCGGTCATTACTTTTTGTGCTTCCTCAACTGAATCAAATCCGCCATTTTTTTTGCCCGCAGCAATTGCCGAAAATAGAGCGGCACCGAGAGCAGGGGTTTGATCACTGCGAGAAATTTTCATCGGGCGATTAGTGATATCAGCATAAATCTGCATCAACATTGGATTTTTACTGGCTAATCCACCGCAGTTTACAACTTCATTAATCTTAACTCCATACTCTTCAATCCTGTCAATAATCGCGAGTGCGCCAAAAGCGGTCGCTTCAATTAATGCGCGGTAAATTTCATGTGGTTTAGTATGAAGGGTTTGACCTAATATTAATCCGGCTAATCGAACATCAACCAAAATTGTTCTATTACCGTTATTCCAGTCGAGAGCTAACAATCCGCTCTCACCTGGTTTTAATTCAGATGCGGCTTTTTCCAAATTTATAAATTTTTCATCTTGAGTTTTGCCATAACTTTCCGGCACTAAATTATTCACGAACCATAGAAAAATATCTCCAACAGCTGATTGACCAGCTTCAATTCCAAAATAACCATCCATTACGGAGCCATTTACAATTCCGCATACACCCGGAATATCATTTAATTTTTTATGTGATGGCGCAATCATAACATCGCATGTACTTGTGCCTAAAATTTTAACAAGTGTACCCTCTTTTACTCCGGCACCCACAGCGCCCATGTGAGCGTCAAACGCTCCTACCGCAACCGCAACATTAGTTGATAAACCTAATTTTTCTGCCCATTCTTTTGATAAATAACCAGCAAGATTTTCGGATGTAAATGCCGAATTGAATAATCTATTCCTCAATTCACCTAAGCCGGGTGAGAGTTCATTTAGAAATTCTTCATCGGGCATTCCATCCCACGATGAATTAAACATTGCTTTATGACCAGCAGCACAAATACTTCTTTTTATTTTATGAGGATTTAATTCACCAATTAAATTTGCCGGTATCCAATCGCAAATTTCAACCCAGCTATAAGCCGCATCATAAATTTCGGGAGAGCTATTTTTACAATGAAGAATTTTACTCCACCACCATTCCGATGAATAAACTCCTCCGATTTTAGAAAGATAGTGAGGACGAATTTTTCCGGCTAACTCAGTAATCTGCTCTGCTTCTTTATAACTTGTGTGGTCTTTCCATAACCAAACATAAGATGCATTATTGCTTTTGTATTTTTCATCGAAGGATAATGCATTTCCATCTTTATCCACCGGCATTGGACTACTGCCTGTCGTATCAACACCTATTCCGATAATATTGGTTGGATCAAAATCTTTAACCACTTCTTTTGCTTTTATTATCGCATTAGTAATGGTTGTTTCTATTCCGGTTAAATAATCGGCGGGATTTTGCCTCGCTAAATTGGGATCATTCGAATCAATAATCACACCCATTTCACCTGATGGATATTGAAAAATATGTGATGCAATTTCACCTCCATCCGATAAATCAACTATTAAAGCACGACATGAATTGGTTCCGAAGTCAAGTCCAACGGCATATTTGCTCATTTATACACCTTTGATTAGAATAGAAAAGCGGCTAAAATAAATAGCCGCTTCAATTAATGATTATCCTGAAAAGTAGATATACGCAATTAGAATAAGTACAACAACTAAAGCAGAAGTAAACACATCAAGAGCAGTCCAGCTTTCTCGAGTCTTCTTCATTTGTTCTTCAGTTCTTGTTCCGAAGGTTAGTCCGCTTAACTTAGCGTAATCAGGTGCTTCTGTCATATAGCTAACTATGTACATAACAGCAAGACTTATAATAAAAATCAGTAATCCGTAATACTGAAAGAAAATGTTATTAATTATCCAAAGGAAGGAACCTTGAGTATATGCAAAACCAGTGCTTAGTTTAACAGGAGTATCAATTGCTAAACGTATTAATCCTAGTGCGAATCCGGTATAAAGAGCGGCAAGTGCGCCTTTAGCATTTAATCGTTTGTCAAAAATTCCAGCAAAGAATACAACGAAGATTGGGGGTGCCAAATAAGCCTGAACACCCTGGAGATAATCATACAATCCTTTTCCACCTTGAATAACAGGAAGCCACGCTAAACCTATTAGAACCATTACTGCGGTTGCAACACGTCCAACCCAAACTAATTTTTCTTGCGAAACATTAGGCTTTAATCGTGAATAGAAATCGATTGTAAATAAAGTTGAACAAGCGTTAAATACACCGGCAAGCGAGCTCATTAATGCTGCCAATAATCCGGCCACTACCATTCCTCTGATTCCAACCGGTAAAACATGTGCTACCATTAAAGGAAAAGCTTGTTGAGCATTTTCACGAATAATTTGACCATCTGCGCCAATAAGTTGAGATTGCAATGCGGGCATTTTACCGCTAACAGCAAGAGCATAACAAATTATTCCGGGAATGATGAATATAAAGACCGGTAACAGTTTAAAGAAAGCTGCGGCAATAGAACCTCTTCTTGCTTGTGTTTCGCCATTAGCAGATAATACTCTTTGAACTATATATTGATCGGTTGTCCAATACCATAAACCAATAATTGGAGCGGCGAACAACATTCCAATCCAGGGATAATTATCGTTGAAATACCAAGCCATTTTTCCGGCTTCTTTAACCGGGGCCCAGGTGCCTTCAACTCCGGCAGGTACCAATGGCTTCCATAAATTGAACATTTCGGTACCAACAACATCTTTTAATTGTGCCCAACCGCCTAATGCATCCAATCCAAAATATGTTACAAGGGCTGATCCAATAATTAAAATTATTGTTTGAAGTGCTTCTGTATAAGCAACTGCAGCCATTCCACCCAAAATTGTATAAAGACCTGTAATTAGAATTACTAATATTGATCCAATCCAGAAACTGTCCATTCCCATAAAATTAATTTCAGGTAATAAAACTGAAAAAACTATACCCCCGGCAAAAACTCCTACTGCTATCTTTGTTAATACGTATGCAACCAAAGAAATAGCTGATAATACAGTTCTCGCTTGAGGATTAAATCTTTTTTCTAAAAACTCAGGCATTGTAAATACTTTTGAACGCATATAAAATGGAACCATTACCCACCCGAGTACTAACAAACACCAGGCGTGCAATTCATAATGAGCCATTGCAACACCATCAGTTGCTCCCGAACCTGCTAATCCAACTAAATGCTCAGATCCTATATTGGAAGCAAATATTGATGCTCCAACAATAAACCATCCTAAATGTCTGCCCGCTAAAAAATAATCAGTTGAGGTTTTTTGTTGTTTTCTTATTACCCACCATGCTAATCCCAAGATTATTGCGAAATAGCCGGCTATTACAACCCAGTCAAGAGTTTCTAAAACTGCCATAATTTATTCCTCACTTTTTATTTGACTGAAAATTTATATATGGTTACCTGCTTGTATTGTTCACCGGGATTTAATCTAACACTTGGGAAATTTGGTTTATTTGGAGAATCGGGATGATGCTGGGCTTCGAGGCACAAACCTGTTCTATAATTATATACAACTCCCCCTTTGCCAACCGCTGAACCATTTAGAAAATTTCCCGAATAGAATTGAAGCCCAGGTTGATCACTAATTACTTCCATTAATCTGCCACTTGCCGGTTCATACAATTCTGCAACCTTTTTTACAGAACCATCCCAATTATTAATTACCCAATTATGATCGTAACCTTTGCCAAACACAAGTTGCTCAAATTTATCATTAATCTTCGCACCGATATTTGTTAGCACTCTAAAATCCATGGGATTACCTGCAACGGATGCAAATTCTCCAGTTGTTATCAATCCATTATCTACCGGAGTATAGGTCTCGGCATCAATCATTAATTGGTGATCCAAAATCGGTTTTGTAAAATCTCCAGTTAAATTAAAATATGAATGATGTGTTGGATTCATAATTGTAGGTTTATCAGTAGTGGCCGAATAATATAAGGCGAGTTCATTTTTATCATTCAAAGTATAAGTAACCGAGATTTCAACTTTACCCGGGTAACCTTCTTCACCATCTTCACTAATGTAGGTTAATTTTAATGATTGTGATGAATCACCCATTATTGGTTCAGCTTTCCAAACTCTCTTATTAAATCCTTTGAAACCGCCATGCAGACTATTTTTTCCATCATTCACTGAAACTTGATACTCTTTTCCATCAAGAGTGAATTTTCCCTCACCAATTCTATTTCCATATCGGCCTACAATCACCCCAAAGTAAGATTGACATTTTTCGTAACTGGCTGCCTCGTCATAACCAAGCACAATATCTTTCAATTCTCCATTTTTATCGGGAGCAGTTAGTGAAACAACCGCCGCTCCATAATTTGTTATTTCGGCAATTATTCCATTTTTATTTTTGAGGGTATAAAGAAAAGTTTCAGTACCATCAGAAATTTTACCGAATGTTTTTTTCTCAATCATTTCAGTTTCCTTTTGATTATTTGAACACGAAATAAGAATTGTTACAAGAAGAAGGGAAAGCAACAGAGATTTGTTTTTCATGATATTCTCTCATCTATTTATTTATTCAATTCGGCTACGAAATATTGATTTATGAATCAAATAATAAAAGCCTGTTTACGCATTTAATTCACCATTTTACGCCCGAGTAAAATAAAAGAAATAAATCTGAAAATCTTTCAACGAAAATAAAAAAGTGTATAATTAACATTTTTTCTTAGACTGAAACAACTTACCAAAGTTCACTTCAGGATTGTTTTAAAATTATGAAGATAGCGATGGTTTTTCATTTTTGATTTCCATCCCCTATTCATAATATCTCAATTAGTTACAATAATCTCTCTTTCAATAAGCCATTTTTCAAGAAGAAACAGCCATTGCTCATCGAGATTTTTTTTCTTCATTGCAAATCCGTGCCCTCCTTTTTCAAAGATATGCAAGGTTACCGGAACACCCTTGCGCATACAAGAATCATAATATCTTAAACTGTTCTCTACAACTACAGTTTTATCATCGGTAGCGTGAATAATAAAGGTGGGTGGTGTATTGCCGGTTACATTCAATTCATTTGAAAAACGACTAATCATTTCTTGTGAAGGATTTTCACCAATCAAATTATTCCGAGATCCGGTATGTGTAATTTCTTCATTCATTGAAATTACCGGATAGCCAAGAATTGAAAAGTCGGGACGCAGATTTGTCTTTTCATCATTAGGGATAACCTCATTCATAAATAAAGTTGAGGCAGTTGCGGCTAAA
The DNA here is from genome assembly GCA_019638015.1 of Melioribacteraceae bacterium. Taxonomy (NCBI): domain Bacteria; kingdom Pseudomonadati; phylum Ignavibacteriota; class Ignavibacteria; order Ignavibacteriales; family Melioribacteraceae; species Melioribacteraceae bacterium. The sequence continues at coordinate 1,076,281 of JAHBUP010000001.1, read as the reverse complement.
TGTCCACCCGCAGAAAAACCAATTATCCCTATTCTGTCTTTCTTTATTCCATATTTTTCAGAATTATCTCGAAGGTATTTTATTGCTTTTTGCGCATCACTCAAAGGAACAATTTCTTTATTCGTCATGAATTTATCATTCGGGAGCCTGTACTTTAGAATAAAAGCGGATATTCCTTTATCGGCAAACCATTTAGCTACTGCTTCTCCTTCAAATTGATATGCTAATCTTAAATATCCTCCACCAGGGCATACAATAACAGCGCTCCCATTTGCTTTTTGCGGTTTAACAAATTCTAAAGTTGGGATTGTTACATCAGAATAACGGTAAACACCAACATTATCAAATTCTTTGCGCTCATGATCTTTTTCGGTTTTAGAATATTCCGGGGTTAACTCCCATATTTTTGTAATTTGATTTTGCTGGGCGGTGATAGAAATAAAGGAAAACAGAAATACAATTACTACAAATCTTTTCATGTAAGAATTTCCGGTTATTCAAAAATTATTGTTTTTTTACCTATTGCTGAGATTTGATTATTCACATGATATTTTACTGCTCTGGCAAGTACCGATCTCTCAAGTTCTCTCCCTTTTGAAATCAAAGTTTTCAATGAATCTTTGTGTGATATCCTCGCTACTGCCTGCTCAATAATTGGACCTTGATCCAATTCTTCGGTTACATAATGACTTGTAGCGCCAATAATTTTGACTCCCTTTTCATAAGCTTGTTTATATGGATTAGCGCCTATAAACGCCGGAAGAAACGAATGATGAATGTTTATAATTTTATTTGGAAATCTTTTTACAAAAGCTGGAGAAAGAATTTGCATGTAACGCGCAAGCACAATTGTGTCAACTTTGTTTTCCTCTATTAATTTTATCTCTTCAGTTTCCAACTGTGGCTTGTTTGATTGATCAACCGGGAAGAGATAAAATGGAATATTGTACTGCTTTGCTAAATATTCGAGGTCATTATGATTAGAAATTATGAGCGGAATCTCGGCGTTTAATTCACCAATACTTTGCAACCATAACAATTCCTGTATACAATGCTCATATTTAGAAACAAGAATCGCAATGCGATGCCTTTTATTACTGTAGTGCATTTTCCAATCGGCTGATATTTCCTGAGCTAAGACAGAAAATGCTAATTCAAATTGGTCTGCAGATAGATTCATATCCTCGGTATCAAACTCAATTCTTATAAAAAACATATTCTCTTCTCTATCAACATGCTCATCAAGGTTGAGAATATTACCCTGTTGTTGAAATATGAATTGAGACAATCTCGCCACCAATCCTTTTTGATCGGGACACGACAAAACAAGTGTTGCTATTATTGAATTATTTTTTGTCATAGTAAAAATTATTTTTAATTGAGATAGATTTCTCTTTCAGTATCTAATACTTCAACTTGAGAAAATTAGACTCATTTATAATTTGCTTAGTAATCTGATTAATCAGCGATCCATTAATTCAATTAAAATGTTTTTCAATCTTTCCAGTCATCAGTTCTAAATGTTGGGGCAGGTAAACCAGCCTTGTTGAACAATGTAGCTTCATCAGTTTCTGACCAAGCATATCTTACCGCAACCGGATTCGAAATCTCTTGATTAAATAACTTTAACCTTTTCCCCTCAACAACAACTATTGCTTTCTTAAAAACTCTATCCTCACCGGCGATAAGAAAATTATTTTCTCCATTCAATAATTTTAATTCCAGTCCCCCGGCGTGGTGCTCAAACTCTAATGTAATTTTTCCAAACTCACTTTTCATTGATTTATAAAGAGGACCCGAATAAACAATTTTTTTACCATAATTTTTAGCGAGTGCCCAAAGAGCAAGTCGTTTACCAACATCTTGTTTATTGGCAGGGTGAATATTTCCAGGATCACCAATATCTAATGTAACTGCCAATCCGGTATTTTTATTTTTGAGAGATAAAAACTGCGCTTCACGTAATAACTGACTATTAGTTCCAGCCCCATATTTGTAGGGTGCTATTTGAACGTAGTAAAATGGGAAATCACCAACATTAAATCTGTCTCTCCAATTTTTGAGAAGAGCGGTCTTCAATAATTTATATTCTTCAGCTCGTCCACAATTGGATTCCCCTTGATACCAAATAGCTCCTTTAATTGTGAATGGTACAAGTGGAGCGATCATTCCATTGTATAATGCGGTCGCGCTATGCGAACTGATTGATAATGTAATCTTGGGTTTGGTAAAATATAATTGATCATCCGAACCAAATAGATAAAAGTTATCATTCATAAATAATGCTACGGGCAGATATTTCCATTCGCCAACTAACGAGATGGAAGCAGTTTGGCTGTCATCTTTAATATAAATTTTTAACTTATCGGGACTTCCATAAATTCCGCCGCCACCTCTAAAATCGAGAACACGAACCGCGATTGTAATCGAGGAATTTTTTATTAGTTCTTTTGCTACTGTATATGTTCTTTCAGATTGATAATGTCCATCTTCTTCAAATCCGCCGACTTTAGTACCATTAACAAATGTAACATCGCAATCATCAATTGGTCCGAGATTTAGAACCAAATCTTTTCCTAAAAATTCTTCCGGTACTTCAATATTTTTTCGGAACCAAACTGCGCCATCAAATTCCCCAATTTCACTTCTTTCAAATGTGCCGGGTAAGTTCATCTTACCCCATTTAGAATCATCATAAAGCGGTTGTGAACATTTTGAATCATTAAAATCGAGATTAGTCCAATCTTCAACTCCATTAACTCTTTTTACCGGCATTTTTGAGAATTGAGATAACCATTCATAAAAAATTGCAAGCTTTTGTTCTGCGCCATCGAACGATTCAATTGTTTTTTGGTACTGAGGAAAATCAGCTAAATATTTTGCTTCAATCCATGATTCAATTGGAGTTCCTCCCCAGCTTGAATGTATTATTCCAATTGGAATATTTAATTTTTCATAAAGATTTTTTGCGAAAAAATATGCGGTTGCACTAAACGAGGGTGCGGTTATTGGATTTAATTTTTGCCATGATCCAACAACGTTAAACTGAGGTGAGGGGGATGTAGTTTTTAGAGCTGTGAACATTCTTATTTTAGGATTATTCGCATTCTTTATTTCTTCCTCAGAATTCATTATAACATCGATAGCGCCGAATCCTCTTAGTGGCATTTCCATGTTCGATTGTCCACTCGCCAACCAAACTTCACCAATCAAAATATCATTGAATTCAATCTTCGATTTTTTATCGGCAACAGTTAAAGTATAAGGACCTCCTGCTTTTGGTGTTTTAATTTTAGTAATCCAGTTTCCCTTTTCATCGGCTTTAACTTTTGATTTTGCGCCCCATGAAGCCGTTACTAAAATTTCATTATTTGGTTCTGAAATTCCCCACACGGCACAATTAGTTTTTTGCTGGAATACCATTTCATCAGCGAAGATTGATGCTAAAGTAAGAGTTGATTTTTCTTGTGCCATAATGTTTAGAGATAACGCAATCATAATGAGAAATATTTTATTCATGTTATTTATCCGTTAATTAATTTGGTCAAATTTAATTGAAATACTCATCAATTACGTTTATATATTATTTTTGATCTGCAAAGTTGAACATCTTCATCGGCTGTAATTTTAATAAACCTCGCGTCTTCAGGAAATTGATTCACCACAAAGCGTTCACCGGTAAAAAATCCATAATCATTAAATAGATTCTGATAAGTGGTTTTTTCAAAACTTACCGGCTTCAAAGAATTTGGATCAACACCGGCATATATATTTAATAATGAATCATCATCCAGTTTGAAGAGATCTAAAGTAAGCTCACTAATATTGCCATCAATAAAATATGTAATTGATTCATCAGATTTTAGTAACAGTCTGGATTTATCTTCTTTAGCCTTACGAATATCTTTCATTATCAAAATTTTTGCTGAATCTGGATATTCATACAACTTAAGAACATTTTCAAATTCATCAATCATAACTGAATACTCTACATGAACGGGACCTATTTCATTGGATGGAATAGATTGCCCCGCTTCATTGATAGCTGTTACTCTATAGAAATATTCCTTTCCCTCTACAACGCTTGTGTCAGAAAATAAGGGCCTGTATCCAATATCCGCATCAGTAACCGAATCTAAAATTACCACCCAATCATTTTGAATCGCATCTTTTCTCTCAACACTATAATAATCCGCTCCGGCACTTCCTCTCCAAGAAATTTCAGAAGGGTGTGAAATTGAAATTAACTCAGGCCTAATTGGCTTTTCGACTAAACTAACGAAGCCATTAATCTTATCTGCCTTTTGTTTGAATAGGTTTAATACTTTTCTCTCATTATAAAAATCGCCGGAAGAAAAACCGGGCCACCGATAGGGTTGATTGTCACCATTCGGTTCGGTATGGTAATAAAATCCACCATCATGATTTCTGAATCTCAAACTCCACCCAAGCGCTCCAGTTATACCATTATTTATCACTGTATCTAAAACCATCTCCATCTGGTCAACCGGCATAAAACCAAATTCCCCCACAAAATAAGGTTTCTTTCCTTTTGTAATTTCAAGTGTTTTCATAATTACTTCAACACTTTTAGGTCCCGGTGAATAATGATGAGTAGTAATCATATCAATTATGGGGTTATCTATTGATTTAGGCATAACGCGGAATGCGCCGTCAAACACAAGTTGATTTGGGGCCAGTGATTTAATGTACTCCGCGATATTTGCAGTCCATTCATAATGTGGTTCTAATTCATTTCCGGTTTCCCATGCGAGTATTGCTTTATCTTCATTATAAGGAATTCCGGTAAAAGTATTTATTCGATTGATCGTAAACTTAATTGTTGTTTTAAAATCAGAAATAATTTCTTCGTCACGCCAAAAGTCACTTCGATTTTTACCTCTGAAAGCCGCGTATTCAGTAACTCCTCCCATCCAATGCCAATTATCAACCAAAGGAATAATTAATCTTATTCCTAGCTCATTTGCTATCTGTAAAGCCTTATCCATCGCAATAAACAAATCTTCATTAAACTGTCCAGGTCTATCAATGTGTCGTGGATAACTATAATGATCAACATCTCTTCGCACCGAAAGTACATATGAGCGTGCGACTTTTCCTCCCATTTGTTTTACTGCTAATAGAGCATCCCTAATCTCAAACTCTGTTGGTATACGCCACTGATTAATTTCATCAAATGGAACATTATCTTCAATCAATAATAGGTTAGGAATATTAAATGAGATGAAGCGGAATTCACTCACACCATCAAAAAGTTTATCCCCGCTTCTTGTAATAAAATTTGAGAATTGCGCTTTAGAATCATTTGTTGTGATAATTAAAATAATTAGGCTGAAAAGAATATATCTGAGCATTGATTTCCCAAGTAATATGATAGATAACCACTTCTATTTTTATGCCGCAAAAAGATAGTTTATTTACTGATATTAATCATGTATTTAATACACTAATTATTATTTTAATAAAAGTATATCATTTTTTGAAAATTAAAGATAGTAAAACGTTGAAATTTTAGACAAAACCAATTAGCACAATATTTGTTCTACATATTCTAAAATTTGGATCGGTTAATATGAATAAGGTTGCTGAAACCGGATTAATATCTAATAATACCGCAATTGCAAGCGAGATGCTGGAATTTTTGCAGCATAAAATTCTTGAAAAGTGGTACCCACTTGTTATAGATAAAGAATGCGGCGGGTACTTTACAAATATTTCACATGACTGGAAAATTGAACCTGATCAGGAGAAAATGATTGTTTCGCAGGCAAGACATATATGGACCACTTCAAAAGTTGCAAACTTTTTGGATAATGATAAATATCTTTATTATGCAATCCACGGTTATGAATTTTTGAAGAATAAAATGTGGGATGAAGAATTTGGCGGTTTTTTCCAGATGAGAAGCAGAGAAGGAGAACTTTCGGATGTTCGAGGTTACTTAGATGAAAAAAGAACATACGGAAATGCCTTTTCAGTTTACGCGTTGGCATCTTTATATGAATTAACAAAAAGAAAAGATATACTAATTTTTGCGTTATTAGTTTTTGATTGGATAGAAAAACATACTTTCGATAAAAAGCTGGGAGGGTATCATCAATTTATAACACGAGAAGGAGAAATTTTTGGAAAAGGTTATGATACAAATGCATCAGATATAGATGAAGTAGGTTATAAAGATCAAAATTCATCTATTCATCTTCTTGAGGCATACACAGAGCTTTATAATGTGCACAAAGATGAGAAAGTTCAGAAACAATTGACGAGGTTGTTGAATTTGATTAGAGATGTGATGACCAACCCTAAAGGTTATCTTCATCTATTTTTTGAGAATGATTTAACTCCAGTTTCATTTGCGGGTTCTTCCGAGGAGATCAGAAAAAAGAATTATGGATTGGATCATGTATCTTTTGGTCATGATTATGAAACCGCCTTTTTAATGCTTGAAGCGTCATACGTATTAGGATTGCAAAATGATTTTAAAACATTATCAGTTGCAAAAAGAATGCTCGACCATGCAATTGAAAATGGTTTTGATAATTCTATAGGCGGCTTTTATGATGGCGGCTACTACTTTGCGGGTTCAGATAAATGCTCAATAGTAAAAGACACTAAAAACTGGTGGGCACAGGCAGAAGCATTAAATGCTCTTCTCATATTCTCAAAAATCTTTCCTGAAAATGATATTTATGTTGAAGTATTTTTGAAACAATGGGAATATGTTAAAAACTATATTATGGATTATGAGAATGGCGATTGGTTTGAGGGGGGCATTGATAAAGAACCTCATTTCAAATTTGGGCCCCGTTCCCATATGTGGAAGTGTACATATCATACCGGTAGAGCAATGATGAATTGTATAAAAATGCTCACAGATTCTGACTTTGAGATGTATTCAGTTAATCCAAGATTCAAACATCAAAAAGATGATTTCGACAAATTTATTGGACATTGGAGAACTACCGCTCAGAGCTTGTGAACTTTTATTCTATGATAGTTTTTAGTAATGAAGGAGCAACGCATTTCTTCAATTCCCATAACTATCTAAAACTAAATTTCTTACCTCATTGAAGTTATTATTAATTTAAAATAAGAATGCCGGATTTTTCAAACAGTTATCAATCCGGCATTCTTGAGGCACCATGAAATTAACTTATAATTTGAGCGATTTCATCACTTCTAAATTTTTCTTAATTAATTCATTTCTTGTTTGAACGCTTGCTGCGCTCCTAAGTCCATCTTCAGGAGAATTAATACAATAATCAATTAATTTATCTACGGATGTTAATGCAACATGCATTCTTGTATCTGATGAAGCATAGTAAATTAAAATTTCACCGTTTTCTTTTTTGATCCAGCCATTGCTAAAGACTACATTAGAAACATCACCCACTCTTTCATCTCCCTCGGGAGCTATAAAAAATCCGGCAGGTTTATGTGTAACTTTACTCGGATTCTTTAGATCGGTGAGAAAAACATAAAGTACATATCTTAATCCAGCGGCTGTATTCCGAACTCCGTGTGCTAATTGCAGCCATCCTTTTTCAGTTTTTATAGGAGCCGGACCCAATCCATTTTTTACTTCATAGATAGTATGATAAACCTTTTTATCCATTATTATTTCTTCTTTAACTTCAGCTTTTTCCATTGAATCCGTGTATCCAAAACCTATTCCTCCGCCGCTTCCCGTATCAATAAATCCATCTTGTGGACGGGTATATAGAGCATATTTTCCATTAATAAATTCGGGATGAAGTACCACATTTCTCTGCTGACCCGAATATGAAATCAGATCGGGCAATCTTTCCCAATTAATTAAATCCTTTGTGCGGGCAATTCCACATGCAGCTACTGCCGCAGATGTATCATCTGGTCTAGAATCATCATGCCTTTCGGTACAAAATAATCCGTAAATCCATCCATCTTCATGCTGAACGAGACGCATATCATAAACATTTGTATCTGGGTTTTGAGTCTCAGGTAAAGTTATCGGATAATCCCAAAATTTGAAATTATCAATTCCATTTTCACTTTCGGCAATTGCGAAAAATGATTTTCTATCAGTCCCTTCAACTCTAACCGCAAGTACAATTTTTCCATTAAAAATCATAGCTCCCGAGTTGAATGCGCAATTAACGCCTATCCTTTCCATTAAAAAGGGATTTGAGACATGATTCAAATCGTAGCGCCAAAAAATTGGAGTGTGTTGGGCAGTTAATATCGGATATTTAAAACGAACATAAACACCATTATCTGCATCAATCGGTTCGTTTTTTCTTTCAATCAGAAATCTATGTTGATCAAATAAATTTTTTAATTTTTTATGAAACTCTTCCTTTAACATCAACTAACTCCTTAAAATTATTCAGATTCCTCAACCGGGATATAATCTTTATCCATCTCATGAAGTTTATCCCACCAGGTTTTCTTCAAGACAATGCTTAAGGCGATACAAATTATAGTTGTAATTCCAGCATACATGAATTGATGAAACACAATAAACATGGGCAAAGCAACTAGAGAAGTTTGCCAAATAGTGCCCATTAATACATTCATCATATCTCTCTTGAAATTTTTATTTTTTTCAAAGCTGGGATTTTCAGTTATAACTTTATCATGTATCGGCTTCCAAAATCCCCACGGTTTTACCTGTTTATAGAATTGTTTTAGTGTTGCTTCATCAGTTGGTTTGGTAAGATATGTGGCGGCAATACAGCCAATTAAAGAGATCCCAACAATTATTGGGAAGTAATATAATATTCTTATGTCTGCAGCTAAATCAGGGAATAGCGCAGGTAGTAATCCAGAAAAAATCATAGGTAATCCGGCAACAATAATACCCGACAACATCCCCCAGAAAAATCCTTGAGCATTAAACCGCCACCAATACCATTTCAATATGTTAGCGGCAGTATATCCTCCCCAAAGGGCCGATACTAATAACTGCAAAACTTGATTAACGTTTTTTGCTTGAATACCAAGAAGGATACTAACAACAACCACAATAATACCAACTGAATAATTTGCTGTTTTTATTGAAGTTTTTGAAGCATCCGGTTTAATATATTTTAAGTAGATATCATTTGTAACATAAGCCTGAGCTGCATTCAAAGTTCCAGCAAATGTTGACATAAAAGCGGCAAGCAATCCTGCGAGAAGCAGACCCAATAATCCAGTAGGTACAAATTGATTTATTGTGGATGGAAGTATTTGTTCAAAATCTAATACCCCCGCAGTATACAAATGAAGCTGATCGTAATATATTATTCCAAGCGCGGCAAATCCTGCAATCATAAAATAACGGATTGGCATTAATATTAAAGAAACAAATCCACTCATTTTTGCCGCTTCAGATGGCGATTTGGTTGCGAGAATTTTTTGCATATCATAGTTTGGTGCCGGACCCGCGATACTAATTAGAACTCCTTTAAATAACATCATCATAAACATTGCGGAAAAAAGAGAGTATCCATCAGCGGCAATTTTTGAATTTACATCCGATATATAATTTGTCCAATCAAGCCCCAAATTCTTTCCAAAAAATGGGTTCATCCATCCGTCGGGTACATTTAATCCTTCACTTCCAACGGCGTTAAAAGCAATTATGGCAATTGCAATTGAAGCGAAAGTCATAATTGTATATTGAAGCACATCTGCCCATACAATACTTGTCATACCTCCAAGCACTGTATAAAAAACAGCAAACAATGTAAAAGCAACGCCATAAAGATGAGGTACATATTCAAGAGGGATATTAAGATTGAGATATGAATTAACAATATTCCATGGAATAAAGATTTCCATGAATTTGCCAAGACCAATAAAACCATAAGCCAAGAAACCAAGACCGCTTATAAGTGCAAATACCACTACAATTCCATGAGGTAGATAACTCACTTTACCTTTACCAAAGCGAGTCTCAATCCATTGAGCTCCGGTTGTCACATTTGATCTGCGTAGCCAAGCCGAAAGAAATACCATTAAAAAGATTTGATTAAATACCGGCCAAAGCCAGGGGATCCAAATACTTTTTAATCCATAAACAAAAGCTAAAGTAACAAGCCACATTGTTCCAGAAATATCGAACATGCCTGATGCGTTCGACAGCCCTAACATATACCAGGGAAGTTTATTGCCTCCCAAAAAATAACTTTCTTTACTCTTTGAAGCTCTCTTTGAAAGGATTGCACCAATTAATATAGTTGAAGCGAGATAGATAATAATGATAAAAATATCGATAAAGTGGAGTTTCATATATTCACGAAATTATTGTTCAATTTTCATAATGGAATAATTGCCATTATGTGCATAAATAATGCCAAAAAATTAGAATTATAAAAACGATTCAGATGTGAGTAATTATTACCCTGGGAAAGTGAACCCTTTATTATAATAATAAAGAGTTATGAAATTAATAAATGGGTTTTTGAGTAGATAATGCGACTCGATAAAAACAATTATTTCATTGTCGCTTTTAACATAGAATTAATTTGCTTGGCTAGGGCTTGAACAAATAAAAGAATAATTAATAGGTCAGTATAACCGCTATTATAGTGACTATTATTCAGATAGATCGATCATTTTTTTCTTTTTAATCTCCTCGATAAAATTTTCATGAAGTGGTGAGGTAAACAAATCGGGTAAATGTTTTTCAAATAGGATTTTTTCTTTTTTGAAGAACTCAACAAAATTTGGAACGCTAGGATGACCAGGAAAAGGAGCATAGTGATGCCCTTTGTGTGCGTTTCGCCAAACCATGGCGTATGCAATTTTTACACTGTCATCTTGCATCACTTTAAAAAATTTATCGGTCCACCAAGTAGAATCTGGTATTTTTTCTGACCCGGTTTCTGTAAAAGCCGCAACTTTATTTTTTTTGTTAGCTAACTCTGTTATAATTTTTAATTTTCTGGTAATCCATTCCAAGCCAGCTCCATCTGGCGTAAAATCCCAATAATTATCCATACCAATAATATCAACATATTCATCACCAGGGTATCTATCTAAAAATTCAGCTTCCGAAAAAAACATCCTATCAGGTGAAAATGCATAAATAAAATTTCGAACTCCCTTTTTATCTCGCAAATAAGTAACGGTTGTCTGCCATAACTCTATAAACTCTTCCCTGCTGCAAAATCTTTTCCCCCACCAAAACCAGCTTCCATCAAACTCATGGAATGGGCGGAAAATTATTGGTATCAAATTTCCTTTAGAATCTTTCATCGTATTGGCAAATTCAGCCATGTAATCGAGCATTCGTAGATATTTAAGGTAGAGGTCACCACCAGGTAAGATTTTTCTTACTACGATGGTTGTATCATAAAATGAATTATCTGTGGCTGGATTATTCAGATGCCAGCAAAAAGTATTTACTCCTCCTCTTTCATGTGCTTCTATTGATAGCTTTCTAATATTAGCTTCATCCTTATCAACAATTCTATCCGGTTGAATAAACATAAAATCCCAGCCATATAATCCAGGATGAGTACCAACCACATCCTTGATATCCGAACGGTTTTCTTCTCCCTGCCATCCAATTCCGTATGCGGTAGCGTCATGATGACCAAATATTATTTTGTGTTCCGACAGTTTTTTTAAATTGTAATACAGATTCACAGTATTTTCTGTGGCAAAAGAATCGGATAAATTGATTCCTAAATTAGCTTGATATTCTTTACTGTTAATCATCTTATTTTGAGCCGAACATGCCGATATTATTATTGATAATGTAACGAATAATATGATTTTAATTTTCATTGTTTACCATTTTGTTGATAGATTTTTTTCATTTAACAAATTCCTTAATTGCTGAGAATGCTCTCTAATAATTTTTAGGGTGGATTCATCCGAATCAAAAACTGAATTTAATCCTTGCGGTTCTTGAGCGGGATCTCCTGTATAGGGGTCTCCTGGCTTCCAAATAAAATCATCTTTACCTCTTCCCTCACCACCCCATGCCCAAAAATTTGTACCAGCTATTGGTTCACCTTTAACCGCTGAATCATATAAGAATGAAAATATGTTTTTAAAATATTTATCCCTTGCTGTTGTTGGAGTGCCTGCCTCATATTTTTCAAAATCTCTTGGTATTCCAAATTCTTCTAAAGTGAATGGTTTATTTAATTTTTTGCAGAGCGCAAAATGTTTTTCGATATACTCAATTGCATTTTTTTCAGTCTGAGGATATGTTTCTTCTATCTGATCAGCTTTAAACCACCCCCAGTTTTTTGGCCAAAGATGAACTGTTGCGTAATCAATATATTTACTGGAATGCATTTTAAGAAAAATATCTTCGCTCGTTAAACTTCCATGGAGACCTTCATTTCCTGTTGTAACTAAATGATTAGGATCAAGATCATGAATGAATTCCGCAGTCTGATCAACCCATTCAAAAAAATAGTTTACTATTTCTTCGTCAAATATTCTGCCTGGTCTCGGCTCATTAGCCAATTGCCAAGCCATTATTGCCGTATCTTCGAAATAATATTTCCCGGTAATACTATTGCGTCGGGTGACAATCATCTTCACATATTTTTTAAATTCTTTTTTAGCCTCATTGTTTTTATAAAACTGAGCTGAGAAATCCATAAATGGAGCATAACCTACATTCGGATCATCAGGATCCGGAACTTCACCCCCTCCAAACCATGAATTGTATTGTGCCATTCCTCCAGACCACTGCCAATAATTATTTAGAAAAAGAACCGCATGCATCCCACGTTTACTCATCTCTGCAAGGAGAAAATCCAAACCGAGCAATAATTCATCATCATACACTCCTGGCGATTTTGTGAATGCCGGTTTTGTGGAGCGCTCCATTATTGATTCCTCAGATGCAGCACAAATTCTCAAATTTGTTATTCCGTTGGCAGCTAAATTGTCGAGTTCTCTAAGTAATCTTTCTCTATCCCCGGTTATTCCAGGTGATCCCAGATATGCACCATACCATAAATTGGTACCAACAAAATAATAGGGCTTTCCCTGGTAATAGAATTGAGAATCTTTAACATTGACAAAGTTGCTCTCGTCTATTGTTTTTGCTCCAGGAGTGCATGCAATTATAATAAGTGGAAGCAACAGGATTAAGAGATATAAATTGTTTTTCATTTTCTTGTTATAGTTTTTGTAAAGATAGCTTTATTATCAGAATTTATGCCACTAATTAAGTTAAAAACTATGATCAAATTAGATGATATTGCAATAGGTCACGACATTTATTTATAAGGATAATAAAAGATTATCATTTTAATAAGTTGGGGAGATTATATTTTTTAAACGCAGAGAACGCTAAACATTTTAATTTTAATTAGTGAACGATACAACTCTTTCTTTAATTGTTGCATTCGTTCCGGTTAGTTTACCATTAATCAATGAAAGATTTTTAATCTGTCTCATTGTGATTGAAGAATCACTTTCAAAAATAATTGTATCAGTCCCACCACCCGATGAATAATATAACTTATTGCCCGAGTCTGAAACCAAAATTGGTTTATCTATCACCGTTATTTTTTCATCAAAAAAAAGTTTTAATAATTTTCCATAAACCTCAATTCTTGCCGGATAAATTGGAGCGATATTTTCTGGATCCCATTTATTATCAAAAGTCCACTTGGCATCAATTTGATCTATGGAAACGCCCGCAGATTCAATATTATTTTCTAACCATTCAAACTGATCTCCTTTTTTTTGGGAATTAAAAAAGTAATTGCGTTTACCCCAATTATAAGGACGGTTGCGGGTAGTGTCTTCGTAAGTTACACGATAGATTGGTTTGCTACTCATATTTTCGGAATAGGAGCAATCGATTAGAAAAAACTGTGCTTCGTAATGATGCCTCCCCAACTCAAAACCCTTAACGCCATCGAACGAAGAATTGACGATCACAAATTTTTGGTTTCTATCAAATCCTCCAGCATGCCATAGGGCAGCTGTTTGTTTATGCTGATAAAATTGAGAATCGCGGATAAAACACCAACCGCGTGGACAAACAAAATCAACACTTCCGGTAAAACTACAATTTGCGTGATAATACATTCCGGTTTTATAATCCCAAAGAGAAACTGTATCAGCACCTTTACTATATACATTACAATATTGAATTATTATTCTAGTGCCGAATCCATAAATAGTAAATGCATGTGGACCAATTAGGGGCTGTGTATTTTCAATCGTCATATTTTCGATTATAATATCATTTCCTTCAACATTAATAACTCCGGGCCCAAGTGAGTCTTTATTATTATTCCAGTCTTCTCTCAGTATGCTGTATCTTATAATTGTATTTTCTCTATTTTCTCCTCTCAGTGTAATATAATCCTGATCAATTCTAAACTTCTCCTCATAGATACCATTTTTGATAAAAATTATAGTTCGCTCGTAATTAAACATTGGGAGAGAATTAATGGCTTCGGTGATGGTTAAGAAATCACCGCTGCCATCTTGAGCAACGGTGATTAATCTTTTTTCCTGAGCATCTAAATTGAGTTGGAACAAGAGAATAATAAAAAGAATTATTTTCTTCATTTTATAATTTTTATTGAATTTTGAGAAACACCGGTTCCAAACTTTACTCTTGAACCCAGTTTCTCAGCTCCGACTCCTTTTATTATAATTTCTGAAGATTTACTTCCTTCGATAGCAAAATAGGTTTCATTATCCCCGCTTTCTACATTATCAAAAAAAACATTATTACTATTGGTAATATTGAATGGAATTCCACTGCTTGAAATTATTTTTGTGTTTTCGATTTTTATATTTTCGGCATCATAAATTGAAACACCGGTATTTGCAGTAATTATACTGTTTTTCAATTCGATTCCTTTAATGCTCATTTCGGGCAAACCTTGAAGTATTAATCCATTTTCTGCTCCGATGCAAAGAATTTGATTCATAAATATATTTTTAAATTGAGGAGTTTCCTCGCTGACTGGAACAGTATGAGCCGATTTAGAATTATCATCGGCAGATTTATCCTCTTTAGGAGCAAAACCTCCATAAAACATATTAAAACCAATAGCTTCGGTAGAAATATCTTTCATAAAAATATTATCGATATATATATTCTCTACAATCCCACCACGTCCACGGGTACTTTTAAAACGCAGGCCTATATCTGTACCAATAAATTGACAATTAGAAACTTTAATATTTCTAACCCCGCCGCTCATTTCGCTGCCAATTACGAATCCGCCATGACCATGATATACAATACAATCGGCTATAATTATATTTTCTGTGGGGATGCCTCTTGCTCTCCCTTCCTCATTTTTCCCGCTCTTCATACAGAGAGCATCATCACCAACATCAAATCTTGAATTGTAAACAATAACATTTTTGCACGACTCCAAATCTATTCCATCACCATTTTGAGAATACCAAGGATTTCGAACAGTGATATTTCTTACAATTAAATTTTCGCACATCACCGGATGAATATTCCATGCAGGAGAATTTTGAAAAGTTGGACCGTCGAGTAAAATATTTTTTGAAGAAATAAAATTTACCATTACAGGGCGAAGATACTCGGGAGAATTTCTTACTAACTCATAATCTGGCTTCTGATTTTTCTTAGTCATCTCATCAATATAAATTGAAGCATCGAGAGCTGATTGAGAGGGCCACCAATTATTACCTGATTTGTCAACAACTCCCCCCGATTCAATTAATGCTTTCCATTGTAATGCGGTTAATTTAAATTTCTTTACATATCTCCATGCATCTCCGCCGCCATCAATTACTCCATCACCGGTAATTGCTATATTATTAGCATTTCTTGAACTGATTGGAGATTGAGCTCTCAACTGCATCGTTCCCTCGTAAATGGCATCAATTACAGGGTAATCATTAAAATCTTTACTGAATTGCAGTAACGCGCCCAGTTCAAGATGAAGATTAACATTATCTTTTAAAACTATTGGACCGGTAATCCAAATACCCCTTGGAATTACAACTCTTCCGCCGCCAGCATTTGTGCAGGCATCAACTGCATTCTGAATTGCGATTGTATTTTTGAAAACTCCATCACCAACCGCCCCATAATTAGTAACAAGAAAATCTTTATCTGGAAATTTTGGAACTTGTAATAGTGGCATTTCGAATGGAAGATCAACATAATATTTACTGAAATCATCTTTCCCATCAGCTAATTGCGAATATGTACAATTAGTCAAAATAATTAGAGAGAGTATTAATCCCTTGGCTGCTAATTTAATCATCATCGATTTCTCATTTAATTGATAAAGTAAACGCTAATTTAACAAAAAAAGAGGAATTCACAAGTCATTTCGTATATCCGGACACTCCTTTCATAAAGTCCTCTCGAATAGGTGAAAATACATCTATCAATATTCCTTCCTCAAGACAAAGCGCTTCATGTTCTACATTCGGCGGTGCATAAAATCCATCACCCGCTTCAAGTAGTTGTTTATTTTCACCAATAGTAATTTGAAATTTTCCACTCACTACATAAGTGGTTTGGCTGTGAAAATGTTTATGACGAGCACCAATCGCATCTTTTTCAAAATGAACCTGTACCATCATTATATTATCGTCGTAGCCCATAAATCTTCTTTTCATTCCGGGCGTCACTTTTTCCCATTCTTTATTTTGCATCAGATTAAATATTTCACTTTCGTATTTCATTGGTTCTCCAATTGTTTTTCAATTTTATTTATTCTTCGCATTTAACATTCTCTCTGCGTGTTCCTCGGCAAATCTAAGATGCTGCATCATTGCATCATGCGCTTCTTTCGATTCGTTATTTACTACAGCACTGAGTATCTTTATGTGCCATTTAACTGCGTACTCCTTTGCTTCTCTTACCGTTTGGTACACTGATGATTTAACATCTGGAATTAAATTATAAATTGGCTCAAGAAGTAAAGGTACAATTACATTTTGAGATGCTTTTGCCAGATTGATATGAAAACTCATATCTAACTTTGCAAGTGCTTTATAATCTCCATCATGATTCTCCATTTCGTCAATATTATTTTGAAGTCGTTCAATATCTTCTCCAGTATGATTAATTGCCGCCTGGGCTGCCACATTAGGCTCAAGCATTTGTCGAGCGTGAACAATATCCATCACAAAATTGCGTGAAAGATTTTGTTTCAGGTATTTTTGAATTGGATCAGAAACCGATTGAGTGCTCAGTTCATTAACAAATATCCCCTTTCCCTTATTTATTGAAACCAACCCTTGAGCAGCTAAACTTTGAATTGCTTCTCTTACTGAAGTTCTGCTCACACCAAAAAATGAACATAATTCTGATTCGGAGGGAAGTTTTGACCCAGGCAAATATTGTTTTGATATAATTGCGTCTTCAATCTGATGAGCAATAATTTTGCTTACTTTATCCCGATTGCCGAGCGATTGAAAAATATTACTAGTATTATTTATTACAGACATAGTTTACCTTTATTAGTTATCGTTCTACTCTGCCTGAACCATCACCCTTGTATAGTTTTTCAACTTCACTGATTGATACGTGGTTTAAATCCCCCGGAATTGTTTGCTTCAAACATGATGCAGCCACAGCAAATTCAAGGGCTTCTTTAGAAGATTGTTTTATTAATAAACCATAAATCAGTCCGCTTGCAAAAGCGTCACCGCCACCTACTCTGTCAACAATTTGAATATCATATTTTTTTGAGCGATAAGGTTCAACACAATCTTTTGAATCGTGGAGTAGAGCACTCCATCCGTTTCTGGAAGCTGAGTGACTTTCACGCAAAGTAATTGCAACGGCCTCAAAATTGAATTTTGTTTTTAAGGATTTCGCCAGTTCAAAATAACCCGATTCATCAAGTTCTGCCTTATGAATGTCAGTATCCTTTGCTTTCATACCCAAACTTTTTTCTGCGTCCTCCTCATTTGCGATGCATACATCAACATAATTCATCAGAGGAACCATTACAGTTTGTGCTTCTTTTTCTGTCCACAATTTTGCTCTAAAATTTAAATCACAACTTATTTTAATCCCTTTAGATTTAGCTGCTTTACAAGCAGCTTCTAAAACTTCTTGTGCATTTTTTCCGAGTGCTGGAGTGATACCTGTGAAGTGAAACCAATCTGTTCCTTCAAATACTTTTTCCCAATCAATATCATTAATCGCAATATTACTTATGGAGGAGTTTGATCTATCATATACTACTTTCGAAGCTCGCTGGCTTGCGCCGGTTTCAAGAAAATAAATTCCAACTCTTTCGCCGCCTCGAGCTATAAATTCTGTATTAACTCCATATCTTCTTAAATGATTTATTGCCGCTTGCCCAATTTCATGTTTTGGTAATTTTGTTACGAAAAAACTATTCAACCCGTAATTAGAAAGTGACGCCGCAACGTTTGCCTCGCCTCCGCCATAGGTAACATCAAAACTTTGTGATTGAACGAACCGTTCGAATCCTGGCGTGCTTAATCTCAGCATTATTTCACCGAATGTAACTACTTTTTTCATTTCTATCTCCTACTTTGAATTTCTATAATTATTAATTGAGGACATCAACACTTTAGCATTTTCTGTAATAACAGCAAAGTTATTTTCAGCAATTGCTTTTGAATCGAGTAATGCACCGCCGACACCAACCGCACATGCACCAACTTTAAGCCAATCGCCAGCATTTGTAAGAGTAACTCCTCCCGAAGGCATCATCTTTAAATGTGGTAACGGGGCAAGAACAGCTTTAAAGAAATTCATTCCAGCAACCTCTGCCGGAAATACTTTTATTATATCGGCTCCCATTTCCCATGCAATTTGTGCCTCGGTGGGAGTAAAGCAGCCGGGCATCACCGGTACATTATTTTTATGGGAAGTCTCAATAATTTCTTTTTTTAAGATTGGACTGACCACATATTTAGCCCCCGAATCAATTGCTTTCTGTGCTTGTTCAGAATTTATAACGGTCCCCACACCAATCAACATTTTATCACCAAATTCCTTCGAGGCCTGTTCAATTAGTGAATAAGCGTTTGGGACAGATAGAGTAATCTCAAAACTTTTTAATCCACCTGCATAAATTGCCTCGGCAAGCTTCATTAATTTTGCCGGATCTTTTAAACGAACAACCGCGACGGCTCCATTTTCCTCAACAATCTTAGTAATTTCTGCTCTTTCCATCATTTTCCTCAATTTATAATTTTTAAATAAACTTGTATGACAACAGACGTAAGTTAGGATTTGAATTTAATTAATGCAATAAAAATTTTGTGCAGAATACAATAAATAACAGACAATGACCATTAATGATTATGAATGACTACTAATAACCATGAATGACCCCTAATAACCACGAATGACTCTTTTCAACCATTGAAGAAAGAAATATCATTTAAATAACACCTCGCTCATCGCATAATAAATTGCCATCAAAGCCGAAAATATTGCGCTTGCTGTAAACCGCCATTTTAGTTTTACTCTGTTTTGAATCAGATAATTCATGATAAAGGATATTGGTACATTCAGTAGAAATGAATACAACCCTATTACAAGTAAGTACAAATTTATTGCGGAGAGATCTCCCTTGAAAACATTTATAAAGAGTAAATGCCGGGCAATCCAGATAGGATTAAAATATAATAAAGCAAGCAGGGTACGTTTTAATGATTTTGAAGTGGTGTTCTCATCTCCCACTTTTTTATCAATCCAGGAAAAATAATTTGGAATTTCAAATGCGTAAAAGGTGGCTCCAATTAAAATTATCCCAATTACTCTAATAATTGAAAACTCATTTAGAATTAATGCCGCAATAGTATCACCCGAACTATAAATTAGCGCGCCACGCAGTATGTCACTTCTTCGATAGAATAAGTTCATAGAAAAATATTTTTACTCCTCTGAATAAAGAGCCATTAAAACTCTCTCGTTTGTCATAGGAGCAATAAAATTGAATTCCCTGTTTGGTGAAAAACTTTTCAGCGCATTTCTAATCGCGAAAAAAGCTCCAATTCCATACATCAATGGAGGCTCTCCAACAGCTTTCGATTTGAAAGGACCATAAGGATTTGGCGAGTTTTCAAGAAAGTGAATTTCAATTTCGGGGGAGAAATTTATATCGGGGACTTTATATGTTGAAAGCGCATCTGAAATAAGTTTACCGGATTCATCATAAACTACTTCTTCCAAAGTCATCCAGCCGATTCCTTGAACTATTCCCCCTTCAACTTGTCCCTTATCGATTAGAGGATAGATGCTTTCACCGAAATCATGAACAACTTTCACAGATTCAACTTTGCATGTTCCTCGCAAACAATCAACAATTGCAGTTATTAATGCCGAACCATAAACGTGGTACGCAAATGGTTTCCCTTTCTCTTTTGTTTTATCAAAATAAATATCCGGGGTTGAATGATGGGCCTGAGCAGATAAACTTACTCTCTTGAAAAACGCTAATTGAATAATCTTATTCCAGGTAATATCTGTCGGCTGGTTAGAAACATGTACAATTTCATTTTTTATACTGATGCAATCAGAAGTTGCTTTTAATTCATCAGCGGCAACTTTTTTTAATCTTTCAATAATAATTTTTGAAGCGGAGATAGAAGCGAATCCATTTAAATCGGCGCCTTTACTAGCGGCAGTTGGAGAAGTGTTTGCAACACGAGTTGTATTTGTAGTCTCAATTTTAATTCTTGAAGATTCCACGCCGAACTCCCGAGCTACCATTTCAGTTATTTTAGCATTAACACCTTGCCCCATTTCCACCGCCGCTGTACTAACGCTGATACTCCCATCGTTAAAAACATGAATTAATGCGCTTGCCTGATTCATAAATGTTGAGGTGAATGATATGCCAAAACAAACCGGCATCGTATAAATTCCCTTCTTTATAAATTTGTTTTGAGTATTAAATTGATTGATCTTACTTATTTCTTCCTTGTATTGAAATTTTGATTTAGCTAAATCATAACAAGTAATTGCGTGGCAGTTTTCAGTTTTTTGACCAAATGGAAATTGATCTCCTTCGCAAAGTAAATTTTTTCTTTGAATCTCTGACGCATCAATTCCCATCACTTCTGCCGCTTTATTAATTGCCGATTCAATTACAAACATTCCCTGCGGTCCGCCAAATCCTCTAAATGCAGTTGCAGGAGGAAGATTGGTTTTACAACTATATGCTGTTGCCTTTACATTCGGTATATAGTAACTATTCGTACAATGAAACAAAGTTCTTTCTAAAATTGCTGGAGATAAATCAGCGGCAGCCCCGCCATTCTGATAAAATGAAACTTCGTAAGCAAGAATTTTTCCCTCAGCACTTAACCCAATCTTAAAGTCTGAAGAGTATTTGTGACGCTTGCCTGTCATTCTCAAATCTTCTTGTCGTGGCAGAATTAATTTTACAGGAAGTTTTAATTTATGGGCAGCCAAAGCACACATCACGGCCCATGGAGTTGCTTGATCCTCCTTTCCACCAAACCCGCCACCGAGTCTAGGTACATCAACCTCTATTCTATTCATTGGAATATTTAATACACGTGAGCATATTTTTTGAACCTGTGTAGGTCCTTGAGTTGATGAATAAATTTTCACACCACCGGATTCAGTCGGAAGAGCAAATGCGCCTTGAGTTTCAAGATATAGATGTTCCTGAGCTCCCGATTCAGCTATCCCTTCAATTACAAAATCACATTCTGCCCAAATATCATCAACACTTCCAAGTGTAAAAACTCTCGGTGGAGATAGAAACATACCATTCTCAAAAGCATCCCGCGCATCAAAAACAGCGGGCAGTTTCTTATATTCAACAGAAATTTTTTGTGCGGCTTTGTGGGCCTTAATTTTATTTTCAGCAACAACGAATGCTATTGGCTGCCCGATATAATGTACCTGTGAATCAGCGAGTAATTCTTCGTCTGGTATAATTCCCCCAATCTGATTTTGCCCGGGAATATCATCAGCTGTTAAAACAGCTTTTACGCCATCACTTTTTAAAGCCTCTTTGATATCAAGATCAATTATTTCCCCGTGCGCAATTGATGAGTAATAAACATAACCGTATAGTGTTCCCTCGGTAATAGGTAAATCATCAACAAATTTTGAAGCACCTTTTACATGTTGAATTGAATCGTAACTTTTCATTGAGTCACCTCTTCATTCAATAAATGCGGAAATAATTTATAGAAGTGTGCCAATATAAGTTGACGAAGTAATATTGTTTTATATTCTGCTGATCCGCGTACATCACTAATTGGTGAGATCTCAGTTTTAACAACTTTGAAAGCATCTAAAATATTTTTTAGGGATAATTCTTTCCCAATTAAAAACAGAGAAGTCGCTTCAAGATATTTTGGGATTGGCGCAACTCCTCCAGCAGATAAATGAACATTAGTGATAATATTTTTTTTAGTTTGAATCATCATGGAGCTGTTCACGCTTGCAATGTCGAGATATTCACGCCGCGATACTTTTTCACAACTGAAAAAATATTTTCCTTCTGGAATTGAAATTGCGATCGATTCAACAATTTCTCCTTTTTTCAGACCTAACTTTTTATATCCAAGGTATAGTTTGTTGAGCTTAACAATTCTTACTTTTTTTCCATTCACTATTTTAACAGTTGAAGCAAGCGCCAAAAGTATGTTAGTTATATCCGCTATTGGGGAACCATTAACTATATTTCCTCCAACTGTAGCCCGGTTACGAATAGGCAATGATCCAAACCACTTCAATGAATTTTTAATTTGCGGGAAATACTTATGTATAATTTTCGAGTTTGTGAATTCTTCAATAGTTGCCGAAGCCTGAACTATTATTTCATCTCCTCTTTTTTCTATCGGGTTCTCCCGCGAAGAGATAAAGTTTAATTCTTGATCAATTAATTCTTCCCCATTTTTAACATACAAATCTGTTCCTCCGGCAACTATAAGTTTAGTACTTATTATCTTTTCCGGTTTTTTATCATTTATAGTATTATTGATAGCAATTAATTGTTGGGACACTTTTGAAAAATAGTTGGGAATTATTCCTGATTGAATCAGTCTATCAATTTTATTTTTTGAAGAGCTTTCGGCTGTTACATTGATAACTTTTTCAACCGCTCTTTTTATTCCGGAATATCCGGTACAACGACAGATATTGCCATCGAGATAATTTAATGCGGAATTGTAGTTGTAATTTTTAGCTTCAAGAAAGTAGCAAGTAAGTGAAATAATAAATCCGGGAGTGCAAAACCCGCATTGTGTTCCCCCTTCGGTAACCATTGCATCCTGAATGAGATTTAATTCAGCTAAATTTAATCCCTCAATAGTAACCAAATGTTTTCCATTAATTGAAATAAGCGGTAACAGACATGAATTAACGCTTTTGTAGTTGACTTTATTTTTAACTAATGTACCAATTAAAACTGTGCAAGCTCCGCAATCCCCCTCTCTGCATCCCTCTTTTGTTCCGTTAAGTTTTTTTGAATTGCGCAAATAATCCAACACTGTGATTGCCGGATTAATATTTTCTTCAACCACGGTATCATTAAGAATAAATTTTAATTCACTATCCATTTTCATCCATACTTGTAAAAGGATAATTCTAATTATTTGTGTTCCAAACTCTGTATCAACTTAGTTTATTACACAATTAAAATCATCAGTTATTTTTTTCGGAATCGTGATGTGAAATAATCTTTTCTTTCTGTTGGATAAGATTTTCTGAATTAATTTAAATAGAAATGTTTATTTGTGGCTGCTACTCAAATCTGAACCATTCAAAATCGGCATAACCGTTAGAATCACTGATTGATGAAGCAAACAATCCAACTTTTGCGCCAACCCAGCGCCCCTCTTTAGCAATAAATTCTTTACCGATCGGTAAATATTTTTCACCATCAATACTATAACTAAACTTGCAAATTACTTTTGGGATTATTTCTGAATCATCCTCAGGTTTTACACTCATCCGTAAATGAATTTGCGAGCTTTTAATTTCAATACTCTCACTTCTCAGTTCAGGTGATTTTTTATTGGCATCATTACAGATAATTTGAGTCAAATGAAATCCATCCTTATGTCTCTCTACTCCGATGAATGAATAATCAAACCCAAAAACTATTAATCCTGCTCTATCGCCAACATCTAAATTTTCAAACTCAATTTTTGTGGAAACTGAAAACTTTTTTGCCGGGAATTTCTGCATTAGCAAGAAGGGGGCGTTGTACAAATTATTATCATCGTTGGATATTTTTTGAGGTAGTAATCTTAAAGATCCTTCTCTTTGCCTTAATGAATACCAGCTCGAATCAAAATTAGCCTGCCATTGCCATTGCAATCCAAGTCGATCCGAATTAAAATCATCAGATGTTTGAGGGACTTCCACAGAATAGTTTTTACCAGTATAAGGTTTTCTATAATTTGATACAGGTTCTCCAATTCCATTGCCGTCGTAGTCATTTCCCATTACAGGCCAATCATTTTCCCATCTCATCGGCTGAAGATGAACAATTCTGCCATAAGCATATCTATCTTGAAAATGAATAAACCAATCCTCACCTGATTGAGTTGTTACCCAGCCCCCTTGATGAGGACCATTTATTTTTGTGCTTCCCAGTTCGAGTACAATTTTATCTTCGTAAGGACCATAAATATTTTTAGACCGAAGAATAGTTTGCCAGCCTGGCTTCACTCCACCGGCGGGGGCAAAAATGTAATAGTATCCATTTCTCTTATAAAGTTTAGGACCTTCAATTGTTGGATGGATCAGCGAATCTGAAAAAACATTAACTCCATTATCAAGTAATGTTTTTCCATCACTACTCATTTTATGAATTGTAAGGATGTGTTTGATGCCAGAGCGACTTCGAGCCCATGCTCGAACTAAATATGCTTTACCATCATCATCCCAAAATGGTGAGGGATCAATCCATCCTTTAGCTTCCTTAACTAAGTACAGCGGTTCCCATGGACCTTCAGCATTTTTACTTTTCGTCATAAAGATTCCATTGTCGGGATCACCAAAATAAATATAGAATTCATTATTATGATAGCGAATACTGGGAGCCCAGATTCCACCACCATGTTGTGGTTTAGCAAATGCTTTTACTGGGTAATTAATTACCGCGTGCGAAATTAGTTTCCAGTTTACTAAATCCTTTGAATGAAGAATCGGCAATCCGGGGAAATGAGAAAAACTTGATGAGGTCATGTAATAATCATCACCTACTCTACAAATATCGGGATCGGAATAATCGGAATGAATTATTGGATTAAGATAAGAAGTATCATCAATATTCGGATTCCAAACCGTTGATTTATTTTGCGCTAAAATATCCGAGGTGTTAAGACAAATTACAACACTAATAATTAATAGAAGTTTTCTCATAATTCATTCGATTTAATTTATAATACTTATTAATCTAGATCTTTGACTGTACATTATTCTACTTGAGTTAATTATTTAAGAAGCACAAGTTTTTTTACAGCTCTATATTTTTGAGTTTTCAATTCGTAAAAATATATTCCGCTTGAATACTCATCGTTTTTCGTTATAAACTCAACACTATACTCCCCCGGTTGCTTCACCTCATTGACAAGTGTTGTTACCTCTCTGCCCAATAGATCATAAACTTTTAATGTAACATCGCTAAGCTCTGAAATCTGATATTTTATTAATGTAGTTGGATTAAAGGGATTTGGATAGTTCTGCTCCAATGAAAATTTGGCTGGTATCTCTGAATTCAATTTACCTTTATTCTCAACGCTAGTTGTAATTTCGGGCATCCAGTCAAATCCAAATTCGGGACCTGTGCTCATAGAAAAAATATTTGTAATAGTATATTCTTTTGCTTCATCATCAGTCAGTTGACGAGATATTGAAGTTAATCTTTGAGAATAATCGGAACCGGGGCCGTAGCATTTATATTCGGCGTAAAGGGCAGGAATAACATTCCATTCCGCCCATCCAACAGGATTTAAACTCGCGGGTTGTTCGCATCTTATAAAAACTGTTCGTGGTGAATTTTGCCAGGGTCTTCCCAATAAAAATCTTGAGATTGTAGCCCCATCATATCCAATTGAATCGTTAGTAATTTTGCAATCTAGAAAAACATATCCAAATTTATATCCATCTTTAGTAGCCGCGGCTGTCAGAGTACCGGTATTCCTTTTAATGTGAATGTTACAGTTATCGAAGACCGCAACACCATGACCAAATATAAAATCAACTGTGCCCGAAATTTTTGAATTGATATTATAAACTCTTCCCGAATTCCAAGTATAGTATGTATCCTGATATCCATCGATGTGGCAGTTGTTCACAATTATTCTATCACCGGTAATATTTAGGGCAACAGCTTGAGCTTGTGTGGCTGTGTTTTGAACGGTGATATTCTCCAGCGTTACATCATTAGCCTGAATTGCCAATGTTTCTGAAGTTGATGTTCCAATACTGGTTCCCGGTTTTCCACTATAGTCATCGTAAGTTAAAATTGTATTGTCCCGGCTTTCCCCTCTTATCACAACATTAACTTTACCCGAGGTAAGTTTTAATTTTTCTTTGTATGTACCATTTTTAATGAAGATAATATATTTACCTGTGTAGTTAGCGGGCACTGCATCGAATGCGGATTGCACTGTTGTGTAATCTCCGCTTCCATCCAATGAAACTGTTTTTGTTATTGCCACAGCCGGCGATTGTGTTGTAAATGATACTTCATCGCCGTAACCAACGCCAACCGAATTTTCAGCGTAAGCTCTCAAATAATATTTTGTATTTTCCTTCAAGTTTCCAATTACAGTTGAGAATGAACCGATATCGGAACCATTAATAGTTTTGAAATTATTGACGGTTGGATTTGAATTTTCGCTATAACAAACTCCACGCACAAAAACTGAATCACCTCCCCAGGCTGTTACTGATCCACCTGCCTGGGCGGTTTTCACAAGTATATTTGTGACAGAATTTGTGGTTAATTGAGGCACAATTTTTTGGTTTAGTGTAGTAAATGAAATTTCATCACCGTATGATGTACCGGCAGAATTAACCGCATATGCACGAATATAATATTTAGTTGCCGGTAATAAATTTTGCATTAATACTTTAAATGAACCAACACCACTTCCAGCAATTTTCTTATCATCTGAAGTTGAAGGATTTCCTATTGTATTCCAGCAAATTCCTCTTTCAGAAATTAAACCGCCTCCATCATTAATAATATTTCCTCCCGAAGTTGCGAATGTCGTTGAAATATATGATGCCGATGATGTTGAGACAGCCGCTAAATTTGCTTCAACATTTCCAATTGTTGTTCCGGAGATTTCAACATTTTGAAGTGTCATATACTTACCCGATTGAATGGCGCTATATTCATTCCAGGGGAAAATTCTTAAATAAAAAGTCTCATCTTCATTTATTGTTACATTTATTTCCGCGTTAACTGTTGACTGCCCGCCGCTGATCAAAAAGTTACTTAATGATCCGGTGCTGTAATTTATTTCAGTTGGATTGCTGAAATCTGATTTTTCGGAATAAAATATTCTTGCCTTCATATAATTTGTACTTGCGGCGCCAATCAGCATACTTATCTTTTTTATTTCGAATGTAATTCCCTTTTTGGGGGATACCGAAAACTGAACATAAACTGTGTCGATTTTATCATTTAAATTTGCCGGCCAGGTGTTGTTCGTTCCAGCCATTCTAATTCTTTGACTGTTATTAGCACCGGTGTATTGATTTATTTCTGTTCCTTTTAATAACTCATTAGCCGCATTAATTAATCCGGAAACATTTGGATTGAAACCTGTACCACCAGAAGATGGATTTGATAATGGCCAAATTGCCGATGCTGTTTGTGCTGAAACAAGTGTAGTAATTGTGAAAATTAATATTGGTATAAGAATCTTTGATTTTATTAACATTTGATTCGACCTAAATATGTGTGACTTTTTCATGAATTAATTCATTGATGACTTTATCGGTAACTAAATTGGGGAAAAACTTGTAATAATTCAAGTAGAGGAAAAAGATAGAGACAAAAGATTAAACGCAGAGATCGCAGAGTGTCAGCGGAGTGCCGCTGAGAGAATTACATTTAAAATAGAAATGCCGGAATTAATCCGGCATCAATACACTCAATACTCTTCAGCCGCCGAAGGCGGCCAAGCTCAATACTCATCACTCTCTACTCTACACTATTTTGCCAGTACCATTTTTTTTGTCTGCGTGAAGTTACCGGCATTAATTTTATAGAAATAGATTCCGCTCGAAACTAAATTGCCATTATCGTCAGTACCGTTCCAATTGGTTTTATAACTTCCGGCTTCTCTCTCCTGATTAACAAGAGTTCTAATTTCTTTGCCGAGCGCGTCATAAATTTTAACGCTTACAAATTGCGGCGCGGCTAGTGTATAACTGATCGCAGTTTCGGGATTAAAAGGATTTGGATAATTTTGAGCTAATGCATAAGTGCCCGGTAGTAATTCATACTCTTCTTTTACACCTGAGACTGTCGAACTTACGTAGGCTCTAATTAAATATAATGATACTGTCCCTCGTTCTGAATTTACAATATAATACCAGCCGGGAGGACTAGTTTCGCTGCTTGGATTATTCAAGTAAGTCCAGCTGTTCATTGGTGTTGAACCGGTTAACTCACTGTGCATAACACGATTAAATGGTGATGCGGAATTTTCATATACACCATTTATTACAAATGCCGCTGAAAATGCTGTACTTGCGTCAATATTTGCTGATCTCAAATCAACCTTGACCCAATTGTTATATGGGATAGGATAGCTTTGTGTTGCTGAATTGTAAACTGGTGTAGTAATTCCTGCTACCGTGAAAGGACCAGCTAATCTTTGACCGGTAACAACAGGAGCAGAGTTTCTCAGTCTCCATATTCCACCCTGCATTTGAGCTGTGTTCCGCAATGCAACTTTAATGGAGTCTAGCTTCATTCCGGCTTTTCCCTCAAAAGCAACCGCGACAGTATCTCCGACAGAAAGAACATAAACACCAACCGGTTCCGATTTATCATATGCAATTTCTACAGGTCCGGTGGGAACTGCGGCTCCTTTTGCTGTTGAGCTATATGTAAAACTCCAATTTGTAGTTGATGGAAATACATTTTGATCAATCACATAAATAACAAAAGTAACTTCTGTAAATGTTGAACCAAAATCGGGGACAGAATAGGTAACACCTGATGAAACATTTTCAACAGCTTTTTGGGATGCTCCAATTTTTATTGCCTTTGCCTGTATAAATGTATTGCCCTGATTATTAAATGTAAATTTTAAGTCTTCCCCTTTATTATAAGTTATATACTGGGCGGCATATTTATAAACACCATTAGCGGTTGTATTTACATTTCCATTTTCGTGAATGGTAGAACTAACTTTTAACGCCCTTGGATTGGTGTAACCGTAACGGCTGTCTACATTTCTATCATTTAAGTAGTTGGCTATAAACCAGTCCTCAAGTATTGAAATAAAATTTCTTGAAGTTGGCGGTGAGACAGAATTTATTCCGGCATTAATACCATTTATTCCATTGAATGAAGATTGAACGATTCCCTTTAAAATTTGAGGTCCAAATTGTTCATATAAATAGAGTGAGTACCTTGCCGCTCGTGAATAATCAATCAATACTTTGGGATCATCATTACCCCGCCAATTAAATAAAGAATAGTTAGTTTCGAAGTTATAGCCGCTTGAACCAATTTGACTTCTTAAAGGATAACCATTTACAACTTCCGCTACCATCGACATACTCTCATTCACAAAAGATTCTTCATCAGCATCATAATTATAATGAATCATGTGTTGAAACTCGTGAGCTGTAATTGATATTGCTGTTGCAAGTCCATCACTATTATTGAGTGGTAATGGATTCGCGTCCATATAATAAATTTCAGATTTATTACTATTGGTATGGTTTATTTGATTTAAAGAATGAAAATATCCAGCGACATATCCTCCTGAACCTGAATAGCCATCAAGGATATCTAAAATTAAAATTATGATTCTTGGATCATTATCTATATCCGGTGGATTTCCAAAAGCTTCAACATTATTCTGGTAAACACCCTTATTTGGATTTGCCGGGGTGCTCTGATCAAAAGCTTTTCTGACTGCCTCAACACCTTCGGCTGTAACTCTATTTCCCCACATATCATCAGCCACAAAAATATAACAATTTGTTCCTACTGCTCTGCAAGTTGAAGGAACTTGATAAAAAGTGTTGTCGGTAAATTTGGAAGCCCACCAGCTTTTTGTAGATCCAACATTAAAATTCCATGCGGTTTGCTTTTTTAGCATAGGAATTTCAGATAGTTTTTTAATGTCAATTCCATTTACTTCATTAAATTTTTGTAAAAGATCATGCGCGTCAATTACATAACTGTCTTCATTCAACTTAGGCTCTAATGCCATTGGAATTGATATTGATTTATTTTGCGCTGATAGTGTATAGGCAAATATTGTTAATAAGGTAAATACAATTTTTATTTTTTTCATG
This sequence comes from Melioribacteraceae bacterium, assembly GCA_019638015.1. Classification (NCBI taxonomy): domain Bacteria; kingdom Pseudomonadati; phylum Ignavibacteriota; class Ignavibacteria; order Ignavibacteriales; family Melioribacteraceae; species Melioribacteraceae bacterium. The sequence continues at coordinate 1,045,818 of JAHBUP010000001.1, read as the reverse complement.
ATTGATTCTCTATTCTACTTTTTGATGGGCATTACTTTTTCAACAACTAGTACATCTCTTTCTTCCACAACTTTTAAATCAGAAAAATTGATAAGGTAAAAATCACCCTGCTTGTTCCAGAGTTCTTTTTTTAACTCTTCACTGCATTCTAAAACATAAACTTTTTCATCATCAGTCTGAATGGCTAGTTTTGTGAATGGCTCATTGCCAATAATAATAATTTTACCGGCTACAGCGCTTCCTTCAGCAATATTTTTACCGCAATTACAGCATCCATAAGTTAGTACGGTTAATGCCAAAAGCAGGAATGTTAAAACAATTTTTTGCCCTTTTTTCATTCGGTTTTCCAATTCAATTAATAAAATTAACGCCTAAAGATAAACTTTGATGCAGTCAATAAGCAATACTTTTATATAGTATCATGATTTTAATCAATTGTAAGTAATACACGCATATCTAATTATATTCTCGAGTGACCTCACTTTGCGCCCTTTGCGTGGAACTCTGTGTTCTCTGTGTTAAATCTTTAAAACTTTTAACCGCAGAGGACGCAGAGCGCTCAGAGAAATTATCAATTATAAATTCTCAATTATCAATTACTGTAACGCCCGAATTACCAAATAACTCAAATAGATTATTCTCAGTGCCAAGCAAATCTTGCAAAGTCATATTTGCCAGCACCCCTTCAATCGCATCCTGAATAATCCGCCACAATGAACGCACCGAGCAATCAATAGAGTTTGTGCACAAATCAACCGCGCCTGTATGAGTTTTGCAGAAATCATCATCATACAATTTACCGCCGAGTGAAAAAAGGACATTCTTAATTTTAATTTCAACCGGAGGTTTGGAAAGGGTATAACCCCCTGCATTACCTCTTTCGGCAACTAAAAATCCGCCCAGTCGTAACGCGCGTAAAATTTTCCCGGCGTTATGTTCGCTAATTCCCTCAGCTCGACTTATTTCCGGAATAGTAAGGGATTTACCAACGTGGTAAAATTTTCCCACACGTATCAAACATCGTAATCCATATTCTTCGGTTGTGCTAAATTTCATTTGATTATGATTGAATGCCGGGTTTAATTATTTAAAGGGATTTTACTTCCGCATGCTTTAGCGTGAATCAGTTCTTTATACTTTTCAGTGGAAATCGAAGGACCTTGATTAGTACAATTTTCATTAAACACTTTTTTGAGTTCATCAGCAATCTCTTCGGCATATCTTCCCTCAATTCTGTGGCGTGGGAGTATGTGAATAGGTTCACCATTTTTAAATAAAGCTATAAATGGTGATGAAGGAGGAATATTCTTTAAATAATTTTCACGAAGATGATCAACTGCTTCTCTATCCTGACCGGCAAAAACAGTGATTAAACGGTTAGGAATTATATCATTTTGAAGTGCGTCTGTTACCCCCGGCCGCGCGCTTCCCGCTGAACAACCGCAGACTGAGTTAATAACCACTAAGACTGTCTCATCATTTTTTTGTCCGAGTGATTCATCTATTTGCTGAGGAGTAATAGTTTCTTGAAATCCTACAAAAGTGAGTTCATCCCTCATAGGTTGAACCGCAACGGGATCGTAAATTGGAGCTTTATGATTTATAGAGAACATCGTTGTATCCTTTCTGTTATTTAATTTTAATTACAGCAGTAAATCTCAACACAATTTTACGTTTGATTAAGTCAGATTTTCGCAAGTATGGACTTATAAAAAACCCAATTCAAGTTTAGCTTCCTCGCTCATCATCTGCATAGTCCACGAAGGCTCAAATACAAGATCGAGGTAAACATCATTTACACCCTTAACACTTTTAACTTTTTCTTTTACCTCTGCGGGTAAACTACCGGCTACGGGACAGTTCGGCGAAGTGAGAGTCATTTTAACATAAGTATTTGCGTCGTCATCAATTCTAATTTCATAAATCAATCCAAGCTCATAAATATCAACCGGGATTTCTGGATCGTAGCAAGTTTTTAATTTCGCGATTATATCCTGCTCTAATTTTCCCTTGTCAATCATAATTTCTCCAACTTCGATTTACACTCAACCTACTTTTTAATAGAAAGATCATGAGAACATTTTTTTTACTTTCTGAATACCCAAAACCAGTTTATCAATTTCTTCCATAGTATTATAGAATGAAAAAGAAGCACGGGCAGTTGCCGAGACATTAAACCGCTTCATTAATGGCTGAGTGCAGTGATGCCCCGTTCTAATAGCAATTCCATCTGTATCTATTATAGTACCAATATCATATGGGTGAATTCCATCAATTACAAATGAAACCACCGAAGCTTTTTCCTTCGCGGTTCCAATAATTTTGAGCCCATCAATTTCTAACAATCGATTTGTTGCGTAATTTAAAATAATCTGTTCATAATTAGTTAATTCTTCACGGTCAAATTGACTTAAATAATCTATAGCCGCTCCCAGCGCAATACCACCGGCAATATTGGGTGTTCCCGCTTCAAATTTATGAGGGATATCATCAAAAGTGGATTCCTCAAATGTAACTGTACGAATCATATCGCCACCCCCTTGGTAAGGAGGCATCATTTCTAAATATCTAGTTTTGCCATAAAGAACACCTATACCGGTTGGTCCAAAAACTTTATGACCGGAGAATGCATAAAAATCGGCATCCAATTCCTGAACATCAATTTTAAGATGAGGAGCCGCCTGCGCGCCATCAATCATTACCGGAATATTTTTAGAATGAGCAATTTCAATTATTTTTTTTACCGGATTAACTGTGCCAAGCGCATTTGAAATGTGAACAACACTTACAAGTTTTGTTTTTGGATTAAGCATTTTTTCAAAGGTTTCAATATCAAGTTCACCGGCATCACTGATTGGGATAACACTTAATTTTATTTTTTTTCTGTCAGCCATTAACTGCCATGGAACAATATTAGCATGATGTTCCATATTGCTTACAATTACCTCATCCCCCTCTTTAAATATTTTAGCGCGGCACAATGTAGCTGCAACCAAATTTATAGCTTCTGTAGTTCCTCTAACAAAAATAATTTCGGAAGCGCTAAGCGCGTTAATAAATTCTTTGGCTTTCAATCGCGCGTTTTCATACTGCTCAGTAGCAAGCTCACTTAAAAAATAAAGTCCGCGGTGAATATTGGCATTATCAAATGTGTAGTAATTTGTAAGTGCGTCAATTACAGCTTGTGGCTTTTGAGTAGTGGCCGCATTGTCGAGATAAACTAACGGTTTTCCATTAACCAATCTTTTGAGAATTGGAAAATCACTTCTGATCTCATGAACATCAAATTTTTTCTTCACTTCCTTAATAGCTGTTATCAATTTTCAACCATCCTGAATGCCTAGATCACGAAGCATTCTTAATATGCGGTATATCCGCCAATTATATATTTAGTTAACAGACTCCTCAGAATTAGTAATCTCACTACGGTGTAGATGTTCAAAAATCATGTGATTAATCTGTTCACGTAGAGGTTCAATTTTAATTTTTTCTACAACATCATTTGCAAAAGCGCGAATCAACATTGACTTTGCCAGCTCTTGCGGCACGCCACGCGAACGAATATAAAATTCACTCACTTCATCCAAATGCCCAACTGTTGCGCCATGAGAACATTTCACATCATCTGCAAAAATTTCAAGTTGAGGTTTTGTATCTATCGTTGCGTTCTTTGACAAAAGAATGGTTTTGTTCTGCTGGTATGCGTTCGTCTTTTGTGCATCTTTTCTTACTATAATTTTACCGTTAAACACGCCTCTGGAATTATCATCCAATATTCCCTTGTACAATTCATTGCTCATACAATTTGGTTTTGCGTGATCAACAAAAGTATGATTATCAACATGCTGCTTATCATTAGCTAAATATAGGCCGTAATAGTGCGTTTCAATATTTTCATCATCCAATACAGAATTAATATCATTGCGAACAATTGCTCCGCCAAGATTAATATTATAATGATTGAATACACTATTCTTCTGCTGTTGTGCTTGCACCTTTTCAATATGAAAGGATGAATCGCTCTCATTCTGAATTTTATATAAGTCAACTATTCCAGATTCATCAACAAAAACTTCAGTTACAGTATTCGACAAATATTTATGATCAATTTTACCTCTGATATTAAAGATTACAGAAGCTTGAGAATTTTTACCTACAGCAATTAAATTACGCGGTACTGAGAGAAGATTAGAATCATCGCTTTGATTTAGATATAGAACCTGAATAGGTTTTTCCAGCACTTTCCCGTCTGGAACAACTAATACCAATCCATCAGTTGCGTAAACCGTATTAAGAGCATTAAAAGCGTTATCAATTTTGCTGAATTTATTGTAATACTTATTTATTAGTTCAGGATTCTGTTTGGAAATTTTATTTAGACTCCCGATCACAATTCCTTTAGGAATTTCTCCAATTGAACTCAACTCTTCAGAATACAGTCCATTTACAAAAACAAGCAGATGGAAATCAAACTCATTAAATAATAATTGATTTACTTCACCATTGGTAATAGTTGGGAAATCAAGATTTATAGCATGAACATAATTTTGTTTTGTAATTGGAGAAACATTTGTGTATTTCCATTCTTCATCGCGGGTAGTAGGAAAATTAATTGAGGCTAATTTATTTAAAGCCTCTTTGCGTATATCATGCAAAAATGTTTTCGACTGCCCATTAAGCTTTTCCTCAAACGCAGTAAAAGCCGAGATGTAAAATTCTTTTGGATTTTTATTTTCACTCATTATTTTCTCCGATCACACTTTTTCTGTTTCTTCAATTTCTTCTTTAATCCAGTCATAACCTTTTTCTTCTAGTTCGAGTGCTAATTCTTTGCCACCCGATTTGATTATTCTTCCCTTTGATAAAACGTGGACAAAATCGGGAACGATATAATTGAGCAATCTTTGATAGTGAGTGATTACCAAAAATGCAGTATTTGGATTTTTATAAATATTTACACCATTCGATACAATTTTAAGGGCGTCAATATCTAAGCCGGAGTCGGTTTCATCCAGCAACACAAATTTTGGCTGAAGCATCAGCATTTGTAAAATTTCATTTCTCTTCTTCTCGCCACCAGAAAATCCAACATTTACATAGCGGGAAATCATCGAGTCATCCATTCCCAATAACTTTGCTTTTTCCTTAATCAAGTCTAAAAATTCCTTTGGTGTCAATTCATCTTTACCATGATATTTTCTTATTTCATTTATCGCTGTTTTTAGAAATGTCGCGTTGCTCACTCCCGGAATTTCAATCGGATATTGAAATGCCAAAAACATTCCTTCGCGCGCTCTTGTTTCGGGATCCATATCTAATAAATCTTTGCCTTCAAACAATACTTGTCCGCCGGTAACTTCATAACTTTGATTTCCAGTTAAAACATTTGCTAATGTACTTTTGCCCGAACCATTTGGACCCATTATTGCATGAATTTCCCCCGGTTTCAATTCGAGATTTATTCCTTTCAATATTTCTTTATCATCAACATTAGCAGTTAAATTTTTAATCGATAACATTTTTACTCCTTTATTTTATCTGTCAGCTTTCGGCTGTCCATTCTCAATTATTAAAAATTATTTCATTACTCAATACTCTACACTCTTTACTTTCTAGCCAACGCTTCCTTCGAGAGAAATAGCGAGAAGTTTTTGGGCTTCGACTGCAAACTCCATCGGGAGTTCATTAAATACCTCTTTACAAAATCCATTAACAATCATGTTAACGGCATCCTCGGTGGAAATGCCTCTTTGGTTTAGGTAGAAAATTTGATCTTCGCCAACTTTAGAAGTTGTTGCTTCGTGCTCAACTTTGGCGGAATCATTTTCCACTTCTATATAAGGGAAAGTGTGCGCGCCACATTTATCTCCCATTAACATTGAATCGCACTGAGTATAATTTCTGGCGCCTGTAGCATTTTTACCAACCTTTACTAAACCACGGTATGAGTTTTGGCTGAATCCTGCTGAGATTCCTTTTGAAACAATTGTGCTTCTTGTATTTTTTCCTATGTGGATCATTTTTGTGCCGGTATCTGCCTGCTGCATATTATTAGTTACTGCAACAGAATAAAATTCTCCAACAGAATTATCACCTTGAAGAATGCAGCTCGGATATTTCCAGGTAATAGCGGAGCCGGTTTCAACTTGAGTCCATGAAATCTTGGAATTCTTTCCTCTGCACGCGCCCCGCTTAGTTACAAAATTATAAATTCCCCCTTTGCCATCTTTATCACCGGGATACCAGTTTTGTACTGTTGAATATTTTATTTCAGCATTATCTAATGTAATCAATTCCACTACAGCGGCGTGCAACTGGTTTGTATCTCTGATTGGAGCTGTGCATCCTTCGAGATAACTTACGTATGAACCCTCATCAGCTATAATTAAAGTTCTCTCAAATTGCCCGGTCTCTTGTGAATTAATTCTAAAATAAGTTGATAGTTCCATTGGGCAGCGAACCCCTTTTGGAATGTAAACGAATGAGCCATCACTAAATACAGCGCAGTTTAATGCCGAATAATAATTATCGGTATAAGGAACAACAGAACCGAGATATTGCTTTACTAATTCGGGATGTTCTTTTATTGCTTCGGATATGGAGCAAAAAATTACTCCTTTTTCCATTAATGCAGCTCTAAAAGTCGTTGCTACCGAAACCGAATCAAACACAGCATCCACGGCAACTCCTGAGAGTAATTTCTGCTCCTCGAGAGGAATGCCTAACTTTTCAAATGTTTTTAATAATTCCGGATCTACTTCATCGAGCGAGTTTAATTGTGGTTTTTGCTTAGGAGCCGAATAGTAACTAATATCCTGAAAATCAATCTGTGGATAATTAACATTAGGCCATTTAGGTTCTTCCATTTTCTGCCAATATCGAAATGCTTTCAAACGCCATTCTGTCATCCATTCGGGTTCCCCCTTTTTAGAGGAAATCATTCTAACTACATCCTCGTTTAATCCTTTGGCGGCAGTCTCCGATTCAATATCTGTAATAAAGCCCCATTTATATTCGGAGCTAATCTGCTCATCTAAAACTTTCATATCCTCAGAAAGCTCATCAGCAGTTTTTTCATTTATTTCACTCATTTTAGCCCTTTTTCAAAATTTTAAGTTCAAACTTATCTAATCTGGAAAAAATAGTCAAGATTAATAATAGTAACGGAAATATGAGATTATTTGTTCCTTTTGTGATAAAAATAATTTGGGTGAATTTATACAGAGATTGAAGAGGGTAAATTACCTTATTTGTTGCTCCATAATCATTATTGATCAATATAGTTATTGATGGCAAAAAGTAAGCAGGCTGCCCAGGGCAAAACTTTAACATCTCCATTTTTTAAAGCATTTTTTACTTTTTCAATATCAAGAAAAATTATGTCCGGTTCTTCCAAATCAATTTCTGTCGGTTCACCGGTTTTTACCGCATTCTTTGCCAGAAACAAATGCCCTTTTCCACACCCTTTATTAGAATCGGCATAGAAAGAACCGAAGGAAATCCACTCACTTGCCTCATAACCAGTTTCCTCAAATAATTCTCTCTTTGCCGCCACGAAGGGATCTTCCTCCGGCTCAATATATCCTCCAACGGGAGCGATACTAAAACCCTCAAAAGCATATTTTTGTTGTTTCAGCAAAAGAAATTTTCCTTCACATGTAATAGCCGTAACGCTTATAAAATCGGGGGAGATTATCCAGGACCAATCTTTTACTACCATTCCATTTGGAAATTCAACTTCATGATTTTCTACTTTTAAATATTTGCCATGGTCGAGCAGCAGTCTTTTGGCAACTGTTTTTATTTTTTTCATTTATTATGAATCCCAAAAATGGTTGATCAAAGTATAATTTATAAACACCATCACTTATCATGTTCGGGGTAATAAACCCCAATCTGATTTCTAATTTCATCCATTATCTTGATCAAATTAATACTATCATCAAAGCTCATTAATTTACTTTCTGTTTCACCGTTTAAAATACAATTAACAACTTCTTGGGCTTCGTAATTATAACCGTTACCAATAAAATTAAAATCATGAACTGTCTCTTCCCCATTATGTAAAACTACTTTCACGTTACCCGGACAAAAATAGACATGCTCCAAAATTATTTTTCCCTTCTCACCATGAATTTCGGCAACAATTGGAGCGGCGGCTCGGAATGATGAATACATAACTGAAATCAGATCATCATCATACTTAAATGTAATATTCAAATTAGTGTCAACGCCGGTTTCGCCAATACCTGCAACAGAATTAATACTATTAGGTCTTCCTAGCAAAAATAAAGATAGAAATACATTGTAAATTCCGATATCTAGTAAAGTACCTCCACCAAGTTGTTTATTATAATGGCGATGCTCATTTCCATTTTTAGAGAGAATACAAAACGAGGCATTCAATAATTTTACTTTACCAATAACTCCATTCTCAATTAATTCTTTGGTCTTAATAATATTTGGAAGAAAACGGGACCAGAGTGCTTCCATTAAAAACAGATTTTTTTCCCTCGCCTTATTAATCATTATTGAAACTTCATTATAATTAATGGCAAAAGGTTTTTCGCATAGCACATGTTTGCCATGCTCAATTGCGTCAATTGTGTTTTGGAAATGGAGATTGTGAGGGGTACCAATATATACTACATCAATATGAGGATCTTTCATCAATTCATGATAACTAGAATAGGCTTTCGGAACTTCAAATTCATTAGCGAATATTTGGGCAGATTCTTGATTACGTGAAGCAACCGCATACAATTCAGAATTTTGGACAAATTTTAGAGCTTCGGCGAATTTTTTAGCAATTCTTCCGGTACTTATTATTCCCCATTTTATTTTTCTTTTTTCCATAATCACAATTACAAATTTCGGGAACGGTTAATTTCAAAAAGTAGAACACCTGTTGAGACAGAAACATTCAACGAATCTATTTTACCTTTCATTGGAATCTTAATTAGGAAATCGCAACTTTCAGATACTAATTTTCTAATTCCTTTCTCCTCATTTCCCATAACCAGAGCAACAGGCATTTTATAATCAAGCTCTGAATAATCTTTATTACCTGTTAGGTGAGTACCCACGATCCAGTATCCTTCTTTTTTCAGCTGCTCGATAGCTCTAACAATATTATTCACTTTACATATTTTTAAATGAGAAAGTGCTCCGGCGGAAATTTTTTCAACTGTATCATTTACAGGCGCGCTATTTTGAGTAGTGATTATAACCCCGTCAACTCCGGCGCATTCTGCTGTTCTAAATATAGCGCCAAGATTGTGAGTATCCTGAATTGAGTCGAGCAAAAGTATTAATGGAAGTGTATTTTTTTTTGAGGCCGCAATTATATCTTCAAACTCCCAAAACTTATGTGACGGTTTTATGGCAATTACACCTTGCGAGTTGAGATCCCCTTCAAGCTGTTGAAATTTTTGATGCGAGACTTGCGATATTTTAACACCCCTTCTTTTTGCCGCCGAAAAAATCTTACTAATAACATCACCCTGCTGTCCATAGGACATATATATTACATCAATTTCGCTATCGGAATTGAGGGCTTCAAGGACTGGTTTTCTGCCTGCTATTTTAATCATATTTTTTCTGGGATAAGGAATGTAAAAGTTATCCGGGAAAGGAAAATTCATCTACTGCTACACTAAATACGCAGAAGAGTCGGTTATTTTTTTTCTTTGGTTTATACTGTTCCTTCAAAACAATTTCTTTTTTATAGATATTAAAATAGAATTCGCCCGTATTAACAGCGCCATCCTGTTTTACTACATTTACTGTGAAATCACCAATCAAATCCTCAAACAGAACTTCATTTCTGGCGGGTTGTATTTCGGGTACAATATTGGTTCTTGCGGTTAATCCCATTATTATAAGATTAATTACATTTCTTTCTTTTATTACGTCAACTGAGATTTCATAGGCGAAACTTGTAAATTCGACGGCTGTTTCTATGGCAAAAGCACAATACTGTTTTTTTGAAGGTATATCATATTTATAGAAAGCTTTACAGAGATACTCAATTTTATCTGGTTTTTTCGTGGGAATTGCAGTGAGCGCATTTTCAGGTTTCTTTTTGCGTGTCTTTGGTATTTTAGGAATTCCTTCCGGTTTTCGGAGAGGCATTTAATTCTCCTTAATCTTCTTTATAATTTGATCAAAATCTTCAGTATTGAAAATTACCTGCTCACCAGTAAGCATATTTTTTAGAACAAGTTCATTTCTGCTAAATTCTTCACCACCAATAAATAGGGTGTAGCTGGCATTTAATTTATTTGCCTCTCTCATTTGAGCTTTGATACTTCTGGATTGATAGTCCAGCTCAGCCGAAATACCTATTCTTCTAAGCTCAATTAATTTATTGAACGCGAATTCCTTCAATTCTTTTTCAATTAGAATTAAATACACATCCAAATTTTTATTTGTGATATCGAGAGAGTTTTCATTTTCACAGGCAAGCAGAACTCTTTCCATACCTGAAGCAAATCCAACACCCGGTAATTCTGGTCCGCCCAACTCTTTGATTAATCCATTATATCTTCCCCCGCCGCACAACGCGCTTTGAGAGCCAACGCTTCCGCTTATAACTTCAAAAGTAGTGTGCGTGTAATAATCGAGTCCTCGAACCAATTTAGGATCTATTTCAAATGGTATATTTGAGTTAGCTAAAACCTTCTGCACATAATTAAAATGATTTTTGCTTTCCTCATCCAAGAAATCGAGAAGTACCGGAGCGTCTGTAACTATTGATTGATCTCTCTCATCTTTACTATCTAAGACTCTTAAAATATTTGTGTCGAATCTTTTTTTACTTTCGGCAGAAAGCTCATTAAAATGTGGAGCAATAAAATTTTTTAGTTCTTTTCTATATTCTTCCCGGCATTCGGGGATTCCAAGTGAATTTATTTTGACAACTAAATTTTTTAATCCAAGCTTACTAAAAATATCGTATGCCATAATAATCATTTCAGCATCGAGAGATGGGTCGTGACTTCCGAGTGCCTCAGCGCCAAATTGATGAAATTGTCTAAATCTTCCCGCTTGAGGACGTTCTTGCCTAAACATTGCTCCAACATAATAGAGTTTATTAACACTCATTTTCTTTTCGAGTGAATGTTCAATAAACGCGCGCACTACAGAGGCTGTCATCTCAGGCCGAAGGGTTAAGCTCTCCCCGCTTCTATCGTTAAAAGTATACATCTCTTTACTTACGATATCGGTACCTTCACCGATCCCACGAGAAAATAAATTAGTAGATTCAAAAATAGGAGTACGAATTTCTTTGTAATTGTGATGGGAAAATACATCTCTAATCTGATCTTCTAAAAAATGCCACTTTTGAATATCGGAGGGTAAAATGTCATTAGTGCCTGTAACAGATTTTATCATAATTACTGGCCTTCGAAGTTCTGTTTTTCTTCATCATCAAAAAGTTTAAAAATTTCTTCGGCAGTTACGGCTTTTGCAAGATTCTCTCTAAACTCATCTTGATTCATCATGCGTGTAATTCTACTCAATAATTTAATATGCGCGCCAACTAAATTTTCTTTACCAATTAGCAGGAATACAAGATTGACCGGTTTGCCATCTAATGCATCGAAGTTGGCTGGGTGGTCTATTTTACCAAATACAGCAATTATATCGGTTACATTGTTTGTTTTTGCATGTGGTATAGCAAAACCTTTACCAACTCCTGTGGACATTATACGTTCCCGCTCATGAACAGCTGCTCGTGTTTCTTCTAAATCAATAACTCTCTCATCATCCTTCAATAAATCGATGAGTTCATTCAAAATTTCTTCTTTAGTTTTCCCCTGCACTGAAGGAATAATCTTGTCAACAGTTAATATTTCGCAGATTCTCATAATTGCCACATTTGTTTATTTAATGAATGCAAATTTATAAAAGGTTTACCGTAATAGAAAATTAAGAATCGTCATTTAAAATCTATTTTTCTTGCGGAGTATATCCCTATAATCTAATTTTCTCACAAATATTATTTAATAATAGGTTTGAGGAAGTAATGGATATTAAGAACAAAACGGTACTGGTTTTAGGCGGCTGGGGTTTAGTGGGTTATGCAGTAATTAGAAAGCTAATCCCGGAAATGCCAAAATCGATTGTGGTCACATCATTAAGAAAAGAAGAAGCTTTAGATGCAGTGGAAAGATTAAAATTAGAATTTACTAATCTACCCGAAGATTATTTTAAACCTTGGTGGGGGAATATCTTTATTCGTAATGAATTTAAGGATATGGATAGAATTCAACTGCTTAACGATAAGGCTAGCAGACAGATAATTATGCGGGATACGATGGAGGAACTTTCGGATGAAATACTGCACAATTCGGCGATCTATAACTTACTTCATGATTATAAGCCGGATATAATTATTGACTGCGTAAATACAGCTACAGGTATTGCTTACCAGGATGTGTATACAACATACCATCGAATTAAAAAAACTATAGAAAGGGATGCATCGAAAGAGGAAATTATTGAAGAGACAGAAAAACTATTATGCACCGAATATATCCCCCAATTAATTCGGCATGTACAAATTCTCTATAATTCCATGAATGAAATTGGAACCAACACTTATGTAAAAATTGGCACGAGTGGTACCGGTGGAATGGGATTAAATATTCCCTATACTCATAGTGAAGAAAAACCATCAAGAGTTTTGTTGAGTAAATCTTCCGTTGCCGGTGCTCATACACTTCTACTCTTTTTAATGGGTAGAACTCCCGATGCTCCAATAACAAAAGAAATTAAACCTACAGCTGCTATTGCCTGGAAAAGAATTGAGTTTGGTGAAATTAAAAAAGGGGGAAAACCAATTCAATTATTAAATATCTCAATGGACGATGCAATTAAATTAGAATCAAAATTAAAACTAAAGCTTGATAAACCATTTAAATCTTCGGGCGATACTTTAAAATCGGTATTCATTGATACCGGCGAGAATGGTACATTTTCGAGAGGTGAATTTGAGGCGATAACAGCGCAAGGACAAATGGAATATGTGACTCCGGAAGAAATTGCTGTTGATGCAATCTACGAAATATTAGGTGGTAATACCGGGCATGATATTATCAACGCATTAGATAATGCAACGCTGGAGCCAACTTATCGCGCCGGCTTTATGCAGCATGCGGCTGTTGATAAACTTGCCGAGCTTGAAAGCATTCATAATGTTGATAGTGTTGCATTTGAACTATTGGGGCCTCCCCGTCTCTCAAAACTTTTACATGAAATTAATTTGCTGAAATTATCTTTCGGTTCAATTAAAAATATAGTTCAAAAAAGCGATGAAGAACTTTCCGAAAAAATTTCTATAGAAATCTCAAAGAATGATAAGTTAAGGAATGAAATCCTATCGATTGGAATTCCAATCCTTCTTTCGGATGGTAAAACTTTATTGCGCGGGAATGATATTAAAATTCCTCCATTTAGAGGGGAAAACGAGTTAGAATTGAGTGAGTTCAACATAAACCTTTGGGCAAAAGATGGATGGATAGATTTAAGAAATTCCAACATGGCAACCTGGAAAGCAAGGTTAAATTTAATAATTAAGGATACTGAAACCATTGCCCATAATGACACAAGTTCGATGCATGTTAGAACAAAAAGATATTGGAATAACTTTGAGACAATTGATATTGGTAAAGTTGCGGCATGGATTTTCATTAAGGAAGAAAAAGGGGAAAGAATGAAAGCTTAATCTTTTAAGGAGTTCTCTTTCTGTTGCCCTCACAAGCAGAATTGAGAACTCCGAATCTTTTATGCCGTGGTATAATTGGGATAAAAGAAAAGATTAGTTTCAGAAATTATAGATGAAATTTCGTTATGATAAGGATTTGATGCGGCTAAAGATTCGTAGATATCTTTAAAAGAGTTATTAAATGTTTCAGTGCAATCGTTTCTTGAATCTAGAAACGAATTTGCAATTGATATATCAGAAGATTTGATTCCTAAACATTTCACAAGTGTATCGATCATATAGCCTAATCTTACCTTGTTAACAGGAATTTCTTCTTCTAAAACGCTCATGTATAAATAAGCGCCGCAAAAGAAAGAAAACTCAAAGAGCAGTCCATCCCCCCCTTGAACCTTTGAAGAGATGAAACTGAAAAGTTTTTCAGAGTAATTTGCCAGCCCGTTTGAGTCTTCGATCTCCGAAGGAATTTCTTCATTAAAAATTCTAAAATACAGTGCGTTTGATAATTTTAGAACTCTCTTGCGGTTTATTTCTTCATATATATCATCATTAATAAAAGAACTATTACTGTCTGAATTTAATGTTACTTTCAAAAACGAGAGAAAGTATCCTAATACAAATGCAGAATTATTTTTTCCTGCAAGATTTTCCGATACTATTGGAAACACATTATTCTATTTTTTTTAGGACAAATATAATTGTGGATAAGCTCGTGGGATTAGTAATAATACTAAAGATAATTTTTTTTTGAGAAATGAACTTCAGAGGATTTAGTACATGTACTAATATGAGAGAAGTCTATTTAATTAAGATTTTACCTATTGGTCTTGCAATTAATAGGATTTTCTCAATAACTCTGCATCACTTTTGAGTCATCAGAAAAACTTGCGTTATCGTTTATAATAGTGTAGCGAAATCCGTTTCCTGTACTCTTTTTGGCGCTTTTTAAATTTTCTGTATTTAATTCAGAATGAGAAAAGTCCTTATTAAAAGTTTGTTTGCGAACAACATTTACCTGTTTGGGCTTGTACTGATCTAAAGGAAATATTTTAGGGTAATGTGTTGAATTTGTTTTTGCTGATTGCCTGTTATAAATATGTTTTACAGCGGTATTTTCAGCAATTGTATTTTTATCATTCACCAGCTTATCTGATGTTCCATTTTTAATTTTAGAGGCTTGATTACCCCCTCGATTTAAATCACTTTTTCGGGAAAGAAGGTAGGAGGATGCGATTACAATAATTAACAACCCTACACCGAAGATTAATACATTATAGATAATATCTATCAGTTCCATAATTATTCATTCATAATATTATTTCAAAGAGAAAGGCAAGCATTATGCCAATCGTAAATCATGTTTAGAGCTTCTTATCATTATATAATTACTAACCTGGCGTATCATTTTAAGATTGTAATTCATTTTAAGACATTGGGACACAACTAGAACTGCTATTTACATTCTTAAAATAATTATTCTTATTTTAAGTTGTACTTAAAGATTCAGTAATTTTATGAGCAGTGATAAAAAGCACAAAAAGTATTTCCTTAATAGCGATGAAATAATTGGGACTGTTCTATTTCATCATGAATTTTACAGCTTCAACCTCAAAAATGAAAGAGATATAATTGTTTGGTTGCCCCCCTCCTATTATAATTCAGTGAAAAGATTTCCTGTTATATATATTAATGACGGGCAAAACCTATTTAGTCCACATACTTCGTTTTCTGGTTACGATTGGAAAATTGATGAAGTACTCACAAACCTCATTAGTTCAGGATTAATTGAGGAAGTGATGGTTGTTGGGATCTTTAATACAAAAGATAGATTAGATGAGTACAATTATTTTACCGAATCTGGTAAACTCTACGCAAAATTTATTTTGAATGAGTTAAAAATCTATATTGACGAGACCTATCGAACTAAACCAGATCGTAATAATTCAGCTATTATGGGATCATCGATGGGTGGATTGTTTTCATTCCAATTAATTTGGAACCACCCTCAATTTATTGGAAAAGCGGCATGTATGTCTAATTCATTCTGGGTTAATGATGGAAGAGTATTTGATGAAATTAAAAAGAGTAGTGATATACCAAAGAATATTAAAATATATTTAGATTGCGGCTGTGAAGAAAAAGCGTTGATAAAAGATAATAAAAAAATGTGCTCCATTTTAAGTTCACTCAGAAATTCGAATGAAATAGATGTTCATTGCTATTTTGATAAACTTGGTAAGCATACAGAAGTTGATTGGGCAGCAAGAGTACATAAACCATTTTTATTTTTATTTGGGAAATAATATGAAAGCAGAAGCCATAATTAAAAAGTTAAATTTAATTGCTCACCCGGAAGGTGGATATTATAGTGAGACATACCGTTCGGAAGAATTTTACAATCCCGAATCACTACCTCACCGTTATCAGGGTGTCAGAACTTTTTCCACTTTAATTTATTTTTTATTGCGTGAAGATCAAGTTTCACTATTCCATCGATTGTTGAGTGATGAAGTATGGCATTTTTATTTGGGTTCACCTATCATACTTCACACAATTGATGAGAATGGAGTATATAATCAAAAAAATATCGGCTCAAAAGTACTAGAAGATGAATCACCTCAAGTTATAATTAAGAGAAATACCTGGTTTGCCGCCGAGCTTAAAGATAAGTCGCAATTTAGTTTGGTGGGATGTACAGTGGCACCTGGATTTGAATACAGAGATTTTGAGTTAGGAAGAAGGGATGATTTAATTAAAATTTATCCCCAGCATTCCGGGTTGATATCTAAATTTTCAAAATAAAAGTTACCTTAAAAATAAAATTGCGATACCAATAACAGTTACAAAAGCGCCAACTATTGAGAAGATTGATAATTTTTCTTTATAGTAAAAGTATACTATCGGTAGCATAATAACCGGTACCGAAGCCATTATTGTAGAAGCAATTCCCACTTTTGTATTTTCAATCGCGATCATACTAAATGTAATTCCTAAAAAGGGTCCAAAGATTGCCCCAATTGTAGTATATATCATTGTTTTTTTATCTTCTAAAAATACCTTTATTGGATTTTTATAACGGCGACTCATAACCGCTAATGGAAAAAGAATTATAAATGCTGTAGTAATTCTTACAAAACCTACAAAGAAACCGTTTAACTCTCCCTCATCAAAAGCCCTTTTGGCGAGAATTAATCCTGCCGCTTGACCCACCGCCCCTAAAAACGCGTAAAATATTCCCATCTTGTCAATCTTGTAGTTTGAGGTAGGAACTTCGTTTCTTTGTAGAATTACCATAGCAATTCCACTTACTGTTATGGTAATCCCGAGAAGTGCTACAAAAGAAATACTTTCGCCCAAGAACATGAAAGCAAGGAAAGCAGAAATAGGAGGAACAAGTGACATTACAAGCATACTTAATCTAGCGCCAATAAATTGAAATGCTTTGAAAAGATAGGTGTCACCAAATACCAGTCCAACAACTCCACTGAGTGCTAAATAAAAAAACTGGTTAAGTGAAATGCTAATACTAATACCGGCTAATGGAATTGTAATGGCGAGAAAAATAATTGCGAAAATCAAACGTGTAACATTAACGAATAAAGAACCTGCTCGCTTTGATGCTTCAGTAAATGCAATAGATGATATTGCCCACAGCATAGCCGTAACAAGTGAAGCAATTTCTCCAAGAAATGGTATTGGTGTATTCATATAAAAAAAGCGCCTCGAAGAGAGGCGCTTATAATAAATTAATTATTCCGCTGAATAATTTATTGCAGCGAGTCCGGGGAAAATAGCAGTTGTGTCCAATTCTTCTTCAATTCTTAGAAGCTGATTATATTTTGCGATTCTGTCAGTTCTGCTTGCGCTTCCGGTTTTAATTTGCCCTGCATTTGTTGCAACAGCAATATCAGCAATAGTAGTATCTTCGGTTTCACCGGAACGATGAGAAATTACGGAAGTATATCCGGCTCTTTTTGCCATTTCGATAGCATCTAAAGTTTCTGTTAATGTACCAATCTGGTTTACTTTAATTAATATTGAATTTGCAATGCCTTTTTCAATACCGGTTGCTAATCTTTCAGTATTAGTTACAAATAGATCATCACCAACTAATTGGATTTTTGAACCTATTGCTTCGGTCAATTTTTTCCAGCCTTCCCAATCATTTTCATCCAAACCATCCTCAATTGAGATGATCGGATATTTATTTACAAGATTGGAATAAATCTCAATCATTTGTTCAGAAGTTTTGGTTGATTTATCAGATTTAAAGAATTCATACAAACCAGACTCTCTTCTGTACATTTCACTTGAGGCAACATCCAGAGCTAAAGAAATTTGCTCACCTGGTTTGTAACCTGCTTTCTCAATAGCTTCTAGAATAGTTTCAAGAGTTTCTTCATTAGATCTTAGGTTTGGAGCAAATCCTCCTTCATCACCAACTGAAGTATTCAACCCTTTCTTTTTCAATACCGATTTTAATGCATGAAATGTTTCTGTTCCCATTCTTAACGCTTCAGCAAAGCTTGTAGCTCCATGCGGCATCACCATAAATTCTTGAAAGTCAACTGTATTATCTGCGTGACTTCCACCATTAATAATATTCATCATTGGTACAGGTAAAGTCTTTGCATTAGTACCACCAATATATTTATAAAGGGGAAGACCGAATGATTCAGCTGCGGCTTTTGCGCAGGCAAGAGAAACGCCTAAAATTGCATTTGCTCCTAATTCGGCTTTATTCGGGGTTCCATCAAGTTCAATTAAAAGGTTATCGATTGCAACTTGTTCTGTGGCATCAAAGTCAATAAGTTGATCAGCTATTTTATTGTTTACATTATCAACAGCTTTTTGTACTCCTTTCCCTAAATATCTAGCTTTGTCACCATCTCTAAGTTCAACTGCTTCATGCTCACCGGTAGAAGCACCGCTTGGTACTGCTGCTCTTCCAATAACTCCACTTTCTAGCAAAACTTCTACTTCAACTGTCGGATTTCCACGAGAGTCAAGGACTTCCCTTCCCCATACATCAACTATTGTAGTCATGTTATATTCCCTTTTTTAGTGTCTTAAACGGTCGCAAAGTTATTAAAAAGGACATTGAAATTCCAATTAAGCGGATTTATGACAACCGCTATCATAATTAAACTATTAAACTTTATTCATTTTAGTTCGATAATAACTTATAACTAAAGGAGTTTCCATGGAAAGAGTATTATTTACGCAGTATTCTGGAAAGAAAATTCTTCACCTCGATTTTGCAAACTGCCGCGAACCGAAAAAGTTATTTGAATCTATCAAAAACGCAAAACTGGAAGTTTCAAAACATCCCCCAAAATCTTTGCTAGTTGTTACCGATGTGTCCGACTCAATATTTCCAAAAGAATTGGTTGAAGCTATGAAAGAATTAGCTAAATCAAATGCTCCATACGTAAAAGCCAGCGCAATTGTTGGAATTACAGGTCTAAAGAAATACATTTTCAATACTGTAATTCAATTGACCGGTCGAAAAATTAGCGCTTTTGATGATCTAATTACTGCAAAAAGTTGGCTGGTAAATCAAAACTAAGTACTGATTAATTGAGTTAGCTTGATCGAATTTTTGTATCGACGGTGATTCTTTAATCACCGTCATCATTTCAGAGTTACTAATTGAATATCGCCTGCCATTATTAATTCTATTTATTATATTTACAACCATTAAGTTGTTCTTTGCAAAATAGAGCCGCCCCGTAGTTCAGTATGGACACCTGTCTGCCGACAAGGCTGGGAGCAGAAGTTTCCTGAAGAAATGTGTTATTATGTTTATATATTAAAAAGTGTCTCAGTCAATAAAACTTATGTGGGACATACAAACAATCTGGAAAGACGACTGGCAGAACATAATTCCGGTAAATCACAATTTACTAAGGCTTACAAACCATGGAGAATAATTTATTCGGAAAAATTTAATACTTGTATTGAAGCCATTGAAAGAGAAAAATATTTTAAAAGTAGTTCTGGTCGAGCATTTGTAAAATCTATTTTTAATTAACTGCCCCCGTAGCTCAGTATGGACAGAGCAGAAGTTTCCTAAACTTTTGGTCGGAGGTTCGAATCCTCTCGGGGGTACTTTTCAATTGAAATCCAACATTACGTAACAAATCAGTACTTTAGCAATTAATTTGATTATTATCACATAAAATAAATTGATTGAACTTTCCAGAATTTCAAGTCGTTATATTTAAGTAACTAAAAATAAAGACTAATTATTCGAACAAACACAAGGAGTGTATAATGCTTAAGAAACACATTTTTTTAATACTTACAATTTCTCTACTATTAATTTCGACGACACAAGCTCAATTTAAAGAATTTGGTTTGAAAGGGGGAGTTCAACTAAATGGTGTTGTTCCAGCAACTGAATTTGAAGATGATAATGGATTTGCACTTTCATCGTTTTTAGTTAGAGGATTACTTCGATTTGAATTATCACGCGACTGGAATGCAGAACTAGGTCTTGGCTTCGGCAAGCTAAATGGAGATGATTTTAACTACGTTACAAATACTAAAGGTGCCGGAGAATACAGTACATCACTAATCCCTATTGATGCGAGAATTCTTTACACCCCATTCGAACTAGAGAGCTGGAATCCTTATGTATATGCTGGTATTGGCGTTATGAATTATTCTGTTAGCACAAAACCTTCAGTAGTTTCACCTTTAGCTGTTGAAGATAAAGGTTGGACCGCGTTAATTCCTTTCGGAATTGGAACTGAAGTTAAATTAAGCGACGAAGTTTTACTCGACATTAGTGCCGGCGTAAATTATTCATTAACCGAGAATTTGAACTTCTATAAAATAGATGATCTAAATGATGGTTATATAAATCTTGGTTTGGGACTTACATTCACTGGCGAAAGCATGTACTCAGATAAAGATGGTGATGGACTTATAAAGAAGGAAGAATTAGAATTAGGTACCGATCCAAATAATCCAGATACAGATGGTGATGGCTTAAAAGATGGAGCAGAAGTAAAACAATATCAAACAGATCCTCGTAATCCAGATACAGATGGCGATACTTTGAAAGATGGTGAAGAAGTATTAAATCATAAAACTAATCCATTAAAAGCTGATACTGATGATGACGGCTTAAAGGATAATCTAGAATTAAACAAATACAAAACCAGTCCATTAAATCCAGATACAGATGGTGATGGTTTAAAAGATGGTGAAGAGGTAGAAACTTATAAAACCGATCCATTAAAAGCTGATACGGACAATGATGGTTTAAAAGATGGCGAAGAAGTATTAAAACATAAAACCAATCCTTTGAATCCCGATACTGACGGCGGTACTGTTAATGATGGCGTTGAAGTAAATAGAGGAACAAATCCATTAGATCCAAGTGACGATGTTCCACCAGCAATCGTTGAAAAAGAATATTCATTAGAAAATGTATTATTTGGTATCAACAGCTCACGCTTAACTTCAAAAGCTAAAAAACAGCTTGATGACGCTGTTAAAACAATCACCGAATTAAATGAAGCTAAACTAAACCTAGGCGGACATGCATGTTCATTAGGTCCAGATACTCATAATCAAAAACTTTCTCAAAAAAGAGTTGATGCCGTTAAGAAATACTTGGTTGAAAAAGGTTTGAGAGCCGATATTATTAGTGCTGAAGCTTTTGGTGAATCAAAGCCGGCAGTATCGAATGATACAGAGAGCAATAGAAAACTAAACAGAAGAGTTGAAATAAAAGCTGTTTATAAAGAAAAGAAATAGTAGTTATTAATATTCAAAAAGGCATTCTCATTAATTGAGAATGCCTTTTTTTTGTAAATAAGATTAAGTATTACAATACTTATTTATCAAATAATTATCTGAGAAGTATCATTTTTCTGCTCTGCGTAAATTCTTTAGTCCTTATTGTATAGAAATAGATTCCACTAGCTAACCCATTAGCATCAAATGTTACTTCATAACTACCCGAATTCTTTTCCTCATTTACAAGAATTGCAATTTCTTTTCCAAGAATATCATACACACTTATTTTTACAAAACTGGATTTTGGTAAATCATACCTGATCTTTGAAGAGGGATTAAATGGATTCGGATAGTTTTGCTGAAGCTGATAATCCTGAGGTATAGCATTTCCAGTACTTCCTTCATCAATGGATGTTGTTTTAGGTTTGCATTTACCCGCTTCACCTGCGGCAAATATTCTAAAGATTGTGGAATCCGCCAATGCCCGGTTAAATATTTCTACTTCATCAATTTCCCCTTTAAAAGGAATCGCGAAGGAAATATTCCGCTGACCGATAAAAAATTTGGCCTGATTGGTTATTGATCCGGCAACAGCTGTCGGGTCAAAGGTTAATACAACCGATCCATCAACATAAAGTTTACCGCCGAATTTATTATTTCTTTCAATTGAGACAGCAACAAAATGCCAGTTTCCATCGGCAACCGGAGAAGTTGTGGCTGAATAATTAATTGATGATGATCCATCTCCCATCTGAAATCCAATCTTGCCTCCGGAAATATAGAAACTATAACCGAGCGGAAGGACCTCAGTACCCGCTCTTTTATCAACTAAAAATAATACGCCGCGGTTATCAGTGGTTCTAACCCATGCGTCAATTGTGAGATTTCCTGTTCCGAAGTTTAATGCGGGATTATCCTGAACAACTATAAATTCGGGAAGTATCATATCCGGGGACATGCTGAATGCCTTATCAACTTTACCATTTGCGTAGGCGATAGAACTGAATAATGTTCCATGATTATTGAAGCCGGAAATGTCATTGGCATTATTATCCCCCGGCCACCAACCCATCATTCCAGACGGAGGAGGCGTACAATCCTCTTTGCCTCCACAGATTGGTACAGTTATACACATGGTATCACTGTGACAGCAGTAATTATATGCCGTCTGCCCCGGAACAACTGTAAAAACCGCTGTTTGGAAACAGAGATTTTGCCCCGCTCCAATGCCCGCAATAATTATAGTGGTAACTGGCGAGACTTGTCCCGGCATAATACTGGTATTAAAAATTGTTTGAGAGAATGTTACTCCCGGAGTTGTTGGATAAATTCCATAACCTGTTGACATTATACTAGAATTATTCTGTACCCGGAACTCATATTTATATGTTCCGTTTGGCAAGCAGGTAAGTGTGCCGTTAATAGCTTGTGAACAGCTGTCAATCTTCGGCTCGAGCGGAGCGCATTCAAATTTTAATGTGTCAGTACAGATTACTTGTCCATCTTTAATCCACCTAACAGCAACTACCTGATTTGGAGATGTATATTGCCGGATACACATATCAAGTACATCACTGTAATTTCCAGTTGCAATACCGCTAGTTAAAGGAAATTTCACAAGTTTAATTACATTATTTGGGAAAACATTTGTGAATCCCCACCCCGGCGCGGAGGTAGTTGATACAGTACTGAACATTCCGCCTGAGAGTAATTCAAATTCCACATTTGAAAATTTAGTTGAACTATTATTTGTTAACGAAATTGAATAACAGCAATCCTCCGGATTTCCCTTTGCTTGAACACTTAATGAATCACATACCGTATTACAATTTGGGATTGTTACTGATATTGTTTCATAACACCAACAGCAACCATCGGGACTATTAAACTTTACTAATATGTTTACAATATCTCCGGGTACTGCGCCGGATATTAAAATATTTTGAAGTCCTGAATTTGCACCGGGTTGTACCATTGATGATAATTGTGCGGCTAATGGTGCAATCGATATATTTCCTGAACCTTGCAGTGTGTACTCAACATTGGAAACACTATATGTTGCGTTATTGGTAAATGAATAGGATAAATTATAATGGCTGCCAACACACTCAACCGAATCAATTTCAATAGTGGAGCATGGAATCTCGCAATTCAATCGTAGTGTATCCGAACATACTGCTGTTCCAGATTCATTAAGCCAATTTACAACCACCACCTGAGGCGATGTTACATAGCTTAAATTAATAGTGAAAAAATTATTAAGATTTCCTCCAGTAACAGTACCGGAAGGTGAAGTATAGGTATTAGTTCCGGTTGTAAACCAGTTTTGAAAATTTACGCCTAGCCCCGTTCCGGTAGTAAATTGATTTGGAGCGAGTGACATAATTTGGATTGAACTTACTCCCGTAAGTATTGCAGGCTGAGTTAAACTTAAACTCCAGCTGCAATCGTCCGGTGAAGTTTTTACTGCTGTTGCGCTTAATGAAATGCACGGATCGGAAGAAACCAGATTTCCGAAATTAATATTATTGACTGCCTGATTAGCCCCGACTGCAACAGAATGCTGATCTCCCGTAACACCGGCTACCCAACCCGACTGAGCAGTTTCTGAAATAGTATAAGTACCGGCGGATAATCCTGTAAATAAATAATTTCCGTTTACATCAGTCGTAGAAGTTTGAGTAATATTGTTGCCGGATAAGTTTATTATCCAGCCCGATAAAAACGATTCAGAGGGATCCTTTATTCCGTCATTATCGGTATCCTCAAATTTATAGCCGGATATTGAAGAGCCCGGAGGATTACAGCACAATGAGTTTATT
This sequence comes from Melioribacteraceae bacterium, assembly GCA_019638015.1. NCBI lineage: Bacteria > Pseudomonadati > Ignavibacteriota > Ignavibacteria > Ignavibacteriales > Melioribacteraceae > Melioribacteraceae bacterium. The sequence goes on along the minus strand of JAHBUP010000001.1, from coordinate 1,021,515 downwards.
AACGTACTTGAAGAACCGGTTACAGTTCCCTGCAGATTAACTCCCATCGCGGTATTAACGTGATCGTTTCGCAATTCAATTAGCAAATAATAAGTGCCCGGGGTAATATTTTGCAATGTTTGATTTACATTGGTAGCTGCAGTAAAGTTTGCCGTTGAAGAGGAACTGAACGAAACAAGTGTCGAGATTACGGTTCCATTCGCGTCAACAAATTTTACTTCCGCGCGGTTATCAACAAGAATCTTAAAATTGAAAATCAGATCAGTCAATTCCCCCACGCATATTTTTTTGCTGAACACATAAGGAGTATCGGTCGCTTCGCCGTTAGCTAGATTAGAGCCGTAAGTCTGAAAAGCTGAAATATACTGGCTTCCGGTTCCCGGCTGAGCCCATGCGGGATGTTTATCTATCACCCATGCCGGCCCGTTTAGATTTACCGGACCGTTGCTCATCGGCGCGTTTATTAATGTCCAAAACACATCCTGATCAGTTCCGGGATTTGCATAAGCGCTGCTCGTATTATAATTCCAGCCTGTATTTAGAATAACAGAATTTGTCTCACACGTATCACTTTCCGCTGCTGATGTAGTTCCTTCAATCAATACATCTTTATGAGTGGCGAATGAGGGAGTCATCGCTAAACCGCCATTAAGAGTGTATGGATAAATTCTGAGAGAAAACGTTTTTCCATTTGGAACAAGTACATTTAAGCTTTTTGAGAATGTTTGTACTGAAGTATTTAAATAATTTAACGCGGTTGTATGTAATTGAGTTTTGCTGTTCCAGTTATCAATTGAATACCACACTTCCCCTTTAATTATATTGAAATCGGTACCTAACGGATTATCGCTATATCTAAATGAGAGAAATTGAACCGTGAAATCATTCCCTGTAGTCGGACTCGCATCAAATTGAATAAATCTTGTGTAATCAGGAAGTCCCGCAATCCATCCGGTTCCCTGATTACCGGTCCATAATCTTTGACCATTTGCGACATATGGGTTATAAATAGATAAGAGATAAGAACCCGAACCGGTTCCAATTGTCTGCTGAGATGCCTGGATATTTCCAATAGGATTATCTGGATTTTGATCACTTGTTAAGGGCCATTTTACATATGCCGTTTGTGAATATATATTTATTACGGAGCTTAGGAAAAAAGCAACCGCTATTATTCTATGCAGGTTTTTCATTTTAACCTCTTTCATTTTCATTTAATTATTTCGCCATTCCTAATTGTGATCGATTTTTTGTTTTTAAGTTTTTTAAGTGATTCTTTGAGTTCCTTTATTTTATCTGAGGGAACATTTGGATCTCTCTCGAGATCATCAATCGCTTCATCAATTGATTTATATTCCTTACCAATTTCATCTGTACCCCCCTTTTTAATGATTAGTAGAGGCGGGGAAACCGATTTTTTGCTGAATAATTCGATCAACTTTTTTATGCTTTTCAATTTTTTCCGTTTGAATTTTGTACGAAACTATAAATCAAGGCTTCATGCGGCAACTGCGAATCAGTTATCGGAAGATTTTAATAAGTAAACGGTATGATTATATAAATAAACGGCTGGCAAAAACGGGGAATATTAACTACTAACTTATTTTATAAAGAGGTGGAGGAAGAGAAATGATTATTTCTGTTCCATGTAAATTACTGTTCACAGAGTTTAAATCCTCAAACATTATTGGCTTTGGAATTTCCATTCTAGCGCTCAGCAGCCTTAAACGCTCTTCGATAATCTGTATTCCTTTTGAAATATGATCTTCCTTCTTGCTCTTTTTAGCTTCATTTATCCCCACTCCATTGTCTGTTACTCTTATTACAAGTGATTTATATATAGCTGAATCAATATCCACTTCCTCAAATTGAAAAGAGATTTTCAATAATCCCTCAATACCCGAATTTATTATCCCATGCCAAAGAGAGTTTTCAACAAAGGGCTGGATTATCATATTGGGTATCATTAAAGAATTTGTATCTATATCATCCCCGATGAAAATCTCATAGATAAATTTATCTTGAAATCGGAGCTTTTCTAAATCAAGATAGAGTTTTAGTCTGCTAATCTCTTCTGATAAAAGAATAAAAGCATCACCGGCTGTTTCAAGATTTTTCCTTATCAGCTTCGCCATCACCGCTATATAATCATTCGCTTCCTCATTTCTTTTGCTGTTGATCAGATACTGAACAGAATTAAGCGAATTGAATATAAAGTGGGGATTCATCATTGCCGAAAGCGCTTGGTGCTTGAGTTCGTTAATTCTTTCGGCTAGTTCAAGTTCTTTCTTAATTTTTTTTCTATTCAATCTGATGCGCCAGTAAATAAACATGAGATGAAAACAGATCAGAAGCGCAAACAGCAGTGCATAAAACCAAATAGTTTCATAGAAGTGAGGAAGAATCCGGAATGTAATTATATAAGGTTTACTCCAGCCGGAATTTTGAGTTTTGGCAAAAATTTCCAGTTGATAATCACCATTCTCCAACGAAGCATAATTTATTTTATTATTTCCGGTCTCGGTAATAATATTATTTAACTTGTATCGGTATTTGATTGTTGATGGGGAAGAGTAGTTTATAGCCGAAATATCAACGGCTATATTATTCTGATCTCTTTCAAACTCTAGATTATTTTTATCAGTGAACTTTAAATTACCAGCGGTAAAATTATTGAGATGAAGTGCTGGGGACATCTGTTTATAATTTTCAAATAAACTTAAACTCAGTTCAGATAATCCATTGCTCGTTCCTATATACATTTTATCGTTCCGGTTATCGTATTCTATAGAAAGTACCTCATTTGAAGGAAGTCCTGTTTGACTATTGAGATACTTTACTGAATCTCCATGAATTATATAAACTCCTTTCATATTTCCGATCCAGATTCTCCCCCTTTTATCCATAGCTATTGAGTTTGAAGAAGTAAGATCATGCCCTGAGAAGTTTATAAAATGTTTGATAGAATTGTCAATAGAATTATATCGCGCAACTCCGTTTAATCCGGCGAACCAGACATTTCCCTCATTATCTTCATAAACAGAATTAATCTTGGCCCCTAATACCGGATCATTTATATAATAAGTTTTTTTCCACCCGCCAATTTCTTTTCCAATCCAATCTGTGATTCTGCAAAGCCCTAAACCTGTTCCTACCCAGATATTTTTTTTTGAATCTTCCTTGATAATATTTATTCTATTAAGCTGAGCTTTCAGATCGAACAGATAATTCCATTCGGGATACTTATTATTTTTAAACTCCTTCTGAACTACAATATTGTTGCCGATGCCTCCGAACAAAAATAATCCGTTGGAGGTTTCGCAGATCGATTGAAGCCTTGAAATCTGCAGCTTCAAATCTTTATAAAATACTTCTATGGATTCTGACTCATTTGAGGTAAGTGAAACATAAATATTGTTATCCTTCTTTATAAGATTATTTATGTATCCGTTGATTGCCCGCCCGGAATTGTACAGTAGCTGATTGATTGAACCGTTTTCTAAAATACTAATTCCGTTTATGGTGCCGATTAGCAATCTGCCCGATGATACTTTAAGTACAGAATTAACATAATTATTTACGAGCCCATCATCCTCCGAATAATTCAGCAAATAAATATTAGTAAGGCAATACACTCCTTTGCCGAACGTGGCTATCCATATATTGCCCTCGTTATCTTCAATAAATTTGGTTATCTGCGTGGTTTTAAGATCAAGCTTGGAACCGATATTTATAATTTCATCCGATCCTGCCGGAATAGTATAAAATCCTTTTCCTGAAATAGAAAACCAAATACCGCCCCGTGAATCAACAATTAAATTGGAAACATTATTTTCAGAAAAAAGATTAATGGAATAAGTAGCGATTACTTTTTTATCATTGATTCGGTAGATCGCTCCCTCGGTACCGATTAGAATATTCCCATCTTTATCAGCCGCCCCGCAATTTAAATTTTTCTCCTCTAAGCCGGGAATATTATATTTTGAAATAGTGCTGCCATCAAACCCGAATAATCCTTTGGATGTTAACAGAAGCAGCTGTTCTTCGCCGGTTTTAATTATTCTGTTGAGATTAGGATTAGCTGCCTGCGTCCTGGGATTAAAGAAATCATCAGTTTTAGCAATTCCCTTCTTCGCTATTTTTACAATATTCGTAAATGGGCCATAGGCATAAATATGTTCCTTCGTGTCAGTCAGATAAGTAGTCCGGAATTCAGCGTCTTTAACTTTGGTTCTATAGCTTTCAATTCTGCCTTTATATAAAACATTAATTCCGCTTTCATAATTGCCGATATAAAGCTCACCATTATTTCCTTCCATGAGCGAGGTTATTGAATTAGAATTAAGTCCATCAGTTTTCTGGTAAGTTAAAAATCTGCTTCCATCAAAGCGGTTCAAACCATTTAATGTTGCTATCCAGATAAAACCATTACTGTCCTGAATGATATCATAAACTGTCGATGACGCAAGTCCTACTGAAGGGGTGTAATGATAATAGGGGGGCGTTTGAGAATAAACCAATTGATAGGTTAAAATAAAAATTATGATCAGTGAATAAATGAAGCTTCTCATATTTAAACAGATTTTAACACTGATTTAATTTTTGCGATAAACTCATTTGTCCTTCTGCGTGATATTTCAACCTTGCTACCGTCGGTCATTGTAACCTGACCGCCGCTCAGTTTTGAATAATCTTTTATTAGGCTCAAATTAACTATGTGCGATTTATGAATTCTGAAGAATTTATTTTGGGGAAGAATTTCTTCAAAGTCTTTAAGTATTCTTGATACAATTACACTCTTTCCATTTTGACTTATAACTTTAGTATAGCACCCCTCGGCTTCAAGTCTGATTATCTCATCAATAATAAAAACATTAAAACCGTGAGCCGAAGGGATTACAAGTTTATTGGTTTCATTAATCTGCGCCGGCACGCCGATTTTATTTTTTATTGATAATAGTTTTTTTACGGTTAGTTTCAGTTCTTTGATATTTACCGGTTTCAGAATATAATCCACTGCGCCGGCTTTTAGAGCTTTGATTCCATACTCTTCATAGGCGCTAACAAAGACTACCATAAAATCCCGTTCATCAAAATCATCCAGAAAATCAAAACCATCAAGAACGGGCATATTGATATCAAGGAATACTACATCGGGGTGATGCAGCTTTACCTGATTCTTTCCATCAACTACTGAGTTGGCTATACCGAGAACATTAACCTCATGACAATATTTATCAATTATCATCTTGAGATTTTCTCTTCCATGAAGCTCATCATCCACAATTATTGCTGTAAGCTTATCAATTTCTTGAGGCAAGTTTAAACTATCTTTCTGTTACGAAGTAACATTTAAAGATTGAAAAAGTGAGTAAAGAAGGAAATATAATTAAGTTATTCAAAAAATTAAGCTGTAAGATTTTGAACCTGTTCACACATTAACTATTCAAAATATTAAACATGGTTAATACGGGAATTAATATACGGTAAGATTTTCAATGATGCTTCACATTTTACTTTTTCAGAACTCATCCCCCAGCTCCCCTTCTCTTTTTAAGAGAAGGAGTTTGAGCTACTTTACTTTTTTCTATTTCTCCTCTGCCGCACCGCCCGATTTGGATTTAGATATGATCATAAATATGGAAATTCCTCTCTTTTCCCAAAATTTTAATTACAAATTAGGTTTTGACTATTTTCGATGCAAGAAGAGGGATACATGATAGTGTTGAAAACTGATTATAGAAAATGGGTAGAGACCCGATAGATCGCGTTTCTTTTGTTTTTGAGACATCAATGTTAGGAGTTGAATCATTTTTATTCACCGTTGATGCGTTTGGTTTTTACATTGAGACGGAGATATTATCTATTGCGAACTTGTGATTTAACATTGAGGCTACTGCATTTACCATTGAGAGGGTTATATTATCCTTTTCTTAGTTGTAATTCTCTATTGATGCATCTGCATTTGACTTTTCGACACGGATATTTTCAATTTTATAGTTGTGATTCATTATTGATCCGTCAGCATCTTCCGCAACCGGTTTTTTTCTCGTAGAGACGCCATATATGGCGTCTCTACAATAATGGTTGAGGAATTGCTCCTGTCCCGGGACAATAATGATTTTATCCGCTCGGATAATTGGAAGCGAGTGAAGGACCTATCGGCAGTATCTGGAGGTTGAGCAAAACAGTTCGTTAGATTTTAATTACATGTCAGAAAGTGGTAATGTAAAAAAGAAAGTACTTCCTTCATTAACTCGGCTTTTAACCCAAATTTTACCTCCATGTCTTTCGATCATTTCTTTGCATAGAAGTAATCCAAGCCCTGTTCCCTTTTCATTTGCAGTTCCATCAGTGCTTGTACTCTTATCAATTTTGAATAGTGTTTCAAGTTTTTCCGGTTTGATGCCAACGCCAGTATCTTTCACTGCTATTTCAACGTAATCCCCTTTTATCGATGAATTTAGAGTTACCTTTCCCCCTTGATTGGTAAACTTAATTGAATTGGCAACAAGGTTTCTTACAATTGAAGAAACCATATTCACATCGGCGAATACAGATACATTTTTATCAATTGAGTATGTAAACTCTATTTTTTTATTTTGGGATGTCTGTTTCAATAATGAGAAAGTGGGATAAAGTTCAAGCAGTAAGTCAAATTTTTCTGGTATAAAATTCATTTTGCCCGTTTGCAGCCTAGCCCATTCAAGCAGATTTTCTAATAACTTGTATGTGCTATTGCTTAACTGCTCAATATTTCCAATAAACGATATTTTTTCCGCTTCAGTCAATGTTGCATATTCAGTTGATAGCAGTTGCGAATATCCCAGCAAACCTTGATAAGGACTCTTTAAATCATGCGCAATTATTGAGAAGAATTTATCTTTAGCTGCGTTGGTTTCTTTGAGTTGTTCGTTCAATAGCTGAAGTGCTTCCTTTTGCATCGTAATCTTACTATTATTTTCAATCAGTATATCATTAGTTTTTCTTTTGGATCTATATGCTCTTACAACAAAAGCAACTATTACTGTGAGCATCAAAGTTATTATCAATAAAGAATTTCTAAAATAGGTTTGTATTGTATTCTCTTTTTGCAGCAATAAAATTTTCTGATCCCTTTTCTCTCTTTCATATTTTTCCTGAAGTTCGGCTATTGTTTTTAACTTTTGTTCATTCATCAATGAGTCGTTTTCATTCTTCGCAATCTTTAAATATTGATATGCGTTTTTGAAATCATTCATTTTAAAATAGGTATTTGCCAGCCTGTTAGAAGATGCCACAATTCCCCTTTTATCGTTTGACGCTTTCCTAATTTCATAAGCCTGGAGAAGATGGCTCAGACTTTTTTCATACTCACCCATCTCATAATATGTTATTCCAATACCCGCAAGAGACGCGGCGATGCTCCTCTTGCTGTTTAGTTCCTTTCTTATAATAAGAGATTCATTAAAATATTTCAGCGATTCATCAAATCTTTTTAAATCCCTGTAGATAAGTCCCAAATTTCCATATGCTCCCCCTAATCCAATTCGGTCATTAGCTTTTTTTCTAAGTTCAATAGTACTTTCCACATGATAGAGGGCTTTATCGTAATCTTTTAGCTTGATGTAAATAATCCCGAGATGTTCATGTGAAGTAGCGTGAATCATATCATCTTTGACAAGTTCACTAAAGCTCAAAGCTTTATATGACTGCTCTTTAGCTTTTTCTATATCTCCGGTTATATAATAAATTATGCCAAGACTATTATAAGCCCTGGCTAATGCTTTAGGGTCATTTTCCTTTTCAAGGATATTAATGGCTTGCAAGCAAATCTCGGTGGCTTTCTCATATTCTCCCCTCACTTCACAAATCATTGCGTATCTATTTAAGTATTCTCCAATGCCAACATTATCATTAATCTTTTTACGAATCGCGTATGAGGAATCATAATATTTTAGTGCTGTGTTATAATCGCTCTGGGAATGAAAGCTCAGTCCAATTAAATAATAAATATCCCCTTCAGCTTTTAAATCATTTAATTTTCTCGCAAGCCCAAGTGCTTTATTCCCATATTCAATTGATTTAGCTGGTTGAACCCGGTTGTTGATGCCGAGTAGTTCGATATAGGTTTTTAGATTTTCCCGCGGATTAGCTGTATTTAATTTAGTAAGAAGTGAATCTATCTTTTTAAGATTTACATAAGGAAGTATTACATCATTGAATGCACCGGAAAACAATAGAATAACGACAAGTAAGATTTTGTGCATGTTCAATTTTTTATTCATTATATATTCTCAAAAGACATTTTTTCGATAATTATCCAGGTTATTATCGAATGAAATGAATAAAAATTAAATCTGCAGACCCAAATTGCGGTTATTTCCAGTTCACTCTAATTCTGACATTGAAACCAAAACAAGAAAAGCCATCTACAGATGGCTTTTCTAACTTTAAATCACTTCATGCCCCCATTGATTTGCTAATTTCATAATCAACCGGTAATCATCAACTCAATATCATAGTGTAAAATACATTTTGAATTCGAACGGATGCGGCATAGTACCAATTGAATGAATTTCCTCATTTTTAATTTTTATCCACTGATCAAGCAATTCTTCAGTAAAAATATTTCCTCGTTTCAAGAACTCATTATCGGCGTTTAATGCGTCAATTGCCTCCTCTAGATTTCTAGGAAGCATTTTTATTTTGCTCCGTATTTCATCATCTTCCAAAAAGTTTTTATCAATAGGCCCAAAACCTTCAGCTATTGGATCGATCTTATTAACAACTCCGTCAATCCCCGCTAAAAGCATTGCGGTTAAACATAAATATGGATTCGCTGTCGCATCCGGTGGTCTATATTCAAATCTTGTCTCATCTTCATTGTTCACATATTTGGGTATTCGTATTGCTGAAGCTCTATTTCCCATTCCATACGTGAGTGCTACTGGAGCCTCAAAACCGGGGACCAACCTTTTATATGAATTAGTTGAAGGATTAGTGAATGCCGAAAGTGCTGGTGCGTGTTTCAGCATACCGCCAATAAAATATCTTCCAAGCTGATTCATATTTCCATATTCACCCTTTTTATAGAAAGCATTCTTCCCTTTTTTTGTTAAATAAAGATGAAGATGCATTCCATTACCCGCCTGCTGGTACATTGGTTTAGGCATAAATGTAATGAATAAATCTCTCTGCCGGGCAAAGTTGAACAATATATATTTAGCAGTAACAATATTATCCGCGGTGGATAATAGGTCGGAAAAATAAGTTTCAATTTCCTGCTGGCCTCTTTCACCTACTTCATGATGGTGATACTTAACTTTAATTCCATATTTAGAAAGCAGCTTGCACGCTTCATCTCTAAAATCATCATAGATATCGAATGGATTTGCGGCATGATACGCCTTCTTATAAAATTCCTCGGCATGTTCAATTTGGTAATAGGAAGTTGAAGTCCTTGTATCATATTCAACTTTTGAAAAAATATAAAATTCGAATTCCGGTCCCCACCACGATTTATCGCAACCGGTAATTTCCTTTAACAACTTTTCAGCCTGCTGTGCTAAAAATCTGCCATCCTGAGAAAAGCGGGAACGTTTCTCATCTGTTAAAACAATGTTTGCATAAAAACTAAGCGTAGGAGCATCTCTAAATAAATCAATTACTGCGGTATCAAGATCAGGGATGAGAATCATATCACTGTTTTCAACTTTACGGAATCCGTAACTGGAACCATCAAACCCCACTCCTTCATGAACTAATTTTTCCATTATCTTTTCATGAACCGGCAGAGTGATATGATGTAGCCTCCCGGGGAGGTCTATCGCCTTTAAATCAATAAACTCAATTTTGTTTTTTTTAATTAATGAATTAATACTCTGAATATTGTGTGCCATTGATTCCTCAAGAATATTTTGAATTTAATATAGTTGTGATCTACTTAATAAATAAGCTTTGGTAAATTGGGGGAAAGTTGGCTGAAGTTCAAGTGAAAGGCGTAATGATTCACTAAAGAATATAGATGGTGAAATTAAGAAACCCTTGCTATACCAAGGATTTCTTAATGATTTTAATGATAAAAAAAATTAAAAGCTTTTAGCTGCCTCTTCAACAGTCTTGTACTGTTCAAAAATATTGTTAAGTTTTGTAATTGAGAGCAGTCCATCAATTTTATCAAGAACACCCGCTAATTTCATTTTCCCACCTGCATCATTTACAGTACTAAACCCCCTAACAATATTGCCGAGTCCCGAACTATTAACGAATTTAACATCGCTTAATTCAACAATTATGTTCTTCTTTCCCTGCTTTAAGTAACTATCAAGGGTATTGTGGAATTCCTGCGCTTCAGGTCCACCCATTAATTTTCCTTTAAAAGAAAATACTACCGCGTTATATACTTCATTTGTTGTGAAATTCATATTAACTCCTATTTATTACAGCTTCATTAATTAATACACTAGCGACTTTATAATTGAGATTTAAAATCATTTTATTTTTGTGACGATAAAAGTTACATCATCAACCGGATCAACTTGATTTGTCCAATTCAAGGCACTCCTTTTGAAATTTTCAATAATTTCCTCCTTTGTACTTGAAGCCTTGCTTAAAAATTCTGTTTGTACCTGCTTGTAACCATAATATTCATTTTCAGAATTGAATAATTCTGGAAGCCCATCACTTAGTATTAATATTGCATCTCCTGAATTTATCTCAAACTCCGTCACTTTAAAGTTCAGGTCCAACATTGCACCCAGGGGCATAAAATGATCTTCAAACTCCACAATTTTATTATCATCTTTTTTATATAAAAAGATTGGAGGCATACCCGCATTTATAAATTGTACACGGTTATTTTTAATATTGAGCATGGTGAATGCCATCATCATTCGCCCAAGATTTAATGATTTTATTGCTCTATTTGCAAGCTTGAAAAAATCTTCAAGATCATGGTGAGTGGAATTAGTAATAAATAGAGTCTTCATTATCGAAACCATTATCCCCGCTTTCATTCCATGTCCTGTAGCATCTCCAATTGCGAGATTAAAAGAACCGTCATTTTTTTCGGAGAAATCATAATAGTCACCACCAACTTCGCTGGCGGTTTCCATATAAACTCCTATATCAAATTTATTGTTTTGCGGGATTTCTTTGGGAAGCATCGAAAGTTGGAGGGTTCTTGCTTCTTCAAACTCTTTTCTCACTACTATTAATTCTTCCCTAGATTTTAATGCGGTTTTAAAAGTTTCTAAATTATCCAACGCTTTTTTGATCGTAATTTCCAGATCGGTTAAATCGATAGGTTTCACTATAAAATCGAAAGCCCCGCCATTCATTGCCGAGCGAATATTAAAAATATCGCCATACGCCGAAACAATTACCGAATGAAGCAGTGGATTGTTCATCTCCTTGATTTTAGCCAGCAGAGTCAATCCATCCATCTCGGGCATATTAATATCTGTCAAAACCAGCTCAATAAGTTTATCTTCATTAAGTTTTTTGAGTGCTTCAATACCATTACAAGCGAACTTAAAATTATATTTTTGATTTTTTATTTCCTTTCTGAATTTTTGTTTAATCAATAATTCAAGATCGGGTTCGTCATCTACGACAAGTATTGTCGGTGTAAATTCGTTCATAATAATTTAGTTCTTTAAGTTTTTTGGTAATCTGATTATAAATTCAGTGTATTTTCCCTCTTCACTTTCGAACAGCAATTCCCCCTGATGTTCCCTTGCTACAATATCATAACTAATTGATAATCCGAGTCCTGTACCTTTTCCGGTTGGTTTTGTTGTGAAGAAAGGAGTAAACAAATCCCCTCTAATCTTTTCTGGAATGCCATTGCCGTTATCGCGAATTTTAATTTCAATATGCTTATCAGTTTCAACCGTTTTTACTCTAATTTCTGCGGGTACCTCGGTTTTTAATTCCAGCTTCTTTCGATGAGCCTCATAACATCCATTTGTTAAGACATTTAGAAATACTCTGCTAATATCTTGCGGGATTACATTAATCTTACTGATTCTTGAATCGTATTCTCTTTCAATCTTGATATTAAATGTAGCATCCTGCGCGCGCATTCCATGAAAAACAAGATTGAGATCCTCATCAAGCATTGCGTTTATATCAGTCAATTGCTTCTCTCCAGTTTTGCCGCGTGAATGTTGAAGCATACTGTGAACAATGCTGTCAGCCCGTTTTCCATGCTCTTTAATTTTTTCGGAATTTTGTTTTAGTGAATCAAGAATATCATTTATTTCTTCCAAATCCTTACCAGCTAAAGTTTCTCTCAGGTTGTCAAACTCATCGCGCAAATCATCTACGAGCCCAATTGATAATTCAGAAAAATTATTCACAAAGTTTAACGGATTTTTAATTTCGTGCGCTATGCCCGCTGTAAGTTGACCGAGAGATGCAAGTTTTTCTTGTGCAATTAACTGATCTTGCGTTGCCTGTAAATTTTCTAAAGTTCTATTTAATTCTTTGTATGCGTTTGCATTATTTATCGCAATACCTACATGCGCGGCAATTGTACCAAGAAGTCTCATATCATCTTCATTAAACACATTTTCATTTTCAATACTCTGCACACTGAGAACACCAATAATTTCATCCCCAACAGGAATAGGAACGCCGAGATAGGATGCCGATGGAACTCCAATTCTTTGAACACCTAACTGCTCAGCCTTCTTATCTACCTCAGTATTTAACAGCAGCGGCACTTTTTGAAGAATGATTTTTGAAGTTAATCCGCTCCCCAATTCCAAATCCGGGAAGTCTTCTCCATATCCATAAGGAAATTCAATCATGCTGCTTTCTTTATTGAGCAGTGCCAAGTATACAATATTAGCTTTGAACAAATCCCTTACTTTATCACCTACAAGATTTATTAATTTATCGATTTCGAGGTGTCCAACAATAGCCTGGCTGATACTATTAACCGTACTCAATTCCGCGGCACGTTTTTTACTTTCCTCGAGCAACCGTAAAGTTTCGTCGAATAATCTTGCATTTTCGAGTGCAACAATCATGCTGTTTGTAACTGTAGTTAGCAATCTCACATCAGAATCGCTGAAAGCGTTTTCCTTATCAACATTTTGTAAACTTATGGAGCCAAGCACAAGATCACCTGCTATCATTGGAACAAACACTGCCGATTTAGGGGGCTTACCTTTAGATACTCCCGATCCACCATATTTTTTTGCAGTTGCTACATAGTTTTCACGAATATCAAGCGATTGTTTAGTTTCAATCAATATTTTATTTGCCCAGTTAAATGGACGTGGTTCAACATCAAGCCGTTCTCCCTTTTCAACAGCGTACTGCCAAATTTCAAGAGCTTTTTCATGATCAAACGTTCTAATTACAAGAGTTTGTAAATCGAATAATTTACAAAGTCTATCCCCCACAAGATTATAGATACTCTTCATATCTAATTCTTTTGCGAGTCCCTCCTGTACGCTATTAATAACTGCTAATTCTGCGGTACGCTGTTCGGTTTCTTTTAATAACCGGTTTGTCTCATCAAACAAACGTGCATTCTCAAGCGCAACACTCATACTATTTGCAACAGTTGTGAGCAGGCGGATATCTGACTCATTAAACGCATCTTCTTTTTCATAATTTTCTATTAATATCAATCCTTTAGCATCGCTGCCAAGAAGAATAGGCACCATAATCAGCGACTTGCTAATATCGGTTCCTGGAATTGTTGTTTTGCCGAAGATTCCAAGTTTCTCCTTCTCCTCGTTTGTATTTTTCTTAAGAAGAAGCATTTTACCGGAATCCAGAACATATTTAGAAAGAGGTGTTGGTTCCATTGAATCGATTTGTAATTTTTCCCCATGCTCATACTCGTAAGGGAAATGTAAAATATTTTTCTCTTTATCATAGATTCTGATACCCAGGTCCAGGAATCCCAATGCCTCTCTGAATTTATCTCCGACAAGATTAATAATAGAGTTAAAATTCATCTCCATCACTAATCCTTCTTGAATAGCATTTAAAATGGCAAGTTCAACATTTCTTTGCTGAGTTTCATTTAACAATCTTTTTGTTTCCTCAAATAATCTAGCATTCTCGAGAGCCACACCCATGTTCGAGGCAAGTGTGAGAAGGAGCTGTCCATCTTTTTCAGAATAAAGATTTTTTCTATCGAGATCTTGTATTGTAATAATTCCTGTAGTTGTTTGGTTATGAATAATTGGAACGCCTAAAAATGATTCGGGCATTTCTCCTTCAAGCACTTGTTCCCCGCTGTGCTCAATAATTTCCTGACTTGACCCGAATATTAAAGGTTTTTTGGTTTCAACTATTTCCTTTCTATCGGGATCAATTCCAATAGGATGATCGAAATAATAGCGTTCCTCTTTTTCAACTACATATCTATGGTGAATGGTATCATCATTGGCGTTATAAGTTGAAATTGATACAACTTGCGCATTAAACACCTCCCTAATTTTTTCACCAACCAAATCAACAATTGCCTGAAAATCCAGCTGTTTAGCTAAGCCTTCTCCAACACTATTAATAATACCCAGCTCAATTGCCTGTTGTTTGGATTCTTCTAAAAGTTTATTTGTACTATCAAACAATCTGGCATTCTGAAGAGCAATTCCCATATTTGCCGAAAGTGTTGAAAGAAGTCTCACATTATTTTCATTGTAAGCGTTTTGCTGGTAACTCTGGATGCTAACTACACCAAGCACTTTCTCAGCGAATAAAATCGGTACTCCCATATAAGATTCGGTTTTATCTTCATCACTTTGGATTATTGCGCCTTGCTTAATTTGATCTTCAATATTATTGAGCAACAATGGTTTTCGTGAGTTAATTATTTTTGATGTTAATCCTTCCCCTAATTGAAATGGCTGAAAAGTTCGATAACCATTGTAGTATGAATATGGTATTTCAATAATTCCTTTTTCATGATCCAATAGTAATATTTCTGTTACTTCAGTGTGAAATATTTCACGTACCTTATCGCCGACAATTTTGGTAACCGTATTGATATCAAGTTCTTTCGACATCGCATCACCAACACTATTTATAATTGCCAATTCTGCGGTACGCTGTTCCGTTTCGGTTAACAGTCTTTTAGTTTCTTCAAAAAGTTTTGCGTTTTGTAAAGTTACTCCCATGTTTGTTGAGAGCGTGGAAAGGAGACGAACATCATTTTCATTATAGGCATTTCTCTGATAACTCTGGATGCTGACTACCCCAAGAATTTTATCGTTAAATAGTATAGGAACACCCAAATAAGATTCTGTTTCATCAGCCTCGCCAACATTAGCATCGGTAATTGCGCCGGCTTCGTTCTGATCAACCAAATTTGAGAACATGAGAGGTTTGCGGGAATTAATTACTTTAGATGTTAGACCGGCACCAAGTTCAAATGGCTCCACAACTTGATAACCATTATAAAAGGAGTAAGGGACATGAATCATGTTAGAGGTTTCATCTAACAATAGAATTTCTGTCACCTCGGAACGGAATATTTCTTTTACTTTATCACCTACTATTTTTGTTACTGTAGTAACATCCAGCTGCTTTGACATTGCCTCGCCCACGCTGTTAATAATTGCAAGCTCAGCAGATCGCTGTTCAGTTTCATTTAGTAATCTTTTGGTTTCATCAAACAGTGTAGCGTTCTGTAAAGCAACACCCATATTTGTTGCAATAATTGTAAGTAAGCGGACTTTTTCTTCATTATAGTCATTTTTCTTATAACTCTGGATGCTCACCACACCAATTACTTTATCACCCGCGATGATCGGAACACCAATGTATGTTTCGGTTTTTTCCTCTTCTGATTGTACAAGAACTCCCAACTGTAGACTCTCTTGAAAAGTACCGAGGACTAATGGTTTTGCGGATTTAATAATTTTAGATGTAAGTCCTTCTCCAAGCTGGAACGACTCTGCTTCCTGATAATCACGATAGAAAGAATATGGAACATGAATAGTATTTGCAGATTCATCCAATAGAAGGATTTCGGTAACCTCAGCTTTAAAGATATCTCTAACTTTATCACCGATAATTTTGATTATTGTATCAATACTAAGTTGTTTTGAAATTGCTTCACTTACACTGCTTATTATCGCCAGTTCTGCTTCGCGTTGTGCTAACTGTTTTTCTATTGAATCTTTTTTAACCTTTGGCGATTTAGCAATTGCTATTTTTTTTGCCATCCTATTCCTGAGATTTTGTTTTTATTAGATTTAGGGTAAGAC
Organism: Melioribacteraceae bacterium; assembly: GCA_019638015.1. Classification (NCBI taxonomy): domain Bacteria; kingdom Pseudomonadati; phylum Ignavibacteriota; class Ignavibacteria; order Ignavibacteriales; family Melioribacteraceae; species Melioribacteraceae bacterium. The sequence continues at coordinate 1,005,295 of JAHBUP010000001.1, read as the reverse complement.
CTTGACCTTCAATTGTTCGAAATCAATAGGCTTCGTCATATAGTCATCGCAACCATATTCTTTTGCCTGCCGATAATTATTTTCATCACCGTAAGCCGTAATCATTGCAACTTTCAATTCGGGATAATTACTTTTTATCCATTTTAAAAGTTCTAATCCGTTCATGCCAGGCATATTTATATCCGAAAGGATCTGATTTACTTCCGTCGTGCCATTAGTAGTAAGGTAATCTTGGGCTTCCTCTCCCGAAAAAGCAAACATAAATGCTAATTGCCCAGATTTTATTTCTTTACGAAACCGCTGTTCAAATAACAGTTTCATATCATGCTCGTCATCCACAACCATAATTCTCATACTATTATCCTTTCTATGATTAATAATAAGGTTTTATCATTTTGCTTTTATTACAATAAAAGTAATATCATCATTCTGTTCTCTATTCTCTTTCCAGTTATTACATTCCTCCTTAAGAACTGAAATAATTTCACCGGAGTTTTTATTTCCGTTTTCAGTAAATATTTTTTTAAGTCTTTCGTAACCGTACATTTCATTATCTTTATTCTGGAGCTCAGGTAATCCGTCACTAAGTAATAAAATAGTATCTCCTTCATTCAATTCAGTTGAATAAATCCTATAATCAGTATTTCTCATAGCCCCTATGGGTAAACCGTGTAAAGCTATTTCTTCTACATATTTATTTTCTTTCCTGTAAATGAAAACAGGAGGAATACCGGCATTGGCAATTTTTATCTGCTGACCCCAGATATTGACCATTGCAAAGGCGATCATCATTCTGTCTAAAGACATTTTCTTCAAAGTTTCATTTGAGGAAGTAAAAAATTTTTTTATATCGAGTCTTACGGAATCAGCTATAAATAGGGATTTCATTATTGAAACTACTGTACCGGCTTTGAGACCATGACCAGTTGCATCTCCAATACAGATATTCAACGAACCATTATCTTTGAATGAAAAATCATAATAATCTCCTCCTACTTCTGTGGCTGTCTGCATATGAACTGAAATATCCAGCTTCGATAGTTTCGGCAATTCTTTTGGAAGCATGGCAAGCTGAAGTTTACGCGCTTCTTCAAGTTCCATGGATTTACGTTCGTTCTCGGCTTGGATTATTTTCTTTTGTGTTTCGGCTTTTTGTAGGTCGAGAAACCTTGTATAAGTCTGATTAAAAACCTTAGTAAACCTTTCCACTATATCCGCATGTGCGTCCGACAATGGAGAAAGACTGCTTGCAATAAGGCAGCCAAAATCATCTGAAGAAATTGTCAGGTGAATAGCCTCTACTGCAGACATATCTAATTTTATAAAATCCGGTAAATGTGCAAGACCGGTTTGAGTGAACCCGAAGGAATCCCATTTTTTTTTCTCATCTCCCGCTAAATAATAATCCCACTTTTTACGTTTCTTACGCCAACCTTCCAGATATGCTTGGTGGGAAGGGTGAGCATTATTATTTACAAGAAATCCATTGTTTGATAGTAGTCCTTCTTTACCGGAGAGATACCAGTTAATATCCAGAGTCTTAGGATCAACTATCATAATAATACATCTGTCAAGCTGGGCATCAAGCTTTATCAATTCAATAAACATTTCGAATACTACCACGCTCAAATCTGCCGAAGTATACATCGCCATGCTTTTACTTCTCACTCTTTCCAATGCCGCTTCAATTTGCGCTTCTCTAGCCTGTGCTTCAGCTTTTTCAATATCCAGATACCTTTGATATGACAGTTCAAATACTTTAAGGAATCTTTTGAATAAAATTATTTCATCTTCCGTCAGAGGCTGATAAGTTGAAATCCCTAAAGCAACCGGTCCGAGTGAAAACCAATAATAGTTTAGCGATGAGGCGGTTTCAAGGTAGTTATCAATAAAAACATTTGTCGTTTTCTGATAAGCAATCCAATCTATAACTTCTTCCCCTATAATATGAGTAATGAAAAATTCTCCCTTGCCTTTTATCATTTTCTCGGCAAATTCCTGATGCAGCTCATTATTTGTATACGTAGTTTCTGTAATAAAGGTTTTATAGTGCTTAGAATAATATTCGTAATTTGTGTAAGAACCTCTCTCCTGGTAAAAGATTGCGGTTTGCACATTGCGGATTTCGGCAACGCCTAAAAACTCAAGTTGAAGAGAAATTGTTTTACAAACCTCAAGCATATCATCCGGTTTCCTCATCGCCATAGCTACTGTTCGGACTTTCTCGAGAGATTTTTCAATTTCCAGTTCGCGGTTTTGCGCTTCAACTGCTTTTCTTTTTTGCTCCAGCTCTTCAATTGTTTCTTCAAGAAGAATGGAAGTTGTTTTCTTAATTTTTTCCGTTCTATCAAGTTTGAAAGCAGTTATCTCTAATTCCTTATTAATATCCTGCAAAGCATTAACTGTATAGTTTTTCTCTTCATCTGTAATGTTTTGATTACTCTGAATTAGCTTAATAATATTTTCAATTTTCTGATTCATTTATTTTTCTTTTAATGCAACCCAGCAGCAAGTCATGTTATGAAATTCATTATTGCCGCCAGTTGCTCTGCCATACTCGCCATAAGTAAAAAATCCGGCCATCGGAACTTGAAATGCGTTTCTAATCCCATTTACTTCATCTGATGTAAGAGGACCAAAAACATCCAGTCTTCCAATACATGAAAACATAAGAAGTGCATCGGCTTCGGGTATTTCTGCTGATTGAATTTTCTTTGCATCCGCGCTTACTTCTTCAATCACTTCAAAATCAGGCGGCAGCGTTAAGCGTATTTTATCGCCTACATTTACTCTGCCGGAGACCGCCATTCCTTTATTATCCCAATTTAATCCCATTGAAGAACGGATTAACGGTTCCCCTTTTTCCTTTGAAAGACTGAGTATTACAGTACCGATATTAAACTCTTTATACTTTTCTTCAGTTAAGTTTAAGCCGAGAAATTTCGGCATAAATTCCGCTGCCGGCTGATTATCAATCTCCAGAATCCAGTTATCCTCAACTTTAGTAATTGTCTTTTGAGTGCCAACCGGTTTTTGACCAGTAGCAGCTCTGCCTTTTACAATAACATTATCATTATCAAATACAAGAAGGAGAATTCCATTATTCGTTTCTCTATTATTTGTGAATGTAAAAGTTTCCTTAAATCTAAGGTCATCACCCGCACCTCCGCCCCAAATTACGGCATCTTTACCGGCTACCTCCGAGATACTATAAAGAATTTTTTCGCCGACAGCCATTTCTGTAATGTTAGCAACACTATTTGAGAGAATGAATGCCGGATTCTCATAAAGCTTCATTGCATTGCCGGTCATGGTTTTTGCTAATTCAACCGGATCTGCATTTCCATATTCTTCCAGCATGATCTTAAAGTTTGCTCTCCTCATATCCATTAGAAGAATCGAAATACTCTCATGCAGAACTTCACTATCGCATATTTCACCGCTAGAAGTAACCCCGAATATCTGGATACCATGATTATCCAGTATATTTATCAACTCATCCCGCTCATGTCGGATAGATATAAATACAAAAGCCAGCGTTGGCTTAAATCCATCCAATAAGCTTTTTTCCAACGCACTTTTAACTTCCGGAATGGAACTTCCCTTAATTGATTTTGATTTCAAATTACACTTCTCACATATTAAAATAATTTTAGTATTAACTTTATTTCAATTAATAAAACTTCATACTCTCTTCAGTTGATCAGCATAATTTAATTTTTATAATTACCAACGTCACATTATCTTCAGTATTTGTGGCACTACTATTTCAATTACATAATGAACATGATCTTTATTGTTATGTTTAACTTGTTTCAGCGTCGAAAATCTCATGGAATGAAATCCCCAAACATGTTCTGGGTTACTCAATGTAATCGATAAAAAGAACTTAAAATTTGGCACAATTATTTTTTTTATTTTACCTTTATTACTACAAACGTTACATCATCTGCAGGGTCTTTACCGCCTGTCCAACGTTTTCCCTCTTCTTTTAAATAATTCACTATTGCTTCCGGATCATTTTTCGCTACTTCTTCAAAACCATTGCGGGCTCTCTTATAACCAAAAAATTCATGATTCTCATTTATTAATTCCGCAAATCCGTCACTCATTAATAATAATGTATCACCTCTTTCAATAATTATTTCTTTCACTTCATATTCAATTCCTTTCATTGCACCAAGCGGCATATTATTTATAACGACTTCTTCAACTGATTGCGAATTTTTTCTATAAATATAAAGTGGAGGCATCCCGGCATTCGCAGTAACAATTCTATTATTGTTAATCTGCACACAAGTTAGCGCCATCATTAATCTTCCAAGCTGCATGTCTTTTATTGAAGCGCTTGCGTTCTCAAAAAATGGTTTTAATGATTTATTTGTTCGATCTGACATAAATAGTGATTTCATAATTGAAACCATCATACCCGACATCATTCCATGACCGGTTGCATCTCCTAGAATAACTGTTAGTGTTCCATCCGGGTGAATATGAAAATCGTAATAATCACCTCCTACTTCAGTAGCAGTCTTCATGTAAACAGCTATATCGAGATGAGGAAGTTGTGGCAATTCTTTTGGTAGCATTGAATATTGTAATTGTCGTGCTTCTTCTAATTCCCTACTCTTTCTCTCATTCTCAGCTTCGAGCAATCTTTTATTCTCTCTCTCTTTTCTTCTATCCAATTCATACTTTCTAACACCGCCTAAAATTCCAACAAAGCCTATAAAATAAGCCCCATATGCCCACCAAGTTAGCCACCACGGTGAATTAATCGTAAACGAATAATTGGCTTCATTTGTCTTCATTCCATTCGAAGTTGTTCCGCGAACTCTAAAATTGTAATTGCCGGGAGGTAGATTTTGATATTCAACAAATGGAAGATTAGATGGACGTGACCATTCTTTATCAAATCCTTCCAAAAGATGTTCATAAGAAGTTTGCCGAGGATCTCTATAATTTAATGCCGCGTAATTAAATAAGAAAGAATTTTGAGAGTGATTATAATCAGTGGGGTAATGATAGTAATGATATTTTTTATTTACTACCACAGAGGAGATTTTTAATGGATAACTTTTTGTTTCACTCTTGTTGATATACAGTCCTACACCGTTATAATACTGAACTAGATTTCCATCTCCATCCATAATACTGCCATATGGTCCTCCGGTTACTACATTCTCATCGTCATAATAAGTTTGAAATTTATCGCCACGGATTTGAAGAGTACCTGAAGGGAATTGAAAAAATATATTTCCTTTATGATCTACAGCCGGATTATGAATATTTGTTGAAGGAAGTCCCTCCTTCTTTGTGTAAAAATTTAGATTAGTGCCATCAAAAATTACTAACCCTCTATTTCTCAATCTTATATATAATCGCTCGCCAGATTGTATATTAGTTTGAGTACCGGCAACACTCGCTTCTTTTAATATTCTGAAATCAGCGGTGGGGGTAACGGTATCACTTAGATTAATAAATTTTTTACCATTAAATAGATAGAATCCACCAACGGTTAAAAAGTACATACCACTTTTTAAAGTGCCAACGTAATGCAACTGCTCACCGGGGACATTCCACTCTTTAGGGGGACGTGCCCATCTTTTTCCATCATATATCATAATCCTACTGGTTATTGAGGTAAGTTCTTTTATGTTATCTGAGAATAAGCCCATGAACCAGAGGCGCCCTTCATTATCTTCCCGAAGTTCGAACAACTGGTATTTCTGATTATTATCTATTTCACTAAAGGGAGATTTGAATTCAATAAATTTTTCACCATCATACTTCCCCAAATAAAAATCGGCGCCTATTAAACCACCTCCCTCAGGTCTAACATAATTTTGCCAGGCATAAATATCACCACCTTTAGTTTCCAAAATGTTTGTAGTGTTATAAATTTTTCGAGAATTTGATTCCACATTTCGAAATTTTAGTATCTGTTCACCATCACTATTTTTAATCTCAAGGGCCGATGTTAATCCTTTAGAAGTAGGGATCCATACCCTCATCTTACTATCTTGATAAGTATTAAATGTGTAATTACTCAGCAACCCATCTTTTTCAGTGTAGCTTCTTAATTTTTTACCATCCCAAATATTTAATCCGGTATTAAATGTTTGAGCGTATGCTGGGAGAGCAGAATAAGAGTAGGATATCCAAACAATACCGTTTCTATCGCAATAAAAATTTGGGATACCCCCAAGCGGCTGCAATAATCCATCTTTTTGGGTTAACATTTTTGAATAATTCGGTAAATACATTCCAAATCCTTTTGCGGTCCCAACTATAAAACCATCGGTGGATTCGCGTATTGGGAATGCGGTATATGCATCAAACTTTTCCCAATTCCCATTATTATTCGCGAATATTTGATCGGAGTATTTAGAACTCTGCATTGCTTGTATAGTTTGAAATACTAACAATTCAGGAAATAATTTATTTTTTTTAATGAACAGTGTGTTTCCATAACTAAAATCAGTTATTAATTTGCCAGATTTTAAATCCGTTAGACTTTTTATCTGACTGAAAATAGTTGAAGGTTTCCACTTCCCATTGTCAAACTCAAATATTGATTTATTATTTGCGGATAATAATTCATTCTTTGAAGAGGTTAAAGTTGAAGTACCCAGATAAATTTTATCCATTATTTTACTATAGTATACTTGAACCGGAATGTTTTCCTTATTTAATTCACTTATAAAATCGGAGTATTGATGAAACTTACTGCCATCGTACATTAGTACACCGGCACTGTTTTTATTTATTGATGATGTTGTAAAAATACCTGCAAACGCAAGCCATGTATTGCCCTCTTTATCTATTGGACTGGTGAGATTTTTTGGAAATAAGAAAGTGTTCTGCAGAGTAATACCGGAAGACTCATCAATTTTTTTAAATACGCCATTTTTGAACAAAGCAATATATGAACCTTCCAAAGTTTGAGTATTTCTCCCTGCGGAAGTGAAGATTAAATCGTTATATGGAGTTTCAATAAATCCGGTTGAGTTATCGAGAGGATAATTCGTTGAGTCGTAAACAGTAAATTTGTTTTCACTAAATTGTGTTAAGCCACCATTAAATTTTTTATCAACGTAAGGAGTGATTGATCCAATCCATATTCTGCCGTTGCTGTCTTTATCAATAAATGAAACAACCTGCCCTAATAAACCATTTAGTCGAAATCCCTCCTTCTCGGAATAGGATTTGAATTCTTTTCCATCAAAGATTATAAACTTTTTTGGGGAAGCGAAGTAGAGAATGTTACTGGTTGAATCGTAATACATACTTTGCATTTTAGGAAGGCCAATTTCTTGACCAACTTCCTCAAATTCGTAACCATTAAAGCGGTAAGTTCCCTCAACTCCTGAAAGCCAAATGTACCCATCCTTGGTTTGAACAATATTCGAAATATTAGTGGTGGGCAATCCCTCTTTATTGGTATATTCAACTATATCAGAGTTGGCTTCGGTTTTAGTTCTTTGTTGAGAATAAAGAATAGATGTTGTTAAATACATAATAACGAGTAATGAACTTTTTAAAATATTTGACTGCATTAATCCTCCATAAGAGAAATCATTTCAATAATTTCTTTTTACTGCAACTATTTTCAATTAATAATTAATTGAGACTTGAATACCACTTTGTTTTTTGCATTATTGCTTGAAATTACACGATCTTCTCAATCGTACTTTTATCGAAAATATCCTTGACCAAGAAAATATTATCACTTACAAATCATTATGATACACAAAGTCTTATTATTGCTAAAAATTTTTTAATTCTTTCTTATAAGGTACAGTGCTGTGATATCATCACTTTGGGGAGTAAGTTTTGTATGCTTTTTTATATCGTTCATTAACTCATTTATAAATTCATCTGCGGAGGAGTAATTACCATTTACAAAAAATAATTCAAGTCTTTCATCAGAATATTCCTCATTAAATTCATTCATTGCCTCAGTAATTCCATCAGTATAAAAAAGAATTTTTTGCCCCGGCTCCAACTTAATTACTGCACTTTCGTAAGGTAGTCCAAAATCGAGCATGCCAAATGCCAATCCACCTTTATCGAGTTTTATTATTTTTTCATTAGAAAAATAAAAGATAGGGTTATGACCAGCGTTGATATACTCAATATTTCCAGTATCAGGGTCAAGCAGAGCAATGAACGCAGTAATATATTTTTCTGGAGTGGAAGCTTTATAAATAATTTTATTCAACCGGTTAGCTACTTCAATCAAATCAAAATCATTTTCGACATATACATTAAGAGAGGCATTGAGTGTATTCACAAGTAATCCCGAGGCTACTCCTTTTCCGGCAACATCTGCAATTATAAATAAATATCTGCCATCATTTAATTTAGTAACATCATAATAATCGCCTCCTATTTCGAGTGAAGGAACATTGATTCCCGCAAGTTCATAACCATCCAATGAGGGTAGATACTGCGGAATAATTCTCCTTTGAATTGCGGCGGCAGTTTCAATTTCTTGATGCATCCTCTCTTTATCAAGAGCCTCATTATGCAGATGTTCATTCTCAATTGATGCTAAAACCTGTCTTGCAAATGCTGCAAGCAGAATTTCATCAGTTTCATCGAAATTAATAATTCCTTTTCTGCTCTCTTTTTCTGATAAGGTGTAGCGATATTTGACTTCATTAAATTCTATTTCTGTAGATATTTTTTGCGGAGAATTTTCTACTTGCAAAACATTTGAATTTTGAGGGAATACAATTTGAGATATATTTTTATTTCCAGAATTTATTTGGAGGAGTCCAAATGAAGCATTTGTAAGTGATACCGCTCGTTCCAATGATAATTCAAGAAGTGACGAAGAGTCATTATGCAATTTCGAAATTTCTATTCCGGTATCTATCAAACTGTTGAGTTGAACAACTCTATGATTTAGTGAAAAGTTTAATTGTTTTTCTCTTTTTTGATTGAGATATGATTGATAAGCATTGTCCAACAGCTGAATAAACATTTGAAATGTTATTTTGTCAAGTTCTGTTATGTCGGTATTATTTACCTTGTTGCCTATAATTAATCCTAAATAAGAACCGTCGTTCAATGGCAATGTTGATATGATACTAAATTCGCTATCATTATAATATTCAATCTCAACATTTTCAGATATTTTTAATTTTGGGATTTCTTTTAGACATTTCTCGTTATACTGTTTAATTGATTGCCAATTTTCTGTGTTAGAGTTTTTATAAAATATATTTACATCGCTTATTAAGAATGAGCCTCTTAAAATGTGACAAAAGTTTGTACCAAGCTCTTGAATACTATTTGATTTAGTAAGTATAGCAAATCCTTCTTGAAAGGATTTTACCTGATAAGAGAGTCTTTCTATTATGTTATTATAATCATCTGCTTTCATAAAGAAAATTTGTATTTCACCTTATAAGCATAACATTTAATTAATTTCAGTAAAGCAGTTTTAATGCTTCATCTAAATTTTCAGCTTTCTTCGCGAATTGAAATAAGCCCATAATTGTGAATGTTTTTTCAATTGCTGGATCAAGATTTGTGAATATCAACATTCCCTTTGACTGGTTCAGTTCCTCAATAATTTCAATTAGAAATGAAATACCTATAGAGTTCACAACGTTTGAGTGAGCCAGGTTAAGTATTACGTTATTAATTCCATTTTCATTGTGCCTGTAAAATTCTTCAACAATCTTTTGTCCACCAATATTATTAATATAGCCGGTAGTATTAATTACAACACAATTCTCTTTTGTTTCAGTTAATAAATTAAACTCGGATGACATTTTAGTAACTCCTAAAGTAAATTTTTAATTATTGTAATTTTTGTGCCGGTATCGTCTGATTCGATTATTAGATCATCTGACATTGACTTCATGAGCTTAAGCCCCCAACCCCTTTTATTATTACTAGATAATTTTTTGCTGATCTCGGGTTCCTCAACTTCTTCGGGATGAAATCCATGACCAAAATCTGTAACTAATATTATTAATCGTTCTTTGGTCATTGTGAATTCAACATTTACATATGGATTCTCTAATCCGGAATGCTCTAGTCCATTAATAATTGCCTCAGTAACAATTATCTTTGCTTCTCCAATTTTTTCATTCGGAATTCCTAAATAACCGCCCATGAGCTGCAATCCTTCGAGAGCCACCAATTCAATGTCGGGTACTTTTGGAATTTTAATTTCTAGTTTGATATTGTCATTCATAATTGCTCTTATTTATTTTAATAAATGAAAAAACTTATTTATTGCGACTATTTGTCTTGTTTAATATAGCGATATCGCACTCAATGTCCACATTTTATTTTACCTAATTTAATTGGGGTATTGGATGCTAATATCGGGTGATTGTTACAGATGAGTTAAAAACTATTTTGATTTATTTGAGGGTGATTTGGTTTAGCAGCAATTTGGAAATGTGAGTTATTCTACTCGAGTGTTACAATTATAGTATCTGAATAGTTGGGAGATAAAAATTATCTGTTGGGCTAAGAACGACTTTTAATAAAAAGTTTTCAATATCTCGCAAATAATTTATCTGCGAGATATTCTAATTATTTTGATTATTTAAAACTTCTCTCAAACAATTCTTTAATTGCTTTTTTTCCATTTTCCTCTAAGAATCTTGTTCCTGTTCCTACAAAATGAACATGTTGAATGACCGGTTCTTCACCTTTTTTGCAGGGGACCCAATCTAACTGATTCCAGGTAAACCATCCATCACGCTTCTGATCAAAAACGAATATAGGTTTATTGCACAACTTTGCGAATTCAGCACCCCAGCCGGTTCCCCCTTTTACTGTGTTATTCTCAAGAATTTCTCCAATAACATAAATTTCTTGTCCATTATTAATCTGATACCAGATGCTCTGCAGAATTTTTCTAAATGATGGTGTTTCCGGGTATTTGCGGTTCATTAATTTAGAGATATACTCAAGACTTACATCACCATTCTTAAGTTCATCATGGTTTAATACTCTAATTCCACGCTTACGTTTAATAGCATGTCCTTCAAAAGTAAAATTTACTTCTTCAATTCCAAATTGCTCGGCAACGGCTCCAAATTCGGTTTCGGCTCCATCTATTCCGCCACTAAATAATATGCAATCTTCTTTATTCATTTTTTCCCTTTCATTATTTTTAATTAATTGTGTTTTAACTCAATGGTAAAAATTTTATTTCAATACTAGAGAAGTTAAAAATTGAGGAATATTATAAAAACTTTGAGGTAAAGATACGGACACTTATTCAATAAAACATCCGTAATCTACCGGTTTTATTCTACAGCTCCAGATGAGTATACTAAAAAGTATTCTTCAATTATATTTGTTTTTTTGATGATTGATTTTTCTAATTTCAAGCGGTATGCTAATTCTTCATTTCCCTTTTAACTGTGGGAATAAATTCTTCTGGTCTTCCAATTTTTGGTAATCCAAGAATTTCTCGTGCTCGATCTAGTGCGTCATCAATATTACCATATATATTCTCCTCACCATATATATCCAATAAACCTGCTTGAGTCATCGCAAATAAGGGCTGTGTATGCACACCAGAAAGGATTAAATGAGTATTAAACTTTTTACCGTCATTGTAAAAATCTTTTAAAGTTTGCAGACCTGTTGCATCAACCGCCGGTACATTTCTCATACGAATGATTCTAACTTTTGGCGGATTTTCAATTGCCAGCATTTGGTCTCTAAATTTTTTAGCCGCACCGAAAAAGAATGGTCCATTAATTTCAAATACTTCTACTCCATCAGGAATCTGTTTTTTATCAATTGAGTTTGGATCAAGTTTTTCTTCTTCATCTTCTAGTTCTCTTGTAATTACGCTTACATTTGAAACCTCAGCCATACGCTTCATAAATAGGAGAACGGCTAAGATCATTCCAATTTCTATCGCGATTGTTAAATCAAATATCACAGTTAGAGAAAAGGTGGTAAGAAGTACTACAACATCACTCTTTGGACTTTTCAACAAAGATTTAAATGATCGCCATTCAGACATATTATACGCAACAACCATTAAAATTGCAGCTAATGTGGCCATTGGGATAAGTTTAGCATAACTTCCAAAAAAGAGCATTATTAGCAGCAGAGTGATAGCATGGATTATTCCTGCTACCGGTGTTCTTCCACCATTTTTAATATTTGTTGCGGTTCTTGCAATTGCTCCTGTTGCGGGAATCCCACCAAATATTGGAGTAACTATATTAGCTATTCCTTGAGCAATTAATTCCATATTACTTCGATGCCTACCACCGATCATACCGTCTGCCACAACAGCAGAGAGCAGCGATTCAATTGCCGCGAGTAATGCTATTACTGTGGCGGGACCAATCAAATTTTTAATAACATTAAAATTTATTTCAAATAAACTTGGTGATGGAATATTTGCTGATATTTCTCCAAATCGACTTCCAATTGTATCTACTGGCAATTTTAAGAGAAGAACAAGAACTGTTGTTACAATTATCGCAATTAATGAACCTGGAATTCTGTGAGTCACTTTTGGCCACAAAATCATTATTAAAATGGCAAGCAAAGCTATTCCAAAAACATAATAGTTAATAGAATAAAAATTCTGAAAATAAATTATCCACTTTTCATGAAATTCTGCTGGGACCTTATGAATATTTAGTCCAAAAAAATCTTTTATCTGAGTTGAAAAAATTAATAATGCAATACCGCTGGTAAATCCAACCACTACTGGATAAGGGATAAATTTAATTAAGGAACCAAATTTTACCAAGCCCATTATCACTAAAATTATTCCTGCCATTATAGTTGCTATGGCAAGTCCCGTTGTTCCATAATTCTGAACAATGCCATACACGATAATTATAAATGCACCAGTTGGGCCACCTATCTGCACACGGCTACCGCCGAATGCTGAAATAATAAAACCTGCTATTATTGCCGTAATCAATCCCTTTTCAGGAGTAACACCACTAGCTATACCAAACGCAATGGCTAGTGGGAGTGCAACGATACCAACAATTACACCTGCTGTGGCATCAGCATAAAACTGCTCTTTTGTGTAAGTCTTAAGTGTTGTAAATAATTTTGGCTTTATATGAGACATCTCTAGTTCTATACCATAAATATTTTTCTAAATAACTGATGTAAATTTAACAAAATTGTGGTTTCGATTTATCAACAGATGTAAGAAATATAGATCTAGATATATTGCCAATTGAATTTGAGGTTAATTTATGATTATCAATAGAATTCTATTGATACAAAAAAGCTTTTATAAACTGCTCATAACTAAGATAGTAAATCTCTATTTTTAGATTGTTTCAAAAATCATTAAAAACTTTTAAGGTGAATACATGACTTACCTTACACATTTAGAATGTGGCTTATGCGATGAGAAATATGACGCTGATAAAATCTGGAATCTATCACCATGTTGCAGCAAGCCATTATTAGCTCGTTATGATATAAATAAGGCCAGACAAAATTTTTCAAAAGATAAACTTACCGGCAGAGTAAATTCATTGTGGCGGTATAAAGAAATGCTACCAATAGAATTCGATTCAAATATTCTTACACTTGGAGAAGGATTTACCCCACTTATAAGGGCAAAAAGATTAGGAGATTCATTGGGGCATGATAGTCTATTTATAAAAGATGAAAGCTTGAACCCAACCACATCATTTAAAGCTAGAGGGTTGTGTGTCGCAATTTCAAAAGCTAAAGAGTTAGGAGTAAAGGAAGTTTCAATTCCATCTGCAGGAAATGCTGCAGGCGCAATGTGCGCTTATGCCTCTTTAGCTGGAATGAAATCTTATGTTTTTATGCCCAAAGATGTACCCACCCCATTTATTGCTGAGTGTAAAGCATTTGGTGCTGAAATAAATTTAATAGAGGGATTAATAACCGATTGCGGAAGAACTGCTGCAGAACTTGTAAAAAAATATAACCGTTTTGATGTCTCAACATTAAAAGAGCCATATCGACTTGAAGGAAAAAAAACAATGGGATATGAAATTGCCGAGCAGTTAAATTGGACACTGCCCGATGTAATTATTTATCCAACCGGCGGAGGAACAGGTTTAGTTGGAATGTGGAAAGCCTTTGAAGAAATGGAAAATCTAGGATGGATAAATTCTAAGCGTCCTAGAATGGTTTCTGTACAGTCAACCGGCTGCGCTCCGATTTTAAAAGCATTCAACGAGAAAAAAGAATTTGCCGATCATTGGGAAAACGCTTCAACAATTGCCGATGGCTTGAGAGTCCCCGCCGCTGTTGGAGATTTTTTAATTCTCAGAGCAATATATGAGAGTGAAGGAATAGCTATAGCTGTTGATGATAAGGATATTATGACATGTTCAAACAATATAGCGCAGTATGAAGGTATATTTGCGGCACCCGAAGGTGGCGCGTCACTAGCGGCATTTAAGGTGTTATTTAAAAGTAATTGGATTAAAGAAAACGAATCTGTAGTTATCTTCAATACAGGAAGCGGTCATAAATACATGAATCTTTGGCTTAAAGATTAGCAATAAAAATTGCCGTTATAACAATAACATTTTAAGTAGTTGTGTTTAACAAAGAAGCTATTTGCTCAAGTTACTTTTTACTTTTTCTTTGAAATATCCATTCTCGATATAACGGTACAAGTTTTTACCGGGACAATCGGTGATAGATGAATAATCTTTATGAGCGCGTATTGAATCGATTGGAACATTATATTTTATTGCCAGCCAGGTCATTGTGTTTATAACTGCCTCAAGCTGATATTGGTTTGGCTCCACTTCTTCAAAATTACCAACCACTTCAATCAACGCATGACCCACCGGGTTATATTCAGTGTTTGTATCTCCCGCATAAATTATATCTCTACCCTCGAATACTTTTCCTTTTAAATCAATTATATAATGGTAAGGTATATCAATCCATTTTTTTTCGGCACGTGACCAGGTCTGCAATGCTTGTAAATACTTTACCGGATCTCTGCCTTCTGGAAATGATTCACCTTGATGATGGAGTGTAATATATGAGATTGTATGTTTCTTCTGAGGCGAATCAACAGCAGGAGTTCCACCCCATTGTGCGGCAGAAATAATATTACTCTCAAATTCTTTATAAGAAAATTGACTAGCCGACGAACATCCAATAAGAAAATTTATTCCCGCTAATAAAACAAATGAGATGCCTATAATTTTTTCATTTTTTTTCACAATTCAACTCCACTAAAAATTAAGAATAACCATCATCCTCGATAGGAAAAGTAAATAAAATCATGCTTGGATAAAACAATATTATAATTTCCCTATGCTGTTATTCTTCCATTTTAATTTCAATATTTCTGAAAATAATCTCTGTAGCTTCGGCTTGTAGACAAACTCTACCTTTTGTTAAAGATTTTTCCAGTTCAGGATTCTCCGGTGCTATAAATCGAATATTCCAAAGTTTAGCGGAGAGTTTATTATTAATATAAAATTCGGCGCTGTTATTTTTAACTACTATTTCAACTTTATTCCAGCCTTCAGAATTATCAAGCCGTTTCAGATTCATTAATCGCATACTCGTTTGCTTTCCCCCATAATCTAGCTGGCTTCCACTCTCCGAATAACGGGGAAATGATTTTTTAGATTGGGGATCAATCACAAATGAATCTACCGTGGTAGTAAACCATGCATAATTTTGTGCGTATATGTCACCCGAGCTTCCTTCCATAATTTGGCATTCTGTACTTGTAGGCCAAAACTCGAATGGCTGCTGAACATGAAAAAGTAAACCTGAGTTTTTATTTTTATTTTTTCTTTGGGCAAACTTTTTATCACCCCATTTGTATTCAAGTCTGAGCCGATAATTTGCATACTCCTCATTAGTAAATAAATAACCCTCTTGAACTACCGAATCCTCGTCATGATTTTTATATAGATGCAGATTTCCATCTATGATTTGAAATACATTGTTTGGGTCTTCATTTATTAAATATGGTTTTTCTTTATGATGTGATCCAAGAAATGTACTCCATCCATCCAGGTTTATTCCATTAAATAACTTTTGCCAAGCAGTGTCTTTTTGTTGCCCTTCTGAAACTGAGGTGCTTCCAAAAAGAAAAGTTATAAATGCTGCTGTAACTAGTAATCTTCTAAATTCAAATATTTTTCTTTTCATACTATTTGTTGAGTTTGTTCTTGTACATTTCACTTTCATTTACAATTAAGCCTAAGCCTGGAATTGTTGGTGTTGTAAGAAATCCACTATTAAACTCCAGCTGGTTTTCAAATAAATTTGATAATCCCATCTCGGGACGCGCACCCGCGTATTCCTGAACTCTAGCCGCATTTGGGATTGAAGAAACAAGTTGTAAGCTCATAGCGGTTGCAAGTGTAGGTCTAGTATTGTGTGTCATAATAAATTTATTAAAGGCGTGCGCCATATAAGCTACTTTTCTGCATTCTGAAAAACCTCCTCCTTTAATAACATCGGCATTTATAAAATCAGCCTTGCCTATCGTCATCAAGTCTCTCATTTGAAACCGATTAAACTCATGCTCACCGGCCAATACCGGAATATCAATTGCTTCCACAACATCTCTCAATCCCAAATAATCATGATAAGAAACCGGTTCCTCGATAGCAGAAATATTAAAATGTTCAATCAACTTTTTTGTGAGTGCAATTGCTTTTGCGGGTGTGTATCCATTATTGTAATCAACAAATATTTCAATTTCATCTCCAACGGCTTTTCTTATGGCTTTGATTACTTCAAACGTGTCATCAAAGTCGGGGTCCACATTTAATTGACGGATCTGCATTCTGGCTTTGATTGTCTTGTATCCTTGAGATATGAATTCCATTGCAGTGGCAGCCATCTTCTCAGGACCCTTTCTAGTTTTAGGATTATCTCCCCTTCCAAAGCTACCGTACACTCTAACTTTATCTTTATAAAATCCTCCCGATAATTTATAAACAGGTAAGTTTAATAATTTTCCTTTCAAATCCCAGAGAGCGTTATCAACACCGGCAATCGCTCCGGGAAGAAGCCCGGTATTACCTGCATCTTCTCCTTTAAAATACATTTGATGCCATAAGTACTCAGAATTGAATGGGTCTTGACCAATTAGTATTGGTTTACATATCTCTTCAATAACGGCGGAAGTCAGTTTGGGGTAATCATGATCAGCTTCACCCCATCCGCTGATTCCTTCGCTACTCGTAATTTTAACAAATGTAGCGTTTTTAAAAACAAATGTTTCTAATGCTGTAATAGTTGTTCCAGAGGGCTGAGTACGTTGTTCTTCAATCGAATTTCCTGCCAGTATTGATCCAGGAAATGCAATCGCAGCAATAGAACCTAATGATATTTTTTTAAAAAAATCCTTACGTTCCACATAATCTCCTTATGATTTATTTATTCTCAATTAAGTGTTCATCTTAATTCAAGGGGAACATGATATTGACATCAAATATTTCAAAGAATATTACAACAAAGAGAACCACAACAATTATTGAAACTAATTTGACAATCCATCCATATTTTATCATATCCGCAACTTTAATTCTTCCACTGCCAAATATTACTGCGTTCGGCGGTGTTCCAATTGGCATTAAAAATGCCATACCACTTATTAGTGTTGCCGGGAGCATTAATACAAGCGGGTGAATACCTTGCGAAATTGCATAGGCAGAAATAACGGGAAGAAACATTTGAACAGTTGCGATATTTGATACCAGCTCTGTAACAAAAGATACAAAAAGAGTAACAAGTATGATCGAAATGATGATATTAAAACTCCCCATCGCTACGAACTGATTGGCAAAATATTTCGTTAATCCGCTGCTGGTGAATCCATCGGCAATAGCGAATCCACCGCCGAATAATAATATCGCGTCCCATGGTAAATTTTTAATTGCTCTTGCATCAAGGATGTGAGAGCTGTTCTCGGCTTTAGAGGGAATTGCAAACAAAACTATCGCCGCCAATACTGCAACTGTTGAATCATCAACGTTGCCTAAGTAACTTGAAATAGTACTCCAACCTGGAATTGAGAAAATCCCAATGTTGATATCTTTTCTAAATATCCAAAGCAATGCTGTCATGCTGCCTACAATAATTACAATTTTTTCCTGATAAGTAACCTTGCCTAATGCTTTGAGCTCAGATTTAATTATGTCTGAATTAAATTGAGTTGATTTTCCCACTTTAATAAAAACTTTAACGAGAAAGAACCATGACAGTAATAGCATCATCAATGAAATTGGAACACCAAATACAATCCACTGACTAAAAGTAAAGGGGGCTGCATTTGGAAATCCAGAAGAATATTGTTTAATGAAAACTAGATTTGTAGGAGAGCCAATTAAGGTTCCAATTCCCCCGATCGAAGCTCCATATGCGATTCCCAATAGAAGCGCAATTGTAATTTTTCGGGCAGCAGCTTCTTCAAATTCTTCTTCAATTTTTTTTATTAGCGCAATACCTATTGGCAGCATCATTACAGCAGTAGCTGTATTTGATATCCACATCGAGAGTAATGTAGTGGCTGTCATGAAACCAAGAATCAGTTTCTGCGGGTCAGTACCTATTTTATCAATGATTAGTAATGAAATTCTTTTATGCAGATTCCATTTTTCCATTGCAACAGCAATAAAGCACCCACCAATATACAAGAATATGACCGAGTTCATATATGCGCTTGCGGTTGTTTCGGAGGACTGAATTCCCCATAATGGAAAAAGTACCATTGGAATAAATGAAGTTACAGCCAACGGCAAAGCTTCTGAAATCCACCACACTGCCATTAAAACTACTATAGCGGCTACTCTGCCTAATGCTGGATTTGAAGGATCGGGATTAAAAAAAATCAATACAATAACAAAGAGGAACAATCCTAAAAATAGACCAAGAGTTTGACTAAGTGCGCGGTTTTTCAATTATCCTCTCATGAAAATTAATTAGTTGGTCACTTCTACAGACTGCTTTAAAAAATCGGGGTCAATCTCAATCCCCAATCCTGGTCCGGTGGGAACGGTCATTTTTCCATTTACAGCTTTGAGAGTTGAAGTTGGACAAACGAATGGGACTTTATCATCACCCCCCTTAAATTCTTGATGCGCCCCGCAATTATGAATGAATGACGCAAAGTGGAGTACATACAAATATCCCAAGCCATTGCCCGACATATGAGGTGTGCAATTAATTCCCGCAGCTTGTGCCATTCGAGCAACTTTAACTGATCTGATCAAACCTCCAAAGTATAGCAGATCCGGTTGCACCGTTTGAACAACATCATGCTCAATCATCCATTTAAACATTCGTAAACTCGATTCTTCCTCTCCACCTGCAATCTTAATATCCAGATTATCGGCAATTTCTTTTGTCTCCTCATAATAATCGAATGGACATGGTTCTTCAAAAAAACCATATTTATGTTCCTCCATCATTCTTCCTATTTTTATTGACATAGGAATATCGTATGATCCATTAGCATCGGCATAAATTGTAAAATCATCTCCGAATGTTTTTCTAACAAGTGGAATTAATTCAACATCTCTCTTTGTAGATTGTTCATCAAATCGCATTCTTGCTCCAAGCCTGAATTTTAAAGCTTTGGCACCAATTGGTTCTGTGATTCTTTTCAAATATGATATTTCATCTTCCGGTTTATTCCCTCTCTTTTCGCTGGCCCGATAAACATCTATCTCAGTTCTATATATTCCCCCAAAAAAATCTCCCACAGATCGATTGGCAACTTTCCCGAGCAGATCAAGAATCGCGAATTCTAAACATGCAACTGGAACCCAAAACAGTAAACCTTGTTTTTTATAATTACTATCAAACAGATAAACATCATTTAACAAGTTTTCAATATCTCGAGCATCTTTGCCAATAAATGGAGGTTTTACATATAAATTAAAAACTGGCCAGAGCGCTTCCATAAATTTGGGATGTGAAACAGCATATCCTTCTGCTCCATCTTTCGACCGCACAACAACAATAAATACTTTTCCATTCTTGATTAACTTTATTGAATCGATAATAACCGGATCTTTTAAAAAAGATTTATCAAAAACATTTTGATAAACACTATCATCAATTTGAATTTTCTTTTTACTTTTACTTTGAATTCCCAATACAATATTTGGAACCGTAGAAATTATCCCCGCTATCGCCGAGTTTCGTATAAATTTTCTTCTATCCATAATAATCCTTTATTTGATGTTGCCATATTCTACAATCTTGTTCTTACTTTTATTTTCTATAATTTTTTTAATTCCTGACAAGACATTATTGTGCACATAAATATTCTTACTCTGATTTCCTTTCACTTCAAGAAATAGTTTGGCGGCAGTATAAATTGAGGAAGATTGCACAGTTCCATGTGATACATTATTAAATGCGATTAAACTATTTGCATCAATATTAGAATTAAAATTTAATCCGGTAATTGTTAAGTTTTGGATATCGTCACACACAATGGCGGGGCGGCTATCTAGTTTATTTAATCTTAGTTCAATATTGTTCAGACTAACATTTTCTGCATGTCTTAAATAAAATCCAAACGCGGGCAAATTTCCCCATTTTGTACTTTCGGGATAATGATCTTCAAGCTCTGGCAAAATTTTATTTGCGTCTTCAGATGTTCCACCGCCTGGAAATTCTATTCTTATATTATTTAAAGTGATATTTTGAATTTTATATCCCGGGATTCCGGTAATTGAACAACCAATTGGCGATTGCACATTTGTAGCAACTACATCACTAATCATTACATCCTTAAAAATTCCTACACCGGGCTCCGGTTGCTCATCATAAAATTTACGAGCGCGGTTACCAAGCCTCATATATATTGGAACATGTGTTCCTTCTATTCTAATATTAGAAATCGTAACTCCTTCAAGAATTCCTCCATCAACCATACCAAGTGTTATACCGCTAATTCCCTTTTTGTGTCCATAAATTGGAATTGTATCAATAGAAGGTTTTACAACCATGTTCGAAATTGAAATATTTCTGAAACCTCCGTGCGATTCCGTCCCAAATTTTATTGCGTTGCAATGACTGCTTATTACGCAATTAGTAATAACAACATTTTCAGTAACAGCAAACGAAGTACTTTTAAGTGTAATACCGTCATCATCCGTATCACCAATACAGTTTGCGATTATAACATTTTTGCAGCCGTCTATATCCATCATATCATTATTTTGATTGGCGTGATTGTACACTCGAATACCGGTTATAAACAAATCTTCACAAGCGAGATATTGCTGCATCCACATTGCCGAGTTTTGCATAGTAATGTTCTCGATTCGAATATTTTTACATTCGACAAATCTTATTACATATGGACGGTTTTTATAGCGGGCTGGTTTTTCTCGTGTTGTTACTTTGTATGAACTACCTTGACCATCAATTGTTCCTTCTCCTCTTATCGAAATATTTTCTACATTCTCAGCATAGAAGATAGAATGCTTAAGAAATGCGTCATTGAATGATTTCATTTTGGGAATGAACTCTTTGTAATCTTGAATATTTGTACTCCCAAGAATTACAGCTCCAGCAGATATATATATATCCACGTTGCTTTTTAACTCTAGAGAACCAGTCAGATATTTCCCTTGAGGCAGATAAACAGTACCTCCATTGGCACTGCAATAATCAATAGCTTTTTGAATTGCGCTCGTCTCAAGTGTTACACCGTCACCAACTGCCCCATAATCTTTAACATTATGATAGTTGGATTGAGCTGATAAAATTGTTGTCGCAATTATAAAAATTGAAAGACATTTAATTTTTTTCATGATGTATTTATCTGTTTAATGACTCTGTTTTAAATAATTTTTTTGTAATTAAATATAAAACTCGAAATAATGCTAATATTAGATAGAGTACAAATGCAATAAGTATTACATAATGCAGTTGAGTTATAATTTCAAGCCATGACCCATCATAAATAATTATTGCCACTACATTGAGGACAAAGGATAATGCAAATAGTGTTATTATTATTCTTATTTCATGAAGAATAAATTCCTTTTTTATTGTAATATCTTTCATATTCTATATCCATTTGGTAGGGTTACGCGATTTCCAGTTTTAATAGCCTGCTCGGCTAGGAGACTCCACAGTGAAGAATAATAACCATGCTTTGTTAAAATCTCTGGTGCTTTATTCTCTCTAATGTACTTGACGAAGGCCTCGAGTTGTAGCTTAGTTTCATCCATTTTATAGTTGTCAGAAATATACTCTCCTTTATATTGACCCGCTGTTTCCGGTATCCAGCTTGCTCCACCAATTGGAATTGTATCGAACACCCCCTTCTCAATCTCATTTATCAATTTGAGAATTGCGGGAGGGTTAGGCGGGGTTTCCGAATAAATTTTATTGACTTCAAATTCGACAGTACCTTTATCCCCCATAATTTGCTCTTCTAATCCATAATGTTTATTACTTGTCACAGAATCGTAAACCATTTGAGTTCCATCTTCATAACTAAAAATGCAAGCAATATTATCAAATACTTCCCGGCCATCTTTCCAGTAATTAATTGATCCTGTACCCATAACCGAAATTGGTTCAGAATTTTTAACCCAATTTGCAACCTGAATTTGATGTGAGGCCAGTTCCGTTAAAAGTCCGGCTGAAAGATCATCATACAACCGCCAATTAATTTTACGCTCAAGCTCAGGTTTATCTTTTGGAACTAACCGCCTCCAATTATTATTTCGATGCCAGAAAGCTCGCATGTGTGTTATTTGCCCAATTTCCCCTTTATGTATTTTCTCAATTCCTTCCAAATAAATAGGATTGAACATTCTCTGTAGTCCAATTTGCAAAATGCGATTGGTATTTATATGCGCATCATACATCAGTTTTACATCTTCGATAGTTCTGGCCATAGCTTTTTCGCAAAACACGTGCAAACCACTATCCAACGCATCGATGGTCAACTTAGCATGTTCGGTTAGAGGAGTTGCAATAACAACTCCATCCAATTCCTTCATTTCTAGCATCTTGCGGTAATCAACAAATCCCTTCGATTTTCCTTCAGTGAGATTCAATGCCCTCAAATAATTTGGTTCATAATCATCACAAACAGCCGCAATCTCAACATTCATTGAATTCATGAAAGATTTGATATTAAGAAGTAGTGCGCTTCCTCTATCACCAACTCCAATAATTCCCAACCTTACTTTATCGGAGGCTGATTTCCCTAAGGATTTGGAATCAGCAAAAATTTTTAACCAGGGCATTGTTGTTACAGCTAATGATGAACCAGCTAGAATAGAAATCCGTTCCAAAAATTCTCGTCTGTTTTGCATAAAATATTGTCCGACTTTAATCCATTATAAATTAAATAAATTGACAATTGGTTTATCCGAATTATATAGAATTTCAACAACTGAAGCGCTATCGTACTGATTTAGAGTTAATTTAATTTTTTCTTTTTCCATTATTAAGAACGCAGTAGATAATATCTCGGATAGAGTTGGCGATTCTGATGCTACACTTATAGCTTTGAATACTTTTTCCGGATAACCAGTTTTAGGATTGATAATATTGATATTTTCTTTCAATCCTCCATCATCGCACAATGTAAAATTGCTGGACGTTGAAACTGAACCATCAATTATTTCGAACGAATGGATTGATTGACCCGGCGATAAATAATTATTAATTCCAACTTTCCAATAATCACCGTTGGGATGTTTTCCTAAGGCAAGTATTGAACTCTCACCGAAGCTGATAAATGCGCATTCAATTTCATACTCTTCTAAAATATCTTTAACCTTCTCCAAAGCATATCCTTTCCCAACTCCGCCAAAGTCTAATTCACTATCAAAATCCTCAAATGATACTGTGTAATTATCTTTATTAAGAAATACTTTCTGGAATCCAACAGACTTCTTCACTTCGGTTAACATTTCTTGATCAATAAGCTCGGAATTTTGTTGTTTCCAAAAATTAACCAAAGGTCTCATTGTTATATCAAATGCCCCGCCGGTTAAATCATAAAATCGTTTACAAATTTCAAGAAGACTAAACAATTCAACATTGACATCGACATTTTCATTTTTTGTTCTATTATTAATTTTAAAAACATCGCTTTCTTTATTAAAATAACTCAAAAGTAATTCAACGCGATAGACTTCATCTCGTAACTTTTGGAATATGATATCCTCTAATTCCATGTCGAGTGAAGGAAAAACCGCATTGAATCGGGTGCCCATCGCAAAGAAACTAAAATCTACGATTCCTCTCATCTCAATATTGAAATATTTTTCCGTCAGCTAATACTTCCTGGTTCACCTTATCAAATGTTACAAACTTTTTTGTCCTTAATGCGGCGGTTACCATAATATTTGCGACCGAATGATCATAACCAGCTTCAACGGGACCATTTGGTTCGTTGCGGGAACGAATACACTCCATCCAGTTGAGCATATGTAGTGAGGTCATAACATCAGCGCCTGTATTAGCAGAAGTTTCGACTTTTATATCTGTAGCTGATAAATCAATATCGGGTAGTAAGTTTGGCTGCATTTTCATTGCCTTCGCAAATTGCTCTGTCAATCCTCCTGTAGCAGTAACTTTATTAGTATCTAAATTTAACTCGCCACCATTGGAATAATAAATTTCTTTTACTCCACCGGCTGAGTTAAACATTCTTGATGAATACAATACTTGGAAACCATTATTCATATCATCTTCGGAACCATAATCGAAAACGGCAGTCATCGCGTCGAAATTTTTTCTTCCATCATTCCACATATAAATTCCACCATTGGCTGTAACGCTGCGTGGAAATCTTAATCCACTAAACCAATGAACTGTATCTATTTGGTGTGACATCCACTGCCCCGGTATTCCAGATGAATAGGGCCAGAACAATCTATACTCAACATACTTTCTTGGATCCCAACTTTCATGAGGACGATTCATTATGTATCTCTTCCAGTCTGTATCATTTTCCTTTATAGTAGAAACTAAATCGGGGCGGCGCCATCTTCCCGGTTGATTTACATTCCAGGTCATCTCTACCATTTTTATGTCACCAAATTTTCCCGACTTAATAAAATTTAATGCGTTATGATAATTGGGTCCACTTCTTCTCTGCGAACCGATTTGACAAATTATTCCCGATTCCTTTACAGCTTTTAATGCTAGCCGATTATCTTCCATAGTTTCTGCGAATGGTTTCTCAACGTAGGCATCTTTTTTATTCTTAGCCGCTTCAATAGCATGAAGAGCATGTTGAAAATCTGCAGTAGAGATTATCACAGCATCAATATCTTTATCGTTATACAGTTCATCGTTATTTAAGTATGTAACTACATTTTTCTCATATTCTTTTTTGAAAAATTCGACACTTTCATTTCTTCTTCGATTCCAAATATCAGAAACACCTTTTATCTCAAAATTCATTTTTTCTGAATAATTCATGAAAGCAGGAACGAGGGATTGCCGTGCACGATCTGAAAAACCTACCAGACCAACTATAACCCTATCATTTGCTCCAATAATTCTCGAATAACTTTTAGCAGAAATTCCAATTGACCCCACAGCGGCTCCGGCAACAGCTAGCGCAGATTTTTTAATAAAGTCTCTTCTTGTATTTCCCATTTTAAATTCTCCATTAATTAATTTCTTTTATCTTAATATTCATGAACGAAACCTGGTCTCCATGATCTTGTAGTAAAATGTGTCCTTCTTTAAATTCTCCAAAGTTTGGCCAAACGCTGTATTTACTATAGGCCACCAGTGCCCGCCACATTTGTGAACTCCTAACATATTCAACAACTTTAAATCCATTAAGCCAATGTTCAACATTATTATCTTTTACAATAATTCTTGCGCGGTTCCATTGTCCAATTCCATTAACTCTTTTATTTATCGGGGCTATTAAATCATAAAGAGCTCCTAAAGTTCTATTACCAGCAACTCCAAGTTTGGCATCGGGATGCTTTGCGTCATCCAATATTTGAAATTCACATCCAATAGCGGAGCCATCTCCTTTATTTAATTCGGCATCAACGAAATATTTAATTCCACTGTTGGCACCTTCTGTAATTTTGAAATCAACTATCAACTCGAAATTTTTATATTTTTTTGTAGTTATGATATCTCCGCCATTACGTGATTCTGCTCCACCAGATGAGAGCACACTTAAAACTCCATCTTTGATTTCCCATCCATATTCTGGAAATGTTGCTTGTTTTGCCCCACGCCAGCCATTTGTTGTTTTTCCATCCCACAACAATTTCCAGCCTTGAGTTTTCTCATATTCACTTATAGAATTCTGAATGTAGTTATACTGAGGAATATTTCCCGATGGTGATTTATATTGTTCTAGATTATCAGTCATTATTCTAATATTTCGCCATTTTGCCTTAATACCATTTTTAGTGGGATCATTTTTTATATCATGAACCTGAAGTCCAATAAATCCTTTTGGAGTAGTGTTATCAATTATATCCGAGCAGGCAATTCCATTTATCCAGGTTCGAATTGAATTTCCAATCGCTTCAATTCGTACTTTATTCCACTCACCATTTTTATATGCTTTTCTTCCATCCGGATTTTCTTCAAGTGTATAAATCCATCCTCTTCTAGCTTCATCATAAATTCCGCCGCTCCAAGCTCTATCAGTCGGATCTATTTCCAATTGATAGCCATGAACTCTTCCATTCATATAATCATTTTTGCTTTCACTCCTAAATTGCACTCCACTATTTAGCTGAGAATCTGTAGTTGCTTCGAACTCCAAAATAAAATCATCATATTTTTCTTTTGTACACAGAAATGAATTTGGCGAGCCAATTACGGCTTCACCAACCAGAACTCCATCCTGCGCGTAATATTTTGCGAAACCGTTAATTGGTTCCCATCCAGTAAGATCTTTTCCGTTGAATAAGTTTTTCCAATTCTCTTGAGCATTTATAGTTAATGAACTGATTAAAATTAATATCAGAAGTAAACTATGTTTTGTTTTCATCGTCGTACACCTATTTATTTTTATTTAAGTTAATTTTTACAGTATAAACCTGAGGAAGGCCGGTTTTATCAGTTCCAAATAAAACATATTTGCCAT
This sequence comes from Melioribacteraceae bacterium, assembly GCA_019638015.1. Classification (NCBI taxonomy): domain Bacteria; kingdom Pseudomonadati; phylum Ignavibacteriota; class Ignavibacteria; order Ignavibacteriales; family Melioribacteraceae; species Melioribacteraceae bacterium. The sequence goes on along the minus strand of JAHBUP010000001.1, from coordinate 978,228 downwards.
TAGGACTAAAATGAGGATGTGGATGCCCGGGCTGTCCCTCCCAACTTGAATTGTGGCGAAATAATTTTTCCTCTTTTAAAATCTTATCCCTCTCAAAAGTCCACATAGTTAGAATCATTCCATCATTTTGATCTGCAACCCAATGCTTATTATCATTAAACACTTGGGAATGTGCTGGTCCAACGGGGACTTCAAACATAAAATTATCGGTACCATTATAATTGCAGGAACCTAAATATTGTTTTCCTTTATTGGGTCCAAACATATATCGAGCAGAATAACCTATTCGCGAGCCGTCATACAGCCAAAATTCATGTGTACGATGTATTCCAAATTCTTGAGGCACAACCGGTCCACCATTCATCTCATTAATATTAAGCCACCAAATTCTAATTGGTGTATTTCCAACTATTCCCGCACTTCCTTCTCTATATTGATGCTGCCAAGCATAGGTAATAATCTGTGGATCCGTTGGTGATGCTTGCAAATGATTTATTGTAAATCCATAGTCGGGTGATATCTGCACATCCTCCTTCGATTCAATATCGAGACGCATAATTGCAAAAGGACCAGTACTATTTTCACTGCTCCATCCTGGATTTTTATTAATCGAATACACAATAAACTTTGCGTCGCACGTAACAGTGAATGATCTGATTTTAGTTTTCGAAGAAGAAAAAACGACTATATCTTCCATTGTTTCATAATTTAATTCATGGATGGAATTATCTATTTCGTACCATATTTTTTTCTTTAGCGGAAGATGCCACACTGAGCCGACACTACCATTATGATTAGTTAGTTGAGTGATCGATCCGTCACTCAAATCAAGTCTAAATAAATTTATACCGCCGGCTCGTGTTGAATAGATGATGATATTGTCTTCATCGATAAATGACTCAATATTAAAATAGAGTGGCCAGCTTTCATATTCTTCCGATGTCCATTTACTAATCTCGTAACCATATTCGGGATCGATCCAGGTTTCCTTTTCGCTTTCCCATTTAGTCCCAATTGGTGAACTTGAATAGTGATTCACATTTGAGCCAGTAGTACATGAAAGTATTCCGTTAATAATAATTATTATTAAAAGAAACTTTCTTAACAAGACTAAAAACCTAAAACTGCTCATAATTAATCCTTGGCTGAAGCGCTTGTAATTTCAACAATAATTAACTGACCGGGTGGAATTGTTAAATCTAATTTTTGTCCAACACTGTTAATCATTATCTTTTTATTGTGAAGTGCCTTACCAGCGGCATTTTTATAAATTAAATTGTACTCACCTTTATTTAATCGCCAAACTCTTGCTGTAAGATTTATCTCAATATTTTCAAATGAGAATAGTTCAATGCACAATCTATCATTATTGGAATGAGTGACAAGCGAAGCGAGGTTATCATTACGATTTTCCCATGATACAGAATAATATGGAGAACTTCCTTCGGGAGTTCCATCACCGGTCAGCATTGCTTTCAATAAATCAGCACCCGGCGTTCTAACTCTATCTGTGTGTAACGCAAGCGTTGTTCTCAAAGGAGTATTGTATCGAATTGCTTCTAATGACTCGTTCAACCCTTCAATTAAATATTTCTGATCTCCTGTAATTTGATATTTCGTAAACTCATTCCCATGCTTAATTATAATTGAATCATAATCTGCATTATTAGTGGTTACTCTCCATTTACCTATAACATTCCAAAAACCATTATTACTAACCAGTTTTTGAGCGGCCCATACTTCACTTCCTTCTTTAACTTTTTCAAATAAGTGGTTATAATTTTTTTTAATCATTTCAAGAGACATATTAATTGGTTCTAATAATTTTATATTTCCATTTAAAGTATATGTGAAGAAAAGTTGATCCATAATCATTGAGCCGACGGAATGCTCCCAATCGAAATATGTCCATAACATATCTGCATTATACCAATTTGTGCCATCGCCATTAATTGCCTCATCATAATATCTAATTGAGGACGGTATAATACCTCTTGGTTTTCCTTTTTCAGTCATGAGTGCAATGTGCAGCCAAGCCTCTGACCATTCGTTAAGTAAATTTATCATGCGAGGATTTCTTGATGACCATGCAGTGTAACGAAGTGGTTTTAACGCCCTTGTATTATAATCAACGTCTCTATTGCGAGGAATTCTTTCATCGACCTCTGTTGAACTAAACCAAGCTGATTTAAAGAATCGTCTGCCATATTTATTTTTAACCGACCAGAGATTTTCAAAATAATCGGCAGTATATAATAGTCGTTTGAAATAAGTAGAATCTTCATCAACAAATAAAAGTTCAGGAGTAGAATCCGAAATAAATTCTGCCGCATGCTCAACATCAATCGGTAATTTTGAATATCCTAAATGTACTTTAGGACTTTGCCATACTTCGTCTGCTAATTTTTTCCATCCCAATATTGCATACTTATTTCCCGATAGAAGAAAAGGAGTCCACCATCTTAACAGTTCAACATCATCACCAATTTTTCCACCAAACTCTCCATTTGGAGCTTGTCTCTCAGTAACCCACCATTTAATCTCACGGCTTAATCTACAAATCAATTCTCTTTGTAGTGTTGCCCATTTAGGGGCACTATTATTTGCATTTAAACAATCGCAATAATCGGTTTGGTTTATCACTACACCGTTATACATTGCGAGATTTTCATCATCTGGATAGAGTTCATATAGTTCTGCTAAATCTCGTTTTGCCATTTCCTTTTCATGTTGTCCACCGCGTTGAAGATTAAGATCGTATCCAAGTTTACCACGCATCCAGAGTGCCCTTTCTCGATATGGATTTTTAAATTCATAATCATGTTCGATCTGAGCATCAAGTAGGCAAATGGTTTGATGAAGTCTATCGAATATTCCTAATCCGGTTAATTGCGAAGCCCACTCCCAGCCCATCATATTATTAAGCCTATCGGCTTCCATAAAAAGTGATGATTGTTGTAATAGATAATAAATGTAAGAATCAACGGGATAGAGTTTATTTTGTTCCAAAAGGTATTTATGGAGATCTGCTAATGATACTTTTGATTTATACCTCCCGGCTTGTTTTACAATCCTTGAAATTTTTTGATGTAAATCGGAAACCGGAACTTCATACGGAATAAGTGACAATCCTAAAATACGAACAGAATCTTTACCACCTTTTATATTTACTACTAAACCTGCATTATCTACTTCAATTAAAGAGTTATAAACTCTGTATAGATTAAGATGCTCCGATTCGCCCCCTTCCCCTGCTTTGATCCTAAACCAATTTATCTCATGATTTTTGTCATTAATTTTTAATAACGATGAGTTAGTGTAATCATTTCCGGCTTCCATCCAATATGTAAACCACCATTTCCCACTTGGTATATTTACCTTAAATTCAATTTCTTTTCCGGTCACACCATCATTAGTGAGATTATTTCGGAGAGTGGTACCATTAAATTTAATTCTCTCAAATGAATTTAAAGGTAGGATGCTCCATCCAAATCCTAAACTTTTTTCATACTTAAAATTTTCATCAACAACAACTGAGTTTAAATATTGCGCTGAACCGGTCTTACCAAAATCAAATGTGATTGGTGCTCTCTCCAACCTATTTACTTGAGTGTACAAATCAGAAAATACAAAAAGCAAAGACACGAGTGTAATAATTAAAAAATATTTTGTGCTTATCATAACATACTCGCTGAATCTTTATCAAGATATAGAATTGCGTTTTGATGTGTACGCAAAATTGAAGCTGGGCATTCAGTTGAGATTTTATTATAGAGACATCTTTTTACCGCATCAGCTTTTCTTGTTCCCGGCACTGCTATCGACAGATGACTTCCGCTCATAAGGGCTGGGACAGTGAGTGTAACGGCAAACTTTGGAACTTGTTCAAGACTACTAAAACACCCGTCATTTACTTGCTGCTGACGACATGGCATGTCTAACTCAACAATTTTCACAAACTTTTTATCATTAAAATCGGCTACTGGAGGATCATTGAATGCTATGTGTCCATTTTCACCTATACCCAGACACACAATATCGATAATATTTTCGCGTAGAAGAATTTCATAACGCTCACATTCTGCTTCAATTCTTTCCGCTTGTGAATTTATAACAATTATATCCTTCAAATTAACTTTTGAAAAAAGGTGATCGTTCAAATATCTGCCAAATAATTGCTCTGCATTTTTGGGAAGTCCAATGTACTCATCCATATGAAACGCAATTATTTTTGACCAGTCAATGTCTGGAGTCTTGACAAGTTCAGCTAAAAATTCATTTTGTGATGGTGCCGCTGCAAAAACCATTCTGATCTCATCTTTTATTTCCAGAAGGTTACTAATAAGTTTTCCTATATTCGCAGCAGCACTCTTACCTAACTCGATTCTGTTTTCACAAATCACAATATTTAGTAGATCGAGATTCATAATTTTCATTTAACAATATTCCTTTGATGATTACAATTTTTTCAATATTTATTATTACCGTCTACTGTCAAAGTACTTTTGCATTTCAACCGCGGCTGTAATTACGGCACCCAGCCCTCTCGGATCGTTATCAAATCTTTCTCTATTAAAATAAAATTCTAGATCGTAACCAATCCCGGTTCCTCTAGTAATATCTTTCACTATTCCATCCTCAGATACTCTTTGTTTCAATGCATTCCATGCCATTAAAAGATTTTTTTCATAGGATTTACTGATCCAACTATTTTTAATACCCCTAGCAATTCCGATAATGAACATTGCAGTACAAGAAGTTTCTTCAAATGAGTCATTCCGGTCGAGAACTTGATGCCACATTCCATCTCTATTCTGCATTTTTATTATCCCTTCGATGTGGTTTGCAAATATTTTTTCAACAGTTTTATACTTTTTATGTTTTTTCGGCAAGTTCAATAATGCTTCTGTTTCTCCCCATATAACCCAACCATTAGCTCTTCCCCAGTAAGCAACCGATTTTTCTTTGGAGAAATCGAACCAGGCGTGCTTATATAGCTTCTTTTCTTTATCAAATAAGTATTTGTTAAAATTTATTATTTGAAGTGCGGCATCATCATAATATTTATTTTCATCGTAATGTTGTGCCGCCCGGACAAGGTAAGGGACTGACATAAAAAGATCATCTGCCCACACAGTCATTCTTCGCGGTTCTGGTCTGCTGAATGTCCCATCGGTTAACCTATATTGATGCAGAGATACAAACTCAGTAACCTTGTCAACAATTTTTTTGAACTTTTTATCTTTATTATTGAGCAATCGCTCTATAAACGGAAGAGCCGGCGCAGATGCGTCATCAAGCATACTCATCCGGAATAGTCTATGGTTTGAAGATCGGATCCCATTCTTTTTGAAATACTGATATTCGAACAAATCATAGTTTGCCAAAGTAAAATCACAAACTTTTTCAACATAACTTGAGTATGAATTATCCCCCAAATAATTAGCGAGTAAATCAATGCCGAAAAGGACTGTTCCATTCGGATACATCCACTCTGCATACGATTCACGTTTGTAAACTGCGTCATCTTTAATTATTAAATCGTATAAAATATTATCTGCAGGAATACGCCATGAATAAATTTGATTTATATATATATAATACTGTTCGAATAATTTTTCCGGTGGAAAGGAGTAATTAAAAATATCCTCGCTTGCCGAATTATAGTTCCCGGTGAATAACCACTTGCCCGGAATTTCTTTCAATGGATTATTGAATTTGTACTTTGTGGTTTCTTCCGGTTCAGTCAATTCACGGAGATAAATCTTACTTGATGTGTCTCTAATAACACTTTTTATCAATATTTTATTGATTCCTTTATTCAAGTTCACTTCAATGGTATCTTGAAAATGAAAAAGATTGTAGGCTATCTCTTTAAAGTAAAAATTGTGATTGTTCTTCTCTTCAAATACTAAATTATCGTTCACCCATATTTTAATAGGCGTTGAATAGCTTACTCCATAACTAGTTTTTGTTTGTGTATCAGATTTAATTGTAGATTGTGCATAAGCAGAACCTTCTGATTTTTCGCCGAACACACTGCTAAAATCAAGCACCTGTATATCAAGTATTGGTTTTTGAATTGTTGGCTTCAGTTCAAACAAAGTTTCATTAATAACTCTGTTTGCGATTGATTTCGCCACCTCTATAGGTGTTCTATTGTCTTGTGCATTATTGGTAATAGCAATAAGTATAAATATTCCAGCACTAAATATTTTGGTTATCATTGTGCACCATTTGAAAGAATTCTGTATCGGTTCTTACTGTTCCTAACTTCAGAGTCAGGCAGTCGAAATGTAAAACTCCAATCCCCTACCGTCTGAGAAATTTTCAACATTAAGTTATTTCGTCCTTTTGTCAATGGGAGTTCAAATGTGAATTCAGGATGCTTTTCATTTTCATCGATCACATTTTTATAAACTGATTTACCATTTATTATAACTTCAATTCCATCATCACAGCTCACAAGGGCTTTAACTATCATTTCATTCTCTGTATTGATATTTGCAAATGCGTATGTAACTACATTTTTATTATTATCTGGGAATATTTCATCAAGTTTTACAACATCAGGATTTTCAGTTACCACTCTCCTCCATCTATATCTAGCTGAATTGAAATAGAATTCTTCTGCTACTTTGGGTTGTGCATCCAGCTCTCCTCCCATTTCTTTTAGATAATCTACACCGGAAAGTTTTTGTCCATCCTGGTTAGGAATTGGATTAACCATCATCCATTCTCTAAAGTATTTACCCGGAAGTTTCGTGATAGCTAGTCTGGTTGCATCAGCTGAAAATGGCTGTTTACCGCTATCTATATTTTTAAGTGAGAGGAATAGTTTGCTTTTGATATCGGTATAATCATCAATCTTTTTTTGATATTGATCGCCAATTACATGTAATGAATAAGTATGATTTTCCCACAGCCATAATTTTTCATAATCGGATTTAATTACAAATATTTGTCGAATTAAACTTTCAATAATATTAAGAGATTCGAGTATTAGCGATCTTGATTTGATCGGATCGGATATATTTATTTCTAACGCTTCAGAGTATATTTCTGCAACACGGAGTGTTAAAAATCTTTCGTTAGCGAGTACTCTATATAGATCAATCACAAATTGAAGATAATCTAAATCTTTTTCATAAAAATTGGGGCGAGATTTTTGAAGTTCTTTTTCTGTTTCATTTATGATTGTTACAACATTATCCCAATCGACCAATGATATTTTTGTTTTTTTACCGGCTTCGGGAATCAATTTATTAAAAAGTATTTTATCAGTCATTCCATCGGTTGATTCAAGAGGCGACATATCATTCAATTTCCAAATGGCTTTAGTAAAAGAATTATTTTTGGCCGCATAAATTGATTTATTAAATCGTGTATCAAAACTTAAATCGTGACTTTGGTGATTCCAGCTTTTTTCTGCACCGTAAGAAACGCCAAACCAGTCATTTGTAAATAAAGCTGTCCCGCCATCATCCCAAACACAATTTAGAACACCGAAAGCTCCATTAGCTTTCCCCTCACTTACAAAGTTTTTAATATTACCAAAAGTTGATTTATAGTTGGGGAATATTTTATTTGAATTAAGAACACCGGGTGTAACGAAAAATTCGAGTTCGGCTTCCTTAAAAGGCTTTATATACTTTTCAAATGATTCAAGATCGTCATAAGTCCATGTACCAATTATTATATCTTTTGGAAGTTTCTTAATCATTTCAGGATATTCCAGGAGGATATCTCCCCATATTGCCATACGAACACCATGCGATTTAACTATTTCATATAATTTCATAATGTGTTGCAAATAAACGCCGCTGTAACCAATGCTATCTACTAATCTTTTTGATTCGGCTTTGCCCAAATCAAAAGTTTCATCGCAATTAACATTAAAAAACGAAGCGTCAAACGCGGGGATCATCTCATCATAAATATCTTTGAGAAACTTATAACTTTCCGGTTTTACTGGAGATATCAGCGTTCCACTTTCACCAAGATGGGCGTATTCAGGATTACTCAAAATACTTTGGAAGTGACCGAAAGATTGGAAACTACCCACGACTGTTATAAAATATTTTTTAGCATAATCTGAAATTTCTCTCCACTCCTCAATTGTGAGAGAGCCATCATCCGGGGCAATGGTTGGATGTTTTTTAGTCTTAACAACATGTTCGACATAATGTGTGAATGCGTTTATTTTTAGTTCCGCCAAACGACGGATTTGATATTTCATAAACTCTAATGTTGGAATTGGTCCCCGACTAATATCATCCATCACCGCACGAAACTTGAATGAAGGATAATCTTTTATTCTAATATTTGGAATAGTATTGCTCTCTATTGATCCTCTAATTAGCTGTTTCAGAGTTTGAATTCCATAGAATAACCCTTGGACTGCGTTTGCCGAAACAATTACTTTATTTTTATTTACTAGAAATAAATAGCCTTCATCCCCAATCTCTTTAGTGGGTGTGAGATTTAGTGATTCACAAAGTTTCTCAAACTCATTATTTTGGGAAGGGAGACCAATAACAAGTTCATACTCGCCACCATTGGAGAAGAATTCTTTATCATAAAGTTTTGAATAAATTTCTTTGGTTTCCCTTAATGCAATTGTGATCGATTCATTCTCATTCAAATAATTTTTTAGGATGAACTGATTTTGGCCTAAATCAATTGAGCCGCCTGTTAATTCGTAATTCTGCGGTTGAGGCACAATTGTTAATAGTTCACTCTGAGAATAAGTAGTATTAATCAAAAAGAATAATACACCAATAATTCGCAAGCCACAGTTTAATTTTACTTTTTCCATTTTTCCTCGATAAAGTTTGCCGCTGAGAGATAAGCAAGATTAAGTTTTTTTACGCCGGATTCTTCTCCCCCAATATCAATCCCAAAATATCCATCGTATTTTGTTTTATTAATTACATCGAAAAATTTATCCCAATCAATTAATCCATTTCCAATTTTCAGATGCTCAACTTTTTGTCCTCTGTTATCGGAGATGTGTATGTAACTCACATAATCTTTAACTTTCAAATAAGCGAGGGGGAGATTTTCCTTTACCGCAAAAAGATTGGCTGTATCAAAATTAAATTTGAGATTATCTTTTTTTACTGAATCGGCTAAAAGCAAGAAACCATCAGTTGAAGAAGATAGCACTCCCACAGCAGGATGAACTTGATACTCAAGTTTGTAGTTTGAAGCAATATCACAGATTGTCTTGTAGGTATCTACTAATTGATCCCAAAATTTCTTCCATGAAAAATTATCCGGTAAAAAGGCAAGACGCATAGAATCTTCACCATAATGCCTAACTACAGGTATTTCATTTGGGAATTGGAATGGAGGCAACGGTCCATTATCTAAAATCCCCCTTGATCCCAAGTAAGATGCAATCTCGCATCCTCGTTCAAATAATTCCAGATTTTTATTTCGTTCTTTTTCATCGACTGACGATAAACCTGGTAGTACGGTACAAAAATAGGGCATCGAAATATTCAGCTCTTCAAATTTATTTTTGATTTCCACACGCATGTCATAAACAGTGTTTAGGTGCAACTCACGAATACCCTCAAGTTCGATCGATGAAAATCCAAGCGAATACATTTCTTCAATATATTTTATTGTTCCTTCAGCCCGAGGAGGATAACCATATTTTGTTATTGGAAGTAGATAGCAGCATACAATTTTCGGATTTATAATTTTCATTTTGCCTCTTTAGAATAATTCAATAAGTGAAACAGCGCCGACCCCCGACATAATAACTGAGAAGATGAAAATAATTCCTAATACAACATTCATCGCTTTCGATACTCTATATTCCCCCATCAGTGATTTCTTATTTAATAGAATCAGCATTAAAATTATAATTATGGGAGTAACAACGAGAGTGAATGCTTGTGAAGCAATCATTACAAGTACGGGCCTGCCACCAAAAATAGGAACGATTAAACCGAGTGAGGCATAAAAAATTACAATAAGTCTATTACGCCATTTCTTAAAATCCAATTCTTCGTTTTTATAATCGGCTAGCAACAATGGGACAAGCATATAATGAGGATATAATGAAGACAATCCGGCGCAGACAATTCCGGCAACAAAAACTGAGATCGCAAATCTGCCTGCCAATGGTTCAAGTAACCGTATCATGTCAATCGCGTTTTCGATGTGAAGCCCCTTTGGATATAATGTACCGGCGGCACTGGCCATTACAGCAATACTTAAAACAAACATTAAACCCGATGAAATCAGTGCATCCCTTCGCTCATATTTAAGATCTTCAATTGCCCAATTTTTCTGTTTTACAGTAACAGACCGTACAACATATAACACTCCACCCATAGTTGTTCCTATCATTCCGGTAACAATCAATGAAGCATTAGTATCTTTTGGAATATTTGGAATCAAGCCGCTGATTACTGATGTCGCATCGGGTATAACCATAAATGATGTGAGGATAAAACTTAATCCCATCATAGTTACAAATACTGTTAATACTTTTTCGATCAAACTGTACTTGCCGTTCAACAATGTAAACACCATTACTGAACCGAGCAACAATGCCAATACAACAGTATTAAATCCATCACCGGAAGTTGTGAGTGGGCGGGACCATTCTTTAATCACATCGGTTACTATTGACATTACCCCTATACTTGAGACCATCTCCGTAAATACTATAATTGCTAAAACAAAAATCGAAACTCCTTTGCCAAAGTTTTCCCTAAAACTTTCAAGAGCAGTTTTTCCTGTTACTATAGTAAATTTTCCAAAGGCTACAATAAGGAAATATGTAAATACGCACGAAAGCAAGACCGCCCAAGTAAGCATCATACCATGTGATGCCCCGGCCGATGCCATCGTTGTAACGCTTCCTGTACCAATATTATAACCGACTAAAAAAAGGCCAGGACCAATTGACGATATAAATACCAATAATTTTTTCTTCATTTTATTCTATTTAATTGTTCAGTTAAATTTATAATTATAGTAATCGCATAAGAATCTTAGTCCGAATGAAGTGCCCACATCTCTCTGAGTAAGCCATACTCTACCTTTTCTATTTCTGGTTCTCGTATCAATTACAGAACCGCGTAAATTTAAATCGGGATGATCTGCAGAGAATCTGTTTAGCAATATCCATTTTGCCGATCTCTCAATACTTTCTTTAAATTCCTCATAACCATTTTTAACCAGGCTTATAGCTAACATTCCGCAAAAGGCTGTGGCAGATCCGGTTATAGAATTTTCATTATTTCTTCCATCCAAATAATTAACATAGAAGAATGTTCCATCCTTACGCATAGCTTTAAGGTAAGTACGCAACGTTTTTGCTGCTGCATCCAAGTATTTTCTATTTCCGGTTAAATCAAACCCTTCAATTAAAGACTCGGCATACCAAAGATTAAATCGTGGATGATATGTTCCGGCATCTTTGTTATTTGGTGTGAAATCCATCCACAATCCCATTCCATCCTGCTTCTCAACTAAACTTTCACATAATTCAATAAATACTTTTTTGTACTCTTCCTTCCCTGTAAACTCATACATATCTTTAAATAAAGATCCCTCGTTATTTGGTCTTGCAACATCATATAAAGTTTGATTCTTTTTATCGGGCCAAAACGGGCTACTCTCTTTCATCACTTCACCGGTATTCGGATTTACAACATCATAAAAGACTCCATGTTCAGGAACATACATATTCTCGAGCATCCATTGTCCAGCACTTGTAGCCACTTCTGCATACTTTTTATCACCTGTAATTTTATAGAGATTAAATAATCCGGGAGTACCATCCGAGATTGTGGCAAATACTATATTATCGTTGCCATCACCATGAATGGCGTTCAGCATACCTTTTAACTTAGGATGATCAGTAATCTGCAAACCTATCCACCAATTCCCGGCACGAACAGCTTCCTTTAAATAAGAAGTATTGTTAGTAATTTTATATGATTCAACTAATGCGTTAATAACTTGGCCGGTATGCCAAGGCGGTTCATACTCATACCATTTTCCCTCGGTAATATTATAATCACATCGCGACTTGCCATATTCATCTAGCAGTATAAATGCCGCAAAATCTGATACATCCTTTATTGCTTTTAAAACACTTTCCTTTTGGTCTTGCATACTTTGAGCATATTTTAAGCTCGAACACAATAGTATAATTAAAAAAATTGTTGATGATAGTTTTTTACCAAATTGCATTATTACTCCATAAAATATCTTATTGAATTTTTTGAAAATCCGGGAGTGGAATCATAATTGATTTTATTCTTTCATAGTTCTTCGAATCAATCTGTAACACTTTATTCAGAATATCTTTTCTTTTCTGATCGAGCGCCATACAATGTTTTACAAAGTCATCTTTCCCCAAAGGTTCTGGGACCGAATTTTTTAATTGAAGCCTGAGACCTTTCATTCTAGTATAATTCAAATGATATGAAAATGGATTTTTTTCAGTGATGAATCTTATTTTTCTTATTACAGACCAAAGGGTATCAGCTTCGAACCATAGTTTTCTTTCGCCAATAGTTTTTCTCAAACCCAATTCAACATCCTTAAATTCAATGAGAAGCTCTACTAATTTTTTCCCGTAATTTCTTTCCATTGCTATCTTTAGTGACTGATTAGGGATGTAACCGCTTGTATTCCACAAGAAATCATTTACAGTTATCATTGCCACCCTTGAATCTTCGGCACCAGCATCTCCATTAACAAACATTCCGTTTCCAGCTGTTTGATTTGCGAAATCAATAGGAAAATTATTTTCATAAGCGGTAAACAAAGGTGTTGATGTAAATGGGTGATGACTATAAATTGTATTATCCCATAAAAATGGAACGCGACCTTTTAAGTTATTGGTCCAATCATTCAAGTCCTCAAGAGATATTTTTCTACTGCGCACGTAAGGTCCACACCAAATTACATAAACATCTTGAGGTAAATTTTGACCAAGATAGTTCAGATCATGGTGTAAAGGTTGATATGCGTCATTCTCCCAAACTGTATCATCGAATAATTCCATATCACCATAGTGCATATCTTCATAAGTATAAAATGGGGGGACGTAATAAACTTCCGAGTTGTAGGATTTCTCTTTCATCCATACTTTCAAATCCTTTAACAAATAAGTGTGCGCTTCAGCCATACTTTTAAATTGTTTTTTATCATTTTCATTGGTTAATACATAACCTTCGCCAAATATAAATGGGGGTGTATCATCGGCAAGTATCATTAATTTTGCGGCGCCATGTTGTATTCCAAATTCGATTACTTTTTTAAGTTTGATTATATCGGTTGGATTTGAGATTACAATCTGTTTCTGATCGTAAATATTATGTGATTGCATAATTTCTGGTCCGCCAAATCTATCTCTCCAATTCTTTATTTTTTCTAATATTACTTTATACTCTTCATCAAGTTGAAACCATGAATAATTTCTGCTCGCTATAGCTACAGTTTCCATTTTATTTATTAGAGCGTAATTCAGAAGTTCTTCGACATTATCTGATTTTAATACAGTTGAAAAAATTCTGCGACTGTAATCGGGATAATCCTCAACATTAAACAGATTTAATTTTAGTTGACCATCTTCCTTTTGAATAAAACTCATAAAAGTTACAACGCCAAATAGTAAACCTAATTGCCCTGATGAGGTAATTGATATTTCTTTAATGCGCATCTCACACTTGATAGAATAATGCTGATCATTAACATTAAGATTACCCTTCTCTTTCAACTCTATTTTTATCCTCCACTTTTCAGCATCATAATTATCATCTGTAATAATCGCATCACTAAATTGACTCTTTAATAAATGACTTAAATAATTTGAAGCTTTTTTCTCTTCCTCTTTTTCAGCAATGATTTGTAAAAATTTATTTGCCCCCTCAATAATCATATACTTATTTAGTGAGGTTACCGATTTAGGATTGGGCTGTACACTCAGTGAATTTTTATCGCTATCAATAATTTTCTGTGCAAAAAGGTTTGTAATTAAAAATAGTAATATCAAAGTCATTTTAAATATCTTCATAATTCGCTCTCTTATATAAGTTTCGCTGAGTCACTAAATAATCTACTTAATTTTAATTCTATAAATTATTTCTTTACTAATTTCATCATTAGCCGGCTTTACATTAATAATGATTGGATAACCTTTAAGTGCAGGAAATGGTTGATTATACTTTTCGTTATTGTTTCCAAGTTCTATTACGCCTTCACCATTAACTAGTTCAAAAACAAATTCTTTACTGCCGCCCAATATTTCAATGGTTCTCTCATCAATTTTATTAAATCTGGTTGTTGGATTTTGTATGATCGGCTCCACTATACTTATAACCGGCATTTGACCATGGTAACGGAGCTTTATACTTTTTTCAATATAATCATCTGAAAATTTATGGATCAATGTATATGCAACTCCTCCTTCCCATCGGTTTCTATCTTTCAATTCACCAAATGTTTTGACAATGTACTCTCCGTTTGCCTCCTTTAATTCCATATATGAATCGAATTCATACAGATTAGTGTAATATCCATTTGAATCAGTAAATTCAATCCGCGGTGTAAGGGTCAAGCTATTTTTAACATCAGGGTAATTGAATTCCCATTTTGAATATTCAGTTTGACTGGAGGCTTGAAGATATCCGTAATCCTGAACCCATAAATTGGTTATTGAACCACCCGAAGGCCTGTGCATGTACTTAAAATCGGCACCACGTCTAATATCTTTGTAACGATAGGCAGTTACAGTAGCCATTAAATTTTTTGTTCGAATCAATGAGACATCTATTGTATTAAAATATTTTGCCCAGCCTATTTTTTGAGTTGGGATTGATGGAGTTGGTCCACTTTCTTGATCGCCATAAATAATTGCCATCGCAAGATTTTTTGCCCTTGCAAAAGTTGGGTAGATACATGGCTGCCCGGCAAACATTTCATTATGATGCGGACCATATGTCAGCAGACCATTCTTTCTCATCGTCATAAAATAATTCATGTTGATTAAAGCAGCTGTTCTATAGACAGAATTTTCATGTGCAAAAAGAGAGAATAATATTTGTGAACCATCCGCGGTAAAACTTCCGTAGGTTGTCCACTTGCTTGATCTTACACCCCACGATCCATCTGTTGAGCCATCCGGATAAATAAAATAAATGATTCTTTGCAATGCTTTCCTAACAACCTCTGTAACATTTTCATTATGTGTGAGTTTTGCGTATAAGCCTAATCCCCACAATGACATGTCCATGTTGTAACCCAGGTCAATACCATATTTAGTTCCTCTAACTCTATTACCCTCACCAGTCAGAAAATAATCTTCATCATGCTTTGAAACGATAAGTTTAGCGAGTTCATCCGCCTTATTTAAATAAGCGGGGTCAGAAATTACCTTATAAACTACAGCCATCGTTGCTGTGGAAGTCGCGCAATAATTAATACTCGCAAATTCATGGTTCATATTCTTCACTATCCAATCTGCTGCTTTCTTAATAGTTGATTTCCATTTAATGAATTGTTTATTCGTTAAATTATTTTTTAAAATTGGTAGTGACGCTGCCAACATGAGCAGTTGATCAGTTGTTGTGCCAGTCCATTCATCCGGAGTTTCGAACCATGAACCATCTTCCTTCTGCTGAGCAATTAACCATTCTCCGGTAGATATTGCGGCATGCAAATATTTATTATCCCCGGTTTCTTTAAACGCTACCGCCATTGGTAATACTGCTTCAGAAGCTCTTGTATGATAATCCTTGCATGCTTTACAATAAAATGCCCCATAGTTTGTGCTCTCCTTAACCCTATTTTGAATATTAATCAGGTCGTCTGCGAGAATTAACAAATTCGCTTTAAATTTTTCTTTAAGTGAGATCTTTTCTGAAGCATTTAGTGAAATGTTAATAAATAGAAACAATAGTAAAGTGTAGTATTTGAGTAATTGCGGTATGTGTATTTTTGTTCTCATTAATTTTAATTGTAGTTAAAACTTCGGCATTGATGTTTTTCATTATTTCAGAACATTCTTTTATTCAACTCAAAATTACGGTTAATTGACTCAGCGTTTACCCAAGATTAGAAGTAACGATACCAAACAACAGTATCGCAATAACAAAAAGAATGGCAAACCCGAATCCATAAATATCGATTTTGTATTTCTTTAAACTAAATTTCGATTTCAACGAAAGTATATCCACAATAAGTAAACCTTGACCATTATCCTCTAACGATTCTCCCTCTTTATATGATTTATGCGCGATGCTTTCCCCCTCGAGCATCATCTCAATTCCCTTTTCTTTCAATTTACTCTCTTCACCAACGGGGGTATGAAGCAATGTGTAAAAATCATCTAATTTATTTTTCGGTTCACTTTTGGTAACGAGACTTACAACAAATAAAGTGATAAACCCGGCAGGAAGATAAATCGCTATTTGATATTCATATCCTAGTCCCATACTCCATGGAGTGTAGTTACCAGCAAATAATGATACCCCAATTGTTACTGCTAAACTTGCCCATACACCGTAGCGGTTGGCGCCTTTCCAAATTATTGCCATCCAAAATGCAATTCCAAAAAATGCGGTTATTTGCCAAATGTATTTTAATCCCACTACTACACTTGGAATCGTTAATGCAACGGTCACACCACCAACAACTACAACCAGAGATGATATTCGGGCAACCTTAAGTTTATGCTCTTCACTTACATCTTGATTTAGAAATCTTTTATAAAAATTTCTGGTGAAAAGTGCTGAACCACCAACCATATAGTTATGACATGCGGCTAAAACCGTTGCGATCATCGCAGCAATCATTACTCCAATCAATCCAACGGGCAGGAGATTAGTGATTGCCATACCAAATGCAAATTCTCTATTGTCTGATGTTAATCCAGGGAAAAGTGCCGCGGCAAATACACCAACAAACGCCCACCCGAGTGTTGCGAATCTTTTAGTGAAATTTCCGTAAGTCCACCCGGTTCTACAATTCATCTCCGATTTACCTGAACCATTTATTGCCATGTGATGAGGTATAACAACAGTACCAACCAATGCGTTAATTACCAGCATAACAATAAAAAATAATGTTACCTCTTCAGGTGCAATAAAACTAAACATATGCTCCGGTAATTTTGCTTTGATTGCCGTTATTCCCCCTCCGGCATATAATGCGAATGGAATTATTAGAAACGAAAGCATCACAATTAATACACCCTGCAAAAGATTAATTATTAATGCCGAGGTCAATCCACCCATAACGCTATAAGTCAAAAAGAAAATGGTAAGTACGATGACAATAACTTCAGCGGAAATTGCTCCTCCCGAAATTGCTTCGAGTGAAACACTTGTAGCTTTAAGAATTAAACCTACCTCACTTGTAAAATAGACTAATCCCATCACAGAATAAGCGGCGGCTAATTTGGCACCATATCTTTCATGAAAGAAATCGCCAATAGTTATGTAGCGCAACCGTCTGTAAATTGGCGCAAGCAACCAATAAAATGGAGTAGAAAATAAATAAAGCCACTGGTACCAAATCCCTGCTAATCCTAATTGATAAGTAGCTCCCGAAACTGCGATAGCCTGTGCGGTGTGGGTACCGGCGCCAAGCGCATTAGCAATCTGCATAATTTTACTGCCGCGCCTACCGCCCATAAAATAATCGCCGGAGGAGGAAACTTTTTTTTTCGCTCTCCATCCAAGCCAGATAACAATGAGCGCGTAGAGAATTATTACGAGCAGATCTATTATTGAGATTCCGAACATTGATTACTTTTTATTTTTTGATGAATTCTGCCATATTTTTTTAAGCACAAAAGCCGCCGATTTTGGTTCACGGTTACGCGTGAATACCCCTTTAAGATTCAGCACAACTCTTCTAAAATGCTGGGGTGTTCTGAAGTCTGCAAAATTCCAGACATGTTCGCCTATCATATATTTTTTGGAACGGAATAATTTTGTGTACTCCTCTAAAAATTGTTGTTGATACTCTTCCGTAAACATTTGTGGTGATATTGAATGAAATCCTGGAACGGTATCAACTCCAAATTCAGTAAAGAGAATTGGTTTTTTATATTTTTTATTAATGAAATCCATTTCAGCGCCAAGTATACTAGTAGCTTCTTTTAAGTTACCGGGGTACTCATACCAGCCATAATAACGGTTGAGGGATAATACATCTGAAAACTCAAATACAGGATCATTCACCCCGGCACGAGCACAATTTGGAACAGTGATTGGGCGCTTTGAATCGAGCGATCGCGTAAATGAAAAAATTTCTTTCCAGTATTTCCTCGCCGATCCATTATAATAATTTTGGTCACCAACCAAATTGGGTTCATTACCAACAGCCCATATAATTACTGAAGGGTGATTGTAATCTCTCTCAACTAATCTTTTTATATGTTCTTTGTGGGTTTTGAGAGTATTCTCATTTACAACTCTAAAATCCAAACTCACCGCGGGTACTTCATCAATAACTAAGTAGCCCTTTTTATCGGCATAGTACATCATCTCTTCTGAATATGGATAATGTGAAGTACGGAAGGAATTTGCATTGATCCATTTCATCAACTCAAAATCCTTTACTATTAAGGGAAGACAAAGTCCTTTGCCTATTACATAAAAGTCCTCATGCTTGCCAAACCCTTTCAAGTAAATTTCTTTTCCATTTAGAAGGAGCTTATTTCCCGATATCTTTATTTCCCTAACACCAATTGGTAAGAGGTATTCATCAATCTGAATGTCATTATTATATAGTTGAATTTTAAGATCATACAGGAACGGATTTTGCGGTGACCATAATTTGCAGTTTTTGATCTTTAAAACAACGGTTCCTTCATCGCCGGCCAGCTGAGATTTTTCAATTACAATATTTCTCCCGTCCATTATCTGAGCGGTGATAGACAAATTCCCCTTGTTATTTGAAAATATCTGCGCGGTTACAATTCCTTCTTTATCATTGGATATTTTTGTATCAACTATAATTTTTTTTATATGAATTTTGGGAGTTGAAACTACTTGAGCTGTTCGATGAATACCGCCGAATGGAGAAAAATCAAATCGAGTAGGAGGATTCGTCTCCTCTCTAAATCTATTCTCACTTCTAAAACGCTGAGCGGTAATGCCTTGTGGAATTGATTCATTACTAAGTTCATTATTAACCATTACCACTAGCAGAACTTCTTCACCGGGATTAACAAAGTCATTTATTTCTAATTCAAAGGGAAGAAAGCCAATATTATTTTCACCAACAAATTTTCCATTAATCCAAAACTTGGAATTGTAATCAATAGAACCGAATCGCAGTACCATTCTTTTGGATTTATATTCAAGAGGTATAAAGATTTTTTTAGAGTACCATACTGATCCCACATAATTAAGCAGACCAATTTCTTCGAGCTGTTCGTTCCAGCTTCCCGGCACCGCTATTGAAATATCAGTTTTAAAACCTTTAAACCAATTACTTTTTTCGCCAATCTTTTTAGGATCAGTCTTAAAATTCCAAATCCCCGAAAGATCGAATATGCTTCTGTAAGAATTTACTATTGGGTATAACATCTTCCTTCTCTTAGATCAATAGTTAATAATTTTGTTAACCAACTTGTGACCCATTTGCCGAATAAAGTTTCTTTGCACCGCATGAATCTCTTATTACAAGAGTTGGTTTTAGAATTGTTCTATTACCGATATCATTGCCTTCAATTCTTTTTTGGATGATCTCAACAGCAAGTCTGCCAATCTTTTCAACCGGTTGATGTACTGTAGTTATTGGAACCGACGCAAGCATTGAAGCTTCAATTCCGTCAAATCCTACTATTGCAATATCCTCGGGAATTTGAATTCCCTCTTCCAATAATCCATTTTCAAAACCAACCGCCATCAAATCACTATAGACAAAAATTGCATCCGGTTTGGGATTTAGTGATTTAAAGTTTTTACCGAAATGATAGCCTTGTAAAAACCGGTCATTATTAAAATCATTTTGTTCGTTAACTGAATAATAAATCAGCTTAGAATCGTATGGCATATTATATTCTAATAAAGCCCGGTAATAACCGTTCTTTCTAACTTCACTTAATAAATTTCCCTTTCCTACATGCATAAATCCTATTTTTTTGTAACCCAGTTTTATAAGATGTTCGGTAGCAATGTAACCCCCATATTCATTGTCGGAGCCTACATACCAATATTCGGGATCGTGCATATAGGAAACCATAATGTATGGGAAATTTTCATCGTGTAATTTTTTGATATACCTAGTAGCTCGATACTGAAGTGATAAAGAGGCAATAATAATTCCATCAACTCCCAGCCCCCTTAATCTGTTTATTTGCGCTTCCTCCTTCTCCATATTATTGGAAGAACTAGCTAGAAGCAGGTTAAAACCTAATTCATTAGCCCGCAACTCAATATGATGAACTACATATGAGAAATATGGATGAGTAATATCTCTTAATACTAAACCGATAGTTTTATGGGCAGAGGGATTGATCTTCTTTAATGATGGATCGGCAACATAAGTACCCTTGCCAACTCTCGTGTATAAGACATTTTCATTAACAAGATTATATAAAGCTTTTTTAATAGTTATAAGACTTACTTTATACTTTCTAGCAAGATCATTCTGCGATTCTATTTGTTGACCAGGTAAAAGTTCTTTGTTCTGAATTTTCTTTTTTAAATCTTGCTCAACCTGTTCATACAAAGGAGTAGGATCTAGCTGATTAATCCCTTTGCCCATAAATCACCTATTATTTTATTAATACCATCTTTTTTGATGAAATAAAATTGTTCGCATTTAATTTGTAGATATAAATACCGGATGATAATTTTTGACCACTCATGTCTGTTCCGTTCCAAACGATATTATGAGTTCCTGATTCCTGGTATTGATTAACTAGTGTGTTTACCAATTGTCCTAACGAATTATATATCTCAACTTTCACATTTCCGGCAGTAGGAATTGAGTAGCGAATGTTTGTGCTTGGATTAAATGGATTCGGGTAATTTGAATAAAGATGAAAATCATTAGCCAATATTTCATCATTGCTCACGCTTACTGGAATTCCAAAATAATTTAAGTCACCAAGAGGTTGAGCTCCTGTTCCGGCAGTATAAAGTGAAGAAGTTGTAGGATATGAGAAATTAAAAGTCATTTGGTTTTGACCGAAATCAGGAGAAGCCCCGCCTTTATCCATATCTGTCTTAACTGTAACAGCAGAATTGAAATAATCTTGCATTACAGTAAGTGGAACTTGAGGACCTTTATTAAAAGCAACATTCTCGCTAGTAATAGTAGCTCCCCATCCGCCGGCAGTAACCGCGGCTTGTGCGTGTTCATTTAATACCGGAGTTGCTGTTCTATCAGAAGGTAAAGCGTTTGTAATTTCGGGACTCGTATAAAAATTATTATTGTGAATTTTTAATGTTTGTTTTATTCCCTGATCAATATATGATTGCGCTAAAGGAGCGGCATCAAACTTAAACCAAGCTTGTGTGGCACTTCTACCAATAAATCCCGTATTTATAAACAAATTATTTCTGAAATGTCCTTCAATAACCGGTCCGATTGAACAACCCCACTGAGCAACATTAACTACTGTATTATGGTTAATCCAACAATATTTTATAATTCCACCACCATCTCTCAAAATTCTACTCGTGAGATTAAAGAAAGTGTTATTCTCGTAAATTAAAGTATCAATATCATTTCCGCGATCATCAACGCCTCTGCCGTTATCCGGGCTTTGCATTGAACCAATGTTACTGATAATAGAATTTTTAATAATCACTTTTTGATTTTTAGCGTCGCATCTAATTGCAGCTTGAAGATCTCTATCAAGATGAGAATTTAGTATTGTTAATTTTACGTTGTCAGCACTTAACCTAATTATGTTTTGGATTAACGCGTTTTGTTCATCAAGATTAGTAACATAGATTCCTTCGAGAGTGAGATCAGCTCTTGCTTGAAATGGTCGTGCAGATGAACCGCCACCGGCAACACCGGGTCTTATAATAGGTCTTTTTCCACTACCTGAGCCGGCTCTAATATGTAAATGATAGTTTCTGTTTTCCAAAGATCCGAGAGTAATGTAATATCCTCCCTTCTGTAACTCGTAAATTGTATTTGGATCAACTCTTGCCCCCGTAGAAGTTGTATCACCCCCAATAACTGTGTTCAATGTACCTACACCTTGTGGTACCTGAACAACTCTTTGAGCTTCTATTAAACTAACTGAAGAGAATAATAAAATACTCATTACGATAAAGGAATTGAAAATACTGATACTGCTTTTCTTCATAGCCGCCTCACTTTATTTATGTGTGATAGTTAACTTCTTTTTTAATTAATGGATTATAAATCGAATCTAATTCCTAGATCTGCGGTCCAGCCAAAATATTCCTCCCTAGTTGAAAAAGTTTGACTCCCCAGGAAAGCCTTCTCAGGCAAATTGGAGAGATTATTCATATTAAATGTCAGTGCAATCTTTGGGATAAGTTTATACTGTAATGCTAAATCCCATCTCACAAAATCATCAGTGAATCCATCCAATTCATAACGGGTACCAATTGTTTGAAGTGCGTTGCCCTGATATACCATAGAAATTCTTCCAGAAAATTTTCCTTTTTCATATCCCAATGTGAAGTTAGCTAAGTGATTAGCCTGCCCAGGCATTCTCGCATCCCTTGCGGTATCAATAAATGTAAAATTAAATGGGGGAAGTGGATTTCTTGGACCAACTTTTAAAAATGGGAAATATGTTTTTGAATGTATGTATGAATAATTTGCCGAAAGCACTATACCATCAAATGGACTTGGTAAAAACCGCAAGTTAGTCTGAGCTTCGAATTCAATTCCATACACTTCGGTTTCATACTTTGAATTCTCTGGTTTAGTAAGAATAAAACCAAGTGTTGAACCGGGCTCAGTTACTCTGCTTACTCTAATATATTCGATGTCGGTTAGTTTTTTGTAGTAACCGCCCAGAGTAAATAATCCATAATTTCCATAAAAGGAGAAGAAGATATCATAGTTCCAAACTTTTGTATGTTTTAAGTAGGGTTCTCCTCTTTCAACAGTTCCATCGAAATAACTTATTCTTTCCCATGGCACAAGATTAAAATAATCGGGTCTCGCTAATGATTTCGTAATCGCGATTCTTGTATCAAACCAGTCGGTGAATTTGTATCGAACATGAATCATGGGAAGAAGTTCATTGTATGAAACAGTTCCAACAGTATCGGTTGCACCTTCTAGAGTTACTATACCTCTTTCATCAACCCTGGCTTGACCAAATTGACTTTTGTAATCGGTAGTAGTTCTTTCAAACCGAAATCCGGGAAGAATCATTAATTGAGGGCCCAAATTTATTTCAGTCATTGCATATAATGCAGCAATAGCTTCGCCAGCAGAATAATCCTCTAAATCCCTTCCAAAGTTTCGGGTGTAATCTGCCCAATAAGTATTCATAAAATTATCAAGCTTCTCACGGCTTAAAGCTTTGCCCGGACCAAAAACATATTTTCCGTTTAAGAATTCACCAATATCATAATCGGGATCGTAGAAATTATTTATTTTGATATAACCTTCGTTTGTTAAATTGAATTGATTTGGGTTGTTCTTACCAATTTGATCAATTTTAAAAGCGAGCGTCATATATTCTTCTTTATCAAGACTTCTATTTTTATCTCTATACTTCGCGCCAACTTTAATATTACCGCTTATATCGTTAGAAAGAGCATACGGAATGGTAGCGTCAACTTGAGCTGTAAAATCTCTATCTCTTGTTTTTTCTTTATTAAAGAAATCCTGGTAAAATCTGGTTTGGTCTAGATTGTTTTTTGCACCAAGCGGAATAATTTCTGGGCCTTTATCTGTAACGAGCGTACCAAAAAAAGCGCCTGCTTCTC
The DNA here is from genome assembly GCA_019638015.1 of Melioribacteraceae bacterium. Classification (NCBI taxonomy): domain Bacteria; kingdom Pseudomonadati; phylum Ignavibacteriota; class Ignavibacteria; order Ignavibacteriales; family Melioribacteraceae; species Melioribacteraceae bacterium. The sequence continues at coordinate 954,298 of JAHBUP010000001.1, read as the reverse complement.
TGAACTGCGAATCATGCATGTACGGCATATTATATTGGGAGGAAGAATAAGATCCCTGCCATTCCAATTTCATGAAACTGAGGTTATGTTTTCCACTAAGTGAATTTGTGAACAGGTCAATATTAATCTCTCTTCCTCTAAGCCAATATTCAACATAAGCGGCATCAACACGATATCTTTTTCTATTTCTTAATTCATCTCTTTCAGTTCTGCCATATAAACTGCTAAATAGAATTTCACCGTTACCAAGATCATAATCTAAAACAACGCTGGCACCATATCTGTCTCTCGTTTCAACTCTATCACCCAAGTTCAGATTTTCGACAGTAATGCGTGCACTTTTTTCTCCAGGCAGTGCTTCTCTGGCAAATAGATAAGAAGCGTCCAATAAATCGGAACCGCGATTAGCTCTCTGTACACTGCCGGTAGCAACTACTCCAAGTTTATTATCAAAATATCTATTGCTTAAGGTCGTGCTTCCTCTATAGTTTGCGTAGTCATTTTCCTGGTTATTATAGGTACCCTGGAGTCGAATATTCGTATTAAAACCAGCTGGTGCTTTTTTAATTTCAAAATTTACTTTGCCGCCAACAGCATCACCATCTTGATCCGGGGTTAAAGCTTTAAATACCTCAATACCCGCCAGCATATCAGAAGATATCATACTCAAATCAACTGATCTGTTTTGAGGATCCGTTGATGGAATTCTTTGTCCATTAACGGTTACAGAATTAAATTTGGCGGCTAATCCTCTAACTATAACTTTTGTGCCTTCACCGGCATCCCTTTCAACCGAAATTCCAGGAAGTCGTCCAACCGACTCAGCCGCATTTTGATCCGGTAATTCCTGAATCTTATCCTTCGAAACAACATTGATAATTGTGTTAGATGATATTTGTTGATTAATCGCCGCCGCCTGTCCTTGAAGCTGTCCGGTAACTACAACTTCTTGACCTACAATTACCTTTGGACTTAGTTTCACATCTACAGATACGGTTCTGCCAGAAATAATATTTACCCAAACGCTATCAGTTTCATATCCAATGTACATGTAGAGGATCAGATTCCTACCTTCGGGAAGTTTAATCAATCTATATTTTCCTTCCCTATCGGTTGTAGTTCCAATCGAGGTTCCGCCAACAATTATATTGGCACCTAAAAGTGGTGAGCCATCGGTTGCATCGGAAATTACTCCGGCCACGTTTCCCGATTGTGCAAATGACTTATTAGTTAATAGAATCGTGAGGAGAATTATTATAAAGAATGATAGAAGTGATTTACTGTGTTTCATTAAATCCTCCAAAATAAAAGCAGTTAAAAGAGACGTTGTGTATTGATTATTTAAATCATAATTGTTTAATTTAGCATACTTGGTATACCATCTGACTGCAACCTAAGGCAATTTATTTTTGAAGTCAAGAAGAATCGGGTTACAGAAATAATATTTGTAACAAGAAAAAATTTTTATTCTCTTTTTATTTATTCATTTTAGAACTCAAATTCGGAGGAAAGTATGAAATCATTAAAAAAACTAAGAATATGGCATGTTGGTAATTGGTGTGTGCATACAGGACAGCGCTACGTTGAATCCCCTTTTCAAGCACCATCAAAGGGAGTAGAAATTCTAAATTACGCCAAGCCCTTAATTGACGCATTGAGAGAAATCGAAAATGCTGAAGTGATTTCTGAGCCATCATGGGAATTATATAACATGTCTCCCGAACAATTTAATGAAAGATTAGATTGGGCAACATCAATTATACTTGCCGATGTGGAAACAAAATGTTTGATGCTGCACCCCGATTTTTTTACAAGAGCAAAGTGGGGAGAAAAACCTGTTACATTTCCGGACCGCTTTGATCTATTGAAAAAATGGATTGCCAAAGGAGGACATTTTCATATGAATGGTGGTTGGTACAGTTTTACAGGAGAACTTGGAAAAGGGGGATGGAGAAGAAGTAGATTACATGATGTCTTTCCGGTAGAATGTTTAGAGTATGATGATCTGATTGAATCAACCGATGGTTATGAAGTTAGATGTAATGTTCCAGAACATCCAATTGTACAAGGAATTGATTGGTCAACAATTCCACCACTTTTAGGATTTAACGAGACAAAATTTCGTGATGATGCTGTAAGTTTAGTAGATGTTAGAAATGGAAATAGTTGGCATCCCCTCTTAGCAATGCGCAATTTTGAAAATGGAATTATGAGTGCTTGGATGACCGGAGCTAGTCCACACTGGGGAATAAATTTTATGAAGTGGAAATATTATAGCCAATTCTGGAAGCAGGTATTTACTCAAATAAATAAGAAATAAACGAAGTTACTAGAGAGATAACATGCAACTACAAAATGTGGACTGGTTTTTTATAATTGGCTTTTTTGTCATTACGACTATTGTTGGAGTATGGGTTACAAAACGGGCGGGGCAAAATTCTACCGAATTTTTTCTTTCTGGGAGAAATATGCCCTGGTACTTGCTGGGCTTTTCGATGGTGGCAACCACCTTCTCAATCGATACTCCAAATCTGGTAACAGATATTGTTCGGCAAAATGGAATTTCAGGCAATTGGGTATGGTGGTCATTTTTATTAACCGGGTTGCTCACCGTTTTTGTCTACGCTAAACTTTGGCGCCGGTCAAATGTATTAACCGATGTGGAATTTTATGAAATACGATATAGCGGTAAATCTGCTGCATTCCTTCGTGGATTTAGAGCACTTTACCTGGGAGTTTTTTTTAATGTAGCTATAATGGCGTCTGTTACTTTAGCGGCTGTGAAAGTTGGAACTGTAATGCTCAATATGACACCCCTTGAAATTATTTTAATAGCGGGGACTGTTACTGTAATATATAGTTCACTTGGTGGATTTCTTGGTGTACTTTTAACGGATTTTGTGCTATTCATTGCGGCTCTCACCGGTTCAATAATTGCGGCTTATGTTGCGGTAAATCTTCCACAAATTGGGGGCTTATCAAAACTACTCTCAGATCCGAATGTTGCAGACAAGTTATCACTTCTCCCAAATTTTAATAATTATGAAACTGCGCTAATAGTATTCATTATTCCACTCACTGTTCAATGGTGGAGTGTTTGGTATCCCGGTTCTGAGCCCGGAGGAGGCGGATATATTGCTCAAAGAATGCTAGCGGCAAAAAATGAAAAACATGCAATGGGGGCAACACTATTTTTTAATTTTGCTCATTACGCAATTAGACCCTGGCCATGGATTATTGTCGCGCTTTCTTCAATAATTGCTTTCCCATCATTAGAATCAATTCAACATGCATTTCCAAATGTTGACCCAAATATTATTCGTCATGATATGGCATATCCGGCAATGCTTACCTTCCTACCAACCGGTGTTCTCGGTTTTGTGATTGCTTCATTAATCGCGGCTTATATGTCAACAATGTCAACCAGCCTTAATTGGGGATCTTCTTATGTAGTTAATGATTTTTATAAACGATTTGTTAAACCTGATTCAACTGAAAAACATCTGGTTTTGATCGGAAGACTTTCTACTGTATTAATGATGGTGCTTGCAAGTATTTTTGCATTATATATGCAGAGCGCGTTAAGTGCTTTCAATATTCTGCTTCAGATTGGTGCGGGAACAGGACTACTATTTATTCTTCGATGGTTCTGGTGGAGAATAAATGCTTTCAGCGAAATAACCGCAATGATTGTTTCCTTTTTGGTAGCTATATTTTTCCTAATTCTTTCTAGTTATCATAATTCTCAAATTGAATTATTGATTGCATCCGGATTAGATCGCGCCGATGCCATTCAAAAAATTGGTCCACTTAAATCCTATGAAGAATTAATTATCGGTGTAAGTATCACCACCATCTCATGGATAATTGCTACATTATTAACAAAACCAACTAGCACCGAAAAATTAATTAGTTTTTACAAGCTTGTGCACCCCGGCGGAAAAGGATGGGATAAAATAACTTCAATAATGAAAGAGGAAGATAAAAATTACAACTCATCATTTAGCAAATCATATATTTCAGAAGGAATTCTTGGAATGGTTGTGGGATGCATAGGAATTTACAGCTTATTGTTTGCTATTGGTAATTGGCTCTACTCGCAATATATCCTTGCAACAGTCTTAAGTATTGTTGCGGTGGTATGTTCATTTTTAATATTCAAAATCTGGAGTAAGCTTCACACTGAATAAACATTATTTCTATCTATAGGAATTATTATTTATTATGACATCAAAAGAAAGAATTAAAGCGGCAATGGATTTAATGCCTGTTGATAAAACTCCACTGATGTGCCAATTCAGTATTGGGCATATGCTGTTGCAATTAAAAGTATCGCCTGCCGAGTTTTGGTTTGATCCGAATGTATTTGGTGATGGACTAATTAAAATGCGTGAGATGTATGATTTTGATGGAATACTTGTAAGTCTTCATGGTCATAATCCAATTTGGAAAAATGAAGTCTCAAAAATTTATTCTACTAACGACGGTGAAATTGTGGAATGGAAAAATGGAGATAAGACCCTCTGCCCCTATAACGATCTTCCCTATTACCAATATTTGGAACCGAAAGAAAAATTAGATATCGATAATCTTAATATGGAAAGTTTGCCCACTGAATTGTGTTATATCCCAGTATCTCAAAATCTCCATTTTAACATTATGAAGGAAGATAAATTTCTCTCCATTGAAAGAGTTGTGCAAAAAGTTGGAAATGATTATTCCATTCATGGTGAAATCACCTCCCCGTTTGATTACTTTCTTGATTTAATTGGAACGCAGGAAGGATTAATGGCTCTTCTGGTAAATCCCGATAATTGTAAATTAGTTTTATCTCACTACACTCAATTAATAAAAAAATTAGCTGTTGAAATGTGCTCAACTGGAATTGATGCAATTAAAATTTCATCCCCATTCGCCGGGTCAAGTTTTATTTCACCATCCGATTATGAAGAGTTTGTTTTGCCTTATGAAAAGGAAATTGCTGAAGCAATTAGAGGTAAAGGCATTCATGTTTATACTCATACTTGCGGTTCAATTAATGACCGGCTGGAATTGATGTTTGATGCCGGGATTAGCGGGATTGAATGTTTAGACCCACCTCCTATTGGAAATGTTGAACTCGAAGACGCAATATCAAGAATAAAACACAAAGGTTTCATTAAAGGAAATATTGATTCAGTGAATTTATTATTGAGAGGAAGTAAAGAAGAAATTATCATTGATGCGGAAAAACGAATTAGACTTGGGGCAGAATCGGGCGGTTTTATATTAAGTACCGCGTGTTCAATTGCTCCAGAAGTAAGCCGTGAAAATATTTTGTTATTAAGAGAAGTTGTTGATAAAGTTCATTCATAAATTAAATGTGAATGAGTTTTGTGAATTCTCTTATAGCTAAATAAATCAACCAGTCCTTTCAAAAAGAATTGGGTTTAATGGAGAATTAATAATTTCTCCAACAACCGCTCCCGGACACCAGGTTTCCCAATCCAACTTTTGCGCATCATATTCCGGTTCTTTCAATAACATATTCTTATCCATATAGATAATTGTCATAACCTTTCTTGTTTGATTGCTGCTATTGGCGCCGGCTCTATGAAACACCCATCCCGAATGATAACTTACCTCACCAATATCAAAGGGTTCAATGATATGGGGAAAATTATTAATTCTGAGTTTTTCTTTTAAACTAATTTCACTTTCATCGCTTATCGATAATTCGCGGCCTGAGAGTAATTTGTGACTTCCTGCGCTAAACTCGAGAGGACCCAAATTTAAAGGTGTATTTTGAAGAGGAATCCATGCGGTTATTGTTCTATCAGTTTCTAAAGGCCAGTAATGTTGATCGGCATGCCATGGAGTAATACCGCCGCCTGCTTCTTTGAACAATGCCTGATCATGATATAATCTAACCCCATCAACCTCCATTAGTTCAGTTGCTATTTGAGCTAGTCTTCTGCTGAAGATGAGTTCTTTAATTTGTTCATCTTCACACCATAGATTTGCTAACTGCAGAAATGCCTTTCCATAAGTATCCCGCTGAGCCAAAGGTATATCTATTTTTTTAAGAGCATCTACTCTCATCGAAATAATTTTATTATAATATTCGATCACTTCTACCGACAGCACTTCTTTCAATTTTATGAATGAATTTTCTCTATAGAAATCAATTTGCTTTTGAGTAAGTGGATAAGTTTTTTCAAGAATACTGCTTTGCATTTCAAAATCCTTTCGATTATCGATAATTATTTTTTGAATAATAATTAAATTAATTGTGACATGCACTCTTATTTAGATAAAGAGTAACAAAAATTTTCATGACAAGAAATTATTTGACTTGTTGGCTATGAAAGTATAGACAAAAACGCAATTATTAAATAAAGATAAGTGAGAGGAGAAAGATTACCAATTGCGCCGTTAGTCCAAGGATAAATGTTGATGATGAAAATACTTTTAAACTCTTATTCACCTCAATATTCGAAAATTTGGTAACCACCCAAAAATAGCTGTCGTTTGTGTGTGAAAATATCATTGAACCGGCACCCATTGAGAGTACTACAAAAATTAATCCCATCTCGGAAGCAAGTTGAAGTTCGGCAAGCATCGGCAGCACAATTGATGAGGTAGTAATAATGGAAACTGTTGAAGAGCCCTGCGCGGTCTTGAGTCCCGCCGCAATTAAAAATGGAATAAATATTCCCAAATTAGAAAATGACAAGTATTCTCCTATTACTGATCCGATACCGGTAGTTTTAAGAACTGAACCGAAAGCACCTCCGGCGGCTGTAATAAGTAATATTACTCCTGCAGTTTTTATTGCATCTTCAATTACTGAATGGATTGAGGAAATTTTAAATTTTGGATTGACAAATAGACAAGTAAAAAGTCCAATCAAAAGAGCAATAGAAGGATCACCAATAAAAAGGAATAGATCTGTAAATAATCCAGATGATTTTGGATTGTACATAGTTAAGACAGATTTAATTGCAATAAGCATTATTGGAAGAATCACAGGTAATAATGATAAGAATGGATTCGGCAATTCCTTCGCGTCGTATATTTGAGCATCACTATCACTAGCATTTTCCGTCTCATTAATATTTTTCCCAATAAACTTAACCCAGAAATATGTAACTGTAAGAGTTATAGCGGCAATTCCCAATCCAATAAGCATAAGCTTTCCGATCGAAGCGCCAATTATTCCCGCTGCCGCTGTCGCACCGGGATGAGGTGGGATTAAACAATGCACGGAATATAAACTTACGCCGAGCAGTGAGCCCATTATTGTCATAGATTTTTTTGTTCTTTGTGCAACCGATTTATTTAGTGAACTCAATACAATAAATCCCGAATCGCAAAAAATTGGAATTCCAAAAACAAACCCCGTAATAGTCATCGCGAGCGGTGCGTTTTTATCTCCAACTTTTCGTAAAATAAATTCAGCAATACTGTAAGCTGCGCCAGTTTTTTCAAGCATAATTCCTAATGTTGTACCGAAAACAATTACCAACCCAATTGAAGCTAAAGTGTTTCCAAATCCTTCTTTAATTGATTGAATGACTTTTTCGGTTGGGAGTCCGGCAATAATACCAACTCCAATTGCGGTTAATATTAAAACAAAAAATGCGTTAACCTTAAGCTTAGCGGTAAAAAATATTATAGCGGCAATGCTTAAAATAAAAACTGCTATTAGAATCATATCATTGTTCATAAGTTATGTACCGGACAAAAAGTGTTGAAGAATTATTTTTAATAATTGAATATAATTAAGCATCACTGTATTTCACCATTTTTTTGTGAAAAATAATATTGTATTGGAAAAAAGATAGAACCAACGGTGCAGATATTATAAACTCACCAGGCTTTCTGTCATCAATTTCTTTGATAATACTCTTCTATTTTCAATAATTTAGTTGTAATAATTTGCCGGGTAAATAATGAATCGCATAATTCAGGTAGCGGGAATAATTGACGCCGAAGAAGCTCTAATGCTTATGGGCCTCGGGATTGAATATCTTGGATTTCCATTAAGACTCCCGGTCAATAAGGAAGATCTCTCCGAGGAAGAAGCCGTTGAAGTTATTAAAGAAATCAAATCCCCTCACAAAGCTGTGCTAATTACCTACTTAAATAATGCCGATGAAATAATTGCATTCTGTAATAAATTAAATGTGGAAGTTGTCCAGCTTCATGGAATGATTGAAAGAGTGGAATTGCAAAAATTAAAATCAGTCCGACCCGATATCGAAGTGATTAAAAGCCTTATAGTAAAACAAAATAATTTTTCAGAACTGGAAGAGATTGTTACAACATTATCCCCTTGGATTGATATGTACATCACAGATACTTTTGATCCATCAACCGGAGCTTCAGGTGCAACAGGAAAAACACACGATTGGAAGATCAGCAGACAGTTGATTCAATTATCACCGAAACCCGTAATTCTTGCCGGGGGATTAAATCCTGCAAATGTAAAGCGGGCAATTCTTGAGACTAATCCGGCAGGAGTTGATGTGCACACCGGAATTGAGGGAGAGGATGGGAGAAAAGATTTGGAGCGCACGAAGAAATTTATCGCAGAATGTAATGAAGCATTCAATCAATTATAATAATAAATAAAAAAACTTCGAGCAGAAATTATTATTCCGCTCGAAGTTCAATATTCAAAAAGAAAATTCCTCAACAACTATTCAACAATCTTAGCGTTTTCCATTTCTTGGGCAATTCTTGGTACTTTTAGAATATGTTTTACAATTAAGTGAATTGCCTGCGAAGATAGGGCTACCGATCTGCTCTTCTCTGTTGTATTTATAAAGTCATTAGATAATCCTTCCATATTTCCGTCATGAATAATTCCAACATATTCAGATTTAGAATTTACAATCGGGCTTCCCGAACTTCCTCCCGCGGTATCAAATGTACCAACAAAATTATTTTGAGCAGAAAGATCAATTTCCTTGTAAGCATCAACCCATCTTTTCGGTAAATCCCATGGCCATTGTTTCTGATGTGAGAAATATCTGTCATACAAACCAAAAAATGTTGTAACCGGAGGAGCAATTGTTCCGTTGTATTCATATCCAGATAGCACAGCGTCAGTAATTCTCAAAGTACCTGTTGCATCGGGAGCTAAAGTGGTTCCAAACAAATCAAAAATTGCTAATCCAAGTTGATCATCCAAAACAGTTTCAGTATTTGCAATCTCTTCCGCTTCACTTTGATATTTTAACCGTAGATCTCTTGTTTCCAAATAATAGTTTATGAAATCATCTTTGTAATTAAGAATTTCCTCTGGATTACCTTTGGCGAGAGAAACCACAAAATTTTTATCGGCTAACTTGCTACCGGCAATTAATTTATCAGCCGCACTATCACTGCTTAATTCACCAAAATATTTTTTAACCAATTCATGTTCCTTTCCAAGGTTTAGAATTATAAAATCGATTAGCATTGATAATTTTTTCAACTCAAGAGGAATATCAACCGATTCAGGTAAATTAGTTAATGATTGATTTAACCGGTCACCTCTCATTTCTGCCGGTCTATTTTCCTCGGGTAATTTTGCCGCATATGCTAATTCAATTAAATCATACGCTCGTGAGAAGAATATTGAGTTATTAAGTCTGGCAAAAGCCGCTCTTTCTCCTGCATTCTTAGCCAATTCTCTTCTGGATTCGGTTATTGCATTCCAAATATGTCCATACTTTTTTTGTTTCACCGGATCTTTTGCAACTAACGATTTTATATGCTCTTCAAATGATTTTTTTCTTGCCATTAAATAGGGATCAGATAAATTTTCGATAAATCCGGTTAATCGTTTACCACTATTGGCGGGACCAAATTGCAATCCTCTATAAATATCTGCCTTCTCCGGATAAAGTTTCATCATCTCATTATAAATTTTTATCAACGCATTATTTTGAAATGTACTGTTTCGGTAAACAATATCGCGGTTGTATTCTAATTGTGAAATTGTCTTTAATCGGTTTGTTCTTCCGGGATAACCAAGGGCGAACAATACCTCATTAATTTCAGGACCATTTAAATCCATTTTAAAATAGTTTTTTGTTTTCAATGGTTTTCCATTGTCATCATAAACTCGCAGAACAGCAAAGTCAGAATTATATCTTGGATAAGTGTAATTATCGGGATCACCTCCATACAAGCCAACAATACGTTCAACAAAAATTACAGCTCGAACATCTGTAAATCTTTTATAGCCATATAACGAATACTTCCCTCCGTTAAAAAGAGAAGTTACCTGGCAAGTTAAGCCGGTTTCTTTATTGTACTTATCGGTTATCTCTTTAATTTTTGCGTTTTTTAATTCAACTTTTTCTTTATCAGATTTTCCTTGAGCAACTGCATCCACTATTTCATCAGTGACATCAACAATAAGTTGAAGTTGAGAGACAAACAAGTTTGGTACTTTTCTCTCCTCTTCCATAGTCATTGCCTGGAAACCATCGCGAGGAATATTTTCCCCTTCTCTTTGAATGCGGGAAGCAATAAAGTCAACACAGTGATGATTGGTGAGCAATAGCCCATCTTCCGAGATGAATCCGGACGAACATCCATTTCCGAAACGGGGAGAACCTAACCGCGCGTTTTCCAGCCATTCGCCGCTTGGTTTAAAGTTATAAGTTTTTTCAAAATAGTCTAACGGTGCAAATTCGAATGTCCACATTTTCCCCAAATCATACTGCTGAAATTTTACTGTATCCGGATCGAACTTATTCTGAGCATAAAGTTGAACACTTGAAATTACTATCAGCAGAATAAAGAGGGAGAGAATTTTTTTGTAGTTTTGATATAGCATGATTCACCTTAATTTTTATTAGTAATTATAAAAAGTTTTTACTGACCTATTAATTATTTACTCAACTCAAATGAGTCGAATAGTTTTCCGGTTACAGTGTAAGATTTATATTCCAACTTGTCATTTTTAATTGTAATTATCTGATATAACTGGATTTTCTCCCCTTTAATTTTCATTAAGTCAAGATGTTTAGAATTAAGGTCATAATATTTTGAACCGCTCACCGAATTAACATATACTGTTCCTTTTTCCTCATCCTTCACAATTTGATTATTATATAATTTATAACTCCTCCCATAATTGTGATCGTGCCCCTGAAGTACAAGATCGACCGAATATTTATCGATCAAACTTAAAAACGCATTTCTATTTTTCTCTCCATCTCTCTCAAGCCCCGTAGAATAAAGCGGCTGATGAATTGCCACGATTGTCCATCTATTAGGATTATTTGCTAAAATACTATCCATCCAAGTTGACTGCTCATTCAATTTTTCATTTCCATTCAGCATTATAAACCTGGTTCCCTGATAATCAAAATAAAACGATGTCTCTTCTAAACCTGCGGGGCCATTTTCTGGTAATGTAAAATGAGACCTCCAAAACGGAGTAAGTTCTCTTTTGGTGATATCACCAATTTTTGTTGCGGGATATTCATGATTACCGGGGAGCATTGTAAATGGAATTGTTGTAGGGATAAATCCTAAAGCATAATAATATTCATACCAAAGGCTATCATATTTTGGAGATGTAATTAAATCCCCTACAAAAAGCCAAAAATCGGCATTTGGGGATTTCTTAAATGCTTCACGAAAAATGCGAGAACAAAAAGTTTTTAAATCATTTTGAGGATCCCCCAAATAGACAAATGTGAATGGTGCCTCCTCCCCTTTTGCGGTTTTAAATTGTGCCCACTCACTCCAGATTGAATCATGCCCAACAGAATAATTATAAGTTGTATTTGGTAGAAGATTATTGATCACCGCCGAATAATGGAAAACATAATTAGAATTATCGAGCTGAACCTTTTCAATGCGTGGTTTAATTGAAGTAATAGCTTCCTTAAAACTAACTCCATCTTCAGCAATAACATACTTCACTTCAGAATTGGAGTACTCATTAATTGTTCTCCAGGTTACAGCTATACTAGTGGCAGGAGAATCAGTAACATTAAGAATAATTCTTTGAGGTACTTTATCAATACCATAATGCTGTGCTACCGACAAACTAACAACAAAAAACATAAAAAGAATAAAAGTGATTTTCTTCATCGCAATTCCATTTATACTTGTTAAAAAGAAAATGTAATTAAAATCTTGTATGATCCTAAAAAAAATAACATATTTTTTCTGAGTTATAAAAAGAAGAAACCCCAATTAAACATTCAGCTTAATTAGGGTTCAACCTAAAAGTAATTCATGGTGAAATTATTTTAATTCTTTAACTAATATATTTTTAAAACTTACTTTTGCGTCACTATCATGATTTTGTAACCCTATAAAACCTTCTTGCGCGAACTCTTTTATTTTACCTCTCGGCTCGGCCTTCCAATTAGTAACTTTCTCCCCATTCAATTCAACCGAAATTACGTCTCCAATAAAAGAAATTTTATAATGATTCCACTCTCCGGTTGGTTTGAATGCGTCTTTTTGTGATGCTTCGGCGTCATAAACAGATGCGGTACGATGAACGCCCTTCGATTTGTCATCAATCTGAATTTCGAAGGTATTGTAGATATAATCATTACTGATTACAAAATTAGGAACACGGATAAATATTCCGGAATTAGTGTTTGGGGCGTGGCACATATAATCAAGTTCAAGAATAAAATTTTTATATTTTTTTGCGCTGTACCAGAATAAACCCATTCCCCCATTCGAAGTTAACACTCCGGTTTTTTCATCAAGCTCAAAATAACCTGGACCGTAATGATTCCATCCATGTTTATTATAGTTTCTTCCATCGAAACCGAGAATTTCTTCATATCCCTTGTAGTACATAATACTGTTCAAATAATCTAAACCCTTTTTTATTGAGGGAGATGGATTTTCCGCCTCAGAATTTTTTTCATGTTCAACTACTAGATAGCCGCGGTAATTTTGAACTGTTAGTTCAGCAAGAATGTCATGAATATTCGCTACTCCTGATCCAAATGGTACATCTTCTGCTTCCTTTTTACCAAATGCGTCAAGATCTTTTAGATGAATATTTATAACTCTGCCAGTTAATAATTTTAATGCATCGATGGGGTTAACACCAGTTCTCAACCAATGCCCGGTATCTCCGGCGGCACCAATTCTTATATCCAAGTCTTTAATATTCTTAAGTACAGTTTCAGGCCGTGCATATTTTGAAGGTTCCGGATGATTATGAATTGCGACTTTAATTCCATATTCCTTAACCATTTTTTGAATATTAGAATAATCATCATAACCCGGTTCGGTTACTATTGTCTCGATCCCCATTTTTTTTGCAAACTCAAAAACTTTTTTAGTTGCTTCTGGAGAGTTTTCAAAACCCACCACTCCAAAATTTACCAGTTTGATATTATGTTTTTTGAGTGCTGCTTTAACAAGCGCAATGTTTTCATCACTCATATTGTAATTAAACACTGCTTCGGGGTCATCAGCGCCAAGTTTTTGTCCGGGATAAGCTTCGAGATATTTAACGCCAAGTTCCTCTACTTTCTTTAATGTCTCCATGAATGTAAATTTTCTGAAGGTCCAGCATTGAACAGCTACTTTAAATTCCCGAATCTTTACATCTTTATAATCACTTTTTTCCTGCGCGAAATTGTTTCCAGATAAAAGAAACATTAATACTACTGGGACAAAAAATAATTTTACTCTTCGCATACTATCCTCAATCTCAATTAATAAATTATTTATTTCTATTATTCCATTCTCCTTTGGCAACTTTCGGTACAAATGTATCCAAATCCGGTGGAGGGAATATAATAGTTTTCTCCTGTTCTGCACTCATATATCCAGTCATTAATAATTCGGTAACATTTAAGCCATCCTCAAAATTTTCTTGAGGACGTTTATTTTCTAGAAAAGATTGAACCATATGCCGGTTTTCCATATCGTAGCCATAAGTATTTTCTTCATTACCAACAACGGGCATCAATCCCATTTCGGCATTTTGTTTCTCAACTAAATCTTCTCCAGTATTTCCTTTTACTTCACGACTGAAAAATACTTTTAGGTCAGTATCGAGGGTGTTTATCCCCATAGAATATTCGGGACCTAATAATTCCATACTCAGTCTCAATCCGGCACCAACATAGCACCATGAAGTAGTTGCTTCAACAATTACTTTCTCCCCTTTTTCATCTTTATATTCAACAACAGCGCGCGCGTAATCTTCCGCCGGTCTATTTATATAATCCAAACTTCCATTTGAATTTTGTTTCAATAAATCAGCGTAGTGAGGTCTCTGCCATTTTAGATTTTCTGCATGAGCAGTAACCTTTACGGGGGTCAAAGAATTTCTCGGTTTTCCCGGCTCGGTTAAAAGAAATCGCGCAACTTCAACTGAATGACACATCATATCATTCATAACTCCGCCACCTTGCAAAGTACCTTCCCAGAACCATGGGCTATGTGGACCACCATGTTCTTCGGCTGCACGGGCAAGATATGGTCTTCCTGTAATTAAGGCTCCTCTACTCCATATAATATCCTTCCCTCGTTGAACAGTCGGCTCAAATAATTGATTTTCTAAATAGCCATCCAATAGTCCAACTTTTTTAACAAGCTCCACCATTTTTTTAGCTTCGGCAACATTTCTACCGAGCGGTTTTTCGCAGCAGACACCCTTCAAAGTTCCTTTTCCCGATTCGATAGCAGAAACAATTTCTTCCATAGTTTCAATTCGCGCAAAATTAGGAGAACAAATCCATATGGCGTCAATATCCGGATCCGCTACCATTTCTGTTACTGAATTATAAGTTTTAGGATTTCCTACTTTTAATACCCGTGCCAGTTGAGCGGCTTCTTCTGCTCTTTCTTTACTTTTATCGAAGATACCGTTTATATCGGCATCGCGAACAGAAATCCACGCACGAATATGAAATTTTGCGTTAAATCCTGCTCCTACAAATCCAACACCTAAGCTTTTTTTATTCATTAGTTATTTCCTTTAATTGTGTCAACTTGTTTGTCTTTAAACATTACCGCAAAAAATATCATCACTACTGCAGCCAATGCAGCGGGAATATACCAGAATTTCTGCCATTGCATAAATGCGTCGGGAGATGTTAAATCAACCATTCCATTAAATAAATATCCTGCTGCTTGGGCACCGATCAACATCCCTAAACCATAAGTAGCTAGGACTACAAAACCTTGTGCTTGGGCTCTAATTTCTTTTACCGCTTTTTTATCAACATAAATAAAGCCGGCAACAAAGAAGAAATCGTAACAAACTCCATGAAGAATAACACCCATTAAAATCATCCAAATTGTTTGATCGGGAGCGCCAATTGCAAACAATACATATCTTAACACCCAGGCAAACATACCAGTTAACAGCATTTTCTTAAATCCTAAAATCGGGAATAACAATGGCATAATTAAAATGAAGAGAGCTTCCGACATTTGTCCGAATGACATTACAAATCCTGGATTCTCAATCCCTGAAGCATTAACAAAGACCGGAGCGTAAGCATAATATACAGATAATGGGATGCACAACAAGAACGCGCTTATTATAAAGATGTAAAAAGATCTGCTCTTTATTTTATTTAGTGCGTCAATACCAACAATTTTTCTGAAAGAAATTTTTTCTCCAACAGCAGGAGGTGGTGTATGTGGCAAAGCAAAACTGTATAATCCCAATATAACTCCTAATATTCCTGCGGTTTGTAATGGTATTGCGGTTTCATCGGCGCCGAGAATTTTACTTACAAAGATTCCCGCTACTATCCAGCCGAATGTTCCGAATGAGCGGATGATCGGAAATTGTTTTTCCTGATTAGTAAGATGATTAAATGCCAATGAGTTTGTTAATCCCACAGTAGGCATATAGCATAACATATTTACCAATAATAATAGAATAAAAAGTGTTGGCGATGCGTTTGGTCCTTCAGCAACAAATGGTGATAAAAAGATTGCTATACCTCCAACTATATGAAGATATGCCAATATTTTTTCAGTAGAGAAAAATCTGTCGGCAATCATCCCTAAAAAGAATGGTGAAACAATTGAAGCAATTGGGCTTACAGTAAACGCCCAATAAATTTCAGATTGCATTCCTATTTTAGTCATATAGTTTCCCACAGTAACATACCATGCACCCCACACCGCATACTGCAGGAACATCATAACAGATAAACGAACTTGTACACTCATTTATGCTCCTTTATTAGAATTGATCATTTTATTCTTTTTTATGTACAGTTAAATTTAAGATGAATTTATCTTTGATAAAAAAGTTTTTTTCAATATTTTTTTGCTCAACCAAATACAAATAAACTGTGAGATTGTAATGCAAAAAGATGCTGATGAAAAAATGGATAACTTCGGCGGAATTTCACGTCGAAAATTTATAACCAACACCGGGATGGCTGCCGCTGCATTTACAATTCTTCCCAGTCATCTTTGGGGCGCTAATAAAAAAATTCCAAGCGATACGTTAAACATTGCTGTTGTAGGCATTGGCGGTAAAGGCGCTACAGATGCGGCTGGAGTTAGCTCTGAAAATATTGTTGCCCTATGTGATGTCGATGATACGATGGGAATGGAAGTGAGAAAAACATATCCTAAAGCAACCCAGTACCGCGATTATAGGTTAATGCTTGAAAAGGAAAAGAATTTGGACGCAGTGGTTATTAGTACCCCTGATCATACCCACGCTACAATTGCTATGGCGGCCATGAAAATGGGAAAGCATGTTTTTGTTCAGAAGCCTTTATCCCATACAGTTTATGAGGCAAAGAGACTTGCAGAAGTTGCTAAAGAAAAAAATCTTGTTACTCAAATGGGTAACCAAGGGCATGCTGGAGAAGAAGCGCGTTTATTGAATGAATGGATTTGGGCCGGAGCTATTGGCGATGTTACAGAAGTTCACATTTGGACTAACAGACCAATTTGGCCGCAAGGCAATATTAATGCTCCAACCGAAATACCAACATGCCCCGATACTTTAGATTGGAATTTATTTTTAGGACCGGCACCTCACAGACCTTACCATCCAGCGTACCATCCATTTACTTGGAGAGGATTATGGGATTTCGGAACCGGTGCTTTGGGTGATATGGGAGCTCATTTTATAGATCAACCATTCTGGGCATTAGATCTTGGTTATCCAACCTCAGTACAGGCATCATCAACAAAATACAATAAAGATTATTATCCGCTCGCCTCTATAGTTACATATCAATTCCCTGAAAGAAACGGGAAACCTCCTGTAAAACTGGTTTGGTATGATGGAGGGTTAACTCCTCCGAGACCGGCTGATCTTGAACCGGGAAGAAAAATGGGAGACAGTGGCGGTGGTGTTCTTTATTATGGTACAAAAGGAACCATTATGCATGGAACCTATGGTACCGGTGTTAGAATTATTCCTGAACCGAAAATGCAAGAATTTGTCCGCCCAGAAAAAACTATCCCTCGATCACCAGGTATTCATCAGGAATGGATTCAAGCTATTAAAGAAGGTAACAAAAGTTCAACTGATTTTTCTTATTCTGGAAAATTAACTGAAGTAATGTTACTTGGAAATATTGCCATTAGATTAGCAGAAAAAAACACGGTACTCAATTGGGATGGCGATAAATTTATGTTTACTAATTTGCCCGAAGCAAACGACTATTTAACTAAAGAATATAGTCCCGGCTATTCTCTTGAATAATCTGATAAGGAATTTTTGATGTCGGAGTTTAATAATATTGATAGAAGAGATTTTATCAAAGCATCATCAATATTAGGAGCAGGAATGGTTTTAGCTCCTAACATAATTAGCGGTGACAAAAAAAGTATTAAAGATATTAACGTTGCTTTAATAGGAGCAGGCGCTCAAGGGCAAGTATTAGTCAATGCCTGCTTAAAAATTCCTAATATAAAGTTTGTTGCTGTATGCGATATATGGGAGTCTTATAACCTTCAGCGTGTTTCGAATCTTCTTAAAAAATATGGGCATCAGCTGCGCTCATATGTGAACCATAAAGATATGCTCGCCAAAGAAAAAAATCTTGACGCGGTAATTGTAGCTACTCCAGATTTCTGGCATGCCGATCACGCGGTGGATTGTATGGAAGCAGGACTTCATGTTTATTGCGAAAAAGAAATGTCCAACACATTAGAAGGTGCAAAAAAAATTGTTAATGCCGCACGTCGAACAAAAAGATTGGTACAAATTGGACATCAACGGAGGAGCAACCCATATTATCTACACAGTTATAATAAGATAATTAAAGAGGCAAATCTTTTAGGAAAGATTACAACTATATATGGTCAATGGAACAGAGCTGTTCAGCCGGATAATGGCTGGCCCCAAGGAAAGGAAATTCCTAAATCTATTCTTGAGCAGTATGGTTTTTCAAATATGAATCAACACCGAAATTGGCGATGGTATCGAAATCTGGGTGGCGGACCAATTGTAGATCTTGGGTCACATCAAATTGATATTTATAATTGGTTTTTAGATGCTCACCCGGTTTCAGTGATGGCTAGCGGCGGCACAGATTATTATGATAAAAAAACTCATGAGTGGTATGATACTGTTCTCGCTACATATAAGTATAAAACAAAATTCGGTTTTGTAAGAGCATTTTATCAAACAATAACTACCAACAGCAGTCAAGGTTATTTTGAAAATTTCATGGGAGATCAGGCATCACTGACTATCTCAGAATCTGCCGGTCGTGTTGGAATTTATAAAGAGCCGAGTTCTCCAAATTGGGATGAGTGGATTAAAAAGAAAATTATTGAGACTCCAACGGAACCTGCACCGTCGGCTTCAGCTACATCTGTTCTTGATGTTAGAGAAACAATTGCTCCACCCAAACATTCGCTTCCAATCAAGTTTAATGATCCTTACCATAAGCCGCACCTTGAAAACTTCTTTAATGCAATCAGAGGTAAAGAGAAACTCAACTGTCCAGTTGAAATTGGTTATGAAACTGCCGTTACTGTATTAAAAGTTAATGATGCGGTAAAAGCTCAAAGAGAGTTACGCTTTAATCCTTCAGACTTTACGATATAAAAATGAAAATTTCAGTTAACAGTTCCCTTCAACCGATTTTAATATTACTACTCATCATTTCAACCATAGAGGTATTGCCTCAGAAAATCGGTGATCTCAGAGATGGCAGTAAATCAACTGCCGTTCACTTAATAAAATTATTTGACGCAGATAGTATTAGAATCTTAAAAAGCGATAATCCACTTTTGCCATTTTCAACAAAATATTCTTGCGGGGAATGTCATTCTTACAACAAGATAAATAATGGATTGCACTTTAATTCACACGATAAAAAGAGTGTTTCGGGGAGAAAGGGAGAACCGTCTATTTATGTAGATTGGCGACATCTTACAATTTTACCACTCTCTTACAGAAATTGGAAAGGCACCTACAATCCATCAAAACTTGGTATTACAACTATGAGATATCTCGATTTGTTTGGTTCTCATTTTACCGGCGGTGGAATTGGGGAAGTTGATTCAACACAGCATCCTGATGATTTTTTTAGATGGGAGATTTCTGGTAAACTCGAAATTAATTGTCTTGCTTGCCACAATGCACATCCCGAATATGATCCAGCGGAATACGCCGCACAAGTTCAAAAACAAAATTACAAATGGGCAGTTGCCGGTGCCAGCGAAATTGCGGAAGCATCTGGCAATGCAGGAAAAATGCCGGTTAATTTTAACAGATTTACTCCAACTACTTTTGCGGATATTGATGTGAGAGCAACAGCTCCTCCTTCAGTAACTTATAATACATCAAAGTTCAATTCGAACAATATGGTTTTCTTCAATATAAAAAGTAAAGCCGGAAATGATAGATGTTATTTTTGTCATTCTTCAATTTATGCCGATAAAAATTATCAGAATCAGTGGAATGAAGAAGAAGATGTTCATTTATCGAAAGGAATGAGTTGTGCAGACTGTCATAAAAATGGATTAGATCATAACATGGTGAGAGGTTATAGAAATGAGTTTGCTGATTATAAAAGAGAAGAATTGAAGTCATTCACATGCGAAGGATGTCATCTTGGAAAATTAACCGGGGAAATTAAACCGGGGAAACTCGGAGCTCCGGTTCCTGAACATAAAGGAATACCTCTCATTCATTTTGAAAAATTGGAATGCACTGTATGTCATTCCGGTAAATTACCTGAAGAAGGAACGAGTCTTATTAAAACTTCTCGCGCTCATAAACTTGGACTCCACAAATCATATAAAGAAGCCGACTTATTCCCACACATTCAATCTCCGGTTTATGTTAGAAATAATTTTGGAAAGTTGGAACCTCATAACCTAATTTATCCTTCATTCTGGGGGATTAAAAAGGGAGATATAGTTGAACCTGCTTCTCCAAATATTTTCGAT
Organism: Melioribacteraceae bacterium; assembly: GCA_019638015.1. Lineage (NCBI taxonomy): Bacteria > Pseudomonadati > Ignavibacteriota > Ignavibacteria > Ignavibacteriales > Melioribacteraceae > Melioribacteraceae bacterium. The sequence goes on along the minus strand of JAHBUP010000001.1, from coordinate 933,928 downwards.
GAGAATTTTACAAGCCTAATAAAACTTGATACTTTGCTAAACTACGGGAAATGGCATCAGATTAGCGATAGTACATTAATATCAGCATTAAATTATCTTAATAAATCCGCCGACGAGAAAGAGTCATTTGTCTTTGTTACCGGAGGAAAAGTTTATGAATTAATTAATGGTAGGTTAGAAAATGAAGAACATGAATCTGCTTCTTATTATTCATGGGCAATTGGGCACAACGTAAAACCAGCTTCTCAATCTTTAGGTGTGAATGGTTGCGACGACTGCCATTCATTCAGTTCTAACTTTTTCTTTGGAGATGTATTTATTGAATCTTCTCTTAAATCAGATAAAGATTCACTTGTAACCATGGCAAATTTTCAAGAACTGAATTCTCTATATCAAAAGGCTTTTTCCTTAACTTTTTATTTTAGACCATGGCTTAAAATTGTAATGATATTTCTTACCTCAATAATGTTTTTTGTTTTTGTTATTTATATGTCTAAAGGATTGATGATTCAAACATCGAGACGATCTTTCGTTGAAGATGAAGGGAATAAGGAGTTATAATGTTCCGGTATTTTGTAATAATAGTTTTCGCTCTGGCTTTTATTTATCTCAACAATGTTTTAAAGAAGAATAATTCATCATATTCAAGACTATACAAAGGATTCACCGAGGAACTGAAAAGAGTATTTGGCGAGATTTACACCAAAAAACAGAATACTTCATTTGCCGAAATAAGGAAATTTCTCCTCTTCGTTAATATTTTTTTAGTAATCCTATTAATCTTAACCAGCTTTATTCCCGTTGTAATATTTAATGTTCACATGACCGGATTACTTCTACTTATCCATGTTAAGAGCGCATTATTATTTTTAATAGCGCTAACAGGTTATGTTTTAATGTCTGCACACGCAAATCGTTTTATTGAAAATGAAATAAGTAGAAGTAAAATAGTGTTTTGGCTTCTGGTGTTTTTCTCCTTTCCTGTGATAATATCAATATTATTAATGCTCTTTCCATTATTTGGTTCTGATGGTATTGATTTTCTTCTAGATACGCACCGCTACTCAACAACAATGTTCACCATCGCATTACTGTTTCATATTTATTATGTTATTAGTGTTAAAAGAAAAAATTATGAGGATATAGAAGAATGAAAAGAATTTCTGGTTTACTTTTAGTAATAATTATACTGGCGGGCAATTTTATTTTCACTAGCGCGCAAAACAAAAAGGATCAAGATCTGGCTCCAATAAAATTGGATCTACCCAAAGCAATGTTCGTTGGTACGCCGACAAATTTAGCGGTTCCTAATCTTGAAAAACCACTTGGAAAACCACGACCTCCATTTCTCGCCCCCAAAGGAACTCAAAACGTAGCATTAAATAAACCCGTTACTAGTTCTGATGAATACCCAATTATTGGCGAATTAAAATATATAACCGATGGGAAGAAAGAAGCTACAGAAGGATATTTTGTTGAGCTTGGACCTTTCACACAACATGTTACAATCGATCTTCAGAAGGAGTTTTCAATTTACGCTGTAGTTGTTTGGCATTATCATATGCAAGCCCGAGTATATTATGATGTAATTGTACAGACAGCCGATGATGCTAAATTCACTAAGAATGTTACTACAATTTTTAATAATGATATTGATAATTCGAGTGGTCTGGGTAAAGGTAAAGATATGCATTATGTTGAAACAGCCGAAGGAAAGCTAATTGACGCAAAGGGAGTTAAAGGAAGATATGTACGATTGTTCAGCAAAGGTAGTAATAGCGATGACCTAAATCATTATGTCGAAGTTGCAGTCTACGGCAAATAAAGCATTTAAAAGTTATTTAAGAGTAAAACCACTTGGTTTTACTCTTATTATTCTCGTTGCAATCCTTGTAAGATTTTACTCACTTGATTCACGCCCCATGCATGTAGATGAAGCCGTTCATGCCGTGAAATTTGGTGAACTGCTACAAAATGGATTTTACAAATACGATCCGGTAGAATATCATGGCCCATCTTTAAATTATTTAACACTAATCACCTCATGGTTCCGTGGCGAAAAATCATATTCAGATATTTCCGAAACAACTCTTCGCTTAATACCTTCAATGGTATCGCTAATACCCTTCTTATTATTGATTGTTTTTCGCCAAGTTTTTGAGAAAAAACATGTAATGATATTTATGATTCTCGTTTCAGTTTCTGCTCCAATAGTTTTTTATGAACGCTATTACATTCAAGAATCTCTGCTCGTTAATTTTTTCTTCTCTTTTATGATCAGCCTGTATCATTACTTCAAAGCAAAGAAAAGTTATTCACTTATTCTTTCCGCAATATTTTTAGGACTCGCGGTTTCTTCAAAGGAGACTGTCATCATTTCTATCGGCTCATTTCTGCTAGCTTTATTTTTAAGCGGTGTTAAAGGGAATAATATTTGGAGAGTGATTGTACATAACAAATTGAGTTTGTTTTCCTCTTTATTATTATTTGGCGTCGTGGTTGCTTCTTTCTATTCATCTTTTTTTTCAAACCCAGTTGGGATAAGAGATTTTTTCTTTTCTTTCTCCAATTATGTTGAGAAGGCATCTCAATTTCACGATCATATCTATCCTTGGTATTATTATCTTCAACTAATATCTTTTAGGAATATTGAAGGATTCTATTTTACTGAACTACCGATGATGTTGCTCTTTTTATCAGCTGCATATTTTCTATTTTCAAAAGCAACCAGTAGATTTATAAAACTGCTTCTCTTTTTCTCTGTTATAAGTTTCATTATCTACTCAGCTCTTCCATATAAAACACCCTGGTTAATCTTAACTTCATGGCAGAGCATATTATTTGTCTCTGCCTTTGGTTTGGCAAGAATATCGGAGAAGATGAGCACGAGTTATTTTTCAGGATTATTTTTAATTTTTACTTTGTATTCGTTTTTTCAACTATATAATGTTGTATTCAAGTACTCCTTTCACCCACAGAATCCCTTCGTTTATGCACATTCTACTAATGATATTTTTACGATTGAAAAGTTAACCAAGCCGATTATCGATAAAATCCCAAACGGGGAATATTTGCCAGTTTATGTTGCGGCATCCAAAAATGATTACTGGCCTCTTCCTTGGACGCTCAGAAAATTCAAGAACATCTCTTTTAATAATCATATTGGAAAAGATGCATATATGTATTCATTGATTTTCTCGTCCTCTGCTTTAGAAAATGATTTGATTTACAACTTATATAACGAGCCTGCGCCTGGCGAAATGAACTTATATATTCCTCTTTTTGAGGAATCGATATTTCTAAGACCAAAAGTTGAAATCCGGGGATATATTCGGAAGGATCTTTTGGATTTGTTAAACCAGTAAAAACAATATTATGTCAGCGAAATGCAATTTTAGAGATGGGATTCATCACTTCTCAACATATTCAATGGGAACAATATTCGATCTTTTTATTTTGCATGATGATGAAAGATATGCTGAGCAGGTTTCAACAGCTTTATTTATTGAGTTGAGCAGAATCGAGGAAGAACTTAGCAAATACAAACCGAATAGCGATATTTCTAGAATTAATAATATGATGCCCGGTGAAAGGATTACACTTGGATTGGATTCATTTCATTGCATTAAGGAATCGATTAGACTTCACAATTTTACAAAGGGTGCTTTTAATATTGCATGCGGCGCATTATACAATTGCTGGTTAAATAATGATAAATCACTTCGTTATGCTTCGGAAGAAGAGATTTCCAAAGCATTGAATTACTCCAATCTCAACAATATTCTGCTTCATGATGATTATACTATTGAGGTAAAAACAGAAGGAATGATGCTTGATTTAGGTGGATACGGAAAAGGTTATGCTGTTGATAAATGTGTTGAAACTCTAAAAGACTGGAATATTAAAGATGCATTAATTAGTTCAGGAAGAAGTTCTGTTAGAGCAATCAATTCGGTTAAAGATTATTGGGAAATTTCCATCTCCAATCCCAATAAGCCGGATCAAGTATTAAAAATCTTACAGTTAAAAAATATATCTGTCGGGAGTTCCGGTTTACAAAAAGGTGCTCACATCATTGATACTATTGAGGGAAAGCCAATTTCTGGTAACAGAGCAAGCTGGGTATTCTCCGATTCTGCGGCACTTTCAGATGCCCTCTCTACTGCGGTACTGATTTTAGGAAAAGAATTCGCTGAAGAAATAATTTTCAACTTTGAAAGAGCAGGAGTTATTATAGTAGAAAATAAACCGGAATTGGAAGTTGAAGATATTTTCACAGCGGGAATAATACCGGATGCGAGTAGTTAATCAACAAATTCTTTTTTAATCAATCTTTTTAAACCTAGTGCCTCCTTTAAAACATTAAATGGGGTTGATGAATAGTTAATTCTGCTATCACGGTCACATCTCCACTCAACCGGGAATTCCTTAATTACAAAATTTTCTTTGAGAGCTCTATTTATAATTTCAAGCTCAAATAAAAAACCAATAGTCATGAGTTTTGAAAAAAGATTTCTGGCGATATTTCCCTTATATAACTTGAAACCGCACTGTGTATCTGTTAGATAATTTGGAATATTTAAATAAACTCTAGCCATCCATGTAAATAATAAAGATGTAACCCTCCTATCAATTTGTTTTTGTACCACAATTTTCGATTGCCTCATATTTCTAGAGCCGAATGCAATATCGCACTCACCCGTCTCAATCATCTTCAACCCGGAGAATAAATTATTAAATGGAATTGTAAGTCCCGAATCGGTATAAAGAACAAACTCCCCTTTGGAAGCCATCACACCTTTTTTTACAGCACTCCCCTTCCCAATATTGATATCATTAATCAATAAAGTGATAGGGCTAACTACTTTTTTTTTTGAATTACCAATGACTTTAACCGAATCATCATCAGATCCATCATCAACAATTATGATTTCACCATCTAATTCATTTTCTCTTAAAAAATTATCTGCCGCCAGAATATCCTGCGCAATTTTTCTTTCCTCATTATAAATTGGAATTACAATTGAGAGTTTCATAATGGATTTCTTTTCCTTGACAATTATAAAATGAATCACACAATGACTACTTGTAAAATAAGAGAAAATGCAACAACATTTATACCCTATTTATCAATCGTTTAAAAACTTTACTCAGAACAATTAGGACTTTTTATAGCAATGATTATTTACTCTTTTGTTTAATCAACAATTCTGGATATTTTTTAACAGATGAATTTACAAACTGATGGAATGGTGAATGAAAGGCTCCGTGCTAGATTATTCAATTATTGGCTTATATCTAATTGGTATCGCGATCTTTGGGATTATTTCGGGAGGGAAGCAAAAAAATGTTAAAGATTATTTTTTAGGTTCAAAAAATGTTCCCTGGTGGGCTGTATGTTTTTCTATTGTTGCCGCAGAAACAAGTACACTCACTTTTATTTCTATTCCTGGATTAGCCTACATCTCAAACTTAAATTTTTTACAAGTTACAATTGGTTATCTCATTGGAAGAATTATTGTAGCTTTTGTTTTTTTACCCGCATATGCTAAAGGTGAATTAAAAACAGCATATAATTATTTGGAGATAAGATTCGGCGGAAAAACCAGGTCATTTGCATCGGTAGTATTTTTATTTACACGAATTGCCGCTGATGGTGTTCGGTTATTCGCTACAGCCATCCCGTTAAAATTAATGATTGACATAAGCTATCCACAAGCAATAATCCTTGTTGCAGTTGTAGCGCTTATTTATACATACACAGGAGGAGTTAAAGGAATAATTTGGGTTGATGTTGTTCAAATGGTAACATATTTAGGTGGCGCAATTATAGCGGCAATATTCCTCTTGAATTTAATTCCCGGTGGCTGGAACTCAGTAGTTGATACAGCTAATTTGAGTGGCAAATTTTCAATAATTAATTTTGGTTTTGAGAATGGTATCTCAGGATTTTTCAATCAACCATACACATTAATTGGTGGATTACTGGGCGGTGCATTCCTATCGATGGCATCACATGGTACTGACCAGTTAATTGTTCAACGATTATTAACGGTTAAAGATTTGAAATCAGGACAGAAAGCGATAATTGGAAGTGGCATAATTGTAATTATTCAGTTTGCGCTATTTATGCTGGTTGGAATAATGCTTTATACTTATTATGGTGTGCTTGAAGTTAAATCAGATACAATTTTCCCAATGTTCATAATTGAGGTAATGCCCAGTGGAATATTTGGAATAATTATCGCGGGATTATTTGCGGCTTCATTATCTACCGTAGCAGGTTCAATTAGTTCACTCTCATCTTCAACTATGATGGATCTATTTTTGCCATTATTTAGGAAAGAGTTAGATGAAGTGTCGAAATTGAAGATTAGCAGAATATTTAGTGTGATGTGGACATTGCTATTGATATTTACAGCGCTTTTCTTCTTGAATACTTCGCAGACAGTTGTTGAATTAGCCCTGAGCATCGCTTCATTTACATATGGAGGATTGCTGGGAACATTTTTACTTGGAATATTAGTAAAACGGGCTCGACAAGAGGATGCGCTTGCAGGATTTGTGGCCGGCATTTTTATCATGATTACAGTGATTTCTCTAAAGTTTGTCGCGTGGACTTGGTTTACTTTCATTGGCGTTTGTGCTACACTTTTAATTGGTGGATTCCTTAGTTTACTATCGAAATCCGAAAATAATACTTAGTTAATGGTACCGCTTTAGTCAGATGTGCTCGTATATTTTAATTAATAAGGAATTACAATTGTGAAGCAATTATTTATAACTGATTTTGATATGAAAAGATTTGAATGGCTAGTTTCAAATTCCGACAAGTTCGATGAAGAGTATAAATGTCATCTCTCTAATTTGGGTAATGAATTGAAAAATGCTATTGTTATTGAGCAGACTGCCATTCCCTCAGATGTGATAACAATGCGATCAAGATTTAAAATTAGAAACATTGATACAAATGAGGTTCAAACTTACACACTAGCATTTCCATTCGATGCAATAGAAGAAAAAAATATTATTTCCATACTATCATCATTCGGAACAGCGGTAATTGGATGCAAAATAGGCAGCATTTTTGATGTGAATACTTCATCCGGTAAACAAAAGATGAGGATTGAGGAAATCATTTATCAGCCTGAATCAGCGGGACATTACTATATATAGTTCTCTACACAGTTTTGAAGAGATTAACTCTGCTTTCGTGGATACCCGGCTCCATTTCTTCACTTCTTCGAAAACGAATATTGGCAATCAATATTGTAGTTGCGGAATAATATATTTATTTTGAAACCCGTTGATAATAATACATTCAGTCCTTTGTACGTAATTAAATAATTTGCTCTTGTACATTCCCTACACAAAAAAATTTTCAGCACAAAGAATAAATAACACAAAAGGAGTAATCATGAAAAATATATTTAGAACAGCAATGCTTTTTGTTGTGGCTTTCATTTTCATTTCCGAAGCACAAGCACAGCAACCCAAAAAGCCTCGCGCAAGTTTAAACGCATCAGTCTCTCAAACTATTGGAATTGATACGGAAATATCTATTAATTATAGCCGTCCCGGAGTTAAAGGAAGAAAAATTTGGGGTGATATTGTTCCATTTGGATATTCTCCGGGCAATAAATACTCCAATGAAAAGCCGTTTCCATGGAGAGGTGGTGCAAACGAAAACACTACTATCAGCTTTAGTAAAGATGTACTTGTAGAAGGAAATAAAGTACCTGCAGGTAAATATTCACTTCATTTCATTCCGTCAGAAAACGATTGGGTTGTAATAATAAATAAGAACAATACTCTTTGGGGAAGCTATTTAGTAAATCCGGATGAAGATGCATTAAGAGTTACTGTTAAAACGTCAAAAGCACATTTTCAAGAGTGGTTATTGTATGGGTTTGATAATCTTTCGGCAACCTCTGCAACCGCTTTTCTTCATTGGGAAGAGTTAAAAGTTCCATTCAATATTTCGGTAGTAGAATAAGTTTATATGAGAATAATTCTATTCCATAATAAGAAATAAAAAGATTTTTGATGTATCAATCGCTTCAAGAATATTCGTAAACTTTTAGGTATCTGAAGTGATTGATACATTATTTTTATGATGATGATGATAAGATTTTCTAATAACCTAATTCAACTAATCCGGCATCGGGGAAATAATGTGTAAATTTACAATAAGATTGTTCTTTCTTTTATTCGTACTGTATTCTTCTACATGTTCGGTGTTGAGCTCCAATCTACCCCGTACACTAAATTCTTCCGAGATAAAACTGGCTTTAGAAAAATTAAATGTGCTTGGAAGTGTTCTTTACATAGCGGCTCATCCAGACGACGAGAATACTGGTCTGCTTGCATATCTTTCAAAAGGTAAAAAATATAGAACGGCTTATCTATCATTAACAAGGGGAGATGGTGGACAAAACTTAATTGGCTCAGAAAAAGGAAGCGAGATTGGTATAATCCGCACCCAGGAATTATTGCAGGCAAGAAGTATTGATGGAGCTGAACAACATTTCACCCGCGCTATTGATTTTGGATTTTCTAAATCACCGGAAGAATCACTCGACATTTGGGGTAAAGAAAATATTCTAGCCGATATTGTTTGGGTAATTCGATTTTTTAAGCCCGACATAATTATTACTCGATTTCCGGTTGGAAGCAGTGGAGGACATGGACATCATACTGCTTCTGCTTTATTGGCTAAAGATGCTTTTACGGCCGCGGCTGATCCCAATATGTTTACCGAACAATTAAAATATGTTGAACCGTGGCAGACAAAAAGAATATTCTGGAATAGCTGGCGCCCAAGTGCTGAAGAAGTTGGTAAATTATTAAAATTAGATACCGGTGAATATAATTTTCTTCTTGGTAAATCTTACACAGAAATTGCCGCTCAAAGTAGATCGATGCATAAGAGCCAAGGATTCGGTGTAACTGCAACCCGAGCACCGCGACTAGAGTATTTTCAGTTGGTTGCCGGCGAAGAAGCAAAAGATGATATAATGAGCGGGGTTAATACTTCCTGGCAAAGAATTCAAAACGGTAAATCGATTGAAGAAAGAATTAATTCTATAATTGATACTTATGATTTTCAAGATCCATCAAAATCTTTAAATAAACTAATAGAACTCTACTCCATATTCAACAAACTTGAAAGTAATTATTGGATAGAAATAAAAAAGAATGAGATTCTACAGATAATTCAATCGTGCGCTGGATTGTGGATGGAATCTATTGCATCAGATTATTCAGCCGCACCCGGTGATGAATTAAATATTAAAACTACACTTGTGAACAGATCCTCAAACAATTTCCAAATAGAAAAAATTGAATTTCCAACAATTCCATCTAGCTCAGTCATTAGCAGCAAACTTGAAGATAATCAACCATTCATACTTGAAAGTAAAATTCGAATTCCAGAATCCTATCCCATCTCTCAACCTTATTGGCTTGTTGAAGATGCATCAAAAGGATTATTTAAAGTTACAGATCAAATACTGATTGGTAGTGCGGAGAATAATTTTACTCTACCAGTTAAAATTTTTATCAGCAGTTATGGTGAAATATTAGAATATACAATTCCCCTTCTATTTAGATGGAACGACAGAGTTGACGGAGAACTTTTCCGCCCATTTGAAGTCCGCCCACCTGTAGTGGCGAATCTAACTGAAAAGGTAGCGGTATTTCCTGATGATGGTGTTAAAGAGATTAAGGTTAAGATAAAAAACATAACTCCAAACGCGGCGGGTGAAATACATCTGCACACTAGTGATAATTGGGTAATAACTCCCTCAACAATTCCCTTCTCATTAAAAAATAAATATGATGAGAAAACTATTTCGTTCCGAATATTACCGCCAAAAAATAAATCTACCTCAAAACTTTTTGTTGAGATAGATATTAATGGGAAGGTTTATAGCAAATCATTGACAGAAATCATTCATCCACACATTACCACGCAAGTATATTTTCCCGAAAGTACAATTGATCTTGTGAAACTAGATATCAAAAAAACTAATGGAAGTATTGGCTATATTATGGGATCGGGAGACGATGTTCCTGATTGCCTTCGCGGTTTAGGTTATGATATTATATTATTGGATGATGATCAACTGGAACAGGCTGATCTATCAACATTCGATGCAATTATATCTGGAATTAGAGCCTACAATACTCGTGAGAGACTACGATACATTCAGCCCCGTTTAATGGAGTATGTGCAAAATGGGGGCACTTATATAGTTCAGTATAATGTCTCATTCGGTTTGCAAGCAGATAATTTAGGCCCTCACCCATTCAAAATTGGTAATAGCCGCATAACAGTTGAAGAAGCACCATTGCGGTTTATCAATAAGGAACATCAAATATTTAACTATCCCAATAAAATTTTAGAAGTAGATTTCGAGAACTGGGTTCAGGAGAGAGGTTTATATTTTGCTGAACAATGGGATGAAAAATATGAAACAATTCTTGGCGGCAACGATCCAAACGAAAAAGAATTATTGGGAAGCACATTGTATATAAAATATGGAAAAGGTGTTTTTATCTACACTGGACTATCATGGTTTCGTCAGTTGCCGGCAGGTGTTCCAGGCGCTTACAGAATTTTTGTAAATATGATTTCAGCTGGGATGCTAAATGGAAGATAGACAAATAATAACAGAAGAAAATATTGAAGAGAAACCTCCCTTTTTGTCCTCATGGAGCAGAATATATTTTATTGTTTTTCTAAATCTGGTATTACTAATAATACTGTTTTACCTCTTCACAATATTTTTCGAATAAATTAATGCGGTGTAAATTTTAAGCGGATTAATAAATGGCATTGCTTGATTGGGTTGTTCTCTGTGGATTTTTGGCATTCGTGGTTATTTATGGAATGTGGAAAACCAGAGGGCAAAAAAATATTAATGATTATCTCCTAGCGAATAAATCAACGCCCTGGTATGTGGTAACACTTTCAATTATGGCAACCCAAGCAAGCGCGATCACATTTCTATCCACTCCCGGGCAAGCGTACGTTGACGGGATGCGCTTTCTCCAGTTTTATCTTGGTCTTCCAATTGCTATGATCATCTTATCAGTAACTGCAGTCCCTCTATTTCACAAATTAAAAGTTTTTACCGCATATGAATTTCTTGAACAAAGATTTGATTTAAAAAATAGAGTATTGGGAAGTGTTTTATTTCTGATTCAGCGTGGACTCGCGGCCGGATTTACAATTCTTGCCCCAGCTTTAATTGTTAGCATTTTACTTGGGTGGGATGTTCAAATTACCGTACTAATAATTGGGTTGTTAGTTGTTCTTTATACAGCATCCGGAGGTACCGAGGCAGTCAACAAAACTCATCTATTGCAAATGTTAATAATTACTATTGGCATGGTTACCGCGTTTATATTAATAATTTATTCTCTTCCAGCAGATATTTCATTTTTAGACGCGACAAAAATTGCGGGTAAAATGGGAAAGCTGAATGTAATTACCTTTGAGTTTGATTGGGCTGATAGATATAATTTTTGGACCGGATTAATAGGGGGAACATTTTTAGCATTATCATATTTTGGAACAGATCAATCACAAGTACAAAGATATCTTGGCGGTAAATCAATTGCACAAAGCCGGATAGGATTATTAGCGAATGGTGTGGTTAAAATACCGATGCAATTTGGAATCTTATTTCTTGGTGCTATGGTATTCGTGTTTTATCAATTTTCAACTCCTCCCCTCTTCTTTAATTCTGTTGAAGTAAGTAATGTTAAGAAAAGTATATATGCTGGTGAATATGAACTACTCCAAAAAGAATTTGAGCAGGTCCATGATGAAAAACAGATAAAGATTCGAGAGATGCTCACCGCGGATAAAGTCGGGGATAAAGTAAAATATAACTCCGCGGTTCAATCCGTACACAGCAGCAAAAAAGAAGAACTGGGAATAAGAAATGAAGTTGGTACTTTAATTAAAAAAGCTAATCCAAAAGCGGATACCAACGATACGAACTACATATTCTTAAGTTTTGTCGTAAATATTTTACCGGTTGGATTAGTCGGCTTAATTTTAGCCGCAATTTTTTCTGCTTCAATGTCATCAACATCCGCAGAACTGAACGCACTTGCATCAACTACGGTTGTAGATATTTATAAAAGAATGATTAAACCTTCAGCATCAGATAAACATTATTTAATTGTTTCAAAATTTGCAACTATTTTTTGGGGAATTTACGCAATCTCATTCGCGCTTTTTGCAAATAGACTTGGATCATTGATCGAGGCTGTGAATATTTTAGGTTCAATATTCTATGGAACAATACTGGGAATATTTTTGATTGCGTTTTATCTTAAAAAGATTGGCGGACAAGCAACATTTTATTCTGCACTTATTGCTGAACTTGTTGTGATTGCATGCTATTTATTTACAGACATACCCTATCTGTGGTATAATGTAATTGGTTGTTTACTCTTGATTGCGCTGGCTTATCTCATTAATCCCTTTTTTACGAAAACTAATCATTCCTATAGTCAAACAAATGATAAATAATATTGCAGTTATTAAATACTATGTCAAATCTAATTAGTTGAGTAAAGACCATAATTTGCCCAACTCAGAGTTTGTAAAAAATATTAAGGGTCCCCCCAGCCCCTATAACATTTCCAGAAAAGCTGTGTTTATATTTTAGATATTTTCAATTCTTAATTCTCACAATGAATTAAAGGTATCATTTAACATTTTTTCCATCCTCAACCTAAATTATTTCATTTAATTCCGCATCAGTATAACTACCAATTTTTAAGGAGTAAATGATAATTAGTGTGTTAGATTTTATACAGAGAAGGTGGATTGTTTGGAATAAATGCTTTGTCTTAAAAACATGGAAGAAATGTTATGCTTTTTTCTTCAAATAATTTGTTGCGTAGATAATAAGCTGGCATGATGATCGCAAATTCAGCTTTTGAATTATTTGAGTTCTATGATAATCGACTGTTCTTTTACTAATAAATAAAAAATCGGCAATCTCCTGGCTTGTTTTTCCTACGCCGATTTGTTCTAATATTTCCATCTCACGATTTGTTAATCTATGATTATCATAATTCGGCGCATTTTTATCTTCAATAAAATAATTTGCTCTTAACATTCTATTATTAGTTTTAATGAATGAGCTTCCCTTAGCAATTTGCTCTAAAACAAATTTAAGTTCATTAAGGGATGCGCATTTATCAACAAATCCTTTTATTCCTATACCCGCCAAATCTGATTCCATAAAACGTCTATGATATCCGGTCATTATAATAATCTTCGCATCATTACGTTCTTTCAAGATTTTTGTTGCTGCTTCGAGGCCGTCGAGCCGTGGCATTTCAATATCACAGAGGACCACATCGGGATTATGAACATTATATTTTTGAATCATTTCAAACCCGTTGCTCGCTTCGGCAATAACTGTGAGGTGACTAAAAGAATTAAAGTAATGAACTAGCGCCATTCTTATTACTGCTTGGTCTTCGGCCAAAAGAATGCTAATCTGTTCCATTCTTATTAATGTTGATTTACTTTATTAAGTGCCTAGATTATTAATTGTAAAGCACCTTTCCCATTTGTTATTAAATAGTGTGGGTAGAATAGGAGTATTTTCAGTTGTCAATATGCAGCTCTCCAACTTGATAGTGTTAGTAAGGCTACTAATTCAAATTATTTTTACTGTTACCCATTTATTGAATATTTAGTATATATCCTAAAATGATCTTCTATCTACTTTGATGTCCAATCATTACACTGAACAATTCAACTCATAATTTCATCAGTCAGAACTGTTATTTATGTAAGAATTGAAAATGAAGTTTGATAATATTACGCATCGATTAGAGATTGCCGCATTAATAATATTTATAATCCCCGATAACTGTTCTGCATTTACGACAGTAAGTATTTCCTTTAATGTCAACTTCTTCAACACCGTTAGATGAATGCATCACACAATCCCAATCTATGCAGTGACGCAATCCAAAATTATGTCCAAGCTCATGAAGCGCTTCCTTAACTGTACGCTCCAATAATAGATTCTCATCTGAAATGCCGGAATAAAATTCTTCGTGCAAGCGACAAACGGAGAGAATTGAGTGTTTCCCATTTAGCTGAGCTTCACCAAAAACAAAAGTTAATGCCGGAACAAAAATATCTACATCGGTTAACAAGATTACTTTTCCATCATATTCATCAGTTAGTTTTATAACTTCCGCAATAATCTGAGTGGAGTAATACTGCCTTCTATCAACAGAAAAGAAATCATCAAGATTTACCTTTAAATCAATTACATGAATTTTTGATGAGAATCTATTTGATAATTCCTTAACAAGTCTTTCAAGAAGTACATTGCTGTAAAATTTGAGGGGAGCTAAAAATATTTCCATTAATACTCATCTTTTCGAAGGCCGTACTTGCTTATTTTATTGTAAAGTGTAACCCGGTCAATCTCAAGTATTTGAGCCGTTTTAGAAATATTCCAACTGTTTTCATTTAGAATTTTTTGAATATATTTTTTCTCCATAGCCGCTAAACTTTTTTCATCTTTCATCAAATCAAAATTATTCTTTGAAACATGAAATGGTAAATCATCAACAATTATTGTATCCTGTTTCCCAACTACCATTGCTCGTTCAATTGCGTTTTCCAGTTCTCTAACATTTCCCGGCCAATCATAATTTATTAAAAAGTCCAATGCCTCTTTTGAAATGCTCTTATTCTTTTTATTCATAGCGCTCGAAAACTTATTGATAAAAAAATCAACTAGCAGGGGGATGTCATCTCTTCTTTCACGCAATGGGGATATTACGATTGTAAAAACATTTAATCTATAATATAAATCTTCTCTAAACTTACCGGCTTTAACCAATTCCTCGAGTGGTTCATTAGTTGCTGTAATCACTCGGAAATCGCTTTTTATTAATTCATTTCCACCAACACGATTAAATTGTTTTGTTTCAATTACTCTTAATAGTTCTATTTGCATCCGGAGTGAGATAGAGCCAATTTCATCAAGAAAGATTGTTCCTCCATCGGCCATTTCAAACTTTCCCTTTCTTTTAAACTGAGCACCGGTGAAGGAACCTTTCTCATGCCCGAACAATTCACTTTCCAATAAAGATTCGGCAAGAGCGCCGCAGTTCACAGTAATTATAGGAGAATATTTTCGGTTACTATTAATATGAATTGCCTTTGCTATTAATTCTTTACCTGTTCCGCTCTCTCCCCTAATCATCACAGTAGTATCTGTACGCGAAACCGAGTTTACAAGCTCATATATCTTTCTAATCTGAAAACTCTCACCAATCAAATTATCGGGTCTAATTATCTCACTAATATTTTCCTTTAGTTGAACATTTTCCATTTTTAACGCACGTTTTTCAAGTGCATTTTTTACGAGATGCGCAAGTTCATCGGGATCTACAGGTTTTGTTATGTAATCGTACGCGCCATTTTTTAAAGCGGCAATTGCGGTTGGTACTGAAGAAAATGCCGTGAAGAGAATTATAAGCGCATCTTTATCAATTGCTTTTATTTTAGATAGCAAATCTAAACCGCTCATACCGGGCATCTTCATATCAACAAGCAGAAGGTCGAACTTTTCTTTCGAATATTTTTTTAGAGCAATTTCTCCATCCTCGGCAGTATCAACAAAATAATTTTCTTCTTCGAACCAGTGAAAGAGAGATTCACGAACAATTTTTTCGTCATCTACTATTAAAATTCGTTGTTTCTTATCCATAAATCTTCCTATTAAGCAAGTTGTTCATTTTGTGGTAGCACTAATTTAAATGTAGTTCCTTCATTTGAAGTTTTCTCTATTTCAATTTTACCATTATGATTAGAAATGATTCCGTAAACTACAGCCAAGCCAAGTCCGGTGCCGAATGAAGCTTCTTTTGTTGAATAAAATGGTTCGAAAATAAAAGGTAAATCCTTCTCGGCAATCCCCGAACCCTCATCTATTATTCTTATAACCACATTACTTTGTTCACGAGCTAATTTTATAACGATTTTTCCCTTATTAGTCATTGCCTCAATCGAATTAATCAACAACGACATTAACGCTTGCTGTATTTTATTGGCATTACAGTAAATTTCAACCAGCTCCTCTTCATAATCTTTAACCAGGGTAATTCCATTAATTTTAAGATGATGATTAATCACGGTTACACTATTGTCTATTATTTTTATAAGATTTTCCTTTGCGAACTCATCAGGTTCTGAATGAGAGAAAATCAGTAAGTCTTTTACTATTTGTCCGCAACGAGCCGATTCATTCGAGATTAGCTCAAGATATTCAAGTATATCGGCATACTCCGAGTCATTTTGAGCTGTTTTTATTTTTTTGGAAACCAGTTTACTCAAAGTTAGTATTCCGGCAAGCGGGTTATTCAATTCATGAGCAACTGTTGCCGATAATTTGCCGAGTGAAGCCAATTTTTCAATTTGATAAACCTGATTGTATATATTTTTTAATTCTTTAGTTTTTTCATTTACTTTTTCATTTAATGTATCGGACCAATTTTTAATTTCTATATATGCATCATTAAGTTTTGATGACATCTCATTAAATCTTCGAGCCATCTGTCCAAGTTCGTTTGTTGAATCTACCTCAATTTTATAATCTAAATTTCCATTACCAACCTCTTCAATTCCTTTCCTCATTTTATTAATTGGCTTATTAACCAATATTGTAATAAAGAGACCGGAAAAAAAAGAAATTACAATAACTATCAGTACTGAGGTTATAAGTACATTTCTTTTACTGCTTTCGATGATCGTATCAAGGTGTTCCAACGAAACCGCTACATCAAGCACTCCCAAAATTCCCACTTGGGGAGAGTGTGCATGGCATTCAGCACTTGAGCAATCTGGCTCATTTTGAATTGGATTAATAACCCCAAGCACACGTTTATTATCGGCAGTTCTATATATTCTGCTTTTATCTTTATCATTCAACTGCTTTAATGGAACAGAACTATTATGGCATCCTATACATGCTTCAGCTCTTAAATCAACCTTTGTAAAAATTTCCTTTGGATCTGTAGAATAAATAACAATACCCTGTTTGTCATAAATGCGTATTTCTTCCACGCCAATTTCAGAACGGAGTGTTTTTATAATTTGATGAACATCTTCACGACGGTTTAACAACATACTATAGCGTGTTGATTTTTTTATGATATCACTAATATTGTAAGCGCTTTCATATCTTGACTGCGTTAAATATTTATCAAGATTGGTGATGATGAAATAAGTGTATGCCGAAAGAATAGTAAAAAGAATAAATGATAATGATATTATTAGCCGAACACTTAGTTTATTTAGAACTTTCGTTTTCATAAACCCCGTAAATAGTCATTGTAAAATTAGGCAATACTTTAAATAGATACACTCTTTCAGAGCTGTTATCCCTTTAATAAAAGGCAAGCAAGTGAGTTTTGTGATAAAAATAAATGATGCAAAACTCATTTATTTTATCGAGGCTGAATTAAAGTTCTGGTATTACTCACTGCAGAGCGAGTGCAGAATTTCGAGATATCTTTCTGTACCTACAATCTGATATAAATAATTTAACTGCGTTCCTCCATCAAACATTGTACTGCCAACTTTAGGCAATTGAGATTTAGTCTCTTCAATTATTTCAATCGCTTTTTGATATTTCGAATTCCATTCTTCTTGAGTTATTCTGCAGTCGGAAATCTCTTTATTTATATCACCAATAATTGCAAACCACTGCGATTTAGAATTATGATCAGATGGATCACCTAACTTATCATAAATTATTAAATTCATTGGAGCATAAAGATTTATTGAACCCCATCTCCCTGAAAACTGAATTAGATGTTGACCTATAGAAATATTTTTCCCGCATTCTTGAATAGTAGTGGAACTTACCGCATCAAGATAGTAGTGCAAAATAGGATTGATACCAAGGTAATATGTATTTTGGCATATTTCCTTGGCGATAAAGTTATTATCGAGATAAGTAATTTTATCGTCATATTTAATTTTTTGTAATCTCTCCGAAATTATGTTCACCACATTAGTAGTGCTTAATTCCACCGGCTCCTTTTTGTTTAAGTAATTTCTCATTACTTGATCAAATGGACAATTTTCACAATCAAATTGGTGATCGCATAATTTATATTCAATTACTTGAGAAGCCATCCATATACATTTCAATCTTTCGTAATCATTATTCCTAAAATCATTTTCACTGTTCATTTATTTCACTTGATTTTATTTACTTAATTTTAGCATGGCTGATTGTTCTTCCAACTCTTCATGTTCATCACCTACAAATACAGGAAAATTTTTGGAGATAACTTTAAAAGAAAACATCGCTAATACTACCAGCATCAATGTTATGCTTATCTCATCGAATGATGGGAAATAATTAACACCTGAAGACGCTGCAAGCCCGGTAATACTAACATTGAGTCGGTTAAGTATTAATCCGCAAATAACGCAAACCGAAATTACGTAGAGCATTTTTCTATCTTCTCTAAATTTCTTATAACTGAGCAACCAGATTGGCACAATTGTTCCAACAATTATTTCAAGGTAAAATAGGTATGTCTCAGTTGTAAATACTGTCAAATATTCTAATTTACCAGTATCAACAAAGTCATAAATCTTCAATAAAAAACCCCCTATCAGTGCTATCAAAACAGCAATAGAGGTCCCGGATAAAATATCCATTCTCAATTCTGTATTCTTAAAACCCTCCTCTTTTGTAAATGCTCTCGCAACTTGATACGATTCAAATATTATCATTGAAAGACCCGCCGCGATGCATGAAACAAAAAAATGTACTGGAAGTAATGATGAGTACCATAGAGGGTGTAATTTTCCGGGAACAATTAGGTACAACGAACCAAATGATGATTGATGCAAAGTAGAAAATATAATACCCGCAATAATCACTGGGATTGAGATCATTTTTAAATATTTAATGGGTGCAGTGATATTATATTTTTTGAGTATGACTGGAGCAAATTCCAGAATTAGAACTGTTGTGTAACAAATTAAGCACCACGTAATCTCAAACATTACTGAATTAATATTCCACATTACCAGCGGATGCCAAAAATGTTCTGGACGCCCTAAATCAACTACAAGCAGACAGACAACAACCGAATAAGATAAATATGCTGTAAGAATTGCTGGTTTTACAAGGGGTTCATATTTATGAATATTAAAGATGTGAACCGTTGCCGCAATTGTAAATCCGGCGGCTGCAAGACCAACACCAATAAAATCGAATCCTATCCATAAACCCCACGGCACAAAGTCATGTAAATTAGTTGTTGCCCCTAATCCGTAATAAAACCTATTAAAGGTTGAAAATAATCCAACAATTACAATGAATACGGATACTACTTTCCAAAAAGTTGGTTTTAATATTTCACTAATTTTCGCTTTCATAAATTTCCATTATTAGATTTTTTTTCTTTCGCTAATTGATTTTTTCTTTTTGTGAGCCAATACATACCACTCAAAAATGCTCCTCCTACTACTACAACAGATGGAATTTTCTCCATCGCTCTATTTGTGAATTCGGGCATCGGTTCTTTTGGCAGCATTGATACATACCCTAATTGTTCAAATGGTACCGGTGATATTACTAGAACATGGCTCCCCCCTACATCCTCAAGACCATATATTTTTTGATAATATTTATCGGGATCTTCTTTTAACCTTCGATTAGCAATCGCAATTAATTTCTCTATGCTGCCATACAATGTTGCTTCAGTTGGACAGGCTTCAACGCAACCGGGCAATTTGCCGGCGTTAACTCGGTCGTTGCATAACACACATTTGCGAATGCGTGGTTTAGTAGTACCCCACTCGTAACGTGGAATTTTATGAGGACAAGCCTGCATACAATATCTGCATCCTATGCACTTATCAGCATCATAAACAACTGCTCCGGTCTCAGTTTTCTTTATTGCACCAACTAAGCAAACAGATTCACAAGCCGGTTCATTACAATGCATACAAAGTTTACGCGCATATAAATCGCCATATTGTTCCACTACCGTAAATGTATTATCCGAAAGATGATCTTTTAGAAAATCCTTGTTTGTCTCGGGTAAATTATTAACCTCTTTACAAGCCTGAGCACAGGATCCGCATCCTACACAAAGTGATACATCAAATAGTATCCCATTTCCGTTCAACATAGTTTTTCCAGTTTTATAGTGAGAGAAATTCTTTTTCAAAATTATTTACTGCTTTATCATCCATTGAAGTAATACTATTATTATTGGGTAATCCACCATCGTACATAGTTTCGCCGGCTACAGCAACATTTGGTGTATTTTGTTCAATAAAATTTTTAAGTCTATTAAATTCTTGACTCAACCAACTTGCGGCTTTTTCTCCTGAGAAAAACAGTTCATGGTTTATACTATTTTCATTTGGAGATAGCTGAACGCCCCATGTTTTATAAGGAGCCGCAATTTCATTATTAATAATGTTTGTGTTAACAGAATTTACGGTTCCATTTATTGGCGATAAAAATTTTATAGGATTATTTCCATATGTGCCCTCAAAAACTACATCACCTCTTTTCAATTCCTTGCCCATCTCAGCAAACTTTATTACAGAAAGTTTCCCCAATGCCGTTGCTCCAAACTCATCAATTCCTATATCAATCAATCCGTTTTTATTATTTCTATACCATGTGTGCCCTTTTGAAAAATATATATCCGAAGGAATAGAATAATTTTTTCCGTTAAGTATTGGCAACTCATACTGTGGTGATGTTGGTTCGAATGCGGGATGATATTTTCCCTCCATTCTTAATACTATCATGTCAATTATTAGTATGAGTAAAAACGCCGTCATTACAAAAAGTGCGACCATTTTGCATCCTTATTATTGAATACTTACAATTATTTTTTTGATTATTTAGATTCTGTTCCGGCATCTGTTGGGTTACTTTCCGGCTTAACAGATTTGGGTGAACCATCTTCATTATGTGGTTCTCCTCCATCATACATTGTTTCAGTTGCCAGTTTTACCGTTGGATCAAATCTTGGTGAAAATGATCTCACAGCTTTTTTCTTCTTTTTAGAAGTTGTGAGCATTGGTTCAATTACAAATCGAACTAGTAAATCAACTGCGACAAAAACAAATATGAGTACTACTATGAATGTAAACATGATGAACTCCTAATACCTTTAATTATGGGTATATTGTTGCAATTAGCATACCACTAATTAATGGACATCTTCTATTCTTATATTGTATTGTAATAAAAGGAGTTAGGGAGAGGATGTAGAATTGTTATACTACGGGCTCATCAAAAAGTGTTAATTTATTCAACATACCTATGTTGAATATTACATCATCTATTGAATTGTGGTTGTAGAGTTTTGCGGCAATATGCAACAACAATTTCATTCGACATGACCCACCTCGTCATCCCGAGTTTATCGAGGGATGGAATTCATCTGTCATCTCGAGTTGATCGAGAGATGAATCACTTGTCATGTCTCGATAACAAAAGGTAAAAGGAATCTCACTCGACATGACAATCATCCGACACCAATTCAATGGTCATCCCGAGTTTATCAAGGGATGGCGCTCATCTGTCATCTCGAGTTTATCGAGAGATGGCTCTCATCTGACATGTCTCGATAACAAAAGGTAAAAGGAATCTCACTCGACATGACAATCATCCGACACCAATTCAATGGTCATCCCGAGTTTATCGAGAGATGGCTCTCATCTGTCATCTCGAGTTTATCGAGAGATGAATCACTTGACATGTCTCGATAACAAAAAGTAATAGCAATCTCACTCGACATGACACTTACCTTGTTAAGTGGTTAGTACTGCTTTTAAATGGTAGGATGAATTATTTTTTTATTCGATTTAATTTGTCGGCGCTAACCTGAGGAAATGTTAAATTGAATTCAGTGCCTTCTTTACTTGTAAAGGAAAACTGTCCATTTAACTGCTTAGAGATAAGCTCAATTAATTTTAATCCCAACCGATTGCTTTGAGAAATGTCAAAGTCAGAGGGAAGCCCAATTCCGTTATCTTTCACAATTAAACAGTGCATTCCTTTACTTCTTTCAAAATTAATTGTGATAACTCCTTCGCGGTTATCGGGGAACGCATACTTAAATACATTGGAAATTATCTCATTAAAAATTAATCCAACCTGAACCGATTGATTAACGGGTAACACAATATCTTCCGGCATATTAAAATTAATCTTGATTTTCTGATTTTGTGATTGATAACTTTTCTCAATATTCTCGAGTAGTCGCTGGAAATAAGTCCTGAGATTTACATTGGAGACATCATCCGAATCCTGCAATTTCTCATGTATTATTGCAAGTGAGTGTACTCTATTGCGGCTTACATTTAGTATTTCCTTTAAACTTTCATCCGTTAACATACTTGCTTGTAAAAAAAGCATTGAAGAGACTGATTGGAAATTATTCTTAACCCTATGATGAATTTCTCTAATAAGAACTTTTTTCTCATCGAGGAGTTGAGAAAGTTTTACTTGTGATTCTTTTAATTCACTAATATCTCTGGAGTTAAGCACAATACCATCGACCAGTTCATTGTGAAGCAAATTCCTTCCTGAAACACTTAGAATAGCCCATGTTCCATTACGCCTCAAAAATCTTAATTCTAATGTAACACTAGAATTGTGTTCTATTATTTTTTCTTTAAATATTTTGAATAGATAATCGCGCTCATCCGGGTGAAGGAAATCAAATACATTTTTGCCTATCAATTCATTGGGCTGGTAACCGAGCATTTTTTCGATTGAGGGGCTCTCATATTTTATAAATCCGTTTTTATCAATAACAGTAACTATATCAAGAGCATTCTCAATATAGTGCCGGTATTTTTGTTCCACCTTGCTTTGAACCTGAACTTCTTTTCTATATTCTTCAAAGCGGGTTATCTGAGAAACCAAATAAATTAAGGCAGGCCCAAGTATTAGAACAATTACCGCCGCATCAATTGTGCCTATATAAAGTAGCTCAATATTGATATATCCCCACCACAAATAGCTTTGTATAAAATTCAAACTGAAAGCCATTGCTTCGGTAATAATAAAAAGGTAGAGCATTATTTGCCACCTTTTCATTCGTATGAATTTTGAAAAAGCCTTTGAGGATTTTTGGAGAAGATATAATTTGTTCATTTACTCGAGTGTTTTTTCACCTATAATCGAATAAAATTTGATGTTTTAAAGGGGGGCTTAATTTAAATTTAGGTTATAATGGATGTGCAATCCCATTGGAGCAAATTTAATGAGTGGCAAGAGCTCTAGTTAAGAGTATAAAAACGACCAAATTTAATGATGCTCTATTGTCAATATTGTGATCCAGTAAAGATATATTCTTTCTCAGGCTGAGTATCAAAGTCATATAGAAATGTTTCTTTTAATTCAACATTTTTAATTGCGGTTGAATTATTAATAATAACCCCCTTTCCCATTGCGGTTTGGTAAAAGTGATTAGTGTTATTACCCTCAGTAGCACTAAGTGCATTAGTACCTTCATGAGTTAATTTTGAATAGGAACGAATCCGCAAATTTCCGCCAAGGTTTGATTTAATAGCTAATTTTGATATTTCCCCCTCTCTCCATTCCATATTTTTAATCTCAAATCCTCCTCTAAGTCGTATTCCATTAATGCTTCCATTTTTCCATTTTGAAGGTAGTGCGGGGAGAAGGAAAACAAAACCATCGTGGCTCTGAACAAGCATTTCAGTAATTCCCGCGGTAAAACCAAAGTTACCATCAATTTGGAATGGGGGATGCGCATCGAAAAGATTGGGATATGTACCTCCCCTCTCATTTCCATCCTTTTGAATCGAAGGAGTCAATTGATCAGTAATTAATTTTAACGCATGATCTCCATCGAGAAGTCGAGCCCATAAATTTATTTTCCATCCCATAGACCAGCCCGTAGATTCATCGCCGCGTGCCATCAATGATGTTTTTGCCGCGGAGAATAATTCCGGTGTTCTATAAGGAGAAATCTGATTTGAAGGATATAATCCATACAAATGAGATACATGCCGGTGATTATCTTTTGGATCATCCCAATCTTCAATCCATTCCTGAAGCTGTCCCCACTTGCCAATTTGCTTCGGGGGTAAACGTTTTAATGTATCTTTTATTCTTACTATAAATTTCTCATCAGCATTAATTATTTCTGATGCAATAATTGTTTTGGTAAAGAGATCAAAAAGTAATTGATTATCCATAGTAGTTCCTGCAGCTATTGAATATTCGGGATGAGTTGCCGGAGCATTTTCTGGGGAGATTGATGGAGAAACAACAAGCCATTTATTTTTTGGTTCTTCAATTAAAAAACTCAAATAAAATTCTACCGCGCTTTTTAGAATTGGAAAAATAGATTTAAGATATTCAACATCACCACTATACTCATACTTTTCATATAGATGTTGAGAAAGCCATGCGCCTCCCATTGGCCACATCCCCCAAAAAGATCCATCAATTGGACCGCTCATTCTCCAAATATCTGTGTTGTGATGAAGCACCCAGCCATCGGCATCATACATTACTTTTGCCGTCTCTTTACCTGCTTGCGAGAGTTCCCGTATCATCTGAATAAGCGGCTCATTCATTTCGGTGAGATTGGTATTTTCTGAAGGCCAATAATTCATTTCAGTGTTAATATTAACCGTGTATTTGCTGTCCCAGGGCGGATAAAGTTGATCATTCCAAATACCTTGAAGATTTGCCGGTTGTCCCCCCGGTCTTGATGAACTTATTAATAAAAATCGCCCGAATTGAAAACACAATGCCGCTAATTGAGGATCGTTTGATGAAGCGAACTGCTCAATTCTTTTATCTGTAGGTTTCTTATCATTATCTGTATTTCCGAGGTCGATAGTTACTCTATTAAAATATTTTTGGTAGTCAATGATGTGATTTTCGAGGACTGTTTCATATTTTTTTGCTAATGATTTCGTTAGAAATGAATCTGCCCTTTCACCCGCATTCCCGCTTATATCCATATAGTTTATAAAACTTGAAGCAATAGAGATATAGATAATAGCTTCATTGGCATTAGCAACAGAAAGACTCTCCTCCATTGCAGATACAGTTCCCCCCTCAGCTTTTATCTTGGCATGAACTTCAAACTTTACCGCGCCTTTAATTGAATCGCAGTCACCAGTTGTACCCGCCATTATTAATTTATCATTTCCGATGATCTTAATTTTTACCGGGAGAGGATGATTCATCGAAGCGGAAAAATTTATTTTTCCTGGTTGGTCAGTAGTAATCTTCATTACAATAACTTGATCCGGAAATGAAGCAAAAACCTCACGGGTGAAAGTGACGCCATCAACATTATATCTAGTTAATGTAACTGCATTTTCAATATCTAATTCACGATAGTAGTTAGAATAATTATGGTGACCATCAAAAATTAGGTCTAAGTTTCCGGCTGTTTGATAGGGCATACCATGTGAATTACGGCTAATAAATTTTTGATTTACTAAATTTTGTGCTTCTTGGTAATTACCATCAAAAATTAATTGTCTTACTTTTGGCAACGCTTCTTTTGCGTCGGGATTATCATTACGATAGGGCTGGCCCGCCCAAATTGTGTTTTCATTAAGCTGAATTTTTTCACTGGAAGGATTTCCAAAAACCATAGCTCCTAAACGCCCGTTGCCTATCGGAAGCGCCTCAACCCATCGTGTTGCTGGTTGTTCATACCATAGCTTAAGTAAAGAATTATTCTGAGAATATATGTACCCCCCTAGAATTAAATAAAATATGATAATTAGAAATGTCTTACTACACTTCACACATATTTTCATTTTCATACCAGTTCCAAATGAATATTTTCACTAATTGCACTAAGGAGATTAGGTATAGCGCAGTTCTTCAACTGAATTGATTTTATCATTCTTCCGATCAGGTAAAACTCATCGCCATTATTCAAAGCTTATCCAGTCTATCTCGGCATAATTATTTTTTAATTGAATAATGATATTATTAATCCCTTCTTCATATTTTAGCAAAGGAGAAGTAACTGTTGTCCATTCATCAACTTTAGGAATTTTTACCTCAGCAATAATTGGTCCTTCAGCATTATTTAATCTCACTAGTAAATCGGCTCCCGTTTTTGATGAAGCTCTAATTTTTATAGCGATATGCTTTTTACTTCCTTCAAAATTAACACTGTTATACTGCATCCATGCTTTTTCGGAATCGAGGATTGTTTTCCATCCTTCAAATCTTTTTAGTGTATCTAGAAAATCTATTGATGATCCGTTACTGCTTTTCAAACTGAATCTATCTATCTGGATTTTATCTGATGCATTCGTTATTCCAACACCACGTAATGTTGGAATAACTTTTTGTATTGTTCCATCCTCATTAAAAAATAGGCTGTCAATTCTAACAGATCTATTTTTATCAAAGTTGGGGGAGTAATCATTGTGATGATAGAAAAGATACCATTGATTATCATACTCAATTATCGAGTGATGATTTGTCCAGCATCCCGTTGGTGATTCATCCATAATTACACCAACCATTTCAAAAGGTCCCATCGGATTATCGGCAATTGCATACTCAAGCCGCTCCGTTACATTTTCAACATGAGGAAAAGTTAAGTAGTAAATACCATTCCGCTCAAAAACAAATGGACCTTCCTTAAGTCCTTTATCAGGTAAATTTGGAATTATCAATGGCTCGGATTCAAGTTCAGTCATATTCTCTTTTAGTTTTGCGACAAAAATATTTCTTGCTGACCAGTATAAATATGCCTGCCCGTCTTTATCAATTAATACATTGGGATCAATGCCGCGTACTCCTTTAATTGGTTCAGGTTCCGGAGTAAATGGACCATAGGGATTATCAGATGTAGCAACACCAATTGAGAATCCTCTTCCTTTAGTTGTATCCTTATGAGGAGCGGGAAAGTAAAAATAATATTTACCATTTCTATAGATACAATCGGGAGCCCATAAGCTATATGCGGTAGGATTGGCCCAGGGGATCTGTGTTTGATCTAAAATAACACCGTGATCGGTCCATTCCGTGAGATTGGAAGATGAGAAAACGTGATAATCTTCCATGCAGAACCAATCGGGGCGTGTTTTCCCTTCAACCGGTGGAATATCATGCGAGGGATATAGATAAACTTTTCCATCGAATACTCTTGCGGATGGATCAGCGGTAAATTGATTTGTGATAATTGGATTTTGAGCATACATATTGATTGATGCTAATAATATTATACTTGCTGACACCTTTAAAATGGTTTGGTAATATTTCATTGATTATATCCCAATTAATTTTTTCACATTACATTACTCGTTAATTAATTTCGGAACAATATTTTCCACCGCATCTGTAGCATATTGCCAGCGGGTTATTCCTTCTATAACTTCTAAATTTTTCAGCTCTACTGCTATTCCATATTTCTGAGATTGTCATATCCTTAATATTTCCGATTACGTAATCGGGAAAATCGATGCAGAAGTTTGCATCACCATTAGGTTGAATATCAATTAATTTTTCAACATTCAGACATTGTGTGGAACCGACAACCGAGTTATCATCCTCAAACCATGATTTATATTCATCAAGACCAAAGGGCATGAAAGGAAAATTTTCGATACCATTGAGTGTTGAAATATATTTTTCATACTCATGCTTGAAGACTTGAAAATCTATTCCGGAATCTTCATGCTGAAAGCCCTTCCATGAATATGCTGAAGTGTTAAAATGTGTTTTCAATTCTAACTCATATTTATCTCCGGTAGTTTGAGAGAAATAGTAATAGGGTACAATGTTGATTGAATTTATTCCCATTTCCCTTGCTACATCCGGCATTTCCCCCAATCCTTTGTAGGAGTATTTACTAATAGTAAAACAAATACTCTTACCTATTGATTTATTATTTTCTTTTTCGAGTCGATTAAACAACTCAATATTTTCTTTTATTTGTTTATAACTTCCTTTTATCCCTCTAACCTCATCATGAACAGGTTCAGGTCCATCAACAGAAAAAGTTATATGCATATTTCCCATCCTAACTAGCTCTACGGCATAATTTTCAATCATTGTTCCGTTTGTATCAATTGAAACAAAAATTCCTTTACTGTTAATGTATTCAATCAACTCCATAATCCCTGGATAAAGAAAAGGTTCGCCTCCTCTGATCAAAATAAACCTGATCTTATGGTTTGAAATTTCATCAACAAGTCTTTTCCACACATCTACCTTTAATTGGGGATTTGCTTCAACAACTTTGTTCCGCACATAACCGGTTTCACTCCACTGTCCGCACATTTTACAACGAAGGTTGCACGCATTAAGAAGAGTAAATGAAATGAAAATTGGGAATTCCATAATTTCACCTCCTGTAATAATGAATTAGTCAACACGATATCAGTAGTAGTTAGATCATAAAGTACAACTCATTGTTATCAATTTATTTCTTATTAAAGACAACTTTGCTTGGATTTGTTCTAAACCAGTCAAATTCAACATACCCACCAATTTCCTTGGTTGCATAGTTGAAAAGGCAAAATTTATTACCTGTAAAAACTTTGAGATTAAATCTCATATTCAATTCATTACCAATTTTCGTAAAGGAATCATTATCGAGACTATATGAGAAAGATGCATTCCCTGAACCCGAAACAGATTTACCTCCGTAAAGCGGTGCTGCTCCTGAACCAAAGAATGCGCTTGCGCGTAAATATATTTTTGTCTTATCAACTTTAATTGAGTCGATTAGTTTACCATTATTCACCATAATTATATAATGATGACCATTTGATTTCTTAATTCCTATATATGCGTATGGATTTTGGAAAACAGCTAAACCGGCGATGTCGCCGTCTTTCATATTTTCAAATTCCATTTTAATCGTCGCCTCGGATGTTATATCATCAGAATAGTAGGCAAACATTCTTTGTGTAAGAGTGTTGCGTGCTTTCTGTAAACTATCAACCACCGTTACGGTTTTTAGTCTCAAGAATCCAGGGTTTTCCTTTAAAGACCATTTAGTTGGTTCGGGATTATGATTCCATCCCCATTGCATATTTAATTCTGGATTGCCAGACTCGCCGATAGGCATGTCAAATTCATCAGATGTTGGCAAAATTTTTATAGGATATTCTTTACCAACATTAGGTTTTCTAAAAGTTACTACTGCTTTTCCATCAACTCCCACCATTGGCCAACCATCAACCCAAGTAACAGGTTGAAGCGATGGGAATCTTCCGAATGGTCCGCTGTCAACAAATAGCATTGTCCACCACTCTCCCGTTTGTGTTTCAATAAGTGCGCCTTGGTGAATACCAAAATTAGGTCCGTGAGTAGTATCTCTAATTACCACTTTTTGTTCGTATGGTCCATAAATGTTTTTTGAACGAAGTGCCACTTGAAAACCATCAAGTCCGCCATAAGTACAATACAAATAATAATAATCGTTAATTTTATAAACATGAGCACCTTCGAGTCCGCGCCTTATATCACCCGTGTAAACCAATACATCATCACTTTTTGCTACAAGGTTATTGTCAACTTCGGTTATACTAATTTTATTATAACCATGAGCAACGTAAATTTTTCCGTCGTCATCAAAAAACAAACCGGGGTCGTAAAATCCTTTTGGCAAGCGATTAATTTCCCAAGGACCTTCAGCTTTATCGGCGGTTAAATAAAATCCCCCTTCATCCAGAGTAATAAATAAAATGTGGAATTTTCCGTTATGGAATTTTAGACTTGTTGCCCATTGACCGCGCCCATATCTGTTGCAGCCGTCAAGATCATAACATTTATTAAAATCAAAACGAGGTAGGGCATTACTGCAATATTCCCAATTAATAAGATCGTAAGATTTAAGTATTGTAACTCCGGGAAAAACAAACATTGTAGTTGATACAAAATAGTAAACCGAATCAACCCTAATTACATCCGGATCGGGGTAGTCAGCCGCTATTACTGGATTTGTAAATGTACCATCTCCGTTATCAGCTTGGAATTTTTGTGCAAATATATTTACAGTTGAAATCAACACAACTAATAATATTGATATAATAAAATTTATTTTCATAATTCATTCCTATGTTTTTGTCAATTACACCACTGTAACCGGTTACAAAATAATACAGACAGATTGATAAGTTTTATCATTTATCATTAATCAGTATTAATAAACAAATTTTTTCATCTCTTCTGCTTCTTGAGGGGAGTTCACCGGTATAAATGTGAAACCATATTTATAAACTTTATTACTTGGCTTAATCAAATACTGATCATGCGGTTTTGCACCCCAGCTGTCATCACCCCCAACTCCCATATGGCGAAAATCTAAATGTAGCTCAATCATATTTTTAGGACTGATATCGTTTATATGGCGCAAATTCTTGTCTTTGTCAATTCCGGCATCAAAATCTTCAACAGGATTAGGGAGTGCGTTGAATTCCATCAATGAATCCGCGACTACTAATAATCCGGTTCCATCATTATTAGTTAATACCATCCATCGTACATCCGTGTGGTGCCCATTTTCTTGTGGGCGAACATACGGAACGTATTGTTCGGCAACAGTTGATTTATATAGTCCAACAAATGCTGATGATTTACGATCGCTATAATTCTCCCATGGTCCTCTACCAAAATATTCAAGTTGAGTGAATTCCGCAGGCATCTGCATCTTCATGCCAATTCTTGGGATTACTGGGACAGTGTTATCATTTGTTATAAAAAGATTTTCAATTTTAACAGCACCATTTCCCATAACAGTATATTCTGTTTTCCAAACAGATTTAACCGAATCAAGATTGTATTCAACAGCCACTTTTACATCACTACCTTCATAATTTATGGTAAGATTTTGAGCTGATAATTCTTGTTCAGAGAGTTGCTTCCATAAACGACAAACTCGGGGCATTCTCCATCCATAATCATTGTCTGTGGGTGCGCGCCAAAAAGTTGGACGTGGCCCAAATCCATTAAGTAAAAGTTCCTTTCCTTTATTTCTGTACGATGTGATTATGCCTGTCTTTTTATCAATTGAAAGAGAGAACTCATTCCCCGAAATCTCAATACTCTTTCCTTCATTGTAATTTACTTTTTCATCATTAGTAGCATTAAATTGTAACTTCGAAACCTCAATAGGTATTTTAAATTGTTCTGAAGCTATTTCCCATCCGGCAGAAAGTAAATTTTCTGCTATAATAGTTTTAGCAGAGAATTTTATGAAATACTCAACCCCGGGGTTTGGTGGTAAATTATCCAGATTAACTGAAATTAAATTTGATTGCTCAGGTTCAATATTCATAATAGGCAGTTCGCCGCTTTTTATACTTTCACCATTCGCAGTAATCTCATAACTGAAAATATATTTGGAGAGATTAGTAAATCTGAACTTGTTTGTAATTACAAACTTTCCGGTAGAAAAGTCTTCGACTTTAAAACCAATATTTTGATAAACATGTTTAACTTCAAGACTATGCGGTTTAATGCTTCTGTCCGGAAAAACTACACCGTTAATACAGAAATTACCATCGGATGGAGTGCCTGTTGGACCATAGTCACCTCCGTAGGCCCAAAATTTTCCATTTTCATTTTTATCGGCAAGACCCTGATCTACCCAATCCCAAATCAAACCACCTTGGAGGTTGGGATATTTTTCCATCGTTTCCCAATAGTCTTTTATATTTCCATTGCTGTTTCCCATTGCATGAGAATATTCACACAAGATTAATGGTCGGTCGAAGTATTTCTTTGCATAGTTTTCAAGATCGGGAATTTTCATATACATTGGACAAAAAATATCGGTGTTCCATTCAAGTCCTGCTCTTTCGTACTGCACAGGTCTAGTATTATCTCGGTTTTTTATAAATAAATATGTCTGATAAAAATTATAGCCATTACCTGCTTCATTACCCAAAGACCAAATAACCACCGAAGGATGATTTTTATCCCTCTCAACCATGTTACGAGTACGGAATAAATGAGCTTCAAGCCAATCCGGATTATTGCCAAGAGTTTTTGTAAGATCATATCCCATTCCATGAGATTCTATATTTGCTTCATTAATTATATAGAAGCCATATTTATCAGCCATTTCGTAAAAGAATTCAGGTTGCGGGTAGTGGCTTGTTCTAATAGCATTTATATTTAATTGTTTCATCCGCTCCATATCTAATTTTGTATCTGCCTCACTAATTACCTGACCTGTGAGAGGATTAAATTCATGAATGTTAACGCCTT
Source organism: Melioribacteraceae bacterium (assembly GCA_019638015.1). Classification (NCBI taxonomy): domain Bacteria; kingdom Pseudomonadati; phylum Ignavibacteriota; class Ignavibacteria; order Ignavibacteriales; family Melioribacteraceae; species Melioribacteraceae bacterium. The sequence continues at coordinate 901,625 of JAHBUP010000001.1, read as the reverse complement.
TAACTAAAACACGTTTTCCGTTAATCAGGAATAAACCATTTTTAATTTCGCTGGTACGGAAACCAATTTTTGTTGATGTAACTTCGGTGGTCTTGTCAGATTCATCTTTTATTGTTAGTAAAAGAGTGTAAAGATTTGGAGTTTCCGCTGTCCATTTTTTTACTGATGGTAAAGTAGTACTGAAGTTTATTATTCCAAGAGTATCTGATAATTCAATAGTTTTAGTTTCCGATGTGAGGTTCTCATTTCCATTTTTATCTAAAATTTCATATGTCACTGAATATTTAGATCTTTTTTTAGTATGATTCTTCAATTCCACATTAAGATCGAAAACGCCATGCGTATAATTTTCATCAAGTGAAGCTTTTACAAAGAAATCACGTAATCTTACTTTTGGTTGAGCATAAATATAAACTTCACGGGGAATACCGCTTAAACGCCAGAAGTCCTGGCATTCAAGATATGAAGCGTCACTCCATCGAAAGACTTCAACTGCTACACTATTTTTTCCCGGTTTAACATAGTTGGTGATATCAAACTCTTGTGGAGTTTTACTATCCTTACTCATACCGACTTTTATTCCGTTAATCCAAATAAACCCGACAGATTTAATAGAACCGAAATTGATAAAGATTTGTTGCCCATTCCAAAATTCAGGTATATCAAACTCACGACGGTAATACCCGATGTTGTTCTTTTCTAAATCATTAACAAAAGGTGGATTGAAATTCCATTCCGGATAAAATTCGTAACCAATATTTACATAAATAGGAATACCATAACCTTGCATTTCCATGTTAGATGGCACTTCTGTTTCTTTCCAACTAGAAATGTTGAGTCCAGGTTCTGCAAAATTTCTGATACGGTTTGATATACCTATAACAAAATTAAAATTCCAAGTACCATTTAAGGAAATACGGCGTGAGCTTTTACTCTTGTCGTTTTGCAAAGCAGTTTCGCGACTATCAAAACTTATAAAAGTAGCATGAGGATTTTCTTTATTAATTCCTTGAATAGATGGATTCTCCAACTCGGGATGTGGAAGGCGATTCTGAGCCTTCACAATAGTAATGGACAGTACTACAAATATTAAAATAATTAGCTTATTGAGATACCTGAGAAACTGATTATGTATTGTCATTTCGAGCAAAGCGAGAAATCTTGTTTTAAAATTTGAAGAGGGAACCCAGATTCCTTTTTGAAACGCGGGGTGGAATGAAATTGATTTTGGATTTTTTAGATGTTTCTTATTCATACCATTCTTTCCTTAATAAAAGTTTTTTTACTTAAACATCCACCAGTCAAAGTTGAACAGGTCTTTTTCTCCATTAAAAACAAAATACAAATCGTGAACTCCACTAACACTCTTAACCGGTGCAGTAATTGTCCTCCAGATACCACCTTGTCGTGAAGTATTTACATCAACAGTAGCAATGATAGGTCCATGGGTTTCATCAAGATGAATTTCGATTTTCCCACCATACAGAGAAGCAACACTCACTTCCACTGATTTTGCCCCTTTAGCAAAATCAACGCCTTTTACCATGAGATAATCACCATTGTGAATGGAAGTTACAAACAAACGATCAGCAACCTTTTTTCCCCTAGCCCATTCAAAATCCCCTTCCCATTCTGTTTCGAACATTGTTTTAACCCCTTCGCTCCAAGCCATTGTTTCTGCCTCAACTCGTTTGAATGGATCCAATTTCCCAACTTGTTCAGGACCTTCAACCGACCAATAATGACGGTTTTGTATAGTGCCATCGGGATTATAAATCATTTCATCCATATCCACCGATCGGCGTTCATAAAATTTGGATGTGGTTAGTTTCAGCAAGTCGTAACTGTGCCCAAAACAATACGATTTGCCTTTGTATTCAATAATACCGGGATGATTACCTCTGGTTTTTTCTGATGCATCTACAATCATTCCTTTATATTCCCATGGTCCTGTTGGTGAGTCGCTCATTGCATAACCAATTCCTTCCGGACAGCAAGTGGAAGCATACGCCATGTAATAATGATTGTTCCGTTTCCAAACCCAAGGTCCTTCTTGATAATTCTTGGGTGTTGTTGTTTCCTCAATTATCTCACCTGAGTAAGAAATCATATCCTCATTCAATTTAACATAATATAACTTTGGATTTCCCCAGTACAAGTATGCCTGGCCATCGTCGTCAATCAAAATAGTAGGATCTATATCATGGTTGCTTTTACTTATCAAAGGCTTTCCAATCGGGTCATTAAAAGGTCCATAAGGACTATCGGCAATTAAAACCCCTATTCCAACTCCGCCAGGCATTGGGCAATAGAGATAAAACTTTCCATTACGCTCAACGCACTGAGCAGCCCATGCTCCATTATCATAAGGAACCCATGAGAAATTTTTTAAAGATGCAACCACGCCATGCTCGGTCCAATTAGCCATATCGGTCGATGTATAGAGCAACCAATTATGCATTTTAAAGCCCATTGCATCATCTTCGTCGTGGCCTGTATAGAGAAACACAGTGTCTTTATAAATCATAGGTGCAGGATCGGCAGTATATTTCGTTTGAATGATCGGGGATTGGGCAAAACTGATATTAGCCACTATCAAAAAGTATAGGACATATATTATTTTTCTCATAATTTTATTTGAGCCACCTTAATAGTATAAAGAAACATTTAACAAGAAATTTTTCATAAATATTTTTCTAATAAATTATAGGCTAATACGAATTATTTTTTTAGTGGTTAATAGAACCATGAATAGTATCTCTACATTTTTATTACAATCTTCTTCCCGGTATAAGCAATTTCTCTATCATACTTTTCTACCCTTTCCATGCCTATACCCTTCCTGATGTCAACAGATACAATTCTGAAGTTACGTTCATTGAGTATTCCAGGAAAAGCGCCTTCTCTATCATTGATAGATAATTCTTTTTCTTTATCATTCCAATTAAATGTAATGGTCGAATACATTCCCTTTTCATAATTATAATTATCGTTTTCATCTTCGTACAAAACAAACATACCATCGGCACCGTTATAAATTCTAATTTCAAGATTATCCCACTTCTTTTCGGTTGAATATTGAACCAATGGACCAAGCGGAATTATAGACCCAGCTCTCACGAAAAGAGGAATTTTATCTATCGGCGTATCCGTTTTTATTTCCTGACCTCCAACAAATTTTTCGTTGGTCCAGAAATCGTACCAATCAGCAAATTTGGGTAAGTACAAATTCATTTTATTTACTGCTGAATCAGTAACGGGAGCTACAAGTATGGCTTTCCCAAACATAAATTCATATGGTTGATTTAAAGCAATAGTATCTTCTTTGAAATCCATTATCAATGGCCGCATCAAAGTCGAACCATTTTTTGCAATTTGCCATGCCTCAGAATAAATATAAGGAAGCAAACTATAACGAAGCTGAAGAAACTTTCTAATGTTATCTTCAACTTTTCTTCCATACTTCCACGGTTCTGTTTCGCTTTGGTAACCATGAACACGAAAGATTGGGTTAAATGCTCCCCATTGAAACCAACGAATAAATAATTCATGATACTTTTCATCAATATATTGAGATTGACCCTGGCGAAAAAATCCTCCGATATCGGTTGTCCAATAAGGTAATCCGGTAATTGTATAGTTCAGTCCGGCAACTATTTGCCGTTTGAATGAATCCCATGTTCCATTTATATCACCTGACCAATTAATAATTCCATACTTCTGTTGACCAAGAAAAGCTGAACGGGTAAGAATGCAGACTCGTTTATCAGAAGTAGTTTCTCGTTGCCCTTCATAAACCGCTTGACTTACAAATAGCGGATAAGTAAGACGGTAAAAATCCCCTAATCCTATATGAGTCGTCTCTCCTCGTAAAGCATCGTTTTCTGGTTCAACAGCATCCATCCACCAGGAATCAACTCCATAATCAAACATGTTTTGTTTTAATGTGTTCCAATACTCTTTTCTGGTTTCGGGATTAAAATAGTCCAACCATTTTGTGTTGGGAATAAATCGGTCTTTTGTTACATACTCCTTACCGATTTCTGAATTTTTATCCGGGTTTGACCATATTGAAATATTGAAATGAGCATTTAAATCATGTAATTCTTTTATAAATCCTGCAGGATTTGGATAATTAGTTTTGTCGAACTGAGGTACGCCCCAGCCATTGTTTCCCCAATATTGCCAATCCTGAACAATCACATCCAATGGAAGATTTCTATTACGAAATTCTTTAACAGCATCAATCAATTCTTTACTTGAACTATAGCGTTCGCGGCATTGCCAGAAGCCGTATGCCCAAAGGGGAAACATAGGCGCATTCCCAGAAAGATTTCTATATTCGGCAATTATACTATCGGCAGAAGGTCCGTAAAATACAATATAGTCCAGCAGTTTAGCATTTGGCGAATGGAAAGTTGTTACATCTTCTATTTGGTTAAATGAAAGTTTAGGTATATTGCTCGATTTACAAACCACCTGTACTTGATGCTCACCCTCTTTTAATTCGATAAGTTCGCTTGTAGTAGGAGGAAGCCAGTAATTGCTAAAGTTTATGAATGGTTTACCATCTATTACAACATAATGCTTATTATCCATTTCCCCCAAATCAAGAAAAATGGAATAAATACCATCTTTTGGTACATAAAAGCTACCTACATAAAGAGAATGCTCCTGAGATATCTTTTGTGTTCCTGATGTTGTAGTTACTTCAGCCAGTTCATTATTACCTACAGATGATTGCTTTTCCAGTTTAATAAAATTATAGGTTGGATTAAAATCTGTTAAACCATACTGATGCCAGAGCAAACCATAACCTCTACTTGAATAAATAAAAGGAAGTGAAATTTGGGAATTGACTTGTGTTAATCGTCGGGTTTTATTTTTGAGATTGTATTGCCCATCCTGAAACTGCCCCAATCCAAAAATAAATTCGTCATTTGGTGATTCAAAACTTTGTTCTGCGATAAAGCATGGTTCCCCATTTATAGAATCGCCAACTAATTTTCGTGAACTTAATTTCTCATTTAAAAACATTTCTCCTCTATTATCAACAAATGATAATGAGCCAGTCTGCTTGTCTATAATTACATCAATTTTATTTCCTTTTATCTCTATCTTTGAGGAAGTATCTGTAACCTTAAATATTGGTATTGCCATACTAGTTTTAAAAATAAGTTCAGGTAGTTTCGGCTCAACATCTTTATAAAATTTTATTCTTACTGAGTTTTCAGTTAGCGGGATAATATCCAGCGTACCTTCAGAAAGGGTAATCATTATTTTATCATCATACTTTTTATAATCCTTTACAACTTGAGCATGACAAATAACAGGAAGCATCCCGATAATTAGTAAGTAAATTAATTTCATAATAATTTATCTACCGATTTTTCCATTAGTTTACTTCATTTTCATGTAAAGGAATGTTAACCATTAACATTCTATATTGTACTGGTATTACTTTTAAAACGTTGTCCTTGAATCTCAATTAAAACTCGGGTTATTATTACTATATTAAAATTTAACAACAACACTACTCCCACCGTATTCAATAATTTCATTATAAGATTCAATCTTATTCATCCCAAGACCATTATTTTTAGAAACAATTACTATGTTGAACTTTCGCTTACCGAGCATTCCCGGGAAAGAACCTTTTCTATCACTAATGGTCAATTCATTTTTTGCGTCATTCCATTCAAAATAAATTAAAGAATAAATTCCTTTTTCATAATTGTAATTGTCATTCTCATCTTCATATAATGTAAACTTCCCATCGGTACCAGGATATATTCGAATCTCAAGATTATCCCATTTTTTCTCTTCAGCATATTGAACCTTAGGTCCCAACGGAATTATTGAACCGGCTTTTACAAACAACGGGATTATTTCAATCGGCACTTCGATATTTATTGTTTTTCCACCTTTATATTTTTCTCCCGTCCAAAAGTCAATCCAATCACTTCCTTTGGGTAGATAAACCGACTCACTTTTAATTTTACTGAAATCTTCAACATGCGAGGTATCTTTTCCTGCAATAACAATCTTTGAATACATCGGAGTGGTTACGGGACAAACCAATAATGCTTTACCAAACATATACTCGTCATTGATATCCTGTGCATCTTTATCATTCGCAAAATCCATCATCAATGCACGCGTCATAGTTGATTGATTTTCCGTCACATCCCAAGATGCAGAATAAATATAGGGTAGTAATAAATATCTTAGATTAATTGATTTTTCAATCGCATCAAAAAGCTTATCTCCCCTTTTTCCAAATTGATAGATTTCACGGGGCGCATCAGTTCCGTGTGAACGCATCATCGGGCAAAATATTCCGAACTGTATCCACCGCACATAAAGCTCACGATAATTGGGATCTCCTAATTTTTTAGGGAAGTTCCATAGGAAAAAGCCGCCAATGTCAGAATTCCAATAAGGAATTCCACTCAGAGAAAAATTTAATCCTGCTGAAATCTGATTTATTAATGCATCCCAGGAGGCTACCACATCGCCAGTCCAAGTATTAGCGGCATAACGCTGCTGCCCTGCAAATGCCGAACGGGTGAGAATAAATACACGCTTATCGGAAGTTACGGCACGCTGGTTTTTATAAACTCCTCCAACTGTCATCAATGGAAAAGCATTACGAACTTTCCTAAATGAACCAAGATATGTTTTATTGTCTAGATCGGAATCTTTAAAAAACAAATGATCGGGTTCCGATGAATCGATCCACCATCCATCCATTCCAAGTGAGAAGATTCCTTTATTAAGATACTTCCAGTAGATGTTACGGGCTTCTGGATTGAATGGATCATATACTTTTACTCCTGAAGGATAATCAATATTTGGAGGCCATTTATCAGAACCGGAGGCCGGCCAGGTAACAAAATCCATTAGGGCGTTTATTTTCTCTAATTCATTATACTGTTTTGTTTTTGGGCCAAACGAATTCCAAATTGATATAAGCATATGTGCATTTAAATAATGTACATCATTAATCATCTTCTGCGGATCATAAAAGTCGGAATTCAAAAATTCCATTGCATTCCATAAATAATTATTACCCCAATACTGCCAATCTTGAATTATTCCGTCGAGAGGTACTCCAAGTTCACGATATTTTTTAACTACGCCTACAGTCTCATCTTGACTCTTATACCTTTCTTTACTTTGAAAATAACCATAAGTCCAGAGAGGAAACATCGGTGCTTGTCCAGTGAGATCTCGCATTTTCGCGATCACTCCATCAGCATTTTCTCCAAACATAAAATAATAATCAATGCAATCACCAACTTCCGATTCATAAGTTGTTTCATCCGGAGTGTCTGTAAATGTAGTAGGTGAATAATTGTCCCAGAAAAGTCCATACCCTTTTATAGATTGAAAAAAAGGAATATAAGTATCAGTGTTACCTTGTATCATTTTTAACTTTAGATTGCGTTGAATCATTTTGCCCTGTTGTTGAAATCCCAATCCATATATTGGTTCATCTTTGTCCAGAACAAATGATTGCCTCACGCTATATGTCGCAGTACCGGCATCATTAAAATTATTAAATGAAATACCATTTTCTTTTTCTTGTAGCAGAATTCCTTTAGTTGGTATCGAAAAAGATATTTTCCCATTTTGCAGATTTATCGATGCATGAAGTATTTCGCTCTTCAATAATATTTCATCTTGCTGCTGCTTTACAACAAATTCTGTTTTTTGAGGAGAAATGATTATTGATAGACTTTCCTTTGAAAAGTCGATTTTAGTTAGAGACTTGATAACTCGAATAGTTGATGGATTATAGAATTGGAGTTCAATTTTAATTGAGTCAATATTTAATATTACTCCATGCTCAGTTACATTAAATATTTGAGCTTTATCTTTACTATTTAATGTAATTAGAAACAAAAAGAGTATTAATATTTTCTTTATCATTTCATTTTACCCAGGTAATTATAATAAAGATTAGTTAACAGATATTTTAATTTTTTTCAATAGCTTCTCATCTGAACTATTTCCATACAATATTTCATACTCCCCCGTGTTAACCGTCATTTTAATTTTTGTTCGGTCATAAAACTCAAATGAATTATAAGGTAAATTGATTATCGCAGTAGCTGATTTTCCCGCCCCAATATCTAATCTTTTAAAACCCTTCAGAGTTTTAATAGGACCATCATCGTCGTTTGCTTTACGAACATAAACCTGGACTATTTCTGTTCCAACTCGTTTACCTGTATTTGATACCGGGATTGAAAGTTCAACAGATTCATTTTCTTTAATAACACTTTTATTCAGTTTTGCATCGCCAATTTTAAAATTAGTATAACTCAAACCAAAGCCGAATGGGAATAGAGCATCATTCATAAAACGATAAGTTCTTCCCTTCATAGAGTAATCTTCGAAATCGGGTAATTGATCAGAATTTTTATAAAATGTGATAGGAAGTTTACCTGAAGGATTATAATCTCCAAACAGAACATCGGCAACTGCTTGTCCACCGGATTCGCCGCCATACCATGCTTGCAAAATTGCATCACAGCTTTCTGTTTCAGGAGTTAATGCAATTGCTGAACCGGAACAATTAACAAAGATTACTTTTTTGCCAGCAGCTTTTAGAGCTTTTAGACAATTACGTTGAACAGAAGGAAGCTCTATATTTGTACGGTCGCCACCTTTGAAACCCGGATAAGAAACTGGCATCTCTTCTCCTTCAAGATTTGTAGAAAGTCCGCCAACAAAAACAACAACATCAATTCCATTTAGTTTTTTAATAAGTTCAGTATAATCTACATCAACTTCTTTACCAAAATTGAATTCTAAATTTGCCTGCCAGTTATTCATCTGCGCATAACGGATCTCTATTTTATATGATTTACCCGCTTCAACTTTATATGGATGACGTGAAGGAAGTGTCCTCCAATTTACATATCTAACAATTGATTCATCATTCACCAATAATTCAAAAGCACCGGTAGCTCCGCATTTGAAAACAAGTTCTTCACTAACTTTTGGTATAAACTCGGTTTCGTAAAGCGCTGAAAAACCTTCAAGCTTAACTCCGCTCGCAAATTCATGCTGTCCTGCTGTTGTTAATTTTATTGGATTTTTTATTTGTTGCGTTGTTACTACTTCACCTTGGCGTTCTTGGTTATTCCAATATGTAGCTTTAAAACCTTGATTGCCGTTAATAGAAGTTTGTGAAAAATAACTTTCCGTAACTTTATCTTCGACAAGATCACATCCTTTATCATAAAAGATTTTATTTTCTGGAAGTTTTGATTTAATTCCGTCGAGAATTGTAATTGTTCTAACCGGCACGCCATTATAATTACCCCATAGCATTGGTTCGTCATCGGCATTTGGACCAATTACAGCAATTTTATTAATCGACTTCTTAAATGGCAGGATATTGTTTTTATTTTGAAGAAGAGTCATCGATTGATGTGCCATATCCAACGCAAGTTTTCTATGCTCTTCATTGTTAATAATAGATGCCGGGATTTTTGACCATGGAACAATGTCATCATCGTCCATTTCGCCCAAATCAAAACGCCCGACTAATACACGCATCAATCGTTCATTAATTTCATCTTCTTTTATTAATCCTCTTTTAACGGCTTCAGGAAGCTGCTTATAATTATGGCCATCCCACTGGCATTCAACATCGGTACCTGCTAAAACTCCTTTGGCAGCAGCGTGTACTGGTGTGGATGAAACTTTGTGACTTGTATAAAAATCTGCAATAGCCCCACAATCAGATACTACTAAATATTTAAAACCCCATTCATCCCGGAGTATTGTTTGAAGTAACCGAGTATTGCCACAGCATGGGTCATCGTCCAATCGTTGATATGCGCACATTACCTGTCGTACATCCGCTTCCTGAACTAAAGATTTAAAGGCAGGAAGATATGTTTCCCACAAATCACGCGGATCAACATTATTGATATTAATTTCATGACGGCTCCATTCGGGTCCTGAATGAACGGCATAATGTTTTGCGCAGGCCAGTAATTTTTTATATTTTGAATCAGCCGGACCCTGCAATCCTCTTACAACTTGAACACCCATGCGCGACATTAAGTAAGGGTCTTCACCATATGTTTCTTGTCCTCGACCCCACCTTGGATCTCTAAAAATATTAATATTGGGTGTCCAAACCGAAAGACTTAAGAATCGTTTATTCTTCTGTCCGTTTCGAATCGCTTCATGATATTTGGCGCGAGTCTCGTCGGATGTAGCATTAAATATTTTATAAACTAACTCATCATTAAATGATGCGGCCATTCCAATCGGCTGAGGAAAAACAGTTACATCATTGTTGTTTGCCAAACCATGTAAAGCTTCGCTCCACCAATTAAAATTCTTTATTCCCAAACGGGGAACAGCATCGGAAACATCACACATCAATGCGGCTTTTTCTTCAAGCGTTAATCTGGAAAGTAAATCTTTAGCTCTTGCTTCGGAATTTAAATTTGGATTTTGATATGGCAAAGTTTGACTTACAATATTTACCGATAACAAAAAAGCTATGATAATTAATAATTTCTTAAACATTTTATCTCCTATCTATCTAAACAAAAGTTGTGCAAACTGGTAAAGTGATCTTCGCCAGGTTAGCCATTCATGCGCTGTACCTGGTGATTCGTAATATGTATATTTAATACCTGCTTCATCCAACATTCCACGGAATGCCCCAACAGAACCGGGAAAAGGACTAGGTTCTTTTGTGCCCAATCCAAGCCAGAATAAATTAATCTTTGTGTTGAGTTCTTTTCCATTTTTAAATGCTCCATTCATAAATATTGAGCGGTCAATTTTTTCGCTTTTAGGATAATTTGCCGTGCCGCTAAATCCTCCAATGTGTGAAAACAGATCAAGATTATTCATTGTAATATGAATAGTTTGATTAGCACCCATTGATAAGCCTGCCATTGCTCTAAATTTTCTATCAGCAATTGTCCGGAAAGAAGAATCGATCATAGGAATAATTTCATTTATTAGAACTTCTTCAAAAACAAACTTTCTGGGTTTACCACTCTCAGAATTATTTGCTCGTTCAAATGCGTAGCCGTTATCCATAACAATGATCATTGGAACAGCTTTCTGTTCAGCGATTAGGTTATCGAGAATTAAATTAGCTTTGCCTTGTGCCGACCAACCCGTTTCATCTTCGAAACTGCCATGCTGAAGATATAATACTGGATAACGAATTTTAAGATTCTTCTCATAATCCGGCGGGGTATAAACAAAACAACGGCGCCATGATTGAGTAATATTCGAAAAATATAATTTCTGAATTAACTGACCATGAGGAACATTTTTTAATGAATAAAAATCACCATCACTCGCAGGTATTTCAATTCCGCTTCCCCAACGTCCTGCCCCATAATAATATTTAGTTCCCGGATCTGGAACTGTGGCTCCATCAATCCAAAGTTGATAGTAGTGGAATCCTTCATCTTGAGGATTTGAGTCACCTGTCCAAACTCCATTTTCATCCTTAATCAAATCATATTTTACACCGCCAATATCCAATTGTACTTTATCGGCTTCAGGTGCTAAAATTCTTGCACGCACTCTCCCTTCTGAATTAACCTTTGGATAATCTTTCCCCGGTTGATTTGTCGCGGAAGGTTTAAAATCATCTTCTACAATTGATTGACTTGTTTGCCCCATACAAAAACTTGCACACAAAAAAATAACAACCGTTAACAATGAAAAACATTTAATCATGCTTTTATTCCTTAATTCTGGAATACTAACTTTGCGAATTCATGAAGACTTCTTCTCCAGCTTTGCCATTCATGAGCGGTATTTGGAGAAACATAGAAATGAGCATTGCTCCCCTCTTTAGCTATTGCATCCGTATTTTCTTTAGGATCTCCTCCAAATCTGAAGCCCCCTTTTTTCATATTTTCGATTTCTCTGCCACCATAACTGACAAATACAAGTTTCACTTTTTCTTTAAAACCAGGTGTGTTATTAATATCATCTAAAGAAATACTGCCACCGCTGAATAATCCTATGTGAGAAAAAATATCTAGATTTTTCAAAGTGACTAATTTTGTTTCAAATCCACCCATAGAAAGACCTGCCATAGCACGGTTTGGTTGATCAGTAAGAGTGCGGAAATTAGAATCAATAAATGGAATGAGCTCATCTACAAGCACTGTTTGAAACGGCTTGATATCGAAATCTCTAAGTCCACCCATTTTAACATCGTTTGTCATTCCGTAAGTCATTACAATAATAAAAGGTTTAGATTTACTTTCAGCTAAAAGATTATCCATAATTAAATTTGCTTTGCCTTGGTTTACCCAACCATATTCATTTTCACCATAACCATGTTGAAGATACAACACCGGATAACGCTTATTTAAATCTTTCTCATCATATCCGGGTGGTGTATAAACAAATGCTCTGCGCGATGTATTTGTACTTTTAGATGGAAAAAGAATTTCCCGTACCTGTCCGTGTGCTACATTTTTAAGTTCATAAATATCTTGGTCATGTGCTGGTATTTCAATACCGCTACCCCATCGCATCGCTCCGAAATAATACATACTGCCTGGATCTGGGACTGCCGCTCCATCTATCCAAAGTTGATAGTAGTGAAATCCTTCATCCTGCGGATCAGATTCTCCTGTCCATACTCCATTCTCATCTTTTTTCAAATCATATTTTACTGCACTTATATCTAATTGAACTTTGTGCGCTTCTGGTGCCGATATGCTTGCACGAACTCTTCCTTCAGAATTTACCTGCGGGAATATCTTACCCGGTTGATTTGTAGAAGATGGTTTAAAATCCTCCTTAACATTAGATTGAGCTAAACAATAACCTATAGATAAACTAAAATATAATAATGCGAAAAGTGTCGTCCGTTTCATTTAATTTCTCCTCAGTTAGATTTAGAATTTGTTTTATAAATGCTCTTTTCAAATCTTTAAAATTTATAATTTCCATTTACAGAAGCGTTTAGGCCCTTCATTAATAAACTTGTTCAGAATCATATAGACATATAAATAGTTTCTATAAACAATAACTCATGAAAATTGTATCAAAAAATTATTTCACATTTATCTTTCTAGTTGATTTTCTAACAACTAATTCTGTATCAAGAATAATTCGTTCGATTGGAGCAGGCGGCGACGATTCTATATTTCTTATTAATATTTCAGCGGCTTTCTGACCAATCTCTTTTTGAGGAGATCTGATCGTGGTAAGGGGTACCGAATATATCTCGGCATAATTAATATCATCATTACCAATAACTGAAATATCTTTAGGTACTTTTATATCTAGGTCCCTTAATGCAGTCATAACTGCAAGAGCCTGCAAATCATTGAAGCATACAATTGCGGTGGGATAATCTTTTCTTTTTCTAGTACTGAAATATTTTACTGTTTTTTCATAACTCACTTTAGCGTGAGCTCCAATTGGAACTATCATGCTTTTATTAAAAACCAGTGTGCTTTCACTAAATGCATTTTGAAATCCTTCAATGCGATCTCTAGTGTGGGCTGATTCAGGAGGTCCGGCAAAATGAACAATTTTTTTATGTCCATTTTTTATTAAATATTCCACAGCTTTACCTATTGCACGACTATTGTCTATCTCAACAACATTAGTCACAATTCCTTTTACATCTGCTAATAATACGAAAGGATAGTTCAAATTTTTTAGTTTAAATAGATGTGCAATTTCTGAATTGCCTTCTAAAATTGGGGCTATAATTGCACCTCTTATATCTTTAGCCAAAAAAAGGTTCATAATATTTTTTTCAGTCTCATGGTTGTAATCAGAGCTTGCCATTACTAATGAATAACCTTTTGAGCTGGCATATTCCTTTGCGGCTTCTGCGATAGTTGTATAAAAAGGATAATTTAATTCTTTAACAATAATTCCTATGCATTTTCCGGGATCGCCATTTTTTAGATTTCTGGCAAACCCTTTTGGCCGGTAATTTAATTCTTTCATGAGAAGTAGAATTTTTTCTCTAGTAGAACGCTTCACTACCATTTTTTCATTTAGCACAGCCGAGACTGTCCCTTTTGAAACGCCCGCTCTTTTGGCAATATCACCTATGGTTATTTCTTTTGTCTTATTCATTTTGCCAACGCTTTAATTATGAATCCCCCATGCGGATGAATAGTAATATTTATTGAATTTGAAAAATCAACATCCATTTTTACCAGATCATTTTTATTATCGGAATCTGCTATAATAAATCCTTTTGATTTACTATCAAGGAAAGTAGGATTCATAGTGAATGTCCTTTCAGAATTCTCACCGTTGATACATGCTATAAACCATTCGTTTCCTTTTCTTCTTGCGAGCACAACATATTTACCCGGATACCCATCTATAAATTTTAAGTCGTCCCAATTTGCGGGTAAACTACTCATAAAATCTTTAACAAAATCTTTTTGTTGTGACATTCCTGTTGGAGTTTCAGCGATGTGCTGTATTCCTGAAGTAAATAAAACAGATGAGGCAATTTCAAATCCCTTTGTTGTTTTGCGTTCGATATTTGGGATTCCCGAAAAATTTACAGGGGTAAAGTCCATCGGGTCAAAAAGATTTCTTGTGAACGGTATAATCGTACAATGAGAAGGTTGATGATTTGCATTTTCTTGTGCAAAGGTAACATACTCTTCTCCCTTAATAGCTTCCATGCTAACTAAATTTGGGTAAGTTCTGTGCCATCCCCTAGGATAAGTTGATCCATGAAAATTTACAGAAAGCTTAAACTCGGCGGCATCTTTCAAAATATCAATATAATACTTCATCATTGATTGTCCATCCCCCCCGAAAAAATCAACCTTAATTCCTGCAATACCCATTTCGCTTATTATTTTAAACTCATCTCGCCTCGACTTTTTAGTCAGCATTTTGTCTCTTGGAGTAAGATGTGTAGTATTCCAATCTCCTGCCGAATTGTACCACAATAATATTTTCACATCTTTTGTTTTAGCATAATCGGAGAGTTCTTTAATTTTTTCGTAACCAATCTGCTTATCCCAAAAAGCATCAATGAGACAATACTTCCAATTCATTTCTGAGGCGAAATCTATAAATCGCTTTTGAGTATTATATTCTGTAGAATCGTCCTTTAAAATAACCCAACTCCAAGATGCGGTTCCAGGCTCAAGCCAGTTAGATACATCATATTTTTGTGGAATAGCCAAGTCGGTACCTAAAGTCGATTCAACTATTCCAGATAGATTATCATCAATTACAATTATTCTCCAAGGAGTAAACCAAGGCAATTTTGATTGCGGTAAAACAGGCTCAGCACCTCTTCCCTCCTGTGGTTGAGGAAATAGTACCGAATACTCCCCATTCGGAGAAAACTGACTTAATCTAGTTCCACAATAGTTGGTATCAACTGCGGCCTCTGTTATGCTCATCCAATATTTCTTGTAATTAAAAAGAGCCGGCATAACCCAGCCCGCTTGATTGGGTGAAACTGTGCCAACAGGTATATTCATTTGATAATATTCTTCGTATGAAGGCTGAGTGTAATTCCAACCGGTTCGGGAATCAGGGCATGGCTGCAAAAATGCTTTTGTAGATGCATCGAAATGAAACGAAGTCACTTCTTTATAAATTTTTAATGGATTTTCTGATTGATCCGGGAAATGATATCTGAATGCAACTCCATCATTCGAGACCTGAAAGATAATCTCTATTATTTTTTTATTCAGATTGCTTAAGTAAAAAATTCGTTTATTGGCCTCGTAATTACAATTCGATCGTTTGCCATGAAGAAGCATATATCTATCGGAAACAATATTAACGTTTGAAGTAGAATCTAGTTTTAATCCAGTTGTAAAATCATAATCACTTCTAACAATTCCCATTTTGGATTCTTTTATTACGGTTGTACCAGAATGAAGAATAGAATATACCGGCTCACCATTCGTTGTTATCCAAACATTCACTGCTATTTTTAAGTCCGGACTTTTTATCTCGAACTTATCCATAGCGATTAAATCGATAATAGTAATAACCAGAAGTATTGTTAATGTTAGTCTTATGAATTTCATTGAAATATTTCCTTAGTATTAATTGAGTAGTAATAAAATGAATCATCCGATAAACATAAGAATGTAATTTCGAAAGAACGACTCACCACAATTCAATTCCGATAAATCGGAATACAAATGACAAACAACATTTTTCAGAAGATTTAAGAGATTAATCACTTATTACTTTGTCTTATTCTTATTACAGTTAGCGACATTGCCGGAGTACTATATTCAAATTTGGTTTTAATTTTGTAAACAGATTTTATAGGAACAACATTATTTGGATTTTCGAATGTGTTCTCAGCATCTTTATTACCAGATAAAATAATCATATCCGCTTCGGGAGCTAAATTATCAAATAAAGAGAGATCAACATTCACTTTTTTATTTTCCTCGCTAGCATTAACAAGTTTTAAAATTATATCGCCGGTTTCACTATCTTTTACACATGATGCGGCTAAAGTTGTATCCTTTTCATCTTTTGAAATAATATTCTCATAGTAGAGTTCGCCTTGATTTGTCATAAACATTTTTTGTACATAATAATTCGGAGTTGGGCAAATGTTATTATTATCGAAAAAGATCAAATCAGTTTTCCACTGAGTAAAATCCTTTTTAGCAAACAATGGTGCGTATGAAGCCATCACAACAACATCTCCATTTCGCTCTAATGAAGTCATGTATGCAGCTTCTGCAATCGCATTAATCATTTTATTTCCCCAAGATGCATACTCACCCAAATAAACCTTGGATTTACTTCGATCATATTTATCATAACGAAACTGATTAGATATAAACCATTTTGGATCAGTATAGTAATGCTCGTCAACTATTGGAATTTGAAGATCGTGTGCCAACTTCCAACCTTTATCAAAATCCTCCCCGCTATGGAATGGCCCAACAGTGCCAATAATTGTAATTTCTGGATGATTCTTTTTTACAGCATCAAATATTATTTTAAATCGTTCTTCAAATTCTGGTGTTATTTTATCTTCATTACCAATGCCGATGTATTCGAGGTTAAATGGTTCTGGATGCCCCGCTTCAGCACGTTTGGATCCCCATTTCGAATTTGCAGGTCCATTAGCCCATTCAATCAAATCCAGTACTTCTTGAATATACTCTGGGATTAAATCCTTAGGAAGTGCTCTCTGTCCAGTACCCCCAATGCGCCAGGTACCTCCTGAATTCTGACAACTTACAGCCGCAGGTAAAACAGGGATTGGTTTAGCTCCTATGTCTTCACAAAACTGAAAATATTCATAGTATCCCAACCCTGCAGTTTGGTTATAGCCCCACAAATTTTTCTGTTCAACTCTCTCTTCAATTGGCCCAATTGTATTTTTCCATCGATACATATTTCCTAATCCATCACCATGTACAAGACAGCCCCCGGGAAAACGAACAAACTTCGGTTTCATATCAGCGAGCATTTGGGCTAAATCTAATCGTAGTCCATTTGGACGATTTTTGAAAGTTTTTTCTGGGAAAAGAGAAATTAGATCAAGCGCCAGTTTACCTTTATTAGTTGCAAGAATAAACAAATTTGCACTGTCGCTATCCTCGGTAACAGTAAGTGAAGTTGTATATTTATTCCAGTCCTTTGATGATACAGAAATATTTTTTTCTGCATACTTAATTTTTCCAGAAGGACTTTGCAGACCTATTAATAAATTTACTGGTACATCAGAAAGCAATCGAGCATACAATGATAAATTATATTTTTCGTTTACTTTTATAACCATTCCATCAAAACCGGAATTTGCCAATCCAACTCCTGCATCGCCCTTGTATTGATCTTCTTTGCCAACATGTTCGATATTTAAAACTACATAATGAGGATTATTTGGATGGATTGGAAAATTAGTTTCAATATTAACAGCCCCGTATGAAAAGCCGGGAGTTATATATTCCCAATAAGAAAATGGGTGCCACTCTCTGCGGCTGTTAGGATTATATTCAAATGAACGATTTTGAACAAGTTCTGCATAAATTCCACCATCTGCTGAATAATTGATATCTTCAAAAAATAATCCGAAAAGCATCGGACTTATTTTTTTACTATTCAGTTTATTTTGCGCAAATGAGATTGTATGAATCAATAAGAAAATACATAAAAGTGTTATTGTTTTGAGTGAGTAATTCATAGACCTACAATTTATTTTCATTTTCCAATTTTCATATTTATTATTTGCCTGTTAATGCATACTATTCTTTGAAGAGCAATTGTGCAATTTTATATAAATCGTGTCGCCAAACTGGCCATGTATGTCCGCCAGGGTATTCACTATAAACATAGTTAACTTTCATCTCATCAAATTTGGAAAGCATAATCTGGCAATTATTATAAGCGATATCCTCTTTCCCTCCCATCGATACCCAGAATAGTCTCAAATTTTTGTTGATCGATTCAACATTTTTTCTCATAAATTCATATTGTGATTCCGCAAGTTCATTTTGCATTTGTTGTATCCAGCCGGAACTAAATACTCCCAAGTAGGAGAACATTTCCGTATTATTTAAGCCAGCATAAAGAGTTTGCAATCCTCCCATCGATAACCCTGCAAGTGCGCGGTTTTTCGCATCTGTCTCTGTTCTATAATTATTCTGTACAAAAGGTATTATGCTATTTTTTAATTCTGCTTCAAATAATTTTAATGTCATTATTCCAAATCCACCTGGACCTCCGACGTTCCCATCCGGCATTACAACAATCATTGGTTTAGCTTTTTTCGAAGCGATAAGATTATCGATTATTAAATCAGTTTTACCTTGATTTGCCCAGCCCCTTTCATCTTCTCCGCCGCCATGTAAAACATATAACACCGGATATTTTTCATTCACATTTTTATCATAACCCGGGGGTGTGTAAATATAAAATTGTCTCCATTTATTAATCACATTTGAATAGTAACGTTTAATTCTAATTTCACCGCGTGGTACATCTTTGAGAGCATAATACTGCTCACCCTTTATAGGTATCTCAATTCCACTGGCCATTCTTCCCATGCCATAAAAAGTTTCACTAGCTGGATCTGCAACAGCTACTTCATCAATTAATAATGAATAATAATGAAACCCTTCACTCAAAGTATCAGTTGTTGTTTCCCAAAATCCCTCTTCATTTTTAACCAAATCATATTTTCTTCCCAGATCAATTTGTACTTTCTGGGCGTTTGGAGCTTTGATTCGAAACTTAACGCTGTTATCAGGCATTATCTGTGGATATTTGGCGTTTCGCACATTTGTGGATGCCGGAGTACCGAGAAGTGAATATTGGGTAAATTTTGAATGATCAAGAGTTTTGAAAAGCAGCTTAGCAAACATATATAATGAATTTTTCCATACTTTAAAATCATGAACACCCGGTTCAATATAATATATATGAGGAACATCGTTTGCTTTCAAATATTCGTGTGTACGCTGACTGAAAGTAATTAAACCATCATCATCGCCGCACGAAATCCAAAGTAATTTCAATTTCTTCTTTGTGTCTAGGGGATAGGGGACTAACAATTCGGGGGCTTTAGTATTTGGGGCAGAAGAAAAACCTCCAACCCATGCAAACTTATCGAGATTGCCTAATCCAAAATTGAGAGATTGTCCACCTCCCATAGATAAACCGGCTATTGCTCTTCGTTCTCTATCTTTATAAACAGGAAATGTTGATTCAATAAAGGGAATTAAATCATTTAATAAATCTTTTTCAAAGTTGGCAAAAGCTGCTACTTTAGC
Organism: Melioribacteraceae bacterium; assembly: GCA_019638015.1. NCBI lineage: Bacteria > Pseudomonadati > Ignavibacteriota > Ignavibacteria > Ignavibacteriales > Melioribacteraceae > Melioribacteraceae bacterium. The sequence continues at coordinate 881,850 of JAHBUP010000001.1, read as the reverse complement.
ACCATCGAATATATTTCCACCCGCACGGTCATCTTTCATTGCCCGACCGTTAGGCATGACTACTATCATTGGCTCAATTTTATTTTCTGCATAAAGATTATCTAATATTATTTCTGGTTTACCGCCATTGAGCCATTCTTTTTCATCTCCCCCAATGCCATGCAGAAGATACAATACCGGATATTTTTTATCTTGAGAAAATCCAGGAGGAGTATAAATAATTGCTTTACGATTTGTACCAACCGTTTTAGATTCATAAGTAACAGTATCAATTTGGCCCTTATCAATATCATTACGAAGTATATCGTACCCAATAGGTGCATGTTTTTCAATTACTTGTGCCTGTGCATACATACTGAACACTAGGCTAATTATAATGAGAAAGCACAATCTTTTCATAGTTCCCCTTTATTAAATAATATTTTTCACTGATTTATAAAATTTCATGCAAGAGAAAAAACATAGTTTCATAATTATTTAATGAGAATAAATTTTTTAGTACTTATAAAACTCTCAGCCTGCATTTTATATACATAAACACCGCTTGAAAGATGTGCGGCATTAAATTCAAATTCATAATTGCCGGCTGGTTTTTGTTCACTTACCAATGTTATGATTTCTTTTCCGAGCATATCAAATACTTTTATTGAAACAAAGCCTGTTTTAGGTACTGCATATTTAATTCTTGTAATTGGATTAAACGGATTAGGATAGTTTTGTGATAAACCGTAATCTGTGCTTATTTCATTTACTTCAACTGTTGTGGGAATTACCTTAAACACCAACTGAGAAAAGTGATATAGTCCATGCTTCCATACCTTCCAATCGTGTCCCGCTCCATCAACTAGACTATATATATGTGGGACGTTTTTTTGTGTGAGGTAATCGTGTGTTTGTCTGCTAATGTAAATTAATCCGTCATTTGTACCGCACGAAATCCAAAGTTGATGAAGACTATCGGCTACAGAAGTTGGTTTTGGAAGAAGTGCTGATGGTGATTTTGTATTTGGAGCCGCGGAGAAAGCACCAACCCATGCAAATTTTTTAAGGTGCTTTAATCCAAAATTGAGTGATTGCCCTCCCCCCATTGATAATCCGGCGAGAGCTCGATGAGTTCTATCTGTAGAAACTGAATAGGTGGAATCTATAAACGGAATCAAATTATTTATGAGATCAAACTCAAAAGTTTCGAAAGCTTTAACTTTATCTGCGGCATAAATATCCCCTGTTGCATCATCATTCTTCATTGCTCGACCATTTGGAAGAACTACTATCATTGGCTCTAATTTTTGATCGGCATACAAATTATCCAAGATATTTTGAGGACTTCCGTTATTCAACCATTCTCGCTCATCGCCTCCAATTCCATGGAGTAAATAAAGAACGCTATATTTTTTTTCTGAAGAATAACCGGGCGGTGTGTAAACAAGAGTTTGCCTGTTCACACCAACAGTAGTTGAATAATAGGTTACAGTGGTTATTTTACCATGCGCGATAGCTGAGTTATACTTGTCAAATCCAACTGGCGGAAGTGGAAATGTACTTGCATCTCCAACTACTGAATAATTGTTTTTGTTATAATTAGAAAGATGCTGCGGAAAGTTGATCAAATTGAAAAATATCATTAGGGTAAAAATGGTGAAAGTGTGTCTAATTAAGTTCATTGATATATCCAATTATTTAAAAGAAGAACTGAAATTTGATTCTATAAAATGCGCGAAGAAAATTGCATGAAATAAAAATTGATGGACATGCAACTCATAGACTAAATGGAGAGAAAATAGAGTAAAATCTTCACGTTTTTATTTGAATTGCTTTCTTTGTAAGTAAATAATAATAGAATTCAGAGAATAATAATAACCATTATCAACAAAAGAATAACCAAATTGCGTCTCGCTCAAATCACGTTGCTAAAATAGTTTAGTTGTCCTATATAAGAATAAAATTCTATCAGGAGTAATTCATTAAAATTTTATCACAGATTATATTGGAAATAAATTTTTCCATATGATTTTTTTCTACGTATATAAATTTTTCGGGTTGAAGTAAATTAGGTGCCACGAATTTATTACCGAAAATTTGAGCTAAGAATTAAGCTTGATATTTTGTTTATAAATGCTTATTCTAAATAAGAATTATTCCTATTTAATAACAATTGTCTATGAAAAAAGATAAACATGGCCTGGATCTTAAAAGTATCAACCTAAAAGTTACTCCTCAAAGAGTAGCGGTACTTGAAGCATTAAACAATCTCAGGAATCACCCCACTGCGGATAATATCAAGGAATATGTTGTCAAGAATCATCCAAGTGTTGCCGTTGGTACTATTTATAAAACATTAGAAACATTCGTTGAAAAAGGATTAGTTAAAAAGGTAAAGACCGAAAAAGATGTGATGAGATACGATGCGATAATTGAGAATCATCATCACCTTTATTGTGAAGCTACCGAACATATCGAAGATTTTTTTGATGAAAGTCTTAATAAAATGCTTGACGAATATTTTAAGAAAAAGAAAATACCCAATTTCAAAGTGAAGGAGACAAAGCTTCAAATTATTGGAACATTTAATAGCAACAAAGCATAATCAACCAGTTTTAAAATTTTGTTGTATTCATAAATTAGCATAGTATTATTAAAAAGGAATCATGTTGATAACTGATGAATTAATTGTTTTTTACTTTGCTAAAACCGTTTGCAACCAATTAATAAATTACTTTTCACTTATCGATTTATTAACTAATTAATGAAAGGAGAACAAATATGAGTGATGAAAGCAAGTGCCCGGTAACGGGCAAATCTGGCAGTACCTCCATGGGCAAAGGAACGTCGAATAGAGATTGGTGGCCAAATCAGTTAAATCTTGGCATTCTGCACCAGCACACACCAGTTTCAAATCCAATGGATAGCGATTTTAATTATGCAGAAGAGTTTAAAAAACTAGATCTGCCCGCAATTAAAAATGATTTATATAAACTAATGACAGATTCACAAGATTGGTGGCCAGCTGATTGGGGTCATTATGGCGGTCTGTTTATTCGAATGGCTTGGCACAGTGCCGGAACATATCGTACTGCCGATGGTCGTGGTGGCGGAGGTACAGGAAATCAACGATTTGCACCTGTTAACAGTTGGCCTGATAATGGAAATCTTGACAAAGCCCGACGACTACTTTGGCCCATCAAACAAAAATATGGTAATAAAATTTCATGGGCAGATCTAATGATATTAGCAGGTAATTGCGCTTTAGAATCAATGGGTTTTAAAACTTTTGGATTTGGTGGCGGTCGCGAAGATATATGGCAGCCTGAAGAAGATATTTACTGGGGTAATGAAGATAAATGGCTGGGTGATAAAAGATATAGCGGTGATCGTGAATTAGAGAATCCGCTGGCAGCTGTTCAAATGGGATTGATCTATGTAAATCCTGAAGGCCCTAATGGACAACCGATTCCTATAGAGTCTGCAAAAGATGTACGCGAAACATTTGCAAGAATGGCGATGAACGATGAAGAAACAGTGGCACTTATCGCTGGAGGACATACATTCGGTAAAGCTCATGGTGCCGGCGATCCGAAGCATGTTGGGCCCGAGCCTGAAGCCGCACCCATTGAAGCACAAGGTTTAGGATGGTTAAGTACTTTTAAAAGTGGTAAAGGAATTGATACCATCACAAGTGGAATTGAAGGAGCTTGGAAACCAAACCCAACAAAATGGGATATGGGATATTTAAAAGTTCTTTTTAAATATGAATGGGAACTCCTCAAAAGTCCTGCTGGAGCCTATATTTGGCTTGCAAAAGATGTTGATGATGAAGATATGGTTGTTGATGCCCACGATCCTTCTAAAAAGAATCGTCCAATGATGACGACTGCAGATCTATCCCTAAAATTTGATCCGGCCTACGAGAAAATTGCAAAAAGGTATCTCGCAAACCCGGCAGAATTTGCTGATGCATTCGCTCGCGCATGGTTTAAATTAACTCATCGTGATATGGGACCAAAAGCTCGATACCTCGGACCCGAAGTTCCCGCAGAAGATTTAATATGGCAGGATCCAGTTCCTGCGGTGAATCACCCATTGATTGATAATAAAGATATTGCCGATCTCAAATCTAAAATATTATCCACAGGTTTATCTATATCAGAACTTGTTTATACTGCATGGTCTTCTGCTTCTACATTCAGGGGTTCTGATAAACGAGGCGGTGCTAATGGTGCTCGAATTCGTCTTGCACCACAAAAGGATTGGGAAGTTAACCAACCTGCCCAACTTTCTAAAATATTAGGAATATATGAAGATATTCAGAAGAAATTTAATAGTAGCCAAACAAATGGGAAGAAAGTCTCGTTGGCTGATCTAATAGTTCTTGCAGGTTGTGCAGCAGTTGAATCAGCAGCTAAGTCAGCTGGGTATGAGATAGATGTGCCCTTCACTCCGGGACGCACAGATGCATCACAAGAGCAGACAGATGTTGAATCATTTACTGTTCTTGAACCTCAAGCAGACGGATTCCGTAATTTTCAGAAAAAAGTTTATTCGGTTTCAGCTGAGGAAATGTTAATAGACAAAGCTCAATTATTAACATTGAGTGCACCAGAGATGACAGTATTAATCGGCGGATTGCGAGTTCTTGGAGCAAACGCCGGTCAATCGAAGCATGGTGTATTTACAAAACAGATTGGCAAGCTTACAAATGACTTTTTTGTAAATCTACTCGACATGGGCACAGCATGGAAACCTACTTCTGTTGCAGGTGATTTATTTGAAGGTAAAGATAGAAAAACCGGTGAATTAAAATGGACAGCCACACGTGTTGATCTTGTATTCGGGTCAAACTCTCAACTTCGAGCATTGGCAGAAGTGTATGCCCAGAGTGATGCAAAGGAAAAGTTTGTGAAAGATTTTGTTGCGGCCTGGAATAAAGTAATGAACCTGGATCGTTTTGATATTTAATCAAGTAAATATTTGTAAGATCATCTCTTATTCTACAATCGGTATCAGCGGTGGGTAATACCACTGCTGAGCCGAAAATAAAAGTAATAAAATATTTTGACCTACATTCTATTATAACGCTGAAGATTTGATGAATGCTGTTAATTAAGTAGGATTGAAATGTTATAATTCAACAAGCACAACTTTATGACCTACTTCTCTTCTTATTTCACAATTAACATTTTTTTTGTTTGAGAATAACTTCCGGCTTCTAATTGATAAAAGTATACCCCGGTAGAATAATTTGAACCGTTTGTTGAAAATCTAGCATGGTGAATACCTGCATCTTGAAACTCATCCACTATGGTTTCAATTTCTTTACCTAATGCATCAAAAATTTTCAACGTTACAAAACTACCGATATTTAGATTCCAACTAATCACAGTTTCCGGATTAAATGGATTAGGATAATTCTGGAATAGATGGATATCTTGTGGAATATTATTATCAGTTTCGTGCAAACCAGTTATATCCGCAAGTCGAATTTTATAGACGGATCCAGCCGAAGCGCTTGTAGTAATGTATAAAGTTTTTCTATCTGCTTCACCCCATGCACAATTGGAGCCAGACTGATTATTAGGAAGTGCGATTTTATCCAGGTAAACTCCTGAAGGTGATACAATCCATACACCCGTTGGTCCTGTAATATAAAGATTACCTTTTTTGTCTGTTTTCATTCCATCAACATATCCGTTGACCGGAATCTTATAAAGTAATTTTTTATTTGTGATCATTGAATCGTTAATTACATCCCATTCATAAATTTCCCCTTTGGGTGATTCATTAACGTATATTTTTTTTTCATCGGGGGAAAAACAGATACCATTCGGTTTATCAAAAGTACCATCCAGCAGCTGAACATTGCCATTTTTACTTATTCTATAAATACCCTTTACATAAACACCGTTAATCATAATTTCTTTTGTTCCGCCAAATGGAATATTGAAATCGGGATCTGTAAAGAAAATTGAACCATCTGACTTTACAACTAAATCGTTTGGTGAATTAAATTTTTTACCAAGATAGGTTGACGCAATTGGCGTAATCGTACCATTTAATTCTTGACGCGATATACGACGTTTCCCCATTTGTGTTAATATTAATCTACCTTGATCATCGTATGTTAAACCATTAGAACTATCTGATTTCTGCAGATATGTTGATATTGAATTATTATCTGGCGACCATAAATAAATCTTTGCGGCTTTGATATCGCTAAACAGCAATCCAGAATTTTCTTTCCAAACGGGACCTTCTGGCTGTAATATACCGCTTGCAATTCTTTCAAGTTTAGCACCAGCTGGAATGGGAGATTGAGCATGAACATTATTGAACTGAGTAATAATTAATATGTATAAAATCGAGAAAAATTGATTCGTATATTTTTTCATTTTTGAGAACTAGTTCATTCCTATTATTATAAAATTATCACCAAATACACTTTAACAAAGTTATAGGTGCGCATCTTTCAATCGAATTAAAAATAAGCTCTATAAACTCATTTCAGTAAAATCATCTTTTTTGTATTAGAATAATTTTCTGTAATTATTTTATAGTAATAAACTCCGCTCGATAATCCTTTTGCGTTAAATTGTACTCTATATATTCCTGAGGGCTTATGAGAATTTTCCAATACTGCTACTTCACTACCAGCTGCATCATAAATTCTAATTGATACAAATTGATTTCTTGGCAATGTATATTCAATAGTTGTTACCGGATTAAATGGATTAGGATAATTCTGCGCAAGTTCAAACTTAGTTGGAAGCTCATTCTCACGTTCAATGTTAGTAAGATTAAGATGTTTTATTAATTCTATACCGGTATTGAGTCCCAAATTTCTTGAATATTGCATCTCAACAGCATTATTCCAGTGTTCATGTGTACCTAAACTTGTTAAGTAAACACCGGTATTATTTGGATCATATTTGATACCTTCAGCCCATAAAGCCGGATCGGAAGCCTGATGAAGATAATCGTCTGTAGCCGGTTTTTGTGCGTATGTTCCAGCACCATCTTGAATTTTTCTTTCAGCAGTAAATTCAGTTCTTAAAAAGTCGTAACCAACAGACTCAATAGCTACAGGATCGAGAGAAGCAAAAATTGATGACATCCAATCATTATTAAATGGTTTCATAGAAAACTTTTTAGGGAAACTAATTTCCTGATCAGCCGGCCACAACGCATCCATTAAGTAAAAAAGATTTTTTTCACCAAGATATTTGCTACCCATAATATCAACTTGTACTCTATATAATCCATATTCCCTACGACTGGTGCTATTCTGAATTTCTATCGGATCAATCAATCCATTATGAAGGTGTGCGGCATTTGCTCTAGTATGAGAGCCAAAATGATTTTTAGCAAACATTGTGGCTCCAGCTCTTTTGTGTCCTTTAAGAACCGGAATATTGAGTAGATATTCTGCTTCCTCGAATATTGTATAAAGATTATCATCGGTAATGGGATTGCCACCAGGTCTATTGACATCCCAAACATTTTCCTTTAAAATTTTTCCTTTATCCGAATAGAAAATTTTTGCAGTCTTACTAGCAGTTACTCTTTCTCTCCCCAATTTTGAATAATCATCATAACTTAAATAATGGACATCAGGAAATTCAGCATGCCACATATCGAAACAATGTTTATAAGTATTTCGCATAGGATCACCAACATAAATATCGCTCTGAGAAACACCAACTGTATTAACTAGCTGCCTTAATATCGATAATACCACCTGTGGAGATGTTTCCGAAATTCCATATGACCCGTTAGCAACAACAGATAAATCCTTTGTACTAAAATTGCCACCCCAGCCACTAACATTATTTATTTTAATAAATATTTTTTCCCCTTTATTATAAACCACACTTCCTTTACCCCGGGTATTGTTATGGTATTTAAAAATTGCATCCCAAGCATCTTTATCGATTTGTTTTCCCGTTAGAGATTTTATTGCTTTACTAACCATTTCATCTATTACTAACTGATTATTATTTTCAGGCATCCACCATGCTTTTCCAACAGCGGTGGGATTACAATTTTCATTAGTTGCAGCGGGATCATAAACCCAAACAACTCTTCCCGGGAAAATACCTTTTGCATCCCCAGTAGCAACATTGGCAACATGTGAAATAGTTGGAAGTGGTGAATCTGGATCACCTGAATTTAGTCTATCAATATTATTATCGCTAACTCCTAAAAATGCTAGTCCAATTAGCAAAAAGTATGGTGAGAGAAAATACTTTTTCTTTGTTGATATATATAGTGTGAAAGTCAAAACTAGCGATGTAATATATATTATTAAACCGGAAGCGAGAGGAGCGGCAGCTTGAACACATGGGTAAGTTGCTCTGCTTGGTTTAGGTATCACTCTGATTAAAATCCAAATCAATGCTGCTAATCCTATGAGAGGGAAAAATATTCTGTAGATTCCTGTTGGATAATTGATCCCCTTTATTTTACCAGATTTGGGACATCTTTTAATAAACTTGTCTAAAAATACTTTCATATCTTTTTCCCAATTGTGAATGTGTAAAAAATACACCTTTTAAACAAATAATTCAAACAATTGGGAAATGATATGAAAAATTATTTTTATTTTGTGATAGAGGCCGTTGTTCTTGAGGTTAATCCTCTGAGAATAATTTTAATTTTTATGTTAGAGTGGAAAAACTATTCGTTGTAACATGTTATAAAGAATGGATTCATATTAAAACCGATTAGGAGTAATTAATTATTGAATCTTAAAGTCATTCCCGTTAAAAAAAATAATTCGTAACAGGAAGAACCATGACTGCTCGTATCAATTTACTTTTACTGTCTTCACTGTTGATTGCTCGTACGCGGCATTTCGGAACATCAATGCTGCTCCGCACCAAAGTACAAAGAAGAATCCATTCACTGCTAATATCTCAATTACAGAACTTTCTGGCAGCAAATCTAACCGAACAATCAGTGCGATCACACTTATAATTATGTGAGAGAATGCCATCGCAAATAGCACCAAGCTCATACCTCTCGGTTTTAATCTTACTATAATAGAACCTAAAAAGCCTATCGCCAGAACTCCCATATACATCAAGTTAGCAGAATTGTCTTCGCTCCCTATTAGTCCAACAGCGAGATTAGACCAAACAAGAAAAAGAGCTGTTGCGACGGAGAGACCAATAGCTGCCCTATAAATTATAGCTCCCATTGATCTCGCTATTATTTTATAAGTGAACCCAGAGCCAAACAGAAGTATCCAAGCAGCAACAAAATCGAAGAAGCTCCAATTCATTTCGTCGGTGAAAAGCATTGCTAACAAAGGTATAATTAAAAAGAGTGTGGCAATGAGTGCAACATAGATTGCAATACTGATTGGTGATTTGGACACATTCAATTTTTTATAAAACTCAATGAGTAATTTCATATTAAACATTTTCCTTTTTTTATTATACTTTGTTTTGCGATGCTTATTAATAAGAAAAATTATTTATTATTAGTAATGAAAAGCTTTTTCATTTATTGCCCTATTTTTTATCTATGTCTTGAATCATAAATATAGCTGAGGCGCAAAATTTCTTGTATGGTCAAATTATTATTGTTTCTCCCGAACGTGGGGGATAAAATACCATCCAGTTCCAATTAAGATGAGCAACAAAGGAATTGCACCTGGCTCACTATCCTCATAGATTTTCATAATCATCAACAAGATTCCGATCACGATAATTATCACCGAAATAATTCTTTGTCTTTTCAGATTGTTTCTCTTTTCTAAATTCATAAGTAATTAAGAAGTTATTTGTGCGCGTTAATAAAGTTTTCAAGTGCTTTAAGGTGATCATTAAACGCTTTTTTCCCAGCTTTAGTTAGAAAATATTTAGTGTTCGGTTTTCGATCTATAAATGATTTTTCTTCACTAACAAATTTTTCCTTCTCAAGCGTTTTAAGATGACTTGCCAGATTACCATCGGTAACATCCAGATACCCTTTGAGTGAATTAAAGTCAAGTTTATCATTTACAGCTAATGCCGACATAATCCCAAGGCGTACACGACTCACAAAAGCTTTATGTAGATCATCGATTGGTAATTTCACTTCTATCACCGCTCGTGTTGAAAATACATATAAACACCATATATAATATGGACAACTCCAAAACCTAAAGACCACAAGAAAAGACTGAATTCAATGTAATAGGAACTTATCAATCCTAATCCAATTTGTATTAATCCTAAAAACTTCATTTCATCAAAGGTAAACTTGCTGGCATTATAAATAGCGAGTCCATAAAATATTAACGATAACGGAGCGGCTAATCCCATAAGGTTCTTTGACAATAAAATCAAGATTAACACTCCACCTGTTAGTAATGGAACCGCCATGTTTATTACAAGTCGTCGAGAAGTAGCATTCCAAATTTGTTCCCCTCTTTTATTAGCCTTTTTGTAGGACAAAAAAATTGCGGTTCCGATAGCAAGCACTAGAATTAAAATTGCTAAAACTATTATCATTGTTAGAGCAGATGATTCCCCTCCCAATTCATTTAATCGATAAACAATTTTAGTAGGATTATAACCTAAGAATTGATAAGCAATTAAGGCACCTGCCAAGGCATAAATACCGGCCATTATTCCTGCCCAACCCGAAAGTGATAAAAATTTGGTAGAACGCTCCATCATAGAACGTATCTCGGCTATGTCTCGGATATAATCTTGTTCTTCTCTCATACAAAGTTCTTTTTATTTCAAAGTTAAGAAAAACCAACACTCTGCACAAGGTGTGAAAGAGTCTTTTAAATTTTAGACTAGGGTAAAAAACTATACCATGAAGGAATTCATAGATTTGGAAAAGTGCGATAAAAGAATTTCTTGTTTTTATTTTATTGAGGAAAAGTTTTAATCCTCGCCGAGATAAAAATCCTCTTCATAACTCTTTAATGTGTTATGAATAACATTAATCAAACTAGCTAAGAATTTTGACCAACTTTATATTTATTAACCGCAGTAATCGAACTTTATTTTATAATCCATTACTTAAAATTATTTTTGCAGCCCAGTCAGAAGTTGAAATCATTTTTCCATCAGGAAAATTTGGGATAGTAATATTGCCCTTTTCATCGGCTTTCACCAATAATTTGTTTATCCACTCGCCAGTAACAGTATTGAACCAACTAAAATTATACTCAGCATTCGGTTTGAAATTCATCAATAATGGAATCACAGATTCATTTTCAAAGTAGAGCAGCGCAAAATCTTTCTCCTGAGTTCTCATCATATATGACCAGCCATCTAAACCCATCTCTGGACTTCCGGGAGCTTTATTTGGAATGAGATCGTGCCGCGCCAGCTGAAGATTTTGAAACTTTTCACCTTCCGATAAAATAAAGGAATTTAAGTGTTTCATATAATTTGCCGATTCATATTTAAATGCTTCCCAAACATGTGGTCGCGCACCAGAAGGTTCTCCGGTAGTTGTTAAATCATACGCGGCAGTGCCATGTACATGACCTGATAATCCACCCGATAGTACCGAGCCATACATCTGCGCTCGGGAAAAATAATTATCGCGCGGAGAATTTGCTTCGGGGCGCTCTCCGTTTGGTTTATTTATCTCATGATTCCAGCCGGTATAATATGGTTCAAAATTTATTGCTGGATATGGAGGATCAAGCGCGAATATAACCTCAAGCGAATCGGCAACCCGGTGATCTCTCGGTTTATTACCTACACTATGCATTGTTAACCAAGGGCAATCATCACCGTGACCGAATACCATATAGGTCGAACTACTTATGAGAGTCGTTACCGGTTGCCCGAATGGCATTGGTCCATATTTTTTTAAATGATATGTCAATGCTTCGTTAAATTCATCAGCGGTAAGGCTAAAATCTTTTGGAATCCAATCAAGATGAATACCGCTAAATACTATATTATAAGCACCATATCTTGAAATAAGGTATTGTACGTATCGAGCGTATGTTTCATTAAAATCAAAATAAGCTTTCCATGATGGACCAACATCCCTGCGGACTGTTTCAAGTAGAGTCACAAATCCTTCGTTTGAGAGATACTCAATTTTTTTGTCAAGACTCTTAAAATATTCGGGATTGATTTGATTAAAGTCTGAAACACCAATATGCTCAGTCGACATATTGAATGGCAGATTTCCAAATTCATCGCGCATATTTTTAGCTGTGAAAGATCCCCAATAACTTAATCCACCCGAAGCATCTGTGCCCGGAGCGCCGGAAACGTCATACCCAAATTTTTCCCATGCATTCCTTATATAAATTCCATTGGAATCGGCATAGGTGCTGGGGTGTAAATCAGACTCCCAATTAGGAAAACATGCAATCATACTAACTGAATTAAAACCTTGAGATTTTCTGTAAATTACTGCATCCTCAAATCCCATTCCCGGTCCAGGTAAATATTTTTTAAAAGTTTGAGCATTCCTGAATGGCAAACGCCAAGTAGCCGCCGCTAACCAGGTATCCCCTATCATAAAATATGGAGTCCCATCAGCATACTGAAGAGCATGCCCGTTAGAAGTTGAACGAATAAAACCATGTCTGTTAGGATTATTTTTTTTATCTGCATCATTCCAGTTGACAGCTGTAAAAGAACCAACTTTATTATTCAGTCCATTATCATCAGATTGATTCGAACCGCTAATCCATTGCCACTCTCCCGGAACTGTAGCTGTTATTCTAACAATAAAATTATTATCACCATCCCAAAATCCATAAACTCGCTTTGAAAAATCTGGTCCTTTTAGATCAACCCAGCATGTAACTTCTGTATAATAATTATTATAAATTTTTTCTGCTTTTAATTTTACTTCTTTCATTTCCCAGACATGAATTTTTGGGTGGTCATTCCCTTTCAACGAATTTACTGAGAAAATAATTATCATTAATAATGAAAAAACAGTTCTCATTTTTACTCCTTTATAAACATGCTTATTTATTTTTAAAGTTAAGATAAAGCTTGGGTGCATTTCCAGATTTATCTTCAGATGCATAAAAAGAGGCAATTACAGCTCCCAATGGTCTGATCAATAATCCTTTTGTTTTACCCTCTATCATTCGTTGTAATACCGGCTTTGATATTGTAATAAAATTTTTACTGCCCGGTTCAGTCGATATCTCCGCATCATAAATCATCTGCTCGTTAAACACACTTGCATAATTACTGCCAAGCATAAAATTATTATATGTTACATTCGTTTGATCCCAAACCGGATTACCTCCGAGAATTTCAATTACTCTAACTTTGCCGAACTCCATTCCAAATTCTTCACCAAAAGTTTCTATATAATTGCCTCCAAAAGAGAATGACTGAGTTGTTAATTCAAGCAAACCAGCACAATCGACTTTTAGATTTTTGTACTTTTCTAAATCCCATCTCAGAATTATCCATTGAGTAGAGTTTATAGTTAGTATTCTAGATTCGCCCCCCTGCTCATTAACGCGCCAATCATTAAAATTAATTTCCGCGAAATCAGAATTGATTAACGCATCATGCGTAACATTAAGAATAGTAGAGAATGAATTTAAATCGGGAACAGGGGGATGATATGGAACAAGTTCACCTTTATCGGGGCCCGCCTCGTGGATGTTCACAATATCAGCACGGTAATAGTCCAGATCAACGAAATATTTTCCAAGTCCATAATCAGTAGCCGCCAGTTGAACGTAAACAGTATCTCCTGGTAATGCATCAAATTTTTTGGTGGTCATACTTATAGTATGCCAATTTGAAGTATCAGGAATATCGAACTCCATAAGATCAATATGAAAATCGGTAGTTCGGTTTGTATTCACCATCATATTGAGTCGCCTCGGGGCATTATGTACTCGCACTCGAGCTTCAACACGTAATTGATAAGAGGGATCTTCTAATTTTTTTAAGTCAAGATATTTAGTTACATCTCGTTTAATTAAAGCCCAATAAACGTTATACCTATCACTTGTCGCATCAACAATTATTCTCGCGTACTCATCCTTCTGAATAAAATCCATTTTAGCGGAACCGTCACCGGTAAAAAAGAACCAGCCCTCAATTTTATTATTGAATTGATCCATGAACTGAGCGCTCGATACTCCAGATAAGAATATAAATACTAAAAGAACCTTGAAATAGTTTAGATGAAACATAAATTACTCCTCAATATTATTCGGGACTTTCTTTATTCAACAATTTTATGCTTCTAATTTATAATAAGGAATAGATTATTGGTTACAACAAACTCATGTTTTCAAATTAGTTATTTATTAATGATAATTCAGTTTTTTCCGATTATCAAGTTCTCTTGGTATGAATCGAAAAGTATGATTAATCTGTGAGTTCACATAGACTACTAAAATTACTTTAATAGGTGATTATTGTTTAAACTGACTCGAATTATTATTGATTAAGTGCAATAATAAATTTTCTAGACGAAATAGAGGTTAATTGCTCTTGAATTTTAAAATCTATTCCTTGTTTTCAATAAAAATAGAATTTAACAAACTTATTAATTCAGTTTTCTTAAAAGGTTTTGCAATGTAATGTGTGAAACCTTTCGACAGAAAATTTGCCTTCTCACTAACGGAAGCATAGGCAGTAACAGCAACTATTGGCTTGTCATGATAGCCGGGCAGTTTTCTAATTTCTTGAGCAAGTTCCACTCCATTTATGTTATGCTTTAAATTAATATCCATTAAAACAATATCGAAAAGAGCTGATTGTACTTTTTGAAGAGCTTCATCAGGAGTTGCAGCCGTTTCAATTTCAGAAATTCCATTTAAAATACGCTCAACTATATCTCTAGCATATTCATCATCCTCAACATAAATTATTTTTTTACCTGAAAAAAGATTTACGGTGACCTCGTTGTTCTGTACAACAAAAATATTTTCCGCGTCAATTTTATTTAGAGGTAGTATAAATGTAAATACTGAACCCTTTCCTTCTTCACTTTCAACGTTTAATTTTCCACCTAACAATTCTGCGCTTTTCTTTACAATGGATAAGCCTAGTCCCGTCCCTTCAAATCTCCTACTCAATCCTTCGCTAGCCTGTCTAAAGGGTTCCCAAATTAAATCTAATTTTTCCTTCGGAATACCAACACCAGTATCGGCAACTTTTATTACAAGACTCTCTTCATCATCAGTTTTTACTACATCGGCGATTAACTCAATTTTACCGGTGTTAGTGAATTTAATTGCATTATTTAGAAAGTTTTGTACAATATCTTTTATTATTGTATCGTCGGATTCCATTATCAGATTTTCAAAATTCAGTTTCATTTCAAATGAAATTTTTTTAAGTAATGCTCCCCCTTTGAATGAATCGCATAAGTCGGTAATTAATTCATTCGCGTTGAATAATCTCTTCTCAACTTGAATTTCATCTGATTCCAATCTGGAAAGTTCAAGAATTTTTGATAGAGTATCCTGCATTCTAGCTGATGCTTTTAATATTCCCTCAACCATAAATTTTTCATTAGGATTTTTTAGAGAATTGTTCAATAATTCGGCAAAACCCATAATTCCAACAAATGGAGTTCGAAGTTCGTGACTCATATTTGAAAAGAAATTCGATTTTGCTTTATTCATTTCTTCAGCTTTCTCTTTTGCGGCAACAAGATCCTCAAACATTTTCTGCTTTTCTATTTCCATCTGTTTACGTTCAGTAATGTTTCGTAATACGTAAACCATTCCTACTGCATTATTTTCGGCATCGTATATCACATCACCATTAACTTCTGCATCAATAAACTCTCCATCCTCGAATCTCAGTTTATACTCTTTGGGACCCAAAGGCCCCTCAAACATTAGTTTTGTGTTTTCAATAGCCCGGGGCAAATCCTCGGTGGTGATAAACGATAGCATATTTTTACCCAACAAAGATTCCCTAGGGATAAATTTCAGTGCTGGAAATACGAATTCATTTATAAAAGTTATGTTGCCATTCAAGTCGGTGCGAATTATTAAATCTGGCACAGTCGTAAGTAATTTGCGATAAAGTTCTTCACTCTCTTTGATCGCTTTTTCGGCTAGTTTTCGTTCGGTAATGTCTTGCATTACTAGCAAACCAGCTATCAATTTTCCATGTGAATCAAAAATTGGGGCTCCGCTTGCAAGCTGCCAAACTATGCTTCCATCCCATCGAACAATTTTCATTTCCTTACTATGCGTAATCATACCTTGTAGAGCACGGGGTAATGGCAATTCATCAGGTTCAACTTTAATACCTTCAGGAGTGTACTCTTGCCATACCACATCAATTTCCAGTAAGGTTTTTTCCAGATAATCATTTGCATTAAGAAGTAGAAAATCCTCTGTTGCTTTATTTATAACTTTTACTTTGAAATCCTCTGCCGAGGCCAGCACCATTGGTAAGGGGGATTGCATAATTGATTCTTTTAATTGGATTTTTGTGCGTTCGAGTTCTTCCCCAGCTTTTTTACTTTCTGTTATATCAATGTTCGTTCCAATCCATCTCACCGGTTTTCCAGATGAATCTCTATGGATATCGCCACGGGTAAGTATCCAACGCCAATCACCATCTTTGTGCTTCAGTCTGTGAACCACTTCATAAATTGGTGATCTACTTTGTAAATAATCATCTACTGCTTTTTCTATGATTTCAGCATCATCTGGATGCCAAAGGTTCTTCCAACCGGAAAAACTATTTTCCACTTCATGATTCTGATATCCGAGCATAGACTTCCATTGCTGTGAAAAATATACTCTATCGTTGATCATATCCCAGTCCCAAAGTCCAGCCCCAGTACCAGCAATAGCCTGGCTAAAACGTTCTTCACTCTTTTTAAGATTTTCTTCGGCTAATTTCCTTTCAGAAATATCAGTAGTAATACTAAGAATGGCGGGTTTACTAGCCCAATCAATCTTTTTGGCATAAACTTGAACAGGGTAAATTGAACCATCTTTTCTGCGGTGTCCCCCTTCAAAGTTTATTTCCCCATTTAATTCTAACTCTGTCATCCGAGTCCGAATTAAGTCGGCAGTTTCGGGTACGTCAATATCAAGTAGAGATAAATTTATAAATTCTTCATTTGTGCAGCCATGCATCTGGGCGGCTCGGTCATTTGCATATAAAATTTGCCCTTCGAAATCATGAATAATGATTCCCCCCGGTGCAATATTAACCATTTGAGCTAGCAGCTTAACTCTCTCTTCAACTTTTCTACGCTCAGTAATAACTTCTATATAGATTATTACTCCACCAATTGTTGCATCGGCTTTATACCAGGGCATGCAAGTCCAATTAGCCCAATCCATGGAACCATCTTTATGCATTAGAATATCATTTTCACCACTTAGAGTCTCTCCATTAAGAGCGCGTTTGTGTACATCGCGTAATTGTTGTGGGAGATCGGGGAAAATATCATAGTGATTACGCCCTATTATATTTTTATCGGTGAGATGAAAATCATCAAAATACCGATCGCTAACGTAGATATAATTCATTTCAGTATTAAATACAGATACTGAGCTTTTTGTATTGGATATAACAAACTTCATCAGCTCATTAAAATGAGCTTTTTCTCTCTCAGCATTAATTCGATCGGTTATATCATTGGATAGTATTAATTCGGATTTTCTTCCCTCGAACTCAAGAACGTAAGAAGTAATTTCAACAAATATTATGCTACCATCTTTTTTACAATGTCTCCACACACCAGAATTATAAATACCTGAAGTAACTGAACTGACATTATTAAGGAGTCTTGAGATATCTTCAGACGGACGGATATCCTTAATAGTCATTTGTAGAAATTCATCTCTAGAATAACCGTATTTAAAAACAGCGGCATCATTTACAGCAAGGAAAGAAAGTGTTTCCAAATCGTAAACCCACATTGGTTGAGGGTTATTTTCAAATAAAAGCCGGTATTTCCTTTCACTTTCTTTTATTATTTTTTCATTTTTTTTCCGCTCGGAAATATCGTGAATTGAGCCCACCAAATATTTATTACCTGATTCGTCAATGAAACGGACTTTGCTAGTAATAATTGTTTTTGTTTCATTGTTAATGGTTAATTCTTCTTCACGTACATCGGGAATTCCAGTATCAAGAACCTGTCGGTCTATGTTTAAAAAACTATCCATTTCTTCTTCAGGAATGTCGTCAGCAAGAGTCCTCCCTATAACATTTAGTTTATTCAGTCCAGTCATTTCATAGAATGCTCTATTTGCTAACGTAAATTGATGATTGTTATCTTTAACAAAAATTGGATCACCAACCAGATCAAGTATAGTTCCTATTCTTTCTTTCTCATTCTTTATTTCTATTTCAAACATCTTGCGCTCAGTAATATCCTGAATCATACCACTGAGGCCAATTAAATTACTATCCTTATATATAGGATTTCCAACAACTCTTACCCAAATATTATTTTTCTTCGCAGTAATCAATCTCGCTTCAAAATCAAAATTTGTTCCCTTTTCAGTTGCGTGTTGTATTTTCTCGGAAACTAATAGTTGATCGTCCGGGTGATAGAATTGTTTAGCCTCAGCTAAAGTAGGAACCTGTTTTGTTTCCAATTCATGAATTTTGAATGTCTCCTCCGCCCAATTCAGAGATTCATTTTGAAGATCAATCTCCCATCCTCCAACTTTAGCGAGTTGTGCAGTAAGCCTTAATCTTTCTTCGCTGACTTGAATCGCTTTTCGAGAATTATAGGCTTCGGTTACGTCGGAAAAGACTAATACGACTCCATGAATATTGTTATCTTTATCAAGAATCGGCGCAGCACTGTCGGAAATATTTCGCTCTTTACCCTCCTTAGAAATAAGTAAAGTATGATTTGAAAGCTCTACTACTTTGCCTGTTTTAATTACTTTTTCTACTGGGTTACTCAGTTTAACTTTTGAAGAAGCTTCGACAATAACAAAAACTTGATCTAGCGGTTTACCAACTGCATCCTCAAGTTTCCAGCCGCACAGTGTTTCGGCAACGGGATTCATATTTGTTATGCACCCAACTTTATCAGTTGAGATAACGCCATCACCAATTGAATTTAAGGTTATCGCTAAATATTCTTGGCTTTCCTTCAATGTTTGTTCCCTCTGGATTCTCTCAGTAATCTCGAGAAAACGAGCAACCATTTGATTTTCGGAAATTCGAAATGCAAAAACTTCAAAGGCTCCAATCACTTTATCATCTTTATAGTTTATCTGTTCTGTTTTCCAAACAGAATTGCTCTTAATTACTTCTTTATACTTAGATGGGACTTCAGTTTCAACTAAAGATGGAAACGCTTCCTCAATTGTTAAACCTATTTTTGACTTATGCTCAAACCCTAGAATTTTATCTGCGGCTGGATTAGCACCTATAAATAAAAGCTTATCATCCGCTTGTAATTCATAGATATGCATTCCATATGGGGAGTTTTCTACGATATTTCTATACCTCCCTTCAATTTCCAACAACTTTTCCTCGGTTTCTTTTGTTACAAGTGCATTTGCTGCAATTCCAGCAAATGCCAGTATGATTTCTTTCTCTGGATAGCTCTGAGTCTTATCTCCAGCAAGAATTATTGTTCCGGCTAGTTTCTCATTATGAACTAAAGCAAGGGCGGCAAACCAATCTATACCAAAAAGTTTTTCAACTGATTTGCCAATTATATCGGGAATTGCTCCAAAAGTTAGATCATTTATAGATGCTATCTTTTCATAAATATTACTTAAAATTCTTTCATGTTCTTTTTTACTAACATGTATGCGCTTATTTAATAATTTTCCGCCGAGCAGTTTTGTTAGATTGCTATTTTCTTCATCTGATAAGGTTGTGTATTGTAAAATGAGTTCTGATGTGGCTTCATCGTAAGTATTGATTAATGCCGCTTTAACATCAAAAATCGATTTAATTTGTGAAGCAATGAAAGGGAATAATTCATTGTGGGGCAGGTTTGCAAGTTTGAGTGAGAAATCATTAATCTGCAGGAGAGTCGCTCTCTCCTTTGTTATAGTTTCATCAGTTCTTTCATATCTTACATTTTGAGATTGAAGCAAAGACTTTAATTCAGAATTCTCTTTTTTCAAGTTCTCCAGTTCAATCAAACGCTCGTCAACTTTTCTTTTAGCCATATTGCACTCAAATTTGCGTAAAGTTATTACTTAATTATCGAATTTTTTCACCTACTTTTTACCTTTATAAATTTCTATATCTAAACTACTTTTTTTTCCAAAAAATACAAGTGTTATTATTATTTGCAGCCAACTTAATTCTATCAATATAGCTAAGGTAAATGAATTGCTTTTTCGGGCGAATGATTGACTGGATTATATTTTGGTTGGTGATAGTCTATTTGCAGAATTTAAGAGGCAATGTCTGGTATCAAACTTTTATTTAATTTTTAAATAAAGTTTTACTATTCATTAGGTTATTTGAAAAGAATAAGAAAACCCCTCGCAAAACAAGAAACCCCGGAAACAGCATTCATTTGCTATAATCGAGGTTTTATTTTTATTGGCGGAGAGTCATCAATGTCCAAAATGTTAAGCTTTTATCTCAGACACGCAACTTTTCAAAATGTTGTGATTAAAAAGTGACCGAGACGCTTTTACATACAGCTAACTTTACCAACCGAAGAGTATCACTTCTCTCCTGCCAATGAATTTATTTGGCTGTTTGCAGATTACTTTTGATTCGATATGAGTTCCTATTGCATGGAGGGAATCCAAATATTGTCCTGATTTAGATGACGAAGGAGCGATTCCAAAAGTTTTTTCATACTGGCTCTGAGAGAAAGCAGCAAAATTAAGCATCAGAAGTACGAATGAACTCATTCTAAAATTCTTAATCATTGTAAAGACCCAATTATTTTCCAAAATATTTCAGTAATTAATTTTTCTTTTAGTTGGCGGTCTTGAAGGCAAATTCAGCTATGCCAAACCAATATCCCACTCTAATGAGTTATTATATCAATTGATTTTCAAAAGTCAGATCTACCATTATAAAATATTGCTAATCGTTTCCTGACCCGAACAACTGCTCTATCTTCCGGATTCCATTTATTAAATCTTTAGACCAGCACACTCAGACCGCATCTATATATTCCCTGTTGCCATTAATCCAACATGATTTGTAAAAAGGAAATAAGTTTTGATTTCGTTTGCAAAACAGATCGAAGAATTTTAAAATTTTCAAACGAGGATATCACGTGCGCACAGATAATTATAGCTATCCTGCCCACTTGTATGCATAAACACTATTCCAGCAACTTCAGCGTTCTACCTGAGTTATGCCGTTGGTCTGTTTCCAGAATATTTCGTTAGAATTTCCGCTAGAATTACTTTTGAACCATTTACCAGATTCTTTAAAGGGATTAATGAGTTAATTACACTTAATCATAAAAGTATTTTTGCATTATATCCTGATAGACTCATGTTAATTCATATTAAATGGATTCTCGTATTTGTCAATACAATCCGTTGCCTGAATAATCGCTTTTGGATTTTCAATCGTAAAGGGATTTTCAGATAAATAGGAATTCATTCGGCAGCCATATAACGATACTGTTAGCTTTTCATTTCCTTTTACTAACAAGAAATCCTGTGAATTTTTAAATGATGTTAAGGCGCCATTGCTGCCGGAAAACGCCTCAACATTAATAAGTGAAGTATGCCCTTTCCCTTCAATGATAATTGGATGTACATTTTTCTGTTCATCGCCTGTGTTCGCGATTATTGATCCCTGAGCTATCTGCCAATTACGGTTTTTCGAATTATTACCCAGCTTATGAATTCCAACTGTGACGCAGTCAAAATTGAAATTAGTCATTTGTCCGTAAGTTGCCTCACCAAGATAAATACCGCCGTATGCGCCGAAAGTAAATACATCCATCACCTGAGCATTATCGGTTCTCTCAATTGAGTATGTAAAAGTTTTCTTTGCAACAACCGCGTCAATTATTTTTTTTGAATATTGCCCTTCAATATATCTTCTATTTGCAGGGTTAACATGGCAGTGCAGAATCCGGGGAATATCATAACATAAATCAATCTTGATAAACTCGCCGCTTAGCGGATAACCGTAGCAATGCTCAAAAAGTATCTGTTCGCAGGCGTAATTTTTATTTGAAACAAAATCCATTGCGGTATACTCACCGTAAAAAGTGAGCGATGATAGTGTAACCCCATTCACATGTTTACTCTTTGATACCTGAATTGTAGGTGGATAATTAATAATTTTCTCCGGGTCAGATATTGTTTGGTTTGCGTACCAAAATTGAATTCCCTTAATCTGCGTTGAACCTTCAACAGTTATAAATACATTTTTTTCATCCACAATTTTAAAAACGCTTCCCACCGGCTGCACTTTTTGGGGATGCCTCGTTCCCCGCCCAACCGGGCCATGAACACCAATTAAGGAAACATTTTGTTTAAGAATTATTCCCCCATCAATATTATATGGTTCTTCCGATGGTTCAACAAATAATGCGGCACCTCGAAGAGCCGCCCAATCAATTGCCTTCTGCAAATTATCCTTATTAGTAGCAGCATTGTTTTCGGGGAGAACCCCAAACTCTTGAATGGATTTTATTAATATGTTTTCTTGGGATTGAGCAATGACAGTGAAAGTGAATAGAAGTAACAGCCAAATAATTTTTAATTTCATCGAGCGATTCCTTATTTATAAAATAGGTATTGCGATGCGGACATCGCTTGTTATTTTTTATTTATGAATAAAAATATTTTTTTGAATTTTACTAACATTCCAGCCGCTTAATGAAAGCAGAATTTCGTCTCCATTTAAGTAGTCTTTACTTACCTCGATAACAACTTGCTTTTTTTCATTAGGCAGCAGAGAAAAAAAGTTGTCTGAATAATAAACCGGTTTAATTGATTCACCTGTACTGTTTACAATATGCAATCGGGTAAAAAACACTAATGAACTCGAATTGTTAACAACTTCTGAATCTATAAAAATTTTGTCCGCCTCCCTTCTGATGGAAAAAATTAAATCAAGCTTAGCTTCCGGTAGTTTATTGATATCCTGGAAACCTGATACTGCCGGACCTGTCATAGTCCAGGCACCTTCATAAATATCCTTAGAACGCCAGTAGAATGCATCCGAAACAATTTTCCCTTTCGGATCTTTCAGATATAGCTTTATAAAGTGTACTTGTGTTATATCAGATGGAAATTCAATTTTCAACGCATCGTTAGCAACACCATCGGCAGGGATATCAACCATTGAGTCAATTGATGACACCAGTTTTGAATTTAGATCATACACCATGGCTGAAACAGAATAATTCTTAAATGAGACTCTATAATCATTATAAACTGATACTGTATTCTTCAGATAATCAAATTGGGGATGAAGAGGTGCCAATCCATTCTGAGAATAATATAATGCCGCTGTGGGCTCGAGTGAGTGATCGTACATTCGTGAAGCAACTTGAGGTAAAGGACTATTGTGATACCAGAACAAAAATCCGGAAGCGAACCGGTCTCCGTAATTAAATTTATTGTAATTCCATACTTCCCATATTACGCGGTAATTCATTGCGCCTACAAATTGTGCTTTCACTGCAAATTCTTCAATAGAAGATGATTCTCCGAATTGATTAACCGCATCCTTATATTTTGTTGTTACCTGATGAAAACCACCGCCGTCGAGATAATTCCATAAACTATCATTGATAGGCCACAAATCTTTTTCATCCATCATTTCTTTTAATGATTCATAAACAGGCAAAATTGGTGTTCCATATTCTGGATTGAATCCATCCACCCTGCTGCCCCTTCTTGATGCTGTATTTTCAAAGTACTGCATCGGGTTTTCATATTTATACGGACTCCCGTCATGAACTCCGCAGCATTCGGACTGCATCTGATATCCTCTTGTGCTGTCAAGTTGACGGAACACTTCCGGTGCCCCCGGCATTTCGGTAGATTCATTTGATGAAACATAATATGCTAATGATGGATGATTCCGGATTCTTTTAACGGTATTCTCAACATTTTTGAAATACAATAAAGTATCAACCGGATATTTTGTATCTCCGGTCATCCAGAATTCAGCCCACACAAGTATCCCATATTGATCGCACAATTCATAAAAATAATCCGATTCTGCGATTCCGCCTCCCCACAATCTTATCAAATTTAAACCCGATTGATTTGTGTATCTTAATTCCGAAAGTGTTCTTTCTTCTGAATTGCGCAGCATCGCCTCGGGAATCCAATTGGTACCTCTTATAAAAACGGGATGACCATTTACGATAAATCTTCTCGATTGATCCGGTGTATTTTGATCTGAGGATATTTCTCTAATCCCAAATCTTGTTGATACTCGATGACTTGTTTTTCCAGCCGAAGGGATAAATTCCATATTGAGTGTATAAAGATTTTGTTCCCCTTTATTTTTAGGCCACCACAATTTTGGATTCTTAAACAGAAGCTGTTTGTATTCAGCTGGAGAAAATATTATTTCCTTTCTCTCATTTGGAGAAAGAGTAATTTTCTTTTCGAACGTTATTTTATTTTCTTCTATGATTCCCTTTAGAATACCCGATTGTTCTTTGTCTGTACAATTAACTACTTCAACCGAAACTGTTTGAAGCGATGATGTTGTATCGGGCAAAGGAAGTTTTGTTTGAACGAACAGATTTTCCATTACCACATCGCCTGTAGCATACAACTCAACATCGCGCCAAATACCTGTATTCCTATCCCTAATCCCGTCTGTGGCGGTGAAATCCCACCCAACGCTCATTAACATTGTTACATCTTTTCCAATCATTCCGTCACCGCCATTATGATTTTCTCCAACAGCTCCCGGCCGTTTATCTTTTAACATTGTTGTTCCGGGGTTATCGACAGGCTGCATATTTACGGCAATAGCATTCTCATTATTTAAATCAGCAATTGAAGTAATATCAAACGATTGTGAGTTGAACATCCCCTCCATCTTTCCAAGAAATTTTCCATTCACCCAAATTTCACACCTATAGTTAATACCATGAAATTTCAGCCAGACGCGTTTTCCCTTAAATGATTGTGGAATTCTAAAATCGGTACGGAACCAATAATGATAGAACTCTCTACCAACGTCCGATATATCCGGTATTAACTTTTTACTTTTTCTATTGTTATCAGAATAATAGGGTTCGGGATATATTTTATTAGCAACGAGAGAGTTTAATACCGTTCCCGGAATAATTGCCGGAAGCCAAGAATCAGATTTGTAACCCGGTCGAGAAATAATGGAGCCATCCTCTTTGGTATCACTAAACTTTTTTATTGTCCATTCCGAATTGCCATTGTAATTCTTTTTTGATCGAAGAAATAATGATTGCTCACTTGATGGATTGTTTAAGTAACTAATCGATTGAGAGTAACTCGAATTCACTAATCCCAGAAACAAAAACTGCAGCAGAATATATCTCAGTCTCAAATTGGTTCTCCTTCTTTTTGCATCATTATTTAGTAAAGGCTCAACTATTCAACTACAATAATTGAATGAACATCAACACGTTCAACTCTTGTTTTTAATTCTCCATCCATAAACGAATAGTCCAAGGAAACATTTTCCGGTTGAAGCATAACTTTAACGGGTTTCTTAGGAACTCGAATTTTCACCTCTATCGGACCAATAGCCGGAATGCTGTCATATCTTGCTACCTTTGTATTAGCGTGAGGTCCAGACATATTTATCAAATTAACCAGCAGTCTATTATTAAGTGTGTTTACAGTAACTGTTAAATTTTCAGATCCATGCAGTTGAACTTTTGGATTTGCAAAAAGTTTTTTAACAATGCCATTAACAAAATTCCTATAAACAGGGTTATTCATTCTCAGGTAATATGTTCCTATGTCGAAATACACTCCGGCAATTTTACCTTTTCCATATGTTGTGATAGTGGCCGCTGGTGTTGATTGAAATCTAAAATCCGGTTCATCGAATAACCGCCCTATAATTTCTGTTGCACTATTTGGAGAGAAGGGTTGAAATAAGCCACGCACCCCAGCCATCTCACCATTCCATTCAATGTTTTTGTTAGTTAATAATGCTTTCTCATTCATCTCAACATTCAATTGATCCGCGAACATGGAGGTTGCTTCAGCACCGACTATCAATAAATTACCGCCATCTTTAACATATCTTAACAATATTTTCTTGAAATCTTCTGTCAAGTATTGTGTCTCCGGAATTACAATAAGCGGATACTCATTAATTCTTTTTTCGAGATGATGTTCCATTAATATTTCCACTGCGTTTTGACTATCAAGGAGTAAGTTTAAGATTCCCCTTAGCGGATCATGAATTTTCCCTGAACTTGAGTAGAGAGGTTCTGAATTCTTTTCAAAATTGGCCGTTGAATAAAGCAATGCAATTTGTGGAACCGGTTTTACATTTTGAGTAAATGGTTGTCTGTCGCGACAAAAATCAGATACACTTTTTAATGTACCGAAAAGCCATGGTTTAATTGAGGCATCGCGGTTTTGTGTTGAATATATTTGAAATCCGCCCCCCATCGAAATAACAGTTGCAGCAGCTTGTTGAAGTTGAACCGGAGATTTGTGAACATATGCTCCTTCATTATCATGCGCAAAACTCCAAACCATTAAATCCCACGGCTTGCCTTGCGGGGCAATACAGCGCGATTCAAACAATCCGCTATATAAACTGTTGTTCGGTTCAAAATCACCCGAAATAAAATCTACATTTATATCAACAGGACGAGGCATAAAAGAGGAGAATGCCCAATTGCTTGTTATTTGAAATGATGGACTATACTTATGAAGTTCGTCCACATAGTGCGCAATATATTTTCTGAAGGCGTTTCTATTAAATGTTCTGAATTCAGGCATATGCTTATCATTCATATAATATGGAACGCTTGTAATTCCGGTCTCCTTCTTAAACGCGTCAAGCATATTTTTGCTATAATCTAATTTCAACGCCCAACTTTCACCATCAACCCAAGCCCCATCAATCTGGTAATTATCAATTAGCTCCTTTATCTGAGGAATGAGAAGTTGATCAACATAAGGACCCATAACAGAATTATTAGTTACGCTGATTTTTCCATCCCTATCTACAGATGCCCATTCGGGATGTCTCTTAACAGCTTCATTATCAATTACACCGGAGTAGTGAACAAACAGTCCAACTCCATGTTTGGCAGTCACATCACGCCATATTTTATAAACATCCTTTTCAAAACCGGGGGCGGGGTTTCCAACTTTTGTGGGATAACTTGAAATTCCCGGATGCCCTTTGCAATCAACCTGAATGTAATCCGGTTTTATTAATGCCAGCATACTGTCGATTGTTGCGGCATTAAAAGTTTTTCCTATTTCTTTATCGTTGTTTGTTGCATGAAAATCAAAGTGAAGTCCAAAAAAACTCTCTGCCCTGCGCAAAGTATTCTTATTTGATTCAACAAAGTTTTGAGCATGAACTAAATTCAAAAATAAGCTAAGTATTATTAAAATGAATCCGGCTTTCTTTAACATAAATTTTCCCGTTAAAAGGTGATGGAATAAAATGTGAAGGCAATCTATAATTCAAGCAAATCGTAATCAGTTTTTATTTTGCATACTTTCGAAAAGAATCGTTACTAATAGATTATTTCACGATTTCTTTATAACTAATAAGTAACGATCCCGGTTTGTCCAATATTTTTATTTCAATTCCCTCTTTTAATTCTTTGCCCGATTTTATTGTTCGAGCTCCACTATCTTCATATAACAATTCATATTGAGCATCCGCAGCTAATCCACTCAATTTAATTATCATTGAATCATCGGTAAATCGGTCACGGCGAAACGCTAATACTATTCCATCCTTCTGTTCAGGCCTGTTTAACTGATAAGCTAACCAGGAATTGTTATTCATATAACGTTTATGGGCAACTGTTAAAGGATAGAAATCACCATAATAGTATGCTCTTAATCGTTTAAAATCAGATATATATTGTTGATAAGTCTGTATTGTTTCATTGTTGCTGCCGTCAACACTCCAGGTTATAACCGCTAAGCTGCCCAGGCTCGATCTGACATAATAATTTCCTGTTTTAAATAAAGCAGTACCATGAAGAGGCAAATATAAATTCAATCCGAATGTATGATTTTGATGACCGGTTGAATTATGTTCCAGATCAGTGCGCCAAAAAGGTGTGCTTCGTGAAGTGGTTTCTAAATCAATTCTTCTTCCGCCTGAAGCGCAATTATCAATTATCATATTTGGAAAGCGTACAAGCAAGCTATCCCAGAAAGCGTATAAACCTTCAATATATTTGGCTTCTGAAATACCGACTCTGTCCGGCGTATCATTTCTCTTCCAATAAGGCATAGGGTCAAAATTGAAATCCTGCCTGTAATAATCTATACCTTCCTTCTTAAAGAAATCCGTAAAATAATTCGTTAACCATAATCGGGCGTCGGGATTGCCAAGATCATACAAATAAGAATCGTTATTTGGTAAACTTTGCAGCCATTCCGGATGCTCATTGTAAATTTGTGTTCCTTTTTGAACGCGTTCCGGTTCAAACCACACCATTAATTTCGCACCAGCGGCATGAGCCGCTTCGGAAACCGGTTTAAATCCGTTTGGAAAACGTTCTTTATCAATTGTTAAATTACCAACATTCTGCGGCCACTCACCGTTTTCTTTATCCCATCCGCAGCCCGAATACCAGCCGGCATCAATCCAAAATAGTTCGGGAGTAAATTTGAATTGTTGATACCGTTTTATATGCGCCAGCGCTGATGCTTCTGTTATACAAGTATGAACTGTACAAGGAAAAGGCGCGCCATCCAATTCAAATGCTCCCGATAACGGCAATTGAGGTAATTCACCATTTATTTTTCTTGTATGATGTGCAAGGATAAATCTTCTGAATTGATTATGACCGGTCATTCTATCTTCGCCATCCCAAAAGAGAAGACAAATTTTCGGAGTGCGGATTTCTTCTTTCGGATACAAAGAGAGATGCATATTCTCCATTCCCGATTTCAGAGAAACGGATTTCTCATCCTTCTGAACAACATCAGCGAACCATTTCCCCGTCCAGCCTACTGCAACAACAATTCCCTGATTTGCAGGACCTTCAATGTTGAAGAAAGGAAACGCCGTGTTATCTGAAGAACGTCCGCCGGCCGGAGTCATATAAATATTTTTTCCTATTTGCATGACTGCATCAAACGGTTGGAAATCATTTACTACAGCATTGCTTCCTAACGAATGATGAAGCACAAAAATTCCTTCCTTGTTATATGAAAATTCATTGTCAACTACATTTGCTCTTTCAATAATTGGAGTGTTCATTGCAGAGGAGTTTATAAATTTTAGAACATACTCTACCGCGTTAAAATCAATAAATAATTTTACAGAGCACTTTACTGTCAATCCTGTTTGTCCATCGGAATAAGAAAAAACAAATTGTTCAACTCCCGCATCAGTGGATTTCAATTTTTCTGATTTATAATTCCAGTTGGCAATAAATGAATTCGAAGACTTTCCATCATATATAAATGAGAATGGGGGTACAATTCCTTTGGCAAATTTTTCATTTACCCATTCACTTGCCTTTATTTCATCTGCGAAACTTCTTCCGGTAACTATCAGACAAAAGATTAAACACAAAGCTAAACATGAACTATTAAGTCTTCTGAGATTTTTCATACATGATTCCTATAAATTAATTTTTTCATTGAGATTATTTTTGTCTTCCCATTTTTTCAAAAGGCACATTCTCAAAATCAGGCAGTGAACTAAATACTTTTGAGTCATTCCGTAGCTTGAAATTCATCTTGGCATAACTTTCAAAACCGGGATCTGTTTTAGTGAAACAATTCTTACCCAACTTTAACCATTCGAGTGAACCGTTTTGAAGCTGCCCTATATTCACAAATAAATTATTCTCGATTATGTTTCTCTTCGGCACTCCAAGATTATCATTCCAATAATTCGCGAGATTAGGATACTTTTTAGAGTAAGGGAGTTTATCTATTGCGACTTCACTTAGCCTTTTATTATACACACCATTATTTTTTATAAATTCTTCTCCACCCCAGTTTTGAAGACGATTATCAATATGGAAAGCGAGGGGTGTTTCAATAAAAATATTGTTTCGGTAAACAATATCGTTACCGCCTCCGATCATCACCGCAACATTACCCGGTTTATAAAAAACATTTCCATAAACTTGCATTCCGCAGGCGCCGTCATCGTGATAAACCGACATTATCACTCCATCTTTATTTCCATTGTGATGAAAATAATTATAACGCACAATGTTGCCCTGCTCGCTTGGATTTCTTCCATAATAAATCGCGCCCATGTCGTGACCATCTGTAACAGCGTCATGGATAATATTATATTCAATTAAATGCTCATTGCCATTTAAATGAATTGCCGTACCAGGGCAGTTAAATATTTCATTATGATCAATTACGTTTCCAACTCCGTCAACATTAATTCCTCCGCGGTATGTTTTTTCGTACCGATTGAAATCATGAATTGAACAGTTTGTAACCCGGTTGTTTCCTCTGGTAAGTGTTTTTCTATCGCCGCCGCCGAGAATGATACCTCCTGCGCCGGTATTAAAGATTTCGCAATTCTCAATTACATGATCGGTTCCGCAGTTTCTATCCCAAGTTTGGTTGACGTATAAATACTCTTTAAACTTCCCGAGTTTTCTCGAAGCAGGCACACCATTTTCATCAACTCCTTTTCCAATACAAACGGCTACGGTTCCAATATTTCTAAAAGTGCAGGAAGTAAAGCGGTTATCATTTCCTCCCTCAATATAAACTCCCATTCCGCGTGTGCATTCAAATATTATATTTTCAAAACAAACTTTGGCGGAGTTCTCAAGTGCAATCAACGGCTCATTGATTAAAGATAAAGTTAAGTCTGAAAAATCCTCGTTGTCATAAGGGTAGAAGTAAATTTTCTTATTTTTTTTATCAACGAAATATTCACCCGGGATATCAATATCTTCAAGAATATTGAATCCGTAAAACGCGTTAAAGGGTTCCCCGGCAGAAAACCCGTAATATGTTGGGTCAGATGTGATTTCTTTTTTTTCGGGATCAATTTTTCTGATGCGAACCGCATCATCAGCAAAGCCATAACGGAAATAACCGGCTATCCATGGTTCTTCCGAATTTTTCCACCTGCCTACCCTTTCCGCCTCATACTCAAATACGGCTAATTTTTCTGATGTATCCCCGTCGCTAATGCTCGATCCTTTTTCTATAATATTTTTAATTCGAGTATATCCCTTATTTGGCCATCTCGCTAAAAAATAGGCATTCTGCATTCCAAATAATTCCATCTGTGTGTTTGTATAAGGCCTTCCGAAACCATGCGGTTGAATTGTCCCTTCATCATCAATTAATCCGGAATAGTCGATCTGTAGAATATTATCAGTAACCCTTGTTATTAGTCTTCTGGAGATTGTAGAGTCGGCAATTTTACGAACTCTATTCTCGGGAATTTTTATTCCTCCCGAAATTCTAACTACTTCATTTTTATATGAACGAATAATTAATTGTTCATCATTTTTGTAGGTATCCCGTTGGTCAAACTCAATTGTTTTTGAAATTTGATAAGTACCTCCCCGAAGAAAAACTGTATATGATGTTTTGGGAAATTTTAATTTATCAGCTCTTACAGCATCACGTGCTCTTTCAATTGTTGCGAACGGAGCTTTGATGCTGCCGTTGTTTTTATCCGAACCAGAAGGGGAAATAAAATATTCTTTATGATTATCATTTCCGGCAAAAAGGTTAATTGAAAGAAATAAAAGGAAAAATAGTTTTACAGCTTGGTTACATTTCATTGTTTACTTCCCCATTGCTTATTTGGTTCTTTTCCCATAACAAAAACAAGTTCGCCCCCTTTTACAATCTCTTCATGTGAAATCCACGAGCGGTTTAATGGTAGTCCATTAAGTGAAGCCGATTGTATATAATAATTTTCGACGCTGAGATTATCTGTTCTGATTACAAACTTCTTTCCTGAATAAATATCCGGATCAAGTTGAATAGTAACTTTATTAAATATCGGCGAGGATAATTGATATACTGGATCGCCCGGGAAGACTTGATACAAACCCATAGCGCTCATAGCATACCACGCTGACATGCAGCCGTAATCATCATCCATCTCCTCAAGAAATCCATCGGGAGTGTTTTTATATATTCTTCCGAATATCGGTTTTTCGAAAAATCCGTGAGTTTTATATTTCTGAACAATTGGTTCAGTTAATATTTTCCTTGTCCATTTTTGAGTAAGCCATGCTGCATCAGCATAATTAAAAAGAAAAGGTGCGTGGAGATCTATCTGATTTCCGGCTGTGTAAAGATTGTTATCAAAGAAGTAGGTTAATTCTTTTAGAAATGACTCTCTCCCTCCTAAGAATTCAATTAAACCGGGAAGATCGTGCTTAATATTCCATCGCCAATGCCACTTGCTTCCTTCATAGGTATATTTTTCCCTGTTCTCAGCGGGGTCATCCGGAAAGTCAAGCCATGTTCCATCTTCGGCACGTGCCCGGAAATATTTAATGCTCGGGTCCCATGTATTTTTCCAAAAGTTCGAACGCATCATGAAATATTCATAATCCTTTTCATTGCCAATTGCCTTTGCAACTTGTGCAACGCACCAATTATCCCAGCAATATTCTCCTGTTTGATCCGGTCGGGCTGGTATGTATCCAATCTTGTCATATTTTTCTCCCATCTGTAGAAGAGCTTCACGTTTTAAATAAGGATATACATCCTTCACGTTAATATCGAAAAGACCTTTAAAGTATGCGTCTGTCACAACCATAAGCATATGTTCGTTGCGGCAATTAGCGAAAACCGAGAATCCGTTTTTCCCAGTGATATCAAATCCCGATCCTGGTCCGTGCGGTTTATGTGTTCCGTCCGGTTTATCCCAATCCCCCTGTTCATAAATATCGCGTAATGATTTTACAATATCGCGATACACAGAGGGTAAATACAAGCTGTACAAAGGATATTTTGTTCTGAAGGAATCCCAGAAAGCATAATTGCTGTAGTGAACGTATCCATTGGCATTGTGAATCTTTCCATCAAGTCCCGGATATTTCCCCGATACATCTGTTAATGATTGAGGCAAATGGCATGTTCTGTAGAGTGAAGTGTAAAATATAGATTTGTATTCTTCATTACCTTCAATTAATATATTTGAGAGAACATCATTCCATTTATCAAAAGCTTCTTTTTTAACCGCCGCGAAATTTTTCTTTCCAATTTCGGCGGCAAGATTATTTTTGGCTTCATCCACACTTGTTAAAGACACTCCGACTTTTATTTCCAGAGGATGATTTTTCAAGATGCCAAATTCGCAAATTAGTCCCCCGTCTATCGATTCAATAAGTTTATCATTTGATGAAATTTGTTTACCATCCCAGATCGAGGAAGATTTGATCGGATTGTTAAATTTTATAACAAAATGTATTCCGTTGTAAATTGCTTGGGTGCCTTCTATTGTGTATTCATCAACAATTCTGCATGATACGTTATTAGATCTTGCTCTGTTACCTTCGAACAGGAATATTTTTGCATTTTTATTTTTAGGGAATGAATAACTGTGATAACCGGAATGAGATGAGGCGGTTAATTCTACTATAATATTTTCTTTTGATAGTTTGACAGAGTAATAACCTGCTTTTGCCTTTTCGCTTTTTTTATCAAAATCTAAAATGGGATTTTTGAAGAATGAATCTGAAGGCATAACAGAAAATGGAATTATAGAAAGCAAACCGGCCCTATCAATTACTCTTGTTCCGCCGGAACTTCCTTTATGAAAATTACTGAAGCCGCGCAATTGATTGTCGGAATAATCATATCCGCCATGCGCAAAATCGCCGTCGGCAGTGAGACTTCCCGGATAAGTGTCCGGACACAGATTAATTAATCCGAATGGAACATTCGCGGCCGGAAGCCACTGGCCGTGATCTCCCTGCGTAGCCATAAATGGATTAACATAATCGGCCGGCAGTTTCTTTTTTTGATTGTTACCGCCATAAATATTAAACGCAAAAGCAAGAAGTAGAATGAATTTTGTCAAATTGCTCATAGTTTAATTTCCATTTTAAGAGTCATTGTTTATTTAGTTAATCGATGTAAGTATATATATGTAATCTTCCGCCGATGGTTTAACAGGGATATTATATGAAGAAGCCCCGGCCGCGGAAGATTGATCTATATTAATATAAACTCCTTTTCTCGGATCGAACCATTTTGCCTTATAGGTTTTCCTGGCATCAAGGTTCTTTATTGTCACCGGAATATCTTTTTCCGAATACAGATATATCACGTATTCATTATTGGAAATTGTAGAGAGTACAACCTTTTCTTTTTCCTTTTTATCTGATGCATTAATATCAATCCACACAGGATCCTCAAATCGCGGCTCAAGTTTTGTCCATTTAAGCGCATCAAAGAATTTTTTAAGATGACTCATCTGTTCTCCGCCTTTCGCGTTCAGTCCTTCGATCCAGGTCTTTATTCCCCAATCGGTGCAGCAGCCGCATTCATTAACCGTATAACAGTTTTGCCAAATTCCTTGAACACCGTAGCCAAAACCAAAACTTCCGCTGAGAAATGATTTATACGCGGCGTTTCTTATGTCGGTGTCAGAACACTGTTTGTCTTTTCCAAGTCCTTCATAATTCGCTTCCGATTCAAGCATTGGTTTAATAGGAATACTTTCATAATATTTTTTATAGAACTCTTTAGTTTGCGTTCCGCCTCCCCAAATTATATGACCGGCCTGAATCATATGGAAATTGTGCCAGTTATCGGAATTAAAAAACGCGGGGTTTGAGTTATCCCAGAGATGAGCTGAATGCGGATGCTGATAATCATCATACTTATCAATTGTTTTCGCGGCGGTTTTCCATATTTCCAGATACTTATTTTTATCGAGATCAACTTCCTGAGCTGTCATCCAAATTATTGGATAAGCCCCATATCTCGCCACCCAGTATTTGGCTAATCTTTCGGCGCCCGCTATGCCGAGACGAAGAGCGTAATTATGAGCTGATCCGATTGAGCTGTTTATAATAAAACCTTTCTCTATCAAGTAATTAAACTTTCTGTCGATATCCTGAAACGCTTCTACATCAACTGAAGTTACACTGTCTTCCACTAATCTGATTCCATTCGTTTGAATCTGGTAAACAGTAAACTGCTGTTCCGCTCTTTTATCAACCATAAATTTGAATTGAGAATCGCAGCCGGGTACGTTGCACTCATCCCATTTTTCCAACGGTAAAAACCAATGTGTGTCTGCCAGATAAAAAAAGGGCGCGCCGTTATTATAAGTGAGATAACGTCTATTCGGTGAGATTTTCAGAAACCCTTTTTTATATATAGAAAGATCACCCTGATAATTGAACGCTTCAACATAACCTTTTTTAGAGCCGTTGAAATTATTTATCCCTTCTCCGGAAAGCTTATAATTCCATTTTCCAATTTTTGTAGGTGCGAATCGGACTTTCCATATATTGCCTCCATCCCAAAACGCGGGGCGGGAAATAATGTCACCCTCCTCACTAATGAATGTAGCAAATAGATCAACATCAAGAAATGGATTATCATAACAAACGTCACTCTCAAAAACAAACTCAATCTGATTCCACACATCAATTTTATGTTGAGCTTTACTTTCTGAAAGAAATAGCACTAATAAAGTAATTAACAATTTTTTGCTCATATTCAGCCTAGGGATTATTTTTTAATTGATAAACTTTATATCGAATCTCTTCCACAGTACCGATAATTATATAATACTCATATTCATAGATTGAGTTTTTATATAGAGCCTCTTTTTTAATTGGGGCTATATAAGAAGTAGAACCATCTTTTGTTTCTCCGCCAGGTTTGCCCGCCATTCCCGCGAGAAAATCAGTACATTTTGAATTATAAACTCCCATTCCCCATTTGTTATCATCAACAAACGCCATCCAGTTTTCAGAAACCGCCTGATATCTGCCCCAGAAACCGCTTGCAAGAAAAACCACTGTAGGGTTCGAAAGAGTATCATTCGCAAAAGGTTTTTTGCCTAAATATGTATAAAGATTTTTTAAAGAGGAGATTGGATACACAGCGGGCAATTCCTGATCATTTAGAATTCCCTCTCCATAAATTGTATCAGTTCTATTGCACGTTAGCTTGTTATGTACCTTTAATGTGCTACCGGTTAATACTGTAGTTTGCTCAATTACCGCTTCGGCAGGAACATTATTCATATCCCACAGCATCGGGATACATTTTACATAGAGGGTATCGCCACTTTGTTTATAATCCATAATTTGCGCGCGGTTTTTAAATTCATCTCCTACTTGGATTGGATTCCAACTCCATGGCGACCATTTGGGAGATTGGCCTTCCGCTTTTCTATCAATACTTTTTCCGGCATAATATGACTGCTGAATATATCTTCCTTCATCATGAACATTAACAAGGTTTCTATCGCTGCCTGATATAGAAATGTAACTAATAGCTCCCCCGCGTGTTAAATCGAACTTTAATTTTATTACGCCATTATCCGCTTCCAATTCAAACGGCTGCGCTATAGTAATTGTAACAAACAGAAACATACTTGTCATTATTTTATAAAATAATTTCTTCAATCAGTTAGCTCTCCAAAAAGAATTTTTATAATTATTCTATATTTAGCCCAATTTGAATTTTCGCTGACGAAGGCGCGTTGTTTGTAATTTTTGTTCCCCCTTGAAAACGGTTGCCAATTATTACCGCGCCCACTGTACCAGAGCCGAGTTCAATCTGCCTCTTTCCTTCTTCACGAAATTCGCATGCGTTAATTATCATTGTCCCGCTTTTTAAATT
The DNA here is from genome assembly GCA_019638015.1 of Melioribacteraceae bacterium. NCBI lineage: Bacteria > Pseudomonadati > Ignavibacteriota > Ignavibacteria > Ignavibacteriales > Melioribacteraceae > Melioribacteraceae bacterium. The sequence continues at coordinate 845,003 of JAHBUP010000001.1, read as the reverse complement.
TATACAAGGCGCGTCTTTTTCACTATCGTCCCATTCTGAAAAATGTACGGCATTAAATGTTACAGTGCCGGTGCCCTCAATTATTGCCTGACTGGTTGTAGATTTGATTGACCAAAAACCGCAATTAGTAAATTTGACCGGACCTTCATTTGTAGATTTAATAATTACTGTTGCCATGAACTGACAATTGACGAATTCCAAACCTGCCTTTTTTTGTGAAGCGTCAACCTGAACAGATATATCTGTCATATCCGCGCCGGACTGGGTGATTAAAACATTTCCTTTTCTTTTAGCGCCGGATATAAAATGAAATCCAATCTTTGGAAAGATTACAAAACAGTTGCTTACATATTGCCAATCGGTTCTAGCGAAAATAAATCCTTCCAGATTTTCCGTTAAGTATTTTATTAGTTTATCCCATTCGGGGCTTCCATCTTTTGGGGAATTGGAATAACCGCATCTGGTCCAAGCATTTGGATTGAAATGAACATTTTCTATTCTTCCAATATCTGTACAGTTATCAACAAAAATTCCAATCTTAAGGGGACAGCCATAGACATTACGGATAAAATGAAGTTCATTTGAATGGGTTCCGAAATCTATGCCTTTATACGGATTCGCGAGAGTGACATCAATTACACTGCAGTTAGTTCCCTTTCCCTGAATTGTCCAGGGATATGATTTCACGTTGTTTATATCTTGATCGGGATAAAAAATGGTTATGCCTTTAACGCAACTATTACTTGTCAGATTAATTAGAGGGGACCCGTTTTCATTTCCTGCTGAACCGGTTGCAAATAGTACGCTTCCTTTTCCAAGAGCAGTATTGTGAGGTGCCTGCCATTCACCCTGAAGAGTAACTCCCTCCGGAATTGTAATTGATCCGGCAATTAAATAAGTGCCTGAAGGAACAGATACAATTCCCCCTTTTATACTTGCCGCGTCGAGCGCTTTTTGGAAAACCGCGGTATCATCACTAATTCCATCAGCTTTCGCTCCATGATTAATTACACTGTTTTTCTCAGATTTAATTGTTGTAATTGTTTCAGCATTCAGTGTAACCACAGTAAGCAGCAACACTGAAACCAAAGCATGTAATATTTTTTTTACTACCGGCATATAAGTTCTCTTTTTTAATAAAACTATTTTGTACCAATTTATTTTTCTGAATAGATCCAGTTGAATCTGGCGCCGGGCGCGGCGTCTCCATTGAGATACCAGTCCAGCGGATCGCTTGAATCCTGCATATTATCCGACCACTTGAATTCAAAATTTAATTCCAGGGAGAAATCACTAATATGTTTTCTTGGAACAGTGATCATCATTCTGTTTTTATTCACTTCGTATTTAACGGAGCATAAGTCTTTCCACTCGCCTCCGGTATATTTTTGAAGTTTGTTTCCAGTGACAATTCTATAATCATAACCATTCCAGCCTGATGAGAATTTTCTATCACTATCAATATAAAGACGCATCTAGTTGCTGCCGGAGTTTCGAGTAATATTATTTACTGTCTCAGCATAGAAATAAACATACTTTGAATCTCTCGAAATTTTTAACTGATGAAAATCATTTCTGCCGGTATTGTTAGTATAAATAACTTTTGGACTTTTTTGCATACCGGAACAATTACGTTCGCCAGTATCGCCGATATAATCTATATAAACTGGCTCCACATTTTTCCAATCATCAAAACTTTTTGTTGATATACTTTTACCCACAGCCGCGCTCGCCTCAACTCCTTTATATCTTCTGATATTATTAACCAACTGCATATAATAGTTATCTTTTAATCCTGCTGTTCTTGTGGGTTCAATATCGCGGCTGTATTCCGGGCTCGCCTGATCGCAGAACCATGAATGCTCGGGATTGCTGTCTTTACTTGGAAATTTTCCGGCTATCCATTCATTCCATCCTGTTACATAAACAAATGGAGGATTTTCCTTAATCGCAAAATCCCATTGTTCCTGCATATTATAACCGTAACGGATATCAACTTCAGGATTTCCATTGTAACCATTTCTATGACTTCTTCCCCAGTTATCTCTGTTACCATAGAATGCAGAACCGCCCATCCCCGCTTTCGGATTGGGATGCTGAGCTACCGCCACATTCACAATTTCCTTTTCTCCTTTCGCGTTAAAATGAACTTGCTGCGGTCTGGTAAATGCTATCCAGGGCCAGCTGTTTGTTTTATATTTTTCGGTAGGCCATTGCGATTCTCTGTAAGTAAAGAAATTTTCATACTCCATTCCTTTTGCTTCAGAGGATATTCCAATAATTAAAGGTTTTCCTTCAAGGTAAAACCAGCATTCCGGATGATAATATTTCGCTCCCTGTTTATAAAAATTATCATAAGCCTGCTGCATTGTGAAACCGGATTCTGTATTAGTATAAAAAACAATTTTAGGGGGATTTTTTCCCTGAGCGCGGACCGCGTCCATCGCTTTCATTAATACATCCGCGTTCCTTCCATATGTTTCCTTATTCGTCGCGTCAATAACAAGAATATCAACGCCGGCATCGGTGAGCAATTGAACACTTCTCAAACTAACCCAATAATCTTCCGCTCTATAATAACCGTAGAGAGGCTGACCCCAATAGTAAGCTGTACCGGGCTGCTGAATACCCCAGTTCGGATTATCAAAATCGTTTAGTACTTCGGGGTGCTCGGCTACAATCTCGCTTAAATCCCATGCATCTCCGGCAATAAGTCCCTCATCATGCCACAAAAAATAAAATATGGCCACATTTTTACTTTTTTGAAGATTTCCTACGGAATCGTTCAGAAGAAGGGTTCTTCCCAATTCATCCGTTCCTGCTAAAGACTGGCCTGAAACAATACCGGTAAACAAAAGATTTATAAAAATCAGTCCGGCAACTACATTATTAGATTTTTTCACATTTTGCCTCAATAGAATTATATTATTCCGTTCACAGAAGAATGCTGAAACGTCATTGTAATGATAAATTTAGTTAAGATAATAGACTGGTTTATTAGTATAAATCTTAGGTTTGCCCGTATTGGTCGAAAATATTATACTAGGGCGCTCAAATAAGTTTATTATCTATTGTGATTTTCTAAATTCTGACTTTTTTCTTATTTGCAAAGAATAAATTTGGATTCGATCGAGTCTTTAATGGGAGCGGATTAAAGCAAAATATAAATATGAAGTTTCTAAAATAATCGGGAGTGTCAAATGAAGAGAAAAATTTTTTTCAGAAATATTGCAGTAGGAACCGCTTCAATTCTTTTACCATGGGAAAAACTTTCACTTGGCCATTCTTTTAATACAACACCTTTAAATTCTGATGAATGGTTAAGCGTTGATCATAATTTTGATAGTTATAATACCGTGATAAAGTGCAAAAGTATTAAAGAAAAGGTAAGTTTCATCCATATTAGTGATTCACATCTCTCAATTTTGAAAAATGGAAAATCGGAATATCCCGAGTTTACATCTAGAATGGATGTTGCATATAAAGACCCAAAGCACTATCTCACCGACATTGCCGGTACAAAGGAACAACATTTTGAAGGAATTCTCGAGGAGGCAAGAAAAAAAAATGTTGATTTAATTTTGCTGACCGGAGATATAATTAATAATCCAACTATAGACAACGTAGCTTATGTAAAAACCCGGCTTGATGAATGTGGGATTGAATATATATACACAGCGGGCAATCATGATTGGCATTTTGAAGGAATGCCTGGGAACTCACATGATCTAAGAGACAAATGGATTTCAGAACGGCTGAGTCCTTTATTTAATGGTGAAAATCCATTGTACACCTCGAAAATTTTTAAGGATGTGAACTTTGTCTCGATCGATAATTCTACATTTCAAATCAGTGCTGAACAGGTTGAATTTTTCAGAGAGCAAGCAAGAAAAAATTATCCTATAATTCTATGTATGCACATCCCAATTTATCAACCGATTGCTCTATCAAGAAATTCTGTTTCTACAATAGGGGATCCAAGATGGGGTTCAGAATATGACAAAAATTATATAACTGAAAAAAGAGAACGTTGGCCAGAAAGTGGGAATTTAAATTCTACTTATCAATTTTTAATTGAATTGTTGTCGTGCAGAAAATTATTGGCGGTATTTGCAGGACATGTACATACAGCGATACAGAGTAGGATTAGTGTATCAGCTTATCAATACATAACTAAAGCGTCGTTAAGTGGAGCGTATAGATTTGCCGAATTGACAAGCTGATTTGGAGAAAGATTAATTAACAATCATATCGCAAGAAATTATCTGATCGATAAATCAATAATTAGTCCTTCCTTTTCAGGCAATAATTTATAGTATCCTCTTTTTTCTGATGTAGAGTAAGACCCATTTTTAATATAAACATTGTACACGTGTTCTTTTAATTTACATTCAATCCTATTTTCATTCATATTTTTGATGGGGAGATCAAATCTTTCGGATACCTCAAACTCGAGAAACCAATCAATCAAAAGTTTACTTTCAAGTTTCATTTTAATTTCTCGTTCATTCATTTCAATTAAGAATACTCCTTCAGCATTCTTAAGAGGCCATAAAATTTTGAGAGTGCCCTCACGAGTATCATTAACGATCGGCATTCCTCCTTCCAGTAGAACTTCTTTACCGTTTAGAATTGATTTAAGATATAATCCAGCATAATGATTTGAATCGCTCCAGCTTTTTCCATCGACAAAAGGAAGAGTATAATAATTGCAGGTTGTCAATTCGTTATTTTTATTCAGATAATCGGATTGAAGTTTTTCATCGAATAGATGAATATCCCTAAATCGGAGACTTCCCTTTTCCCAAATAATGTTGGTTCGATAAAAACGGCTGTTAAACCAAACTGTTTTGCGGTCATCGTTGGCGAATTTGCCAAGTGCCGTTAAAGAGGTTGGAGGGGTTACTTTAAAATTCTTTTTGAACCAAGCGCCGGATTCTGCGAGAGTTTTAACTTTAATTTTTCCTTCACCCCTTAACTTTGCTATTAACGGAATTTGAATTGTAAATCCTTTTTCCATTTTCGCCCAAGTAAATGAATTTTCCTGCCCCGACTGAACATAAGCATAGTTGATACAAGGTCCCTCAACGAACTCATTGAAATACCAATTCACCCATGCTGAATCGCCTCCGCCATTTTTATATACCGGCTCAAGAGTTATGACACCCTGTTTTAACTTACCAATTCCATCATCATATTGACGCACAGGGTCACTGCCAAGCATTCTGAAAATCGGGACAGGTATCTGATTCTCCGAATTCTGAGCTGGCATGTACGAATTTACTTGACTTGGATAATATCCTTGGTTCCAATATCCGCCCCAAATTGTATAACCGTCGGTTCCAATCTGATCGCGGCAATTACACGAAGCGATGATGCCGTATTTTTCATACATATGGTTTAACGTAACTTCATCAATGAACCACGAACCTACCGACTTCGGATAATACCCGAATATTTTTTTGAAATCTTCGAAATAAATATCAACAAGTTTCTCTCTTTCATTGGGTGTATATCCTATTGAAAAACCAACATTGGCGTGCCAATCCCACGAATAACGCCCGCGCCATTTTAGTCCGGCTTTCTCCACAAGCGGTTGAGGAATTTCCCACCACGCGCCTACTTCATATTCCGCTGGCAATTCCTTTAAAAGTTTTTGGTAACGTGAATCCATAAGTGCATCATACTGTAAAAGAAAAGTTCCACCAACTCTATACTTCTTCATTAAGTCCAATTGACTCACAACTGTCTGATACAATATTTCCTCAGTAATTCTGCTATTATATCTCGGTTCAAGCAGACGAATAAAATTAACTATGTTTACTATGCGGGGTTGTTCAACACCGCCGGTATTTTCAATTTTTGGTTGACCATGACAGATAATCGACATAAGAGTTATGGTAACAATTCCAATAATATGATTAATAGTAATTCTACTTTTCCCAGTGTTTTGAAGATTTATGCGCAATTCAATTCTTTTTCAATTTCATATCTGCTTTTATTCTTTCTCAGTTAAAAATAAACTCTGTTTCTCTCGAAATTTTTCCATCAAATCGTAAATAGGAATCAACTTCACATTACCAATCGAGTAAGTATTATCCACTCCAGCTATTATTTTCTCTTGCCCGCTTGAGACCTCAAAAACAAAAAAATGAATTAGAATAAAGCAAAATAGAAATAGCTTAGACACAACAACTCCATTTTAGATATCTCAAGGAATATTAAACTTACTGATTCTGATAAAGATAAAAATCATCCATCAATCCATAGTCAAGCAGCTGATAATCTTTTCCGGCAGTCATTCCATTAACTTTTCGCCAGCTAACAAATCCAACAAATCCGGGAGCTGGATTATTATGGTGCGGTCCAAGTAAGTTTTTCAAACTACCCACTATTTTAACCTCAATTAAATTTTTCCCTTTTTTGATATATTTACTAACATCTAGTCTATCCTTTGCAAGAGCAATAAGACCGGCTGAATTATCATTTACAAAAACTTCCGCTACCGTACCTTTCCAATTTCCAAGACCAATTTCGTAATAAGAAGATTTCTGCTGCACATCGAATTCCTTTTTATAAGAAACATCCCATGAATAAAACGGAAACCCTTGAGCTTTCCAGCTTCCGGTAGTGAAATTATTTTTTGGAGCATAGATTGACCATCCTTTTTCTTCAGGCTGAACGGAGAAATTTCCCAAAATATAAACCGGTTCGATCTCGGCGTGAACGGACATAGGTGAACAATTAATGGTGATATTATTTTCTCCCATTTTCACGAAATCTCCTATCTTGAATACGCCGAAGGAACGATCAAGCCACCATTCCCCTTTTATTGGAGCTATGGTTTTATTATTTATTTGCACAGTCCATAGTTCCGGACGCTCAACAACAGCGGTAAGGCCAGAAAAGTCAAAATCTTCAACAACTTTAAAATTGTATGAAGCTTTAAAACCGCTACTTGCACTAAAATTATTTCTATCGAGAATGTTAGTTTTGTACTGAACCTTCTGATCCCATGGATTTCCATTATTAAATCCATTTTCAATAAAAGCTTTTTGTGAAGCATCATAAACATGCATACTTTGAATTTTGCGGCCATTTACTTCCAGATCGCAAAAATCAATTGGCAGTACATTTTGCTGACTTGGCAATACTTTCAGACTTGAACCGGTATTAACAGGAAGTACTTGCTTCGCAAATTTCTTTTGTAGTCCGTTTTGTTTTTTATTCGAAACATAAAAAAGCATACTTTCAGCGGGATTCATTTCGAAATTTATTTTAATGTTTTTCCCATCAGCATTTTCATCATAATCAATTACTTCGCCTTTAAATGCATCTAACAAAACGGCATCTTTACCTTGAAGCAACAAAGATCCGGAAACAGCTTCATCCAAACTTGAATTGACTAGAAATATAATTTGTCCATCATCCATTATTCTTCTGTGATGGAATAAATTTCCTCCTTTAATATTTTCAAATTTTATTTCTTCATTTAAAAAGTATGATGAAATTATTTTTTGGTCTAGCGAATCAACTTTTACTACAGTTTTATTTTTGAAAAATTTAGCCGTTTCATCATGTATTTCTCCATTAACCCTGTTTGGATTTGAAAACGATATTAGGGATCCGCCGGAATCAACATATTTTTTTAATAGTTCATAAACCTTGTTATCCAATGTTTCTGTAAGAGGAGGAATAACAACAAGAGAATAAGTTCTTTCTCCCACTTTAAAACCCTTCCCACTTACTACCCCATGATTGGAAATTATATCCTCCGAGCCTAAATCATATTCCACCTGGTTCTTTTCAAGTATCGTAACGAATTCTTGAAATGATTCTCCGATTTTAAATATTTGAGAATGGCGCAGATTTCTTATAAAGGAATCATACATCCACCCCGTAGTTGTTGGTTCAATGACTAATATTTTATTAATCTGTTTACCTGAGGAGAGAGCAACCGAAAGCCGATTGAAATATTCATTTAAGTATTTATAATTTTTAAACCAAGGATTGTGATAAGAAAAAGAGGGAGGGTAATCATATTTTCTTGAGCCGGCAATTGAAAAAAAATGCAAATGCTGGTTCATTAGATTTACACCAAGAGCGTACTGCCAATCACCTAATCGTTTTAAATCTTTAAATGTAATTTCCCAACCTGCGCCGCCGTAAGTTTCGCTTAAAGTTCTCTTTCTGCCAAATTGATTTGCTACACTTGAAAGTTCTTTTACTGCGCGAACATTGCCGAATTGTGCGTTTGGGGATTCCTCATTGAATTGATTAAAAAGCATATCTATCCCTGGAACGTCGTGATAAGCGTACATCGCCATGTTATCGGGACCCATTCTTATTGCAGGCCAACCATGTTCCCAGTAATGGCCCGTATACTTTAGTCCTAACTTTTTATAATATTCACTGGTTGGAACGGACCATCTCTCAATAAATAGAGAAAGTAAAGTTCGAGTATAATTATGTCGTATCTTTTTCCAATCCCCAACTTCTTTATATAATGAAGGTAAGTTTGGTTGTAAATCATATCCCCAATGTTTGGTAAATATTTTAAACAAATCGGGAGTCCACCTAATTCCCCCGGGAGTATTCATCTCAGGTTCATCGGTAAAAACACCTTGAACAATTTTACCAAACTGATCAGAGGCAGTTTTCACATAACCGGTAAGAGTCACATCAAGAAATTTTTGTGTTACTCCTTCGTGAAGAATATCAACATAGGGAAATCCGCCATGCCAATCTTTCTTTTGATAGTATGTTTTTTTGAACATGATATACTCGCCATGCTTACCAATTTCCTTTCCGGCGGAGTATGTTACATCAATATATTTGTCCCCATCTTTTTTTAGTATTATAAAATAATCCAAATAATCATGAGGAATAGTAGTAGTGTCTTTTGGCTGTAATCCTTGACCATGATTGTAAGATTCAGGCATCTCGGCGGGAACATGCCCTCCCGCAAAACCGCTTGGATAAGAGTTCTCGTCATAAATCCATACATTCATTCCTATTTTATTTCCAACTTCTACGGCATGCCTGAATAACTCAAACCAATTCTCTGATAAATATTCGATGATTAATCCCGGACGAGGATGGAATATAATACCGCCACAGCCAGAATTTTTCAATTCAATCATGTTTGCTTCAACTTCTTCTTTCGATACATCATTATTCAAAACAAAAAACGGTACACTTCCAAATTCTTTTGAAGGATTCAAAAACTCAGTTTTGAGAGTTTGGAAATTATTTATTGCTTCCTGAGCAATAAAAACTATTGGATTAAAGATGATTATCAGCCAAGTTACCAATAGGAAAGTATTTTTTAATTTCATCGAGCACCTATTTAACCAATTGAAAAAAATATAACTTATTTTAAAAGTCATCCTCAAATTAATTAGCACCCCAGGATTTATTCGGTCTATCACCCATAATGAATTTTAAAGTCCCTCCATTATTGATATCAGCATGTTTTAAAAAAGCATGATTAAGTTCTATACCGTTTAATTCAGCGGATTGTATATACTTATTTTTTCTTGAATGATTTAACGCCTCAATTTTAAACACGCTTCCTGTCGGCAGCTGAATTGAAATTTTTTCAAAGAATGGAGTCCCGATTGCATACTCACCACTCCCGGGAGTAACCGGATAAAATCCCATAGCTGAAAAAACATACCACGAGCATAATCCACCGCCATCCTCATCACCCGGAATTCCAAGAGGGCGGTCATCAAACCACATATTCATCACTTCTCTAATGCGGCGCTGAGTTTTCCATGCTTCTCCGGCGTAGTTATACAGATATGGAATATGCATCGATGGTTCATTGCCAGCTACGAACATTCCATTTAATCCGGTCGCGTCCGGTGACTGCCCCATAAACTTCCATTTTGAGCGGGGAGCTTCATTAAAAATCGCGTCAACTTTTTGTATGAATTTTTCTCTACCTCCGAGCAACTCTATTAAAGCGGGAATATCATGCTGAACGCTAAAATTCCAGGTCCATGCGTTATTCTCTGTAAAATACATTCTGTTTCCAATTCCACCGGAGAGTTGAGGATCGAAAGGTTCAATCCATTTTCCATCTGCGGATTTAGGCGCAAAAAATCCGTTAGCCGGATTAAATAAATTCCGGTAATTCTGTGAACGTTTTATAAAATATTCATAATCGGAATTTTTGCCGAGAGCTTTTGCCAATTGCGCTAGACACCAGTCATCATAACTATGTTCAAGTGTAACAGCAACCGATTGACGTTTTTCAAAATCATCAACCAATAACTCTGTTTCTTTTTCATTTTCAGCCAATGCAGGATAGAATCCATTCTCAACATAAAAACTGTCGAGCGAGCACATTTCTCCGCTTCTCCAGGGAACCATTGTTGCTTTAGTAGCATTTTTCTTTAATCCTTCATAAGCTTTTTCAACATCAAAATTTCTTACACCTTTTTGATAAGTATCCCAGACCAGTGCCGCTGAATGAAACCCGATCATTGCGGAGAACTCACCATAGAATTGCGGGAATCCCGGCACCCAGCCGCTTTGTTCATACATTCGTATATACGATTGAATCATATCCGCTTGCTGAGACGGATTAATAATAAGCATTAACGGATGAAGACTTCTATAGGTATCCCAAAGCCAGTCATCAACATAAAATGGTCTTCCATCATCTTTGTGAATTTTTTTATCGTAGCCGCTGTAGTATCTTCCGTACTCGCTAATGTTAACCATTCGTTCCATGGAACGGTACAAGGAAGTATAAAAAATTCTTTTTTCCCTTTCGGTTCCCCCTTCAATTTTAATTTTGCCGAGGGCATCCTTCCAAATTAAATAACTATTCTTTTTTACATCCTCAAAACTTTTATTTGAAGTTTCCTTTATTAAATTTTCTTCCGCTTGTTTTTCATCAATGAAAGAGATTCCAATTCTCACTTCAACTTGTTTCACCTCTTTCCCAAAGTTTAGAAACAATCCAACAGCTTCCCCGGAAATCTCAGAATTAAATCGAATTTCATTTTTAGAATTGAATACACCAGACTTAAAAAATGGAGTGTTAAAACTCGCAAAGAAGTATTGCTTTGTCTTTTCAAACTCTTCCCAGCCGCAAATTGAGTAATCATCTATAATTCTTAGATGAGCATTACGGCTGGATTTAAATAATACTCTATTGGTATCGCTCGAATTGTATTGGAATTTATACAAAACTGTTCGTTCGGTTGTTGTCCACTCTGCGCTGATTTCATAATCCTCCAACAAAACTTTGTGATACCAGGGGTGAACTTCCTCCAAATCGTGATCGTATAAAGAAGCGTATTCATTTTTATTGATGATAAGTTTTCCACTTATCGGCATTAATTCGGTCACGTGTCCCATCCTGTATGCCGGCATGTTTAAAGCAAAACCATAAATTTTATCGCTCAAATAGCGGTCATTTAATCTGGGCTTTGTTACGGGGAAAACTCGAACCATACTATGAGGTCTATGAACAGTGGGAGTTTTAGTTGTTAACAATGGGGCAACTCCGCCAATATTGGGATCAACATATTTTGTTACATCAACATTAGAACAACCGGAAAAATAGAATAACAAAATCATTAACAAATACACTGATTGTAAGTTATACGGCTTCATCAATATCATTCCTTCCGAAAATTTGCATCAACCTAAAATATTACTACAACAGCTATTTACTTTTTCTGATTTGAAAACGAGTATGGGAAATCAGCTAGATTGATTCCCCTTTTATAATTTGGAATATCACTCATTTCAAAATTTAATGTGCCCCCATTCATTATATCATCTTGACGAATAAAATTCTTTGTATAATTTTTTCCGTTAAGAGAAGCGTTTTTTATATAAACATTTTCCGCTGAATTATTTTTTCCATTTACTACAAAAGTTTTTCCATTCTCAAGATGAAAAGTAATTTTATTAAATAGAGGTGACCCTAAAACATATTGATCAGTTCCCGGACAAACCGGATAAAATCCGGCGGCCGACATCACATACCAAGCGGATGTTTGTCCATTATCCTCATCACCACATAATCCATCCGGATTTGGTGTGTATAATATATCCATAGTTTCTCTAACCCATTTTTGAGATTTCCATGGTTCGCCAGCATAATTGTATAAATAAATTGCGTGTTGAATTGGTTGATTGCCATGCGCGTATTGCCCCATACCAGCAATTAGCATTTCAGTAATTTCATGGATCTGTCTTTTGTAATAGGAAAAATCGAATGTCGGCGGAGTTGTAAAAACAGAATCAAGTTTACTTATAAACTTTTCTCTCCCTCCCATTAAATTTATTAATCCCTGCGGATCGTGAAAGACCGACCATGTATAATGCCACGCCGATCCTTCTGTAAAAGCATCACCCCATTTATCTGCTCTAAATGGTGCTTGCCAGCTTCCATCCTGATTTTTTCCGCGCATAAAATTGGTTGATTGATCGAAGACATTTTTATAATTCATTGCTCGTTTAGCAAATAAATCAATTTCACTTTGAGGTCTTTTTAGTGCTTGTGCAAGCTTCATTATTGTAAAATCGGCATAGGCATACTCTAATGTTATTGCGGTATTTTCATTAACGCCAACATCATACGGAATGTATCCCAGCGAATTATAGTATTTAACCCCCTGTCGCCCAACAGATTTTATCGGTCCTTCGTTTTCGGAATTTTTAAGGATAGCTTCATATAGAGTGTTAATATCATAACCTCTAATTCCCTTTAAATATGAATCGGCTATTATTGATGCCGAATTTGAACCGATCATGCTTCGCCGATGCCCTGGACTTGCCCATTCAGGAAGCCATCCGCTCTCCTTATACGTATTAACGAGTCCTTCCATTATTTTTGAATTCATATCTTGATACATAATCGTAAAAAATGGGAATACTGCTCGGAAGGTATCCCAAAACCCATTATCGGTAAACATATAACCTGGCAGTACTTTTCCATTATAAGGGCTATAATGAATAATATTGTTGTCCTTATCAAACTCATAAAATTTTCTGGGAAACAATAATGTTCTATACAATGCGGTATAAAAAGTGATAAGCTGAGATTCCGTTCCCCCTTCTATTTCAATTCTGCTAAGTTCCTTATTCCAGGTCTCTATTGCCTTATTCATCGTCTCATCAAACGAATCGTTCCAAATTTCTCTTTGCAGATTTAATTCCGCTTGCTCATAACTTATAAACGAAGATGCTATTTTCAGATTGACAATTTCATTTTGCTTAGTTTTAAATTTGAGAACAGCACCAACATGATTCCCCTTTTCTTCTAGCTTTTCCGGGTAAATATCTTTTTCGTTCCAGGTAAAAGTTGAATCGATATCTTTATCAAAATAGATAACAAAATAATTATGAAAATTTTCTGGTACGCCCCCCTCATTATTTCTGGAATACCCAATTATCTTTTTTTCTTTTGGAAAGATTTTTACATACGACCCTTTAAAGAATGCGTCAATTAGAAGATATGAGCTTTCAGATTTAGGATATTTTATTCGAAACTGTGCTGATCGGTCAGTAGGAGTTATTTCAACCCACACATTATGATCACCGAGGTAAGTCTGATAATAATATGGTTTTGCAATTTCTCTTTTATGACTAAAGTAGGCGGCCCTTTCCTCCTCATTTATTTTTAATGTTCCAGTTAAGGGCATTATCGAAAAAGCCCCATAATCGCCTATCCAGGGGGATGGTTGTCTCGTTTGTTTGAATCCGCAAATTTTATTAGCATCATAAGTATACTGCCAACCGTTCCCCATTTTCCCGGTCTGTGGAGTCCAGAAGTTCATTCCCCATGGTAGTGCTATTGCCGGGTAGGTATTACCATTTGAGAGGAGTCGTTCCGAATCGGTACCTACAAGCGGATTAACGAACTCCACAAGATTTTTAGATTTATTTTTATTTGAACTTTCATTGTACGCATTAAGAAGAGTACAAAAAGCGATCATAAATAACAGTATTTTTTTCATAGATGAGGTCCATTTTATTGAATTATATTATTCCGCGAATACTAATTTAATTAATAATATCGTTCAATAATTGTCCCCTTAACCATTACACTTAAGATATGTACACTCAACCAAATTTTATCAAATTAATTGGGCTATTATTACTTTTCAAAGTTCCTTTTAATAGTATTTTTTCTTGCTTAATTCACTATTTCTAAAATTACATATTTAATATTTTAATGGACTCTCTCATGAAAACTAATCTGTCGATTTATAAGAACACCTGTTTTTTTGTCATTATCACGATTGCGTTGTTTTTCAGTGATTTGAGTGGAGCCGATTCTGAAAAAATTACCAATTTGCGGACAGAGTATAAAACGAATCCTATTGGAATTGAAACACAGAGCCCCCGACTTAGTTGGGAAATTATTTCGAATAAAAGAAATTTTATGCAAAAGGCTTATCACATTAAAGCCGCGAAATCAGCCGCTGATCTAAAGTCAAATAAAAACCTAATTTGGGATACTGATAAGATTATCTCGGATCAATCAAATCAACTCGAATATGCCGGTAGAAAATTATTTTCCGAAGAAAGAATTTACTGGCAGGTTAAAATTTGGGGAAATGATGGAAGTCAAACAAAATGGAGCGAACCCGCCTTTTGGGAAATGGGACTTTTAAATTCAGCTGATTGGAAAGCAAAATGGATTGAGCCAAAATTAATCGAAAATGAGAATGGCTATAACCCTTGCCCAATGCTGCGAAAGGAGTTTTCCTTAAACAAAAAGATTAAGAATGCCCGTGCCTATGTAACAAGTCATGGTCTTTATGAATTTCACTTAAATGGGAAGAAAGTCAGCGATCAATTGTTCACACCTGGCTGGACAAGCTACAACAAACGGCTTCAGTATCAGGTTTATGATATAACCTCAAATTTAACTTCCGGGAAAAACGCCGCTGGAGTAATTCTTGGCGACGGCTGGTACAGAGGACCATTAAAGTGGGATTACGCTAAAAACAATTATGGGGATAAACTTGCGCTTTTATTACAGATAGTCGTTGAATTTGCTGATGGCTCTTCCGAAACAATTATATCAGATGATTCTTGGAAATCTTCTACTGGAGCTATTTTAATGTCTGGCATTTATGATGGTGAATTTTATGATGCGCGTCTAGAAAAGAATGATTGGGACAAACCAAATTATGATGATAAAAGCTGGAGTGGCGTTGAAATAAAATATTTCGATAATAAAAACCTTGTTTCATCAGAGGGAGAAGAGGTTAAAATAACCGAAACAATTAAACCTATTAAAAAATTTATAACACCAAACGGAGAAACAGTATTTGATTTTGGGCAGAATATGGTCGGCTGGGTACAATTCAAATTAAAGGGTAATTCTGGAGATAAAATTACTTTAAAGCACGCCGAAGTCCTTGATCAAAAAGGGAATATGTATTTTGACAATCTCCGCAAGGCGAAACAAAAAATTGAATATATTTTTAAAGGCGAAGGGGTTGAGACCTATGAACCACGCTTTACTTTTCAAGGATTCAGATACGTTTCAATTAGTGATTATAAAGGGGAAATAGATTTAGCTGATTTGTCAGGTAAAGTAATTCATTCTGATATGAAGCAGACCGGATATTTTACATGTTCCGATTCATTAGTAAATCAGCTTCAGAAAAATATTTATTGGGGTTTGCGTGGCAACTTTTTAGATGTACCAACCGACTGCCCTCAGCGCGACGAAAGATTAGGTTGGACCGGCGACGCGCAGGTCTTTGCGCCAACAGCATGTTTTAATGTTGACGCGGCAAGTTTCTTTACAAAATGGATGAAAGATTTTATTGCCGATCAATTTAGTGACGGCAGAATTCCTCATGTAATTCCAAATATTCTACCCAACGAAGGGGGCGCCGCCGGATGGGCTGATGCCGGAATAGTGATTCCATGGACTATTTATCAAAACTATGGCGATAAAAGAATTTTGGAAGTTCAATATGAATCAATGAAGAGCTGGATTAATTACCTAAAAAAACAAGCTGGTGAATCCTTCATCTGGAGTAAGGGAGTAGGTTACGGAGACTGGCTGGCCTTCGCGACAACAAAATCGGATTACCCGGGAGCTACTACCGACAAGGATTTAATTGGAACAGCCTATTATTATTACTCAACAAGTTTGATACGGAAAATTGCAATCATTCTTGAAAAAAATAATGATGCTGAGGAATTTTTCGTTTTAATGAAAAATATTAAGAATGCTTTTCAAAAAGAATTTATAACAGAGAAAGGAAGAATAGGCTCAAATACACAAACAGCGTACTTGCTGGCTCTTGCGTTTGATTTAGTTCCGGACAATTATAAATCTATTGCCGCTGAAAGATTAGCTGAAGATGTAAAAAGATTTGGACATATAACAAGCGGATTCTTAGGTTCATCTCATACATCAAAAATTCTTTCAGATTTTGGCTATCAGGATTTGGCATTCGAGCTATTATTTAGAAAACAATATCCGTCATGGCTCTATCCTGTTACTAAGGGGGCAACTACTATTTGGGAACGCTGGGATGGAATTAAACCAAACGGAACATTTCAAAGCGAGGGAATGAATTCCTTTAATCATTACGCTTATGGCGCCGTTGGGAAATGGTTGTACAGTGACGTTGCGGGAATTGGGTTTGATCCAGAAAAACCTGGCTATAAAAATATAATTTTTAAACCCCTAATTAATACTAAATTGACTTTCGCTGAAGCAGAGTACAATTCAATTTATGGCGTAATAAAATCCTCATGGAAACTGCAGAATGGAATTATTATGCTTGATATTGAAATACCTGCAAACACAACTGCCAGCGTTTACTTGCCAACGGCTATAAAAGAAAATATAACTGAAAGCGGTAAGTCTATAGACACTGTTTCTGAATTCCAGTTTGTAAAAGTTGAAGCCGGAAGAACATTATTAAATCTTGGCTCAGGTAAATATCACTTTGAAGTCAAATAAACAGAGCGGTGAATGAGAGGTAAAATAGTATCGACAAAACTTTTATTGATTGTATTTGGTATTAATTCAATTGCCGCTCAAGAAAAAACCTGAACTTCAGAAGAAGCAAAGAATTGGTATTTTAATTAAAAGTAGTTACTAACCTCTTTAAAGCTTGGTTCAAAATAAAATGCGGATCAAGCTTTTTTATTCAAACCAATACTGCGATAACGAATCTATTCTGTTAAGAGAACCATACCCTAGTTGGGCGACAATTTCGTATCCGAAAAAATTAAAGTGAATTATCTTTTACTGATGACTTCATTCTCATACTTTTGAATCTCGGTAATATAATCCTCCCCTACAGGGACGTTATTTTTTAAACAGTAATAATCAAAAACAGCGGAGTAGGGTTTGGTCTTGAGTAATTCTAAGTAAGCCAGTCTTTCAAAGTTTTTACCCGATTCTTCAAATTGTTTGAGTTTGGAAATTGGTTCAAGTAATGCATAAAGAAATGCTAGCTGCGCGGCTCTTGTTCCTATAACGTAAGCCCCAACACGATTAATGCTGCCATCGAAATAATCGAGTCCTATATTCACTCTACCCAAAGCATTGCATCTTATAATTTCTTGAGCGATTAATTGCAGCTCATCATTAAAAATAACAACATGGTCGCTATCCCAGCGGACACCGCGGCTGACATGTAATAGCAACCCATCAACGAATTGCAATACCGAAGATATTTTATCACCAATTTGTTCGGTTGGATGAAAATGTCCGGTATCTAAACAGAGTAGTTTATTATTCTTAACCGCATAGCCCAAATAAAATTCGTGAGAACCAACAACCATAGATTCAGAACCAATCCCGAACAATTTGCTTTCAACCGAATCGAGCAGATATTCTTTTGGATATTCTACAGCAAATATTTCATCTAAAGATTTTTTTAGTATTGATCTATGAGTGTTTCTATCTACAGGAATATCTTTGGACCCGTCCGGTATCCAGATATTATTTACTGTCGGTATACCTAATTGTCTTCCCATTTCTGCCGCAATTTTGCGGGTGCGTTTTACATGTTCAATCCAAAATTTTCTATGTGATTCATTTTTACTTGAAAGTGTAAAACCATCATCGGCAAAAGGATGAGAAAAACAGGTTGGATTAAAATCGAGACCTATGCCGAGATTTTTAGCCCAATCGATCCAGCTTTGAAAATGTTTAATCTCAATTTCATTTCTATCAACTTTTTCACCATTAAAATCTCCGTAAATCGCATGTAGATTTAATCTCTGTTTTCCGGGAAGCAATCTCATCACCTTTTCAATATCATTTCTCAGCTGCAGAATTGTTCTTGCTTTTCCGGGATAATTGCCGGTAACCTGAATACCGCCGCCGCCAAGTTCGGCGTCCGGAGCTTCGAACCCTCCTACATCATCGGCCTGCCAGCAATGTAAACTAATTTTCACCTGTTCCATTTTTTGAATGGCTTCATCGGTACAAACGCCTAATTCAGCGTACTGTGCTTTTGCAAGTTGATAAGTCTTTTCAATCGTCTTAACATCTTTCATGAGAAACTCCTGTGCTATTAAAATTTTATCACAAAGGTTGAAAAAATTAGAACCAACAATCCCAACACCAAAACTGAAATTGTTTTTGCATCGGCTCCCTTCCATTCATTAAGAATTATTCCCCAAACATTACTGAACAGAATATTCATTGCCATAAGGATACTCCAACCGAATACAATCATGGCTTGGGGTAACATGCTTTGCCCCATTCCAAAAAAGAAAAACTGCAAATACCAGAGCGTTCCTCCAATAAGGCAAAACAAAACATTGGTTGCGAGGACTGATGGAATTGTATTGGTATAATCTGTAAATGTTTTATTTATAAAGTTGAGATAAATACAGTACACAAAGTTTGTGAGGAATCCACCAAACATTACAAGAATGTAAATTGGATTAGAAACAAATAATGGATCGGTTCCATAGAATTGGGCAGCCTCTTTCACTTTGTTCCCAGCGTCAATTACACCCGAAATTCCCGTAAGACCTAAACTAAAACACGCGCTCATTACTCCGGCTAAAATTGCGATCAGCAATCCTTTCTTTAGCGCAAATTCTTTGATTGCATTTTTCTTATCCTTTTCCGACATACCGTTTGAACGTAAGGCTCCCGCATAACCAACTATTGCAATTCCCACAATGCAAATTGAAACCCCGATCAATATCATAATACCTTCATGAGTTTTGAATAAATTGCCCCCTTCAATAATTGGAGCGGCAAGTGTACCGAAAGCTGCACAAAACCCAAGCGCAATTGATTGCCCCATAGCAACACCCAGAAAGCGCATGCTCAATCCAAATGTTAATCCGCCTACACCCCATAACGCGCCAAAGAATATTGTATTCAAAATTGAATTAACTGGGGCACCACTCAAAACATCACCCAAATTTGGTACGGTGAAGTATGCAAAAATCCAGGGAGCTAAAACCCAGGAAAAAGCTCCTTGTACGATCCAGTAAGATTCCCACGACCAGTTTCTCACTTTTTTAATTGGCACATAAAAACTTGCCGCACACGCACTTCCTATTGCCATTAACAATAAACCGAATAATGAATTCATAGAATATTTTCTCCACCCTTTAGAATAGCTCCATATGTATTTTTATTCTGATGAAAATAATTTGAATTAGCAGGCTCAAACTTTTTCATTTCGAAAGAGTTTGCGACAATTTTCCGCCACTCGGCAATATTATTAGCGGCTCCCGATGCAATTGCTACAGTCCCAATATTTCCAATTATCGCTCCCTCAATAGGACCCGCAATTACTGGTCTGCCGATTGCATCTGCGGTTAACTGTGTTAATAATTCGTTTTGAATTCCACCGCCGACCGCATGAAGTAAATCAATCCTTTTACCGGTTATTTTTTCGATTTGAGTAATTGTGGATTTATAACTAAAAGCCAGACTTTCAAGTATAACTCGAATTATAAATCCAACATCGTCCTTAACCGTTTGATTTGTTTCTTTCAGATAATTCATTACTTTATTTGGCATATCACCGGGTTTTAAAAAGCTTGAGTCACTCAAATCAATCCACGCATTTGAATTATTTACTTCTAATGCTAAATCAGTAAGTTGCTGATATGAATACTCGATTCCCTTTTCCAGCCAAAATCTCCTACACTCTTGAAGTGGCCATAAACCAATTATATTTTTCAAGAACCGTATAGTATTTTCAGCACCACCCTCGTTCGTAAAATTGCATAACATAGCTTCCTTTGTTAGAATAGGATTTTTAAGTTCAATCCCCATCAGTGACCAGGTTCCTGAACTGATGAATGCCCACTCATTTCCTGTTGACGGAATAGAAACGACCGCCGAAGCAGTGTCATGGCTCGAGCTGCAGTATACTGGAATATCACTATCCAGTCCAACCTTTTCGGAAATTGATTCTAGCAAGGGAGAAAGAAAGGTTCCAGGTTCAACCACCTCAGGAAAGATATCACGGGGAAGTTCAAATGCATCAATTAAGCCCCAATGCCAGTTTTTCGTATTTGGATCGATTAGATTTGTTGTTGAGGCAATTGTATACTCAGCTTTCTTTTTACCTGTTAAAAGAAAACTTAAAAAATCGGGCATAAGCAGCATTTTATCTGTATGATTAAGCAGGTTCAGTTTGTTCTTCTTTTCAGCAAGCAACTGAAAAAGAGTATTAAATTGAGCGAATTGGATTCCAGTACTGTTGTATATTTTTTCTTTAGGAATAATTTTAAACGATTCTTCCATAATCATGTCGGTCCGATTATCTCTGTAATGATGAGGGTAACCGAGAATTCTTTCGTCCGAGTCAATCAAAACATAATCAACACCCCAAGTATCAATACCTATTCCATCAAAATGAGAGCCGAATGCTTTTTTTGCTCTTCGTAATCCTTCAATCATCTCTTGAAATATTGCGAGGATATCCCAATAAAATCCATTCTGATATTGTATGTTATGGGTTGTAAAGCGGTATACCTCATTTAGCGTAAGCTTTTGGTTAGTTAACACACCAACAACACAGCGGCCGCTTTCTGCACCGAGATCAAAACCAATAAATTTTCTTTCTTTTTCCATTAATCATTCCCGTTGAATTTTGAGATGATAATTAGATTTTCATTTCGAATTTTTTAACTGCTCTAGAATTCTTTCGGAAACTTTTTTAACAAGCTCATCAATGATTTCATTTTTGGATAGATCAAATTTTTCTTCAGATTTTACTTTATTTATCAACATTGGGGTAGAGTCACCCAGTGTAATTTTCCCACCTATATTAAATTTTTCCCTCAGTGTCATCAATCGATCGCGTTCATATTCTGAAAGTACATTTAAATTTCCTAATTGAATTGCTTTCCAGACAATATTAGCAGTGTGTTCAAGAGTTTCCATTTTATGATATGCGCTTAGTAGATCTATTCCCATAGTTAATGCCCCGTGGTTTTCCAGTAGTATAGCGTCCGAGTTTTCTAAATACGGTTTAATCTTGTCCGGTAATTCCATTGTTGATGGAAGTCCATATGGAGCTATTGGAACAGCTCCAATTACAATAATCGCTTCTGGAAGAACACATTTATTTAGCGGAATACCCGCCACAGCAAAACTTGTCGCGAAAGGGGGATGAGCATGAACAACGGAATAAATATCAGGGCGCGCTTTATAAACTTCGAGATGCATTTTGACTTCGCTTGAAGGACGATATCTTTTATCCCCCGAAATCACATTTCCATCGAGGTCACATTTGATGATCATTTCTTCGGTCATAAATCCTTTGCTTATTCCGGTAGGCGTGGTAAGTAATTCATCATTGTTTAGCTTAACAGTTATGTTGCCATCATTAGAGGCCACATAATTACGCATCCAAATCCTTTTTCCTATCTCAACTATCAACTGTTTTAACTCGACTTCAGTACTCATTTCTGTTTCCCAAGAATTAACTTTTAATTTGTTTCATTTATTCATTTTCAGATAAATTTAATTTACATAGGGAATATCGGTGAGACTGGATATCACATTCTGGTTTGTACGTCCAAAACTTGGGGGTAATAGTTAAAAGCATCTAATAATTAACTTTATGCTACATTTATTCAATCAAAAGTCGAGTAAATTCTAAAATAAATTACTGATTATTTAATTACTAGATACTCCGAGCAGAGAGACTATTTTCCTCTACTTTTACGAAGACTCATCAAAAATGAAAGGACAATTCTGATTATTCCGAATACAAAAAAATTAAAAAGGGAGAGAATTAAAACAACATGAAATTGAGTAAAGAGTTCTATCCATTGGGTATCATACTTAAAGATTGCATAAAAGTTAATTATGAATGCTATTCCAAAACAGCACAACCAGATGGTCAGTTCTCTTTTAATTTGCTTCTTTGTAATAACTATATCTCTCATCCTATATCCGGTATTTATCATCTAAAGTGATTAGTTGTTTTGTTTTTGCGGCTTCTTCGGCAAGCAACGACCATATACTTGAATAATATCCTTGAACAGCAAGTTCTTCTGGGGCTTCTCCTTTACGTATATACCTTACAAAGGCTTCAAGCTGTAGTTTTGTTTCATCCATTTTATAATTATTAGTAATGAATTCCCCTTTATAATTCATGGCAGTTTCTGGAATCCAGCTAGCTCCTCCAATCGGAATTACCTCGAATATGTCTTTTTCAATATCATTTATCAACTTAAGAATAGCTGGGGGAGATGGAGGTGTTTCTGAATAAACTTTATTGAGTTCAAGTTCCATAGTACCTTTATCTCCAAATATTTGTTCTTCGCAACCATAATGTCGGTTTGTATTAATTGAATCATAAAGAAATTGCGATTCATCAGGATAAGTAAAGATGCAAGAGATATGGTCATAAACTTCGCGATTATTCTTCCAATAGGTTAAATTTCCGGCAGATACAACTGATGTTGGAAATGAATCCTTAACCCAATTTGCGATTTGTAGTTGGTGTGACATTAGCTCAGTATATAATCCGGCAGAATATTCATCATACAAACGCCAGTTAATTATTCTTTCTAGTTCTGGCTTACCTTGAGGAACTGATCTGCGCCATTCCCCATTTCGATGCCAATATGCGCGCATGTGTGTTACTTTACCAATTACTCCGTCTCTTATTTTACTAATTGCCTCGAGATAAACGGGACTGAATACACGCTGATGCCCAATTTGTAATATTCTTTTAGAACGAATGTGTTCATCATACATTTTTTTGGTATCGTCTAGAGTACGTGCCATTGCTTTTTCACAGAATACATGAATGCCTGCATTCAATGATTCGATTGTAATATTAGCATGTTCATGAAGTGGGGTTGCTAATATTACTCCATCAATATCTTTCATGTTAATCAAGTCGCGGTAATCATAAAATGCTTTTGCTTTTCCATTTGTCATTTTTATAGCGCGTTGATAGTTTGGCTCATAATTATCACAAATCGCGGCAATCTCAACATTTAACAATTCCGCAAACACCTGAACATTTTGAAGTAAAGCACTCCCCCGATCCCCAATACCAATAAAACCCAACCGCACCCTATCACTAGCAGATTTAGCATAAACATTATCACCAAATATTTTCAACCAGGGAATTGATGCGAGGGCAATTGAAGAGCCTCCAAACAATGATATTTTTTTAAGAAATTCTCTCCGGTTAATCGAGAATAAATCTTCCATTTTAAATCCTATTAAATACAGTGTGAATGGGTATTTTTTCGTGATATTCGATTTTCACAACTTCATTATGTTTAATCTTTTTCACAGCTTTAGCTATTTCATTGATGCTCAAAACAAGGAAATCGGTTGAGAGTATTTCTGCCTGAAACGGTGAATTAGAAATAACGCTTACTAACGCCATTTCACTAACCGTCTGGCATGTAAATGGAATATAACATTGATATTTTTTTATTAATACTCCAGTATCATCCACATAATAATTGCTGGATGTGGAGATCGAATTATTAAACAAATTTATTTAGTGTACTGGTTTTTGATGATTAAAAAATCTTTAATGGCAATTTGCCAATTGGTGCCTAAAGGATGCTTTCCCTTTACGGTAATCGAACTTTCCTCAAAACTAACAAATGCGTTTTTTATAGGAGAGATTCCCAAAATATTATTAATCTTTTCAAGTGCATACCCTTTTCCAAAACAGCCGAAATCAGCTTTTACATTTTCACTTGAAAACACAATTGTGCTTAACTCTTCATTTAACTCCATATTATTTACTTGCGAATATACAGTATTGTGCTTTATAGCTTCAATATTTTCAAAAATCGGGCGCGTTTTGATATCGAATGCTCCGGAAGTAATTTCATGTTAATGAAGGGCTGTTTAAATATTTTAAATAATTCTAAATCAACCTTAAGACTATCATTCTTCCTATTATTTATTTTAGAAATGTCACTACTTTGGTTAAAATAGCTGAGCTTTAATACAGTTCTATAAACTTCTATTTTGATCGAGTTAAATAAGCGCTCACAAATTTCATCATCATCGTAAGGAAAAACTAAATTCAACCTGCTTCCCTTTGCATAAAACGAATTATGATATACTTTCATTTTAGAATCATAACCTTATATTACTGATAGATAATACTCAATTCTTATTCAACAATATCAAATTTGGTAACCGGTGCAAACTTAATTAAATCTGGAAGATCATAAAAATTTAATACTCCCGGGACTATATTCCCAATCTGATTAGATGAATAATCTAAGGAAGCGACATTTTGCCAACTCTTTATCGAGTCAGAAATCTTAACCGAGCTAAAACTTCCATCAATAGCTGCTGCATGCAGCGCGGCTGGTCCGGTCAATCCAAACGAACTCAAATTTACATTGATGCTCTTATTGTTAAAATACAATTCAATGAACCTTTTTGCCGTCAATATATCTTCAACTCTATAGCCTAATAATGTTTTACCTTCATACAGCGGCAGTTTAGCAATCCAAAATTCTTTGTTATCGTAATGTGGTTTTCGTTCATCCTTCAATTCTCCCGTATTTGAAATATCCAGCAAAAGCACAGCATTTCCATTCTGAAGTTCAGCGATAACATATGGATCCAATTTATTATCCAACTTACCCTCTTCACTCACAAAGATTGTTATTGTATGATAATTTTCATTATCCGGCATAACTAAAATTGCCGGGATTGAAAATCTCAGATTCTTATCTCGTTCAATTAAATACTTTTTCGCTCTATAATTATTTACTTTAATATTATCAACGAAAATAGATTTAGGTTCAGCTTCAAATTCGTTAAACCCTATTAATTCCTTTACTTTTGATATTACTTCATTTTTAGTACTGTTCGATAAAAACTTATTTCTGTTATAATCACATTTAACTAATCTCTCACGGATAATTTCGGAGACTGATTTCTCATCTTCGAAACTTGTTAAAACTTGACCGGTGGGTGTTACAAATAAATCATTTACATCTTCAAAGAATCCAATATCCTCAGGTTCAAATACAGGTGAGTCATCATTCAGCAGCCACTTTTTACACCATCTTACTGCTTCCTCACGCAATGGTTTTTGCCAACCATGTTTTCCATCTGCAAACACGTGTTCTACTCTCCCCGGAATGCCAAGTGTTGTGAAAGCTCTCTTTAATTCATCAAAAGCAATTTTTGCCCCCTCTTTATCAAAAAAATCTTCAGTGGCCGATAATATTGCAATAGGAATTGGAGCAGAGAGCAATAAAAAGTCTTGTTCTTCAATACCTATCTTTCCTTCACCCCATAGCTGCTGGCATCCATCCTGAGAACCAATTGTATTTAATTTATTTTCCGAAGTTGAGAGATAGCATGATATTACAGCTGTTTTAATTCTACTATCGTATCCGCTTAAATATAGAGCTTGTGTTCCTCCACCGGAATTACCTGCAACAGCCAATTTATTTTTATCTACTTGTGGATGCTGTTCAAGAAAATCAAGTGCGCGTATATTATCCCATAGTTCATGAATTAATGTATTAGAACCGGTTAACATTAAATGCTGCCCAAGAATTTCATGCATCAACATTCTTTCGGCTGTAATTGGTTTTCCATCTTTATCCAGGTATTGCAATCGTTCGCCTTGACTAAAAGGATCGGCCTGCAAAACTGCAAATCCGTTCATTGCAAACAATCGTGCTGCCCGCTGATAAGCATCACTTCCCTTCCCTAAATATGAATGTCCGCTAGGAATATATACTGCCGGATATGGAGGGGTACCATTCTTCGGGAGATAAAATAATCCGGTTACATGATGATTTGGTTGGCTTTCAAATGCAATCCACTCTACCGAATAGTTTTTATAATCTTTCTTCTTTGTTGTTTTAATATTTAGGTCTGTCTTTCTCGGTAATATCCCTACTGTATTTTTATACCAATCTCGCAACTTCTGAATTCTTTCATGAAAGGATTTTTCGCTACTTAAGCTTTTATCAAATAATTCTCTTCTTGAATCGAATTGTTGTGAAAGTCGCTTGAGAAGATATGAATACTGAAGTGTATCAGATTTATAATTATAAACATTATAATCAGCATTATTTTGGGCAGTTATAGTTACTACCAAAAATACAACCGCCATTAAGCAAATCTTAATGTTCATTCTTAGCTCCGGAAATTATATTACTAGTTAAAATTTGATTATTTCGGTGGGGATTAATCTTATCGGTCCAAGTAATCCGGAATCTACTAAATCCCAATCAGAGGCATCAAATTTTTTGTAATGAATGTTTACAAAATTTATATCGTAAAACTTTTTCCAATTTACCCCTCTGGTATCCAAATCCTTAATTCTATTTGCAGAAAGATTTGTGACTTCAATTATTAGCTCGTTCTCACCTTTCTTTAAAATATTATTTAAAGGAATGCTCATTGGAAAAGACCACAGAATCCCTACATCAATATTATTAATTTTTATTCTCGCGCTCTCACACACTTTACCTAAATCTAATATCCAATTCTTAATACTCGAATCCGGGTTATCAAACTTTATTTTGTATCTGGCTGTTCCGGCAAATCTTTTAAGTTCTGGGTCATCAAAATTTGTCCACGACTCAAGCTTATTTATGATCATGCTATTCAGTAAAACGGGTCCCCCTTTTATAAACTCAACATTCCAATGACCAGTTATATTGAAGTATTCTTTTGAGGTTTGTAAATAATTCCAATTTGGATATTGAGAGGTATCATCACTCATTTTTAGAATTAATGATTTCCCCGGTTCTAATTGAAGATAAACAGAAATAGTACTGTCATTATTAATTTTTGTTTTTGCAATTCCGGAATTACCGGTTAAAGGATCAGTAATCAATGTATTTTTAGAAATATGATTGAAATTTATCCAATCATTGATTGGCATTGATTGCTGATTCACTATAAAGTAATATTTAGTGCTTCCATTCTTTCTTCGTATATAATTAATGCTGTAATCAGAAAGATGTTCTCTATTGACGCCATAAATATTCAGCCGGGCAGATAAGTCTTTTTTCTCTACAATACTTATTTTTTTTACATTAATGTTTTCTAGAATTCTTTCCTTCACTTTTAATAACTGTATTGTGCGCTTCCGATATTCAAATAAGCCGGGAATCTCTTCCGGAATTCCATCTAGAAAAATTACTGACCCACCTGCGTTAATAAATTCATCTAGTTTTTCCATTGTTTCCAAAGGCATAAATCTGCAAGGAGGGATAATAATCGTTTTATATGAGTTACTGTTAGAATAAATCAGATCATCCTTAATCTTTAAGCCTTCAATTTGCTTGTCCGAGATGTAATCAAATGAGAAACCTTTTTCAAAGAGTATTTTTGCAATATCATAAAAACTGGTTTTATACAACCAATCTTCGGGCTCGTGAATTTGCAAATGGATTAATTTACCAATCGGAGAATGCCACAAATCCCAAATAGGAAAATATAAAAGTATATCATTATCGGGTTGACCGGCGCGAAGAATTGACTGACATCTTTCTATATATTTTGTTAATGATGGAAGATCATTCCACAACGAATTAAAAGGACCATAATCTGTTGTAGCGTAAAATTTCCAACCAGGCCAATCTATATTTTTGGGTGAGTATGGAATGCCGTGAAAAAAAATGTGATTTACTCCAGAATAAAAAAGAAGATCTATTTCTGGTTTTATATGAGAAAGTTTTTCTCGAAAGTGCTCGGCAATCCAAGTACCGGTCTCCGATGAGATAAGATTTTTTCCTGATACATTGGCTGCCGATGAGGAAAATTTAAGAATTAATGGATCAACAAACTCTTCACGTGAAAATTTTGGGTCATGCGTTAATCCTGGGATAGTTAATTTTGGAGCGCCAAATATTTCACATTCGGGAATATCAGCGGCGGAATATGTATCTAAAAGATTTGTAGGTGAACCGTGAGCTTGATTTCTAAACATTGCACCTTTTGCATTAGACCATTTTGAAGCTTCACTAATAAAGTTTTCGTGTAGTTCAGAGAAAGTATGCCGATAATCGGTTTTTACTCTCGATACTATTTCTTCTTCAGCATAACCTAAAAATTCGGGGAGAACTTCGATGAAGTTATATCCTCTTCTATTTTTAAATTCTTGTAGAAAATTATTGGTCCAATCCGCCCCATAATATTCGTACGAATCATGATAGAAGGATCTAACCATTTTCCCATTATAATGTGTAAAAGCTTCATCAAAATATGATAGGTAATTATTGAGAGCATCAACCGAGAATGGATCTACTACATTTCCCTTCGCCCCCGGCGCAGCTCTTTTAACTTGTTGTATCGATGATACAGAAATTAATGCTATTATTTTGCATTTATCATTGTCTGATTTCCAATTAAGGATTCCTTCTCTACTCACATAATTTTTAAGATCAACGACCTTTCCGTTCATAAAAGAATTAACCGCAATTAAGGAAAATTCCCCTTTCTTTCCATATTTAGTACTAGCTTCATTGAAAAGATCGATATACAATTCACCATTACTAACATTAAATGATAGATCGATTAATTGTGATGATGAATGCTGTGAAGAAACTTGGGCTCCACCAAATGGCCATCCGGTGCCAATAGTCATATCCAAGCCAATTCCAATTCTTTCACATTCATTAGCGGTATGTGATAACATTTCCATCCACTGCGGTGAAAGAAAATTGATAAATTTTTCTTCGAATCCTTTTACACCGTAAATGGGAATTATATGAACACCCCCAATCCCAGCTTTTTTAAAGTTTTCCAAACTATAGGTAATATTTGCAGAATCAACCGCGCTTCCTAACCACCACCAGTAAGTCCAAGGCTTGTTGCCAAATTGGGACGAAACATTTCTGTGGGCATTAATATCGGCAATGGAAAAAGAAACGATGAAAATTATAAGACCTAGAGTAATTAAATGTTTTTTTGTCATCTCGATTCATAATTATAAGTCACAATAACATTTCTTTTTTCAGTTTTATCATCAAGAATAATAATATCATATTTATCACCATTTGAATAAACCCGAATCACGATATGGCCCGAAGTAGCCTTGTAATTATCATCAACCATTCCACCAAAATAGGATTTTGTTGCCGGTAACATAAAATTAGTAAATAAATCACGATCACCGGGATATACGAAAGTACTCATAATTCTTCTCAATACTTCTTCTCCCGGATGACGCGCAGTCCAGCTTTGTCCAATCCATACACGCGGTTGTATTGTACGAACAAAATATTCGTTTTGTGAATCCCGGTTTCCGTGATGGTTAAGTGTAGCTATGTCAACCATACCGATTACAGGCGCGGCCTGAGCTTCCATACTAAAGAAATCGGCATTACCTGTATGACCAATACCATTTATATCGCCTCCAGTGTAAAAATCAAACTTACCGTATTTTATTTTTATTCCGCATGATAGATTATTTTCACCTGGGTATTCTCCTTCCTTAAATTTACGCATCGCAACAGTTGTGTCATACACGCTTGCTATGTCACCGTTTGCAAAAAGATTTTTAATAGTAAACTTTTTAAAATTTGTTCGATCATTTTTTAGATTGAATTGACTTAAAGAACCTACTCTAAATTTTTCATATTGCAATTTATTCTTATCTTTTTGATACTCTATAAACTTCCAATATTCATTAAATTGTTGCAAACCCTTCATTTCCCCAATATTCGTTTCCGATTTTGGTTCACGAAAATTTACAGGATAATCATATCCTCGGTCAATCAGTTTTTTTATTGGGATAATAGAACCTAATTCTGTAATACCAAATAATTTGTAATTTCCATCAACATGCGTGTTTGACGAACTACTGGGTCTACCCATGTGGTCATCATGATAATGTGTAATAAGCGCATAATCAAGGAAAGCTTTTTGTCCATCAGGATGAAATTGATATATGTAATCGGCGACCCATTCTGATGGAGATTTACTATTATTAGGAATAGCGGGAGCTCTTCTTTCATCATCGGTGGATGATAATTCACCCATATCAATCAGAAGACTTGTACCGTCTGGCATTAAATAAAAAGCGACGTTACCTTTTCCGGTGCTGATAAAATGAATATCAAGAAATCCCTTTTCCCATTTGGGTAATTCTTGTGCAGTTGATGCAATTGTAAATATTAAAACGAAAAGATATAATGTTTTTTTTCTCATTTAAGCCTCTTCTGTAATACATAATGAACTTAACTTTAATGAACACAAAAAATAATAACCACACCGAATTAATTTATGCAAATGCCATTGTCATTTATTTCATGTATCATTCGTATAAGCAAAGAACCAGTTCATCCATATCGTATTTTTCCAGAACTAAAGATTTATATGTGAATCTAGATACTACATAAGATGTTTGGTTCATGATAAGATTTACAATACATTTTGTTTTATTATCTACAGTAATTGTTGTTCGATAATTGTGTGCAAATGAACGAGTAATCACCAGCGAAGAAATTATAATTCCAAATAAAAGAAATAATGTTTTAAGTTAACCATTAGAAAATATCTATTACCCTCAATGAATAATAAGAATAATTAGTAGAATTTCTTACAAAAGCAGCTTTATTTTAGAAGATATAATGAAATTACGATATAATGATTCGGTTTTAATTAAGTACTACTTTTTCTGTATCTCAAGTTTTCCTTTTGTAACATTCTTTATTGGAATATCAATACTCAAAGTTCCTTGCGCAACCGATTTATAATTAATGACTTTTTCATTCCACTTTACAACATATTCAAAATCGGAATTCATACATGCAACCACTGATGTAGTGTTATTTGTATTGTCAAAGAAGGTCAAGTCAATTGAAAGTCCACTATTGTTCTCATTAAATCTTTTGTTTTCAATCCAAACGTTAAACCCCGCATTAAAATTACCGGGGCGATAGTAGGCTGAGAACCAATTAATTACTGGGGCGGATAATCCTCCGAATTCATGCCATCCTGCACCTCTTCCAGTTTTGATTAAAAAATGTTCCATGCAATTATAAGATGCTTCAACTTCATTCTTCCAAAGATCAAGTGCGGTCTTTGCTATCTTAAATGCAAACTCAGATTCTCCATAATCGAGCATAGTTTTCCAGAAAAACCATTGATGCGGCATCCACACAGTTCCGTTCCAGTATCCATCAACTCGGTAGTAAGGAGCTGATTGATCTACTGCCGATAAACCAATATCCGACCATATTTTATCTTTGGACTTCAATGAATTTAATATCCTTTCTTTTTGAACTTCTGTTGTAATACCGGCAACAAGTGGGTACGCACCATCCAATCCCATATTAAAATTAACATTGTCTTTGTATTTTAAAATATTTGTTGGCTGCCCGCTCTTATCGTGAACTACGTATCCAAAATAGCCCGATTCTTCATCCCAAGAATATTTTTGAATTGCATCACTAAACATTCTAATATCATTGTCATACTCTTTTACATCATTTACTTTACCAAGATGGGTTGCGGCCATCTTCAAAATTTTAGCTGTTCTAATTGCTTGTGAGGTATTAATTACTGGTGCAACATTTGATTGCAGTGAATTTAAATGGGTATACTTTTGTGGAGGATAATCGTCCCACCCTCCTGAATTATAAAAGTAATCCCATGTTTTGAGAAGATTAGATTTTAATACTCTTGTTGTTGAACTGCCAAGCCGACCCGCTAAAAATTCATGAAATTGTTTTAGGCGCGGGTAAAAATATTCGAGTAATTCATTTGACTGAGTTTCATTCCATAATTCAAAAAATAGATAATGCTGAACAGGAACAGGAGATCCGTGATGAATAAATGCCGACTGAGCCCCCGGCTCTTGCACATATGCATTTAAATTTTCAACTGCTCTCCATATATCTGTTTTCAATAACCCTAATCCAATAAATCCCGAATCCCACGTATAAAGACAATCCCACCATCTACCCGGCGCGCTGTGGCGAATATATTCCCTTTGAGTGTAAACCGGATACACAACATTGCATGCTAGAGTCGCATTCATTTTTTCGATACTAAATTTATATTTTTCGCCATCGGGATTTGGTTTTAAATCAACCACATGATTTTTAGCCGTTTCATAAATTGATTCAAATTTATTTTTACTACTATTCATTTCAGAGAGATATTTTTCAACTTCCGATTTAGTACCACTGCATATTACGCTATATAATGTTTTGGTGGAATTTGGTTTGATGTCTATTGGTTTGAGAAAAACATTTGTAAAATGTCCATCTCCTTCACCATTAAAAATCATTCTAACATGTTCATTAACCATTTGTTTAAAATACGAACTTAGGTCCTGGTTGAACCATTGACGTATTTCAAACATATCATAATCCCACAAAAGTCCATAATAAATATCAATGTCATCATATTTTAATAGTATAGAATTTGCGACTGGTCCCTCGGTTATTGTTGGAGCGGGATTCCATTCTTTTCTCTTAATAGTAATACTGTTTATTAAGTTGGATTCTGAAATTGCAAATCCGTCAAACTCAACTTCTGAGCCTCCGTCAGAAATTATGTTAAGCTCGTAATCTCCTTTTTTTAATTGTCCAATCTTTATAATTTCACTGTCAAAATCGTTAATCCCCTTTAGTTTTATTTCGCTATTTACAATACCAGATAATTTTATCCCGAGCTCATTATTTTTTTTAATTTTATATCGAATCAGAAGTGATGCATCGGAATATGATTTATCTAACTTAATTCTGTAGCTAACGTTATCCCCCTTATCAATACCAAAACCATCTCCTATACCTGATCCGTTAACAAATCCATCACTCCTTACTTCTCCTCTCATTTTTCCATCATATACGAGATCATCTTGTGGTCTTTGCTTGCTAAAATTAAGATTCTGGTAATCTAAAGCATCAATCCATATGGCATCTTTAGGCAAGCTAATTATTCCCGGGTAAATTGGTGTAGAAATACTGTATTCTTTAATAGGGGGAAAATTAAAGAACGCCATGAAGTGAAGAGCAATATTTTGATTTTGAATTGTATTATTCACACAATCAATTCTTATTAAGCGTGCTTTATCATTTATTTTTGAATAAGAAATATCTGTATACACCTGATCTTTCCATTCCAACTCATGCCGAAAACTAAAATATTCTAGATTTGGTGAAGCTTGCCAGGGATGGTATTCATTTTCGAATAATACATTTGGTACCGCAACTTTTCTTCTATAGAAACCCGGGAAGATACTGAGGTCAAATCTAATTCCCATATTTTTATCGGGGATGTGGGAAATTCCAATATATCTTTTTGTATATGGGCCCCAGTCGGGAAGACTGAGGTCATGAGTTCCATTTAATTTATGCAATGATTTTGAGTCAATTTTTACTTGAGCATGAATTCTAGATTGCCCAATAAATAACATCAGCATCGCTATCATTAAAACTTTCTTGGTAAAAAACATTATAAGCTTTCTCCCGCTTATTACTGAAAAATCATGTTTTTAATTAGCATCATAAATTCACGGTTTCGCCTTTCGCTGGTTTATATCCGCTAAGTCCGTAATAAAAAATAAATAGGTAGCACAGAAGAGGCAGCACAAAGGAATAATGCAAGCCAATTGCTGGTATGTCCGCTAAAACCCCTTGCAGCAAAGGAAGAATTGCGCCTCCAACCGGAGCCATCACAAGAACACCTGAAGCTTTTATTGTAAGATCACCAAGCCCATTAATTGACAGAGCAAAAATGTTCGACCACATAATTGAATTAAACAAACCGGTAAGTAACATTGCCCACATAGAAATGGGTCCCTCTGTTAAAATTGTAATAGCGATAAATATAAATGCGGCAATAGACGCCAATACCAGCACTTTTTGAGCGCTAAATTTTTGTAGTATGGCAGCACCAATAAACCGGCCTACCATTAAACCACCCCAATACAATGGAATATATTTAGCAGCTGTTTGTTCTGGCAATCCCGCTATATTAGGTTCTCCTAAAAAACTTACTATAAAACTTCCAATTGAAACCTCAGCACCTACATATAGGGCCAACGCGATTACACCTAATCTTACTTGTCGGTATTTTAAAACACTCATCTCTGTTTTTTTTACCGAATTATTGTTACCGGCTATTGAAGGGAGTTTTATGAATGCGAACACAACCGCAATTAATATTGAAAAGATTGCTAATCCAACATAAGGGCCCTGAACAGAAGCAGCATGATCTGCGGAATTTTCAAACTCTCCTAAAATTACATAAGCACCCATCAGTGGAGCAATTGTTGTGGCGAGTGAATTAATTCCCTGGGCAAAATTTAAGCGACTCGACGCTGTTTCCGGCGCACCCAATATTGAGACATAGGGATTGCCAACTACTTGTAAAAAAACATTACCCGTAGCCATAATAAAGAGTCCGAAAAGGAACAATCCGTATGATATTGCATATGCCGCGGGTAAAAAGATAAGACAGCCTATTCCAACTATCGCTAATCCTAGAACAATACCATTCTTGTAACCAATTTTCCCAATCACCATACTTGCCGGAATTGCCATAGTAAAATAGGCCCCGAAATAACAAAATTGGATGAGCATTGTTTCGGTATAATTCATATTAAAAAGACTTTTAAGATGAGGAATTAAAATATCATTAAGGGAAACAATTGCTCCCCAGATAAAGAAGAGGGAGGTCATCAATAAAAAAGCAGTTTTATAATTTTTAATTTGCGAGGTCTTGATTTCTGAATTCGCATTTGGTGTTAAATTCATAACAATTATCTTGAATAGTTAATAATTAGATTACAGTAATAAAAATAGAATTGAGTGATTGTCAATGCTGGTTTAGGGGTTTAATTCTTAGGTTTGTGGGTAAAAACGATTAATATTTCTCAAAAAAGCTAAATTGGTGGTTTTCTAAAGATCTTATTGGTTCAAATAATTCTTGCATTCTCAACATGTTTTAATAATTAATTGATAGTTTGCCACTATCAATTTCTACCAACTGTCCGTTCTAAATGAAGAAGCGGGGAGCCCCTCAAAATTAAAAAGTGTTGGTATTACAATATTTTCCCAGGCGTATCTTACCGCTTCTGGAGTTGGTATTTCATCGGACCAAACAATCAGCTTGTCTCCTTCAATTAGAACTTGAGCCGGTTTAAATATTTTATCTTCCCCTGAAATTAGGAATTGATTCCCTATTACATTTTCTCTTAGTACTATCCCACAGCCGACATGGTCAAATGAAATTTCAATTTTATTAAAGTTCTTTTGAAAAGATTTGTAAAGTGGACCTGAGTAGACAATATTTCTTCCATATTGATTAGCAAGCGCCCACAGAGCTAGTCTATCAGCGACACCAGTTTTGTTAGCCGGGTGAACATTCAACGAATCACCGATATCCAGAGTTACAGCCATTCCAGTATTTTTCATATTCAATGTTTTTCGTTGGGCATCTCTCAAGTATTGAGATCCCAACTCCCCACCATGCTTATAAGGGGCAATCTGAACAAAATAAAACGGGAATTCATATCCCCAGTTTTCTCGCCAGTTATTAATTAGTGAAGGAAATAGCATTTCGTACAAATATGGATTTGGTGTGTTAGATTCCCCTTGATACCAAATCACTCCCTTTATTCCATATGGAATAATTGGTGCAATCATTCCATTAAACAGAGCTGTTGGAGTCCTTTGAGAAAGAGGAAAAGTAATTGTGGGTCTGTTAATCAACTCTTCAATATTATTTAGAAAAATATAATACTTCATTTCAGACAATTCTGCGGTTGGTAGATATTTCCATTCTCCATCAATAGGTATTTCCTCTTCAGAATTATTGAGAATTAATCTCATTCTAAATCCACCACCATAAATTCCACCACCAACACCACCTGAATCATGAACACGAACTGCAATTGTTAGGATATCAGAATCATTAATATCTTTTGAAATTGTATAAACACGATTATTCTTCCAGCTTCGGAGTGAATTTACTTCACCAATTTTTTTACCATTAACATAAGAAACGTCATAGTCGTCAATCGCCCCAAGTTCAATTGTTAAATCCTTTCCGACCCAATTTTTGGGTAATTCAATTTTTTTTCTAAACCAAACAAAACCGTTATACTCTCTAAAATCTGTCTTCTCCCAGTTTATTGGGAGCACCATTTTTCTCCAATATGAATCATCTATATCTGGTAAACTTAAATGAGCATCATTAAAATCTATTTTGTTCCATAAATCATTACGATTATAATTTTTAACTTCAATTGAAGGGAACTGCTTTAACCAATCAAACAATTGATTCCGAGTAGCGACTGTTGCTTCAATGTTCTGCAATACATCGTCAAACTCTTTGAATTGTAACAATGACTTTTTTTCAATCCACACTTCGGCAGCGGTGCCACCCCAGCTTGAATGAATAAGTCCTATTGGAACATTTAATTCTTCAAACAATTTTTTCCCGAATAAATAGGCAACTGCGCTAAAATTCTTTACATTTTCCGAATTACATTCATTCCATTCTCCGATACAATCAGATTTAGGAGTTAGTGAAGCAATTTTTGTGACAGTAAATAAACGGATATTTGGATTATTAGCGTTCAAGATTTCATATTTAGAATTTAAGACCGAATCTTTAGCCGATAAGCCTTCCAGCGGCATTTCCATATTTGATTGCCCTGAGCAGAGCCACACTTCACCAATTAAAATATTGGTTAATACTATTTTATTATTCTTGCTGATAATTTCAATTTTATATGGTCCTCCAGCGGAAGGAGTTAATAATTCAGTTTTCCAAGTAGAATCTTTCGTGGTAACCGTATTTGTAGTATAACTCCAACTGCACTTAATTTCAATTTCTGAACCGGGCTCACCTTTGCCCCAAATGGGTGCACTCGATTTTTGCTGAAGCACCATATTGCTGCCAATGATAGCGGGAAGTTGCAGTTTATTTTGTGCATTTATCAAGGAGAAAGCGAAAGCGAATAAATAGAACAATTTTTTCACTATCATGCCGGTGGAATTCATAATTGTTGATTAGCCGATTTACTTTGCTCAGTATTACCACCTACATAAGATTTTGGTGAAACACCAAATTGTTTCTTGAATAATTTGCTAAAGTGTGATGGATCTTTAAATCCTACATTATAGGCAATCTCTGTAACACTCATACCTGATTCACGAAGTAATTGAGCGGCTCTTTTTAAACGTATGGCAAAAATAAATTCTTGCACCGAATAATTAGTTAGCGATTTCAACTTATTGTACAAGCTAACGCGGCTCATCCCAATCTCTTTACTGAACACCTCCACACTAAATTCTGTATCATCAATATGCTTCTCGATTAAGTCGATTGCCCTTTTCAGAAATTTCTGATCAACGGAAGTAATCTCAATACTGCTTGGTTCAATCTGCAATAATTTGCTAAACTTTTCACGCAGCCTTTTTCGTGTCTCAATAATATTATGAATCTTGATCTGAAGTTCTTTTGAATGAAACGGTTTTACAATATAATCGTCCGCACCTGTTTCAAAACCTTCAATTTTATGTTCTTGAGAGGAACGGGCTGTAAGTAAAATTATTGCAATGTGGCTGGTTCTCTCATCGGTTTTAATTTTTTTACAAAACTCAATTCCATCCATCTGAGGCATCATAATATCACTCAATATTAAATCAGGCCCAAAGGTTAAAGCTTTTTTCAATCCATCTTCACCATTTACAGCATCCAAAATTTCATATTTATCTTCGAGTTCTTCCCTCAGGTATTCTCTCATGTCGGCATGATCTTCAACTATAAGTATTTTGCTTTTTCCCTCCTTGTTTTGCAATTCAGTATCCGAATTCTCATTTATTTCGGTAAAATCATTTTCGGGGAATTTGAGTTTTATGAATTCAGATTTATCCACAAAATCCTGTTCAACTGCTTTCTCAAAAATTTCTTCGTAAATAATAGGGAGATTAATTATGAATGAAGTTCCAATTCCCTCCGAGCTATCTACTCTAATTTTACCCCCATGAATTTTTACCATTTCTTTGGTCACCGACAATCCAATGCCTGTACCGCCTACAGCAGTTTTATGATGATCTTGTACCTGATAAAACCGGTCGAATATTTTCTCCAAATTTCTTCTCGAAATTCCAATTCCGTTATCCTTAATTAATATTTCGAGCCATTCGCTGAATTTAATGATCCTGCCTACTCCAGTATCGAATGAGCATGACTTGCTCGTGTCGATTTTATTAATTAAAACTGATACCGAACCATGATGAGGTGTAAACTTCATGGCATTGGATAATAAATTAAAAATTATTTTCTCTAGCTTATCGGGGTCAAACCAAATTTCGAGTCTTTCAATCTCAGTAATTATTTTTAAGTCAATTTTTTTGGATTCAGCAAGTTCATTGAATACTGCAACTTCTTCTCTCAAAAATTCTATAATATCTCCACGTTTCGGTTCAAACTTTAATTGCCCCGCTTCCATTTTCCTAAAATCCAACACTTGATTGATCAACCTCAGCAGCCGGTGGCAATTTCTATTCACCAGATTTAATGGCTTTTTAAGTTCATTGCTCAAATTTGGTGATTCCAGTACTTTAATAAGTGGACCCATTATTAAAGTTAATGGAGTTCGTAATTCATGTGAAATGTTAGCAAAAAGACGAACTTTAGTTTCAGACATTCTTTGGATAATTTGATTTCGTCTGTAAAGATGAATTATAAAAAATGTTATGATTGCGAGAAAACTGAATATCAACAAAATAAACCATGGCTGAGCCCATGTGGGAGGTGTAACATAAAAAGTAATTTTAGCAGGCGTTGGATCCACATTAAAATCTTTATCTCTGGCTTTTACTTCAAATGTATGTTCTCCTGCCGATAGAGACAAGAATATATCACTGGTTTTATAAGTATAGCTCGACCATTCGCCATTATCTATTCTGTAAGAATATTGAATTTGTTCAACCGGTGTTAATTTCCAGGGATCATTTGCAGTCCATGATAAAATAACGTTACCAGGTTGAGCAATTTTTGCTTGAGAAAAAGTTATTATAGTTTGGGGTGGATCTTTATCGGTATAATAAAGTGTTGTCATAAAATTATCTTCAGTATCGCCTAAAAAAGTATCAGTATATAATCCTTTTCTGTACCATGATGGAAGATTCTGATCAACCCACAAACCTCCATCCTTGGTAGATTTTACTGAAATCCCATCCATTTTTGGTTTTAAAAAACTATGAAATGAATTTTTGGTCCAGTTAAGTCCATCGAAATGAGAAATATCACGGTTCGTAGCAACCCAAACATTATCGTTCGACTCCACAAAAATATTAATAATCGTATTACTCGATAATCCATCATCAACAGTATAATGATTCCACTGACCTGTCAAGTGATTTAGGAAATATACTCCATTAGTCCTGGTACCAACCCAAATATCTCCGGTTGGAGATGTACCGATACAATCAATAAAACTTGCATTTAATCCTGCTGGTGTAAGAATTCGGCTCCATTTTTGGTTTTTCTTTTCTAATTTATAAAACCCTAACTGCCCTACCCAAATTGTACCATCAGCTGTTTCACCAATACCATAAATCCCTGTTAGCTTAAAATTCTCATCTGAATAATGATATTCAAAATTGATTTTTTCGGGATTATCGATATTGTAATATCTAACAAGACCTCCTCTTTGCCCTTTTGCTGTTGAAATATCTGAGGCAGAACCAAACCACAATGAACCGTCCGATGCTTCAAAAACAGCACGGCGGTCAATTCCCCATCCAAGTTTTGGATGAATTTGCTTAACCCATTTTTGACCGTCAAAACAAGCAGTAGCCGCATTCTGTTTATCACTACCGGCTACCCAAATTAAGCCATTATTAGAAACAAATAATGCAACAGGTACATCTATTACCCCATCATATTTACTGTAATTTACCCATCGCTTCATTTTTGAATCGCTCTTAACAATAGAACCATCAACTGTAATAAACCATTTATTCCCAGCATTATCCTCTGCTTGAAAACTAATTCCTTTTAAAGTCGCCCATCTTTTATTGGATAATTCAATTCTCCATACTTCATTACCTAAGCCGATTATAAACAAGTTTTGATCGCTCGTCTCATAAAGTATAATTCGATTTGATGCAAATGGAAGATTAGTACTTTCATACATTTTCCAATTACCGGAATTGTAAACTAAAAGTCTTCCAACACCAGAAACGCATACAGACCCATCTTGAAGTTCAACCACATCAGAATAAAGGTCATCAATTCCAAATTGTTGTTTTGCTTTGAACAAAGACCATCTTTGTCCATTTCGAATATTAATGCCACCATCATTTTGTCCGCTTACTATATATACAATTCCCTTACTAGTAATTTTTATTAGAGGAAATTTTGTGGTTAGATAACCTTTCTCCATATCTACTCTATACCAAACCGGTTTTTCCAAACTATTTTTTTTATTATGTATAAATTGATAGATTCGGCCGTCTCGCAT
The DNA here is from genome assembly GCA_019638015.1 of Melioribacteraceae bacterium. Lineage (NCBI taxonomy): Bacteria > Pseudomonadati > Ignavibacteriota > Ignavibacteria > Ignavibacteriales > Melioribacteraceae > Melioribacteraceae bacterium. The sequence goes on along the minus strand of JAHBUP010000001.1, from coordinate 804,090 downwards.
GCCAAACCATAATTTGCCTCCCCTATCTTCGAATATACTATATACATCAAACTGAGGTTGATTCTTTAACTCCCCAAATTTTGCCGGAGCAGAATAAATTCCATTCTCTCTATAGAGAGAAATTTTATTGTCCTTAACCCGTATAGCGCCTTGATGGCTCCCAATCCAAATACTTTTATCAGACGCTTCTATTATTGGCACCTTATTATAAGGGTGCTCCAATTGATCACCAAAATTCAGATCTAACTTTAAATCATTAAACTTTCCATTTTTTAAAACACTCACACCTTTTGAAGAACCGGCGTAAAGCGAGCCATCGCTCACAATACATAATGATACAACCGGTATTTCCGCCGAATCCTCTGAGATAGGGTAATGCTTCCAATTCATTCCATCATATTTGAGCACGCCTCCATTAATTCCAAACCACAAATGACCATTTGGATCCTCAACCATAACACGGCACCCTTTCCCAATTAATTCAGGAAATCCTTGCCAGCGCCAAGGCTCGGTAAATGGATTTGAATACTTTGGAGTGTAATTATTGATTGCATCGGCAAATAATTTTGGCTGAATAAACGCAACTAAAAATAAAATAAATAATGTAGCGAATAGTTTATTAGATAACCCATACTCACTTGAAAAGTGTGTTGAATTACCTAAGCAATTTTTAAATTTTAGAATGACTTTCAATGATTGACCTGTTTGAGAAAATTAATATTTACAATTACTATGTGTTTCCAATTTGATTAATGAACTTAAACCCTATTTATTAATAAGATTTTACCCGTTCAAAATAGTAAATATTTATTGGGTTTATCAAAAAAGTGCTAATTTGTTAATACAATTGCGCTACCTATAGTATAAAGTTTTTTCATTTTGAATGTTGAAATTCATCTCATCATAATCACCAAATTGCTCTTCTTTCAAACTTGGACTTGCCTCTTTATCATTTGAGAAATAAAAAATTCCGGGTTGTATATCTTCAGTACGTGCATGAAGTGTGAAATAATTTATTCCTTCGCTAAATTCAACTTCACCTATTTTATACCATCTATAATATAAAAAGTGGGAATGCCCTTTCTGAACCTTTAACCAAACCGAATAATTATTTTTTTCGGGAATTGATAAACCATAAGTATAATTTACTGACGAGTCACTAGCGGATATTTTTCTTAAATATCTTTCTGCATTTAAAAATAGATCCCCATTCTTAGGTTTAAAAAATGAATTCTTCTTTTCAGGTATTGCAGTTGAAATTTCTGATTCGTCCGATTTTAAATTATCATTAACAGCTATAACCGTGAAACAATATTTTTCACCATTTTTAAGATTCCGAATTGTAATTGGGGACTGTGCAACTTTTACCGAGATGAAGTTTTGAGGAGTATTCTCTTTCCAGTACTTCACTAAATAATGTTCAGCATTTCTATCAGATGAAAATGATATATCGACCGCATTCTCCCATGCATCACTATTTTGAATTATGGGTTTGTTTAATTTATTTAAAGATGAATTACTCTTATCGAATTCATGAATAACAAATTCATCAATCTCAATTTTATAATTATTTTCACCGGTCTTGTGATTTACTTTGATCAGCAGCTGATTAAATTTTTTATTGAAGATCCAACCGTCAGATGCTTCACTAAATTTTTCATCGTTTAGGTTAGCTGATTCTTGACCATTTACAGATACCTTGATTGGCATAATTCCATCAAACAAAAGACCAAATTTTTGAGTTATATTTTTTACTTCTGCAATTATTCTACTGCCCTTTTTACTTTTTGATATTTCAATATCATTCGAATTATGAAACAAGGATAATTTCGCTCTCTCCCCATCAAACATTCTAAAGGAAAGCAGTAAACTATTTTTCTGATCATGAGGAAAAATTCCTCCTATCTCCATTTCGTCATTTAATTCTAAGGGTAATATTGTCCCCGCTTTAGCAAAAACCGGGATTCGATTTAATTCAGTTTTGTAGTTTATATTGTTATTACCCTCAAACTTTGATTGGTCCCAAAAACTGATCCACTTTCCTTCCGGCAAATAGATACTTCTTTCATTTGCCTCGGTTAAAATTGGTGCAACTAAAAGATCTTCTCCCAAATAATATTCATCATCGATGCTATAAGTTTTTTTGTCGTTCGGATGATGCATGAATAATGTGCGCATTAATGGTATCCCTATATCATGCGAAACTTTGACGTAATTATATAAATAGGGGAGAATGTTATACCGTACTCTTGAATAGAAACGATAATTATCAATTCCATATTCATTCTGTTCCCAAGGTCCCGGTGCACTGCCATGATCATGAAAAGATGGACTGAATGCGGCATATTGAACCCCGCGAATAAATACTTTTCTTTCTATTAATGAATTACCTCCACGGTAACCTCCCAAATCATGACCAATTAAAGAAACTCCACAAACGGAAACCCCCAGCGATGCAACTACAGTTCCTCTGAGCTGGTCAAATGTTCGTCCTCTATCACCTCCCCAAGCAAAACCTACCTTTTGAAGCCCAAGCCCTCCTCCTCTAACCCAGGTTATTCCACCATCAGGTTTTACAGTTTGAAGCCAATTATAAATTTGCTCAGAGAATGACACAGATTGAAAATTATGCATCCCAATAGAATTATCAACATTCAATAAGCTGTCAGCATGCTTCGGGAAAAGTTCGCAGAAATCAATTTTTACACCATCAAGGTTCCAAGCGTTTGGGCTAGCTAAACCATTTTTGTTCAAGAATCTAATTTCGTACAAATTTTTTACCCACCAATCCATCGCTTCCTTATTAGTTGGATTGATATAAACATTTGCTCCAGTTCTATGTCCTAAACAAAATTCTCCATCTTTAAATTGAAGGAAGTAATCTTTTTTAACAGGTTGAATAAGGTGGGTATCTTTATGGATATGTCCAGAATAATCCCATGAAACTTGCTTCAGACCCAAACGATGCCACTTATCGGAAAGTTTTAACATATCTGTTTGTCGAGGCTCTTCAAACATAACCCTAATACCTTCCCATAATATTACGCCCAATCTAAAACCATGCTTAATAATCATATCAATATCAGCTTCAGCATTCTTGGGAGAATTCCAGCCTGTGATTCTCCTACGCGATAACCATGGTTCGAGCGACCATTTAGGAACTAATGGAGATCTTCCGGAAATACTTGTATACTGCCTCATTATTTCTAACGGATCTTCATTGCTAAAAATATAATAATCAATTACAGGAGCTGGATTTTCGAAATCATATTCCGTTTGTTTTAAATTACCCATATTAAAAACAACACGTTTTGTAGAATTAACAAGCACCCCATATTTTTTTGAAGAGATAAAGAATGGAATCGATTTATATGTCAGATGATTTTCGGACATATATGCATCATCCAATTCCATCACCACATTTTTACCTCTCTGATCTAGACCATTAAACTTTTCACCGAACCCGTAAAAATGTTCCTCCTTTCCCATCTCTGTAACAATACTGAATTTATTATTGTGGGAATTTTGTAAAAGGAAGACTTCTTGCGAAAAAAGTAGTTCTTCCTTTCGCTGAATTGAAATACGATAACTGTTTTTATCGATCAATAAATTTACGCTTGGCGTAAAAAATTTTATAAGCGTCGAAGTCTCTTCAACCTTAAATTTTTCACTTTTTCCATATTCAATTTTATTTGTTCTGTGGGTAAGCTGAAAGCGAAGAACATCTGTAAAAGGGAATGAAATGTTAGCGTAAATTGTATCAACATTACTATTTGTTGCACCAACAATATTAATCCCATAGTCATTAATAGAATAAGTTAAAACTTTTTCAATTCCACTTTTTTTATATCCTTCATCCTCTTCGGAATTAAAGGCAAAGCTGGCATTTAAATTAAAAAAACCAATAAAAACGATAGCGAAGATGGATAATCGGGATTTACGTTTTGGGTTTTTCATTTATTCCTCTTATTGGGCTATTAGTTTTAGATACTCATTAAATCTATTCTCCGACATATTAATTCTAAAAAAAATTAATGTGTAATAATTGTCCCCCTATTCAATTTTTAGGTACAATAGTTTAGCTGAAAAATGGGAGCTGAAATGTTGGGTGCACTTATGGGGAGTTTCTGCAGTAATGTATTTTAGAATTTTTACTGATCGGTTGGAGTTTGTGATATTAGCGTTAGGCTGCCAAATTAAAAGAGACCCGGAATAGGAGAAAACCGGGTCTCAATAATGCTTAAATCAGCACCATCTAATAATTTCAAGCATTTTTAATTTCCTGGTTGATAGGGTCAAAAACCACTTTTCTTCCTCTTAAGAGTGACTCTGTAACCATCAGACTTGCAACAGAGTGATTGTAACCTGCTTCAATTGGAGCGTTGGGTTCTTTACGGCTTCTAATACATTCCATCCAATTTCTCATGTGAGCCGTAGTCATGGCATCAGATCCTTGATTGGCGTCTGTAATAGTTTTTACGGAATCATCGGCTAATGTAAATTCTGGAAGTAAATTTTCTTTCAACCCAAATTGAGGATACCTTTCAGCATGATTTTTTAACAATCCCCCATTTGGAGTAACCTTATTTGTGTCTAAGTTCAATTCTCCGCCGTTAGAATAATAGATTTCCTTTGTTCCCCCCGCAGAGTTTGAAAAACGGGAAGTGTAATTAACCTGAAATCTTTTTGTGGGATCAAGGTCATTTTGAGGGCCATATTCTAAAATTGCTGTTAGGGTATCAGCATTTTTTCTGCCATCGTTCCACATGTAAATTCCTCCACCGGCTATTACGCTTAATGGAAAGTTAAATCCAGTAAACCAATGTACCGTATCAATTTGATGACACATCCACTGCCCCGGAATGCCAGAAGAATAGGGCCAGAACAATCTATATTCTAGATAAAGCCGCGGATCAAAATTTACCTTTTCTCTATTGATTAGATAACGTTTCCAATCAACATCACTCTCTTTTAATTTTGCAACTAAATCCGGGCGCCGCCAGCGGTCAGGTTGATTCACATTCCACGACATCTCAGCAAATTTAATTGCCCCGAATTTACCAGATTTAATAAATTTTTCAGCAGTCTTATAATTTGGTCCACTTCTTCTTTGCGATCCGATTTGGACAATTTTTTTTGTCTCTCTAACAGCATTCAATGCCATCTTATTGTCTTCCATCGATTCAGCTAATGGTTTTTCAACATAAGCATCTCTGCCTGCTCTAACTGCCTCAGTTGCATGATATGCGTGCTGAAAATCTGCGGTGCTAATTATTACGGCATCAACTTTAGATTTTTCATATAGTTCTTCATTATTCCTATAGCCTGTTACTTTGCCTGCTTGATTTCTATTCAAAAAATTTACTCCATTTTCTCTACGTTCATTCCATATATCCGAGAGAGCTGAAAATTCCATATTCAACTCTTTGGCATTTGCAAAAAATGCATTACTCAGTGTATCTTTAAAACGGTCCGAGAACCCAATAACACCAACTGATACACGGTCGTTTGCTCCAATTATTCTATCGTAATGCATCGCATTTGTGGAGTATATTTGTGAACCTGTTTTGGGGCTAGCTTTAATAGAATTAAGAACTGCTGATCCTACAGCAACAGCTGCGCTGCTTAATCCTATTTTTTTGATAAACTCTCTTCTATTTGAGTCCATTTAACTTTCCTTAATTTTTCAGAGAAATATTTACTAAAACTGGAAGATGATCTGACGGATAGCGCTGATTAAATATATCAATCAAAACAGCATATTTATTCACGATAATGTTATTCTTGCTTGTAAAAATGTAGTCAATTCTATTTGAAGGGGGAACGCAAATGTCCCAGCCACAATATGTTTCGTAAGGACCAAATGGTTTTGAAATGCTAATTGCTCTTGTATCATTAAAAACACTGGTTAACTTTTGAATTGGTGATTGTTGAGGAGTTAGATTAAAATCTCCCATCAAAATTGAGGGATAATTATCCGTATTAAATTTTGATATCATATCAATAACTAAATCAACCGATTTTTCACGCGCTATTATTCCTTTGTGATCGAGGTGAAGATTGAATACCCAAAAATTCTGTTTTGTTAAAACATTCTCAAACAAAATTGAAGTACATACCCTATTGAGCGAAGCATCCCATCCTTTTGATGGCTTCCATGGCATTTCCGAAAGCCAGAAAGTATTTGTCTTTAATAATCTAAATTTATTTTTATTATAGAAAATTGCCGAATGCTCTCCCGGACCGGTAGATCTTCCAATATCTCTTCCAACTCCCTCATATTGAAAATCTGCCAAATTTTCATCCAGCCATTCAAGTTGATGCTTCAATCCCTCTTGTGTTCCAATTATATCGGGATCATAATAATTAATTTGGCTTAGAATAAACTCTTTACGATTATCCCATCTATTTTCACCGTCATTTGGGTTATCATAACGAAGATTATAGGTCATTACACTGATTGTTTGACCAAAAGCCAAACCGCCAAAGAATAGGACTATGATAGTTATGAATCTGTAATACTTAAACATAATTTCTATATAATTATTAGGGAAATAAGTTAAGCTAAAATAACGAGATAAGAGTAACGAACCTTGTTTCTGAGTATAAAATATTTGTTTGTCTGTAAAATTGGGAAGCAAATCAATTATTCTATTAATTTATCTTACCCAACCATGAGTTCCCTCTTCACTTACTAGTTACTCGTATATTTAATCGTTTTTTCTGATGGGATCCATTTGCCACTATTTTCATCTCGCCCCTGTAAAACAACCTTTGGCGAATGCGATTTTTTAACAGATAATTGTTCAAAACCGATAGAACAAATTTTTCCAATAACTCCAAATTTCATTCTGTTAATTATCAGTACTAATTCGACTTTAGGTAAGTTGTTGATCATCCTTATTCCATCTAAACCGGAAAATTCGGTTATCATGTTATAATCACCATCGCTGTCCCCGGCAATCATAACCGGATTTGAACCATATTTTTGAACTAGTAAGTTATTAATATTAATTGTTTTTCCTTCTTTGCCATTAACAGCATAACCGTCAGAATAATCGTAATAAGGTATAAATTTGCCGGATGTGTCTTTTCTTAATCGCATCCCAATAACATGATTTTTGGGCAGATTGTACCCGTATTTTGAGTTTTCTGCGAATACTTCAACAACGTCTTGATGCGACGCAGTAGATATATAAACCGATATATTATTTTTTTCCAGATGATTAAATAATGAAGCTACCTCTTCAATTGTTCTAATTCCTTGACTGAAATAATTTCCAATTTCTGAATTATTGATAATTCCTGCTCTGCCAATAAATGACTGATCTGAATCAAAATAGAGTCGAGTTATCTTCTGATTAATTCCCCAATCAATAGATTTTTCAACAAAATTTTTTAATTCTTCAGAAGTGAATCCTGTTGCAGTAACATAAATCACCCATGTGTAAGCCGTGTTGGATGGATACGATTCATATAAGGCTAAATATGTAAAATACATTTTTGCCACAAAATTTTTGTACTGATGAGTTTTCTTTATTTGGTCAAGAGTTAGATCTCCGATGGATTCGGGATTTATTGCCCGGTAGTTATTATAAATAAAGGTGTAATCCTCTATACAATCTTCGGCTAACAAATTAATATTTAAGGGCATTTTTTCATTGTTTAAATAGGGGGGAGAAAAATCTTTTTCCGGAATTAATTGATTTTCAATCGCGCTATTATCGGCATAATGTACAAAAGCATACTTGAATTCTTCAGGTGTTAATTTGAAAAGCAGATTATTAAGCTGATATACAAAAAGATTTTCTTGAACGTCACCAAATATCGAAGTGTTATCCCAATCGAAAACAACATAGGCATTCGGATTACCCGATTTAGATTTTATTAGTGCATCGATTTGAATTTTTGTATTAGGTGCCCAATTCCCATTTTTCTTAATACTATAATCATTGTTCAATGAAAAAAATGTAATGCTTACAACTACAGTCACCATTAATAATAAAAAATAGAACCGATGATTTCTCATTTCTACATTCCAAACTTTTTATTGACCAAATAATATTTTATTGAGAAATTCTCTTTGCGAAAAATCGGGGATAATAATGTGTGCCCCGGCTTTAATTAATCTGCTCCTCTTCTCAATACTAAGTCCATGTCTTCTTATTTCATCACTCGCGATACCAACAGCTATGCCTCCAACTTTTCGGCATTCTCTCATTTCAACCGGACCATCGCCAAATGTTATTAATTCGGTACCACTTAAATTATTATCATTTATAATTTTTTCCATTACCATTTTTTTAGAATATTTTGAGATATCCCCAATTGCTCCATAAATTCCACCATTGAATAGATGGGCGTAACCCATTGCTCTAGCTTCGGCTATTACATCGTCATTATCAGTACCACTTGCAAGATAAAGTGTGATCCCCTTTTCAGAAAGAAATTTTAGAAACTTAATTGCCCCCTTAAGAGCAAAGTCCTCTATATCCAACTCTTTTTTATTTAGTTTTTCTACTCTTTTGGTAACCATTTCCATTAAAGCTTTATTAAAAATTTCCTTGTATCCAAATTTGTCCAGCACTTCATCTTTAGGAACAAAATTGAATTCATTAATAATATCAATTAATCCCTCCATTTGCTGAATTGTTTGAATGCCTGTTGATTTATCTATATAATCTTTAACACGGTTAACCACTCTGTTATAGATATGTTCTTCTATATCATTAAATTGATCTCCTAGAGTGGCCTTAATCATCATTGGCTCCATTACAAGTTCCCACCCCTCTCTAAGTACACTTATAGTTCCATCATGATCAAATACAGCATGTTTAATTTTGTCTTTTTCTATAAATTTTAAATCAGGATAACACAATTCAATTTCGGTATTCGCATAAAAGTTTGCAGATCTAATATCCTCGGCAAGTTCCGGTTGATAAATATAATTAGGATCCGCACAGAGAGATAAGATTTCCTCGGGTGATGCAGTTCCTGTTTGAAACAATTTTTGAACTGTAACACCGGCGGCAAAGTTTGCAAACTCGATTGTTGATTGAGTATCAATTTTTGCCGCAAGAGCCGAGGCTATGGCGCTTAATGCTGTATCTCCTGCTCCTACTGTATCTAGTTTTTTTAGAAATTGTAATCCGGCAATTTCGTGTATTCCGTTTTCATCACAAGCAAGAATACCGTGGCTACCCCTGCTAATAAAACTCGGCTTTTTATTTTTCTCATATAACCCAATCGCATACTTTTTAACCAGGTTTATATTAAATGCATCTCTATAATCGGCATTAACTCCATTAAGAATTGCCGCTTCAACTTCATTTGTTTTCAAAGAAACATTTTTAAATTCTGATGAATAATGCCGGGAATCAACAATGAATATTTTATCTGGGAAATCAAGAATAATTTTGTTAATACCCTCAATAAACTCTTTGTTTGTTATACTACCGGGTACTTGCTGATTAATAATAATTATGTCAGATTCATTCACATTTTTTCTTATGTTTTCCAGAATCATATTATCAGTTAAATGATGCCTTTTGTTATAAGTGCCAAAATCAATTCTAGGTTGTTCATTGCCTTCAAGAATTAACTTACAAAAAACATATGACTCAAAATCTTCCTTCTGTATTACTAATCCAGATGTATCAATTCCGATTTTCTGTAATTGTGAAATCATCTCCCGTCCAAATATATCATCCCCCGCAGCACCAGTTATTTTAATTTGTTTTGGTTTTAACGCGGCTAGATTTGCGGCAACATTTGATGCACCTCCGAGCGAGTACTTTTGATTTTGGGCAGCTAATGCCTTTAAACCTGTTTCAACAGATGTTTCTGACCCTCTTGGATCGAGTATCCAGTAGGCATCAAGACAAAAATCACCATAAAGTAGGATTTTTACATCCCTAATTTTTTCTAGAATCTTTTTCGTTTCTTTAACACCAATATTCATTTTATCCTCAAGTGATTTATTTTTTAATTTTATTTCAAAGATTGAAGTAAAGCTAAAAGGAAGTCCCTATTATCAGCAGATAGGTATTTCATAATTCCTCCCATGCGGCTGAATGTTTTTAAATACCTTAGATAATAGCCCGGATCAGTTGAGGGCGGTTCTCCCTTATTTTGCCAGTCCCATTCACTCTTAGCAAGGTCAACTACCAGCATGAAATGATTATCAATATGATCTCCATTTTGAATATGTACATTTTGCGACATTGAAAGAGATTTTTCAAAAATCATTGGGGACATAACAGCGGAACCAATTGACATGTACACTCCCCCTTCTAATCTTTTGACTGATTCAGCAAAAGTTAAAAAATCTCGGAGCGCAGTTCGCCCCACTGCTGCACCGTGATTAATCGAATGAGTGTAAATTATATCATGACCAATCATAGGGTGCCCGGTAAATGGTATTCCCAATTTATATGCTGCGGCCTGCACACAATATTTTTTAAATGGGAATGAAACTGAAAGCCATCCTGATTTCAATTCGAAATTTTTAATTGTTTCAAGTAAATCAACCGCAGCCGCAACTTTATCTAAATCAGAGATATGATAAGCACTGATAATATCATGTAGTGTATTTTGGGAAGGAATATTTAGCCCTTCATTTTGGATCATGCTTCCTACCGATTCGCCATAGCCTTTACCCTCAAATGCACCAACTATCAAAGCAAGATTAATTAACCTCCCAGTTTCATCCCAAGTGCCAAATTCACCATTCGTAACATTTGCCTTTACATCTTCACTGCTCTGCCCAATAAAAGAGAATTCCCAATCGTGAATTATTCCAGCACCGTTTGTTGCAAGATGAGTAATCCACCCATCCTCCATCAGTTTTATAATAGTCGGTCCCATTCCGTTTTTGATTGTGTGTGCGCCGAAAGTAAGCATTACAGGTGCATTATTTTTTTTCGCAATTTTAATTCGAGTTGTAACTTCTTCAACTGCATTGAGAAAGTAATCAGAATTGTCTTTGGGCTTTTGAGATATTGGGATATGATCTCTTTCTATAAACACTTTGTTTTTTCTCTCTAACAAAGATTTGAAAGTGAGAGTAGATCTATCAAACATTTTATAGGGCAAAATTAACTCCGATTAGATTAGCTTGATCAAAATTCATTGTCGATCGCTTGACAAATAATATGCCCGATAAGAACGTGCATTTCTTGAACTCGTGCGGTAATTTCGGATGGAACAATTAGATTAAAATCACAACGACTATTCATTTTCCCTCCTCCTTTTCCGCTTAAACCAAGGGTTGTACATCCAATTAATTTTCCGGCATCAAATGCACGTAATACATTTTCACTATTTCCAGTAGACGAAATTCCAATTAGTAGATCACCGGTATTCGCAATTGCTTCCACTTGCCTTTGAAAAATATAATCATACTCGTAATCGTTTCCGATTGCGGTCAGTGCAGATGTATCGGTAGTTAATGCAATTCCAGGTAATCCTCTCCTTTCTTTTTTATATCTGCCGGAAAGTTCCGCTGCAAGGTGTTGTGCATCGGCAGCGCTGCCACCATTACCAAATAATAAAATTTTTCTCCCCTCCTTTATTTTTTGTACACAGATGCGGCAAGCTTTTTCAATATCGGGTTTAAGCTGGAGAAGTATCTTTTCGACAACTTCTTTATGAGATGATAATTCTGCTTCTATCATATTATGCATATCCAATATCCTGAGTCCTTTAATTATCATTGAGTTCTTTGAGCAGTCTCTCGCTCACCTCTTTTAATGGAATTTTTTTTTGCTCCGCAATTCTTCTGCATTCATCATATTCCGGAACAACTCTTTTTTTTGTGTCTGAATAATTAATTTCCTTTACCTGTATTTCTCCAAAAGAACATTTCTTCTTCAACAAATTGCGAGTTAGTTTTACTCCCTCGCACATGGATTTTTTTATACCAATAGTAGTTGATTCACTGAAAACAACTTCAATCACTTTTTCCTCTAATTGTAAAGCGCACGTTATGGTGAAGAGGAATCCTGGTCTTCCTTTTTTCATTATTATGGGAGTTACATATATATCTGAAGCGCCAATTTCGATAATTCTATCCATGAAGTATGGAATATGCTGCGGATTCATGTCATCTACATTAAATTCTATTGTCATTGCGTGATTATTTTTATTTTCTTTTTGCTTTATCATATAAATATTCTTTTTACTAATCCTTCTGTTTGGTACTCCAAACAAATAGGTTGCGTATAACTGAAATTAATCCCGAATCTACCCAAAAATTTTCTTCCTCAGTGAAATCTTAACCGCCAATTCCACTTAATGCGGTGTGACTGATTTCTACTAAATTTCCACTCATCACATCCTGTACTCCTTCTCCTATATAACTTGCAATTCCAACAACCCCCAAATCTGCCCCGAAAGCTTTTTTGACACTAAGACTCAACGGACAGACTTAAAAAAAGTCTATATCCGATTATGATTGAGAGAAATACCGACTACTTCATTTTCTTGTATATTGTGCTTTGAACTTCTTCGCTTCTAAATGTTTCAGTTGCCGGGGATAATTTGAAAAAATCGAGAAGAGTCTGCCACATTGGTTTTATGCCTTTTTTGTAGAAGAATATTGTTTGTCAGTATTAGGTAATTATTTTACAAATTGACATGGCAATGATATGTTAACGTGAATAGGCCGGCTGGTCTATCTGTTTAATTTTCGTGTATTCGGGTTCAATTCATTTTTTAATAAATATCGATACCGATCAAAATAAATCGGACTGATTAACTTCAGAAATTCACCTAAACTTTAGAATTATCCTTCCTTTTCCTATTAAAATTTCGTTTCCGGAACTTGCTTACCAACATACAAGAGAAATAAACGGTGATACAAGCCAATTTTTAATAAATGAGATAATTTTGTATTTGTAGTATTGTTTGTAGAAGATTTATCAAAACTTTGCAGACTAAAAGTTTCAATTACTTAACAATAGGCAATCAAATGGAAAAATTTATTTTAGCATTAGATCAGGGAACAACAAGTTCACGCGCAATTATTTTTGATGTTGGAGGCAACATTAAATCGGTAGCCCAGCGTGAATTTCCACAGATTTATCCACATGCTGGCTGGGTTGAACACAATCCAGACGATATTTGGCAATCGCAGTCGCAAGTAATGACAGAAGCTATTTCAAAAATCGGCCTTACTGCAAAATCCATTTCTGCCATTGGTATTACTAATCAAAGAGAGACAACAATTTTATGGGATCGTAAAACCGGAATACCAATATATAATGCGATAGTGTGGCAGGATAGAAGAACCTCAAATTATTGTGATGAACTGAAAGCAAATGGGTATGAAGAAAAAATTAGGAATAAGACAGGGTTAGTAATCGATTCATACTTTTCCGCCACTAAAATTAAATGGATACTCGATAATATTGAAGGTGCACGCAACAAAGCGGAATTAGGTGAGCTTGCATTTGGTACCGTTGATAGCTGGATTGTTTGGAATTTAACAAGCGGAAAGAAACATATAACCGATATAACAAATGCCAGTCGTACCATGATTTTCAACATTGAATCACATCAATGGGATGATGAACTTCTGGAAATATTTAATATCCCCAAATCAATATTGCCGGAAGTATGTTCATCGAGTGAAGTGTATGCAGAAACTGCATTAGAGATTTTTGACACGAATATTCCCATTGCCGGAATTGCAGGAGACCAACAGGCAGCTCTGTTTGGTCAAATGTGCATAAAACCCGGGATGTCAAAAAATACTTACGGTACAGGATGCTTTTTAATTTTTAATACTGGTGATACCCGGATTTCATCAACAAACAACCTTTTAACCACAATAGGTTGGAAGATTAATGGAAAAGTAAGCTACGCTCTTGAAGGAAGTATTTTTGTTGCCGGAGCGGTGGTGCAATGGCTTCGTGATGAACTTAAAATCATAAAAAAATCTTCTGATGTTGAAGAACTTGCATGTACTGTTGAGAATAATGGCGGGGTTTATTTGGTTCCTGCATTTACCGGTTTGGGCGCCCCGCATTGGGATCAATTTGCAAGGGGAACAATTTTTGGTTTAACCCGGGGAAGCAATACCGGTCATATTGCCAGAGCCGCACTTGAATCAATCGCATTCCAAACACTCGAAGTATTAAAAGCAATGGAATCTGATTCGGGGATAAAGGTATCGGAACTGCGTGTTGATGGCGGCGCAACAGCCAACAATTTGTTGATGCAAATCCAATCCGATATTCTAGGAATTCCTCTCGTCCGCCCTAAAGTATCAGAAACAACCGCGCTTGGTGTTGCATATTTAGCAGGACTCGCGGTTGGTTATTGGGCGAATATTGATGAAATTAAACAACAGTGGCAGGTAGATAAAAAGTTTGAACCGCAAACCGCTTCTGAAAAGATTCATAATATGATTAACAATTGGAATAAAGCTGTAAGTAGATCTAAAGATTGGCTCAAGGAGGAACAATAATTAATGAATAGAGAATCCTTAATTGAAAGAATTGAAAATGAAAAGGGTTATTGGGATATAGTTGTTATTGGAGGTGGAGCTACTGGTTTAGGCGCGGCAGTTGAAGCTTCATCCCGTGGTTATAAAACATTACTTCTTGAACAGCACGATTTCTCCAAAGGGACATCAAGCAGAAGTACAAAACTTGTACATGGCGGCGTAAGGTATTTACAGCAAGGAAATGTTTCGCTTGTTTTAGAAGCTCTGCATGAAAGAGGATTACTAAAACAAAACGCTCCCCACTTGGTGTTTAATCAATCATTTGTTGTTCCAAATTATGATTGGTGGGATGGTCCATTTTATGGCATTGGAATGAAATTGTATGATCTGCTGGCCGGAAAATTGGGATTAGGCCCCTCGAAAATATTAAGTAGAGAAGAAACAATTGAACAAATCCCAAATGTTGAACCAGAAGGATTAAAGGGAGGTGTAATTTATTATGATGGTCAGTTTGATGATTCAAGACTTGCCATTAATCTTGCCCAAACAGTTTTAGACCATAATGGAACAGTAATAAATTATATGGAAGTTACCGGCTTGATCAAAAATAATAATAAGGTAAGCGGAGTAATTGTTATTGATAAAGAAACCGGTAGGGAGTATACCATTAACTCAAGAGTGGTAATTAATGCTACAGGAGTTTTTACCGATAGCGTTATTAAAATGGATAACCCGCATGCAAAAAAAATAATTGCGGTAAGTCAAGGTGTGCATATTATTCTTGATAAAGAATTTCTCCCCGGGGATTCTGCAATAATGGTTCCTCAAACAGATGATGGAAGAGTTTTGTTTGCAGTGCCCTGGCATAATAAAGTTGTTGTTGGAACTACCGATACAGAAATAGAAGAGGCCTCTCTTGAACCGAGAGCGCTTGAAGAAGAAATTGATTTCATTCTTACTCACGCAAAACGGTACATGAAAAAAGATCCGACAAGATCGGATGTTAAAAGTGTTTTTGCCGGGTTGCGCCCATTAGTTCGACCTGCCGAAAGTAAAAGCACAGCGTCAATTTCAAGAGATCATTATTTGACGGTTTCCAATTCCGGTTTGGTTACAATTACTGGAGGAAAGTGGACGACTTATAGAAAAATGGGAGAGGATACAATTAATGAAGCCGCTAAAGTTGCTGGACTTGAGGAAAAACCAAGTATTACCCAATCTCTACGAATTCACGGCTGGCTAAAAAATATTGATAATTCTGATCCGCTATATTTCTATGGTTCCGATACGATAGCAATTAAAAAACTTGTTGAGAATGATAAATATCTTGGAGAACAAATTTGTAAACAACTTCCTTATATCGGTGCTGAAGTTGTTTGGCATATTAGAAATGAAATGGCAAGAAGCATTGAAGATGTTCTGGCCAGAAGAACCCGTTCACTTTTCCTTGATGCAAAAGCAAGTATAGAAATGGCACCAGCAGTAGCAAAAATTTTAGCATCCGAGCTAGGAAAATCTTCCGATTGGGAGAAAGAACAAATAAAAGAATATACGAATCTCGCAAAAGAATATTTGCTCAATTAAATATAGGAGTATTGAATGAGTCCGTTTATTGGTGAAATTATAGGCACAATGCTTATGATTCTTTTTGGTGGTGGTGTTGTTGCAAATGTTGTACTAAAAAAAACCAAAGGGGGAAACAGCGGATGGATAGTAATAACTTTTGGCTGGGCAATAGGAGTATTTGTGGCGGTGTTCAGCGTGGGAGCTATAAGTGGTGCTCATCTAAATCCTGCGATTACATTAGGTTTAGCTTTTGTTGGAAAATTTGCATGGGCTGATGTTCCATTATATATCTTGGCTCAATTTATTGGGGCAATGTTGGGAGCTTTTTTAGTGTGGCTTCATTACCGCTTGCAATTTGCCGTAACAGATGATAAAAATCTTAAATTATGTATATTTTGTACAGCTCCTGAAATCAGATCTTACGCTGATAATTTAATCTCTGAAATTATTGGGACTTTTGTATTAGTCTTCGCAGCATTATATATCGCTTCACCGGAAGTTGGAATTGGAGCAATCTCTGCTTTACCTGTAGCATTTCTTGTGTTAGGTATTGGTCTTTCGCTGGGAGGAACAACCGGGTACGCTATTAATCCGGCGAGAGATTTGGGCCCAAGAATAATGCACGCACTCCTCCCTATACCCAATAAAAGAGATAGCGATTGGAAATATGCATGGGTTCCAGTAGTGGGACCTATAATTGGATCTACCGCAGCAGCAGCATTGTATCTTTTTCTAAATTAGTTTAAAACAATTATAACTTTTTATAGTGTGAGAAAGCTTGAGAATATTATCTCTCAAGCTTTTATATATCAATCACTTTGTTCTTAATTAGGCTTTGGGCTTTACATTCCAGGTAAAAGCTAAAAGAATTATAGCAATTAAAGTGACTGCAATAATTGACCAGATTACCACGTCCCATCCGAACTCCGGGCCATACAATTTTCCGAAATGGTCAGCTATCCAACCAAATCCCTTAGCTTGAATGGTTCTCCCGATATAACCAAATAATCCTATAAATCCTGCCGCAGTTCCAACTGCTTTTTTCGATGTCAAATCCAACCCCGCCACACCAAGCAACATAACTGGTGGATAGATAAAAAATCCTACTATTGCGAGCATCGTCATATCAAACCATAAATTCCCCGCTGGGTTGAAATATATTCCTGTAAAAGCAAACAGAATTGGAATCATGCAAAGTAAACTTACCATTCCTCTTCTTCCATCAAATTTATCTGATAACCATCCCATTAATAATGTGGAAGGTATGCCTCCGAATTCGAGAATCAAAATGGACAGTCCACCACTCGAAAGTGTGGCATGTTTCATTTCTCTCAAATATGTAGGACCCCAGTCAAGCATGCTATATCTTACTATATAAACAAACAGATTTGCGACAGCAAATAACCAGAGCATCTTATTCTTTAAAATATTATCTACAAATAATTCATAATAAGAAAGCTCTACCTCATTAACTCCATTTTGTTTTTCCTCGGCCGTACAACAGCCTGAATACTCCTCAATTGATGGTAACCCGACTGATTGAGGTTTATCTTTTAATCTGAAAAAAAGATAAATAGAACCAATGGCGGCAATAACTCCCGGGAAATAAAACGCGGCATTCCATACACCAAATTGAGTTACCGCAAATGCCGCCACTATTCCAGCAACACCGCCACCAATATTGTGAGAGATGTTCCAAATGGCAAAAACCGAACCTCTTTCTTTTAAACTAAACCAGTGCCCTATTGATCTTCCGCAAGGGGGCCACCCCATTCCCTGTACAAAACCATTTAAAGCCCAAAGAAATAGATGTACGGGAAAACTGGCAGATGCACCAAAGGTAAAATTCAAAATTGCAGAAAGAAGTAATCCGAATGCCATAAATTTCCGTGGATTGCTCCGATCAGATAATGCCCCCATCAGAAATTTTCCTAATCCATAACTGATAGCTGAGATGGCGAGGATATCTCCAATCATGCTGTAATCATAATGAAGCACACTTCCCATTTCTTTTGCGACAGTTGATAGATTATTTCGCACTAGATAGAATGCGGCATAGCCAATAAATGAGGCTTCTAATACCTTCCACCGGTTTTGCTTATACATTTTAGGAATTTTCTCTTCAGATATTCTTTTTATCGGCAAATCGGGTTTGAAATAATTAATGATTCTCTTTAACATGATTTTGGCTATTTAACTTTTGTGGATTTATTAGGTTTTATACCATATAATTTTGTTGAGAGTGATGGGAAATTTGTTTCTGTAGTATCACTGATATTTACAATTAACCAGTTATTTGATCTAGCGTATTGCGCAATACTCTCTTTTTGATCAGATGCAATGTGTTCATCGGGGTTTACGATCATATGAATTTTAGAGGCATACTCAATCATTTCCTTGTCTCCTCTGCTGTTCCCAGCAACTAATAATGGTTTATCCTGAATGAATGATTCAATTACTTCTTTCTTACCATGATCTTGAGGAACAGGATGTATTATTTCATCTGTGATAATCCCATCGCGAATAACCGATTTAACGCCAATAATTCTGGTAATGGGAATTTCCAGCTGCTCACTTAAAAATTTTTGATACATTGCCTCGGGAGATGCTGACACTATCCATACTTCAAAACTATTTTTTTGGAGTAATTCAATTAATGCCTTAATTGGCTTAAATATTTTTGTTGAGTATAGTTTGCTAAAATGCTCCACGCCTTTTTCACGCCAGTGAGTTAACGAATCGCCACTCATATAACGAACTCTATTCTGAACATATTCCAAGGATACGTTAGATTGAGTTTTCATTAGATCGATTAATTCTTTTTTTCTATTAGGATTTTCAAAAGCTATCGAATAAAGGCACTCGTCAGCCAAATAATTCGGAACCTGACCGAGAACAGTTCCATCTCCATCAAATACTGCTATTTTTCTTCCGACATGTTTTTCAGTCTCTTTGAAAAACTTTTCTAATTGCAGATTAACTTCGGTATTAAATCCATCAATATTTTCGAAAGTTATATTCGATTTATCGCTGCATCCAAATCCCCAGAATAATGAGACAATAATCAATATGGGGAATAGATTGTTTTTATTAGACAATTTACACCTCATTATATTTAAAAAGAGAGAGTACTTCAGCACTCTCTCATTACAGAATAGTATTTTTATTATGCAAATTACCGACGTTATTACAAAACAAATATTAATTAGAAAATTTTAACAATCGCTTAAGAATATCGGGGTAGTTTGTGATAATACTCGTTACTCCTAAATTGATTAACCTTCTCATTTCATCCTCTTCATTTACTGTCCATACATGCACTTCTTTGCCAGCACTTTTAGCTCTTAAAACAAACGACTCATCAACCAGTGAATAATGAACACTCAGTAGTTCCATATCAGCATTAAATACGTCAATGGTTTCCGGCATTTTCTTGAATATCAGTCCTACTTTTAATGTGGGATTAATTTCCTTTACTCTTTTTATCAGGGAATAGTCAAAGGAAGTGTAAATGCATTCACTAACAAAATTCTTCTCTTGAACTATCTTAACTACACGATCGGCAAGCATCTTCTCATGACCATTCGATTTGAGCTCAATGTTCATTTTAATTTTACCCTTTGAAAAATCAATTACATCAGATAACAATGGAATTATTTCACCTGCAAATTGGGGATGGAACCACTTTCCCGCATCAAGATTGTTAATCTCTTTGTAACTGCACTCCCAAATATTTTTATCCAATCCGGTTGTTCTTTTTAGGTTCTTGTCGTGAAGCAAAATTATTGCGCCATCATTAGTTTCCTGCACATCTATTTCGGTGAAATCAGCATTCATTTTAATAGCTTCTCTTACCGATGCTATTGTATTCTCAGGAGCGTATCCAGAGGCTCCGCGGTGCGCTGTGACTGTAATATTCTGAGCAAAATTGGCATACCAAAATGAGAGGGAAAGCAAAGCAACTAATATTTGCTTATTCATTTTAAAGTTCTTTTATTTTAATATTCTTGAAATATACTTCATCACCATGATCTTGAAGTAAAATATGACCACTTTCAAATTCACCAAAACTTGGCCATACTCTATATTTGCTGTATGCCACCAAAGCCTTCCACATTTGTGTACCACGAACATACTCGATCACTTTAATTCCATTTAAGTAGTGAGTTACAAGATTACCATTCACTACAACTTTTGCTCTGTTCCATTCATATTTATTTTGACGCTTTACCAAAGTTTCGTTGGGATTAAAAAGCATTGCATTCGCCGGTATTAAATCGTACAAAGAAGCTAAAGTTCTATTACCATCAACTCCAAGCTTGGCGTCTGGATGAAATTCATCATCAAGTATCTGAAACTCACATCCAATTGCAGAACCTTCTCCTTTATTTAAATCAGTTTGTACAAAGTACTTAATTCCACTATTTGCACCTTTAGTAATTTTGAAATCAACCTCGAGCTCAAAATTTTTGTAAGTATTGATAGTAACTATATCTCCGCCATTTCGTGATTCGTAACCTCCGCTGTTTAAAACAGTTAAAATTCCATCTTCAATTTTCCATCCTGTTTGTGGAAACTCATCAAGCTTAGCTCCCCGCCAACCTTGTGTTGATTTACCATCCCACAATAACTTCCATCCTTCTTCTAATTCACGTTTTGTAAGCATATTTTTCAGATAACTGATTTGGGGAATTTTATTTTTTGTCATGATTTTTTCTTTAACAACATCCATAGTTTTAATTCTAATATTTCTAAAGGCAACGGATTTTCCCTCTTTCTCAGAATCACTAATACTATGAACTTGAAGAGCTATAAATCCTTTAGCAGTCATATCATCTATTATGTCAGCAGTTTGAATTCCATTCACCCAAACCGTGATGTTGTTTCCTATGGCTTCTATTCTAAACTTATTCCACTTACCTGCTTTATACACCGATTTTGCATTTGGATTACATTCAAGATTATATAGCCATCCTCTTCTTTGCTCATCATAAATTCCTCCGGTCCATCCTCTTTTTGAATCGTCAATTTCAACTTGATAACCATGAACTACGCCATTTTTATATTCGGTAAGACTATTACTCCGGACTTGAATTCCAGAATTTAATCCGGGTTCCATTTTAACCTCTAATTCAAGAATAAAATCGGAGTATTCTTTTTCCGTTGCCAAAAATGTATTTGCCGTGTTCAATTTACTTATACCAACAATGGACGCATCAATAATTTTAAAATCAGCCGTTCCATTTAATATTTTCCAACCATCAAGATTTTTTCCATTAAACAGCTTTTGCCAATCACCGCTTTTAGCATATGTATTTACAAGACCGATAAACAAAACTGCAATTATTATTTTTTTCATGACTTAATCCTCATACGTAATTATTCTTTAATCAAATCTATTTTAAAATGTTAAAATCTCTAGTGTATTATTAATACTTCTGATAAATTATTTAGCTAATCAAGCTCAAAAAAATTCCCCCTCAATTAATAACTGAGGGGGAAAATTGATGACTTCGACTAACAGTATTGGGCTTTACTATTTAATCAGAGTCATTTTTTTAGAGGCATTAAAACTTGTACCATTATCACCAACTGCATTTATGCTATAAATGTAAGTTCCGCTGCTTAAACCTTTTGCGTCGAAATAAATTGAATGCTGCCCAGCTGCGTATTCTTTATTGTTGATGTTCATAATTTCCTGACCGAGCATATTAAATATTTTCAATGTAACATTTGCTCTTGCAGGAATGTTGAATTGAATAGTTGTGGATGGATTGAATGGATTCGGATAGTTGTTTGATAATGAAAATTCAGTTGGGATAATCGAATTATCGTTCACACTAGTCAAAACGCTATTCCAAACATTTGATCCGACTGGTTTACCATCAGAGCCCTTAAATGCTGCGTTTGCAGTTGTGTAAGAAGCATCAAAAGAAGATAACCAGTAATCAGCATTTCTTCTATCCATATCAACGGTAGTAGTTGTTATCATTCCACCTGCTAATACCGCTACTGCCAATGGTCTGTACCAGTTCATCACTTCTATCATTACATTAGGGATATTCTTCAAGGTTACATCTGCATCCACAAATGGATTATTCCCTGTTACTTTTGCTGCTAATCTCGGCGCTAATGCCGGTGCAGGTTTTGCGTTATTGGTTGTCATGTAATTCTTTACTGTTGCATCGTATGTTACTACGTTATTATGCATCGTATATTTTGTATTATATAATGTATTTGGTTGTTCGATTATCAACGGATATACTGGCAAGCCATCTGAACCTAATTCACTTATATTTTTTATTTCTGCAAATCTTTGTTGATCTGCTGCATCTACTCCCAATGTCATTGGATTGTAAAATAAATTATTCGTGATTTTTGCTTCTCCGCTTATATCCCCTAAGAAGATAAATCCATATGCGCCTGTATTGTGTACTATTGTATTATGATCCATTTCAAAATATTTGATGTATGCTGTCTCTGAATTCGCGGCTGCTCCATAATGTCTGATAATTCTATCATAGGTGTTAACCATTGTACAGTTCTTAAATATTACTGTATCAGTTATCCCATTTCTAAAATCTATTACTCGGCCATTACCTAAATTATCTGCCGATAACTGTCCGGCGTTGGCTATTGTTGTATTATATAACGCTACTTTTCTTGCTCCGCTGTTCGACCGGATTATTGTTTGGCCTACATTACTGAGAATACTACCCTCTATTACCAATACTTTTCCTGCTGCTGCTGCTCTTAATAATTGTCCATTCATTCTATAGAGCGGATCTGGTTCTAATGTAGTTAGATTTGGACCCATTCCATCCAAATATAAATTTTGGATATATGCATCATCTAATGCGTCTACTATTCTTCCCAATACTCCATTGGCATCTGGCCAATTTGATATTATTGGTAATTTTCCTGTACCTGATTCTGCTTTAAGAGTTAAGACAAATCCGCGATTCTCTATTTGTCCATTAACAAAATATTTTTGACCTCTTCTGAATACGTAAGTGGTATGAGCCCGAGCTCCACCTGCGACTGTATCTGCTCTGATTATTTCGTTGACAAATCCCTCTGTTGGTTCAATTATTCTTTCCTGGGCAATTATATCTCCAAGCGATAAAAAGAGAAATCCCATTAAAAAACAGAAAATACTTTTCTTCATTGTGCGCTCCTTATTACATTATTAAATGAGTTAGTTCTATTCATTTTAACTACATTAAAATATTTTGAATGCGTTATTTAAAATTTTGTTAAAAAGTATATTGTACACCTAGTTCAGCACTTATGCCGAATAAATAA
Organism: Melioribacteraceae bacterium; assembly: GCA_019638015.1. Lineage (NCBI taxonomy): Bacteria > Pseudomonadati > Ignavibacteriota > Ignavibacteria > Ignavibacteriales > Melioribacteraceae > Melioribacteraceae bacterium. Next base: position 780,770 of record JAHBUP010000001.1, on the reverse strand, counting down.
CCGCCATTATCTAAATTTCTAAAGTTCAAATAAGAACCTTCTAAAACGTTTGTAAAATTGTTTACGTTAATAAACATGGTAATGTTATCTGTAAATACTTGCTTAAGGGCAAGATCCCATCTTGAAAATGCTTTCTGGTATTGATCTTGGGTTTCTATATTACTGATATACATCAAAAATGGTCCTTGAAAATAACCGGAAACTCTACCGGAGAAACCTAAATAGTCATACCCAACTGAAACGTTTCCCGTATAGTCAGTCTGTCCATTTAATTCTCTGGTTGTTGAATAGTAAGTTGGGATTGGAGCTTTTGGTGGAAATCCAGGTGGTTGAATAAGTGTAAATCTTGGATAAACTGTCTGTGACCACATACGTGAAAAGTTTGCGCTAATTACAATATTCTGCAAAGCACCGGGTAAAAAACTAAGATGTGTTTGCAAATCAATTTCATAACCCCAAACTTTTGTACCTTTAGTATTCATGGGCATATCTAATTCATACTGATTAAATGGTCCATATTGCTTAACCGGCAGTCCGGTGCTTTCAATCTGCGCGGCATTCATTAGTTTGATGTTATTTAACCAATAAAAAATATTATCAATATTTTTTCTAAAACCCGAAATAGTTAGTAATCCATATTGAGATGCATAGAAGGTAATGTTTGCATCATAATTCCATGAAATTGCCGGTTCGAGATTTGGATTGCCGCTAGTAATTTCTTGAGCTTGATTATTAATATATAATGAGGGTAATCTCATTAAATAATCGGGACGTGAAATTGATTTTGATACAGCAACTCTTAGGTCAATCCATTCAACCGGGGAGATTTTCAGATGTGCGTTGGGAAACCAATATTCCTTTTTATAATTTGAAACTGTATCCTTTACCTGTGCTGATTGTGATTCAAAAACGCCCAATATTCTTGGTGCAAACTTTGCAGAATACTCGTTGTTTTCAACTTCATATCTCATACCGGCAATAAAGGTAATCAAGCGCCAAGCATTAAGTTTAATCATTGCATAGGTACCAGTAACTTTTTCATTTACCTTATAAATATCTCTAATACTTGCAAGTTGGTTGTAATATTCATGTGTTTTACCTTCTGCATTTGTTCCATATCTGTTAAACTCATACCATTCGCGAACCATGTTTCCATCTATTATTGGATTAAGCAAATATTTTCCATTTAATTCACGGGTTGAGTAAGGAGGACCGATTAAATAGTCGGTTAACAACATTTTAGGACGGTTAGGCCAAGAAGAACTTGCCCAATCTTTACCAACAACATTTCCCTCATCATCAAGATTATGATCGTAAATTCCTCTTAAGTAATAGATACTCTCCTGATCATTGGCAGTTCTGTGTCTCGTCTTATCTCTATATTTAAAACCTGCCTTAACAGTACCTGTCAAATCATTTGTTAATGTAAACGGGTGTTCTAGATCCAACTTAATATCATAATTTCTTTCGTCATTCGATTCTGTATGAAAGAACCCTCTATCCAATGTGGCTTTTGCAAAATTATTCCACGCGAATGGAATTAAAACTTCACCAGGGAATTTTAAAAGTTTAGGATCAGTGATATTTCTCATACCGGATGAAACAGAGGTATTCTCATAAAATCTCATTGTGTGATCAAACGGTACTTCATTTTTTGTATATGCATGAGATAATGCCCAATTGATTTTTAGAGATCCGAGATGATTTTCACCAATTAATGAATTGCTGTATGAATAGATTTCTCTATCAATTGCTCTTCCTGTGTACTGAACAGTAGTTCCAACAGTATAATCACGATCGCTGATAAATAAATTTCTTGAGGTTTGATTATAAAGATTAATAAACTTGATATTACCGCCATCGGGGGTATTGAAATCGAGATTGAGATTGCCACCATATCTTTTTCTTACTTCATCATCATATTGTACCAATAACCGACTTATTTTATAATCTTGATTAGCGGGGACATCCCATGTATTTGAGAACATCTCTCTATTTCTGATTCTTCTTTCGGCATTAATTCCGGCTTGAACACCGAACAGATCATTAAAAAATCTATTGCTGTACTGCCCCGATAATTTATATTGTTTTGCTGATTTTGATAAACCGCTGTAAATTCCAAAAACATCAACAGTAATTTTTTGTTCAGATCGTGCCTTACCGGTTACAAGATTAACCACACCGGCAATTGCATCAGCATCCTGATCCGGAGTTAATGCTTTGTAAAGTTCAATACCTGATAGTGTGCTTTGAGATATTAGACTTAAATCTACATCACGCCTATCGGCTCCGGTAGCGGGTATTTGAATTCCATTCACGCTTATATTAGCAAATTTAGGATCTAATCCTCTAATCATTAGTTTTGAAGCCTCGCCGCCATCTCTCTGAACAGCCACTCCAGGTAATCTACCTACTGCTTCCGCGGCATTTGCGTCGGGCAGTTCTTTAATTTTTTGTTCAGAAACAATATTCACAATCTGATCAGAGGTAAGCTGTTGATTAATTGCTTGAGCTTGCCCTATCAACTGTCCGGTAACAATAACTTCCTTTCCAAGTACATTAGAAACCCATTCCAGTTTTACATCAACTGTAACGGTTCTATTTGTAGTAACATCAACTGATACTATTTGTTTTTTATAACCCATATAAGAAACCACAAGGTTATATTTTCCGGAGGATACATTTCTGATACGATAAAATCCATCCATATCTGTTGCCGCGCCAATTGCGGTTCCTTCCAAGAATACGTTGGCACCTAAAAGTGGTTCTCCCGATGAAATATCTGTTATTTTACCTTGAAGATTTCCGCTCCCGGTTTGGGCAATAAGTTGTGCTGAAGTAATGAGGAATAGTAATACTAGAAGGAAGGTAGGAATTTCTAATTTAGATCTTAAATAATTTGAATCTTTCTTCATTTTCATTGCATCCATCCTAATTTTGGCCAATAGGTTTTTGAAAATTGCGCATCAAATATACAATTCGAATAATCAGTTATGCTTGTTTTAACGTTCATAATTCTGGTCTGTATGTAAAATCAGATTAAAATAGAATTATAGAGTTATTTGAATTGAAAAAGCCCTTTTTATTATTTAATACAATATTTTTTTCAGGTTAATCAAAGTTATGGTTCTCTGTTTATATTCTCAGATAAGCCAAATAGTTATAAAGGATTAATTAGTCCCTCTGTTTTGAAGTACCTAGGGTAATTAGAAGCTGGGCGGGGTAATATGTTATCATTATCCAAAAACTGGAATTCCACACTTTTGATAGAAACATGTTTATCGCAATTACCGAATCTGATATTATAAATAAGATTGCACCAATTATCACCAAATAATGATTTTTTTTGCCTAAAGCTGCGGAAATACCCATTAACGAGATGATCAGAACATAACCTATAACCGGTAAGGTCATTTTTCCAAGACTCGGTAAAAGAATATGTAATATCGAGATGCCATATAATATGAATAAAAGAATTACAAGAATTCTACTTTGCCTTACAATTGGGCATCTAATAAATGCCGAAATATACATTATGTGTGCTAGGGCAAATGCGGTAAGTCCATAAATAAAAAATCCTCTCCCGCTTAACGCTAAAAAAACGTCTCCTACCGATGAGAATAATAGTCCTAAAAAGATTAGTTTTCCCTTCGATCCTTCGATGTTTTTAATTGCTATAAACGCAAGACTTAAGATAGGAACAATTTTCACGAGATAGGAGAAGGGATAAGGGCGTAATTTTAATGTTGACAGATAAAGGACAAAAAATAAAAAAAACAATGAATAGCCAATTTTTTCAGAATTGTTGAGATTCCTCCAACTCTTTAGAAATTTATCGCTCATATTTTGATTATCCTTCATGGATTTACTTCTTAGGGATATCCGACAAAACAAAATTCAACCTGCCTCCCTTTTTTAACAGATCATGAGAGAGATTGTAATACTCATATTTTTTATTATTCATAAAAATTTCCTGAATAAAATAACTGGTGGAGGAATAAGCGGGTGCATCAATCTCAAGAATATTGCCTGTTCCAAGCTTGATTATGATTTTTTTAAACTTTGGTCCGCAAATCTGATACTCCGGTAAGGCTGGAGCTACCGGATAAAAACCCAACGCACCAAAAATATACCAGGCAGACATTTGTCCCGCATCTTCATTTCCACTTAATCCGCCAGGTCCCACACCATATTCTTCTCTCATTGTTTTTGCTACAATTTTTTGTGTTTTCCATGGTTCTCCAGAATAATTATAAGTGTAAGGAATTTGATGACTTGGCTCATTTCCGTGCCAATACTGACCAACTTCAAAAAAGGTATCAAGTTCTTCATTAAATTTTTTAATTCCTCCCATCAATTCAATTAAACCCGATATATCATGTGGTACATACCAATTATACTGCCATGGCGTTCCTTCGCAAATATATAGTACCCTTTGATCCCGCTTAAAATCTTTTTTAAAGGAGCCATCGGCATATCTTCCATTCATATTATTTACTGAGGGATCAAAAACATTTTTATAAAACTTTGATCGCTTAGTAAAAATATCATAGTCCTCTTTTTTATTCATCTTATTTGCAATCTGGGCTAAGGCAAAATCATCGTATGCGTATTCAAGTGTGCGTGAGACTTGTTCATTATGATGAAATGCTTCTATAACAGGATCCTCGAGGGGAATGAAACCGTACTTTAAATAGGGTGCGAGGGCACGTCTCCCTTTTCCATTAATATAATCATCGTAAGAGGAGGGAGTCTCAGTTGCATTCTTTCTCAAGATTTGATATTCATCTTCGGTAAGGTCAATTACACCTTTCACATATGCTTCGGCTATTACCGAAATTGCGTGATCGCCAATCATTGCGGAAGTATAGCTATTCCATTTTGGGAATATTGGCATCCAGCCCCCCACCTTTGCTTTCAGAAATAAAGACTTAATCATATCTGCATGTTGTTCCGGTATCAAAATATTGTATAAACCATGTAGTGCTCTGTAAGTGTCCCAAATCGAAAAATCACAATAGTAGTTACCCGTTTTGATGGTATCAATGGCGGCGTTTCCATCAAACCGTGGATATTGACCATCTACATCACTATAAATTCTTGGCTGTTGAAAAGCATGATACATTGCAGTGTAAAATTTTACTTTATCGTCCTCGTATTCTCCCTCAACACTAATTTTTGATAATAAATCATTCCATATTTTATTAAGGTTACTTTGAATCAGATCAAAATTGTAATCTGGTATTTCAGTTTCTAAATTTTTTCTTGCTTGATCAATGCTAACAAAAGAACTGCCTATTTTTATTTTTATCTGTTCCCCTTTTTTAACATTAAAAGATGCATACGCCCCAATATTAGTTTTATTTTGAATTGCCGTTACTCCGGCATAAAATTCATCATCCTTATATGTACCAAATTTTTCAAAAACCTTTTCAATCTTCATAACAAAATAACCGGAGAAGCCGGCACTTTTTCCCCAACCTTGATAGATTCTATGAATCGGATTATATCCTACGATTTCTCTATTCTCCGGAATAACTTTTACGAATCCTTCTCCTTCATCACTATTTGGATTTATAACAATATGAGCTTCACCTTCATCGTTAAAAGTAAATCTTAAAATACCGCTACGTGTTGTAGCCGATAACTCTGCTGTAATACTATAATCTTCTAAATAAACTTTATAGTAATCTGCTCGAGCTGTTTCGTTGGCATGATTGAATTTTGAGCCGCGGGTATTTGGATTACAGATAAGTTTTCCTGAAATCGGCATAACGGTAAAGGAGCCATATTCTTGTGTGCAAGACCCGCTTAACCAATGAGAGCCTCTAAATCCGGTAATCACAGAATCCTTATAATAATAAGATGCCAAACATTTTAACTCAGTATTTTGTGTTTGGGGTGTCCAATTTGTCATTCCAAATGGGACTGTAACATTTGGTTGAACTTGGGCGTTATTTTCACTTCCTCCACCATGGGCAATTGCGGATATTGTCGTTGATTTTGCTGTTCCAATTAAAGGATTAACATACTTTAATAAATTATTATTTTGAGCGTATGTATAATTACATATTGTTAACAGCACTGTAATAAATACCAATTGTTTTTTCATATTATTAATTCCTTATGGTGCAATCTGAGAATTATTAGAATCTATTTATTAAGTGCCTTCATTTTCAACATAACTTTTGCGTCGTACGCAGCACAATTAATCCAGCCTTCATTCACATCCCGTCTTTCATTTCTCTCCCAATAAGTTGGGTATCTTCCGGATTCTTCGATTTGCGCAACTGTCATTGCATTTGCAAACTCAACAGCTTTTAAATAATACACTTCTTTACCTATCACTTTATAAGCAGTTAAATAAGTCTCCATCAATTTTGAAACGCTGGCATCTATCGGCACATAATAATCATACTGTTCGAGTGCACAAGGCAATATCCAGTTTTGTGCTCTGGGATAAATGTGAGGCATTGGTTTTTTCCAAACTACAAATTGATCTTCTGAAAAACGTAATAATTCTTCAGCGAGTGCTTTATATTCTTCCGGTGGATTTTCTTTTTTCAATAAGTAGATCGCAAATGAACATGCGTCATGTTTTGATAAATTTTTATATTGAATTCCCGGATCAATATCTTCAAACTGTCCTGACCAATCAAATGTTTTTACAGGATTATCCATAATCCAATTAAAAGCCTCAATAGCAGAATTTTTATAATCGTCTATTTTGTATTGTGTTGATAGTCTCTCTATGAGTTCAATAATATTGACCGGGATACATTCATTCTCCTTTACAGCAGTTCCATCTTTCCAAAGTTTAAGTTTCCACGTGCCGGATGATAATTGTAATCTTTTATAAGTATCAACAATTTTCAAAGCGGCATTAAAATACTTTTTGTTGCTGGTGATATCATAAAGATTAAGGTAATTGATGGCGACATCTGCCGGGTAAATAAGCATGAATTGATCTTTGTAATCCTTCGCAGATAAAACATTCCACATATAAGTTGGCGGGAAATGTGCAAGTGGAGAGTTTTCAGGTTCACTAATAGAGATAAGATAATTGGCGGCATTTTTAGCTATTTCAATTGCTCTTAATGAATCGTCAGGAGAATTCTGACTATAGAGAATCATACTTTCTATTACCGCGCCAATTATTTTAGAGGGGTAACAGTAGAATTTATAGTTAGTATCAGGTGATGCATTAATCAACCAGTTTTGGAAATGTGTTTTATTGAATAAATACTTTAAAGCTTTCCTGGCGCTTTCTCCATAATCCATAACTTTTATGTTATATGGTCCATTGAAACCGGCAGATTTATAAAATTTTCGCGTACCTGAATGTTTTATTCTTTTCCCATTGAACTCAACACCAAATACTTCAAGATCTATATAACCAACCGGTAATTCATTCCAGATTGGAGAGAGAGGTGACCAAGGTTTATCCGATTTGAATTTATATTCCTTACTATTTATATCTGTGGCAATAAATTCATATTCAATAGCCTTATCAACTATTTTAAAATCGAATGCTGGTGCATACATGAATTGTTTTGAATAGTGATTCCAAAAAGCTTGTTGCTCCGGAATACCGGGCCTAATCGGATTCAAGTATTCACTTTGAACTTGTTGATTAGATGGCGTCTGTTTACCATCTTTTATGGTACTATAATTACTCGCACACGAAATTGATAATGAGCTTATTAATATCAAAAAAAAGAATTTCATATAAGGAATCATAGTTGCTTTAATTGTGGAAAAATTATTGAATTCTAATCCCTACTTTTTCATCAACCGGTAGACGTAAATTATTTAACTTGGTTTTCTCAACATTATTAAATAGAATTATTGGTAATTCTTCACCGGATGCAACGTGTACATCATTCAATTCAATATTTTTTGCGTCATCGAACACAAGTGCCGGTCTGAAATCGAACTCTTTATAACTCAACTTCACATTCTTAAACTTTAGATCTTTTGCATGTCGAATATATATTCCCCAAGCCGGCAATTCTCCAAACATTGAGAATTCGGGATAATCTGAAATTTTTTCGGGGACTTTATGGAGAGAATCTAATTCAATAAATGCAACATCTTTGCTACCATGTCCTTCAAAAACTATTTCAATATTCTCAAGAGTTACATCCTCAATATAACCTCCAGGCACTCCTACAATTGATGAAGGAATTAAATTGTATGGAAACGTCGGTTGACCTATAAACGGATATCCAAGATCAGGGCGGTTTTTTGAAGATGTGTTATATCTGAAACGAAGATAATCTGGTGGACCTTCAAACGGATATCCCAGATCAGGTTTTCTTAATGGAACTTCAGCCTTTATATCCACAATGCGAATCCCCTTTAAAGTACCAATAGGCTTGGTTTTATTTCTGTGCCCAAGTCTTAAAAAGATAGCATTGCCGGTATTTTTAGCAGTTACGTTTTGAATATCGATATTTTCCAGCTGACCACCGTCAACAGATTCAATTGCTATTGCTGAACGGTATGTATCGTAAATAAATAAATTACGAACAACAATATTCTTAAATCCTCCGTGTGAAGCGGTGCCAATTTTAAAAGCGCTTGCACTCGAACGGATTGTACAATCAGCGATGTAAATATTCTCACACATATCTCCGGCACGTTCAGATTTGAGGCAAATACCATCATCTGCTGCATTAACAAAACAATTAGTCACCTTTACATTCTTTGAATCTGATATATCAATTCCATCATTATTCCAATATGCGGTACTTTCAACATGTATTCGGTCAACAACTACATTTTCACATCTTAGCAAATTAAAAACCCATTCAGCGGAATTAGTAAGTTTAACATTAGTTACTTTGATTTCTTTACAATCCACAAATTCAACTAATTTAGGACGGCAATACTCTGTCGGTCTCTTAAATAACCATTGTTTATCAGTAATCTCACCGGCTTGTAACATAACGAATAAATCCTTAATCAGTTCCGGGGCTTGACCGTCGATTACACCATCTCCGGTAATAGAAATATTCTTTTGGTGTATTGCGGCAACTAACGCGTGTCCTTCCGCATCAGGATTTCCATAATCTTTTATTTTAGTGCTTCCTAATAATCGCGCGCCTAATTGTAGATGCAGTTCAACATTATTCTTCAGTTTAATAGATCCGGAGCAGAAATTGCCTGCCGGAATAATCACTTTTCCGCCGCCGCTGAAACTTGCTTCATCAATCGCTTTTTGAATTGCCGAGGCATTATTTGTAATACCGTCAGCTTTTGCGCCGTATGAAGTGATGAGATACTCATTTTTTTGACTGAAATAATTTACCGAAGAGAAAAGCAGAAATAACATTACGAAGAAAAACTTTGCTGAAATATTTTTCATTATATACTCTATCTAATTATTTATGAAATGTGTCGGGATATGTAACAAAATACTTTACCGAATCTTTTGTTGTATGGATCCATGTATCAAATTTTCTTTCTCCTTCATATAATACAATTACTCTTCCCCCTTTATCCAGTTTACCATAAGAATCTTTACCGGTTTTACAGCCGTACGCTAGAGCTATATTATTTAAGGTGCCTATGTAATTATTATTATGGTCGTGACCCACAAACATTCCCATAACATCTTTTGATTCAAAAAACGCATTGTACATTCCCGAATTGATTTTAGGTGAAGAGACTTTTTCTTCTTTATCACCCACAGTATTTTCTTTTTGTTGCACCGTTACATACTCCAGTAACGGAATGTGAAAAAATGCTAGAGATGGGAGTGGTTTGCCATTATTCTTTTTATTGTATTTTTTACTTTGCTCACGGTACCAATAAATTTGATCGAACTTAATCCAGTCATAATGCCCCAATTCCTCATCATCTTTTTTTCCGGCATACGCATTCGAATCAAAACAATAAAGAAGTGATTCTATTTTTTTTGATTTTGAATTAAGAATTTCAAGGATGTAGTTACCTGATCCAGAAATTTCTTTTGGGCCAGACTTAGAATGGCTGAAAGGTAAAGTTTGGAGGTACTCCATAATTTGTTTGTTAGAATATCCATGCTCACCATCATGATTCCCCAAAACCACGGCCCAAGGAATTCCAGCATCCCGCATCGGCTTTGTTACAATTGACCAGGCATCTTCAACTGGTCTTGAAGTTACGATATCCCCTGTTAAAACAACCAGATCCGGTTTTTCTTTTCCAATTACCATTGAAATAGTGTTCATAACGCTATCGCATCTTGGTTTATTATCAATTTTAAGATGCACATCGGTGAACTGAACAATTTTAAATTTGCCCTCCTTATTAAACCGAAGTTTTTGCTGCTGCGCATTTATGCTTAGTGAAAAACCAAATAGGAGCAGTAGCAAAAAAGATATTAATTTGTTGAATTTTATTTGAGATGACATCATTTACTCCTTGAATGAATAGTCAATATTATATTAATAACCTTGCCATTGGTTTAAAAAGAATGAACATCAAAATATTACTTAAAAAGATAGAATTTTCTATATAAGTAAAATGGTTTTTAGGTTAATTTTTTAGGTTTCTCTGTAAAAGGCGGTTTTTGGGAAAAACGGATTACTTAACCTCTAATTCATTTCCTATTTTCCTGGCTCTTTTGGGTTTGTCTAGATTTATACCCGAGGCAATTCCAATTTCTATGAGTAAATTCCATCCCGCGCATAAAAAAAGATAGGGATTCATTTCCCCGGCATCGGGAATTAGGATTGTTTGAAATGGAGTATGTTTGGTGGAAATTGCGACAACTTTAGCTCCTGCTCCCTCTACTAATACTTTTTGAAGCTTCTCAATCTCTTCTTCAATTGGGTCGATCATAAAAATTATATCATTTTCATCTAATACTTCCTCAATTCCATGAATGGCATATGTGCCTTCAAGAAAGTCCGATTTTTTTCTGGTAATTTCATTTGTTTTTAATGTTAACTCCTCAGCAACACCGTCGTTATATCCGGCAAAATAAATTATAGAAGAAGATAATGCTGAATTAATAATTTCCCTATCAATAGGCATTGTTAATACAAGATGGAGCATCTGGGAAAATTCTGTTAGACTAATTTTCAACTTCCTTCCAGAAATGTTCCATAAAATAGATTCATAGAATAAAGCTTGTTCAATTACACTTTTTGTAGCGGCGACAGCATTTTCACAACCACAATTAAGCACAAATTCTTGGTTACAATTAGCTGCCAAAATTGAACTACTATTAGCTGTTAATGCAAATCGATTTTGATTATCCATCTTTTTTAGTTTTTCAGCTAGTGAGATAACTTCCTTTGTCCGCCCCGAATTAGAAGCACAGAACACCGCGAAATCGGACAAATTATAATGCGAAGCTTGTATAGCTCCTTCTGTAACTATTTGAAGGTCTAACCCCCAGTTATGCGATTTTCTTATACAATTTTTTGCCGGAAAAATTCTGCTTGAACCTTCACCGGTCAATAATAATTTGCCAATCGAATTAATTTTTTTTGAGATTCCCTCTGTTGATGATGATTTAAAATTTTTAACGATGTTAATTGTTTCCATCATTTCTTTTACAAGCGAGTATCGGGAATATTTAATATCGAGTAAATTCAAAATAATTCTCCTTATAAATTTTTGCCATCTTGGTTGGAGTCTAGAAATAAGGCGGCAGCACCTAATATTGAAATATTCTCTTTCTCGGAAACTTCAACTATAATTTTTTCGAGGGATATAGAATATTTGAAACTATTTATTGAATCCCACATCTTTTGTTGAAAAAACGTGTATGATTTACTAACAGAGCCGCCAAGAACAATTATTTGAGGATCGAGCGAGTACATTATTATTTTTATGGCTTCCCCGAGATTGGTACCATATTCATTAAATATCGCAATTGCTTGAGGATCGCCTTGAATTGCCATTAGCATCAATTCCTCACCGGTTAACCCATAAACATTTTTAAAAAATTGTCCGCTGCAATAGTATTCAACATAATTATCCTTAAATGGTATCATTCCAAATTCACCGGCTCCAGAATTTCTACCTGTGTAAAGTTTATTATTAATAATAACGCCAGCACCCAGCCCCGTCCCAATAATTAAACCAATTATGTCGTTATAATTTTTTGCTTTGCCAAAGTATTTTTCACCAACGGCAAAACAATTAGCATCATTATTAATGCGAACCGTTGTTTTAAATCTTTTTTCTAGTATTTCTTTAAGGGGAACTTGATCCCAGCTCGGTATATTTTGGACATCATAAACAATTCCCTTTTCAATATTAATTACACTGGGAACGCCAATACCAATTCCAGACACATTGGTCAGATCAAACTTCTCAATCAGCGAAAAGATGGCATCTATGACTTCATCTTTTTTTGCACCCCCTTTAATCCGGACAGCTTCAATTTTTTGGATATCATTTTTTCAACATATCCAACACGAATGTTTGTGCCGCCAACATCAATTCCGATAATTCCCATTATTTTTTCCTTTACTTATTCAGGATAAGATGCTCAATCAAGCTTCAACTTCTGGAATTCTTTTAATTTCAGGATCGGTAAAAAGGTCAAGATCATCCCGACTTTGAGTTGAAAATTCAGAGATTACTGCTCCTTCGGCACCAGCTTGAAACCAATGTAAGATACCGGGCTCGAGAGTATATTGATCCCCCGGATTAAGAACGATTTGATGCATTACCGTAAAGCTTTTTTCTTTACCCTCAGGAATTTTGGCAACAATTTTATCGGTCGGAGTACCTTCAACATAAAGATAAACAGTTCCAAATCTGCATCTGAATGTCTCCTCCTTTCCAGCAACATTTTCAATTTCGGGATGGCGGTGTTCCGGGCAAGTTTGATATGGGAATAAAACTAATTCTTTGGCACAACATCGTTCAGTATTTACATATACCAAAATTTGAAGTCCAATGTTATTCAAGTTATTAAGTCCAAAGTCAGCTACCTCAATACTTTGCTTTTCTTTTTCAGAAATGACTATTCCTGCCTTCTGAAAATAAATTAATGTTCTTGCTTGGGCTTCTTGAAAATCTATTTTACTCAGCATTTAATTTCTCCTCTAAATTGAATTACTAATAAGAGACTGAATTTCATCTATTTTTTTTATTCCTGTAGTTGCACCTATGGACATTACGCAGCAGGCTCCCACGGCATTGGCGAATGATCCGCAAGTTTTTAAATCCCACCCCTTTGCAAGACCAGTGATAAATCCAGCTACGAATGCATCGCCAGCACCAGTTGTATCAACTACTTTAATATTCTTGATTGCTTCTATGAAATACTGTTCATTTAAATAATTTTTAATATAACACCCATTAGAACCCATTTTAATTACAGCCGTTTTTACTCCTTCACTAATAAATGTGTCTGCTATTTCCTCCGGATGATTTTTCCCACTTAACATTATCGCCTCTTCAAGACTTGGGATAAAATAATCCAGATAAGGCAAGCATGGCTTAATCTTTTGCATCCATTTTCCTGTTGAATCCCATGCTGTATCCATAATGGTAACAATATCCGCATCCTTAGCTTTACTCAATATTTTAGCGGCAGGTTCTCCATCGAAACTCGGCATTAACAATGAACCAGCTATAAAAAGAATTTTAGAATTCCCGATGATCGAAAAATCAATATCGTCGATAGAAAATTCAGCATTTGCTCCCAGATGATGCAGAAAGGATCTTTCTCCATTTGAGTTTATTGATACTACCGAAGCCGATGTACCGTGCTTATTGCTTTTGACAACACCATTTACATTTACACCATTTTGCTTCATTTCATCAATCACAAATTTTCCAAATCCATCGTTACCAACTTTGCCTATTATTGCAGTTTTAATTCCTATCTTTTCAAGATCAACTGCAGTATTTGAGGCGCAACCACCAAGATGAAGTTCAAGCTGTTCAATTAAATCAAGCTTTCCCTCTTGTGGTAAAGAGTTCACCGTTTTCGCAATTACATCTGCTACTATAATCCCCAAACATGTAACTTCATACATTTATCACCTCTAACTATGCTTTTGAGTTACTGCCAAATAAATTTATTTTCTGAATAACCACTTCTTTCATTCTCTTTTCAGATACTTCCGATATCTCAAAACATTGTGCTTTATTGTTATTATTAAGAAATTCTTTTACACTTTCAGCCGCTGATCGGGACATATCTGTGAATATATTTATTTTTCTAATTCCACGATCAATACACTCTTGAAAGTCTTGATCAGACAATCCAGATCCGCCATGTAAAACTAGTGGTACATCTACTTTACTATGAATCTCTGAAAGGCGGTTCAAATCTAAACATGGCTTTTTTATATATTCGCCATGTACTGTGCCTATTGCCACTGCTAATGCATCAATCCCTGTTCGCTCAACAAAATCACAAGCTAATTCTGGATCAGTATAAAACTCTTCAAAATCATCTTCTCCCCCCGCTTCACTTCCACCAACATGACCAAGCTCGGCTTCGATAGAAATACCCAGTACCTTTGCGATTTTTACCATTTCTTTTGTGCTCAAAACATTGTCTTCATAATCTAATGTCGAACCATCGAACATAACCGACGTAAACCCATAATTCATAGTTTTAATTATTGTATTATATGTAATCCCATGGTCGAGATGAACCGCCACCGGTACTTTTGAACGTTTAGCTTCGGCAACCATTAATGGTGCGAACAACTCGAGCGGAGCGTATGGCAAGTGTACTTCCGCAAGTGCAATTATAACGGGGGAATTGCATTCCTCAGCGCCGTTTATTATTGCCTTTAAACTATCGCTATTTACTACATCAAACATTCCAACCGCATAATTACTTCTCTTAGCGTCGTTGAGTATTTCTTTAAGAGTTATTAGTGCCATAATTTCCTTCAATTAGTCCGTTCTAGAATTTATATGCTTTATATCTATTATTTTTTAAATGATATAGTTTCATTTGTAATTATCGGATTAGACCAAAATCCGATGCTTAATATGTAGCCAAGAGTTATATAAATAAAATACATTCCTAAGCGTAAACCGAATAGATCACCCAACCAACCAATAATTAGTTGAACCACTGCTCCGCCAATTATTGCCGTGCATAATATACCGGAAAATGTACCATGGTGGTCCTTTAATGAATTAAGTGCAAGTGAAAAAATGATTGACCACATAACTGAAAGAGAGAAACCCATAAGAGGGAAAAAAACTAAAGACCAACCTCCATCTGCATGTAAAGCAATAGTAAGAAATATTAAAGATAAAATTGAAAAGACGATCAATATTTTGCGGCTATCAAATAATTTTAATAAACCTAATCCAATCATACAGCCAATTGCCATCATACCCCAAAACCATCCCACAATAGAGGAACCAATGGTTATTGGGTCAAAATTGTGATAGGTCACTAAAAATTTAGACAACCAGTATGACACTCCTTGTTCTGTTCCCACGTATGCAAAAATTCCAATAAAATATAAAACCACAATTCTGTTCTTGAACAATTTTTTATGAATAAACCAACTGCCCGATTTTTCAATCTCGCTTCTTTCCACTTTGGGAAATTTTGAAAATCCAATTATAATGATCATAAACAAAATCATGAGGGCAAATATAAAATAGATTGCTATCCAAGAATTAGCAGCTTCTATATAATTGCGAAGTTGCAAAACTATGAAACTGGTACTGGCCCCATCATTAAGTTTAATTATCATATTTGTTAAAAACATTGGGGCTAAAAAAGAAGCGCCGCCAAACACGAGCTGTGCCATTACAGAATTAAATGCAAAATGCTCTTCCCCACCGGCTACCCTTAATAATGGATTTATTGCCACTTGAAGCATTGCCATCCCGGAACCCATCAAAAAGAGGGAAATAATAAATATTTGATAATAGGGAAAAAGAAAAAAAATCATCGCTCCGGAAAACGTAATTACAAAAGCAGCTACCATTATTTTTTTTTCTTTATACTTTTCCACTAGCAGTCCGGCAGGAATCGACATTATTCCATATGCAATAAAAAAAGCAAATGGCAGAAAAGCAGAAAGGGTTAAACTGAGCTTGAAGGTTCTTATTATGTCCGGATTTAGTGCCCCCAGAATATTTGTGATAAACGATATTACAAAAAATGTTATAAAAATTAATCCAACAATCAAATATTTACTCTTCATGTTATTTTTCCAATTTGGAAAGTTTATGGTGCATGTGAATTATTCCCACTACAATTCTATTATTCATACTACCATTTTATTTTACCTTTATATGTAGCTCAAATTGCTATTCAATTTGAGGGGAAAAATATATTATCTGATCTCCCCATGCTGGTATATAGGTATAAATTGATGGTCTAATAGTATTAGATTTGGTTAAAGTCTTATTTTCAAGCTTAATGCATGCTACAAAAAACAATTGTCTACCAAGGTTTTTTTATCTTGGACTAAAGAAAACTTTGAAGGAATTCTCGGTTTTCCAAGAAGTTTAAAATATTCTTATCAGATTTGAGTCATCTGAAACAAACAGCAGAATACTATAATGAACCTGTTAAGATTTTTACGACCGAGATTTATACTTATTCTGATCCTATTTTTTCATATTAATGCACCTATACATTATTGAAGGAAGATGATTTTGATAATAAAGTAATCATAATTATCCAACGAATTACACCTCCAGTTTTTCCCGATTTTGAACTAAGAGTAACAGATGCCGGTCCCCTCGGATTAATTGACAGTAAAAATGTGATTCAAGAAGCCATCGATAAGTGTTATAATTTAGGAGGAGGAATAGTTGTTATCCCGGAAGGCAAACACAAGATTAATTGGCCATTAAAATTAAGGAGCAATGTAAACCTTCACTTAGCCAAAAATTCATATTTGAAGTTTAGTTCTAGTCCAAACGACTACCTGCCGGTTGTGCGAGTTGGATGGGAAGAAACCACATGTTATAACTATTCACCAATGATTTATGGCTACCAACAGAAAAATATCGCAATCACTGGCGAAGGAACTATAGATGGAAGTGCTGATGAATTTTGGATGCAATGGAAATTGCTGCAAGAACCCGAAAAAGTCTATTGCGAAATATGGGGACAAAATTAGTTCCAGTTAAAGAAAGAATTTTTGGTAAAGGACATTTTTTTCGTCCCACATTAATTGAAACTTATGAATGTAAGAATGTGCTGATTGAAGGAGTGACAGTTAAAAATTCCCCATTCCGGACGATTCATCCGGTACTCTGCGAAAATGTAATAATAAGAAAAGTTAATATAATGTATTGTATTTCCAAGGATGATGGCTGTGATCCCGAATCATGCAAGGATGTATTGATTGAGGAATGTACCTTTGAAACAAATGATGATAATATCGCGATAAAGTCGGGGAGAGACAATGATGTTTGAACCGAAAATGGAGGAAGTCCGTCAGAAAACATTATAATTAGAAACAACAGTTTTATTAGTGGCCACGTTGGAGTAATTACTGTTGGAAGCGAAATGTCGGGAGGAGTTGAAAATGTTTTTGTTGAGAATAATCAAATTGAAAAAAAGGGACAAGCATTTTTTAAAAATCAAATACCAATAGAGGCGGTATTGTGGAAAACATTTATATCCGTAACAACAATATTGATACATGTAAAAACCAAATATTTTTTATTCAATTAGATTATAAGGGTGCGGCCGCCGGAAAACACTTTTCAGTTTTCCAAAACATATATTTTGAGAATATTAGCTGTAATTACTCAAAGCTTGGATTAAAATTCTAAGATTGCCAGATAAGCCAGTAAGGAACATATTCTTTAATAATATTTCAATAAGTCATCTGGAACGGTTTAGCGAAATATATTACACTGATGATTTGAGGATGACTGATTTTAAAGTAAATAATCAGAGCTCAATTGCCAGTGCGTATTTTTCATTTGAAGAGGGAGGAGAAGAAAGAAAGGGACGTCTAAGCTGGGGTAATTTACCTGCGACGGTTCAGAATATGTTTCTAAATTTAATTTTTGAATAAATCGACTTAATTGAAGATGTATCTTCTGAAGCAAAAAATGAGGTTAAAAATGCATTTAAAAATGAACCAATGGTAAACGACATTAAGATTGTCACAATTTAAAACTCTCTCCTCAAAAAAAAATTATTGTGAGCTGAAATCAAAATTTTCATTTTCCTAAAATTAACATGTTAAAACCCATTATGCTCAAATTCATACTCAACTTCATTAAATCAAGAAGCCAATTCTATCTTAAAAGAAACAAAAATAAATTTCATATTATGAATTGGGATATACTCTTTGTATTGAAGAAAATCTCTTCAATTATCAGTTTATGCCGCAATTACAATTGAGGATTCGATAATGAATAGGGACAGCTTGAATTGGGCAAGTCCTAATCCCCATAAACGACGAAACCCCGTAAGTTGTTATAACTTACGGGGTTTTTGCGGAGAGTCAGGGATTCGTTGCCCGGGAGAAAATACTATGAATTTAGCCTACAAACGTAACTTTTTGGAATGTTGTGACTAAAAAGTGACCGAGACGTTTCCAATTACACCGTCTTCACAGACTAGGCAGACTACACAGAATCCCGTGATTTTCACACCACTACCCTGCTCCATCCAATATCTCTATAATTTACAGGTGGATGAAGTATTGAATAGCAACACCTCAACTATTTCCGAATACATTATTGTTTCAAAAACACATATTCACAATATTTTAAATATAATAATCCTTGACATAATGTTTTCCTTCAATTACCTTTGTAAGGTTTTCTTTACATATGTAATTATTTATTAACATTTATCCGGCTTTGTCGGACTTATCCATCTCTAGTAGAATAGATATGATAATACATAAACCTCTGAACGAGATATTTTCGGCCTATTCAAACATTGCCGTTATTCGAGAATTGCGTTATACAAAAAACGGTTTCAGCGGCAGAGAAATTGCAAAAAGAGCCGGACTCAGTGCTCCTGCAGCAATTAATTCACTTTCTCACCTTGAATCGCTCAAAATTGTTAATCGCCAGATCGGTGGTCGCGATCATATCTTCACTCTTAATATTTCCAATTACTTTGCAAAAACTATCTTATTGCCAATTCTTGATGCTGAAGGAAATTTTTTTGATTCAATTGTAAAAGATATCAAGAAAACTTTGTCCAAACACACAATCAGTGTTTTTCTATTTGGTAGCGTTGCTCGTAAGGAAGAATCTATTCAAAGTGATTTTGATATTTGCATTGTTCTCCCCAGCTTAAAATTCAAAAAGATTGTTGAAGATAAAGTAAATGTATGCCGGGATGAATTGCATAATAATTATGGGATTTCCCTGGCACCATTTTATATTTCTGTTAAGGATTTTAAACAACGCGCCAAGCTCAAAAAGTCGCCTATTAATGAAATCGTAAAAGAAGGCATGTTATTATTTGGTCAATCAATCAAGGAATTGTTAAATGACAAACCGAAGTCCAAGAAAGAAAATTGATTCTACCCGTTATATTGATTTCAAAGAAGTTGCCAGGAATTTTTATGAAGGAGCTAAAATTGCTACTGAATACTCATACTACAATGCAGCCGGTGTGTTGATAGTACATTCTGCAATCGCATATTCTGATTCTGTTAGTATCAAAAACGGCGGAGTAAAAATTCAAGGCGATAATCATTACGAAATTATTTCTCTTTTAGATGATTTGATTTCTCATTCAACAGATAAAAAGAAAGCCCTCAATCAATTGAAAATTATTATAGATCATAAAAATAAAGTCTCTTATTCCGGAGATGTTTACCACAAAAAAGATATAGATGCATTATGGAAACATTTCGAAAGGTATAAAGCTTGGGTTGATGAACTTCTAAAATAATCTGCTACCTAACCTTCTCAACAATTTTTTCGCCGGTATTGCCAACTAACTAACCTGGCCATATGGTTGGAATTGAAAACCGTGTACACAATAAAATAACATTTTTGGTCTGAAATCGCTATTGGTACTTGTATGGATTCAAAATATCAACCGATTTCAGAATGATGCTTTTGAGCTAATTCCCTATTTTCGCTCTCCATTAATTAACAAGTTAAAACCTATTATGCTCAAATTTTTGCTCATTTTCTTCAAATCAAGAACACAATTACAGCTTGAAATCATTTTCTCCGGAAACAATTGGAAATTCTAAACCGAAATTCTAAAAAGGTTCAAGTTACTCGATGGGACAAACTCTTCTTTTCAACAATCATCTCTTTCTTTAATAACTGGAAAGAAAGCTTGATGATTATAAAACCTGAAACCATCATTAGATGGCATCGAAAAAAGTTTTACCAGCGCCTTCTGGGAAAGAGAAAACTGGATGCTGGACGACCGAGAGTATCCAGAGAAATTATCGAGCTAATTAAAAGAATTGCAAATGAGAATCCAATGTGGGGTGTGCCTAGAATTCATGGTGAAATTCTTAAACTTGGCTATGATATATCTCAAGCTACTGTTTGGAGATATACTCCAAAAGATAAGAACAATAAAACCGGACAAAGATGGAATACTTTTCTGAAGAATCATGCTTCTGAAATTATGTCGATCGATTTCTTTACAGTTCCCACAATCAACTTCAAGTTAGTGCACGTATTAGTATTTCTTTCACGTGGAAGAAGGAAAATTGTTCACTTTAATATTACAGAAAATCCTAGTTCAGAATGGTGTTCTCAACAACTTAAAAATGCCCTCTATGATTCAGAAATTCCCAAATACTTGATTCGAGATCGTGACTGTAGATTCGGCAACTTGTTTAGGAATCGTGTTTCTGATTTAGGAATTCGTGAAATAGTTACAGCATATCGATCACCATGGCAGAATGGTTATTGTGAACGCGTTATTGGAAGTATTCGAAGAGAGTTTCTTGATCACTTAATAATATTTAATGAAAATCATTTGCGTAAACTTCTGAAAGTATATTTTTTCTATTACAACACGCAGCGGACTCATCTTGGTTTGAATAAAGATTCTCCGGAATCTCGTCAGGTTCATGTAGTTGGTAAGATAGAGAAAGTCTCGGTTGCTAATGGACTCCATAATTATTATTACCGAAGTGTGGCGTAAGTAATTCTCAGAATTATTCCCTCTGATAAAGTCTTTAGTGACCGATGTATTTCTATATCTATTTGCAGTAAAATCTGTTCCGTAATAAATATTTTGCAATCATAGTCGACCATAATAACCGGAATTTTCAATTTCGATAGCTAAAACCAAGCTCGATTTTCAAGTCAATCGATCAATTTTCGCTAAGTTTTGAATAAAGAATAGGGACAAGTATAAGCAGACCCTTATAAAACAAAAAACCTCGAAAACAGCGTTTAATAGCTATAATCGAGGTTTTATTTTTACTGGCGGAGAGTCAGGGATTCGTTGCCCCGGGAAAAATGTTGAAGATTTAGATCGTGAACGCATCTTTTGAAAATGTTGTGACCAAAAAGTGACCGAGACGTTTCCAATTAAACCGTCTTCACAGACTAGGCAGACTACACTGAATCCCGTGATTTTCACACCTCTCCCCTACTCCAATATCTATATAATTTACAGGCGGATGAAGTATTGAATAGCAACAAATCCTACTCGATTTCCTTCTTATCGAGTCTTTAGTGACCGATGTATATCCATTTCTATTTGCAATCATAGTCCACCATAATAATCAGTGTTTTCAATTTCGATAGCTAAAGCCCGGTTCAATTTTCAAGTCAATAGAGCAATTTTAGTTAAGTTTTGAATAAAGAATAGGGACAACCTAATTGGCTAATTAGTCTTATTTCCTAGATATGTAAGTTGCAAAAACATTTGTACCTCTCTCTTCTGTAAATGTCTCATAACCTTTATTTCGAATAACATCTATTAATGGTGCGGGAATAAATGGAGTTATCAAGATGTATATTTCATCATCTTTTAAAGCTTCAGCCTCCTTTGTTACTTTTGCCACCGGATGCATACCATTATTAATATCAATAGATGCATCATATTCAAACTTCACTGTTTTTACTGTTACCCAGTTTGGTTTTCCGCTCTCTTTTTCTTCTTTAAATTGTGTCACAATTTCCTCGTCTTGACCGACTGCTTTTCGCAATTTATTAATCAATTCTCCTATTTCAACACCTCCTACAACCGATGCCTGCTTAAGTGTTGTAACACGGGCAATAGTCTTTCGTAGAATTGGATTTTTTAGTTTAGAAAAAACCGGAGCTATTTCTATAAACTTATCTTCCAGCTGTGGGTATTCATTTAATAATTCGTTTACTGTTATATCTGGTGTTATTAATAAATTCATCATCTGCCTCTCTATTTATCGTATGTTAAAAGGCGTCTTTCCCCTTCTAACTGTTTATACTGATTTACATCTTGAGTCACTTCTAAAGTACCTAAATATTCTCCTTGGCTTCCACGCACCGCATAGTATGCTATATGAACATACTTGTCCTTAAAATTTATCCAAAATTTCGCTTCATCCTCAATTCCCGCTTTGAAATCACTTAATATCTTTTCTACTATATGTACGCTTGAAGGAGGATGGCAAAACTGAACCTTTCTTCCTATAATGGCATTATTTCTTTCAAATATCCTTTCCTTTCCATGCGAATAATATTTTACCGTATCTTCTTTATCAACAAATGTTAAATCAACCGGAATGGATTTGAATACCGCTTCCAATTCATTTAATGTAAATGAACCGGTTGAAAGTTGAACTCTATTTGAAGTTATGCTTTTATCCTCTTTTGGTAAATCAATTTCCGGTTTCCATTTCACTTCAGGGGCATATAAACAGTATCCTATCGAGTCCGACTGCGAGTATATTTCATACCAGTCAATTTCCGTTAAAGTATCCAAGCACATCGGAAAAAGTATATTCTCCTCCTTATAAATCATCTCTTCTATCGAAATTAATGCTTGATCAAATAAAAATTCATAAAAGCTCAATATGTCTTCTCTGCTTAATTCCTCTTCTGTATCAAATACTTTTGCCGAAGATTTTAAAAATCCCCTTGTTTCATCATGCTTACCCCACATAACAGTTGGAGGTCCGGTAATTTCATATTTCTCAAGATAGGGAAATATTAAATTCTCTTTGCGCACATAATGCTTTTCAATATCCATCAAAGAATTTAATCCCCCTCTGATATTTAAGATTACTACTTCCAATCTCTCTTTCGACAGATCTTCAATCTGCAATTCTCTCTTAAATAATCTTATTGCTTCAATTTGCTTGGTTATTGATTGGTTCTCCTTAATTAAGGTATCTACCGGATGACCTTCAGCCACTATCTTTGAAGCACTTAAATTAATACTCCCCTTCAACGCTTCCGAATGAAGATCGCAATACTTTAATATCTCTTCGGCTGCCATTCCACCGGCAATAAGTTCCTGCTCTGCCTGTACCACTTCTCCATAAGGTATAGATCCTAACATTTTAGTCAGTTCCTCTTTTGCTAACTCAATTGGTTTCCCTTCATGAATCTCAAGAATCAACTGCTTTAATTTCTCTACTCTTACCTTACTGTTGTTAATTATTTCACTCATAATACTCTCATATTGTTAATAAGATTAAAAATTCCGATTATAAAATACTTACTATCTTTTTAACCTGCAAGTGTTGTTTTTCACTCCATATTTATCACCAATTTGCATTAATAAACTGTTTATCTATTTTTACATAAATTTATTTTAACAACATTCTTTGGGTATATAATGACTTTTTCTAAAACTACAGAATATGCGCTAAGAACATTAACCTATATGGCTGAAAATGAAAAGGAACTTCATTCCTCAGATGCACTTCATAAAGCGCTAAAGATTCCTAAAAAATATCTTCAGCGGCTTCTTACATTACTTTCAAAACAACAACTGATTGAAAGTATAAGAGGAAAGTATGGGGGATATAGACTTATGAGGAACAGCAAGAAAATATACATCTCACAAATTGTTGATGCAGTCGAAGGATTTAGAACTGAACCAATCTGTTTCTTCGGTTTTAGTGAATGTCTGCTGGACCATCCTTGCCACATGCATGATGTTTGGGCAAAATCTCAGAACGAAACAATAAAAGTTCTCTCCTCCACCAGCTTATTCGATCTTATAAAAAAGTAGTAATTGATTTTTTTATTTTTAATTGCTACATATTGGTAGCATATAAAAAATCTAATAACAATTAAGGGTATCAAAATGGTCGATTCAAACGTTGTTCTAACCGGTCAAACGTTTGCCTATACTTTTTATGTCTTGGCAATAATGGCGGTTATGGCTTGGTTTGCCTACAAAGTTACCAGAGATGGGAAAAGTAAAGAAATTAAACCTGCACTTTTTTATACTTTTGTTGGCTTCCTAGTGGTGCTTGGCGTCTCGCTTCACATAGTTACCCACGAAACCATTCCATGGAAACCGATGGATTTAAACCGTGCGGATATAAAAGCCGACAGAGAATTTAATATTTCTATGGCTGATCATAAGTTCATTCTCCCTTCACCAAAACTACAAATTGTAAAAAATGAAAAGGTAAGATTCAATGTTACATCTAGTGATTTAACATATGGGTTCGGATTATTCAGAAGTGACAACACTATGCTTTTTCAAATGCAGGTTCTTCCCGGGCATAATAATGATATCCTCTGGCAGTTTGATAAACCTGGCATTTATTCAATCCGGTCAACAGAGTATTCCGGTCCCAAGGGAATTAATATGATACTTAGAGATGTAGTTGAAATAACCGAATAATAATTTTGAAAATAAATATGAGATCAATATGAGCTTCATTAAAACATTACTTGGCGGAGAGGGAGAATTCTTTAACCCCAATTCCCTAACCCCTATGCAAAAACTTACACTTCGTTTTGTAGTAGTTGGGTTGGTTTACTATTTGTTTGCCGTTTTTGAAGGGATGATAATGAGAGTGTATCAAGTTACACCAATATCTTTAATAAACGAGTCTCAGTACTTTGCTATTTTAACTGCTCATCCTTTAGTTGGAATTTTCGGCTCAACATATTCAATTGTATTTGGTGCATTCCTTTTTCTAGTTCCCTTCTTAATGAAAAAACCATTATGGAGCATTAAACTTGGAAATTGGACAATGGTGCTTGTTGCTGTTGGTACTTTCGTATTCTGGTTTTCAGGATTTGTTTCTCACTACTCACCACTTTACACACTTTACTGGCCTTTGCCTGCAGATTTTACCCAATTTAGTGTTTGGGGCGGAACATTCTTTATTACCGGTATTGCATTAGTTATGATTGGGACAGCATTTTTTGTCATCAATATTTACAAGACAATTACATATACTCCGGAAGGATGGGAGAAACAACCCAAAGGAGCATTAATTAAATCTGCTCTTGGCTTAACCGGTTTAACCTCTATTTTTTCAAAAAAGAAAAAAGAACATTTGGTTTCTCTTCCCGTTGCGGCAATTGCAAGAGGAACGGTTGATACAGCCCTAAATGCCATTGTTATTTTATTCGCCGGTATTCTAATTTTAGTTTATATGGTGGCTGAATTGTTTGGAGTAAGTCTTAAACATTCTACTATTGATGCTTTATT
Organism: Melioribacteraceae bacterium; assembly: GCA_019638015.1. Classification (NCBI taxonomy): domain Bacteria; kingdom Pseudomonadati; phylum Ignavibacteriota; class Ignavibacteria; order Ignavibacteriales; family Melioribacteraceae; species Melioribacteraceae bacterium. Next base: position 755,245 of record JAHBUP010000001.1, on the reverse strand, counting down.
GTATAAAAATTTCTTTTGGTGGGGTCTTGATTTAATTGCCGATGGTCTTGTTCTTATTTTTGTTGCCGGAACTTGGTATTTACTTGCAACACTAATAACTGGCAAGAAATTATTTATGGAGAACTGGGCTCGTGCAGCTTTATTTATAGAGATGGTTGTTAGCTGGACTGTTTGGTCACATCATTTAATGTCCGATCAAGCACAACCCGGAATCCTCAAGGTTTTATCCGGCGAAATGGTTACAGCATTCGAACTAATTACTCAAGGACTAGCATTCTTTATTACGCTTGTTACTCTTTGGAGTGGAAGACCTTTAAAAATGACTCATCCCCTTAAATTTTTACTCGGTGGTCTTCTCGGTTTTGCTCTTGCGGTACCTGCAGGGATTATGCAGGCAGACTTGGGTTTAAATAGAATTCTTCATAATACACAATGGATTGTTGGACCTCACGTGCATGTTGCTATATTGGTTGGTTTAACAATGACGCTTTACTCTGCAATCTATTTTCTACTTCCTATTCTGACAAATGGCGCTAAACTGTATAGTGAAAAACTTGCTACGTTCCATTTCTGGGCTCATCTTTTAGGAGGAATTGGCATGGGCGCATTTATGGGTATGGCTGGCTTAAAAGGAATGCTGAGAAGAACTATTTATTTTGAAGGTGAATATTCTTCATACATGATTCTTGCCGCAATTTCCGGCTCGCTTCTTCTTTTTGCTTTCCTCGCCTTCTTTTATAACATTGTAATGACTGTTGGTATTAAAGGAGTAATAGGAATTTTTATGCCATCTAAATTAAACACAACTGATTTGCTGCCGGCAGAGAAATAAGATTAAAACTGTTTTCTTTATTTTTGAACAGAGCCCGATATTCAGATCGGGCTTTGTTTTAATTTCTTTTCCTAACTCCCAACTTTAAAATTTAGCAGTGAAACCCAGAATGGGAGTAATTCCAAAATCAAATCTCGGTGTAGAAGTCAATTCACCATTCGCATCAGCTTTGAAAGAGTAGGAACTAACATTATCTCGATCATACACATTCCACAAATCGAGATATATTGAGAATGACCACGAATCAAAAACGAATTGTTTGTCTATTCGAATATCTAGTTTATGATAATCGGGATAACGTGCTGAATTTTTTGTACCCTCAACAACATAGTATGAGCTATTTTTCTTCACAACTCCAACTACAGGTGTGTAAGGATTACCTGAAGCATATTGAAACTTAGCGCCAACTTGCCAGCCGGTTCCAATCTCGAGACCAAAAATAAGATTTATTATATGGGGTCTTTCGAATTCAAAGTCGTAATGGTCAAGAGATTCATAATCTTTTCTTTTTGATATTGAATAAGAATATGAAGCACTTCCAACAAATCCATCAGTAAATTTTTTCTGTAACGCAAATTCAATTCCTTGAGCGTATCCGCTGCCCGTATTAACAAGAAGTTCGGAAACGTCCGGATCAACAATAAGACTTGAAAGCTCTTTATAATAAAGCTCAATACTTGCCTTAGTATCATTGCTTAACAACTGTTCAAGTCCGGCAATATAATGAGTTGCGTAACTGCTTTTTAAAAATAGATTTCGTGGATCGGTAGCAACCTGGTAACTTGCCGGTGATTGGTAATATTTTCCCCAAGCAAGATTAAAAGTGGTCTCGGTAGGCAATTTATATGAAAGAGAAATTCTTGGGCTAATATTATTTTCTGATGTAAGTGCAAAATAATCATAAAGCAAACCCGCTGAAATAACCATGGGATCGATAATGCGAAATGATGATTGTAAAAAGAGAGATGACTTTGTTGTTGGATCTGGATGATAAAATATTTTATTGGCCGGAATAATTGCGCCGCTATTTGTTATAGTTTCAGGACTCCACGAATCATTTCGCGAATCGATAAATTTTATTTGTCCGCCAATTTTGAAATCAAGTTTATGATTAAGTTGATAATTTACTTCTGCTTTTAACGTAAATTCGTTTTCACGAATTTCATCCCCCTTTAGGGTGCGTTCGTTTTCGGTTCCCTGCAGTGTATTCCAGCCGTTGCTTGTGTATGAAGCCGTAACTAATGAGAAAGCACTTTTAGAAATTAAAGAACGCCAATTAATTCCAAATGCCGCTCCATAATCATCGCGCGTTAAGTATTCATATTTACTCCATGAGGATGTTGATTCTTTGGATGAGCCTGCACGCTCAATCTGGTCCAGATAATAGAATCCAACAAGACTGATTCTGTTTTCAGAATTTATATCATATGAAATTTTTCCTACGGCGTCATAATAACTGGGTGCGGCGGGTCTGTTAAGAGTTGCAGTAATTAAATCAAAGAAACCGCGTCTTAGAGAAAGAACCATATTGCTATTTTCAATTAGCGGTCCATCTAACATCACTCCGAAACCTGCTATATTTAAGTTTGCATCAGTATTAAAAACTTCTTTATTGCCGTCTCGTAAAGTCATATCAAAGACCGAAGACATTTTATCGCTATACTTGACGGGAAAACCACCTGTTAAAAAATCTACTTTTTGCAGCAGGGCGGGATTAACAATGCTTATAATTCCCATCGATTCTCCGGTGCGGGCAAAATGAATAGGATTATAAACTTCAATATTATCAATCAGAGTTAGGTTTTCATCAGGGCTTCCTCCTCTCACAATGAGCTGCGCACTTTTTGCACCGGCAGTAGCAACTCCCGGTAGTGATTGCATTACCCTAAAAATATCTTCTGCGGAGCCGGGGGATCTTCTAATTTCTTCTGGAGTTATTGATCTAAAACTAACTGGGTTTTCTGTGGGTTTAGAAAAGTAATCCGCTGTAACATTTATTTCACTTATTTCTGTGGCGGCCGGGTGGAGTTCGAACATAACAGAATGATTTCTGTTTGGATTAATAATTAAATCTGCATAAACTGATGACTCGTATCCCATCATAGAAGATCTTAAGATATATTTTCCTGCGGCTACATTTTTAATTACGTAATATCCTTCAGCATCGCTTGCGGCACCAATATTGGTCCCAACAATTATTATGTTTGCACCGGGAAGAGGTTGTTTTGTAACTGCGTCTCTCACTTCGCCGGAAATTATACCCGATGCACTCTGAGACCTTATTTGTCCGGTAAAAACAATAAGCGCAAAGACTATTAATAAAAAAATTGTTTGAATACCAGAAGATGATTTTTTATTCACTATAATTTCCTTTTTTCTATTAGTAAAATATTAGATACATAAATCGCATATAAGATGCGCTTATTAAAGTTTAATCGGATAAATTAAAGGCGGGTAAAATTATTATGATGATATTACTACCAAGAAAAATTAGTTTCCCATACTGTTTTATTTATCCAATCGTTTGAACATATGAGTTTTTTCAAAATTAGAATTCATATCCAACAGATAAATATACTTGATCTCTCCCGAGTTCACTCCATCCATACATTAATGCAATCGGCCCAATTGGAGAGAGAGTTACAATGCCTGCGGAAATCCCGCCGATTAGATTATCCCATCTGAAGTTGCTATGCTTTTCAAAGCTATTTCCATAAGTAAAATTAACTTTGATATTTATTTTTTTAAAAGTTTCAATAAGATAAGAAATTCCAAAAACTGCATAGTGATTTCCCCATAATTCATCTCTACTAAAACCAGGCATAGTTAATGATCCGCCGATTCTGAATTTTTCATAGATCGGTAATTTTTCGTTTGAAGTACCGATTTTAACGAATGGATTTATTCTTTGCTTGAAATGCAGAGGAAAAACCCCGCTCAATTCAATACTCAATTTTGAAAATGGTAGAGTATTTTTTTCATACTTCAAAATCGTTTCACCTTCCAGCACAAATTTAATACCCTTAGCGGGTAAATAACGATTGTCGGTATTGTCTATATTTATTTTACCGAAGAGAAATAGGTTGTCCTTATTTTCATAACCAGCATCGTTGTTTCGACTATTCATATACCAAATTCTTTCCCATCTTAATCCGCCTGAAACATGGATTTTCCTGTATGGCTGAACTCCTATAGAAAATAAACCAACAACCCGTTTAAAATCCATCTGATCATAATGATCACCGGCAGGATTATATAAATAGGGATATTCGCTTTCATAGTATAGGCCGTTGTGAAAAGTTAGTGGGGTAACAAAGAACCGATCATTAGCCATTTCAATGCCGGCTTTAGTCCGCAGCTTTCCAAAACGAAATAACGGCATCAATCTTTCGCCCCATCCAAACAAATTGAAGTGAATTATCTGTATAAAACCGCTCACTCCTTCATCTTCTCTGTAATTAACACCAAACCCAATTGTTCTTGGATATTTTTCTATGACCTTTATATTCACTTTTAATTTTTCATTTGCCAGGGTATCAAGTTCTAACCAAACATTATCAAAAAGATTTGATGCGTAAATATTTTTTGTACTCTGAACAGCAATGTCTAAATTAAATTTATCTCCAACTGAAAGTGGAAAATCATCCATGATAGCTTCAGAAAATAGATATTTGTTACCAATAACATTTATTTCCCCAATTATTGATTTTTCTAAAAGCGTTAAATCAAGTTGGTGTTTAGTTCTTTTATTCGCTAAAATTTCATGTGGTATGATTCTTTTGATCTCCTCCATCTTGTCTTTTGCAGCATGGTATCCTTTTTCAATAAGCGAATCGAACCCGCTATAATCGTTTGATGAATGCTGATCTAATTGAGGTTCAATCAATACATCGGCAATCGCTATATTTTTCTTTTTCAATTCACTAATCATAATATCAATTGTATGGTCTGCAATGTCCATAAAGTTTGTAGGTTCTTCGCCCAAAGGAAAAAGTCCTACCAGATCAACACCAATTATTATATCTGCGCCCATATCTTTTACAACATCGGTTGGAATCACATTGAGTACTCCACCATCAACCATATATCTATCATTAATTTTTGCTGGATAAAAAAGGAAAGGAATAGCCATGCTTCCACGGATGGCTTGAGCAAGATCCCCTTTATCTATCGCAACTACTTCGCCTGTGGATATATCAACAACAACGGGTCTATATGGAATAGTAAGACTATCAAAATTAGATTTTGCCGAATAATTAGCTTGCGCGGTATATTTAAACAGTTCGTAATTAATTCTTTGACCCTTCATTAAACCAAAAGGAATATATATGTCCCATAACTTGAACCGTAGAGTGACAATAGATTCCATCATACCATATCTTTTACTTATTAATTCAAAACCTGGCTCGGGATTTTCGTTGAAGATACTCTCCCAATCAATCTGATGAACAATCTTTTTTTGTTCCTCACCGCTATATCCTGCAGCGTAGAGACCGCCCACAATACTGCCCATACTTGTTCCTGCAATATAGTCGATGGGAATTCCTTCTTCTTCAAACGCTATAATTACACCAATGTGTGCAATTCCTCTTGCACCTCCACCACTAAGTGCTAATCCTATTTTAATATCTTTATTGGATCTTTCGGAATCCGTTTTACCGGATTCATTACTATAAGTAACTTGCCCGTTAATAATTGAGCCGGAAATAATTAATATAAGAAGGAGAACCCTATTCAACGACTTAACTACTACACTTAAGTGTACCATGTGATCCTCACATTAAAATAAATAGCAGTGTGGAATTTTATGTCCCATGTTTACTAACGCATTCTGGCAAATAACTAAGAAATAATTTTACTGGTTGTGTATCAATCCGACAGCATAAGATTATTTTCCAAAAATTTCTTCTTTTTGCAATCCCTTTAATTTCGGCTTTTTAATGTTCTTATACTTGATTTTCTGTTGGCTATTTAATTTATTCTCAATTTCTTCAAGTAAATCTTCAATTTTATCCACACGGTTGTCGCGCCCTCTTTTTACTTTAATTTTTTCAAAGAATCCCGGCTCATCCCCGCTCTTGAATCGTGCTTTTAAAGTCGCTATTGTTTCCTTGTCTTCTTCAAGAATCTTCTCTATTTGCACAACCTTTGCATTGATTGTTTTGTATTGATCTGCGTTTAGCATTAAAAATTCTTGCACTTTGTCTTTTTCTAAAAGTGATACTTGTACCTGAGCTGCTGATTCATTACCGATGATTAAAACAAGAATGATGACTAAATATTTTATTTTCATGGCATATCCTAAAATGTATTGATTGTATTAGTTTTATTACTGAGTAACGTTATTACCAGTTTTCAAGACGACCAGAGTAATTGCTGACCAAATCACCGAACGAATGATCATTGCATTTATACTGTGCGATGCAACAGCACCGCCAGTAAGATAGATTACTCCTACGATGAGCAATACGATAATATGTGCTACGGTAACCATTTTTGAAAGTCTTAGCGACCATCCATGGTTTCTCCATATTAGTACACCGGCATATAGTCCAACAAATCCCATGAGTACATTGTAAATAAGTAAAGGAGTAAGCACGACATACTCCGGTTGAGTAATCCCCAACAGTACTTGAGTACCTTCCACGATAGTGAGAAGACTGAAAACAACAGCAACGCTTGCCGCTATTTTTTTATAGATTGTTTTATTCATTGTCATGCCTTTCATGTCTATTAATGTTATTGTGTGTCAATTTATTGTTGTGTAACCTTTTATTTATGAGTCATGATATTTATAATTATTTTCCAATCAACTTTTTCTCATTACGTCTTTCCATGTTATACCGATCTCTTAATGGATAATTCATTTTTCAAAAAAACACTCTCATCCAAAGTTCCATACGCTGCTGAACCTGCTTTCCACCATACTCGGTACTTCTGTCGCCGACAAACATTGTTGTCCAAAAAATAAATTCAGTATTTGTAACTGGCTTATAACTCATCTGAAATGAAAGAAGAAAACTATTGTCTATCAGATTGTAAATTGTATAAAGAGAGGGAGTAAAATAGAGCCAATCAAACGGTTCGGGTTGTGAAACTTTTAGGTACAAGTAATCTTGCATCAATGTAGTGCCTCTAAAATGAGTTAGGCTTGTATTGAGTGTTTGCGGCGCAACCATCGGGTTTGAACTTGCTGCCCCATTTTTTAGAAATTCACTATACTGTGAATATTCATCCATGCTAAGTCCGGCACCAGTGTGATAGTATTCCGCAATAATTGTAGTGTTAGATGCATCGAGATAGCGCAGTCCGATGAGATATGAATAACTGTCAACACGACTGTTGTAAAGTGAATTATTTATAATTGCAAACTTTTCAATATTTTGGTTGAAACTAAGTTCACCATGAATTTCAATGTTATCTTGAATGTTCCGCGCAAAATCAAATCCAAATCTTTTTGGTTTATTCACACTGTAATAAGCCAGCAAGTCAATGTCAGTATCCCAGAGAAGAAATGATGACTTAAGAGCAATATCGGTATTATTAAATTCTCCGAATGAAGTACCTGCAATGTCCGTCGTTGGAATCAGAACAGCAAGGAAGGAAAAGCTTTGCAACGCATCTGACGAAATACTTTTTATGTATTCAAAGTTGGCTGAAAGCAGACCCGCTTGTGCAAGTTCTGGATTTTCCGGGTCTTTAACTGGATTAACAAATCCAACCGGATTGAATGCGTAACCTTTGCCCCAGCTGTAAACTCGTTTACCAGCCTGTAAGTTGGTATTGAATGAGGGATTAAAACTCGCGTATGCTTCGAATAAATCAAATCTTGAATTGGAGTCACTATAATATGATGCATGCGTTTTTAGAACAAATCCTAAACCATTCGTACGGTATTCGGCGTTCAAATAAGGTTCTATCCTATATTGAGAAAGCATCGAAGTAGCAGGAGGATCTTTAAAGAATTGAAGTTTATATTGTGCTGAATTTTGATCCATATTGAACAGTGAATATTTCACATCAAGATTGCCATTCCATTCAAGCTTCTTTTCTTGTTCATCTTCTGTAAATGGCAAGGTCTCATTTTCTTGTCCATAGACAATTGCTGATGATGCAAGCATCAAAACAATGATAAACCACTTTGGGAATTTCATTTCTTCAAATCTCCTAATCGTCCCATATAATTTTGAGTAAATACTTCATCCGGGAATTGGCGTTTTTTAATGGTTTGATAAATCATTAATGAACGATAACCTTTGTATAAAGGGCTGTAGGTTTCTATTAATGAGGGGCGTGTTATTCCCCCTCCAAAATTTTTGTCATCCTTAAATTCAAGCGTTTTTATGAGCATCCCGCTGGCCGAATAAGCTTCAACTTTGCGGAGAATCTTTTTGTCTTTGGTAATCCACATTTTAAGTTTATCGTATGCAACTGTCTTATTCTTTGCTTTTAAATCAAGAATATTTTCTGTATCGGTGCCTTTAGTATATGTAGCGTCATACTCTGTCGAGTATTCCAACTGCATAATATCCGCATTATTAAAAACTCCCCCAACAACCGATTGAAGGCTTGTAATACGAATTGGTCTATTAGCACTTGGAATATAGAGCCACATATTTTCTCCAAGCCTTAATGTTGAACGTCCTTTTTCACTAGCAGGAGAAATGTAGAGCATTGCAATTTTATCTTTGCCCTTCTTCACTGTGTAGAATGTAAACTCTTTTTTAGAACCATCCGCTTCTTCATTTATAAGTTTCCTAATTGACTCATACGACTCCGGCATAAGGTTATCGTCAACTTCCTTTAATAGTTTGTTTGCATCCTGCGCTGTAACATTGAGCGCGAATAAAATCGTAAGAATTAACATCGATAGTGTTCTCATAACTAACTCGTTTTTTTTAGTGAGCAATCAGCTCATAATTAATAATAGTACGCTTAAGTTTTAGCATTTCTAATTATGTCCCAAAGCATCCACCGGTTCCATTTTGGAAGCTTTATATGCGGGTTGAAAACCTGCAAACAGTGATACGATCATAACGATAACTGCAACAATTATAACTTCACTCATGGGGATACTTGGTGCCAGCGATACATTCATTGATCCGAAGGTGAACTCAATCTTTGTCATATTCATAATCAACAATGCACCAAGTCCTATTACTATCCCTGCCAAAGTACTTAATAAGCCCATCGCAAATCCTTCAATAAGAAAAAGGGAAAGAATACGACGCGGTGGAGTACCGATTGCGGCAATAGTTCCTATTTCACTAATCCGTTCATAAACTGACATCGTCATTATGTTTAGAATACTGACAAGAACAATTGAAATCAAAATAAATTTTACTACAAGAATTAGCAGATCAACTATTCGCGCGATACTTGCAAATGGGGATAACTGTTCCCAGGTGTGAATTTCGGTTTCTGATTTCGGAGTGCCTACAGATTCTTTTAACTGCTTGTATACTTTGTTGAGCTGGTCATATTGTTGCAAATGAATTGCAATTTCAACTATCTCCGGTTGATCCTCACGTAGAAGCAGTTGTGCATCTTCAATGTGCATATATCCATCTTTGCCGGAAGGGCCGAAAACATTTTCTGTCATTGCCGCAATACGCAATGTGACTGCATTTACTGAACCATCTTTGTTGGTCGCAACCAGAACAATTTCATCACCAATATTTAATAAAAGTCCTTTCATTAAATTTTCCGGCACCAAAATTTCTCCCGGCTTAATAAACTGATCGGGATCTGTTATCTTTCCTTTAATTCTTTTAACAAATTCCGTTACTGTGCGATTTTCCATTTTGGGATAGACTGCGCTCATACGAATGTTTGATGTTTGAGCATAGTTACTAATCATTGCACCAAACTTTATACGCGGGCTGTAGGCAGCAACTTCGGGAATATTGTTTAACGATTTTTCAACATTTGCTAGCTGAGTACCTGAAAGAGTAAGATTTAACGGTAAATTATCAATTGATTCAACATATCCTTTTCTGTGAATTTGCAAATCACCCATTGCGGTATTAGTTAAGATACCTACCATTTGTGATTTAAAAGAAATTGCCAAACCGCCAAATACGATAACGAGAACGACCCCGAATGTGATTAGTGATGAAGTAAGAATCGTACGTCTTTTATTTCTAAATAAGTTTCGGAAAGCAATCATTATTAAATTTTTCATCGCTTATCCTCCTTATTAATTTTCGTGCTAACAATAGCTCCATCTTCTAGTGTATAGATGACTTCAGCTTCTCCAACAATTTTCGGATCATGCGTTGAAAAAATAAATGTTGTTCCAAATTCATTGGTCATTTCGTGCATAATATTGATAACCTTGAAAGCAGTAGCATGGTCAAGATTCGCAGTTGGCTCATCTGCAAGAACAATTTGCGGATTAGTAACCAGTGCACGGGCAACAGCAACTCGTTGTTTTTGTCCCCCGGAAATCTGATTCGGGTATTTATTTTTTTGATCGGTCATTCCGACTTTTTCCAACAACCGCGAAACCCGATCATTACGTTCCTTTGAAGGGAGCTTATCAAGCATTAGCAATGGATACTCTACATTTTCATAAACTGTTAAAACCGGAATTAAATTAAAATTCTGAAATACGAATCCTATCGTTCTACCTCTAAAGGAAGCACTTTCGGTACGGTCGAACATTCCAACATCAACATTGTTTACAAATACCTTTCCCTCAGTTGGCTTATCCAAACAACCGATTAGATTCAGCAATGTTGATTTACCGCTGCCTGATGGACCGATAAAAGAGACGAATGATTTTTCATGAATTTCTAGATTGATCCTATCAAGGGCTTGAACTGGGATTTCCCCAGTCTGATATGTCTTCCTTACATTTTCCAATCGAATTAAACTCATTGATTACCTTTCATGAAATTAAAAATAATTATTTATGACCCACTTGCATTTATACTCTGAACCGGCAACAAATTCAACAACAATTAACACGGCGAATATCAATAGCCGTTTCCTAAAAAGTTCCTTGAACAATACTCAAAACGTTTCCCTCTGATTATATATTTTGCTTAAAATAAACTCTTAATGCTGAGTTTGCATCTGTAGTATTTGTAAAATATTTATAATCGCCAAAACGTTCATACAACAAGAAATCCAGTCCCAAATAGCTGTTTTCAAATAGTTGATAGTTAATTCCGATATTAAGTAGCCCAACAAACTCCTCTCCTTCGGCCCCGCTTAAAGTATGAATCCAAAATCTTTTATAGTTTGAATAGATTTCTCCAAAATTTTTAAAGATAACTTTAGCACCAATTTTTGTGCTGGCTCCCGGACCAATGTTATAATCTTTACCTGATTCAGATGCATAGTGTGAGTTTGTAGCCCCCATTAATATTGCAGATAATCCAAAATAATTTTGCATAGAAACTGATGCAGATAACGGCACTGTATTTATTATTTGTCCGGAAACGCTTGTTGCCGAAAGTTTGTAAACTGTATTGATATGAATGTCGACTTCTTTGTAAATGCCAATTATATTTTTTGAGTTTTCGAATAACTTTAATTTATTATCCCAAATAACGCCGCTTGCAAATATTCCCACAATATTATCATTGGGTGCTATATTAACCTCTGTGTGTAGTGTAAAATAATCGAATGGTTTTTGGTGATCTGAAACTGAAAATTGATCACCATAATTCATGTCTACTCTAATTGCCACGTACGATTTACTATTGTTCAGTTTACTACTAAAAAAAACATTATGCATACCACTGGAAACAACCATATTAAACTTTGAGCGCTTGTTTGGTTTACCGGTTTTCCACATATCTCCTCTAATTAATCGATTGAATCCTTGCATCGGATCAATTAGAGTTGAAGAGAATTCTCGAAGAAATCTCTCGAGCCCGACAGCGCTTTCATCAATAATTAAATTGGAGACGCGAAATGAAATCTCTCCTAAGATAATTCCGGTAACCGGGGTGTTTACGATATCATTATAGGAGGGGGGTTCATTTTCCATAAAAAATTCCCACATTAAGCTGCCGCCAAATACATAGGGAGCTGACTCCCAAAAATCGAGACCATTAGACCGGGCAAGATTATAATAGTTAGAACCATGATAAGGATGCCAAAATTGATTCATTAAGTAACCGTCAACATCCCATTCGAATCCTGACTTGAAATTATTTTTTATTGTTTCCCAACTAATATTTGACCAACCTTCACTGGTTAAATATTTACTGTAACCCCAAACACCAAAATTAAGTCCAATGATTTGTGCGGCTGGCAACCAGTAATTTTTCTCTATTGTGGTTTTTACTACAGAAGAATCTTGCGAATTTGTAAAAGGAAATTTCGACAAACCAGAGAGTAAGTCATTTTGCACTGTTGTCTGAGCAAAAGAATATTTTCCATGAAAACCGGAAATCACAAGTATAACTGGGATCAAGATTCGTAATATCGAATTGTGTTTTTTGAACTTCATACGAACACCTTAACATATTTCAAATTATCTTTTTTAAACAACCCAGCCACCATGCACGAAAGAATTGTAAAACCGAGTTATTTTTTCAAATCCCGCTTCTAAAAATTCATCGCTCCACTCGTAGTATATTTTATTAGGGTTAAGTCCTACTTTGCGGAACAGCCCTGAAATACTTAACTCTACTTGCAGACCTTCGAGTACTAACCAGATCCTCTCCTTATTGGAATACTTCTTTCTGGTCCTACGTTTTATTTCTTTTACTATCGATTCTGTACTCTGATTACTTCCCACGGTTCTACTCCTCTGCTTCTCATCGGGTTATCTTAAAACCATCTCTTAATTTCAACACCTTTTTTGTCCAATATCCTCTGACAGTTAACAATCTCATTTACGTTAGTTAACATTCACTAACAATTATTTTAAAAATATATTTCATTTGATAGCTAATAATTTCTCAATTGTATTAACTGCTTTCTTCCCGCTTTGTGAAAGCGAGGAAGAAAAACCACTCATTCTCCATTCCAATATAACCATACGAATAAATCCCAGAATTATCTTTACTAATTCATTTGTTTCCACTTCAATTACCAGTTTCTTTGCTTGTGCCTCGTCAAAAATACTTTTAATTAATTTTTTCCTTCTTTCAATAATCGCAAGCATCTTCTCTCTCAACAAATCACTCTGGTTAAATATCTCCTCAGCAAAGATTATAGATGTCATACCCGGATTTTTTTCCAGGAATTCAAAATGATATCGTACAAATCTATTTATCTTTTCTATCGGTTTTTCATACTTCTTTATTTCCTGAAATAGGCTCAAATCAAACTCATTAAACCGCCCCAGAATTCCTAAAACAATATCCTCTTTGTTAAGAAAATGCCTATAAATTGCTGGTTCACTTATTCCAACCCTTTTGGAAAGTTCTCTAATAGAAAAAGCTTGATAACCCAGCTCATGAATTATTTTGATCGCTTCATCAATGATTAATATCTGTCTTTCTTCTGTACTTAAACGAGCCATCTTTTTCCCTGCATTATGTTAGTTAACACTCACTAACAAATATAGTTTGGAAGATGCCTTTTGTCAAGTTTAAAATTATTTTTTATCGACTCCCGACTAATTGTTGACCATCCGTGACTTGTTAAATACCTGCTATAAGCCCATTCGCTAAAATTAAGCTCAACAATCTCAACTACCGGCAACCAATATTTTTTTCAACATCTAATAAAGTTTTATGTGTGTCACTAGATGTTAAACTTTGGTTAAGGGAAAGTCTGGAGGGTAACGAATAGTTATCTTTTGGTTGTGCAAACAAGTTAAAACTTGTTGATACCAAAATAAAAGCAACGGCAATAAATTTAGATTTCATAACTTATCTTTTTTCTTAATGTTAGTTGTGCAATTTTTCTTCTTTCACCTTCAAACACAAATTAACTTTTTTTTCATCAGCAATTTGACTTGTTACATCAATAACTTTTATGAAATTTTATAGTCTGTGAATTCCCTTTATTAGTTGCAATTATTACACTACTTATAAATCCATTTAAAGCGATTAAAAATATTCGCGATAGTTTTTAATTGAGAACTATTCATTGTCAATCTTTTTATTTGTTATATAGTCTTTTTATAATTCCAAATTGCTAATCCATTAAATACGATTGCAAAACCAGTTACTATTAAAAAGTGATAACGCAAATCCCAAAAACCGCTGCCCTTTAGTACTATCATTCTCATTGCCTCAATCAAATAGCGAACTGGATTAATATAAGTTAAATATTGTGCCCAATCCGGCATGTTTTCAATTGGCGAAAACAATCCGCCAAGCAAAATAAATATTAGCATAAAGAAGTAAGCTATAAACATTGCTTGCTGCTGTGTATCTGCATAGATTGAAGTTAGCAAACCAAACCCGAGCAGTGCAATTAAGTATATACCCGCAAAAAGAGATCCAACCCAGAAACTTCCTTCGGGATAGATTCCATAAAGTATTAAGCTGATAATAAATCCAATGATCAAAACGACAAAACCAAGTACCCAAAATGGGATTAGTTTACTTAAAATGAATTGATATTTTTTTATTGGTGAAACATTAAGCTGTTCTATTGTTCCAATCTCTTTTTCTTTTACAATGTTTAATGATGCCATCAGGAAGCCCACCAAAGTAACAAGCAGCGCCAGCACTCCCGGGACAATGAACAATTTATAATCCATTTGTGGGTTAAACCAATTAGAACTTGTAATATCTATAACAGGAATGGCATTTAAACGTGATTGCTGCGTCCATTGGATACGCACATCATTATTAAAATCTCTTAATATAGTATTAGCATAAGCTACAGCCAGTCCGGCAGTTTGTCCGCTTATTGCATTTGCAGCAAACAAAACTATTGTTTCATTATCTCTTATAAGATCTCGTTCAAATCCTTTTGGAATTTCAACAATCAAATCCGCTTTATCCTTTTCAACCTGATCTAATGCATCAGCGTATGTTTTAGAATAATCTACAAGTTGGAAATATCCGGAAGAAGTAAAATTATTAATAAGCTTTCTTGAATATTCGGAATGATCATTATCAACAACGCTAAGTGTAATATTCTTAATCTCATAAGTTGCAGCATATGGAAGCAGAATAAGTTGGATAACCGGTAAAGCTAAAATCATTCTTAGGATAAGTTTATCACGAAAGATTTGTAAAAATTCTTTTCTTAATAAAAATTTTAGTGTTCTCATTATAACCTGATCTTAAATCTTTTTATGCTGATTATTAAAAAAGTAGCTGTCATAGCCAATAGAATTAAAATTTCTTTCCAGACTAGTTCTATGCCTATTCCCTTTATCATTACATTTTTTACGATTATGATGTACCATTTTGCAGGAACCATATTTGATAGTATTTGCAGAATAGTTGGCATATTTGCAATTGGATAGGCATAACCACTTAACATTACAACAGGAAGCATTAAACCAAGGAGCGAAATTAACATTGCTGCTTGCTGTGTTTCTGTAACAGTTGAAATTAGAATCCCGAGTGATAATGCACAAAAAATATAAATAATTGTAGAAGCAATTAGTAAGAACAAACTACCCTCGATTGGAAGACCAAGCACAAATACACTTAATATTAAAATAGTTGCGACATTTATTAGAGATATTATAAAGTATGAAATTACTTTGCTGATGACCACGAGCCCTGGTTGCATTGGTGAAACAAGAAGTATTTCCATTGTGCCCAATTCTTTTTCTCTTACGATTGCAATTGAAGTCATCATAGCAGAGATTAGTAAAAGAATCATTCCCATTACACCAGGTACAGAAGTATAAGCGCCTTTTAATTGTGGATTATAAAGCATCCGCATTTCTGATTTGATAGTGTATGGGGTTTTTTTTTGTTGATTCAATTCATTTTGATAGTTTCTTACAATCGAACTAATATAATTTGTAAGAGTAGTTGCCTGATTTGGATCAGTTGCGTCTGCTATTATTTGAAGCTGTGCCTTGTTTGAATGTGACAATTCATTTTGAAAGTTTTGCTGAAATACGATAGCCAGTTTTATTTTTCCGGTTTTAAATGCTTTTTCAATTTGAGCATTTGATGTAATAGTTCGGTCTATATCAAAATACTGAGAACTTTCTATTTTAGTTATGATACTTTGCGTGACTTCATCCTTTGAATTATCCAGTATGGCAATATTCGCATTGCGCACTTCGGTTGTAATAGCAAAACCAAAGAGAAGCAGCTGAACAATCGGCAAACCAATCAAAACCAACATAGAACGAGTATCTCGCAGTATGTGATGAAATTCTTTTTGAATAAATGTTATTAATTGTTTCATTAAATATTATTCTCCACGTTTGGCTCCGCGTGCAAGCATAATAAATACTTCATCCATCGAGTTAGCATTATATTGTTTCTTTAAACCTGCTGGTGAATCAAGAGCTTTTATTACACCATCAACCATAATGGAAACACGATCACAATACTCCGCTTCGTCCATATAATGTGTAGTTACAAAAACTGTTATTCCGTTATGTGAAGCTTCATAAATCATATCCCAGAATTGTCTTCGTGTAATTGGATCAACACCTCCAGTGGGTTCGTCTAAGAAAACAATCTTCGGAGTATGAAATATTGCGATGCTGAATGCAAGTTTTTGTTTCCATCCAAGCGGCAATGAAGCAACTAATTTATCAGCTTCATTTTGCAAATTTAGTTTATTGATAAGTTCACTGCGTCTTTTTTCAATTTCATCATCGGATAATCCATATATCCCGCCAAACAATTGAATGTTTTCGTTGATGGTCATATCTTCGTACAAAGAAAATTTCTGACTCATATAACCAATGCTTTTTTTAATCTTTTCAGTTTCTTTGTAAATATCAAAACCTGCTATAGTTGCATTGCCGCTGCTTGGCTTTGAAATTCCGATTAACATTTTCATTGCAGTCGTTTTGCCTGCACCATTTGCACCAAGAAATCCAAATATCTCACCTTTTAAAACTTCAAAAGTAATTTCATTGGCGGCAATAAAATCACCAAACTTTTTTGTGAGCTTATCAGTTTTTATAACTATTTCTTTTTCTGATGTCATCTTTCTGAAATTACCTTCTCATCAACTGCATAAAGCGGTCTTCAATATTTGGTTCGATTTGAGTGATCTTAAGTTCAGTGTGATCTTTCAAAAATGATTTTAAATCATTCATATCCGGATTCTCTTCCTTTAATACGAGATGATGATACTGCCCAAATGCAAAGCAGGATTCTGTTTTAGAATAAGCCCGCAAATCGTTTAAAAGATTAAACATACTCTTTGATTTTACAGCGTAAATATTTTTATCAAATCTATTAACAATATTTAGTGGAGTATCAATTTCTAAAATTTTGCCTGTTTGAATGAGAGCAATTCTGTCGCACAGATTTGCTTCATCCATATATGGAGTTGAAACAAGAATACTGATGCCTTGAGCTTTCAATCGCTTTAACATTTCCCAGAATTCTTTTCGTGAAACGGGATCAACACCGGTCGTTGGTTCATCAAGAAAAAGAACTTTAGGTTTATGGATTAGTGCACAGCTGAGAGCAAGTTTCTGTTTCATCCCTCCGCTAAGTTTACCGGCACGCCTTGTTTTAAATGGTTCGAGCTGCTTATAAATATCAGAAATTAAATCATAGTTCGCTTTAACAGTTGTATTAAAAATCGTTGCAAAAAAATTGAGATTTTCTTCTACAGTTAAATCCTGATAGAGTGAAAATCGTCCCGGCATATAACCAACCATGTTTCTAATCGCTGCATAGTCTTTAACTACATCAGAACCCATCACGGCTGCGTTACCTTTATCAGCAAACAACACGGTTGTCAGAATTCTAAAGATTGATGTTTTGCCTGCACCATCCGGTCCGATTAATCCAAACAATTCACCTTCAGCGACAGAAAATGAAACATCATCAACGGCTGTAACAAGGTTCTTTTTAGCAGAATAAGTTTTTGTAATATTTTTTGCTTCGATTGCATTCATAAAATTTTAAAATTTTATTTCTCCGTACATACCAATTTTTAGATAACCGTCGTTCATTACTTTTACTTTGATTGCATAAACAAGATTTGCACGTTCATCTTTTGTTTGGATCGTTTTTGGAGTGAACTCAGCTTTTGAAGAGACCCAATAAATTTCTCCACTCAATTCTTTTTGTTCACCTTCACCTTTATCAACATAAACTTTAACTTTCTGACCAAGCTTTAGCTGCCCCAATTGATCGCCATCAACGTAGGCTCGTAAAGTCATTTCAGAAAGATTAGCAATTTTGTAAAGCGCCTTGCCATTTGAAGTAATCTCATCTTGTTTAGCGTATTGTGTTAAAACCGTTCCATTAATTGGATTTTTTATAATACTTTTTTTTATTTGATCTTCAATCTGTTCTACTTGTGCGTTTAGCGGAAGAGTTTCACTTTGTATCCCTTGTTTTGTGATTGTTAAACTGGATTTGGTTGCAGTGTATTGCTTGTTTAAAACTTCTAACTGTGAGTTTATATCATCAAGTTGTTTTGTAGTTGCGGCATCTAAACTTACGAGATTTTCAAATCTCTTTCTTTCAATTTCTGTAGTTTCAATTTGTTTTTGAAGAGCAGCAAGTTGAGCGCTAATATCAGGCTGTTTACTCAAGACGGCAGTTATTGATGATAGCAATTGCTTTTTCTTAAGATGTAGTTGTGTTGTGTCAACCACTCCAACAATTTGATTTTCTTTAAACTGCATGCCTTCTTCTACCTGAAACATTACAAGTTTTCCCATCGCTTCCGATGAAACTATAATTTCTTCTGATTCAAATGTTCCGGTTGCATCGAAATTTTCATTGCCGCTTGAGCAGGCTAGTAACAAAGTTGTAATCAGAATAAGGAAAATGTTTAATAATTTGTTTTTCATATTTATCTCTATTATAATCTTTAATTACCTGTTGTGATTTTGTAATTATACTGAGCAAGCAATAATTGAATTTTGTGAATCTCTAAATTTTGTTTTGCAGTGTCTTCCGCATTTAAATCACGGATGTAGTCGTTTGAGGTAATCACTCCGTATTTAAGTTTTGCTTTCGCTGTTTCTTTAACTGAGGTTCTTAAATCAATTATACTCTTATCTACCTCAATCAGTTTTTTTAGTTTATCAATTTCTAGTAGCTGCTGATTAGTCGTGATCTTTGTGTTTAACATAAATGTTTCCGTTTGAGCATCAATTCTTTGCAGATTTAACTGATTGATTTCACTTTCATTTCCATAACTGTATAGATTTGATAGTGACCATGAAAATCGAATACCGGTTATATAAAACCAATCAAAATCATTAATGAACATATTCAATCCAGGTTTTCCGTATCCACCTTGAAAAAACAAATTAGCTTTAGGAACAATTTTGGAAACAGTGATCTCATTTTGATTTTCTATAAGATTTTTCTGAGCTGAGTACATCTTCAATTCAGGTCTTGTTATCTCTTCGTCCAAAAAGTTAATTTGTGGTGGAGTAGAAAAAATGGTTGCTTTATTCAACTTTTCATTTATTAATAAACTGAGCATATTTATATAAGATATGCGGGAAGAGTTAAGTTCAATTTTGCGCTGCTCTGTCTTTAATAACTCTGCTCTTAAAACATCAACATCGGATCTAGTTGCAGTGCCATTTGTGTGTGCAGCATCAATTTTTGAAATGCCGGCAGTCAAATCATTTATCACAAGATCAATTTGATTTAATTGAGCTTCAATAAGAAGAATGCCTAGATAAATTTGAGTAACTCTTTCTTTAATTTTTAATAGGTCTATTTCAATTTTTTGATTATCAATTTCATTTACAGATTCCTGAATACCAGCTTGCGCTCCCATTATTCCGCCGTCATAAATTGTCTGGGTTACATCAACAGTAACCTTATATTGATCTTTTGAGAGTTTTTGAATTACTATTCCGGGTGATAACATTGGAATCTCTGTTACATCCGATTGATATGAAGCTTGTGCGAGAAGAGTTATCTGTGGGAAGTATCCGTTCCAAATATTGCTAACACTATAATCTTTTGTTTTAGCACTGTAATCTTTCTGTTTGATAAGCGGATAGTTTATTCTCGCTTTTTCATAACACTCTTCAAGCGTAAGCTGCTTTTGCGGAATAATAAAATCATGACTTGTTAATAACAGGATTATAAATAATAATCTTTTCATAATCATATTTTATTTAATGTTTTTTTTATAATGCCATTTAGAAGTAAAACTTTTATTATTTCTGACTTGTGATCTCAATCAAGTATTCCGCTAATAAACGTAAATGTAATAAACTAATTATTTAATCATAGTCAAAAGCATTTTGGATTTTACGGTTGCTTTTAATCCGTGCGGAATATCTGCAGGCATAACAAGTATTTCTCCTGCTTTAACATTGTATGGATTTCCGCCAATCTTAATTTCCATTTCACCATCAACCATATAAACAACTGCTTCGTAAGGTGATGTATGCTCTGTTAATGATTCATCTTTATCGAACGCAAAAAGTGTAATGTTTCCGTTTGGCTTTTTAATAATTTGTTTGCTTACTATCGTACCATTTTGATATCCGACTGCATCAATCAGTATTTCTTTTTTTGTTGTTTCAGACATTGTATTTACCTTCCTTCGTTTATTTTTTAGATTTTATAAATTTAAGTGAAAACTGATACACAAAATAAATAAGCAGTAATACACCGATGCCAAACAATGTATCCCCTAAGGCTCTTGCCCATCTTAGCATTTGCATAGTTTCAGTCTGTAAGAACTCGGCACTTCTTGCATACCAGTAACCATGTTCCACAGAAGCCCAGGTCTGCATCAGTCCAACCGGGAGTAAGCTGAAAACCACCATTGCGAATAAACCGAAGTTAAGTAACCAGAACGACCACTTAATCGGTTTTTCGTCCCACTCCATATCAGGCATAATTCCACGGAAACAGAATAACATAAGACCGATTCCAAGCATACCATAAACGCCGAACAAGGCTGCATGTGCATGGACTGGAGTTGTATTTAATCCCTGCATATAATAAAGAGCAATAGGCGGGTTGATCATGAATCCGAATAAGCCGGCACCAAGCATATTCCAGAATGCAACAGACACAAAGAAATATATTGCCCATTTGTACTTTCTCACCCATTCTTTGGCGCGGGAAAGTTTAATGTTTTCCCATGCTTCATATCCCACGAACAACAATGGAACAACTTCAAGAGCACTAAATACAGAGCCGAGTGCAAGTACAACCATTGGTGTTCCGGAAAAGTAAAGATGGTGAAGCGTTCCAATAATGCCGCCTGATAAAAAGATGGTAGCGGAAAAAACCGTTGCCTGTCCGGCTGTTTTAATTGAAATTAATTGCAGTCTTGCAAAGAGAAAAGCTATAACAACAGTAGCAAAAACTTCAAAGAAACCTTCAACCCAGAGATGTACGACCCACCAGCGCCAGTATTCTGCAACGGCAAGGTTTGTGTGTTTTCCGTACATTAAAGCTGCAGCATAAAAGGTTGCAATCGCAATTGTTGAAATGAGAAACAGAACAAGGATCGGTTTCTGATCATCTTTTTTTTTGCAGTGCTGGTTTGATTGCGCGGACTATTAAGAACAACCAGAGAAATAGTCCTATAAGTAATGCTATCTGGAAGAATCTCCCAAGATCTATATATTCATATCCGCTGTGACCGAATAAAAACCAATGTTCATCAGGAAGAACATTTTTTACGCTTAACCATTGACCAGCCATTGAACCAAGAACTACAAATATCAGAGCTGTGAAAAGTATATTTACTCCCAGTCTTTGACCTTTTGGTTCAGCTCCGCTTACAGCCGGAGCAATGTATAATCCCGCAGCAAGCCATGCAGTTGCAATCCAGAATATTCCTAACTGCGTATGCCAGGTTCTTGTAATTACATAAGGAATGATTTCCGCAATCGGAATTCCGTAAAATGCTCCTCCTTCTACTCCGTAGTGTGCAGTAATAAGTCCCAATATTATCTGAAGTAGAAACATACCGGAGACTAACCAAAAATATTTAACTATAGCTCTCTGCGATGGGGTAATAAAGGCTCCGAGCAGAGGATCATCCGCCGGTATCCGGGTATGCTCAACTTCACCTTTGTTGGCGGCATAGTATAACGCCATTCCACCGATACCAAGCAGCAGCAAAATTATACTTACACCCGTCCAAACAATAGTATCCGGAGTGGGAACGTTTCCAACCAATTCTTCATGAGGCCAGTTATTAGTCTAAGTTACGTTGTCATCAATCCTGTTGGTTGATGCAGCCCAGGAGCTCCAGAAGAAGAACGCATTTAGTTTTCTGATTTTCTCATTATCAGTTAATGAATTTTTGGGAATTGCATATTCATCTTTACCGTTTATGAATATGTTGCTGTAATGTTCAGTGTTTTGTTTGATTGCCGTAAGACGCGCATTGTCTATCGTGATAATGCCTGCTTGCGGATCATAAGTATTTGTTCTGAAAGAATTGATTAATCTTGTTTGCAGAGCCGATTTTTTTTCATCGGATAATTTTTCAAACGGGAGTGTGTACTTCTGTTCGGACCAGATATCTAATACGATTACTGCCTCACGATGCAGCCAATCTGCCGTCCAATCGGGAGCGATATAGCTTCCGTGCCCCCAAATTGAACCAAGCTGCATACCACCCATAGCCTGCCAGATGTTCTGTCCTTGTTGTATATCGGACTTTGTAAAAACCAGTTCACCGCTTTCCGTAACATACTTTTCAGGGATCGGCGGTTTTTCCTGATATATTCTTATACCAACCCAGCTTAAGACCGCAAAGGAAATAATTATAACAAGCGAAAAAGATATCCAGTACTTTTTCATATAATAATCCTTAAATGCTTATTAATGTTTTTACTAAACAGCTTTTTTGAAAGTTAAGAAAGAACATGCAAACCAGTTCTTTTACTTTTTTTCTGATGCTTAATGCCCTAAATGTGAGCTGCCGTGTTCAATAATATCGTGAATTGCTTCAACGGTATGGGTGTAGTCAACATAGGCAGCTACAAATTCTCTTCCTTTTTCAACCGAATCATCTTTTACTTTATTGAGTTCCGATACTTTTTCATATTTTTCACGAACTACTTTATCAATATGTTTATTCAGCTTGAGTAAAAAATCATCAACATTGTTCTCTTCAAGAGCTTTGTCGGTCATTTGAATAATCTGTTTTGTAGTTCCCGCAGGTTTTAAGCCTGTGTATGGAGCGCCCTCTGTTTCGCGGTGCAATCGAACGAGAGTTTCAAAAAAATGTTTCTCTACAATCTCATAAACTCCTTTATCTCCGTTGCGCAATTCGTAGGTCTTTTGAAACAATTTTATAATCTCTTTCTCTTGTTCTTTAGTTACCCATTTAAGAACTAAATTAATATTGTTTGTTTCGAGTGCCTTTTCAGCATCTTTAATTACTGGTCCGTCATAAGAATCGCAGTGAGCTGAAGTAGTGTTTATGAATATGAAAATGAGTGCTGCTAAAAATAACATCACCGTAAATTTTGGTTTGAGTAACATGATAATTTCCTTAAATAGTTTTATTTTTTTTGAATAATAGTGAGAATATAAATTGTATCTTCCAATGCTTCAACATCGTGAGGAATAGTTTTTTCTAATACAATTAGTCCATTTGTTTCTATAACGATCTTTTCCTCTCCGGCAATATAATTCATCTTACCGGATAATACAAATAATGTTATGGGTCCTTCAACCTTATGTTCGTTTAATGTAGCCCCCTTACGTAACGATATTAACACAATACGAATGTTTGAATTCTTCTGTAAGGTAACAGCGTTACGATCTCCGTTAATCCACGCCGTTTCTTTTTTTAACTGAGCAATTTTTTCTTCAATAGCGAAGGTAAGCAGCGGCGCTTTGAGTGTTCTATCTTTAAGACTTTCTCTTTGTGTGTTAGACATTTTTCTAACTCCTTTTCATAAAATTTTATTTACAACTTCTATTTCATTTTTATACTTTTATTAAATGAGCTCCTCTTTTCATGATCGTGGGAAAACCATTTTCTAAGTTCGTTACTCGGAGCTATTTCTTTAAATCACAAATCAATTTTTGCTTTTTCTTTTTGTTAAGCCTCTTGGCCAGCGTCGATCAACCAAAATTCTGAATCCGTCTGATTTTGATGATTTTTCGTACACACGTTTAACTTTATTCATCTTTATTCTTGTGGTAAGTGTTCACGAATATAATTATCAAATAATGAAGTAAGTGAATCAGAATAATCATTTAAGTTTTTAATTTTTATAAGAGGCTTCTCAATATTTGGGATTGTAATTGTCATTTCTGCTAAATAGTCAGATAGCTTAGGATACTTCTGTTGGATGGTCAAACTAAGTTCAATTATTTCCTTGTTCAGGTTTTCTTCCGATTTCATGGCTACAAATGTGATGTCGAACATAATCTCTAACCAATTAATTTAATTTGCGGACTCGGTCAACAGCTAAACTTTTCCGCTTTTATTGATCTCACAGCGGTTATTTAAATTTAAGCTTAAGGAACTCACCAATTAACAAAGCCGTTGGATAAGTAACCTCTTCTTCAGTTTTTGCGTGTAGTTTAAGTTTTTCTGCAAATGCAGCGTATTCAGGTTTATTTTCTTCCTGCGCTGCTTTGACAAGTCCATCTAACGCTGTAACTATTGCTTTATGTTCTTGTAACATTTTAGGAAGCTCGGCTTTTAATTTGTCGGTCAACATCAAAATTTCCTTCATTTCTTCATTTACTTTCCCTTCAACCAATTGAGGTAAAATACCAAGCGGTGGAATTGCAAATTCTTCTTCGGCAACAAAATGCGGATGAAGAGTCTGTGCAACAAGTTTTGCGGCATCTGCAATTTTGCCCCCGACTTTTGTAGCTTCGGCAAGCTTACTGTGAAGTTCTTCGTGCTCAAGTTTTAATGATTCGGGAATTTTAATTTTCATTTTTATAATCTCCTGTACTAGCATTCTTTTTTGATATTCATTTTTTATTCTTTAAAGAATTCATTAACAATTTTCATTATATAATAAAAAATCATTAGGAGAGGCTCAATCGACCAAAAGGATGAAAAAAGAACTACATCCTACAAGTAGTATTTCTTATTCTGATATCCGCTTATCAAACTATCTGGAATTGTCGCTATTTAAAATGCCATCCGCGTCCAAAATGATGCTATTGAGCTCAATTTGCTATTTTCGTTCTCCATTTATTAACGTATTAAAACCTATTATGCTCATAGTTCTACTCAGCTTCTTTAAATCAAGAACACAATTACAGATTGAAATTATTTTCCTCTGAAAACAATAGGAAATCCTAAACCGAAGCTCTTAAAAGGTTCAAATTACTCGATGAGGAAAACTCTTCTTTTCCAATAATATCTCTTTCTTTAATAACTGGAAAGAAAGTCTGGTATTACTATTTAGAATATAAATCATTTGAGAAAACTACCGAAAGAATATTTTCTTTATTACAACAATCAGCGGTCTCATCTTGGTTTGAATAAAGATTCACCGCAAGCTCAGCCAGCAAAGGAAATCGGTAAAATTTAGAAAGTCACGGCAGCTAATGGACTCCACAATTATTATTACCGAAGCGTGGTGTAAGTAATCCTTCTCGACTTCCTTCTTATCAAGTCTTAATTGACCGATGTATATCCATTTCTATTTGCAATCATAGTCCACCATAATAATCAGTGTTTTCAATTTCGATAGCTAAAGCCCAGTTCGATTTTCAAGTCAATAGAGCAATTTTAGTTAAGTTTTGAATAAAGAATAGGGACAGTATCTTCAAGAGCAATTCCAATTCCTAATCTTCAATAGTTATTTGAAGTACTTCTGGATTTGATTCTATTAAAAAAACAATCTCACCATCGCTCGGTGAATATTTTATTGCATTAGAAAGCAAATTATGCAAAACTAGTTCAATTTGTTTCTGGTCTTACAAATATTTAACAGAACCAGCTTTGTAATCGAAAACTATTTTTTGATGTTCTTTATTAATAAATTCGGATGGTTGAGGGTCAAGAGTGATCGCTTAACTATGAAAAAATATCTCGACGATTACCTTATTATTGGGAGCGGTGCAAAGTGATATTTCGTAAGTCTTCTTTTGTCAGCACTTTTTTTGCCATAATCTTAATTGCTGCCTTCTACAATTTTTATTTCTTCTTCTGTTAAACCGTATAGCTGGTAAACGAGTTTGTCGATTTCTGTCTCCATAATGGACGAATCATATTGAGGATTGTTTTCTTTAGCAGTAATAATCTTATCAACTAATGAAATGATTAATTTAGATTGATCTTTATTAGCTGTTGCAATTGGAATTTGTTTGAGGTAATCCCAAATCAATTGATAACCATTCTGAATTGCTGTGCAATGCTTTGAAATTAACCACCAGCCCATTTTTGAATTTAGAACAGCTAATAAAACTTTATCAGTAGTTGGAAGAAACCAAATAGAATCATTACAAAAGAGACCTTTTTCGTCATAAATAAAACATGGCTTTACTTGAAATCTTTGATACATGATTTTAGGTTTTTCAAATTCTTGAATATATTCAGAAGCCCATCTTTGTAAAGCGTACCATTCGTAACGAATACCGGTCTCAGCAGCATTTCTTTTTTCAAGTTTAGCTTTGTATTTATAAAGATGATTATAAATTGCCGGATATTGATCCTTAAAAGCTTTCTCAGCTTTGCTTGAATTACCATTTATTGTCGAATCATTTTGTAAAGGGAAATGCCATGGGACATATAATAAGTATTTATCAACAACCGGTGTTGAATATGGATTTATATCGCGTCCTTGAAGTAGTGGTTTTATAATGCGAATACTATTAGCATCTTCATTTATCAAGTTTTGTTTTACAATATCATCAATTATAAACGCCTCTGTTAATCCACTTTTAATACCGTAACAAGCGTTACCGTTTATATAACCATCTAATGTATCGAACCGTAATTTTAGATTTGATATAAGTTGATTATCGAATGAGGAAGAAATAATCCATGATTCGGTAGATATGTTTTCTAACTGCATATCAATTGAAATGCTATTAACATACTCTTGAAATGAATCACTAAATTCTAACGATTTTATATTTGCTGATAAGAATGAAACTGCTGGTTCATCTTTAGAAATGCTAAGTATGCAAGGATATGTTGTAGCTTCTTCAAAAACTTGCAGATCGCCAAAATCAATTATAGAATTTAACTTGTTATTGAGAATCAAAGATTTTAGCGGCTTACCGTAACCAGTCTGCATCCATTTGTTTGGAAGAATAAAACAGAAATCACCGTTATCTCTTAATACTTGAAAACTCTTTTCTACGAAAAAAACATAAAGATCGCTAAGACCAGTATATACTGAAAAAGCTTGACTTAAGTAATCTTTCCAATGCTTAAAATCTTCCTGTCTGATATATGGCGGATTGCCAATCACAACATCAAAGCCAACAAAGTTAGCATCATCATCAAGAACTTCGGGGAACTCAAAACGCCACTCGAAAGAGTTATTGTAAATGACGTTGCTGCGTTCATCATTTAATTCATTCCTAAGTTTTTCAATCTTCTTTTCAAGATCCGATTCTTCCTTCTTTAGTTTTTCTTTCTGTTTAATAGTAAGGTCATCATTCCCAAATAAACGTTCAGTCCGGAATTTTTGATGTAACTCATAAAGAAGATCATTTAGTTTTTTCTGACGTGGATCGGTCTTGCCAATTTCCGTGCGGAAATTGCTTTTAATATCATCGATAAATTTCCGGAAGTTAGCTTTTTGTTCTTTATCGTTAGTGTTCTTATAATCTTTCACAAAATTCTTATAATCTTCGAGCGTGTATCTAATTGTTTTAAGAGCGGGTTTAAGATCGGCATTCAATGGGAACCGACTGATTAAAGAATTACCTTCTTTGATGTTAATATCAATGTTAGGCAATGTTTCAAGTTCTGTGTATCTGCTTTCTTTTGTGTAAAAAGCATTTTTAAGTAGCTCAATCCATAAGCGGAGCCGAGCAATCTTTACAGAGTTTGGATTTATATCTACCCCAAAGAGGCAGTTTTCTATTATTGTTTGTTTTTCTTGGAAGAGAGTTTCTTGAACTCTTTGGACTATGTTAAATGAACGATCTCTCCCTTGCGGTCGAGATAACAATCCGGAAGTTAGGGGAGGATGATATTCAAAAATGTCTTCTCCATTATTGCAGGAAATAATAAGCTCGTCATTTTCTACATTGGCAAAGTAACCGGAAAGCACTTCCCCATGGTAATCCGCCAGCAAGCCTAGTTCCGATTTTATTGCAATTAGTTCATTAAGGGCGGAAACAAGAAAGTGGCCGGAACCCACAGCAGGATCGCAAATCTTAATAGAGTTGATAACTGAGTTGAATTCCAGAATATCTTTTGAATTTCTTTTTAGTGACAAGTGATTTTTAAGATCGGTGAGAGATTCGCAAGACCATGAATACTTTTGGTTGAACTTATTAACAACAGAACGGGAGAGAGTTTCCCGGCACATATACATTGTAATAAAGCCGGGTGTGAAAAAAGAACCATCTTTATAGCCGTTAATTTTTTCGAAGATTAAACCAAGAACAGAAGCATTGATAAGAATTTTTTTATCTTCTTGAATTTCTTCTTTTCCTTCAGAAGTAAAATCGTAGGCATCAAGAAACTCATACAAGTAATGAAGGACAGGAAGAGATTCTAACCGCTTTTTACCAAATTTGTCTTTTAAGATTGTATTCTTAAAAAGTTCAAGCGGAGTGTTATCATCAAGACTATTTACTTTGATAGTTTCACTTTCCAGATCGCTAATTTCGAAAAGTGAGCTATTGAGATATGGAACTAAGCCAAACTTTTTATTAATAATTTCAGTGCGTTCCGCAACCGGAATTGCAAGAACTTGATGAAAGAGTTTATAAAGCTCATCAAAATCTTTAACGGCTGTTTTATTTAGGAATTTGTGTTTCTCATCGTTATGATATTTAAATAGCTGCGCTTCCAGAAGTTTAAGAAAAAGAATTCGGTTTATCCAAGTGATAGAGAGTTCTAAAGCAAGATTGAATAAACGCTCTTCTTTATCAGAACCATATTTTTCCACATTCTTTAAGCGGGAAAGCACATTGTCTGTTTCAATAATTACAATGGCGTTTTCAATAATAGAGCCGGGGTTTCTTTCTTCCTTAGGTTTTCTGCTGATTATTTTTTTGTTTTTTACTTTGGTTTCAACCAAACCAATAATATGCAGAAGCTCTGTATAAAAATTGCGATCTAAAGAATTGCTATCATTAGCAAAAGGTTTCTTTAGTAAATGTGCGGGTGAAAGAATTTTATAGATTGCAATAAGCTGCTTCTTACTCTCGGGATCATCTTTCTTAATTAGCTTTTTGTGCTCTTCTAAGTTGAAGTAAGTGAAAATGATTTCATCCTTTAGAGCGGCAAGGAAAGGCTTTGCAATTTCATTGTAGAAAAGATCTGTATTTCCGGAAACTTTCTGTTTATCGCGCCAAGTTTCATATTCTTTAACAAAAGCTTTGTTTTTGAAAAAGAGAGCTTCGAAAAGAGCCGCATCAAAAATAAACCACTCTTTTATATTGGTAACAACAAGGAATTTAATTTCGTTGTTCTTGAAATCGATTCTTTCCTCTAAGAAATAACGGATAAGCTCGTGCATGGCTTTTGCATTGAGATTATCCTTTGTAATCATTTCAGGTTTATTCTTTGGTCGTTTTACTTCTAATAGTACAGCAGGTTTATTCTGGTTGTTTTCGTGATAGATAACTAGATCAATATCTCTGAGCGTATTAATGTGGTGTTTATCTTGAAAGTGAATGTCGTTTAGAAAGTCTCGAAGGATTGTTTTGGAGTTTTCTTCACTTTCCTCAAAATCAATCTTTGTGAAAAGCTGAGTTAAGCTTGATTTTAAAAGTTCGAATTCTGAACGGGATATTTTTTCTTTAAGAAATGCTTTGTTTAATGACTGTCTTGGAGAAAGAGTTTTAAGCTTCATTAATAAACTGTAATAAGTTATTAAGTAATTACAAGGATTCCCCCAATACAACGACCGGAACCCGCCTTATTTCAAACCGAAATTAGATTTAAAGGATAAGATTGTCAAGGAAACGGGTAACAGTAAAAGTTAAAATAAATTTTTGGTATAAGACTAATAGTATCAACTTAACAAGGAGTTACTATGTGTTTCACCCTCGGCTGCGATCCAGAACTGGTTTGCAGATTAAACGGTCGTTTTGTTAATGCTCATAATTATTTCAAAAGTAATTCTTCATTCGGTTTAGATGGATGCGAGTCTGTCGCTGAGCTTCGCCCCGGCTTTTCCGAATCCCCCATCGATCTAACTGCAAAGATTTATCAAATTATCGAGTATGGTCATTCTAAACAACCTGATCTCGAGTTTATATCCGGCCATTTTTCAGATCAATATGCAATTGGCGGACATATTCATTTCTCAATTCAACCTAAACCAGAAATCATAAACGCTCTTGATACAGTTCTTTATTCACTTAGTAATTGTATTGATGACAGAGATCAAAGAACTAAAAGAGAAAAATGCGGATATGGAAAAAGAAAGTCATTCAGAAATCAACCTCATGGATTTGAGTACCGCACTCCAGGCAGCTGGCTCTTATCCCCTTCAACAACCCTTGTTACACTAACTATGGCAAAGCTAGCTATACTTGGAGCAACTGAGTTAAATCTGGATTTCTCTGAGATCAAAGGGCGCCAGCATTCACAAACATTTCTAAAAAACTTCAAAAACAATTTCACTGAGATCCCGGAGGATTGTCTGGAAGGATTAAAGGAATTAGACCTTCTTCTAACTAAACACCTCAATTGGAATTCAAACATACTCCCTAATTGGGGGTTTATCTCGGCGGAGGCAGCATGAGCCAGTGCAGTGTATGTCAATGTGAATTAGAGTCACATCAGATAAGAACAGCTTCTAATGACGAGATCTATTGCGAGGAATGTTTTTCAGAAAACTATAATTACTGTAACCGATGTGACGAAGTCATTTCCCGTGATGAGACGCAATGGGATGACGAAGGAGATCCATTATGCAGTAGCTGTTATGAAAATATGCATGATGATGATTCACCGGATAATCCTCATGTATATGATTCCGATAGAAAACTTATTCTCGAGTTATCAAGAAGCTGGTTATCAGATAGATCCAATCACAAATCACTTTTGAAGATCAATAAAAATGATTTTCTGCTTCAGAAGATTAGAGACAGCGTTGGTTTAGTTGATAATCCGATATATCTATTTGGCTTAATTGACCGGGATGAATACCAACTCTCCGTAAGTCCAAATTTAATGGAAGAAGTAAAAGACTTTATTCTTATTAACGGTTTAGAATTAAAAATAATCGAAGGTATTGGTTCAAACCGTATCGGAATAAGTTATTCACTCCGCAAAGATCACTTGCCAACAGTAATAAAACTAATCAAACAGATCACAGAAGTAAAAGAACTCGCCTTAGCATAACCAATTACTAAAAACAATTTGGAGAAAATACCATGTGTGGTATAATGGGATATTATTGCTTTGGCGAGAAACGTCCGAGCAAAGAACATATAACTGAAATGTTTTCACTACTTGAGACCCGAGGGAGAGACGCTTCGGGTTTTGCTTTTATAGAGAATGGACAGCTAATAGTTCAGAAGGCAGCGGTAAAGTCCTCTGAGTTTGTGAAGATGTCAGAATGGCAAAATGTCAATTTGTCAAAATCGATGATATTACACACTAGAGCAGCAACTCAAGGAACTAACAAAAACAATCAAAACAACCATCCTCTTTTCACAAAACAAGGTGTTTGTATTGTTCATAACGGAATCATCTACAATGACAAAGAAATCTTCGGTAAAAATCAGAGAGATGGTGAAGTAGATTCGGAGGCAATACTAGCTGTGCTCTCTTCTCGTGGTAAAGGAGATAAAATAAAACGAGTCTTTGATAGATTGGAAGGCAGTTTTGCTTTTGCCGTTATCAGTAAAGATGAACCAGATAAACTAACACTTGTTAAAAAGGACAACCCGATTGATCTTTATTATGATGAGAAGAATGATATTCTTTATTTCTGCTCTGAAAGAAGAATAATGCAAGAAGGAATGAAACTTAAGACTCATTCTCATCGAGGATTTAATCTTGGTGAAGAAGGTTTTCACTTTTATGAGATAAAGAATAACCATTCACTTGTTATTGGACCCGAAGGAGTTGAATCCTACCGTAAATATTCACCCAGACAATTCATGTACTCTTCACATGATCATTATTTTGGAAGGCAAGCCGATAACGATGAACTCGTGATTGAATGCCCATGGTGTCTGGAGCAAACTAGATATCATCTGGGAAAACTGTTTAATCGTTGTGAACAATGTGGCCTTGAGATAAGTGAAGAAGAGCTATTTCAGTATTAAACAAAGGACAAACTATGAAATCAATTAAAGAATTTATTTGTCAGACCGTTGTAGTCATCGGCAAAGCTATTATATGGCTACTTATTAATTACTCGGGTGGGGATAAGAATGAAAGAAGATAACTTTTTAGATGAACTGCTAATTGAAGTTGAAGAAAAAGAGCAAAAGTTGCAACTGGCTCATGTAGATTTGGTTCTTCGTGAAATATCGAATCTATCAAATGAGATAAGTAAAACAATGCTTCAGGCGGAAGAGGAAAAAAGAATCATTGAAGAATGGGCCCTCTCGAAGAGTTCAAAACTTAATGATAGAGTTGAATGGCTTACCAAAAAACTCGAAGTCTTTATGAATGAGCAGGAACCTTCAGTCAGAACAATCGACCTGGCTCATGGTCAGTTGCTACGCCGTAAACAGATCGAAAAACTAATTGTTGAGAATCTCGATAATTTTCTTCTCAATCCAAATCTATCTCAGCTGACATCAGTCTCCCCCGAAGTAGTAAAACCTGATCTAGGCAAGATCAAGGCATTTTACAAAATGAGCGGTAAAGTACCGCAAGGATGCGCTCTGATTGAATCAGCAGACAAATTTTCAATAAAACTAAAAGGAAACGTCAATGGAACGTCCAAAAATGGAACTGGAAGTGAACAAACCAACCAGGATTAAACTTTTGTTTAATGACTGTGTTGAAGGTTCTTCCAAGTATGGGAAGTATTATCTGTATGCAATACAAAACGGTGATGGAGCAAGTGAATATTCACTTTTTGCAGCTGACGAATTACACAAACAGTTGAAGTTGTTTAAGAAAGATGATGAGTTGATGG
The DNA here is from genome assembly GCA_019638015.1 of Melioribacteraceae bacterium. Lineage (NCBI taxonomy): Bacteria > Pseudomonadati > Ignavibacteriota > Ignavibacteria > Ignavibacteriales > Melioribacteraceae > Melioribacteraceae bacterium. The sequence continues at coordinate 722,153 of JAHBUP010000001.1, read as the reverse complement.
TAACAAAACTTGCCGCTAGTCGTGGTAACAAAATCGTTGTAACATGGGATGTTCAAAAGTTGGAAAAGCCCATGGAAGATAATTCCCCGACACCAAATGAAGATGTTTTCTATACAGCTATGGAAAAATCTTTTAATGAAGCTCTCCGACTTCAGAACCGCTTCAACGGAATGGCAAATGTAAACCAGATTGCAATTACTTTATTTATTCAACGCACTAAAGGTATGCATAATCTTTCCGGAGGATAAATGGCTGATAAAAAAGTAAAGTTCAAAACTTTATTCTGGACTTTCAAGGACACATCTTTAAAGTATCCAGAATACTCTGAATTGCCTAAAAAGAAAATAACCTCCCCTCTAGATGTCTATGATCTATTCAGTCCTATAATGAAAGATGAATCGAGAGAAGTTTTTCTTGTAGCTTGGTTGAGCAGTGCTAACAGAGTTCAAGGATTTGAGATCATCTCCATTGGAACATTAAACTCTGCTGTTGTTGATCCAAGAGCAGTTTTTAGAAGCGCAATTGTTGCCAACTGTGCAAACATAATTATTGCGCATAATCATCCATCGGGTAATCTGGATCCATCCAATGAAGATATCGCAATAACAAAAAAATTGGTTGAAGTTGGTAAAGTTATAGAGATAAACATCTTTGACCATTTAATCTTCGCTGATGATAAGTACATGTCATTTGTAGAGAGAAATCTTATTTAAACTATCGGAGGCTTAATGTTTGATGAAATCTTTGACCGCACGGTTGATACACTGGAGTATATTTCAAAAAGAACCGGGATCAGTTATAAAAAGGTGAATGTGATTGGAATGTTTGGATGGCTGGGGTTAACTGCTTATCTGGTGTACAAATCATTAAGCAAAAACTGAGTACAGATGAGCCACTCATTGAGTGGCTCTGAAATCTGGGCAGACTTGAAAATGTACTTTAACTCGAATATCCGTTTACACAAATTATTTTACAGACTCTTGAGAAGCGGTTAATTTAGGTGATTAATTATCTGGTCATATTCCATTGGTTTAGCAATAATCTTAAGCTGCTTATCTACTAGCAACATCGTTGGTGTTGCATACATATAATAATCGGTGGCAACTTTACCATCCCAACCCTTAAGATCAGAGGCATTTATTAAATCAGGGCAATTTGCTTTAACAAAGTTTACCCAATCTTCTTTTTTATCATCTAAAGAAATTGCTACAACCTCCAGTTTACCGCTTTTCTGTTTTTTAAGTTCGTTAAGTTTTGGTAATAACTCTTTGCAGTGGGGGCACCAACTAGCGTAAAACACAATTAATGCTTTCTCTGCGTTAATCTTCTTCAGCTCAACTTGTTTGCCATTTATATCCGGCAAAACAATATTTGGCACAACTGCACCAATCTTAAAATTCTTTGCGTGCTCAATTCTTCTTTTAATTAATCCTTCTGTTTTCACATCAAGGCAGAGGTCATCTTTGATTACGTAATTCTCGACAATGTAATCGAGCACTTGATCAAAGCCGAACTTCTTAAAACCATCAATTAAGTATTCGGTTATATGTTGATAAACAAGCTGGTTTACTTTTGCTTTATTGAGCAGAGTATCCACTGCTTTCATAAATTCTTTTTCAAGTAGTTCTTTCGGCAGCTGTGGATTGCGGAAATAAGTTAAATACTCAATTGATTTGTTGGTGAACAGATCAGAGTTAATCAAAGCAACGTCATCAAAATTAACGTAATCAAGCGAGTGAGATTTTAGATAACCCAAGTGATTTTCGAATGGAATCTCGGGATCTATAATCGGCAATTGAGAGGCATAAATATATTTTGCAACAAACGACTGCGGTTCTTTCTGTGCAGTTACATTTACAAATTCAACATATTCATTCTGCAAATCTTGCAAACGTTGTTTAGTAACGTGGTAATATTCATCATCTTGGGGAAATCTTGCAAGAACAAACTGCAGCAACTCTGTTTTGGTCTTGTATGCTTTATTTAGCTTTAGGAAAGAGTAAAAAAGTTTGTTGCTTTCAGATTCAGTTACCTTAAGGCTATCAAGAATATATTTAGCATCGGTTTCAATCTTAACATCTTTACCATCGTTTATAAAATCTATCCATTTGTTATTATTGAATGTAATTCTGTATAGACCGTAATTGTTTTGAGGAAGAGTTAATGTAAAACTGTTGTTATTTGCTTCAACAGAATCTATTAAACTTACTTTTTCACCAACTATCTTTGAAAGATATAGCTTTGCATCATAGCCGTTTATTTTTATCTTTAATTTTTGACTATAAACTAATGTTGTTATAAAAAAGCTTAATAACCCGCATAACAGAATTACATATTTTTTCACTCTTCGTTCATCACTCTTCACTCTGCACTCTCTTTTACTTTGCTTTGTATATCGGTAATTCTTCGGCTAATGCCATAAGCACCTAATATATTTTAAATCGTGTCCCCGTAAGGGGACAAATATAAATAGACAAATAGACTAATCCTTAACGCAACGAACACTAAAACCGTTTTTCTTAGTAATGTAAATGTCGGTCAGGTGGACATCGCTAGTACCGTAGTCCAGGGACATATGGTACGCAGCAGTAGGAGTTTTTTCCGTAAAACTCCAAAAGATAGCCTTTTCACCTAAACCGTAGTTGTTACCATCGTGCCAGCGGCCGCCAGCCAGCAACGCGTAAAAGCCGCTTGTATTTGTACCAGCTCCGCTGCCAGTTCCTTGACCTATTGCTTTTAATGCATTGCTATTATTACTTACTGCTGCTTTTAATGTTTCAAATTCTCCTAGTGTGGGTATGTGCCAACCGCTTGGGCAGATACCTTGTACATTCCCACTGAATGCCGGATTTGTTGAGTTTATGTTTGTTGCACCATTCTTATACTGCACTGCCTCCGCCCATTGATATAGACCGCCGTAAGTTTTGCATAAGTCAGGATCATTGTAATAACAATACTTTTCGATAGAGCTATTATTTGATTGTGAGTCAATCATATAAACCATGGTACCGATATCAAGATTCTCTTTTAGCCAGCATTGCGTGCCTATTTGAACTGTGTTGTATGTTTTGCCAGCATAGGTTACTGTTGGCGTGCCTGGGCATGGTGTCCCGTCGACACTGATTCCGTTTGTTGTTGTAAAAGACCATATACTTGACCAGATTGATGTTCCAACGCTATTGCTTGTATTTACTCGCCAGTAATAAGTTGTGTTATTACTTAAACCACTTAATTGTTGGCTTGTGTTATTGCCTACATTTTGGTTATGAACATAACTGCTGAACAAACTATTTATAGATACTTGCAACGTATAATTTGTTGCTCCACTGCTTGCACCCCAGCTTAATGTTGGATCTGTAGATTGGTTTGTTGCGCCATTAGTTGGTGATGTAAGAGTAGGTGCAGATGGTGCTGTAATAGTTGCCGTAGTTGTGAAACTCACTTTACGCCCATAGCTTGTGCCTGCATTATTTGTAGCATAAGCTCTAACAGTGTAGGTTGTATTTGCGCTCAATCCTGTTATTAGGCTTGTAAAACTTCCAGTTCCACTTCCATCTGTTGTCTTGCTATTTGCAGTTGTTGGAATAAGCGATGTATCCCAACAAACACCCCTTGCTGTTACGATCGAACTGCCTTCAGCTGTAACAATTCCTCCACTTCTTGCCGAATTTGAAAGGATATTTTCTAAGGCTAACGTTTCTACTGTTGGTGGTAATGGTGTTGAAGTGCCAGTTTCGTTTAGATTATCAGAATCACTACTCCAGCACCCATTTAATATTACATGAATAAAAACCAGAATAATATATTTTTTCATAATCTCCCCCAATCTACTGTTATTTAGTACCATATTGATTATCTGAGATTTAATATAAATATTACAAAAAGCTTCTTCAACAAACAATACGTCCGTTTAATAACAACCTAATAGGAGCAAAACCAATGCAAACAGAAACCACCAACTTTCTCGATGAGCTTTTAGCTGAAGCCGAGCTCAAAGAAGAAAAACAAACCGAAGCGTTTTTGATCTTGTAATCCCAGAAATCTCTAAACTTGAATCACAAACCGCCCACAACTTTTCTGAATGCGAAACAGCTTGCCCAGTGTATTTTGCGGGGGCGTCCGCGTTGTTTTCTGGATTTTATTTATCTCTTGACTAAATCCTTTTTTAAGCGGTTAGGTGCATTATTCTTTGCTACATTTTTAACTTCTTTTAATGTGCGATATATTTCAGTATGATGTGAAAATACTTTTTTGATTTTTACTTTGTATTCATGTCTTCGCTGCAACTTTACAGCTAATTTGTCGTCTGAATATATTTTGAGTTTTTTACCGATATTTGATCCTTCACAAACTTCTGTAGATATTTCCCACTGTTTGTTTACTGGCGTTTTAAGAAAGACATGAATATGGATTTCTTCATTTTCTCTTATCATATCATACTTTATTTCATTACCATCAAACTTTCTTTTACCAACTTTAAGCCCTTTTATTGCAATGCTATGATCAGGTAATGAAAGCTTTTTGCCGGCTTTGGCTAATTTATCAGCGACCTTATTTTGTTTCCTCGGTCTATACTCAATGAATATTTTGCTATGGGCAATTTCTGATAGCTTTTTCCTCTTCTTATCAAGTTTATCTAAAAGATCATGATTCTTTATTGCCTTGCCTTCATGATTACACCATTTATTTCTTCTCCATTCTTGGATTTTGAAGGGATTAGTTCCTTCATTATCACTCAATCTAAATCTATCTGTAATGAAGATAATTGTATTAATGTTCGAAAGTTTGTTTGCTTCTCTTTCATAAAGATCAATCACGTATTCCATTCCAGAAATCAATCCCTCCATTTCAATTCTTTCTATATTAGCTCCTTCATATCTACCAAACGATTCGTGAATATTTTCCTTTTCAACTGAATCAGGGAATATTATTTCAAAACCAACACCGCCGGTATTTTTAGAATCATAATCCATAGAGCCATCACATTTAATATATAGTGCGTATGGATTCATAAATAAGCACCTAACGGCATTGTCTATAGAAAAGAAAGTCAAGTAAAAACAGCTTACCCTTGGGATTTATTATCCCAATTTTCTGACTTCGGTCTCACGGACAACACTTACTGATTATTTTATTATTTTGTTAATACCTACCATAATTCGTCTTTACGGATCGGTCAAATATTATTCTGTCCTATTGATCATCCCGCAGTATTTTTGCTGGGACTTTTTACTTATTAAAGAGGTTAGGTTTTTCTTTTACACCAAAAACAGGCTTTATCATGATATTCTTTTGTGTTTTTCCATTTTCGCACGATATCTGGATATTTAATGCACTCTTCCTCAGAAGGTTCTTCTCTTGTAGCGGTCCAGTTTATAATAAAATCAATGTGAGAACCATAAGTCCAATTAACAGTAAGTAATTTTTCTTTACCGCAACTTTTTAGTGGAACATCATAATAAGTTAACCATGTATATCCATTTCCATCTTTTAAATAAGTCGGAAGTCTCTTTTCAGCATCATAAGTCAATGCACAACCAGACCAATCTTGATCTTTCTCTAGTTTCAATGCGCTTAAAATTGCTTTGCCTATATACATATCTTCAGTTTTATCGATATATGCTTCGCCATATGAAATGGCTGCTCTTAATCTAGTATTTGGATTATTTATATTTTCAAAAAGTAACCAACCAACAGTTTCAATTAATTTTGCACAATTTTCATCAGTGTCTTCCAAAGTATATAGTAGAATTGTATCAGAAAACCATGCAAAACCAATTTTATTTTGATTTTTTATTTCACTGACGGGTGGTGATTTATCTGGAAAGTCTTCTTTGAAAATGGAATGATGAATTGTTTTTTTAAGTAGTTCAATAGAATTGCTTACAATGCTCATCAAATCAAATCGTTCGACTTGTTGAGAAAAGCCCATAATATCACATACTGCTATTAAATAATTTTTTACCATATTATGCAAAACCTAAAACGATGCTGCTAATCGGCAGCCCAGAACAGGAATACCGAATAGTTGCAACTACTTTTGTATTTATAAAAATGTTTCTTAGAACAACCTACATTAATGAGCAACTTTGTTTTACAAACACAACTTCATAATTACACATTTGCTGCAATGAAAACGCGGTCAAGTTGACCCGCGGGTTATACTTACCCCTTCAAAAATGAAGACAGAAACAGAAGATAATCCCGCTTTCATAAACTGAATATTATTTCAGCAACAACATCTTCTTAAACAGTCTCTGGTTATTGAATACTATACTATAAAAATATATTCCGTTTGCTACACTATTTGCATCCCAAACAATACTATGTTTACCTGCTGAATTATTTCCATCGTATAGGGTTGCTATTTCTTTCCCTAAAATATCAAATATTTTTATCTGTACTATACCAGACTCAGGTATTATGTAGCTTATTGTTGTCGTCGGATTGAATGGATTCGGATAATTGCCCAACAACTCATACGAATTTAATAATTCATTTTTTACAGCCCCTTCTTTTTTAAGCTCGGGTTTTGGATAATAGTTCTTATCAAATTCACCTATGGTCAACATTGCTTGCAGGGTAAGTTCGTCATTTGGATATTTTGTTTTTAATACATCTATATAGATTTTACCTCGACTAACATCGTTTAATTGATTGTGATTTAGACAAACTAGGTTATAAAGTGCTGATTTTATTACTGCTCCGTTTTCAGGAAAGTCTTTTAGTAATGCTTCAAAATTATTCACTGCCTGTGCATATTTTTTTTCATTTATCAAGAACATATTTTCCAAGAACAATGATGTTGCATAAAGTTCATCTTTTCTAATTAATTCACCTTCCGAGTTTATTCGTACGTCATTATTCAAGAAAAATATAAATCCTTCTTTCTCAGATAAATTGTAACATTCTGCTAATCGTCCTAAAATATATTTCTTTTTCCCGATATCATTTTCTTTTTTATACCTTCGTTTATAAATTAATATTGCTTCTTCATATTGACCCTTAATAAGATTATTAAGCGCCTCTCTTAATTCAGAATCTAAGAATGAAAATCCTCTTTCTTCATTTGTTATGTCATAATTGTACTCACTTGATGTTGTTTTCATAAGTCCGCCTAGAGGATTGTAGGATAAAGCCGGGTTATAATCAATCGTACCGCCATAGGCAGTATAAAAATCACTGGCAATATAGAATGGGGGTGTTGTTCTATTCCACCAGTTGTTTTCAGCCATAACATTACTATCATATTCACTCTTAACTTCGTGACTAGTGTTACTATGAATACTATTGTAACCATACCCAGATGTAGTCCCTAAAATGGCATGGCTTTCATATCCACAGCCGACTCCCCAATTATTACCTGTTATCAAGTTATAACCTCCTCCCCCGCTATAACTACCTAAACGAGCGGGGCTATACAATGCACAAGTTATTCCGGCTGCACTATTCCCTGTAATTTGATTATTGTATATGTATGGTGTTGAGCTATTTATACAATAGATTCCAGCTTGGCCGTTATTATATATTTGATTACCTGATATATTTCTTGGACTTGAATTAGTAAGATTTATCCCATGGGTGGTATTATACTGGATTAAATTATTGGAAATGCTGTTTGTCTGAACGCCGGTGTTATATAAATTAATTCCAATATTATTATTTGCAATAGTACTGTTTGTAATATTTGGTAAATATCCGTTACTATAAACACCATTTTGTGCATTTTGAATTGTGCAATAAGAAAGCGTTCCGCTTGCCCCAGAATTAAATTGTATACCGCCCCAAGTTCCGGTTGATCCACTACGTGTAAAGTACACGTTATTTGCATTTAATGTACCATTTATGATTAATGAATACCCGCTTCCAAATCTAAGTTGAGCTCCATTTTGGATTGTTAGTGTAACGCCACCATTTACAGTTAAGCTTCCTTGAATATTATTAAAATCTTCATTTGGGATAATTAAATTATTTGATATGATTTCTTGAGTAGGAAAGAAGTTTATTAAATTTTGAGTTTCGTCAACTTCTTCCCAGTAATTGACAATTGCATTATTATAAATTGTTTTAAAGTATGGGACCCACTCATTATTTTCATAACGATAATAACGTAACTCTACTAAGTAAATATTTTGTGTATTATTACCATATATTTTAAAAAAAAGATCACGAAAAGAAACCATACTATGCCTAAGATTTAAATAAAACTGAAATGATTCACTCTCATTTCTTAATATACTTATTGAATACCTACCATATCCAACTATTTCATTTCTACAGCCCGCATTATTATCTATGACATGATCAAAACCAACATGCTCAGTCCATAAACCCGCTGGTGCATAAATATAGTCATTCGCAGAATTATAGTTTTCAGTTATTCTATAATATTTATCAAATATTGGTTCATTATTGTACCTTATTGCATTTATCTCATAGTGTGCACCACTCGCATCCAAAATGTTAAAATATATTTCTGGCTGACAAGCGAGGTTATTCTGAATTGTTTGTGGAAATATTTGTTGAATAATAAATAAATGAAATAATGATATAAAAAATAACTTTTTCATATGCTTCCCCTTTTTTAATAATATATGTTAATGTCTTTTATACAATCATATTATTATTTTAGTAACATCATTTTTTTATATAGTATTTTATTCTTGAATGTCAAAGTATAAAAGTAAACCCCTGATGGATAATGATTTTCATTCAACATTAATGAATGTATCCCTGCATTTTTATAATCATCAACTAGTGTTACCACTTTTCTTCCTAAAAGATCGAATATATTTATTTGAACATTGGCTGATTCTGATAAACTATAGTTAATTACTGTTGAGGAATTAAATGGATTGGGATAATTTTGATAAAGAATAAAATCATTTTCGATCTTATCATCATTAGATCCAAAATGAGTAAGTGTATCAAAAGAGGTTGTATAAAATTCTTTTACTTTTAATGTGTAAATCTTCAAAGAATCTAATGATTGTAATCTATTAATCCCATTAATGCCGCCAGCTGCAATTTGAGCAAATACAATCTCATGAAATTCATTAGGTAAAAGATTAAGTGGACCTGTTGATAAACCAAAATTTCTATTTCCAGGCGGGAATTCTTTACCCTCTATCCATCCTTCTCTTCTAATAGGATCACCTGAAAAAGGAAAGGTGGTTTCACCCCCGCCAAATCTTTCCGGTATTTGATATTGCAAACCATCTGCTCTAATACCTCTAGAAAGATTATAAAATCTTAATGCACCATTCTCATAAGAATTTTTTTCTGGAAAACCATAATTAGGGTCCGAATTAATTATAAAATTAAATGATGACAAACCCTTCTTTGTACTATCATTATATGGCCCTTTGATTAATGATATTCCAAATGTGGGAGGCATCTCTTTATAAATAGCATCAAAATTGCTTGCATTATAAGCAAAAGCTAAGTTTAGTAAAGTATCACACCCTACATAATCATCTCCAGCATCCCCTATATCCGGATCTGAAAATATAGAATAATAAAGTTCTTCTATTGGAGAAACAGATTTGTTAATAACTTTATATCTTCTAAATATGGTATTGTTTAATGGAGTATTTTTATTATATGCCCAATAAGTAAATTCGATTTCAATACCAAGCGGTTTAGAACCAAATTCATTTATGACTTCGCTCCCTAAATTATCTGTTGTTTTTAACCAGATTGTCTGGTCGGCGCCAGGGACACCAGGAATATCTATGTCCGGTTCGTAGATTCCGTTTTTATTAATATCTTGATAAGGAGCGCCCTCATTTGCTGGCCAATTATTCCAGTCATCCTCATATTTCACTCTTATTTCATCTTCTGTTCCCTCGCCATCTGAAATTTCCGAGGAAAAATTTCCATTTCTATAATCTTTTCTAACACGATAAATCATTCCGTTACCGTAAGGCATTAAACTTGAATAATAAGTCGTTCCGCTTACCCTGATCTCATTTTCAACTTTTCCACTTAATAGAAAACCTGTCCACCAGAATCCACAATTTGAAAATTCTTTGGGATAACGAAAACCTTTTATATTATCATAATTATAATCGGATAATCCATTATTACCAAATACAGTTGAGATATTATTAATATTAAGTCGCGTGAATTGTATGCTAGAGTCTATCTCAGTTTGAGCTAAATAATTTAAAGATGGTTGCAGATAAAACAAAAAAAACACCAGGGAGAATATTACAAATTTCATTTACTGTCCCTCAATTCTTCAATTTAAAAAGTAGTATTATAATTCTAAAAATAATTAAATGTTTTACTCATATACTCGCTGCATGATCTACAAAAACATATTCGTCAGGTTTATATAAAAGATTATTCTTTAGCATATGAATTACTAAGTAAGTATAACGCCGTTTTCCATATAAAAGAAGTCCCCTCATAATGCACGGGACAAGCAAGTAAAAACAGTTTACCATTGGGATTTATTATCACAATTATCTGACTTCGGTCTCATGGACAACACTTACCGATTATTTTTTTATTTAACATCATTTTTTTATTGTTAATACTTAACATAATTCGTCTTTACGGATCCGTTAATAATTATTTTATCCTCATGACATTTTATTTATTAAAGATGTTATATGCCGTCTGTTTCTGTTATTCTAAGTTTATATTTACTAATAAAGGATTTTCTCTCAGCTTCATTGACAAACTTGTAAATGGAAGTAAAGCAACCATTTTCTTTTTTGTCTTGATCGTTTAGAAAATCTGAAAGAGTGGATTGGTCAATAATTACAAACAATCCATTTTCATTTTCGGCAGAATAGATTACGCCACCTTCAAGTGTTGCAACCATTATTTTATTTTGCAAATCCACCTCATCCACATCATAAACCTTATAATAACCTTTCTCATTTTCTTTCAGTTGTGAATAAGCTGAATTACTAAGTTTAAGCCCACAATATCGAGCCCACAGAAACATATAATATTCCCTCGTTTGCCATGTCAAATCATGCTTCATTATCTGTTCAAAAAAATCTTTATAAGTAATAATTTGGAAAAGATGGGTCTGTTCTTCTTTTAACATCAGTTTATATTCTTCAGCAATTGTTATCGCTTCATCGTCTTTATGATGACAGAATAGAGCCAAATAACCAAAGTCATATTGTTTATCTTGCTTAAAGCTTTCCGCTATTAATTGATTGCGAAACAGTTGATTGAATTTAGAACTGGTTAATTCTTCATAGGGTTTAGCCCAAATATTAGATTGTTGATAAATTTCTTCATATGCTGTTTTTCTATGCTGATTTGGCGAAAACGAATCAGTATACTTACATTCAAACCCAATAATTCCTTTTTTACTTCCATCATTAACATCAAATGCAATATCAAATGCTGAATTATCATATTTGTTTTTAGAGTTTGCATGTTCAAAATAAACTTCATTAACTGATGTGATTTCTGGATAATATTTCCGAAGAAAGTTTAATGCAAGTTTCTTATCAACATACAATGGTGCAAAGAAATTAAAACAAAGTGGCTGACTTGAAAGTAGGTTGTTAAATAAACGTTTTTTGTCAACCATTCCGGCACTTCCACCATTTCTTCCTTTCAGAACCTCTCTTACAACATTTTTCACTAAGTTAGAAATGAAATTATTCTCTGTTTGTTCCCCATTTAAAAGAGTATTGCAAATATTTTCATCATCTTTTATTGGATGCTTACCTTCATTTTCACCAAGCACAAAAGCACGCCACCAACCTTGATGCAAACGCATTCTCTTTTTGAAATCACTTTCTTTTGGAAGCGAACCGATCATTCCTAATAAATCAATCATTTCTCATCTCACTTGATCTGGCATATTATGGCGTGGTTGCTAAGGCGCAGCCATAACTACATTGCCGAAAAAATTAAACAATATTTTAATTAGAAAAAATTTTCATAGCAAACTACCTTGAACAAAACTGCCGAAATGGAACGACTAAAACTAAAATTTATAAAAGGCCGACTACGAAAACGCTGTCGCTTTGAACCACGAGTTAGGTAGTAATACTTACTCAATTACAACTTCAAGAAATTCTTCTACATAAGGTTTATCTTCATCATTACCAATTAGGAATTGATTTATGTTTTTCTTTAGAAAAGAGCCATAGAGTAACAAAAGCGGAGGATTTTTGACAAAATTATCAAAATTATCAATTGCTTGCTGTTCATCCTCGTAAAATTTGTGAATCGTATTTACTTTATCATCAGAATGCATTGATCTTTCAACAAATAGAGACATCTCTCCATCACTTAAATATTTATTCAATAGCAGTAAGTCGGTTACCGGAATCGAGTCAATTATTTTACCGCTTCCAAGTTGAAGATTTGTAAGAATAATTGGAACGATTTCAATTTTAGTTTCATCAATTATTTCAGTGAGTGATAATTGATCCAAGAATTCTTTTTTATGTTTTTCAACTGCTTTTTGCTTTCTTTGAATCTGAATAGAAGCTTCAAGGAGTCTATCGTTATATCTGTAATCTTCTAATGGAGAAGTAGGAAATAAAACACATTTCAGTTCTCCAATTATGAATTTGTTCTTCATCCAAAATACTAAATCGATTTCTTCATTCTTCCCATCACCAGGAATAGTTATCGAATTTGGGAAAACACCAGCATCTTTAATAATCTTAGAGTTTTTTAATGAATCAGAAATTTCGATACGAACATAATTCTCAAATAAGTCCCCACGTTCCGAAAGATCGAACCCTCCACATTTTATCCAGCTCTCAAGTGAACGAAGCAAATTCGGCATAAGTAAAGTTCCATAAATAAAATACAATCTTTCTTTATATTCAACGAAGGGTTTAGTCCATAATTCATCTTCATTGTTACCATTATAAGTAAATATTTCAATTATTTTTTTGGAGTCAGAAGAATTAACAGAAATAGATTTTGATATAAGGTTTACTAAATCATTTTTTTTTATTTGTGTTGAAAACATTTTTAATTTACTGATCTTAAAAACACCAGTATCTTGTGGCAAACGATCTTTTAAAATATCAGCTAGCGAAAAGAAAAGATGCCATACTTTAAATAATACCCTTAGTGTTATTGATGGTATTTTGGGCACGGGTAGATTAAGCAGTTTATTAAAGTATAATTCGTGCGCTTGAAGTTCCGCTATGAATGAACTTGGTGGTGATTCTTCATCATAAGTATACTTATTTAGAATATATTGTTTAGTCTTTCCAGAGCCGACTATATTTCTTACAACATTAATATCTATAAGTGTTTTTTTTAATTCTTCCGAAAGATCATTTTTCCACATTTTTATAGCTTGGAATGCAGATTCAACAATGAGAGAGTCTAATCTGAATTTAGAAATTGCTTCTACTTTTGTATCTCTATCAACAGGTATTTTTATTAAATCGTATTTTTCTTTTGGCTCAATTGAATACTTTCTCCAAAGACATTTACCCCATATTCCTTCGATTATTAAATAATACTGTCCATAATTGATAATCTTTTTATATGAATTTAATAGCTCAATATCACATAATGATTTGGATTTTTTATTAGGAAAGTCATTTGAATGAAATAATTGAATTAATGGATATTTTACAGCTTCTACAGTGCTTTCAAATTTGTCAACAACAGATAACTCTGGACTAATATCATTAAATTTTATTTTTTTGTTAAGATATGAAATGGCTAATATTTCATTTTCCGGTTTCATTTCTTTTTGCATCTCAGTTAAAATTGATACGTCTCTATTAACAAAACCAAACAAACATTGTAATGCTTCTTCCTTTTGTAGTGAATTAAATTTTAAATCTTTTATTTGTTCACGAATAAATGCTAACTTATTAAAAACCCATTTTCCAGCAGAATAAATTCTTTCATCATCTTCATCCTTTTGTGAAAAAGAGTTAAAAGAATTATCCCAATCCTTAAGATTAAATTTTCTTTGAGTAGGATATGGAATTTCTCCTTTCAACAATGATTTGTTAAATTCACCCATAAATTTGTATACTACCTAACAGGTTTGTTTTTAAGCCGCCGCCCAACACTAGAATGCAGCTTTGAAAAACCTTGCCAATAATTATTTATAAATTTATTTTGTTCACCATATTCAAAAAGCAACTTAGTTTTGAAAACACAACATTATAGTTACACAAATGCCGCAATGAAATACGGCGTCCGGTTGATTGGCTTGTTATAAGGCGCTTACAGTTTTATGATAATTAATTTATCAATAACTTTACGCAATAATAATGCAGCTTCCCAAAATTCTTCAAAAGTTAGAACAGCTTTAGTTCCAAGTAATTTATTATCTTCTGGAATTTTTTTAACATATTTTTCATTTATGCTACCGTCCGAGTGAACATAAGTATGTCTCTTTTGAAAAACTCGCCTTAGAGAAAGTAATTCTGGTTCTAATAAATCTGAGAATATATCAATGGTAAAATGAGCTTTGAAAAATTTCCTCGCTTCAAATAATTCTTGAAAACTAGGTTTCAATTCTTTAATAGATTCGGATTTATTTTGACAAAATCTTTCAAAGGTTGAAACTAGGTCAGAATATGCGTGTCGTAACGCTCTTTCTTTATTATCACTATTCTCATACTCTTTTTTTATTATCTGAATATTAGTATCGTAAATAATCATATTTTCAATTCGGCAACCAGGACAAAAGCCAAATATTCCATAAACTTGAAACGAAACATTGCAGCAGGGGCATTTTAATTCAGTGTCAACAGATTTTTCAGAATAACTTGGTCTAATATTTTTTGCACGATAGTTCATCGGCGTATGTTTTACTGTAAAATATTTATTTGAACTCGAGCTTCGTGCTAAATTACCGAACATTTTATCGATTTCTTTATAAGCGATTTCTTTTGCTTTTTCCATAGCAGCTTCTCGAATATACTTGTTTTGTTCAATTGTTCTCAAATCCATTTTTGAGGCTGAGGTACCACAATATGGACAAAACATTTCATCCTTTATATCTGAGGCACTCACTTTAAAATATTTTTTGCAGTTTATATTAATGCAAATATTACCAATGAATCCTTCAGGAGCTGGAATTGATATTTTAAATGTAACTGTACTCATTTAGCCTTATAGCGGCATTGTTTTTAAGCTGCCGCCCAACACTAGAATGCAGCTTTGAAAAACGAATACCGATAATTATTTATAAATTTATTTGTTCACCATATTCAAAAAGCAATTAACTTTAGCAACGCAACTTTACAATTAAACAAATACCGCAACATTTAAAGCGGTCGGCTTGAAGAACGGGTTATATTGCTTTGCTTTTCTTTAAAGTTTCATATTAAATATATTTTTATTTTAATTATTTTCTTTCATTCCAAAACGAAACTATATAAAAAATAAAAATTGGAGATAGAGTATAAATTAGAAACTCAGTGATGTCATAATATCCTAAACGCCAGCGATCTGGGAAAAACCTATCATGAATATCTAGCATATTTCCAGCAGTAAGTAAAAGAATAAAATGTAAAAGTATCCAACTGAGATAAATAGCTTTTAATTTTGATGAACTGTTTTGTAATCGCTGAAATATCTTTATCATATTTTACCTTTTTTTGTTAAGCCATTTAACGGCATTGCAACTAAAGCGCCGTCCATAACAGCAATGCAACTTTGAAAACCAAGGCCGATGATTTATTTATTAATTCATTTTGTTAACTACACTCAAAGAGCAACAAACTTTTACAACGCAACCTTTTAACCAAACAAATTCCGCAATGTTTAAAGCGGTCGGTCTTGAACAACTTGTTATGCAGTTCTTCATAAGCCAATAGTCGCTCTGTATTTTGCAAAGTTGAGCGCAAAATTTGCTCTCTCTGATTGATATATTCCGTCAAATGCTAAAAAGTCTTCATATAATGAAATTGCCCAAAATAGATTGTTCAACAATTTGAATCTCTCTTCAACTAATTTTAATGGTTTACCACCGACTTCCATAAAATGTTGTCTAACTGTGACAACTTCTATTTCGGTATTAATACTGCATATTGGTTCGATAGTTCTATTAATCAATTCAGATAGTTTTTTAATTTCTTCGATAGATATTTGTTCTAAATCTTGATTAACAATACTGATGGGTGATTTCTTTATTTCGGCGATAAAGTTATTTATTTCATCCCTTGATTTAGAATTCAGTCTTGCTTCAAAGTTTTTATACGATTTATTAAAAAAGTAAGAATAAATGGCAGGAAAGAGAGTCTCAACTTCAATTTGGCTATGCTTCTTCAAAAAAGCAAAAAAAGGCATTTTGTTCAAGAACGAACTGAATTCCTCTTTGTGTTTGTAGTAATTATTGAATGCTATATTCTTTAGAGTAATGTCCAATTGATTTTGTGTTTGTCGCATTCTCTCAAAAGTAAGCCATAGTGTAAAAAAGACGATTGAAGATGTTCCAATCTGTATACTAGGTGAGAATATTTTAAGAAAATATGAAAATCCAACACTATCTGGTTGCCAGGTTAATGAAGGTTGATTGATAAATATAAAATAACTTGAAACAATAAATACAACAAGCATAATTACACTTAAAATAAGAAGCACTGTTGAAAATATTTTATAATATTTATTTTTCATTTTAACTCACGGCATAACAGCATTACGGGTAACTTGCCGCCCATAACTACAATGACATTTTTGGCGACCACCTTTTTTGTTATAAAATCAGCTTTATATTTCATATTAACTTTATTTTTTGAGTTCCTATTTTCACACCCATTTTATTTTATACACAAGCTTCTCGACTCCTTGTTAGTTTGTCGTCTTATATTAATTATCTTATTTACTCAAAGTCCTTTCCCAAAGAAAACATCCATGATTTTAGACTCATCCATTTCTTCAGAAAGAAAGAATCTTTTATTTTATGACCGCTACTTCTCTTAATGAAAAATGTTGCCAGGATTGCTGTGATTCCCCATACAATAGCCAATGCAAGCGGCGTTGCATTGAATAATAAAATGAGCTCTATGAACTCTTTTGGATTTATGAATTCACCGTCTACGAGCAACCCAATAAAAACAATGCCAATATATGAGTAGAAAAAAGAAATAATTATCTGCAATATCCTCACAATCAGAACATCATAATTTTTTATTATTAATTCATTCATTATTTGCCTTCTGAACGACTTGTTTTAAGCCGCTCAACACTTTGATAATTTCTACTGATAATTATTTATTAATTAATTTTATTAATTACACTCAGAGAATAGATCAATCATGTTTTGAAACTTATTAAGTATTCTTAATTAATTTCAAACTTTCTCATTTGTACAAAAATCCTAATACCCGACTAATTCAATTTCTAAATCATCAATTATGCTTTGTAATTCATAAAGAGCTGATTCAATTTCATTTGTGGCAGATTCAACTTCTTGAACGTTCCATTGCCAATCTTGATATGCAAAATCACTAATTTCACTATTAAGTTGTCCCACTGCTAATTCAATATCGTCTGCAGATGATTTGATTTCTTCAAATTTTGATTTGAAATCATCAAGTTGAGATTCAAGTTCAGCAATTCTTTTTTTAGAGGAACTATCCTCACAACCGTAAAGGAATGTAAGCACCAGTATTAAGGATATTTGACATAAAGTTCTTTTCATATTATTTCTCAAGTAATTGGTTTATAACTTGGTTGCATTTAGGCGAACACACAAAGTTTTTTACACCAATAAAACAATTTATTGGTCGAGTTCTTTTGTTAGTAAAATTTATTTCATTCCATCAATTCTATATTAAATTCACCAGTCAGTGAAGTGTTTTCGTGTGAAGTTTCCTGTAATAGCCCCAAAATTGAACCAGCCCATTATTTAGTTTCAACTTAAGTTTAATGTATATAAAGCGCAAGAATAAAATGGATGTTGTGATCCTTTGCATATAGGGTCGGTGAAAATTTCCCAAAAATAATTTTGAGTTTTCGATTCTGGGGCAAAAATAAAAATACCTTGTAGCTTTTTTGGCTTTACCACTATTGGAGAGGTCGCTAGCTGGCTCAGATTTGCAGTTGGGGCTATGGAACCAAAACCCTAAGGAGATTTTTTGGCTTTTTTTTGGCTTATCATGCTGAAATCATGGACTTAGATTTACGCAAAATCGAGATTGGGGGAAAATCCCCGCATTTTCCCAATTAGTCTTTAATAAATAGATGCCAGCGTACCTTTGGCAGCGGAATCCTTTTACTTTTCAGTTTAGGAATAACATTGGGGCTGTTTTTGTCTTTTTTGTAATCGATTCCCATGATCAGCAGGGCAGCAATAACTGCCCCATTTGAAATATACATCCCATTTCCAAGTGATCTCAGATGAGCTTCGATCCTATGCTTTACATAATAGCTTGTAAAATCTGCGTTAAAGGTTTTTGCCGGTAAAGTGAATTTCGTGTACCAGTCGATAGCAGCTATCACTTGGTCGGGAGCAATCGGATTAACCGAGGAACCTGTAAAGTCATTGACTCCTTTGCTTGTAAGTCCTTTTTCGTAATTCACAGCTATTTGGATATTTTGATTAATATCATCTGTGAATGTTGGTTTTAATTTATTCTTTTTCATAACATTATCCATTAGGATTTTGTAACCGTTAATAATTGTTTGTAACCTTTTGTAACCGGAATGTAACCAGTTTGTAACCTCAATATCTGCGTTTTCAGCTTCAATTCTCAATTTGTAACTTGTAACCAATGTAACCTCTACTTTATCACAGAATATGATTTCTCGTGTCTCTCTCTGTTATATATTTTTTATATTACTATTTTTCTAAACTTTTAAAAAAATAGGTTACATAGGTTACAAATGCCTTTTTCTTTGTTTTTGTCTCAAATTCAAACAATCTTTCGGATACAAAAAGGTTACAAAAAGGTTGCATTGGTTACAAACTTATTTAACCATATAAACTTTTTGGTTTTGCCCCCCGCCAAACCGTTTCTGAATCGTAATCAAATTCTTCTGCTTCAGTCTATCAAGTGACTCTCGATACTGATTTTTTGGGAAATGAAACTTTATAATTGAGTTCATGTACCTACTAGGAATCGCCTTATATATTGAAATTGATTCTCTCACTTCTTTTGATACAGATGATTCAGTATTATTATCAGTGCTTGAGTTAAATAAAAGATCACTATGAGTTGGTTGGAACACTTCGTCTAGCATAAAATAATCACTATCCCCACTTGCAAGCGCATCAATAAACTTATCATAGTTATCTTTGCTAAGTCCTATAAGTTCATCTTTTGCTGCTGTGGTAATGGCGGTGTTTGCCAATTCACGATCTACTTCCAGTGTAAATACAATCTCGGCAAATGCTTCTAATTCACTGTTTACTTGATCTGGTAAATGGTCTTCGTTAATGTAAAATGATAAGTCCTTAACCTTTTTAGCTTTTTCATTTTTAACCACATTGTATCGCCTATCGTTTTCATCTAGTGCTATTGCCATGTCATTATTTGAAAAAAGTATAAAATTCATATAGTTTCTTGCCGAATACGCATCTACCCCTTTGAATTCAATCTCTTGCTCCTTACCCGTTATTCTATCTTTTAGCCATTCTTTTCTGAAAGTATTAGTTGCAGAATCTTTGTTTGTAAAAACCTCATTGTACCCCCTTAAAAAACAATGTAAATCCATTGAATTAAACTGTTTTCCTATTCGGCTACCATTCAACAATTGCGATTGTTTTTCACCAAACAACGGTCTCAAAATGAAATTAAATAAAAAGTCTTTGCCGACCCCTTGTTCCTTGGATTGAACTAACCAAGCTGTGAAGGCCTTCTCCCGCTTCTGAAGTAGAAACCCTATCCAATTCAAAAACCTTAATACATATTCATCATCGCCAAAAATATTTTTTAATAATTCGCTTATAACCGGTACTCTTTTATCAAGTTCTGTTATTAGCAATTCGTGCTTAAGTGCTTGTAGATGACTATAATCTTTTTTCATATAATCTGTTTCTTCAAATAAATTATAATATTGACCATTTAATCCGGAGCTTAATTTTGGATTAAAGATAATTCCAGCTCTTATTAAATATGTTTTTAGCGAATAAGGAATACTTTCATTAGTACAAAAATTCTTAAAATCATTATCGTTCTTAAACACGTAAATAGTCTTCGCCGGTTTTTGTTCTCCTAGTGATTCCGGAGTAGTATAATCTGTTTGACAAGGCTGTCCAACAGTAGTATTCCAGAACAATTTCACATTTTTCAGCAATGTATCTTTTGGATCCGGCCAATAAGTTTTATCCTCAGAAGAACAATAAATGTAGTGGTAGCCGACACTATTAATATCCACAAATGCATTTGCACTTGTGGGGTTTCCTCGGTGTGCTGAATCATGAATACAGAATGGACAAAAAACTGGTGTATGGCTGGATATCTCGAAAACCTTTTTTATTGTTTTGTTGTCAGATAACGTAACCTCCCAATCCATTTTGAACATTTCATTGCTTTTCGTGGAGTTTGATTTATTCTTAACTCCGGTTGGTTGGCCACTATTATTTGCGATTTCTGGGTTAATAAAAACATGTTTACCTTCACCATCTCGGAATTCGTGAAAATATGTTTCGGCGTTAGGGGATATCATGTAATATCTTTCACCTTGAAACGATGTGGGGTCAAGTTGGGGGAATTTTGATAGCCAAAATTCTTTTAGATTATCCCTTAAAAAATTATCGCTCACTGGATTAAGAAAAGGAATTAAGACTCTAAATTTATCTATTGGTGTTCCATCTTCGTAGTATTTGGAATGATGACTTATTGTTGTATGTAAAAACCAACTGAACTGCCATTTGGAAGCTTTTTCAATAAACTCATCTTTAGTGAACCTTTCTGCTTTATTATCAAAATCCAATGCACACATGTAAACCTCTTCTACATTAGATTTGGTCTTATGACCATCTTGGAGTTTGCTACAGATGTATGCTTTTGTTTTTACGAGGGTTGTTAATTCGGGTTCTGACCAGTTACAACTTTCCAGTTTCCAGCCATGTGTGATTTCTGCAGCTTTTTCTTTAGTTTGATTTGGAGTTATTAGCGGGTTTGTTGAATAAAATATTTGTTTTATTTCATGCGCTGATTGATTGTTTGTTAACGAATTCATGATTTAGTTGCTCATTTGAAATAGTAAATGGAAGATCCTCTTCTCTTTTCGAGTGGATTAAGGACTTCAAGTTGCGTATTGTGACTGAATAGGTCATAGCGTCTATTTTAGTCTCAGCCGCATAGTATTGCTTAATTGCATTGTGTAGCTCCGGTGTGTCGTAAAACACGAACTCCAATAACCCATTATATCTCTGGTGTTTTAGAAGTTTGTGTTTATCGGCTATCAAAAACCCGCTGAGATAAAAATCTCGGGTTTTGTAAACTGCCATTTTAGTTTTTCTCCTTTTTTACTTTAATATTATGAAATTATTATATATAAATATTTACTAATTAAATATAAGCAATGTATTTCCTATTGTCAAATCTTTTTTTGTTTTGTTTCTAAATAATTTGTTTTTTTTGATTTATAATATTTTAACAATTGAGAGTGAAATGAGTATTTCTAACAACTACGAGTATTTAGATGATGGAATCAAATATTCAGAAAAGATACTTAAATTTAAAAAACCAGATGGGTCCTACATTAATATTAGAGATTATGACTTATCAATTGATTATTCATTAATACCACTCAAAAAATTCGTCAGCATTGTTTCTCAAAAAAATAACCAGAGTAAATTAAATATTTATGGAACTCTTACTCTTTATGAAATCTTCTTTCAGGAGGAAATCAAAAATAGATCAAGCTCAAAGCAAGCAAGTGGTATGGCAAAAAGAAGACCTATCATTAATAATCTTAATAATTTCCGGGAAATCAATGATTTCGTAAGTATTGTTGAGAAGTCGAATGAGCCTAGTCCACAGACCCCACAACAATTTTTAAACATACTCTTTAATGAGTTTAGCAAACGTTACAATCTGATTGATGAACTTAACACAATTGCAAATATTTATAATTTGGAGCCACTAGATCAAAAAAAGGTGATCCAAAGATATTTTCAGAAAGAAATTATCTCTACAAAGTACCGTATCGATCCTGACTTTTTCTATGATAGCTACATTGAAATAAACGAATGCCTAATAGGAATTATTTCTTATGAAAGATTAGTTTTAGCGGAAGAGGGAAAGATTACATTAGATGACGTCTTTAAAAAAGAACATTATCAGAAAATATTAGGACAAATATTTTTTGATGAAAAAGAACAGATGAAAAGCTCATTTGGATATGATTGGAGCGACAAAAATTACTTCAATAAAATTGATAGTTTATTTGAAAAAATAAATGTGAAGCTCCAAGTCCATTATGATGAGACGACCTCAAAGAAAGCAAAAGAATTTTGTATAGAACATTTTGATTCAGTTAAAGAATTGAGTGTTTCGGATTATCGCTTAAAACTTGAGTTAATACATAAGCTTTATTTTTTAATTGAAAAAAAAGGAATATTAGCTCAAATATTTGCCGTATCCTTAGACTTAATGGTTCAAGACTTTGAAAAGCATTTTCGTGCGAATATATTAGATGAGCTTTCTGAAAGAAAGAAACTTTCAAAGGCAGAGCAAAATTGGTTTAAATTATTACACGTTGGAGATGAAAATATTTTTTCTTTAGCAATTACCTTCGATCTATTTCTCTCGATTTTCTTTAAGATTTCAAAAAGCATAAATGAACTATACCATAAAATTTCCATTTTTGAAGAAAAATCTGATGAATCCGGGACCGCTTCTGAAGAAAACTTTCAATTGGCCAGCTATCTAATGTGTTTCTTAAAATTGCTCAAAACATATGATATGCTGTATTTAGCTCAGAAAAGGGAAGAAAATTATATAAAAAAAACAAAGAATGATCAAACTTTTGATGAGCAAGTTAATTATCCATCGTTTAACATGGCTAATCCGGACAAAAACACGATTGAAAATTTATTTGATGACGACGATTCGAGCTATGGTGATACTCAAGAAGACGACGATTCAAGCGATACTAGCATTCAAGATGAAAGCGATCAAAATTCAATTGAAGGCCTAATTGGCACTAATATTAAGATCAAGAATAAACCAAGGGTTGATTTGGAGAAAATTTACTATAAGATTGAGGGAAAATTGGATAGTAAAGTTGTTTTTAATAAACTTTCTAAAATTTGTAATCATGATGAAATGGAAATTATTCGCTTGAAGTTAAAAGATTATTCTAACAAGGAGATTGCTAATAAGTTGAACATTTCAGAATCCAAAATATCTAAATTTTTTCGAAAATTGAGATTAAGTAGTAAAAACATATTTAGCAATGAACTTTTGGACAAATTAGCTTTAAGTGAACGTTACTATGAAAAATAAAAAAAAAAATCAAAATTTTGGAAATTTTTGATTTCCTTCTTAGGGATATATATAGTAGGCAGAAGAAATTCTGCCAGAAAATGAAATTAATCAACATTTCTGTCTACAAGCACAATTTTCTGAAATCATAAATAAAGTTTACCTCTAGCGTCATCCCTTCCTATCTAGTATCAAAAACCTTCCCCAACTTTCCCGAATATCCGGAAGCTGGAGAATATTCTAAAATCAACAAACACCAACAACAAAAAACTGAGGTTATATGGCAAAACATCTTTTTTGTTAATCAGTAAGTCATGATTAATAGTTTTCTCTATCAATATTTACAGTTTTTCGCCCCGATAGAGTAAAAAGGGCGTCAATATCATTTAGTGTTTTAATCATCCGAGAATTAAATAAGAGTTTTATGCTCTTTTGATTCTGCGGGGTGGTAATTACCAATCTGAGTGGTATTTCAATATTAAATTTTTAATTGAGATTTAAATGAAAAAAATTAATCAATTGCATAATAAAATTGCTCTTGTAGGAATAGGTGATTCCCAAGCAGCAATAAATATTGTGCAATTTCAGAAAAATAGCAGTACAAATAAAATCAATGAATATGAATTTGTATCTGTTTCAGAACTAAAATCTGAACAGTTTGTAACTAAACCAATTAAACTGGTTGTTACTTTAACTCAAATATCAGAACCCAAACCTGTTGATCTAGAGGTGGAAAATGAGAACATCAGAGTTTCGGTAGTTGAGCTTGGTTTTACAGACCTCCGCGGAGATAACATAAGTTCTTTTAACATATCTCTTGAGCGATACCACCAATTATTCAAAAGAAAGAAATTACAAAAACCATTTATTTTGTTCGGTACTGTAATTTCAATATATCAAGAGAATTTTTCTGGATACCTCTTTTACATTGAAAATGTAAAGGAGAACCTAAATCAAATGGATCTCATGCAAATGAGTGAAAGTGAAGCAAAGTCAATTAAAAACTTCCTAACCTCCAAACGACCCAAAATCGACTGTCGCTCTTATATTAAAAATGAGCTAAAAGACATTTTTGGTATAAGAGGACTTGAAAAAGCAACCGAACTGGATAAGGCAATTGATTTTACAATAATTCAAGCCTTATCATATGGTATGAGTGCTGGCAGTGTATACTCAAATAAGCTGCATTCCTTACTCATTGGCGCGCCGGCTTCTGGAAAGAAGTTAATAAGTATGTGTGCTCTGCTCTTAAGTCCCAATGAAAAGCACGTTTCATCCACCCTGAGTAAAATTACACCAGCTGGATTAATCGGAAATGCTTCCAGGAGCGGCGGAAATTATGTCTCAAAACCCGGCTTAATTCCATCTGCTAATCACGGAATCGTATGTTTTGAAGATTTTCATGAAGTCACAAAAAGACAAAATGAAATTTCAAGCATTCTTTCAATGGTTATGGAAGATGGAAAGGTTGAAGATTCTACCTCTGCGAAAACAACACACGAATCTTGTACCTCGATCCATATCGATATGAATCGACAAAGTCAGGTAAATCCAAACGGAAATTACAATTCACATACTGATCTTAATATCCCTATGAATATAATTTCTAGATTTGATTCAATTATTGAAATCCCCGTAAATGTAGAACGGCAAATGGAAGTAACTTATCAAATGATTGGAAGGAATAACCATTTGGAGTCAACACAGTTGGATTCAATCGAAAATCCAAGGAGAAGAAAACTACAAAGTATTGTAGCTTATGTAAACACACATTATTCTTCGATTAATTATCCTAAAAAAGTCCAGGATTACTTGAAGAAAAAACTACAAAATCTTTTTTCAAAAAACGAAGATTATCTGCATTTGACTAAACACTTTGCAGGTATGCTTACGCGAATGTTAAACTCAATTGAAAAGATGGCAAAAGCAATTTGCGCAAGCAAATTAAAAGACACTCTTTCAACTGGAGACATTGATGAAGCATTTACTTTCATCAATTACAAATTAGAATTCCTTTCCAATTTTGATGTAGTAGTTGGTTTAGATGAAAAGAAAGACAATCCATCTAAAAAAGACCAACGAAAATCAATCATTACGGAAGAATTTTCTGGAAAAAACTTTACAATTAAAGAAGTTAAAGATTTTGTTATCCCCAAATCTGGAATGGTCATTGATGGCCGTACAATAAAAAGGGATATTGATGAAATGATAGCCTCAGACCAAATTGTTAAAGTTAAACATAATAAATACCAATTTAAGTAAGCCAAAAAACAAAATGTCAGCATGTCAAATTGTCAACTTGACAAAATGACATGTTGACGAATTATTAAATAATTAAAGGTCCCCAAATGGAAAAAATCATTAACAGCAAACATTTAACAATCTCACAACACAAGAACAACAAAAACATCACAGTTGAAGCTAAAGGCAAAATAATCAACATAGATGGAACTGATTTAGTATTTATTACCAAGGATTTACTATTCATCTCACCTGAAGAACTGCTGCTCCTTAATCTTGATTGGCACATTGATCTAGGCCTTCAAAAATATATGGAGTCTGATAATTACATGGACGATAGGCCAAACCATGTTGCAAGAATAGAAAAATTACATACGGCAAGATTCACGCCTACATTATTTATACAAGGGCCTCGCAATGATGATCCTAATTATAGCACTATAAACAATCATGAGTTCGGTAACTCAATCTATTTATATGAAGCGGAGAAGTACATTGAGAAATCTGAAATTCAGATGTATAGATCAGAAAAAGCAACTTCTTATTTTTATCAATCAGACCAAGAGCAGCCAATAGAGATAAAAGGATGCCCATTTGAAGTTGTAATACTGAAAGAAGCAAGGACCGCCAAATCGCTCTATGCTCTATTAAATAGAGTTAGCAAGGAGATTAATCAAGCCATCTCAGATAAGGTTGTGCGCAAATTAAAAAGAATAAAATAGATTTTTTTGGAATAAGAGTAGTGTAAAACCCAACTCAGTCTAGAATCAATATGCGCAAATTAAATGCATCATTGGTAGACAAAACAAATATTTTCTGAGAGAAATGGATTACAGAAGTTTCGATCGACATAATAAATAACGTCCCAATTTTGGGGATTGTCAACTTCGTAATCCCTCTCTCATGTGTATGCTTTAAACTCTCATTAAAGCTCTCAAAATATCTTCATGTAAGTTGAATAATAATTCATTGAGACATTCGATTAACATAAAGGTAGATGCTTATTAATTCTTTTTTGGATAGCCTAATGGCTAAAAAAGTAGTACTCCCAACTAATACTGGGAGCCCTCCGAACGACACATATGTAAACTGCTCAAAGTTCATCGACATGCTTCAAAAGCAATTCCCTGGTAAGATTAATTTTTCAATATCAGAAGTTTCCCAAATACTAAATCTGAGTTATGATTTTGTAAGAGAGAATGTTTTGAAAAATAAAATCAAGGGAATTAAGTATGGCGATCGACACATGATCACAATCTTTGAACTTGGGCGCATTTTGGATAAAGGTATAGAATGAGTACGATACGAAAACTAACAAATGGTAATTATCAAGTTGATGTTACCAATTATGAAGGTAAGCGGCTCAGATTGACTTTCTCTAAGAAATCTGATGCTCTAGCTTTATGCTCAACAATTGAAAAGGAGAAAATCGATTTCAAACTAGTACACCATGGAGTACGACGTGCGAAAATCAAAATAGCCAATTCAATTGAAGAGATAATCTTAGAGAAAAAGTCATTAGCTCCAAAGTCGTATGTGAAATACAAGAATGTTTATGAGACATTCCATGAATTCACAAAATCCAAGGGGTTAATTTATATTAATGATATAACTAGTATTCATGCCGAAGAGTTCAGAAAAATTCTGACGAGTAGTAACATCTCACCAAAGACAATTAATTTCTATTTAACAGCTGCAAAGTCTCTGTTTCATAGTTATGTCTTGAAAGATGTGCTGGCAAAAAATCCATTCGCGCCTGTGAAGAACGAAAAAGTTAGGCGGAAAACTCTTCTCGAACGAGAAGATGATTATTTCAATAATACGGAAATAGCCAATTTTTTCACACAGTCAATGGATCAGAAATACCGTCAGGCCTTCCTTGGACTCTTCTTAACAGGCATGAGAATCAGTGAGCTCATTAATATTACCTGGGAACGTATCGACTGGACTAACAAAATAATCCAGGTTCGAAGTAACGCCGGATTTACTACAAAAACTCATTCTTCTGAGCGAGACATACCGATGAGTGATCTATTGTTTCAGACTATTCAATTGTTAAAAAAGAATAGCTCTTCATCTTATGTCTTTACTTCCCCTTCAAATGGAAAACTTTCTGAAAGAACACTTCTTTCCATTTGTAAGCAGATATCTGAAGAAGCCGGTATTACAAAAAACGCTACTCTTCATAAATGGAGACACAGCTTTAATTCCCATTTAGCACAATGCGGTGTTGATTATTCATCGCGGCAATATCTGATGGGTCATAAACCTCAATCTATGACCGATCATTATACTAAGATCAACCCTTCGACTCTTCACAGTGAAGTTTCGAAACTAGATCTATTAATTCCAGAGCCTACTTCATTGTAGGCTCTTTTTAATCAGGAAATATTATGTCAAATAATACAGTTGGAACTTATGAGTGGGCTAAAAAGACACTCAATTTCCAAATTGGCTGTGAAAACGGTTGTTTATACTGTTATGCAAGAGAAATGGCAACAAGATATGGATGGATTAATTCTTCTCAGTGGACAATGCCCAGAGCTCGGGAAGAAGTACTAACCAAAAACATTCGAGATTTTGGCGAAGTTGTTATGTTCCCTTCATCTCATGACATTACTCCGAATAACATTGAACAATCAATTCTGTTCCTCGGCAAAATTCTTAAGGCTGGCAACAAAGTATTAGTTGTTAGCAAACCTAGTTATGAATGTATTAAAAGAATCTGCAAAGAGTTTGATCGCTACAAAGATCAAATTTTATTCAGATTCACAATTGGTTCATCTTCCGATGAAGTATTGAAATTCTGGGAACCATATGCTCCTTCTTTTAATGAACGATTAAAGTCATTGAAGTTGGCACATAAACTCGGATTCCAAACTAGTGTCAGCTGCGAACCAATGCTTGATAATCATATAGAACGAGTAATTAAAAAAGTTGATCCTTTTGTTACGGAAACAATCTGGATAGGAAAAGTTAACAGATTACTTGGTACTACAGGCAGAGGTCGATTGGAATTCAATGGTGTGTTAAATAAAAAAACACGCCAGAGGGCAGAAGAGCTTAATGAATGGCAGAGCAATCACAATATCGTTAAACTTTACAATCGCTTAAAGAATAATCCAAAAATAAAATGGAAGGCTAGTATAAAACATGTATTAAAGTAGATTAACAATCATCAATGTCGCCACTTACTCAAACGGTGGCGGCATTTTTTGTTTTAAAGGAGAACGAATGAACTTAATTGAATTATCAAAATATCTGCAAGATGAACAAGCTGCCGAAGACTATTTATATGAGAAGGAAATACTAAAAAGATTTACAGTATGTCCTCACTGTGGATCGAATAAACTTGGACATATCAGCAGAGGAAGAATTAAGTGTTATAAGTGTAAAAAGGAATGGCATAAGCGAAAAGGAAGTTTTTTAGAAGGCAAAAAAATTTCTGCTGGAATCTTAATTAGCATTTTGAAAATGTTCTCTAGTGGATATTCTGCGAATCATATCTCCAAAGAATTGTCCTTAGATTATAAAACAGCAAATGAAATTTGCGAAAAAATACGGCAGATAATTCTTAAAAATCATTTCGTCAACATAAACTTTCTCAAAGAAGAATATTTCCTTTTTCAAGTTAACAATTCAGATGATACTGATGTTTTGATTTGTGAAACTATTCCTATTCAGGACAAGAAATTTCTTTCATATGCATACGGAAAACTTATTCTCAAGCGAACGAAAACTTACGATGATCTATTAACATTTAGTTTCAATTTTACATGGATTAGCAAGCCTAGTAAAAGGAAAATATATCAGGTTGATCGATTCTTAAGTTATTTAAGTCAACGTCTACATACTTATCGTGGAGTGAACTACGACAAATTCATCTCATACTTGTGTGAAAACTTAATACGGTTCAACATCGGAGAAGAAGCGTTTTTTCTTAAGATATTTAATGAAATCCTGAAGGGTGGTTAATTTCGGTAACCTTTAGAGCATGGGTGGTTAATAACCCCTAATGCAGTGAAAGTTTTAAAAACTGCTGATAAACTTGTGCCTATTTATTGCCAAGTACACATCTTTTTAGGCCATTTAGGCAGTATAAGCAGACCCCTTATAAAATAAAAAACCTCGAAAACATCGTTTAATCGCTATTATCGAGGTTTTATTTTTACTGGCGGAGAGTCAGGGATTCGAACCCCGGATAGACTTGCGCCTATAACGGTTTTCAAGACCGCCGCATTCAACCACTCTGCCAACTCTCCAGTATTTTATTTTTTTACTTCCTAACGGTTTTCAAGACCGCGGCATTTCCCGCGAAGCGTGACAGGCAACCTTTACCCCGCCTTGCGGGGACTCTGCCAACTCTCCAGTATTTTCAAAAAGCGGTTACAAGGATAAGAAAATTTTTCCTATTTCTCCATCCCCAATTTTAATTTTCCCTACCTGCGAAAAGATAAATATATTTGTATGCAAATATCCGAGGTAAATATGAGAAATCTATTAATTTCAATTCTAACACTACTTTTTACAGTTAACACATTCCCTCAAAAATTAAATCAGGTTGAAGCGGTTCCAGATTGGGCTAAATCTGCAATTTGGTATCAGATCTTCCCGGAAAGATTTCATAATGGTGATTTAACGAATGATCCTCAACCAATTGATATGCTTGGAGCCTGGCCCTATATAACTCCCGAAGGTTGGCAAATTCATCCTTGGACTTCTGACTGGTATAAACTTCAACCATGGGAGGAGAAGTTAAATAAAAAATTTTATGAGATAGTAAATATCAGAAGATATGGGGGAGATCTGCAGGGTGTAATGGATAAACTTGATTATTTAAAAGAACTAGGTATCACTGCAATTTATTTAAACCCCATTTTTGAATCCCCTTCCCTTCATAAATATGACGCAACTTTCTTCCATCATATAGATAATAATTTTGGACCCGACCCAGAAGGAGATAGAAAAATTTGGGAGAGTGAAAATCATGCTGATCCATCAACCTGGAAATGGACAAGCGCCGACAAACTATTTCTCAAATTGATTGAAGAAGTTCATAAACGTGATATGAAAATTATTATTGATGGTGTGTTCAATCATACAGGCACACAATTTTGGGCATTTAAAGATATTGTTGCTAATCAACAAAATTCACACTATAAAGATTGGTTCATCATAAAAAAGTTTGATGACCCATCCACCCCCATTAATGAATTTGATTATGCCGGCTGGTATGGAGTTCGTGATCTTCCTGAAATAAAGGAAGATGAGAAGGGACTAGTAACCGGTCCTCGTGAGCATGTTTTTGAAGTAGTAAAAAGATGGATGGATCCAAACGGTGATGGTGATCCATCTGATGGAATTGATGGTTGGCGCCTCGATGTTGCAGAAATGGTTAATCATAATTTCTGGATAGATTTTAGAAAGTTGGTCCGTTCAATTAATCCCGAAGCATATATTGTTGGTGAAGTTTGGTGGGAAGATTGGAACAATTATAAAATGTTTAACGCTTCCCCCTGGTTAAAGGGAGATCAATTTGATGCCGTAATGAATTACCGTTTCACTCGTGCAATTAAAGATTTTGTACTCGCAAATAAAGTTAAAATTGACGCTGGGGCATTTGCCGATACAATTAAAACAACTATGAATCAATACAGAGAAAATTATTTTGTAATGATGAATTTACTTGGAAGTCACGATACCGAACGGCTCGGCTCATTAGCAGTGAATCCCGATGGGAAATATGACCATGCCGGTACAGCGAAGGATAGTAAAGATTTTTTGATAAGAAAACCGAATAAAGAAGAATATAAAAAGATAAAACTTGCCGCTGCGCTTCAATTCACAATGCCCGGTGCGCCTCAAATATATAATGGAGACGAAGCAGGAATGTGGGGTGGTGACGACCCGGATTGTAGAAAACCAATGGTGTGGCAAGAATTTAATTATGAGAATGAAACCATTGACCCGTTTAATAGAGAAAAATCAGTTGATGAGGTTAGCGTAAATTCTGAATTGATGAATTGGTATAAAAAATTAACAGTGATGCGTCAATCCGAGCCGGTACTATCACTCGGCAATATTGAATTTATGAAGTGCTCGAACAAAGATGTACTTGTATTCTCCAGAGAGTATGATGGAAATTCTATTTTCGTATTTGCAAACAGTGGAAAAATGAATTTTGAGATGAAAAGAGAATTTACTGCGGGGAATTATATTGATCTGTTAAGCGGCAAGAAATTTGTCATAAATAAAGAAGGGCTTAAGCTGGACTTAAACCCTTATCAAATAATTATTCTGAAAAAAATATAATCAGAATATTGCGTATATAAATGGAGCTAATGCCGAACCTTTTGTTAGTACAATTAAGCCGCCAAGCAGTATTAGGAAAAAAACAATTGGCATTAGCCACCATTTTTTATTTTTCATAAGAAACGACCATAACTGCACTACTGTTGATAATTTGCTCATATTACTAATCCAGTTTTTTCTGGTTCAAATTTAATAAACTAATTTAGAACTATCGATTCAATTTCAAATCCGGTTTCCAGTTTCTTGCCCGAATCATCACAAATGATTTGAATAAAGTTTAGATTCTTTAAGTCAACTTTTTCATCTTCTTCATTGATTCCATTCCAGTATTTCGGCAAAAATTTTGGATACGAAAAGGGCATAATAAGCGCTTTCCCTTTTGTAAATTTTTCAAGAGGCAATTCAATTTTCTCCCAATCATTTGTGAGCTTTAAGTTATGTGAAAAACTTTTCCCATCTTTAGTTAGCATTACCAATCTAATATTTGCTCCTTCTGGCTTTAGTGCTTTTGCTTTCACATTAATTTTGGAATACTTCCCAGAAATTTTTTCTATCTCCGTCATTAAATTATGAACCGAATGTTGAAGCGCGAACGGGATTTCATTTTTTTCATCATACTTTATATTTAGCGAAATGATTTCTTCCTCACTTTGGTTTCCAATACTATAATTTAAATTATAGCGCATCGTTTTCGAGAAAGGAAGAAGCACGAAATCTTTTTTATCTCTCTTCACACTGAATAATGTAACCGGGGTTCCGCCGGGAATTATTCTTACATTCCATAACTGCGCTGAGCCGAAGTCCCAATCATCGGGGGACTTTTTTATTTTTTCTGGCAAAGTATAGATTCCACTATCCGTTTCAACTAAAACACAATACTCCCAATACCCGGCTTCTAATGTTTTTAATGAATCAACCAGCGAATACTTAAACCCGCTTTTATTTATCAAAGCATATTTAGCAAATCCGCGCCACCCTGATTTTTTCACATACAGATTTGCATTTTTAATTTTGCTTTCACTTGCGATCTCAAACTCAAATTTCACCGGCTCGGAATTTATCATATACCCGTCGCTTTTATTTACTGCATATATTTTGTTCTGTTCTATCGTCGGGGTATATAATTTAGAAAGAAAATCGACTGGTTTTAAGTATTCATTAATTAGTGCTTGTTCAATACTTTTATTTGCTAAAAGATAAATACCGGGTCCAACTAAAAATGAATTATTAGAGGTCTCCATCTTCCTTAGATTCTCCGATAAAGAATAGGCAGTAAAATCATTACCCAATTCAGGAAGAGAGATATTTATTTTCCGGTTATTCCAGAACAACCTGGCTACTTCCCTATCTAAACTTGTTTGCTCAAAAGGATCTCTCAACCATAACACATCAGGATTTACTTCGAGACGCCAGACTCCCTCATTTAATTTATCTAGGAAATATGCTCCTGTACCTTCATACTTAACAATACTTGATGAACCAACGCCGGCAATTTGCTTAATATTTTTGAAATTCTTCGGTAAGCTATTCGTACTATTTGAATATATTAAATATTGATCGTTATTTAACTCACTTAAATTTTCATCATGACTAATCCCAAAATCTCCAAAACCATTGTTAGCCGGAAAATTGCCAAATGATTTTTCTCTCGGTATCAACTCAAATATTTTGGCTGCAATCATCAGTCCAATAGCTTTAGATGGAGTATACAACAAATTCGCGAAATGAGTAGGGTATTCTGTGTTGCTCCATGCTATCTGTGTGGGATCGTAACTAAACATTGTCGCAAACTGCATCCCCGCTTCACGGTAACTGCGTGCCATTGCCGGATACATATAAGTTGAGGCAATATCGGCGGCATCAAACTCATAAATCATTTTTGCTTTTGTATCAAATCCCTTAACATTTTTTGAAGGAATATCATATTTGTTAACATTAAGCAAATAATTTCCGGCTAAAGTTTTATTGTGCACAAGTCCGGTTGGATACCATTGAAAAGTAATCCCTTGAATATCGGCATCAACTACAGCCTGTGCTTGATCATCATTCCAATTTTCGCTGATGTTGTAAAATATTGGTTTAGTGTAGCCGTTGTCTCTAAGTACCTTAACCATTTCATTTACGTATCCGGTTACTTCATCTTTATTTTCGGGATGAAAAGGTTCATTAATAATCTCGAGAGCAATTATTGAAGGTTCATTTTTATACGAATTATTTGTGTAAGGATTTACATGCTCAATAAATTGTGTTAGGTAGTTTCGCTGAGATTTTCTTGCTTCATGATTTGTAACTAATTGAAGTTTTGGGAATAGCTGAGAAAAGCCGGGAGCTTCTTTATCCGGCTCGGGCCAACCTGTTCCCCACCATGCAATTGGTGTTATTATAGTTTTAATGTTCCTCTTTGCTAACTCTGAAATTAAATAATCCAACAAATCAAGATGCTCATTTTTAAGGAGATCCCCTTCTCTGTCAGAAATTTCTCTATCCCATACATGTACACGAAATGCATTAAAACCTAATCTAACCATCTGTGCAATATCGAGATCAATTGCATCTTTATGTGAGATTCCTAACTTTTTATGAGCGCGGTATGAGTAAGCAAATGGGGTTGTGTAGTTTACTCCGAAGAGCGCAACTTCCTCATTCGATCCTTTCCAGCGCATTACTCCTTTATTATCGACATAAACATCAATTTGGCTTTGCGCTTGCCCATAAATTGAAGATGTAATAAATATTGCCAGCAATAACAAATATGATTTTTTCATACTATTAAAATTTTGTTAAGAATTATTTTATATAAACCATTTTACGAACTGTTGAATAATTTCCTACCTGAAGACGATAAAAATAAATACTTGTTGAGAGTGAAGAGCTTGCCCGCCCATGGCGGGTGAAAGTAGAGAGTGATGAGTATGAATCTACATTCTTCATATTAAATTTAACATTGTAAACTCCGGGTTGTTGGATCTCATTAACTAATACCGCGACTTCTCTACCGAGTAGGTCATAAACTTTCAAACTCACATTACTAACTTCCGCTATTTGATATTTAATTGTTGTCTCCGGATTGAATGAATTAGGATAGTTTTGATAAAGAATATATTGGTCAGGCATTGAATGATAATTGTCATTTTCGGTAATACTACTCAGCGCCCCGAATGAGCTGAGTGACTCCAACGCTTCAGCTTCGCCAAATTGGTTGCTAAAACTAAAAGTAGCAACATTCTCCCAATCAGAACCCCTTTTACCTGGAAGAGAAATTAGCGCCGGTTCCCAATAAAAAAATCCAATTCCTTTTTTATTACTGGTCTCCTTAATAATCTCAGAAAGTTTTATGATAAAATCTTTTTGTCCTGCACGAGTTGCAGGATATTCGGGGAGTAATATTGTTGCGGGACCAACAATATTATTTGTATTATCACTTTGATATCCGGTTGTCCAAGGATACGCTGTTTCAACTATAATAATTTCTTTGCTGTATCTGCTTGCAACCGTATTTAAAGTATTTTTCAACTGAGTTAAATTTCCATGCCACCAAGGATAATATGAAAGTCCAATTACATCGTACTCAACATTTTGGGTTCTAATTATATCATAGAAATATGTAACGTTGCCCGTATTTCCATTGAGGATTGGAATATGGATCATTGTTTTAACCACATTAGTTCCAGCAATTTCTTTAACTGCACGAATTCCCTCTTTTAATAATTGACCAAATTTTACTTTTTGTCCTTCAAAATCGGGGACATTATAAAGTTTACCATCAGGCCACAACATGCCACCAGAAATCTCATTTCCTATCTGAACCATATCAGGCAATGAATTTTTTTCATTCAATAATTTCATTACTCTCTTAGTATATTCATAAACGCTGTCTTTCAATTGATCGAAAGAAAGAGAATTCCACATTTTGGGTTTTGTTTGAGAACCCGGATCTGCCCATGTATCGGAATAATGAAAATTAAGAAGAAACTTTAAACCCTTTTCTTTAATTCGTTTTGCAAATAATAAAGTTTGATCTAAACCTGTATATTTATTTGAGGGAGTATGCCAAATTCGCAATCGCACATAATTAGCACCATTCTCCTTAAATATATCAAGTACCTCTTTCAGCTGACCATTTAATTTATATCTGCCTCCTAGATCTTCAATATGCGGGACAGTGGATAAGTCAACTCCCCGAATATATTCCTGAGCTGAAATTGTAACAGTAATTAAAACTAAAATGATTGCGATGCTTTTAATCATTAAATAATATTCCCTCAATTAATTTTATCGTTCTCTTAAATATCCAAAAGTATTTAACAGATATTGATCCTCAAATCTTATTGCAATTTTTGAATGGGCATAAGATCCCATAAATCCCAATCCTCCATCTATGTTTGAGATATGAGCAGGGAGATTTCTAATTGTAAATCCGAAATCATATAACAATCCGGCGGAAAAATATCTTGTTAAATTTTCATCCATCACAAAAACTTCTACTTCCAACGGGGCGATAGAGTATCTTCCCTTTGCACTATTGCCGGAAGAAATTTCGGATAGAATGTTTTTCAAAATTGTGCGGTTAATCTTCAAGTCATTGCGGAAACTGCTTGTGCTATAATTTTTAGAGGTATCATTCCCATTAATAAACCTATTCATTGGTACTTTCTTTTCATATCGGGTTTTAGAACCATCCTGTTCTTTATAGAAATAAACAAGTGTGGCTTTTCCCATTTTAACAAAATCTGTTGATGCGTTATTCCAGGCTACAGAAATGTTGGAAGTATCTCTTCCCACTAATGGTCCGGGTATAAATGGAGTTGTGCCTTCACTTGTAAATACAAATTTTTCCGGGATCTTAGTTTTTGCCTTAATCAATTTACCCCCGGAAAGAAGGGCTTTCATTTCAATCTCTTTTCCATAATGAATCGGTAAGTTTTTCAAATAATAATATCTGGAAGGAGTACCAAACCGTGAATTAAGTTTATTATAATCAACAGTATCTCTATAAAAATATTCGATATTAGAATCAGAATACTTTAAAGATATTTTTGCGCCGGTAACTGAAGGATCTGTTTTTAATTCGAGCGGGTCGAATCCATCAACATCATATACTCTAGTAACTGTCGCGGTTTGAAATGTAGTGTCTGTTCTAATAATTAAATTTACTACGTAATCTTCGGGCAATTCTCCTTTTGGGGAAACATTTTCATCACAGGAAGTAGATAGCAGAGTCGCAGCTAATAATAATGTTAGTATAATTTTCTTTTTCATATTTCAATTTTCAATGTTCCGGTTAGCATAAAAGGAAGCATATTTACTCTTCTTCCGGTGGTTTGTTCAAAATAATAAATATTTTTTCTATTATAGATATTAACCGCGCTTATATCGAGAAGCATTCTAAGTAATCCCAATTCTATTTTCTTTGAAATCATTAAATCAAACCTGTGATAATCGGGGAGCGTTCCGGCGTTCTTCTCCTTGAAATACTGTATTGGCGTTATAGTTTCAAACGGATGATAATTTTCTAAAAATCCACTCATGTTGAATTGATCAAAATACCCGCTCTGCTGTGTAAATGGATTTCCCGAGTGATAACTGAAAGCTCCGCTTACCACAAAATCAAATGGAAGCAAATATGATAGGGATACATTTACATTATGTCTCGAATCATATCTGGGTTTATATTTTATTCCGTTAGCTTCCTTAAATGCCCAGCTTAATGTATAACCTATATTTAACTCGACTAAATTATGCTTGGCGTAAAAAAGAAACTCTGTACCGTAAGATTCACCAATCGATTGAATTAAATCGGGATCACTCGCAATTGTCCGGTTTTCATTTAAAGTTGGAGCTGAATATATTTTTCTATAGTACCCCTCAACATCAATATTAATATTCTGTGTTGGAGATGTAGAGATACCAAATATGTAATGCGCTGATTTAGCCTTTTCTAAATAGCCAGGAATTATTGCAACCGGGTCAAATAATGAAAGAACTTCCCTCTCATCATAAATTGTGGTTAACTCCTGCTGAAAGATTCCGTATGAACTTTTAAGAGTTACACCATCTGCTAATTTATATGTTAAATTTATTCTAGGTTCAACTAGATCCCCTTTTGCCGCAAGGTTTTTCAAATTAGCGCGGATGCCAATATCGGCACCAAAATTTGCGAATCTTAAAAATTTATAATTGATGTATGCGTTTGAGCTTAATCCTTCCGAACCAACATCGGCGCGGAAATCAAATCTGTTTAGAAGAAACATTTTTGCGTTAATCGATTTTACATCGGCACCAATCCCAAATTCATCTTTATTATCTAGCACATACAAAAAATCGGTTGATATTGTAAAATCATACAATTCATTCAACTTTGGCTTAGTGCCGCTCTCTTTCGAAATAATTTCATTTTTATATGAGCTAAAACTAACTCCGAAATCGAGGAAAAAGGGAACACTCCCAACAGTGAAAACTTTTAGTCCAATTAAATTATTCGACCAGCGGTAGTCGGGGCGGTTAGTTTCTTTGTACTTTAATTCATCTCCGCTGAATAAACCTTGCAGAGTAAATTTTGCGCCGGAGAAAAAATCGGGATTTGAAACATTCACTTTGAATGCCGCATCATAAAACTCAACCGGCAGTTCACCATTTAAAAATTTGTTCAATATTTTATTTGATACACTTTTTCTACCGGTGAGATAAAATGATCCGCTTGGAATGGGTCCCTCAATCATTCCTTTAACTGAAAGAAAACTACCGCTTAATTTTCCGCCAAATTGATTTTTATTCCCATCTCGTGTACTAATTTTTAAAATTGAAGAAATAGCCCTACCATTAGATGAAGGAAATCCTCCTCTAAAAAATTCGGCATTGTTAACAATATCGGCATCAACAACGCTAAATAATCCTATAGCGTGAAAAGGGTAATAAAGTGGAATTCCATCGACTAAAACTAAATTTTGATTTGATTCGCCCCCTCTTACATTATATCTCGCCGAAACATCGCCGGTTGATTGCACACCCGGCAGAGAAATTAGGGAGCGAAGCATATCCGTTTCAACACCTTTCGGAATTACTTCTAGTGATTTAGTTGTAATGATTGATTTTCCCAAATCGGGTACATTTTCCTCGGCGGATAAATATTCAACTTTTTCTATTGTCTGTAGTTGAATAGATGACGGAACCAATAAAATTTCTAACTCGGTAATTTTATTAGGTAAAACACTCACACTCATAATCTTAGTTTTATAACCGATATAAGAAACCATCAACGTATAGTTCTGTCCGACGGGCACGGAGGGAATAACAAAATAACCCCGGTTATTAGTTGATGCTCCAACATTAATTTCTTTTATTAACGCATTGCCAAATGGAAGAACTTCTGAATTTATTGAATCTTTAACGACACCCCGAATTGTCCCCTTTTCCTGGGCAATTAATGGAAGAGAAAGACACAAAAATATAATGATGAATTTATAAAACATCTCTAGTTTGAACACTTTTTACTGTGAATTATTGAAGTATTTATTTGCTTAAGCGCTCTTAAAATAAATAATTTATTTGAGAATATAGTAGGGTAAATGAATCCCCATACACATATTCCATTTCCCGTTTCACTCATTTCCAAGTAGGTAAATAGTCAAAAATACTTTACTCTTTTTTGCTATTTTTGATCCGTTTAAAACAATAGGTTAAAAGTGAGTTTATCTAAAAAGCTAATTAAGAGTAGTGATAAAAACCCAGCAGAAAAAACGCCATTCTATTTTTATCTAATACTAATTTTAATTCCACTTCTCTTTTTCATTTTACTTGAGTCCGGTCTGCGATTGTTCAATTATGGTTATAATCTTTCGATGTGGGTGGAAGTCGCCGAGGGCAAGTATATGATGAACTGGGATGTATCTCATAGATATTTTTATACAGTTAAAAGTAATCCAACTTCTATAAAAGATATATTTGATAAAGAAAAAGCTCCAAACGCATTTCGTGTATTTGTCGTAGGTGAAAGTTCCGCGGCCGGTTATCCTTATTTACCGATGGGATCCTTCTCGCGATATATCCGTAAGCGGCTTGAGTTAAATTATCCAGATCTTAAAATCGAAGTAATAAATACTGCCCTCTCAGCAACAAATTCATTTACAATTCGTGATTTTATTCCGGAAATATTAGAACAAAAACCTGATTTAATCTTAATGTATGCAGGGCATAATGAGTATTATGGGGCGCTTGGAGTCGGTTCCCAAGAATCTGTTTTAAGTTCTACCGGTCTGGTAAATTTTCTTTTATATATGAATAAGTTCAAAACTACTCAGCTCATTAGAGATATATTAAAGTTGTTCGTAGAAGTAGTTGCAGATGATAACTCTGATCCGGTTTCGGGTACACTTATGTCCCGTATGGCGGCTGAAAAGGAAATTGAGTTTAATTCGGAGAAATTTAATGCCGGGTTGGAGCAATTTAAAGCTAATATGACTGATATTATTGAGATGGTAAAGGATAAAAATGTACCGATCATTATCTCTACACTCGCAAGTAATTTGAAAGATCAATCACCATTTATATCAATAGAGAGTAAAAAGTCTCCCTCTGCAGATAAAATATTTAATGATGCGAAAGCTGAGTTTGCCGCACAGAATTTTAACCGGGCTGATTCACTATTTAGATACGCAAAGGATTTGGATGGTCTTCGATTTCGGGCACCCGAAAAAATTAACACAATTATTAAAAATATTGCCGGGATTTACTCCATTCCAGTTATTGATACAGATTCCCTTTTTGCATCTATGAGTCAATCTGGAATTGTTGGCGATAACCTTATGACCGATCATCTGCATCCAACACTTGACGGAAACCAAGCTATTGGTAATCTATTTTATGAAATGATGAGAAAGAAATATATTCTACCGAAGAACTCGAAAGAAATAATTCCTATAGAGCACCAACATCAATTGACCAGCCAACAATTTGTATTCTCGACATTCGATTCTGTTGTAGCGGATTACAGAATCCGTCTTCTCAAAAATGATTGGCCATTTATCAATCCAAAACTCAAAAAAAGTTTGTGGGATATCTGCACTCCTAAAAATTTTATTGATACCATAGCGGTAAAGTTTTTATTAGGACAAAAAAGCTGGGACCAGAATATCGAGAGTATTGCCGATGAAAGCTTAAGTAGAGGAAATGTAAAGGGATTGGTTGAACATATGCGGGCATTGATTTATCAATATCCCATAATGATTGATTTGTATGATAAACTGGAAGCAGTTGCACTTGGATTTATTAAAAAAAATGAATTTGATAATGCGGCAGAGGTTTTAAAATTGGAGTATGAACTAAAACCAAATTCCTTTTGCGCTAAATGGCTCGGACAAATTGAGCTTACTAAAGGGAATACATTAGAAGCGATAAATTACCTTGAAGAATCTCTTGTTCATAATTCTGAAGATGAACAAGTTATGTATAATCTTTCGGGAGCATATGCAATAGTGGAGAATTATAAAAAGTCTTACGAGTTAATTACCAAGCTATTAAAAAAAAATCCGAATCACGCCGGAGCTAATAAAGTTATAAATCAACTCCGCCCCCTTATTTAGAAATTCAAA
This sequence comes from Melioribacteraceae bacterium, assembly GCA_019638015.1. Classification (NCBI taxonomy): domain Bacteria; kingdom Pseudomonadati; phylum Ignavibacteriota; class Ignavibacteria; order Ignavibacteriales; family Melioribacteraceae; species Melioribacteraceae bacterium. The sequence continues at coordinate 680,656 of JAHBUP010000001.1, read as the reverse complement.
CAATTTTTCTCCCCCCTTTTTTATTATTTTTGATTCGGCTAAATAAAGGGATGGAATTGTTGTGGGAATATCTAACAAACAAAAAAAATATATAGAATTAAATCGCACTAAATATTCACACCAAAAGTTGGCTGATGATTTGAGTCTCGACCCCGCCGAGGTAAAGGAATATCTTGATGCAAATCCTCCGGTAAAAACTCCATTCTACTTTTACCTTATAATGATTTTTATTCCGGTATTCTTTTTTGTATTGCTTGAAGTCGGACTACGAGTTTTTAATTATGGGTATGATTTTTCTATGTGGGGTGAAGTTATTGAGGGAAAGTATATTTTAAATCCTGATGCGCCAAGAAGATATTTTACAACAGTAAAAAGTGTGCCCGCTTCAATAGAAGATATTTTTGATAAAGAGAAAGTTCCGAATTCGTTTCGTGTTTTTATTTTAGGAGAAAGCAGTGCCGCGGGTTATCCATATATGCCAATGGGAGCTTTTTCTCGATACTTAAGAAGACGACTTGAATTATCCTATCCCGATAAAAAAATTGAAGTAATAAATATTGGTCTTTCAGCAATCAGTTCTTATACCGTTCGAGATTTTGTACCGGAGGTTTTGGATCAAAGGCCCGATCTAATTCTTATCTATACCGGTCACAATGAATATTATGGCGCGCTCGGCGTCGGTTCTCAAGAATCGGTTAGCAATTCACGCGCGCTCGTTAATATGCTACTCTACATGAATAGATTCAAAACCACGCAGTTAGTAAAAGATTTTATCCAATGGTTTGTTGGTATAGTAGGAATTAATGATGAGGGGCCTGCAACGGGAACGCTCATGTCGCGTATGGCAAAGGAAAAGGAGATAGAATTAAATTCCGAGCAGTTTAATGTTGGAATCAATCAGTTCGAAGGAAATTTGACAGATATTATTGAGATGATTCAAAATCAAAATGTACCTCTCATAATTTCAACACTCGCAAGTAATTTAAAAGGTCAAGCTCCATTCATCTCAATTAATAAAGGTGATAACCCGAGCGCAAACCAGATATTTAGTGAAGCGGAGAAGGAATATTCTGCCGGCAATTATAAAAAAGCCAATTCACTCTATCGTTACGCAAAAGATCTAGATGGCTTACGCTTTAGGGCACCCGAAAAGATGAATTCAATTATCCTTTCTTTAGCTAATAAATATAAGGTGCCCACAATAGATGCTGATTCTATGTTTAGTGCTATGAGTAACGAAGGAATAATTGGGAATGACTGGATGACCGATCATCTGCATCCCAATCTAGCTGGATACCAGAAAATGGGAAAATTATTTTATGAAAAAATGCACCAGGTAAACTATCTTCCTGCCAACAGCACCGCGGCAATTCCATTTGAGGAGCAGGATAGCGCAACACTAAATAATTTTGTTTATTCTCATTTTGATTCGGTAGTGGCTGATTATAGAATTAAGCTGTTAAAAAATGATTGGCCCTTTATCGATCCTAAATTAAAAAAAAGTTATTGGGAGGTTTGCATACCAAAAGATTATATTGATTCAGCTGCCGTTCATTTTCTTTTAGGAGATTTAAGCTGGGGAAAAGCTATTGAAAAAGTCGCTGATAAAAGTTTACGCAGAGATGACATAATTCTATTTACACAACATATGCGAGCGTTGATTTATCAATATCCCATTGTGGTTGAATATTATAGAAAAATAGAGAACATAACACTGATCTTGCTTCAAAGAAAAGAATATAATAAGGCCAAGATAATATTGAATATGGAATATGAATTAAGTCCAAACGCGTTTTCAACGAAATGGCTCGGACAGATTGCACTTCAAAATGGGAATACTGAAGCAGCAATAAAGTTTTTGGAAAAATCTTTATTCTATAATCCCGAAGATGAGCAGGTATTGTACAATCTTTCCGGCGCTTATGCATTAAATAAAGATTATAAAAAGGCTTATCAATCAGTAACCAAACTAATTGAGAACAATCCGAATCATCAAGGTGCTAAGAATTTACTGAATCAACTGAAGGGTATTTTAAATTAGAGATTTATTGTACTGAACAATCTTTACAAAAACTCATTTTGTAGATTCCAGCTAAAGACATACCGGAATGACTACATTTCAAAATTTCTAAAATTTGAGATCCGATTAAAAAAAAAGCCCCGCTTATTCAGCGGGGCTTTTCTAAAAGCTAACAGCTGATAATTACTTCCTTATTTTATCAACATCATCTTTTTAGTAGCATTATAATTACCAGCGTTCAATTTATAGAAATAGATTCCACTGCTTAATTTTGAAGCGTTGAAATCAAATTCATATGAACCGGCTTTCATTTCTTTATTAACAAGAACAGCTACTTCCTGACCAAGAACATTATATACTTTCAAGCTTACCAATTGATCTTTCGGCACGCTGAATCTAATAATTGTTGTTGGGTTAAATGGATTAGGATAGTTTTGTTCTAAGCTGTATTGATTTGGTAAACCAAATTCAAGATCGCGAACACTGCTTAATCCGCTTGGCCAAGTTTCAAATTGTGAAGATTTATCTGCATCCGGTAGCCATGAATCGAGTGGAGCTGTATATGGTTGAGTAAAGGTTCTTGGAGCTGTTTGAGCTATAAATCTAACTCTACCCGATTTTGTGGTACCAAGAGCACTAGCTTCTCTCTGCCATGATCCGTCAGCTTTTTTATAACCATAGCGGTATTCAAATGCATTAAATGAAGGACCATTAACAGTTAATGTACCTTCATAAATTTTATCACCGTCAGGATCTGTAAGTTCAAATTGTTCTATTGCATCTTCTGCTCCTGCCCATCCCATCATTCTTTGGAACAATGGCTGACGAGGCAACCAGTATAATTTATCACCTGCTTCCATTGGAACGGCAACTTTTGAAGGATCGTAAGCATCTTTCATATCGACACGGAATTTAATTTGAACGGATTTATCCTTTGTGATTACAAACGCAGGATGCACATCATCATAGTATAATTTTGTTTCTTGTTGGTTTGCTTCACCTTTAAATGTCACGGCACGGTCACCGCCACCTGTAGAAAGTGGTCTTTCCCATGTGTCTGTCCAGATACCGGGGTTAGCAAGAATTGCGTAGTATTTATAGGTTTGATCTTTTCCGACTTCCTGGTTTTCAAAAGGAACAGTTAAAAACCATTGTTCAGGGAAAAGTGGATCTTGATTCATTGTTGATCTTGCGGGATCGCTATCGCTCCATCCATTAAAACCGCCTCTAATTTGAAGTTTATCAACAGCAGGATCATAAACACCGATCTCTTCAAGAACGCCCATATCTACTGTAAACGCAACGTTACCGCTTGCTAATTGAATATCCGGATTTGCGTTATTCCAGAATCTTTCAATTTTATTTACGCCATCTACAACTCCGTAAATTCTATTGGCATCGCCACCAAAAACATCACTTGCAGATGGTGTGTTTGTTGGACTTTCCCAAGTTCCATTGGAAGCTGTGGTTGAACTAAAGATGAATTTATACATTAATATATCACCTGAAGTACGTTTAACAGTACCTGTATATTTTTTGTCGCCATCAGCATCTGTTAATTCAACAGCGTTTGTTCCCCAATCTGTAAAGTTACCAGCTACAAATACTTTACCTGTAGCAGGATTAAATCCTTGTTTAATTGGCAAGGTTAAATCAACACTAAACTCAACGTCTGTTTCAACTTTTGTGTATGGAGTTCTGTTATACATAAATCTTGTGATGGTTTGATCTTCGGTTCCAACAGTAACTTTGCTGTTATCGCCGGGTTCATCTTTACCATCCCAACCCAAACCAATGTTGAACTTATAGTCGTAAGTACCGGGATCAAGTTCATAAGTTAGTTCATAAATCTGGTCCTTATCATCATCGGTTAATACTTTTTCAGCATTTGCCGGTGGTTCGTTAAGCCAGTTGTTCATTCCGCCGGGAACAGTAACAACATCTTTAGCAGGGTCAAATTTACCCTTGCTTATCTCTATTCTCATGTCTGCCTTAAAAGTAACTTTTTTCTTTTGGGCATCAACCGTTGAGAATGCTACGAGGAGCAGAAGAGATAGTACGATCATTTTTTTCATGGTGCCTCCAATTAGGTTTGTGTAAAACAATTGTTTATAAATTAATCAATTAGTTAGTTAGAATCCTAATACAACTCCAAAACTGTGAAGATGATCAAGATATTTCATTTGTTGATAAGAATAATCAACCGATATTTTGAACACTCCTAATCCGCCGTAATGAATTCCGGCGCCAAGGGTTAACCCTTCCTGTGTGTCATCTAGGAAAAGTCCTTTATAACCTCCTCTTAATGAAAGTAGATTATTAAAGAGAGAAATTTCACCGCCCACATTCACCCATTGATTATTATCGTTAGGATGAATTGCATCGACTGCCAAAGTAAGACGGTGTTCATCTAAAATTGTAAAATCGCGTGACAGCCCAATTTGTAAACGTAATGGGAGTTCATATTGATCTGTAGAATACCAGGCGTCTATAGTTTGATTATTACCAGCTCTCTGTGGATCGGGATCGTGCCGAATTAGTAAATCATCACCGCTCATTTGCAGTTTCGATCCATAATTTGAAATGCTGGAAGCAAATTTAATTCCATAAAATGGAGTTGTGAAAACTGTTCCAACATCAACTCCAAAACCTTCAGCACTCGAATTATATATACCCTCGCGAATATATTTGATTGTAACACCCACTGCAAAATCGCTTGTTATAAATTTTGCGTAAGATAAACCAAAGGCATAACTGCCTGCGTTAAATATTTCTCCGGTACCTTCGGGATAATATTCGGTAGTAACTTCCATATCGCCAATATTTAGAGCTGTTATGCCAATACCGAACACACCAAGATCGCCGGCAGGGATAACCGCGCCAAAATAATTTACATTTATATCAGCAAACATTTTGGTGTATGTAAATGCGGTTTGATATTCAGATATACGAGCGATACCCGCCGGATTCCAGTACATAGCAGAGGCATCATCGGCAACAGAACTGTAAGCTGCGCCCATAGCATTAGCACGGGGCCCGATACCTATACTTAAAAACTTTGCGGCAGTTGTACCCGTTTTGGTAACTCGCTGAGCCATTACCGGCTGAAGCAGAAGCACCAAAATTCCTATTACCATTAATTTTTTGTTAAACATGATTAAACTCCTTAAAATTTTTCGTCCATTAGAATTATTTAATCACTGCAAATTTTCCAATTTTAGAACCAATGCCTGGAGCGTCAACCTGAAATACATAAACACCATAAGCAATGTTCAAATTATCTTTTGTAAGCATTTTCCATTCTGCAGTACCATCATTCAACGGACTATCATGCTCTATTACATCAACTAATTCACCATTAATTGTAAATATTCTTATTGTACATTTGCTCGGAAGATGAGTGAAGTGAAGCGAACGAGGACCTCTTCCGCTAGCATAAGGATTTCTTGCTTCCCATTGAGCTGTAGCTACATAAGGATTTGGAACCACTTTAATTTTCTCCATTTCCAATTTAGCTTGTTCAGTATCAACCATTCCCGCGCTTGCAACAAATCTAAATATATCACTCGATAAAAATGGTTTCTTCAATTTAATTTCTAATTTTTCACCCGATTTCGGGAAGCGGGTTCCTAAAGTTGTACTTGGTGTATCAAAAAGGTAGAACCACCATGTGTATTTAAGAATTCCATTTTGATCCGGTTCTAAAAACACTATACGGTCTCTTCTGGCACCATTAGTTGTAAGATTTCCATCTGTTCCATCAACCTCAACAAAGCCAAATTCAATATATTTTTTTGTACTCATGTTATATACTTTGAAGTTTACCGGTTTCGCCGCAAATGTGTTTGAACCAAGTCTAATTTGAGAAGAAGTACCAAAACCAACCTCCCCAAATTCAATTCGGTAATCATTAGGTCTTTCTTCACCAGTTATTCCTCCCGGCCAAACAAATTTTTCAAATTGATAAGAAACAATTTTTTCATCAGGCCAAATTGAAACAGCACGGTCAAGTTCTACTCTTCTCTCATTAACAAAGCTAAGGCGGAAACCATCAACTAACGGTTGTTCAACATCAGCTGATAAATTCTTAAACTTATTTATTAATATTCTTCCGGCGGTACTATCACGTAAAGTATAATTTTTAGTTGTGAGTGTATCCGGCTGACCGGTTCTTTGAGCAACCTTAATCGTATCTTCAAATGTTAAGTAGTAAACATGATTGTTTTTTATTTTATTTATATCAACAATATTATAAGCAACCTGTCCCGATGTTGTACCTTGCATCAGAGAAATATTACCGAGAGTTGGAGCTACATAACCGGCAACCGGGGCTTCAGGGGTAACACGCGCAACGTTTGAACCTAATTTTACACTTCCATCTGCCTGCAATGAAACGCGAATCGGTGATTCGGAAGGAATAATTTCACCTAAAGGGAATCCGAAATCGTAAGCAACAACCGCATAGTAATATGTAAATCCGTTAAACACAGTTGTATCAACAAATGAATGTTTCAATCCGGTATCATTTCCAAGATAGTAGCGGATACCATCAATACCTATCGGATCAAAACCTTTAATTCCATTAACTAGATCATACTGCGCAATTGGTAATCTGAATTGTCTTCCGCCAAAGCCATTCGTAATTTGTTCAGCATCTTGGAAAGCAGGATCGGAAGCGCGGTAAATTTTATATCCCTCAAAGTCTCTACCATTACCGCCAATAGCATCAATATAGGCATCGAAAGATTTTTCAGCGGCATCATCCCAATATAATGTAACTCTATTATCTCCAGGAATCGCAGTGAGAGTTGGAGTAATAGGAGCATTGGCGAAACGATAATCGTTGTTATATGTTTCTTGTGCTCTAACCCGTTTTCTGAGAATTTCACTTTTTCTGAATTGACCACCTGGATCGGGAACAGTACCATTAGCGAGCAGAACAACTAATGAGACCGGTTCTTGTTGTCCCGATTTTAATGGGAATAAACTTGAACTAACAAACAAATCATATTCTCCTGCAACCACTTCTTGAGGATCAAAGAATTTACCCGGAATCATAAAATCGAACCACATTTGAGCGTCACTATTAATATTTAATCCACCGGCAGGAACGTAATCGGCATTTGTAATACCAATTTGATCGGTTTCAGAAACGTCGGTAACATCAATGCCCGGTTCGCCAGGCAATCCTAATCTTGCGCCGCTTGTTGGTTTTCCATCATTTTCACCTTCGTCACCTGTATCAGCAACGCCATCCATGCCCACATCATCACGAGCGGGGTTCCAATCATAATCATTATCTTTTCCATCATCACGAGCTTCATCAATCATTACATCAATACCATCATCAATACCTTCATCAATTGCGCCATTGCCGTCATTATCAATTCCATCGGCATATTTTTTACCGAGAGTTGAAGCAACTACATTATAGAGAATTATTTTATCATTAACCCGATATCTAAAATATGGGGCGTCATTAGCAGCTTGAGTAATCATTGCCTGTGTAACGAGCGGGCTGTTTGCCTCGCCATCGTCATCATTATCAATACCATCTTTAAATGGTAAATTTATTTTTTCTTGGGTAACCATGATCAAATGAATTTTACCATTTTGGAATGAATCCGGAGTTGGCCACAATTTCCATTTATTGCTCGATGGATTTGAATTAGCTAAATCAATCATTGCCTGAGTTACTACTGGACTATTTGCTTCAACCTTAAATCTCGGTTTCAAAGCTGACCATGATGCATTTATTGGTTGTGCTATTCCATCAGCGTAAGTTACACCTCTTTGAACTCCAAATGGAATGTGAGTTTGGTTTTCATCAATTAATCCATTACCGTTATCGTCAATAAGATTATCCGGGATTTCCCCTTCAATCATTTCTGCCGTAATAAAATTGTCCAATTCTGGACTATCGCCATCGTTATCAATTCTATCTAATGCGTTACCTGGAGTTTCAAGGAACGCAACCGCAACAATACCCACCGGATCGGATCCAAAAGTTGGTGCTCTATGATCATTATCTCTCGTCCACGCAATATCTTCTAAAAGATCGAATTCAGAAATATCATCCTGCGAATCTCCATCACCGCCTACAAAGTCTGCATACCAAACTGTAACTCCCACTTTTTCAAGATCGCCGGTACCATCATTTTTAATGTTATGGAGAGCATAAATAGCATCCTCCACCAATACTTGTGACCACGCAAGAATTCTAACTTCAAGAATTAATCCTAAACCTTTTCTTGTTAGATCAGTCTGATCCGGGAAAAAATTACCATAACGGTCATAATTATCATCGGTAGCTCTATAAAAAATTTCCTGATCTGCATTAAAAATATTTTTACCAAAATATCCGTTCCATGATCCACGCCAGCCTGGATCAACTTCATCGGTTTGGCGATCGGGCCAGAAATCAGGCCATGTATCAGGATCAACACTAGTAGCTATCAAATTTGTTTTTTCATTTAAGTAACCCGGGATTGGCTCAAAGTTCCACGACTTTCCACTTGGCGATTGACGGTAATTAGGGACTTCAACAATTCTCTGGCGGGTCCCGGTATTGTCTGTAACTTCAGCACCGGCCATAATCCCTAATAATGCGAGGTACACTTGTCCGGTATTTTTTGGCCATTCAAAGGGTGTTTGCTCATTAATTGGAAACGAGCCGCTTGTTCTTCCAGCTTGGCCATGATTAAAGAATGTAGCTCTAATTCTGTTACCTTCCATTTGAGCTTTAGTTCTTTTCGAAGCATTGCCACGCTCTTTACTTGGCACATATTGCGCAAATGATTCCATTGTTATAAACAAGCTGATCGTGACAATTAGGAATACTTTTAACGATCTTGACATTTATTTAATCTCCTATTTCTTTTAAACTTTAGAAAGAAAACTCAAATCCAAATTCTATTCTTCTTGGCTCGCCGTAATTCCACGGATACCTTAAATACTCTTCAACCGTATTTAGCCGGTTCGGGTCATTACCTATATTTCTTCCCTCTGTTGTATAATCCGGTTTTCCCGTATCGCCAAATACATTTACAACTACTTTATTATCGAGAAGATTAAACACACGCAAGAAAGAGGTAATATCAATTCCTGCAAGATTAAATGATTTATGCAATCTCAAATCCAATTGGAATTGAGTAGGCCTTCTTCTGCTGTTTCTTTGTAATCCCGACGTAATTCCTCTATCCGCAGTGTACTGTGTAATTGAAGGTGTGTATGGTAAACCAGAGCCATAGCGTGCGATTGTTGAAATTCCCCAGTCAGCTTGTCCTACAAATACAGAGAGATTTAGAATATGGTTTTGATCCCAATCCAAAGGTATTAAAAAAAGTGTTGGCTCATTATTTCCAAGTTGTGCGTTAAATTCATCTTCTGGACTTGAATTGCTCCCCTCAGCAACTTGATACGTATAATTTAGATCGAGTGAATAAAAGTCTGAAAATCTTTTGGAAACATTAAGTGTAATTCCTTTTACATTAGAGTAATCTTTATTTATATAACTTGAATAGGTCACCAAATTTCTTGTAGAAGTTAGTGGACCAGCTGTTATCCAGTTTCTGATATCACGATAGAATCCGGTGAATTCCATTGAAAAGTTATCGAAGAATTCTTGTTTAAAACCAAGTTCATACATTGTTGTACTTTGTGGTTCTAAATCGGGATTTCCATAAACTCCATATCCGTTTCCTGTATTGGGGACGTAATAAGGACCACGATTAAATAAATATTGAAATGTGGGAATCTGCAGAAACTGTCCGTATGAAAAATGTAAAACACCTTTATCGCTAATTGGGTATGCAATTCCGAATCGTGGTCCTAGCGACCATTTAGCGGAAGCATCCTTATAAAAATATGGCTCTCTTTCAGCTAGTGTTAAATTTTCGAGTTCACTTCTCAAAGGTAAATTTATATTTGGATCGGTCGGATCAACTAATACTTTACCTCTCGAGTCAAAATAATCAAGACGTAATCCTATATTAATAATTACACTCTCAAATTCTATTTTATCCTGTATATAAGCGGCTAGTTCAATTGGCTCACTGTCGTATTTAGTTCTGTTAGGTGTATTAATATCCGGAATAGCTGGCTGGAACGGCTCAACCTCAATATTGTTTATTCTCAAGGGTTCAATATTGTAATCATCGAAACTAAGGTTATGAACTCTCCCCTCAATACCAAATTTAATAAGATGATTCTCGCTAACCTGACTTGTGTAATCTAACTTTCCGATAAGAGTTTCGGTCTTACGGTAAAATCGATGCAAGTTTGTTCCTTGTGTAACATAAGAATAAGCCACTGTACGAAGTGAATTTGGATGCATATAACGAGCATCAAACGGGTCTTCATATAAATATTCTTCAAAATCTTTTTTGAATTGAGATAGCTTGAATGTATAGAAAGCGCTTCCGGAAATTGTGTGAGTCATTGTAAAAGTAGCATTGTAGCTATCCGCAAACTTATTCACATCTCCGAATGGATTCCATTTAAAGAAGTGGTTATAATCTCTATAATTTTCTTTTGAATACAGAACTTCTGCATTGAATTTAAAAAATGATGAAGCGTAATAACTCAAGTTAAATTGACCAATAAATCGCTTCGACCAATTCATTGCGGTTAATGAACCATCGCCAGCGGTTGAATCCGGATTAAAATTATGATAACCATATAAATAACCATCATCATACATATAACGGCCATTCACAAAAAGAGTAAGCTGATTATCGGTAAATGGAATTGGTCCGCTTAAACTTGCTTGAAGGTTATAATTAGCCAAAGGATTTACTTTATCGATTCCGACAAAATAATCTTTAAAGTTGCTTATATAATCACTCGAATAAACTTTTATATCTGACTTAAATGACCTACCCCCTTCTTTGGTTACAGTATTAACAATACCAGAAAGTGCCTGTCCATACTCAGCATTAAAAGTTCCGCTGATAACTTGCAATTCTTGAACGCTGGAATTATCAATATCGATGCCTCGACTGTTATCATAAGCATCGGTAATAGAAATACCATTAACCCAATAAGCAATTTCTGATGAACGACCACCACGGATATGAAAGCTACCATCAGCGCCTCTGGTAACTCCAGATTGGAGTTGAAGCACATCATTAATTTCGGCTACCGGTAGATTTTTGATTTCATCAGAGGTTACACGGGCTTGGCTTGAGGTAACATCTTTTTGGATGCGGTCAACGTTGCCTTGAACAACAACAGTCCCGATATCAAACGCTGTATCTTCTAGTTGAGCGTCTTGAACAGTAGTTAAGTCGATTGATATTTGTACGTTTTCAATAACAACAGTTTGATACCCGATATATTGTATTTTGACATTATACTTTCCGGGAGGGATATTTAATATAACATACCTACCGTCAAGATCGGATGCGGCGCCTATTGTTGTGCCCTCGAGCGTAATATTTACGAACGGAAGAGCTTCGCCGGTTTTTTTATCTGTTACTTTACCTGTTAATTTACCAGTGGTGCCGGCACTAATAATAACGGGTAGCATAGCAACAAACAATAGCATGGTAAAAAGTTTCTTCATGGTGCCTCCATAAATGCTATCTATCTTATAAATTAAAGAACAATTTATTGACTGAGAGTAAAACGCCCCAGCAGGTCTTCGTCAATAAATATTTTTATTTTTTTTGAAATATTACTAATGTACTGCTCAACTACTAATCTTGATTTTTCCTTTTTAGTATAATGAACAACCTCATCATAAACATCATTAAATTTCTTAGGTAAACCTTTCTTTTTTTCTAATACTTTAAAGATTCCATAGGAATCTTCTATCTTAATTGGGCCAATAATTTTGCCCAATTCTGCATGCCATAATGTGTCTTTTAAAATACCAAACTTTGACACATCTGCCAAGCCTAATATTCCCCTATTACTTTTTGACCATTCTCGAGTTGAATGCTCAATTGCTAACTTCCCAAAATCTTCACCATTGAGTAAACTTGTAATCAATCTCTCAGCCAACAAGTTCTCTCTAACAATAATTTCTTGTACATTTATTTTATCGCTTTCCATAAACTTTGTGAGATTGTTTTCATAAAAAGAATAAAGCACTGAATCTGGGAATATGGCTTTTTCTGCAATCTCGCTTCTCTTGTATCTCAAAAAAATATTTTTTTCATATTTATTGATGACACTTTTCACCTCTGCCGAATTTTCAAATTTATTATCATGGGCCAGTTTTAATAATATCTCTTGAAGGATCAATCCTTTAATCGCGCTTATAAGTGTATTTGCTGCAGTTATTTTTTCTAAATGATATTTTGGAAAATCGTTTATCCTTCTTGAAAGATAGTCCACACTATATGTTCGACCTTTATAACTTGCAACAATGGAATTTTTATTTTTGTTAGATACTTCTTGCTCATTATTTCCCGAAGTTATCTTGGCCAGCAAAGAATTCAGTCCATTATCATTAATTTTAACTTCATTTTGATTAAAAATCTTATTCATAAAGTCGACCTCTGCGGGTCTTCTTTTTCTCATTTTAACAACCCGTTGCATATGATTTCTTTTATTCAAAAATTCATTCTCGGTCATTATTGGTAAGGGTACTCTATCATCCACCTTAATAATTGAAAAACCATTTTTGAGTTTAACGGGTTTTGAAATTTCATTGACTTGCAGGGAGTAAGCAGCATCTTCAAAAGCAGGATCCATTTCACCCCATGAAAAATAACCTAAGTAACCACCATTATTTTGCAGGGTTGAGTCGGTAAAAAGCTGTTTTGCCAATTCTTCAAATGTGGAGCCAGTCTGCAACAATTGGTAAATCGCGTCTGCTTCTTCTTCCGTTTGGCAGTAAAGGTGCCGTGCGGCAATTTTAACATTAGATTTATAAAAAGCATCTCTAACTTCTTCATCGCTTGCAGTAATTTTTGCATAGACTAATTGGTCTTTCAAATAAGCAAGAAGTGTTTGTTTTCTCGCCCATTCAATTTCTCTTTTAAACTCAGGATTATTATAAATTTTTGAATTGTCATCAAATTTTTCAAGGATAATTTCATTAATTGCATTATTAAGTATAGCTCTTCTTGTTACAATATTATCCTTTAATCCGCTCGAAAATAGGTATTCTTCATAGCGGATTTTGAAATCATCCAGATTGATTTTATAGTTACCAATTTCAGCTAAAGTTTGTTTAGGTAGCGCTAACTGTTGAGATTTTAAGTGTGAGTTGAATAGAAGTGATGTTAAAAAAATAATTACTAATACAGTTTTGTACTGAATTGTCATACTCATCTTTTCAAATAAGTGTTCTCATACATACTAAAAATAGTACTGTATGTGTATGAGCTATATTAAGATTGTGTTAAATTACAAAATCATCTATCTAAAAATCAAATTATAAATTCAATAATTTGGTCAATAATTCTACCTTAAAGATCGCTAACAAATTCATCCATATTTAGAATATTAGGCCCTAAGCGAATACCTCCTATTGACTAAATCAAATCTTTATAATGTTCATTTTAATTTATAACTTTAAAATAGAATTGGAGTAGATTAAATAGATTTTAAATATGAACACAAAACAAATACGGCTTAACGACATAGCCAAGAAACTGGGTGTATCATTAATAACAGTTTCAAAAGCATTACGCGGGCACCCAGATGTTTCCCAGTCAACAGCAGAATTAGTAAAGAAAACTGCCGACGAACTGGGTTATTACCCAAATTTAATGGCACGTAATTTAGCCTCAAGAAAATCCAATTCAATTGGCGTGGTACTACCACAAATTGCACATCATTTTTTCAGCGCAATTATGGACCATATTTACAATTATGCAATGATGAATAACTACCAGGTCTTTTTAACGGTCTCGCAAGAAAACTCGGAAATGCAGAAAAAACAGATCCAAACACTGCTTTCATTAAGAGTTGATGGGCTGATTGTTTCTATTACACAAGATTCAAATGATTTTGAGATTTTTGAGAATGCTCTTAGACGGCAAACACCAATCGTGTTTATGGATAGAATTCCAAACCTAACCCGCTGCAACACCGTAACTGTTAATGATAAAAATGGCGCATTTATTGCAATCGAACATGCCATAAAATTAGGTTACAAAAAAATTGCTCACTTTGCGGGTTATTCGAATGTAAATATTGGTCTGCAAAGAATACTGGGTTTTAAAAATGCTATGCAGAAGAATGGCTTAGAAGTAAAATCGGATTGGATAATCGAGGGTGGATATGATGAAAAAAATGGCTACGAAACATTTATGAATCTTTATCATCAAAATAACTTGCCCGAATTTATATTGGCGGTTACTTACCCGGTAGCAATTGGAATTTATAAGGCGGCTAAGGAGGTAGGAATGAGGATTCCGGAGGATATCGATTTAATCTGTTTCGGTAATTCTCCGGTGCAGGAATTTTTATCTCCCCCATTAAGTTGTATCAACCAGCCAACCGAACAACTCGCTTACAAATCAATTGATCTTCTCATTGAAAACATCAATAATATAGATGAGTTTGAATACAAGCATATAATTGTTGACACTGAATTGATTCTTCGTGGTACTTGCATCAACTATAAAAAAAATTAGAAGTTCGGACTCAAAAAATTATCTAAAAATAAAAACTATTCTCAAATAAATTTTGATTCTATGATCCTTAAAGAAAATGCAAAGCACAAAACAGAAGAACTAAAAAACTTACTCCAAAGTTCGGGATTCAAAACGGAATCGATAATTTTGAGAGAATACAATTATGAATTTAATACGGTTCTCGGAAAAGATAAAATTAAAGTTCAGGTCTTCTTTGGTAAAAAAGGAGTAAAAACAATTTTACAAGGAGACAATGCCTCTCCCCTATTCAATCAATTAAACAGCATAATTTTTGATCAAAAACAATTAGAATTAATTGAACAGACGGTTGCAGAACCCGATGAATATATTGGCACAGATGAAGCCGGCAAAGGAGATTTTTTTGGTCCTCTTGTTGTTGCTGCAGTTCATGTCGATCCACGTTCGAAGGAAGAACTTTTTAGTATTGGTGTGCGCGACAGTAAATTAATAAATGATAATCAGATTTCTATACTTGCACCTTCAATTAAAAGAATTGTAAAAGAAAATTATGAAGTGATTAGAATAAATCCCGAAAAATACAATGAACTTTATCCCCGCTTTAATAATCTTAATAAACTTTTAAACTGGGCTCACTCTAAAGCTATTGAAAACCTTTTGGAAAAATCAAAAAGTAAGAATGTTATTACTGATAAATTCAGCAAAAGAGATTTAGATGTTGCCTCTTCATCAAAATTCGACGATGTTAAGTTTGTTCAAGAAACTAAAGCAGAAAAGTATACAGGTGTTGCCGCGGCTTCAATTCTTGCCCGCGCATCATTTTTAGATTGGTTTAAATTACATTATAAAAATGGTTATGATATTCCCAAGGGAGCTTCTTCGGCAACCGAAACTTATGCGAACAAATTAAAAAGTATTGTGGGTACGGAACAAATGAACAAATTTGCCAAGCTTCATTTTAAAAATTTCACAAGATTGAAATGAGCCTTAGCAGATAAAAATTAAATATGAATTGGAGATAAATCAGAATTATGGCCACAACTAAAAAAGTAAAGCGAATTGGTATTTTAACCGGAGGGGGCGATTGCCCTGGTTTAAACGCGGTTATTAGAGGAGTAACAAAACCGGCACACGATCATGGACTCACCGTCATCGGCATTCAAGATGGATTTGAAGGATTAGTTGAGAAAAGAGGTTTGGAGTTGATTAATAAGGATGTGTCGGGAATTCTAGCTACAGGAGGCACCATTCTCGGCTCTTCAAATAAAGGCGACCCATTTCATTGGCCAGTAATTGAAAATGATAAGATTAAGATAATAGATGTATCAGATCAAGTATTTAAAAATTATGAAGAATGGGAGCTCGATGCGGTTGTAGTTATTGGTGGCGATGGAACCATGACAATCGCCAATAAACTTAGAAAAATGGGGATGAATGTTGTGGGTGTTCCCAAAACTATCGATAATGACCTGGAAGCAACAGATCTCACGTTCGGGCACGATTCTGCGGTATTTGTAGTTTCTGAAGCGCTCGATAGATTGCACACAACGGCATCATCACATCATAGAGTAATGGTAGTTGAGGTAATGGGTCGATATGCCGGATGGATTGCTCTCAATGGGGGAATTGCTGGAGGCGCTGATGTTATCCTTATCCCAGAGATTCCGTTTAATTGGGACATGATATTTGAGAAAATACAGAAGCGCACAAAAATGGGGAAAAGATTCAGCCTCATCTGTGCAGCTGAGGGAGCGAAACCTAAAGATGGCGAATTGATCGTAAAAGAGGTTGATGCTAAAAGGACAGATCCAATTCGATTAGGAGGAATTGGTGAATTCATCGCAAAAAAAATTGAGCATGACACTGGAAGAGAAGCTAGAACAACCGTTTTAGGGCATTTGCAGCGTGGTGGAAGTCCTACCGCATTCGATAGAATTCTCTCAACAAAATTTGGCACTAATGCAATAAATCTTGTTTTAAGCAATAATTTTGGGCAAATGGTGGCTTTAAAAGGGAATAGCATTATTAGTGTTGATATTGAAGATGCTATCTCACATCAAAAATTGGTTAAAGTTAATGATCAGGGGGTGGAAGCTGCATTGTCTATCGGGGTAAGTTTCGGATCAGAAAATTTATAGGAAACTTGTATCGAATAGGTAATATTACTATTTTTGGTGGCACAATTAAACGTTACTGTGTTTAATTTGTTTTTTGAATACTGTTATGAGTAATTTTTATAAGGGGTCGTAGTTCAGTTGGTTAGAACGCCTGCCTGTCACGCAGGAGGTCGCGAGTTCGAGTCTCGTCGGCCCCGCAAAATGGAAGAGTAGTCTTCCATTTTTTTTTACTCTGAAGACCTTAGTCACGATTTAAAACTTGATTAAAGATCAGTTCATCTCTTCTTTCTTTATCATTTAATCTGCATTAGTTTTTCGCTAATGCTTCTCATCAGAAAAATCGATCTTAAATTCTCTCAGAGATTATTTTAATCAATTAATATGAAGGAGATTTAAATGAATATTTTTGTTGGGAATTTATCTTATCAAGCAACTGACGAGGATCTTGAATTATTATTCAAGGAATATGGTCAAGTAAAAAGTGTAAAAGTAATCCGTGATATGTTCTCGGGTGAATCAAAGGGCTTCGGTTTTGTTGAAATGAATGATAAAGCTGCGGCAACAAAAGCAATTGAAGAACTTAACACAAGAGAATTAAAAGGCAAAAAAATTGTCGTTAATGAAGCTCGTCCCAAAACCGATAATAGACGCGGTGGTGGTGGAAGAGGCGGTTCCCGTGGCGGAAATAGCGGCGGAAGCGGCGGCGGCGGAAGAAGATGGTAGTATTCTGCTCCCATAATTTCAAAATGTAAAATGACTTAATAACTCATAAAAAATCCCGTTTACGCGGGATTTTTTTTAATTAATTCCAGTTCAACTATGAAAAAATTATTTATAATCTTTCTGTTAATTCAATCTATAATTTATTCACAAAATTATAATAGCCTCTCTGAACATGAGATTACTTCTCAAAAAGATTCGATGAGCGCAATTAAAAAGAATTTGCTGCTGCACAAAAGTCTTCTCTCAAAATCAATTGACAGTTTAAAATTGGAATTAGGGTTGTTTGATAAGAAAATTGAAAATGAGATTAGTGGAACCATCTTGTTGTATAAAAAAAAATTTGGCGAAGTAAACGGATTGAGGATTTACAACAAACAAGTTTGGAAAGGGATGACCGACAAAATGCTGATTGCCGGATGGGGCACTCCAGATAAAAGAGAAAAAAATGTTGAGAAATGGGGAGTGTTTCAACAGCTATACTATGGAGAAGTTACCTTCTTTTTTAAAGATGGAAAACTTACCGATTGGGAAGAGAAAAAGTGAAAAGTTTAAAAATATTTTTTATCTTTTCAGTGCCGTTAGGCAAATCAAACAAAAAATAGGATTCTATAATCACTACTTGCAGTCCGCCATTTGGCGGACTTTTTATTATCAAAACTTTCCAAATTTAAAAGTTAAAAACGCCGAAACACCGGAAAAATCATTATTACCAAGATTAGGAGTTTCATCTATTCCAGAAATATATCGATAACTTCCTCCCGCGCAGATTCGAAAGTATGAAAGTATATTTGCTTCAACGCTAACAAAAGGTTCCGTAATGAAAAATGTGTCGGCCGTCTTCATATCAAAATCAAGATCACCCCAAAAGTTTCTATGATTAACGCCCCCGCCGCCAATTAAAAATCCTACTGTAGCGTGAATCATCTTATCTGAGTTAATAATATATTCCATTTCAAAACCGCCATAGCCAAAATTTAATTTTTGAACGCTCCCTAAAAAAACCTTCGAACCCTCAACATCATTTGCTAAACCGTAACCACCGCCGCCAATAACTAAAGTATTATTGATTATCCACCCTCCTCTTCCACCAACCAATACACCAGTTTGACCATTAATCTCTGTAAATTTTACTACTGGTCCACCAAAACCGCCATGAGTTACTTCTCCGCTTCCAAATATTGTTTCCTCTTGAGCATACAAAAAAGATACAGATAAGAAGAAAATAAACATAAATAACTTTTTCATTTTCATCTCCAATTTGAATTTTCATAAATTAGGACGTTATTATACTTAGTTAGTTTTGCGAATCTTATGATCGAGTCTAAAAATATCCGTGAATGTTATGACAGCATTGCTGGATCGTACCACAAACGTTACGATACCAGTAGATTATTTCTCGCCGAGAATAAATTAGTTGAATTAATAAGAGAAAACAACATTTGCTGCGCATTAGAAATTGGATGCGGAACCGGATACTGGCTAAACTTAATTTCTAATTTAGTAAATGTTGTAGGTGCCGATTATTCACTTAATATGCTTCTAGATGGTAAAAAACGCTACGACATTAAAAATTTACTTCAAGCAGATGCTACAAATTTCCCAATTAAAAATAATTCGCTCGAATTCATTTATTGTATTAACGCTATTCATCATTTCTCAGATAAAAAAAAATTTATTATGGAAGCGACTGCATCATTGAATAAGAATGGAATTCTACTGATTATTGGTTTTGATCCCCATGATGAATCTTGTAAATGGTATATGTATGATTTCTTTGATGGAGTTAGGAAATTTGATTTGAACAGGACTCCCTCTTTTTCTGAACTGGTAAAAATTTGTAGTCAAATTCCGGGATCAACTTTAGAAATGGATAATGTGGACCTTGTTGCTAAAACATATGTTGGAAGTGATGTTTTTAACGATCCATTTTTAGAAAAATCGCAAGCAAGCCAGCTCAGCATACTTAGTGCCGACGAGTACAAAAAAGGGATCGAGAAAATTAAAAGGATAATTTCTGAATATCCTTCATATAATTTTACTGTCAATCTTCCCTTCAAAGCTTTGACGATTAAAATGCCATAAATTAAAAGCAACTTTGTATCCTCTTTATCCGTCCAATCAGCACAAATAAAAAGAGAAATGAAAAGTAAAATTCAAATAGCGCAATTATTGGGCATTCATGATGGTATGCTAATCAAACTTATAAATGAACCTCACGAGTATCGATCAAAATTTAATGTTGAATTATCATCTCGAATTACTATTCTGGAAAAATTAGATCGAAAGGTCGATAACATTCAATTATTCGTAAAATCGAAAAATGAATTAATAGTTGATCTCCCGGTATTCAAAAAATATATTCATAATAATGGGTTCATTACCGTGTTTTGGCCTAACAAAGATTCAAATACTATATCCGATATTCATGATGATGTTATCCAAAATATTGCCCGGGAAAATGGTTTGGAGGTCAAATCAATCTTAAGTTTGGATGATAATTGGTACACAGCAAAATTGTTTAATTGTAGTAAAAACGAATTATTAAATAACTAAGAAACTGATTAATTCGTTTAAGTTTTGTTTACCGGCATATTATCCATTTCCGGATTTACTTTTTCTATTATTTACTCGATTATAAAATGGTAAATTGTAATTATTATTTATGCGAAGTAAATATTAGGGAAAAGATGAGTTTCAAGGATTTACCATATTTAATAGATCTTCTGGATGATGATACGCCTGAGGTTAGAATTGAGATCATCAGTAAATTTGAGAATTATGGAATTAACCTTGAAAAGGATATTTTCAGTCGTGATCTTACCCTCTCCCCGCTTCAGCTCGGTTTACTAACACCGATTTTTTATTCGAATAGAAGGAGATGGATTCTCGAAAATTGGGAATTAGCATTAAATTTTTCCGACCAGTATCAAAAATTGGAATCGGCGCTCACAGTATTATCCTATTTTCATTATGGTTTTTTTAGTGAAAAGGATCTGCCTAAATACATTCAAGAATTAACAGATGACTTTTTACTCAAATATCCCTACGGCGATGAGATAGATTTATCGAATTTTCTTTTTCAAGAATTTGGTATAAAAGGCGCTGTAAAGGATTACAATAATCCATTTAACAGTAATTTGGTTTATGCTATCAAAGAAAAGCAGGGCTTGCCAATAACTTTATCATTGATATATATGCTGGCGGGCTATCGACTCGATTTTAATATTCAAGGTTGTAACTTCCCTGGGCATTTTTTAACACGTGTTAAAATTGAGAATGAGATTATTTTTATTGATTGTTTCAATGGCGGAAAAATGATCCTCGAAAATGAAATTAGAGAGTTGCTTCGAGATTTACCCTCCGCCGAAAGTATTATTTATGAAAATTACTCGGCAAAAATTATATTAATGCGAGTATTAAATAATCTGGTGAATTCTTATTCTCTATTTGAAGACAACACTAATAAAGAATTTTTCCAAGAACTAATTTTACGAACAAAGTAGTCGTAGCTGAATTTAATTTTTAGGGAGCTAAAATGACTTTAGGCGGTTTTCTTGTATTACTTTTAATTGCGGCAATTTGTGGAGCTATAGGGAAAAGTTTATCGGGCTATTCAATCGGCGGTTGCTTTGCTTCAATAGTGATAGGTTTTCTTGGCGCATGGGTAGGACCAATTATCGCCGACGAATTAGATCTACCTCTCTTTTACACTATACAAATTCAAGGAAGAACTTTCCCTATAGTCTGGTCAATAATCGGTTCAGCAATTCTTTCATTAATGATCGGACTGATTACAAGAGGAAGAAAGGATTAGAGTTGTTTTGTTGCAATTGATTATTAATTACCACTTCACTTATCTGAACTTTTACTCTTTCCATTTCGTTTTATAATAATGAAAAATAAAAAAGCAAATCGTTTAATAAATACTAGCAATCCCTATCTTCTGCAGCATGCGTACAATCCTGTAGATTGGTATCCATGGGGCGAGGAAGCTTTTCAGAAGGCAATCACAGAAAACAAACCAATATTTTTATCAATTGGTTACTCAACTTGTCATTGGTGCCATGTAATGCAACATGAATCGTTTGAGGATGAGGTAACGGCAAGATTTCTAAATGATAATTTTATTTCGATAAAACTTGACCGTGAAGAGCGTCCCGATTTAGATCATGTTTATATGAATGCCGCGCAGATAATGGGAGTTAGAGGAGGATGGCCTTTAACTGTATTCATAGATCACAATAAAAGACCATTTTTTATTGGTACATATTTTCCTAAAGATAGAAAGTTTGGAAGGATTACATTTATTGAGCTTCTCGAAAAAATTATTGAAGCATGGAATCATAACCGTACTGATATTAAAAAGACCAGCTCGGAAATTGTATCATACTTAAATAAAACTGATGCGGAACAACCGGTAGCTACATATAACGCCAATTTAAATGATAAAATTTTTGAATCCCTCCAATCTAACTATGATGAAAAGTTTGGCGGCTTCGGTACTGCACCAAAATTTCCCTCACTTCAGAACATACTTTTTTTACTGAGATATTCCCCAGTGAATAGTAATGCTTTAACGATGACTGAAAATACACTTATAAAATTTAGGTGCGGCGGTATCTATGATCAAGTAGGATTTGGTTTTCACCGCTACTCAACAGATCAAAAACTTTTGGTTCCTCATTTCGAAAAAATGCTCTACGATCAGGCAATGGCAATTTATACCTACAGCGAGGCTTATAATTACACAAAGAATGATTTGTTCAAGAACACGGTAGGTGAAATATTTGAATATGTTTCGAGAGAATTGACCTCTCCCGATGGGGCTTTTTATTGCGCTGAAGATGCAGATAGTGAAGGTGCTGAAGGATTATTTTATTTATGGGAGAAGGGTGAAATCGAGTCCCTACTTTCACCGGAGCAATCAAAGCTTATATGCGAGCACTATAATATTAATTCTGCCGGAAACTACAACGATGAAATAACCCATTCACTTACAGGTAAGAATATACCCTTTCTCAGTAATAGTATTGAATTAATCTCGGCTGAATATAAATCATCTGTCGAAGATGCACGCCAAATCCTTTTTGAACATAGAGATAAAAGAGTTCATCCATTTAAAGATGATAAAATATTAGCCGACTGGAATGGATTAATGATAGCCGCGATGGCTAAGGCTGGTAGGACATTCGATAATTTCAAATATATCTCTGCCGCTGAAAAAGCTTATCAATTCGTATCAAAGAATTTGACTGAGGCAGATCAGCTTTTTCATTCATGGAAAGATGAAAAAACGCGGGTATCAGGAAATTTAGATGACTACGCGTTTTTTATATTGGGAACGATAGAACTATTTCAGGCAACTCAAAAATTAGAGTACCTGATTGACGCAAAAAAGAAGATGGATAGGGTGTTTTCCGATTTCGGTGACGAAGAAGCCGGTTTTTATTTTTCATCATCTACAATAACTGATTTAATCTCCCGTACCAAACTATTTTATGATGGAGCTTATCCTTCAGGAAATTCTGTATTATATCACTGTCTTTCTATATTAGCACATATATTTCCGGAAAGCAGATACTTAATTACGGTAGAAAAGATTTCAAGACATTACGCAAATCTTATAAATACCTATCCCGCTGGTTATTCATATTTCGCGGCAAGTAATTTAGTTTATAGCGGTGAGAGATTAAGTCTTTTAGTTATTGTTTATAAGGATAAAAATGAACTAGACCAGCTAATCAAAAAATTGAGCGCCAAAAACAATCCCTCACTATTTTTAATTATGCTTCATAATTCTGACTTACCTGAAATATTCGCTAATTATAAAATGATTAATAATAAGATTACATTTTACCATTGTTATAAATATGTCTGCGAACCGGCAACTAATATTCTCCCCAACGATTTCACTCATTAATTCTACCGACTACCAATTATTTAAAATAAAAAACCCCGTAAAACCGGGGTTAGAAATTTCTTTTTTAATCACAAATTACTTTAGTAGAAGCATTTTTTTAGCCTGACTATATTCACCGGCTGTTAATTTGTAAAAGTAGGTGCCACTTGGCAAACCGGATGCATCAAAACTAATTGAGTGATTACCTACCGGCATAAATCTTTTTAAAAGTAGAGCTACTTCCTCACCGAAAAGATTATACACTTTTAACTCAACATTACTCTCTTTTGGTAAAGAAAATTTAATGCTCGTGTTCGGGTTAAAAGGATTTGGGTAATTTTGGAATAAATTAAAGTTAGTAGGAATTGCGCTCTCCTCAGTAATATCCGAAACACTACTAATGTACTGTTCAACTTGACTGACAATATTCCCATCCGCATCTCTCCCGCCAAAAAGGAATATTGTGTTCGCATAGTTTGCAGCCATGGGATTTCTTCTGGCAAAATTTATACTGCCAGTTCTATAAATTGAAAAAGTATTATCATTATTAAATAACACAAACTCTACCGATGAAAGAGCTTTTCTCCCTTCATTATAACCGCCAATGACTAACCCATGCCCTAATCTGGAATTATAAATTGCCGCACCACCTGCCCTAGGTTCAAGGAGTGTAACTGGAGTCTCACTAACCATTCTTTTCTTTTGATCAAAATATTTCGTCCCCTTAGTTATAACAAATCGTACACCACCAAAAAGATAGAAGAATCCATCTTTGAAAAAACCCATTTCATCAAGTAAAGCTTCGGCCGGCTGGTAGGTTACAGTAAAAACTTCTTTTTTTGATTTAAGATTGAATGCAGAAACGTAGGGCTGACTCTTAACATTACCTCCGAGAACGAATAGTGTATCCTTACTAATAAAACAATTACCATAAACTCTATCAAAAACATACTTATCACTTGGTTCAAATATTGTTGAATTTCTTTTAGAAAGACTAAACAATTCAGCGTTGGGTGTGCTAACTACTTCATTCTGCAAACCACCAAACAATACAATGGATGAATCCCACAAAGCCGCTGAGAAATTTTTCCTTCTAAAATTTATTCCGTTCTCAATTAATTCCCAAGTATTATTAAATATATCATAAATCTGGATCCAATTGACCGTTCTCTGTTCAATATCTGAATAACCACCGATAATGTAAAACTGAGGGCGCGATTGACTTTCATTATAGATTATTTGGGCTTCAGTTACTGGACGAGGCATTTTTGTAACCTCTCTCCAAGTTCCCTGAGCTTGCAGAAGTGAATTTAGTAGTATTATGAAGAATACAATTCGATAAAACATAACTTATTTAATTAAATTTTTAATCCGAATTTGCATCTGTAAATGATTATTGCAATAGTATCATTTTCGTTGTTTTAATAAAATTTTTGGCTTTCATTTGCAGAAAATAAATTCCGCTGTTTAAGTCCTTAGCTGTAAAATCTAATTCGTATGTACCTGCCGCTTTGAATCCCTCTGCTATCACCGCCTTCTCCTTACCCAAAACATCAAATACAATAATTCGAATATCGGAGCTTTCCGGTATATCAAATTTAATTTTTGTTGATGGATTAAATGGATTAGGGTAATTTGGATATAATTCAAATTTATTGGGAAGATCACTTGTATTTTCAACCGAAACAACTTTCCCGGTAGTGATAAATGAAGTATCAGCCGAGTTTAATTGACCGTCGGAAAGACTAACTATAATTCTAAAAGTCTTCTCTGCATCAGCAGGCTTTGGTGTCCACTTAAACAGTCCTCCCATTGTAATAACAGATTCTGCGGGTCCATCCAACAAACTAAAAATTAATGAGGATCCTTCCGGGTCTTGGCCTGTATATTGAAACGTATATTCAACTGCCGGTACATTAACGTTGATTGTAACATTTCCAATCTTATTTGTAAATATAGGTTTTTGATTTGATTCAGTCACAGCAATTACAACTGTTCTCGAAACAGAATTTACCCCATCGGTTACAAAGAATACAATTGCGTAATTACCCGCCTGGTTAAATGATGGTGTCCAGCTGAACATCTGTGTTGTAGAATTGAAAGAAGCATTTGGAGGAAGTACGCTTGATGAATATAGTAAATTATCACCATCAGCATCAGTAGCTTCTACCTTGAAAGTTAATAACTCACCTTCGGCGACAGTTTTATTGGGAATAGCCGTCATTACAGGTACAGAGTTTGAGTCAAGCACTTCAATATTAACGGTTAGTTTACCAGATGAATTACCATCATTAGCAAAGAAATCAACGAAATAATTACCCGATTGAGTAAACCCGGGGGTCCAATTAAAAGTTTTAGTTGCTGGTGTAAAGCTTGCGCCGGTAGGTAATCCTGTGGCAGAATAAGTTATAGCCGCGCCTTCTGGGTCAACAGCATTAACGGTAAAGTTTAATTCTTTACCTTCTTTTATTGTTTTTTTTTGAATATTATCAAAGATTGGAGATTGATTTGCTGTACTGACTGTTGCTAACCCATTAACAACATTAGCAGTTGGATTTCCACCATTAAATGTAAAGGGAGATGTGGTACTGAATTCCAATACAGACGCACCGCTCTCTCTAAATTTAATCGTTATATTAAATAATGTGCCTGAACCAGTAATTGGCGTGGCGGAGGCCCATGCTCCTCTTATAAATCCTTTTGAAGTATCTATGGAAGCGTCTTGAGGTGACACTCTTGGTCCAACTGTCATTGTACCGCTCGTAATGCTTCCTGATGTTGATACAGCGGTTATATAAATAGAATTCTTATTGTAATTAAGTTGAAAATCATAAGATGTAACCGCGTTTGCGGCGTTGGAAGCAGGCAACTGAGAAACGGTTACCGGTACTGTAATAGAAGTGTTTGGCTGCCCAGAAATTGTGGGCAGTGTAACAGTCACTTGAGCGAGCAAGTAACTTTGAACTAATAAAATTATAAAAGATACTTTTTTAATGAGCTGTATCATAGTTTTCCACCCTCTTTTTACTGATATCAATTTAAAATAAAAATGCCCCTTTTTAAAGGGGCATTTTAAGAACTATCAGATATTACTTAATAAGAATCATCTTTTTAATAGAAACAAAATCATTTGCTTCAATTTTGTAGATGTACATACCTGAATTTAATTTTGATGCATTGAATTCAACTTGATGATAACCAGCTGCCATTACTCTATTTACTAATTGCGCAACTTCTTCACCCAAAATATTCATTACAACTAATTTAACATTCGATGTAGATGGAATGCCAAATTTAATTGTTGTAGATGGATTAAATGGATTTGGATAATTTTGCATTAGTTCAAAAGTAGTTGGAACTAATTCATCCT
This sequence comes from Melioribacteraceae bacterium, assembly GCA_019638015.1. Lineage (NCBI taxonomy): Bacteria > Pseudomonadati > Ignavibacteriota > Ignavibacteria > Ignavibacteriales > Melioribacteraceae > Melioribacteraceae bacterium. Next base: position 653,955 of record JAHBUP010000001.1, on the reverse strand, counting down.
GAACGCCAGTTACATTATCACTAGCTTTAACCTGAACTGATTTAGTTACTGATAATTCACCATCAGTAGCTTGAACAGTAACTACAAAGGTTTTTCCGGCTTGTTCAACAGTTGGAGCCCAGCTGAATACACCATCTGTAGTAATGCTACTTCCACCAGGACCAGCTAGCAATGCGTAGATCACTGGATCTCCATCATCATCAACTGCTTTCCATGTGAAAGTATAAAATACAGGTTTATTGTGAACTTGTACTGTTACGAGATCAGCAGGAGTTTGTGTGAAGTGCAAACCTCTGTTAACATTGTACACAATAATGGATGCTAATTTTGTAGCTGATAAACCACCCTGGTCAGTAACTTTGAAACTAACTGAATAGTTTTTTCCGCCCTGATCGTAGTTAGGAGTCCATGTGAATACACCGGTAGTAGCGTTTAATGAAGCGCCTGTTGGCATTTCACCAACTACTGAGTATGTAAGCACGTCACCTGGATCTGTTCCAACTAATGTGAATGTAAGTGGTTTTTGTTCATCTGTTACAAATATCGGTCCCGCTGGAGAAAAAGCTAATGTAGGAGCAACATTTGTTGTTGTGATTGTAACAACGCCATTTTTTGTTGTATTTGTTGGAACGCCATTATTAAAGAGAAACGAAGTTAAAGCTACATTTGCTGTTCCAGCAACATTTTTCACTTTTCCTTTCAAATACATTAAAACACCGTTACCAACCAAATTTGTAGCACTTGCCCATGCAAATTTTACTACACCGGCAGTGTTTAAGTTTATAGAGGCATTGCCATCTGAACTTAAAGTATTGGCAAGCTCGTAACCTGTGATGTCAATTTTTGCTGCATCATAAGTTAATTCATAGTTATAAGAAACTACATTTTGACCTGATGTTAAATTTGTAGCTGAAAGTGGGATCATAATATTTTCACCCGTCTTTGCAGTAACATCATTAACTGTGATCAATGTAGCAGCTGTTAAAGCGTTTCCATTAGTGGTTGTAGCAGCTGGAGTTCCAGCGTTAAACATAAATGTATTGTTCAATGCTAAAACTGCGTTACCAAAACCTCTAAATAGGAAATTCAATTTTAGGAGAGTTCCCGAACCTGAGAGTGCGGTTGCACTTGCCCATGCCACAGAAATTTTTCCATTTGCCGTATCGGCGTTTACAGTGAGAGCATTCGACGCAGATAATGTACCAGCGTTATCAGCTCCAGTTATATATGCAACACTTTTATCATACGTAATTGTAAATTGAAAAGCTGTTACATTCTGTCCTGTAAGATCACCAACCGTAACATTTCCGCTTGTAGTCTGACCGGAGGTCCCCACTACACTTGGTAATGTTACACTAACCTGAGCAAATGTACTGAATGATCCTAGCATAAGCATCGCTACGAGAAGACTCAGAAACTTAACAACGCTTATTTTCATATTTCTCATTCTTAACCTCAGTTTTTGTTAATTGTTTAATTAAATGAAGGTGGAATTAATCCACCTTCATTTGGTGAATCTTACTTCAATAAGTTCATCTTCAATGTTTGAATATATTTGCCAGCTTGTAGTCTGTAAATATATATACCTGAAGCTACTTTTGAACCATATTCATTTGTTCCGTCCCAATTAACTGTATAGTAACCAGCTTCTTGTTGACCGGTAATTAATGATTTTACTTGTTGTCCTAACATATTATAAACGGTTAAGCTAACATTAGCATTTTCAGCAATTTGATATTTAATGCTTGTTGTTGGGTTAAATGGATTCGGATAGTTTTGACCTAAACCGAATTCTGTTGGGATTGCTCTTAATTTTAATGGTTCAAGTGATTGAAGTCCATTATCATTAATTGTTAAAGTACCGGAGATTTCGCCGGTTGTTTCAACATTTCTTAAACCAACATTAATAACTGCAACGTTACCACTTGCTAAACCGTTGATACCAGCCATAGCTACTTTTAATATACCATTTTCGAATTTAGATTGAATCATCCATCCTTCTGGTAAATTAGCTTGGATATTTTGGAAGTCAACGCCATTGCTAATTGCAAATTCCGCATAAAGAGACTGAACTTGTTTAGCATTGCTAATTGAAATTGGTAATGCGAAAGTAGATGTACCGGTTTGATTTCCACTTACTAAAGCTTCGTTTTTAGCAACTTTGCTTAGTTTACCGAATTCAGCGGAAACTTCGCTTGCTACTAATGAAGCGGTTGGGAATGAACCGTTTGCGAATTTATAAAGAACCCAAGCAGCGTCGATAGCGCCTATAACACCATCATTGTTTGCGTCTGCTGCCCATACTTTTGCTGGGTCTGTAATTAATACTAAACCAACAACATGCTGTAGAATTTGTGAAGCATCTGCTGAAGCAACTGTACCGTTACCATCAACATCACCCTTTTCGCCAGCATAACTAACAGTAATGTTAGCGGCTGTTGCTACTGTTCCACCATTACCATCTGCTGCTTGAACTGATACTACAAATACTTTACCAGCGTCAGCGAATACTGGTGAGAATGTTAAAACGCCAGTAGCTGTTAATGTAGCTGTACCTGCGAATGCCGGAGTAATTGCCGGTGTAAGAGTATATGTTAAAGCATCAGCGTCAGCATCAACTGCTAAGTAAGTAAAGTTTAATGTTGAACCAGCTTTAACTGTTTGAGCTGTTAACACTGCAGCGCCTGTAGCAGTAAATGAAGGAACTCTGTTTACGTTAACAACTGTAATAGTAAGAGTTAATAATGATGAAGCTCCACCACTATCCAAAGCTTTTACAACGATTTGATAAGGTGTTGCTGAACCATCAGAATAACTTGGAGTTAATGTTAATAATCCAGAAGTAGCGTTAATTGCCGCCCATGTAGGAGCTGTAACTAAGCTATATGCAACTGTTTCACCAACATCATTAGGATCAGCAGTTACCTGAATTGTAGATGTTGCGTTTTCGTTAATAGAAGCTGTTAATGCAACTGGAGCTGTGAACATTGGAGCTCTTGTAGGAACGCCAATTGCGAAACGGCTACCTTGTTGAACTAATCCACCTTGTGAGGAGGTAGTTCTTGCAACTACTGTTGTATCTGTACCAGTAACTACTTGGTAGTTAGCGTAGTTTGAAGCTACACCCTGCATTGACCATGCGTTGCTTGTTGCTGCGCCATCTTGTCTTCTGATAATTCTTAATAATGCGTCACTTGTGTATGGAAGACCAATATTATTAGCTTGTAAGTCAATATCAAAGTTTTGAGTTGAGCTTAAGCTAGAAGGTGTTGTGTTTACTAACCAGTAGAATTTAGGATAATTACCAATTTTAACACCATTACCACCATCTAATGGTAAGCCAACTGTACCCTCTGGAGTAACATCCAGATGGTTAACTTCGATAATAACTGGGTTGTTTACAACATAAGCTGGAGTAAAGTTAATTGCTGCAGGACGATATTCTCCGCTTAATGTACCAGTTGGGAATTCAAAACGACCGTTAGTTCCACCAGCACCATCATTAGAATTTGCTTGACGAGCTATTTTACCAACTACGTGACCAAATTCACCAACACCTACTGCGCTTCTGTCAAATGCTAAACCGCCATTTGCAGCACCAGTTGGACGAGGTAGAGTAAGAGTATTTGAACCCATGTTCAAAATACCATTTTGGAATGTTAACAAGTTTGTGATTGTTAAATTTCCACCTGTAACATTAACAACAGCACCAGCTGCTGTAGTAGCAGTGCTATTTAAAGTAATGTTAGGTAATGTAATGTTGCCATTTAATGTTAATGCTTGAGCAGCAGCACCACTAAATGTTAAGTTCAATCCACCATCAACACCAGCACCGTTATCAGCGCCTAGATTACCAAGACTTCCGCCATTAACCACAACTGAACCTTGAGCTGCGAATGTACTTGCGCTTGAATTGCCACCAACTGCGTCGGTTGTTGAAACAATACCATTATTAATAGTAGTTGTGCCAGTAACCGTGAATGTTTGCAGTGCGTTATCTGCGCCAATTGCGAAATAAACGTTAGCAGCGCCAGCACCTGTTGGACTCATATCAAATGAACCAACTGTTCTAGCATTACCAAGTGTAACTCCGCCACCGGTCATAGAAACTGTTAAATTTGTGCAATTTGTAGAAATTAATTCTTTACCATCTGTAAGAGCAGCTGCACCTGAATAAACAAGTTTATAGTTGGTTACAGTTGGTTTATCTGCTGCTGCGCCACCAAACGCGCCGCCTGATCTGTTAATTGTAGCACCGTCTGCAATTGTAAGTACTTTTGAGTTTGTTGCCAAATCAATTGTACCTGACTGCATGAACAATGTACCATTTACAGTTGGGCTGCCTGTTGCTGGAGCTGAAGCTGTGAATGTAACGTTGCCATTAATTGTAAGATTATTTAATCCTGTTAATGGTAGTTCTTTATTTGTATTTAAGGCTGCGTTATAAACTACGTTTGTTGTAGCACCAAAAGTTGGAGCTTGATCGAATACACCGTTAATTCTTGTAATGGTTGCGCCATCACCAAGAACTAAACGCGCAGTAGCGCCAAACGTAAAGTTGTCACCTAAACCAAAGTTACTTACAACAGTAAGAATCTTGGTGTCTGTTTTTGTAACTGAAGTATGAGCTGTGTTAGCAACTCTTAAGTTTTGAATAGAATAATTATCAGCTAAAGTTAGGTTTTGAACACCGTTAAAATTACCGCTGAACACAACTTCACCTAAGTTAGCGCCAGTTGCAGTACCTGTAACAGTACCGGCAGTAGCAGCTGTTGTGTAGGCAGCATTAACAGTAACAATAGCATCATTTGTTAATTCTAAATCATTGATTCCTAGAGCAATGTTTCCAGCTGTATGTGTGAAACCATCAGCAACTTGGAAACTTCTTGCAGTTGGGGTTGCTAAGTCACTTGTTTGGAATGTTACTGTACCAGTTGAATTTACTTCAAGGTAACCAAACAATGGGTTAGCAGCACCAGTAATTGTTAAAGCTGAACCCTTAAGAACAACTTTACCAGCAGCCGTACCTGCAGTATTTGAGTATGTACCAGCTGTATATGTATAAGTATCTCCTGTAACGTTTAATGCAAGACCGTTAACATCAATATCGCCAGCGGTGTGAACTAATTTATTGGTAACATTCAATGCTGTTGTAACCATCTGAATTCCAGCTGCAGGAGAATTAACTGTAAGATTAGGAATATCAACTGCTGTGGTAAATGTATAAGTAGCTGGAACTAAAGCTGTAGCAGCAACGATAGCGCCTGTACCTGCTGTAATTGTACCGGTACCAGCGTGAGCGTATGTGTTAGCTAAAGTTAAGTTATAGTTACCAAGAGCCAATGAACCTGCACCAGCTTGGCTAGCAGCACCAGTAACATTAATATGTGAACCTAATGTTAAAGAACCGCCGTTAACTGCTAAAGCACCTGCAATTGTTCTTGTACCAGCTGCACCACCATTCATGGTCAAAGTAACGGCACCAGCTGTCACTGTAAAGTTGCCAGCAATACCAGAAACTGTTGAGTTCATGTTAAGGTTTGTTGTTCCTGCAGTATTTGTGAAAGATGTAATAGCTGCTGTAGCTGAATTCATTGTAATGTTTGAAACTAAATTAGCTTGGTTAATAACTACGTTACCAAGATTTTTCATTCCTGTTGAGGTGAATGTTCCGGCACTCAGAGGAGCAACTGTTAAGTTAGCTACCAATGAAGCGTTTGTTGCACCAACTCCACCGGTTAATGAAGCGGCAGTACCTGTGATTTGTAGAGTACCACCTGTAACTGTTCCGTTAACAACATGAGCGGCAGTATTACCGCTAGCTGTCAATGTTTGAGCGCCACCATTAGTTAATTGTAATGTTTCACCGTCATCAACTGATAAGCTCCCAACGATTGTTCCAGGAGCATTCAAGAAAGTAATAGTTTTACCAGCTGTACCAGCAATAAGAGATAGATTATTAACAGCGCCAGTAATAAAATCTGCAGCTGTTATGGTACGCGCAGTTTGACCAGTATATGATAAGTTATAAACGGAAGTAACTGTAGGTGCAGTTGTTACAAAATACGGAGAAGCGTGTGCATTTTGCGTATTTATTACAACTGTTGGAATAACCAATGCATCATCTAAAGCTAATGTGGAAGCAGCAAATGCGTCGCCATCATTAGCAGCCCCAACTTCAATACCACCGCCATCAAATGTAATAACACCAGAGATTTTAACAGCTCCTAAAGTTAATATATTGTTGGCTGGGACTGATAATCTAACATAAATATTCGAGAATGGTTGAGTACCTGTTATAACAGCTCCGTCACCACCACCTGCTGGATTCGCTCCAGTACCTTCGAATATAATACCACCAATTCCATTCGATGTATAACCGCGGCCGCCATTTGTGAATCTTGCACTAAGAGCGCCAGCAACTTGCTGCATTCTAATGTTGGATGTACCTAAAGCAACTTGTCCCGTGGTAATTGTAAAGTCATTTAGCACAATCAAAGAATTTTGCATCGTAACTACATCATTTGCAATAACGTTAACTAAGTAGGGACCTGTATTATTAACTGTTACTCGGTAAACATTCATCTGTGTACCAGGGTTGAATGTTTGTGAAGCTGTACCAGCGAAATTCAAAGTTCCAGTTCCGGCAGCTGCAGCATTGATTGTTCCACCAGTTCTGTTAAAATTACCAACTAAGTTTAATGTATTTGCGCCAAAGGTAAATGTACCTTGTGGCATATTAAAAGTACCGTTAACTGTTAGGTTATTTGTACCCAATGTAACGTTACCACTTGTCATTTCAACGTTTCCACGAACTGTAGTTGCGCCGTTAATAGTAACAGTACCGCCGCCACTAGCTAAATCTAAGTTACCTCTAATATCAGAAGCACCGCCGATTGTTGCGCCAGTTCCAGTTGTCTTCAAATCACCAAAAATATTATTGCCAGCTAAGGCTAATGCTGTTGTAGCATTGTTAGCTTCAACGTTTGGTAAATTTCCAGTAAATGTACTGGTTGGTGAAGCACCTGTAAATTTAATCCAACCGCTACCAGTCGTAGCAGTTGTTACAGAATAAATATCACCAGCGCCAGCTAATGTACCTGCGCCAGTTCTAGTTAAAGTGATAACATTTGAATTAATTCTCATCTTACCAGCGTGTGTTACAATACCGCCAATTGTTGCGGCAGCGTTAAATGTAACCAAAGAAGCTGCGTTAACTGTTGTAAACGCACTACTAAATGTTGCGCCAGCATTTACAGTCATAACAGCAGTAGCTCCGCTATTTACAACATCATATGCAGTTGTAATAACGTCACCAGCTTGACCTAAAGTCATTGAACCACCGCCAGCATTATTGATACCTGCTGTACCGGTAGCTCCTCTGAGAGCAGCGCTTCTTACAGAAAATGAACCAGTGCTAAGGTTATCTAAGATAACATCAACCCAAGCTTGATTTGTGCCTGCACCACCAGCACCTGGTGTTGCAAAAACTGTACTGGAAAGAGGAGTTGTAATATTTCCAGCAATTGTTAAACTACCTGTACCATTATTTGATAATGTTACTCCATTACGTTCAGCATTATCGCCATCTGTTGAGGCAATGTTTGTATTGTTAAATGTAATATTTCCATTCACAGTCAGATTGCTCGCGCCAGTAAGTGCAAAGATATTACCTGCTGCAAAAACGGCAGATGACGCACCTGAAGCTGCTGTACCTGCATTTCTAACATTATATGTAACACTTGAGTTTACAATAACACTACCGCCAGCGTTAACAATAATTTGTCCTTGTGCTGGATCTATTGAGGTCATGGTAAGTGTGTTAGAAGCATCTGTACCGATAGTCAATGTACCAGTATTCGAATTTGTTATATCACCACCGTTAGCGAGAGTTACATTTCCGCTAATAGTAGCGCCAGCAACGTTGCTATAAACAATGTTTGTAAGAGTAAGAGCAGTATTGTCAATTGTAATAGCACCAGATGCTTTATTAATTGTTAATGTACCAGTTCCTAAAGCCGATGGTAAAAATCCAGATGTTGAGCCAATTGCATTAGTACCATTAAAAATTACGTTTAAGTTAGCGCCAGTTGTAGGTACGCCATTTAGAACACCATTACCAACAGTAACTGTAGCGCCGCTACCAATTACAAAGTTAGCTGGGGTAATTGTCATCGTACCAGCAGTTAGAATAAGAGCCGTAGCTGTTGTTCCAACATTAAATTTTGCGGTTCCAGTAGAACCAAAATTAACAACTGCACTTGCGTGATTTAAGGTAAATCCGTTTGTTAATTCAACAGTTGTGTTTAAACCAACTGCTGTACCAACAAATGTGAAATTTCTGTTAGTAGCGAGTGTAATAGGGGCACCTTCTGTAGGTATAACACCACTATTATAAATACCCGCTTCAACATAAATAGTTGAGCCTGTTGCGGCTACGTCAATTGCTTTCTGAATAGAGCGATACGGTGTTACCTGAGCTCCGGTACCAAACGTGTCATCTCCATTAGTAGCACTAACGTAGACTTGTGCAAACGCCGTCGTTCCCAAAAGAACGAAGAACGTGAGCATCAAAAAGAGTTTCTTTAAATTCATTTTTTTCTCCCTATTGGTTGAAAAATGTAAGGTTGATTAATTATACTACTTGTACTACACACACATTAAAGTAAAAAAAATTTTCTCCGTACCTTAGATGGTTGGAGCTAATGCATCTACGGTTTCCTCCTTTTAATTGGTGAACGTATTTGTTTTTTTTGATCATTTTCAGTCTTCTGAAACTTAAGTTACTAGTTTATAAGCATTTAACATTAATTATATAAAAATACGCTTTAAGATATAAAACACTTTTATTGTTGTCAATAGTAAGTTTAAATTTAATTGCTTCGAAAATTGCCCAAATTCAAAGCTTTTTTCAAAATTGTACTTGTAAACAAGCTTTAAAATAGAGATTCAGTCTCTTGTTGTCAATAACTATTTAAATTTTAAAACTGATTTTAAAGCTAATTTTGTTCAGATCACATTTCCATTTTGTTATTGCTTCTTTTAAGTCAATTTTATCACTTCTCCCGTCATCCCGAGTCCGTTGGCTAACGGATCGAGGGATGAATTCACTTTGGCAGGTTTCGATATCAATAGCAATCCAACTCTACATGACTACACTTTTTGTCATCCCGAGTCCGTTGGCTAACGGATCGAGGGATGAAACACTTTGACATGTCTCGATATCAATATTCAATAGCAATTCAACTCGACATGACCATCACTCCCGTCATCCCGAGTTTATCGAGAGATGACTATCACTTGTCTTGACAATAAATATTTTATTAACCATTTCTGGTTAAACAATCTTTCAAAGAACTAAAATTCTAAAACTTCTATTCCGCTTTCTTTTGCTATAAAAACTTTAGAGGCCAATCCCACAAAAATTCCGTGTCCAACAACACCGGCACGATCATTAAGTTTTGCAGATAACTCGGAACAATCATCAATACCATTAAACTTAGCATCTATTATATAGTTACCTTCATCTGTCATAAATAATTTATCATTATTCTTTCTTAAGCTTATTACCGCGCCTAAACTTTCCAAATATTTTATCTCTGCTTCAAATGAATATTGTAAAACCTCAACCGGTACGGAAAAGTTCGTTCCCAGTTTTCCAGAAACTTTAGATTCATCAACCGCGATAATTAATTTGTTGCTTGCCTGCGTCAAAACTTTTTCACGAAGAAGCGCACCGCCTCCCCCTTTAATAAGATTAATTACTTTCTTTCCTTCACTCTGATTAACAGCTACTTCATCAGCACCATCAATTGTAATGTCAATTACGAGTGGAGAGCTTGCCCGCCCTTGGCGGGTAAAAGTAATGAGTGAAGAATTATTATATGCCTCATTCAAAGTTGTTAATGGGATGCCCAATTCGCGGGCTTTGTTTTCAGTATCTAAAGAACTTGGTATTCCTACTATATTTTCTAATGAGCCCTTTTTAATTAACTCGGCTAATTTTAGTAAAGCGTATTTAAAAGTTGACCCAGTACCTAATCCAATAATCATCCCCGATTTAATTTCATCGACGGCTTTTTCCGCAGCAAGTTTTTTAAGAGTATCAATAGTTTTCATGCCGAATTTACAAGAAACAATCGTGCCACAATACAAAAGTTGTTAAAATCGCGTTTCTGCCATAATTGGCTAAATAACGAGGAATTTAGGTGCGAATATTTTTCGCGGCTGTTACATTATTTACGCAGGAATTTTCGTCATCTCTATTATAATTGTCATCCCGAGTCCGTTGGCTAACGGTTCGAGGGATGAATCACTTTGACATGTCTCGATTGCAAAAGTCAACAGCAATCTAACTCGACATGACTACACTTTTGTCATTCCGAGTCCGTTGGCTAACAGATCGAGGGATGTAATTCACTTGCCATGTCTCGATTACATAGAGTAATAGCACTCTCACTCGACATGACAATCACCTGTCATCTCGAGTCCGTTGGCTAACGGATCGAGGGATGAATCACTTTGACATGTCTCGATTGCAAAAGTCAACAGCATTCTAACTCGACATGACCATCACTATCTATATAATAGTAAGAAGTAATATCAATTGGTAGATTATGCTCGAATCTAATTACCTTGTTAATCAGACATGATATTTATAATTTTGACATCCAATTTTGAGTATTAATGATAATATGCGTGAGGTTAACTTTAAAAGAATTCAAAAGAATAAGAGAATATGGGTCTGGGTTGTACTGTTCATTCTTTCCTTAATTGTATTCAACATAGTTTTTTATTTTTTAACAGAATCATGAAATAATATTTCCACCATTGTTTTGGGATAGTTTTAAGCAAATCCCGGCGGGTAAAATATTTTTCAGCAATGAGCTAATGAAAAAAAATCAAGTATATATAGAAACATACGGCTGCCAGATGAATGTGGCCGATTCTGAATTGGTGATGGGTATTCTAAAAAATAAGGGATACGATTTAACCAATGATATCAAGGATGCAAATATCATCCTATTGAATACATGCAGCATCCGAGAAAATGCCGAGCAGAAAATTAATTACCGATTGAAACATCTAAAAGCTTACAAGAAAAAAGAGCATAACGCGGTAATTGGAATATTGGGATGTATGGCAGAAAGATTGCGCGTTAATTTAATTGAAGAACAAAAAATTGTTGATCTGGTTGTTGGTCCCGATGAATACCGCAGACTCCCCGAATTTATTGATTCGGCAATCGGCGGTGAAAAAGGTATTGGGGTAAAATTATCGCGCACAGAAACTTATGATGATATTATTCCCTACAGAGAAGATGGATTGAGCGCATGGATTTCGGTTATGCGCGGCTGCGATAAATTTTGCACTTTCTGCGTTGTTCCATTCACTCGCGGTAGAGAAAGAAGCCGTTCCCTCGAATCAATTAAAGATGAGATTGCTCAACTATCGTCGCGGGGATTTCGTGAAGTATCACTACTCGGACAAAATGTTAATTCCTATAATGATAATGGAAATGATTTCGCCGATCTATTATCTGCATGCGCAAGTGTTGATCCACTTATTAGAATAAGGTTTACTACTTCTCATCCTCAGGACTTATCTGATAAATTATTGTACGTTATTGCCGAGAATCAAAATATCTGCAATTATATTCATCTTCCTGTTCAATCGGGTTCAAACAGAATTTTGGAATTGATGAATAGAACCTACACCATTGAGCATTATCTAAACTTAATTGACAAGGCAAGAAAAATTATTCCCGGCGTTAGTTTTTCGACTGATATCATTTCCGGATTTCCTACTGAAACTATGGAAGATCATCTCATGACTTTAGATGTCATTCAAAAAGTTAGGTATGATGGCGCTTACATGTTCAAGTATTCTCCTCGCGAAGGAACAAAAGCATTTCAAATGACTGATGATGTTGACGAGGATACTAAATCAAAAAGACTGAACGATATTATAGAATTACAGCATCAAATTTCTTATGAAATAAATCAAGCGCAGGTTGGTACCGAAGAAATAGTATTGATTGAAGGAGATAGTAAAAAGTCGAATGCTCATTTTGCCGGAAGAACCGACAGCAATAAAATAGTTATCTTTCCTAAGAATGATGAGTTATCAATTGGCGATTATGTAAAAGTAAAGATTAACAGGGCAACATCGGCAACATTGTTTGCTGATTATTTGGAAAGTGTCTCTGTGAATTCGAAACAAAAAATTGTAAGCGCATAACAAACCGAGTAATAAATTGAAAAAGTTTATCTGCTTATCTATTCTATTAATAATAAGCCGTGTAGAAATTTACACTCAAGATATTAACTTATCCTCCCTCCTAAAACAAATTGAATATGGCAATACTACCGAAGCAGAACAAGCGCTGGTTACGCTTAAATCTAAATTCCCCAACGATCCAAATACTATTTATTTAGATGCTGTTCTTCAAAAAGATGCCGACAAAGCTCTCACAAAATATTTAACTATAATAGAAAAACATCCACAGAACATTTTTGTAGAGCCCTCTCTCTTTAAAGTGTTTAGCTATTATTACTCACTTGGGTTTTATAAAAAAGCTGAATCGTATCTCGATAAATTAAAGAAGTCTTTTCCTCAATCCGAATATTTGAAATTAGCCGATAGAACTATTCCCGACATAGATAGTTTTGACGCTACTTCGTTAACCGATAAGCTGAGCGAAAAACCGGCAGCCACCGAACAAGTAAAGAGCGCTAGATATTCAATTCAAGCAGGAGCATTTTTGAATATTGAGAATGCAAAGAAAATGAGTCACCAACTTTCATCCGATGGATTTGAAGTTTCCCTTTCAACAAAAGAGATTGGGGGAAGCATATTTAATATTGTTTTAGTTGGTAAATTTTCTGCTATCGAAGAAACCGAGAAAGTTTTGAATGCTCTCGAAAGTAAGCATAAGATTACTGGCAGGGTTATCGACTTCGAGAAACAATAATGAAAATAATATTTTTAGGAACCGGTTCTGCCAAAACCAATTTAGCACGAGCCCATTCTTCAATTCTAGTCTCTTCCAATAAAAAGTATTCTCTAATTGATTGCGGCGACGGCATTCCAATCCAGCTTGCAAAATTCGGAATAAATATAAACAATATTGAATCTGTAATAATATCGCACAATCACCCTGATCACCTTTCCGGTCTTTTTACATTAATCAATCAGATGAAAATTATAGGCAGAAACAAATCCCTCAACATTTATGGGGATTCCTTATTTGTCGCCAACTTTTGGAATGTTATGAATACTTTTCATTTATACAAAGAGACAATAAATTTTAAAATAGTTTTAAAGGTACTAAAGGATAATTGTAGAATTATTCCTTTACATGGAATTAATGTAAAGTGTAAGAAAAATTCTCACATAAAAAGAAAAGAAGTTTTACAAAAATATCCATCATCAGTTTTCAATTCCTTCAGCTTTTTAATTGAAGGGACAAAGAATAATATATTTTACACTGCGGATATTGGTTCTGAAAAGGATTTGCTTCTCTTCCAAAAATATCGGATCGATTATTTAATTGCAGATTGCTTTCACATCTCGATAGCTCAAATTATTAGTATGATTCCGAATTTAAAACCAAAAAGAACTATCCTAACACATATTGAGGAATCAGATTATAAAAAGAAAATAGCCCATTCAATAAAAAAGGATAGCGATATAATGGTGGCTGATGATGGAATGGAGCTACCAGTATAAATTAAAGTTCCCTGAGTACAATTGTCGTTTGGTTTAATACCGGAATTGTAAGATTAAGCGCAAACAAATCTATTTTAAAAAACTAACTAAATTTTATAAAAAGAATTATTTTAAGTATGTAAAAAGAAAATAAAGATGCGCACAACAGAATTTCAAAAAAAATTTGGCATTATTGGCACTTCTCAAGAAATGAGGGATTTGGTTGATATCACAAATCAAGTTGCTCAATCAGATATATCTGTGCTAATAACAGGGGAAAGTGGAGTTGGCAAGGAAGTATTCGCGCGCGCGATTCATGGCTCTAGTAAACGGGCTAACAAAGAATTAGTAAGTGTGAACTGCGGCGCAATTCCTGAAAGTCTGCTCGAGAGTGAACTGTTCGGTCATCGTAAAGGTTCATTTACCGGTGCCATTGATGATAGAAAAGGTTATTTCGAAATTGCAGATGGCGGTTCCCTTTTTCTTGATGAAATTGCCGAGATGGCAATAACAACTCAAGTTAAATTACTTCGAGTACTCGAGACTCAAGAGTTTATGAGAATTGGAAGTGAGCGGGTTACAAAAGTTGATGTGAGAATTATAGCCGCAACAAATAAAGATTTACAACAGGAAGTAGATTCAAAAAATTTCCGTCACGATTTATATTTTAGATTAAAGGCCGTCACAATTACAATTCCTCCATTAAGGCAGAGGAAGGGAGATATTGTAGAATTGGCAAATCACTTTGCTAAAAATTTCGCGATCAACAACAAGCTGCGAGATTTGAAAATTACCCACGAAGCCATGAACTATCTCACAGCATATCCTTGGCCCGGCAATATTCGTGAATTAAAAAATGTTATTGAAACAGCTTCCGCTTTAAATAGATCGGGAGTTTTAGATATTGATTCATTCATCCCTCTCTTGATAGTAAATAACGGGGCTAGCAATAATAAAAATTTGCCGGTTCATATTGGTAAATCAGCGGAAGAACTTGATCGTGAAATGATTTACCGCGCGTTAATTGAAATAAAAAAAGATTTGATAGACCTGAAGCAGTATGCTTTAAAGAGCCAAACCGATATTAATAGCGTTCAGGTAAATATTCCACAAAATGAAATTGTTCCTTTGGAAAAACTGGAAAAACAAGCTATTATTAATGCGCTTGAATTTACACGTCATAATAAACGTAAGGCGGCAAAAATGCTTGGTATAAGCGAACGTACTCTTTACAGAAAAATTAATGAGTTTGGTCTTGAATAACTTTTACAAATATTATTACTTTTTTAGAAAGAGGTTATTGAGTTTTACCTTAATAATTTTATTAGTATCAATATATTCATGCAGCTATTCATTTACCGGTGCTTCTGTTCCCCCGCACTTAAAATCAATTTCAATTCCCTTATTTGCTGATCGGAGCGGCTCCGGCGAGTTCGATTTATCTAAACGTATGTCGGATATGGTCATAAAAAAATTTATTGATGATAACACATTGATGGTAACAGATAGAGCAAAATCAGATGCCTACCTTGAAGGAACAATTAGTTCTCTTGCTGATACCCCATCCGTTGTTTCGGGAAGCGCTTCAGGAGGAACTGTTGCCTCGCGTAGGGTTACAATTAATGTGAGAATTGTTTACAAAGATTTAATTAAAAAACAAACTATACTTGATAAAACATTTTCCAACTATGGCGATTATATTACAACCGGCGATATTAATTCCGCGAGAAAGGTTGCCATTGAAAGAGCTATTGAATTAGTTGCCGAAGATATTTTACTTGCTGTCGTTTCAAATTGGTAAAACTAAAATGAGTGAATCATGATCTTTGATGAAATTGTACTTTTTGCCTACATCATTTCTTTAACTATTCTTCTGGTTTTTGGAAGTCACGGCTTTGTAATGATGTACTATCATTATAAATACAGGAAGAATGAACCGAAACAAAATCCGGAAGATTTTGAAGATTTAGTAACTATACAGCTTCCCTTATATAATGAATTGTATGTAATTGAAAGATTGATAGATGCCGTATGCGAATTAGATTATCCAAAAGAAAAAATGGAGATTCAGGTTCTTGATGATTCGACCGATGAAACCGTAGACGTTTGCGCAAGAGTAGTAAAAGAAAAACAGGCGTTGGGTTTCGATATACAACACATCAGAAGATCGAGCCGTGAAGGTTTTAAAGCAGGTGCTCTAAAAGAAGGTTTGCAAGTAGCAAAAGGAAAATACGTTGCGATTTTTGATGCCGACTTTATTCCTAAAAAAGATTTTCTGCATAAAACTTTAAAGTACTTTAGTGATGATAAAATTGGGATGGTTCAAACCCGCTGGGAGCATTTAAATGAGGATTACTCAATTCTAACTAAAATTCAAGCGCTTGCTCTTGATGGACATTTTGTAATTGAACAGTCGGTAAGAAACAAAGCAGGTTTCTTTATTAATTTTAATGGAACCGGCGGTGTGTGGCGTAAAGAGTGTATTGAGGACGCAGGGAATTGGCATTCCGATACTTTAACTGAAGATTTGGATTTGAGTTACCGTGCACAATTAAAAGGATGGCGGTTCGTTTATCTGCGCGATTTTACAACTCCGGCAGAGTTACCCGCCGAGATGAACGCGTTAAAAGCTCAACAGTTCAGATGGACTAAAGGCGCAATTGAAACAATGAAGAAAATTCTACCTCTCGTTTGGAAATCTAAAGTGCCGATGAGAATTAAACTTCAATCTACTTTTCATTTGACAAATAATATTGTATTCCCATTTATACTGCTAGCCGGAATTTTAAATGTTCCATTAATTTTTATTAAGAATTCAGGACCATATTGGAATTTCTTTAACTTCATGGCTGTCTTCGTAATTGCGTTTATAAGTTCATTTCTCTTTTATCTTTTCTCACAAAAGGATGTGCACTCAGACTGGCGCAAAAAAATTGCCTACTTCCCATTATTTATGGCGGGTAGTATGGGTTTTGCTTTAAATAATACGAGGGCGGTAATAGAAGGTTTATTGAGCCGGAAAAGTGAATTTGTGCGCACTCCAAAATTCAAGTTGACCGATAAAAAAACAGCGGCTTCACAAACCAAATATCGCCCCAAAATCCAGACCTCAACTTATATAGAGCTATTGCTTGCCATATATTGTTTAGTTGGCGTTATCGCTTCAATTTATTTTATGGAATTTGCCGCGCTTCCATTTCAATTAATGTTTTTTATCGGGTTTGCCTCTGTGTCATTAATGAGTATTAGGCAGGCATTAGCTAAAAAAGGTTAGCCTCTGCCATGGAGCATCAGAACCAAATATTCGAAAAAATTAAATTGATTTATGAATTCAATCAATCTTCTCCTTTATTCGCGCGTGTCGCCTCACTCGAAATTGCCTATGGAAATATATTAGAAGCGGTAAAAATACTTGAGGAAGGAATTGAAAAATTTCCAAGATACGCTTCCCCCCATTTTATTTTAGGTTTAGCTTATGCCTACTCGGCTGATGAAGAAAACGCATTAAATGAAATTGAAATAGGATGCATTCTGCTTGGTACTAGAGAACCCTATGAATATTATTCCAAACGTATTGCGGAAATTATTGAAGAGCGAAATTCATTAACAGAGGTTAAGCGCCCTGTATTCATCGAAAAAGAGACAAATGATGCCCAGTCTGAATTCTTTGTTAATTTAGAAGATAAACTAGATCTACTCGCCGAAAAATTGAGTAAAGCTAAAATTATACCTAAAGAAATAGACCCCTCAGAGCAGGTAGTAACTGAATACTCGGGGGAAAAAATTGTATCAGAAACTCTTGCCAATATCTACTTCTCTCAAAAAAATTATACAGAAGCACTCGCCTCCTACAAAAAACTGATTATGATAAAACCAGAAAGAGCGGATGTTTACTCAAAAAAGATTACCGAAATAAAATCCGCAATGAAGAAGAACTAATTTTCTTTAATAATGAATAATCTTTCTACGATTCATTTAAATAAACTTCCACAAAAATTTTATCAACAGGAATTACACGCGCTAGCAAAGAATTTATTGGGTAAAATATTTGTACGGGTTTTAGGTTCAATAATTTTAGCCGGTAAAATTGTTGAAGTTGAGGCTTACGGAGGTATGAATGATGAAGCATCGCACGCGTTCTCCGGTAAAACTGAAAGAAACAAAGTGATGTTCGGAGAAGCCGGCAATTTATATGTTTACTTTACTTATGGAATGCATTATTGCGCCAATGTAGTATGTGGAAATTCAGGTGTGGGTATGGCAGTTTTAATTAGAGCGCTCGAACCGATTGATGGCATTGAATTAATGCAGCAAAATAGATTTGGAAATACCCACATGGATAATTCTAAACTCAAAAGTTTAACCAATGGACCAGCTAAACTTTGTCAAAGCTTTGGAATAAATCGAAGTTATAATGGTATATCATTACTCGGCAATGAACTTTATATTTGTGATGCCCCTCCGTTGAATGATTCGCAAATAGTAATTAGTAAAAGGATTGGTATAAAAAAATCTATAGATTTGCCTTGGCGTTATTATATTAAAGAAAATGCATTTGTTTCTAAAAAATGAATCCACCTAAAAACATACTAGTTGTTCGAACCGATAGGATTGGAGATGTTGTGCTGGCTTTACCAATGGCACATGCGATCAATCAAAAATATCCCAATTCACAAATTTCTTTCCTTGTACGCCAATACACATTTCCGCTCGCATCACTAAATAAATATGTAAAAGAAGCACTGGTTCTTAAGGAAAAAAATGGGAGAATGCTGTTCTGGCAAAACCTCAAGCAGATAAAAAATATATTTGACACCGTAATTGTTTCATATCCAACATTTAAGCTTGCGCTACTTTTATTTCTTGCTGGAATCAAAGTTAGAATTGGAACCGGTTACCGGTGGTATTCATTTCTATTTAATAAAAAAGTTTATGAACATAGAAAGTATGGAACCAAACATGAACTTGAGCATAATCTGGAATTGTTGAAATTGATAGGGGTTGAAAAACCCACCGATATTAATTTTGGAATCGCTATAAAAGCTGAGGCTCATTTCTTCATAAAAGATTATTTAAATAATCTTGGTATAAAAAAGGATTTACCGATTGTTATTGTTCATCCCGGAAGCGGGGGAAGCGCAATTGATCTTCCATTTGAAAAAATGCTGGAACTAGTGACTCGTTTAGCTAAAGAAGAGATTGCGCTGTGCATCACAGGCACCAATGAAGAGAAGGAACTTTGCGATAGAATGATTGTAAGCCCGGGCATTATCAACATGGCAGGTAAATTAAGTTTGGAACAGTTAATGGCTCTTATTTCGCAATCTGATTTGTTAATCGCAAATTCAACAGGTCCAATTCATATAGCCGCGGCACTTGGTAAATCGACAATTGGTTTTTATCCGAAAATCGCCTCATGCTCTCCAACACGATGGGGACCCTATTCAAATAAGAGTGTGATTTTTCAGCCAAGTTTAGATTGTAGCAATTGCAATAGAGAGCAGTGTGAAAAAATTAACTGCATGAGCTCAATATGTATTGATGATGTGTATTTATCCTTTAAAGATATTCTTCACAAAATAGGGGCGGAGCAATAATGAAAACTTTTATCAAGACTATAAATTCAACGAGCAAACTAAATATATACACTTTATTAATTATTACAACCTTCCTCGCTAAACACAGTTTTGCTCAAACTACTAATTTCAGAAAGGTTGAGAACACGGCATTTAAAGCCGGTGAAAAACTAACTTTCGAAGTTAAATATGGTTTTGTTACCGCAGGAATTGCCGAGTATAAAATTCCTAAAATAACTAAACTAGCGGGACGCGATGTTTATCAAGTAACATTTGATGTGAGTTCCATACCGGCTTTCGATTCATTTTATAAAGTTAGAGATCATTACGAAACATTTATTGATGTTGAAGGAATATTCCCCTGGAGATTTGAACAACATATCCGTGAAGGAGGATATTCTCGAGACTTTTCAGTTTTTCTTGATCAAAGAAAAGGTAAAGCAAAAACTTCCGAAGGTTCATACGATATTCCATTATATGCACAGGATATAGTTTCGGCATTTTATTATGCGAGAACTTTGGATTATAAAAATATGAAAGAGGGAGATAGAATTAGTTTAGAAAATTTTTATAAAGATAAAACTTATCCCTTAGATATTGTTTATAGAGGAAAGGAAGTTGTTACTGTTTCGGCTGGAAAATTCGAATGTATCATTCTTGAACCAATGGTACGGGAAGGCGGTTTATTTAAAAGTGAAGGGAATATTGTTGTTTGGCTTACAAACGATGATGTGAAAATCCCGGTAAAGGTTAAAACAAAAGTTGTTATTGGATCTATTGATGCTGAGTTAACAGGATATTCAGGTCTAGCCGGCGAAATAAAATCTAAAAGAAAATAATCACCCCTTCTCGATTGTTGGCTTCTAATCATTTATCTTTCCAAAAAGATTATTTCATATATGGAAAACAATAACCCAATTCCTGAAAACGAACCAGAATTCGATAATAAGGGAAATATTTTCACTACAATGTCTCCGGTTGTTGCTGCCTTCGCAGCGGTAATTGGAATTTTCTTACTCTACCAATTCGGCGGTGCAATATTAACTCTGCTCATTTTTGGTTTTGATATTGAAAAAGCAGATGTAAATGCAATGCGCCTGCTTACAATTGCCGGACAAATTTTACTAATGCTACTCCCTACTCTGCTAATTGCGCGTGCGGTTTATCAAGAAAACATAACATTCGCGCTACGTGTACGATTCCCGAAATGGAAAGAGGTGGGAATATTTACTGTCGGATTTATAATTCTGCTGCCATTACTTCAAAATTTTTTATATCTCCAGAATTATGCAATCAAGTTATTTGCTGAATCAAGCGGTACCGTAAAAAAATTGGTTGAAATGTTCGACAGCATGGATGCTATAGTTGAGAAGTCCTATTTGCAGCTTTTAACAGTCAATTCAATTTTTGAAGGCCTATTTGTTGTTGTACTTGTTGCAGTTACTCCAGCCATTTGTGAAGAAGCTTTATTTCGTGGATTCGTTCAAAAAAGTTTTGAGCAAAAATACAAACCCATTTACAGCATACTACTCACATCTGCCTTTTTTGGCATATATCATTTTAGTCCTTATGGAACAATTGCATTAATATCATTAGGCATCTATTTTGGATATGCGGCCTATAAAAGCGATTCCATTTTCGTACCGATGGTTTTACACTTCTTAAACAATTTTTTTGCCGTGCTTGCGTTTTTAATTATCGGGGATGAAGAATTAATAAGCGCAAAAGCTACATTGGAAGGGGGAGTTACCACACCATTGATTTCATTGATAGTTCTTTCAATTGTGTTTATAGTTTTTATATTTTGGATTAATAGAAACTATGATTCATTCATCAATAAAGGAGGAGAAAATGATTTGTCCAAATTGTGAATCCGAATACCTTGATGATGTAAAAACATGCGCTGATTGCGGAACAGAGTTAATTCCGATTGAGCAGTTTGAAGGGAATTTGATTCATCCAAAGGATTGGGTTATAGTTTTTACATGCTCAGAACCGTACGAGGCAGAGATGCTAAAAGCTAATTTAGAGGGCGCCGAAATAGATTCGTTAATCTTATCACAAAAAGACAGCAGTTACAATTTACCGGGAGATTTCTCAGTTGTTAAACTGCTTGTTAAGAAAACTGATGCGGACGCCGCTCTCCAAATAATTAATGATATAAAAGAAAACCACAACAATGATCAAGATTCTGAAGAGGAAGAATGAGTAATAAATTTGGGAAATTAAGTACGAGAATTTTTGCCGCGCTTATTGGTATTCCTTTAATTATTCTGCTCACATTGCTCGGTAAAATTTGGTTTCTCTTTTTTGTGATGGTTATTGCCGGCGCTTCTTTTACTGAACTCACAAAAATGATAAAACATAAACATAATTTTGTTAATTATGGCATAGGTCTAATTTCCACTTTGGCTATAGTAATTAATTCTTATTCTCCCTTTGTTGATCTTGAATATCTGATGACCGGGATTGTGTTAGTTACATTGCTGGCCGAATTATTCCGGAACCGAAGCTCAGCAATTTCAAACCTTGGCGTTACATTTTTATCCATACTTTATATTGGATTTTTTTCCTCAGCAATAATTCAAATCCGCGAGTTTTATAGCAATTCAACATTCACCTATTTCCAGGGCGGATATTTAATTATTGCATTATTCGGTGCAATTTGGTTTTGCGACTCAGCCGCATATTTTATCGGTTCGGCTTATGGGAAAAACAGATTGATGCCTCGAGTAAGCCCCAAAAAAAGTTGGGAGGGTGCTGTTGCGGGATTCATATTTTCAATTATAGCGATGCTGTTTGCCGCTGAATTTGCATTGGATTTTTTAACGAGAACTGATGCCATAATTATTGGAATTATTGTTGGCTTATTTGGTCAAATTGGGGATTTAATTGAGAGTCTGCTCAAACGGGACGCAAATGTTAAAGATTCATCTTCAATTATTCCCGGGCATGGCGGAGTATTAGACCGATTCGACTCGTTACTTTTTAGCGCCCCATTGATTTATCTTTATCTCCGCCTCATTAATTGATTTTCAAAGTTGAGGGATTTATGAGAAAGCTTTTTTTTATCATTTTCTTCTTCGCGGTAATTCATGTGATTGCCCAAGATTCAAAATCTACCTCCGATTTAAATAAGTTAATTGAATCTAAGGATGAAAATTTGCAGCACCGGCTTGATCGACTCGAAAAATTGGTGGATGATGTATTATGGTTTCAGAGAGTTGGAGATGTGGCGTTTATCGATAAAGCTTATATTGCGGGACCCCCTCCCCACATTGAAAAAAATCCTACAGCCCAGGGTGCCGGTAATCCGCTTAAATTTTGGACCTATACTTTTATCCCAAAAGGAATTGATCTTTCTAAAAAATATCCACTAATAGTTTTACCCCATGGCGGTGTTCATGGCGATTTTACAACTTATTACACTCACATTATTCGTGAGTTGATATATCAAAAATACATTGTAGTAGCCGCAGAATACCGGGGCAGTACTGGATATGGCAAAGCATTCTATAAAAGAATAGACTATGGTGGACTTGAAGTTGAAGATGTTAACGCGAGCAGAAATTATATAATTGAGAATTATAGTTTTGTTGATCCGGATAGAGTTGGAATAGTTGGCTGGAGTCACGGCGGATTGATTGCATTATTTAATATTTTCGATCATCCCCAAAATTATAAATGCGCATTTGCCGGGGTTCCGGTAAGCGATTTAGTTGCAAGAATGGGATACAAGGATGATGAATACCGGGCTCTCTTTTCTGCCGATTATCATATCGGGAAAACTGCCGATGAAAATGTAAATGAATATAGAAAGAGATCTCCCGCATGGCACGCGTCAAAATTAAAAACCCCTCTTCTTATTCACACCAATACAAATGATGAAGATGTTAATGTTCTTGAAGTTGAGCATTTAATTAAATCGCTCAAAGCTGAAGGGAAAAAATTTGAATATGAGATATTTAAAGACATTCCAGGCGGGCATTCATTCGACAGGATGGACACAAAAACTGCTCGTGAAATAAGAATAAAAATTTATAAGTTTTTAGACAAATACTTAAATCCACCACAAAAAATTATGAATCTTCAAGATATGGAGACTGCTTCGTACAGATAAATATTCTATGCGAGGTGAGAATAGAAAGTTTTAATATGATTAAAAAAGAAAAAATAAATGTAATAACACTCGGCTGTTCTAAAAACACAGTTGATTCCGAGCGTTTAATGATGCAGCTAAAACTGAATAATTTCAAATTAGTTGATGACGCGAAAAAAGCCGATTCAATTGTAATTAATACATGCGGGTTTATTGATGCCGCAAAAGAAGAATCCATTAATACCATTCTTTCAGCAATCGAATTAAAGAAAAAAGGTAAAGTTGATAAAGTTGTTGTGGCAGGTTGTTTATCCGAAAGATATATGAATGATTTGCGTAAAGAAATTCCAGAAGTGGACGCGTATTTCGGGACGGAAGCTTATGAAGGAATTGTAAAAGAATTTGGGGGCAATCTTAAATATGAACTTCTCGGCGAAAGAATAATTACAACTCCAACACACACTGCATACTTAAAAATCTCGGAAGGATGCGATAATCCCTGCTCATTCTGCGCAATCCCTTTAATGAGAGGTCTCCATAAAAGTAAGCCGATCGATCAGCTGGTTGCCGAATCGCAAATGCTTGCATCTGCCGGAGTAAAGGAGATAAATATAATAGGCCAAGATACAACCGATTATGGTAAAGAAATTTACAACAAGAGAAATTTGGATGAACTGTTAAACAAAATATCTGGTATTGATGGTATAGAGTGGATAAGATTACTTTATGCGTATCCATCTCATTTTCCGGCAAGTATAATGGAAGAGATAGCTTCCAATCCTAAAATTTGCAAATACATCGACATTCCCCTTCAGCATATCTCCGACAAAGTATTAAAATCAATGCGAAGAGGTATTACCAAACGAAGAACTGTTGAACTACTTTATGAACTTAAAGAAAAAATTCCAGGTTTAACTCTGCGTACTACTTTTATTGTGGGTTATCCATCTGAAGGAAGAGAAGAATTTAAAGAGTTATGCGACTTTGTAAAAGAAATTGAATTTGATCGTTTCGGAGTATTTAATTATTCGGTTGAGGAAAACACCCCCAGTTTTATTTTAGGAGATCCGGTTTCTGATGAAGAAAAAGAGGAACGGAAAACTGAGTTGATGGAAATTCAAAAAATAATTTCTGAAGAAAAAAACAGCGCATTAGTAGGTAAAACATTAAAAGTATTAATCGATCGCTCCGAAGGAGATTATTATGTAGCCCGTTCTGAAAGGGACGCGCCCGATGTTGATGGTGAAGTATTGATTGAGAAGAAAAGCAATTCTCTAAATATCGGCGAATTTTATGACGTTGAAATTTATGATTTCAATGAGTATGATTTATACGGCAATTTGAAAGTTTAGGAAGGATTTTATTATGAAATATTTCTTGATGTTATTGTTATTAACCTCTTCTATTGTTGCACAAGTTGAATATTCTTCCCGGAGATCGGGAGTACCTCTATTTAATTACACTTTAGATTACGCTTCCTATAAAAGCAAACAGACAAATAAAACACGGGTCGATTTTTTTGTTCAGGTCCCCTATTCAAGCATTCAATTCGTGAAAAAGGATAACGCATTTTCGGGTGGATATTCCGTTACTCTTTCATTTATGGATGATTCGAAAAAAAACATTCTCTTTGAGAGGAATTGGAGAGAAAAACTGAGCACTAAGGATTTCAACCAAACTATCTCGCGCGATAACTTTAACCTGAGCTATAAAAGTTTTGACGTTAATCCGGGCAAGTATTTTGTTAAAAGTATAGTTGAAGATTCTGATTCCCGCCAAACATCTATAAAGGAGTTTGAACTTAATGTTAGGAAACTAAACGATACTCTAGCTATAAGCGATTTTATTTTTATATCAGAAATAGTTAAAGATTCTACCGGAGAAAAAATTGTACCTAACGTGTCACGTTTGGTAACAAACAAAACTGTAAATCTCCCCTTCTTTTATGAAATTTATTCAGACCGTGAACATCAAGTTCATGTTGAGTATTATCTTAATGATAAAAAAAGAAATTTAATTACGAAGATTCTCGACCCGATAAAATTAAAAAAAGGGACTAATGTTATAACCCATACGATAGATAAAAGTGATTTTGTTTTAGGCGATTATTCATTAAAGATTGAACTGAAAGATTCCGCATGGAATTCAATAGACTTAACAGAAAAATCATTTAACTCAATAATTTGGGGTATCCCAACAACCATTACCGATCTGGACAAAGCGGTTAAACAGATGACATACATTGCTTCCGGTAAAGAAATTGATTTTATTCTTGAAGGGGAAACATATGATGAAAAACTTAATCGATTTTTTGCTTTTTGGGATACTCAAAAACCAAATCAAACATTAGATGATAATCCAATTTTATATGAGTATTACCGTAGAATAGAATACTCCAATAAAAATTTTAAGGGAATGCTGGAAGGCTGGCGTACCGATATGGGTTTAATATATGTAACTTTTGGTCCGCCCAGCTCTGTTGAGCGCCACCCAATGGAAATTGATTCTAAACCATATGAGATTTGGGACTATTACGAATTAAACAGATATTTTGTTTTTGTCGATCAAACAGGCTTTGGCGATTACAGATTACTCAATCCCGATTACAGTCGCTGGCCCGGTTACAGACCCTGATTGAACTAAGAATTTAGAGGGAAGAACTAGAACACACTTATAATCTTCAAATTAATTTACTTCATAATTATGATTCTCACAGTAACTTTAAATCCGCTTCTCGAAAAACGACTCTACTTTTCATATATCGAATTAGGTAATACACACCGTTGTACAAAAGAACTGTTTTATCCTGGTGGTAAAGGTATCAATGTTTCGAAGCAATTAATAAAATTAGGGATGCAAAGTTCCGCTTTAACTTTTATAGGAGGGGGCAATGGAAAAATCTTGCGACATTTACTGGCTAATGAAAATATTGAACTTAGTTTAGTTTCAACCAAATCGGAAACAAGAAGCGCATCGTTAATTATTGAGGAAGATCAAAATCGTGTTTCAACTTTTATTGGATTAAATCAAATTATAAGCGAGAATGAATCGGCAGAGTTAAAAAGTAAACTTGAAAAGATGATTCAGAATTGCTCAATCGTAATTTTCAGCGGCAGTTCTCCTTCACCGCACACAGATGAAATTTTTCCATACGGTATTGAACTGGCTCATAAGCATGATAAAATTTCAATACTCGATACCTACGGCTCTCATTTGCAAAAATGTATTGAAGCCGCCCCAACCGCTTTGCACAATAATGTTGATGAGATAGAATCTTCATTAAATTATTCACTCAAATCTGAGACTGATAAAATAGATTTTCTTAATTATCTCTATTCAAAGGGAGTAAAACTAGCATTTTTAACAGATGGAGCTAATCCTATTTTTGCTTCAAAATATGATTTTGTTTATAAAATAACGCCTCCTACTATTGTATTGAAAGACGCCACAGGAAGCGGTGATGCATTTACTGCCGGACTCGCATACGGATTTGAGCACTCGATGGTTTTTAATGATTTTGCGAAACTTGCAACTGCTCTCGGCGCGGCGAACGCTTCCAGATTTGATACTTGCGAGGTTGATATTGAATCTGCCGAGGAATTGATCCCCCATGTTTCAGTTCAAGAGATCGGTAAAAAAATGAAGCTGATTAATGACTCGCCGAATTATTAATAATGCCCTCTTAATTTTTCTCTTTCTTGTTAGCCCAATCATCTCACAAAATATTAAATCAATCAATATTGAGGGGGCTTCAAATTTCTCAACCGGAAATTATTTAGAATGGATTGATGTACCAATCAATTCAACATGGTTCATAGGAATTGAGGATTCTATTTCAAATAGAATCAGCAGAAATTTAAATGCGAATGGATTCTTTGATCATTTGATTGTTTCTGTAAATACTATAACAATCGATTCTCTAACACGCGCGATAAATATTTCCCTCACTGAAAATGAGCCAGCATTTATCGGGGATATAATAATTGAGCAGGCATCAAGTAATAAGTTAGTATTTGATGATAAGCTACAGTGGCTTAAAAACTCCCAATTCAGTAAATATGAGCTGGAGCGAACTTTTACAGAAATTTTGGATGATTTTGAAAACAATGGATTTCCCTTCGCTTCAATATCAGTAAACTCTATTTATACTTACCGCGATTCAGTCGAAAACAAATTATTAGTTGATATTTATATTAACATTAACTCCGGTGCAAAATCTCAAATCAATCAAGTGGAAGTTATTGGCAATTCTAAAACTAAAAGTGATTTTATAATTAAATCATCCGGCATTAAATTGGGTGAAGAATATTCACAAGCTAAAATTGATGAAATACCGATCCGGTTAAGCCGTCTTCGCTTTTTTGATTTAACCGAAAGACCTATTTATTATTTCAATACGGCAAATGAAGGCATTCTCCGCATCAACATTAAAGAGAGACAAACAAATAATTTTGACGGGATTATTGGCTATGTTCCATCCACGAGTACAGGGGAGAATGGTTTTTTTACCGGATTCATAAATGTTGCATTAAGAAATCTATTTGGAACAGGTAGGAACGCTATTTTTAGATGGCAGTCAGAGTCTAAACTTTCCCAAGAATTTGAAATTAAATATCTTGAACCATGGGTCTTCAACTTCCCAATAAATTTTGAAACTACTTTATTTCAGAGAAAGCAGGATACAACATATGTTCAAAGAAACTTTGATGGAAAAATAGAATACTTAGCCACTCATCAAATTTCAGCCTCAATACTTGTTGGTTCCGAATCTGTTATCGCAACCGAGAACTCCGCGCGAAATTTTCTCACCGATAATTCAAGTGCTCTAACTACCGGAATAAATTTTAAGATTGATTCGATGAATGATTTTTACAATCCAACTTCCGGAGTTTATTTTAGTAATACTTACAAGTACACAAATAAAAAAATAAATAATAAGTTGAATTCGTTTTCATCGGGACTTCAGCGTTTTGAATTTGATTTAGCTTACGTACATCAATTTTTTAAAGCACAGGTGGCATATTTATCAGTCCATTTACGTGAGTTAAGAGGAGACAATTTAGGAATTAGCGACTTCTATTTTTTAGGAGGTACAAACTCGCTCCGGGGTTATCGGGAAAGACAGTTTTACGGGAATCGTATCATTTGGTCAAATCTGGAATATCGTTTTATTCTTTCAGCAAAATCATTCGCTTTTACTTTTTTTGATAATGGATATTTCTTGCGAAGTGAAGACACTGCGAAAAATATAATAGAAACATCATCATTTAAAATGGGTTATGGTTTCGGAATTAAAATTGAAACCGGAATAGGAGTCTTGGGTGTGAGCTTTGCTCTCGCTAAAGGAGATTCATTTTCTGATGGGAAAATTCATTTTGGGATTGTTAATGAATTTTGATATAATTTCACCATACCACAGAAAAATTAAAACCAAAATGAACTCACTTAAAACTTTTGACATTTCATTTCTTGAGAATGACAAGCAATTAATTGCCGGAGTTGATGAAGCCGGTCGCGGGCCATTAGCCGGACCTGTAGTTGCAGCCGCAGTGATTTTTGATAAATATCAATTTCATCCAGGGATTAATGATTCAAAAAAAATAAAAGAGCAAATTCGTGAGAACTTATTTGATTGGATTATCAGTAATTGTATTTCATATGGAATTGGAATTATTGATCAATCTGAGATTGATGAAATAAACATTCTTCAGGCATCCTTGAAAGCAATGAAGGAGTCGGTTAATCATTTATCTCAAAAACCGGATTTAATTTTGATTGATGGAAATAGATCCTTTAAATCAGAACTCGATACTAAAACAATTATTAAAGGGGATTCAAAATCATTTTCAATCGCGGCCGCTTCAATTATCGCAAAAGTTACACGTGACCGGATTATGCGAACCGAATCGGAAAAATATCCAAATTATTTTTGGTCAAAGAATAAAGGATACGCCACTAAAGCACATATTGATGCAATTCTTAAATATGGCTCAGTCGATTTTCATCGCAAAACTTTTTTGAATAAAATATTTGAGCGTCAACAAAAACTTGATCTATAATGAACAACAGACAAACTGGTAATTCCGGAGAAGATATTGCCGCTGAATTTCTTGTTAATAATGGATATTCTCTCATTACCCGAAATTATAGATATGGTAAAGGAGAAATTGATATTATTGCTTCCGATTCAGATATTATTGTATTCATCGAAGTTAAGTTTAGAAAAACAGACGAATATGGATCACCATTGTTAGCCATTACAAAAAATAAACAAAACCAAATACGTAAAGTCGCGCTGGCTTATCTTACTGAAAATAATATTACTGATACCGATTGCCGATTTGATGTAATTGGAATAACCCTCGATAAAGAAAACAATCCGGTAATCGAACATATCCAAAATGCATTTTAACACAATTATTTTGTAGTATTCTCGTTTCTATATTATCTCATTTAATCTTTTGCTATTTTGCGAACAAAAATGAAGTAACTCTGAATAATGAATTTACCAAAGCACAGGTACGGAAGAAGACTTAAAGTCGGCGATTATATTTATAACTTTTTTTCAACAATAACCGGTTTAACAATCTTCAATTATGAGTTTATTAAGCAAGCATTTAAAACTCCATTAGAAATTGCTGAAATTAAAAAACACATGGATGAGCTTGGCGTAAAAACTTTTGGGATAGTTAGTGTTACCGGTTTAATAATTGGATTGGTTCTTACAATGCAGAGCCAGCCAATTATGGAAAAGTTTGGCGCGACAGATTTTTTACCTGCGATGGTTTCTATTTCCGTTATTCGAGAACTAGGCCCGGTAATTACCGCGTTAATTTTTGCCGGCAGAGTTAGCTCAGGAATTGGTGCAGAATTGGGTTCGATGCGTGTAACAGAACAGATAGACGCAATGGAAGTTTCCGCTATAAACCCATTCAAATATCTTGTGGTTACTAGAATAATTGCCACAACGATGATATTACCGATACTTACGATTTATGTAATTTTTATTGCTCATCTTGGGAGCTATTTCGCAATACTGTTAAATGAATCGATGACTCTCGATTACTATACAGAATCAGTTCTTCGTGCAGTTCAGTTCGGTGATTTAATTCCGGGCATCGGAAAAACTTTTGTGTTTGGCTACATTGTTGGAATTGTTGGTGCCTACAAAGGATTTACAACCGAGGGAGGAACCGAAGGTGTTGGCAGAGCATCTACTACAGCAGTCGTTTTATCTTCATTGTTAATTCTTATTTTTGATATGATACTTGTAAAAATTACTTTATGGCTATGGCCCTTAACTCAGTAATCGAAGTTAATAATTTATCAAAACGGTTCGGTTCATTAACTGTGCTTGATGATATATGTTTAAAAGTAGAACCGGCAGAGAATTTAATTGTATTTGGTAAAAGTGGTACAGGCAAAAGTGTTTTGTTAAAATGTATTATTGGTTTAATGAAACCCGATAGTGGTTCAATTTATATTGAAGGTCAGAATGTTGTTGGGATGGATGCAGGCAAAATAAATAGTATTCGCAAAAATATTGGGTTTTTATTTCAAAGCGCTGCTTTATACGACTCTATGACAGTTCGAGAAAATTTGTATTTTGCCTTAACAAGAAACAAACCCGAGTTTGATAAAAATCTTATTGATGAAAAAATTATTAATACACTTGAATTAGTATCACTTAGGGAAGCATTCGAAAAAATGCCTTCTGAATTATCAGGAGGGATGCGTAAAAGAATTGGTCTTGCAAGAGCAATCATCACCGATCCTAAAATAATGCTATATGATGAGCCAACAACCGGGCTCGATCCAATTACATCTAAAGAAATTAGTGATTTAATTCTAAGTCTACAAAAAAAATTACAAATGACCTCAATTGTTGTTACACATGATTTAATTTGTGCAAAAATTATTGCCGATAGAGCAATATTTTTGAGAGATTCTAAAATAGCATTTGAAGGCACAATTGATGAACTAACGGATTCCAAAGATCCATTTTTATTAAATTTTTTCAGTAATGAAATTATTAGAGGTTAGCAGGGAGTTAAAATGTTAAAACAACTTGAAGGCGCCCGATTAGGTTTATTCATTTTTATTGGGACCGTTCTAATTGTTATTTCGATATTTCTTTTAGGAAGTAAAGAAAACCTTTTTTCCAGAACAATTGAAATAAAAACATTTTTTAATCAGGTAGAAGGACTTAAGAACGGCGCCCCCGTTCGATTAAGTGGTTATGACATTGGAAGCGTTAGTCAAATTTCACTTTCCGAAGACACCACCGGTTATGTTGAAGTTAAAATGAATATAAATGTAGCACTTAAACATTTTATCAGAATAGACAGTCGCGCCACTGTTGAAACCGAAGGTTTAGTTGGCAAAAAAATTATTACAATCACGCCCGGTTCCCCTGATATGCCCGAAGTAACAAATGGTTCTATCATCAAATCGAAAGAGCCGGTTAACATCGGCAAAATTATTGAAGAGACTGAATCGGTAATGAGTTACATGAAAGATTTGACAAAAGAATTTTCCGAAATTTTTGCGAAAGTTAATAAAGGCGATGGTACTATTGGCAAATTAGTTAATGACGAACAATTGTATCGTGCCGCTGTTTCAATAACAAGAACTGCCGATCGTAGTTTGGATTCTATTACTCTTCGCTTAAATCAAGTTTCCGATTTTCTGGTTAGCAGCGGAACTAATGTGGATAGAATTATTCAAAACGTGAATTTTGCTGTTGAGGATATTCAAAGCATAATTAAAGATGTTGAAAATGGGAAAGGACTTTTAGGAATGCTGGTCGCCGATCAGAAATTATCCGATTCAGTTAAAACTCTGGTTAATAATTTAACGCAAACTTCTGCCGAAGCTAATATAGCCGCATCCCGTTTGGCAGAAAATATGGAAGCCTTAAAACATAACTGGCTCTTTAAAACTTACTTTGAACAGAGAGGATATTGGGACAAAGCCGAATATCAAAAAGAAATTGATCTGCAACTTGATGAACTCAGAAATCAAAATAAAATTCTTGATGAAAAGATTATTGAGTTAATGCAATTAGAAAAGAAATATCAAAAAAGTAATTAGAGATTGACTGAAATTAACTTCTTACCTTTTCGAGAAGAAGTTAATTTTTAAACAACTCTTCACACCTATTCTTAATTATATTCCATGCCATTTCAATTGAAATGGCTTCCATTGCCAATCTCTCCTCTTCATCTGTATATGTTTCCTGATCCATTGGAGATTTTATAATTGTATGAATTGGGAAATAGGGACCCCAATCAACGGGATGTGAGGAACCCAAAAATGCTATCGTAGGGGTTTCAACCGCAACCGCCACATTCATTGGACCTGTACAATTTGTAATACATAAAGCACAATTTTTAATTAATGCAGCTAAATCTCCAATACACGATGTTGAAGGTGCCAAAACTATTTTATGATTGGTTCCGTCGGCAACTTTAGCTGCCCAGTTTAATTCATTGATTCCCCATGTAACTAATATGTTTAGGTTAAATTCGTCGGCGAGACGGAGCGCAATTTCCTTATATCTTTCGGGAGCCCATGCTCTGTTTGGCTTTGAGGCTCCGGGATGAATCAATACAGTTCTCTCTTTTATCAATTTTAATTGAATGAAGTAATCATTTGCAAATTTTTTATTCTCCTCACTTATAAAAATAAATGGGACTTCATTCGTAACTTTTATCCCGACGGCTTTAACTATATCCAAATTTCTGTGTAATTCATGATATCTGCCAACAGAATGATCAAGTCTAATTGTATAAAGATTCATCATGTTTTTAGGACCTGAACTAACCCTTTCCCTTGCTCCGCTTAAATAAGCAATTACAGCACAACGATCGGAGGTCCATCTTAAATTAATTGCCAAATCATACTTCCTTCGTCTTAGAACCAACACTAACTTTAATAATTCAAGAAATGATTTGATACCTCTATATTTTTTTTCATCATAAATAATAGACTCATCAACCAAAGTACCCGGTGGAATTATTTGAGGCATAAGACTATTTGAGAGCAGAGCAATATGCGCTTCGGGGTAATTTTCCCTAACAGCACGGATGGCAGAAGTACTCATAATCATATCACCGAGCGCACCCCATTTTATAATTAGTATTTTATTTGCATTAATTTTCATTCAACAACTCTTCAGCTTTTTGTATTACAGTGGAAACATCAATTCCATCTAAAAAATAATTTGAAGGATTCTCGAGGTTTCGTTTTCCAATAATAAAATATTGTTTTTCCTCCTCTGCATAAAATTTCCATGATCCAATTTTATCTTCAGGAAAAAGAGTTATTGTTTTTATACCCAATGCCGCCGCGAGATGCCTGGCTCCCGAATCATTACATATCAGCAATTTAGACTTTTCAAGTACAGCGCCAAGTTTGTGAATATTATCAGATGTATCGCACAAAACTATATTTTTATTAGATGCTAGTTTATGCTCAGTAATTAATTGCTTTTCGGCAGGTCCAATCAATAAAATTATTTTTCTATTCTCTTTTACGAGCAATTTATCAATGACCTCAAAATATTTTTCAATAGGCCATACCTTAGTTGGCTCACTCGCGCCCGGATGTATAGCGATTAATTCGCCGATTTTATCAAGTGAATTTGAAATAAAAAATTCCCTTCTCCATTCTTCGAGCTTCTTATCTATATAATATTCCAGATTATTACCATCACGAGTAGCACCCGCATGTTCAGCGATTCTCAAATAGTATTCACGGTAAGAAATTGTATCCTCAAAAACATCCACTTTATCAGTTAACAGAAAATTTAATTTTTGTTTCTCCGGTCCAACTCTTTTTTGCGCGCCGGTTAAAAAAGCCCATTGAGTGTATCGATCCCCCGCCTGTAATGATATGACGCGGTTAAATTTTTTCTTGCGCAACAGTTTTATAAAATCCAGTTCAGCTTTTATTCTCGCAATCCCATTTAATTTTTTCGTTGCGCTATCGAACCAGATAATTTCATCAATATTGGGATTGCTCTGAAGCACGCTTGAATATTCTTTTCTCGCGAGAAGAGTAATTTTTGAATCGTGAAAGCTTTTACGGATTGCCCTAATTGCCGGCGTGCACACAATTAAATCGCCGAGATACTTATAATTAATTATTAGAATTTCTGAGTGTGGTTTCAATACACGTACATTTTTTGTGCAAATGTAATGATTTTTAAGGAAATGATTGGAATCTTAATTAGCGGGGATGTTGTTTCACATCCCCGTTGATACTAAAAAGAATTATCTATTATATGCTAATTTATTTGATTTTGTTATGGCGCTATCATCTACCTTAAATCTTGTAGTTAGATTTTGAAGCTCAAGAGTAAGTCGGTTCAAATCTTCGGAAGCGCGAGCCACCTGCTGAATTCCGCTCGCCGATTCTCTGGTAACCGAATCAATTCCTTCGATACTCTTACTAATCTGTTCTGCGGCGCTGGATTGTTCTTCGCTTGCTGCGGCAACTTGAGTAATAATATCCATAACACTATTGGCTTTTTCTATAATCTGCGTTAGTGATGCACCGGCTTTTTCTGCAAGCGCCTTTCCCTTTTCTACTTCATCTTTGCCAACCTGCATCGCGCCGACCGCTTCCTTTGTATCTCTTTGTATTTGCTTAATCATATCGGCAATTTCTTTAGTTGCTTTTGTAGTTCTCTCGGCAAGTTTTCTTACCTCATCGGCAACAACCGCAAAACCTCTTCCCTGCTCACCTGCTCTCGCGGCTTCAATTGCGGCATTAAGGGCAAGTAGATTAGTTTGATCTGCGATTTCATCAATAACTAAAATAATTTCACCAATTTGATTACTGCTCTTTCCTAAAATTTCTACAGTATCGGCTGATTTATTTACTACCTGGGTAATTTTAACAATTCCCGAAATTGTTTCTTCAACTACTTTGCCCCCTTCTTTTGCTTTCTGTCCGGCTTCTTTAGCGGATTCAGCGGCGGCGGCGGTATTTTTTGTAGTCTCCATAATTGTTCTAGTCATCTGTTCAACCGCTGAAGCTACTTCTGAAGTTTGAGAGGAAAGTTCTTGCGATCCCGCGGCCATTTCCTCAGTTGATGAGGAGATTTCACTGCTGGCGCTGGCAGTTGCTTCAACAGCCTGGTTTACTTCTTTTAATATTTGTGATAGTGATTCACCCAGACTATTAATGCTGTTTTTAATTATTTGGTGATCTCCCTTGAATTCGCCGGTTACCTTAACAGTAAAATCACCTAAAGCCATTTTCTCTAACACTTTTGAGCCTTCATTAACCGGTTTAATTACAGCGTCTAAAGTTTCATTAACCCCCACTATAATATCTTTGAACCCGCCATTAAATTTCTCGGCATGCCCGCGGTCGGATAGTTTTCCCTCTTTTGCAGAATGAGTTAATTGTTTTAACTCCTCAACCAAATTATGCAATGTATTTTTTAATTTAAGAATACTTTTTGATAGAACATCTTTATCTGATCTGACATTTATATCCGCTTTCATATCTCCGACAGAAATTCTATCGGCAACATCGGCTTTTTCTTTTAGACTGCTCAACATTTCTTTGAATGCTTTTTGAAGTTGACCAAATTCATCCTCGCTAGTTATCTCAACATTATAATTAGCATCTCCTATTGCAACTTGCGAAGCGGCTTGTTGCAAAGATTTTAACGGTCGTGTAATAAATGTTGAAAGATAGTAGCTTATACCAAGCGCAATTAAAAGTGATATAACTATTCCAATTATAGCTGAGATATAAAATTCACTTATCTGTTCTGCCACATCATCAACATAAATCCCGCTTCCAACCACCCATCCCCACTCTTTAATTAATGTGACGTATGATATTTTTGGCTGGGGTTGCGAATACCCGGGTTTTGGCCACATGTACTCCACAAATCCTCCCCCTGCAGCTTTGGCAATATTATTAGCCTCCCTAAAAATATATACCCCATTAGGATCTTTATTTTCTGAAATATCCTTCCCATTTAATGCTGAGTTAATTGGGTGCATAACCATTTTTAGGTCAAGGTTATTAATCCAGAAATAATCATCTTGATTATAACGCAAAGTATTTATTGCACTAATTGCTTTTGTCTGGGCTTCCTCTTTTGAAAGCAACCCTTTTTGCTCTTGTAATGTGAAGCCCTCAACTATTCCCTTTGCCACCTCAACAATATGTCTTGTTGCAATTCTTTTTTCTTCTAGCAAATGTTCTTCAACATTTGGAAGTAAAAAAATGAATATGTATAAAAACAGCGGGAGTATAACTCCTAATATTAATAACCCCAACTTCTTTAAAACCCCCACATCTTTTATATGTTTTATTTTCATTGTACCTTCCTTCAATTAAAAAAATAAATAAACTCCCATAAGCCCCCTATAATTTGTAACTGTTTTTGTATTTATGACTTTTGCGTAATTGTCGGTTGTTCCATAGGCTGCTGAAGTCATCTCGAATTCCGCCGCAACTCTAAATTTTCCCGAATTAAAAACTATGCGTGGAGATATTCGAAACAGATTATCAATATTTCCTGCTCTGGAATAAATTGCTCCCTTAATTTCATCATCCGAGCCAAGATTTTTAGAGTAACCGATAAATATTCCCGGTTGAATATCTTTACCAAAATTTATATCTGTCCAAACCGAGAACGCCTTTGTTGCCGAATAATTTTCAATTCCTGTATTCAGGTCTGTGTTTGTAACCCCGTAACCACCAAGCATCATTAAATCAGTATT
Organism: Melioribacteraceae bacterium; assembly: GCA_019638015.1. Lineage (NCBI taxonomy): Bacteria > Pseudomonadati > Ignavibacteriota > Ignavibacteria > Ignavibacteriales > Melioribacteraceae > Melioribacteraceae bacterium. Next base: position 616,816 of record JAHBUP010000001.1, on the reverse strand, counting down.
ATTACCTCCGTAAACTCCTTCAATTAAAAAATCGGCCAATTCGGTTTTAATCTTTAAATATCCTATATATGAGTAACTTGAAACACCTTCATCCGTTTTTATTTTTTTTACAGTCTCGGTGCGTGGTACCAATCTTTTATAATCAATTCCTGATCCCGCAATAAGATTAGTTGAATTGTATTGAAGCTGAAAATGTGCATTTGGCAGAATTGCGTTTTTTAAATAACTAGTGCTGTAGCCAATTGGACCTATGCTGGTTACATCTCTTTGAGAACAAAGGGCGGCGATAAAATTAAAATTATCTATTGAATGAGTAATTCTAATTTGAGGATTCCGGGAAAATGGCTGGAACGGCGCACCGGTATTGAATGAAACTACCTGTGGGAATACATCCGTGATAAACATTGGATGCCATGTTTGCCCAACTAATAAAGTAGTTGCGTTCCACTTCAAAGTTATAAACGCATGGCGCAACCTAAAACCATTTATATCTCCGTCAGTTGTACCAAAAAATTCTCCTTCAAGCATTCCCCCGGTTTTAGCTCCAAGCGCATCTGGAGCATTAATTTTTGCCGTAACTCTTGATTGTATCGCCAGTGTATTGAATGTAGTAACATTATTCAGATCATTACCATTGACATCCAAATTTTCATTAGCGGGATAAAGCAAAAAATGCCCTTCACGGGCACTTATAGTTTGACGTGAATCTAAAATAATATCAGTCTTAATAAACCCCGAAACTTTAACCCCAAAAGCATCATTGCTTTGCGCGTTTATATAATTTGACAACAAGGTTACCAGTATAATTAGTTTTTTCATATCGCTCCGCTATAGTTAAATTAGATTTTACGATACACTATCGAATTAGTGAATAATAAGTTTAGCTTATTTGAGGAACTTATTAAGTCAGTTTATTTATTTCTAATTCAAATTACTTTTTCAATCCTTTCACTTTTCATAACTTTACTTGTTAAAAAGAATGGAAAATGGCAAAGAAGAATTCGAACAAAAACCCGATAGATAAAATTGTTATAAAAGGGGCACGCCAACATAACCTTAAAAATATTTCACTAGAAATTCCCCGTAATAAACTAGTTGTGTTTACAGGAGTAAGCGGCAGTGGTAAATCATCTCTGGTTTTTGATACAATTTATGCTGAAGGGCAGCGGAGATATGTAGAAAGTTTATCCTCCTACGCACGTCAATTCCTCGAACGTATGAACAAGCCTGATATGGATTTTATTTATGGAATTTCCCCTGCCGTTGCAATTGAGCAAAAAACCGGGTCGCGGAATCCACGATCTACTGTGGGAACAAGTACTGAGATTTATGATTTTCTTCGTTTATTATTTGCGCGTGTTGGTAAGACATATTGTTTCGACTGCGGGAAAGAAGTTAAAAAAGATACTGTTGGGACTGTATCAGATTGGCTTGAACAGGAGAATGAGCAATTCAAATTCTACCTTGGATTTCCTATTCACATCCATGAGGGAAGTTCTGTAAAAGAGGAATTAGAACTGCTCAAGAAGAAAGGATTCTTTCGAATCTACATTAATTCCCAGTTGTATGATTTAAATGAAAAAATTCCGAATCCAAAAACGAAGAATAAAATAATTGTTGTTCTCGACCGTTTTAAAATAAGGAAAGGAAATGTTCGCGAAAGTCTCGCCGATTCATTGGAAGCTGCATTTAGGGAAGGTGAAGGAAGAGCTTCAATTATAAACGCTGATACGAATGAAGTAAAGAACTTCACAAAATTTTATGAGTGCTGTGGAATAAGGTACGAAGAACCGGAGCCCCGATTTTTCTCATTCAATAATCCATTTGGCGCGTGTCCCGTTTGCCAGGGTTTCGGTAAAACAATGGGTTACGAAATGGATTTAATAGTGCCAAATCCAAAATTATCGTTACTTGAAGGCGCCATTGCTCCATGGAGAACAATAAATTACAGCAAATATTTGCGAGATTTAATCCGGAACAACGAAAATCGAATTCCTCTCAATATTCCCTTCAATGATTTAACAGCCGAGCAAGTTGCATTAGTAAAAAAAGGATTTAAAGGTTTTGATGGAATTGATAAATTCTTTAAACATCTCGAAGAAAAAACTTATAAAATGGGGATCAGAATTTTGCTTAGTAAATATCGAGGTTATACTACTTGTCCCGCTTGTAAAGGCTCGAGACTCCGCAGAGAAGCAATGCAGGTTATGATTGATGAGAGATCAATTCATGATATAGTATCAATGTCTATTGAAAGAGCATTAACCTTCTTTAAATTGCTTACATTAAGCGATTACGATAAAGAAGTAGCCCAAAGAATATATGATGAAATTTTCAAAAGATTAACATTCTTAAATGAGGTTGGATTAGGTTATCTAACGCTCGACCGTTTAAGCAGCACATTATCGGGGGGAGAAACACAACGAATTAATTTGGCTACTTCACTCGGCTCTGCTTTAATGGGAACATTATATGTTCTTGATGAACCAAGCATAGGACTACATCCGCGTGACAACTCAAGATTAATAAAAATATTAAAATCACTTCGAGACCTGGGCAATACAGTATTAGTCGTAGAGCATGATTCTGAAATGATGGAAGAAGCCGATTTAGTTTTTGACATGGGTCCAAAAGCCGGAATTCATGGAGGCGAAATTGTTGCATCCGGAACCGTTCAGGAAATAATGAGGAATGAAAATTCTCTCACTGGTAAATATTTGTCGGGCAAACTCTCAATTCCCGTACCTAATGAAAGAAATCTACAAGTGAACGAATTTATTAGAATAGTTGGTGCGAGAGAAAATAATCTGAAAAATGTATCGGTTAACATTCCTCTTAAAAAACTTGTTGTGATAAGCGGTGTTAGTGGTTCCGGCAAATCAACTCTTGTGCATGATATTTTATATGGAGGTTTGGTAAAACTTAATGGCGGCAATCCTCCCAAAATTGGAAAGCACGATTCAATTGAGGGAGCTCGTTATATTGATAATATTCAGATTGTGGATCAATCTCCGATTGGTAAATCTCCCCGCTCAAATCCTATAAGTTATATTAAAGGATATGAGATAATTAGGGAATTATTTGCAGCGACACCTCAGGCAAAAGCGAGAGGTTACAAACCGGGATATTTTTCATTCAACGTACCCGGCGGCAGATGCGAAACATGCCAGGGTGAAGGATACATTACTATTGAGATGCAATTCCTTGCCGATTTATACCTTGAATGCGATGACTGTAAAGCTTCCCGATTTAAAAAGGAGACAAGAGAAATTACTTACCGTGGTAAAAATATTGTTGATGTTTTAAATATGACTGTTGATGAAGCTCTTGAATTTTTTGTGAATAACAGCAAGCTAGTAAGAATGCTTCAAACACTTTCTGATGTAGGATTGGGATATATAAAATTGGGTCAGCCCTCAAATACACTTTCTGGCGGCGAGGCTCAACGAGTAAAACTTGCATCCCACTTATCTACAAATAGTCCAAATCAGCATACACTATTTATTTTTGATGAGCCAACAACCGGTCTTCATTTTGATGATATCAGTAAACTGCTGAGATGTTTTCAAATGCTGATTGAAAATAAAAATTCGGTTGTTATCATTGAACATAATCTTGATATTATTAAATGTGCCGATTGGGTTATTGATCTTGGCCCCGAAGCCGGGGATAAGGGGGGTCAAATTGTTGCGGAGGGAACTCCTGAAGAAATTGCTCTAAATGAAAATTCGCATACCGGCTCATTTCTTAAAAAGTATTTGAATTAGCTGGCTGTGAATTAATTTTAACTTTTTATCGTTACTAAATTAATTGAAATAATTTTGGATAGGACATGTATCTAGCAAATAAAAAATATATTACTCCCGATATGAAAATGGCAGATATAATTTTCGAGAATCCCTCAATTTTATTATTGATGGAACACTTTGGATTGAATTTTATTGTGCACGAAAAAACAGTTGTGCAATTGTGTTTTGAAAATAATATTAGCGAAAAAGTTTTTGTATCATTTGCCAACCTATACAATGGTTTCCACTTATCGGGTGAAGAAAATTTTGATAACGGTGATATCGAAGATATAATTATGTATTTGAAAAACTCACATAATTATTATGAGAACGAGAAGTACCCCGAAATTAAGAGTCTAATAAAAGAATTATATTCAAAGAATAGTTTACCTGAAATCAAGTTAATCGATCAGTTTTTTAATGAATATTTTGAAGATGTAAAAGAACATTTACTTTATGAAAATTCTACTGCGTTCCCCTATTTTTATGAACTATTAAGAATTAGAAATTCAAAGAAATCAATTGCTCATAAAGATTTTTCTGTTCATGAATACAGCGAACATCATACTGACATTGAAACTAAATTGAATGATCTGAAGGAACTTCTTCTTAAACATGTTCCAATTCAAAACGACCGAGAGCTGCGCAGAAAAATTATTGTGAGTCTTTTTGAATTAGAATATGATTTAAATGTTCATTCTACAATAGAAGAGACCGTACTTATGCCACTAATAGATAAACTTGAAAAAAGCATCCATTGAGCAGAAAAATTATAAATATTGCCCTTCTTGAACCCTCCCAAATTGTAAATGAAGGACTGACAAATCTATTTATGAAGTCCGGGCAATATTTTAAATTATTCCGTGTAGAGAATTTTGATGAGCTCGAAAAATTAATGGAAAAAGAAATAATTGATATTGCCCTGGTTAATCCTTCTTTCATTCAAAACAGAGACAAAGAGTTTATAACTTTAAAGAAGAACAATCATACTAGATGTTGGATTGCATTGGTCTATACTTTTTTTAACCAGCAAATTCTCTCTTTGTTTGATAATACTATTAACATTACCGATTCACCCGATACAATTATAAAGTTAGTAAACAAATTATTCGTTGGGACTTCTGAAAATCAAATGCAAAATATGCATGAACAACTTTCCGAACGAGAGATAGAAGTACTAAAGTTAGTTGTATCGGGAATGTCTAACAAGGAAATAGCCGATAAACTATTTATCAGTGTACATACCGTTGTAAGCCACAGAAAAAATATTTCACAAAAAACCGGGATTAAAAGTCAATCCGGTTTAACAATATATGCCATCTCAAATAAAATAATTCAATTAGATAATTTTTCAAATCAGTAATCATACTCCCAATTAATAGGGATTATTGTTCATAATATCCCAATCATTGGCGATTGAAACCCCGCACACACAAATCTAACTTTAGAATGTTCTTCATCATTCATATTTCTATTGTACAGAAAAAGCTGCTCTATCAGGATATAAATAATGAAGAATTATTTATCTGTTAAATATTGAGCATAAATAATTATTAAGGAGTAAAAATGCGCAGAGTTTTACTAATTCTGTTGATGTTGTCTGGTATTACAACTTTTTCTCAGCAAACAAAACAAGACACAATAAAAAGCTATGAACTCAAAGCAGTAACAATCATTGATGATAAGGCAAAATCAATTCCAGGTTCAGGTCAATTCATTAACAATAAGAAATTAGAAAAACTCAACCAGTCAAATATCAATAATGTTCTTCGAATAATTCCCGGGGTAAATATTAGAGATGAGGAAGGATTTGGATTGAGGCCGAATATTGGATTAAGAGGAACACCCGTAAATAGGAGTGCAAAAGTAACATTGATGGAAGATGGTATTCTGATAGCGCCTGCTCCTTATGCCGATCCTTCAGCTTATTACTTCCCTACATTTGTTCGTATGCAAAGCATAGAGGTATTGAAGGGAAGTAGTCAAATAAAATATGGACCTTATACTATTGGAGGCGCTGTTAATTTATTATCGACATCTATTCCCGAATTATTTAAGGGCTTTGCACAAACTTCTTATGGAAGTTTTAACACAAATCAGCAAAGAGTTTGGGTTGGCGACAGCAGGCAAAATTTGGACTATGTTTTTGAAATAAATAGAATAGCAAGCAGCGGCTTTAAAGAATTAGATAACGGCGGTAATACTGGTTTTAACAGACACGATGTAATGGCGAAACTGCGCTGGCACTCAGATGATGATGCGGATATTCCACAAGCTCTAACCTTAAAATTTCTGAATAGTTCGGAAGATGGAAATGAGACCTATTTGGGATTAACTTATGAAGATTACATATCCAACCCTTTTAGAAGATATTCTGCTACTCAAAAAGATTTATTGGAAATGAAGCACCAACATCTTTTCCTTAATTATTTAGTAACACCCGTAAGTGGCTTAATGGTAAATACTACGGTTTATTATGCAACTACATATAGAGACTGGGCAAGAGCAAACACAATTGGTGGACAAAGCATAAATAATATCTTAAACAATCCAGCAATTCACCAAACACCTTACCAAATAATGATTGGTATAGCAAATGGGAATATAGATTACCAAAGTGCGGCGAGAACATATTTTTCGAAGGGAATACAAACGAATATTCAACGCTTGTTTAATACAAGTGAAGTTTGGCATAAAATTATTCTTGGTCTTCGCTATCATGAAGATCAATCTGACCGATACGCCACGCGCTCGGTATATTCAATGGATAATGGGAACATGATTTTGAATTCGGTAGGAGTAAAAGGAAATCAAGAAAATCAGATAAGAAATGCTGGTAGTTTTTCATCTTATTTAAATTATGAAATAAACTATAAGGGGTTAAAAGTAAGTCCTGGACTTCGATATGAAAAAATCAATTTCGATTTTCAAAATTATGGTAATACAGATGTTGAAAGGATTGGGATCTCGTTAAAAACAGCGTCGAATGATTTTTCAGTTTTATTACCAGGACTGGGTATAAATTATGAAATTGATAACACTATGAATCTATTTGGTGGTATCCACAAGGGGTTTTCTCCTCCTGGAATGCCCTCATTAACCTCCACAACAGGTCAGGCAAAAGTAGAAACTTCGCTGAATTATGAATTAGGTTATAGTTATGAAAACAATTTATTAAATGCTCAAGTAACTGCTTTTTATAATAATTACGATAATATTTTAGGTTCTGATAATGTTTCAGGTGGTGGTGCGGGTACAGGTGAAATGTTCAATGCCGGAAATGCAAAAATTCAAGGTTTGGAAGTCAGTTTTGCATCCGATTTACTAAACATAAATGATGCGCCTAGAGAATTAAAACTACCTGTATCTTTAACTTATACCTACACCTCTGCAAAGTTTAACGAAACTTTTATAAATGGTGGAGGTGACTGGGGAACCGGAAAAATTAACAAAGGTGATTTTATTCCATTTATCACCCCTCACTTATTAACTGCTAGTATTGGTTTTGAACATAATAAATTTAACGCAACTGTTATTGGCCGATTTACAGGAGAAACCAGAGTAAAACCCGGGCAGGGTAACATATTGGTGCCGGCTGGAAATATAAATTACAGTGATGTGAATGCTTTAAAAGGATATTTGATAGTCGATATTTCTGCCAATTTTATGTTGAATAGAACATTCACTGTTTTTACTGCAATTAATAATTTAACTAACAGCAAAGCTATCGTGGCAAATTTGCCGCAAGGATTTAGACCAAATATGCCACTCAGCTTTAATGTTGGATTGAAAGCTGATTTTTAGTCAATGATGAGTATTTGATATAAAGAATATACAAACCGTGCGGCAATAAATAATGATCCTTATTTATTGCCATTTATGATCGGCTTTACCATAATCTTAATGAGCATATATCTTGAGAAGTGCAATACTAAAAGAATCATTTTCCGGCTGAAAAATTCCCTTTTATCCCCAATAATTGGTAGAAAAGTAAGTCTAATTCCCCTGTTTTAGTGATTGAAACCAGATGCAAGCATCCATAATTTTCTTCCGGAAATTATATTCTAATTCGGAGAAAGGAGCAATGAAACATAAAATTTTTCTTTTACTATTTTTATCACTTGCTGTTGTTATTAAAGCACAAAATCAATCAATATTTGGAACCTCTGACTCAACTTTATCCTTCAACAGCATACAAAAATTTAATTACGAAGCTTCATATATAGGAGATTTTGCCGGGAATCTATCCGGTGGTATTAAAACCGGTTCACTGTTTCTCGGAATGGCAAATATTAGGATTGGATTCGAAACTAAAAATATTGGTCTGTGGAATGGCGGCGAATTTTTTCTGAATGGCGCATCAACACATGGCGGTACTCCTTCTGAAAAATTATTTGGTGATTTTCAGGTAGCATCAAACATTGAAGCCGGAAATCTTACATATCTTCATGAACTTTGGTACAAACATTCTTTTGAAGCTTTTGAGATAACCATCGGATTACAGGATTTGAACGCGGAATTTGTAACAAGCGAATATTCCGGATCATTCATAAACAGCTCATTCGGAATTCCTTCATTAATCGCGGATAACATCCCTGTTCCCATTTTCCCCCTTACTGCGCTCGGGATTATGGGCAAATTTAATTTAAGTGATGATATTGCAATTCAGGCAGCTTTATTTGATGGATTGCCGGAAAATTTTGAGAACAATCAATATAATCTTAATTGGAACCTTAATAGTAATGATGGCGTTCTTGTTTTTTCTGAACTGCAACTTGCTACAAAATTTGGAAATTTACCCGGGACTGTGAAAGCCGGATACTATTATCACTCGCACTTAAAAGAAACATGTTCCGAAACAAAAGTTACAGAAACTGTTTTTGACAAAAACTATGGTTTTTATGCAATTGCAGATCAAAAAATATTTCGATCAGGTGAAAATAGAGGTTTGGGATTGTTTGCACAATTAGCTTTAAGTCCTTCAAATAGAAACTCGCACAATTACTATATTGGGGGCGGTTTAAATTATCAAGGAATATTCGATAATGAAGGTCAAGATGCGCTAGGAGTAGCTTTTGCACATGCAGGGTTTAATGAAAGTTCATTAATTAATGAAACAACAATTGAATTGTTTTATAAAACGGCACTAACAGAAAATCTTTTTATTCAACCCGATATTCAATACATATTTAATCCGGCTGGAATTGGAAATAAATTAAATAACGCTCTTGCAGTTTTTATGCGATTTGGAATAAATTTTTAGAGTAATTTTATGTTTATGAATTCAGAAAATATTCGGGAAATAACCTCAGCCCCCCTATCAGACCTGCAGAATGGCGAAACAGGAATTATCACCAAAATAATTGGTCATGGCGCATTCAGAAAACGCATAACTGAGATGGGATTTGTAAAAGGTAAATCGGTACAAGTAATTAAAAATGCCCCCTTACAAGATCCAATAGAATATCAGTTAATGGGTTTTCGTATTTCATTGCGTAGAAATGAAGCAAAATTAATTGAAGTAGTTCCAGTTGAAGGGTATGATCCATCATCAAATCTGCAATATGGTGGTACAATTTCCGATGAAGATTTGCAGGAATCTATAAAAGAGAAAACGCGCACAATAAATATTGCTCTCGTCGGAAATCCAAATTCGGGCAAAACTACATTATTTAATTATGCTACAGGCAAGCATGAGCGTGTTGGAAATTATGGCGGGGTTACTGTTGATACAAAAGAAGCACATCTCAAACATAATGGATATAAAATTAATGTTACCGATTTGCCCGGTACATACTCGATTTCTGAGTATTCCCCCGAAGAGCTTTTTGTTCGTAAACATATTACCGATTCAATGCCCGATGTTGTTGTTAATGTAATCGATTCTTCTAACCTTGAAAGAAATTTATTCCTTACATCTCAACTGATGGATATGAATATTAAAGTTGTATTAGCACTAAATATGTATGATGAGTTAGAAGAGAAGGGGGATAAATTTGATCATGTCGCTCTCAGCAATATTATAGGTATTCCTATAGTAACCACAGTTGCATCAAAAGGTTCTGGATTAAAAGAATTGTTCACAAAAGTTATAGACGTTTATGAAGAGCGAGATCCAATTGCACGCCACGCACATATTAATTATGGAACGAATGTTGAAGAATCTATAAAACGATTAAAAAATGAAATTAAAAAGAACAAAAGTGTTTACGATTTATTCTACTGCCGTTATACCGCAATTAAACTGATTGAAAACAACAAAGAATTCAAAGAGCAGATCGCTCAAATACCGGGATCCGAATCTATACTTGCACTTGCTCAAAAGGAAATTGCAGCACTTGAGCATGAATTTAAAGAGAAATCAGACACCATAATAGCAGATGCAAAATATGGATTTATTCATGGTGTACTTAAAGAAACTTATCATCAAGAGAAAATTAACAGGCGGCAAACAAGTCATTCAATAGATTTAATTCTTACAAATAAATATTTGGGTTTCCCTTTTTTCATATTCTTTTTGTGGGTGATGTTTCAATTAACATTTTCACTCGGAAGTTACCCTATGGATTGGATTGATGCCGGTGTTAGCGAATTAGGAAATTTTGTGGGACATGTATTGCCCGAAGGTTCGCTTCACGATTTAATTGTTGATGGAATTATTGGAGGGGTTGGCGGAGTGATTGTATTTCTTCCAAACATTTTAATTTTATTTTTCTGTATTTCTTTGATGGAAGATACCGGATACATGGCGCGGGCCGCATTTATTATGGATAAACTTATGCATAAAATAGGTTTGCATGGTAAATCATTCATCCCTCTTATTATGGGATTTGGATGCAATGTGCCGGCAGTAATGGCAACGCGTACTTTGGAAAACCGAAAGGATAGAATTTTAACAATGCTTATCCTCCCATTCATGTCGTGCAGTGCACGTTTGCCTGTTTATGTTTTATTAATTTCAGCATTCTTTCCGGCTAATCAAGGTCTCGTACTTTTATCTATTTACTTAATTGGGATAGTTCTTGCAATTCTTGTTGCGCTTGTATTTAAAAGAATATTCTTTGCCAAAGAGGATATCCCTTTTGTAATGGAACTTCCCCCCTACAGAATTCCAACATTACGGAACACAACTGTTCATATGTGGAATAAAAGCGTTCAGTATTTAACCAAGATGGGTACAGTGATATTAAGCGCTTCAATTATAATTTGGGCGCTCGGTCATTTTCCACGTGATGTTGAATATTCAAAAGATTATGATAAAATAGCGGCTGAGATATCAGCGAGCACTAATATCTCCGATGGCGGAAAGGAAGAACAACTCACTCAGCTTGAAATTGATCGGGAATCAGAACGGATGGAAAAATCATATATCGGTCAATTGGGACATATGATAGTTCCTGTAATAGAACCGCTCGGCTGGGATTGGAAAATAGGGGTAAGTATTATTACCGGACTTGCCGCCAAGGAAATTGTTATTGGTTCAATGGGCGTGCTTTATCAATCGGATATGTCTGCCGATGAGAATTCGGTAAATCTTAAAAACAGATTGCAGCAACAAGTATTTACTAGCGGTCCACGGATTGGCGAAAAAGTATTTTCTCCCATAGTGGCATACTCGCTGATGCTTTTTATATTAATTTATTTTCCATGTGTTGCCGTTATTGCCGCTATTAAAAAAGAAGCTAATTGGAAATGGGCTACATTCACAATGGTGTACACAACTGTGCTTGCATGGTTTGTTGCTTTTGCGGCGTATCAGGTTGGTAATATTTTCTAGAAAGGATTTTTATGATGCAAGATGTAATAGTGCTGGGAATAATTATTTTAACTATCGCGTATGTAGTATTCTCGTTTATAAAAAATATTCGTACTAAAAACAATAATAGTTGTGGCGGCTGTACAGGCTGTGAATTGTCTAAAAATAGCGCCGCCTGCGATCGTAAAATTTAAAAATGCTCGTAATTATAACTCCCCCTGCAACTGAAATATGAAATAATTCAGATTCCTCCGTTTTTTTTACAAAGTAATTCTCATTTTATTATCTTAATAGTAAAATTAATCTGGATATTAAAATGAAAAGACTTTTTGTGCTTTTATTACTGACTATATTTTCTATCAATCATCTCTACGCTGAAGATGGTTATAGATTATGGCTACGTTACGAAAAGATATCCAATAAAAAGTTACTTAACAATTATACTAAATCTATATCCGGTTATTACTTTGAAGGCACTTCCCCAACTTTAATTGCCGCCAAAGAAGAATTAGTAGATGGTTTAACGGCCATGCTCGGTAAATCCCCCACTTCATTTAATAATATTCAATCAAATGCAATTATTGCGGCAAACTATAACAATTCAACAGTGTTAAAAGAATTAAATCTCAAATCTCAATTAACTGCTTTAGGAAATGAGGGGTTTCTAATTATTTCTTCAAAAATTAAAAATAAAGCAGCTACTGTAATTACAGCAAACAGCGATGTTGGTGTATTATATGGAGTATTTCATTTTTTAAAAATGATTCAGACAAATCAATCAGTTGCCAATATTAATTATTCTTCTTCTCCTAAAATTGATATAAGGTTATTAAACCATTGGGATAATTTAGACAGAACCGTAGAACGGGGTTATGCAGGATTTTCTATTTGGGATTGGCATAAATTACCCGATTATATTTATCCACAATATAAAGATTATGCCCGCGCAAACGCTTCGATAGGAATTAATGGTACTGTACTAACAAACGTTAATGCAAATTCATACGTGCTCAATAAATATTTTCTGGAAAAAGTTGCCGCATTAGCTAATATCTTCCGGCCATATGGAATAAAAGTATATTTAACCGCACGATTCAGTTCACCCATTGAACTTGGAGGTTTAAAAACTGCAGATCCTCTTGAAAAGGAAGTTCAGGATTGGTGGAATAAAAAAGTTGAAGAGATATATGAATTAATTCCAGATTTCGGTGGATTTTTGGTAAAAGCTAATTCAGAGGGACAACCCGGACCGCAAAATTATGGACGCAATCATGCTGAAGGCGCTAATATGCTTGCCGATGCTGTAAAACCATTTGGCGGTATTGTAATGTGGCGTGCGTTTGTTTATGATAATGAAACTCCCGAAGACCGAGCTAAGCAGGCTTATAATGAATTTAAACCGCTCGACGGAAAATTTAGAGATAATGTTTTAGTTCAGGTTAAAAATGGAGCAATTGATTTTCAGCCGAGGGAACCGTTTCATCCTATGTTTGGGGCAATGCCGCAAACTCCATTAATGATGGAATTTCAAATTACGCAGGAATATTTAGGACAGGCAACAAATCTGGTTTACCTTGCCCCAATGTATAAAGAATGCCTTGAAGCTGATACTTATTCAAAAGGTAAAGGCTCAACCGTAGCCAAAGTAATTGATGGTACTGTCGATAATCATACTTTAACTGGAATTGCAGGAGTAGCAAATACCGGGACCGATAGAAATTGGACCGGTCATTTATTCGGTCAATCCAATTGGTATGCTTTCGGAAGATTGGCCTGGGATCATAATATTTCTTCCGAGCAAATTGCTGATGAGTGGATTAAGATGACTTTCTCAAATGATGCAGATGTTGTTTCATCAATTAAAAATATTATGCTTCCCTCTCATGAATATTGTGTTAACTATATGACTCCACTCGGACTTCATCACATTATGGGATGGGATCATCATTACGGTCCGGCACCATGGATTAAAGATAAGCACCGCGCCGATTGGACTTCTGTATATTATCATAAAGCTGATGAGAATGGAATTGGTTTTAACCGCACCGCATCTGGTAGCAATGCTACTTCTCAATACGCAAAGGAAGTGAATGAATATTTTTCTTCACTAGAAAGTTGCCCGGAAGAAAATCTTCTCTGGTTTCATCATCTTTCATGGAATTATAAATTAAAGTCGGGTAATACATTGTGGAACGAATTAGTAAATAAATATTATTCTGGAGTTGAGGGAGTTCGCAACATGATGAATATTTGGAATTCTCTCGAAGCTAAAATTGATGTACAAAGATTTAATCATGTAAAAATGCTTTTGAATGTTCAAGAAAAAGAGGCGGTCTGGTGGAGGAACGCTTGTCTTCTCTATTTCCAAACATTTTCTAAAAAACCGATCCCTACAAATTTTGAGCAGCCGGATAAAACATTAGACTACTACATTAATCTTCACTTTAGATACGCGCCGGGCATTTGATTATTGTTTTGAATTATAAAAATGTCACAACGTAATTACTGCTTCCTCATTAATTATTCTGTAAAGCTTTTTATTAATAATGAAGAAAGGAATTTGAAATGGCTGTCGGAATTAAAGTAGAATTGAAAATGGATATATCGGCGAGTCCCACAAAAGTTTGGGATGCATTAGTAAATCCCGAAATTATTAAACAATACTTGTTTGGTACCAATACAATCACTGATTGGAAAATCGGGAGCCCCATTGTTTTTCAAGGAGTGTGGGATGGTACTGAGTATAAGGATAAAGGAACTATACTTGAATTTATCCCGGAGAAAAAACTTAAGTACGATTATTGGAGTTCTTTTTCACCACTTGAAGATAAGCCGGAAAATTATCAACAGATTACTTTTACGATCGAAGTTGGTGGAGACACAACAGTGTTGGCACTAATTCAAGAAAATATTACTGATGAAACAACAAGAGGACATTCCGAGAATAACTGGAAAATGATCCTTAATCAAATAAAACAAATAGTTGAAAGAAATGCGGGCAAATAAGAAGTTTGAGATACTCCTTTTAATCTAAAAAACCGGCTGTGAATTCTTTAGAAAGATTGTTGAAAAGTAGGTAAAATTCCCTAAATTTTATAATATTGTGTACGTAATACACTATTAATTTGCAGAGGACACGAAAAAAAAGATTACCTTCTTGAAAACTAAATCTGACATCAATAATAATATCAATTCAACAATAAAAATAAATAAAACATGAAAAGACTAACACTACTACCAGTTTTACTGCTACTATTAGCAGTATCCAACAATGCTTCAGCCCAGGTTTTAAAACTCAATAATCTTGAGTACTTCGAAACACAAGGTGTAAACGTGCTTGTGTACAATAACCTATTTACTGGGGGTTTTAATGATGAAAAGAATGCCGGTATTGAATTAATACATCATGGTGTAAGAACTGCACAGGGCGGTGCAGTGCGGCTTTCAAATACTCCCGAACAATGGGATCTTGTACCTGAAATATCAAACCGAAAAGTAGATCGTGCTGCGAATTCCATTGAATCTGTATTAAGGTACAAAGATTACGATTTCAATTCGCGTGTGGTTGTAACCGCAAAAGGTAAAGGGGTTGAGATTTCTGTTTACCTTGATAAGCCTGTTCCAAAAGCACTTGAAGGAAATGCTGGATTCAACTTTGAATTTCTACCCTCGCAATATTGGGGAAAAGTTTATTTGATGGATGGGAGGTACAACCGATTCTCTCGCTATGTAGTTGGGAATACAAGTGCCAGGCCGAACTCAGAAAAACCAAAACAGTTTAAGGGATATAAAACTTACGATGACAGGGGTACAGGTAAATATATAGATCCCCTTCCTCTCGAAACGGGTCGAACATTTCTCCTAGCACCAGATGATCCTTCACGTTTGGTAAAGATCACCTCACTTGATACCGATCTAATGTTATTTGATGGCCGAGTTCTTGCCCAAAATGGTTGGTTTGTAGTTCGAAGTATTCTCCCAGCAGGAAAAACTGGAAAGGTTCTAACATGGACAGTTGAACCAAACGCAATTGAAGGTTGGATAAGAGAGCCAAATATTGGTTTCTCTCAAGTTGGCTACCTTCCAACTCAACAAAAAGTCGCTGTTATTGAACTTGACAAAAAAGACAAACCACTTGAAGTTGCATCAATATATAAAATTGGTGACAGCGGCAATGCAACACAAGTATTCAGCGGGAAAATTGTGCCATGGGGCGACTATTTTAAGTACCACTATGTGAAATTTGATTTTAGTTCAGTTAAAGCTCCTGGTATATATTATATACAGTATGGCAACTTTAAAACAAATAACTTTTTAATAAATGATAACGTTTACGATAAAATCACAGACGCAACGAGCGATATATGGATTCCAATACATATGAATCATATGTTCGTAAGAGAGGCTTATAGAGTTTGGCACGGTGAACCCTTTAAGGAAGGTTATCTTCAAGCTCCCCCAAACACCGATCATTTCGACCTTCACTGGCAAGGCCCAACAACCGATACAAAGTATAAAGGTTTAGAACTTATCCCAGGATTAAACATTGGTGGTTTTTTTGATGCTGGTGATTTTGATATTGAGACCGGAGCAAATATTAACGTGGTTCAGAATTTTGTTCATACATGGGAATATTTCAAACCTTTACGCGATCAAACTTATATTAACCAGAAGCAACGGTATGTTGAACTTCACCGCCCGGATGGAACACCGGACATACTTCAATTTATAGAACATGGAACATTGAACTTGGTAGCTCAAGCAGAGATTATAGGACACATGTCCCAAACACTATCAAACTCTGTCCTCTATAATTACCATCATCTTGGTGATGCGGCTTCAATTACAGACGGACTTCCTTATAATCCTGAACTTGGTCCTTACGAAATAGCTCCTGACGGTCGCTCAAGCGGAGTTAAGGATGATATGTGGGCATTCACTAGCCGTAATCCAGGCCTCGATCTTAGAGCTGCAACAATGTTTGCGGCAGCCAGCCGAGCATTAAAAGGTTACAATGATGATCTTTCGGCCAGAGCATTGACTCAGTCAAAAAGACTTCTGCAAGAGGCAACAGAATTACTCAAGAATCAACAAGAGGACACAACTTCATTTTGGGGTGGTAGATCAGCAAATATTGGCACCTATCTTCAACTATATATCTCAACAGGTGAACAGCAATACATCGATAAATTCGAGGAACTTTTGTGGTCTGCACTTGATCGCAATGTCAATTTCAATCTATTAACCGCATTGAATGCCATTCCCCACATGGATGAGTCATTCAAGGAAAAACTACGGCCATATGTTTTAAAGTACAAGGAATACTTAGATGAACTTGATAAGGATAATCCTTATGGTGTACCTATTGGTCTTGGTAACTGGGCTGGCGGCGGAATCATATTAAACTTTGGCACCACTATAAATTTTGCGATTAAATATTTTCCAGAAATTATTGATGTAAGCCATGCTTTTAAAACCTCAAACTATTTCTTTGGATGTCACCCTTATCATAATTATTCTTTAGTAGCAACAGTGGGAGCTTCTCGTCCCAAAGAAGTTTTTTATGGAAATAACAGGGCCGACTTCTCATTCATTCCGGGAAATGTTGCGCCTGGTGTATTATTTAGAAAACCGGACCATTTTGAAAACTATGATGATTGGCCATTTTTATGGGGTCAAAACGAAGGAACAATTGGCGGGAATACCAGCTATTTAATTTTCGGAGCGGCTTTTAAGGATTTAATAAAATAATTTGTTTTTGTGTTAAACCAAATAATTTAATATAAACTAAACTATTCTTTCGGCATTATAACTATGAATTGGCTTTTGTCCAATTCATAGTTGCTTCTTCAGAAGATAGTTAGATTTGTTTTAACATTATCTATTAATACAACTTATACGAGATTAAAATGAAATATTGGTTAATGAAATCGGAGCCGAATGTATATTCGATTGATGATTTAGCTAAAGAGAAAAACAAAACTACATATTGGGACGGTGTGAGAAATTACCAGGCGAGAAATTTTTTACGCGATGAGATGAAAATTGGGGACCGGGTTATATTTTATCACAGTAATTCGGAACCGCCGGGAGCCGCTGGGATTTGTGAAGTAGTGAAGGAAGGTTATCCCGATTTTACAGCTTTCGATCCCGATGATCCTCACTACGACCCTAAAAGTAAAAAAGATAACCCCGCCTGGATTATGGTTGACGTAAAGTTGATTAAAAAGTTTTCCCGGCTAGTGCCAATTAATGAAATGAGGGAAAACAAGAAATTGGTAAATATGCAACTGCTACAGAGAGGAAACAGATTATCTGTAATGCCTTTAACCAAAACTGAGTTCGATACTATTGTGGGGAGGGGAGAATAGTGTAAATGGCTTCTGATATTTTCTATTCGCAATATCCATCTTTAGCAGTAATTCGTTGCGATACGATGGGAAGTAAAACTTGACATATTAATAAATAACAGAGATAGGTTGAGAATAGAAAAAATTGGCGAGAACAAGAAACAGTTTCTTGACTTATTGCTGTTGGCGGACGAGCAGGAAAATATGATTGACAGGTGTTTACCGGGTGGAGATTTATTTGCTTTATCTGACGATGATTTGAAAAGTGTTTGCGTTTTAGTGCCTATAAATAGCGAAACTTGTGAGTTGAAAAACATAGCTACATACGAAAAATATCAAGATAAGGGAATGGTAGAGCATTGATAAATTTTATTTCTGATTTCTAAAAAAACCATTACAAAACCATGCTTGTGGGACAGGCGAAACGCCGGCAATATTATCCTTATATGAAAGTTGTGGATTTAAAATTTCAGATCGGGTAAAGATTTTTTTTACCGACAATTACGATCACCCTATGTTCGATGGCGATATACAACTTGTTGATATGAATTATCTTAAAAAGGATTTATAGGAATAGCAGGAATGTATTACAAACAAAATAACAACACAGAACTAATAAGCCATCCCACTAGCGTTGTTATCTTTGAAAACAAAACATATAATTTAAACTGAGGTAAATATGAATATGAAGAAATTCTCATTATTGGTTTCTTTGATTGTGATATTTCTTTTGATTTCTAGCCAGGAAACTAAATGTCTGAATCCTTCCGGTTTCGAAATTAAACGGGGTGTTAATTTAAGTCATTGGCTATCTCAGGATTTTGGTTGGGCGCCAAAGTATACTTACATCAACAAAGATGATATAAGGTTTATTGACAGCATTGGATATGACCATGTGCGTATTCCTATAGATGAAAAGGAAATGTGGGATAGCAACGGCGTTCCGATTAAGGAAGCTTTTAAAAATCTTATTAACTGCCTCGACTGGTGCGCAGAATATAATCTTCGTGCAATTGTGGACCTTCATACTGTTAGGGCGCATCATTTCAATGCCGCCAACGACGGAACAACAAACACACTTTGGGTCGACTCGTTAGCTCAGAAAAACTTCATCAACCTATGGGTACAGTTATCAAATTTTCTTCATAAATATCCCAATAATATGGTTGCTTACGAAATATTAAATGAAGCAGTTGCCCCGGACCATGAAGACTGGAACAGATTGATGAATAAAACAGTTGCGGCAATCCGCAAGTTAGAGCCCGAAAGAGTATTGGTTATTGGCCCAAATATGTGGCAAATTGCTCCAAACCTAAAATATTTGAAACTGCCGGAAGGTGATAAAAATATTATACTCAGCTTTCATACCTATTCCCCATTGGCATTTACCCACTATAAAGCCGACTGGACACAAATAAAATATTACAAAGGTCCGGTGCGTTATCCGGGTCAAATTATTTCCAACGAAGATTATGAAAAATACATTGACACCACTAATTTGGTCTTGTTGGATCAAACCTCCGATGCGAGGGAAATTTTCAACAAACAGAGATTAATAGATGTATTTAAGGAAGGGGTGGAATTTGCGAAATCAAAAAACTTACAGCTATATTGTGGCGAGTTCGGTTGTCTGGCAACAGTAGATCGAAAAGATCGCTTAGCTTATTATTCCGATCTGATTTCCGCGCTTGAAGAAAATAATGTTGCTTGGTGTAATTGGGAATATAAAGGAGATTTTGGGATATACTTTTTTGATGCTGAAAAGAAAATATCACTCCAGCCTGATTTTGAATTTATAAAAATATTGCTGAATAATTAAAACATAGAATTGTTAATAATAATCATATTAGAATTGTTCTCGATGGATAACTTAACCTGATATCGATATATGTTGTAAAGAAGGGTTAGTAAAAAAATGAATTTTTGAAATTATTTTAATATTACTATAACTAAAACAAAGCTAATACTATGAAACTACTAACAAACATTATTATTCTTTATGTAATTGCTACCGGATTAAGCATTAACGCTTTTAACCTAGAGGCCAACCAAGAACAAAAACCCATTGTTAAAACTTCCAATGGAATTATTTCCGGCAGTAACGATAACGGTATATTTATTTTCAAGGGAATTCCTTATGCAAAAGCAGAAAGATTTATGCCTCCGCAGAATCCTGATGCATGGGACGGAGTTCGTGAATGCGATGAATTTGGACCGGTAGCCAGACAAATAGTACCCTGGTACCCTGATTCCGTACAAAACGAAAAAGAACTATTTAGTGTAAATGTATGGACACAAGGTATAATGGATGGTAAAAAACGTCCGGTTATGCTCTGGTTGCATGGCGGAGGATTTCACGTTGGCGCGAGTAACGATCCGATGACCTATGGTGAAGCTCTAGCAAAAAAGGGAGATATAGTATTTGTATCAGTAAATCACAGGTTAAACATTTTTGGTTTTCTTGATTTATCTGCATGTGGTGAAAAATATAAACAATCAGCAAATGTTGGTATGCTCGATATTGTGAAAGCCCTTGAATGGATTCAAAAAAATATTGAGAATTTTGGAGGCAACCCATCAGATGTAACAATTGTAGGGGAATCGGGGGGCGGTGGAAAAGTTGGAACATTAATGTGCATGCCGGCGGCAAAGGGTCTGTTTCACAAGGCAATTATTCAAAGCGGTACACTGCTCAATTCAATGACTAAAGAAAAATCGCAAGCACTGGGTTTAGCCGTACTTGAAAATTTAGGGATTTCACCAACTGATGTTGAAAAACTTAATACGATCGATTACAAGGATCTTGTTAAAGCTGGAAATGATGCAATAGCAAAAATTTCCGGTCCAAGAAAACCAGGATCGCCAACAATGTTTGGCTTTGCGCCTTCTGCGGATGGAGTTGTTTTGCTTCAGCAACCATTCAGTCCCGGCTTTGCTGATATTTCAAAAGATATTCCTCTTATGATGGGTTCCACGTTGAATGAAATGATGCCCACAGCTTATGGTGAAAAAGATTTGACAATCGAACAGGCTAAAGAACGGTTAGCAAAAGAATATGGTGATAAAACCGATCAATATATAAAGTTATTCGCAAAAGCTTATCCAGATTATACTCCGCAGGATCTTCTTTCTATTGATAAAGTTTTCAGACCATATACTATACGAACCGCTGATGCAAGGTCTGCAGAGACAACTGCCCCATTGTATGTTTATTTTTTAGCATGGAAAAGTCAGGTTGATAATGCGTCGAAAGGTTCTTTTCATGGTTTGGATATTCCTCTGGCATTCAACAATGTTGACTTGAGACCAGACTGGACTGGCAATACAGATGAAGCCTGGAGGTTAGCTGATAAAATGAGCTCCGCATGGATAAGTTTTATTAAAACAGGTAATCCAAATGTTAAGGGTGTTCTGCCAAAGTGGGAAACTTATAATGCGGAAAATGGTGCTACAATGTATTTTGATAATGAATGCAGAATAGTAAATAACCATGATAGAGAATTAATGAATTTCATGATACCTGTTAATTAATCGATATAATTATTATAATTTTAAAATTTCTGGCTAGTCTTAAATGTTTTGATAATAGTCTGCAAAACGGAGAATGCATAAATTTTTTAAGTTATAGAATTGACCTAAATAAATGTCAGAAGCTAACATCTTGAATTGGTAAATAAAGAGATATGGTGAAAATCGAGAAGATTGTTGAAAACAAAAAACAGTTCCTTGACTTATTATTATTGGCAGATGAGCAGGAAAATATGATTGACAAATATTTGCCAAGTGGTGATTTGTTTGCTTTATTTGATGATGATTTGAAGAGTGTTTGCGTTGTTGTGCCGATTAATGGAGAAACATGTGAGTTGAAAAACATTGCAACATACGAGAAGTATCAAGGGAAAGGATATGGTAGAGCGTTGATAAATTTTATTTCTGATTTCTACAAAAAAGAATATAAAACAATGCTCGTCGGGACTGGAGAGACGCCGGCAATCTTATCTTTTTATGAAAGTTGTGGATTTAGAGTTTCAGATCGGGTAAAGAATTTTTTTACCGACAATTACGACCACCCTATGTTCGATGGCGACATCCAGCTTGTTGATATGATTTATCTTAAAAAGGATTTATAGAAATTGTAGTAATTTTTACAAAGGAATTAAAACGCTGAATAAATAAGCAATACCGCTAACAATCGGTTATTAAAAATGAGGATTTTGAAGCGTTTCTTTTTGACTTGTTCGTCTTTTAGGATCGATAAGTCCACAGATAAAATTGCTTATTAACTTCAGCATCAAACGTTTTATAAAATTTGAGTAGAACACAAACATGTATTGACAAGAAAAATTATTAGGATACAGCAGCATGCAGATAATATCTGTCAGGGAAAATCCCGTATATAAAGACCAGGCAATCAAATACTTTCAGAGCAAATGGCAAAGTGTATTACCTAAAATTTATGAAGATTGCATAAGTCACAGTATAGGTTCTCTGAATCCGTTACCTCAATGGTACTTATTGGTAAAAGTAGAGGAAATTGTTGGTTGTGCCGGACTCATTACAAATGATTTTATCAGCCGGATGGATTTATACCCATGGATTTGTGCTATATACATTGAAGAAAACCAGAGAGGTAATAATTATGGTTCATTGCTAATTGATAAAGCAAAAATAGATGCTAAAGAAGGCGGATTTAAACATTTGTATTTATGCACGGATCATATTGGTTATTACGAAAAATATGGATTTGTATATGTTGGACAAGGTTACCACCCATGGGGCGAAGAATCAAGAATTTATGAATGTAAATTATGATCTGATTGAAACAGTTTATAGCATGCAGCATCGACTCAAGGGTTTGGTTGGTCTTTGAAAGAAAGCAGCCCCCAATAATTTAATATTTTTGGAAATCACAAATCCCCCATTATGGAAAGTAAGCATTATGAATCAAACACATGATGAGCGAATCGCAACAATGAGTTTCGCTTCGGTTTATCCTCATTATATCACAAAAGTAATGAAGAAAGGGAGAACCGAAGAAGAGTTGCATCAAGTAATTGAGTGGCTTACCGGTTTTGACAACAAGAAACTGCAAACCCTCATCGCAAAAAATGTAACTTTCGAGGAATTCTTTAAAAGTGCCAAATTAAACCCAAACGCTAAACTTATTACCGGTGTTATTTGTGGGTACCGTGTTGAAGAAATCGAGAATCCCTTGACCCAAAAAGTCAGGTATTTAGATAAGCTGGTTGATGAGTTGGCTAAAGGGAGAAAGATGGAGAAGATTTTACGGAACTCATGAGAATTGGGATATAACCTTTAAGCAGACTTAAAAAGTAGTAATTCGTTCAAATAATTATTAATTAGCACGCATAGCTATTACAAAACAATTGTTTTTGTGAAAGGAACAATTATGAAAATATTATTCGGGATTATGTTATTAATATTGATAAATCTGAATATTTCTTTTGCGCAAGAAGGTAATTGCAAGTCGTTGATACTAGATTATAGAGATTTTGTTGAAACCGATAGTACCAAATGGAATTTGACATTATTAAAAGATGAGAAAATAATATTGCTGTACTATGGCGTAACACATTCAAAAGATCCACTGCATTTGCAGTTTGTTGAAATTGAAAGAGCATGGAACAGCGCAAAGTTTGATATTGCACTATTCGAAGGACCAAATAGAGGTATTCAATCTACTAAAGAGGAAACAATTGAGAAGTTGGGGGAATCCGGGTTTTTAAGATTTTTGGCTTCAAGGGATAGTGTGGAAGTACAATCACTCGAGCCAAATCCAATTCTTGAATTGAAATATCTCAAAGAGTATTTCCCGATAGATAAAATAAAACTTTTCTATTTGCTGAGAGAAGCGCAGAGGGTGAGAGTAAGTTTTAATTGGGATGAATCACAAATTAAGAATCATATTGAAACTGTATTATCGAAAGCCAACGCTTTGCCTGAACTAAATGAAGCGGTATCGACTTTACAGGAAATTGAACAATTATTTGTTGAATATTGGGGTAATGAAATTAAATGGTGGGAAGCTCCATCAAATTGGTTTGATCCGCTGCAGCAATCGGAAAAAACCGGCGGGATTTTTACTAATGATATTAACAGATATTCAAGTAATTATAGAAACCTACACATGTATGAATTGATTACCAATAATTTAAAAAGTAATAAAAGAATCATCGCAGTTGTTGGTAGAAATCATGTTCCCATGCAATCTAAAGCTCTTGAATGTGAATGGATGAAATTGAACACATCACATAGAAATTGAAAATTGAGTTATAAAATCATTATGATAAAACCAAATTAATAACCAATGAAAAAAACCCGATTCAAAATATCTAAAATGGACTGCCCTTCAGAGGAACAGATGATTAGGATGAAGCTTGCCGACTTAACAAACATAAATTCATTGGACTTTGATATTCCTAACAGACAATTGACAGTCTTTCATACCGACAGTTACGAACCCATTTTTCAACGGCTGGACAGTTTAAATTTTGATACCTCACTGGTTGAAAGTGTTTTGACTGAGAATCCAACTTTATCGGTCGACAATAGTTACGGGGAAAGGAAACTACTTTGGCAAGTCTTAGCAATTAACTTTTTCTTTTTTGCGCTTGAATTAATAACCGGTTTTATTTCTAATTCAATGGGACTTGTAGCGGATAGTTTGGATATGCTCGCCGATAGTATTGTTTATGGATTGGCACTCTTTGCGGTGGGTGGAACAATGGCGCTGAAAAAGAATATCGCAAAAGCTGCCGGATATTTTCAGTTAATTCTTGCCCTCTTCGGTATTCTTGAAGTAATAAGAAGATTTGTGGGATTTGAAAAGATGCCAGCATTTCAAACTATGATTATTATTTCTATTCTTGCCCTCATTGGTAATAGTATTTGTTTGTATTTACTGCAGAAAAGTAAGAGTAATGAAGCACACATGCAGGCAAGTATGATTTTTACCTCTAATGATGTGATTGTAAATCTTGGCGTTATATTAGCAGGTGGACTAGTTTATTTATCTGACTCGAAATATCCTGACCTAATTGTTGGATCAATTGTTTTCTTTATTGTTGGGCGGGGAGCGCTTAAAATCCTTAAACTATAATAATCTCACAATATGAAAAAAATTAGTCTTGTCTTACTATTAATTCTTTTAGCAATTATTCATACAAAAGCCCAGTATAGAGATTACATTGATTTATCAGGGCAATGGCAGTTCTCCCTTGATACCGCCAATATCGGAATTAACGAGCGATGGTATTTATCTAATTTATCTGAATCCATCAATCTTCCCGGAACAACGGATTTAAGTAAAAAAGGATTTCTTAATAAAGATACAACTACATTGCACCTCAGCAGGGTTTATAAATATATGGGAGCCGCCTGGTATAGAAAAAAAATTGTGGTTCCAAATAATTTTTATGGCAAGCATATAAGTTTATTTCTCGAAAGAACAAAACCCACACATGTTTGGATTGATAGCAGTTTTATTGGTGAATCTAAAATTATGCAATCCCCCCAGGTTTATGATATATCAGAATATATGACACCCGGCGAGCATTACATTACAATTAGAATAGACAATAGTTTAAAGCTCACACCTTATGGCAACGCGCATATTTATTCCGACGACACTCAAACCAATTGGAATGGAATAATTGGAAAGCTCTTTATTGAAGCGGCACCGAAAAGTTATATCTCTAATTTGCAGGTTTATCCCGACATCACTAAAAAAAAGATTGATATTGATATAGAGATAACAAATCAATTAGGGTTAGATAATTTTGAGATAGAATTACAAGTTGAAAAATTATTAAACGGAAAATCCTCCCCACTCAAAACTCAAAAATTAAAAACGGCTTATGAACCAATAATTATATTAGAATATGCCCTTGGGGATGAATGCAGTTTATGGGATGAATATGAACAACCTGTCTATAATTTAACAGTGATTATTTCTCATGAAGAGATAATAGATTCGAAGAGTGTAAGCTTTGGTATGAGGCACTTCACGACTAATGGAACTCAATTTGAAATTAACGGTCGCAAAACTTTTTTAAGGGGAAAGCATGATGCCGCAGTTTTTCCTCTTTCGGGGCACACGCCAATGGAAGCGGAAGATTGGATAAGAGTTTTTAAAATCGCAAAATCTTACGGAATTAATCATTACCGGTTTCATTCTTATTGTCCCCCCGAAGCCGCGTTTACTGCTGCTGATCAGGTTGGAGTATATCTTCAAGCTGAATTACCATTCTGGGGAGGATTAGAATCTGATTCTGTTGCCAGTATGTTATTGGAAGAAGGAATCGGAATGTTAAAATATTATGCGAATCATCCTTCATTCGTAATGTTCTCCCCCGGCAATGAAATTTGGAGCGGACATGATAGAGTAGAAAAGAACATACTCGCACTCAAACAATATGACAGCCGCCCACTTTACACTATGGGATCAAATAATAATATTGGTTATGCGACTCCGGGTAAACATTCCGATTTTTTTGTTGCAGCTAGAACTCCTAGCAATGGTGATACAACTTTAACTCACACAAGACTTACGCATGCGTTTGTAGATTCAAGAAATGGAGGAATACTTAATACTCAGCTACCTTCAACAAAAATGAATTATGATTTTTCCGTATCACAATTTAGTATTCCAATTGTTAGCCATGAAATCGGCCAGTATCAAATCTATCCCGATTATGAGGAAATTGAAAAATATACAGGTGTCCTTCGTGCGTGGAATTTTCTAATATTTAAAGAAAGATTAAACAAAGCCGGAATGCTGCATCAAAATATGGATTTTCAAAAAGCATCCGGAGCCTGGTCTGCCATTTGTTATAAAGCCGAAATGGAAACAGCGTTGCGCACTAAAGGATTTGGCGGATTTCAATTACTTGATCTGCAAGATTTTCCAGGACAAGGAACCGCGCTTGTTGGCATCCTTGATGCTTTTATGGAAAGCAAGAATGTTATTAGTCAAAAAGATTGGCTGCAATCATGCAATGATGTGGTTCTATTACTTGAATTCCCAAAATATTGCTGGACCAATGATGAAGTTTTTTATGCAGAACTTTCTGCAGTGAATTATTCCAATAAATCATTCAATAATGAATTAAGGTGGGAAGTTAGAAATCAAAAAGGGATTGTACTTCATAAAGGTAATTTCATTAATAGATCAATAGTAAATGGTGGAAGTAATATTGTTGGCGAATTAAATTTTGAACTTTCAAAAATATCTAAAGCTGAAAAACTAACAATCAACATTTCTCTACAAGATACACCATACAACAATTCATATCCAATTTGGGTTTACCCCAAATCAACGACAATACAAACTAGTGCGGATATTCTCATCTCAACAAAATTAGATAATGAGGTTTTTCAAAAATTGAATTATGGTGGCAAAGTATTACTATTACCGCAAACCGATGATATTAAGGATCACAGTGTGGCGGGACTTTTCCCTCCCGACTTCTGGAATTATGGAATGTTCAAAGGGATAAGTGAATGGGCAAAAAAACCGGTATCGCCAGGAACTTTGGGAATATTGACTGATCCTAATCATCCGATATTTAATTCATTTCCAACAGAGTTTCATACAAACTGGCAATGGTTTTCAATGATTAAGAAAAGTAATTCTTTAATATTAGATTCTATTACTAAAGAATTTAAACCTATTGTTCAGGTTATTGATAATTTGGAGAGAAATCATAAATTAGGTTTGATTTTTGAGTTTCTGGTTGGTAAAGGAAGGTTGCTTGTTTGTATGGTTCAATTAAATACATTAACTGATAAGCCTGAAGCAAATCAACTTTACAAATCAATTGTTAGTTATATGAATAGTGATAAATTTAATCCAACTTTTTCAATTACTCAGTCTGCACTTAGTATATTATTAAATTACTGTGAGTAAATTTTCATTTAAAATGTAATTTTTAAATTAGTATCGTAAACTAAAAGGAAAATGTTTTCATACATTTACCGGAGACCCAGAAATGATCCAAAAATATTTCTTTATCTTATTTTTTGCAATAACTCAATTATTTAATGCACAGCATTCAATTTTAAATTATCCAATCACAGCAATTGATATCAGGAATGTAGTAATCAATGATAATTTTTGGCTTCCAAAAATTAAATTAATTCAGGATACAACGATCAAATTTGCATTTGATAAATGTAAAGCCGAAGGAAGAATGGATAATTTCCTAATTGCCGGTGGAAAATTAGAAGGCACAACGAAAGGCAAAATGCCTTTTGACGATACCGATTTATATAAGATAATTGAAGGAGCTTCATATTCCTTAATTAGTACCCCGAATAAAAATCTTGATGCTTATCTTGATTCAATTATTTCTATTATTGAAATCGGACAAGAGAAGGATGGATACATTACAACATGGTTTACAATAGATAGAATGAAACCACCGGCATGGTGGGCAAATCCATCTCCTAATCGATGGGAGTTTGAGGTTACCAATCATGAATTATATAATAGCGGTCACTTATTCGAAGCCGCGGCAGCTCATTACTGGGCAACCGGGAAAAGAAATTTTTTAGATATCGCAATTAAGAATGCAGATTTATTAGTTAATAATTTTGGTCCCAATAAATTGAGAATTCCCCCGGGGCATCAGATAGTTGAAACCGGCTTAATAAAACTATATCAAATTACAAAAAATAAAAGCTATTTGAATCTTTCAAAATTTTTCCTTGATTTAAGAGGAGATTCAACTTCTCATAAATTGTATGGTGAATATAGTCAGGATCACCTTCCTGTGGTTGATCAATCAGAGGCAGTTGGTCATGCGGTGAGAGCAGTGTACATGTATGCGGCTATGACAGACATAGCGGCGATTTATGGAGATAAATCATACCTACATGCTGTTAATAAAATTTGGGAAAATATAGTAAATAAAAAAATGTATATCACTGGAGGTATAGGTTCACGACACGATGGAGAAGCATTTGGTGATAATTATGAACTTCCAAACCTTACCGGTTATAATGAAACTTGCGCCGCAATTGGAAATGTACATTGGAATCAAAGATTATTTCAGTTAACGGGCAATTCAAGGTATTATGATGTTATTGAAAGATCTTTATATAATGGATTGCTTTCAGGCATCTCTGCAGATGGAATTAATTTCTTCTACCCAAATCCTTTGGAATCGGATGGTTCATATAAATTTAACCAGGGAGCTTGTACACGACAAAGCTGGTTTGATTGCTCCTGTTGTCCCACAAATATGATTCGGTTTTTACCCTCAATACCAGGTTTAATATATTCTACTTACAATGATAGTCTATACATTAATTTATTTATTTCGAATAAATCTAGTTTTAAAATAAATGATCATGAAATTAAACTAGTACAAACAACAAATTATCCATGGGATGGCAAGGTTAATTTTAAAATAAAATCTAGTTCCGATAGCAAGTTCACAGTCAAAATTCGAATCCCCAGCTGGGTAAATGGTGAAGTATTACCTGGAGACCTCTATAATTATATAAATGACACTCCCAATAAAATCACACTAAAGATCAATGGGCATGAGTCAACTTTCGATGTTGATAAAGGATATGCCATAATAACAAGAAACTGGAAAGATGAGGATAACATAGAATTGATGATACCAATGAATATCAGGAAAGTGACTGCTCATGAAAAGGTTGTTGATAACCTAAACAAAGTTGCTTTTGAATATGGGCCAATTGTTTACTGTGCCGAACAAGTTGACAATAACAATATTGATAATTTATTATTTGATAAGGATGTGTTAACTAATTTAGCTGATAAATTTTTGCTGACAGAAAATATAAAAGTTATTAATGGACAAGCTGCGCAGAATGATTTTACATTGATTCCCTATTATCTTTGGTCAAACAGAGGTATTGGAAAAATGAAAGTTTGGCTGCCAATTAAGGGATAGATATCTAAACATTTAGTTAGAATCAATTATTACTAGCACTTTGAAAATTTTTTATAGAGTTATAAATGTTGATAACTGGATATATTCTTGCATTAATTTCATTTACCGGTTTTGTAGTATGGATTATTGGGATGACTAAATTGTTCACCAATAAAAAACCAAAATTGAAGAAAGATGTTATTGATGAGTTTCATACAGAATCCCATTCAGACATGACAAGTTTTTCAAAATACTTTCATTACAATAAAGGTGTTAGATATTCAGTTGAACATAAAGAGGGCATGACTTACGCTCAGATTGAAAACGGGATTAAAAAGAAGGATCCAAACACGGTTACATTTTTACAGATATTCGTTGGATTTTTTTGTTTTATAATCGGGCTTATCTCCTCAATTGGCAGTTTTGTTGCCGCTTCGGGTAATACAGATGGCTGGTACATGCTAGGTTTTTGTATCTTCTTCACCGCTATTTTTGTTTATATAATAATTAATCAAAAACTTGAAACGAAGAAAATGTAGGTTAATCGAGAAAGTATTTATTCTTTAACCTATCAGTTTTCATAAACTGAAAATGCATTGGCGGCAACCTGACTTTCGACACCAAAAATAAATATGCGTAGAAAATAATAGCATCGAAGGTCGGTTTCCCCTTTCAGTATCTACTTTAAAAGAAGTCAATGGAATAGTTGAATAACTGATATCCAGGCAATTATAAGATAATCACCCCAGTCAATATTTCTCCAACCACCGATGTGATTAACCATCCATTTTTTTATATATTTTATGAACAAATTCAAGAAATAATTATTAAAAAACATTGAAAGGTTAAATTAATTACGAATGGATTTTCAGATACTTATATCAAACATAGCAAATCCAACCTTGTTGTTTTTTCTACTTGGAATAATCGCAGTTATTATAAAAAGTGATCTCGAGATTCCCGAATCATCCAGTAAGTTTATTTCATTATACCTTCTCTTTGCAATCGGTTTTAAAGGTGGACAGGAATTATCGCACAGCAGTTATAATCATGAAATAACCTACACACTTATATTCGGAACTCTGATTGCCGCATTAATTCCAGCTTACACTTTTTTCATTCTTAAAAGAAAGTTAAGCGTTTATGATGCCGGGGCAATTTCTGCGGCTTATGGCTCTGTAAGTGCTGTTACTTTTGTTGCCGCTGTATCTTTTTTGGAAATGCAGCAATTGTCTTTTGGCGGGCATATGGTTGCAGTAATGGCTTTAATGGAATCCCCGGCTATAATTATTGGTGTTTTTCTTATGATGAAATATGGACAACAATCAAATGCACGAATAGATTGGAAATCTATCTTTCAGCATTCCTTCGCTAACGGAAGTGTTGTAATGATTCTGGGAAGTCTAGTTATTGGTTTAATTGCCGATACCAAACAAGCAGAAGGTATTAAACCATTTACCACAGATCTTTTTAAAGGTTTTCTAGTAATATTCCTTTTAGAAATGGGGATGGTTGCGGCAAAGAGATTTACTGCTTTTACAAAGTATGGATTATTTGTAACTTTTTTTGCAATAGTTATCCCATTCATAAATGGATGTGTTGTGGCTTACCTAAGTCAATTCATAACACCCGACATTGGTAATAGATTTATACTTTCTATATTAGCTGCAAGCGCCTCTTATATTGCTGTACCGGCAGCAATGAGAATTGCAGCACCGGAAGCAGATCCAGGACTTTATATTCCAATGGCACTGGGTATTACGTTCCCGGTTAATATAACAATTGGTTTCCCGGTATATTTTACTATTGTAAACTTTTTTGCATAATGGAAAAACTCGTTACATCAGAAATTAAGCTGGGTATTATTGCAGGTGGCCAGCTTGGCAAAATGCTCGTACTTGCAGCAAGCAACTGGAACGTCAATACATTTATTCTTGATAAAGATGAACATTGTCCCGCTTCATCATGCTGTACATTCTTATTCAAAGGGGATCAACTCAATTTTGAGGATGTTTACAAATTTGGGCAGATGGTGGATGTTCTTACTCTCGAATTAGAGAATGTAAATATTGAAGCACTTAAAAAACTTAAGGAAGAAGGAAAAAGGATTATACCTGATCCTGATATACTCGAGATTATTCAGGACAAAGGACTACAAAAGCAGTTTTTTGAGAAAAATAAAATACCATCCTCTCCATTTACACTTTTTACATCCAAACATGATATCATCAATGCAATAAATAATGGTGTATTAGATTTCCCTTTCGTTCAGAAATTACGCAAAGGTGGGTATGATGGAAGAGGTGTTACAATAATTAGCTCAAAAGATGATTTGATAAATTTACTTGATGGGCCCTCGATAATCGAAAATCTTGTGAATATTGATAAGGAAATATCTGCGATAGTTGCAAGAAATGAACGTGGTGAAGTTAAATGTCATCCAACTGTTGAGATGGAGTTTAATCCAAGCGCTAATCTTGTTGAAAAACTTATTTGTCCCTCTACTTTAACGGCAGAACTTGAAAACAAAACAGAAAACTATGCTATCAAAATTATTTCTGAGTTAAATCTTCATGGAATTCTTGCTGTGGAAATGTTTATTGATAAGAATCAAAATATTTTAATAAATGAAATTGCCCCTCGTCCCCATAACAGTGGTCATCATACTATTGAAAGCGCTATTACATCTCAATTTGAACAACTTTTAAGAGCTATTTTTAATTTGCCTTTGGGAAGCACTAAACTAAAGATGCCTGCAGTAATGATAAACCTTTTAGGTGAACCGGGTTATGAAGGTCGTGTTCGATTTGAAGGGCTCACCGAATGCATGGCAATTGAAGGAGTTAAAATTCATCTCTATGGTAAGAAAACTACAAAACCTTTTAGAAAAATGGGACACGTAACAGTCTTGGCACCAACAATTGATGAAGCTAAAAACAAAGCAGATATTGTAAAACAAAAAATTAAGGTTGTGTCATGGTAAATCCATCAATAAGTATAATTATGGGTTCTGATTCTGATTTAATTGTGATGCAAGAAGCGGCCAATGTTTTAAAGGAATTTAATGTAACATTCGAACTTACTGTAGTTTCGGCTCACCGAACTCCGAAAAGACTATTTGATTATGCTGAGAATGCACACAAAAGAGGAATTGAAGTAATAATAGCGGGAGCCGGAGGAGCGGCACATTTGCCTGGAATGGTAGCAGCAATCTCACCATTACCTGTAATCGGGGTTCCAATTAAATCATCAAATTCGATTGATGGATGGGATTCGATTTTATCTATTCTTCAGATGCCGGGCGGAGTACCGGTTGCAACAGTAGCATTAAATGGTGCGAAAAACGCTGGATTACTTGCGATACAAATTCTATCAGTAAAAGATTTTAACTTACGAAAAAACATGCTTGATTATAAAGATAAGATGCATCTAGAAGTGATGCAAAAGGTTGAGAAACTAGGGAAAGAATAGTAAAACATTTTTTCTCTGTCGCCAACAATGAAGTTCCCATCTTTAAATGTTTTTTACAAAAAATAATCAACAATAACCATTTGCTTGCCCGAACTACCTCATTTTATGCAAACTTGGATTATGAATATTTGTTATTATATCATTAATGCTTTTTTTAGGTTAAAATTTAGTTATTCAGAACTAATAATACGTGATGCGATTAAAATCATTTTCAAAGAAAAAGTATTTCATTAAAGGAGATCTCATAGTTTACCGGCAGAAATTTTACTGCTTATTTCGAAATTATCAAAGATGAATTGATCTCTTTAATAGTATCGTTTGATAGTTTTTCTCTTTATTATATTTAACAAGAAGTTATTTAATACAAAAGTTAGTTCAATTAAACTTGTTATAAATATATCGCCAACACAATATTTTAAAACTTATTATGAATTATTTAACATGAAAAAAACAATCTTACCTACCGCATTTTTAATTATACTAATAAACTTTTGTTTAATAAGCTCAACTTATGCACAGATAGTCGTGGATTTAGAAACCGGTTATATAACTACTGGATATAACGATCAACGTATTCCTGGTAATCGAGGCACACTTGTGTCATTCAAAGATGATTTGATACCAAGTTCCGATCTTTTTTATAGGATAAAACTCAATTACACTTTTAACTACTCTCATAATATTTCTTTGCTCTATGCCCCATTAACAATACTATCAGAAGGAAGATTAAATAAAGAAGTTAACTTTGCCGGACAGATATATAAAGCGAATATTGATTTACAAGGTTCTTATAAATTTAATTCCTATCGATTAACCTACCGCTACGATTTCGTTCAAAATCCTGACCTGGAATTTGGATTGGGACTAACCGCGAAAATTAGAGACGCGAGAGTTTCTTTATCGTCACAAAACTATTCATCCGAGAAAACTAATGTTGGGTTTGTCCCGATTCTTAACTTCAGATTGTTGTGGAATCTTAATGATGATTTCGGCCTGCTCTTTGAAGGCGATGGACTAGCGGCCAAACAAGGACGAGCATTTGACGTTCTTTTAGCCGCATCATATAATTTGTTGGAAAATATAAGTCTTAAAGCCGGGTACCGTATTCTTGAGGGAGGAGCAGATAATGAGGAAGTATATAATTTCGCTTTATTCCATTATATCTCGTTTGGCGTATCTTATAAATTATAGAGCATAATAAGAACAAAATGTTGTTATGGTTTTTTAATTAAACGGACAAGTTTGTTTTAGAAATTAATTAGATTATATCGAAATATTAATTGAAATAAGCGGCACAGTATTTTGGGAGAGTTATTATGTACAATAAGATTATCTCAAACATTCAACCACTTGGTTTTACCTGGCAGACTAATAATCCGTTTTTATTTTGCGTGCACCATCTCGATAATTTTCCATCGGGCAATGATCAGCTTGGGCCAAATGCATCATTAGAAGGAAGAAACATTGGACAGGATTTTACTTTGAAAGATGGATGGAGAATGTATCATGGAGAAACCATACCCGGTTTTCCCGCTCATCCTCATAGAGGTTTCGAAACCGTTACAATTGTACTTCGAGGATTTGTAGATCATTCTGATTCACATGGCGCCGCCGGAAGATATGGCAACGGAGATGTTCAGTGGATGACCGCCGGTTCCGGTCTTCAGCATTCCGAAATGTTTCCTCTTCTAAATAAAACAGAAAATAATCCATGCGAACTTTTTCAGATATGGCTTAATCTTCCTCAATCTAATAAGTTTTGTAAGCCGCATTTTAAAATGTTGTGGAATGAAGATATTCCGTTTTATAAAAAGAAGGACATTAAAGGGAAATCGATTGAAGTGAGGATTATTGCGGGAGAAATTAAAGATGTAATTGCTCCCCCACCAGCTCCCGATTCCTGGGCGGCAGATAAAAAAAATGAGGTTGCCATTTGGCTTATAAAACTTGAGGAAAATGCTGAGTGGTCATTGCCCCCCGCATCTTTTGGAATTAGCCGATCACTATATTTTTATAAAGGGTCCACACTGGACATTGCCGGAATAAATCTTCAATCTTATCATTCGGTTGATTTACTGGCCGATCAAAATGTATTGATTAAAAATGGCGGAACAGATGCTTACATACTTCTGCTTCAGGGCAAAGCTATTGATGAACCGGTCGTTCAATACGGTCCCTTTGTAATGAATAGCAGAGAAGAGATACAACAGGCTTTCGATGATTTTCGTAAGACTCAATTTGGCGGTTGGCCCTGGAAAAGACTTGATAATGTTCATCCAAAAGATAAAGGTAGATTTGCAAAATATGCCGATGGTATAGAAGAAGTAAAATAATCGATTAAACAGGAATGGCAAAAATGTCAGGATCAAACATTTTTAAACTGATTGTTTCTTTAATAATTCCTTTATCTGTTGGGGCTGTTGCCGGAATGTTTACTTCACAGGCTGTTCCAACCTGGTATGCATCATTAAACAGACCCTCATTCAGTCCTCCCAACTGGGTGTTTGGTCCAGTGTGGACATCCCTATACATTCTTTTAGGAATTTCCTTTTTTCTTATTTGGAAAGAAAGCTCTTCTCCAAAAAGAAACCAGGCCATTAAAATATTTGCAATTCAGATGCTCTTAAACTTTGCCTGGAGTTTTATATTCTTCTATTTCAATATGATTGGCATTGCGCTTATAGAAATTATCCTTTTATGGTTCAGTATCTTTGCAATGATTTACCTTTTCTATAAAATAAAACCACTTGCCGCGTATTTGAATATTCCATACTTGTTATGGGTTAGCTTTGCAACAATTCTAAATGTTGGCTATTATTTTCTGAATTAATCCATCCATGAATAAATATTTTAAAATAATTTTACAGGAACTAGAAAAGCATCATAATGCTAAAAAAGCAAAATGGCTT
Organism: Melioribacteraceae bacterium; assembly: GCA_019638015.1. Lineage (NCBI taxonomy): Bacteria > Pseudomonadati > Ignavibacteriota > Ignavibacteria > Ignavibacteriales > Melioribacteraceae > Melioribacteraceae bacterium. Next base: position 580,615 of record JAHBUP010000001.1, on the reverse strand, counting down.
GTTAATTATGTTAAGCATGATATTAAATCTATTGGTGTTGGCATCCCGGAAATTCGCTCTATTGTTCAAGACGTTTGTAAACTGAACAAGTTAAATGAACTATCTAGAACCGAACAGAAAGAAATACTTGATGAACTTGTTAAACATGAATATAGTGAATCTAAACTTGCGGCAATTATTTATGTCCAGTTATTTCTACTAGGAACAGATGTAAAATTTCAGCTTTCAATGTTTTCAAATTGGTATGATAAAAAGTGGATATACGATTGGAATGTATGCGACTGGCTTTGTGTGAGACTGCTGTCCCCCTTAGTGGATAGTTATCCAAAACAAACAATAACAGAATTAAAAAAATGGAATAAAGATAATTACCTTTGGAAAGCTCGCGCATCTCTAGTTCCCTTTGCACAATGCAAAACATTAAAGGAGCATCTGGAAATTGTTGATGCGTTTAACAAACAGATGATTAAACGAAATGAGCGATTTTGCAAAACAGCAGTGGGCTGGTCTTTGCGGGAAATATCTAGACTGGATAAAGGATATGTCAAAGGATTTTTAGAAACACACAATACTTACTTAACCGCCGAAGTAAAAAAGAATGCCACGAAATACTTTGCGCGATAAATAGAAAACTTACCGGTTTCAACACATAATCACCCAACATCCTGGAACAAATTATTCTTGAACTATGTTTAACCCTTTAATTAATAAACATTAGAGTGTAATAATGAAAGAAAAAGTAGTAATAATATCCGGAGCAAATAAAGGAATCGGTAAGGAAGCTACGAAGCAATTGGCAAAACTTGGCGCAAAAGTTTATATGGCCTGCCGTTCTCTCAATTCTGCAAATGAAGCTAGAAAAGAAATTGTTAAGGAAACCGGGAATCAGAATGTTTTTGTGATGCATCTTGATCTCGCAAATATGAACTCGGTAAAAAGTTTTGCAGATGAGTTTAAGAAAAGAGAAAGTAAAATTGATGTGCTCATAAATAATGCGGGTTTGTGGACGAAAACCAAAAGGCTAAGCGAGCTTGGCGTTGAGTACACTTTTACAGTGAATGTATTAGGCCATCAATTTTTAACCCACTTATTGCTTGATGAACTAAAAAATGCCGCACCATCAAGAATTATTAATACTGCTTCTCATTATGCCGATGGGCTCGATATTGACGACATTAATTTCGATAAAAGAAAGTTCAATGAAACTCTTGCCTACAAACAAACCAAGCAGGCTAACAGAATGCTTACACGGGAATGGGCTCGAAGATTGAGAAATGATAATATTTCTGTTTATTCTTTAACTCCTGGATTTATTCCGGATACAGAATTATTCAGAGAGCAAAATATGTTTGGTAAGTTACTTTTGAAAATATTCGCTCTAATTGAAGGAAGAACAATCGAAGAAGGAGCTGATACAATTATTTGGCTTGCCTCCACTGAAAAGGTAATAGGGAGTAACGGAGGATTTTTTAATCGAAGAAAGGAAGAAAAATGTAAATTCTCTAATCCAGAAGAAGAGAAATATCTTTGGGATAAATGTGAAGAATTCTTAATGAACATAAAGCAGAAGAATATAAATTAGAATAATAAATAGGAAAGAACCAATGAAACTCAATTACGATGAACTTAGACATAGAATTAGAAATGATCATAGATTCAAGAAACGATTAAGAAGAATTGTGCTTCTTGGAGGTCTAACATTAATTTTAATTTCTTTGACTGGCATATTTGCAATTATTTTTTTCTCATCTGCAATTATTAGCTTTCTCTTTGCGCATGTACCTGGACTATTGGAGTTAGGGTTCAACTATCTTCGTGGTTTTGCTGCCTCTTATATGCAAGAAGATTTAACTTCTTTGATTAATTCAATTGGTGTTGGAGCAAATGTTAATGAAATGAAAAATCTTGTAAATCAATATTTTAATCAGCTTGCTAGCAATACGGCAATAGATTTTAAAAGTTTCTCAAATTTTATTACAACAGTTAAAAATTCTTTAATTGATAATTCAATAACTGCAAACGAATTAGATCTCGTCAGAAAATTTTTATTGAATTAATTATGAAAGTTGGAAATATAGGGAATGAAAAGTTTGAAGCAAATCAAGAGGTTTCGCTGATGACTAACAAGTCTTCCTGTTTTGCTTCTCTTTTTATTTAAGATCAATTCTTAACCCCACTAAAAACCTCGGGTCTTTACTTATGTAGTTCTCTGAGAACCACCTGAGTTTTTTATCGTTTGTTATTTTGCCTGTAAACTCAACCGTTAATGTATTCCCGAAACGGTAGAAATCGTCTGTTAAAAATCCTCTGGTCCCTATCTTTTCATCTGTGTGATTAAAATAGACCTTCAGTTCTGCATATTCTTCAAGGTTTTCGCTGAACCATTTAAGAAGATCCGATTCAAATGTTAATCCGTAGCTCACAGATGAGTTGTTGAGATGAACAAACGATTCGAGTGTTAACTGAAAATAATTTTTTGAGGAAGTATAAATATCTACTCGGTATTCGCCTCTTAGATAATCGTCTTTTCCTAATCTTTCGTATGATATTTCGGCGAGCGTATTTTTGCCGATTTTTTTTGAGATTTCTGTTTCGAAGTAATTGAGTATAAAATTTCTATCCAGAAAATTAGGCGTATTAAGGTCGGTTAAACTTCCCACAACAAATTCCACAATTGCGGAAGAGATGTTGAACTGAAACCGTCCGCCATCAATCCATCCGTTACTTCCGAGACCCGTACTAGAAACTTTTCCCTTAATTGTTGGAATAGATCCTATCTGAATGCGCGAACTCTCCCACTCTTTCTGAAAATATAATTGTCTGAGATTCAAGTTGAATCTTCTGTTCTCGCCGCTTACCCGGAAGTCCTTAACATTTTCCCACCGTGAAGTGAAATTGCTTCCGGTCGAGGTAAGACCAACAATGTAATAATCATCAAAAAGATTTATCTCAAAAGGAATTCTTAAAGAAGCTTGAACTCTATTCTGTTTCTCACCGAATGAAATATTGTCGTAACGCGCTTCCCAGATCATTCTGAATTTTTCAAGCGACTGCCCCAGGGCGATATGCGGCATCATAAATAAACATAGTAGTGAATAAGAGAGAAGAATATTTTTTCTAACTGCAGATATCTTCATTTAAAAACTGATCCTCATGTCGATTCCAGCTCCCCCGCTCAATAAACTTTCAAGATGCGGATAAAGATTTACCGACGCGTTATTCTGATGAATGAAATAGAGAGCCACATCAAAAGCCAAAAGAAATCCTCCTTGTAAAAGAAGACTGTCTCCGTAACCACGCAACCTTTCTGCGTTAGACGAGTTTTTTGCCCTCTCTTTAAGATATAATCCCGTAACCATATAAGCAACATCCAAACCTGCATTTAGCAGAAGAAATTTCTGCAGCGAGTTATACTCATTTAATATTTGTGTTGCTGTCATCGAATTAGGATCTGAACCCGAGGCATTGAAGTAACCGAATGCAGCAATTCCGAGATTCACAATATTCCACATCGCGTTGAACTGGTGGAAATATTTTGTCTGACCTTCATGTTTATAATTGCCGTAAGCGCCAAGTAGAATATTTCCCAGAGCCCAGGAGCCGAGAACAATCATTCCGGTTTTGTTAATATCTGTTCTTTCGGTTTCGAACGAACGGATCTGATCAATCTTCTGTGCTTTAACGGGCGGTATTATAATCAAAAACAGAATAAGAATTAAATAAAATGCTTTAATAATTTTCATCTACCGCGATCCCCTTTTTCATAATAACAAAATTAGAGGTTAGAAAGTTTAGAAATGAAAAGGGGCTTTATGCAAGCCCCTCTTTAAGATTAGTAGGATTTCTTTTTGTCTTCTTTTGGAATCAGAACGGTATCAATAATGTGAATTACACCATTTGAAGCTTCAACATCAGCAGTTGTAACAACAGATTTATTGATGTACACTTTTCCATCTTTTACTTTTATCATTACATCTTTGCCACCAGCGGTTTTAGCTTTATCAAGCTTCACAACATCCTTGGAGGAAACATTTCCACTTACAACATGATATAGAAGAACATTTTTTAGTGCTTCTTTATCTTTTAACAATCCTTCAAGTGTTCCCTTTGGGAGTTTTGCGAATGCTTCATCTGTAGGGGCGAATACTGTAAATGGGCCTTTTCCTTTCAATGTTTCTACTAGACCTGCTTCAGTTATTGCAGTCGTTAAAGTCTTGAAACTTCCTGCTTCTACTGCAACGGTAACAATGTCCTTATTCTGAGCCGATACAGTTACAGCCAACAAGAACACAAACAACATTGAGGAGATCAATCTATTTTTCATTTTACTTCCTTTCTTTTATTGTGATTTGAAAAACGTAACAGGGCTCCACCTTTTAGAGTTCCCATTCAGCTTTTTATTGTCGAGAATAACACTTATTTATAATAGAACTTATTCATCAGGCTGTTGGTTTCTAAAATAGAACGGATAGTCGTATTCAGTTTAGTTAATTGATTCTGAGTAATTCGTGATGAGATAAACATAATTGTACTTTTTCATTTTATAGATTTTTTGAAGAATAAATGAACTATGTTTGAGGTGTTAGCGAAGTTATAGTTTTATCCATCAGATACTAATTAAATAGTGCAAATTTATATTTACAAAAACAGCAGTAATGTTATGAACAATTTAGATAAGATTATATGATTATGAATCCAAAAAGAATTTCAATTCTAGCTGATTATCCAATAAAATTAGGACCGGTAGTGTACTGGATGCAACGTGATCAGCGTGTAAATGATAATTGGGCATTGATTTATGCACAGCAACAAGCGTTAGAAAATAACTCACCACTTATTGTTGTTTTTAACTTAGTACCAGATTTTTTAGATGCGACAATCAGGCAATACGATTTTATGATTCGAGGATTAAAGGAAGTTGAAAAAACTTTATTAAAGTATAATATTCCCTTTATTTTACTTGCTGGAAAACCCACTGAAACAATTCCAAGATTTATTAATGAGAATAAAACAAGTTTATTGGTAACTGATTTTAATCCATTAAAAATAGTACGAGCTTGGAAAAAAGATATAGTTTCAAAAATCAACCTTCCTTTTCATGAAGTGGATGCTCACAATATTGTTCCCTTGCATCAAGTGTCGGATAAGCAGGAATTTGCGGCATATACTATCCGTCCCAAAATTCAAAAGCTTCTTCCCGATTATTTGGATGAGTTTCCTTCACTAATAAAGATGAAAAACAAAATTGACGCACCGACAACAGACTGGGACAGTCTGTATAAATCATTAAAAATAAATTTCGATGTTAAAACAATTGATTGGCTGAAACCAGGTGAAGAAGCCGCTAACAAATTATTGCATCATTTCATTAATAATAAGTTTATTAAATATGGTACTGATAGAAACTTCCCAACTGAGGACGCTCAATCAAATCTATCCCCCTATTTTCATTTTGGGCAGATTGCACCTCAAAGAGTTGCACTAACAATTCAGCCATTAACTGAATATGTAGAATCTCACGAATCATTTTTAGAAGAAATGATTATTAGAAGAGAATTAGCAGATAACTTTTGCTACTTTAATGATAATTATGATTCATTTGATGGATTTCATAAATGGGCGCAAGATTCACTAAATCTCCACCGAAAAGATAAACGAGATTACACATATACATTAGAACATTTTGAGAATGCAAAAACTCATGATGAACTCTGGAATGCCGCCCAATTAGAAATGGTTAATAAAGGGAAGATGCACGGTTACATGAGAATGTACTGGGCAAAAAAAATACTCGAGTGGACACGTACGCCTGAAGAAGCACTGCAGATTGCTATTTATTTAAATGATAAATATGAATTGGATGGAAGAGATCCAAATGGTTACACCGGGATCGCATGGTCAATTGGAGGAGTGCACGACCGCCCATGGTTTGAGCGCCCTGTTTATGGAAAAATACGATATATGAATTACAATGGTTGTGCAAAAAAATTTGATGTAAAAAAGTATATTGCGGTAAACATTATAATATAATTTGTTCAATAGATCATCCAATTATTATCTACCAAAGGATTATTATTTACTAAAATAATTAATTTGGGAAAGAATGATAAAAATTAAACCTCGAAATATTGATGAATTTATTTCAAATTATCCTCAAGATATTCAGCTGCTCTTGGAAAAAATGCGTTCAACAATTAAAGAAGCCGCGCCAGGTGTCCAGGAAAAAATTAGCTACGGCATCCCAACTTTTATACTGAATGGTAATTTAGTACACTTTGCCCCGTATAAAAATCATATTGGATTTTATCCTTCTCCATCAGGTATTCAGGCATTTCAAAAGGAACTTACTCGTTATAAGAGTTCAAAAGGGGCAATTCAGTTTCCAATTGATGAACCCCTTCCTCTCAAGTTGATAAGTAGGATCGTAAAATTTAGAGTCAAAGAAAATTTGGGGAAAACAAAAAGGAAAGGGAATTTATGAATATTCTTAAATCTATAAATATGTTGATTGTTGAGAGAAACTTAATTTTACAAGCCGTTGATAATCTAACCGATGAACAATTGTTTCAGATTCCGGAAAGCAGGAAGAACAATATTTTGTGGAATCTTGGGCATATAATTGCCACACAACAGGTTCTTCATTACACGCTTTCTCATCTAGAAATGAGAATACCGCGCGAATATTTTTCAATGTTTGCGACCGGTTCTTCCCCAATAAAATGGGATGAGGCACCGGACGTTCAAAAAATTAAATTGTATTTGACTGAACTGCCTTCTCAATTTATAACAGATTACACCAGTGGGCTTTTTAAAGATTTTCGAACATATAAAACCTCAACCGGAGTTGTACTTAATTGTCTCGAGGATGCAATAACCTTTAATCATTTTCATGAAGGAGTTCACACCGGAATAATTATGGAAATGATCAAGCAAATCAAAACCTAGTTTATTGGGCTGTTTATATTCTTATTGATTTGGATTTTTATGTGAGAATGCCTTAATTAGATTACTGATAATAAATCGTTCAAACTATGTCGAAAAGAATATTTTTTACTGTCGTTGTAATCTTAACTCTTTTTATATGCGGGTTTAACATCTTGCATAATGATAAAGCGGCTGAATACAATTTCAACAAGCCAAGTATAGCCCACACACTTCCGGCAATTTTGCATGAAGTCTCCGGAATCACTTATCTCAATTCGAATTCAATTGCTTGTGTACAGGATGAGAAAGGGATAGTTTTTATGTATGATTTTGTGCAAGGAAGAATTATAAGAGAATTTTCATTTGGTGAGGATGGGGATTATGAAGGGATTACAAAAGTCGGCAATAAACTTTATGTACTAAGAAGTGACGGTACCTTGTTTGAAATTTCAGAATATGAGTCTAGTAATTATAAAGTAAAGTCCTACACCACCGGCATTCCTGCTGAGGATAATGAAGGTTTATGTTACGATCAACTAAACAACCGACTTTTGATTGCCTGCAAAAGTAAAATAGGTAAGGGTTCCGAGTACAAAGATAAAAGAGCGATTTATAGCTTTGATTTGAAAACAAAGAAACTGAGTAAGTCCCCGGTTTTCAACTTTGATTTAAATATCATCTATAGATTTATGGAAGAGAATGCCATTACGGTTCCAACAAAATCAAAAAAGAAGAGTGGTAAAATAGAATCAAGTTTGAAATTTCGAACATCGGCAATTGCCATTCATCCAATTTCAAAAAAGTTATACTTGCTATCTGCTGCTGATTATTTACTTTTTATATTCAATATGAATGGAAGTGTAGAGCAAATCGAGAAGTTGAATCCGGTTAGATTTAATAAAGCCGAGGGAATTACATTTCTTGAGAATGGAGATATGCTGATATCTAATGAAGGTGAAAGTGCCGATCCGACATTATTACTATTTAATAATAAGAATAATAATTAATCGAATGAGCTGTTCAATTTAGAATCTCATTTAATCAGGTGACTTGATGATTCAAACTAAGTTCGCGGATAAAGTAAAGAGAATTTTGGAGAAAGATAATTCTGTAATTGGATTAGCTGCTGCCGGTTCTTGGATCACAAAAGAACTAGATGAATTTTCAGACCTTGACTTAATATTAGTTACAAAAGAAAAAATCTCTACCAATAAATCAAAAATGCTTGAGTATGCAAATAGGTTTGGTACGCTTCTTACCGGATTTACAGGTGAGCATGTGGGGGAACCTCGATTATTAATTTGCCTTTATGACGATCCTCTCCTTCATGTAGATATTAAGTTTTTAATAATTGAGGAATTTCACTCGCGTATTGAGACTCCCATAATTTTACTTGATAATGAATCTCAATTACTAAATGCAATTTCAAAATCTGAAGCAAAATTTCCATATCCAGATTACCAGTGGATTGAGGATCGATTTTGGATTTGGGTTCATTATGCATTATTAAAAATTGGACGCGGTGAATATTTCGAAGCTTTCGATTTTTTTAGCTTTTTGCGTATGACTGTCTTGGGTCCATTGCTTCACATAAATAATCAAAACCTGCCTCGAGGAGTAAGAAAAGTAGAAACACAACTCAAAGAGGAGGATTTTTCCGACTTAAAAATGACACTCCCCTCATATGAAAGGCAATCGCTTCTAAATTGTCTGCGCAGTTCAGTTACACTATACAGAAAGTTACGCTCCAAACTTTTTCCGGAGAATATTGTTTTTCAAAACCGAACCGAAGAAAAGGTAATGCACTATTTTGATGAAATTGAAAAGTTAGATTAACAAAGAAATAAAATGATTATTTTTTTCGTACCAGGCTAATTTGTTTTACAAATTCATCATAACTTTTTTTCCCTTCAAAGAAAGCTACTTTTTTTCCCTTTTCATCATAAATAACTGTTGCCGGTATTGCTCCAATCCAGCTTGTGTCAATCGCATTTATTAAATGCTCATCTTTTTCAAATCCATTTACATAGTTTTTAAAGCTTACGTTTTGCTTTTTCAAAAAGGGAATAATTTTGGAATTAATCTCTTCCGGATAATCCATACTAATTCCTACAACTTCAAGATTTTTGCTTTTAAAGTTATCAGATAGTTTAACCAAATCGGGGAATTCTTCTCTGCACGGAGCACACCAGGTAGCCCATAAATTTAAGAGCAGAAACTTTCCGTTCCGCTCTTTTATTAGTTTTTCAAGTTTGATCTTGTCAATTGTTTCTACTTTTAATTGGTTCTGTTGGGAGTAATTATTACTACTTGTGAAGAGAATTATAATTAAAAGTAATACAATGGAATAAGAAATGTTCTTCATTAATCTACCCTTTTAATTGTACAGCCGAATGCTTTTGTTTTCGTTGAAGCTACTGATTTACCATCAATAATTTCATTCAACGCAGTTTCTAAATCCTTTACCTCTACTTTATCTGCCTTTCTATTATCATCTATTCTTCCATGATAAAGAATTTCATATTTATTGTTGAGAACAAATATTTCAGGAGTTACTGAGGCTTTAAATTTATCAGCGATGATATTTTTGTGATCTTTCAAAACCGGAAAACCAAATTTATTTTCGGCTGAGTGTTTCGAGATTTCTTCAACATTCTCCTGTTTGTTAGAGTTAATCCCAACAAACGCTATTCCTTTTTCTTTATAATTATTATAGATTTTTGCCATTCTTTCATTATAATCATTAGAAACCGGGCACTGAGTTGATACGAACATTACAACAATCGCTTTTGAATCCGTAAAATCTTTTAAAGAATATTCTTTACCATCATAATTCTTAAGTGTAAAATTATCTATTTTCTGAGGAGAGTTTGCGTAGTTATATACAAACGAAGTAATCAAAATTGCAATTATTAAAAAATATTTATTTTTCATTTGCTGCCTTTCTTTTATTGTGAATTACATTTTGATGAACAAATCTTAATCGATATTTGTTTCATAAATAAAAGGATTTTAAATGAAGACAATCATAGCTCTTTTAGCAGGATTAGCTTTTTTTGGATGCGGCAAAATTAATTCGCAAGTAAAAACTCAGTTAGCATTCCCAAATTTATCATTTGAAAATCCTGTAGATATTCAAAATTCCGGTGATGGCTCAAACAGATTATTTGTCGTGTCACAGCCCGGCACCATTCATGTTTTTGAGAATTTCTCAAATGTTAGCCAGTCAAAAGTTTTTCTTGATATTCGAAGTAAAGTGCTATTTGGAGGCGAGCAGGGATTATTGGGACTAGCTTTTCATCCCAATTATAAACAGAATGGTTATTTCTACATTAACTATACTACCTCCAATCCGAGACGCACAGTTATTTCTAGATATAAAGTAAGCGCTGATAATCCTGATCTTGCAGATAAAAACAGCGAACTCATTCTCCTGGAAATTGATCAACCCTATTCCAATCATAATGGTGGACAAACTTCATTCGGTCCTGATGGATATCTTTATATTTCATTAGGAGATGGAGGTTCAGGAGGTGATCCACAAAATTATGCACAAAATCCAAATTCGCTTTTGGGAAAGATATTGAGAATTGATGTTGACAAAAATGAAGATGGAAAAAATTATTCAATTCCAGCCGATAATCCTTTTATAAATTCTCCAGGATTCCGAAAGGAAATTTATGCTTATGGCTTACGAAATGTTTGGAAGTTTAGTTTTGATTCTCAAACAAATAGATTGTGGGGAGCAGATGTTGGGCAGAATTTAATTGAGGAAATTAATCTGATTGAAAAGGGGGGTAATTATGGCTGGAGATGTTTTGAAGGTACAAGAAGTTATAATTTATCTAATTGCTCATCGGTTAATGATATTAAACCTATCCATGAGTACTTCCATAATTCCGATGGAGGCTACTCAATTACAGGCGGATATGTTTATAGAGGCAGCCAGGTTTCAGAATTAATTGGGAAATATATTTATGCTGATTTTGTTAGTTCGAACATTTGGGAACTACAATATGAAAATGGTAAGGTTACAAATAAATTGATCGCTAAAAGTGATTACGCCGTTTCAACATTTGGTGTTGATGAAAAGAATGAGCTCTATTTTGCCAATTACAATAATGGTAGAATTTATAAATTTGTCGGCACGCCCACATCAAAAGTCGGTTCAAATAATATCCCTACTGATTTTAAACTATATCAAAATTATCCGAATCCCTTTAATCCCAAAACGACAATTAGCTACCAGCTTTTAGAAACGAGTCATGTAAAACTAAAAGTGTTTGATACAATGGGTAAAGTGGTAGCTACACTTGTAAATGAGGTTCAGCATCCGGGGATATACAAGGTAAAATTTGCATCGCAAAATATTTCGGATTCTGATTTTCTTAAGAATCTAATATCGCAATCATCCGGAGTATATTTATATCGTTTGATGGCGGGAAATTTTACTGAAACTAAAAAGATGATTTTAATTAAATGAATCTTTAATGTGTTTAATTACCGATATTGCGTGAGATCTTGAATTTTCAATGAACCATTTCCCCGTTTCCATTCCTCCACAAACCACACCAGCTAAGTAAATTCCTTTAATATTTGTTTCATAAGTATGTTCATCGCAAAATGGAATTTTTGAACTGGAGGAAAGATCAATTCCAATTGATTGCAAAAAATCAAAATCGGGGTGATATCCGGTCAATGCAAGTACGAAATCGTTATCAATTTCCGATTCCCCCTTCTCAGTTTTAATTGTAATTGATCTCTGTTTTATTTCAATAATCTCGGAATTGAAATATGCTTTAATGCTTCCCTCTTTAATTCTGTTTTCGATGTCGGGGCGCACCCAATATTTTACACCATCATCAAGATCATTCTTTTTAATCACCATTGTAACATTCGCCCCCTTTCTATAAGTCTCCAACGCGGCATCAACGGCCGAGTTTCCCCCGCCGATAATTGCTACATCTTTAAAGGAATATTGGTGCGCGTCTTCAAAGTAATGATTAACCTTTTCTAAATTTTCACCGGGTATATTTAATAGATTTGGATAATCGTAAAATCCAATTGCCATAATAATTTTTTCAGCTTTATAAGTTGATTTACTAGTATGAACTACAAAATGATTGTTCTCCTTAGCTATCCCAGTTACCTTTTCATAAGTGTTTATTGAAAGATTCCATTCATGAGCGACTCTACGATAATATTCGAGTGCCTCGCTCCTTGTTGGTTTAACACCATGAGAGATGAAGGGAATCTCCCCGATTTCCAGCCGGTCAGAAGTTGAAAAGAACGTCATATTAACCGGATAATTATAAATTGAATTTACCAAACACCCCTTCTCAACAATCAAATAGGAGATGTTCGATTTGACCGCTTCAATTCCGCAAGCCAAGCCGATTGGTCCAGCACCTATAATTATTACATTATACATAAAATTCTTTAATAAAATTAATTGTAAATTTAGCGCCAAAAATAAACGAGATATTGATGGAAGTCTACAAATATTCTTTTTTTGCGAAAATTATTTACCGCTATGGCAACCTTATTGCAACCCCTATTTTAAGTATTCATTTTATTTCTTCTGTAATTGGGTTTTCGGAGCATTGGTATTATGCTTTATTTGCGGCAATAAATCTCGCTGTTATAATAGTTCTAAACAATTACTTTATTTCAACCTATAAAACCTTTCCATTTAAAATTACTGCTGATGATAAAAAGTTGGTATGTTCAAACTATTTTTTTTCAAAGAAGGAAATCACAATTTATTATGATAAAATCGATAAAATTGAAGGGGGATTTTTCAGCGGATCTCCAACAAAACCTATAAAAGTAGTCGATAGCCAATCGGGGCTGAGTTTCAACTTTTACTCACACGTTGGATCATTCAATAAGCTTCTAACAAAAATTCTTCAGCATGTACCCCAAGATGTATACAACCAGGTTTTAGCTAACATAAAAACCAGAGTGATATCGAATAAAACAAAAAAGCCCGTTAAATAACGGGCTTTTTCTTTATGGCAACAGAAATTATTTTTTGCCTAAGATTGCATCCTTAGCAGCTTTTGCAATTCTAAATTTCACTACTTTTTTAGCAGGAATTTTAATTGCTTCGCCAGTTGCGGGGTTTCTGCCTTTTCTAGCTTTTCTTTGAACTAATACAAGTTTGCCCAATCCAGGAATTACAAAAGATTTTTTAGCTTCTTTGTAAGATAACTGAATAAAATCATCAAGAAATTGAGCAGTGGCTTTTTTGGTTAAGCCCGATTTTTTTACCATGTAATTAAGGATTTCGCTTTTTGTCATTGCCATGACTAATGCCCCTTATATTTTAGTGATTGAATTTCAAGTCAAAAATAGCATTTTTTTATTGTAAAACAAATAGTTAGTGTCTTTTTTGTTTAACAATTGATTTAGATTACAGACCCCGTATCAGGCAATAGGTTAAGGAAAATATGGCTCCTTTAATGTTTTTGATGCCACTTTCTTTTCAATTATTTTAGTGATGACATTTAAATATAGAAGTAAATGAAATATTCATTCTTGAAATATGGACTTTTGATATTGCTACTTTTTACTCAACAGGCAAAAAGTTTTTCAATTATTAATTTGCCCGACACAACTGTTGTTGATACAAGTAAATTAGTTCTACAAGATTCATTGCATGTACAGCATGATTTTGTTGATATTATTTTATTAAAAGAGTCGCTCAATAAAACAGATTATAGAAATTTTTCAGATTATTTTTTGAATGCGCCATTTGGTTATGTTAAAGATTTTGGAATGCTCGGTCAACAAAACAATTTTTCTCTATTTGGAAGCGGCGTAAATAATGTGGGGGTATTAATAGATGGCATTTCATTTAACAGTCCAACTCAAAATAATTTTGATTCATTCCTTTTCTCAACCGAAAACTTTAATAGGTTAGAAGTTTACTCTCTCGCTAAAGGATTTGTCTTTAACTCCCACAATAATTCCGTATCTATAAATATTGTACCGGAACAAAGGGCTAATAATTTTGCTTATTCGAGATTGCGTTATTATCAAGCCCCGCTGGGTGAATCGAACATTAATGCTATTTTCTCAATCAATCCTTTTAAAAAATTAAATGTGGAATTTGAGATTTCAAATTTTAGCGCGGATTACAGATATAAGAGTAGTGAGTTTGGAAGCTGGGGCGTGAATGGAAAATTATCGTATGCCTTAAATGCAGCACATTCATTATCGGCATCAATAAGACATTTCAAATCAAAAACCCAGCTTAATGGTGGCGTTGATTATGATTCTATTTTAGTAAACTATGAATCTCAGTTCGCTGATGATATTCTCTACTCCCGCTTTCAAGCACCGGTTATGTTTGATAATCGCTACCAAAAATCAACCGATAATTATTATGATGTGAAATTAAATTCCAATTTCAGTAATAATTGGAATTCACAATTAACTTTTTATTACCGCAGTTCACTACTTGAATTCCGGCAGAATGAAAGAGCTGCATCTAATGAATTACTGTTCGATAATAGCGAAAAGGTTTTCGGAATTAATATTTTACAGAGGATAAATTCTGGGTTGATTTCAGCCCAATTAATTTCTTCTTTCGAATATGATGAGTACAATTTACAAGCCCATTCTTTAAAAAGTAATCAAACTCTATTTTCTTTAGGAGCTTTAGTTAGGTTTAATTTTATTGAAGACTACTTTACGCCGGAAATATCCGCAAAATATTTATCACTGAGAAATAAGTGGTTTAAAGCTTACGGAATTAGCAATGAAATAAAGCTTAATGCTAATGTTAAATTCTATGCCGGAGCGTCAATAATCGATAAGCCATTTTCTTTATTAGAGGAAGCTTTATCTATTTCATCAGTTGACGAGCTAAATCAAATCTCTAGCAACGTAGAAGGTTCCTTAAGATTTTCAAATGATATTTTTACAATTAACGGTGGTGTATTTTATCAATCATTTGAAAATTGGTTAATGCCATTTATTCGTGTAACTAACAAAAAGTACTATGCCGGTGGTTATGAAAATTATTCCGATATCACTCTTCAAGGGGCATCGCTAAAGTTTGAAGTTCATTATTGGAAATTTTTGTTCAGCTGCGGTACATCTTTTTACTCTAATAGTAGCGAATATTTTCAACTACCCCAATTTAATTCAAGTGGCGGTATTTACTATGTAGATACTCTATTCAACACAAATCTTAAACTAAAGGCTGGCATAAATTATAATTTATTTGGAGAAAGATCATTTTCATTGACCGATATTACCTCAGGTATTTCATCATCAAGAATTGTTAATGCAGAGGGTAATTTGGGTGCTATTAATTATTCAATGCTTCCAACTGATTATCAATTTGATTTGTTCATCGCTGCCAATATTCAAAATTCAGCAACTATATATATAACTTTCGAAAATCTACTCGACCGTAACTATTATATTGTTCCCTATTTTCCGAAACAGCCGCGTGGTCTTCGTATTGGAGTGGCTTGGGAATTCCTTGATTAACATACAATTACTTTCCTAACTTTCAAGTAATATTAAAACTTTAGAGGCATCATGAGGAATTTTCTTCTATTTATTTCATTATTCTGGTTCTCAGAACTATCCGCTCAAACAGTAATTACTACCACTCCAAAATTCCCGACACAAACAGATAAAATTACAATTACGTTTAATGTAAAAAACTCGACTCACCAAAATAAAATTGCCGGCTACACGGGGGATGTTTATGCGCATACCGGGGTTACAACCAAAATTGGATCGGGGTCACCCAACCGTTGGCAAAATGTAATTGGAAGCTGGGGCAATAATACAATTCAGCCAAAATTAACCCGGCTTGCTACTGATACTTATGAACTAGTTATTGATAACCCAAGAAACTTCTACAATGTTACAAACTCATTAGCTGATATTACGGAATTATGTATTGTTCTTAGAAGTGCGGATAATGGTTCTAAACAGACTGAGGATTTATTTATTCCATTATTTAAAGGGGGAATTAGCGTTGTAGTCAAATCTCCAACAGTTTCAACTAATTATGGTGACCCTCTCCGTTCTCCGGTTTTTGCTAAACCGAATGAAATAATTAATATTGAGGCAATTGCCGCTGAGGTTGAGACTACAACTTTATGGATGAAATTATTTGTAAATGGGATTGAGAAAGTTTCCGCAACTGCAAGTACAATTCAATATCAATTCAACAGTTTAGAATATTCTTCAGGTAAAAATGAAATTAAAATTGTTGCTCAAGATGTTCAGGGAAGAAAAGATTCTTCAACATTTATAGTATTTCAAAATCCACCGGTACAAAATATCGCTCCGCCACCGGGGACAGTTCAAGGGATTAATTATCCCAGAAGTTCAACACAAGCTGTTTTTGCACTCTTCGCCCCACACAAGGAGTTTGTTTATCTGCTCGGCGATTTTAACGATTGGAAAGTTGATGAAAATTATTTCATGAAAAGATATGAGTTCAAACCAGACAGCGTATTCTTCTGGATTGAAATGCCAATGCTGCTTGTTGATCCCGCCGATTATGGCTACCGTTATCAATTTTTAATTGATGGTGAGTTAAGAATAGCTGATCCATATTCAGAAATGATTCTTGATCCATGGAATGATGGTGAGATTAACAGCTCCAGATTTCCGGGACTCCCCTCTTATCCGGGCGGGAAAACATCAAATATCGTTTCATATATTTATCCAGAAAAAGCTCCTTATAATTGGAGAGTTACAGACTTTCAAAAACCGCCAAAGGAAAAATTAATTATTTACGAATTACTGGTTCGTGATTTTACCGCAGCAAGAACTTTCAAATCGATTAAAGATTCAATTGGATATTTAAAACGCCTAGGTGTAAACGCTGTTGAATTAATGCCTGTATCTGAGTTTGAAGGAAATAACAGTTGGGGATATAATTCATCATTTTATTTTGCAGTAGATAAATACTACGGTACACGCGAAGCACTGAAAGAGTTAATTGATGAACTGCACGCAAATGGAATTGCAGTAATACTCGATATGGTGCTTAATCATTCATATGGACTGAGCCCAATGGTGCAAATGTATTGGGATAATAACACGGGACGACCCGCGGCTAATAATCCTTGGTTGAATCAAGTTTCTCCTAATTCAGTTTTTTCTTGGGGGTACGATTTTAATCATGAAAGTAAAAACACCAAATATTTTGTTGATAGAGTTAATTCGTTTTGGTTAACCGAATTTAAGTTTGACGGATTCCGCTTCGATTTTACCAAAGGATTTACAAATAGAACCGGTGATGGAAGCAGTTACGACGCATCAAGAATTGCTATATTAAAAAGAATGGCTGATCATATTTGGAGTGTTGATCCAGAAGCTTACATAATATTAGAACATTTTGCCCCCGATACCGAGGAAAGAGAATTAACAAATCATGGAATGATGGTTTGGGGAAACTTAAATTATAATTACAATGAAGCAACGATGGGTTGGGTGAACACTTCAAACTTTGGCAGAATTTCATATAAATCACGCGGATTCACAAATCCCAATTTAGTTGGGTATATGGAGAGTCATGATGAAGAACGCTTGATGTATAAAAATTTGCAATTTGGTAATGCTTCCGGCAATTACAGCATAAAAAATTTAAATACTGCATTGGAGAGAATTGAGCAAGCTGCGGCATTTTTTATTACTGTTCCAGGCCCTAAAATGATTTGGCAGTTCGGTGAACTTGGCTACGATTATTCTATCAATTACCCTTCTAATATTAGCAATGACAGACTTACCCCGAAACCGCCAAGATGGGATTACTTAAATATTCCCGAAAGAAAAAAATTATTTAATGTGTATGCCGCGCTAACCCGGTTAAAAAAAGCATATCCCGTTTTCTCAACTTCTGATTTCAATTCCAGCTTTGATGGCGCACAAAAAAGACTTCGATTGAATCATCCCGGCAATAATGTTGCGCTTATCGGCAACTTTGGAGTTACGGCTAATTCAATTGCCCCAGGTTTTCAAAATACAGGAATGTGGTATGAGTTTTTCTCCGGTGATAGCATAAATGTTACAGATGCGGGAATGTTGATTTCTCTCCAACCCGGTGAATACCGTCTTTACTCAACACAAAAATTTGCCTCATTTAATACAATTACTGATGTGAGAGAAGAAAGAGAATTGCCGAATCAATTTACTCTTTATCAAAATTATCCTAATCCTTTTAATCCCGAGACAATTATTCGCTATCAGATACCTGATGCCACTAATGTGAGTTTAAAAGTTTATGATATTCTGGGACGTGAAGTTGCCATTTTAGTTAACGAGTTGCAGCAATCTGGAACATATGATGTAAAATTTTCGCTGAAGGATATTCAGCGAAACTCTTCACTCAATACTTCCACCGGTCTTTCGCGGGCAAGCTCTACACTTTCTTCCTCCGTTTATTTTTACCGGTTACAAGCAGGTAATTTTTCTGAAGTGAAAAAAATGATATTGATGAAGTAACTACTTCGTAAATTCTGAAAGCAGAACAGCCGAAGCGCTTGCTACATTCAGCGATTCGGCTTTTCCTTTTTTAGGGATTGTTATTTTACAGTTTGATAATTCTAATATTTTACTGCTGGGACCGTTGGCTTCATTTGCTAAAACTAAAACAATATTTTTTCTTTCTTCAAATTTATAAAGGTTATTACCTGTAAGGTCGGCACACAAAATTAAATACTCTTTACTTTTAAGAATTTCAATATTTTTATAAAAATTCTTCTGCACGAAGTTAATATGAAAAACCGACCCCGCCGAAGCCCTAATTGTTTTTGGATTATAAATATCAGCAGTGTCTTCACTTAAATAAATTGTATTGATCCCAAACCAATCGCAATTTCTGATTATTGTACCAAGATTGCCCGGATCATTAATATTTTCCAGCGCTACAATTATCTTATCGAAATAAACTGGCTTTTCATCTATTGGGAAATTAAATACTGCAATAATTCCTTGTGGTGTTTTAGTATCACTAATTTTTTCAATTTCTTTTTCTGAAATAATTTGATGAGGTAAGTTCCAGTTTTTTAGTTTAATGAGTAAATCAACATTTTTTTCGGCGAAATGATGGGATACAGCAACCAATTCACACACAAAGTTTGAAAGAACTGCCTCCTCAATAATTTTTATTCCCTCAACTATAAACTTCTTTTCAGAATTCCTAATTTTCTTTTCATTTAAAGAAGAGTAGTATTTCAGTTCATTTTTCGTCATTAATAAGAGTTATTAGTTTATGATAAAATAATAAAAAGATGTCTGTTTTGTTGCGTGGAAAAGTAAATTATATTAGATTTGTGCCTCGAAAATGCTGGCGTAGCTCAGCTGGTAGAGCAGCTGACTTGTAATCAGCAGGTCGCGGGTTCGAGTCCCATCGCCAGCTCAAAAACCCCGAATATCGCAAGAATTCGGGGTTTTGCTTTTTAAAGAATGTCTCCAAAAACCAAAATTAACCCAAATCAACCCCATTTTACCCCTAATAATCGCATTGACTACTACAAAACTACTACAAAACTATTACAAAAATGATGGCAGAAAACTCATAAAATTATCGAAGTAATTTGATTCATTTGGTTTTTGAAAAGCCAGACTTTGTAGTGAAGTCCCCCAAAATTAGACTTAGAGGATTGTTGAATCGAAGAAGTGGTTAGAAAATGACAGAGGAGATTTGAAAAGAGTTCAGTCAAGAATTGGTTCTTGACTGCCAAGCAAATAAATCAAATATTTGGATAGGATACTGAAATGAAGACATCACAAATGGAGGCAACCATTCTTCAAGATATTTTTCAAATATTTCAAGTTTAGCTTCTGTCCCTTCATCAAAAGGCTTATCAAAAATGTCGATTGACGGCATAATTATCCCCTATTTTTAGAATATCATGAGATCAAGTAATTTCTTTTTGTTCGAAACCTTTATGTTTTTATAAAAATCCATAAGGTAAACGGGTGCACAATAATTTCGTTCAACCCATATTTGATAAAATGCAGAATAAATTGAATCGAAATGTTGTTCAATACCATTCTCAATTATTGTACATGTAACATTTGAAAGACGTATTGGTTTAGTATCCTCTTGGATGATTTGTAAATTTTCTTTTAAAATTATTTGATAGATATGCATCCGCGATGTGACGTTATCTTTACAACCCATTTTTAGCAGTTTTACTGAACTGTCTTTTACAGAGACTATAACCTTTGTTTTAATTTTTATCAAATTCTCGACAAGCTTGATACCATCTTCAATTTCTTTTCTGTAGTGTGGAGTTTCTATGTCATCATGTGATAGTGGATTAAATACTATTTTTTTATATGTAATAAAATGAACAAATGAATTTGGATTAATATTATTCGATGACAAATAATTCTCGAAATTGCGAATCAGTTCATCCAACTTCTGGATTTTGCCTATTTCACCAGTTTGATAATTGGCTTTAAGCTTTTGGTTTTGAGGAAGAATTCTTCTTAATTCCCTTTCACAAGCTTTACGTAAGTAATTAGCCGCTGCCGGATAATCTTTCTTGTTGAAATACCCTTTTGCTCTTGGATAATAGTCTTCAGAAGGATCAATAAAAACTGGAGAATCCGGGATTAATGGATCTTCGTTCCCATCAATAAATATTTCCATACATTTTATTGGACACCTTTCGGTATTAAACCAAGTTCTTGCCAACTCAAACCATTGACGATCGTATGTTGATATGAATATTTGATAATGTTTTTCAATGAATTCTTTCTTTAGCAATTTTAATAATGGTATTCTGTTGTTGGTATCAAGTCCAATGAAAACATCATCTAAAAAAAGGGGTCTGATTTCGAACGATGGGTCAATCGGGAATTTGCTTATGGATGCTAAATAAAGACAAGAAGCTAATGCAGATAATCTTGCTTCGTTAAGGAAATGCTGATATGAAGATATTTCTTCACCAGCATATTTAATTTCTAAAAATACACCTCTGTTGATTTCCCAAGTTTTTTTATCGAAAGCGATATTAGAAACCTTTACCCCAATTTCGAGTTTCTTATCGAAATATTCTGCAATAAATCTCTTGAACTCAACAAACACATTCGTTAAAAGAGCATTTAATTCCACCTCAAATTCCGGAAGATAAGATTTTGCAGTTTTACAGATGGACTTCCTTCCATCATAATTCTTTTTCTGTAGTGGCGTTTTAATTAATTTCCACTGTCTTAAAAGCTCATCCTCCGTGGATCCAAAGTCAGAAATTCTTTTTATTTTATGGTCGGCAAGAAGATCTTCAACTAATAAATCGAATAGATTTGGATTTTGTCCGGCAGCAGATTCTATAAAATATGTTCTTAATAAACCTTTATAATCAAGAAATCCTTTTACTTTATTGGCCAATAATAGTTCTGGAATATTCCGATGAGTTGAATCAGTATCTGGTTCGGCATATTTATATCTGGTTATATTTGGCGGATTTGATGAATCAGTGATTTCAACTTCGATAGTTCCAGAGTTATTACCTCCTTGCTGCTCGAAGCGGTTAAGCGTTAATTTTTCTGCGGGTTTATCTGAGGATGTGAAAAAATCTTTAAGTGCATTATAAACAGAAGATTTACCACTGCCATTTTCTCCATAAATTAAAAGATGGTTTCCGAAAGGAATTTTTATTGTTTCTTTTTTGGTAAATGCCCGGTAGTTTTCAATAGAAAGTTTTGTAATCCACTTCATTGTTTACCTTCTATTATCCTCACTTCTTCAACCGTATCCATCTTGAACATAGCAATGCTTACCGGGTGGTTTGGATTGCTAAGGTCTTTATAAATTTTATCAATAGTCTTTAATTTCTTTTCATCCGACCATTCTCCCTCCTTCGCTGAAGCTCCGGCGGGCAAGTCTTTTAACTCCGGCAAATCTGTTAAGTGTTTTAATACTTCACAACCAGCGGCTTTTATTTCTTCTGGAAAATATAATTCGTATACGATAGCATCTAACAATCTTTCAAAGAATAAAGAATCGGAATTATTCCTTTTCTTACAGATAATACATTCAACGAGAAATAGAATTAACGATCTTACTTTTGTATTACGAGGCACTCTAAATTTCAACAAATGAATAATTTTTGTTTCTACAAAAGTTGAGCCTAATCTCGGAGCGGCAAATGTTCTGATGAAATATTGAGCAACTTTTGAGATGATGAAAGGAAGGATTAATTTCAATTCGGCTTCTTCATTCAGCTCATAGTCTTTAAATTGCATTGAAAAAAAATTATTTGAAGCATAGGTCGAATCATCATAAAATGCTTTGAATGGGTTACCCGTTCTTGTTAAATATATCTTCGGTAGCTTAAATATTCTTTCGTCTCTTAAAGAAGCGTAAAATCCTTTCTTTTTATCTATTAACTCTTCACGATAATCGACATACCAACCGGAAGTCGAACTATAATAATTTTCTATTATATCTCCCGCACTTCCACCATAATACAAAGGATGTGTATTCTTATTTTTTTTATTTCTAATGAATAATCGATCTCTACAATTACCAGAATGAATTCCTTCATGACATTGCATAAAATCAGAAACCAAATCTAGTTTTTTTATTGAAGTAAGTATTTTAAAATCATTTTTTTGGACTATTAAGTTATATGCAAAATTAAATTCTGGAAGAATAATTTTCTCTTTCTTGGATGTGAATCTAAATTCCTTGATGCTATTATCTTCTCTAATATACCTGGTAAGAGTATAATTAAGATCAGAAGTTTTATTAGTTAGTAAATTTACTACGCAAACATCATGATCCACATATACGAATGTTTTGTATTCATTTGGAACACCACTGTTTTCATACCATAAAATTTCTGAAACATGGTCTTTAATAAGTTTTCTGGTTTTCTCATAATCCTTGATAAGAATACTATCAGGTAAAACAAATGAAATGGCGCTTTTATAGTTTTTGAAGGCCCAACCTAAAAAATAAGCAAAAGAATTTGGGGTAGAAGAATCAATTTCCGGATAAGTTATTTTAAAAAGTTCTTTTTCTGATGGTTGAAGTTCAGCACCCCATGGTGGATTCCCAATCACTATATCGAATCCTTTTGTTAACCCAAACATCCACTCAGAATCGAAAAACTCTGCAAATGTATTGTGGTTATAAGGATCCCAATTTGCAATTTTATCGGCTGTTGCTTCAACTGCAGAATTATTATCTATCTGAGAAGTTAACTTCTCAATAAGTTTTTCCGATGATTTAATAATCTTGGAATATTTTTCCTTTTGTTCTTTTACATATCCTTCAGATTTCCCCGATTTTTCGAGTTCTTGAATACTCTTTTTGCCGGAGTTAATTTTGATTTGTTCACGTTTAATATCTTCAGTAACACCGGTACAGAAATGCTCATATTCTTTTTTAATTATTCCGCCAATCTGCTTTCTTAGCCGTTCATCTTCTTTTCTTAATTCAACTTTCTTTTTATAATTCCTCGCGTTAAAATGTTTGTGTCGGACAATAGATAATTCTTTCTCCTTCTCCTCAACTTGTTTATTACGGAAATTGAATCCTTCAGGTTTTTCAATACTAATCAAAGTATTAGCCGCAACAATTTTAGTTTCTAGGTTTGGCAAGGGTTTTATGTTATAATTTTTATCCGGCTTGGTCCAGTCAACTTTTTGTTCAATAAGCAAGGAGATAAAGAACCTAAGCTTTGCTATCTGTACAGCAATGGGCTGTATATCCACACCGAAAAGGCAGTTTTCAATCAGGTAAATTTTCCTTCCGTAATCCGGGTAGTTAATATTGGTATCAAAGGTTTCGTTAATTTCTTTAAGTAATTCTTCCCTTTCTGTGTTGGCATCAATATTAAATACTTCTTCTGTTTCGGCAACAGCTTTTTTACGTTGAAGTTCTTTCCATTTTACATTTTCGGGATCGAGTTTATGGAGGATATGAACCAGTTTGTGGAGAACTCCCATAGGAAAAGCCCCGGAACCGCAAGCGGGATCGAGGATTTTGCAGTTGTCAATTGCTTCTATTAACACATCAGATTCTTGCTGAGTGAAAACATGCTGATCTTCTGAATAAGAAATAAGCTTTCGTAATTCCGATTCAAGTTCATTCTCTTTGTCAGTCCAACGGTTTGTAGAAAGTTCCTCCTCAATTTTTAACTGACCGGTTCTGGATTTATTTCCAAATATATCAGTCTGATCTATACCGACTTGCAGAAAAGAGGTTTTGCTTTCCATCATTTTGGTTTTTAAGTACGCAATTATGCTTTCATCCACCATGTAGTTAACAATTTCGCGGGGAGTGTAGAAAGAACCGGTTTGTTTGCGGGCTGTGGTCTGGGTTTCGGGGTTATAACTTGCTAATAGATTTTCGAAAACCTTTCCGAGCAATTCGGGATCGAGAGCTACTTCCTCTTCTATCGGAGTATTTTCTGTAATAGTAAACTTATAGCTGTTTAGAATTTCCAGAAGTCCGCGAACTTTATAGCGTTTGTTTTTTGTGCCATAAATCTTATTTAGGTCAACTTCCTTTTCTTTTTCAAGGAAAAAAAGTTCATCCGGCACTTTAATAATATTATCAGGGCGGTCGCTAAAGCCGTCAATTCGAATTGTGCCATTAATATCGTCAAGGCACTCAAAAAGTCCTCCATTTAAGAAAGGAATAGGGTCGAAATATGTTTTGAGAGTATCATCCGGATTTATAAATTCTTTTTTGTATCTAAACACATTATGAACAAAGTAATGTGGATTTCTACTTGACTTGGTTTCGACCTTAAATTTTCTAGTACCCATTTCAGTATTTAGAGTTGCAAAGAAAAGATTTTGGAGAATGGCTTTGTAATAGGCACTCTTATTCGAATCAGAAAATTTCAGAAGTTTCTCAACTTCCTTTTTAACAAATAATTTATAAGGTACTAAGTTTTTTTCTTTTAAGAACCAGACGAATATCAAGCGGGTAATTAAACGAATAACATTGGTAGCATTGCGAACGTCTTTTTTCTTCTCAACATCATCCGGCCAGACTGTTTTATCGGCAGCCCAAAAATACCAGTTCGATAGTTCTTTGAAGAATTTTGAGTTCAGCTCTTTAATATCAAGAGTTTTTTGCCAGGCATTGTGAAGATCAACAAAATTTTTAAATTGGTATTGATCATAAAGTTTATCGAAAGAAAGATCGTAAAGGATTTCTATGTGGGCACGGTGAATAGTTTCGACCTCGCCCTTGTGCTCTTCAAACTTAGCTGAAGGGATTAATATATCTTTAATAAGAGTTACTTTTTCTAAAACATCTTTTGAAGTGTCCCTTTTGTGCAGGCGGCGGTTAATAATTGAAAGTGTTAAAAAGTTATTATACTTAAACAGAATCATTACCGGCATTGGAAAGAGTTTGTTTACTTCACGAGTAATATCTGCAAGTTTACCACGAGTATAAGAATCACCTTTCAGCTCGATAACAAAAAAGAGATATGTTTCAATTACGGCTTGGGTCTCACCTTTTGTAATTACTTGTTTGGTATCGAAAAGTGATGTTTGTTTTAGAACTTCATCTTTGGTTAACTGGAAAAGCAAATTGACGTTACTCCATTCGCTAACCAAAGCTTTGTCTTCGTTGAATTTAGAATCATCAAGAACAAAGTAATTTTTAAAAGATTGATATGATGGAATATCAAGAGGGCTTTGTCGCTCGGTATTATAGCCAAGAGTATTAAAAAAATTTAAGGCATTAAGTGTAATGTCATTCTTAGAAAAATTTTTAATTGATTCAGCAATTAAAAGTTTAGTGTCTTCGGGTTTCATTTATTCAGCTTTTTAATTTGTGCGCTATTGATTAAGGATTTCATCTGATTAATAGCTATTCCGTTCAACTGGATTAATCTTTCGCTTTGAGTAAGGCCATTATTAATTAAAACCGCGTTAATGCTTTCAAGATTAGAAAGCACAATAAGTTGTTCTAGAGTAGCGAAATCGCGGAGGTTGCCTTCTATGTTAGGGTTTTTATCACGCCAATCCTTAGAGGTAAGGCCAAAAAGAGCCATGTTAAGGATATCTGCTTCTGAAGCATAAATAAAGTTAATTTGATGTTTGGAAACCTTTGTTGGAATAAGATTTTCTTTGATAGCATCTGTGTGAATTTTATAATTTACTTTAGCAAGAGTACGTTGAAAATTCCAATCAAGAGATTTAGCGTCAGATTCTTCAGTTTTAAGACGTTGAAATTCTTTTAGGAGATAAATTTTAAATTCTGCGCTGATCCATGAAGCGAATTCGAATGCTATATCTTGATGAGCAAAGGTTCCTCCATATCTGCCTGATTTAGAAATAATTCCTATAGAATTAGTTCTTTCAATCCATTTTGAAGGAGTCAAAGAAAAGCTATTAAGACCGGCTTGATTTCTAAACCCATCGAATTCGATGGAATTAAAGTTTGGATTATGCAGGGTTTCCCAAAGTCCGATAAATTCGATGGTATTACGGTTTCGCAGCCAATTTTGAATGATATAATCAGTTCTTTCGGGATCCCTCGATTTTGCGATATCAGTTAAAGAAATAAATTCAGCACTACTACCAGCAAATAATTGAATTTCGAAGCCTTTAACTAATATTTTCTTAATAGCCATATGCATCTCCACTATTTAATTACCAGCCAAGTAACAAGCTCAAAATCGTTCATTTCGTTAATTTGTTTTTCTTTAGGAATAAGTAAAGCTCCGCGATCTGAAACAAGTTTTTGTGCTGCACGTTTCTTGAAAACATTACTAATTTCTTGGATAGCTTTTTGAAGCAAACTTGAATAGATAGACATATCTTCACCATGTTTAGTATCTTCGTTAAACAATTGGCAGAGAGCGTCGTAAGGTTCTTTTTTGTTCTGGCACATAAGCCTGTAGACTTCAAGAATTTGTTTTGCATTAGTGTAATTAAACCGAACGGTTCCATCATCACGAATGTAAACCAGGAAATAGGGTTGGAGAGGATTTACTTCTTCGTTGCCATCAGAATTCCCTTTTTGTTTAAGACAGAAAACAACACCGGGCTTAATAATTTCATTTTCAGAATTAGAGAACAAACTCAATTCTTTTTTTTCAGCATATCTACCGGAGGGAGAAGGAACTACAGCATAAAGACCAAGCGGGGCTTCTTTTAATCTTTCTTTGTTGTTCTCAATAAAATTCATTAACTCTATTCTGAAGTCGTCCAAGGTGAAATCTGTAAGTGAAATATTCTCATCGAGTTCTTCCAGATCCAACACTTCATTTTGAAGTTTTTTGAGCTGCTTGTTACGGTATTTCAAATCTTCTGTTATCAAATCTTCTATCTGTTCTGTATTAAGAATATTATCTTCTCCGGTAGCTGTAACATCTACAAGAGCCATCCGAGCTTCAACACGTTCTTTTAAGTAAATATATTTATCAAGGTCTTTAGTAGGCCAGAAATTGACCAACTGAATTTCCGAATTCTTGCTTCCAATACGATCAATACGACCAAAGCGCTGAATAATACGAACAGGATTCCAATGGATATCGTAGTTAATAAGGTAGTCACAATCTTGTAGGTTTTGCCCTTCGCTTATACAATCTGTGGCAATAAGAATATCTATCTCATCATCTTGCGGCAGTGATTTAATTGAAGAACGATTTTTAGAAACCGGCGAGAAATTTGTAAGGATATTAAGAAATTCATTTTTGCCAAAAGTTGTTTTTGAAAATGATCCGGCAACTAAAGCGATGTGCAGGTTAAGATTCTTCCTCACAAATTCATTTAAAGAATTGTAGAGGTATTCCGCAGTATCCGCAAAGGCAGTGAAAATTAATAACTTTTTGTTATTTCCGTTAAAAGGTTTCTGAATTTTCCTTTCAATCAAAGTTTTGAGTTCTTTCAATTTTGCATCACGATCTACAGTAACGGCTTTCGCATTGTTATATAAATCGATAAGGGCTGCTTTATCAACTGCTAAATCGTTTTTCCAATCATCAAGATTAAGATCGGCAAGATCAAATTTCAGTTTTTTGCCCACTTGCCATTGCTCAAGCTCATCGGAGTTTTCTTCTTGTTCATTTTCATCGGGTATAAATTGATCTAAAGATTCCTCATTAGAGGGGGATTTTGCTTTAAGAAATTCATTTATTCTATTCTCTAGAGATTCAATTTTAGTAATGGTGCGATCCATTGAGATTTCAAAGGATTCAATAGAGCTTTCGAGTCTCTTCAAGAAATTAATCTTCATCATACCAATTAGTAGTACTTCTCGTTTTGCTTGATTAAAACCTTGCAATTCAGTTTCAGTTTCTTTTTCATATTTTACTTTAAACTGTGGCTTGACATATTTGGAAGGATTAAAAATAGAAAGCTTGTATTCGAGAATTTTTTTGTTCAGTGCATCATAAGTAAAAAAACGATTATTAAGATCAATATTAGGATAAACGGAATGTGGCTTTAAGCGAATAGGAAATTGACCAACAGCATTAATGTTATAAAAATTCAGAATATGCTTTCTGCTGCGGGCAATAGTAAGTTCATCTAATAACTTGAAGAAAGAAGAATCTAATCTTTCGAGCAGTTGTTTAACAGTTTTTTGTTTGTTGGTTTTGTCTGCCCATCGAGTAAATTGATTTTGAGCAGTTTTAAGTGTCTGAGAAATATCCTTGATTTGTGAAGTTTCCAACAATGCATCACTTTTACCTTCAGTAATAAGATAAACTTGATTACGAAGATCGCGCAGATTGTTATTTACGGGAGTTGCTGATAAAAGAAGCACTTTAGTTTTGACTCCGGACTTGATGATTTTTTCCATCAACCATTTTGCACGGTTCATGCGAGTTGTGCCATCATCTAATGTTTTTTCGAGAGGATTTCCACGAAAGTTATGGCTTTCATCAATTACTATCAGATCAAAAGCACCCCAATTTATATTTTCTAAATCAATTCCGTTGGCATCTGATTTACCGGAAGTTCTTAAAAGATCGGTGTGATATAATACAGTATAATTGAATCTATCCTTTCTAAATGGATTAAGCTGATTACTTTGGCCAGCTTGGAAAACAGTCCAGTTTGATGAAAGCTTTTTTGGACAAAGAACAAGCACGCGATTATTAAGAAGTTCAAAATACTTTATTACAGCTAAAGCTTCGAATGTTTTACCAAGTCCAACACTATCGGCAATTATACATCCATTATGTTTTAGTATTTTATTGATTGCACCTTTTACACCATCCTTTTGAAAATCGTAAAGCATATTCCATACTTCACTTTCAAAAAAACCAGTTTGTTCGGTTAACAATCCGCCTTTCTGTTGTTCAGAAAGATAATTTTCAAAAATATGATAAAGTGTTTTGAAATAAATAAACTCTGGTTCGTTTTCAACATAAAGCTGTTCAAGATATTTAATAACTTGTTCTTTAACATCCTCTACTAAACCATCTTTATTTTCCCACAGCTCATTAAACCAATTGGAAAGGTCTTCAAGATCACGGCGATCTTGAATCACCATGTTGAGTTCAATATTTGGGCTTCCGCCTAAGCCTAAACCGCTTACGGTAAAGTTTGAGCTACCCATAACGGATTCTTTAACACCATTGCTATTCTCGATGAGATAGAGTTTGCCATGGAGAAAATTAGGTTTGACCATAGATTTGATTTCCACCTTACTATTAATCCAATCGCAGCATTCCCTTGCAATAGCCTTTTGAGAAAGCTTACTATTTATAGGGACAACTAAACTATCATCTTCAATTTTGAAATCTCGTTTGTTCAACTTGGCCGGGTCAATAGATTTAATAAAAGTTGGTTCACCAAAAAGGAAACGCAAATGGTCTATAGAGTCGAGCTGTTCTTTGAGTTTTTCATAAGCATAAATAGTGAAGTAAGCAGAGACAATCGATAAATTTGATTTATTACCAATATTGTTTTTAAGAAACTCAGCAACTGAGCCATGTTTATGGTTGTCTCTAATAGAAGAGAATTTTAATTCATCTGATATTAACATTTGCCTTTATATTTTGTCTATTATATTTGCTTTGAAATATCCCTTGTATCCATGCCATAATTATTTATTTTAGTTTAAATGAACTTAGAACAATACGCTTGAAGAATTTATTCCCGCGTTAAGCGTTGGATTTACCCCAGACAAAAGTAAAATATGTTACCATTATTATGATTTCATTTAAGTTTCAAATCGAATCAAACTGAATTTCCTCATATTTGTATTTAAACTGGGAGGCACCATAAATGTATTCAGAAGAACACATGAATATTAATAACTATTGCAAATTCGCTTTTATTGATAAAACAATCAAACAAGAAACCTCATCTTCACTTGATGATAAAAAAATTTAATTACCACCACATTTTTACAAGATCCGCTTTGGCGGGCTCATAGCAATTACGTTTACGAGTGGCATCTTCTCAAAATTCATGAAAAATAATTTATGTGGGATTTAGTCACACGGTCCAACGCCATCATTTGTTTTTACAAATTAAGTTTTAAGGATATGGAAGTCAAGGAAGAGTTGAAAAAGCAGTGGAGAACATTGGGTGATGAATATCGAGCTTGTCCTCTTAAAGCCTTTAAAGTGGCCATGTAAAGGGATGTGTAAAATTTATGAAAGATTTGGAGATAATTTTGTCAAGAGAAGGTTCTTTACTGTTAAGAGATGGTACATTTGGTGAATTGATAATATTATATTCTCATATTTTCATCTATCCAGATTTTTTATGAATTTGCCAATTGCCCCCCAAAAGCAATTGGCGGTTAATTATGGTTTTTGACCAGACACTTTATTGTAATAAGGAAGCAGTTTATGGTTTTGGTCCTTATAAATTTCAAGCCAATAATATTCCCAACTGAACTGCTCTTCTTCATCTTCTATTATTGAGTATTCTATTGTGTCAAATTCCCAGTCGGCTCTTTCACTATCGCAAGCTCTCTGTTTAATATTACCTTTTCCGATATAAACAATTTCTTCTCTAAGAAGGTAGCGATAGATACCTTTCACCTCACCGAGTTTATTTACTTCATCCCTTGGTATTCTAAATTCAAATGTCGGACAAAGTTGAATAACCCAGATGTTCTCTCGCTTCTTAGCGGAGAATTTGTTTACACTTCGATTTTTCAGAAGGGCTACTTTCTTTATCCAAGAATATTTGGAAATAATTTCATTGGCAGTGCTTCTCCACATTTTATTTCCACGATTTTCAAGCATGTAAGAAAAACCCTCTTTTTCAGTTTTTGAAAACTCAAAACCTATTTTTCTCTCCTCTTCGTCAATTAAATAATTAACGTAAGAGTAGTTTTTTAACTCTGCGAGTTTTACGAAATATGCAGAATAATGAAATCGGTTTCCGTAAATCGAAATAACTGGTTCATTTGCGGAGATATGTGTACGTCTGAATTTTGTAAAAGGCATGATCTGCCTCCTCATTTTTGTTAGCGATTGATTATTTATTTGAACTATTTACGCGCGCGCATGGCGCATTTTATTTCACAAAGCGCTTGAATCGGATACCACTCTGTGATTAAAACAAAAAAGCCCTACTCAATGAATAGGGCCTTTAAGGTTCTTTAGTAGAGCTATGTCATAGTTCCTCCTTATAATTTGGATTATTGTCATTCATCCATCGAACTAACGGTAGATCATATTTTAATAATTCATCTTTCATAACTTCGGGCGTAATTTCATTGTAGTGCCGGTCTGCCACAGTACCATGCTCATGACCAACAAGAGATTCAACTATAGAGGCATCCATCCTCAAAGTGTTTCGGCAATAGGTTATAAACGATTTCCGGAACGTCCTCGTTACATATGAGTTTCCATCAATTCCTATTTGCTTGAAATACTGAGTCACGGCCCGACCAAGATTTTCAACACTTTTATAACCAATAAGGGGTCCGCTTCCTACGATTTCCATTCTGCCTTTCAGAATAGGGACAAGATCCTTATGAAAACCGATTTCTCTGTGACGTTTACGCTTAGGTGAGAAAAATCGAATTACTCGATTCTCCAGATCAATGTTTTCACACCGAATAGAAAGAATATCACTTGATCTCAAACCGGTATAGGCGAGAACAAGAACTGCGGTGATGAAATTATTCGACTTCCGATACAGATTAAAAAAGATTCTTTGAAAGTGCTCTACCCTAAAGGTTATTTTTGGCACTAATTCTGGTTTAGTCCTAATACTCTTATTAATCTTGAAGTATAGGATGTATTCATACTCAAATAGGAAATTCAAATAATGACTAAACCTTTTACCGTACCCGTGAATGGTGTTCTGCTTCAGATTAAGCTTCTTAATTTCTATTAAGAACCTTTCTGCCGATTGTTTCTTGATTTTACTAACCGGGTCCTTTTCGGAGAAGAACTCTAAGAACTTCTTCTCGAACCGCCGTATATCAAGAATCGTTTTCTTATGAGCATCTATATTAACCTCATATAAATGCTTGAAAGATTCTCCAATGGTGAGGGCTCTAATCCTAAATCCTTTTCTTTCAGCGTTCTTCCTATCTAGTTCCTTCTGAAGTTTATCCGCAATAGCCTTAGCTTTAGCTTCATTCTCTGGAGTACAAAGCATCTTTAATGTTCTCCCCTGAGATTTCTTAAGTTCCCTATCGTACCATTGTATGTGCCAGAACTTACCTCTTACACGTACTCTTGCCATTTTCCCCTCCTTTTTTATTCTTTTTAGATATACAAGCCTTGCGGGGCACTTTTACTCTATACTTTGTCTTCTTTAAGAAGTAATTACGCCACCGGATCAACTCAACATTTCTATCAATCATGTCATTCTCCTTTTAATTCGTTTAGTAATTCAGTTAATATCATATCTCCACCTAAAGAACCGGTTTTATTTTCTCTTGTAATTAGAATGTCATTCGGGTTCGTTTCGGTATATAGGTGACTGTCTCGTTCTCTAATAGATCGAACCGTATTTTCATCTAAGAACCGATTCAGTTCCCGCAGCGGTATTTTATCACGTCTCCCCATTCTCACAGAACCAAGCTCACCATTATTAATTAGTTTAGTAAGCGTACAGGGGCTGATTTTCATCCTTTTGGCAGCTTCATGACGCGAAAGCAACTCTAAATCATTTCCTAGTATGTTCAACTTATACCTCGCTATTTTAGTCGTTTCACAATTCAAGCTCTGTTCGCAAGGTCAGCGGTTCTAAACCATTATATCTTCTTAATACACTACCCCAAAAACTCATCTCTATTTTCACGCAGTCTTTAATCACTTCATTCTGATAGGAGACAAAGTCTTTATAAGAACCTTCGCCATCCCAGTCCAGCTGAGATTCTAGAATCACATAATGTGAGTATATAGTAAGTTCATTAAGCAGAGCCGATAGAACCAGTTCTCTCTGATCTTCACTTAAAAGATCCAATACATCGAGTAGATCTAATACGATCATCGCTTCCTTGTTTTAATTAGTTATTTTTACCGAGCCGGCAAGAGTGTTGATTCTTGTCAGCTATGGTTTTAGGATTAATGCAGGGCAGTATTTAAGCATAGCATAAACACTACCGCATTAATAAAAAGAATTGCGCCTTCGATCTTACTTTATCATCGCTGCAAAAGGAGAGGGTACATCTATCCGTTAACTGGAATATCCAGTGGCACAACCAAAATTATTTCTTACTTATTCCTACATCTGCCACCTCCTTTTTTGTTTGAAATTATAAAGCCTACTTACAATTTGTATTGAAAAAATATTGTTAATTAATATCTTACAAATAGTGTGCTAGAAAAAGGAAAGACGAAATATTCAGCTCCCTCTTCCTAATTAGCGCGAACAATTATCCATCTGTTTTTAGCTTTAAACCTTCTACCTTATCTAAAGCTTCATCATGAGACATACGACCATATGATTGTATTGAAGTTTTCAAAAAATCATGTGAAAATAGTATTGAACATGCTATTAGCAATTCTATATCCTTTCCACAACTTTTTTGAATTATCTTCCAAAGTCCGTGTCGTAAGTCATTTGTTGAGTAATATTTTAGACCGGCTAATTGGCTCCATTTCTTCAGAGCTTCGGTAATCGGTGTATGGGATTTATAGAATGATTTTTCAAATTCTATGCTCTTACTAAATGCAAGATATTGGCCTCGATGTCTCTTCAGTTTAGGGAAAAGTGGGTCTTTATCCTCAAAGCCCATTCCTCTCAGAACCTCAACCCATACTTTAATGTTCTCGAAAAGTTCTTCATCGAGGTCATGCATTTTTAAGATTAATTGTTTGCTTAATTTAGTTTTGGCCCCTTTTGAAGGAAACTGTGTAACATACTTCTCATCGAAGTTTATGTCGCCAATTGTCGTTGTTAACATGGCCATTATTCTGGAGCCACAAAGGAATGTGAAGGAGATCAATGCTCTATCTCTGAGTCCAATATTAGTATTTGTTGGAATTGAATTAACGAGTGCTTTTACTTCCCTAAATGATGGGTATTGAAGTTTAGGCGGAGTTTTAATTTCCGCCAACACTTGTCCACTAAGGTCAAAATAAACTAAGTCAATGTGACTAAGTTTTCTTTTGAGACCTGGTTGTTTTTTCAACCATTCAAAGAATGCTTTAACATCTTTACAATTACTATGGATCACCGGTTTGGAAATACAAATTCCATCATTATTGTATTTCAGCATTGAATCAAGAAATTTTATAGCGTCAGAGTCCTTAAAATTCCTTAGGCTCTTAGTGAACTGTTTCAGAAAAATGTCAATGGAGCTGATTGCCGCAGCAACAGATGCCATTTTCAGTTTTTTGCCCTTGATTAGATACTCTTCGTATTTGTTTAGCCATAACGAGTTTTCATGTAAATATTTCATTTTTTCTCCAATAAAATTAAATTTTTAATTTGACCGATATAGTGGGTCTTCTTAAGATTTGTTATAATCTTTTCAGTATAACCACTCTCTCGGTATTGATTTATAAACTTCTCCACGTCTTTACAAGTAGAGAATCGTTGTACTTTGTGGCCACATTGACCTGTACCAATTATTATTCTTGACACATGCTCCTCAGAAAGATTCTTTTTGCCTTCTACGATTATAATCGATTCCAGATCTACCGATACTGGTTTCTGACAGGCAACACAAAATATTTCCCCGGGATTACAAACATGTTTACGTTTCAAAACACGTGTTTTAAGAAACTTAATTAGATCAGAACCGAGATATATGTGGGGTCGTGATTCTTGATCAATTGGACTCAGACCCTTTTTTCTCCAATTGTCAAAAGTTGTCGCGTCAATCCCAAGCTTCGAAATGACTTGATTGCGTTTGTACCGCGACGCTTTTCTTATTTTCCGTGCCATAACACCATAATTTCTTTTCATATGAATTCCTTTCTTTTTTATAATTAATAGTACCTCTACACAAAGAATCTGTATTTTTAATAAAACTTGGGGATCTGGTCTTATTTGGGGAAGAAAATGAGCAATCGTACAGCAGTTAACTTTCCAGTTGATATTAGTGTGAGAATTTTGGCTTTGCGCTAATCGACCAGGTATTTCAATGAAATGTTCAACCATTTCTTCGTATCCTTAATTAAATTCATAATGCTCATTTCACTAATCATAGTATCACTTACTTTATCATTCTAACTTACATGCGAAATATGATTCCCCTAATTCCCACTTTCAAGCCACTATGACGCTTCTGGCGCTTATTCGCTAGGAGAGTACTAAATCACTGAAATTCAAAAATGAGGATTCCATCAACCCTAAGAAATTATATTCAGTTAATTGATGTACTTCTGTATTGATTCCGAGTACCTTAATTATTTGTTAGTCAATTTTGTTTTTTGCATTTGCATATAAAACATTTTTTATTATTTTCGCGAGTGATATTAATGTTTGATACGTTTTCTTAGAATTTATTTGTAAACATGATTATGGTACGACACGATGACAATGCTTGGGCTATTTCAACTAAATTTATTTCACGGTCTCATTCCTAGAACTTCCCCCCTATTTGATTCTATAATGTTTATTTACCGCTTTAGTTTTCAGCTATTAGGGGTAAGTATTGTAGCTTTATCTAATCAAGCAATTCGCCTAATTTTCTCTTTGATACTCACATATTTCTTTCATTTGCATTGTCGACCACCGACCGGTTTCCAACTAAGAATAGAGGAAGGAGCTCGAATGTTGGCTTGAATGGATTAATTGTCGATTGATTAAGAAAAATTAAGAGGTTAGTATGAAAACAAATAGTGTAGTTAATGTGTTTGAGCTTCCGAAAAAACCAGTAGACTTATCTCAAGAGTTAAATCTTGAAGGTTCTTCGATTTGCTTTAGTGACGATAATGAAGAAAATACTTTGGTTTTTGATGCTTTACATTACTTAAAGGAAAAAACTCTTTCGATTTCCGATATTGAAAGAATTGGTTTAGCACTAATTAAGTATGATTCTATCGGGAAAGAAATTTTTTGTTTCGTTGCGAAAAATAGTTATCGCGAATTTCTAGATTCCTTAGAAGATTATTTCGGTGATTTAGCAAAGAACCCGAACCAAGGAGTCACGCATCTATCTATTTTGCAGATTGCAGCGAAGCACGGCTGGGTTCTGAAGAAAAAATCCAAGAAGATGTATTTACACTTCATGCGAGACTTTCTTGCCTACAAGTATGAATGGCGATACAATGCAGTTAAACAGAGAGTCGAGTATAGAAAAAAAGGTGGCTCTATTTATTATGAATTGGATGATCGTGTAATGAATTCTATATTTCTTGAAATAATTGAAGAAGGATCTATCCAGATTACAATTACGGAGTTAAATATACTCCTTTCCTCAAAGTTTAGTCAGGAGTTTGAACCGCTTCGCAATTACTTTGATAATTTACCAAAATGGGATGGCCGCGATTATATTTCTGAGTTAAATAATACTATAATGGTAGAACCTCAATTTGTCAAATTTTGGCCGCTCTATCTGCAAAAGTGGTTAATTGGTCTAGTTGCTGGTATTTATAGCGATAGAGATGTAAATCAGTCTGCGATTATAATTCATGGTGGTCAAGGTATTGGGAAATCAAGATGGATTAGAACCCTGGTTCCCGATGAACTGATTGATTACTACTATACCGGCAAAATCAGTTCAGACAACAAGGACTCTAAGTTAATTGCTTATACAAATTTTCTGATTAATCTTGATGAGCTTGACTTTCCGGAAAAGAAGGAAATTAACTCACTGAAATCCTTGATAACTCAAAAGGAAACAAAAGAGAGATTCCCATTTAACAGATTCTACAGTTCGATTAAAAAGAGATCCAGTTTTATCGGTTCTGTTAATAGGAAAGAATTTCTAAATGATCCAACTGGAAATAGAAGATTTCTTTGCGTAACGGCTACAGATATAAATGTCGATCACGGGATTGATATGCGTATGGTTTATTCGCAGGCTAAGCACTTATTTGAGTCTGGGGAAAAATTTTGGTTCACAACCGAAGAGTGTACTGAAATAACTAAAATGAACCTCGAATTCTCTTACTCTACCATGGAGGAAGAAAAGATTCTGGACAAATACATTCCTTGCGAGGCTAGCGATCCAGAAGTTCGCTTTCTTACAACTACGGAGATTAATGAAGAGATTCTTCCAGACCATGTAGACACGACAACAAGAAATAGATTAGGCCAAGCTTTATCGAAGCATGGTTTTATTCAGAGGAGTAAGTTCATAAACGGTGACTCAAAAAAGAGATGGTTTGTAAAGAATAAATCACATTATTCCATTAACCTTAAATCAATGGATGACTTACCGTTTTAGTCTCCAAGAAGAACTTAGTAGGCTGGAATCGGTTTTAATAATGCTAATAACTGATTACCAGCTTACCAGGTTACCAGGTTGATTCTTGTGAGATATTAGTTGTATAATCTGACATTTTGATTGTTCATTAAAGTATCCCTCTCCATGGTAAGTGTACAGCACTTTATTTATTCAAATTGACCTAA
This sequence comes from Melioribacteraceae bacterium, assembly GCA_019638015.1. Lineage (NCBI taxonomy): Bacteria > Pseudomonadati > Ignavibacteriota > Ignavibacteria > Ignavibacteriales > Melioribacteraceae > Melioribacteraceae bacterium. Next base: position 542,767 of record JAHBUP010000001.1, on the reverse strand, counting down.
CTTTTATCAGTTTCATTGCATTTGGAGAAAATCATGGTGTTAAATTTTGTTTTTGATTCTATTTATTGAATATCTCAATAAAATTATTCTCCATAAGTACAATATATTTTTCTTGTGTAGGGTTTGAAAGAAAGCTTCTCTTAACTATTTCCAGCCAATGCTCATAAATGGCTGTAAACTTTTTATATATACTTGCTTTAGTTTTCTCAGTTATATGGAAACTATTAGCAAGCGTATCAAAATCCTTTCTTTTAATTTTTGATTTCTTCCCATTAATTGGTATGGCGAATTCTTCTTTATCTTCTGGTAATAATAATTTTGTTGATAATAAATCATATGCAGGACTTAATTTAACAAAATCATGTTCGTCCCTAAGCAGAGAGTAATTTTTCAGATGCATATCGGAATTCCCTGTCAAGAACGAGAACAGAACTAATTCAAACAAATTAATAAGATCATTCCCTGGAAATGATGAAAATTTCTCAATGGCTTTTCCAATGCGTTCAACCGATCCCGAATATTTACGTTCAGTTGATACTTCTAATATTTGGGCAAAGTCTTCTAAAGGTAATTTCCCTTTGGGAGTTCTATCAAATCTTTTACTTATATATGCCCGTTCTCCAGATTTCATTTTAATCAAAGAATGCTCTGCTGTTTGTATTCCAACAAGTTGCGCCATATTCATTGTTAAATCTTCAATTTCCGGCATCTCCGGATAATCTTTGTGTGGGGGTTTTAATATATAATGTCCCCAAAGTCCCACAAGTGTTAACCGTGATGGAGCATTTTTACTTTTTTGGATATCGACTGATAATTTAGGCTGTACTCCTGTTACTGATACACTTCTTTTCAGTAGATCAACTGCGTAGTCTTCAATTTCTGGTAAGATTAAATCAAGAAGGGGTGCATTTTCAGTTCCAAATAATTTCCTACTACATTTTTTATGAAAATAGATTTCGGAATCTTCGAGCTTTTGATAGCAGGATAAACATTTATTCTCCGTCATGTTTTTCCTCAATTCTTTCGACTGATACTGCACCAATTGTTTCCTTACAAAATGTTAGCAATAATTCCATTCTATCCCGAGGATTTATTTTCCAATTTTTTACTGCAACACCAAGTATCCAACCTTCAGGAATTAATCCGTCAAAAAATGGGAATAGCACTTTGTCGGAATAACTTTCCTCTCTCAATGGTAACGTTAAGCTAATAGGCCTCGCTTCCGGATTTTCTAGATATTCTTTTTCGTATTTAAAATTGTATTCATTCTCATCTTCAGTAACAATTCCAGCAAATAGATCTTTATAATATATTTTCCCTTTTCTATTCATTTTCATCACCTGCATCTATTTTAACTGGTCCTAATCTATGTCCGAACAAGAATAAAACTTGATTCACCTTATCCAACTGAAGAGTCTGCTTACCTTGTTCCATTTCTCTGATAAACCGCAAACCAACTCCAGCGCGTTCTGATAGTTGCGTTTGAGTTAATCCAACTTTTTTACGCATAGTTTTAACAAAGGTAGAAATTTGATTAGATTTTTTCATTATTATACCTTTTAGGGTGTAGTTTCATATTATTAACCACTAAATTATAACCTTTCGGGTATATTTCCAAGTTATTTTTTATGGATAATCCCGTTTGGGTATAATCTTATTAAATTGCTAGATAATCGCCCCGTATGGGTATAATTTGTAATGAATAAAGAATTAAGAAATCGATGACGAATCAGTGATCAGTTCTTAAAAATTCGGGTAGAATTATATGAAGCGTAAGACCTAGTTATTCAGATTACTATTACAAAACTATGATAGTGATTTAATTCTAATTGATTTTATTGTTCAAGAATTCTCTACTTGATGAGGCGAAGGCAGTGTGTGTAAAGTATTACTAACAACAACTATACAAGTTAGTTTTATTTGCCAGAGCTTGATGATGATTAAATCAATTTTAACTAGGACTCTATTCTGGGGGATATCACACGTCGTATAATAAAATAATGTATTATTTTATTTGGTATTATTAGTGATGAAACCTAAAAAAAGATGATCTATGACTGACAAAAAAAGAAGAATGGCTTTAGAACTCTTGTCCAACTTGTCAAGGGTCCACGCAATGTTTGAAGATTTTCAAGCAAAACATTTAATTGGTGAATATTTGTCTATAACCAAGTTTGAATCCCTCAAAGCTCTTCTCAAAGCTGGGCCTATTCCTTTGAATGAGATTAGTAAAGTAACATTCGTCACAACAGCTAACATAACTTATGTAATTGATCAACTAGAAGAGACCGGGTACATTAAGAGGACTAATTCAACTAAAGATAGGCGCGTAATTCAAGCGGAGCTAACAGAAATCGGGAAAGACAAAATTGAATCTATTCTGCCAAAGTATTCTGAAAAACTTGCTAATATAACTTCTCGCTTGACTCCTACCGAACAAAAAGAGATGATCCGAATTTTGGATAAACTCAACTTGTAATTTTAATGGCAATGATTCACCAAGCAAAGCAATCTCAATTTCCTATAATTGCCTAACAAATAGATATTCAACAAATAATTTTACTATTACAAAACTATGGTTGAAAAAATACTGATAGAATATTTACATATTGTTTCTATTAGTATTTGCTGACGAGATGTCAACAGGTTTTGGGTTTATTGTGCCTATATCTCTTTTATAGTTTTCAGTTTAAAAGAATATAAGTGCTTAATAGCGGATCGGCTGCAATAGACTAGAGTACTTCCAGGTAATTGACAAACGAATTTTCATATTACTGAATTTTTGAATCACCGCCATTCTTGAGTTGATTTCTGCTACAAGTGCCCTTTTCCATATATTTTGTTTAGTATTCTCATTTAAGAAGTGATGATCTTCTGGCTACAGTAGAAACACTAGACTAAACCTAAAAAGCATTTTAATAATTTGCCAAAGCATTCATTTTTTAATTGTTAGCGCCTATTTTTCTTGAATAGAGATTAATAGCGCCTATTTTTCTTGTGTTGCGCCTGTTTTTATTTTATCTTGCACCTAAATTTCTCGGTGAGTTATGAATAGCGCCCATTTTTCACATAGTGCGCCTGTTTTTCATGGAATCCATTTACCAGAACAGGGTTTAATAGTCGGTTATGCTGCAATAATTAACGGCTTAAAATTGCATATCCCAATGCCTAAACAAATAGCTCTGATCTCTAATCAAAACAAGAAATATCAAACCGATGAATGGAATATTTTTCCCAAAATATATCTACCTCTTGATAATGCCAAATTAACAGAAATTGAAGCATTGTATAATCACTTGGTTTTTGCACTTAAATATGAAGGTGTTAATTTATTGGTGTTTAGCTTTTTAACTAAACATTACTCTACACAAGAATTAGTTCAATTAGTTAATATAGCACCAACAGGTCAGTACTCTCGAAAAATCTGGTTTATTGTTGAATGGATTACCGGACATCCACTAGAGCTAAAAAAAAGCCTATCAGTAACCAAGAAAAGTTACGTCCCTTTGCTGGATGATAAGCTGCAATATGCTGTTAAAGGAATCAAATCACCTCGCCATTTAATTATCAATAATTTGCCAGGTACACCAGATTTTTGTCCATTAATATTTAAAAACCAAAAATTGGAAGAATATATTTCATCAAATTTTGCTGAACAAAAAGATAAATATCTCAAAGATGTACATAAAGATATTCTTCAACGAGCTTCTGCATTTTTGCTTCTTAAAGATTCAAAAGCTTCGTTCACTATTGAAGGAGAGAGTCCTAAAAGTAAGCGCGCTGCTCGTTGGGGTCAAGCGATCGGTCAAGCCAGCTTAAACGATTTATCAAAAGAAGAACTTCTTCGACTTCAGCAAATTGTTATCGAGAATGATCGCTTCGTAAAAATGGGATTCCGTACTGAAGGCGGATTCGTCGGTGAACACGATCGCACTACTGGAGAACCACTGCCTAGTCATATATCCGCAAAATGGCAGGATTTGGATTTGTTAATAGAGGGCCTACTAAAAACTAATCAGATTCTTTTAAATAGCAGTTTGGATGCAGTTCTAGCTGCTTCAATCATTGCATTTGGTTTTGTATTTATCCACCCATTTGAAGATGGTAATGGACGTATCCACCGCTATTTGATACATCACATGCTTGCTAAAAAGAAATTTTCCCAGCAAGGTGTAATTTTTCCTATTTCTGCATCCATTCTTGATCATATAGATGATTATCGAAAAGTATTAGAGTCATATTCCCAACCCTTGTTGGATTTTATTCAATGGAAGGAGACGAAAGCTCATAATGTTGAAGTACTGAATGATACAATCGATTATTATAGATACTTCGATGCTACAAAGCAGGCCGAGTTTCTATACTTCTGCGTTAAAGATACAATAGAAAATATTATACCTAAAGAAGTTTCCTTTTTGTCAAAATATGATAGATTTAAAACACTCATGGAGGAAGAATTTGAAATGCCAGACAAAATGGTTGCTCTATTAGTTCGATTTCTTGAACAAAATAATGGATCCCTATCTAAAAGAGCCAAAGAAAAAGAATTTATAGATCTCACTGAGGATGAAATTAAAATAATAGAAGATAATTTTAATCTAATATTTCATTAATTAGCCAAATTGCACCTTACAGAAAAAGCCAGAGATAATTCCCGTTTTAATTTGCTAAGTTTTTAAAGTTAAACTATGATTGGGTCTCTGCCACTGTTATGTAAAAATCGAGTAAAAGTATTTTGATGATCAGAGCTGACATGCCCCAGATTAGTGTACCAGTCAATGGTGATTTACTCATCATCAATCCACTTGAATATGAATCCAAAAAATTATTTTTAGAATGAAAGGTCAAATATTTGATGATGATCAATTCGTTATGAACTTATAAACCAATCTGCGACATCTTAGTATTTATAATTACTATTTCAAATTTTTGAAAGAATTAATATCAGTATAGATTTTATTACTCCTACTTTGACTATATGCTGACCCGAAGTCAGCTTACCGCTATAAAAACCCATTATCAATTTCATTAAAATAATGCTGGTTATTGTTTACATATTTATGCAAAGTATAATTTACGTTGTTAATGAAAATATTTTCACAGGTTCCTTAATAGTTATTTCCACTTCACCAGCCTCTCTCAGATTTTACGTCAAATGCTGAATTCGAATCTCTGGATCATTATTCAGACATAAACCATCCTATCGCAAACATTAAGTCTAGTGTAGCCCCAATTGCGATGCCAGAAAATAGAGGATGAAATGATGATGCAGTAATGGTTTTTATATCTACAGAATCATAGATCTCTTGTTGATTGTTAAACTTTAGTACCAATCTGGATTTCAAAGGTAGCTGATGATTGTTGTATAAATCACGAATATGCGTGTTCGGATATTTTTTATTTGATCTATCTACTAAATAAATAATTTCATCAAAATCTAAAAATATTGTACGCTCAGTCCAAAGAGAATCAAAACGTAACCCACCATAGTCAAATCCAGCAAAAGAATAATAAGGCATTGCCCCATTTATTTTGTACTCTTTATTGATTTCCAGGGGTAAATTAGAATCTAGATTTTCATGCAGATAATTAAGATACAGTACCTCATAGTCCGAGGCCTCAATAAATATTACGGAGTCTAACTCACAAATGATACTTCTGTCGTCTGGAGTATTCACGGTGATTTGAGAGCCCTTTTTGTAATCACTTAAAATGAAATTGTCTTTTGTAAAAGTCTCTTGTTGAGGTAAAACTATCCCTATTACTCCACCAAGCAAAGTGCAACCAGTTAAACAGCTTCCAATTAAAATTCCTAATAATAGTACATTCCTCATTTTATCCTCCTCTTAAATTGAGGTGTATAATCATAATTATTTACATAATGATTATGATCAATTTAAATTTTACTAAATTGCTTATCCCTGAGATCAAACAACTTTATAGTCTAGGCATGTCGCCAAATTGGATAACTAATTCTCACCAACCTCAACACTTCTCCAAGTGTCTGACCATATTCTATAGAAGCAAATACATCACGAACGATTACTGATATTATTCCAGCCTGAAACCTTTTATTGTCCATTTTTACTTACCTCTAGTATCTCGATTCCCTTACTTCAAAATGTAACATCTTTCAGGAGTTCATCATTTCTTAAGAAAATGAATTCGTCATTTTCATCCGGGTATGGTTTCTAATTTTTGGAAACAGAATGTAGGAAAGTCCCAAATCTTTTTAACTCTTCGAGTCTACAAGACCAAACTATATCATCATTCCAAACGGTTATATCTGGACAACCATCACACATATTTTGATTTCCCGTCTCAGTAAAATCAACGGGTTGAATAAACAATATAGTTTGTAGATTTGATCTTTTGAACCACCCAAGCGGATCTTTCAACCAATTTCTTAATGCATTTCTAAGTCCCTTATCGAAGGGCCAAAGTAAAAGCATTGCTATTCTACCCATTCTCGCTTCTGCTGGAGAAATGTAAGACAAGTACTTACCCCTAACAAAGTGATGTGTCGCCATAACCAATTCCATAAATTTAGGTCCTAGGTAGCCATAAATTTTCTTTTTATTTCCAACTCTTTCCGTGAATAACCATTTGAATGTGTCAACTTTTTCAGTTCCATTTAAGTAAGCCAATGGTTTGAATTGTGGAAATTTCTGTTGAACCAAATTCAACATATCTGTTGAAAGAATATCGACTTTACGATCATGCTCAGAGTGGTATTTTATCTCTTGCCAGTTGACTTTGTTTGAGCCCGCAAACCAATCAAATTGGAGTTTTGGTACTTCCTGTCTGAAGGCGATAAAAACCATTGTATGAACAATATCTATATTTCTATGAGCCCATTCTATCATTTCTGGTATATATTGGAACGTATCTTCATAAACAGTAGAATTAAATGAGCACGAAAGACCACCAACTTCATTCAATAGATTTGCGTACTCAAAGCGTAATTCATTTAATTCAATTTCATTCTTAGCTTTCCACTTTCCTGTTCTCCCCTGCTTGCTATCCACATGAAAAGTAAACCCGAAGAGTCCTGCCTTTTTCAGCTCAATTAATAATTTCTTATCGAGTGCAACGCCGTTTGTGTTCATAATCGGCTTCAATCCTCTGGAATAAATTTCTTTCACTATATCTATAATTTCAGGATGAAGCAGAGGATCTCCTCCGGCGATTGAAATACAATCTGAATTTCTTTTGCTAATAAAAACATCTAACTCATGTTTCAACTCCTGGAGAGATTTATGAGAGTTTTTTTCATTTTCCCTATAGCATCCGTCGCAAGCTAAATTACAGACTGCGGTTGGTTCAAGCCATGAGATAGCATTATCAGCCAAATTCCATGGCATTCTATATAAGCTGCGATGGTCAAGAACAGTTGAACTCATTATATTACTCCTTTTTAATATTTCTCAAATTCATTTGGAATTTTTGTTGAAACAAAAAGACACATATTTATTCAGCACTGTATTCTGTTATTAATAGCGGAAGACTATCTCTGCTCTCACTGATTCTGCATTTTAATTCTTTTGCAATTGCAAGACCACCAAGAAATACGAATATGTAATAAAGTAAACATCGGTAGAAGTAAATAAAACTGAACAGAATCCCACCGCTAAGCATACCCCCCATTAATCCATTAATACTGATTTCAGTAAAACCACTTCCACCAGGCGTTGGCGCAAAATAAGGTAGAAATAAAATGAGTGATTGCGTCGCAACAATGTTCTTAAAGCTAATCACACCGCCTAAGGCATACACAAGACAATACGCCAATAAAAATCTATTGAAATAGTATAAAATGGTTACTATCAGAGTATTAAGAAGGGCTCTTGGGTGCCTGATTATTAACTGTCTACAAGCATAATTGTATTCCTTGATTATTATTAATAGTCTAATAATAGCATTAAGTAGTGAAGCCATAATTTTATTTGAATGATTAATGCTACCTTTACAATGATTTATAATTCTATCAAGAATATTTTGAGGAAGAAATAGGGACAGTATTATTAATGAGAGTATTACTGTAAATGCTGTCAAACTGTAAGTAAGAAGGTTATCTAAGAAAGCATTTGAGAAGTGGTATTGTAATAGAGATACACTAATCAAACTTGCACATAAAAGAAATGTTAGAGTCATAAAATACGTGGCAACAATAATGGATAGTCCGTTCGCAATATCAATTCCTCCTCTGTTCATTATAAACAACATTGCTGGACCGCCGCCAGCTTGAAATGGAGTTATTGCACCTCCGAAGCTATCTGCCATATTGGCTTCGAAGATTAATCTATACTTTACTAATGGATTAATCTTTTTGGCTAGAACAAAATATCGAGAAGTATCTAAATATGCATCAACTACGACCAGTACCAACAGTGCAATTAGGTACCTAAATCTTAGTTGTTCGATCACCTCAATTAGTTTAATGGAATCATTTATAAGAAAGAGAAAGATGAAGGTTGCCAAGGTTATTAGAACAAATAGTAGCGAACCCTTTACTAAGTATTTCTTATGAATGGTTGTATAGTTATTATTCTCAGTCGAGATACCATTATTTTCGCAGATGGATTCCATAGTTGAACGTTTCTACTTTTTTATTTTTTCTTATTATGATTTATCTAATCCGTTCCAAGCTTTATTATGCGAGTAATTTTCGATATCATACACAAAATCATCTATAATCGATTCATCCATAATATCTCCGTTAAACTCGATTGATTTTGCCAGAATATTATTCTTGCACAGAGCATTTTTAATGATTGAATCAGCGACTTTACATTGCAGGCATTCCGATGGACCAAGATTCATCAGCGCGTCAACTTTTCCCGCTTTGTGTTGAACGATTGATCCACCAACGGAGAGGATTGCTTCACCGATAGAATCAAACCCAATATATCTGGTTATTTCCTCTATCTCGTTTTTCAATTCCGGAAAATTCGGCATGCCCAATTCTTTGCTAAAAATCATATTAGGAATTTTTCTGATTCTATATTTTACATATTTATTTAGCATTTTTTTCGGAACCAGTTTACCTGCACCATCCTCGGAAGAAAGATTAAGGAAATCGAGCCACTCTGTAAATGGAACTTCCTTTATTCTTAATCCCCGCTCCTCTAACTTTTGAGCCATGTCTTGATTTGAAAAAGGATCCAGCCGCACATACAACGCTCCATCAAGTGAAACTGTTTTAACTTTTTTATCGGTTTTAAGCAAAGAAAATTCTGCCGCTGCTTTTTGAAATAGTTTTGCGAGTCCAAATAAATTTCCACTTATCACTTCACTTAGCAATCGGCCATTGCTAATCTGAAAACAATTAGTGTTCTCTAGAAACTCGACCAATAATGAGTAGTACCTTTGAAAAACTTTATCTGTTTCGCCTTTCCTACTTTCAATTTGACGGACGTAGTTGGCCGCAGCGACAAGATTATCAATACTTATTAATGACAGATAAACCATGGCAGTAAAACTTGCCGGCATCCCATCAAAAAGATCATCATCTGCGCTTGAAAGGATTAATACTCTATCTTCTAATCCAAAATCTTTTATTACAAGCCGATCAAGAATATTATAGTTGCCAAAACGGCATGGTCCTTCGCTACCGGGCATAAAATAGAATAACTTATTTTGCCCGTTTTTAGTGTCATTACTTTTTATATAATGCAACAGACTTCCAAGCGTTACAGACATTGGTAAGCATTCCTTTCCGCTTGTAAATCTTTTACCCAGGGCAAGAGATTGATTGTTCGGCTTCGGTAGCGCTTCGCAAGCAATTCCACTTCCACGCACAACTGCCGCAACAACATTTGATGAATACCCGATATATGGTAAAAGTATTTTATCATTCGTATTACGCAAGTGTAAGAGCTTTAAACGAGACCTTTTGAAAACATTTGCGATATCATTGTTTACTCGTTTGTTACTTTTAACCATGTATTCTTTTATGCAATGAAGAAGTATCTCCAACCGCATCTTTGTGCCGACGTTACCCGCGTCTCCATCATTTTCAATAACCAGAGAAGGTTTTCCTTTCATAATATAGTTGTAGTAACTCTCCACGAAACTATCCGGACCGCATGAATAATTTGTGCATAACACACTGAAAATTTGTTCGCTGCTACGTATTTGAAATGATGCCGCAAGTATATATTGGGCATATCCCCAGTAGACACTTGAAAAATCTGGAAGCTCTTTTGCTAAACTAAAACAATCCATCGGAATTGGAACTATACCAAGTGAACGCAGATAATTTGGAACGTTTGAGTTTAGATATTGATGATGAATCGAATAAAGTTTGCCGAGAACTACAATAGGAATTTTGTTATGCTCTTTGCAATAGTTAATTGCAGCATCCCCGATTTTTTTACATTCCCGACTAAATTTTTCTTGAGCTTTGACGGCGGTATTAAAAGCTCCTTCAATTTCCCTTCTATTTTTACCGAGTAATTTTCCAATTGATTTGCAGCTGTCATAAAATTCCGCCGAATTTATATCTCCCCTTCCAATTTTGATAACCGGGCTTATTAATGCCGGATAATGTACTTCCGACTTTGAATTTTTTATTAAATAGGCATTACCTTGAACTATAGGGCAGCTGCTTGTTGATCTGTCTTCATAATAGTTTAGCGAGTTGATAAATACAGGATTAAAAATATAATCCGGTTTCTTATCATTAAATAAATTTATGGCTCCAATACCCTGTAATGCAGGAGAGCACATTACGATATTAGCATCACGTTTGCCTTTAGTGATTGAAATATTTGACTGATCATTTTCCGTGATAACGTTTATGCCGAGATTAGAAAACAATGATGTGAAGAATGGAAATAATTCATGAAGAGAAAACTTATCCGTAATACCAATCGACTTCAAACGCTTATCATATTTCAATCCGTTTTTTATTGATTCAATCAATGAGGATCTTTCGGCAAAAGGATCAATGCTACCAGTTGAAATATCGGCTCCTCTATTTTTTTCCCACAAAGAGCAGCTTCCTCCCCAATAACATTCGTGGTGTTCATCATCATATTTGAAGCTTACTTTTTCAATTGAACATTTTAACCTGACAGGTGAACAACCTTTTATAGAATTACATATAAATTCTTCTTTGCGAATTTGATTTATATTAAAGATTAATCTAACATCAATATTATTACTGACAGAATCGGGTAACATCCTACCTGCAAGAAGAGCTGCCCCAAGAGCACCAACTGTCCCGGGATGCGCTGGTATTACAATCCTTCCTCCTGTATAACGTGCAACCGCACAGCCGAGAGATGCCATGCTAAATGGCATTCCCTGACAAAATATTTTAGAGCCTATTGAGCGGTTCTTTTTAACACGATTCATATAGTTGGCAATTATGGAGTCGAACAATCCAACTGCAATACTTTCTTTCGTGAAATTTGCAGCAACAGCCTTTTCAATTACATCCGAAATAAAAACTGAACAGTGCTGACCAAGTTCTATTCCATATTCGGCACTAAGAGCCAGTTCGTCAAGCTTTTTAAAATCAAAATAATCTGGAAACCGGCTGCACAATTCTTCAAGGAAAGATCCGGTTCCCGCACTGCAAGCTTCGTTAAGTGCGAAATCAATTATTGCTCCATTTGAAATTCTTATGTATTTGGAATCTTGCCCTCCAATTTCAAATATCGTATCAACTGTTTCATCATAATGTAACGCGCCGGCTGTATGGGCAATTATTTCGTTTACGATATATACATTATTCTCCCCGAAAATATTTTTCAGCATGGTTCCTATTAAAATTCTTCCGCTACCGGTTACAGCTAGCATGCTTAATTTATTAATTTCATTTGTAACTGAGATGGCTTTTGCAAGCAGTTCTTTTACAGCGGCTATCGGCTCTCCGCTGGTTTTTGTATAATCTTCATAAAGAATGTTTTTCGTTCCATAATCAAGGATAACTAATTTTGAACCGGTCGAACCGATATCCAAACCGGCAATTATCTTGGATACGGCATTTGAACGATTCTTTTCTTTTGATATTTCTTTTCTTTCGACATTCTGTAAAAATTGCTTGAGTGGTGCTGTTTTATTCCATCCATTTTTCCTAATGTTAGAGAAAATATTATCGGGAATTATTTGCGACATTCCTTTTTCTGCAGCGGTAACGGCACATCCGATTGCATCAATATAATAGTGATCCTCATTTTCTTCTAAAAGCATTATGCTGTGAGACAGGCAAAATGAATTGATGTTATTTCTTATTCTACGAATGTTTGAAACCCTGCCGGTAAGCATGAGAATATTAATTTTTGAATCTAGTTTTAATCCGGCTAATAAATTGTCGGTTATTACATCAAGAAGTCCGGCGATAATTCCCTCTTTCGATTCCCCAGTGTTGTGCTTATGCGTTATACTTGTTTTAATTAGAACCGGGCATCTGCCGGAGAGATTTGACGCTTTGTGAAATGTAACCAAGTCAGAATTCAGTTCTCTGGTTGGAGTCTTTAATCTTGATAAAATGTTCAGCAAGAAACTTCCGCTTCCCTGTGCGCATTTTGAATTTTCTGTGTAAGAATGAATTTTACCTTCTCTGACTTCAAGAATAGAATTTGTCTTATGACCTATTGAAATTACCGCGCCATTATTAATTATTGTTAAAATGTTCTACTGCAATCTTGCTAGTAATTTGGAACCGACCATTCAGAGATTGAAGAGTGATCATTTTTATTGTTGCCGCGCCAAGATCCAGACCAAGGTATGTATCGGTCATACTCTAAATACCTAAAATTTTAGAGAAACATTATCCAAGCAGTCTTTTAAATAGCTTATTGGTTTATCAACAAATAGATTAATCTCAACAATACAGTTGCGCGTGCATAATTTTGGATCTCGTGTACATTCCGGTAGTTTCTCCTTGCGGTAGGCTTCGATCATCATTTCATGAAGACTTTTGTATTCAAGCAGATTTCCGTAAATTTTGTTTCGTGTCATGCATGGATAAAATACCGAACCGTCAGGAAATACTCTTGGATTCATTGTGGGATAACAGTTGGGAACGGTCTTTTTGAGCATGCTATCTAGAAATAAATTTGTTACCACAAAATTTTTAGAACCGCTTTTCTTCATCAACTTGATATCGTTAACCAGTTTAATATAATCTTTATTTGCCGTAAGGTTTTCCGATTCTTCCATCCAGCTGTCTATTGGCTGCGGGGCTATGTAAATATCCTTCTCATTGCAAAAATCAATTACCTTGTAGGCGTCTTCTATTAACTCTTTATTAATTAGGTTGTTGGCTACCATAACAAAGTCATATTTTTCTTGAAGTGAAGCTGCATGTGTAATATTCTCAATGATCCTAGAAGATGCACCTTTAACTCCAAGTATATTGTCCCACTTTTCATTATTCACAGAATCAAGACTTACAATTAAGTAATCAAGATATTCAAGACAGTCTAAATTGTTATGAAGATTGTAAGCATTAGTTATTAACCATAATGGCTTGAATTTTAATTCCACCGCTTTTTGCAGAATAGCCTTGATATCTTTTCTTACGAATGGTTCGCCGCCTGTAATGTACAAACCAGGATTATTAGGGCGAATTTTTTCTAAAAGTCTGAAGATTTCAGCTGTGGTTAGTTCAGAATAACTGGGATCGCAGATGTTGCAGTATGAACACTTTAGATTGCAACGGAGCGTAATAAAAAAACTGACCGAGAGTGGATACATAAAGCGGTCTGTTGTCAAGTGACGTTTTAGAATATTCTTTACAACATTTTTGTGGAATTCCAACGAAACATTTTTTAAGCGGCTTTTCATAACCAGACTCCCGGTTAGCCTATGAATTAAATGTCATTAAACCCTTTTCTATAAGATTTCAATTTTAACTTAAATACAACCTACTAAAACAATTTTAATTTGTCACTAATAATTATTGTCTAGCTGTAATATTTTTTCTGGTCTTAATTGTTCTATCTATTCTCTTCATTTTCATCCTATTTTAGAAACGAATCAAGGAGAATTTGATTTGCAAAAATTAATTAGTCAAATACAATTTATTTGAATTAAACGTCTATAAATTCTTTTAATTATCTCTGTTAAATTTTGTGTGCATTGAAGAAGATAAAATTTGTCCATAGTGGGTTTATTAAGAAAACAGCTGTTGTTTATCGAAATACTGATCTTGGTATTTTAAAATCATTATTGTATGAAGGTGTGGCATGTTGCAGTTCATTCTGTGATTCACCTGTGGATACTCCTATTTCTCGAAACATGGTACGATACTTTCAATACTATGCTTTTTCCTTCCCATTTTGACTTCATGCTTTGATCCTTATTTACTAACCTTAAATGGATCTTCTATTGGGTGCTGGTCAATATCGCCACCTGATGAGGCAAAGTTAGTATACCACCATAAAAACCCATGAGTAATTTCATTAAAATAATGCTAACTATTGTTTACATTTTTGCTTATTATTGTAAAGTATAGTTTACGTTATAAAAGGAAGAACAAATGATATCACCTAAAATTAATCGAATGCTAGAAAATCTTGGCGAGAATATTAGACTTGCAAGACTTAGAAGAAGATTGAGCGCACAACAAATTTCTGAAAGAGCTAACATTAGCCGCCCTACTCTTTCTTCCATTGAAAAAGGTAGGCCGAATGTAAGCATAGGATTATACTTACAAGTTCTTTTTGTACTTGGTCTTGCTGAGGATATTTTAAAAGTAGGAAGAGACGATGAACTAGGGCGTAAGCTACAAGATGCGAAATTAACCGTTAAGAAAAGAGCCCCCAAAAGAAATAAAATTATGGAAAAGAATTGTGTTTAGTATATCTATTTCAAATACTGATGATCACTTACGAAATCATGGATTTATACTAACTGAAAAAGGTTGGCTGCTCTCACCCGCTTTCGATATAAATCCTAATGAATCGGGGACTGGTCTAAGTCTTAATATATCCGAAACAAGTAACGATTTAGACTTCGACCTTGCGTTAGAAGTAGCTGAATATTTCCGTTTAAATAAAACCAAGTCGCAGAAGATAATAAAGTTGACTAAGGAGAAAGTAGGTGCCTGGGAAAGCGTTGCAAAAAAGTACAACCTCTCTAAAGCTGAAATAATCTCAATGACAAAAGCATTTAATCGAAGTTAGTTTTCTCTCCGCTTCATATTTTGGGTGACCAGTCCCAATAGAAGATTCAATTTAAATACTTAAATTATTTTTATAGATTAATAAAAATAGCGGTAGTGAATCCACTACCGCTATTTGCCCTCTCATCATCCACAATACTATTTCACCAACAACATTTTCTTAGTATCACGGAATATTTTGCCCTCATTTGAGATTGCGGTAATTGAATAAATATAGACTCCGTTGCTTAGGTCAGCCGCATTAAAATGAAGTGTTTGAATTCCTGCAGAGTAAAATTGATCTGCTATAGTATGTACTCTTTCACCAAGAATATTATAAACGTTTATCTGAACTTTTGAATCGCTTGGCAAACCAAATTGAATTTGTGTAGATGGATTAAATGGATTAGGATAATTTTGAGAAAGATAATAATCAGTTGGGATTTCTATCTCATTCAATAATTCTCCCATTTCTTTAGCCAATCCCGCTCCCTGAATCTTTTTAAGATTTAGCCAAGCTTGTTTCAAAGTAATTATGGCTTTATCATAATTTTCTTTTGAATAATCGCTATAGACCTCAGCTATTAATTTTTGAGCATCATCCAAATCCCTTTTCCATTTAGTGCAATTACTATTTGTTGGAGTTGCGCCGCATCCTAATGCTTCATACTTGGTAATCAACTCCGAGTAGTACAATTCAACAACATACTTATCCGCATTAAAGATATGAATTATTAAAGGTAGAATTTTCGATGAGTAAATCGGTTCTTTGTCCAGCTTCATCAAGTCTTTAACAGCATTTTTACTTGCTTCAAACATCTGCTGTCCGTTAGCGGTAAGATGAGATTCATCTATCCATAGTTTTGGATCTAAGCTCTTAAGGAAGAAATCATAACTCTTTTGTATATCCTTCTGCAATTTTCCACTTGTATTATTTATTAATTCGACATAAGCCTTCTTAGCTAAATCTTGTTCAACTGTGTTAATATATTCTTTATCATAAAGGGGTGTAATTATCTCTCCGTAGTTAGACATGAATCCATATACATTTTTAATTTTTGCTTTAACAAGATCATGCTCAAGCATGAATATGTGATTGTCCCCTCCATTATTTTCATAGACAATATTTTGCGGTTGAGTCATATCATAATTAATCACATAAGCTAATTCCACTTGAAACTTCGTATAAATTGGGAAGGAGATTAAATTCGAATAGACCTTATCATTTGCGACTAGGTCGCCATGAGTCCCGTCATCATACATCGGTGTCATGAAGTCACTGCTTTGTATAAACCAACCTGCCCAGCTTAATGGGACTGAAGAACCGGTTAGATGAACGTTATTGATTTGCGACGGCAACGCATTACCGAAAACATCTTTTCCTCCATTCAGGTTCACCTGGATAAGAATTGATGTTACCCGGTTTGTGCTATTTTCTTTTCTAATGTCATCAAAAGTTCTATTAATACTTATAGAACGATTGTTGAATTCTTCTGGGGTTACATTATGTGTTCTATTATTTCCATTCTCCCAGAAATCGCCAAACTGAACAGATGTGTACCAGAATTTATAATCGGGCAAATTCTCACCGGAGGATTGAACATTCTGAATTGCTGTATGAGTAAATAGATTTGGTTGATTTGGATCTTGAGTCATTCTTATTCCAATTTCCCAACCAAATTCTGTTCCCCTCAATTCAACATAATCAGTCAGTGGATTAAATCTTCCTGATGCTATTTCATATTGCATATCACAACTATAGGTAACTTGTATAGGTGTTTGTTGTATTAAGTTTGCAACAATTGCCCTACTCTTATTGGCAGTAAATGTAAAAGTTTTATTTGTCGATACAATATTTCCATCCTCCATCCAATTTACGAAAGAGTAACCTGAATTTGGGATTACATTTATTGTAATTGTGTTACCAGAGTAATAAGCACCATCGCCAGTTGTTATTCCACCATTTGCAGGATTAGTAGCCAATTCGATGCTAAATGGTCCAACAATTCCTTTCACAAATCTTTGAACCATTGGAGCGCTACCAACTCCAAATTGTCCAGCATAAGCAATTTTTCCATCATTACTAAAAGCTAATGCGCGAGGTCTTTCATTTGGCAAAGTGGGATTTGAAAAATTCCACTTTAGACTATCCACAATCATTTTAGTAACCGTATCATATGCATACCATGTTCCAGGAGTATAGCCATTGGTCGGTTTATCGTTTTGTGATCCTGCAGAGATCCATAAGTGACCAGTAACTGGATGCCAAGTAAAAGATTCTGCATGGAACCCGGATAAAATTGAATCTACCAATGCAAAGTTCGATGATGCATCGTTTCTTTTGTAAATATGTACTTTACCATTAGTATATCCTGCCCAATAAATTGTATTCCCATCTTTCGAAACTTCGAAGCTTCTTGAGAAACCTTTTGTTCTATCAATGGCAGTTCCAATTAAATTAAGATTCTGATCATACATTGAAAGTGGAAAAGTTCCTTCAGTAACTGGCGCAATAAATATTGTTCCATCTGAAGAAACGCTGGCAGCCGTAGGAGTTCCCGGGAATGTAACTTTTTTCAATCCATAACCTGTCTTATAATCGATCATATATAAAGCAGCGGGATTACTGCCGGGACCAGTTGATAAAAGAATATTTCCGTCAATATTTGTTCTCATTCCACGCTGAGATATAGTGTACATTGTATCTCCCATCACCTGAAATAACGGGGAGAATGATGCTTGTGTACCGTCCGGATTAAAAACATAAGTAAGATATACGGGTGCTCGCAAAGCTTTTCCAGTAGCCGGATTTATAAAACCAGTTATGTTTTGCCATTTCCCTATCCAAATTTTACCATCAGGGTCAACAGCAATTGCATGATTTTGCGATTTCCAAGAAACATCTTCGCTAGGAAATGCACCTTGGTTTAACCATTGTTGAGTTACACCAATTTGAGTACATACTGTAAAGTTCCATATATCGCTCCACTCGCTCCACATATTATTAGTATAAGACTTAACTCGCCAAAAATATGTGCTTCCTTCATTTACAGGAACATCCCAGTAAGCAGCATTTGCATTTTCTTGAAATAAAATTACATTCGTAAAACTTGGATCTAACGCAACTTCAACTCTATATTTTGTTGCTCCATTTACACCGTACCATTTCAAATTTGCAGAATGACTTGGTACTTGTGCAAAACCATTTTCGGGTGAAAGTAATATTGGTTTGGAATTGCCAATTGTATTGAATTTCCAAATATCTGACCATTGACTGTTATTCGATTTTACTCGCCAATAGTGTACACTGTTGTTAGGTAAAGCCTTTGTATATGTTGGTGTATCGGTCGAATCCATGAACATCGGATTAAAAAAATCTGGGGTATTGCTTATTTGCACAAAATACCGAGTAGCATTACTTAATGGTTGCCAGGTAAAGGTTGCTAATTGGTTAACACCGGTTTGATTATTAGAGGGTGATACTAAAATAATTTTAGCCAATTCTGATTTTATACTAATTACAATATTTTGGTGGGGAGATAACATTTCTGCAACTCCATCATTATCAGTATCCATTACATGGCAGAAAACTCCAGAATTCGCAATGTTTCCCCATATGTACTGATTGTTTTCAAAATCCAGAACTGAAGTAGCACCATTTTTATTAAAAACAATCTCATTTTTAGAATCACCATCTACATCCCCAGAGTGGACACCGAAAATTCCAGCCCTAGCATTAAATAGATTGCTTATAATAAAATCATTCGTACTTTTTTCAATTTTATAAAAATAATAATCATAGGTAGCGACATTATAAACACCTGAATAAATTTCATTTAAACCATTTTCATCCAAATCAGCTACAGCACATCCATTTAAGGCATGTGAAAAGCCAGTAATATTGTTCTCAACTACATATTGAGTGCCATCATATCCAATGATCAAAATTCCATGATTAGATTGTGCCCATGGGGAGGATGGTGAAATAATCTCAAGAGAATAATCGTTATCTATATCACCTACAGCTATTTGAAGACCAGTCGATTGATTAATAGTTTGGAGAGTTACTAAAGAATTTAGCGTTGAAGAATAATTATAAATTGTGATTTGATTTCCTCCCACAACTAATTCGTTAATGCCATCTTTATTTAT
The DNA here is from genome assembly GCA_019638015.1 of Melioribacteraceae bacterium. Taxonomy (NCBI): domain Bacteria; kingdom Pseudomonadati; phylum Ignavibacteriota; class Ignavibacteria; order Ignavibacteriales; family Melioribacteraceae; species Melioribacteraceae bacterium. The sequence goes on along the minus strand of JAHBUP010000001.1, from coordinate 523,497 downwards.
ATCAACAAATGACATTGGCTTATAGTGGATAGAATTATTACTTTGTTCTAACCATCTTACGTGTTTTGACCCGTCCCACTTTAGTATTAGAAATTTATTTGTACGTTCAACATCAACTAACATTTCATTTTTCCCATCCTTATCGATATCTTCGATTAGTGTGATTATTAAATCTCCATAACCACCGTCTCCCAATTTATACTCGTTTTCTAATAGTATTTGTTGCGTTCTAATATTAACATATTGTCCGTTTTGATACTCGAATTCTACAATCTTGCCATCACTTGTCCCTATATATATTCTATTTTGTCCGTCACCTCTAAAATCGCCTGCCAATACTGATCTTGCCAACTGGATATTAGCGGAAGCATCCACATTGGAAATTTTATATACAGGCCTATTTTCTTGATGTACAGTAAAACTCCAAACCTCAGACCAATCACCCCACATATCTTGAATTTTTGCCCTGGTTCTCCAGTAGTAAGTTTTACCATCTTCGAAATTGAAATATTCGATATTTGAGATTGATTCTTTACTCAATGTAAGTGAGGGAGAAAAGTTTGGATCTTGAGAATATTCAAAGTAGTAAGTAGATGCTTGACTTACAATTGAACAGTAAAGAATACCCCATATTTGAACCTCAGCATATCCATTTCGGGGTTCAATTAATCTTGGAATTGGATTACTTGATGTATAAAAATTCCATACATCCGACCACTGGCTGTTATCTGCCTTGACCCGCCACCAGTATCCGCTGTTCTCATTTAGTGCTTGCGGCACGGTAAAAGTTGTACTATTTGTGAGATAACTATATAATGGATTCGTTAAATCTGGATTATTATTTATTTGTAAAGTATAGGACACAGCTCCTTCATACTGCTGCCAACTGAATTGCGCTGTTGGACTTATTTGATTCTGCCCTTGTGAAGGAGTTATTAAAACAACCTTTGGAGAGTGATCATAAATGCTTACAATATTGAATTGGCTAAATGCCGGGGCCAATATTTCAGCGGCAAGATCTGAATCTACATTTGCAACTTCTCCGTTTTCAGCATATCCGCTATGATCAATGTATCCCAAATTCAATTGACCATTTTCATAATCATAAATGTATGAACCATTTGCGGCTCTAAATAAAACAATTTCGTTTTTACCATCCCCATCAATATCGCCGGTCCTGCCCTTTAGCGTACCATATTGCACACGATCACTCCTGAGAATTGAATATGCGCCGTTATCAAAACCGATTACATAATTGTTGTAAGTATATACTTGATAAGAACCGGTACCAACAAATATCTCACCCTTTCCATCATTGTTGAAATCTTCAATGGTTATGCCACCAAGTGTTGGGACAAATCCACTAAGCATTCCTTCTTGCCGATATGTGCTTCCATCATACCCAAGAATGTAAACACTTTTTGACTCCCATTCAGGATAGCTCTGTTGTGTTGTAATAATTTCAAGGTATCCATCGCCATCAGTATCACCTAGCGCAAATTTAGAGTCGGTTGGCTGTGGAAATTCCCATATTTTATTAAGTGTATTTGATGAATACTGATACACACCAACTAATCCATTCACCACCATTATTAATTCTATATTTCCATCCTTATCTAAATCAGCGGTTTCAAATGAACTATTAGCATTTACATTAAATGTGTTATCCTGCCTTTCAAAAATTTGTGTATAACTCCCGCTTTCACTGCGGTAAATTTTAAATAAATTCGGTTGTGGCGATGAAAATCCTTCACCAATTACAATGATTTCATTTTTCCCATCTTTGTCGATATCTGCAATTGCCTTTGGAGATAAGTTTGACCAATCAACAGGATTTGTTATAACCGTAATTTCATCTTCGTTTATCAGATTGCCATTTTCATATCTACTTATTTCAAGTTTCCCAGCTCTACCATTACCAATAAGTATTCTGTTTATTCCATCATTCTTTACATTACCCGAAAGTACGCCACGGAATGATGAAGTTGCATCACCCTGTTTTGTGTAATCAACTGATGAAAACTTATAAGCTGGTGTATCTATATTTATTGTATGAACTGTAAAGCTCCATGTGGAGCTCCACTCTCCCCACACTCCATTTAATAATGCCTTCGCTCTCCAGTAGTATGTCTTTCCTTCTGTTAGGTTTAGATTCCAGAGCTGAGTATTATTATTTTCCTGGAATGTCACTAATGTTGAAAAATTTTGATCCTCAGATAATTCTACTCTGAAACTTGTCGCACCATTTACCCAGTTCCACCTTAAGAATGCATTCTGTGCAGGCACTTCAGCAAATCCATTCCTTGGCTCCAGCAATCTTGGTATTGGATTACTTCCAGTTCCAAAATTCCATACATCTGACCATTGGCTGTTGTCTGCCTTAACGCGCCAATTATATGTGCCAAAATTTTCTCTCAACGATTCAGTCATAGTATAACTTGTACCGGTGATATTTGTAAACCTAAAAGCTGGATTTACAAAATCACTCATAGTTGTTATTTCTAATGTATAGCTAAGTGCCCCAGAATACGCTTCCCAAGTAAATGTTGTCATTGGATTTACATTACCGATATGGTTACTCGGACTTAGAAGTGCTACTTTGGGTGATTGATTAAAGATGCTCACAACTTCAAATCGATTCTGTTCCGGGACTATGATTTCTGCTGCCACATCAGAATCTATATTGGCAACATCGCCATTCCATGAACTTGTATGCTCTACTAATCCACTCTTATACTGACCATTTAAATAATAATAGATATACGAACCATATGAGGTTCTCGCCATTACTACCTCATTATTTCCATCGCCATCTATATCTCCAACTTTACTTGTTGCAACTCCGAAGCCAACTCGATCAGTATTTGTAATTGAATATCCGCCAGATTGGTGCTCTATTTTATACAAATTATAAGTATAGCACTGCACACTTCCAGTACCGGCAATGATTTCTTTTTTTCCATCATTATTAAGATCAACAATAGATACCCCTCCCAAAGAATAAGTAAATCCTCCAACTTCAGATTCTAACTGATAACTACTTCCATTATATCCCAATACAATTAGTTTCTTTGATTCCCATTCCGGATATTGTCTTGATCCAAATACTATTTCATTATACCCATCTCCATCTACATCATCTACGGCAAAGTTGCCATTATCCGGTCCATCATTATATTGCCAGATATCTGTAAATATATTTGTTCCACTATCATATTTTATAATTCTGAGATTGCCGCCAGACATCAGTAACTCGTTCTTTCCATCCTTATCTACATCTGTCACCATAACGGCACTATGCTGATATATGAAATTAGTCTTCTCAAATATCTTCTGATAACTACTTCCATCCCATTTGTATATCTGCGTAACTGACGGATCCCACGTGCTTGAGCCTTCGCCAACAACTAATATTTCATTTTTCCCATCATTATCTATATCTGCAATGGCTTTGGGAACTATACTTGTCCAATCGGCAGTATTTGATATTATTGGTATTTCAATTTCCTTTACTAATTCACCATTCTCATACCTATGGATTTCAAGTTTTCCACCTTTTCCATTGCCTATTGCTATGCGCTTTAATCCGTCTCCTTTTACATCTCCTACTAATGCTCCTCTGAATGATGTTGTTGCATCTCCAAACTTAGTGTAATCTACTGAGGCATACTTATATGGCTGTGTAGCTATATTTATTGTATGAACTGTAAAGCTCCATGTGGAGCTCCACTCTCCCCACACTCCATTTAATAATGCCTTCGCTCTCCAGTAGTATGTCTTTCCTTCTGTTAGGTTTAGATTCCAGAGCTGAGTATTATTATTTTCCTGGAATGTTACTAGTGTTGAAAAATTTTGATCCTCAGATAATTCTACTCTGAAGCTTGTCGCACCATTTACCCAATTCCACCTTAAGAATGCATTCTGTGCAGGCACTTCAGCAAATCCATTCCTTGGCTCCAGCAATCTTGGTATTGGATTACTTCCAGTTCCAAAATTCCATACATCTGACCATTGGCTGTTGTCTGCCTTAACGCGCCAATTATATGTGCCAAAATTTTCTCTCAACGATTCAGTCATAGTATAACTTGTACCGGTGATATTTGTAAATCTGAATGCCGGATTTGTGAAATCACCCATCGTTGTTATTTCTAAAGTATAGCTAAGTGCCCCAGCAAATGCTTCCCAAGTAAATGTTGTCATTGGATTTACATTACCGATATGGTTACTCGGACTTAGAAGTGCTACTTTGGGTGATTGAGAAAAAACGCTAACAAAATCCAAAGCTGCATAGTTAGGCGCAATAATTTCTGCCGCACCATCATTATCCGTATCACTTAGCTCACCATAACGTACCGAACCGTGGTGGCGAACTCTTCCAATCAACAAGGAATTGTTTTCATAATCAAGAACTGTTAACCCGTCAACATTGCCAAAGAAACCAATTTCATTTTTACCGTCAGAATCCAGATCACCAACCTTCGCATTGAATAATCCCCATGGTGTTTCATAAGTCGACGTATTTTGGTAACTAGTTCCATTGAATTCAATTTTATGAATAAAGTATTGATAAGAAGCAGCCCTCTGAGTTATACCTGTATAAATTTCATTAGAACTATTTCCATCAAGGTCTTCAATGACAACCCCTCCGAGTGCATGATCAAATCCCGTCACAGATGAATGTTTAGTGTAGACACCCCCATTCACATCAACAATACTTAGGGATGGGCGCTCATCATCCATAACAGGATAGACAAGTTCAAACTTTCCATCATTATCAGCATCGCCAACAGCAATCTGTTGTACTGTCATCTCGTTACTATTCCAAATCTGTTGGAATAAGTTACCAGTGTACTTGTATACCCCGACAAAGGGCATCGCCATTACAACTTCATTCTGCCCATCGTTATCCAGATCTACAATGCTTCCAATCCTATTACTCATATGTCCGGTTTGTGCACCTTGGAAAATCCTTTCATATGTGTTTCCATTCCATCGATACATCTCGATTTTATCAATTCCTTCAAATCCCACAATTATTTCATTTCTGCCATCGTTGTCTACATCTCCAATCATGTTTGGAACAATAGATGCGTATGGAGTTTGCTGTAGCTCGGCTTCACTAATTAATTGTCTTTCCCATTCCTTGATGTAAGCTCCGTTCAAGTTCCGGTACACTTGAAGCATTCCTGTCTCTTGACTACCGACCAGCAACCGAGTTATCCCATCATTATTTATATTGCCAGCAAGCGCCGAGCTGAATGGTCCCCCCTGCTCACGGGGCAAACTAAAATCGACAGAGGAAAACTTATAATCGGGTAAAGTGAGATTTCTTGTATTCACGCTGAATCTCCAGCTCGCACTCCATTCGCTCCATGAATTGTTTACGTAAGATCGAACTCTCCAGTAGTAAGTATTTCCTTCTGAGAAACTTATATTCCATTTGGTATTCTGATTAGTTTCCTCATCAAGATAGATAGATAAAAAGTTCTCATCGTAACTTATTTGAAATTGGTATTTTGAAGCTCCGCTTACCCACTTCCATGATAGAAAGGCATTCATGGCTGGAACAAACGCATACCCGTCTTGAGGTTCCAACAATCTTGGTATTATATTACTCCCAGTTCCAAAATTCCATACATCCGACCATTGGCTTTTGTCTGCCTTAACGCGCCAATTATATGTGCCAAAATTTTCTCTCAACGATTCAGTCATAGTATAACTTGTACCGGTGATATTTGTAAACCTAAAAGCTGGATTTACAAAATCACTCATAGTTGTTATTTCTAATGTGTAGCTTGCAGCTCCAGCATATGCTTCCCATGTGAATGTAGGCATTGGGTTTACATTGCCAACATGATTGCTTGGATTTAGTAATACTACCTTTGGTGACTGAGAATAGATACTCAAAATCTGAAGTGCTCCATAGGATGCAGCTATCACTTCAGCTGAATTATCATTATCAAGATCGGCCACTTCTCCATTCTCAACGGCACCGGTATGATTTATAAATCCAAGTAGATAATTTCCATTTTCATAATCATAAACATAAGATCCATTGGCATTGTTAAACATAACCACTTCATTGTTTCCATCCCCATCCAAATCTCCAACTAAAAACTGGCCAACTCCAAATTGAGTTCTATCTGATTTGATAATTGAATAGCCATTCCCATCAAATCCAATAATATTCATATACAATTCATAGCTTCTTATCCAGCCGGTACCGGTTACAATTTCTCCTTTTCCATCATTATTAAGGTCTTCAACTAAAACGCCACCAAGTGGATTAATGAATCCATTGATATCTGCTTTTAAATTAAAATTACTCCCATCAAACCCTAAAATTCTTATAATGCTTCCATTTTGAGAATTAAAATGGGTGACAATTTCTTTTAATCCATCACCATCTGTATCACCGACAGAAATTCTTGCTTGAACAAATTGCGGGTACTCACTAATTTTATTCAATGTGTTATTTTGAAAATTGTATACTCCAATTAAATTATTTACAACCATTACTAATTCATTATTTCCATCATTATTCAAATCCGTAAAAATCACGGAGTTATTCTGATTTACCGCAAAATTTTGTTCTTGTTTTTCAAATACTTTTACATAATTCAATCCATTCCAACGGTATATTCCAAAAAATGTAGGAGTCGGAATTGTTGAGTAATTTTCAGCCGCCACTATAAATTCTATATTACCGTCGTTATCAATATCTCCAATTATTTTAGGCACAATGCTTGCATTTTCTGAAGGTGAATTCAAAATTGGGATTTCATGTTCCAAGACTAAAGTATTATTGATGTATTGATAAATCTCAAGCTTACCCGCTCTACCATTTCCAGATAGCAGTCTTTTAATACCATCCCCCTTTGTATCACCAACCAATTCTCCTCTAAAGGTTTTTGTTGGGATTGAATTTTCTTGATAGTCAATAACAGAGAATTTATAACTTGGAGTTACAATGTTGATTGTATGAACAGTAAAACTAAACGGAGAACTCCAACTCTCCCACACATCATTCACCTTTGTCTGAACTTTCCAGAAATAAGTATTTCCCTCCGTTAAAGAAATGTTACTGAAATCTGGCCATGTTTGTTCTTTCTGATAATCAATTGTATTAAAGTTTTGATCCGAAGAAATCCATAGGCGGTACATACTTGCATTATTAACCCAACTGCAATTGAAAAATGCGTTCTGTGCAGGAACTTCTGTAAATCCATTTGGGGGTTGTAACAAAGTTGGAATATTTTGACCAGATATATTTGTTACAAATAATAAAAAAGATAAAAAACAATACACGAGGAATTTCATACAACCTCCATGCAAATTAATTATACAACGTAAATTGAATTTAATTTTTGCCTCATTTAAGAAAGGACAGGAAAACTTAATAACTTTATATAGTTACAATTCTTATACTTTAGTAAATAACGACAAGCTGTCTTTTCGATTGCACATTATTCTAACAAAAAGGCAGGTGGATAATCTTCCTTTTTAAAGTGAAACAATAACGAGAAAAAACACGACATGAATGGTTTTAATCATTTTAATCCATGATATTAGTAACTAATCCTTTCAATCATGATTTGTTGCAGAATTTAATAGGAAGATTTTTTCTTTTAATTAGAGGAGCGAAAAGATTAAGCGAACTATGAGTTGGAAGATGATTGGGTAGCTACCTCAAAAAGACTGCCCATCAAGTTTTCCCCACTTTCTTTTAAAACCATCCGGCTGGAGAATATCAACTACTTCGAAATTTTTGTTAAGTGTTAAAATTAAGCTGGAATACAGATTAGTATAGGTAATTGAAGAAAATCCATATTGTACCTTAAACGTTGAATCGTTTGTAACTTCCAGTAAAGTATTAATTCTGGGTTTATGCTTAATTGAATCGGAAATCCAGGTTCGAGCAAATTTCTTGTAATGTGTTTCATTTAAAAGTGGAAGGTCCTTAAATACTGGCGTATTGGCTGACTGCAATTTCCCCATGATCTTATTAGGGTCTAAAAATACAGCAACCGGAAAAGCTTTATCATCATTAACATCATTTAATCCCAAAAGTACAATCCCCTCTTCGCTCCCCAGTTGTAAATAATTCATCCCCCATAAATGACCATGATGCCAGTATTCACCTATTTTATTGAGTTGATGATCAAACTTTGTTAATACGTAGGGGGAGTTATAACTGTGTCCCCCCACATAAATTTCTTTAAATCCATCCTTGTCAAAATCTGCTACAACAAGTGAAAATGCTACAAAGTAGGATCCCAATTTTCTTCCAAAATATTCTACCTCACCTCCAATTGTTGCGCTGTTAATTACCTCTCCCTTATTATTGTAGATTTTCACCTCATTATAATTCTTCGGCTCCTTCTTGCTTGTTTGTACAATTGAGATCAGTTCATTTATTTTGTCATTATCCAAATCCGAAAGTATATGGGTATTTATATTATAAAGTATTTCATTTTCACTAACAATAAAGGGTGAATAATAGGGAATTGAGTAAAGCTCATTTGATGAATTATTATAAACCCGTAATGTTTTTAAGCTATCGTTGAGAACCGAAACTGCCGGATTATTATTTTGAAAAATAGAGTTAAAATTTAGTCCCATTAAAAATATTGCAATAGCAGCGGCAAGAGAAACCGTGGCTTTTACCGGTTCTGTTCTAATAAAATAATAGGTTCTTGAGATTATTGTTTTGGGAATTGGGGATAGAATAGAATCTTTATTTACTGCAACCGGGTTAATTACAAGAGATTTTGACTCTATTAATTTCTGATCCCTATCATTTATGTTTTCCCCCTTTTCCACTGTAGCATAGAATTGAGTGATTTGATTGTATAACTCCCTGCAGCTAAAACATTCGGATATATGATTCTCAATTTCTTCCTTCCGCTTCAGAATTTTCTTATCCCCATGAATCAAGAGCTCAATAATATTTTCATCGAAGTGTTTCATTATACAAGGATTTCCTTTCACCTTTTAGCGAGTGCAGAATTGTTATTATTATTTGCACTAATCAAATTCATTTTTAAGATTATTAACTACTATTTTTTTTGATAGCTTTACCATATACTCAAACTTTATTCGGTGTTTATTTCTGTATTCTTCGTAAGAATAAGCGGGATTTAGTTTTTTGAGATAATCATAATGGGAAATTTCAATTCCATCATTGAGAATATATGTATCATTAAGCATTTCAATTATTGCTTCAATAAAACTATCAAACAATTCCTTTTCAATCTTATTTTTTGTGAAATACTTATACTCCAACTCATTTCTAATTTCGAGAATACTTCTTTCAACGATTGTTTTAATATCTGTATTCATTAAAGAATTATCATAATTATAGTAAGAAGTGACCGGCAGCTCAAGTTTTAAGAACAGGTCTTTAAGTAAAAGTGCAATATCTATTAACGAATAAAATTTACGGTATCTATCGGATTCAGCTAATATTTGCAATAACTCAATCAATAGTTTTTTTATATTTTCTTTTTTATGAACCCGGCTTATTAATATTGATTCAAGCTCCTCAGAGGGAAATTCGGGAAGATGTTCATCAAGCTCAATATTGCTCATACTTAAAAAAGTATCCCCAAATCTTTCAAGAAATATTATCTGTTCATTCGATTTAGCAATCAACTTAATATTTCGCAAAATTTTGCTTGTTACCGGATCATATTCTCTGTATATGCGGAAAATGCCATCTTTGAGTTTTGAGAATACTAACATTCTGAAATGAATCATTATTTGTTCATCGGAATTACCGTCAACAGATCTGTCCCCATCAAAATAGTTTATCAGTTCTATAAAATTATTATTCTCATCTCGCTCAAAAATTTCAGCGATGCAGTCGAGCGCAATTGAACTTATGGTATGGGGTTGAATAGCGAAAGAAATTTTCCGGGAGCTGATTAACTGGGATAATCTTGAGATAGCAAATTGATGGGCTATTTTTACTAAATGATTGATTTCGAATTTATTAATATTTCCGCTAAGCGCTGATCGAAGAAGCGGGACTAAATAATTCTCAACTCTTGAACTCAAAGGCTTATATTTTTTGAGTTGAAAATAAGGGAGAATTTGTTGATTCTCAATGCTAATTAAAGATAAACAGTTATTTTCGGTTTGATATGCTAAAGCTTAGGACATCTAACCGTAATTTCCTTTGATAATAACTTGCAAAATTGGTACCCCCTTATTGTTATCGAATCCGCAAACCTGATCGTGATAATTTATATGAGCAACAAAGCGAAATATTAACTGTTGATGAAAATAGACATCTAAAAGTTCTTCATATAGAATAATAGGTGCTAAAGTTCTCCCAGTAAAACGATTGCGGGGCAGGTGAACTTGTTTCATTCCAAAAATAAAGTATTCATTAAAAAGAAAATCCCGCTTTGCGCGGGATTCCCTTTTTTAAGTGCTCCCTGCGGGACTTAATTCGAACCAACTAATAGAAGATTATATGAAATTGGTGAGGCTTCAAGAATTGTTATTAATTTGAAGTGATTGGAAGTTCTTGATTGACCATTAATTGTCAGTGTTCATTGTATGAGACTCGAACTGATATCATAAAATGACATTTATTAACACCTAATGTCGAAACCTTAAATACGCTAAAAATATTGGCTCATGTCGAAATCAAAAAAATAATTATGAACCGCCCCAGAATATTTTCATTATAATTTTCTCTTTGTATTTTAGAGATAGAATTTGGGGTATTAATGCCGATTTCCAATTTTCAACATGTAGAAAAGCTAAAGAATGATCTCTTAAGAGAATTGCCTTATCTTTTCGGAAGAACAAAGCTATTCCGCATTATTGAATTCTATGATTCCGTTTTTTCAACTGAAGATCAGCAAGTAATTGAAGCTTACACATGCGATTTTATTGAGGAATACATCGCCGAAGTTTTCAATTATACCCCCTTCTATTCGGCTCCGGCATTCAGTCATAAATTACTAATTCAGCTAAATAATTTGATTAATGTTACGACTCTCGATTACTACATTGACATCATTGAAAAATTAATTCAGTCAACAAATTTAAAATTACAGAAGCTGGATTCTATTCTTGAGGGTAATGCCGCAATGAATAGTTCAACTGGTTTTATGTTCCCGCTGTTGGAAGCCCTTGGCGGTTCAAATGCATATTCCTCTTTTGGAACGATTGAATCGGTGAATATTAAAATTCACAAGACAAATAACCAAAATCGCTTCTTATTTGTACCCTCTGCAAAGATTATTGAAGAGAGATTATTTTCCCAAGCCAAGATCAGCTTTGAGTTTGCCTTAAATTATTTTTCAAAGCATAAAAAGACGTTTAATGGGTTCCATGAGGTACTAATTTATTTTGATAATCTTTCTGCTAATTATGAAGGAAACTCTTTAGGCGTCGCGCTTACAATTGGCATTATAAATCAATTATCTCAGAACTATAATCTACCCTATATAACAAATATAAAATGTAAAGTTGCGAGCACCGGCGGTGTTGATCAGAACGGTATTGTAAAATCTGTGGGGAAAGAGGCAATAGCGAAAAAAGTTGAAATTGTGTTCTATTCTGAATTTGATACACTAATTATACCCAAAGATGATGAACAATTTGCTAGAGATAAATTACGGGAGTTAAAACTACTGTATCCCCAAAGAAAACTTAAATTAGTCGCGGTAGCGGATATGGAAGAATTGCTAAACCGCAGAGATTTAGTGGAAATTAGAAAGCAAAATAAAATTGTCCGTACAGCAAAAAGAATTAGAAAAAATTGGATCTCTTCACTTTTAATTATACTCTTATTTGTAGGCTTCGCTTTTGTTTATGTAAGAGAATATGATGATAACCCCTACTTAGTAGAAATAGCAGGAGAGCATTATATTATTAAGAATAAAAAGGGCATGGTTCTCTGGAAGAAACCCTCGATGGCATTTAGCTCTCTAGTTACTTCTTCCACTAACCTTGAAATTTTGGCGAAGGTAACAGATATAAATGACGATGGGACTAATGAAGTGTTGATTACAGGAGAAAATTTTAAAGGTGAATTGGCTAGGGGAAATGACGGAATAAGCTGCTATAACAAAAAAGGTGATTTAATATGGAAATACATTTTCAATGATGATGTGTCATCGCAGAGAGATACACTAAACACGGATTATGGATATCCATTTATCATTGATATCGTGAAAAAAAACAATAGCAAAGTTCTTTATTTATCTGTGCGCCATGGACCAAGTTTTGCTTCTGCGATATTCACTTTGGATTTACTAACCGGTAAACGAGTAGGAAATACTTTATGGAATTCCGGGCATATCCATCTTGGTATTATTCGTGATATTGACAGCACTGGGAAGCAGGAACTTATTTACACTTTTAATAATAACGGGATGAAACGTTCTGGTATTGCCGTTATTGGAATTGATGACGCCAAAGGACAAGGACCAACTTCTAAAAATTACTCATTAACTGGTATCTCGATAGCAAAATTCAAAGCATATATACTTGTTCCTCAGACAGATTTTTCAATTTATTCAGGGAATAGAAGGGGATCAATTCTACCGCTTGAACTAGCTGTTAAGCAAAGTGATAAGAAGATTTACTTTAGTTCAGTTGAAGAAAAAAAATGGGATGGAAGAGGATTGAACTATACACTCAGTTTTAATCTGAAAGACATTAATGTCGTTCCTGATGACAATTTTGTTGTTATGAGGGATGAACTTGTAAGAAAGAAAATACTTAACCCACCATATACAGATACCAAAGAATACATGGATTTAATAAAATCACAAATTCTTTACTGGAATGGGAAAGAGTTTATCCCACGAAAGAAGTAAGGCATAAATTTTATGAGTGGAATGCTTTTTATTCATAATGTGTCCACAACCGTATTACCTTTACAGCATTTTGTTCTTTATAGACTTGATAAATTAAACGATGACGGATGTTTATTCTGCGAGAATATGCACCGGATAAGTCACCAACGAGTTTTTCGTATGGAGGCGGATTTTGAAAAGGATTTTTTTCTAAGATTGTAAATAACTTTTCGGTTTTAGGTCTTAAGCCTGCTGAATTTATTTTTTTTGCATCCAATAATGCTTGCTTAGTGAAAACAACTTTCCACTTTACCATACAATTTTATCGGAACATTTTTTTAACGGTTCTTTCATTCCATCAATTATTGATTCCCTCATATTGGGAATTGATAATAAATAGAGCGTTTCTTGTATAGCACGCCAGTCATCCTCAGCCACTAAAACCGCATTGCCCCTTTTTCCGGTTATAATTATAGGTTCACTGGTTTCGTTGGTTTTATCTATTAAACTATAAATATTGTTTCTTGCTGAAGTTGAATTAACTGTTCTCATAACAACCTATTTTGTTTGCTACAAACGTACGTTTTTATGTCCGCAATGTCAAATGGATTTCCGACTTAGCGTATATAACAAAGCCGCATTTCTGCGGCTCTGTGGAGTGATTGATAAAGTATCGCCCTCAATTACTTCATCAATATGAATTTCTTGGTGTTAGAAAAATTACCGCTACATAGTTTATAAAAATAAACGCCGCTGGAAAGTTGTGATCCATTAAATCTAATCTCATAATTTCCAGCATTTTTATATTCATTTACTAAATCCGAAACCTCGTTGCCTAATAAATCATATACCTTTAACGATACATTACCAGCAACCGGAATTGAATAGGAAATTAAAGTAGTTGGGTTGAAAGGATTGGGAAAGTTTTGATATAGGGTATATTCGACAGGGAGTGAATTCAGATTCGGAACATCTACAGTAATTTCTGTCTGCTGAACATCTAGTTGTATTGAGTTTCCATTTTGATCTATAGCGACAACATCTACTAATGAAAATGTTATTGCTTGATCCAAGTCAGAGTTAAATTGCGCACTGGCAATTATACCCGCACCATTAATACCTAAGCCAGAGGTTTTCGATAATCCAATATCAACTGTTTGATCATTTACTTTTTGAGAGAAAAATAGTATAGACGAACCGGTTCCGAGAAATCCTCCATTTAATGCACTTCCATCAACATAAGTACATGTAGATTTATTACTCTGTAGTTTTAGGGAAATTCCAAAAAGATTCTGAATCGGGGTTGGATCACCAATTTTTACTTCAACCTGAAACGGAGTATTTCTTTTTACACTGATAGGCACGATAGGTTTTACTGTTGCTCCAGCTGAGGTCTTTAAAAGTAAAGTTTCTTCCTCATAATTATTTTTGATTACACTACTATGTACTTTTGCATAATTTAATCCTACAGGTATAATATCGGCTGAATTGATTGCACCATCTCCATTTGCATCTGCATAAACTCTAGTTGGTGTAGTTCCATCTGTTGACCAAGGCTCGCGTGCATAAGCTTGCCATGCACTTCCTGCATTATTCGTTCCTGGTTTAGTTTGTCCATAATATAATCCAATCCGCATAATGTCACTTGAATTAACTGCTTTGTCATTATTGCAGTCTCCCGGCCATACATCAATTGTGCTACTCACAGTAATCGTTAAGCTAAAAGGAGAAAAGGTAATTGTCTGTCCTGTAGCATTTGTTGCAGAAATATCAGAAAGTGAAAAAGTAATTGTCTGTCCACTTGTAATATTAGATGATGTGTTAAACTTTGCTCTTGCAATTAGGCCGGAACCATTAACGCCAGAACCCGAAATTTTAGATAATCCAATATCAACCGTTTGATCATTTACTCTTTGCGGAAAAAATAATACAGAAGAGCCTGTACCAAGAAAACCTCCATTCTCGGCACTGCCATCTACATAAGTACAATTGGAATTGCTACTAGTCAATTTGAATGATACACCAAATAAATTTGTCACAGAATTAGGGTCCCCAGCTTTAACTTCAACCCAAAATTCAGATCCTTTTGCAACAGTAGTTGAAGATGCAATTGGCTTTAGACTTGGATTCGATGATGATTGCTGTTGAAAATTCGCAACCAAAGTTCTGTTCGAATTAATTGTAAATGAATAGCTTATGTTGCTTGAAACAGTTGTACCATTTTCAGTCCAGTTTGTAAATGTATACCCGCTGTTGGCTGTAGCAGTTACAGTTACTGTTGAACCAGAATTATAATTACCGTGCCCAGTTGTTATCCCGCCTGTACTCGGGTTAGAAGATGTAACAACAGTATATTGCGTTGTTGTTGGGGCGGTTAATGATAAGTTCACATAGTTATGATAAGCTTTACCTGCACTGCCAGATGATCTATCTCCTAACCATATCGACCTCGCTGAATTCAACACTGCCGCATAGATGGGTGTTGTGCCCTGAGCCACTAAATTATTATCAATGTAAAATGATGGTATTCTGTTCTGGTCAACAACTATCTTTAACACATGCCAGCCATTTGCATATTGATCCGCATAGATTGGGCTCGAATCTCCTCCAAAATTTGCCCAATCAGAATCGGTTGAACCCGTTTTATAATTAATATATATACGTGTTCTTGGTCTTGTTGATGGATCAGACCCCCAACATGCGTCTCCATTTGCAGTCAAAGAATAGTTAATCCAAGGATTATATCCGCCCCATGATTGATATGTTGGGTCAGAAATTCCGATTGCCGCTCCAGCCCAACACCCTGCTGTATTTGTAAAGTCCAGATACACTTCACTTTCAAGTGTAAATCCTTTACTCAAATCAAATGTTTGCTTTGATACTCCGCCGCTATTATTATTTGAGTCGCCGTTATTATCGAACACACCTGTTTTGCCTTTCATGCTAGAAAAATGTTGTGGTAATGGACTCCCATATAACGTCCAATTGTTTAATGAATTGAAATCTTCCGTATAGTTCAACTGTGCAATAACAGATATTCTCAGAAGAAGTGCACCGATCAATGTTAGTATTACTTTTTGTTTCATAGTAACCCCTTTCTTTTAGCTATGTATTTTAATCACTTCAAAATCCAAATGAAGATTATTCCCATTCTTTAGCTTTTCGTAAAAATTTTTCTAATTTTTTCTTATATTTTTAAAGTTCTATTTGAGGTTTCTATTAAAGTCAGTTTACTTTTAAAGACCATTAAAGACGACGATTTATCTTCTCCTCCTTTGAGAGAATTAGTAGTTTATTGCGTAAAAATTGCCTCAATTTGTTTACGCTCTCATCACCTTTCTGATTGCACCCGATTTTCTAACCAAGGATTAACTTTAGAGGATATTGCTTTTGATGCAGTTTCACCTCTATTCATAAAAAGAAACTGTGAATCAGAATTACCTTTAAAACGCGCTTTGTTAAACTGGGATAAACCAATAGATTCAGAACAAGAAGCATATTTTTTCCTTTCGCAGCTAATTGGCAGTAGAGTAGAGCAAGAAATATCAAAGAAGTTAAAAGAAGCAGATCCATTTTTTGGCAAGATTTTAAGAAGTATTAATTATACTATTGAAAAAAGAGGTTATTCAAAAACCCCCTACTTTGGAGTGATTCATGTTGTTGAAAACTCTTCTGTAATAGTCAATCAATTACCGCCGGAGCCTGAGTTTATTGAATCACTTCAAAACGAATTATTTCGGCTATCAAATGATCAAATCGTTTCATCCCTTTTTGAGTTTATCAAAAATGAAACTGATTATTTTCCCGCTATTCCCTTAAATGCCTTGGTGAAAAGAATTAAAGAATTTCATGCTCATTATTTTGATTCGCTCCATTCTTCTAACGAAATTAAAATAGACGAAAAGATGGATGTTGAACACATTACAAATACTAGTCTTGAGCAAACAATAACTCGTCTAAATGATTTTTATTTTTATAAAGGAAAGATTAACGCCGAAGAAGCAATAGTTTATGAGTCGGTTCTTAAAAACTATGCAGACGACCTTAAAGATGGTGGAGTAAGCCGCGGCTTGTACGAGTATTTTAACACTCATATGTCAGATCTTACTAGAGAAGATTTTTACAAAAAGTATTATCAGAATTTGGACTATTTAATAAGGTTGCTTAAAAAAGGAATATCTGAAAAGCTAGAAAACAGTAAGTAAAACAAATATTCCAAAACACTGTATTTTGGTGTTAATAAATACTAATAAATGATTACGCTTGAAAGGAAAACTTGAAAGAGCAGATAAACATAACTGAACGGGACATTTTTACATTTGTATTCAATCCCCAAAATTTGCCTATTAATAAGAAGGAATTTATTGAGTCGAATATTGATAAATATCAAAAACAAATTGATTATTGTTCACAATTAAAAAAGATTTCAGCTGGGCAGATTGAAGATATTAAAACTCAATCAATTTCAGAGAGGATACTAAACCCTAAATCAAAAGAATTTTTACCAGTTCAAGAGAATATTACAAATGGGGAAACAAACCTCCGGCTAGCCGCAGCCGGTATAGTGCTTGAGAAGAAAAGCTACTCAAAGAGTTTTAAAGATGATTCGAATGAAAGTATTATAAAGATTGTCTCAAATGGTAAGCAAACGCTTCTATATTATTTTTCTGAGAAACCACTTCCAAAAGCGAAGCTAACTCTTTTGCCCTCTGGCGCCACCTATACAATGATGGATACTTCACATCCTATCGAGATAATGGATGAGAGTGAGATTGAAAAAGTGGTTGTTGAGAAAACTTAGACGAAGAACAAAAATGTCGCTCTTAATAAGCACGGCAAACAAAAATCCTCATCCAAAGATGGCAACAAATATCTTAAACTTTTATTCTCCGATGCAGCAGTACATGCTCTTCAGTTTTATCCAATAATTAAAAATATCAAGAATCTAAACTCAGAAAGAAAAAGAAACAAGTGGCTCGTGCCGGCCTAACCAAAGAAATTGCGGGGATAGTTTATTATGCACTAAAATAAATCTGATTTTAATAATCACTTTAAGGGAATTGTTCTACAACATAAAAAATCTAACCAATGGCCACGCATTACAAGCCCCGATTATTGACTGGTAGCTTAATTGCATTCTTCCGGGCATGAATGGGAAGTTATGCGTTTGCCTAAAATATTTGGGATATTCCATGTTTATGGAAAACTCTTTTGTTTTGAAGTTAGCCCTTAAGTTGTCTGGTCGCTGCTCTTTAGAGATCATTGAGATATTGTAGGCATGTAGGTGTACATTTTATTAGTTCGGGATTTTTATATTAACGTCAATTGCGAACAACATCAGCTTGTTCCCGAAATTTAATTACCTATTGACGTATTCCTTTTTTAAGCGGTCAATATTCGTCATAACCTAAAAACTACTATGACAAAAACTATGACAGCTTTTATAACTTATTGTAATATAATGAGTTATAGAGCTGAATATCTGCCTTGTAATCAGCAGGTCGCGGGTTCGAGTCCCATCGCCAGCTCTTCAAAAGCCCTAAAATGATGAATTTTGGGGCTTTTTTGTTTTCTGACTAATAAAAAATCCCGCTGATTTCGTACTAAAAGTAGGTGCTGAATATGGACTTTTCCAGTAAGCTTCCTATTTCAATTTATTGTTTAAGCCCGATACTTAAAACTTTATAACTTTTAAAATTAGCCGAGCTACTTTGCTGCATAAAAATTACTTATCGGCTTTTAAAAACTTGTCAGCTAGCTTTATCTCACTTTATTCAAGGTAAAATCATCAAACCAAACTTTGCTGCCATTATTCCTTGCACTTGAGATCCCTGCTCTTATTAATATCTTAGAACTACCTTTTGGAACAGTAAACATTAATTTAACCAGCTGCCAGGTCTTTGTTCCTGTAATTGAATGGCTTCGCGCCGTCGTAACTGAACCAATCATTTTGTTCTTATTAAAACATTGCACTTCTATGAAGGGAGAATTCTTAACATCCTCTGTTTTGACCCAACCGTTCAACTCATATATTCCACTCTCGGCATCAACTGATCTGATCCAATTATAAATTTTATTTTCCTTTGATGCGTTTCCCGAAATAGAAATTTTGATTGATTTTTCTCCTGTGTGCGCAATTGAATTATCCACTTGAAATTCAGCATCCGTTTTCGTCGCAACCATATTGTTGGCATACCAACCTGCTGGGCTCCCATCTTCGTTACTTATCTCGAATCCCCCATTTATTATATCATGTAGTTTGATGCTACCGCAAGAGATTAACACTATCTGCAACAAAAATATAGCCCAAGTAATATTCCATTTTTTATTCATAATGAATTTTTAGAATTATTCATCGGTTTACTTCATGAATATGTTAGAAATAATATCTCGCACCAATACCGGCATCAATTCCGAAACTAGTTGAATTAATTAATAGTAGGGTAGGAACAACTTCAATAAAAATATCGAGAGGCGTGGAGCGAGGCATCCACGCAATTCCTAATACTCCACGAATTCCAAAATTTCCTCTATATTCTCTGCCGCGGTTTATTATCCCGCCAATTCCATAAAATAAGGGGAATTCTCTGTTTGATTTTATTGCATCAAAAGAGTGCCATAGATAATCTACATGAATATGCACTAATGTTGTTTTATTGTAATCATAACCACTTATGCGATAACCATCAACAGACCAGCCAACTCCAAACACAAGTGCATTATTATTGGATAACCACAATTTGGAACTCAATCCGGTTGGCTCACCAATAATTACTCCAAGACCAAATTTTTTACTTTGAGCCTGCGTAATTGGAAGAGCTAAGAGTAAAGAAATTATCAATACTGTATTAAAGAATGACTTCATTTTTACCTTCCATTATTAGATTTTTTAAAAAGAGGATAAGCCAAAACGGCTTACCCTCTTAAGGAGTATGCAAAGGATTATTTGAGTAAAATCATCTTTTTAATTGAGACAAACTTACCGGCTGTTAGTTTATATAAATAAACTCCAGACGCCATATTAAAAGCGTTAAATTTGACGCTGTGAGAACCGGCGTTCATAGTTTCGTTTATCAAGACCGCTACTTTCTGACCAATCATATTATAGACTTCTAAACTCACCTCTTCTGTGTTGGATATGGAAAATGAAATTTCTGTTGATGGGTTAAAAGGATTGGGGTAGTTCTGTTTCAGTTCATAAGTTGTCGGTAAAGATTCTTTGTTTTCATTTTGCACTGTGGTTAATTCAGCAGACACTTGTTGTACCTGAACTGCAGTCAATTCCCCAGTTTCATTCTGTTCTGCCCAAACAATCACACTTTGACCAGTTTGAATTGAAGCGGAATGAATAGGAACATATTCTGAACTTAGAAAGATAGTATTATTGGTAATTTTAAATGTAGGAACTGACAACTGAATGGTTGCACTGTTTGCTGCCGAAATAACACCGCTATATTGAACATGTTTTGGATCTTTTTCAATTTCAATTTTCACGGCAAGGTTTTCATCGGCTGTAGTCTTGATGTATTTCACCTCAACAAATTGATTAATTTTGAGACTATCAAAAACAATTATGTTATCAAATTCATCAAAAATAACTGTATTCGCGTCTACAGCAATTGTAATTCCGGTGACGATAAAACTTGTTCCGGTTATTGAATCAATCATGCCATACAGTTCAAATTGATCTGCCGGGTAAATTTTAATAAGTTTGGCTGTCAGGATTCCATCATTATTCATTGATCCTTTTACTTCGACATTCAATCCTAAGGTTAAACTAGCAAAGGTGATCACACCTGTGCCATGCCCTATAACGAGTGTCGAGGAATCAACTGCAAAATTCTTCCCCATAACTGTAAGAGAATTTATTGTTAGGCTTTCAATAGATCCTTCAGCTTTAACTATAGGTCGCCAAAATCTTTGTACAATAATCTTTAGCGCCAAATACTGGTCCCCACTTTGATGAACGGCTTTAATTTTTACAATTTGACCAATCTTTAAATCATTAATTGTAATTGAATTTCTGTTAGCATTGATAAACTCAGTGTTTTGATCAGTAGAAAAAACCAACCCGTTCACTGTAATTGAAGTTTCTGTAATAGTTTCAATTGCACCGGTATAATTTGCTTTTTTAGTATTCTCTCTTACTTTTATTTTAGATGCTAAAAAAGTTGTTCCTTGCAAGTATGCTTCAACCATAACAAACATTCCAACTTTTAAGTCCCCAAAAGAAAGTCTCTGCTTCATATTGTTGTATATCAAGGTCTGATCGTCAATATTAAACGTATATCCTCCAAGAGTAAAGTTGTCTGTGTTGATTTCTTCTATTAAGCCAGCTATTTCGATTCTCTTTTCAAACTCATATTGGTTTAAAATAATTTTAATGGCCTTATAGCTACTATCGCTTTGCAAAATAGCCTTTACTTTTACTTCCATTCCTACTTTTAAATCTGAAAAACTAAATAAAGAACCATAATGTCCAAAAATTACGGTTGCAGAATCCACAGTAAATGTTATAGCATTAACAATGAAACTGCTCGCCATTAAGGCGCTAATTGTACCTTCAATTTCCAGTTCGTTTGATTCATATTCTTCACTTTCTACTTTGATATACTTTGCCAGATAAGAAGAATCCTGTTGTAAATATCCTCGCACTTCGACTTTATCACCAACCTTCAGATCGCCAAGGTGAATAATTCCCCTCCTATGAGCAACTATAATGGTTGATGAGTCAACAAATAACTCAACATCAAGCACCATTATTGAATTACTGCTGACCAACTGAATTTTTCCTTCAAGTTCAATTTCTTGGCGATTGTTTTCCGGTTTAAGAATTATTATAACAGCGATTAACTGCCCTTCAGCAGATTGGGTTACTTTTACCACAATATCATCTCCAACTTTCATATCTGAAAAATTCAATTTCGTATTGAACTGAGTAATAAGAATTGTGCTAGTGTCAACAAATATTTGTAACCCATTTATTGTTAGTGAATTTGAAGTTAACGCAGTAATTTTTCCGCTTAATTCAATATTTATATTTTTTGTAATCAACTTAATCTCAGTTGCTTCAAGCCGACCTAATAATGTCGATTTAACTTTTATAATAACCAGACTACCAACTTTTACACTATCATAAGGAATGCTTGCGTTCGCGTTGTTGGATATTAGTGTTATCGAATTCACAAATATTTCTAGTGAATTAACCGTAAGACTGGAATCAGTTTTTGTTTGTACTACGCCGGTTACTTGAATCTCTCCATCCGCTTTTAATTGCAATGGGTTTAGAAGTATCAAAGAAGCGATTAAAAGAAATACTGAATTTCTAAGATTTCCCCTCATCGAGTAAAATAAGTTTACCATTATTTTATTCTCCTAAGCTGATAGTTGAAATTTTCCTTATTAAAGAATGGAACCGGGATATCCGGTTCCCAACAATTATTTAGTTCATGTTAGCTAAAATCATAATCTGAGAAGCAGCATTTATTTGAGTTGTTGTTGCGCCAACAAGTGCGAATTGAGTCGTCGTCCTTACAGAATTGAAGAAAGTAACATAAGCATTAATTAATATATCTAATGAAATCGATCCAACAATTGAGGCGCTTAATATTGCTTTAGCTGATGCGGTTCCATTTATACTTGTGTCAATTGCTTCGATTGATGTAGCATAAGCGGATAATACAAGTTTTAATTGTGATTTAATAGCTAATCGGTACTGAACAAACGCGCTTACCATTTGATCATAATTCGCTGAGGTCTTTATCGAGTTGTATAATGCAGCACCCGCTGAAACAACAGCATTTACTTGTGCATCTGATGCCCCGGCCGCTTGAAATTGCTGTTTCATTGCAACACTAAGAACAAAAGCATACCGCTTGTAATATGACTGCAACACTGCTAGCCGACCATTGGCATTCATATTAACAGATGCATTAATAAAAGTAGTAGCACCTATTCTTATTAGTTCAGCGTAAACAGTAGAATTTACTGTACTGTTTGCAAAGATGTAAGCCTCATAATCGTTTACAATATTTTCGTATTCTACTTCAGAATCGGAAGAATTATATAAAGCTGCATCTAATTTTGCTTTTGCTTCACCTCGTGCATGCATCATTGCTTGTATCTGACTGCTGGTTAATCCGAAATAGGAATTGCCCGCTGCTTTAACATAAGTCTGCGATTGCGCTTCCAGCGCTTTGATTAACTCTGCTTCAGCACTTGCGTTACCTTTGATATGTGCAGCCCCTTGTGCATTTATCAAGACTTTTAGATCTGCCGCATCGATAGAATTGGCTTTTCCCTGAGCGACTAATTTAATGTAGAGATTGCTCTCTGCAGTCGATTCAATTGTTAGCGGTGGAGAATAAACGGTACTACCTGTTTGAACTTTAGAAGAAACAATTGCTTTTAATTCAGCCTCTCCCTGGGTAGCAACAATAATAAGATTTTCAGCGCCACTAAGATTTGTTTCAAGAACAAATTTACCATTGGCATCTGTTTGCACTTGTTGTGTGGAAACAGTTTTTAGTGAACCATCCGCTTGTACTTGCGCAAGTATAACAGACGCACCCTGAATTGATGAGAAAGTAGTTTCAGCATTTCCCGATTTATTTAGAGCTGGTGTCATTCCACTGTTTGATGAAATGCGACCTGCCACTTTTGCGCTACTTCGCCCGGATTCGAGTGGATTATCATCATTGGAACATGCTGTGAATATTATTGCAGAAGTTAATATGCCCACAAAGAGCTGTTTAATCGAATATTTATTTATTGTTTGCATTTATTTGTCTTTCATTTTGTGAATGAATTATTTGGAATAAATTATTTCACCCTATAAGGTATTCCCCAGGTTTTTACTTCAACTGCAGTGTCAGTATCATACACTACATTTCTTGGGAAGGCATTTATCACAGCGTGCATTCTTGTCGCATGTGAGCTTGTACTCCATTTCCTCTCATACACTTTGCGGTAATAAGAACCCTCTTGCTGTGTTGAAACAAGATCGAATTTTTCTTTGTTCTTTTGATTGCCATTCATGCCTGCTCCGTAGGTAACAGTTAAAAAATCGGGCTCAGATGAATTACTTATAACTTCTACAGTAAGTTTTATGGCTTGATTCCTTTTATACCATGTTAAAAGATTTTTCCAATCACGCCCATGATTTCCAAATCCAATTTCAAAGTTATTATTGTCATCCTCATCATCATCCCCACCTTTTTCTTTACCTGCTTTGAAGAAGTAAGTGTTCGGATCATCAATATAATGTTCAGTTCCATTTTGAGATGTCAATTTGATTCCAGCTATTTGAATAGTATTACCTTCACTACCGCCATTAGGAAGTGATACAGCTTCAACTTTCCAATCCTTTTCATCATCTCCGGTATCATCTACTTTTTTAAACTTGATAATTCTTGTGATTACTGTTGAAAAGTCTTTTACAATTGTTGTATCAACTTTCTGCCGAATTCCTATAGTAGGCTGATTGAATGATCCTTGTATTATCAAACGGCCCTCATATTTTTGAGTTAATGTACCTATTGCAGTTGCACTATCTTTTTGAAGAGCTAAGTTTTTCTCAACAAGACTCATCTTCTGTCCAACTTTAATTGGATACATATCCTTCCCAAGCGATCCGGCTAGCGCCATTGCGTGTTCTTCATTATAGTTTGGGGTAAAAGAATTTACCGATGAACTGTTTTCTGCAACCTTCATAAATATTTGTGTATTACTGCTATTTGGTGATTGCGGCTCATTGCTTTCAAAAGGATTATCACACCCTGTAATAAGTACTACAACCATGAGAGATAGTGTGAATATTAATTTTGAAGCGATATATGGTTTCATAACGACCTCTTCTTTTAATGTTAATAAGTTGGTTGTTTTATTATTCACTGTTTCAAGATTTCTTTTAATATTCTTACTCCTTAGAAATTCTATGACCAAAATACTTTCTCAGACCAAGGATGTATGCAGTAGTAATCACATTTCATGTGTGGTTGATTTTACGACAGTTATTTTGTTCTATTTTTCCACCTTTTTATTCATGTTAACCGATTGCTTGTGATCTCTATCATTATTTTGTCACTGGTTGTTCCTGTTTTTTTTACGACTGGGTTTCTCCTCAGGCTATTTGATTTAATAACCTAGTTATGAATCTGAGTTTCATCTTGATATAAACAAACAATCCCGCATTAGCGGGATTGCTTATTTAACCTTTGGAGAAAATTAGTTTGATCTCAACTTTGATTTTATGTTATGCCAAATCAACATGAAAAAACCTACCATGATTAATAATGCAGTGATGATATATCCCCAATAGGTATCAGAAGGCGTAACTGCATTTTTCCATTCAGCAATTTTTGCATCAATAATCTCTTTTTCATTTTGAGATAGCATGCCATTATCCAGCAGAAGAGGAATCCACTCCTCCTCAACTGATGCATAATAAACATTATCTGTAAAAATTTTATAAGTCTCGAGCGATTCTTCAATGCTGGTGTCGTCGATGCTATTACTCCTCTCATCTATGTAATCACTAATATTCTTAACAAATTGATCAGCGTTTAAGAAAGGAGCTAATTCAATACCCTTGGCGTTAAACTGATCTAAAATATTTCTCCATATTTCATTAGAAATTTGATAATCCCACTGTGTGAATAGCGAATCTATTTGAGCAATTTCCACTTTTTGCTCTTTCTTGTTTAGATAAACATTAGATAGCATTGGTCCAATTTGTTTCCATACTTTTGATAAATCTTCGTGCTGGTGTTTCATTTGAGTGAAATCATCAGCTTTTATTTGTGTGATTTTTATAAAATGAATGTTGTCTTGAATAGTGCGCTTAATATTATTGAACATATTGGTTTTATTAACTTTGGTGATAATTGATTTTCTCTCCTTTTGCGAGTAGTCACCAGATGATTTGCCAAATTCCACAAGAAGGCTGTCAACCAGGTCATGCACAAGCAAGTCCCGTTCACTAATAGTTCTCTTCAACCTTACAACTAACTTTTTAAGATCAGCAATAGTCGCATCCCCCTTTTCAATTTGCATCTTTAATTGGTCGATCTGTTCAATGAGTCCGGCACTCAGATTGTTAAAATGCTCTAGCTGAGTTTCCAGTTCTACAAGGCGAGTTGTCAAAGCTGATATTTGCCCCAGATTGGCATTCTTATCCTCTAGTCTCTTTTCAAGTTTTTCAATTGTTGATTCATAATTTTCCGGATACAATGCATTGTCAAATATATTTTTATACTCGAGATAATCATTTCTGAAATAGCTAAGTCGCTTTTTGATGATCATAATTTCTTCTAAAGACGATGCACTTTTAATAGACTCTTCAATTTCTTTACACTGTGCTTTGAAGTTTTGGAGTGATTGATAATCGGATTGAGCTATGTTCAAAGAGTTAAAATATATCATAAGTGTTAAGATTAAACCGATGAGCGTTTTCATTTTACCCTCACAATTTCTGATCCGTAAATAAAATATTTTGTTGATCCGTCAATTAATTCAATCCCATTTAGCTTTTGGTTGAAATTTGGCTTTTTAAGCATAGTTGAGTCAGTCACTCTCAACTTATCTTTCAACTCCATGCCCCCTTCTACACAATGAAACATGTAAATATTTTTAAACCCTCCACTTGTAAAAAAATAATACCCATTTCTATCTCGTATAATTCTCATTTCTTTTCCGTGATAAGAGTTCGAATCGCTAAACTCTTCTTGAAAGATTGGCTTTATATTTATTTCAAGATTGTATCTCTCTTCCGAAATATTCCCGTTTAAATCTATATTTATTACAGATTCAACAGGCCATGAAAAATCAGCCGGCCGCAATACTAATGCTGAGCAGCCAGCTGCAATAAACAACATACTGCCAATAATTATTTTCTTCATAGTAAACCCCTTTATCTGAGTTCTCAATATTTTATAACTAAGCGTGTCTCTTTTGAAAGAAAATCGCCTGCCTTTTTCATTGTAAACTTATGATCGTATGAATTAGTTGTATGCAGTATATTTGTGGTAATGTGTGTGGTGGGTATTGTGGCAAGATTATCCCATTAATCGGCTAGTGTTCTACCCGAGCAGAATTTTTTCTTTATACTAACTTATTCTCAACAGCGTACTTAATTAAGGCCGCAGTCGAAGTGATATTTAATTTATCCTGTATTCTGGATTTGTATGAAGCGACAGTGTTTATACTCAAATTTAACTGCTCGGCAATAGCAGTTAATTTATTGCCCTGCCCCAATAATCTTAATACTTCGAACTCTCTATCAGATAGCTTTTCGTGAGGTAATTTATTTATTGAATTCATTCCGCTTAATAATAATTCCTCCATTACTTCCTGTTTCAAGTACTTCCCCCCTTTGATAATCTTTTTAATTGCCAGAACAATCTCACTTGGATCGGCATTTTTGCTTAGATAACCATCAGCCCCAATTGCAAGTGCACGATGACCAAAATTTTCATCGGGATACATACTAAATACAAGTATTTTTATTGATTGATTTTGCGTTTTTATATCCTTGATGAAATCTAATCCGCTTCTATCCGGGAATGAAACATCAAGCGTGATCAAGTCGGGAGTCTTATCTTCTAAAAGTTTCTGAAGTTCCGCAATACTTGCCGCTTCACCAATAACTTGAAAGTCCTCATTCATTGAAAATATTTTTTTCAGTCCTTCTCTAACAACTTTATGGTCATCGGCTATTATAATTTTCATTTTAATTACCTTTATTTGTTGTTTCAATTTCCGGTAACGAAATCTTTATTATGGTTCCCGAACCAGGTTTGCTGCTTATTGTCAATTGTCCGTTAAGGTATAATGCGCGTTCTTTCATTCCAAGTATTCCAAATGTTTTTCTCTTTCTTGGTTTATTTTCTTCAAACCCAACCCCATTGTCTTCAACTAATATTTCAATTGAGTTATTGTTTTTAAGGAACTCAATTTTAATTTCAGATGCTTTCGAGTGACGCATTGCATTAGTCAATGATTCCTGAATGATTCTATAAATGGCTATATTTTTTTCTTCACTTAGATTTATATCATCAGAATAACTTGTAATAGTACAATTAATGTTGCTCACCCTTTGGAATTCTTTACAATATTCTCTAATAGCATGAACCAGACCAAGATGCTCAAGAACGTAAGATCGAAGTCCTGCTGAAATATCTCTTACAGACTGAATACCTTTATCAACCATTTTTTTTACTTCGTTTAGTTCATCTATTATTTTATGAATGCCAAAGTTTTCATTCTTATTGTCTATAATATCCCGCAAGTAAAGGATATTTAGATTAATTCCCGTGAAAAGCTGTCCCAATTCATCATGTACTTCGCGCGCGAGATGATGTCTTTCGGTTTCTCTGACGTATTGCAGTTGTGCCGCTAGTTGACGCAATTCCGATTCTGAATTTCTCAATTGCAATTCGGTTTTTCTTAGTTGTTCTATGCTCAGAGATTTTGCAAGAGATATGGATGCATTACGCGCTAATGCTTTTACATGATTCAGATCATTAAGATTATAACCATTTCCATTTTTCTTATTATGTGTTTCAAAGAATCCTATTAGTTCACCATTTGCTCCATAAAGAGGTACAGAGATAGCTTGAGAAATTAAATATTTTTCTTTTAGCTCCGGATGAATTAAAGCGTCAATTTCAGCTTTGTTTACTATATAACCCTCTTTCCTATTTCTAAATTGATTACTTAGATTGCTTTCCAATTCCCAAGTTAATTTTAAGAATTCCCAATGGTCTTGATTGAAATACCGCTTTGCTATAAACCTCTCCCCATCAGTAATTGAAGCGAATCCACTTTCGGCATCAACAAGTTTAATTGATTCAACCACAAGTGAATCTAATATTTGGTCTATTTCCAATGATGAGTAAAGTTTTTCACTTATTCGAAGTAGAGAGTTTATTGTCTCTTCATATTTCTTTCTATCATCAATATCATAACAGGAACCAATATAACCGGTAAACTTGCCCTCGAGATTGTAGAATGGTATACCATAATCAATTGTCCACTTGTAATCACCTTTATAATTTTTTAATCGGTATTCAAATACAAAACTCTTTTCTTTCTTGAATGATGAATAATAATCGCTAACTACGCGAGATTGATCTTCGGGATGAATATTTTCAATCCATCCTTCTCCAATTTCTTGTTCCAACTTTTTACCGGTAAACTCCAGCCATGCTTTATTAAAGTAATCATACTTTCCATCGGGGCCCGAACGCCAAATAGGGTTTGGGAAATCTGTTATTAATTTCAATTGCAAGTCTCTAGCCTCAATCAGATTTCTTTCAAGATTTTTACTTTCGGTTAAATCACGGCACATTTTTAAATATCCATAAATGTTATCTTCATTATCCTTAAGTGCAGTAATTACTATGTATGCCCAAAATTTTGTTCCATCCTTTTTTAATCTCCAACCCTCTTCTTCATAACTCCCCTTCTCGGTAGCTAACTGCAAAGACTTTGCAGGTTTGTTTTGGTCTTTTTCTTCAGGTAAATAGAACATAGAAAAATGCTTTTCAATAACCTCGTTTTCTTTAAATCCCTGTATCAATTCAATTCCATAATTCCAGCTCATAATTATACCTTTTAGATCCAGAATATAAATGGCATAATCTTTTACTCCCCTAATCAAAGTATCAAATCTTTTTTCTGATTTGTTCCGCTCTAATTCAGCAAGGTATAGTTCCTTGTAACTTGCCACCACGTTTTTTCGCCATATAAAAATCAAAGCAACCGTAAACAAAAGACAAACAGAAATTAAGGTCATAATGATTAATTTAGCCAGATCATTAATTGAGGCGTAGAATTCCGACTTATCAATTTTTGTTATTAATGTCCAGGTAGTATTTGGAATTGTTTGGAGTACCGCTATTACATCGTCATTTTTGTAATCTACACCTTCAACAAAACCCATTCTTGCTTTGTTCATACTTGTGCTAATAAGAGCTTTTCTATTAGAGTCTTTAAGCATAGCTTGTTCTTTCGATGAGTGCTTAAAATCATTCAAATATATCACTTCATCTTTTCCTGACTTCAAAAGCAGTGATTCCATAGATGTTGTTCGATCAGCGTGCCGATTAAGCAGTGATGTGAAGCTGGGTTTTGGATTAACCTTAAGGATTAGCACGGATTTTATTCTATCTGACGATACTTGGTGTTTTCCTATCGGCATGTAAAAAGCTAGAAGATTTTTAACCCCATATTTTTTATCTGAATCAGAAAATAATATTGAATTTGTTGCTGCTGATTTACTACACAAGATTGAGTCAATCACACTTAATTTGATCACAGGTGAGGAGTCACTATAAATTATTTTCCCCGTTGTATCAGCGACTATAATATCTTCATAGAAATAATATGTTTTTAACGCGGTAAACCATTCTTTTAGTTCGAGCAAATTGTTTGGTAAGGAAGATGTTGATTCAAGTTTTTTTATTAATGGAGAATTTGAATTCAATACTTCAATATGGTTAAATCTTTCCTTGAGCCAATTACTTATTTGGAATCTATTAAAATCAGCATTGGATTTTAGGTTTGCGTAGGATTCAGATACCATTATTTCCTTCTGATTTGAATAATAATAGAATCCGAGAATTATCAAAGATAGGTTTACAAGAAAAAACAATACAGAGATGGTTACAAGATTTCTGTTGAGATAATTGCCGCGATAATTTTGGAATAAAGTTCGCATTGCATCTCTTTCATTTACTAGGTTAATAATTCAAAATAAGTATCACAATAAAAAGATCAAAATTAGTTATGTGACACAGATTACTAATTGAATGGCACTAATTTCTTTTGATACATTCACTTTTGGGATATACTCATCCTCGATTCCATTAGCATGAGGTAATTATATAACCATGCAAACACTGAAAGCGTTCATCACTTATAAATATTATGCTGTTAAAAGTGTTCTTCTTTCTTAATTCTGAATAATCCGTTATGCAACCAACTCTATCTGCGTACAAATAATTAATAAATACATGATTATAATTGCCGATTAACTTGGAGTATGATTAAAGTGATATCTATGTCGATTTCTTGCATAAATACCAGACTATATACAGATTCTCAATATTAGCTCAAATGCAATTCTATGATTATTTTGATCCGGATTATTAATATCGGCATGCTTAAAAACTTAACCCCAACATGATTATTCAACAAACTGGTTTTGGTATACTTGAATATTTGTAAACAAATCAGGGATCCCAAATTTTATTCGGGATCGCTTGAAAATTAATTATGGATGGAAGTTCTTATTTAATAAGTGTCTTCTTTTTTATCTCAAAAAGATTACCACTGCTGATTTTATAAAAATTACTCCGCTGGCATAAGTGCCTGCATCAAAATCAACATTATAGCATCCGGCTTGCTTTAATTCATAGACAAGTGTAGTTACTAATTGGCCTTTAACATTGTATATTTTTATTTCAACATTACTATCGTTAGGAATTGCATATTTTATTGTTGTTACAGGATTAAATGGATTAGGATAATTTTGATTCAAACTAAACTGAACGACGGCTTTATTATATAGCTCTACTGTCTCGCTGCACTTATACTTACCGTTAAAATCAATTTGATTAAGTCTGTAACAGATTTTCCCCGCTCCGGGTGAAGCATCAGTAAAAGAATATTCTTTCGGTGAGTTGCTGTTTCCATTCCCCTGAACAAAGCCTAGTCTCCACCATCTTTATGACGATGAATGACCTATTGACGATTCTTTAGAATCAAATGACTTTCTTTCTATCTCAAATCCATAATTATTCATTCTGTAACCGTCTGCCAGTTTAAAATTACCAACCATTTTCGATGGGATAATTAAACGGGATTAACTCTGCGAGAAGATGATCAGCTCATTTATAATTTTTATAATTGTTATTATAAAGTTTTTAATTAAAACTGCGATAATAAGTCATTCACTATGGAGAATCTGTCATGAAGTGGTTTAATAATCTTGGTTTAGGATTAAAACTTCGTCTAATAATTGTTTTATTCTCGTCGGGCCTAATTATCTTTGGTATACTTTCATATTCTACTATTGAAGATCTCCGCATAAATGGTGATATGTATAAACAGATTATTCAAGGTAAAGATTTAGTTGCCGATATTCTTCCTCCTCCCAATTATATAGTGGAATCAAATTTAATTTGTTACCAGATGATTGATGAATTAGACTCCTCAAAAATTGATGAACTTATTGAAAAATCGAAACAGCTTAGAGAAGAATATAATATCCGGCATGAAGTTTGGGTAAGAGATTTGGAACCAGGTCAAATGAAAGATTTTAAGGTAGACAGTTCTAATATTCCAGCAAGGAAATTTTTCGACATTAGAGATAGCAAGTTTATCCCTTTAATTAAATCTGACCAACGTAACGAGGCTAGAATACTTCTTTTAACCGAAATGAAAGATTTATATAATGAACATCGTATTTATGTTGATAAAGTGGTGATTATGGCAAACGATAATAATACAAAATTCGAGAATGAAGCAGCTTCTCTTATTCAATCACGCTATATAACCCTTGGTTCTTTAGGACTTATACTTTTATTAACAATATCCTTAATTGTAAATTATACCTTTAAAAATATTAGTAGGGCAATAAATAGAGTTCTAACAACAATAAAGGAACTATCAAAGGGGCATGTTAAGGTAAGAGCGGATATTAATTCAAAAGATGAGATCGGTACCATCGGTAAAATGTTAGATGAACTTGCAATTAATTTGGATGATTTTGCAAAACTAATGTACAATATAAGTGAGGGAGATTTCTCAAAAGAAAGTAAGTCTGCAGATCCTGAAGATGCTCTGGCACCTGCTTTAAATTCTATTAATAATTCATTGCAAAACTTGTTGAATGAAACAGATCGATTAACACAAGCGAGTGTAAGTGGTCAACTTTCTGCCAGAGGTGACATTACTAAATTCAAAGGAAGTTATAAAAAGATAATTTTGGGAATTAATTCAACGCTTGATTCTGTTGTTGCTCCAATAAAAGAAGCAAGTCAGGTATTGAATAAAATGAGCACAGGCGATTTAACTGTGCGTATGGCTGGAGAGTACTTTGGTGACTTCCAGATTATTAAACAAGATATAAATCAATTCACTGAAAAAATGAATGATGCGCTCTCTGATGTAGCAAATGCTGTTGATGCAACTGCCAGTGCCAGTAACCAGATCTCAAGCAGCAGTGAGGAAATGGCTGCTGGAGCACAAGAACAAAGTAGTCAAACAAGTGAAGTAGCGGGCGCAATTGAACAGATGACAAAAACAATTATTAGTACAACTAAAAGTGCCGCAAGTGTAGCAGAAGCTGCTAAAAATACTAGTAAAATTGCACAAGATGGAGGGAATATTGTTGCGGAAACAATTGAGGGAATGAATCAGATTGCAGAGGTCGTGAAAAAATCGGCAGAGACAGTTCAAACTCTCGGAAATAGCAGTCAACAGATCGGCGAAATAGTCCAGGTAATTAATGATATTGCAGATCAGACAAATCTTTTAGCATTAAACGCAGCAATTGAGGCAGCACGTGCCGGAGAGCAGGGTAGAGGTTTCGCCGTTGTTGCTGATGAAGTAAGAAAGCTTGCTGAACGCACAACCAAAGCAACAAAAGAAATTGGCAATATGATTAATACCATTCAAAAAGATACAGCCGAAGCTGTAGAATCGATGAATAGAGGAACAGCTGAAGTTGAAAAAGGAAAAGCAGCCGCTGGTAAAGCCGGTGAAGCATTAAAAACTATTATCTCTGGTACTGAGGGATTATTAAATATGGTTCAACATGTTGCCGTTTCAACAGAAGAACAATCGGGTTCCGCAGAACAAATAAGCAGAAACATAGAAGGCATTAATAACGTTACACATGAAACAGCTCAAGGAATACAACAGATAGCACATGCTTCAGAAGATCTAAGCAATCTTACGGTTAATTTGCAAGGATTAATTTCCCGCTTTAAAATTAGTGATAAGCGTTCTAGATCACTTGCTAAACTTTAAATACAATTTAGTTCATGATTTGTTTTTAACTATCATTGTACAAATAGCGATTAGGAGATTAATTCCACTATCTCCTTTTGCTGATAGTATTGCTTTATTTTTGTGGAGATGTTAGATAGTAACCTTCCTTTACTCCAAGTCTTTACTACAAAGAATGAGTTTAATTTTTCTTGGCGATTATACATTAAACTTTTTGCGCTTATCATTCCCACGAAATTATATTACCAGTGATACAAATATATAATGAGAATTATAGCCTTCATTGCTGGAATAAATCCCCGCATTTGAGATATGCCTAAAGAAATAGCTTAGCCAGGTTTTTACACCATGGAAATCAATAATACCAACGCCAATACCAATCATTTCACTGAAATTAAAATTTCCACCGAGATTTCTGCATCCTATATTTGAACTGCTTAAATAATTCAAGCCAACTCCGGTTTTTAAGAACAAATCTAGATTTAATATCTTAAAATCATACCTGAGCATTGAAGCTAAACCAATCAAGTAAATATTCTCTCCATGTTCAGTTAAATATTCCAGATTTATATCGTTCTCATAACTAAAAACGCTAATATCGCCACTCATTTCCTTGACCTTTAAAATTACTAATGACTGATCAGTTTTTATATTTCTATAAAGACTACTTCCTCTTCCGAAAGATATTTCAAATGGTGAGTTGTTCCGATAAGTTTGGGCGTTTGAGTAAATCACAGAAAGCGCAAAATTTAATGTGAGCGCAATAATTATAATTTTCATTATTTCGAATATTAGTGCTGCTATAAATAATTCATATCAATTTATAAAGCTAACACATGTGATCAGCAAAATAACTATTCGAACTGCCTTACATAACTTAATAATAATAATGAAAATTATTCAGAATATTTTCTATTTTTTTTTGAATGATTTATAGGAATTGAGAAAGAAACGCACGTACCTTCTCCAGGTTTGCTCTTAACCATTATTTGACCGCCATTGAGTTCAATAAATTCTTTGCATATACTCATACCCAATCCAGAACCTTTTTCGTGATTAGTACCTTCTCTGGATTTTCTACTCTCATAATTGAACAGATCATTAACCAATTCACTACTCATTCCTATACCGTTATCTTTTACAGATACAATTACACTATTTCCTTTAATGACAACACTTATTTTAATTTTACCATTATTATTTGTGAATTTAATTGCATTAATCAGCAAATTGCGAATAACTGTATCAATCATATTTACATCAGAGTAAATTTCAAGATTATTTGGGCAGCTACTCCTCAGTTTAATCCCTTTGTTTCTTGCATTTAACAGCTGTGTATTAATTACCGAGTTAATTAGATCGGATAATTTTATTTTTTGTTTATTAACCTTTATTCCCGAACTCTGGAGTCTTGCCCACGCCAGCATATTTTCGGTAAATAAAAAGAGATTCCTCATAGATGATTGGAGATTTTCAACAAAAAGCTTTTTTTCATAATCGCTTTGCGACTCAAAATCTTCTAACAGCAATTCCGAAAAGGTGAGTAATCCACTTATTGGAGCTCTAAGATCATGAGAGATTATTGAAAATAATTTATCTTTAGTATTATTGAGAGTTTTAAGTTCTTCGGTATATTTTTTTATTTCCTCACTTGTTATATGTCTCTGAATGGCTGACGCAACCTGAACAGCAACAAAGTTAAGTATTTGTAATTCTTCATCGCCAAAAGCGTGCGCATTATCATAATCTTGAATAACTATCGCGCCTATTGTTTTCTGATCTGCCTTTAGTGGTACACCTAGCCAAATAGCGGCTGCAAGTTCAATTGATTCAATTTTTTTCTTCTTTTTTAACTCTCTAATTCGTTTTGCATTAATTAATTCAGATTTTCCGGTTTTTAATACATACTCAATTAATCCGTTAGTAATCTCTCTCGAGGATTTATATGCGCCATGAACATCTTGATAATAGGGGAAGGTAAGTACTTTAGTTTTTTCATGATATAAGGAAATATAAAAGTTCTTCGCCGGCATGAGTTGACTAATGACGGAATGAATTTTTTCACATAGACTAGTAATATCTTTGCTACTGTAAACCGCTTCAGAAATATAATACAACGCTTCTCGTATACTCTCGGCTCTTTTTCTTCGTGTTACATCCCGGCTGATACCAAATGTACCAATTAATTTACCATCTGAATTGTACAATGGCATCTTTGATGTATTAACCCATGATATTTTACCATTCTGCAAATCCTCAAATTCCTCTTTACCAATGATTGGCTTTTCAGTTTTAATTATCTGCTGCTCATCTTCAAATGCTTGTTTTGCATGAATTGGACCGAACAAATCAAAATCTGTTTTTCCGATCATCCCCTTTTGGCTTCGCCCATGTCTTTTAGCTAACGCTTTGCTAACTCTAATAAATCTGCTCTCAAGATCTTTAAAATAAATACGATCGGTGCTTGAATTTAGCAAATTAAAAAGCAGAAACTGATCATTTACCATATCATCAGTTTTTAGACTCCTTTTCTTTTCATCCTTCAAAACAGTTTTTCGTGTTCTCATAAGAGTTTAATGAAATTTAATTACAATTTTAATTTGCTATATTAACTTCAAATCTTTCAACGCATTTTTAATTTTTAATTTCTCAATCGGCTTAATTAAGTAAGAGGTACAACCCCCTTTGTAATAAGCTTCCAGCACTTCTTTTGGGGTATCAAGTGCGGTGATCATTACAATTTTTGTCTCGTTGGAAGGGTGTATGTTGAATTCCTTTTCCTTCTCTCTAATAATTTTTAACGCCTCTTTTCCATCCATTTCAGGCATCATTATATCGAGACATATTAGGTCATACGGCTCCCCTTCTGTCATTGCAAGATTGAAGGCATTAACGGCCTCAACTCCATTTACTGCGGTATCGCATTGACCATAGGGGGCAAGCATTTTTTGTAATACCAGTCGGCTTACAAAATCATCTTCAACTACTAATGATTTCATATTAACTCCATTATAGTAATTTTATACTGCTGCAACATTTCTTGCATTTAGTACTTTTATTGTTTTTAATCCAAGGACAACATGAAACGTTGTTCCCTCGTTTACTCTACTTTTGAACCATATTTTTCCGTTTAAGATTTCAACAAGTCTTTTTACTATTGCTAATCCTAAACCAGAGCCCGAATATTTACGGGTGGCGGTACTGTCTACTTGCGTAAAACTATCAAATATTATTGGATGCTTTGCTTCTGGAATTCCAATTCCGGTATCGCTCACAACAAATTCTAGAATAATATTATTCGAATTATTTAGTTCTAAATCCCTCTCGTTTATTCTGTTTATTGAAAGTTTAATATCCCCTTTTTCGGTAAACTTAAACGCATTACTTATTAAGTTCGCTAGTATCTGTTGAATTTTCTGAGAATCGCCATAAAGCTCATTTGGAATATTTTCCTGAATCTCCGCTTTTATTTCAACCCCTCTTCTTTTGGATTCACTTTGATAAGGGCGAACTATCTCGTTAATAATCTGATTGAGGTAAAAAGTTTTTTCTTCAATCCTTTCTTTATTATCCTCAATTTTGGAATAATCTAAAAGATTGTTCAGAAGTCCTAGCAATGTGTGAGATGATTGCTTTACCATTTCAAGATAATCCAGTTGATCTTCATCTATTTTAGTATCAAGTAGCAGATCTGTTAACCCCATAATTCCATTAAGTGGGGTTCTTATTTCATGACTCATATTCGCTATAAAAGTACTTTTAGCACGATTTGCCGAATCCGATATAATTTTTGACTCTCGTAATTCATCTTCTAGAATTTTTCTATTCGTTATATCTAGACATATACCAATAAATCCGTCAAAGCTTTCTTTTAAGTCGGTTATCGGATGAATAAAACAGATGAGCCAGCAATATTCTTTATGTCTGTTTAAAACTCTTATTTCTATTTCTAATTTTTCACGTTTTTGAACCGCCTCTCGGAATTTATCAACAAAATAATTTCTATCATCAAAATGAATGTTCGATAACCACCCATCATAAATTTCGTCTTCAATACTTTTTCCTGAGAATTCCAGCCATGAAGTATTGAAATAATTGAATTGTCCATTTTTATTTGTACGCCATATAAATACTGGAAAATTTTCTAAAATATTTAGGTAAAAATCCTTTGCGGTCAGTGCAAATAATTGATTTTCACGCATGTTTGTTATATCACGGAATGAAACTACTTTGCCGAGTGTTTTATCAATACCTACATTTATTAAAGCGCTGTTTTCCTCAATTATAATTCTTTTTCCATTTTTTGAATGGAGGATTTTATTATTCATTAGTGACTTTTTATAATCATCTGTTTTTTCGGATAACAGATATACCATACCCTCTGTTGTAAAATCGGGGGCAGTAACATACACTGAATCAAGTTTCTTACCCCTACTCTCTTCTAAACTGTATCCTGTAAGTTTTACTGCAACTTTATTCATCAACTTAATAGTGTCATCAAGATCAGTGGCGATTACAGCATCACTTATACTTTCAAGGGTTGCTCTGAACCAGACTTCGCTTTCTTTTACTCTTTTATCAACTTCTATTTTTCTTATAGCAATTTCCAATGTACTATTCAAATCCGATTGCTCAAATGGTTTCACTAAAAATCCGTATGGTTCGGTTTCTTTAGCTCGTGCAATTGAATTATCATCAGAGTATGCGGTAAGAAAAATTACAGGCGCATCAAATTTTTTTTTAATTATAGCCGCGGCCTCAATTCCGTCCATTTCTCCTTCGAGCCCTATATCCATTAAAACAAGATCGGGATTTTTTTCTTCCACCATTTTAATCGCTTCTTCACCGCTGCTCACCATTCCAACTACAGAATAATTGAGACGGTTTAAAAAATGGGAGATAACAACAGCGGTTGTTCTCTCATCTTCAACTATTAATATTTTCGTATTATTCATGATTAATAAAATTATTTAGAATGAGTTAGTACATTTTGTGCGATCAAATCTAACGGTAAAATCTTTTCAACCGCATTAAGTTTAATTGCTTCAGATGGCATACCAAAAACCACACAAGATTCTTTGTCTTGCGCAATTGTATGGGCACCCGCTTCTTTTAATTCAAGCATACCCTTTGCGCCATCATCCCCCATACCTGTCATAATCACACCTACTGCATTCTTCCCGGCATACCTGGATGCTGACCGAAATAGTACATCAACAGAAGGACGATGCCGGCTAACGAGTGGTCCCTCTTTTATTTCAACATAATAACGGGCACCGCTTCTCTTTAATAGCATATGATAATTACCCGGAGCAATTAAGGCCCTTCCTCTAATAATTGAATCACCATTCTCGGCTTCTTTTACTGTTAGACGGCAAATACTATCGAGTCTTTTTGCAAACGCTTTAGTAAAATTTTCGGGCATGTGCTGAACAATTGCAATTCCAGGTGAATCTAGCGGAAAAGATTCCAAAAATATTCTTAGCGCTTCCGTTCCGCCGGTTGAAGCACCAACTACAACAACCTTTTCGGTGGTTTGAATCATAGCTTTACTTGTGTTCTTTGCGATTATTACGTCAGCGGAAAGTTTTGGTTCAACTTCATGTTTTCTAGCAAAGGTACGTTTAATATTAATCATTGATGCTGCTTTAACTACATCACAAATATAAATTGCCGATTCTTCGAAGTATTGCTTTGTTCCCATTTTAGGTTTGGTGATAATATCAACAGCACCTAATTCCAGAGCCCGTATTCCGGAAGCTGATCCCTTTTCCGAAAGACTTGAGCAAATTACAACCGGGATAGGATGTTGACTCATTATTTTTTGTAGAAATGTAAGCCCATCCATCCTAGGCATTTCAATGTCAAGAGTAATAACATCCGGTACTCGCTCTTTTATTCTTTCGGCGGCAACAAAAGGATCTGAGGCCGTTCCAATAACTTCGATGAGCGGATCGGATGAAAGTATTTCTGCAAGTGTTTGTCGAACCACTGCTGAATCGTCAACGATTAATACTTTAATTTTATCCATTATTATTTAACCTATTAAGGAATATTTCACCTGTAGCGGTAAGAAAAAATATTTTTCGTCCAAATCTTCCGCCAACATCGCTTGCTGTTACTTCCATGTTATAATTTGCGAGTGTCTCGAGTGCCATATCAATATTCTGTCTACCAACTGTACTGATTCTTTTTTCGGTCAGTGTTGTTTTCAGAACATCTGCCCCGCCAAACACTTTCACCTCAATATCTTTACGTTGTATTTGCATGGCTTCAAACTTCTTAATCATTTGAATAATAGTACATTTGACAAACTTATAAGGTTCTTTGCACTCATTACACTGCAAGCCGCATTGTTTATTGTATGGCAATTGGCAGTGAGACATACCGGCATACTTTACTTTTCTGCTAAACATTGTAATAGATAAACAAGAACCAAGTATTGTATTTACAACAATAGGATTGCTACTAAAACAAGCTTCTCCCGGTTGCAAATATATACTTGTTAAGTTGCTAAAATTAGGTTTCATCTTGTTTTCTTATACGTACTTGCGGCAACTTGAGCCAATGGTAAATTAGTATTAAAAATTGATTCCGAATGACCAAGGAAAAAGTAACCGCCCGGTTTTAAATGTCCTACCAATTTCTCAATTAATTTTTCTTGTGTTGGTTTATCAAAATATATTATAACGTTTCTGCAAAATATAAGATCGAATGTTTCTCTAATTCCAAAATCATCCTGCATAAAATTTAACCACTGAAATTTTACTGCGCTTCTGAGCTGAGGAACAACTCTTACCAGTTTTTTCTCTTTGTTTTTGCTTCTTAGAAAATATTTATGAACTAAGTTTTTTGAAATCGGTTCAATTTTGTCCTCCTCATAAATTCCGGTTGAAGCTTTTTCCAATACCCGAGTTGAAATATCCGTAGCAAGAATATTGAACGAATACTTTGTAAACTTTTGTCCAAATTCGCTTAGAACAATAGAGAGTGTATATGGTTCTTCGCCTGTTGAACATCCGGCACTCCATACTTTCAGCGGTCTTTGTATTCCAGTACCATCGACTCTAACAAACTCCGGTAATGCAATATCAGATAGAAATGAAAACTGCTTAGGCTCTCTGAAGAAATCTGTTTTGTTCGTTGTTATAACATCAACCATATGCGTTATTTCTTGTTCACTTCCCTTTTGTGAAAAGAGAAAGTTGCAATATTCCGCATAGGTCTGCATATTCAAATCGCGCAATCTTTTTCTTAGACGTGCTTCAACCATTATTTTTTTTGAATCGGGCATTTTAATGCCACATTGGTTATAGATAAATCCACTCAGTCTGGAAAAATCACTAACCGATAAAGCAGCTGGTCCATTTTCCTTATACATATCATTATTCCGCAATATTTTAATTTCAATAAAATTTATGAATGAATAGAATTTTTAATTTATTTTAAGAATTCAACCTTACCCGTTGAAACATCATATATCGCTCCTCCCAGTTTCAACTTATGCTCGTGTAAGAATTCTTCTACTACATGACTATGCTTTTTGGTGTTATTTATCTGAAGCTTTACATTTTCGCTTATTGCGCTTCGCATTTGTTCTTCTTTTGTTCCACCATTATTTTTTGCTTTATCAACTGCTGGAAGAATTAATTTCGCGAGCTCTTGGATCGAAGGAGTAAAATGCCCTCCTTCATAAGTTGCATTTACAGCTCCACAAGCCGTATGTCCAAGAACTAAAACATATTGAGTTCCCAAGTGTTCCACTGCATACTCTATACTGCCTAATGTTATTGGGTCTATTACATTACCCGCTACTCTAACAACAAATAATTTTCCAATTGACTCATCAAAAATAATTTCTGCAGGTAATCGTGAATCCGAGCAAGTTAAAACAACAGCATACGGATGCTGTCCTTTAGATGTTTTTTTCACTTCATCCATATAAGTCTTAGATGCCAGTTGGTTTTCCACAAATCTTTTATTTCCATCAATCAATCTTTGTAATGCTTCATCAGCATTAACACTAGCACTATTATGCTGACCATATAAAAGGATAACTGGAAATAGTAACATGAACCAGATTGTTTTTTTCATAAGATTAACTCCTTCACACTTTTATTGATATTAAGTTTCAGAAAATTTTTAATCATCTGTGCATCGCATAAGTTATGAGATGCACAGATTTATGCTAATTTTCATTAATATTTTTCGAATTCATAATCGAGCTTATCACTGCCGCTGCCTAATTCCAAAGCAACACCATTACTATTATTAGCCGTTTTATTCAACTTTGCTTTGGGCTGCGCTGTTGAAGCTGGGTTCAGCATTTTGTGATCAAGTGAACGAGGCTTTGGGGCATACGTAGCAGTTCTTTTTGTTGAATTTGTTCTTTTATCATCTATTTTGAAGAATGACACTGTATCAAGCAATTGTTCAGCTTGGCTTGAAAGTTCTTCGGCGGTAGAAGCCATTTCTTCTGAAGTAGAAGCATTTTGTTGAATCACCTGATTCAATTGTTGAATTGCGCTATTAATTTGTTCAGCACCGCTGTTTTGCTCATTGCTGGATGCTGTAATTTCTTGCACAAGTTCCGATGTTCTTTGAATATCCGGAACAATCTTCTTTAACATTTCACCTGCTCTTTCTGCGACTTTAATGCTGGAAGCTGATAACTGATTTATTTCTGCAGCTGCCGTCTGACTTCTTTCAGCAAGTTTTCTAACTTCACTTGCCACAACGGCAAATCCCTTACCATGTTCACCGGCGCGTGCCGCTTCAATAGCTGCATTTAATGCTAATAGATTTGTTTGTCTTGCAATCTCTTCGATTATTGAAATCTTACCTGCAATTTCTTTCATTGCGTCGGCTGTTTCAGAGACTGCTTTTCCACCTTCTTTTGCATCTTCAGATGATTTTAACGCAATCTTTTCGGTCTGCTGCGCATTATCCGCGTTTTGTTTAATATTTGAAGTCATTTGTTCCATGGATGAAGAAGCTTCTTCGGCGGCGGCGGCTTGTTCTGTAGCGCCTTGCGACATTTGCTCAGAGCTTGAACTTAGTTCTTGAGAACCGGAGGCTACATTATCTGATGCGGATTTTACATTTTCTACCACTTCTTTTAGCTTTTCCACCATCTTGTTTAGAGCTGCTGCCAATTGACCTATTTCATCTTTCTGATCGATATCAAGTCTCTCTGTTAAATCACCGGCGGCTACTAATTCTGCTAAACGAAGTCCTTTTTTAAGTGAATTAACAATTAATCTGGAAATGAAAATACCGAGACTAATGGCAATTAAAGCTCCAATAAAAATTATTATAATCATAGCTGTGGATGCTGAATTATACAACTCCGTATTTGCAAGTGCTTTTTCATGTGCATCATCTTCCTTAGCTTCTATAATTTCCATTATGACGTTCATCTCGGTTCTGGCTGTAGTTGCCATGCTGCCTTGTAATAAAGCATAGGCTTCATCGTTTTTATTTTCACTCACTAGTTTTTCAAAATGATCTAAGTCTTTGCCATAATCAACTCTGCTTTTTTTAAATTCATCAAACAAATCTTGCATTTCTTTCGAAAGAATTCTTGCTTCAAATCTAGTGCTTATGGCACTAATAGAATCCCGATATTCTGTTATACGTCCGAGAAAAGTCTTTCTCTCTTCATCAGTCCTGGCCAATATTATTTCTCTAGTATTTACACGAATTCTTTGAAAGTATGTAGAGATTTGGGACATTTGAGCAATTGGCACTGTCATGTTCTCATATAGTTCAGTATCGCTTTCATCAATGGCTTTCATATTAGAAATTCCCATATAGCCAACAAACACTGCAATAATTGTAACAAGAATAAAACCGCTTAACAACTTTGCGCTTATTTTTAAGTTATAATACCATTTCATTGTAGACTCCATTTTATTTTTTTAGAAATTTATTTCAACATTTTAGTTACTAAGATCAGGTTTGTAACCGCCTGTATCATGTACCATTTCCAGCTCTTCGCTTGTAAAGACCTTATCAATATTGAGAATTATGATAAACTTATCATCACGCTTACCCATTCCCTTAATAAATTCGGTTTTCAGCTTTGTACCAATTTTTGGTGCTGGTTCAATATTCTCCGGCTCAATCTCAAATACCTCTTGCACGGAATCTACAAGTGCGCCAAGTATAGTTTTTTCATCATTTAATAGAACTTCAACAACAACAATGCAAGTGTTTACAGTTCTTTCGGTTTTTACCATTCCGAATTTCATATTCATATCAACAACCGGAACAACGCTCCCCCTCAAATTAATTACACCGCACATAAAATCGGGAGTTTGAGGCACCTTGGTTATTTTAACATAATCAAGAATCTCCCTCACCTGTGCTACATCAACGCCAAACACTTCGTCGCTCAGTTTGAACGTGAGATACTGTCTGGCTTCGGTTAAAAACGAACTACTCATTTAGACCTCCGTTAATTAACAATCATTATTTATTCAATAATCAGATTAATATTTTATAAAATCTTTCAAGTTCAGTAATGAACCAGTCAAGAAACAATTAGAATTCCTTTTCAAGTAATTCTTCTCTTTCCGTAATTTTTCTGATATCAAGAATTAGCGCTACAGTTCCATCACCAAGAATAGTAGCACCGGATACTCCCTCAACATTTTTATAGAAATTACCGAGCGATTTAAGTACTGTTTGATGTTGTCCGAAAACTTCATCAACAACAAAACCTATACGGTGTTCATTTATTTTGGCAACAACTATCTGTTCAATATTGGGTCTTTGTGAAGTGATTCTAAATCTTTCACGGAGGCTTATATAGGGAACAATGCTCCCTCTTACATTAACTATTTGTCTTCCATGATTTTTATCAATGTCTTCTTGAGTCAGCTCTAAGCATTCTTCAACCGATGAAAGTGGAAGCACATAATGGTCCTCTTCAATTTTAACCAGCAGTCCATCAATAATTGCAAGGGTCAAAGGTAGTTTCAGTGTAATTG
The DNA here is from genome assembly GCA_019638015.1 of Melioribacteraceae bacterium. Classification (NCBI taxonomy): domain Bacteria; kingdom Pseudomonadati; phylum Ignavibacteriota; class Ignavibacteria; order Ignavibacteriales; family Melioribacteraceae; species Melioribacteraceae bacterium. The sequence continues at coordinate 478,667 of JAHBUP010000001.1, read as the reverse complement.
TTGTTCCTATGCCCAACTCGCTACTAACTTCCACGGTTCCACGCAGTACATCAATAGCTCGTTTTACAACATCCATCCCAACTCCTCGGCCCGACACATTTGTTACTTTTTTGGCCGTTGAAAATCCAGGCGCAAAAATGAGAGAATAGATTTCCGATTCGCTCAAATCCGCATTTTCATTTATAAGTCCATTCGCAATCGCTTTTGCTTTGAGAGCATCTTTATTTAATCCCGCGCCATCATCAGTAATCCTTATTAAAACGTTTCCTCCGGATTGCGAAGCAGAAAGATGTACAAAACCAGATGATGGTTTTCCGGCCGCAATTCTCTCTTCTGGCAATTCAACACCATGATCTATCGAGTTTCTTATAATATGAATAAGAGGATCGTTAAGTTTTTCTATAACAGTTTTATCTAGTTCGGTTTCGGCGCCTTCCGTGGTAAGTTCAACTTCTTTACCCAAATCTTTTGAAAGATCTCTAACAAGGCGTTTGAATTTGCTGAATGTAGTTCCTATTGGAAGCATGCGAATGTTGAGCGCGCTGTCGCGAAGAGACCAAGTTAATCTTTCAACTTCTTCAGAGATGAAAGCTATATTAACATCCTTACTGTTTTGCGCAATTTGACTTAAGCGTGCTTGTGTTGTAACCAATTCGCCCACAAGATTTACAAGTTCATCCAATTTTTCGGCGCTAACCCTAATACTCGAAGCGGCATCAGCTTCAAAATGGTGCTCTAAAATCTCACGACCTTGTTTTGCATTTGAAGCTCTATCAAAAACAGCGGGCATACTTGAAGTTTCGTACTCTGAAAGCAAACCGAGAATATCGGGATATTTTGTTTTCGCTATATCAAGAAGAAGCTTTTCGAAGTCGTAAAAATCCTCATCTCTCCTCAACTTTCCTTTTTCATCAATAATCGTAATGTTTATTTCTGAATCATCTTCAACAAAGATGAATACATCTTTAATCGAATCAATTTCCTTTTTTGTCCTAAGAATTATTTCCCATGAGAAATAGCATTTTTCTGAATTGAAGTTCTCGAGAAGAGGAATGGAATCGTATTTACCCAAAATTATGGCGCTGCCTAAATCCTTTATTTCATTTATTAATCTTAATGGATTTGATCCGCTCATAAATATTGCGGGATTAGGAGAAAATTTTAGGAAATATGTTTTTACTTCAGCATCAGATTTAATTTTTAGATCTGTTTCTTTTAACTTATTCGTTGTGCTTTCCTTTTGAGAATGTTCATTAACAATGCTTCTAAAAGAAGTAAGCAGAGATTTTGTAATCTCTTCATCAATTTTGTCTGAATCATTGGTTTTAGATAACATTTGCGAAATCTGATCTCTCGCTTGCAAAGTAAGGTCAATTATACTTTTTGTAATTGCAATGCTTCCATTTCTAATCTTGTCGTAAACATTCTCAATATCATGAGTAAACATTGAAATTTCATCGTAGCCGAACATTCCAGATGAGCCTTTGATAGTATGTAGTGCTCGGAATATTTTTGCGATTAAGTCATTATTATCCGGGCATTTTTCAACTTCAAGTAGAGATAATTCAAGTTCTGAAAGCAGTTCAGAAGCTTCTTCAATAAAAGCCTGTCGATGCGCGTCAATTATCATCCCATCACCTTTTTAATAACTGCAATTAATTGTTCTGGTTTGAATGGTTTAACTATCCAGCCAGTAGCTCCGGCATTTTTCCCTTCCAATTTTTTTTCTCCCTGCGATTCAGTAGTAAGCATAATAATGGGTGTAAACTTATGCGCAGGTGTTGCTCTTAATCTTCTTATTAATTCAATTCCATCCATATTCGGCATATTTAAGTCGGTAACAACCAATTTTAAATTTGGATTATCAATTTTTGCTAGTGCATCAAGTCCGTCGCATGCTTCAACAACATCATAACCTGCCTCACGAAGTGTGAATGAAACCATTTGTCTTACGCTTGCTGAGTCGTCCACAGTCATTACCACTTTACCCATCTATTTATCTCCCATTTTTATTCTGTCCTGGGTTACACTTAGCCATTCATTATCAGCGTAGCCGGCAAGACTAATCAGCTCACTCATAAATTCACTATTGTCGTAACTTACAGTAATCTTTTTCCCAAGTGTGTGTGCCGATTTTTTACACGCTATCAGTAATTGCAGATATGCCAGATCGGCGTTTTCAATATTTTCATGAACTAATTCGAGATCAGCAAATTTTTGTAGAAGAGTTATTACTTCGTTTTTTAACTCATCTGAAGTAGCAACTGTAACCGATCCTGATAGAACTAAAGTTGCCTTTGTTGAATCTTTTTCCGCAATAGTTTTAAACATTTTATTCACCTTAGAATAATTCTACATTATCTTCATAATGAGATTCCGCTTCATTTGCCGTTAAAATCTCACTTGGGTTATAGACGTTCAGCGTTCCTTTTGTATAGCGTTGATGAATCTTTCTCTCGCTGTGCATCGTATATTTATGCTCTAATCCATGAACCGATTTTTCTCTGCTCCCCGTTATTTCATATTTCTTTTCAAGAATCTTTATTGATTGCCGCAGTTCATTTATTATTGAATTAACTACCTGCTCGGCAGTTTCTGAAATCGAGAACCCATTTATAGTATCATCGGTTTCATCATTAAGATTATTAACTTTTTTGTTGATGGTTTTAATTTTGGTGTTTGCTTCATTCTCAGCATTCTTCATCATTTCCAGCATTAACTCAATTTTATTAATGCTCTGGTTAATTTCTTTAACTGCTGAATTATTTTTCTCTGTATCAAAATCTGTTTTTAGTCTATTTGTATTTAACTCAAGATTGCGAAGTATTTCTGTAGTATTTGATGAATGGGTTTTAGCTTCTAGTGATAGTCTTTGAATTGCTTCGGCAAGAACTCCAAGGGCTGAACCATCTTTCCCAAAATGAGCGGCTTTTACTCTTGCGTTAAGAGCTATTAACTCAATCTCGTCTCCAATCTCTTCAATTTCTAAAACATATTTTGATAGATCGGAGATTATTTCTACAATTGATTTTATTGATTCATTTACCTGGTTGCCAATTTCAATATTCTTTTTCAATCCCGACATCACAAACATGAGTTCTTTTTCAATTACTTCGATAGCCGAATATCCCTCTTCCTTTTTGCCGGTTAACGATTTTTCTGCCTGCGCGGCAATTTCTGTTATAATTGATTTGATATTTGTAAGATTAGAAACGATGTTGAAGACCGCGGTGGTAAATTCGTATAACGAATTATTGAGTTGGACAGTCTGGAGTTCAAAAACATTGTGAATTCTTTCAGCTGTTTCGGATTCATCCAAATTTTCGGGATTATCTATTCTATAAATTAATTCCTCAAACGCCTCATTAGTATGCTCCATTTGCTGGCGTGTAATATCATGAAATTGAATTGATGAGACAATTTTGCTAACGCTGGAAACGAGATTTGTTGAAAGTATATTGATATTGCTAATACCTGCAGAGGTTGCCTTTTGTTTATTCTGAAAATCCACAATGGACTTATTTATATTTTGAAGGATAAGATTGGACTGATCTTTTTGTTCCTTCTCTAATTTTTTTAATTCGGAAGTAGTGCTGTTTAGAACCTTTATCAGGAATTCTTTCTTTTTCCTGATATTTGAAATTTTGTCACTGATTATTAATGAGAGTCGGTCAACGTTTTCGGCCAATGCTAAAAAACCACCTTCATCCATACCAAGCCGGGCACTCTCAATTTTTGTTGAAATTCCGAGCATTCTCAATTGTTTTATTATTCTATCGAAGCCGCTAAACTCACCGCTGAATAAATCCATTTTTGATTGGATCTGGATTAGTTCTCTCTCATCTTCAACTATTTCACAAGTAACGCGGGTTAAAAATTGATCTATTTGATTTATCTCATTTTCTAATTCCTCTATACCTTTGCTTAAAACATTTTCATTTATTGATGTGGATACTTGGGCGGATAGAGAAGTTAAATTTGAGCAGTTTGAGTAAAGCTGTTCTAACTTATTGCCAATACTAAGAAATGAGCCTTCGGAATGTTTTGAGAAATTATTAATCTCGGCACTTATTGTGAGGAGTTGTTTCTTAAAGGATTCGAATTTTTCTTGAATTGCCGATTTTAGAACCACAATCTATTTCCTTATCAGTTATAAACAACGGGTTTAGGAGAAACCTCTACTTTCTTTTAATTAATTGAAAAAACGCATAATACTTTTCTCCGTGAGTTTATTATCGATTTAAATTGTCGATTTTTGATCTAAATGTTGCGAGAGGGCTATTTCTGTTGTAAGCGTTGTTTTTAGGAGTTTAACAATGGGCAAAAATGGAGCTCTCTTTTATTCTTTTGAATTACTATTAAAAAAGAGAGTGATAGTTACCTTACTTAGTGGCAAAAGACAAATTCAATCTGTTAAAATTTTTGGTTCATGATTAAAAATAAGGCATGGATTAAACTAAACGAAACTTTTGGCTCTTCGCTAAAAAGTAATTTTAAGAGTTCTCAATAAAGAAGATATCCCTATTTAATTGAGAGGACTTATTCAGCCAAGGGGAGGTTTATTTCAATTTTGGTGTAACTATCTTTTTTTGAATCAATTTTGATTTTCCCGCGTGATATTTCAACTATTCTTTTTGCAAGAGCTAAACCAATTCCCAAACCTTCTCTATTCATATAATCTTCATCAATCTTCTTGAATAAATCAACCTCTTCAATGCTATGTATATTGATTCCTTTACCCTTATCCTTAATAGTAATTTGATAATCTTTGGAATTCTTTTTGCCAACAACATGGACAATTGAACCGGGCTCTGAGAATTTAATAGCATTTTCAACCAATTCATTTAGTAGCAATTCAAAATTAACACTGTCTATTCTAACGTTACCATTTTCAAATAAGGATTTCACATCTTTATCCCTTCCATATTCTTTGGCAATTTTTTCAAGAAGAAGAGAGTTAAACTCGGTATCTATTTCGAATGAGGTTGAGTTATCTTTTATTTCCTCTTGTGAGAGTAAATATCCAAATTGAATCATTTTCTCAATACGTCTGTGGAGCCGTTTCCCCGATTTATTAATTCTAACAGCCATTTCTTTGAGCTGGGCTTCGGTAAGAGATTCAAAATCATTCTCTATTATTTCGGAAAATCCAATTATGCTGATTAATGGTGTACGCAATTCATGAGGTACATTTTTAATAAATGAATTTCTCAGTTTTTCGAGAAGATTATCATGATTTCTCTTTTTCCGTAATCTCACTTCAACAGCCTTCAGCACATCCTGAGCCTTAAATGGTTTAGTGATGTAATCATCGGCACCATATAGCATTCCCTCACGAATATCACTAAACTCAACTTTAGCGGATAAAAATAAAAGGGGAATATTCAAGGTTTCATTATCACTTTGAAGTTTTTGAAGCATCTCAAATCCATCCATATTTGGCATGCGGATATCACTAATAATTAAATCGGGCAATTTTTTCCGGGCTGTTTCAAATCCCTCCTGACCATCTTCCGCTTGAATAATATTAAACCCTTCCGATTCTAGCAGCTCGGCTAAATTTTCACGTATATTTAATTCATCTTCAACGATGAGAATTGTTTCCATCATAATTCCATTTTTTCCTACTCAAATTTTCGAAATATTTTTGAATTCGTTTAATTTTTAGTTGCAAACGGTCGAATATTGTTGCTAACGGACAAATATTTATGATAAAATATATCTTAACAAGACTACTATAAATACGAAAAAGGTTGTCATTTGTAATTCATGTAACGCAATACAACATTTTGGAAATTATTTCTATTATTCCTTATGGAATAATATATGCTATATCCCATTCATCCTTAATTTTGTTGAATTCCTTTTGCTTATTATAAATGGTTTATCGACTGATTGCAGATACACTAGCAACGAAGCATTATCCCATTTACCCATTTTTACGATGTATTCCATATTAATGATTGTGGACCGGTGAATTCTTAAAAATTCCTTCTCCGGCAAAATACTTTCCCATCCCGTAATTGATTTCCGAATAAGCAGAGATTTGCCTGTACATAAATTAATTGAACTATACTGGTTTTCCGCGCTTATATAAAGTATCTCATTTATTTTTAGAATATGGGGATGATCTCCAATTTTGATAAATATTTTCTCATCATATGAATATTTTTTAATTCTCTCCTTTTCTTTTTTCTCAAAACTCGCGCTTAGCATTTTAATTCTTTTAAACCGGGCTTCAATTGCGCTTATTAGCTCTGCCGATTTATAAGGTTTAAATAGATAATCATCGGCGCCATGCTGCATACCAAGACGTATATCTTCTCTTTCTACTTTTGCCGTTAAAAATATAAATGGAATTTGTTTGGTATTTTTATTTAAAGAGAGTGTTCGTAGTACCTCATAACCGTCAATACCGGGCATCATCACATCGCAGATAATCAAATCGGGTTTTTCCTCTTTTGCTATTGAGATTCCCCTCTTGCCATCTGAAGCAGTAAACACGGTATAATTTTCTTCCTCAAGTAGGGTTTTAATATCGTCGAGGAGATTTTTTTCATCTTCAATTACTAATATTTTTTTTTTCATATTCAATTAATTATTAGTTGGGATTATTACATTAAATTCAGTGCCTACAGAGGGTTCTGATTTTACTTCTATTTTACCATTGTGCAGTTCTACAGATCTTTTAACTATACTAAGTCCAAGTCCAGAACCCGATATATTTTTAGAATTCTTAGCTCTGAAAAAAGGTTCGAATATATGTTCAATTTCCTCCTTTGCAATTCCACTGCCATTATCTTTAACATTCAACAATAATTGATCATCGAGTTTATCAAATTTCACAGTAACGTTTATTTCGGAATTTGGATTGGAATATTTAATAGAATTAACTATCAAATTATTCAATATTTGAGTTATCAATTTGGGATCAACGTTTATAACATCATGATCTAAACTTGTAACCAGATTAATTTTTTGATCATTTTTGCAATAGGCTTTGCAATCTTCAACTAACTTTTCAATCAGGTTATTAATTTCAACATTAGTTTTTTCTAGTTTAATTTTACCCCGGTCACTTCTCGAAATTGAAAGCACGTCATCAGTTAGACCAGTCATATACTCAATCGAATCATGAATTTTCTTAATATGACGCGATATTTTTTCGTCGGCTAACGGTTCTGCGTATCTTTCTAAAAGTTCAACGCTTCCTAGAATTGTTGTTAAAGGGGTTCTAAACTCATGAGAAACAGTGGCTATAAAGTTTGTCTTCATTTCGTTAATATTTTTTTCCTTTTCATAAGCAGAACGTAGTTTTGTTTCCAGCTCTTTCTGCAATGAAATATCAATTATTAAACCGGTTATTCCTTCAACATTTACTTTTTCATCCCCAAACGAAACTATATTAATAAGCACCGGTGTATTTTTTTCTTCACCGATATATAAAGTTTCATAAGAGAAAAGAGCCGGATCTTTTAAAAGTCTTTCTTCATATTGTTTTGTTAAAATCGACAAATTTTTCACATACAGACTTTCGGCTCTTCTGCCAATAATTTCCTCGCGTTTAATATGGAAGAATTTTTCAAAGGCCTTATTTACATCTACATACTCAAATTTAGCATTTTTTAAAAATATAGGATTAGGTATCGTATCAATTAGATTTCTCAAGTAGTTGTATTGCCTCTTCAACTCATCCGTTCTTTTGATAACTTCCTCTTCAAGATGATCTTTATTTAACTGAAGATTCCTTTGATAATTTCTCTCCTCTGTCTGATCTCTAAAAACAAGCACAACCCCCGAAATATTACCATTCTCGTCTCTTATTGGTGCGCCGCTGTCGGCAATCGGAATTTCCTTTCCATCGAACGAAAGCAGTAAAGTGTGATTTGCCAAACCAACTACTACTCCTTCTTTTAATACTTTATGCACCGGACTTTCAACAGTTTCCCTTGTATATTCATTAATTATTCTAAAAACATCGGTTAGCGGCTTACCTTCAGCCTCTTTTTCTTTAATCCCAATTAAATCAGCGGCGGTATGATTCAACTGTCTTACATTACCGCTTTTATCTGTTGTAATCACTCCATCACCAATACTGTAAAGAATAGTTTTAAACTCCTCTTGATACTGCCTTAATGCTCGCTCTTGAGTAAACAGCTTTCTATAAATGTTACGTTGCCTAAAACTGTATATGAAGGCAAGTGCAGTAGTAAGCATAATTATTATCATAATAACATAAACAGAAATGTTCGCACCTTTTTTTATTAAAGAGTTATTCAAAACACTTTTGTCTATTCTTGAAATTAGAAACCAGTTTGAAGATGTTACCTTTTTGCTATAAGCTATTATTGGAATTCCCCTGTAATCTTCACCATCAATAAACCCCTCATAACCTAAAACTGTTTTAACTTGAGGCAAATGATTTTTTGTCAATGGAGTTTTGTGATCCAACTTAGAGTTAACCGAATCCGGCAATGGGTTGCATATCACAACATTTTTCTTATCTTTTTTAATTAGTAGAGTTTGATAATGCTTTTTATCAATCGGCCATGTTTCTATTGTCGGATATAGGTAATCATGTGGATTTAGATTGAATACGATTGCTCCAATTGAATTTTTATCTTTATTTAAAACTGGAGCAATGAAATCGATATGAATTATTTTGTGTGTATTACAATAATACAAATCTGTGCTAATTGTGTTTTTGCCTTGTATCGCTTTTACTACATGCTCCCGAAGATTATCATCGGCAAGTGAGATATTCTTATTGGTTGAAGCAAGTAATTCTATATTTTTTGAAAAAACCAAAATATGTCCATAGCCATGTTCTATTTCTAATGATTTGATAAATTTTTCGACGGATCGACGGGACTCAAATGATTTATCCGAAATATATTTTTCAATCAAACTGGTTATAAAAACATTTTGGGCAATAACCTCAGCATCGTGCATCTCATCCACAAACCAATCGGATACCTGTTTAGCTTTAAGATCGGTAACTGATTTAAGCTGTTTATTGATATTCTGCCGTAATGTTTTCTCTTCATCCAGATAAAAAAAGTAGCCCATTAGAATTATTAGAACACTAAAAATTACCACCAATAAAAGAGCGTTTGATTTTTTGGATAAGAATCCTTCAATTTTTTCATTCATAAAAAACCCAGTTAAGTTTACAAAATAAGAAGACAATATCTAATTCTAATTTAGATTTTCTTATATCACTTCACGCTACCCTTCTCGAGCGGCAGTTCCACAATAAAGTTTGTTCCCTTGCCTAATTCAGAATAAACCTTAATTTCACCGCCATGCAAATCGATTGCACGCTTAGCGATAGAAAGTCCAAGCCCTGTACCGGGTAAATCTGATGCGTTATTAGCTCTATGGAACGGCTGGAATAGATTACCGACTTCATCTGCCGGGATTCCAATTCCCTGATCCTCAATTGATAAAACTACTTTATTTCTTTTCACTGATATTTCAAATGTAACCGCTCCACCCACCGGTGAGTATTTATAAGCATTGCTAAGTAAGTTTACAATAATGAACCGTAGCAATTTTGCATCCAGTATAAAATCATTTTTTCGGGATCGAAACTTAAATATAAACCTGTGGTTTTTAGTTGCATGCGCGCTTGTTTCTTCTATAATTTCCTCGCATACTTTTCTAAGGTCTATTTTTTCCGGTTTAAAGTGAATTTTACCACTCTCTGATCTGCTGATCGTCAATATATCATCAAGCATTCTGGTAAGTGTATCAACCGATGAAATTATTTTATCCGTATGACGATTAAATTTTTCATCCGGCCACTTTCTTCCATAAATTTTTAGAAGTTCCGCGGATGATAGAACAGAAGTTAACGGTGTTCTAAACTCGTGCGAGGTAGTTGATATAAATTTAGTTTTGAGTTCATTTAATTCTTTTTCACGTTCGAGCGCCTGCTGGAGCACCATCTCAAATTCTTTTTCTTTGGCAATTTCGAGTTGTAGTTTTTTATTGGCTGAATCAAGCTCTTTTGTTCTTTGAGCAACCAGTAATTCTAGGTTTGTCCTATGATGTTCGAGCTCAGTTTCAATTTTAATTCTATCGGTAATATCCTCCTTAACTGCTATAAAATGTGTGGGCTTACCGGTAGCATCGAGAATAGGACTTATTTTAGCAGATTCGAAGAACAATTCACCATTTTTCTTTTTGTTGTGAAAGATTCCGCTCCAACTTTTTCCATTAGTAATTGTGTCCCACATCTTAGAATATTCCGAATTAGACATATTCCCCGATTTTAATATGTTTGGATTTTTTCCTATAGCTTCTTTAAAAGTGTATCCAGTTGTTTTGCTGAACATTTTATTAACATATACAATCTCTCCCTTCAAATCGGTGATAACCACTGAAACCGGACTTTGTTCAACGGCAACTGAGAGCTGCTTAATTTTTTCTTCTTTAATTCTTACATCCGTAACGTCTTCAACTATTACAGCGAACTTCATTTTTTCGGGAGAATAAGCAAGCACACGGTAATATTTATTTAATTCTTTGGAATAATTTTCGTACCGGAGTGGTTTGCCGGTTAATGCTACTTTACCATATCTCTCAATCCAGTAACTTTCTGTACCGGGCATAACAGTCATAACACTTTTACCAACAATTTCAGAAGAATTTAGCCCGGTCATCTTTTCAAATGCTTTATTTACGGCCAAAAATGTATAATCAATCGGCTTGCCATCATCAGAAAGAATCAGCTCATGTAGAGCAAATCCATCCTGCATACTGTCAAATAACTCTCGGTATTTCCTTTCACTATCCTTTAACGCTAGCTCAGCCAATTTTATTTTTGTTATATCAAATATATAACCACTTGTGCCTACAAGTTTTCCTTTTTCATTAAATTCACCAACCAAATTTTGAATGATATATATTTCTCGCCCTGTAATGGTTTTCATTTTTGCTTGTAAATTCTCAAGTTTTTTTGCTTTCTTCAATTTCAATAATTTGTCTTCGCGCTGCTTGATGTCGATATAAAGGTCTACCACTTTTGTACGCAGAGCATGTTCTTTGGAATCGAACTCAAACATTTTCACGTATGATTCATTGCATTCTAAAAGTTCTCCCTCTATAGTCGATTTGAAATCAGCTGTTAAATCGGCCTCAAAGAATGAACGATATTTTTCTTCACTTTTTTTAATTTCTTCTTCTATAAGGATTCTATTAAGATAACTGCCAATTTGGGAAGCGAATGCCTCAATTAAATGCTTTTGATTTTCGGAAAATTCATAAACCTTTTCTGATGCGAGATTTAATACACCGACAACCTTGTTATCCTTTCTTAATGGTATTGCGGCAATTCCAAGTATTGTTTTACCTTCAACACTTTTTTTAGGGGAATACTCATCTTTATTATAACTTATATAGATAGGGTCACCTTCGGCAACCATTTTTAGTTGAATAGAATCAGCGTCATATTTCTGAATCTCTTTAATAGTTTTTTTAGATAAATTGAAACTGTCAAATAAAGTTAATCCCCCCTTTTCATCTGTAAGATAAATCCCGCCCGCGGTTATGTTGTCTATTTTTTTAGCAAACCTAAAAATAATTTCTGTCGCGCTCTGAAGTGTATTCACATTAATGAGCTGATGATTAAGATCCCTCTGCATCAAAATTAAATTCTCAGCTCGTTTTTTATCGGTAATATCGCGAGCAATTAGTTGAAATGCCTTTTGCCCATTGAAAATGAACGGGGTACTTACAATTTCCACATCAATTTCGTGCCCATCTAAACGTAATAATTTTTCATGTTGGGGAGGGGCTATTGTATTATGCAAACTCATTTCCTGAATTCGCTCCATCACTATTGTTCTATAATCGGGGTGAACTATATCAAGAATTCCATATTTCGACAAATGCTCAAATGATTCCGCTCCTATTAATTTGAGAGCGCTTTCATTAGCGAAAACAAACTTACCATTTTGGTGAATTGCTATTCCATCCGGGGAGTTATCAACTACTTTGCGGTAACGATCCTCACTTTCGAGAAGTGCGTTAATGGCGTTTTCCCGGTCTGTAATATTTCTAATAAATACTAACAGGCTGTTCTGCTTCAATAAGAAATAAACACTAATCTCAACTAGCAAAATTGATCCATCGGCGCATATGTGTTTTGATTTAAATCGGTCAGATCCTCGTTCAATAACTTTTTTAGTATGATTTAGAACATCCTCACGGTCCTCCGTGGCATCAAAATTAGAAATGTGTTTATTTACAATTTGATCGGCTGAAAATCCGGTCATTGAGCAGTAGGCGGTGTTTACTTCTTTTATTATTCCATCTACGGTAGCAACCCAAAATCCATCAATTGAAGTATCTATTATTCCCCTGAATCTCTCCTCGTTCTCTTTTAATTTATTTTCGTACTCAATTCTCTCTGAAATATCTATCGCGTGCCCCATAAAACGATTGTCTGATATTTTTACTGCGGTAATAATTGCCCAGAATTCCCTGCCTGATTTATGAAGATGTAAAATCTCGCTACTAGCAAAACCTTTAGTTTGAACTTGTTTAAAGTGCTCAAATGCTGTAACTATACCATTTGGACTCACAATATCCTTTATAGAGAGATTAAGAAGCTCTTCTTCCGAATACCCCAAAAGGTTACAAGCGGCTTTATTTACTTCTATATACTTTCCTTGTGCGTTTACAATAAATATAGATACGGGTGAATGCTCGATATAGGATCGGAATTTTGCTTCACTTTCACGAAGTGCTTTTTCGGCTAATTTTCTATCAGTAATAATTTTTGAAATACCAAAAGTGCCTACAATTTTACCGCTATAATCTTTTAGCGGCATCTTTGTAGTGGAAACCCAACTTAAGCTTCCATCCGGCCATACCTCCTCTTCTTCAAGATCAATTAAAGGTTTTCCGGTACTAATTATTTTCTGTTCATCGTCAAATGCTTTTTGGGCATGCTCCACTGAAAAGAAATCAAAATCGGTCTTTCCAAGAGCTTCTGATATGTCGGTTAAACCAAATCGTTTAGCCTGTGATTTATTCATTCCAATAAATCTGCTTTGAATATCTTTAAAATAAATTGCCTCGGTTACACTATCCATTAACATGCTAATCCGGTACTGTTCTTCGAGCAGAGATTCCTCGGCGAGTTTTCTAAGTGTTATATCTTCAACTGTACCTTCATAATAGATTGGTTCATTGTTTTCATTATTAATTACTTTGGCGCTCTCACGCATATAGATTATTGAGCCATCTTTTTTAAACCATTTTGATTCATAACCTTCTATAAATCCATTTTGCTCAATTAGTTTTATAAACTCCTCTCGCTGGCCCGAAGAAGCATATCCCTCTTGATTAATATTTAGATTTGACAGCTCTTCAAAAGAATTGTAACCAAGCATTTTAAGGAGAGCGGGATTAGCCATAATTACTTTTCCCCCGGGGGTTGTGCGGTAAATACCCATTACAGCATTTTCAAAAAGTGAGCGGAATTTAGCTTCACTCTCCCGCATAGCATTCTCAATCTCAATTCTCTCTGATATGTCACGAGTAATACTTATTATATGCTTTTCACCATTTAATTCAATTAGGGAAGCGGACATTAATCCGGTAACAATATTTCCGTTCTTCATTCTAAATTGCGTTTCGAGATTATCAACTAATCCATCTTTTAATAATCCCTCAACCAATTTTTTTCTATCCGCCTCATTAACCCATATATCCAGCTCCAGCGAAGTTTTGCCAGCTACATCCTCTTCTGTATAACCGGTAACTTTTGTAAAGCCTTCGTTTATAGAAATATATTTGCCGTCGGACACTCGGTTAATGTTAATTGAATCGGGGCTGATGCGGAATGCTTTGCTAAATCTTTCTTCACTCTGCTTTAATTTATCTTCGGCAATTTTCTTTTCAGTAATATCGCGGGCTACACCAAACATTATATTTTCTTGCGGGTAGGGGAAGGAATTCCATGAAAGCCATTTAATTGAACCATCTTTGCAGACATATCTGTTTTCGAATTGATATATTTCCTGTCCATCAACTATAACAGATTTTACATTGTTTGTTGATTCAATATCATCTGGATATACAAAATCATTCCATGGTTTGGCTAGCAGTTCTTGTGTACTCCATCCCAATGTTTTTTCCCATGCAGGATTCAGTACTTTAAAATATCCATCAAATCCCGCTATACATAGCATATCAATTGAGTGATTAAATACTTTATCAACAGTTTTAAGTTTTTCTTCAACTATTTTTCGCTCGGTAATATCTCGCACAATATTAAAAAGTACAGGCTTACCCTCATAGTTTAAAATCTGAACAACAAATTCAGCATCAATTATTTTTTTATTTTTATGCAGAAGCTGTGTTTCAAAACTCACAATCCCTTTTTCTAAAAGCTCACTCTTCCGATGATTTATTTTTTCTTCATTAACATCTATTTCAATATCATGGGGAAGAATATTAAGCATCTCTTCTACTGTATAACCCAGCATTGAAGCGGCTGAATTATTTATTTCAAGAAATTTATCTGGAATTCCACTCTCGTTAATTCGAATTATGACTATACCATCATAATTTGATTCGAATAATTGTTTATACTTTAATTCACTTTTTTTAGATGACTCTTCAGCTTTTACTCTCTCGGTAATATCTATAATTACACCATCCAGATATAAGGGTTTCTGTTCATGGTTATAAATAGCTCTTCCTCGCTCGGATACATAACGAATCTCTCCCCGGCTGTCAATAATTCTATATTCAAGCTGGTAAGAAGTATGTGAGGTGATTCCCTCAGCAACAATTTTTTCTAATCCCGGCAAATCTTCGGGATGAACTATTTCAGCATATTTTAATCTGGCCGATTCAAAATCTTCTTTTTTATGCCCTGAAATTCTTTCAATCTCTTCACTAATAAAAAACATTTCCCATGGGGGGGTTAATTCACATCTATAAACAATACCCGGCATATTTGATACAAGAGTTCTGTATTTATATTCACTTTCATAAACTGCAAGTTCAGCCCTCTTTCTTTTATCAATATTTCTTGAAACACCATAAATCCCGACACACTTTCCATCGGTGTCATATATTCCACTTGTATTAATTTCGACCCAAATGTAGTTTCCGTTTTTGGTAGTTTGCTGTATTTCATGCGTTTTTGTTGGATATTTTCCATAATTATCAAAGTATTCAAAGGCGGCTTTATTTTCATTTCGAATATATTCATGAAAGTCGGGGGCAATGGAATCCCAGAGAGATTCATTCATCACTTCTTCTACAGTATATCCGCGTAATTTTTTTATGGAAGGACTTATGTAGGTAAATTTTCCTTCCAGATCCATAGTCCAAATAACATCTTCGGCGTTATCAGCGAGCATTTTATATTTCTTTTCGCTCTCAGCCAATTCTTTTTGTGCCGATTTAATTTCAGTTATATCTTCCAGTGTAGTATAGACTTGGTGTGGTTTTTCATCTCCATTTTTAAATAATGGAATTGCTGTAACAGAAACCCATGAATGTTTATTATTTTTTTGATTCATTATTCCAATGATAGAATTCTCTTTTTGACCTGATCGCAATGCCCGCATTGCTGGGTGAGATTCTCCAGGAAAATCGGATCCATCTTCATGAATAGTTTTCCAGCCAGGATCTAGAGATGTTTTTCCCATCATCTGATCGAGAGATAAACCAAGAATTCTTTCGGCCGCAGGATTAGCGGAAATTATATGCCCTTCAGAATCCTGATAAACTACTCCTTGGACCATCGTTTCAAATAGGCGGCGGTGTTTTTCTTCGCTTACGCTTAATATCTCTGCAGAACGCTTTTGCTCTGTTATATCTTGAGCAGTAAATGTAGCACCTTTCATTGCGTCATTTTTATCGATTAAAACTGAGCTTAAAATAATATCTACCACTTTCCCATCTTTTCTAACCCATTTAGTTTCTACAACCCCAATCCCTTTTTCAGCAATCATATTGTATTTCACTTCGCCGGAACGCTTAAATTCATCTTCAGTCTCATAAAGAACTCTGGAACTTTTTCCGATAACATCTTCTTTCGAGTATCCGGTGATAGTTGAAAAGGCATCATTTACTTGAAGAATAATCCGGTTTTTTACTAATCCAATACCTACAGGTGCGGCTTCAAGCAAACTATTAATTTTGTTTCTGCTCTCAAGCAGTTGTTCCTCAGCCAATTTTCTTTCGGTTATATCGCGTCCTACTCCAATAATTGTAACTACTTTTCCCTGCTCGTCAAGTTCTGCGGTGTCTTTCCAGCTGAACCATCGCCAGCCATTTATTGTCATTGCTCTTTGTTCCAACAGACAGACATAAGGAGGAGAATAAAGTTTCTCCATTTGAAGCTTTGTATCTTGAATATCATCAGGGTGCACTAATGGGAAAAAGGAACTCCCCAATAATTCATTTTCAGTTTTTCCAAAAGTTTTGCAATAACTTGGACTTACATAAAGAAATTGACCACCGGTATCAACTTTAACAACAAGATCTGCTTGGTTTTCAATAAGGAGCCGGTATTTTGCTTCATTTTCTCTTAACTTTTCTTCGGCTCTTTTTCTTTCGGTAATATCCCATGCAAGGTCTGCCAAAAGTGAAACAGTTTGAATATCATTTTCTGTATAATCTGTTTCTTTATTACCTATACCCAATATTGCTTTTACTTTTCCATCCCTAATTACTGGTAAACCAAGTTCCCTGGTTATATGAGCGTGTCCTTCGGGATATCCTTTTTTATGTTTAAGATTCTGATAATCATTGTGAATCACCGGCTTTCTTTCTTTAGCGCAATCTGTCCACACTCCCGCAAAATCAATATCATAGTGCCTCCCTTTTGCTTCAAGTGTGCACATTGAATTAATTGTATTTGTGGACCACATTTCAAGGCGAAGTGTTCTTTGATCCTCTTCGACGTAATGGAAAAAACCTATTTTACTTTCGGTGAGAATTTCAAGTTCATCTAAAACTTTTTGTATTAATTCATCAAGAGTATGATTGATTGAATACTCGTTCAGTCTAATTCTGGCATCCATCAATAGTTCAGTCATTTTTCTTTCATGAATATCGGTATGAGTACCAACCGCACGAAGAGGATTACCTTTTTCGTCCCTCTTTATTACTTTACCTCTATCTAAAATCCATTTGTATGAACCATCTTTGCATTTAAGTCTATGTTCTGATCGATATACCTCAAGCTTTCCTTCAATAAATTCTTTTGCTCGGGACATTGTTTCATTAAAGTCTTTTGGGTGAATTAAGTTTTTCCATGAATCAAGATTAGGATCAATATTCTCATCCTCATAACCGAGCATCTCTTTCCATTTTTTAGAATAATAAATCTCATTCGTTAAGATATTCCAATCCCACACCCCATCATTTGCGCCTTCGAGAGCAAACTGCCACCTATCTTCACTTTCTCTTAATTTTTCTTCGGATTTAATTCTTTCAGTAATGTCCTGGAAAGTCCCGAACATTTTATAATGCCCGGTTTCTTCGTCTTTAGTAAAATTCCAAACGCCATGTAATGTAACGGTTATTCCATTATTTTTTATAAATCTAAAGACTTTCTCAATATCGGTTTTATTTAGAATTGCGTTTTTAAATTCATTTTCGAAAAATGATCGATCATCAGGGTGTGCTAATTCAATAAGTTGAGGAATTGATTTGGTACCTTCCTCTTTAGTTATTCCTAAAATATAATAGATTTCATCAGACCATTTAACTTCATTGGTCTGCAAATTTCTCTCAAAATATCCAAGTCTTGCAATTTTTTCGGCGAGTTTTAATTTTTTTTCATTTTCTAAAAGTGCTCTTTCCTTCTCTTTAAGCTCAGTTAAATCAATGTCGAGGCAGAAGAGTTCTTTACCTTTTCCTGGAACATCAATAATTGTATGATTTGAAAAGAGAGGAATTAGAGAGCCATCTTTTTTCATTAGTTGCAGTTCTTCTGCCGGAATTGGTTCTCCGGTCTTAACCATATTGGCAACAGCTTCCTTTACCCCCTCTCTCATAAATGGAGGAATAATTAAATCAAGGAGAGATTTGCCAAGGGCTTCCTCTTCTGTGTAGCCATAAATTTTTTCACTGGCTTTATTCCAATAAAGTACCTTACCATCAGCATTATAACCCTGCACAGAAATATTTGCAACATTATTAAATAGAGATCGGAATCGTTTCTCATTTTGCATTAATGTTTCGGAAGCTAATTTCTTTTCGGTTATATCGGATGCAAGTCCCTCAATTATAACCTCATCCCCTTCCATTGATCTGCCTATAAACCGGTCATTCAGCCAAACAATATTTCCACTTGAGTTATATATTCTATACTCAACTTCGTAATATTCCCCGTTTACACCTTTTTGAATGGCTTCATCAACTTTAAGTTTATCCTCCGCAATTATGGAATTATACCATTTATGAGGATTTTCCAAATATTCATCAACTTTAAAACCCAAAACTTTTTCAACGCTTAATGACCAGAATATTGCCCCTCTTTTTGTGGAGAGCCTGTAGGCTATATCGGGGGAACCCTCTATTAATCGGCGGTACCGTTCTTCACTTTCTTTTAATTTTTTTTCGATATTATGTTTGTAGTAAGAAGTTTCAATTGCAGAATACAATTCATTATGGTTAAAAGGTTTTATTAAATATCCGGCGGGTCCAACCGATTTAACTCGTTCAATTGTTGATCTATCGGAGTATGCAGTAACAAAAATTATTGGCAAATCAGCAACAGTTTTAATTTTTAGTGCTGTTTCAATTCCATCATCTCCATCTTTTAACATTATATCCATCAAAATGATGTCGGGTGATTTTTCTTTTGTTAGTGAAATAGCTTTGGCCGAAGTATTGGCAATACCAACTACCTCATAATTAAAATTTTTAAGAGCGGCACTTAATTCAGCGGCAATAATCAACTGATCTTCCACAATTAAAATTTTGAGCGGGCTAAAAGCATTTTCCGAAAAAATCATTTTGCTTCTCCTCTAAAAGACGTTTCATTGGTATAGAATCGAACAATCTTAAGATTTTTTTAGAGCTATAATCGGCAAGATTAAGGATGCCGCCTCTTTTTTTGCTCCTTTCTAAATCAATTTCATTCCAAATCTTGATGCTACTGAATTCAAATTAGAGAATTTTAAAAATGAAGTAAAGTAAATAATGAGATAATGAGAGGTGATTTTACTTTTCAACGATTACCTTATTAGAATCATCTTTTTTGTTTGAGAATAATTGCCCGTTTGAAGTGTGTAAAAATAGACAGATGAAGACAGATGTGAGCTTGCCCGCCAGTGGCGGGTGAAAGTATTGGACCTGCCCGCCATAGGCGGGTGAGAGTGATGAGTTGAGCTTGATTCAAGATCATTCATCGAAAATTTTACGTTATATGTTCCAGGCTGCTGAACTTCGTTTACTAAAACCGCAACTTCTCTTCCTAGAATATCATAAACTCTTAAACTCACATTGCCAGCATCAGCAATCTGATAGCCAATAGTTGTCTCTGGATTAAACGGATTTGGATAGTTTTGAAACAACTCGAAATTTGCTGGAAGTTCATTCTCTAATTTAACACTTGTAACAACATCCAGTTTATATTCTGGGGAGATAGAAACATTCACACCATTAAGTTTTGCTACCCCTTTAAATACATGTATTCCAGAAGCATACATTATTATTTCAAGAGAATCGTTTGTTAATTTTACATTTAGAAGATTTGATTGAGTAACAAACTCTAATGATGAAATATTTTTAATATTTGCCGTAATTAAGGAGAGTGGAATTTTAACGGTTTTATTAATCTCAAACTTTATTTTTGAAAGATCCGGCTGCAGCCATTCGATATCAGAATAATTTTTAGGGAGTTTATTATCTATCCAATTATAGCGTTGTGTAATCCAGGTTTTGAGATATAGAATTTCATCGCTGTATGAATAAAATCGATTTTTGTTAGGCCAAATATAAGTTCCATTAAAAAGCTCAGGCCACTTCTGAAAATTCCTCAATTGTGCTTCTTGAATTAACGAGGTGTTTTGATCAATAAATTTTACAATTACCTCCGGCTTAAAAACTGTCTCCTTAATTGAGTGCCAGCGCTTCGCCAGTTTATGAAGAAACATTGGGTCATCAATTAATTTTGTTGTCCAGAATGGTGCAGACCATAATCCCTCATAATGATTAATGTAAGCCTGCCATCCGCTTGCAAGCCAGCTATCCGCATAATCAGCTAAACCAAACGAGAGGTCATAATCCCATATTGGTCCCAAAACCAACTTGCCCCCTTCACTGTCACGATCTTTATATAAATAGGTGCTCAGGCGGTAGGCATCTGTGGCTTTCGTAAATTCTGAAATCAGGAAATAATCAATCCAGGCATCTACATCAATATAATTTGTGTAACCGCTGAATGGTTCGTTAATTGCGGATTTTGTTAGAAGTGTTTCAAATAGATTAATAAAATTCTTAATATAATTTTGTTGAACGGGCAATATATTTACCGAAGTTGGATATACATGAACATAGCTAATTGGTGAAGGACGACTTGGAGTTCTCGGATAAACTCCAGAATAAAGAGAGTTAAAATATTTATCACCAGGATCAATTCTATCAATCTTTAATATATATCCTCCCGTAAGAGCGTCACCGCTTATATCGAGGGCTTCCAATTTTTTTATATCAACTCTGTTTTTATCCCGCTTTACTTTTTCCTGAAGTATGTATATTCCCAAATATTGATTATTGAGCACTACTTCACAAAATCTTGTGCGGGAAGCATACCGCCCTAAATTGTTGCCAAGATTATACGCAATAACATTTCGTAATAATGATTTATCGGTATAAGATGCGTTAAGCACCCAATCACTTTCTGCCGGCATCCCAAGTAATGGAGCATTAACATTATTGCCTAGCGCATCTCTTAGTTCAATTCCATATTGCTTTTTTGGAAATCCTTGTGAGCTGTGCCCTCTATACTCAATCCCTGCAATTCCATTGTAATGATTTAGCGAATCACTGAGGTAATTTCTTTTACCCTCTCCATTAAAAATTATTCCGAACTCAACATTAATTTTCGGTTCATCTTTAATGGTTTGTCCTTTAGTATTAATTATTACTATAGGAAGATTAGAGGAAGTAAAGTTTACCTGAGCAATTGATGTGCTTAAAAAGAAGCCCGTTAAAATTAGAACAGCAATTTTCATTTTTGTATTGAATATTATTTGTTAATAAGAGTAAAAGCTATAACGCAGAGAGTGCAATGTTTTTCGCAGCGGAGGCAGAGAAAAAAACTCTTTTGCACACTCCGCGGATACTCAGCGTCCTTTGCGGTTTAAAAAACATAGAATCTCATTCTACACTCCTAAAAATCAAAAGCTTTAACGCAGAGAGCGCAGAGTTGTTCGCGGTTAAACAAAACTAATTAACTTTTTTGTACACCCTTACATACTCAACTTCCATCTTTTGAGGAAAGACAGTTGGATCAATTCCTTGAGCACCGCCCCAAGTTCCTCCAACCGCAATATTAAGTATAAGATGAAAATCTTTATAGAATGGCCAATATTCCCAACCTCTGTTTTCATTAACAGAAGTAAAGTAATGTTTATCATCTACATAAGCCTTAATTTCAGATTCAGTCCACTCTATAACGTATGTATGAAATGCCGTCATTGCATCAAGTACTTGTGTGGTACCGGTCTTTTGAGTGTTTTTACTATGCACATATTTATTACAATGAGTAGATGCGTGAATCACTCCCGGATTATACCCGACATGTTCCATTATATCAATTTCTCCATTATCGGGCCAGCCCCCGTTTCCTAAATTCCAGACAGTCGGCAGCATCCAGATTGCCGGCCATGTTCCCTTACCATATGGAAGTTTAGCTCTAATTTCAAAACGACCATAAGTCCAATCGCCTCTATTTTTAGTAATTAATCTTGCAGATGTAAAACTGCTGCCCTGAAAATTTTCCATCTTCGCTTCAATAATCAGTTTTCCATTTTCAACTCTGGCATTCTCTTTTCTATTTTCAGTATAGTATTGAAGCTCTTGATTTCCCCATCCATGTCCTCCTACATCATAACCCCATTTTTTAGGGTCAGGTAACCCCGGGTTATCGAATTCATCGTTCCAAACCAATGTATATCCTGGCACTTCAGGAATATTAGTTTTCTTTTCCGGTTCGGTTGTTTGTGAAGAGCAATCGATAAATAATGTCATTATAATAGTGATTATTATCAGCGATAATTTTTTCATAATCATTTCCTGATATTTTTTGTTCATAATTTTGGTGAATAATTGATTTTTCATTTTACCTCAGGAACACCATTTTTTTAGTTTGAGAATAATTACCCGCTTGAAGCGTGTAAAGATAAATTCCGGTAGAGAGTGAAGAGTATTGAGCTTGTCCACCAGCGCGGATAAACCCGCCAGAGGCAGGTGAATGAGAAGAAATATCATTTTTAAATCTTACATTATAGATACCCGCATCTTGAAATTCATTGACTAAAGTGGAAATCTCTCTTCCGAGCAAATCATATATTTTTAAACTAACCGGAGATGATGCTGATAATTGATAGCTAATTATTGTATCGGGGTTAAACGGGTTTGGATAATTCTGATTCAACTTAAATTCATTTGGAATTTTCTCATCTTTAACATCTGTTGCATCCTGAAAGAATAAACCTTTTGGATTAGAATAATCAAGTATCGGCGCAATTTCGGGGGCAGTCATAAAATTATTCCATAATAATTGAGAGCGGTAATTCTCAATCATGCAGATAATTGGTCCTTGATCAATTGCGAGGTATCCATCGCTAAACCAATTTTTCGTAATATTAAATGCATCTTTAAAACCAAACACACCCCAAAGTTTATCTCCATAAGTTCTATAAAAATACTTTAACGCGGCTATTGATTCGGTTGGAGTATATGGCATTGCCGATAGCGCCGCCGTTGGTGAAATAGTGCCATTGTCATTATCTGGATCGTGAGCTGAATATCCCGCCTCCGGAATTGAGTAACTGGCAGTCAATCCCCAACAATTTTCATTATAGCCGGCAAATTTTTTAGGATTGGCAATTGAATACTCACGTTGGATTAGTGTTTGATTCCGATTCTGATTAAAATAGTTTGCATATAAATCTCTTTTGCCGCGAGGGTCAAATCCTAAATATGAATAATGAGTAAAGAATAATGGTCCACCATGATTTGTACCAAGATAAAGAGGATAACCATAATATGTTTTAGTGTTTCTTATTTTATCCCCATTCCCCCAGCCTGATTTATAAAATGTTTTCGGGTCAATTTTTACTGAATTTGTTGGGGATGCGATAGCTAAAATATAGGCGATCTGCGTTTCATTCCACCCATGAAAAATGAAAGAATTATTATTTGGAATATTGAATCCATAAGTTGGTGACCAATTCCAATACAACCCGGTTGATCCGTTACGGAAAAATTCCCAATCCATCCCGTGCCAAAGTTTATTAATGGCATCCCTGATCTGCGCCTCATCATCAGTTTGATTTGAAAAATACTGTCTAACAGCCAATAAGCCTTGAATCATAAAAGCCGATTCAACTATATCTCCACCATCCTGATATGGACCAAACTTCACTACTTTTCCCGTTGAGCCATTAATCCAATGAGGGAGAACACCATGAAATTTCTCCGCTTTATTATTTAGGAAATCTAGAATTTTTTTGATTCTATCAATTCCTTGTTGACGAGTAATGAAGCCTCTTTCAATTCCAACGGGAATAGCCATAACACCAAATCCAGCGCCGCCAATTGTATTAGTCACATCCGATTCATCGGGATGCCATCTTTCTCTTGCTAATCCCGAATTAGGATCACCCCAATCCCAGAAGTATCTGAACACCGCTCGCTGAGTCATATCTAGAAATTCATCATCGCTCATTTGATTTGTTCTTCCACTCACTTCACTACTCATTGCAGATTCATTGCCTGAATTATCGAAAGCAGTAACTTTATATTTATTCTGAATACTGGTCGAGCCTACCCAATCGACGTAAAATGATTTATTTTTTTTTATAGAACCCATGAGTTTATAAGTGGAATTCTCATTTTTATAAACTTTATAACCTGCCAAATCACTCTCGGTATTGTTATCCCAAACAACATCAAAATGTAGTTCATAAGAAATTACTTTTACATTTTTAGGTGTCTGGGGTGGTGTATTATCCTGGGCTATTAATATTCCGGCAACCAGCACGATTAACGTTGTTATTGTTTTCATATTTTACTTCCTCTAATCAAAAATCTACTATTTCCCCCTAATAATTCAAGGGTAATAATTTTCATAAACTTATTTTGTTATTCCCAACGCCAACAAATAACCTTCATTGATTCTACAGTTTTTGAATTTAATATTCTCTAATAAATCAGCCAATGCTTTATTCACAACTTCTTTAGCCGGTTTAAGTTTTCTCATTTCTTCAAAATTCTTTTTTGGAGATTCAGCATACTTAATTATCTCGTCCCATTCTTTTGTTTTGGCAAACTGAATCATTCCACGCGATGAATCCATTTTTTTATAGGGCCAGAAACTCCAACCAAAATTATTTTTTTCTAATAATATTCTAAAAGTGCTAATCCATTCATCCTCATTTTCTCCACTTTCACCCAGATACATTGGTACATTATATTTATTACTGAAATCGGCGTAATCTTGAATTTCCTTCTGCTCAACCGGCATCCAGTATTTATGAAATGTGTATGCCGAATTATTATCAAATGGTTTACCGAACATTGAGAAATTAGTATTCCATTGCGCTCCGCCAATAAATATTATATGGTTATTATCAACTTCTCGTATTGCTTTAGTAATTCTTTTATAGAGAGGCTCAAGTAATTGATTAAGCTCTTCTTTGTTTTCATAGAAATGCGGAATTGGTTCATTCAATAAATCGTAACCAACTATTATTTTTTCATTTTTATACCTTTCCGCAATTCTTTGCCACAACATAATTGTTGTTTGCTGTGCTTTCTTATCTTCAAACAAAAAAGGATAGCTCCAGCTGTCATCAATATTATCTCCTGTTTGTCCACCGGGCGCCGCGTGCAGATCAAGAATTACATAAAGATTTTCTTCCGTGCACCAATTTATCACATCATCCAAACGCTTAAATCCTTCCTCAATATAAATTTCAGGATAATCTTCAATCAAAAATAGTTTAAAATTGAATGGCACACGTACATGATTTAACCCTGTACTCTTTATGAATTTTATATCTTCGTGAGTTATATAATTATCACGAAATGTTTTCCAAAACAATCGGGCTTCATCGGCGCCAATTAATTCTTTTATTGTATTATCAATAAGTCTGAATGAATTCACATTACTAAACCGAAACATATAACCTTCGGGATTAAGCCAATTGCCTAAGTTTATTCCCCTCAGCAATAATTCATACCCATTTTCATCAATTAATTTTTTACCGCTGACTTTTACAAAACCTGTTGATTGCGAATAGTGATTGCTAAAGGTAAGAATTAGAATTAGGCAAAATATTTGACATGATTTCATTTTAATCTCAGAGCTGTTATAATATAATTAAAAAAGCGAAGTATGATAAACCACATAATTCATACTTCGCCTAATGCAAATTAAAATACTAATCAACTACCTTAAAAGAAGCTTCTTTCACATCTACAGAGTTTGTACCAACAAATACTTTAAAGTCACCCGGTTCAACAACATGATTCATATTAATGTCGTAAAATTTTAATTTTTCCGGAGTAAGTGTAAATTCAACAGTTTTTGTTTCACCCGGCTCAATCCACACTTTTGCAAAGTCTTTTAATTCTTTTACCGGACGAGTAACGCTACCCACTAAATCGCGAATATAAAGCTGAGCAACTTCAGCGCCCTTAATAGAACCGGTATTTTTAATTTGCACTGATATTTTTAATGACTCATCTTTTTTGATTTCAGTTTTACTTAATACCGGATCAGAATATTCAAAAGTTGTATAGCTTAAACCGTATCCGAATGGATAAAGAGGAGTAACCTCTAAATCTAAATAAGAAGATGTAAACTTATCTTTTGGGTTGTATGGTCTGCCGGTATTTTTATGATTATAATATATTGGAATTTGCCCAACGGAACGGGGGAATGATGTTACCAGTTTTCCATTAGGATTATAATCACCGAATAAAACATCGGCTATCGCATTACCGGTTTGTATTCCACCAAACCATGCTTCAAGTATTGCGGCTACATTATTATGAAGCCAAGGAATAGTTAAGGGTCTGCCATTCATTAAAACTACAACTACAGGTTTACCAATTTTATTAATTTCTTTAATCATATCTTCTTGTACGCCGGGTAAATTAATGTTTGAACGGTTATGTGCTTCGCCCGACATTGTTTTTGCTTCGCCAACAACAACTACAATTGCATCCGATTCCTGCGCAAATTTTATTGCTTCACTAAATTTACTCCTATCAGAATCATCAATTTTGCACCCTTCAGAATAGTTTATTTTTACCTTACTGCCTAATTTAGATTTAATACCTTCCAATACAGTAACAACATTTTTGGGATCGCCGAGAGCTTCCCAGCCGCCAAGAGGATCTACTTTTGAATCAGCTAGCGGACCAATAACCGCAATGCTTTTAATAGATTTTTTTAGAGGTAAAGTATTCTTTTCATTTTTTAGTAGGACAAATGTTTCGAGAGCAACTTCTTTTGTAGCGGCAACTATATCTTTGTTTAGTTGAGTTTTTGCCTCGAGTTCGGTATCACAATATTTATATGGATCATCAAATAATCCAAGTCTAAATTTACCTAGTAAAACACGGCGAACAGCGTCATCAACAAGTTTAATATCAACTTTGCCGGCATTAACCAAATTCTCGAGATGACGATAATATGCATTTGCTTCCATATCCATATCAACAGTCGCGTGAATTCCGAGTAGGGCGGCTTCTTCTAAATTTGCCGCAACACCATGTGGAATTAATTCACCAATAGAATTCCAATCGCTAACTACAAACGCATCACTTTTCCATTCATCACGCAGCACTTTTGTCATTAAAAATTTGCTGGCCGATGCTGGTACTCCGGCAATATCATTAAAAGAAGCCATTAGTGAACCAACTCCGGCTTCAACTGCTGCTTTAAAAGGAGGAAGATAATAGTCGCGTAAATTTCTTTCTGACAGGTCAACAGTATTGTAATCCCTTCCGCCTTCAGCAGCGCCATAAGCGGCGTAATGTTTTACACACGCAAGAAGAGTATTATTTGCAGATAAATCATTTCCTTGATATCCACGAACTCTTGCTGCTGCCATTAATGATCCGAGATATGGGTCTTCACCACTTCCCTCCATTATTCTGCCCCAGCGCGCGTCACGGGCGATATCAACCATCGGGTTAAATGTCCAATGGATACCAGCCGACGAAGCTTCGATTGCCTGCCAGCGAGTTGATTTTTCGATCAATGATGGATTCCAAGAACATGCTTCTGCGATTGGTACCGGGAATGTTGAACGAAAGCCGTGTATTACATCCAAACCAAAAATTAAGGGAATTTTTAATCGGGATTCTTCGATTGCAATTTTTTGAAACTTTCTTGTAGCTTCGGCACCAGTTACGTTTAGAAATGATCCTACTCTTCCTTTACGAATTAATTCATCGCTTCCTTCAGAGGGTCTTGCAGTTGCGGCTCCAGTAGCCCAACCTCCACTATATTGAACAAGCTGACCAACCTTTTCCGATAGATTCATTAAAGCCAATACTGAATCAACTCTTTGCTCCAGACTTTTTTTCTGAGCTGTTACTGTAATACTAAAGACCATTAAGAAAAAAATTAGTTTTTTCATTTTTCACCTTTATTTCGTTTTGAGTATTTCACTTTACTATATAATTATTTCAGTTTGATAAAACTGGTTTGTAACCTTTGAAGCCATAATAAGCTATATATAAATAACAAAGAACAGGAATAAAGAAAGCGTGCTGAATTCCAATATTATCAGCAAAAAATCCTTGTAGTACTGGTATAAGAGCACCACCAACTATTGCTGTACATAATATGCCCGATGCTTGACCCGTATGTTTTCCCAACTTATCAATTGCTAGAGTAAAAATTGTTGGGAACATAATTGAGTTAAATAATCCCACTGCTAATATGCTCCAGAGCGCTACTTGTCCTCCCGAAAGCATTGAAACTAAAACCAGCGCCGCGGCAAATAGAGCTAGTATTGTAAGGGTTCTATTTGGTTTTCTTTTACCAAGATTAAAAGCAATAAAATTAAGACCAACCAACAGTAAAAATGTTAATGTTTTTCCAAATCCACTTAATGAAAAAGTTGAAATGTTCTCATATTCTTTGGTAACATATAACGCGAGTACAAGTGCTAGAACAAACACTAATGATAAATAGAAATTTTTCTTTTTATTATTATCCATTTCGGATAGAGTTATGGAGCCGAAAAATCTACCCACCATTGCTCCGCCCCAGTACAGCATAATATATTTAGCGGCTTCCGCTTCCTCCATTTGCAAAATTTCATTAAAATAATTCACTAAAAATGAGCCGATTGAAACTTCTCCTCCTACATAAACAAATATTCCAATTGCTCCTAAAATCAAATGTTTATAACCCCACGCGCTTTTATGCATATCGTGAAAGTTTTGTCCGTCATCCGATTTTTCTGAGGACTCTTGTGCTTCAATTACAGGCAACTTAATAACAGCGAAGAGAGCCGCAATAACGAAAAGCACAGCAGCTAATCCTAAATATGGCGCTTGAACCGCGCTTGCCTCAGCAAGTTTATATGCCGATATATCAGCGGCACTCATGCTTTTCATTTCTTCAACAGTTTTAACTGCGAGTGATAAAATTAATAAAGACCCAAATAATGGTGCTATTGTTGTCCCTAATGAGTTAAACGCTTGAGTTAAATTTAATCTGCTTGATGCTGTTGTTGGTTTGCCAAGAATTGCAACATAAGGATTAGCCGCAACCTGTAATAATGTAATTCCGCTGGCAAGAATAAACAGAGCTACTAAAAACATTAAATATGATTGATTTCCCGCAGCCGGGTAAAACAATAAACAACCAACTCCGGCAGTAATCAATCCAATTACTATTCCATTTTTATAACCAATTTTTTCAACAAGCATACCTGAGGGAAGCGACACTACCGCATACGCAGTAAAAAAACTAAATTGAATGAGCATTACTTGAGTATAGTTTAGAGTAAAAACTGCTTTTAAATGTGGTATTAATATATCATTCAAGCAGGTTATGAATCCCCAAATAAAGAACAATGAGGTTAATACTGTAAGGGCAAATCCATAGGATTGTTCATCGTTCGATTTACTGGATAATGCTGATGTACCGGGGGATATTGAAGCCATTTAAGTCTCCGCTTTTTGTAATTATTATATTTTTCTAGAAATTAATCGCACCAATTTCATGCAATTACTATGCCTTTATTAACAAAAGACTACCGCGCAAATAAACTTATTTAACTTGCTAAACTTCTTTTTCAATCAACTCAGATTAGCAAAAAACTTTTCAATTATTAATTTCATAAGAACGGTTATTAAAATGATAATTACTTCATCAATACTAATTTTTTCACTTGAGCATTGCGTCCATATTGGAGTCTATAAAAATACACTCCACTCGAAAAATTGCTTCCGTCAAATTGAACTTCATAAACTCCTGGTGCTTTATTTTCATTTACGAGTATTGCAACTTCTCGACCGAGCACATCAAATATCTTTAATGAAACAACTCCCGGTTCATTCTTATTGCCTGATGGAATTGAGTATTTTATAATTGTTACCGGATTAAAGGGATTAGGATAGTTTTGCTCTAATTTATAATCTAATATTACCGACTGATCATCCTCTCGAATATCAGTAGTCAAATCATAAAAAACTTCGAACTCATAAATTGAGTAACCATACTCAGTTGCTCTCTTAGTTCCGGTTAATTTTATATATCTTCCTTCCCCGTTAACTTTCCACAATTCGATATTTCCAAATCCGTTTGATTGATTTACAATCTGCCTCCAATTAACTTCATCATCAGAGACTTCAATTATGTATTCTTTTCCGTATGCAGTTTCCCAGGTAATTCTTATTTGATTAAACTTTTGAATTGAGCCAAGATCGACTGTCAAATATTGGGGATCGGTAAATTTGGATGACCAGCGCGTATTGTATTCTCCATCAACGGCATTTTGTGCAATATAATCAAATGACTCTATTGAACTTGTTTTTACAGCTTTTTCGAACGCGAGATTTTGTGCTGGATTATTATATACTTGCAGTTGAACTGATTTTGAATTATTGTTTTCAATAGTCTCTTGTATTGCAGAAACTTCATCTACAATTGCTTCAATTGTATATGTGCCGGGAGATTCGGCAACCCAATAATTATTTGCATTATCAATTCCGCCAATATTTCCATTAAGTAAAACCATACCCGCTTTAGGAATTGAATCAGCACTTATAAAAGATCGGCTTACAGTTTTCCCATTTACTTTAAAACTAACTTCATGAAAAATTGCGTTTGGACTTGGACCTGTTCCATAATTTATAACAGTCGCTAGAAAAATTACTTTTTCACCCTCAAGTGGATAACGGGGAACTGTATAGATATTTGCAATTTGCAGATCGGGCAGAGGTGGATGAGGGCGTAAATCTAATTTTTTGCTATAAATTAAATTATCAGATGAATTCCCCACAAAAAAAGTGTACGTACCGGGATCCAACTCATGACTTTGCTTTTGTGAACTATAATAGTAAAGTTCATTTGGACCAATTTCAAAAGTAACTTTTTTAGTTTCACCCGGCTCAAGATAAACTTTTTTAAATCCTTTCAAGTCTTTTACGTTGCGGCTCACAAATCCTGTACTTGCACCAATATATAGCTGAACTACCTCTTCTCCGGCAACCGAACCGGTATTTGTTACATCCACACTTATTTTAACTATTTCTTCTGCAAAGAACCAATTTGAATGGGATGTTGAAAAGTTACTAAACTCAAATGATGTGTAGCTTAATCCATAACCAAATGCATATTGAGGAATATGATTATTCTTATCGAACCATCTATACCCCCCGCCAAATAATTCATCAAGGTTGTTAGAATTTCTATTCGGGAGTTGAGAATCATTTTTTGGCATAGTAACTGGAAGTTTTCCGCTTGGGTTATAATCACCGAATATCACCTGAGCTATTGCATTTCCTCCTTCCTGTCCAGGATAAAAACCATATATCAATCCTTTTATATCATTGATAAATGGAGTTGCAGTACAAATGCCGCCGCTGATTAACACAACAATTAAATTTTTATTAACTGCAGTAATTAGTTTAATTAAATCTCTCTGCTTGCCAGGAAGTTCTATGGAATTATTAGCTCTATCAAAACCTTCTCCCTCTTGCGAAGGATCCAGTCCACCAAAGAAAATTACAACATCGGCTTCACTTGCATACGCGATTGCTTGGTTTACATCTGACGAAAAAACAGTCCCGCTAATTTCACACCCCTTAGCATATAAAACATTTTTAGGATCAATATATTTTTCAATTCCCTCTTTGGGTGAAATTTTATAGAATGGATCAACCCAGCTGCTGCCTGAACCATCTGTTTGCATCACTGCCGCATTAGGACCAATGACCGCAATTTTTTTTATTAATGATTTATTGAGAGGAAGAATTTTACCATCATTTTTAAGAAGCACTAAACCTTTTTTACCCGCTTCCAAGGCAAGAGATTGATGAGCGAAACTGTTTACATCTAATGGATTTCCTTGAGGATAATGCCCGATCATGCCAGATAGAAATTTTGTTCTTAAAACCCTTCGCACCGCCTCATTAATTACGGTAGTATCAACAATCCCTTTATTAACTAGTGCCAATAACCCGCTGTTAGCATCCTGATATAAAATTGAGCCCATCTCAATTTCGCAGCCAGCTTTAATAGCCTTTTCTGCACTGTTAATTGACACCCAATCAGAAACAACATAAAATGGAAAGCCCCATTTTTTCCTTAAATCGGTTGTAAGTAAAGTTGAACTTTCGGCGGCTTTAAAATTATTAATCAAATTATATGAGTTCATTACACTAAATGCGCCGCCGATTTGAATTGCTTCTCTGAATTGAAGTCCATGATGTTCAAGTAAATTTCTCTGCGATAGAGTGTAGTTATTTGTAGTTCTCCCAACCTGACGATATTCTGTATAAAAATGTTTTATTGTAGCAAGTACAGGTGTTGATTGAATTCCCTGAACCATTGATGTATTAATTTTTCCATTTAAAAATGGATCTTCACTAGTTGTTTCGGGGGAGCGTCCATTTCTTGGATCAAGTGTTAAATCTAAACATGGACCTAATGCTTGGTGAATGCCTTTACCATGAAACTCTTTTCCTAAGGCAACTCCTACTCTATAAATTAATTCGCTGTCCCAAGTTGCGGCTATTCCCGAACCAACAGGGAATGAAGTTGCAAACCCATTTCGAACACCATGAGGTCCATCGGCCATTTTAAAGCCAGGAATTTTTAATCGTTTATTGTCGGCGGTATTAAATGAACCTTCTTGATGAAGTTGTTTTACTTTTTCTTCTAATGTCATTTTAGAAATAAGCTCATCAATCTTATCATCAAGTGTCTGCGAATAAACACTATTTGTATTTATGAATATCAGAACAATACTTATTGAACAATAAATCAACCAATTATGAAAAACTTTCATTAATATTTTCCATCTTAAGAATTCATGAATATTATTTTGCCAATACCATTTTTTTTGTCTGTGAAAAATTTCCGGCAGTAAGTTCGTAGAAATAAATGCCTGACGATAGTTGAGCACCTTTTGTATTAAAGGTAGAAAATTGGGAGTTATATAATCCGGGCTGTTTGAATTCATCAACTAAAACTTTTATTTCTTTTCCAAGTAGATCGTATATTTTTAATCGTATATGACTTGGCTCTGAAATTTTATAACTAATAACAGTATCGGGGTTAAAGGGATTCGGAAAATTCTGCATTAGTTCATATTGTTTAGGAATTGTTGAGTGATCTTCTACACCGGTAGTTATCTGTTCTATTATAATTCCATTTAATAGTGGACGCTGGACCCAAGCCGAGAAATGAATATCAAGCAAATGGTTTTCTACATTTACATTATCAATTGTTTTAATGATAGCCGATCTAATTCCGGTTTCTTTGGTAATATCAAATTTAGTTAACTCTTTTTTCCCTTGTACATAAACATCAAATATTCTTTGCCCGTTTTGTGTAAAATGATTTTCCGCAAAAAGAAGTTGAACACGATAAGTACCATTCGGTATCCGCACCACATATTTTGCCATTCCATTAATTTCACTTTGAAAAACCACATCATCATCAGTCTTAGCTATTGGCAAACTAAAGGGTCCTCCTTTCGATCCTTCCATATAACCATAATTAGAAGTGTCGGTTTTAAATTCTATATCTGGAATAAAATCATTAAACCTATTTCCACCAACATTAATCTTTAACGGAAATTTATATTGAGGAGTGGTAATTATTGATTTGGATAAATTTGACGCCATATTTGCAGGTACGAATCGATCTTTAATACCACTTAATACAATTAAAGCTGGTAGAGAATTTAAATTTAACTTCTCTACTTGCAATTCAACAGTTCTATTATCACTTAAAAGGGTTGCTTTTTTTATTGGGGGTGCTCCTCCCATTAAATATCTTGAAGCAGATTCAGCCGATGTTTTCTCAACTTCTTCAGAGAAAAAAACATGTAGTGTAAATTCATTAAGTGCGCGGACAGATATAATTGAAGGAGGGCGTTTATCGTAATAGCCAAGTTCATTAGGTGAAGTCAAACTAATTATCATTTTCCCATTTTCGAAAACAATATTTTCAGGCACAAAATCAACATTATTACCTTCAAAGGTATGAGTAGCTTTTGCCCACCTGTTCTCATCAAAAAAATCAAAATCATCTTTCCATTCAAAAGTAAAATTATTATCAGAACCGTAATTTCCTTTACCAGGGGTGTATTTGTAATATGCAGTCCAATCATAATAGGTAAATGCAGGTAACACCTGGTCATTCCAAACCCCTGCCCAGTTAGGGTAATTTGGTATCCACATGTTAAACATTAATTTTTGTGCTCTATTTACGGTTCTAACAAAATCTTCAGTTTGCCTATAAACTTCAACTCCATCAATAAAATAGGCTATGTAATCGGGAGTCCACTCAAATGCGTATGTGTGATAATCTAAAGCGGGATTAAAATCTACATACTGATGCCGAACATGATTTATTTGTCCGGGAGTGATTGTATTAAACTGCACATCATTATTATATCTCCCCATTATTTCAACATCAATCTCATTCCATTTACCTTGCGACCATGGATCTGAAGGAGAGCCGTCAAAGTAAGTAAACATAGTGCCAAGAGTTCCCTCTTTACCTGGAGCTTTAAAACTTGATTCAAATCGCCCATAAAGAAAAGCTTCTTTAGTTCTATATTCGCCACCTTTATAATTTTTGGCTAAAATAATTTGACTGGTTAATAGAAGGGTTAAGATTAGTCGAATCGAATTTTTGATCATCAAACAATTCCTTTACTTTTTTAAAGAAAGGGGTGAGCATTAACTCACCCCGCAAATCAGTAATTAAGAGGAGGCCTTTAATTACTGAAATATCAGAACTCTACACCTACAGTAAACTTCTGAACGTTTGTGAGTCTGCCAAAACTACCATACGAATAATCAATCCGAACGGCAACATTACCGAAGAATCTCTGTTTAATTCCGGCACCGGCAGTAAATGATTCTTCAGAATCCTTTAGAAATAATGATTTAAATCCCCCTCTTATAAAGAAGATGTCATTAAAACCATATTCAGTTCCAATGTTAATGCTTTCATAATCATCAGCAGGATGCAGTGCATCAACAGCGACCAATAGTTTGTGCATATCTGTTTTTATTGGTTCATAAGAAATACCAACTCTAAAATTTAATGGCAATTCCCACTCATCGGTTTGAAGTATTGCAGGTATCTGATTATTATTTCCCGTGCTGTTTGGATCGGGATCGTAGAGAACTAATGCAGTATTACCTGTCATTTTCATTTTAGTACCAAAGTTAGAAATTGACATTCCCAGCATTATTCCATCAAACGGAGTGCGGTATAAAACGCCCAAGTCTAATGCAAAAGCGGTGGCTGAAGTACGCCAAATTTTCTGCATTACAAATTTGGGATTAAAACCGATTGAAAAATTATCGGTTAAATTGATTGCATAAGAAACAGAAAACATAGCATCAGTAACTCCGAATGTTTCACCGGTTCCTTCTGGATTTTCAATAGTTCTGACTGTCATTTCATCTATAGCCGAGGTAAGAAAACTAACGCCGAGTGCGCCATAGTCTCCCAAATTATAATTAGCCGCCATAAAATTATAATTAATATCGGCAACCCATTTAGTATGATCAAATGAAGCCGCGCCCCCCTGAACTTTAGCTAATCCCGCGGGATTCCAAAATATTGCGCTGGGGTCATCGGCAACAGCAACAAAGGCGCTTCCCATAGAAGTAGCCCGTGCACCTTGTCCAATTGATAAAAATGGTGCGGCGGTAGTTGCCCTTTTAGAAACATTCGAAACAAAATCTTGAGCTTCAATAAATGAAGCGGTAAAGATTATAAGTAATATTATATTTAATTTTTTCATGATATCGCTCCGCCGCTATTTAATTATCGCAAATTTACCGATGTGTTCACCTACACCCGGGGCATCAACATGATAGACATAAAGTCCATAAGCTATATCCATTCCATCTTCAGATACTAGATTCCATGATACAGTACCATCACTTGTTCCGGTAGTTTTTTCGAGTGTTTTAATTAGTGCTCCAGTAATAGTGTATATTCTTATTGTACACATAGTAGGCAGATGAATAAAATCAATTCTTCTTTCGCCACGACCGGTCTGGTTAAGATTTCGTTTTTCCCATGCATTTGCGCTGATGTAGGGATTAGGAACAACAGCTATTTTCGACATTTCAGTTTTAGCTAGTTCTTGATCAACAAATGCACCTTTAGTACTAAATTCGAAAAAGTCACCTTCCTTAAATGGTTTCGAAGTTACAAACCTGAATACATCACCTGGGCGCGGAGTGGCAAATACTGGCGCGGCTGGAATGCGGTACTGAATTCGCCATGTTAATCTGAATTGTGTACCTACATATTCAATAATCACTAAATCATCACCTAAGGTTAATAATCCATCACCATTGTTATCAAACACTTCAAGATCGGCGGCAAGCCCGGTTGTAATATTTCGAGCTTTAACCGGAGATGCGAATCGTTGAAATGGTGTAGTATAGAATTCACCGGCCGGAAGCCATACTAATTCATAATCATTTGGCCATGTTACATTTCGCTGTGGAGAACTTTTATCCG
This sequence comes from Melioribacteraceae bacterium, assembly GCA_019638015.1. Taxonomy (NCBI): domain Bacteria; kingdom Pseudomonadati; phylum Ignavibacteriota; class Ignavibacteria; order Ignavibacteriales; family Melioribacteraceae; species Melioribacteraceae bacterium. The sequence continues at coordinate 442,195 of JAHBUP010000001.1, read as the reverse complement.
GAGCTACTATCATATCAACGTTACTGTAACCAGTTACCCATCCCTTTTCTTTTATCGCTCCCGAAGTATCTGCATTTACAGATAAGACCAATCCATCAAATGGTGAACTAAATTGACCTTTGAGAAAAGCTGAAGTATCAACAATTCCAAAGATGGATTCAGTTTGCCCATTCATCGTTCTCGTTAAATTATATGAGGTGGTTTTGTAAGCAGGGAATGTACCCGAAGAATTAAACGTTACTTTATAAACAGCATTTTCTTTTACTTCTCTTGGATCAAGTACAACTAAATTCATTTTGCCAGATCCAATTCCCTCTTTTACTTTTGTAAGATTACCACTTATCTGCGGTGGTTTATAACCCGCAGATGGGGCATTTGGAACAATAACCGCACAATTTATATCTACGAAACGAATTGAACCGGAGTAGTCTTGAGTAATAATTTTAGTAGTTTCTGTTGGAATTAATCCTTTTGTACCATAGTTAGGATCACCCTGATCATAAGCAACTAAAGCATAGTAATAAGTAGAACCATTCGTAACTGATGAATCTACATATGAATGCTGTAATCCACTGTCGCTTCCTCTCCAAAAATGTGAACCATTGATTCCGATCGGATCCGGACCTTTAATCCCATTCTTTAAGTCAAATTGCGCAATCGGTTTCCAATATTTAGTTTCTCCTTTTGAGTCGGTAATTACTTTTATGTCATTAAATTCCGGTTCTTGACTTCTATATAATAGATAGCCCTCAAAATCAAATCTTCTCAAGAAATTATCATAACTTTTTTCTGCTAAATCATCCCAATAAAGAAATACTTTTTTATCTCCGGGAATTGCTGTTAATGTTGGTTTAAGAGGAGGTTTTGAAAAATTATAATTTGCATTATAGATAGCTTGCACTGTTTCTTTATTGAATACCATATCCTCATAATCACTTCCAAATACTAACGCAACAGAGAATCTTTCTCTTCTATATTTCTTAAGAGGAAAAGGACCGGAACCGAAAAGGATTTGAATATTCGATTTAGTTAATGAAGTATCAAAACTTCCATAACTCATTTTTCTCCAAATAACATCATCATTCTTAGGCCAGATTGCATTAGGTCCTTTATTCGATAATCTCTCAATTACCAAACTTGTTAAACCAATTTGATCCGATTCATCTTTATCAGTAGCGTCAAAATTTGGTTCACCAGGAGTTGGTTTTCCATCTCCCTCACCTTCATCGGGTCCCGCATACTGTATATCAAATGGTCCAACGCCATCTTTTCCCAAATCGTCATTTAAGGGTTCATTTTCAGCAGCGTCCCATTTACCATTTCCATTAACATCTAAATACCCAACCCAATCACCATCATTATCAATTCCATCATCACGCCTTTCATCTACCATTCCATCTTCGTCATCATCAAAATTGTTGAACCCATTGCCTGGAGACTCGAGAAATGCGTAGCCGACATAACCGGTCTTCCAGTTTCCGGGAGGTGCAATTCCGTCGGCATCAAATGCATATGCAAGATCGAGTTTTGTATCGTATGAAGCATTATCATCACCGTTATCATCAACACCACCAACACCGGTATCTGCATAAAAACCAAAGTAAGTAGTATCATAATTTGCATCAGCCAGGTTAACTATATCGTAGTGCCAAAAAATTATATCTTCTGCGAGAACATGCGACCATTGAAATCCTCGAACTTCTTCACGAATTCCTAAACCACCTCTTTCCGGATATGCCGCTATTGGCTGATATTGATAAGGAGGTCTAACAAATTCCATATCGCGTGAATCATCCATCACATAAAATGTTTCCACATCAGCATTTTGAACACCTCTTCCAAAATATCCAAACCAATATCCATCCCAGGTAGGATCAATGTTTGGTAGAGAGCGGGGCCAATTTAATGGCCATGTTTTAGGTTTAGTACTTATTGCAGGTTGCTCCGATTCAGGATGCGCATAACCGGGTACCGGTTCCATTACCCATAATTCATTTGTTGAGGGATTAAAATCAACCTCTTCACGATATGAGGTTTGAGCCGGATGAATTATTTGTTTATTCATTGGCGCAACCACCGAAGCGGTAATAATAGGAGTACATCCATCGAGATATTGATGACCGCTTCCTTTGGGCCATTCTCCCGATGGACGGTCGGGCCAGGCACCGATTTGTCCATCATTCGAAAATAGTGTTCTTACCAAATTACCATCAAGTACACCTTTTTTTCTGTAAGTTTTATCTCCAAGCGGTTCCTGCAAATATTTTTGAATTTGCTCGGCACTCTGTGCCATAACAATATTTGCCGCTACGAAGAAAATTAATATCATCAAAAAATTTTTATTCATTCCAAACTCCGAATTTCTGAATTCATTCCTCTTGTAAATTTAGAAGTTAACATTAAAACCGATGTTGATTCGCCGCGGAGCGGAGTAATCTGCCGGATTTTTAAGATATTCTTCAATTGTATTGTTTCCTACAACCGGGGCGGCAAATTGAGTGTTCAAATCAACGCCAGCTCTTCCGGTAGAAGCAGATACGCCATATTCATTTTTAATATCAAATAGATTATATACCAGCATGTAAACATTAAAATCTAATCCCAATAATTTGAATATCTTGTTTGCTTTTAGATCAACATTTACCGTACTTGGTTTTCTGCCAAGATTTTCGAAACGTAATCCTTTAGTATATCGAGGCTCTTCGGTATATGGAGCGCCACTGCCGTAACTCATTACTAAACCCGCAGTCCAATCGAACGGATCGCCGATTGTTAAGGAAAGATTTACTGTATGAGTTTGATCCCATGAAAGAGGAACAACTTTTTTATTTGCTTCAACCGGAGGATCAGCTTGATTATTATAATAGTTTTGCATTGGATCGGAAGCATTACCTGAAGCTACTTGATATGTGTAATCTACTTTAGCGGCAAAATAATCAGCGAATCTTCTGTCTAATGTTACTATAAGTCCTTTTACATTTCCATAATCTCTATTTATATAACGACCAAATAAAAAACCTTCGTAAGTTCTTAATATTTCCATGCCAAGCAAGTTTCGTATATCACTATAATAAACGGAGAGATCCACTGAAACATTGGGAAATATTACTTGCTGCAACCCAAGTTCATACTTAACCGTTTTTTGAGCTTTTAATTCCGGATTTCCTACCGTTGAGGAAAGTGCTGTAGTTTGATCGATTATATAGCTGTAATTACTATATAAATTTTCGAATGATGGAATTTGGAAAAAATGTCCATAGCTGAAATGTATAGCTCCTTTATCAGAAATTGGAAATGAAACTCCGAGTCGGGGGCTAATCTGGTATTCAGAAACCGCATCTCTTTTTTCATTAGGAGAAGGAAAGTTAGGATTATTAAGAGGATTTCTTAAATCAACGGGCAGATTCGTATTCGAATTAAAATAATCGAAACGTACACCGGCGTTTATAACCATGATATCATATTCCATCTTATCTTGAATGAAGGCCGATATTTCGTAAGGCTTACGGGTGTAGGCAATATTAAATTTTGTGTGAAGGTCTGAATATCCAAGTGTAAATATTGCATTGCCCGTAGAATCGAGCTGACCTTCGGTTAAATTTCTGATTGTCTTCCAGCTATTATAAAGTTCATGCAATCGTAATTCTGCTCCAAATTTAACCTTATGTTCTTTTGATACCTGTGATTCAATATTAAATTGGAAAATATTGCTTACAGTAAATCTATTATATCTATCAGTTTGATTTCCTCCATGCCTATAAGTATAACCTGTATAAGGAGAGCCCTGGTTAGGTTCAACATAACGTGAGTCATATTCATCTTCGTATAAATATCCCCAGTACTTATGAATATTAGATGAATACTTTAAGCTGGCAAAAGTACTTTGTGAAGGCGCATAAGTAATCTGAACATTATTAATTGTGTTAGTTCTATAATTATTATTTACTCCGTCGGGGGTCCATCTATAATCATGGCTGTATCCCTTGCTCCAGTTATCATCCCAAAAAATATTGTATGTAAACTTCCATCCAGGAAGCGTATAAGTTAATTTACCATTGATAGAGGTTTTTTCGTATGGATTCATTGGAACCCAGGCGCTGTCTCCGGTTGGATTATCAATCCAAATTTCTTGATTTCCCGGAATTGGAAAAACCGGTCTATCGTCGTTGGTATTATAAATTCTTCTACCATACATATAACCGTCGTCTTTATAATAACGGCCCGTAACAAAGAAGTTAAGATTGTTTAAAATTTTTGTTGGCCCGCTCAGTGTTAGCTGCACATCTCGCGGTCCCGATAAATTAACTTTATTTACATTTTGAAAAATATCGGTATGAGTAGTAAAATAATTTCCGAGGTAGGCTGATACTGAGCCCTCATAACGTGATGTTCCATCCCGCGTAACAATATTAACAATACCCGACATAGCTTGGCCATATTCGGCATTAAATGTTCCGCTTATTACTTCCATCTGTCTAATTGAACTGTTTTCAACTTCAACCGAGAGACCGCCGTTGAATACGTCTGTTACAGTTACGCCATCAACCAAATATGAAACTTCATTTCTTCTTCCACCTCTAAAGTGACCATTAACAACACCAGCCTGTAAATTAATTACTTGATGAAGGTTTTCTACCGGCATCAATTTAATTTCATCTGAAGTAACAATGGCAGATGATGAAGTAAGATCTTTCGTAATTAATGGCTGCTGTGCTTGAACAACAATTTCATTTAAGTTAACTGAGGTTGAAGTTAGTTCGGCATCTACTCTTGTGGTTAAATCGATCCTAACCATAATATTTTCGACGGTAACTTTATTATATCCTACCGAGCTAAATACTAAAGTGTACTTACCGGGCGCAAGATTGCTGATATAAAAATCTCCTTCGATATCGGTAGCGGCCCCATAATTAGTACCGGCAACAAGAACACTCACGCCAACTAAAGCCTCTCTGGTTTCAGCATCTATTACGCGACCGGCAATTTTACCTGTAGTTCCGGCGAAAATATTAGAAACACCAAACAGCAGAAAAAATAAAAATATTGCATATGGTCGTTTTGATCTCTCCATAGAAAATGATTTACACATAATCCGTTCCTTGAAAATTTTTATTGTAAATATAAAGGGCGCCCATTTAGAGCGCCCGTAAATGCATTATTTTACTAACATCATTTTCTTTACTTGTACAAAAGATCCGCTTTCAATTTTATAGAAGTAGATACCTGAAGTTAATTTTGATGCGTTAAAATTAACATTGTAGCTGCCTGCATCTTGATAACGGTTAATTAATTCTGCTACTTGACGACCCAGCACATCATAAACGCGTAATGTTACTAAACCGGCATTCGCAATTGAATAGTTGATTTGAGTAGCAGGATTGAATGGGTTTGGATAGTTTTGATCTAAGTTGTAAGCAAATGGTAATTGTTCATCAAGATCTGTTGTTACAACATCATCATCTCCCAACCAAGTGTACATCCAGTTTTGTGGATATTGCCAGCCGCCATCCTGATTGAATGGTCCCCAGCTAATCATACCTTGACGATTTTGCCAATCTTCTCCGCTGGTTCCACCATCATTATCATTAATAACTAGATCGAAAGGAATTTTGTAACCCTTCTTTAAATAAATTTGATCTTTTGCAGCAGCAGGATCAGTTCTTACATTTGCAAGATCATCCAAGCTTATTTTTGCTTCAACAACATAACCTGATGGGAATTTTTCTCCCCAATAATAATTTGGTCCAGGTAAGAGTAAAGAATCTTTAACGCTTGTCCAGTGATCGTTTCTTGCTCTTAATTTATTAAAACGAACATGGTAATCTGGAGCGGCTCCTCTCATATATCCTGTATGGATTTTATGTTCATTTCCATTGTAAAGCCCAATTTCTAAATCTGTAGCGTCAAGAGCCCATGAATTACCTCTTGTGTAATAACCTGGATCGTCATAAACCACATCATCTGTTACATCAAAAGCGATATAGATATAATTGTTATCTATAGCAACATACACTTTTGCTGAGCAGTCGTTATCATCTGTTACAACAAAATTATTAACGATGGTTGCTGTACCTTTAGATGGTGACATATCAAAAGGAGTAATACCTGTCCATTCATCTAATTTTCCGTCAGCTTTAAAGTTTACTGATTGCAGTGCAATAGTTGGAATTCCTTTTGCTTTGTTGACGAAAGCACCTGAAACTGCGGCGTCAGAAACGTTGCCTGCTTTATCTGCGCAAGTAATAGCGTAATAGTAAGTTTCATCTCTGTCAACTTTAGGTGATCTTAAAAGATGTTCAAACACTTGAACATTCTCACCAACATTTAATTTTAGAGTTGATACATCTGTTGAATTGATATCTGTAATTGGTTTTGTGCTGAAGTAGAGATTATATTTTTCTTCTGATTCACCAGCCACGTCAGTCCAGGTAACCAAATTAGAATAAGTACCTTTTACAACTGCAAGTGCTGGAGCAGTAGGAGCTTGTTTATCAGCAGACTGGAAACCAGATTGTTGAATAATATCGAATAGGATTGTACCAGTTAATTTTTCTCCTTTAACTCCGCCGCCGGTTGGACCTGTTAAACCCTCAGCTGATAATTCAATTTTGATACCTTTAATTGCTTCAGGGTTAAAAGTTTTGTCCCCTTTTTCATCCCACCAAGGTTGAGCAAATCCATCTGAAGGGAACATTTTTTCAGTTCCAACTTCAACTGCAGGACGTTGTCTCAATGGCATATAAACTCTAACCCAATCGGTTGCTTTGCTCCAATCTATCGGAACCATACAAACCCAGCCTTCATCAGCGGAGCCGGTATTATTTTCGATTACATTAAATCTCATACTTAGCCTGCCAGGATTAGCGGCTTTATGAGGAGTAACATTTTTAATCCAAACTACTAATGCTGTTCTTTCCTCAAATTTTTCAGGTTTAGCGATATTTTTTGAAAAATTAACATAGCCGCCCCAATCTTCAGAGGCATTAACAGTATAATCAAATTTCAATGCGCCGGCGCCTTCAATTTTATCATCTGTTACATCTGTTAATTTAACTTCTCCTTTACCTGCGCCTGCCCAGCCCATATCATCAAATGCATATGAAGCAGCGCTTGCGTCAAAATTATCGAGAGGTGGAGCATATTTATCACCAACCACAGCGAGACCATCAATAAGTATCTCTCCTGCAGCAGTAGGTGTATTAACTCCGCCACCGGTTGTGATATAAACAAGTGCAATTTCGAGAACATTAATTTTATGAAGTTGTAATTCTCCATCTCCATTTTGAGCTTGAGGAGCCCAAGATACTGTTGGATCAGATCCAATATTCATATCGACAGTAATTTGTTTCCACGTACCCGATGCATCAGCAAAATCTACTGGCATTTTTCGGAAAAATCGATCTTCCTCACCGCCGGTTTCATTTGCGTCTGTTAGTTTGAATTCAAATTCCATTGAACCACCCTGTGATGTAACAACAGGCTTAATTACCTTGTACCAAAAAGTTAATTGTTTTCCTACTGAAAGATCGTAGGTAACATTCAATGGTTTTGGAGTGGTACGAACAACATAACCTCCCCATCCATCACCAGCGCCTACTAAATAGTCAATTTTGAGCGATCCGGTCCCCTCTTTTTTATCGGCAGTATAATCCGATACATCTAGCTTAGCCGTTGCCGAGCCCTGGTTCTGATAAATTTGCGACATATCCCACCATCCATCTTTTACAGAATTATCGAATGATTGGAATGTGTAGGTTTGTGCGGAAACCGAAATAGCCGTAACCATTAGTACTATAGCTATTAGCAGTTTTTTCATGATGCCTCCTATTATTTTAGTTGGTTCTATTATTTAAGTGCCCTTTGTTTTAAGATTTCCCGAATAATCTTTAAACAAACATGTACCACAAACTCAAAGTCACTAAAAGAATAAAAAAAGAGAATAACGCTTGTTTAATACTCTTTTGTGTATTTATAAAATTTTTATTTATAGAAATAAAAAATCCGCTGTATTTAAATTTTAGTGTAGTAATTGAAAATTCCTTACCAACATGAAACACGTAATTTAAAATCATAATAAGTACTGAGGTAAAGAGAAATAAAAATATTGTGAAGTGGAGATAATTAATGCTTACAAATGAGTTGAAAATTGGATTCAAGGTGAAACCAGAGTTATAAAATAATTCAAGTAGAAATCGTGATAGACCAATTGCCTCACCAACTATCATACCTATTAATGCGCTCTTAGCACTTACTTTTGTATTAATGAAGCTGAAAAGAAATATAACGGCAATGGGAGCGCTAATAAATGCTTGTGTGCTTTGAAGAAACAGATAAATATGAGAATTCATCAATTTGATAAATGGCACCATCAACACAATAACAAAAACGACAGCTATGGTTGCCATTCTTCCAATAAAAACTAATTTAACTTCTGAAGCATCCGGATGTTTTGGCTGGTAAAAATCGATAGTATATAATGAAGCGATACTGTTAAATGAAGTTGAAAGTGATGACATAATAGCGGCTAAAAATCCCGCTATCACCAATCCTTTTACTCCGCTTGGAAGAATTTCGCTAGATACTAATAACGGATAAGCTTCATCCCCTTTAATTCCGGGGAAAAGTGCTACTGCAAACAAACCGGGAAGAACCAATATAAATAGTGGTAATATTTTTAAGAATGAAGTTATAATTGTTCCGGTACGTGCATCTTCAACCGATCTTGCAGATAGAATTCTCTGAAGCATATAATGATCAGCGCACCAATACCAGAAAGCAATAATTGGAGCTCCAAAAATAATCCCTGTCCAGGGGAAATCGGGATCGTCTGCAGATTTAAACATTTGAAATAATTCAGCGGGTATTTTTTCTCTTAATCCTTGAATACCTCCAACCTCAGCATATCCAAACGCAGTTAACAAAACGGCGCCAACTATTAAAAGTATTCCATGAAATACTTGGGTTCTTATTACAGAAGAAAAGCCGCCTATTAAAGTATAAATGCCGGTAATTAATATTATTAAAATTGATGAGGTAAAGATGCTCCATCCAAAAATGTGATTGAGCAAAATTCCACCGGCAAATAATGTTACCAATACCTTTGTTACTATATAGCTGAATATGGATAAACCGGAAAGAAATTTTCTGTTGGAAGCGTCGAATCTTTCACCAATAAACTGTGGAATTGTTGAGATACCCGACTGCCAATAAATAGGAACAATAATCCATCCTAATAAAACGAGAAAGAAGATTGCTATCAATTCAAATTGAGCAACTGCCAATCCGCGGGAGGCTCCACCACCGGCGAGACCAATAAAGTGCTCACTAGATATATTCGATGCAAAAAGAGAAATTCCAATTGCGAACCATCCTAATTTCCGACCGGCCAGAAAATAATCTTTGATATTTTTATCGCTACTTTTGACATACAGTCCGATTGCTAAAGTAGCAACCACAAAGAGAAACAAAACTATAGCATCTAAAAATGTGATGGAATTATTCATAGGGCGTTATTTCGTCAAAAATGATACCACTTTAAACATTCTCAAAATATTGCGATTTCTAATAAATGTAGGAGGGGTGTACCGGTCACTTATTAATTTGATAACTAATCACTTATAAATTTTATAACTCACTTCATCAAAATCATTTTTTTAACAGATGAAAAATTTCCGGCATCAAGTCGGTAAAAGTAAACGCCGGAAGATAGTGTAGAGCTTGTCCGCCCATTGCGGGTAAAAGTATAGTGTGAAGAGTTCTGTTCTACATTATTAATTTTGAATTTTACATTATAAACTCCCGGTTGTTTGAATTCATTTACTAAAACCATTACTTCTCTTCCTAATAAATCATATACTTTTAAACTAACATGACTTGCTTCCGAGAGCTGATAACTTATTGTTGTTTCCGGATTAAAGGGATTTGGATAATTCTGATCCAAACTAAATTGTGTGGGTAACTTTTGATCATCATTTTTAATATCAACCAACAATCCTTCCTTACTAAAATAGGGCAGATATGAACTTTTTAATGCTGTGGCAACCGGCTTAACGGTTTTTCGATCCATTGAAATTAAACCCATTGTTTGCCATCCATTAGTTTTATATTGATACCAATCGAATACACACCACCAGGTTATTCCAAATAAATTACCTAAAGATTGGGGTTGACCGGCATCGTTATAAGGCGCATGAAATTTAAATGCTCTGAATGTTTCATTAAATATGTAAGTCTGATCGCTTTCACTTGAATTATTTTCTGATGACCAATACCCAAATTCTGTAGCAATAATAGGTTTATTTGGGAAAGCGGTTTTAGCATTATTTAAAAATGAAAATGTTCCCCCAAATGCTTCGGTGAGTTTTGGCTGTATAGCATTATACTTATGAAATATTCCAAAATACATTGTCCATCCCGCGGCATCCAATGGATTTTGTGAATCATCCGATGGGCCGGGTCTATCGGCCGCCGCCGATTGTGTTAATATTCTTCCATCGAAATAATTGTTTTTAATATCATCACTCACCATTTGGTGAAATATTTTTCTGTTCGGAACTTCGAGGCATTCGTTTGAGGCACTCCACATAATAACAGAGGGGCGGTTAAAATCTTTAAATGCCATTTCTCTGAACATCTGCAAATGTATTTTGCGTTGTTCATTCTGTATTTTCCACGCGTCCGCCGTATCAAACCAATAAACCGGTATTTCTTCCATAACGGCTAAACCAAGCCGGTCAGATATAAGATAAGTATATGGATGATTTGGATAATGGGATGTTCTGAGATACAGAACATTTAGATCTTTGATTGTTTGAAGATCAGAAAAAATTATATGTTTGGGCACACTTCTTCCATAAGAAGGATGCTCCTCATGCCGTGCGGCTCCGGTTAAAAACCAAATTCTATTATTTAATAAAAATCTACCATCCTTTAATTCAACCTTTCTAACACCAAACTGAGTATAATACTCATCAATAATTTCATCTCCATTTTTCAATGTAACTTTTAATATATATAGATCGGGGGATTTCATTGACCAAAGTTTGGGATTTGGTATTTGAATATTTGTCTTCCAAACAGCACTGCTGTTTTTATCAATACTTATTTGAGACTGCGCAACGCCGGAAAAGAATACTTCACTACCCAAAATATCGTCAGCAAATTCCGATTGAATATTGTTGGCATTGATATCTGCTTCATATACATTAATAACTGCATTAACTTGAGAAGATCCCTCCCCGGAATTATATAAATAAATTGATGTCTCTACATTTCCATCTATGCTTTTTGTAACGGTATTTGCTCTGGTTACATTAACCGGATTTGATATTTCAAGATAGAGATCATGAATTACCCCGGCATAATTAAACCAATCGGGGATTGTATAAGGCACAATATCTTTACGAGAGTTCCACGCAATATTATCAACACGGATAGCAATAGTATTGGATGAACCATAATTTAGAAGAGATGAAATATTGAACGCGAAAGGAGTGTAGCCCCCTTCATGGTAACCAGCATACTTCCCATTTACCCAAACATCACAAACATAATTTACCGAGTAGAACATTAGTTTTACAAAACTGTCTTTATAGTCGGCACCTACCTCAATTTTTTTTCTATACCAAATTCCATCATTATAAAACTCGGGGGCTTTAGTAGCTTCATTTAATTTATTCTCAACACCTGGTAAAGTTTTAGTTTCCCATGACGAATCATCAAAATCTGGAAGATGTCTATTCGCTGCTTCATTTTCGAGATTTGTAATTCCTGTAAAATCTCTTTTTGCTAACGAATAATTGTCGTTTGCGGTGAATCTTAATTTTTTCCACTCGCCGGCAAGATCAATTGTAACCCGTTTTTTTTGTTTTTCGAATGTGGGAAGAGGAATATTGTTTTGGTAGGGAACTTGCGTTCCAGCTATTTCAATAAATTTAAGTGATGATTCTAATGTCGCTGTTTGTGCATTTACAATATTGAAACAATGAAAACAGACTAATGAAATGATTAAAATAAGTTTAGTATTAAAATTTTGATTCATGTAATGCCCATATATTTTGGATGGCTGATATGCGTTTCAAAAACGATACCAGTTTTAAAGAGTTTAAAATGATTGATTATTGAGAGTTTTAATAGATTGCAGTTGAGTGTAATTTAAAGGAGTTATAAGAATTATAACTCCTCGTTATTATTTTGATAAGTGTACTATCTTAATCCAAGTTCTTTGCACATTCTTGAATAATTCGGAGGAGCTAATCCAAGTTTTTTTGCCGCTTCTGCATCCGACTCCGAGCGTTGGCGAACAAATCTAAAATACTTTTCACGAAAACTTCTTTCCATGTTTTTTAATGATTGAATTCCATCTTGATTATTAAAACTAACGCCATCTGCAGTATTAATATTTGGATCATTAATCTTTCTACCAAGCGCGGTTTCAATAATTCTGAAATCGATTACTTTTTCATCGAAGAAGAGCAATCGCTGAACAAGATTTTTTAATTCACGAATATTTCCGGGCCATTCATAATTTGATAAATAACTAAGAGCTTCTTCAGTTATTACTGGCGGTTCTTTACCCATATCAATTGCATATTGATTCATAAAATGATCAATTAAATAAAATATATCTTCTTTTCTATTGCATAAAAGAGGTACATGTATCGGAACAACATTCAACCTATAATATAGATCTTCGCGAAATCGTTTTTCTTTTACCTCGGTTTCAAGACTTCTATTTGTAGCGGAAATTATGCGAACATTTACTTTTATTTTTTCGGTTCTGCCTAATTTTTCAACTTCACCTTCCTGAAGAACTCGGAGCAATTTAACTTGAGCTGTGATTGGCAATTCAGAAATTTCATCCAGAAATACGGTGCCATTATTAGCTTGTTCAAATAAACCGGGCTTACTTTTATCGGCTCCAGTAAACGCGCCTTTTTCATAACCGAATAATTCACTTTCTATTAATTGATCAGGAATACCGCCGCAGTTGATTGCTACAAAATTCTCATATTTTCTTTTGCCGGTGTAATGTAAATTATAAGCGATTAATTCCTTTCCCGTTCCGCTCGAGCCGGTAATTAATATAGGTGCTTGACTGTTCGCATACTTTTCTATTTGAGCCCGCAAACTTTTTACAGCTTCAGAATTTCCAATTATAGTTTTACTTGACAATATCTCTTCTATATTCCGGTCCAGTTTCTGATTTGATCTTTGCTTATCCTTCATCAATTTTTTCCGTTCATAGGCGTTAATTATCGACATGATAAAATCGGTCGGCTGATAAATATAATCTTCAATATCTCCAGGATATTTAGTACAGTACCAAAATGCCCCGGCTTCAATAAGATTCTGTGCAAATGCATAATCAGCGATGTTAACTGTCATTTTAGTTATTACAATTATCTGCAGTGTTTGATCAATATCCTTTATTTTTTTAATTAACTGTTCTCCCCTCAAACCGCCCGCTAATTGATAATCCATTATTATTACATGGTATGCGTTTTTATTTAATGTCAGCAGTTCAAGTGCAGATTTGCCGTCGGAAACTACATCTATAATTTTAATTCTATTGCTAAATGGTTTAATAGTATTTTCAACCCGGCGCATATCAAAATCTTCATCTTCTATCAGTAATATTTTAATTACTTCGCTCTGATTCATTCTTACTCCTGTTAATGAGGAATTGTAAAAGTAAAACTGCAACCCCCGCCCACTTTATTCTCGACATCAATTGACCAGCCGCATCTCTGTTTTGCTATTTCGTAAGCAATATAACAGCCATAGCCGCTTGAAGGCGTTCCCGGCTTTGTTGTTACATTTTCAAGAAACAATTTTTTAATACCATGCTCATCTTCCTGTAAGAGCTCATCACTGATCCCCACCCCATTATCTTCAATTATAAGTTTCGTGTTTTTTTCGGTTTCCGAGAAAAGTGTTGATATTATAATTTTGATATTCTTATCGCCGCCATGGTCAATACTGTTTTGAATTATTGGTTCAAGAATTTCCCAAATAACAAATTCATTAATTTTAAGTATAGGTACAGCCGGATCAAGCACCAGCTGAATATCGAACGAATCTGATTTGCGAGCAGTTCTATTAAAAATATTTTCAACTAAAAATCTAATTACCTCATTTAGATCAGTATTAAAGGCTTGATTCCTGACTGTCTGAATTGGTGGATCATACCATTTCATATCATAAATAACTCTGGAAATAAAATTAGAATAGCGGGTAACGCGATATTTAATTTCTTCCGTATTTTCCTTAGTTAGACTTCTTAAATCATCTTTAATAAATCCCATTACCTTTTCGGCTTTATGATTTGTATGATAAATTCTTTTGGTAAAAAGTGCTTCTTTGGCATGATCAATCTGTTCTTTAATATGAGTTTCATGTTCCTTTAAAAGAAGCTGCTGGGTTTCATCTCTTTCTTTAACTGTATATGTGGAAATATAGTACATCGATAACAAACCAAGGAGAAATAACGCGGAGTAGATTAATGAGGTTTCTTCATAATTGGTAATGATTTCTTTTTGGATAAAAGAAACATCCGCTGTATTCCTCATATAAAATGCGCCCATAAATTCGCCATGTGGAACAAACGGCACAAAAATATGATAGGTCTGCTTATCGCTAAGAATATTAATTATTTGTTCATTCTGCTCAAGTTCATTTTTTATTGAATTATAAAGTTTAAGCGCATTTTTATGCCTCGCCGAACCATTAGTTTGTTCAATTTTTTTTGAATAGATAAATGAATATAAAACTCTTCCGTCATCAATTGCGTAAGTATTATCCCCATCAGAAATTAATAAACATATTTCTTCAACATTTTGCTGCAAAATTTGCTGATTAAGAATTATATCAAAAAATTGTGTTATTCTGCGTTTATCGGTTTCACTATTGGTCATGCTTAATCTTTTTGTTTCGAGCATCAATTCTATTGTTGTTGTGCTAAGGTTAGCCAAACGTTCAGCTGAATTTTTTTGAAACCATTCTTGTGTGTTGTCGGCAAAGTGCCTCAGTGATGCTTTATGCACAAAGGAGAGTACAAGCTGCAGAATAATTAATCCTATAAAAAGTACAGTTAAATGCTTGAATTCAAAGTGATACTTTTTAAAATTTTCGAAAAATGAATTTTTGTTTTGCATAATTATTTAATAAAAAATTGGCCCGAATTTATAACTCTCTCGGCGGTTGCCAACGCTTCTTTAACAGTAATTTCCTTTTTTATTGCTTGATTGAGATAATGCGCGATAACGTCGGAGCATCTTGTATACTTTTCTGAGAATGGCCGGTTAACTCCCGTTTCAATTATTTTTTTATAATGGTTAATCTCGGGGTTTCTGCTGATGAATTTATCATTATCAAAAAGACTGTTTATTACGGGTAGATAGCCCCCCTTTTCAAACATTTCAATTTGTGATTCTTCACTTATCAAAAATTTAATAAACTCGGCAGCTTCATTTTTTTTGGTAGATTGTTTTGAAAGCATCAAATTCCAGCCACCAATTACACTTGCAGGTTTACTTCCTTTTAAGTGAGGCATTGGCGCAAAATTATATTCAGCACGAACATCCTCATCTTTGATATTGTTCTTATACCATACATGAAGCCCGGTCCAACCTCGCAAAAAATATCCACCATCATTTATAAATTGAAAATAACTTTCCGATTCACGATATGAAAGAACAGATGGTGGTGTAATTTTATACTTGTTTACCAAATCAACAAGAAGTTGAAGTGATTTTACAGCTTTTTCAGTTTGCAGATTAACTGAATCGGCATCAAAGAGATTTCCATTCTGGCTGTGAAGCAATTCAATAAAACTGCACATCAGTCCTTCATAATCGTCCGCGGGGAAAATATATACTGGCTTATTGGATTTCTTCATTTCTGTCGAAAGTTCTATAAACCGTTCCCAGGTAATAAAATTATTAATTTCTGACTTCAACGCGAGGGCATTTGGAAGTTTATTAATTTGTTCATTATTATAGTATAGAAGTGAAATATCAAAGTAGAGAGGAATGGCAACTAATTTATTCTGGAAATAACAGGTCTGTAAAACTCTCTCATTTAACTCATTTTTTTCCTTTGGAGTTAAGTATTTATCAAGGGGCTCAGTCCATTTCGCAAACCGGGGAACCCAAATATGATCAACGGAGAAAATATCAATTCTATCACTTTTACTTCTTAGATATCTAATTAATAATTCCTTTCGTTCATTTGTACTGAATTTTTCGAAAGGTAAATCAATTGGCACAACTTCAATTTTATCTTTATGCAATTGATTAAACTTATTGATGAGGTACCTATGGGTTGGTGAGATATTATCGGCAAAATAGATTTTTCGTACTGTGGGGGTATAATCAAATATTCCAAACCCATAAAAAAACATAATTAACAAAACACTAGCCACAAGTACAGTTGTTGCCGCTAATGAGAAATAGAAAGTTCTTGAACCGCCAAATATTTTTTTGATCATAAAATTATAATGTTAGTGATTTCAGCAGTTCCTTGTATTTAATAAACCATTCGGTAAAATCGGGAGTATAAGGTACTGCAATATTTTGACCTCCAAAACCAAAACGACGATAAACAATCATATTAATTTCACTTACTTTTAATTCATTCAAGGCTTTATCATTTATTTTAATATTCTCTTTAACCGCTAGTTCGGCTGTTTTATCAGCCAATATATTATACATTTTTTCGGTTCGAAGTATATTTTTAATTGCTTCTTTTGCCTCATCAAAGCTCTCAACAAATTCTTTTTTTCCCTCTTTCCGTTCCAGCAGTTTAATAATGGAAAACCCTTCTTTCAAATTTATTGGTCCGTAAACTTCCCCCTTTTTCAATTTCGATGCGGCTTTCCAAATCTCTCCATCCTTGTTTACACTAGTAAATTCGTATTCATTATCATTGTCTTTAATTTCATCTCTTAGCGAATATTGTTTTGCCAGTAACTTAAAATCTTCCCCTTTATCAAGTCTTTCAAATATTTCTTGAACTATCTCCAATTCATTAGTTAAAATTTCCGCAATTCTAATTTCATCGGGATAGTTTATGCTCTTGTTATTTTTTGAGAAAAATTCATAAGCCTCATCGTTGGTAACCTCTACATCCTTAAATATTTTTTTCATTGAAAGAGAACCGAGGAAATGGGATCTCCAGATTGAAAGCTCATTTTGAATTTCTGGCAATTTATCATATCCCCTTATTTCAGCTTCTCTGGCAAGCAACTCATTTTGAATGAAAGTAGAGATATAATTATTTAACCGAAACTTGATACTTTGCTGATCCACACGCCTAAAATCAAAACCATTAATTTTCATAAACTCAAGAAACTCATCTAAAGTTATAGGTTTCGATGTGAATTTTATAAAACTAGCAGAAAGATCTTTGGCAGCAATATTTTTTTTTATTACTTCTACATCAGGAGATAGCAGTGTGTATTTTTCATTTTTAAGTATAAAATATTTCTGGTTTTCAATAATATATTCAAATATTTTTTTTTGAAGGAGATCAAACAATCCGCGGTCTGTATTTACAACTATACCTTTAAAGAATTTTTTATAGAAATCCTCGTAAGCTTTATTTTCAAATCTTTCCTTTAAAACCCGTTCAACTTTTTCGAAATCGCCGCTTTCCAGTATTTTCTTTTGATCTAATGAATAAACTTTTAGGATATACCAGCCCTCTTCAAGTTTCACAGGTCTTGTAAATTGCCCCGGTTTCAATAAAAATAATGAGTCTTCAACATTTTCATTTAAAACTCCAAACGTAATCTCTGCGGGTTTTAGTTGTTCTTTGTTTTCGGACCGCATGGTTAATATTGAATCAAAGGAATTACCCAGAGTGAGCGAATTATGAATAGCTCTAATTTCCTTCTCATCTTCAGAAAATATAAACTTTGAATAAAAAGTCTTTCCAATCTTTCTTCTTCCTTTCGCATATTCAGCGTCGGGAATCTTTGTTTTTTCTTTAACCTCAATACTATATAGCGCATCCCGCAAAAACATTTTTTTCAAATAGTTATAGTTACTTATGAATTCTTCACTCTTATCATAACCCTCAGTTATTGCCACACCTTCTAATAGTTTTTCGGCTATAATTGTTTTAAGGAAGTCCTGTTTAATAGTATTTATAAATAAATCCTTATTTTGACGTGGATGCGGAGAGAATTCAAATCGCTTTTTAAACTCATCGGCAGTGATTCGAAAATTATCACCAGAAGCTAGAATATTACTTTTTTCCTGAGCGATTAGTGAAGTATTAAAAAATAAAAGGGAAAGAAATAAAGAATAAACAATTTTAGATACGTTTTGAATTGTATTAAATCGCACTGAACTCTCATAATAGTTATAATTTCAAAAATTCAGTGCAAGTATATCTAATACAATTCTAAAACGAAAGTGAGTAATCAATCGCAAAGTTGGATTAATTACAATACTCAAGCGTAATCTTGATTCTCAAGTAAACCTTTATTTGAGCAATACCATAATCTTCGTTTGCACTAATGATGTAAATTGAAGCTTATATAGATATACTCCACTAGTAAGATTGCTTGCGTTAAACTGAACCTCATAAACTCCGGGTGCTTTATATTCATTTACAAGTAGGGATATCTCCTGGCCTAATAAATCATATATTCTTAGAGATGTCATAACTTGTCCCGATTTATCGGGATATGACGTCTCTACTGTACCTGGAATAGAATATCTTATTGTTGTTACCGGATTAAAAGGATTGGGGTAGTTTTGATATAATTCAAATTGATTTGGCAACTGTTCTTTAGCAACATCTACCGTAATCGTATTCCCTTTAATTATTTTATCTCGAATCATCAAACCCGATTTAGTTAATGATGAGAGAGGCCAACCCCCTTTTCCGCTTGCACCCGGTTTTAATGAAGCAGAGGTTTCATTCTTATCTGTTATAGACCAATTGCACCAACTAATTTTATTATCTTCCAGAAATTTAAGCCACGTTTCTGTTTCAAGTGAATCTAAATAACCGGTTCCGGTAGCTTCGCTAGTTCCAAATTCAGTTACAAATAATGCGGCTCCTCTTGCCATTGCCGTTTTAGCTCGATCCCTCAGCCATTGTTTATGTGTTGAAGAATAAAAATGCAATGAATAAGCAATATTATTTTGTTTTATTGGATCGTTTGCGGCTAGATCTACATACTGAGACCAATTTGGTGTGCCTACTATTATAAGGTTGTCCGGATCAATTTCACGAATATATTTTACTACAGAATCGGCGTATGGTTTTACAACTGCCGGCCATGAAACTTGTTCGGGCTCATTGTAAATTTCATAAATTATATTTGGATAAGTTCCATACTCGCTCGCAATCTCCTGAAAAAATGTTATAGCCGGTAGCAAATGTTTGTGGGCGTTGTGGTCATGCCAGTCAACAATTACATAAATTCCAAGCGCGATACACGCGTCAATCACTTTTTTAATTTTTGCTTTTTCAGCCGCGGGATTCGTCAAATATCCACCGCTTTCAACAGCCATTGCCGCCCGAACTACTGTGCATTTCCAATCGTCACGTAGCCATTTAACGCAATCCTCATTGTAATATTGAGGCATCCATTGACTCCAGAAAAGGCTCATTCCTCTCAATACAACCGGTTTGCCTTTTTGATCTACAATTAAGTTCCCCGCTGTTTTGATCAATCCATGTTTTTCAACCACAGATTGCTCATTTTGAGCAGTTATGAATGTAGAGATTAGTAAAATTATTATTATACTTTTTATTGAAGTTTTAAATATCACTTATCCTATTCCTTATAAAGATTAATCTACTATTCAATTATATAATTACTTTCGCAAATATACTTCTTACTGCTTACGGTTATTATTTTTTACACCATGTATGTCGTTATTTAGTCTTGAAGATTTTTATATCAACATTAATTCTGCTTTAAATCAGAAAAAGAAATTTTGAATTCTGTACCGGTCTTACCCGATATTTTAACTTTACCATTTAATTGATCAACCATAGAGGCAACTATTTTCAAACCTAATGAATCAGTTTCTGCAATATCAATATCCTCCGAAATTCCAATTCCATCGTCTCTTACAATTAATAAATAGCTATCATCATCTTTTTTCTCCATTATAATTTCAATCAGATAGCCATTCTCACGTTTATTATTTTCAATCCAGTTTTCAGGGTAAGCATATTTATGAGTATTTGTCATTAGCTCATTCACAATTAAACCGCATGATATTGCAGTATCTAAGCTTAGAAAAATATTTTCGATTTTTATAGAAGTATTAATAAAAAGAGTTTTTTGGCTGAATGATCGGTTAAAATAATCAACTAAACTTTTTACATATTCCCCAAAATCTATATATGCGAAATTATCTGATTGATATAATTTTTCATGAATGAGAGCCATTGATTTAATTCTATTCTGACTGTCATTAAACAAATTAATCGTGTCTTCATCCTTAACTGTAATAGATTGTAGATATAACAAACTTGAAATTACTTGAAGATTGTTCTTAACTCTATGGTGAATCTCTTTTAAGAGTACTTCTTTTTCCTTTAATGATGCTTGTACTTTTTCTTCGGCTTTTTTTCTTTCAATTATTTCCTGGTTCAGTTCATGAATATTTTTATCCAAATCCTTTGTCCTCTCGGCAACACGGTTTTCAAGTATCCGATTTTGATTTGTTACTTGTCTGGTCCTCCATTTAATAAATAAAAAAACCGCGCCAGCTAAAGCCGAAAGTAAAAGAATTCTGAAAAACCATGTTTGATAAAAAGCGGGAATTATAATCAACCTTAAACTAGCTTCCTGAGAATTTTTAATACCGTCTGTATTCTGCGCACGCACATGAAAAACATATTCTCCAGGGGAGAGATTTGTAAAAGTAACATTATTTCTAGCTCCAATATTATTCCAGTCCTCATCAAAGCCGTCAAGTTTATACATATATTGATTTTTTTTAACATTAAAGAAATCCAACAATGCATATTCAATAGTAATTACATCATTCCCATAAGGAATCTTAATTTCGTTAGATTCAATAATTGATTGAGGCAGTAATGAATTGTGCGTGTCTGAAATTTCAACTGACTGATTATAAATTTTTAGATCAGTGAATACAACAGGAGCTGTCAGGTAACTGTCCTTTATACTATCCGGATGAAAATAGAGCAGACCATTCTTGCCGCCAAAATATAGATATCCATTTGAGGATTCAGCAGTTACATTTAAAGTAAATTCTAATTCTTCAAGTCCATTTCGTTTGGAATAGTTGGTAAATGTTTCGGTCTTCCTATTCAGTTTGGATAGTCCTTTATCTGTCGAAATCCAGATAAAGCCCTTTTTATCTTCCTTAATTCCATTAATTAAATTGCCTGAAAGACCATTCCCGGTATTATAGGTAAACATTTTACCTGTTTTTCTATCTAATCTATTCAATCCATCGCCTGTTCCAAACCACATCATTCCATCTTTCGATTCAAGCACGTTAAAAACTCTATTCTCACTCAGTGAACCTGCTTTTGAATTCTTTTTAACATAATTAGTAAATTTTTCAGTTTTAGGATTAAATTGACTTACTCCACCACCATCGGTGCCAAGCCATAGCATTCCGTCTGAATCTTCATATATGCACCAAATTATATCATGAAGTAAATCATAATCCGAATATTTATTTGAAAGATATCTTTTAAATTTTTCTGTTTTTTTATCAAACTTATTTAATCCCCACCAGGTACCAAACCAGAGTGTCCCGTTTCTATCTTCACAAATTGAAATTACTCCATCATTGCTCAATGAGAAATCGTCAGAAATATCATATTTGTAAAGTTTAAACTCACCGGTGCGAGGATCATATTTATTGAGACCACTATGATTTGTGCCAATCCAGATAAATCCCTCACTATCGCAAAACACACTTTTCGTGTTGTTATCACTAAGACTGTTTTTATTCCCGGGTATATTTTTAATATTACGAATTGTATGCGTGCGGGGATTTAATTGATCAACTCCCTCAAATGAACCAAGCCATATTAAGCCGGTATTGTCAATATACATTGAACTTAATCTGTTGCTGGAAATTCGGCGATTAATATCGATATGATTATCAGTATAATACTCAAATTGATTATTTGATTGATAATACTTACTAACTCCACCGGAAGAACCAATCCACAAAATTCCCGAGCGGTCCTCTTTTATACAAAATATTTCATTACTGATTAGACTTAGTGGTTTATCGGGATTATTTAAGAATTGCTCGAAAGAATTGTTCTTTTTGTTATATCTATTTAATCCATTGCGAGTACCAATCCATAAATCATTAAAGGAGTCTTCATATATTACTGTAATACTCGAATTTGAAATTCCGGTTTTACTTTTATACTCAACTGGATACTCTATAAATTTGTTGCTCTTATAGTCAAACTTTTTTAAGCCTTTCTTGTTTGTGCCTATCCACAAGTTGTTAGATTTATCGTGATATAACGAAGTAACTTTTCTATAATCAAAATTTTTTGAATCGTAAGGTTCATCAAAATATTGTTCAATAAATTCCCCTTTTTTGTTCATCTTTACCAAACCGTTCCAGGTACCAAGCCACAAGTTTCCAAAATGATCATCTTGTATACACATCACTGAGTTAAGTGAATCGGGATTGAGTTTTCGATTAACTCTTTTAATCACTGTGAAATTATCACTCACCGGATTATATTTATTCAAACCGTCAAGTGTCCCAATCCAGAGCGTTCCCTCTTTATCCTCAAATAGTGAAAGTATATTATCATGGCTAAGGCTTTTTCCATTTCTTTTATTGTGACGATAATGAGTAAAAGTCTCACTCTTTTTGTCATATTTATTTAGTCCATCAAGCGTTCCAATCCAAATATTCCCATTTTTATCTTCCAGCATCGAAACAATTGAATGATTAGAAATACTCTTAGGATTAGAATTTTCTGGCAGAAATACTTTAAATGAATACCCGTCAAATCGGTTTAACCCACTGAAAGTACCGAACCATAGAAACCCGCGGTTATCTTGAATGATTTGGGTAACCGAACTTAACGACAATCCATCATCTGAAGTTATGTGTGAAAAAGTAGCTTCTTTGGATTGTGCCTTTAGAGTAGTACCTATAAAATGAATAAGCACAAGAACTATTAATAACTGTGCCTTAATAGTTTTATGAAAAAGTGGTCTCTTATTTATTGTAGTCATCTCTAATTTTTATTGTTGTTTTATGTTAGATTAGCAATTGTTTATAAGAAATAAATTATCTTTTTTTTTTACAATTTACGCCAATAATAACTGTCAATCCAAAATAAGTCTAATTACTTTTTTATTTACAATTAAATAAAAATTATTCTGCAAATAATTGATTATTATCGACAATAATAGCAAATAATTTATCATGTTAATTATCTTTAAATGTAAAAAGTGAGAGAATTAGATGGTTGAAAAAAGTTGGGATATTTTAGGTATTGGAGTAGCCGCAGCCGATTTTCTATCTATTGTTGATACACTACCGCAGGAAGGAGAGGTTGTCAAATCAATTGCTTCTGCCATGGATTGTGGCGGGCCGGTTGCTACCGCTCTGGCTTGCGCTTCTAAACTTGGCGCAACAACCAGTTTTATTGATAATGTTGGAAATGATTGGACGGGAAACCTAATTTTAGAAAAATTGACTACTCGCGGAGTCGATTCATCACTTATAAATATATCCATTAGCTCCTCCTCCGCTAAATCTTCAATTTGGGTAAGTAAATCTAAAAAGGGTGAGCGTACCATAGTTTTTACTCCTGGATCGGCAACAGAATTAGATGATTACCCCGATATCAATAAAATTGTTGAGTGTTCAAAAATTGTTCACATAAATGGGCGACATCTAAATTTGTGTAAAAAAGTATGTGCACTTGCAAAAAATAAAAACACACTAATTTCTTTTGACGGCGGCTCTTTTCGCTACCGGGAAGAATTAGATGAAATTATTTCATTGGCAGATATAATTATTGTTACCAAAGATTTTGCACTTAAGTACTCAAAGGAATTGGATATAAATTTAGCCGCAAAAATTTTGTTGAATGACCAGGCTAAAGTTGTAGTAATTACCGATGGCACCAATGGTAGTTGGCTATTTACTAGCGAGATCAAAGGGTATCATCAACCCGCATTTATTTTGGAAGAAACAATTGATACTACCGGATGCGGCGATAGTTTTCATGGCGCTTTTTTATTCGGAATAAATATGGGTTATAAATTAGAGTACAATATGAAATTTGCTAGTGCCGTAGCGGCAATAAATTCTAAAACGCTCGGGGGACAAACTGGACTGCCAGACTTAAATAGTGTAATTACTTTTATTGAAGATAACGAGGGGCAGTCAAACAAATGACCGCCCTATTATAATTATATTGCGCTTTCACCTGATTCACCAGTTCTGATTCTGATTGCATCATTCATATCAAGAATAAATATTTTTCCATCCCCTACCTGGCCAGTTTGAGCAGTCTTGATTATAAGCTGCACTGCGCTCTCAGCTTTTTCGTCACTACAGATAAGCTCAATTTTTATTTTAGGTACAAAATTAATGTTGTATTCTGTACCCCTATAAATTTCTTTATGTCCTTTTTGTCTTCCATACCCTCTAACTTCCGAGACAGTTAAACCGGCAAATCCATTCTCTTGAAGGATGTTCTGAACCTCATCCAGCTTATGCGGTCTAATAATTGCTTCTATCTTTTTCATTAAAAATCCTTATTGTTTGTTAATAACTAAAATAACAAATAGACTGATTTATATTATACTTTTTCAAAATTTGGATAAGCTTCCATTCCATGCTCACCAATATCGAGGCCTTCAATTTCTTCAGCTTCGCTAACACGTAAGCCAATAGTTTTCTTTAGTATAAACCAAAGAAGAGTAGTAAAAATTGTTGTAAATACACCAACACTAATTACTCCAACAAACTGTATCCATAATTGTTTCAATCCAGCTAAATCTCCCCAAATTCCTACTGCCAATGTTCCAAAAATTCCACAAACCAGATGAACAGAAAGTGCGCCCACCGGATCATCCAGTTTTAATTTATCAAATAATGTTACCGAAAAAACAACAATTACTCCTGCTATTAACCCAACAAGAATTGAATCCATAGGACTCATTTTATCGGCACCGGCAGTAATACCTACAAGGCCTGCCAAAATACCATTTAGCAACATTGTGATATCTGGCTTTTTAAAGTAAAACCAGGAAGTTAGCATTGCCCCTACTGCTCCGGCAGATGCAGCTATACTTGTGGTAACTAATACAAGAGAAACAGAAGCAGGATCGGCGCTTAGCACAGACCCGCCATTGAATCCAAACCAACCGAGCCAGAGGAGGAATACACCAATAGTAGCTAACGGCATACTATGACCGGGAATCGGATTAATTTTTTTTCCGACATATTTTCCAATACGAGGTCCCAAGAATATAATTCCGGTTAAAGCTCCCCACCCTCCAACAGAATGCACTAATGTTGAGCCAGCAAAATCATAAAATCCCATTTCATTCAAAAAACCGCCGCCCCATTTCCACATCCCGGTTATAGGGTAGCTAATACTCACAAATAGAAGAGAAAATATTAAAAAACTTGATAGCTTTATTCTTTCGGCAACTGCACCCGAAACTATTGTAGCTGCAGTAGCGGCAAACATCCCTTGATATAGAAAATCTGTCCAATATGTGTAGCCTGGATTATAATCTTTTGTTAAACCGGCAGAGTCTGTCCCAATTCCAAAACCAGCAAATCCAAATAACTTCCCGGCATATTCGGCACCTGGATACATTAAATTAAATCCCACAAATGCGAATGTGAGTATCCCAATACCGGGTATAATTGAATTTTTAAAGAGAATGTTAACAGTATTTTTTGATTGGGTTAATCCGGTTTCGAGAGTAGCAAACCCTAGATGCATAATAAAAACCAACGAGGTCGCAATCATCATCCAAAGGTTATTGATCGTAAACAGATTATCCGCAACAGCATTTGTTAATTCTTGTTCCATAGTTCCTCTCTTTTAATTTATTTAGTGATATAATCTTATCAAATATTTACTTTACCTTAATATTGTAACCGTAATTGTAATATTTACTTAATTATTTAGGTTTCTGATCGCAAAGATAATAAATAATAAGCCCGTGTCAAGTTTTTGCCTTGTTATTTTTAATTTATTACAAAAAAAAGTGGTCCAATATTGAATTTCGGGGTGAAAATCAATTGCAAAGGGAAGTTGAAGCACATGTAAAAAATGTTGTTAAAAGAGAAATTGTTATGTCGTAAATTCTTAATTTCGTAACAAAAAAAAGAGAGAACTGATGGGACGTATATTTGAAACAAGAAAACATAAAATGTTTGCCCGTTTTGCACGGATGTCGAAAGCGTTTAATAGAGTTAGAAAAGATATAGAAATTGCTGTTAAAGCCGGGGGCCCCGATCCAAAATCAAATTCCAAACTTAGAATTGCGGTGCAAAATGCAAAATCGGTAAATATGCCCAAGGATCGAGTTGATGCCGCTATTAAAAGAGCTTCCTCTAAAGATACATCAGGATACCAAGAACTTGCATACGAAGGTTATGGACCTCATGGAGTTGCTGTTGTAGTTGAAACCGCTACAGATAATCCAACCAGAACAGTGGCAAATGTACGTCATCTATTTAGAAAATATAATGGTTCACTGGGCAATTCCGGTTCTATCTCGTTTATGTTTGAAAGAAAAGGATTATTTAAAATTGATAAAAGCAAAGTTGCCGATGTGGAGTCTTTCGAACTTGAGATGATTGATTTTGGGTTAGATGATCTTTCGTACGATGATGAATTTATCTATATATATACACCTTTCACCGATTTTGGATCGATGCAAAAAGCTCTTGAAGAAAGAGAGTTCGAAATTAATGCCGTTGAAATTCAGTATATCCCTACAAATTACAAAGAGCTTTCTGAAGAGGAACAAAAGGAAGTTAATGAATTGATAGAAGCACTCGAAGAAGATGATGACGTACAATCGGTTCATCATAATATGCAGTAAGTTTCGCTGATTTGAAAGCTGATGTTTCGTCGAACTTATTTAAACCGTAACAAATAATTCTTCAATATTTGCTTTTAGTGTTTTTAAATCAACAGGTTTGTTCAAAAATTTGGTTGCTCCACTTTCAAATGCGTTCCTGCGGTCGGCAGTTGTATTATGAGCGGTCATTACAATTATGGGGGTGTGTTTGTGCCTTTTATCGGCTCTAAGCTCCTTGGTCAAATCCAATCCTGTTTTTACATCCTTAAGAAACACATCCATCAATATGGCATCAAAAACATTTGCTTCGATGTTTTTATAGAATGAGACTACATTTTTGCTTACATGCACTTCGTAACTTTTTGAGAGGTAGTATCGAAGGAACTCCTGGGCAAGTTCATCGTCTTCCACAATAAGAATTTTCTTTTTCGTATCCATACTTTAAAGAATTTTTACAGCTGAGCAGACAAAATCAGAATCTGCAGAATTTACATTTAATTGAACTAGATGCTCCCCCAAAATATAATACTATTTAATCTCTTTCAAAATTTTATCAGCAACTTTTGAGAGAACTTCTGCAGATGAATAGAATTTGGAATCAATTCTATTTCTGATTTGCTCTAAGCGTTCGGGACTTATTTCAGTTGTTTTAGCCATGTTTCGTGCTTCTTCTGATATTTCTATTTTGTCTTTTGCAGCCTGAACTTCATTGCTCTCAACAGTGGTTTTAGATTTTGATTGAGGCCCATACAAATTCTGGTTTGAAATACCTTTAATTTCCAAGTTAGTACCTTAAATAATTTGTAATTTTTTGTTGATTGCCTACAACAGAAAGCTCCTTCTTGAGCTTTTTTGTTTCCAGCATATATATCTTAACAATATTATCGTACTTTTCCTCAATTAGTTTAGCGGTACTAAATAATTGTGGACTTATTTTTATTAAAAATTCAAGACCTAACTCATTTATTAATTCTTCTCTCAAAATCGCAGCTTCTTTCATATTTGTAAGTAAAACTGGAAATAATACATCGAAACTGTCAAAATTTAGAGTATCCATCTTTAAAGAAACACTTTCTAACAAATTACATGTCCGCTCAATCTTTGCAATGAGCTCCCTTTTTCTTGTATCATCTAACTTTTTAGTTGAATTATCCTTTTTAGATTCCTCACCAGAAAAGTCATCTTGCTGTTTATTCTTTATATCACTATGGCTCATTTTCATTATCATTAATTGATCGACTTCATGAAGAATATTTGCTGATTTGAAACGAGCGCATTCATTTGGGACATAGATTTCATATATCGAAGTCTTAAATTTGACGCGCTCAACTCCACTCTATCTTTTACTGCGGTAATCCTATCATCTAAATATTCCGATTCGATTCCAAAACTTGTTTTTCTTTTGTAAAGAAATCCCGACGAGTTTACATAAGGAAGGATTTTTTCATGTAGTTTAGTTGCGATTCCATTAGTTGAGTTAAAGAGCGCCTCCACTTGATCTGGCTTTTCTTTAATCAACTTTTCCAATTTACTTGCATCACCAACACTAAGACCTTCCGAAACATTAAAACTTAATCCGAGTTTTGAAAGAGAATTAACTTCATCAGCATTTATACCAGCAACTGAACTAGTTGCCATCGAAGAAAATAAGTATTTAAAATTTTCTGCTGTTGAATCTCCAATTAATAATCCTCTGCCTTCCTTAGTAGATCTAGTTTTTTCCTTTAAATAAACATAAATGTCGTTAAACTTTTTAATGAAGTCCTGAATTTTCTCTGTAACTTTAGCAGAATCGGCACTTATATCAAGATTTACAGTTGTATCGGTTGGCTGCATCAACGATTTTAAGTTTATAGTAGCGCCCGGTACCAAATCTGAAATCTGGTTTGAATTTCTTTCTACTTTTATTCCATTAAATTCTATCTTAGCATTAAGTTGATCTGTAGCATAAACAAATCCGGGAGTATCACTTCCACTCTCATTTTGTACAAAGGAGGTGCGGCTGCCTCCCAGATTTAATCCTACAGAATTCAATAAATCACCAACCGAATCACTCAATGATAGGAGCCTAAAACCATGCCCCGATTTCTTTGCGGCAATAGAAAGTTGCGATAATGTGGAGTCGGGAGCAAATTTGGCAGCATTCAGTAATCCTGACGAACCTATTAAATTATTAGCAGATACTCCAAGTTCTGCAAGCAATCCGCTTGTATCCCCATCTATAGTCAAATATTTTGAAGAATCTGTAACAGTAAATTTTATACTATAATTACCGCCGCCACC
This sequence comes from Melioribacteraceae bacterium, assembly GCA_019638015.1. Lineage (NCBI taxonomy): Bacteria > Pseudomonadati > Ignavibacteriota > Ignavibacteria > Ignavibacteriales > Melioribacteraceae > Melioribacteraceae bacterium. Next base: position 412,857 of record JAHBUP010000001.1, on the reverse strand, counting down.
ATCAACTTTTTCAGCTTGTATTCCATTTAATTTATTTACTTCAGTAACAATACTATCCATTACAGTTGAGTAATCACCTGCCGCGTAATTTATCGTGGTTACAGTTCCATTCAAGTTAAGATTAAATGAGCCGGTGCTAGCCGTGCTTCCTGAAACAGAATTAGAAGTAACTGTAGCTTTGCTGCTGTTTATCGCTGTCTGAATTTTATTAATGACTTTTTCATTTGATATTGTGCCGGCATCAAATTCCGATGCGTCAAAGGTAACAGATACTTTGCTGGTGAAAACGCCTCCTTTCCCATCCCCGGCGGTAAAAGTCATTTCATGAGTACCTGGGGCTGTAATAGTTGAGGATGCAGCGGAGGAGGTTAAATCTTGAGAAATTACTAAATCGCTTTTAGCTAATTGGTTTACTCTTACTGATTGAGAGCTAATTACCGCGGCACTTGTTGCGGTAATATCAACAAATTTAGAATCAGAAGTAGAAGCTTTTTTCACTAAAAACGCTGATGAAGTATCCTTCAACTGCATAGCATAGGAAATAGTTTTGAGGTCGTTTAATTTATTGGTTAATTCTGTGTAGGCGGCGTTTAAATCGTCAACTTTCGTCTTCTTCTTGGTGAGAGGATCGACCTTCTTTTTGGTTTCACTAGCTCTGTAATCATCTATAAAACTATTGATCCCTGCCGTTGTTAATAAATCATATGCCATGGTTTATTACCTCTTTGCAAGTGCTGCTTCCCAAGTTTCTTTTAATTCAGTTAAAGTTTTGTCAACAATATCAAAATTCTGTTTTCTCATCTGATCCTGGCAATAACGGTAAATTCTTAAAAACCCGATTGAGATTTCTTTAGCTTCAGGATGTTCAAAGTTTAGAGCGTTTATAAGTACTTGAAGGGCTTCATTTGTTTTTGCAATGTCATGTTTTTTACAGCTTAATATCGCGAAACTGAATATCTTCATAATCAATTGTTCTGGAGAGGCAGATAAAATCTCATTTGCTAAATATTGATTTGCTCTCTTGCTGGCCATAAATGTTGCTGTCTGCATTCTATTCACCTTAAAATTTTATATTGGAGAAAAAAAAATCTCTCCCGTTTCCGGGAGAGATTAATTTAATGCTCAATTAACGGAAGAGTTGTAATAATTGCTGAGGAGCGGCGTTCATTTGAGACATCATTGCTGTAGCAAGCTGAGAACCAACAGCGCCTTGAGAAGCTTTCATTTGATCAGAAAGAGTATCAGTATCAAATATTTGAGCAATGGCGGAATCATTATTAGCAATAGCTGTCGTTAAGAAGTCCTCTCTGGAATCGAGTAATTGAGTTTTGTTACCAATATAAGTAATGGCATCGCGTACGGCGATCTGCAGATCATTTGTGTCCGATGTTGCTGAAATATGCTCCGATGAAGTGCCAACAGCGGCTGTCATCTTAGCAAGTTTTGTAACTCCAGCACCTGTTGCGTCTGCGCCAAGTTTAACACCGATATTTACTTCAACTGCACTTCCACCGGCTCCGAAACTGTTAGCAGCACTACCTAAAAGAACATTTTCGCCGATTTTGGTATTCCGGAATATAGAATCAATTTCATCTGCAAGAGTTTTAATATCATTTTTTAGACTTGTAGCATCTTTTGTTGGGTCTAATCCGTCTTCTTGCTTTGCTTGAATTTGATTTAATTTGTCGTAAACTTGTTGAAGAGCTGCTTCAGCTGTGCTTAAGAAGTTTTTTGCTGAACCGATGTTTGCTAATTGAGATTTCATCTTCAAAGAAGCTGCTTCCAACTGTTTACCAATATTCCAGCCAGATGTGTTGTCTGAAGCTGAGTTTACTTTTTTGCCAGTTGCTAATTGTAACTGAGCTTTTTGAGTAGTAGATTGTGTTTTGGCTAGAGCATTATAAACTGCTGCTGCGCCTGCGTTTGAGTTAACTGAGAAAGCCATTTGATACCTCCATGTGTTTTGTTTTTGTTTACCGAGCATCCTTGCCCGGCTTTTGTTTTATTGAGATTATTTATCTCACACATATTATCGAAGCCCCCTTTTAAAAGTTTAGCGGTTTAGTCAAAAAAAAAATTAAAAAAATTTTAGGGACGTTTATGGTAGTTAATATGCAATTAGAATTGAAAAAAGATTGATGAGCTGAATTTTTAATTTTGGAACGAACTTTTGCAAATAAATTGCGGAGAAGTGTAAAACTAAATTATTGAGTTATTATTAAGTGAGATTAATTAGTGCTCTGTATCTCATAACTTCAAATTCTATATTGGTCTGCTATTATGAATAGCCAATTTTTCTTTTAATCTATTAACTCTATCCGCAATCTCCGGGATATTAGAATATTTTTTTTCTAGTCTCATAACGATCGAATTAATTTTATCTGCATTCCCCTTTTTCAAGTAGAAAGAAATAAGATAGAATAGAATTGCCGGATCTTCCCCTTCTCTCTCAACAATATTTTCTAGCAGTTGAATTGCCTCATCCAGTTTTCCCGATTCATCCAAAAGTCTTGATAGTATTTTTTTGATTTCAATTGAATCGGGAAATTTATTAAGCAGATTTTTAGTGATCTCAAGAACTTGATGCTTATTGGGATTTATTACAAGTAATGTTAATAATAAATTAAGCGTGTATCTGTTTGCCATTTCTATAATTATTTCTTCTTCAACTGAACTCAATATTCCACAGCCGAATAATTTCTGAACTACGGCTAGCTTTAAAGGTCCATTTTCATTTCCCTTTCTATTATAAAAGGCCGATAATTCCTTTTGATAAAATCCAATATTATTTGAATTCTGATTTTGCAGCGCAATTGTCAGTCCAAAATAAATTACTTCCTCCTGATCGAGTATCACAACTAAATTGGATTTCTCCTTTTCAGTAGAAATATTTTTATTGAGCTTATATGCAGTTAGGCATCTCTCTTCAGCCTTTATTTGATCTCCGCCGCGTAATGCTATTTTAGCGGCGAGCAGATGAGAAAAGGGCTGGCGGCTATCTAGTTTTATTGCCGATTGAATATGTTTTTCAGCATCAATTATTTTGTTGTCTGTGTGAGCAATTAAAGCTAGTGAGGCATAACTCTGTGCGCGCAATGATTTATCCAGCTCATTACTGTTGCCCGCTATTTCAAAATACTTTCTCGCATTCTCCTGATCATCAATAACATTGAATGACTGTGCCAATTGAAAAGCAATGTAGGCCGATTTATTAAACTCATATTCTTCCCTTAAAAGAGTAAGATTTCTTATTGCCTTATTCCTCTGCTCATCCTTTGAAATATCGTATCCTAGATGATGAATAAGTATATTTGAATTTAACAATTGATATTTGTTTCTTACGAGCGATGCACCGATCTGCTCATGTACTCTCCCCTCAAATTTTATTTCGGGAGAATTTAAAAACAACCTGGGATATCTCAATGAATTATCCCGGCTTTCACCTGAATCATAACTTAGCACTGTACAATAGCATCCCGCTAGTGTTTTATTTGATATTATCCTTTTCAATTCCGGGATTGAATTACTATCCAACCTTTCATCTGCGTCAATATATAAAATCCAATCACCGGTCGATTTTTGCAACGAATAATTTCTTGCCGCAGAAAAATCATTTATCCATACAAAGTCATACACCTTCGCACCAAACTCGGCCGCTATCTGCTTTGTTTTATCGGTTGAACCGGTATCAACTATTACAATTTCATCGGCAACACTTTTAATTGAAAGAATACAATCCCTTAAATATTTTTCCTCATTTTTAACAATCATCGCAACTGTTAAACTATTCATCTTTGCCTCATATAATTAAAGGGGAACTGTAGTAAATGTGAGAAGCTTTCTGCGAAGAGTTCTTACTCGTGACATTACATCTGGGAGATGCGAAAAATTCTTTTCTATTTTCTCAATAACAGGTTTTATTTTACTTTCCTGCCCTTGCTTCAAATAATATGAAATTAAGTAAAAGAAAATTGTTACATCACTTTGGTCAACTTCAATTATTCTCTCCATTACTCTAACGGCGTCATCTACTCTTCCATGTTCATCAAGTATCTTAGCGAGTAATTTTTGGGCTTCTAGACTGTTCGGAAATTGCGTGAGAATACTTTGAAGTATCATTATTAATTGTTTTTTATTAGGATAACCTCCAAGCATATAAATAAAAAAACTTAAACTGTTTTTATTTATCATTTTAATCAAAACTTGAACTTCATCATCATTGATCGGAATATTTAAAAATATTTTTTTGATTACATCGGATCTATTTTGATTATCTCTCTCATCTATACTTTTATAATGCATTATTAATTCTTTTTGATAGAACTGATAATTAGGGGTATTTCGGTTTTTTAGTGAAAGAGTTATTCCAAAGTAAAGTAGTTCTTCCTGGTAGACTGTAACAGCGAACTGAAATTCTTGACTTCGTGTCAAAAAATCTTGATTTAATATATAAGCCCTCTTGCACTTTTCTTCGGCTAAATTAAATTCATTTTTTCTTAATGATATCCTGGATGATAGAAGATGCCCAAAAGGTTGTCTCTCACACAGCTTTAATGAAAAATTTATGTTTTTTTCAGCTTCTTGTACAATTCTTTCCTGATGAGAATAGAAAGCAAGCGCAGTGTACGCATATCCCCGTAAAGTTCTATCCAGTTTGGTCGAATCGGCAACAATTTTAAAATAATGAGTAGCAAGCGTTTCATCTTTAATAGTTTCGCACGCAACAGCAATACTAAACGCAAGACTCGGAGATTTGTGCAGTTCATATTCCTCAAGCAGAATTGGGAAGTAACGATTGATTCGCTTTTTTATTTTCTCATCAGCAGCTTCATAACCAAAATGTTTAATCTGGATTCGCGATGGAATAATCGAATACCCATTCTCATGAAGTGATGTTTCAATTTGCTCATTCACCTTGCCAACAAATTTTATTGCCTCATTATTAGCCACTAATCGTGGCGTTCTCTTAATGAATTTTCTGCCTATCTTATAATCATTTTTGTAAACGTCGCAATAAAAAGCTGTTTTTTGCTTTATCTGAATATGAGAAGTAATTTCATTGCATGAGGCTGAAGTAACTTTTTCATCAGCATCAAGGAAGAGTATAAAATCACCAGAGCATTTTGAAATAGCAAAATTTCTTGCGGCAGAAAAATCATTGGTCCATTGAAATGGGTAAACGTGAGCACCATACATTTTTGCAATTCCAACTGAATTATCAGTGGAGCCGGTATCAACCACAATAATTTCTTCGCCGATTGTCTTAACCGACTCGAGACTTTCAGGAAGATACTTTTCCTCATCCTTAACTATCATGCAAACTGACAATTTTGTCATGCTGTCTCTTCTTCCAATGAATTGTGAATTGGTTCAAATCCCAGCTCTTTATTTGTTAATGCGAGTGAATCAATTGCCGTTTGATTATTGGGATCATTTTTAATTGCCCACTCGAACATGGTTTTAGCATTCTCAAATAAACCTTGTACTGCAAATACTTCTCCGAGTCCGGCACAGGCGGTTGATGAATTTGGTTGGATATTCAATTCCTCTTCAAAATATTTTTGAGCTAATTCAATATCACCATTTGCTAAAGCAAGGTTACCAGCTAGATCCAATAAATCATTCAACTCAATTTGGTTTTTTCTATTCTCCACCTCATTAAAGTTTTCCAAAGCTTTTTGTATCGATTCACATGCCAAATCTAATTCTTGATCTGCCAGTAATATTTTAGCACGTTCAAAATGCTCATCAAATTTATTTTTATTAATTGGATAATAATATTGATGAGGTTTAATCTCCTTTCGTTGAATCCACAATTCATCAGGAGTCACACCCCATTTCCCGATGAATTTTTGTTTGTTTATTTCAAGTTGGTCTGCATATTTTTTAATACCTTCTGCCTTAAAACTCTTTGAACCGTAATGATGAATAAAAACATCCTTTGCTATAACGGTCTTAAATCCGGCTAATTGAGCACGAAGACAAAAATCATCATCCTCATAATTACCTGGTGTAAAACGTTCATCGAGTCCGCCAATTTTTTCAATCACTTCTTTTTTAATCAGGGTGCATAAAAATGCTATGCGCGGGAAATTTAATATTTCCCCCTTATTCGTTTTTGTCACATTCGCCGCATACTTATGCATTTCTTCAATTGATTTGTACTTGGCATTCTCATCTTTTTGCAGCCCGCTTACTTCGTTGCTGATTGGACCGACCAATCCGATTTTCGGATCAGATTCGGCCACTTCTATCAAGCTCTCCAGCCATCTCTTAGTAACTACAATATCGTTATTCACAATGATGATATATTTTCCATTACATTCTAATAGTCCTTGGTTTATTGCCGCTGGAAAGCCGATGTTTTCTTTATTCAGAATTACTCTAATATTTTCATAATTCTTTTCAATAGATTTAAGATAGTTAACTGTTTCATCTGAACTATTATTATCGATTACTATCAACTCATAATCTAAGGTAGAGTGTTGTAGTAGCGAGGAGATAAACTCCTTGGTATATTCAAGTGCATTGTACGTAAGTGTTAGAATTGATACTTGAGTATGCTTTAGCTTACTATCATAAATATCATTAATTGAACTTAATGATCTCTCTTCTTTACTAGAGTTTAATATTTTAAATCGTTCTTCATAATCAAGAATCACCGGATCAGATGGAATAAATTTCTTTAATTCATTTAATAGGTCGTTTGCTTCATTATATCTTGAAGATTCGACTAAAAAATTAATAGTACGTTTATTAGTCTCAAATGTTTGTGCATAACTAAGAGGGTAATCATATTCAACGGAAACATCCTGTTGTTTCTTAAATTCTGTAAGTGATGTAATTTCTAGTTGCCATTTTTCATAAAATCTTTTAGCAGCATTAGTACTCAGTTTGTAACGCAACGCTTCATCAGGGGTAGATTTACCTTCAAAGTGAATAACGACTGAGTTGGGTTCGTAAAAGATTTTCTTTTCTGCTTTCATCGATTTAAAGCATAAGTCAAGATCCTCGAAATACATTGAGTAACCTTCATCAAATCCTTCTATTTCCTTGAATAATCTATTTGGTATAAACAAGCATGCACCAGTAACAGATTCAACAAATCCACCTTGATTAACAAGTGGATCATCCTCTTTCAACCCAAGAAAGCGGTGTACTGGCCAAATCGGATATTCATGATGAACATTCAACAAATACTCAACACCGCAATGTTGAATGGTTCTATCTGGGTAAAGTAATTTTGATCCAACAATTCCAACAGTATGATCTATCTTTAATCTATTAATTCCATATAAGAGCCAATTTTCTTCCGGGACAGTATCATTATTCAAAAAAACTAAAAATTCAGCTTCTGCATTAAGGGCACCAGTATTGCACGCACCGGCAAATCGTTTGTTAATCGAATTATTCACAACTTTTAGATCATGATATTCTGAACAGGCTAGTTCAAGAAACTTGGCTGTTTCATCACTCGACGCATTATTTACAACCAGCACTTCAAAATCATCAATTCCATTTTTAATTGAATAGATAGTTTCCAAACATTTTTGAGTATACTCAACTTTATTATAAACCGGAATTATTATTGAGGCTGTATAAGCAGCATGATTTTTATTTCTCGATTTTACAATAGAATAATCATTTGATTCATTTATTTTTATTTCTTTTTCTGCAGGCTTCCTGGCTATAAACCTAATTTCCTCTCCTTGTCCATTCATCTCAATTTTTTTGATTATTTCTGGAATCATTCCATGATGAGAGGGGCGGTAATGTGTCTTCAATACATTCGCAAGTTCAGCCCGATTGTAATCTCCCGAAGCAGTATATATTTTCTCAATCACAAATCCGGCATTTTCTAAATGCTTTCTGACTGTAGTTGGTGAATAATGGACATAATGATAGAATGGATCGAGCCATTCCCATGCATCACCCATAAAAAATGAACAAAGCGATTCAACATTGGGAACAATTCCACAAAACAGTCCGCCCGGAATCAACAAATCATAAATTTTCTCCATCGCCATTTTGGGTTCAGGCAAATGTTCCAAAACGTGATTCAGAGTTATTACTTTAAATGATTTTTTTTCGAGTGGAGTATCTAAAAATTGATCGCTTGTTGCATTAATGTTTAGTTTAGTTTTTGCAAAATCCGCGCCCTTCTTTGTTATTTCAATTCCACGAGGAGAGAACCCATAAGTTCGGGCGTTATCAAGGAATGCTCCCCAGCCACAACCAATATCCAGTATATTACCCTCTGCTTTAGTGTACTGAAGTATTTCTTTAATCCAGTAATCTCTCCTCAACATACTATTTTTAATTTCGTTTTGGTCTTTAGGTAGAAACATTTGTGGAGCGTCTGTATTGTAAGATTGATATAACAATTCCATGGCCTCTTGCTTCAGGCGTGTCCTTAAATATACAGTACCACAATTTGAGCACTTAACAATATCAGATGCTTTTCTATAAACATCAGCTCTAATACTTAAACAATATGGACAAGCAATTTTTTCGTAATTATTTTCTTGAGATACCACATCCGCATTTTTTACTTCAGCTGTTTTTGGAGCTTTACCTTTTTTCATACTGATATCCATTTTGATGTTTTATAAACAAGCATTGCACAAATATTTTTTATGATTAAACTTTTTTAGCGGAATAGTTTTTTTCCGACAAAACTATTTTTAGTTCCAGGGCTAATTGATTCTTAGGTTCAATTTCCAACACATGCCTAATAAGCTTTTCTGCTGAATTATAATCGCCTAATGTTACTTGAAGTTTAGCAACAGACATTAACAAATCGGTATTGTCTGGTTCGAATGTCAGTAACTGTCTGTATATATGAATTGCTTCCTTATAATTCCCCAACTCTGAGTGCAGATCAGCAAGAATTTTTATGAGCTGATTGTTAGTGGGCTCTAATGAGATAGCTTTTATCATTGTTTCTATAGCAGCATCGGATTCACCAAGTTGTTTTAATGCAATTGCATACCCAGCAAGTGAGGTTGTATGATTTGGCAATAGCTTCATTGCTTCAATAAAACATTTCTTTGCTTCTGCATAATTACTTTTATTCAAATTAATGTTTGCTTGATGAAAGAATGATACACCCTTGAAAACATTAATTGCACTATTAACCGAACTGCCGAAATGAGGCAAACCACCGAATTGCAGCAGCTTAAGTTCATGTTCAGAAAGATGGTCAATATCAGAGTCTTGTATACCTTTTTCTATAGCAGACTTTATGAATAGAATTGCATTTTTATTTCCGACTAAATCAAGCAGTCGTCCAAGTGTCATTAGTATTTTTGTATGATCTTCATGTAAAAACAGATTTTGATAAGTATTTGTCACATTATCGTTCAGATTAACTTCGTCACAAAGGTCTGCATAACAAACACTTGCTAGCACATTGCCTCTATTAAAGGCAATAGCTTGTTCATAATGAAAGAGTGCCCGGTTTTTTTCTTCTCTTACAGAATTTACGATTCCGAGTAGCAAATGTATCTCTGATAAATTCTTATCGAAGCAGAAGCGATTTTCTTTATGACCAGTTTGATTTGATACAGAATTTTCAATAAAGCTGTGATGACTTTTTGCCTCGATGGAAGAATATTTAAATAATGCCATATTGCAATAACTTTCGGCAGTTTCTAAATCGCCCTTTGAAATTGCTGTCTTAGCCAGGTTCGCTAGAGTATTGGTTACAGCCAAACTGGTAGCTTCTAAATAGCCATGCCCATGTTTCATATCAGGCTCAAGATGGTTTCCTTCAGCCCATTCATTCCACGCATTTATGAAAACAACTCGTTTATCACTATCTCTTTCAAGTACCCGGCTCATTTCATGCATTAACCACTTTTGATATTCTTGTGGTGTAGAGTTGTGAAGTATCCATGCACCAATTTTTGCTCTACGTGCAGTATTATCCCACGAAGGCACAACACATGCAAATCCGGGATCTTCTTTAGTAACTTCCGATGCCATAATTGGCCATGCTTTTTCATAATCGATTACAATTGCTTGAGTATTGGCAAATTCAACTCCACCCAAACTTTGAATTGACTGCCATTTATTAAATTTATTAATATCTCCCGTACCAGGTTGGAAAACCAGTTCGGCATCGAATCCTTGACTTAACCAATAATTGTTTGGATACTTTTCAAATCCAGTTCTCATAGCAACTAAATAAATAGCACCAACTCCAGAACGTTTTGCTAGTTCACGCCAGATTTCTATTACTTTATTTAAGTCAGGAATCGCTGAGGGCCTGTAAATCATGAATATCGGTTTGTTATCAATTCTTATATAGCGTTTATCAATAAATGCCGGATAAAGCCATTTGAAATGATTGATTGCATCTTCCTCACCTCCATAGACTTGCTCTTGCAGCATTTCAGCCTCTCTGCCATCCCATCGCTTTGTCCAATTCTCATTTGCCCAGGCCAAACAAAATGGTAAGTCCGGCTTTCCCGATTTCAATACTTCATTAAAAGGTCTTTCTAAAAGTCTTCTTCCATTGAACCAGTAATGGTAATAGCAAAATCCTTCAAGACCATATTGCTTTGCTAATTCAGCTTGTGCTATTCTAGATTCATCTAATCGTAAATCGTAAAAACCAAGATCAGATGGAAGATGTGGTTGATAATGCCCGGGGAAGAGTGGTTTAGCTTTACTTACATTTGTCCATTCGGTAAATCCTTTTCCCCACCAGCTATCATTTTCTGGGAATGGATGAAATTGTGGTAGATATAGGGATATCAATCGGAAAGGATTCTGTTTAAGAAAATCTTTCACCAAATCTTTATGTGTATTGCGCTCATATTGAGTCGTAAAAAATTCCGGTTCCTTTTTTTTCTCTTTTTGTAACGATACAATTTGTAGTGCTTTTTCAACGGCAAATAGAACTTTAATAACTGGAATTTCAGATGCCGGACCATGTACGGCATATACAAGTTCAGAATTTATTCCAACTCCATAATTACCACTATACGGCGTATATTTTTTGAAGGCCCGATATTCGCCTAATAAAATAATTCCATAAGTATTAACCGCATTAGCCGCGTGAGCAATCGCGCTATCAATACCGATAAACACTTTAGCTCGGTTGACTACTTCTGCAGTTTGAAGTATAGAAAGTCTTCCACAAAGATTAATTGTGTACAACGTCTTATCCTTTGATAAAACTGAACGATGACCTACTTCAACAATTTGCAAATTCCATTTATTCTTAATCTTATGAGCAAGCTCAATCCAATTTTCATCCTTCCAGTCGCGAGTATATTCATTTGATAGACAATGAAAAACGATAAACTCCTTTGGAAGCCCTATTAAGTCAACGCCCTTCCTTTCAAAATCTCTGATATAGACTTGGGGGGCATCAGTCAGTATCGGTAATCCGGCATTCTGGCAAAATGCAGAGAGTAGATTACCATGATTGTAATAGTTTTCAAGTGTGATATCTACTCTACCTTCCACTTTTTCTAAAGGTACATCACATGTTGGACATACTCTATTTTGAATATGAAGATCAATCACCTCTTGAAAGAGACCGCTATTCTTCAAGAAAATCCATTCCGTTAAACAACTGACAGTATAGGCTTCGTTTATGTGGGGATTAGATTCGATTAAATCTTTATAACTTGGCTTGGTAATCCAAACAATATAGGCATCAGGGAAAATGTTGCGAACATAACGTGAGACTGGCTCGCAAGCGATAATATCACCAATATGCTCAACAAGACCTATTGCAACAATATTGTTAGGCAATGGTTTTATTTGTTTAGAAAGAAAAACATTTTCTTTAACAACTTGTTTCTTCTTTTTTAACTGTTTAGGAGTGAACTTAGCTATACAGAATCCAAATTTTTCTTTCGATGAAACAATCAATTCGAATCTTGAATCTGATTGCATTGATAGAAAACTTTTGTGATGCTTAATATGATATACATCATCCAATGCAATGTAGCATTCACTTTCGATCTGATTAATTAAATATTGAAACTCGATGAAACCCATGTGCCCAGCGCTATCAAGTAGAACGAAGTCGGGTTTGTAATCAAATTCCTTTAAACACTTGCCCAACAAATCATCAGGAGTATCGTTAAAATCAGTTTCCTTGTAATAGAGGTCAGCTCGTTCTTGCTCATAGTGATCAATATAAATTCCTTGATATTCAATATTATCAATAGTTGAGTTCTTAATCTCTTCAAGAGTTGGAAGTATTGAGCGGGGAACAGACAAACCAGAATTTAGATATACTTGCTTAATCAAACCGCTATCTACAAAGTAATTGAAAGCATGAGAGCAGTAATCTGGGTTTACTTCTATAGTATGAATAATTGCGTCGGTTAAACCAAGCGCCTTTAAACTGTTAGCAATAATAGTAGTTGTTCCTGTTCCTAGATGAGTTCCAGTTTCAATAATTTTTTGGGGTCTTATTTTTTGAAACAGTTCATTTATTGCCTTTGCAAATTCCGACTCATTACCAATATCCATTAAAACCGATCCATCGCCATGTGCTTTAGTAATTTTCAACACCGGTTTTTCTTTCTTCATATTATTTCTCTCTTCTAGATTATTAATTACATCGATAACTCGACCGGTTGACTTACCATCTTTATATTTGCCGAATATCTCGTTTGAATAATGTATTTGATTTTTCAAGAATAACTTTTCATGGTCATCAAACAAAGAAATTAGTGACTCAACAAATTCATCTTCATTTGAAAACTCTTTACCAACATTTCTTAATTTGTTTCCCATTGCTTCCGGATCATAATTATCTATATCTGGCTTGGATGTACTTGTATACAGAAGAATAGGCCGACTAAGTGCCATAAACTCGAAAATTGCAGTTGAGGCATCGCTAATCATAACGTCAGTTTTATCAAATAAAGTGGGAAGAGCTATTTGGGGATCATCAATAAACTCTACATTACCATAAGCTATAGCTTGCTGCCAATCATTAATCCAGCTTTTATATAAATCGGCAAATTTCATAAGGTACTTGTGATTGTATGTTAATATGTTGGGATGAGGGCGAAGTACAATTTTGGATTCAGGAAATACTCTTCTAATTAATGGTATCAATTTTCCTTTAAAAAATTTTGCAGCACTTGTGTCGGGATTCCATGTTGGAGCAAACAAGAATGTGGGGGAATTAGTATTGGGCTTTCTATTTGGCACATTAAAAACTCCATCAACCCAAGCATTTCCTGTGAGTAAAAACTTTTTACGGGGTCTTATCCCGCCACGTTCAAAATCCTTTTGATCCCATTCACTTCCACAGATATAATCTGCTTGAGCATATTCTTGTGGAGGTTTAACATATTTAAATCCAGCTCCATGACGCAACGCTACTAAAGCGCATTTTGTTTCATCGCAGTAGGTTCTGAAAAGTGAAATTTCATGTTCGGCGGTAACGACAATTATATCCGGATTCCATACTTTAATTTCTTCGGCATCGAAACTAATAAGTTTAGCTTCAAATCCTTTTGCTATTGGCTCTAAGACTCTAAGCTGAAATGGAACTGTAGCATACAATGCAATTTTTAGATTATGATTTATGGGTTCACCCATTTTATTAGCCTCATTTGTAATAATTCTTTGTTTACTATATTCAATAACATCCTTCTACATTAATTAGAATAATAATCATGCTTATGATTTATTTTGCAGAAAGAAACGACTTTCCCGGTTTAATATTTTTCAAACTCAAACTTGGCCACCTATAAGGAGGCTTAAATCTCAGATAGCTTTTATCCTTATCAAAAAAGTTTTGTGCCGCAAATTGGTTCGACCTGATCGAGATTTCACTTAATAAAATTCTATATTGTTGCAACAGATGTTTCAGATATTTTACAATATCGATATTAAAATCCATCAATCGTATGCAAACCGCATCTACAGCAATAAAGTCTTCTCCCGAGACGATAACTTTCGGTTCAACTTTGTCTGGGAAATGTGGACCATCAGTGTCACCTCCTACTATTCCATCAACTACCGAGAATGTTCTTAATTGCCATCCTTTCTTTCCTCTGAATCCTGTGCAATCTTTAATAATTGCATTAAAAACATCAACAGTCATTCGCCATGTTGTATCATTACCTTCCCAAGCACCGCGCAGCATTTTTTCTTTTTGGTAATCGGTATCAATTATTCTATTGTAAACTTTTCCAATCCAATTATTATTAAAAAAGTTTCTGAGAAAGAAATAAACTCTGCTGGGAAGTAAATCAAGAAGTAAATGCTGCCAATATAACTTAAAATAGTCTCTAACTTTTTGCGGAGATGGATATTCGTCTCCACCAAGGAGCGGGTAACCAATGCACCAATGAACTAGAGCGTTTTTATCTGCGATCGTTCCAATCAATCCCTTTATATTTAATGTTGCACCGACTTTTGCGTGTGATTTTAGTTTCGGAATTGAGATGTAAACGTCGGTGCTTAAAATTGAATTGGAAACAACATAAGTGTGTTTATTGAATAAGTGTTGTTTTATTGTTTCAAGCCTGTCGGTGTAAGTCCCTCTAAATAGAATTGTTGATCGATTTGAGAGGAGAGATTCCCTCCCAACAATTAATTTACTAGCTTTGAGCGGATCACCAGGTAAACCAACGCGGCCTTCTTTAAAACCATAGTATTTTAAATTAGGAACATGCCAATATCTTAAGTCAACAATTTCACAGATCAATTTATTCTTACTATAAAGATTTGAAAGTTCATCTAAATGGCATATCTCTTTAATGATATTAAATTTGGCATCTGCATGGGGATTGTCTCCAATAAGAATTTTTCCTTTTCCTTCTAGTGCGATAAACACATAATCACACACTGCTCTTATGACAGAGGGATGAGTGATAACCGTCCATATTTCATCAGTAAAACGGTGTTTATGATCAACAAAGTTTGGCTTTACAAAAACTGTATCACCAGGTTTAATTAAATTTCCTAAAGGGTTCCATTTCGGTTTTCCAAAGTTTTCTTTATCATAACCAAGTAAATAAAAATTTTCCCTAACAGCAGCATAAACTTCATTAGGATTATTGGATATTTCCTCAAATCTATATTCCGGATACCTAGTGTCTGGGTTAAAAGGTTCTTCAACTGGGTATAATGATGTTGTTTTAGTGATGGCTACATTCATTTAGGGCTTTCAAATAGGTTCAAAAATCTTTCGAGACAGTAGATGATCCATTTTTGCTCACCAGTGTATTTGTTTATATCAAGGTTAGATATAAATTCTTTACGGCTTGGTCCCTTCCAATGTGACAACCATTGATCCATTGGTCTTGCGAATGGAATTTTTTCTGGAATGGAAAAAGCTGGAAACCTACTCTCAAAAACTTTTCGTAATATGTATTTAGATTCACCGCGCCTAATTCTATCAATGTCCAGAGATGCATTAAGGAATAAAGATTCATAGGGGGCCAAAACTTTACATCCAGCAGATTCAATTGCATTGTTAAATGTTTGGACAATTCCAATTCCATGAACTGTTTTTAAGAAAGCTGATACTTCTATACCGTCATCTTTTTTATATGGTCTATAAACTTCGTCCAAATCTTCAAAATTTTTCAATACTTCGGAAGGCTCTACAAAAGTATAACGTTTTTTAAATTCTTCATAAGTCCAATTTTGGGAGAGCAATTTGTCCATCCCCCCAAATGTACTATCTGCTCCATTTCCAACTATCAGCTGATCAATACCATCTTGTTTTGCAGCTAATGCGGCTTTATATAATGCCACTTCAATAGCGTGTAGAGGGGACATTTTCCATTTCATTAGATTATCAGAAAACTCTAAATAATCTTCCCAATAAACTTTAACGACTTTGTGGGATAAGTTCAATTTATCAGCAAAGACACGAGCTCCCTCAGTTTCATCAATTGATCCTTCAGCAATAAATCTAATAGTATAAGCTTTAGTACCAGCAGGCAAAAAAGAGGCGAGAATGGCGGAATCAATTCCCGCACTTAGTAATATCCCGGTATTTTTATTAATGCTTAATTGATTCTTAAAATGGTTCACTATTTCATCAGCAGAAGAAACGCCAGTCTGGTCTTTTTTGCCTAGTTTTGGCAAAACCGGAGAGACACCATCTTTCCAACTAATTCCATCTTTGACAACATAACGAAAAGCAAGAAAAGAGCTTAGACAAAATGTATTATACATTTGCCCTCTCCGGATAGATATGTTGTGATATTTCGATTCGGTCCCGTTCCTCTATCAAAATTTTATTTATGAGAGTAGAAGATGTGCCTTTTGTATATGGGAAGTAAATTATTCTAACACCAACCTCAGCAAACTGTTTTTCATATTCCGCCCATTTTTCGGTATGGAACCAATCATCTCCAACAAACATTACATCAAATTTCAGTTTTTGCCATACTTCAAATTTATTCATTGATTCTTGAGGTATTACCGCATCGACAAATTTTATATTTCTAACAATTTCAAATCTTTCACTAAAGGGAATTACTGTTTTCTTATTTTTGTATTTTAGCATCAATTCATCAGTTGTGACACCTACTATTAGTTTATCGAATATTGCTTTTGCATTCTTTAATAAGTTCAAATGCCCAATATGGAATAAATCAAAAACGCCTGTTGCGTATCCCAAAATCATAAATTTATCCTGTTCTGAAAATTTTTGAGTTATATACATACAATTTTATGCCACAAACAATTGATTCAATTCCTTCTTTTTTATTATTAAATAAGCTTTTTTTCCTATTAATACAATTTTCAAAAATTAACTTTGTTTAGTTGGCTAATAATAGCCATCTCAAATATTTTTGAGATAACTAGAGGAGGATTGTTAAAAGCGAAAAATCTATTAGAATTTTATACTCAGGTAATCTATTGTTGGGCAATCATTTTATTTGAATTTCTGGCTACTATTAGCCATTATCCTTGGTGAGGTTTGTTAATTCATCTATTATGGGTTTCATGGAGGCATCAGCTTCCTGAATCAGATTTTTTTCTATCTGACTTCTTTGATGTGTTAAATCGGCTACATTATGTTTATGAAGGGCTATACTATTATTAAAATTATCAGTCATAATTTTATCTTTATGAGCGCTAGCTTCTTTATGTTCCTTTAAAGCTCTTTCTCTCTCAAGCTTTATATAATTTATTCTTTTCAAAATTTTCTGTTTCTCATCGAACCGGTCAAGCACCACTATTCCCGAAATAATCATAGAGATAAATAACCCGATAATAAAACTGATGATTCCCCATTTTGAACCGGATAGTAGAACAAAAGTAAATATGGAATTAAATTCAGAAACCTCATGTACCATCTTATTTGAATATCCGGCAACCCCTCCAATAAAAAACACAATAAATGCGATTATGGTATTAACCATCATATTGCTCGACATACTCGCTCGTGGATTAAATCGATCGACATTAGGGAGATCCTCAATTCTATTTTCAAGCACTATAATCTCCTGATCATAATTCTCCTGAATTATTTTAAGAGATTCATTCAGTTGCTCTTTCGACCTTACTTTATAGTTTTCCAATTCTGTAATAAGTCTTTTTTCAGCATCCAAATTCTCAGCTATTCTTTTATCGTACCCCCTTAATTTGTCACTTACTTCAGAATAATAATTTTGCTTGATCACTGCAATCAAGTTTTCAATAATTAAATGCAGCTTAGCTTTGAATTCAATAAATATGGAAAAGAGCAGGGTGTTTTCAGCTCCAGAGTAAGTTTGAACTGTTTTTTCTAAAAAGGAAATTGATTTCTTAATCTCTTCGGTTTGAAAATCGGTAAATTTTTTGTGTTTTAATTTATCTATCGCTTCTTTGCAGTCTATGAGAGTCTTCGGATCATGTATTTTAAATTCTTCCAAAATCTGACTTATAATAGAATATGCCTTGTAGAATTCTCTTTCCATAAATACGTTATAGAATATTGCATTTCTATAAAAATAACTGAACATACCGGCATTATTAGTTTTTAATGCAAGATTTAAATGATTGAGATCCTGACTGAAAATCTCCCGTAATAAATAATAGGTCGATTCTTCATGTCCTAAATTGATCTCCGTTAACGCATGATAAAATTTTGCGGTGCTTCCGTGCGGCTTAATATCTAAAGCGTTTTTAAACGATTCGTTGGCTAATTCATAGTTTTGCTCTTTTAGGTAATTAAAACCAATGTACAATTGAATTATATATTTTATCTCGTTTTTGATAACTTCACTAATTCTTATTGTATCAACTATTTCAAGTGCTAAATTAAATTGCTCCTGCGCCTTTAATGGGCTGTAGAAAGTTGATTGATAAGTAAATATGATTCCCTTCAAAATTAGTTTAAAAAAGTTGTGCTTGTTAATATCCCTTTCAATAAAATTAATAGTGGTTGTAGCATAATAATCTTTTTCACTTTTGAGCTTTGTAGTAACCCAGCGCGAATAATTTTCCTTTACTGACCTGTGAATTTCATTGAATGAACCACGCACCATATTAAATTTTAGGAAATCTTCAATTTGAGTTAGAATCGTTGATTCATAAATCCAGAATATGGGGGCTTCCGCAAATGGAATAAATATTTCTTTAATATCCTGAGGTAGGTCTAATCCAAAAAACCGAATACTTTCTTTTATACTATTAATAGAATCATATTCACTTCTGACAGCAATGCCGAAATGCTCCTTGGCCAGTTTAAGCATATTACTCTGCATCATCTCGCTAGTAATAGCATTGGAATATTTTTCCATTACTTCATGCATTATTTAACTCCAGAATAACTAGTTAAATATGCATGTGGGAAAGATAATATAACCTTTGTTCCTAAATTCTTTTCACTAATTATATCGAAGTCCCCATTCATAAGTTTGGTAAGTCTGTAAGCTATAGTTAGTCCGAGTCCGGCTCCCTCATATGGTCTTGTATAGCCTTCAACTTCTTGTGAAAATGGCTTTAGCACTCTATCTATTTGAGATTGCTCAATACCAACTCCACTATCAGCAACTATAATTTCTATTTTGTCTTTTTGATTTTTTGTCCCAATATATATTGTCCCGGTAGGGGTATACTTTGTGGCATTGTCAATTAATGAGTTCAGCACCTTTTCTAATTTTATCCAGTCAATCTCAACAATGCATTCGCTTTCGTCAAGATCAAGTTTAAATTCAAGATTTTTTTTGATCACCTCTTCATAATTTTTATTGTAAACACTTCGAACCACCTGGTTGCAGTTGAGCTCAACATTTTCAAGTTCAACCTCGCCAGCTTCAATTTGTGATACTTCCACAATATTAGTAAACAGATTTAGTGCACGTCCCAATACCTCTTTCATCGAATCCATAATCTCTTTTACCATCTTTATATCATTTTCAGCTACACTTTCATCTATAATCTCGGAATATCCTATAATTGCGTTGAATGGAGTTCTAATTTCATGCGACATATTAGCAAGAAAATCTGACTTCATTTTATTAACCATCATCTCTTTTTGATATGCCTTTTTTAACTGTTCCTGGTAGTTAATTTCATCAGTTTTATCGGTCATTGTTATAATAAAAATCGTAGAAATTTTCTCGTTGATATGAGTAACCTTGCATGAGAAGTGTCGTTCATTCTCGTGTAAAAAAGTAAATGTGGCAGAGTTGCGGTTCTGATATGTGATTTGATTGATTGACTGAATTATTAAACTATCCAAATCTTCATTTATAACTTCACTTAGTTTTACCAAATGACTTAGATTTTTATCTATCCCAAAAAAGTTGCAAAAATTATCATTTGCGTTTTCGAATAATATTTTCTCATCGTGCTTTTCAATGATTAGCAATAAATCAGAGATATTGTTAATAATCTGTTTCTGTTTGCGTTCCGAGCGTTCAATAGTTTTTGTTTGATTAATGTGTTCAGTTAAATTACTTGCGGTTAAAATGAATCTTGGCTCTTTATCTTTTTGAAGTGAGACAGAACTCAGAGTAAACTCCCAAAAAGATAATTGCCTGCTTCCATTAATGGCAATTACTCTTTTCCAGCTTTCTGATTTTTGAAGCGCCTCACAAAACTTTATCAAATCTTCACTATCAAGTACTCCTTTTAATACTGAATCAATCGGCTGGTGGTATATTGTTTCAATTTCTTTTGATAACAAATATTCAAATGCAGTTGTAGCATATGATATTCGGAATTGATGATCGAGAATGATTATCGGGAGTTTGCCATGATCTAAAGCATTATGAAGAGCATTTACTCTATTCTCAAGTTTTTTTCGCTGCTCTAGCGATTCAATTATCAGCATAAAGTATTGATTACCCTTAACCAATACCCGCTCAAGAGTAATAGAATAACTTTTAATTGCTTCATCAACTTCAGATGAAAGATTTATATCAACAGTAATATTTTTATATTTGCTCGCACTCAGGCCTTGAATCAGATAAATTAGTTCCGGGTTGGATTTCATATCGTTTATAGAATCAGATATTCCAAGACCAAAATTTGTTTTGAATGAATCATTGCAATAGTCGATGCGCATATTGTAATCAACAATTACAAGAGGATTATTATTTGGCAGTTCGGTATAACTTGCGAAATCAATATCCAGATTCTCGGCAATATTTTTATTATCGTTTGAAAATGACATATCAGATATTCTTAATTACATAATTTTTTAGGACCAGGGTGTTGCCATGCACAGCAGTATTATTTGGAACAGTTATTTTTGTCGACATCAGCTTTTCAAAAAATATAATCAAGCAGTTATTTAGATATTCAAACTCCGGTTTAAGTCCATTTACTAAAGCGTAAAAAATGGTATTAACACTATAATCGGACTCATTCAATAAGTATTTATCTCCACTAATCATTAATGTTTCTTCAACAAAACTGTTTAGGATCGAAAGTTTATCCTTGATTTCAAACTCGTGAGAAATATTATCTACAGCAGATGAAACTGTTAAATTAAGCTCTCCTTTTGTCATCAATCCTTCGAGATTTTTTTTAATATGATAATTGAAGTGGGGACTCTGGATTAATTCGGAAGGTGATATTATAGTGTGAAATTCAAAATTGTCGAAATCGAATATTATTTCAACTTTATTAACATCTTTTTTTACTTGTTTAAGGCGCCAATGAATTTTGGCTATGAATGAGGATGCCGGCGAAATCGTCACCGAATCATTTGAATGGGTTTGATAATCAGTTAAATAACGCCCAGCAACAGAATATTTACTGGGTTTAGTAGAGTTTTTATAATCTGAACCCGCATTAATATTTACAATTTTTTCTAACATGCCTTATTCTCCGATTTATTATCGTAGAATTTGGCAATTACTTTACCTCAATCTGTTTTAATCATCCTTTTTTCTGAGGTATAATTTATTATTTGCGGATTTTCTAATGTAATTAGTTCATTTGCGAATTTTTTTATTCGATCTAACGATTCATTTACCGATTGGAGATCTTCCTTAAGTTTTGCTTTTTCAGGTTCACTCAACTCATTTTCAATATTTTTAACCGAAAGCATTAAACTGCTCAGCGGGTTATTAATCTTGTGCCCAATTGTGCAGGCCATCTCAACCACAGCTTTTGAATGTTCAATGCTCCTTAATTCATTTTGAAGATTAAAAATTCTCATTCCAGATCTAATTCTTGCCAGTAATTCCTGGTTTTCAACCGGTTTAACAAGAAAGTCATCGGCGCCTACATCAAGTCCCATTATTCTATCTTTTAAGGAAGAACGCGCAGTAAGAATAATAAAGTAAATAGATTTATATTTTTCATCGGCTTTTAAAATATTGCAGAGCGCTAGTCCATCCAACACAGGCATAGTCCAATCGGCAACAATAACTTTAGGTGAAAAAGTTTTTAATACCTGAATTGCCTCTTCACCATTTACAGCAGAAGCTACATCGTAATTATTTCGTGATAAAAGTTTTTCAAGAATAAATCTTGTATCCTTTTCATCTTCAACTATTAGTACCTTATCTTTCATTTTTCGAAATCACCAGTTTATTTATTTTATCAACTAATTTATTATAATCTACAATCGGTTTAACAAGATAGTCATCGGCCAAACTATCCTCAAGCAAGTTATCTCCGAAGCTGGAAATAGGGTAAGCGGTGATAAGAAGAATTGGTACCCTTATATGCCTGAATGTTTCTTTTATATATCTGGAAAATTTAATTCCATCAATTCTCTGATTATTCAGATAAGTATTTCTAAGGTTGATATCCATTATAACTAACTCAACACCACCTTTGCTTATTTCTGCAAGAATCAAATCGGCGTTTTCCTGAATTAATACTTCACCGCCTATTTTTTTGAAAAATACTTTGTAAAAATCTTGAAGAAAGGCATCATCTTCTACTATAATGATTTTTTTTAACATAATTACTATTGCTGAAATTTCACGGTAATAGAAATTCTTCTATTTACAAAACTAAAGGGATCATTGGTATCTCTTAACCTGGTATCGGCGTAACCATGTATTTCATTGATATGGGATTCGGGAAGTCCGCCGGTAACTAAAGATCTTTTAGCCGCAAGAGCTCTTTCTGAACTAAGCTCAAAATTAGTATATCCGGTTCCCTTATTATTAAATTGGCGCGAATCAGTGTGACCTTCAACTATAATTTTATTATCGAGTTTCGCAATTTCACCGCCAATTTTTTCGAGAAGTCTTTTCCCTTCAACTTTCAATTCTGATGTTCCGAGATCAAAGAACACATCACTAGCCGAATCAATTAACTCAATTTTTAATCCCTCTTTAACAATTTCAATTTTTACTTGATCAGATAACCCCAGCAGTTCTGTATCGGAGCCCAAATTTTCTTTTAAGTTATCTGCCATTCGTTCCAATTCTCTTCTCTCTGCTTCCTTCCTCATTTCATCTTGATTTAACTCAAGTTCAAGAGGTGAGTGGTTGGATTTACCATCAATTAAACTTTTACTCTTGTCTGAAAAACCAACCGGATCTTTGAAATAACCTGCCACGGCCTGTTTTACTTCTTCGCTCTGACCCAAAATCCAAAGTACAATAAATAGAGCCATCATTGCCGTAACAAAATCGGCATAAGCTACTTTCCAAGCGCCTCCATGATGCCCGCCATGTACTTTTTTAACCTTTTTTATAATTGGGGCAGATTCATTATCCATAATTATTTTTTACCTCTGAGCGATCCTTCCAATTCACTAAAAGTTGGTCTTCTATCACTAAAAATTGTACGGCGCGCAATTTCAGCGGCAACAAATGGAGGATTACCTTTTGCATAAGCCAGCACATACGATTTAATAATATGTAAGTCCTGTACATCTTCTTCAATACCGTGAGCGATATTTGCCGCTAAAGGATTAACAAATCCATACGCCAATAAAACACCAAGAAAGGTTCCAACAAGGGCAGCAGCTACGTGAGCTCCAACTGCTTCAGCTCCATCGCCTATCTTTGACATAGTTACGATAATTCCCAATACCGCAGCCACTATACCTAATCCTGGAAGTGAGTCGCCTACACGTGCTATACCTTCATAAATTGGTTTTCTCTCTTTTTCATAAGTTTCAATTTCCGCGTCCATCAATCCTTCCATTTCATGAGGGGGCACAGACCCGGCTAACATCACCTTCATTGTATCGCAGAAAAAATTTTTGCGGTAGGCGTTATTTATAAAATTTTTGCTTCTGTTCAGAATCTCACTTTTATCCGGAGCTTCAATATGTTTTTCTATTGCAAGTAATCCTTCTCTCTGGGCAATTAAAAATAGATCGCTAAAGGATTTGAGCATTGAGATGTAATCTTCTTTTGTTTGGGGTTTATGGCTGAATGAATGGGTAATTGAAGAAATCATTGATTTGATTAAGGATAAAGGGGATGCGATTAACAAACTCCCTATTGCCGCGGCACCAATTGTTATAAATTCAGACACCTGAATGAGCAGTATAAGATTTCCTCCAGCTACCAGATATCCAACAATAACACCGATAGTTACTACCGCAATTCCAATAATTACAAACATTTTTGTTCCCTCTATTTAGAATAACTTACTTCGATTTCAATTAAACTATTAAGCAGCTCATCACTTTTGCTAATAATACTTTCCCAGGTTGATTGAGGAACTGCAATTACAGATTCGAGATCACGGCACAAATCAGTTATTTGATTAAACCCTACAGTTCCGCTGGATCCTTTTAATTCATGAACAATCATCTTTAGAAGATCTTTATTTCTATTTTCAATGGATTGCCGTAGAGTTTCTTTTTTGTAAACCAGAGAATTTACATAATATCGCTTAAGCTCTTTATTCATTTGATCTTTTTCAGCAGGCGATAAATGAAGCAATCTTTTAGCATCCGATAAAAAGTTATGCCCCAATACTTCATTAATAGTTTTAATTAGGACTTCTTTGCTGAGGGGTTTAGAAATTATTTTTTCGGCTCCCGCTTCCATTGCGGCAATAACATTGGACTTATCGGTATGACCGCTTATAATAATTACCGGTATATGCTTTAATTGCTCCATTACTTTTAGTACTCTCAACAGTCGAATTCCATCCAAATTTGGCATCAGGAGGTCGAGCATTATAAGTTTTGGATTATGTTCAATTGCCTTTTGCAATCCTTCCAATCCATCGTTACATGTAATAACCTCAAGGTCATATTCAGACAAAAACTTTCTGAGAGTTGTACGAATAATGTCGGAGTCGTCAATTACTAATATTGACATGCTTTCGTTTCGGAAATCCATGTTAAGTTTTCACCTTCTGAATTTTAAATTTGCCAAGATCCGAATTTACTTCGGCAACAGATTTGGCTGCATCAATTATAGATTCTTTTACCTTTTCATAAACTTCACCACGGTAAAGTTGAACCTCTTTAGGTGCGTCAATTCCAATCTTAACCGAATTTTCGGTTATCGATAAAATCTTGATTGTAATATTGCCGCCAATTTTAATTTCTTCATTAAACCTTCTTGATAGTACTAGCATAACTTTACTCGGTAAATAAATTAAAGTTAACCGGATATGAATCCGAATCAATTATTTTTTGAAACCCGGTTTTTGAATCTTGATTGATAAAAACCGGTGCCTTGAGATTAATTGTAATCTTAAGAGGGTCTTGATTAAGATTAACTATCCCAAATGCTTCACAACTATCCTCTTGTGGAAACTTATCGTCTAGAACTCTTATTCCAAACATAGGAAAAGATATCCCAGGATCATCGATAGAAGTTAACCAATAGAAATAATTGTCTTCGGGATGAATGAAAAGAAAATTTTTCAAATCCTCAAATCCAAAAAGACCGTCAGAGAATTTAATTACTTTGTCTTCGGTGAATTCGATTTCACCGAATTTTAGTGTTTGTACTTTCATGGCTCTCACTTTAGAATTACTATGTCAACTCGTCTGTTTAATGCCCTCGTTTGGGCTTCTTTATTTGAGGCAATTGGTTTGTACTCAGAATAACCAACGACCGATACTCGATCAGGGTGAATATCCTGATCTTTAATAAAAAAATATGCTGTGCTTAAAGCACGATCAACAGATAAATGCCAGTTTGAAGGATATCTAAAAGTGCTAATAGGAGTATCGTCTGTGTGTCCTTCAATTCTTAAATCATTAGGAATTTTTTTTAACACGTTTGCAATTTTTGAAAGAATGTTTTTTGAATCAATGCCAATTTCGGCATTACCCGGCGCAAATAGAATATCGCCTAAAATATGAATTGTAATTCCCCTTTCGCTCTCTTCTAGTCTAACACTCGCATCATAATTATTATCGACTATTAATTTGCTAAGTTCATCGCTCAACGTATTAGCCGGTTTTTCAACGACTTGTTTATCTCCTACAATCTGAGAAATATTATTGGAATTTCCAAAAAAACTTCCCATCGCTGAAGCAACATTTTTATACTTAATTGAGTCAATATTTGAGATCGCGTACATAATTATAAACAAACCCAATAATAAAGTTATGAGATCCGCATAAGTAATTAGATATCTATCCTTTTCACCATCTTCGGCAAAAATATTTTCTTCAGGGTCTACGAACTTAGCTTGCTTATTTGTTCGCTTTGCGGGAGCATCCCTACCAATCTTGCCTTCATTATTGAAGGAATTTCGCCGCTCTGGAGCGTTAACACTCCCTCCAAAGATATCTCCATCATATGTTTTTCGTCTAAGTGACATCTTTTTAAACTGTCTCCAATTGGAAGCCAAATTATATTAGCACTAAAAACTCCCCAAAGGGTCGCAATAAATGCCGTTGCTATATTTTTAATTAAAACATTTGGGTCTGTTCCCGCATTCGCGAGAGTCATAATTAAACCCATTACCGTACCAATAATACCCATTGTTGGGGCGTATCCGCCCATTTTTGTAAAAAGGAACACATTACTAAAATGTCTTTCTTGCATTGCTCGCATTTCAAGTTGGGCTAATGATTCTAACCCATCGGCATCGGTACCATCAAGAGCAAATTTTACCATTTTTCTTGGAAACAGATCCTCAAATTTATTTATATCCTTTTCAATTGAGAGCAACCCTTCTCTTCTAGCCTTAATCGATAGTTCAATGAACGTATCAATAATTTTATCAATGTTATACTTGGGCGGAAAATATGCTATCTGCATCAGCTTCCAAATATTCTTCACTTTATCAAGACCGAAACCAATAATTGCGGTAGAAAGTGTGCCGCCAAAAACAATCATCATTGAGCTAATTAAAAATAGAGCTTTAAATGAGCCGCCTTCTAAAAAGAACGCTCCGAATATAGAAACTACTCCAATCAGTAAGCCAATTAAGGAACCTGCTTTTTTCATTATAAGTAATCGAACACTGTTGACGGATATGAACTAGCCAATATTTTATTAGAAAGCTGCAATAAATAATCCTGGTTTTGAAGCTCAATGATCAAAGCGGCGGGATCAATTGACTGTTTCTTTCCCAATAACTCGGTCAAATTATCTTGTTGACGGCTCAGCACTTCTGCTATATCATCCATTCTATTAATTTTTTCTCCCGCAATAGATTGTAAGTTGAGAACACTGCCGTAAGAAGTGTCGATCGCAAGTCTTTGCGCTTCCGAAGGAATTGTACCCCCTTCAAGTGCTGTTAAAACTTCATTTATTTTTTCAAAAATACCAGTGGCAAAAAGATCACTGCCAGGAATATTAATGGTTTCCTTAATTTCATTAGACAATTGGACTTCAACTGAACCTGAAAGATCGGCAGTTGATTTAACTGCATATCCATTTACATCCAGTGTAACCGGAGGCTGATTGTTATTAGTGCCGCCAAACAGATACATTCCATTCTGCTTCGCACTCACACTTTGAACAATACTTGCCAATGAGTTTTTTATTTGAGCTGCATATGTGGAAATATTTGCTCCATTAATTGGATTATTCACATCTTGCAGCGCAACAATAATTTTTTGCATTTCTGTGGTTACATTATCTAGTGAATCTTGTGAGGCTTGTAAATAATTTTTGGCGTTTTCTGAATTTTTTAAAAAAGTTTCATTCTTCTTCATCTGAGAATTTATTTTAATACTTTCGAGCGCATCGGGAAGATTATCACTTAACGTATCAAGTTTACTATTAGTTGCAAGCTGAGTTTGCAGTTTCAATTTCTTTTCGGCATTCTTGGCTTGATTAACCAAATATTTTTGCGTTATTAGTCCTTCTGTTACTCTCATAACCTACACCATATTTAATATTGTTTGTAGCATATCATCGGCAACTTTAACTAATCGGGCGGCCGCGTCATAACTTCTTTGATATTTTAATACATTAGTCATTTCTTCATCAAGTGAAACACCCGATACTGAGGCACGCTGGTTCTGCAACTGTTGAAGAATTAATTCATTCGAATCAACTCTATCATCGTTAGAAATCCGCTCAGTGCCGAGTGAATTTAAAATATTAGTATATTCATCAATAATAAGTGAACCATTAAATACCGATTCATCTTCCGCAATGCGATAAATCTGATTAGCAATTTTTGCATTGCCTGTGTTTCCTGTAACATCGGCGGCAGCTAATTTAACAGGATCTGTTACATTTAGCATTAATTTGCCATCAGATGACATTTCAAAAAACTTCGTACCCAATGAACCATCGAGCGCAAAACCCTGCTCATGATAATGATTCACGCGTTCGGTAAGTGTAGTAATTAGAGTATTAAATTTATTTTTGTATTCGCCAATATTTTTTGAATGTAATTCCAGCAATGCGCCAATTTCACCGCTGTTTACTACTGCTTTTGATCCTCTGTCATTTTCAATACTAATTTTAAGTTCGCCTTCAGTAACCTCAAGCACAAATTGATTATTATATACTTGATCCGCAGCTAAAAGGCCGCCAACATTTACTGTAACTGCTCCTTGCTCTGTTGGACTAACCGTAACATTAGCAAGCTTTGCTACTTTTTGTATTATTGCATCACGCTGATCTTTTAACTCGCCAGCGTTTACCCCTCTCGATTCTGTATCAAATATTTTTTGATTAAGTGATCTTAATTCAACCACATGCGTATTTAACTGCGATACTTTAATTCTCGCATCATTTATTATTTGTGATTGAACATCCTCAATACCCGATTTTATATCATTGTATCTTTCTGCCAGCCGTTTTGCCTTTTGGAGTACATTTGATCTCATTTGGATTGATGTGGGATTAACTGTTAATTCCTGCCACGAATTAAAAAACTGTGCTAGGTAATTTGACAATCCCATTTCGGATGGTTCGGATAAAATAGTTTCAATTCTTCCGAGCATTTCCGATTTTTTTTCGGAGCTCGATAATGCCGATTGATATTTCCTAATTTGAGCATCAACCATATCATCTCTAACTCTTTGTATGTCACTTATTTTTACGCCAATACCAATGCCATTCAAAGAAATATCCGATCCAATATTCACTTTTTGTCTGGAATATTCGGCATTACCTGCATTTGAAATATTGTTTGATGTTACTTCAATAGCTCGTTGATATGTCGATAATGTACGAGATGATATGTCGAATAATCTGCCGAGACTCATTTTAAACTCTCTTATTTACAAATGCTTGATTTCGCGGACCTACAACCAGCATTAAAGTATCTTTTATGATGTTTCTTGATAATTCTATTACAGCTTTTAATTGGGCATTTAGTTTTGAGATATCATGCAATTTAAGTTTGATTGACTCTCTAATTCTTTGAATAGTTTTATAATCTTCGCCTATAAACTCTTTACCTTTTAAAAGAAGTTCATCAAGAGAGCTGTTGTTCAAGTTCATCCCATTAGAGTTGGAAATTTCGGTAATCATTTTAATTCTACGAACTTCCTCTTCTTGAACAGTTTTGAGAATTTTTTGCTCGTTGGCAATTGCTTTTTCCAGATCATCATATTTTCCCTCAATAATTGCCCTTTTCTGAGTATCGAGAGCGTCAATTAAATTGGAAAGATTCTCATCCTGCACTAATAATGCGTTCACCAGTTCTTTATTTTTCATAAACTCTTCTCTCTAAAATGATCTAAATAACTAAGTACTTTATTTATATAATTCTTCGTCTCGTCAAAAGGAGGAACACCATTATATTTATCAACATTTCCGGGACCCGCGTTGTAAGCGGCCAACGCAAGTTTAATATCTCCACCATATTGTCGAAGCATTTGGGCAAAATATTTAGTGCCCCCATTAATATTTTCTTGAGGATTGAATGAATTTCTCACTCCCATATCACTTGCTGTTCCATCCATCAACTGCATTAAACCTTTAGCTTTTGCGCTAGAAACGGCCTTACTATTTGCCGCAGATTCAGTCATAATTATTGATTTAATGAGTGTAGAGTCAATTCCAAATTGTTTTGCCGCTTCCTGAATATGATCTTCATATTTATTTAATCTTTCGAGGGCACTGCTGCTTGGCTTAATATTATTAATAGTATCCGGTTTATCATTTTTTATTGGAAGAGGCGAAATTCTATCTGTCATTTTAAATCTCAATTCTGAAGGCATGGTTTCGCCGGTAATTTTCTTATAGAGCATCTCGGCAATTCCTAAACTTTTAGTATCGCTCATATATGTAGAAATTTTTTCTTCAAATATGGTATCAAACATATCGTTGCCGTATCCCTCTTCGCTGCTACCAAATAGTCCGCCAGATGCTTGATTCATGCTTTTAATCATCATCTGAGTAAGCATGCTTTCAAACTGTTTAGCGGCGTTGGCTACTTTTTCTTTTCTTTTGCTATCAAACCTTGAATCTGATTCAAGTGCTTTGGTTTGATGCTTTAGCTCGTTCGATATTTTAAGATTTAGCTCGTTCATTTTACATTATAATTAATTCTGCTATTAATGCTCCAGCTTCTTTCAGTGCTTGAAATATTGCAATTATATCTCTGGGAGCTACTTTTAGTGAATTAAGAGCCGAAGCTACTTCTTGAACATTACTTGCTCCCTGTATAGCTACGGTTTTTGATGAATCTTGTTCAATAGTTGGAACTTGATTATTGAATATTGCAGTCCTTCCTTGCGAAAATGAATTTGGCTGAGAAATAATCGGAAATGATCTAATTGATATATTTAATCCGCCATGAGTAATTGTTACTGGCTGTATTCGAACCGTACTTCCCGATACTACTGTTCCGGTTCTTTCATTCAACACAACTTTTGCAACTTCATCAACTACAACGGTTAAATTTTCAATCTCGGAAAAGAAACCGATAAGATTATTCTGTCTATCTTGTGGAATAGTAACTCTAACCTCTGCACCATCCATAGATTTTGCCACATCAGCGCCGAAAGTCTGATTAATTTGAGTAGAAATATTTTGAGCGGTAGTATAATCGGGTTCTTTTAAGAAGACAGAAAATTCATCAACAATATCAAGTCCCAAATTCAGCGATTCTTTTAATGTACCTCCCCTTGGAACTCTGCCGGCAAGAGTATGATTACGTGAAATTCTACTTCCTGATGAAGTGCTAATATCATATCCGCCAACCGAAATTGCGCCTTGTGCAAATCCATAAACTTTTCCCGTCATAGTAGAAAGTGGAGTCATCAATAGTGTTCCACCTTGAAGACTAGTAGCATCACCAAGAGATGAAACCGTTACATCAAACTCAGCACCTACTTTTAAACTTGAGTTCAATGATGTTGTAACTATAACAGCGGCAACGTTTTTAGTTTTAAGATCAAATTGAGGAATAGTAATACCAAATCGGTTCAACATGCTTGTTACAGATTGAACTGTAAACGAGGATCTATAGCTATCACCTGTACCTGCTAAACCAACAACCAATCCATAACCAATAACTTGTTCTGTATTTTTACCGCTTATATAGGCAACGTCTTTGATTCTCTGTCCGCTAATTATTGAGCTGATAAACAGCGCAATTATTACAAATGTATTTCTCATGTTTTTCATAATTATACCTAAAATAGCCAATGAAACAATTTTGTTAACCAGCCCGGTTTTTGTGCGTTATCAATTAATCCGCTTCCTTCAAATGAAATATCCGCATCAGTAATGCTGTGTGAATAAACTGTATTATCTGTTCTTATATCTGAAGTTCTAATTACCCCACTTATTTTCACTATCTGATCTTCCCCGTTAATTGTGATCTTTTTACTTCCTCTAATTCTCAAATTACCATTAGCTAAAACTGTATCAACAACTGCGCTAATTTTTGTGCGAATGCTTCCTGTTGTTTGTGTTGAACCTTTCCCCGAAAAGTCATTACCACTATTGATATCAAAATCTACATTTGGCAATGTTGTTTTATCGATTGCGCCCGACATTCCAAACCCAGCCTCACTTTTTCTTCCTGCAGAAGTTGCTGAGTTATTAGATGCGTGAGTAGATTCCAGTACAATTATTGTAACGGCATCCCCCGGCATGGCGGCTTTATTGTCAGAAAAAAGTGAAAACGCTGCGTTCTGTCTCATGGATTGAGCGTTTATTATAAATGGTAGAATTAATGCTATTATTAATATTCTTGTTTTCATTTTTTACTCAACTAAACTTAAATTGAATTGGTCAATTACTTTCGCTTTATACATTTTATTACCATTAACAACGGTTATTATTTCTCCTGTAACTCCATCTTTGCGAGTTATAACCTCAAGCGATACATTCACGCCATTTGAACCTGTATGAAGAATTGCTTTTTCCCCTTTTTGAATTATTGGGATCAGTTCTAGATGTTCTTCAAGTAGTACCACTCCTGCTTTAAGATTATGTTTTATTCTATACTCAGTGTAATCTTTATTTAAACTAATTGGCGTTCCATTTAAATTAGTTATTTCAGCTACTTCACTCGTGAGACTGCCTGAGTTAATTATATCGTTTCTTCTTATTGGATTTATAGTCTTAGCAATTTTCTTATAGAGCTTAACTTTAATTGTAACAATTGATTTTGAAGTATTATTATCTTCATGGGTTATTTTAACCGGAAGCAATAAAATTCCTTTGTTAATTTTGAATTGTTCTCCATCCTCAATTTCCAACTTTTTATAGGATCTTGGGGCATGAGCGATTTCAAATTCATATTTGCTATAACCGGATAATTTCTTATCCAGATAATTCTTAACATCTTTTTCAAATCCATTTCCGGAGGAGATAAGAAATAAACACAATATGTTAATTAGCAAAGTCATTCTATTATCGTTTTAGGTTATTTGCCATCGTCATCATTTCTTCAACAGTTTTAACTGTCTTAGAATTAATTTCATATGCTCGTTGAGCGCCAATCATCGCAACCATTTCCTCAACTATATCAACATTTGAAGCTTCAAGATAACCTTGATGAATTTCACCGAAGCCAAGAGATGAAGGTGCACCGAGTATTGGCTGACCTGAAGCGGCAGTTTCACCATATAAATTATCGCCAAGAGCCATCAATCCACCCGGATTTATAAATTTTGCCAGTTCTATATTTCCTAATGGAACACGATTGCCATTTAAATCAATTCCATCAATAGAACCATCTTTATTAACCGAAAGCGTAGTCATATCAGAATTAAGTGATATTCCCGGTTCAAGAATATACCCGCCAGTAGTTACTACTTTACCATCCGCGCTCAATTTAAACGCGCCATCGCGGGTGTAAACAAAAGTACCATCCGTTTTCCTCAACTGAAAAAAACCATCTCCTTGAATTGCAAAATCAAGCTGATTATTAGTAGCAGAAATATCCCCCTGTATAAATAATTTTGTTGATGCCGCCGGTTTAACACCATTTCCAATCTGAATTTTATGAGTTGTGGTGTCTTCCACTCCCGGTGTTGAAGCTGTCAATGGATTAACGTGTACTTCCTGGTACATTAAATCCTGAAACTCAGCTTTGTTCTTTTTAAATCCGGTTGTATTGATGTTTGCAATATTATTCGAGATTACTTCAATGTTTATTTGTTGAGCGTGCATTCCTGATGATGCTGTTCTAAGTGCTCTTGTTGACATAGCTACCTCTCTTAAATTTTACCGATGCTAATTGCATCTTCCAATGAACGATCGAGCGCGGCAATTATTTTCTGCGCCGATTCATAATTTTTACTTACTTGAATCATTTCTTCCATTTCGATTATCGGGTTTGTGTTTGCTTGCTCTAAAAATCCTTGCGAAACACCATACTCATTTTCCGGCACTTCAATAAAACCACTGCTGCCCGGTAAAAAATTTGCACCACCAGATCTTTCCATTGCACTTTCATCTTCAACTTTTACAATCAATAATTTATCGTATAATTTTTCATCAACCTTTAATTCGCCATTTTTATCAATTGTAATTGTGTTCATATTTTGCAGCATCGAATCTTGAAGAGAAATCTCTCCCCCTTTTCCCATTACAGATCTTCCATTCTTATCAACTAAGAAACCTTCGTCAGATATCTTAAATTTTCCATCACGGGTAAGTTCAAGTTCACCATTATCATTTTTAACGACAAAAAATCCTTTACCGGAAATTGCGAGATCCATAGGATTATTAGTATGAATTATTTCGCCTTGAACCATACTTGTAAGTTTTCTGATTTCAATTTCGCCATATTCATTTACCATTTCAGAAAAAGGAATTTCTCTCTTATATCCAACTGTACTAAGGTTAGCAAGATTATTAGAAACAACATCAATATTTTGAGTACGCTGATGTAAACTTCTTCCCGCTGTATAAATTCCTTTAATCATATCGTCCTCTTAAATTTTTCCAACTTCAAAAAACTTTAATCTGGCGGCAAGTTGTACTTCTCCCTTTGAGATGCTCAACTCTTTCGCAATTTTATTTATCGACTTAATAGAATTTTCTCTAATTCTTCCTTTAAGTTTTTTCCGGGTAGTTTGAAGTTTTGGATTTGCAACTGATACAACTTTTTCTTCGCGCAATGCGCTAATTTTCTTTTTAAGAGCTCTTTTGGTTCTTCTCTTAAATGAAAGCATTACCCTTCTGCCAATAACAAAAAAGATTATAAGGCTGCTAAATGATATAAATAGTATATATTGAATCGGGATATTAACCAGCAACTCAATTAGTTTATTTGATGGCTCCGCCTTTACAGTTACAATTTCAACTACCTCTTCTTCAACTTTAGGGGTTACCGATGCTGAATGACTGTTAAATTCACTTTTTAATCTTGCAATTTCAATTTGCTTATTAACCATATCACTTATGGAAATGGTATCCTGCTTAGCCGCAACTGTTGTATCAATCAGCATATCTTGTGCATAAATACTTTTGGCCAATAACAACACGATTACGATGCTTAAAATTTGTTTCATAAGTTTAATTTCCTTTTTAATGGAAATACTAAATGTATTATCGTTCCCTTAAGCGGAAGTGAATTAAACTCTGCCGAACCTTCATTCTTCTTCATTAATTCTTTTATAATTTTTACGGTAACATTCGATTCAAATTTCTTTGGATCATTCAATACCGGAATCTGTTCAGTTGTAAAGAAAGAGAGAACCACTTTTTCTTTTATATATTTTGTTTGAATTACAACAGCGCCGCCGCTTTTTGCGCCGCTCTTGATTATTGAAAATACACCGGCAAATAATTGTTTTATGTCATTAGGATCACTTAGTACCGGGGGAATATTCTCCTCAAGGTCAAGATCGCAGTCTATACCTAAATTCTGCATTGTGGAGTTAACAACCATGTTAAATTCTTTTACAATTTTATTGAGATCGCATGATTGATTCTGTTTATCAGATGGCTTATTTAAACTTATATACTTACCAAGACGATTAGTTAATTCACTAACTTTTTTAACCTGCTCTTTTATTTTAGAAGTAATTTCCTTCTCAACCGATTCTTCACTTTCCATTATGTCAACGTAGCTA
The DNA here is from genome assembly GCA_019638015.1 of Melioribacteraceae bacterium. Lineage (NCBI taxonomy): Bacteria > Pseudomonadati > Ignavibacteriota > Ignavibacteria > Ignavibacteriales > Melioribacteraceae > Melioribacteraceae bacterium. Next base: position 377,570 of record JAHBUP010000001.1, on the reverse strand, counting down.
AGTATTACCTGAAGAGGTTCAAGAATGTTTTCTAGAATACCTTCAGTCATTTCACCTAGTGCGTAAATATCTGAATCGTTATTAATCTTGGATTGATAAACCTGTACTTCTTGATAGAGCTTATTAATGGTTTTTTTGTTTTTAAGATTCATAATTACCGGGCTTGTTATTCCAAGTAATATTTGAATAGCCTGATATTCCAACGAGTTTTCAGAAATCTTGCTGATAGGAGTAGCAATTGAAAGCAATCCATAGTTTGCTTTCTGATCTAATAATGGAAATAATATTTGATTTAGTTTTGTGTTTGAATTTATTGGTGCGTTAAAATCGGTTAATATAGTTGCCTTCTTTGTTTCAAAAATCCAATCAAGAATTCCATTCTTAAAAGCTTTTACCACTGCTGAGTGGTGAACAGGATTAATTTGATTATTCAGAGGAACAATATTTTGACTTCCCTCTGTTAGGAAAAATATTTCAACTTCCTTTGCCATTATTATGTTTTTCAGGAAATCTTGAAAAACCAAATTAATTTCAACTAGGTTTGAGGCAGCTAATATTTTGCTTTGGTATGCTGCTAATTTTTGAGTGAAGAAGGAATAACGCTCAATCAAATTTGCATTGCCGCGGTGGCTTTCAAAATTTATTAGTTTAAGCTCACCTTTCGTTTCAGAACTTTTTGTAAAATACTGAAGCGATTTATGGAATGATTCATATTCCGCAGTATTGTTTTTTATTAGTCTCATACTAAATACTTTAATGATTCCATTTGTGCTTGAATTGGTTCTTTATAGCCTTCAATAAATTTGCTTAATTCGCTTAAGTCTTTGAAATGAAGTGTAGTAAAGATTTGTTCGTTCAGGTCAATTGTATTGTCGAAAGCAAGTTCTCCCATTTGGAGTTTCTGCGTCATATAGTCGGCCAAATGAACCACTGAAGTTAAAACCGGCGAGTTGGTTGATAATACCGGATTGTGATGATATCTAACAATACCGCAAATTAAATCTGGTATATTCCAGTTTTTGAGAAGCATCTCGCCAATAGCCTGATGATCCATTCCTAATATTTGTGTTTCGGCTTCAAGTAGATTGAGTCCATTCTTATTTAGTTCAGTAATACTTACAAAATCGGTATGCATAAAACGGTGGATGACTGAAATACCAAGATCGTGCAATAAACCGGCAATAAATGCTTCGCCGCTTTTTTCAAGACCAAGATCCATAGCAATTTTTTTCGAGATTGTAGCGGTTAAGTATGAATGCATCCAGAATTTTTTCTGATCGAGATATTGATCACTCTTGTTCTTCATCGATTCCATTAAAGATAACGCGGAAACAATATTTCTAATCTCATCAAAACCAAGTATCATTATCGCAAATTCTATTGAAGATACTCGTTTTGTTAAACCATAAAATGGGGAGTTTGCGATTGTTAAAAGTTTTAAAACAACGCTTTGATCTTTCGTAATGGCTTTTGCCAGCACATGTGGACTAGTATTGATATCGTTTAGTAACTGCAGCACTTCAGATAAGATTTTTGGAATAGGAGAAAGTGTATTAACCTTCTTTAAAATTAATTCTGTTCTTTCTCTTCTCTGCGATAAATCAATTGTTACTGTTTCCATTTTGTCCTACACATTTAATGATTCTAAATGACTTTTAAATAATTCCTCATACCCGTTAACAAACTTTTCAAAATACTCGGGGGATCCGAGTCCAAGAATTTGAATTACACTTTCATCCAATTCAAAATTGCTGTCCCATTCAAATGCGCCAATCTGAAATTTTTGAGTCATATAATCTGCCAGATGAATTATTGCCGCTAAAATTTTTCCTTTTTCAGCTAATGCAGGTTTATGATGATACAACACCGCTTCAATTATGTATGGAGGGAAATTCCATTTCTCTAACAAATATTCAGAAATATCCTGATGAGTAAATCCTAATGAATCAAATTCAGCTTGTAAATAGTTTTTATTTTCAACATCAACATTTTTCAAAATAGTATTAAAATCTTTGTTCATAAAACGTTGTAAAACAACAAGACCCAAATCATGAAGCAATCCGGCGGTAAAAACCTCACCCGATTTCGGATAACGCAAATCATCGGCTAATCTTTTTGCCGCTGTCGCCGTTAAAAGTGAGTGTGTCCAGTAAGACATATGATTCCAATTTGGAGAATTGCCACCTTTAAATGCTTCAACCAAGGAAAGAGCAACTAAAATATTTTTTATGTGCTCAAATCCGATTATCACTACCGCAAATTCAATTGTGGATACTCTTCTTGGCAGTCCGTACAAAGGTGAATTTGCAACAGATAAAATTTTTGTTACAATTCCCTGATCTTGAGATATTACCTTGCAAAGATCGTTTGCGCTGGTTTTTTCATTATCGAGCAATTGAGAAACTTCTGTGATAATATGAGGCACCGAAGGAAGATTACCAATAGTAGATAAATGATTTTTTATTTTTTCCTTTGATTCAGAAATTTTAGTATCAAGCATTGTAATCTGCTAACCTTAATTTTAATGAGTTTAGAGTTCTTGAATGTATTTGCGAAACACGTGATACAGTTATGTTTAACACCTGTGCAATTTCTTTATAGTTTAATTCTTCGTAGTAATACAAACTAAGTATTGTTCTTTCTCTTTCTGCCAACCCCTTAATTAAATCGAGAAGCTTATTCTTCATATCCTTCTTCTCCAAAACGGTATCAGGTTTGTCGTTTCCGCTTGGTATCATTTCATGAAGCTGCATTCCTTCATCTTCACTTACCGAATGATTTAGCGAAAGATTGGAGTATGTGTAGGTTGGAGAAGAATCGTTATCGGATGAAATTTCATATTTGGTATTGTATTTACGAAGTTCATCATAAATTTTACCGCGGATTCTTTGAATAGCATATGTTTCGAATTTTGTGCCATAATCGGGATCGAAACGATCTATTGCTTCGCTTAAGCCCTCAATTCCAAATTGAAAATAATCGCGGCGGTCTAAAACACCGGCTTGGTTCAAATTTGTTTTGTGAATCACATAATGAACCAGATTGACATATGTTAGAACTATCTGTTTTTTCAATTCTGGAGTTGGATTTTGTTTGTAGGTCGACCAAAGTATTGCGTTACTCATTGTCCTTGTTTCCTGCCAAGTTATTTGAATAATCGCTTAGTTTGTTGTACGAGTTCTTGTTTATAGCCTTTATTAATCCGATAACCAAAACACTAAGCATTGTTGTTAAAAGAACAAAAATGACAAATGAATTAAGAAGTACTTTTTCTACCGCCAAGCCGACCTGGGTAAAGTAGATGATCGAGAAGAAGAATGCTAGAAGTCCGGTTTGCAATACTATTTTGTTCATTTCCCTTTTTCGCTTTTATAGTAATAATTGCAAAGGTTATACCAATGGCATTTATAACCAAATTCTATCAAAATGCTAAAAAAATGTAGGTTTTTGAGGTTTTTACTTCGAGATTGAATTAGTTGAATGGTTATTATTAGCCATCTGGGCGAATTTAATTAATCGGTCAGCACATCCGGATATTTGGGCTATTTGAACTGAATTCTCATTTAATGAAGCGAGCAATTCCTGGTTTATTATTGATTGGTGTACTTCCCTTCCGAATGAGATATCACCTAAAAATTCAATCTCCTCATTGAGAAAATGTTTTGCGGCAACGGCAAGATTATGGAATGCGTCATTTGCGTCACTTTCGTTCATTGTCTTATTTACAACCGCAAGTTTATATCCTGAATATCCGTTTTCCTTAAGCAACTTAATTACAACATAAGCATCCATAACCGCCGTGGGTTCGGGAGAGAGCAGTACAATATTAATGTTTGAATTTAAGAGTTGTTTTACTGTAAAATCATTAGCTCCCGCAGAAGAATCAATAATAATAAAATCATATTTATTCGAAATTCTGTTGAGCATTGTGAAAAAATAATCGAGCAAATTTTCACTCATTTTTGGAATTTCATTACCGCCCGAAGCCCCAAAAATTAAATCGAGATTTTCATTGTAACTAACAATCAATTCTTCTAATGAATCTGTTTGGCTGAAAAAACAAGAAATATTCTTTTTAACCGTATGATTCAACAAAATATTGATATTTGAAAAATTCAGATCGAAATCAATCAATAATACTTTCTTACCTTTTTGAGAAAGCAGATAAGCCAAATTAGCCGCAAAGAATGATTTACCAGTACCCCCTTTTCCGGAACATACCGATACAATTTTGTTGCCGGAATCCTTAGACTGACTTTTGTCCAGTTTTAGCAATTCCACTAAACGTGCGGCTTGATTGTTCATTTGTAAAGTTTTCCGGTGAAAACCATATTAGCTAAAAATTGTGAGTTAACCGAAATTATATCATCTGGAATTACTTGTCCGTTAGTTAAAAACATTACCGGTTTATTATGAGTAACTGCAACATTCATAATGTTTCCATAGGCTACGGCTTCATCAATTTTCGAAAAGATTATCGAATTATAATTGAGAGATTTGAACTTTTCAGCAACATCATTCAATGTTCTTGTTGAACTTGTTGAGTTCATTACAAGAATTGTTTCATCAACCTGAGCGGCATCCAAATATTTTTTAATCTCGTCCAAATTGTCTTTTGCTTTTTGACTTCTGCCTATCGTATCAATGAAAATCAGATTCTTATTTTTGAATTTCTTGATGAGCTTGGGAATATCTGCTGGTTCGTATGCAACAGCCATTTCAATATCGCTTATTTCGGAGAAAATCCGGAGTTGATCAATTGCGCCAAGCCGGTATGTATCAATTGAAATTAATCCCACATTAAGTTTATGGATCAATTTTGAAATAATTGCGAGCTTTGCGATACATGTTGTTTTGCCAACACCGGTTGGTCCAACGAGCGCTATTTTATTTGTTTTTTGTTTCGTTACCTTAAAATTTGTAGTTGGTATCATAGAAGCCATTGAAGAAAGGAGGAAATTTTCGAGATTAATATCTTCAGTAAATTGTGAGGATTCAGTTAAGTGAGTCGTAATCTTATTAACTATATTTTTCTGAACTTCTCTCATTACTAATGTTTCGGAAATTTCAGCAATCTCTTTTTGGTATTTCGATTTTATTTCCTTTGAAGAGGAAGCTTTAGCACTATCTACTTCCGGTTTATCTTCCTTCGATTTTTTAGAGTAGATTTTATTTGCCAACGCTTCTATTTCGGTAGCAAAATCAAGATCAGCTTTCGATTCAGCTTTCTTGCTAACTTTCTTTTTTTCTGCACTCTCCTCCATTCCGGCGGTGATTTCATATACTTTTCGCATTCCAAATCTTTTATCACCTTCGAGAACTCTTGTACCAAGAATAATCGCTTCAATCCCGAGTTCATCTTTCATTTGTTGTGTGGCTTCTTTTAAAGTTGGGGCAATAAATTTTTTAATTTGCATATGAAACCTCTACCTTTCCAATAAATTCAAGTTCAATATTTGATGGTAATTCTGTGTATGATAAAACAGCCAATTCCGGGAAGCTGCTGTTAATCAATCTGTAAAAATATGGACGAATTGTTGCCGCGGTAATAATAATTGGCGGATATCCCATACTAATAAATTTTTGAATTGTTTCTTTAAGCTGATTGTTTAACTCACGCAAAACTGTCGGACTCAAACCTAATGTAACAACGCTATCTTTTTGAGCCTGCAGTGAGCGGGTTATGGCCGATTCTAGTTCTTCGCTTAATGCGGCAGCGTGTATTAGTCCATTACTATCTTTATATAGATTAGCTATTGTATCGCCAATTGTATGCCTAACATATTCTGTGAGAACGTCAATATTTTTTGTTGTTTTGGAATAATCGATAAGCGCTTCAAGAATTTGAACAAAATCTTTTATTGGAATACTCTCCTTAAGCAAATTTTGAAGTACTTTTTGAATAGTACCTAAATTTAGAGTTTCGGGATTCACCTCTTCAACAACGGCTGGATAGTCTTTTTTAATATTTTCTAACAACTGCTTTACTTCTTGTCTTGAAAGTATTTTATCAAAATTGCGTTTTAATACTTCTTGAAGATGAGTAGACATAACGGAGATACAATCCACAACCGTATATCCCAACAGTTCCGCTCTATCTTTTTCTTCAGCTTTAACCCAGTAACTTTGAAGTCCAAATGCGGGATCTGTTGTTACAGAACCATTGAGCTGTTCATCAATATGTCCTGGATTCATGGCTAAAAAATTATCGGGATAAATTTCGTAATTGGCTACAATATTACCTTTTATCTTAACAATATATTCATTTGGTGGTAGCTGCAGATTATCTCTAACTCTAACAGGAGGAATAAGAATACCAAATTCCAGCGCAATAAGTTTTCGTGTTGATGAAATTTTTTGAAACAAATTTCCACCCTGTCTTTCATCGACTAAACTAATCAACCCATACCCAATTTCAATTTCTATTGGGTCCACTTGTAAATATTGTTCAACTTTATCTTCTTTAACTTCGGGAAGTGTTGATTCATCAACAATTGTTTCTGCGGCTTTTAGTTTTTTCTTTTTTGACATCATATATGATGATGTTCCTAACGCAATACTTAGTATAACGAATGGAATTGTTGGCATACCTGGAATAAATCCAAAAAGAAGCGCGGAGCCGGAAACAGTACCTAATACTCTGGGATTTGAAAATAATTGTGTTTTCATCTGGAGATCAAGTGCAGATCCGGATGAACTTCTTGTTACTACTAGTCCCGCGGCAGTTGCAATAATTAAAGCCGGAATTTGAGAAACCAACCCATCACCGATAGTTAATATAGTATAAGATTGTATTGCATCTGTAAATGGCATTCCTCTTTGAGCCACACCAATAATAAAACCGCCAATAATATTAACGCCATTTATAATTAAACCAGCAATTGCATCTCCCTTAACAAACTTACTGGCACCGTCCATCGCCCCATAAAATTCTGCTTCGCGGGAAATATCATCTCTTCTTTTTCTTGCATCTGCTTCACTAATTAGACCTGTATTTAAATCTGCATCAATAGCCATTTGTTTTCCGGGCATTGCGTCAAGTGTAAATCTTGCCGCAACTTCGGAGATTCTACCAGAACCTTTGATAATTACTATAAATTGAATAACCACTAAGATGACGAATATAATTACACCAACAACATAATTTCCGCCAACAACAAATGAGCCGAACGACTCAATTACAGCTCCGGCATAACCATCAATTAAAATTAATCTAGTTGAACTAATATTTAAGCCAAGTCTAAATAAGGTTGTAACTAATAGTAACCCGGGAAAAACCGAAATGTCCAGTGGTGATTTTATGTATAGTGAAACGATAAGAACTAAAATTGAAAGTGTAATATTTATCGCAAGTAAAAAGTCGAGCATTGGTGCCGGGAGTGGAATGAGCAATAGCCCCAGCATTAAAATTAAGCCGAAAGCTAAAACTATATCTGAATTATTATTGAGACCCTTCACTTAAACAATACTCCTCTTCTTTTTGAGTCGTTTCATCTGGAATATATATGCTAATATTTTTGCGACAGCCTGGAACAATTTTGCAGGTATTTCATCTCCAACATCGCATGTTTTATACAAAGCTCTTGCCAGTTCCCTATCCTCAAACAATGGTACATTATGCTCAACACCAATTGCCTTAATTCTTTGTGCAAGTTCATCAACTCCTTTTGCAACAACTTTAGGCGCACGGTTTTTAGTTGTATCATACTTTAAAGCGATAGCAAAGTGAGTAGGGTTTGTAATTATAACATCGGCGGTAGGAATTTCCTTCATCATTCTCTGTTTTGAAGCTTTGAACATTACACTTCTCTGTCTTCCTTTAACCTGAGGATCCCCTTCCTGCTGTTTAGTTTCCTCTTTTACTTCCTGCTTGCTCATCATCATATCTTTATTAAACTTTTTTCTTTGAAAGATATAATCTACCGCAGCAATTACTGTAAAAAATAAAACTATTTTCCAGATTAGGGAGAATGCCGAATCCAACATGAAGGCTACTATTTCCTCTAAAGAAAGCTCAACAAGTTTTGTAGTATTATCAACAAGATCGCTAATAATGTAGTAGCTGAATGTTCCAACGAGAATAAGCTTAACTACCGATTTTGCTAATTCCACAACCGATTTTGAAGAAAAGAACATTCTCTTGAGAGATGAGACAACATTAAATTTATCCAATTTGGGCTTTAGCGCTTGCCCCGCAAACTTGAAAGAAAACTGAGATAGATTACTTACAAAGGCAAATACAACAACCGCCGCAATAACAGGTGATGTAACTAAAAAAAAGAAGATTGCCCATTTAATAAAATAACCCTGAAGCAGAGAGGCATTCATATGAAATGTATCTAATTTTCCAAATACTTCAACAGAAAATATTCTGAACTGCTCACCAATAAAACCGCGTGTTAAGTATATAAGTATTAATCCACTCCCAAAAGCGGCTAATGAGTTTATCTCTGTACTTTTAGAAACCTGTCCTTTATCCCTCGCATCCGAAAGCTTTTTCGAGGTCGGTTGTTCGGTTTTTTCCTGTCCTTCTTGTCCTGCCATCTCAAACACTCATAGCGTTAATAATTTCTGTTAATTTATCCTGATATCCTTGAAGAAGAATCTTTATCATATACATATAAATTGGTATCAACGAAACCATAAGAAGAAGACCAACACCAATTTTTAATGGTTGTGTAATAAAAAAGACTTGAATATTGGGGATTACTCTTGCGATAATACCCTCTGCAATATGAATTAAAAAAAATGAAACAAGAATTGGAGAAGCTATTTTTATCGCGATAGTAAATACAGAGAAGGAATATTTTATCAATAAATCTATTAAGGGTTGTGTTATTGCATACTTTCCTATCGGTACAACAGAAAAGGAAGCAACCACTCCTTGAATCAAATAATGATGACCATTAATTAAAATAAAAATCATTATTGCGCCATAATACACTACATCACCCATAATATTACCGGAGGTTTCTTCAAATGGATTTAATACTTCGGCAAACATCAATCCCATGTTAAAACCTATAAAGTGTCCCGCATAAGAGATTGCCATAAAAACAAAATTGAGCATAAAACCCATTATGTAGCCTGTAATAATTTCTTTAATTACATTAAATGCGATTGAGTAAAGATTTGCATCCAGCACCAAGTTTGTTTTGTTTATGGTTAAAAATGTAATGTATGCTATTACCATCGCTAAAAAGATTTTGCCGAGAGGGGGAATTGATGTGTTTGAAAATACTGGAGCGGCTACAAACATAGAGAGCACGCGGATAAACACATATAGAACAATTAAAAAATCGGCAATTACAATCTCTTCCATCAGGATATGTTTTGATACATTGTTAACATTTTAATGGTAAAGGATACAAGCTTATCTACAATCCAGGGCAGTAATAAAATGACAACCGCTGCAGTAGCTATCAGTTTCGGGACAAAAGTAAGAGTCATTTCCTGAATAGAAGTTGCTGCCTGAAATATTGAAATAAAGATTCCTATCACAAGCGCTACTCCTAATATTGGGAGTAATATTAAAAAGGTTGTGAAAAAGAATTCCTTTAAAACCTCAATAACTAATTCGGGGGTCATTGAAAACTCCTTACTAATGAGCCCACTATTAAATTCCATCCGTCAACAAGAATAAATAATAATATTTTAAATGGAAGCGAAATCATCATTGGGGGCATCATCATCATGCCCATCGACATGAGAATGCTTGATATAATTAAATCAACCATTATAAAGGGGATAAACATAAAAAAGCCCATTATAAATCCGGCTCTAAGTTCACTCAGCACAAATGCCGGGATCAAAACATAAGAAGGAACTTCATTTCTATTTGAGGGTTTTTCCAGTTTCGCCATTCCCAGAAACAATTCTAAATCTTCTTCTCTGGTATTTTTAAACATAAACTCACGTATTGGTTCAATTCCCTGATCATAAGCCTGTTGAACCGTAATTTTATTATCCATCAGTGGTTTAAGAGCATTTTCATTTACCTGATTCCAGGTGGGGGCCATTATAAAAAATGTAATGAAGAGCGCTACTCCAGCCAGGAGTTGCGAGGGCGGCACTTGTTGTGTACCCAGTGCGCTCTTCAAAAAATGAAATACAATAATAATTCTTAAGTAAGATGTTGTCATTATCACTATTGATGGGGCAAGTGAGAGTACAGTCATCAATAGTAAAATTTGCAAAGTTACCGAAACATCCTGCCCATTTTGTGCGGCTCCAATATTCAAATCAATTTTAGGAATCGGAATAGTCTGTGCGGATACTTGACTGTGAGAAGCGCCAATAATAAGGAGTAATGCTAAAATTGAAATGAAAAAAATTTTCCTATTCATCTCATTCCCATATTTTGCTTTAGAATATCGATGAATCCGGATTTTGCATCTTCAACTATAAAATCATCATCCAGTGAATCATAATCTATTTCTTTTAATAAAGTAATATTACTTTCACTTATTCCTAACACCAGTACTTTATCTTGCAGTTTAACAAACGAGATATATTTTTTGGGCATCAGTAAATGATTATAAATTACATCTACATTAAGCGCCTTCGACTTTTTGCTGTTCAGTTTATAGGAATATTTTTTCACAAAATATAATACTCCGCCTAACAGAACAATTATAACCACGAGGGGAAGTAATGATTGTATTATGTCGAAAATTGACATTAGAATAATTCCTTCATTCTATTTTGAGGATCGACCAAACTGGTAATTCTTATACCAAAATGTTTATCTATAACAACCACTTCACCTTCTGCAATTTTTTTATTATTTACGAATACATCAACAGGTTCGCTCGCCATTTTATCCAGTTCAATTACATATCCTCTTTCAAGCTCAAGAATATCTTTTATCTGCATCTGAGTTCTGCCTAATTCTATATAAATATTCATAGGCAAATCTTTTAAGAAATGCATTTTATCATCTGCGCCGCCGGTTCTTCTTCCGGAATCATCAAATTCCTCAAATTGAGCTAGAGAACTGCTTAATATGCTGCTTGTTTGTTCTCCGGTATCCTGTGTTAAATCGTTATCTGCCATGTTAATCCCTTGTTATACTTGCGTTTGACTTACAATTTTTTTTGTGACTTTAATTGCTTTATGATTATTTGAAACACCCAATCTCCCTGTAAATAATATTTTATTTCCGGTTCTAATCTTTTGATCATCACTAAGTTTTGTTTCAAGACGAATTATATCCCCCTCTTCCAATTCCATAATTTCTTTAACAGAAAGTTTTGTGGTTCCTAACTCAACATTAATTGGTAATAGTGTTTTCGTTAAATGATGTGTAATTACTTCTCGGGCGGATTGACCATAATATTTCATTGCCCGGATTGTAGATAGTTTTTGTGTTGATAGTTTAGCGAGGATATTATCAAACGCGAAAGTCGCAAAACAGATATTCATCAAAAACGATTGCTCGCCGATCAGTATTTCAAATGAAATTAATAGAACCGATTCACTTTGAGATGTTATCTGAGCAAAATCTATGTCCGGCTCAAATCTTTCAACTTCAAACTCAAAATTATCAACTGTCTGCCATGATTTTTTAAGATCAAGCATAATTCTTTCAACAACAACATGAAGAACCTTCTGTTCAATTGGCGTAATTACTTTAGTCTGCTTTGTACCAAGTCCGTTACCGCCCAAAAGTTTATCAACAAAGGAAAGAGCTAAATCATTGTTGAGCTCTAAAATTCCCTTTACATCGGTATTCTGAATTTCAAAAGTGAATAAACATGCCGGATTAGCTACCGAAAGAACATATTCGGAATAATAAATTTGATCAACAGAAGTAACACTGATGTTAACCACGGTTTGAAGTTTTGTAACTAAAAATGAGGAGAAGCTTTCAGCGAAGTTTTCGAAAATGCTTCTTAAAATTCTTAATTGATTTTTTGAAATTCTATTGGGAAGTCTAAAATCAAAAAGAATTGCTTCTTTATCATTTGAAATTTCTTGCTGCTGATCAACTCCACTCTTAATATTATTAAGTAGCTGATCAATCTCCTGTTGTGATAATATCTCTGGCATATTATTGTAAAATATATTTACTGAAATAAATAGTGTTTACTTTTACATCAGGCATAATTTTTTTCAACTTGTCTGTAATCTCAATTCTCAAAGTATCGCGGTAAGTGATATTCGATAGTTTTTGTATTTCTTTGCTTCCCATCACCGAAATGATAGCATCCTTCAATAATATTTCTTTTTCCTGAAGTTTTTTATGATCTGCATCTGAGGGAACATCAAATCCCAATGAGGAGAGAAGCAATCTTTTACCATCGGTATTAGCGGGATTAATTATAAGATCTTCAACTAAAAAAATAAATTTCCCAAATTCTGCTCTGTTTTCCTCATTTTTTACTGAATCTTCATTCATTGAACCAACTTCCGTAGAATCAATTCCACTTTTAGTTGTAACACCATGAAACCTACTCAACAAAATATTGGCTGTAATAAAGTAAACGGCAACAAGCTGAATTATAAATAGAGGAATTCCAATAATCAGCACTTTCATATTTAATCCCTTTTTAGCTCCACCGGATTCAAGGGGTTCTGGTATGTTTACGTTGTTTTCTTCCATTTTTTTACTCCTTCGTGGCTAATAAATGACAATTGCTGTGCCATGCGATATTAATAAAAAGAATGGATTATGAAGGTATTACTGGAGTTATTTTGGCTAATATTAATCAGTTGGGCAAAAAAAAAGCTGTGAGGAATAGATCCTCACAGCTATAATCAGGTTACTTAGGAGGTCACCTTTTATCTAATAAGATTTGTGATTTCTTGAAGTAAATTATCTGCTGTAGTAATCACACGAGCGTTTGCTTGAAAACCTCTTTGAGAAACTATCATTTTAGTGAATTCATCTGATAAATCAACATTTGATTGTTCGAGCGCACCCGATTGAATAGTTGTAACTGAGTTTTCACCGGGAGTGTCAACTCTTGGATCTCCGGAGTTTGCGGCAACAGTGTATAAGTTATCACCAACACTTACTAAACCATTTAAGTTTGCAAATGTAGACACCATTATCTGTGCTAATGTTCTTGATGTTCCATTAGAGAAAATGCCAGTTATCTTTCCATATTGATCAATGCTCAAGTTTGAAAGAGCTGCCGATGGAGAACCGTTTTGTGTTAGTGCGGCAATTTGAGCTGATAAATTGGTTTGTGTTACACCTGAAGTGTTCTGTCCAAAGTCGAGATCAATTACCTGCACTTCCGCGCCGCTTGCCGGTTCAAATGAAATCTTTGGTACAGGTGGAGTTGATGTCACTTGATTTCCATCCTGCCATACACTTTGAATTGTACCATCGGAGTTAAAATAAACCTCCCCTTTCGAATCTGCACCTAACTTACCGCTTGTAGTTGGAATTTCTGCTTCCCACGACCATCTGTTGCTGTCGACATGTTTATATCTCATTGTTAATGTATGGGGTCCGCCTAATGAATCGTAAATAGTTACAGAACCTAATACATCTTCAGCAACTTCACCTTTATCAATTTTGTTAACCACGTTTGAATCAGCATCCAGATTTGAAAGCCCACCATAGTTCAATACAAATTGAATCTTTTCTGTTGAATCTTTTATTGTTTCTTGCAACACAGTACTTTTTCCTGAGCTATCAAAAGCTAATGCTTTCGTACCGGTTAAAGGGGTTGCCAATGCTGTTCCATCTGCGTTGCGCACTTCATAATTAAGAGTCCATGCGCCGGTTGCTGGTGCAACTGCTGCGGCTCTTGTGTAATAAGTTCTTAATTGAAATTCAGTTCCATCTTTATCAAAGATTGTGCTAGAGCTATACGTGCTATCATCAGCGGCGTTATAGGCTGCGCCAGGATATGTTGATACAGTGACATCTTTTCGTAAGTTACCATTTAATTCAACTATGTCTGTTCTAATTGAAGTGGAACTGCTTTGTAAGTTACCGCCCCATGCTACTTTAGTTGTTTTTGTTGCTGGTAGTCTGAAATTTTTATCAACAACTATATCTTGCAAAGTTGTTCCGGCAGGAATATCACCCAAGCCGTTCGCAACTTTACCCTGAACAACCGCGCCATTTTGTGCATTTACAAGTTTGCCGCTCGCGTCAAAAATAAACGAGCCTGCTCTACTGTAAAATTGTTGTCCATTACTTTTTAATATGAACATACCTTGACCTTGCAAAGCCAAATCGGTTGTAATACCTGTTCTTTCGAAAGTACCCTGATTCCAATTACGATCGATAGAGTTAACTTTCATGCCAAGACCAACTTGAAACGAGTTTGTACCACCGGTGCTGTTAGTTGGGTTGGTACCGGATTTAACGAATTGATTAAAAGTATCACTAAAAGTAACACGTGAACCTTTAAAACCAATTGTGTTTACGTTTGCAATGTTGTTTCCAATAACGTCCATCATTGCTTGATGATTGCGTAAGCCAGATACGCCTGCGAAAAGAGATGTTAAAAGTGCCATTGTAACCTCCTAGGTTGTGATTCAGCTTCTGTCATTCGGCCGAATCTTAAGAGCGTCCTTGGTAGGTCCCGCTCTGTTTACTGATTATGTTATTTAATTAATATGCAAAAACTACACTGTCGATATTTGTAAAAACATTTTCGTTAGAATTTGCTACTTCAATTGCTGTTACTACTGTTCTATTCGGAATATTTACTATAAATGCTGTTTTGTCCATCATTACTAATGAGTCCTTTGCTCCTTTCGATTCGGCTTTTTCCACCGCGTTTTGAATCTTCTCAAGATCCAGCTCATTTAGTTGGATATTTCTTGATTCCAAACGTTTAACCGCATGATTCGAAAATTTTACTTTCTCCAGTTCTTCTTTGAAAATTGAATCAAAACTATTTCCGGTTTCCTTTCCAATTCTTTTAGCCGGAGCATCAATGCCTCCAACTATCGGAACAAAGGGAACTGATATGCCATTAATCTCTGCCATAATTATCCACCTCCTTTTGGATTAAGTATTTCAGATACATTGGAAACAGGTAATTCTTTACCGCCAACAAGCAATACGGTTCCGCTATCAGTGAAGCGTACTCCGTCTACTGTTCCGATGTTGAATAAATTTGTTTCCATTTTTTTCCCACTCATATCAATTGCTGTTACTTCAAACGTGTATTTACCATTCGGTAATTTCTCACCATTATTATCGGATAAATCCCATGAAAGTTTACTGTCTCCGAAATTTCCTGGTAAAGAATCTATATTTTTTACTACTCTTCCATTTTCATCCATAATTTTTATGGTAACACTTGAAGCAGGAGTTGCTAATTCATAACCTAGAGTTATCTTTTCTTGACCATTCACATTAATTTCAGCGCTCTCAATTTTTACTTCTTTACCAATAAGAGTAGCAACTAGCGTATTGTTTATTGATTGAGTTAACAAATAATTAGAATCGATACTTTGTTTTGTATAGGAATTAAGATTACTCAATTGCTCGAGCGAACTAAACTCTGCTAATTGTGCGGCAAATTCCGTACCCTCAAGTGGATTTAATGGATCCTGGTTTTTCAATTGGGCAATAAGCATCTTCAAAAAATCATCTTTGCCTAACGCGTTTTTTGTTCCAGCTGCTTGTGTGATGCTATTTGTATCATATGTATTTGTTATCGGATCCATAATTTATCCTATACTAAATATTCTAATGTGTTATAACCTAATATTCTTTTATCACTCTTCAGTAAATCTTCATCAGAATTCTCATTAATCATCCGGCCTGAATTCTTTTTCTTTGGTACAAATTGTTTGTTGTTCTTTTGATCATAATCGGCGAGACTAATACTAACATTGCTCAGATGAATTCCAGATGAGGATAATTGCTGTTTTAAGGTTTCAATATTCGATTGAATAAAATGTTTTACCTGATCATTTTCAACTTCGATACGTGTAACCAGTTGATTGTCGGTAAAATCAACCATCAATTTTATTTTACCAAGATTTTCTGGATTAAGCTGAAAGGTTAAACTTTGTTTTTCGGTACCGGTTATCATTTTACTAAATTCATTAAAAATTTCGGCTGGCTTTATTACTTTAAATGATTCATGCATATGCTTTAATTCGCTGAAGACTTTTAATCGTTCGCCTTCAAGATCATTAATGAAACTTGTTGCCGATAGTGCACTGTTTTTATTCAACTCATTAACAGTATGCTTTGCCATTTCTTTATCACCGCCAAACGATGAAGAACTTTCATGCCCGGAAGTATTTTCGGCTCCGGATAAATCCATCTTCGTATTTAACGATTCCTTTTCGGCGCCGGATAATTTTGCTGATTCACTATTTTCATCTTTCTTAACCATTTTCAAATCAACAGGAACATTGATGATTTCCTTCTTAGGGTTTATTTCTGCATTCCCTTTGAGGACTGATCCAACCAAATCTTTATTCGCCGTTGTATGATCTTTTTGATCTTTAGCACTGTAATTGTTTACTTCTTCGCCAGAGATTTTTTTGTTTGTCTGGACCGAGTTTTCATTAGCACCATTTTTTTCATCAAGAATTTTTGCATTCCCTTTTATTGATTCCGAATTTTCGAATTTTATATTTTCAGAAGTAATTTTAGATTTTGTTTTTACCACTAATTTCTCTACTTCTTCAAATATTTGAGAGTCATTCTGAATAACTGTCTTGGCTTTATTTTCGGTGCCGGTAATTGCTGTCTTGTTTACTACTATCTCATCATTCTTTTTAATATTTACTTTTAATGATTCATCAACACGAATTGTATCCGCTTTCAAATCATTTATTGCTTTAATTTCGCTGGCTGATTTTTGCTCTGCCGATTTCAAAATTTTATTATTCTCAAATGATATCTCAACTTTCTCCAAGTTTAATTCTCTGAAAACTTCCTTTGCGGTAATCTTAATATCCTTTGATGTTGAGTTTTGAGTTTCAACTTTTTTATTTATTGAATCTTCAAGATTTTGAAATTTATAATCAACCGGTTTTACAGAGTTTGTTGATGCTACTGTTTCTTTAAGATTGGTTAAAATTGTAGAGTTTGTAGCATTTACACTATTTTTATTACTGGATTGCGCGGTAATATTTCTTCCGCTCTCCCCCTCAATATTATTTTTGGGTAATTGTGCATTTAAAATATTCTTTGCACCATTATCAATACCGGCTGATTTATAATCAGGTAAGTTTTCTTCAACACTAAATGAGGTCACTTCCGCTATATTCAGGTTTGCATTTTTTGTATTCAGAACTGAACTTGTAAATAGCTTTTCTGCTTCGGACGACAGATTGAATTTACTAATCAGCTGAGCTTCTCTGCCGTGAATTTGAGAAATGGAAATTTTATTTTCTTTACTATTAGTATCTGTGATTTCAATAACTTCCGCTTTTATATCGCTGAGTTCTAAATTCTTTTGATTGTTCAACAAATTTTCGGCAATCGCTGTTGTTTTCGCAGAATTTTGACCAGAGGTTTCCAATAGTTCAAGTTTTGCAGTGCTTATATTAGGAGCTGTTGCCGCAAAATTTAGACTCACTTTATTAAGTTGATTCTTAAAAGTTAAATTTAATATGCTGTTCTTCTCTAAATAATTAACAAGAGTTGTTGTTAGTGATTCGGAATTGGTTGAGTTATAAGTATGTTCTAATTCGTCAGTAGATATTTTAAGCAACTCTTTGTCGGGCTCAAAAGCGTTTCCAGATGATAAATTCGACATCAGCCCATCCAATAATCTTTTGATTCCTTCTTCATTGCTGAATAAGTCTTTTTGCAAATTCGATTTTAGTGTGTTTAGCTCTTGGGCTGATAATTCTTCTATTTGTTTATTAGAAGAAAGAATATTACTCAGCAATCCATTGATAAAAGTTTCACATTCAGTTTTATTGAAATCGAGTATTTTTTTATTGACTTCAACCGATTGAAGATTGGAGGAGGATTCGGAAACCAATATTTGGGGATTTTTCTTTAGAAAGTTCGAGATATAATCTGAGAGGACATCCAGTTCGGCGGCAGAAGTGTAAATTACATTTTCTGAAGGTGAAAACAACTCTTTAACGTTGGATTGACCAAAATTCTCAATTGCGGCATCTATTTGCAGATTTTCATCGTCGCAAACATTTATGATATCCGAAAATAAATTTGAGCCTGTTTTCGATACCCTATTCTGTTGGTCAATTAAATGACCATCACTCAGCTTGTCAACAAAGAAATTATTTAGATTCATTGGTTTTGATTTATTATTCTAACAACATATTCCGGTTTAAATTCAGCTAATATTTCTGCTGCTTTTTTCTTTTTCATCTTCAATATCAAATCTCTGGCAATATTATCGGAGTAACCTTGAATTATTTTAGCAACTTTTTTTGTATCCATATTTTCATAAAGCTTTACAGTCTGCTTTAGCCAGTCCTGATAGATACTATCCTTCTTCGCCATTTCGCTTATTTTGGCAAGATTTTTATCGACGATTGTTGCCTTAACTTCTGTTTTCGCGGTTTTAGTCGAAACGGAATCTTTTCCTTTTTGATTACTAATCTCTGTTAATAAATTTTCAACTTTTGCAGTATCCGATAATGTAATTTGTGTTGTATCGCCTATTGCTTCCAGGTTTGGCTTAATGCTTTTTAGAGAATCCGCCGTAACTTTTGCCTTCTGCTGAGCTAATTTTCTTGCTTCAAGTTCTCTTTTTTGGATCTCCGCCATTGGAGTAAAATCAAAATAGAAGATATTGTTGTACTGAGTATTAATAAATATTAATCCCGCTGTAACCGCTCCAAAAGCAATTAAAAATATAATCGAATAAATTATGGTGTTTTTCATCTCTGCTCTCCGGCAAATCTTCTGATCGCAATTTCATTCATATTTTTCATTTCATCTTTTTTTTGTTCATCCAAATATTCCATTTGCGATTTTTCTTTTAGGATTTCAAATGTTCTAACTTCTTTTTTCCGCTCAATTAATTCCAAGTTTTTTGCGGCCTTCTTTTCTTCAAGCTTCTCTATTTTCCGTTGAATAGAATCGATAATATCCCCCAACTGTTTTTCATATAGTTTCGCATTTTGAAAATCAGACACTCTTGAACAATTGATCAGAATATTTCTTCTAACAATCTCTCGTTCATCCATTATAAAAATCAGTTGTTTCTTTGTGTTTTCAATTTCAATATCAATCAAAGATATTTCCTGTTGAATTTTTCTTTTCTGAATTTCTCTAACATTGAGCAACGATTCGAATCTGAACTTAAATTTGGCCATGGCATTCTCACTTTATCGAGGTTTCAATAATTGATTGAAGACGCTCGATGGTTTCACTATAAACTGCTTTTTCAAAAACATCCTGCTTTAAAAATTTTCTTAATGCGTTTATTTTTGCCAGTGCATGATCTATCTGAGGATTACTACCTTTAACGTATGCGCCAATATTTATCAAGTCTTCCGCCTCATTAAAAGTCGCTAATAATTCATTAAACCTAAGCGCTCTATAGTAGTGTTCTCTATCAACAATATCACTCATAACCCTGCTAACACTTTGGAGTGGATCAATTGCCGGGTACTGGCCAATGTTGGCTAGTTTACGCGATAATACTATATGCCCATCTAATATTGATCGAACTGCGTCGGCAATTGGTTCTGTCATATCATCACCGTCAACAAGCACTGTATACAAACCAGTGATCGAACCTTTTTCCGTATTCCCCGCTCTCTCTAATAATTTTGGAAGTAGAGCAAATACCGAAGGAGTATATCCTTTTGTGGTTGGCGGCTCACCGATAGTTAAACCAATTTCTCTTTGAGCCATGGCAAAACGAGTCACCGAGTCCATCATAAACATTACGTCCAATCCCAATTCACGAAAATATTCAGCTATTGTTGTTCCGATGTATGCGCCTTTCATCCTTATTAGCGGTGATTTATCACTAGTTGCAACAATAACAACTGATTTGGCAAGTCCTTCTTCTCCCAAATCGCGCTCAATAAACTCTCTAACTTCCCTTCCACGTTCACCAATTAAAGCAATAACATTAACATCGGCGCTAGTGTTTCGAGCAATCATACCTAGAGTAACACTTTTACCAACACCACTGCCGGCAAAAATTCCGGCACGCTGCCCTTTACCAATTGTGAGCAGTCCATCAATGGTTCTTATTCCCGTTTGGATAGGGGAAATAATTCTTTTTCTCTCAAGAGGATTTGGCGGTTCTCGGTGGGTCTCTCGAAATGATGAATAATTAATTTCTCCTTTACCATCAATAGGATTTCCCAGGCCATCAATTACTCGCCCTAACAATTCCTTACCAACCCCAATTCCAAATCCTTTACCCGATGCTTTTATTTCACAAGAAGGGGATATGTTGTGTACCTCGCCAATAGCAATTGATAGAACCTTACCACCTTTAAAACCAACAACCTCCGACTTGCAGACCTCATTTCCATTTTGATCAGATATAGTACATATTTCTCCCATTACCGCATTAGGACCAACCGAAACAATGACAAGTCCAACTACATCCACAACTTTGCCATTAACCCTTATTGGGTCTGCTTTTTCTAAAAGTTCAGCATATTTATTTTTGAGTCGTCCTGCTATTTCCATTTTCTACTTATCAATATTTCTGACCATTATTTTTTTTAGTTCATCAAGTTGTGTAGCAATTCTTGCGTCAACACTGCCAATTTCAGTTTCAATTAAACATCCCCCTTTTTCAATTCTATCGTCACTTTCAATTTTTATTCTATTAAATGAACTATTATTTATCAACTTGTTGCTCTTTTCATCCAGTTCATCAGCGTCATGGGAATTAAGTTTTAAGCGAACTTCGTTTGCGCCCATAATTTTATTAATAGCTCCTCTAACTGATTCATTAATTATAGATCGATCTTCAATCTCTTTCTGTATAATTTTTTCTGCTACTTGAAAAGCGGTTTCAATAACCAAACCTTCAAAAGCAGACTCATATTCAACAAATCGTTCATCGAAGTGCTGAAGTATGTTGTACGACTCCTCATACTTGCGCAATAATTTATTTGTGTAATCCTGTTCCAGCTCTCGTCTTGTTTTTTCTTGTCCATCTTTATAACCGGCAGAGTAATATTCATCGAGTTGTTTTTTTAGATAATCAGCATCATATTCTGTTTGAATTACTTCTCCAGCTCCAACTTTAGCGTGAACTCGAGCTTTAGATTTTACTTTAATTACATCAGACATAAACTTCTTCCGGACCGCCTCTGAGGTTGAGTGAAATTTCACCCTGTTCTTCTAAGGCTTTGATAATATCGATGATTCTTGCCTGAGCAGATTCTACTTCTTTTAATTTTATCGGACCCATATACTGTAATTCTTCTTTGAGCAAATCAGCGGCTCTTTCAGACATGTTCGCGAATATTTTATCTCTAAGTTTTTCTTCAGCGGTTTTGAGTGAAAGTGCGAGATCTTTTCTATCAACTTCACGTAGTATTTTCTGAATATCTTTATCATTAATGTTAATGATTTCGTCGAAGATGAACATCAATCGTTTAACTTCGTATGTAGTTTCCGAATCCATATTTTCAAGTTTTTCAAGAATATCTTTTGCCATTGTAACACTGGCTCTGTTTAATATTGAAGCCAAACATTTTGCGCCGCCAAGTTTTCCGACTGATTGGCTCATTGACGCACCGGCAATATCATCTACAACATGTTCTATCTGCTTCAATGTTTGAGGAGATATTTTTCCTAATGTCGCAATCCTGAACGCTATCTCAATTCTTAATTCCTCGGGCAATTCTTTTAATGCATTTGCTGTTTGATCAGGACTTAACTGTGAAAGTATAAGTGCCATTGTTTGAGGGTGCTCTTTATTTAAGAAATTAACTAATTGAGCAGGCTCTGCTTTTTTGAGAACATCAAAACCCTTTAATGTAGTCAGTCGCTTAATTTTATCAATTATTTCAACTGCTTTGGATGGACCAAAAGTTTTCTCCAATACTGCTTGGGCATAATCTAACCCTCCTTCAAGAACATATTCACGCGCAGTAACAAGTTTATAAAACTCCTCAATTACTCCATCGGCTACTTTTGAGGATATATTTTTTACTTTGGTTATTTCCGCTGAAATAATTTCCACATCAATTGGATCAAGTTGCTTAAGAATAGCGGAAGCTGCCTCCACATTAAGGGCTACCATTAACATTGCGGCTTTTTGAGCGCCGTTAATTTCCATTTCGCGAACATCTTTTAATGATCTGTCAGATTTCATCTTCGTGCATCCAGGCGTTTATTAATTTTGCTGCATCCATTGGGTTTTTAGTTACGTAATTAACGATTCTCTCCTGCTGATTCTTTTTTAGCATGGCTTCTTCGCTAATTTCATCTTCTATATCTCCCATAGGAAGCATTGGTTTTCTTTTTCTTGAAGGAATTTGAGGTGTCGATTTTTTTGATTCAGGAGCTGATAAGCTGAATTGCGGTTCAGCCGGCATTGAGTAAGATCCACCGCCAATAGTTCCAATTACAATTTTTTCACTTTTCAATCTTTTCATTAAACTTTTTAGAACGAACAATGAGCCTATTACGGCTACAACTATAAATATAAGATTTATCATTTCATTCGAATTCGGCATTCCCGAAATTGTTGTTTCTTCAGGCTGGTATTCAATTATCTTTGCTTCAAATGGAATATTTTGAATTGAGAACTGATCATTTCTTTGAATATCAATACCCACCGCATTTTTAATAATTTCTTCCAGCTTTTGTATTTGTTCCGGAGTTCTGGGAGTAAACACAATATCAACTTTCTCCCCATTTTTTACCTCTTTTGCAACGTCATTAATCACAGCGGCAACACTTAATCTTTTAACATTACCTGTTCCCGAAACCACCCTTTCTATTGTTTTGCTAATCTCATAATTGGTTAATGTATTTTCGTTCGATTGAGCAGTTGAATCTTTTTGAGTTACACCGGCATTGCTTGTTTTTACGGTGCTTTCACTTACCGCAACTTGAGATTCGGGATCGTAATTTTCCATAGTTTTTTCAACCTGATCAAAATTGAGATCGGCATTTACCTGAACCATCGAGTTTCCATATCCTAAAACATTATCCAATATAACCTGTGCTTTTTGAGCTAAGTAATTTTCTACCGATTTTTTAATTTCATATTGTTTTGAAGATGCAAATGCTAATGGACCCTCTTCAGAATCATTACTTAATATTCTGCCACGAGTATCAATAACAGATACTTTTGAAGCCATTAATCCTTCAACACTGCCGCACACTAGATTTACAATAGATTGAATTTTTTCCTTTGTAGGAGGAACATTGTTACGAAGTTTTAAAACTACAGATGCCGAAGGGAATTTTTCCTCTTCCTTAAAAATTGATTTTTGAGGAATAACTATGTGAACACGAACACCTTCAACGCCTTCCTGCTGTTTGATCGTTCTAGCGAGTTCCCCTTCGAGGGCACGCTTGTAATTGAGCTTTTGCATAAACTCACTCATGCCCATCGTAGATTGATCAAAAATTTCATAACCAATAACACCGGAGCTTGGAATTCCCTTTGCCGCTAAAGCCAAGCGAAGTTCATAAACTCTTTCTTTTGGTACTTTAATAGTTTGACCATTTTCTTCTAATTTATAGAGAGTTTTTTGACCACCCAAGTATTCAACTACTTTTGCGGCATCTTCTTGAGATAGCCCCGAATAAAGTGTTGAGTAGGTTGGTTCATTCAATAAAAATAATGATACCGCCAATAGAACCAGAGTAACAAGTACTCCGGCGCCAAGCATAAATTTTTGTTTTGGGTCAAGTTTATTTAGAATACCAAATAACGCTTGAAATGGATTATCGTTCATTATACTGGTGTCCTTGTTAATTCTTTAAACATATCAACAGCTTTATTTCTTACTTCCATCAACAATTCGAGCGAAGTTTTTGCTTTTGCGCCGGCAATCATTACCTCATGTAATTCAACGCCCTCTCCGCCAACAAAACCTTCTACTGCTTTTTGAGAATCAATTTGCGCAGTATTTACATCTTTAATTAAGTCGTTAAGTGTATTGCCGAAACTTAGTCCGCCTACAGGTTTTGAATTACCGGTTGGTTGAATACTCTGCGGCATTACTCCTTTAATTCCTTCAATATTCATATTATCCTCTCCTATCAAATAGTGAACCCAATTGTACACCGGGAATTTTACCTTTTGAATTATAGAACTGGTAATCCATTATTTCTGATTGTTTATCCGGGTACATATTGGCAAAAAACTTTTTTTCTTCAACCGATACTCTTTCAGCTTGTTTTTTTATTGAAGTATCAGTTCTTATCTGCTGTGTTTTATTAACAAAAGAAGGTCCATAATTTCCAATATTGTTTGTTGTAATATTCATTTACATCTCCAAAGTATCTTTTATCATTTGTTTAGATGAATTAAGTGCTTGCAGATTTGCCTCATAGCTTCTTGAAGCGGCAATCATATCAACCATTTCAGTAATTATATTTACGTTCGACATTTCCACATAACCATCTTTATCCGCATCGGGATGTTCGGGCATGTAAACTCTATCTCCTAAACTCTCATCAACTTTTTCTTCGATAGATAATTTATCGGGATGAGTTTCAATAGTCATTTGCTGAGGAAATGCTGATGTGTTTAAATGTCCGCTTTTTGTAGTATTCAGTTCAAAACTTTGTCCTTCAATCTGTAATTTTTTTGCAAATGCATTATCTACGTCGGAAACCTTGATCATTTTACGGCGGTATGGTTCACCATCTTGAGTTCTAACCGCATCGGCATTGGCGATGTTTTCCGAGATTATATCCATCTTCTTTCTTTGGATACTCATACCCTTAGTGCTAACATTGAGACCAAAGAGACTTCCTAAGATTTTCATGCTCTTCCGCTTCCTTTAATTACGTTTTGAATTTGCCTATAGTAATCACCAACTTTTTTTGAGGCAAATCTGAATCGAAGTGTATTCTCTGCTAATTCAGCCATCTCTCTTTCAATACTAACATTGTTTGCCCCGCTAATAGATTCTTCGCTGCTATCTTCAACAACTTTAAATTTCGAAGAACCATTTTCCTGGATATTCAAACTGGATAGATGTTTGCTGTTTGAGGTTTTTACGAGGGAATTTACATTGTCATTTAAAAGATCATTAAAAACGATATCTTCTCTATTGTACTTCTCAGTTCCAATATTGGCAATATTTTTTGAGATTACTTTGTTCTTCTCTGAGCAGTAATCGAGAAGATTATGAAGTAGTTTTACTGAGTTTGACATAATTGCCCTTTAACTTATTTCATAAATAACAGCCAAAAGAAGTGCCAGTTATTAAGGGCTAAAAATTGATATTTAGGGGGAGTTTATTAGTAGAATTTGGCTAAAATTAACCAATTGCGATTTATTACTCAGAATAATCGAGGATTATAGACTTGGTTTGACCGCATGAGCAAACAAATTTAATTTCTTTAATCGAATCGCTGGCATCTTTTTTCAGAAATATTTTAACGCCATCTAGCTCATCATCTTCACATACAATTTTTGTAGCACCTTTAATCTGGGCTTCACTTGCTTTTATTAGATTGCCTGATGAAGCGTTGTTTTTGCTGAATATTTCTTTAAATAATGCATCTTCGAAACTGTTTGTCATTCTTACACCGCTTTATTAATAATTTGTGGAATTCTTTCTGCCGATAAAATCATATCGGCAAAACCTGCATCTACAATAGCTTTTGGCATTCCATATACTACACAACTCTCTTCTTCCTGTGCTATTGTATAACCGCCAAGTGATTTCAACCTTTTTATTGCTTCAAAACCATCCTTGCCCATACCAGTCATTATAACCCCAAGTGTATATTTACCATAAGCATCTATAACCGAATTCATAGTGATATCAACAGCTGGACGGTGAAGTGTATCGCTTGGTTCTCTTGTAATATAAATATAATTATTTCCGGCAGTACCTTGTTTTATCTTCATGTGCATTCCTCCCGGAGCAATATAAACTTTACCGGCTTGAATTGTCTCCCCATCTTCAGCTTCTTTAACTTCGAGTTTGCACATTGAGTTTAATCTATCTGCCAACGACTTTGTAAATTTTGGGGGCATATGCTGAACAATAAAAATGGGAATTTTAATAGAGTCGGATAATTCAGGTAATACTTTTTGAAGAGTAAATGGACCGCCCGTAGAAATACCAAGGGATATTGCTCGGTACCCAATTTTAGGAAGCTCCATTCTTGTCAAATTGGTCGATGTCATTCTAGGTCGGTTTTCAACAGCTCTTAATCTTCTTAATCTATCTCTTACTGCTTTCTGTCTGCCAATAGCTTTTACTTTTTGAATTAAATCATCCTTTACCTGAGAGATATTCACACTAACGTATGACATTTCTTTAGGAATAAAATCAACAGCGCCCAATTCCATAGCTTTAATAGTAGATTGTGCCCCCTCTGTTGTTAAAGAACTTACCATTATAACAGAAGTAGGGCATTCTGCCATTATTTTTTTAAGGGCAGTCAATCCATCCATTACAGGCATTTCAATATCAAGTGTGGCAACATCCGGATTTGTTTTTTTTATGAGCTCAATTCCTTCGAGACCATTGCGAGCAGTACCAACAACCGAAATTTGCGGATCGCTGCTTAGCATTAATGATAATGATTTCCTCATGAATGCAGAGTCATCTATAACAACTACAGTAATTTTATCTGATAAACTCAAGACTGCATTTCCAGTTTGTGGAATAATTCATTAATATCGATAATTATCACAACAGTTCCATCTCCCATAATTGTTGAGCCGGCTAATCCATCTATTTTACCGAGATAAGCGCCCAATGATTTAATTACAACTTCCTGTTGACCTATTAATTCATCAACTTTAATTCCATATCTTTTTTCAGCTATTCCAACCTCTACCACATATTGAAGTTCAGGTTCTTCTTCATAGGTTCTTTGTTTAGTACTCTTCAATAAATTTTCCATACTCACAATTGGAAGTACAGAATTACGAACATTAATTACTTCTGTTCCTTTTATTGTATGAATCTGGTTTTTGTTAACCCGAATAACTTCTATTACCGAACCAAGAGGAATTACAAGAGCTTCACCCCGTACCTTAACAATCATGCCAGGAATAATAGCTAAAGTTAATGGAAGTTTAATAATTATTTTAGTTCCTTTCCCGGTTTCCGACTCAATATTGATGATACCGCGAAGTCGGGAAACATTAGTTTTTACCACATCCATTCCCACACCGCGCCCCGAGACATTTGATACTTTCTCGGCGGTGGAAAAACCGGGGAGAAAAATTAAATTCAGAATTTCTTGGCGTGAAAGGTCTTTTGCTCTTTCTTTTGAAATCAACCCTTTAGAAATCGCTTTCTCTTTAATAATATCAGGATTAATTCCTTTGCCATCATCTTCAATAGAAATTTGGATATTATTACCTAAATGCTCAGCCGAAAGAACCACAGTTCCCTTTCTAGGCTTGCCCGCTTTTTCTCTTATATCGGGCATTTCAACGCCATGATCAACTGAGTTGCGAATTAAGTGAACCAACGGATCATTAATTTCTTCAATTAAGTTTTTATCAACTTCTGTTTCCTCTCCCACAATCACCAAGTCAACTTCTTTACCGAGATCTTTACATAAATCGCGAACCAGTCGTGGGTATCGGTTAAATATTTTTCCAATCTTAATCATTCTTAGCTTCATAGCAACAAGCTGAAGTTCGGTGGTCATTAAGTCAATTTGTTTTGTTACTTCACCAAAGTCCTTTGAATATTTACTTCCTTCATTAGCGATGCCGAATTCCGAATTAACTTGTGCGAGGCGGTTTCTTCCCAAAACAATTTCTGAAACTATATCAAGCAAATTATCTAACCGCTCAACATCCACGCGAATTGTATTATCGGCAACGGTTTCGGTTGTTTTTTTCTTCTGTGCATCCGGTTTTGGTATATCAACTTTTTGAGGAATATTTTCTGCAATATTCGCAGGCAAATTGCTAATGTTTTCTACCGGTGCATTTGTTTCATTAGCTGTATCTTGATTGGTAACTAAAGCTGAGGATTCCACTTCCCTCATTGTATTTTTCTGAGAATCGATCATTTTCGCTAAATCATCATCATCAAATTTCTCTGTGATATCACCCGGCAAAAGCCTTTCAAGCGTTTTATTTACGTTACTCGTATCCACATCTTCATTTTTATCATTTTCTATTTTACTTACTAACTCTTTGATGGTATCAAAACCAAAAATAATTCCATCCATCAAGGGAGTGGATAATTGCATTTCCCCTTTGCGAAGTTTATTTAGAATATCCTCACATTTATGAGTTACTTCAGGTAGTTTTTCGAGTCCAAGAAATCCCGATGTACCTTTAATTGTGTGGAAAGATCTAAATATTTGATTTAACAATTCTGAATCTTCCGGTCGTTTTTCTAGTTCAAGAAGATCGAAGTCAAGTTTATCGAGAATCTCTTTTGTCTCAACTAAAAAGCTCTCAATAATTTCCCTCATGTCGGGATCGATTAAAGTTTCTAACTGTTTATTTTCGCTCATTTTTGTGCAAATAATTTGTCAATTTCAGCTTGAGAAGTTTGGTTAGTTATTTGATCCACCATTTTATTGGCTATGTCCTGTTTTGCATCACTTTTTTCATAACGAGCATTAGGATTAAAAGCGGCGTTTTTTGATATTTCCATATCATCTATTGTTGGTATTGTTTTAATTTCTTTAGTGTTCAAATCGACCAATAATGAAGCAAGCTTATCTTGAATAGAAGAAATTAAATGATTAACTGAAGATAATTGCTGTGCTGTAATATCTTGTACCTGTAACGATAAAGTTATATTGAGCATTCCCATTTCAATTTTATCAACCGTAGTAATTATTGCATCAACTTCCGGCTCAAGTGATTCCTTTGATTCTCCCAGTCTGCTGCGTAAATCACTAAGTTTCGATTTCATGTGAGTAACTTCCCCAATAAGCGTATCAACAGTATCCAGAATTTCTGTAGTTGCCAATTCCGTGGCATTTGTAACACTGCTAAGCTGTACCGCGGCTTTTGGAATTTTACTGGTGCTATCGTGAATAGATTGATTTACGTTTTCTAGGAGAGGAACTGTATCCTGCATAAAATCAATAATTTTCTGAAAAATTGGGACTAATCTTTGTCCATACACAAAAAAAGATTTCAAGTCGCCGAGTTTCTGAAATACTTGTTCAAAATTTTCTGATGCCATATTTGAATTCCTTATGCTGGTGTTGCTATTATTTGTTCAATTTTTTCTTTTAACACCTGAGGAGTAAAAGGTTTTACGACATAATTATTAACCTTTGCCTGAAGGGCTTCAAGAATATCTTCTTTTAAACCTCTTGTAGTAACCATTAATATTGGAATTGCTCCAAATTTATTATCGGAACGAATTGACTTAACCAACTCAAGTCCCGATACATCTGGCATATTCCAATCTGTAATAACAAAATTAATTGTATCATCGGCTTGAAGTTTAGTTAGTGCTTCTCTGCCGTCACCAGCTTCAACGAACTCGTTATGACCTATAGTTTTGAGAGAATTAACAACAATTCTTCTCATGGTTACTGAATCATCAACAACTAAGAATTTTAATGGCATAATTAACCTCTAGTTTAAATATTTAGAAACTTCATAAGCTACCCGTTTAGGATCGAAGGGCTTCACTAAATATGAATTTGCTCCACACTCTAATCCTCTTTGTATATCCTCTGTATTACCGAGAGATGAAAGAACAATAATTGGTAGATCTTTATACGACTCGTTACCGCGAATCGAGCTAATTAATTCAAATCCGTCAACATTTGGCATATTCAGATCAGTTATTACCAAATCAATTTTATGATTTGGTAAAATTTCAATAGCCTCCATACCGTCGCAGCACGCAATTATTTCGAAACCTTTAACCGATAAGGCAACCGAAACAAATTTTCTGATTGTCGGGGAATCATCGGCAACAAGAATTACTTTTTTCATAACACTCTACTCCTTTTTGTAACCAACAGTATTTGGAAAACTGACTAGTTTAAATGCCTTGGAAATACCATGCAGTGTTTCGGAATAACCAATAAACAGATATCCCCCTTTATTTAGTGAGTTATAAAGATGCGATACAACTTTTATTTTTGAAGCCGCATCAAAATAAATGAGTACATTCGCGCAAAAAATCACATCAAAATTAAACATGCCCCGCATAGCCGTATCATCATATAAATTCATCACCTTGAACGAGGCCATTTTTTTTACGTCGGGATGGACTTCAAAAGTGCCACCGGCCGTTTTAAAATATTTTTTTAGATAATATGGTGGGGTATTCCTAACAGAGTAATCGCGGTAAATTCCTCCATTAGCTGTTTCAACAACAGCACTATTAATATCTGTACCAACTATTTCCAAATCAAAATTTGAATAACGCGGTTTAATTAAATCTTGAAATACCATTCCAACCGAATACGCTTCTTCACCTGATGAGCTTGCGGCGCTCCAAATTTTAAGTTTATTTTTTCCGGTAAATAATTTGGTGTTAATTATTTCGGGTAGAATATGAGAAGCAAGCGCATCTAATTGCGGTTGATTTCTAAAGAAAAAAGTTTCATTAATAGTAACTGCTTCAAAAAAATATTTCTTCTCTGCGGCTGCTCCGGATGAATACCGAATCTGATCAAAATATTCTTCAAATGTTTTTAATCCCAAAAAATTCATTCTTCTTTGAAGTCTACTCTCAAGAAAATATTTTTTATTATCCTGGAAATAGATGCCTGTATTTTCATAAATGAATTTTCGAATTATTTCGAAAGTAGGCTGCGACATAAATGCCTGCTTTGGAGAAGCAACATTAATTGATGAGATTGGAGCACTAAAATTTGGTGATGGATTCATAATTTAATTCAATTAGATAGATGATTAATATTTCTTGAATTAACGATATACTCTGCACGCTCCCGAATCATTTCATCGGGATCCCCAGCAAGCTTTAGTATAGCCGAGTTTGAGTTTTCCCCCTCAATCAATTCCAAAATTTCCAGCAATCTCAATCGGTTCCACATGTTTTCATCATTCGCCATTGTATCAACAAAAAGCAGGGCACTCTCCGGGTCAAGATTAAATAATATTTCCATCGCCGATTTCCGAACTTCTTCATCATGATGTTCGAGAAGTCCACTCATTGTATGAACAATACCTCTCAATTCTAAAATTGAAATATCTATCTTGATTTGAAAATCCTTAACATAGCTAACTGTTGATGCAAATAAGTTTACAACATTCCTCAGGTTCTCGGAAGAAGGATTTATAATTTTTGAAACTTCACGGTAAATAAACGATGAGTTACTGTAAATTTTTGAACGGATCATCTCATCAAGTTCATAATCACGTCCTAATAAATTCAATCCTGCGGTTAAAATATCGCTGTCGTCAAAAGATTCAATCATAGAAAAAGCAATTCTCTGATGATCGGGACTCCCCTCGTTAAGTGTATATATCAATAAATTTTTCATTCGATTATCGAAAGGAATATCGAGCGAGAATTTATTTTTCAATTTTGCAATGGAAGTGATGAGGGGAAGAACCAGCGGACCGCTGACATCATTGATTCTTTCGAGAAGAAAGAAATAAGTGTCAATATCTCCCAATTCTCCAAGACTATCCAAAATTGAATATTTTGTTAGTTCATCTTCCTCTGCAAATTTTTCCATTAAAAAGTTTAACCCAACAGGTGAACCAATCTTACCAAGTGCTTCCACAGCAGTGGGTTTGTAGAGTTCATTTCTATCATATAATAAAATTATTATTTCAGCGGCACCATCATAGCTAATGTTTCCAAGGGCTTCGATGCACGCAAGAATTACATTATCATTTTCTGATGTGCTTAAAATGTCCATTATAAATTTTGAAGAGGAGGAATCCCGGATGAGTCCGAGCACATCCACAACAAATTTTATTGTGTCATTATCGTTCTTATGATCGTATTTAATAATTGGCTCAACCGATAAAGAACCCATTTTTATTAATATTTCCCCGGCAAGGTTTCTAACCGCTACATCCGATGAATCAACAAAATTTACCACTACATCCGAAAATGTTTTATGAGGATGACTCAGCATCAGAGTGGTTGCGGCATTTCTCACTCCTTTGTCATTATCGGATGCACAGTTGGCGATTGGAACCAGAAACTGTTCCGGAATTTCTTCGTACATCAAATTTTCGAGCACTTCAATTTTTTCTTCTGAAGTACCATTGGTAAGTTTTGGTAAAGCCTCGGTTATATTCATATTTTCCATATATATCAACTTTTTTTAATAATATGACAATTTGCGTGCCTTAGTTTTTGGGATTTATTCTGCTCTAAATATTGCCGGTTACTATGTGAAATGTACAATATTAGCCATGTGAAACTTTATCGCCAAAATATTGCAGAACTTAATTCCGAATTCATTATCGGTTATAATCTCTAATTTTTTAACTTTTTTTTTGAATTTCTTTCTCAGATTGGAAGTCCAACGGTAATTCTTGTATACCTTTGCGGTTCACTTTGCATATAAAAGGTGCCATCATACATAGCAATAATTTTTTTTATCGTAATTAATCCAAGTCCATTGCCCTCTATTTCGTTTCTATTCCTATCAAATTGAGTAAAGGCGCTAACTCTATTAATTTGGTCAGGTGTCATTCCAATTCCATTATCAGTAATCTGCATAATAAACATTCTACCCGATCGTTCTGTAAAAATCTTAACTTTACTTCCTAACTTTGAATACTTAAATGCATTTTGAATCAATTCTTCAACTATCAACTCAAAATAGCTTGGAATCATTTTTAGAGAAGCATCGTTAATTTCAAACTCAAGATCATTTTCCCTTTTATAGTTAACAGCAATTTTGTGCGATATTAAACGAATGCTCACCTCCGCAGAAACTATTAAATTATCTCTCAATTTTTTAATGGTGGTTTGATCAGCAGAAGCTGCTGTAATTTCTGCATATTTTATAAATTTA
Source organism: Melioribacteraceae bacterium (assembly GCA_019638015.1). Classification (NCBI taxonomy): domain Bacteria; kingdom Pseudomonadati; phylum Ignavibacteriota; class Ignavibacteria; order Ignavibacteriales; family Melioribacteraceae; species Melioribacteraceae bacterium. Next base: position 344,569 of record JAHBUP010000001.1, on the reverse strand, counting down.
TTCACCACTTCATTTAATCTAATACCCGAATCATAGATTGAGTTGATAATCCATTGAACAGTGGGTGATGTTGATACATCCTTTAATTCTTCTTTTAATAATTCGGTATATCCCAATATTGAAGCAAGCGGAGTTCTTAATTCATGAGGAATGTAAAGCGCAATACTATCCTTTAGTTGATTAAGTTTATAATCAAATTTTTTGAATTTATTAATATTTGCATTCACAGTTTGGAGGACAGTTTCTTCACAAACCGGTATTTGAATGCAATCATCAACCCCACGATTTAAAATTTCTCTGAGTTCATCAATTGTGCTGAATTCTGCTATACAAATAAATGGAACCGTTGAAGTTAGTCGCTCATTTCTAATTTTATTAAAAAGTGAATGCTCCTCATCCATACATCCGTTATGAGCAATTATTAAATCTGGTATTTCACGAGCAGCTGTTTCGAAAGCGGAGGTTTCGTCAATTGCTTCTAAAACATTGTAGTCACCTTTTTCAAGAAGATCACATAGATTTTTTCTCTCCTCATCGCTATTACAGTATATTAATACTTTTTCATTCATCCTGGAGCCATGTAAGTGGAATTAAATAAAAACTGATTTTTCACCAGTCGCTTTATTATTCAATTATATTATCGAAGGAAAATTGATTTGATTGAGATGAGGGAGCGGAATATTTCAATTCCGCCTAATACTATTCGATGTTTTTTGTTACCTCAATTCCGAGTTGCTCCATTCTATACCTTAGCTTCGAACGGGAAAGCCCTAATACTTTAGCGGCTTTAACCTGATTTCCATTGGTTATTTTGAGCGTTTTTAAGATTAGCGCTTTTAATACAAAATCTATCTTGATGCCTTTAGTAGGAATTTGAAGTACAAATTTATCATCCTCGGCTTCATGAACATTTTTTGCGTTCATCAAAAAAGAAAAATGTGTCTCATTTAATTCTTCTTCTTCAGCAAGAAGTATTACTCTTTCAATCACATTCCTCAGTTCCCGAATGTTGCCTTTCCATGAATATGACTTTAATACTTCAATCCCGGATTTATCAATCCCCTGAATATTTTTACCAAACTTTTGAGAAAATTCATTCAAGAAAGAATAGGCAATGTAAACAATGTCCTCTTTTCTCTCTCGTAATGCTGGAATTGTAATTTTCGCCACATTTAGTCGGTAATAAAGATCCTCTCTAAATGCGCCCCTTGCGGCTTCATCCTCCAAATTTCGATTGGTTGCGGCAAGTACACGCACATTTACTGAGATTTCCTTTTCTCCACCCAGACGGTAAAACTTTCTCTCTTGAAGAACGCGCAGAAGTTTAACCTGCATATCCAGCGACAGTTCTCCAATTTCATCTAATAGTATTGTACCGCCATCAGCAAGTTCAAACTTTCCTAATTTGGTTTTTGAAGAGGCACCTGTAAATGCTCCCTTTTCGTGTCCAAATAATTCACTTTCGGCCAACTCTTTTGGAATAGTGGCGCAATTGATAGTTATAAATGGAGCATTAGCCCTGGGACTTCTTTGATGAATAAATTTAGCAAATACCTCTTTACCAGTTCCCGATTCTCCTTCGAGCAGAATTGTTGTATCGGTACTTGAAGCTAATTTTTCAACGCTTGAAACTATCCTTTGAATTTTTGAGCTTTTGCCAAAAAATTCTTTGGTTAGATGGTTAACTTCTAATAATGATTGGAGTTTATTTACTTCCGATTTCAGTTTTAGATTTTCAACTGCTTTATCGAGCACAAACTTTAATTGTTCTAAATCTATTGGTTTTAGCAGGAAATCGAATGCGCCCGATTTAATAGCAGTAACCGCAATTTTTACATCGGCGTACCCGGTTATCATTATTACAGGAATGGATGGAAATTTTTTCTTTAGCAATTTTAATATATCAATTCCGTTATGAGTGGTTAAGTATATATCAAGTAGAATAATATCTGGCTGAAAAGATGCTACCAATTCTTCGGCTTCACCTGCTTTTAAACATGCTTCAACATTGAAATTAAGTCTTGTTAATACCTTTTTTAAGGATGCCGAAACGAGATCATCATCATCAATTATAAGAATTTTGGGGGTCATAGTATAAACTGAATTTATGAACGAATTTATTTATCAACAGTAAACTTAATAGAAAATGTAGTTCCTTTTCCATAAATAGAATCGAAAGATATTTCCGCGTTTAACTCTCTTATCAAGGAAAAGCAAACTCCCAAACCAATACCGTGTCCATCCTTTTTGGTAGTGTAAAATCCCTGCAATATACTATCTCTATCTTCTTCCTTAATTCCGCATCCAAAATCCTCAACTTCCCAAATTATTTCGGTTTTATTCTCAAGTTCCTTAGAAAAACCACGAATTATAATAAAACTTTTTTCGGGAGAGGCTTCAATAGCATTATTAATTAAATTCAAGAAAATTTGAACCAATTTATTTCTATTAGCATGAAAAATTGGTATTTCATGAGCAAAATCTTTTTGAATCGTCATTCCTTTTCTTCGGGCGCTAATTGTTATAATTTTTAAACACCGGTCCGTTACCGCTTCCAATGAAATTTGATGATTCTTTTCAGTGGGTTTACGGGTAAAATCAAGAACATCCTCAATTAAAAAATTAACCTGCTCAAATGCGTCAAGTGACTCCCCAATAATTTCGTTGATATCGGAAGGCAATTCTTCACTGGCCATTTTCATATAATCCAAATTCAGCTTAATAGCAGAAAGTGGATTTCTAATTTCATGAACCAGGCTTGCGGTGAGCTTTCCGAGTAATAAAAGTTTATTTGCCTGTATTTGATCTTCCATAGCCCTCTGTATAATAGAGTGATGAGTTGGAAGCAATCTAATAATTTAACACCCAATTGGCAATATTTATATTATAGATGAGGGGCACGAGTAATTGAGAAGTACAAAGGAGAATGAAATAAGGTTAGGCAATCACTAATTTTGGGTTAGCGATTGCCTATTAAAATTAAGAGAGCTTAAATTGAACGGCTAATGATAATTTTGATTTTGTAGGTTGACCATTATGAATACCGGGAGAAAATTTTGTCTTTTTGATTGCTTTTACTGCTTCCTCATCACATCCGGCGCCAATACCTTTTACAATTTTAGCATCGTCAACGTCCCCTTTTTCGTTAACTAAAACTAGAACATAAACTTTGCCCTCAACTTTTGAAGAGATTGCGATTTTTGGATATGTTATTTTTTGATATATGCCTTGAAGTCCATCTACAGGAGCTGCAGGTTTTTCCATTGCAAGAATATATTCATCTTCACCAGAAAATAGTGCCGAAGCGTTTATTTGGTTAAATGTAAATGTACAAATCATTAAAGCCAAGATTAGAAATTTTCTTTTCATGAAACCATCCTTTTTAGTTATTATTATCCGGAATAATTATCGGGATAATTTTAAAAAAGTTTAATCTCTGAATTAAAAAAAATGGAGATCGCAGCAAAAAATTTTTGCTAAAATCGCCATTAATTTCCCCCTGCTTAAATTTATGCTACGTAATTACACTATTTGACAGCTATCCATCAATTTTAAATTGAACGGCAATTGTTAATTTTGAAGGGACATTAACCCCACCATTCTCTGCCGGAGTAAATTTAGTTTTCTGAATTGCTTTTACCGCCTCTTCATCGCAGCCAGAACCAATTCCTTTCACCACTTTTACCTGATCAACGTCCCCCTTTTCATTAATCAAAATCAGCAGATATACTTTGCCCTGTGTTTTTGTTTCCATAGCAAACCGGGGATAAACAATTTTTTTATAAATTGAAGCAATTCCATCTACCGGAGCGGCTGGTTTATCAACAGCGATTAGGTAATCTTCTTCACCTGGAAAGAAAGACATTTGTTTCGCTTCAATAAAATTGAGTGCGAAAAGATATATTACAATTAGAAATATTTTCATGATACTCACCTCTGTAAATTAAAGGACTATGTCACAACTGCCCCATTATCGAAAGGATTAATCTTTTGTTTAACAGTTTTACAGATTGTTAACAATAAGTTAATATTGTCAGGCGAATACAATTAGTTTAAAAATTAAAATGCCGGACACTTAATAAGTTTACAATTTAAGTCCGGCAGAAAATAGGGTAATAGAATTATCATTCTTTATAATATTTTTTAGGAATTACGTCAACAAGGGGTGTTTTATTTTGTTACGAACTAATTGATTGAGGCAATCTTTGGTTGACGAGATAAAAGGGCGGAATAAATCCGCCCAAGTTTAAGAATATTAATGTCGACCATGGTGGAGCAGTTTTTCTCCATGTCTAGATTTACCAGCTGTGAGCGAGTGTCCATTAGATGAAACTTTGAATTTGAAAACCAGCTCTTGTAGATTTACAGTCAATCTACTAAGGTCCTCTGCTGCACGGGCAATCTGATTAATACCGGTACTTGTTTCTCTTGTAACGTTACTAATACCTTCAACATTTCGGCTGATTTGTTCGGAAGAATTAGATTGTTCCTCACTGGCGGCGGCTACTTGAACTGCAACATCTGTTACTTTTTGTGCGCCTTCAATAATTTCTTTAAGCACATCTCCGGCTTTATTTGCGAGAGCCGTTCCCTTTTCAACTTCTTCAGTACCTTGATTCATAGATTTTACAGCTTCGAGAGTTTCTTTTTGAATTGTCTTAATCATATTTGCGATTTCTTTTGTTGCTTTCGTTGTACGCTCGGCCAATTTTCTAACTTCATCAGCTACAACTGCAAATCCTCTTCCCTGTTCACCTGCACGCGCGGCTTCAATTGCGGCATTAAGAGCTAACAAATTTGTCTGATCAGCAATATCATCAATTACCTGAACTATCTCACCAATTTTATCGCTGCTTTTACCTAAAGCCGCAACTGTTTGAGCTGAGCTGGTAACCACATGCGAAATGCGCTTCATTCCATCAATAGTTTCATAAACTACATTTCCACCCTGACGTGCTTTATCTCCTGCGCCTTTAGCTGTCTCAGCGGCAAAGGAAGCGTTTTTAGTATTATCCATAATTGTTCTAGTCATCTCTTCTATAGCGGCAACAACTTCGGAAGTTTGAGCTGATTGTTCTTGTGCGCCGGCGGCCATTTCTTCAGAACTGGATGAAATCTGATTTGCGGCACTTGCTGTAGCTGAAACAGCTTCATTAACTTGTCCAAGAGCATCGCACAATGATTCACCAACTTGATTAATGCTATCAGTAATTAATTTCAGATCGCCATTATAAGCTCCTTTAACTCTAACAGTTAAATCACCATTTGCCATTGAGGCAAGAACTTCGGCGCCCTCCTGTAATGGGAATATGACACCGTCAAGAGTATTGTTTACACCTTGAATAATTTTCTTAAAGTCACCCTGATAGTTATCGGCATTTCCTCTTATTTTCAAATTACCTTGAGCCGCGGCATCGGTTAGCGTAGTTATTTCGCTAATCACTTCTTGAAATGTTTCTATTTCTCTATTAAAGTGGTGAGCCAATTCATCGTCTGCAGAGGCTGCATTAACCTTCTCAAAAATTCCGTTAGAAATATTCTCTGCTGCTTTTATTTTTTCTAATTGCGCATCTTTTAACTTGATCAGCATCTTCTGCATCTCACCAAATTCATCCTGGCTCTTAATGTTAAGTTCTACATTATAGTTTCCAAGGACATATGAATTAAGAACTTGCATAAAGGTTTTAAGAGGTTTAACAATTGTTGGAGCAACAATAAAAACACTTATTCCGAATGCGATAGCGCCGACAAGCATACCAATTACAATAAGAGTAATGGCTCTAGTTGTTCCATCAGTGATATTATTGCCAAGTGTTGTTCCTCTTTCATTTAGAGAGTTCTCAACATCGGCAAACTTACTCTCGATTTGTGTTGAAATTTCCTCCCCGGAAGTTGTAGTAATAACTGTTGCCATTTCCAGATCTTGCATTAAAGCGGCACTTAATATCGCATCAACAACCACATTTTTATAATTAACCCAAATTTTACCAACGTTTTCAATTTCTGTTTTTACTTGAGGATCAAATTCCTGCGATTGCAAATACTTAAAAATAGTATCTATTGCAGCTTTTTCTTTTGAAATGAATTTCATGTTCTCTTCTGTACTTGAGGTAAAGTCGGGTATAGAAAATTTGAGAAGAGTGAACTGAATTCCCTTGAACCGATTATAAAGTTCATTAATTTTTTTCTGTGGCGTCAGAAATTCATTAAATAATAATTCCTTATTTGTATCGGTATTCTTTAGCTCAACAAATGCCACAATAGCAATCATAGTCGAGACAGCCGCAATAAAAAACACACTAAGCTGAATTTTTCTAATAAGTTTCATTTTTTGAATAAACTGCATTTTAATCTCCACAATTATTTTAATTTGAACTGAATCGCGAGTGAAAGTTTTGATTTAACCGCAGCGCCATTATGCTCCGCTGGGCTAAATTTATGCCCCTTTATAACATCGGCGGCTTCCTCATCGCATCCTCCTCCAATTCCTTTTACTACCTTTGTATCATCCACTCCGCCACTTTCATTTATATAAATCAGGATATAGACTTTTCCTTCGATGCCGGCTTTTTGAGCCATTGGGGGGTATTTAATTTTTTTCATAATTGCTTCAACACCCCCAACCGGAGCGGGCATTTTTTCGGCGAATACAACATAATCTTCTTCACCAGGCAGCAAATTTTTTCCGGTCACAATGTTTTCTGCTGATATAATAAATGCACACAGCGAAAGTATTATCGTCCTATTTAATATTTTAGTTTTCATATAACAGTCCTTGTTATAATTATAATCCATTATCGAATTTTGTTTTAATTACTTTATATCAAAAAAAAAAGTTAGCGCCGGATAATTAGTGTACAGCACTTAGCTGAGCCGATTCTTCCAGTGTAATAATTTTATTGAGATCAATTAATATTAAAAGTCTATCCTCAAGTTTACCAACCGCTTTAATAAATTCTGAATCGATTCCCGAAACCAATTCTGGTGGAGCTTCGGTTATGTTTTTTGGAATTCTTAACACTTCTCGAACCGCATCAACAATAAATCCTATTGTTTTATTAGAGATTTCAACAACCACAATTCTGGTATCTTTATCATATTCTTTTTTCTCTAGGCGCAATCTTGTTCTCAGATCTATAATAGGTATTACTCTGCCTCTTAAATTAATTACCCCTTCAACAAAATCGGGTGCGTTAGGCACTTTTGTAATTTGGGTCATTTTATTGATTTCTTGAACATTCAGAATATCAACCGCAAATTCTTCGTTCGCAATTTTAAAGCTTACCAGTTGCAATAATTCTGTGGTTTCGGTCTTGTTTTCTTGAATGTTAGCCATTTGCACTCCTTTTGTGATTCTTATTTATGCATGTATGACAAAGCACATGCCACTTTATTAAAATTTATTTTTGGACTTATTATCGGGAGTAATTGCAAAAAAGTTAATAGGTAATTGTGAAATATTTTTTCCAAGATGAAAAACTATAACATCAATATTTGGCGGATTTTGGAAATCCCAAGTCGCTTAATTAATAACGCCCACCCATGCAGCAAATAAACGAAAATGGTGAAATTTCTATTAAAAACAGACTTTTCGTTTTTTAGTTTTTTAATGAGACAAACGCTTGTCAATCTGTGGCGTAAATCTATCTGGCAGCTCGGCCCTTCGGTATTTATAGTTACTAGTATCATATTTTTATAATCCATTATCGAATTAAACTGGACAAATTTGATACCACTTTAATAATTATTTTTTTTCTCGACCTCATTCTTTTATTATTTAATAACTGGTTAATATTAGCCAGCAGTCTATTATTATTCTCTTTTCCCCTATTTATAAAAAACGAACCGCGCCAAGTTTATTATTCTTATTAATTGTCTTTTTTTTTCAATTATTAAAGCTTTTTTTGGTTTATTTACTTACTCATAAATATTTATATTTTTCATTTTTGGCACTTTTATTGCCGTATTATCTCCTCATAATCCAGATTGCTAGATTTGGTTGAAATTAGATTTTGATTGTGCGAGGAATTTCTGAAGCTAAATAGAGAATAAATAAACAATAATAGGGTACATTAATCATGTTACCCGTAAGTATAACTATAAATCATGGTAGGAAAGTAAATGCTAAAATTTTTAGTGATTGATGATGACGAAAATGTTAGAATGGTATTGCGGACTTTATTAAAAAGAAGGTTTCCCTGTTCCATATTTGAAGCCTCGAATGGCGAATTGGGATTAAATGCTATTAATGAACATCATCCCGATTTAGTTTTTATGGATATTACAATGCCGGTAATGGATGGAATAACTACGCTCAGCCGGATAAGGACAAATCCAGTAACACAAAAACTACCTGTTATGATGATTACTGCTCTAAATGATAAAAATGTGATTGCCACTTTATTATCACTTGGAATTTCTGATTATATCCTAAAACCGATTGATGTTGAACAATCATTTCAGCGAATTCTAAACTATATCAATAAACTTAAAGATGAGAAAAAATTAACCTCTTTTGGAAAGAGAACTTTTATTACTAAAGTTAATTCAGAGCCTGAAATTTTACTGGTGGATAATAATTTACGGCAGCGATTAATGGTTTCCACATGGCTTAAAGAAAGATTAAAAGTAAATGAGTGTGCAACTGGAACCGAGGCTTTAAATTATTTTCTATCAAAAAAACCGCAAATAATAATCTTCAGTGATCATTTGAATTTGCTCGATAAAAAGATAATTACACAAAAAATTCCAGAATATGCAAAAGATGCTCCAGTTTCTATTTTTGTAATGATTAACGATTCTGATTCTGTTTCCAACAAATTATTTGTATATGATGGAATTCTTAAACTCACTAAAGACCAGGATTCTTTTTTGAGAGAGTTTGATAAAGTTGTACTCTCGATGGTCGATCCGCTTGATAAAGTAAACGAATTTTTTAATGAGCAAGATTCCAATATTCGAAAATCGATCACATTTGTTTTTAGCGACATGGCTAAAGAAGTGCCTAATTTTCTCGATGATACAAATCAAAATGAAGATGAAAACCGTTATTGTGCGAAAATGTCGTTAACAGTAAACGAGGAGGATCTGATTATTGATTTTACTCTTCTCGCGGCAGAAAACACAATTGTTAACTTTTCAAATATCGTGAGTAACCTTCAAAAAAGAGAAAGTGCCGTGGCTAATGAGATATTCCGTGAGACAGCCTCATCCCTTTTTGAAAAGATTAAACTCTTACTTGTTGAAAATAAATACAATATTTCGTGGGAGTCTAAATTATTGATCGATGATGCTAAGGGATATAATTCGCACTCTGAAAATAAACGATATGAATTTTCCGTAAAAGATAATTATCGTTTTGCTTTCGCTTTATCATACAAGAAAAAGTAATGAAAGATTAGTATTGATGAAAAAAATGAACCAACCACATATCGAGGAAAAGAATAAATCAGTTCTGGAGAAATTCAGTTGTGACGAACTAATTAACGCAACCACAACCTTTCTATGGATAACTACACCCAATAAGGGCGCTATTTTCTTTAATAATGCGTGGTTAAATTTTACTAATCGTTCCTTGGCGCAAGAATTAGGGAATGGATGGCAAGATGGACTAAATCCCGATGATGCTTCAGATGTTATAAAAAAAATTAAGCAGTTCGAAAAGAAAAAAAATAATTATTCAATTGAATTTAGGATTAGAAGTTCAAAGAATAACTATAGATGGATATTGTGTAATGCTTCTCCGAGGTTTGATTACGACTCCAAATTTGCCGGCTTTGTGGTAACCGCCTTTGATGTAACTGAAATAAAAAACACGGAGTTAACACTTAAAAGACTCGAGACAGCAGTTGACTTTTTGCACGAAAGCGTTGTGGTTGGTGATATAAATGGAATCATTTTTTATGCAAATGATGCATCAGTGAAAATGTTCGAAGAAGATATTGATAAAAAAGATTTGATCGGAATAACTTATTTCGATTTGTTCGAGTCGCACCACATGAGTAAAGCCGGGGAGGATTTTAAGGAATTATTGAAAAAGGAAATTATTATCAACAAGGGGTATACATTCCTCACTAAAAATAACAATAAGAAATATTTGGAAATGAGCGCTTCAATTGTAAAAGATGAAAAGGAAAACTCAATCGGTTTCATTTCCGTTATACGCGATATAACAGAAAAAAAGATTGCCGAACAAAGAATTAGCGAAAGCGAAAAACGTTATAGAAATCTTTACGAAAATGCGCCTATAGGTATTTTTAGAACCACTACTGATGGGCACATTTTAATTGCGAATCCACATCTAATAAGTATGCTGGGTTATAATTCACTTGAAGATCTGCAAACCCAGAACTTAAATAACATGATGGTTTCACAAGTACTCTCTCGGTCAGATTACCAAAAATTACTTGAAAACAGTGGTAGTGTTTCTTCTGTTGAAACTGCATTTTATAAAAAAGATGGCTCTATTATTTATACTCAAGAGAATGCAGTTGTAGTTAAAGATGATGCCGGCTACATTAAATACTACGAAGGAACAATTGAGGATATTACAAAACGAAAAATGGCGGAAGAAGCTTTGAAGACAGAACGGGAATTGTTTACAAATGGGCCTGTTATTGTTTTCAAGTGGCGTGCCGCAGAATACTGGCCGGTGGAATATGTTTCTTCTTCAATTCAATCGGCACTTGGATACACTCCCCAAGAATTAATTGAAGGTAAAGTTAATTTTCATGAATTAATACATCCTGATGATTTTTACAAGGTTGCTGATGAAATTCGGGACTATAGCTTGAGTAAGTTACCTACTTTTAGGCAGGAATATAGATTAAAACACAATTCAGGGGAGTATAGATGGTTCAGCGATTATACTCTTGTTATTAGAGATAAAGAAAATAATATCACACATTATCTTGGCTATTTGCTGGATATCACCGAAAGAAAATTGGACCGGGAAATACTCGCTAAATCGGAACAAGATCTGAAAAAATTAGTTGCGATGAAAGATAGGTTCTTTTCTATTATTGCCCATGATTTGAGAAGTCCGTTTCAAGGTTTGATTGGAATTACGAACATACTTTTGGAAGATGATGAATTAACACATGAAGAAAGAATCACTTTTACTAATAAACTTCTTGATGGATTACGCGCCGAACATCGATTGCTGGAAGATCTTTTAACATGGAGCAAGTTACAGCAGGGGGGAATTGATTTTGACCCGTTGGAAAATTCAATCAAAGATGATATTCTCGAGGCAATTAACTCTGTAACTCATTTGTTAGAGAAGAAAGGAATTAAAATTAATCTATTAGTTGAAAAGCCTCTCCGTTTAATTTATGATAGAAATATGATTGCAACTGTTCTAAGAAATTTAATTTCGAACAGTATTAAGTTTACACAAACCGGCGGCATTATTGAAGTTGGTTATGTCATCAAAGAGAATAGGTTGATAGTTTCGGTAAAAGATGATGGAATTGGTATTTCTGAGCAAAACATTGCCAAGCTTTTCAAGAATGAAACTCATTTTTCAACTCGTGGCACTAATTCTGAGTCGGGCTCTGGACTAGGTTTAATTCTTTGCAAAGATTTTATCGAAAAACATAGTGGATGCATTTGGGTAGAATCAATGCTGGGTAAAGGAAGTACATTTTATTTTTCGTTACCGTTATAAATTATACTTTTAACTGGTAAGTAGATTACATAGAAATAGTTATTAATAATGATACAAATAGAGGAATATTTTGAGTCGACATAGATCATCAAAAAACTCGAAAATGGTGGAGATTTTTTCCGAACTAATTTCTTACTATACTTTTTATTGTGTTAGTGATGCCAATAGCAATTATGAGTTAGAATGGATTGAAGGGAAATTTGAATCTATTACTGGATATGGTGATAATCAAATTAAAACCCTTTCTGATTTGACAGCACTTATTCCAGAAGATGATAGAATTAATTTTGAAGCCAGCATCAAAAATTTAGAAATTGACCATTCTCATAAAATTCAATTTAAACTGGTTAAAAGAGATGGCTCGGCAATTTGGCTAGAACAAACGGGTAAATCACTACTTATTGATGCCAAACTTAATATTAAATCTTACTACGGCGTTGTTCATGATATTACCGAATATATTAATTACAAAAGTGTTTCCTGCGAACATGAGGACCTTCTTCACACCACAATAACAAATTCGCCTGTAATACTTTTTGCTATAAATAGCGATGGCGTTTTTACAATGTCTGAAGGACAGGCTTTAGAATCATTAGGATTAAAACCGGGGCAAGTGGTAGGACTCTCAGCATATGATGTTTATAATGATAATCCTAAAATAAAACAGGGTGTAAGGGATGCTTTAAATGGTATGCTGGTTGAAACCACAGAAGTTGTGGGGGATAAGGTTTTTCTAACAAAATATAGTCCTGTAAAAAAAGAGGATGGCTCAATCTCTGGTTTGATTGGGATTGCCGTAGATATATCCGAGAAGCATCATGCCCAAAAATATTTGAGAGAATCGGAAGAAAAATTTTCTAAAGCTTTCAATGCAGCATTAAATTCTATAAGTATAACCAGACTTTCGGATGGAGTTTATGTTGATGTTAACGAAGCATACGAAAAATTAACCGGCTGGACTAAAGCCGAAGTAATTGGGAAAACTTCTAAGGAATTAAACATTTGGTTTGATTACAACGACCGTGTTCAACACATTAAAAAATTAGAAACCAGCGGCTTCATAACTGAGTTTGAAGCTCGCCATCGAAGAAAAGATGGAAGTTTCCGAATTATTTCAATGTCATCAACACTTATCGAGTTAAATAATGAAAAATATAAAATATCCTTTCATGATGATATTACTGAAAAGAAAGAGGATGCAAAAAAAATCAAGTTGCAAGCGGATCTACTTAATTCAGTAGTTGATTCGGTTTTTCTCTTAGATATGGCTGGCTCGATCAAATACGTAAATGACGCAGCTGCCAACTTACTTGGTTATACAAAAGAAGAATTAATGACGATGAATATTAGTGATATTGATGATGAGGAAACACAGGCTAATATTCCAGAGAACATGCAAAAACTGCATTCAACCGGTTTCCTTGATACAGAAATTGTTCATCGGAGAAAGGATGGTTCAAAGAAAAGTGTTGAATTATCTGCAAAAGTTGTTACGCTCGATAATCAGAAAATGGTTTTATCAATCACAAGAGATATAAGCGAGAAGAAAAAAGCCGCGGCACAGTTGTTTGAATCAAATAAATTTAGCCAGGAAATTATCTCTAATGCAAAATTCGGAATGGCTTACTTAAATACTAATTTCGAAATTCAAGTGTGGAATCCTTTCATGGAAGCCTTAACCGGTATTCCATTTAGTGAAGTTTTGGGAAAACCATTCCCCGAATATTTTGAAGCAATTACCGATAAATCTGTGATATTAAGAGCTTTAAATGAAGCGCTCAAGAACCATACCTCCACTTTACCCGATACTTTTTTTGATATAAAGGAAACAGCTAAACAATTTTGGTTATCTACAACATTTTCTCCCATTGCAAAATCAAGTGGAGAAATCACAGGAATCTTGATTACTTTTAATAATATCAGTGAACGAAAAGCAATGGAGAATTATCTTAAATATTCCGAAGAAAAATTCTCAAAAGCTTTTCATAACAGTTCGGATGGCATTATTATTAACCGATTAAACGATAATGTAATAATTGAAGTTAATAAAGGCTTTGAGCTTCTATCTGGCTATAGTACCGAAGAAGTTCTGGGAAGAGATCTACTTAGCTTTAATGTATGGAAGTATCTTGAGGATTGGGACCGTTTTATTGAGCAATTAAAAAATACTGGCGATTATCCAAATTGCGAAAGAGTATTGGTGAACAAAAATGGTGATATTATTTATTCGCTATTTGCCGCTAAGGTGTTTTCTATAAACAATGAGCAATATGTAATTACGACAATTAAGGATGTCACAGAAAAATTTTATGCCGAGCAGGAAATACATAAACATAAACAGTATCTGGAAACTATTTTCGATTCGGTAAATGAAGCCATTTTTATTCTTGATGCAACAAATGGAAAAATACTCGACTCCAATAATAAAGCAAGCGAAATAACCGGCTACACACACGATGAATTTTTAAAATTGTCGTTCGACAATATTAGTATTAATGAGTATCCATATGATAGAAAGAGTGCTCTTCGCAAGTTTTTTTCTGTTGTTAATGGTGGTAAAGATATGTTTGAGTGGCTGGCAAAAAGAAAGGATGGATCTGTTTTTTGGGTTGAGGTGAATATTAAGTCTGCAATTCTGGAAGATCAGAAGCGTCTAATTCTATCGGCACGCGACATCAGTGAACGAAAAGAAACAGAAAGCATAATCCAAAAAAGTGAAGAACAAAACAGAATACTCGCATCATCCTTGTTAAACTCTCCCCTTGCTATGATTTACTGGAACGTGCGTAACGAAAATATATCCATAATTAATATCAACCCAACTGCTGAAAAACTACTAGGTTATACTAAAGAAGATATCCTCGATTCAAATTTTATTGACATGTTTATCGATAAAAATACTGTTGATTTGAATTCGACAGTAATGGATCTGCTTAAAAACAATTTTATTCAAAAAAATATTACTAAAGAAGTAACTACCAAAGCCGGCAGTAAGAAGTTAGTTGTCTGGTTTAATACTTTAATTTATGATCAATTTACAGAAACGTACAGTGTTCTTTCATTGGGTGATGATATAACTCAAATTCAAGAGTCGGAAAAGATGATTCAAGAAAGCGAAGAGAGATATAAAAACCTTTTCGATTTTTCTCCTGAGCCTATCTTCGTATATAAAAACGATACAATAATTTTTGCAAATACAGCAACAGCTTTACTTTTAGGGCACAATTATCCCGATGAGTTAGTCGGCAGCTCCATTTACGATTATGTTCACCCTGATAGCATTGAAATTACTAAAATTAGGCAGAAGCAGATGGATATGGGAGAAGTTAAGCTTCCCACCATCGAGCAAAAATATGTACGCATCGACGGTAAAATTATTTTTGTTGAGGTCTCTTCAATTCCATTTGTATTCAAAGATATAAAAGCCGTTCAAGTTGTGCTAAGGGATGTTACAGATAGAAAAAATTCCGAGTCCGAGTTAAGAAAACTTTCAAGTGCAGTTCAGCAGAGTCCCGCCGCTATTGTAATAACCGATACAAAAGGAATAATAACATATACTAATCCAAAATTTTCTGAAATTACAGGTTATTCATTTGATGAAGCTATCGGCAAAAATGTTAATTTCTTAAATGCAGGTACGCAGAATGTCGAATATCATAATTTATGGGATAGAATTTCATCTGGAAAAGAGTGGCGTGGAGAATTTTTAAATAGAAAAAAATCGGGAGAAATTTATTGGGAGTTCGCCTCTATCTCGCCAATTAAAAATCAAAGGGGAGTAACTACCGGTTATCTGGCAATTAAAGAGGATATTACAGATAGAAAAAAAACTGAAGAAGCTCTAATTGAATCAAAGCTTGAAGCTGAGGAAGCTAATAAATTAAAATCGTCATTATTAGCAAACGTAAGCCATGAGTTTAGAACCCCTTTAAATGGAATTCTAGGATTTGCTCAACTGCTTGCCGAAGAAATCCCAGACCATGAGCTAGCCGAAATGGCTCAAAAAATTGCTCGTTCCGGAAAAAGATTAATGAACACGCTTAATTCTGTTCTAATGATTACTGAACTTGAAAATAATGAGTATCTAATATCAAAGAACGATACAGATCTTAATATTTTCTGTAAACAGCTTTCAACACAGTATCAAAGATTGGCTGCGGAAAAAAATCTGAATTTTATTGTTCAACTTCCTGACAAAACTGTAATTGCCGTCTTAGATGAATCATTACTATCTAAAGCAATTAATCACATCGTTGAAAACGCTTTTAAATACACCTTCCAAGGAGAGGTTAAAATAACTCTTGAATATAAACCGGCTTCAGAAGGAAGAACAAAGGCATTAATACATATTTGCGATACCGGTATTGGTATTAAAAAAGAGGATCAGCAAATAATTTTTAGGGAATTCAAACAGTTGAGCGAAGGGTTTAGAAGAGATTATGAAGGTCTGGGATTAGGCTTATCCCTTAGTAAAAGAATTGTGAATTTAATTGGTGGCAATCTTGACGTAGTTAGCGAGGTTGATAAAGGTTCTTGCTTCACTATTACGCTAAATAATGATATTTATACCATTAATTCTGAAGAAGATAACGAAATTAATACCCACCCAATTATGAATGACGACCAAGACGAAACGAGTAAAGCTTTAGCCAAAACACCATCAGTTCTCTTAATTGAAGACAATCAATTTAATATTGAGGTTGTTCAAAAGTTTTTGCATAAGTATGCAATTGTTGATTTTGCTCGAGACGGTTATACTGGAATTGAGATGGCCAAAGAGAACTTTTACGACATACTTCTAATTGATATTAATCTTGGAAAAGGTATTGACGGACTTCAGGTTTTGACTGAGATAAAAAAACTGGATAAATTTTCTAACACTCCAATGGTTGCAATTACCGGTTATGCGTCTAATGTAAACAGAAGAGAGTTTTTAGCACAAGGGTTTACACACTATCTCGCGAAGCCTTTTGAAAGACGCGATTTATTAAAACTTTTAAAAGAAATATTGGATAGACCGGAAAACTAATTGAGGTATTTTTATTAATATAGATTTTGATCTAGATAAAGAGTGTTGTGATTTTACTAATTAGATTAGTTATTCTTTGGCTCACCTCATTGTTTGTGTTTTTAAGAAATGCATGAATACTTATAAATATGAATAATTTTAAATATAAACCTTCAGCTAAATTTTATATGTTTTTATAAACCTCTTCCCTTTCAACTTTAAAGATCAAGTGCTATATTGGGCAAGAAATTAATGATTCCTGGATTTGTTCCTTTCTTTAAATCGATCTAATAAAATTATAATATAAAATTAATTGGAGTCTAAAGTGCCCGTATCACAGCGAGTTAATAAGATTGGTGTATCGCCAACTATGAAAGTTGCCGCCGAAGCAAAAGAAATGAGCGCGCGGGGAGAAAGCGTCATAGATTTTAGTGTCGGAGAGCCCGATTTTCCAACACCACAAAACGTAAAAGATGCCGCAATAAGAGCAATCGAAAATAATCAAACTCGCTACACGTTAAACCAGGGCACTGTTGATCTAAGAAAAGCAATTTCTAAAAAATTAAAGGATGATAACAATCTGGATTACTCCCCAAACGATGTGATAGTATCATCAGGTGCAAAACATAGTTTGTACAATGTTATACTCTCTATCTGCAACGAAGGAGATGAAATTATAATTCCAGCTCCCTACTGGGTTTCTTATCCCGAAATGGTTTCGGTTTCTGACGGGGTTTCTGTTTACATTGATACAAAGGAAGAAAATGGATTTAAGATGACCCCTGAACAGCTTAAAAAAGCAATTACTTCAAAAACGAAAGCTGTTATTTTGTGTAATCCTTCTAATCCAACCGGTTCTGCATATACTAAAAATGAACTAGAAGCAATAGCCGATGTTGTTGATCAAAACAATTTTTATGTTATTGCCGATGAAATCTATGAAAAACTTGTCTATGGTAGTTATAAATTTGTAAGCTTTCCTTCTTTGAGGGAAAGTTTAAAACAAAAGACTATTCTTGTTAATGGTTTATCTAAATCTCACGCAATGACCGGCTGGAGAATTGGTTATACCGTTGGCCCGGAAGATGTCATCAAATCCATAAATAAAATTCAGAGCCATAGTACTTCTAATGCCGCTTCTATTTCACAAGCTGCGGCGGTAGAAGCGTTAAATGGCCCGCAAGAATATGTTGAGATGATGCGGATTGAGTTTGAAAAACGCAGAGATTACTTATTTGATGAACTTTTATCAATTGAGGGAGTTTCTTGTTATAAGTCCGAAGGAGCATTTTATCTTTTCCCAAATGTATCGGCATACTTTAATAAATCTTTTTCTACTTACCACGTCAAAGATTCTTTTGATTTATCGATGTATTTGATTCGGGAAGCAAAAGTTGCCACAGTTCCCGGAAGTGCTTTTGGCGCCGAAGGTTTTATTAGAATTTCTTATGCAACATCCTTGGAGAATATCAAAGAGGGTGTAAAGCGAATTAAAGAAGCGTTGGCAAAACTTTCTTAAAAAAAAGTCATGCGGGTAATTAACCTGCATGACTCATTTTTCAGTTTTAAAATTTCAATTAAGTAACCAAATAATTTTCTAAAGTTTTAAATACTTTATCCACCGGCATTTTTTCACCAGTCCATAATTCATAAGATTTTGCTCCCTGCTCAACAAACATTTTTAATCCTGTAATAATTGTTGCGCCCTGTCCTTCAGCCAATTTAAGCAATTTTGTTTTAACCGGATTATAAACCACGTCAAAAACTATTTGCCCTTTCATGAATGATTCCCCGATAGTTGTAGCGGAATCATCTATCTCGGGAAACATTCCCATTGAGGTTGTATTTATAATCAACTTCGAATCTCTGAACACGGAGATTAAATCTGGTGGAACGAGTGGAAGCGATCTCAATTCAGTAAACAGCATTTTTGCAGAGAAATATTCTTTTAAAGATTCTCCAATCTGTTCTGTTCTATTAACTATTATAATTTCACCCGGTTTGAAGTTTCTTATCAATGAATAGATAACACTTCTCGCGGCACCTCCAGCGCCAATAACAACAACTTTTTGTCCGGCAATTTCATCTTTGTAATCATTTAACGATTCAATAATTCCGTAAACATCTGTGTTATAGCCTCTTAAAACACCATCGTCATTCACAATTGTGTTTACAGCACCAACAGTTCCAGCTTCCTCAGAAACGTCTTTTAAGAGTGGAACAATTTTTTCTTTAAGGGGAATTGTAACATTAAAACCTTTGATGCCAAGCGCGATCATTCCCCTAATTGCATCTTTCAATGAGTTTGAAGGAACATCGAAGGGCAGATAAATATAATTTAACTTTCCAATTTCAAAGGCAATGTTGTGCATTAGGGGAGAAAATGAATGCCTAATGGGGTGACCAATTACCCCGACAATTTTTGTGTTATGATTAAATTTATTCTGCAATTGCATTAATTATGATTATTAGTTCTCTTCTATCAGTTTATTAAACAGCTTTGATAATTTTACTTCAGGATAATCTTTAGAAAAACTATTTCTTATTGACGGGTCAATTTTAAACGCAAGTTTCAAAAAATCGATTGCTTCTTTTGTATGATTCAATAAAAAATAAATTTTTGATTTTTCGTAATAACTGTTAGCATCATTTGGATTAATTCTTATACATTCATCTAATGCTCTCAAAGCCTCGAGCCACATTCCAGTTTCACCATAAGTTTCTGCTAATTTATACCATCCTTCAAAACTATCGGGATTGAGCTCTAAAGTTTTCAAATAACTTTCAATTGAGAGCTGAATATTTCCTAATGAATATTCAAGATCCGCTTTGGCAAGCCATGCTTCTTCCGAACTTGATGTAATCGAAATCGCTTTGTTAAAATCCTTTAACGCTAAATGATACTTGCCCACAGAATCATAACAATATCCTCGTGATAAATAGGCCTCATAATATTCTTCATCCAGTTTAATTGCCTGTGTATAGCATTTTATAGCTAAAGAATATTCTGAAAGCTCTTCGTAGGTTTGACCGAGATTATATAAAATAGCATCATCATATGAATCAAGTTCGTAAGCCTTGTTATATGCGCTTAAAGCATCGGTAAATCTCTTCATTCTAAAATATCCAAATCCACAGTTAAACCAAGAACTTGAGAAATCATCCTTGAGCGCAATTGACAACTCAAAACAATTAATTGCTTTCGGATAATCTTCCATCCGTAAAAAAACAATTCCCTTATTATACCACGCGGTGTAACTGTTCGGGTCAATTTGCAGATATTTATCATATGCAGCTAGTGCGTTTTCGAGCTGATCGTTGTTTTCATATGAATAACCAAGTTCATACCAGGCTTCCATGTATTCTGGATCTATTTCTACAGCTCTTTTAAAATTTTGAATGGCCTCATTAAATCTTTCCTTTTTTTGATAAAGCATACCCAAATTAAAATAGGTCTCATCATCGGTTGGGGAAAGCTCCAAAGCTTTATGAAGCGAGCTTACCGCATCATCAAATAATCCCAGGTTATCTTCTGCGATTGATTTATTAATGTGGGTTTCTATATCGTTTGGATTAAGTGATAAGGATTTGATAAAACAATTGTAAGCTTCATCGAAACGAAAAGAATTATTGAGCAGAACGCCTTTGAATTGCCATGCCTCGGAATTATATGGTGCTATATCCAGAATTGATTCTACTAGATGAAGACCATCCTCAACAAAATCATACTCAATGCATAGTTGAACTGTATCTTCAATTAAATCTATATTAGTAAATGCTCTGCCTTCTTCAATAATTTCTTTGCACAAAACAACTTTCTCTTTGGCATCTTTTTCACTGATTTGCTCATCAAAACCGTCACCTAAAAAATTATCCGAAAAACTCATCAATATTCCTATATTATTCGTTGGAAAATGTATTGCGAACAAAACATAAAATCAAGTTGAATTTAATTTTAATTGTTCTTGCGCTTTATGCGGTTTCGCTAACTAGAACTTGCTTGTCTTTTGAATTGCAAAGAGGAAAGTTATGAAGCCTTAATGCCGTACCAAATTGTTTTTGAAATTCTGTTTTAATTTTTTCAGAAAAAAGCAGTTCCATGCTTCTATCGGCAATCACAAATGAACTGCGTATTGAAGTACAACTTATCATCTTTGCCCCCATTGTGTAGTTATCCCGCAATGCGTTTTCAACAATAAAATTACATTTGGGACACACTAATTCATAATCTTCATACAAATTTTTATGCGATTCAGAAATTAGTCGGCCGAATAGTGCTATATCTTTTTTCTTGATAGCTTTCAGCGCGAGTTCAACTCTTGTTCTCTCCTGTACATTGTAAAGTACTCGTGAAAATATTTTTTTGGGGAGCATGTGAACATGCCGTAATAAAAAATCTTTGTGAACATCCCGCAAATTTTTAATTCCCCACACATACAATCGTAAACCTCTTACGCCAACTTCACATTCCTCTATTCTCTCATTGCATATTTTTGTTGGATTTTTTATCTGCTCTTCTGTATCACATACCATTAGCGAATAGTTTTGAAACGGACTTGTAATGTTTTTGTACTCTTTCGATCTCAGATCTATAAAAAAGAATTTATTAGGTTTACCATAAAGTATCGCATAGTGATGAGCGATATTAGAAATTTTACCAATATGGGTAAGTTCGTTTGCCCTAACTAAATTCAGAATATATTCATCACTGAGATTCAAACGAAAAGTCTTATTTATCGCGGTCAAGAATCCAATCTGCTGAGATGAAGCAACTCCAAGTCCAATACACTGGGGAGCTTCATTATATAAAACACAATCAAATCCAGATTGAAGCAAATTATCTTTTTTAAGGTATTCGAGTATTCCGCAAAGCATCTGGTATTTTTTTTCTCTGTCATCGTCACACAAATTCATTTCATAAATTGAGAACGAATTATAATATGAAATATTGATTTGATTATCCGCTCTCTTTCTCATCGCAAATAACCATCGTTTATCAATTACATATGATATTAAAATACCATGATTATAGTGGGTGTGATCCCCGAGCAAAATTAAATTGACTTTCGCCGATTCCTGCACAATGGGTCTTGAATCGCCAAATATTTGTTTGAAATATTTAAGGATCTCTTTTTGCATTTTATATAGATTAAAGAATACTAATGTCTTTTTAAAGATAATAAATATTGTGTTTAATCGCTAAAATAGGGGACTTCTAAGATTTTTATTGACTTATTATAAGATTCGTTACTTTTAGTCATGAATGGATTCTACTTTGGGTGTTTATCCACTTATGATGTTTTTGTAGAATTAATTATTAGCGAATCCTTTGCTATCCAGATTGCTAATCATAATAGATTTAACTCTATTGAGTATTTTATTAATTCTCGAATTTGGGTATAATAATAAATCTTCTCTCGATAGATTTCTTGAAAGGGCTTTCAAAGTTTCCGAAATGATAGCAATAAGATTAGATTCACCGGTTAATAATTCAACCGGAAGCATAAAAATTGTATCAAATAGTGCAGTATCAATAAGTTCATTCAACTCAAAAGAAGTTAAATTTTCGAGTTTATATGACTTCGGCAGCAGATTATCCCTCTGCCTCATTGTTAGCTCCAGCTCTAATCTATTTAATATTAGGGCTAAGGCCGTATCTATTGATATTTTAATTTCTATCATAATTTTTAATTCAGCCGCTTTTTTATTAGCGGCTGATAATCAAACATAAGTATTTAATTTATAGTTTCAAGAGTCAAAACGGAGGTAACTTTCTGTGCGGCTTCATGAAGTGTGATGGCTACTTCAAAATTTAAACCAGATTGCTCTAATAATTCTCTTCCCAACTCAGCATTAGTTCCTTGAAGTCTAACAACGATAGGAACCTGAACATTAACCTCTTTAGCCGCATCAATAATTCCCTGCGCAACTCGGTCACATCTCACAATTCCACCAAAAATATTTACAAGAATTGCTTTAACATTAGGATCGGAGAGAATAATTTTAAAACCATTAGCAACCGTTTCTTTATTAGCGCCGCCGCCCACATCTAAAAAGTTAGCTGGTTCACCGCCTGCTAACTTAATTATATCCATTGTAGCCATCGCTAAACCGGCGCCATTTACCATACACCCAACATTTCCATCCAGCTTTATATAGTTAAGATTATACTTTGAAGCTTCTATCTCAAGTGGATCTTCTTCATCAAGATCACGGTAGTTTGCTATATCGGGTTGACGATAGAGTGCGTTATCGTCAAAATTCATTTTTGCATCGAGCGCAACAATCTGGTCATCATTGGTAATGATTAAAGGATTAATCTCAAGCATTGAAGAATCAGTTGCTTCGTAAGCTTTATAAAGTTTTAAAATAAAACTCACAAAATTCTTAAATGCAGGTCCCTCCAATCCAAGACCAAAAGCAAGTTTTCTAGCTTGAAATGATTGAATACCAACTGCTGGATCAATCCATTCTTTCAATATTTTCTCTGGAGTTTCTTCGGCAACTTTCTCAATTTCAACTCCTCCTTCAGTAGATGCCATAATCACATTTTGAGAAACATTACGATCAAGCAGAATTCCGAGGTACAATTCTTTTTTATAATCTAATCCTTCAGTAATAAAGAGTGTTTTTACAATTTTGCCTTCAGCTCCGGTTTGATGAGTCACAAGTAAATTACCGAGCATCTTGGAAGCATATTCCTTTGCCTTTTCAACAGAGGTTGTAAACTTTACTCCCCCTTCTTGAATTAATTCCTCTTTATTGGTTGGATTGTAGAGTTTACCTTTCCCTCTTCCACCGGCATGAATCTGTGATTTAACTACGTATTGATTTATTCCACGAGATTGAAGTTCCGCAATTGCCGAATCGAATTCGCCAATAGATTTTATGGCAATTCCATCTTGAACCGGGACGCCATATTTCTTCAGCAGCTCTTTTGCTTGATATTCATGAATTTTCATTTTTTACCTAAATTTTTATGAAATTGTAAAACACATCCAAAAATTAGCTGATTTCGGTTAGAGATTCAAAATAAAGGGGGATAATTCAAATAAAATTATCCGAAGAATATTTTAAATAGGATTACTTACTCTCTTCATCAAAAAAGCTGTCGGCAATTCCTTTGTTTATAATGTAGTTCCGGTAGGTCATAATTACAGAACCTTTAATTCTACTTGGGCGCTGAAATCTGTTTTCGTTGCCCGAATTTTGTTTCGTTTCATCCTTTGAGTTTTGCTGATCATTGGCGCCCCCCATATTAAATGAAAACTTTAGCGTACTGGGAAGTGGAAGAGTTTTTGCCTCATATGTGAATTTTACCTCTACAGTGCCGCTAGATTTTGTGGAAGTCTCAACTTTATCTATTACCATTTTTTTCGGTTCTATCCAAAGTGTTGATAAAATAATGGCAGTTGTATCGGTATTAGGAATCAGCTTTATCACATCATATTCCACATTATTAATTTTTTCCGCCCTAACATAAAGAGGTGTAAAATCCCCTTTTAATAATTGCATCGGAGAAAAATCCATGCTTTGTTTTGGTATCATCGCGAACCCTTCCGATTCTACCTTAAATTTATCGGGTTGTTTAAAAAATACTTTTGCCTTTGTTGGTGGGACCTTCACAAAATCCATATCCAGTTTCACTTCTACATCGGCTTGGTAATCTTTTATTTTATCGTACTTACTTTGTACCTGATCTATAATTTTTTGCGCGTCCTTTTTTTGTGGAAATACTACCGAGCCAAGAATAAATAAAACCAATAAAATCTTTTTCATCTTAGAATCCTTTTAACTGAGAATATCCTTTTTAATAAATAGATATGTTGTAAAAACATAGAGAACTATAATGTGTCCAACTAAAATCATAACAGAATTCATTATATCTTTATAATCTATGGGATCATCAAAAAAACCATTCCATTGACCCAGGTGGGAAGTAAAGAAGTAGGGGCGCATTTCTTGTAAAAACTCAATCGGAATTGCAGATAAAATTAAGAAGACAATTATTACCGCCATTGTAGAAACAATTGGTCCAATTGCATTGCTCACCATCGAAGAGAAAAATATAGATAATGCCATAACCGTCATCATGCTTAAAGCGGCATAGGAGTATGCTAAAAGCATTCGCCACAATATATCGTCTGCAGCATAAATAATAATTTTACTCTTGAGGACTATTAATTCCCCCGGCCCAAATATTAGTACACTTGCCCCTAAACTAATTATTATTAAAAATAGCATAAATAAAAACGTATATATAAAACCTGCTAAAAACTTGGAGGTAACTAATGAAAAGCGGGAAATTGGTCTTGTAAGAAGCATTCTATATGTACCGGCGGTTGCTTCACCCGCAAGTAAATCTCCACCAACGAGAACAATCAAAAAAGGAATATGAATAAACATTGCGTTTAGTATCAGGTACCCAATGACATAACCATTAAAAAAATTACCCTGCAGTACAAACTGATCGCTTAGTTGTCGGGTAGTTCCCTGAATAAAACTTTCTTGTGTAAAATAGAGAGCAATCTGAACGAGGAGTGTCATTCCAAACATTGCAATAAAGCCAATATAAGTTCTCCATTTCCTAAATATTTTTTCGAGTTCAACATAAATTAAAGTTGTCATTTTCCACTCCCCTCTGTAATCTTAAGAAAATAATCTTCGAGTGATCGTACGGGGATTACCGCGCTTACAATAAAATTATTTTGATTCAAATATTTATTCAATTCGCCAATTTCATTTTGCATCATTTCAAAGTGTAACTCATTTTTAACATGCGCTTTGTACTTATCAATCCAATTTGAATTTTGTATCAAATTAATGGCATCATCAATTCGATCAACTTCAATTGTAACGCTCATTTTATCGGCGTTAAGTAATTCTTGAACTGTACCTTCAACCTGGGTAGTTCCCTTATTAAGAATAATCATTCTTGAGGCAATAATTTCAACTTCACGAAGAATGTGGGAGGAAAGGAAAATAGTTTTACCTTTTTCCTTGCTAAGAAATAAAATTAAATCCCGGATCTCCTTCATTCCTTGCGGATCGAGACCTGTTGTTGGTTCGTCTAGAATAATTAATTCGGGATCATGCAATAATGCCTGCGCAATTCCCAAACGCTGTTTCATACCATGAGAAAATGTTTTTACTTTGCTTTTATATCTTTTATCTAGCCCAACAAGTTCAAGCATTTCCATTATTTTTTTATTTGATGCATCAATCCCTGAAAGTTTACCAAGTATTTCCAAATTTTTATATGCTGAGAGATACATGTAGAAATCGGGCTTTTCGACGATTGCCCCAATTTTTCTAAGTATAATTTCCCGTTTCTGATTGAGTGGCATTCCAAAAATATTTATTGACCCAGCATTAGGTTTTATCAACGAAAGCAGCATTCTGATGGTAGTACTTTTTCCTGCGCCGTTTGGTCCTAGAAATCCAAAGACATCACCGCGATAAACATTTAAATCAAGATTATTTACAGCAATTAAATTTTTATACTTTTTAGTGAGACCTTTTACTTCAATAATTTTTTCGGAATTCAAAATTTCTCCGTTTTTTGAATCATAAGACGAGAGTATGTAAGAATTTGTTACAAAACCGGAGATAGGAAAGATAATAATCTCCGGTAAAGATGATTAACTATTTACAAGATCAATTTTCTTTTTACCAAAATTTCCTTCGAGTGGAATACGTTTTACAAGCAAGAATGCCGGAATAGCTGATACTAATACCCAGATAAAAAATAAATTATATCCAATTGCTTCCTGGATAAAACCACTCAACATACCGGGCAACATCATACCAAGCGCCATAAAACCGGTAGCAATTGCGTAATGGGAAGTTTTATACTCACCCTGGCAAATGTAAATTATATACATTATAAATGCTGTAAACCCAAAGCCAAAGCCAAATTGTTCGATTATAACACTCGCGATTACAATCCACATATTTGTCAGTTGAAATATTGAAAGTAGCAAATAAACTATATTAGGAGCATTAACCGCTACTAACATAGGAATAAGCCAATGCTTTAATCCCTTCTTCGCGATAGCAAATCCGCCGATTATTGCGCCGACTATAAATGCGGTTATTCCAAAAGTTCCATGTATCAATCCAACCGATTGAGTGGATAACCCGAGTCCCCCTTTATCAATTGAATCAAGCATAAATGGAGATGCAATTTTTATTAATTGAGCCTCCCCAAAACTAAATAGAAGTATAAAACTGATTATCAGAATTATTTTTTTCTTCTCAAAAAATCTATAGAATGATCTAAAAAACTCCTGATGAACATGGGTCTGCCGTTGTGATCCAACTCTTTTATCAGCAACAGGTTCGGGTAAAACAACTTTGTGATATAAAAAGAAAAGTATAAAGAGAAAAGCTATTAATAAGAAAGTGAGAGTCCATGCGATAGGGACTTTTTCAATTTGAGCTATAAAAACTGAATTTTCATTTGAGTGCATGGTTGAGTCTAATTGCACAACAGCGAAAGCTGGTTTATCCCAATTCTTATCGGTAAACTTTAATTTATTTCCTTCAATAATTCTAATTCTATTATTCCCCTCAAGAAAATCAATTGTGACAGGATACTCTTCCCCCGGCTCAGGTTTTTTAGAGAGAAATAATCTGACAATTCCAATATTACCAACCGCTTCCTGGCTTGACGCCATTTCAGTTTCAACAGCCAATGGATCGGAATAACCATTCATGATATTAAAACTTCGCGCAAAATTTACATAGCCCTCAACATCTTCCAATGTGCGGGGTTGTGTACCAATTTCAATTTTGCTTGGTTCGGCAATAATTCTTAAACGTCCTTCAAGCTCGGCGGGCTTTTCCGAATTTAGCTTAATTGTTTCCTCAAAAAAATTTTTTGGAGATGACACAACATTAAACTCGGCAGGAGAAATTGAGAATGTACTTTCCAAAAATCCAGCAAGAACAATAATTAATCCTTGTCCTGCAATCATCGCTATTTTATAAGATGCCGTTTTTATTCCAACAAAGAACGCCTGCTTATTATCATCGAGAGCAAGCATATAAAAACCATCGGCGGAAATTTCATTTGTCGCAGAAAAAAACGCAATGAGCCAAAAAAAAGCTAACGTGAATTGAAGAAAGTCGGGCATTTGAATTGTAAATGCAATTCCCGCCATTCCAAACCCAATTAATAATTGAGTAATAATTATCCATGATCTTTTAGTACTTACAATATCAACTAAAGGGCTCCAGAATGGTTTGATAACCCATGGCAAATATAACAAGCTTGTGTAGAAAGCTATTTCGGCATTTGAAACACCTAACCGCTTGTACATAATTACAGAAAGAATGGTTACGACAAAAAAGGGAAGTCCTTCAGAAAAATATAAAGTAGGGACCCAGCTCCAAGGATTAGATTTTTTTTCCTTTAAATCGGTTTTGATCATGACACATCAAGATGTTGAATAGAATGATTAATTATTTTTATGAAAACAGCTTCCCCAAATTAGAGGATTTGAACTGAATTTATTCAAAAAATTACATTTTCATTAAATAAAAAAAGGCGAACTAAGTGTCCGCCTTTAAAAATATTATTTACGCTTGGGTCGATACATATCGGTAGCATGGCCATAAAATAATTCTGCGGCAAACATTACCGTTTCCGATAAAGTTGGGTGAGGATGAATTGTAAGTTCCAAATCCTTTACAACCGCGCCCATTTCAATTGCAAGAGTACCTTCCGCTATCATATCTCCCGCGCCAACCCCAACAATAGCGACTCCTAAAATTCTTTCTGTCTCCGGTTCAATTACAAGTTTAGTTAAACCATCATTTCTATCTAATGTAGTTGCTCGACCGCTCGCGCCCCAAGGAAATTTGGCTATTTCTACTTTAATGCTTCTTTCCTTAGCTTCTGTTTCGGTCAAACCGCTCCAGGCTATTTCGGGATCGGTGAAAACAACGGCAGGAATTGCGTTTGGCTCGAATGCAACTTTATGCCCGAGTATTGCTTCAACCGCAACTTTACCTTCTGCCGCCGCTTTGTGCGCGAGCATAGGGTTACCAACTATATCGCCAATTGCATAAATGTTCGGATCATCAGTTTTTAATTGTTTATCAACTACTACGAAACCTCGATCACTGACTTTCACTTTGGTTTTTTCCAATCCAAAGCCGGTTGTAACTGGTTTTCTACCAATTGAAATTAAAACCTTATCAAATAAATGCTCAGGCTCGGTAACATTTTTACCTTCAAGTTTAACCCGTATTCCCTCTTTAGTTTCTTTCAAATCAACTACTTTTGTTTCAGTATAAATATGAGCCATAGAATTTTTTAGTCGTCTTTCAAGTACAGCGACAAGATCTCGATCAGCGCCGGGTAATAATCCGGGCATCATTTCAACAACTGTAACCTCACTGCCGAGCGCGGCATAAACAGTACTCAATTCTAATCCGATATATCCGCCCCCAATTACTAATAATTTTTTGGGAACATCATTAATTTCAAGTGCTGATGTTGAATCCATTACTTTCGGTGAATCAATAGATAAACCCGGAACTTTAGCGGGAACAGAGCCGGTAGCTAAAATTGCTTTATCATAAATTAATTCTTCTGTTGAACCATCAGCTTTTGCAATTGAAAGAGTTGTAGAATTTAAAAATGTAGCTCTACCATTTATATAATTTACTTTGCGCTGTTTTGCTAATTGTCCTAATCCACCGGTTAATTTATTAACTACACCATTTTTGAAATCGCGAAGTTTATTGATATCGATTTTAGGTTCTCCAAATTCCACTCCCCACTTTTTTGCTTCTTCAGCTTCGTTAATAAGTTTTGCAACATGAAGCAATGCCTTTGATGGAATACAGCCCCGGTATAAACAAACTCCGCCCGGATTTTTTTCCATGTCAATTAAAGTTACCTGCATTCCCAAATCTGCCGCAAGAAATGCCGCAGCATATCCTCCGGGTCCGCCGCCAATTACAGCTAATTGTGTTTTTGTAGACATGATTACACCTATAAACTTAATAAAAATGGATTTTCGAGAGCGTTAATTACCCATCTTAAAAATCTAATTGCATCAGCGCCATCAATAATTCTATGATCATAAGAAAGTGAAAGAGGCATCATTAATCTCGGCTTAAACCCGCCACTCGGCAATGCAGGGTCGTCATCAAAATATACAGGTTCAATCGCGGATTTTGAAACACCCAGTATCGCGACTTCAGGAGTATTAACTATTGGAGTAAAATATGTTCCTCCAATACCGCCAAGATTTGAAATTGTAAAACATCCGCCCTGCATATCTTCTATTGATAGTTTTTTATCGCGCGCTTTTTTAGATACATCCGCAAGATCAACACTAATTTGTGTGATGTTTTTCTTATCAACATCTCGAATTACCGGTACTAATAAACCTTTTTCTGTATCTACAGCGATGCCGATATTAATATACTTTTTATAGATAATTTCATTCTTCTCCATATCAACACTACTACTGAATTGAGGAAACTCCTTCATCGCGGAAGCAATTACTTTTAATAAAATTGCGGTAATAGTAAGTTTTCCTCCAGCGGCTTCGACCTGTTTGCCGAATTGCTTTCTAAGTTTTTCAAGTTCAGTAATATCAGCTTTATCGAATTGAGTAACATGCGGAACAGTAGCCCATGCATATGATAAATGCTCGGCAGTTTTTCTTCTAATGTTGCTCATTGGCTGGCGATCAATATCACCCCACTTTGAAAAATCGGGTAAAGTTTCTTTTGCGATAGATACACCGCTTCCAACCATTCCCCCTTTTTGAATCTGCTGATTTAAATTTTTCGCAAATGACTTAACATCTTCAATTGAAATTCTATTTCCCTTTCCGGTTCCCCGCACTTGATTAATATCGATGCCAATTTCACGGGCAAATCTTCTCACAGAAGGCGCGGCAGGTACAACAACTTTTGAAATATCTTTTGGAATAATTACCGCTTGCGGCATATGCGTATGTTCAATCACCTTTGTGTATGTTGATTGTTCAGTTGATGCCGGCGCAGTTTCCTCTTTAGGCTGTGGAGTTTGAGTTGTTGGTTTTACCTCAAAAGAAGTTGAAGAAGTAGCTTCAATTATAAATGCTGTGGAACCAATTGCTACTTTTTCGCCATCCTTAACTTTTACTTCTTTAACAATTCCCGCTACTGCCGAGGGGATTTCAACAGTTGCTTTATCGGTTTCAATCTCAAGTAATATCTGATCTTTTATGATAGCCGATCCCGCGGAAACTAACACTTTAGTTATTTGGGCTGACGAAATATTTTCACCAAGTTCGGGGACTTTAAATTCATACATTGAAGTTGTTTGGGATGCATGTTGAATTTCCTTTGGCTTACTTTCTATTTTGGTTTCAGCTTTTATTTCTTTAATAGGTGTGGTCGGTTTTGTTTCAGCAACTTTAACCGTGGGATTTGCTGAAGCCTCAACTGTAAATACAGGCTCACCTACTTTAGCTTTGGTACCCTCTTTTACATAAAGTTTAGTTACAAGACCCGACACCTCTGAAGGAACTTCCACGGTTGCTTTATCGGTTTCAATCTCAATAACAATCTGATCGATTTCTACCTTCTCACCCTCTTTAACCATAACTTTTATCACATCTGCTGTTTGTATTCCATCGCCGAGATGCGGCAAAATAAAATCTACTGTCATTTTATTCCTCATTAAATTTTGAGTACATATTGTATTTGAAGAATTATAAAATCATGTTCTTAAATATCCAAGATCATCAATTATGCTTTAGCCGGATTAACTTTATCCGGATTTATGTTTAATTCCTTGGCGGCTTTTTTAACCGCATCAATTTTAATTTTTCCTTCTTTAAATAGGGAATAAAGAGTTGCATAAACAATATGCTTTGCGTCCACTTCGAAGAAATCGCGCAGTGATGTTCTTCCCTCACTCCTTCCAAAACCATAAGTCCCAAGTGAATGAAGTGGTCCTGGTAACCATTTAGCCATAGCATCGCTAGATAGCTGAACATAATCTGAAGCTGAAATGAAAATACCGTTTTCTTCTTTAGTAATTTGCTGAACATATGATAATTTTGGTTCATCAGCGGGATGCATCATATTCCATCTATCAGTCTCTTGCGCGTCGAGGTGAATATTCTTATAACTGGTTATGCTCCAAATATCGGATGATACGCTGTAATCTTTCTCAAGAATTTCAGCTGCTTTAATTACTTCATTTAATATTGTTCCGCTTCCCAGCAAATGTGCTTTAGCCTTTGCGTTTTTCTTTTCGCTGGTTTTGAATTTATACATTCCTTTCAGAATACCTTCTTTTACATTTTTAGGCATTTCTGGTTGAGCGTAATTCTCATTCATTATTGTGATATAATAAAAAACATTCTCCTGCTTTTCATACATTCTATAAATGCCGTCGCGAATTATTACCGCTAATTCATAAGCAAATGCTGGATCGTAAGCTACAAGATTTGGAACCGGATAAGCGAGTAAGTGAGAATTTCCATCTTGATGCTGTAATCCTTCTCCTGCAAGAGTAGTTCTTCCGGCAGTTGCACCAAGAATGAAACCTTTGCAACGAATATCTCCTGCCAACCAAACCAAATCGCCAACTCTTTGAAGTCCAAACATCGAATAGAGTGTGAAAAATGGTATTGTGTTAACGCTCTGAGTTGCATAAGATGTGCCAGCAGCAATAAATGATGACATTGAACCAGCTTCTGTAATTCCTTCTTCAAGTATTTGTCCATTTTTAGCTTCTTTATAGAATAACAAACTATCTTTATCTACCGGTTCGTATAGTTGTCCTTGATGCGCATAAATTCCAACTTGTCTAAATAATGATTCCATTCCAAAAGTTCTGGCTTCATCCGGAACAATCGGAACTACGAGATGACCAATTTCTTTATCTCTCAATAGTTTTGATAAAAGACGAACAAAGACCATTGTCGTAGATACTTCACGCCCTTCGGTACCGGTATAAAATTCTTCAAATAATTCCTCGGAAGGAGTTTTAAGAGGAGCTGTTTTTACAATTCGTTTTGGAACATATCCGCCAAGTTCTTTTCTTCTTTCTTTTAAGTACTTTATTTCGGGGCTATCTTCCGATGGCCTGTAGAATGGAGCTTTAATTACTTCTTCATCACTTATTGGTATAGAAAAGCGGGACCTAAAAACCTTTAATTCATCCTCATTTAATTTTTTCTGCGAGTGCGTTATATTTTTTCCTTCACCAGCTTCACCGAGTCCGTAACCCTTAACAGTCTTTGCAAGAATTACAGTTGGAGCTCCTTCATGTTCAATGGCCGCTTTAAATGCCGCGAAAACTTTTTCGGGATCGTGACCGCCCCGTTTCATTTTTGCGAGCTGTTCGTCGGAATATTTTTCTACCAGTTTTAATAATTCCGGATATTTCCCAAAAAATTTATCTCTAACATATTTTCCGCCATGTACAATAAAATTTTGTGATTCGCCATCAATAGCATCATTCATTCGTTTAATTAGCAAGCCGGATTTATCGGCATCTAGAAGTGGATCCCAATCGCTACCCCAAACAACTTTGATAACATTCCATCCGGCTCCACGAAATACCGATTCCAGTTCTTGAATTACATTTCCATTGCCTCTAACGGGTCCATCTAATCTTTGCAAATTACAGTTGATCACAAATATTAAATTGTCAAGTTTTTCTCTAGCTGCTAAAGATATTGCCCCAAGTGATTCCGGCTCATCGGTTTCACCATCGCCAAGAAAAGCCCAAACTTTCTGATCGCTCGGTTTTTTCAATCCTCTATCTTCGAGATATCGAGCAAATCTAGCCTGATATATTGCCTGAATTGGTCCCAGTCCCATTGATACCGTTGGGAATTCCCAGAAATCGGGCATTAACCATGGATGCGGATAAGAAGAAAGTCCGCCACCTGGTTTTAATTCTCTTCTAAAATTTTCTAATTGTTCTTTTGAAATTCTTCCTTCAAGAAAAGCGCGCGCATATATCCCGGGAGCGGCATGCCCTTGAAAATAAATTATATCTCCATCATGATTTCCATCTTTGCCCCTAAAGAAATGATTGAAACCAATTTCATATAATGTTGCCGCCGAAGCGTAAGTTGAAATATGACCGCCAATACCATTTTCCTCCTTATTAGCGCGCACAACCATTGCCATAGCATTCCAACGAATTAAACTTTTAATGCGGCGTTCAATTTCTCTGCCGCCGGGGAATGGGGGCTGCATATCTTTGGGTATTGTGTTTATATATGGTGTATTAGCTGTAAACGGAAGGTCGACACCGCTTTCGTGCGCATATACTCCCAAATTATGTAGAAGCTCTTTTACCTTATCGGGTCCACCGGTTTGAAGAACATATTCAAGAGATTCAAGCCATTCTCTCAATTCTGCTTCATCCAAAGTTGCAAATCCA
The DNA here is from genome assembly GCA_019638015.1 of Melioribacteraceae bacterium. NCBI lineage: Bacteria > Pseudomonadati > Ignavibacteriota > Ignavibacteria > Ignavibacteriales > Melioribacteraceae > Melioribacteraceae bacterium. Next base: position 310,474 of record JAHBUP010000001.1, on the reverse strand, counting down.
CTGTTAGTATTATCACTCATTTTGTATTCCTTGTTTTTCAATATTCACAATTTATTCTTGCCGCAATTTGAAAATATAAAACATAATTTAACCGTTAAACGGATGTGTAAATTTAACAATTATGCAACAAGATGTCTATTTAAGTTAGATAACGAGGTCTGTAATTGGATAGTTCATTTTATTGATAATGTATGTAGAATTATTTGTTGATAGCGGCCGCAATGCTTGCATGCCTAACAATATCGAAGGAAATTTCTGGTAAATTTATAATTTTCCATACTTCGTCTAGTCTGTTAATTTGATTCTTCATATACAACACTATTTGCGGATGATCTCTCAATAGTTGCATCTCTATTGATTTCAGAGGGTTTTAAGCCAAACAAAACTCTCATAAATTTTACTCTCCTAATTAGCAGTTCATAAATCAGAAAGCTAATTCCAAAAGTTCCAATTACCACCATTAGAAATTTGGGCAATATTCCCAGATCCAATTGCAGTATATAATAGCCAATTGTAAGCTGAACAGATTGATGCAAGATATATAGAGGATAAACAGATTCATTTAAGTACGACAAAACCTTGCTCGACTCATTAAGGAGAACATTACCATAACCGAATATTGCGTATAGTATAAAAGTAACAAGTGTTATTTTAAGTACACCGTAGAATATTCCGAATAATTCCGTCTCCTCATTCATTATATAGAACGTTGGGCCATATACAAAAAGGATTAGAAATAATGATGGGATTAACGCGACGATAAGTGATTTTTTCCTTTGCGCTATTATTACATTCCAGACTCCTTCGACAGTAGTGATCAAATAACCTGAAACAAAAAAGATTAGCGAGAATGTAAAATTATACCAATCATAAAACAAATTATGGGTTGTTGGAAAAATTGGAGCCAGAATAAAATATGCGGCTGCAAGTGGAAGCCATAAAAGATAAATCGTATTCGGATTCGCATCCACAAAAGTTGATAGTTTATTTCTAAGTGTTGCGGAGTAACTGCTTCTTAAAAAAAGAAAAAGTGGAAGTGTGATTATTGAATATACAAAGATGTAAACCACAAACCAGAGATGGTGCCAGCTTAAGTTTCCCTGAGGATAAGATTGAAAAGTAAATACTGTTTTCCAAAACTCGAAATAACTTGAGTATTCAACGCCCTGTGTTAGTCTTTCAAAATAAATCTGAGGAGGTACAATCACAAACATTCCGAATAAAACTGGGATCAATAGTCTGCGGCTTCTTTCGCCAAAAAAATTTAAAGCACTTCTTTTTCCAAGAGCGTAACTCACACCGATTCCCGAAATCATGAACAATAACGGTAGCCGCCATTGACTTAAAAACGCCATCCATGTTTCGAACCATTCAGAAGTTTGAGGGTTCTTGAGATGAAATTGCCATGGCACAAAAAACATTCCTGAATGGTAAAGAATTAGAATATAGAAGGCTATTACTCTTAACCAATCTATATCGTAACGCCTTGTCTGCAGTTTCACACTAAACTCCGACTTGTTTGCCAATTTTGACGGTTAACTTAGCTTGCAGTTTTATAACTTTTATTCAATTTGCAACGAATTGGATTCTTTAATACATAAGTGGGAAGGGATATTTAATTAATTAGTACCGTCACTTAAATACTTTTTATAAAGCTTCGCCCCCTTTATTCTTTCATCCCCGATTTGATTTACTATATAATGCTTTTCCGGTTTACCATTAATTTCCAAAATTTCATAACCAACAATTCCTTCCTGCAATAATTTTGCGAGCATTTTTAGAAATTCTTTTTTTTCTTCCTCGTTTAAATCGCTTGTATCTAGTCTATCTTTTTTACCCAGGTTAAGAAAATTATCGAGTTTTGCAAATGCTTTTGCTGTATTCGAAATTTCTATTTTATCTATTGGTTTTTCATTTTTTGAATCGCTGATAAATTTTACTGGCGGAGTTTCAGCAACTATGATTGGCATTTCTGTTTTGTGTGAGATGGCATCCATATTAATCTTTTTTCTGGATTATCGATTAATTCGAGAAAAAGTTAAGGGATCAGTTTAATGCGCGATAGCAAAAAGAATTGATTTTTACATAGAGTAATATTTCTCTATTCGGTACTCCTTAGAAACCTTGGTTCTTCTAAAGTTAGAATCAAAGAAATACGGTGAGTATCTGGTAATCTTTCTGTTTCAGATTGACTAAATCTAGCGAATGAATAATCAATTTGGAGTTTTGGCAGATTTACACCCGCGCCAACAGTGAACTGTTTAACATCATTATATCCGGCCCGAACAGCAAAAATATTTTTGTATCTATATTCTAATCCGGTGTGAGCATCAAAACTAATTGGGCCTACAGCAAATGTAGAGGCGGTTTTTCTATTTTCAAATCGAATATCAAAATCTATTGCAGGTAAAAATGTTCCTCCGAGAAATGATAATTCATATGCGGCTCCAATTTTCGCAGTTGGAGAAATTAATTCATTTCTGCCGGTACTCCACGCAACCAATGTTGTGGTGACATCTTGAATTGTTGCGCCAAGATGAAGTTTATCCAATGGTTTGTAATATGCGCCAATGTCAAAACCGATGCCGAAAGCTGAAAACTCCGCAATATCGCGGGAAATTAATTTTACATTCGCACCCCAATAAAAATCTTCCGTTTGTCTTTTCGCGAATGATAAATAGAATGCCCAGTCAGTATTATTAAACTCTGTAATTTTTGAATAATCCAACCGGTCAGTTCTTATATCTAGTATGCCGTCACCGTTAGCGTCATATAATGCATTACGTGTATCGGGGATTCCATCAATGCTCGAACGAATGATACTCAAACCAAAACTCATATCGGTACCATAAGGAATTGCAACCGCGCCATAATTATAATTCATAAGATTGCCGAAATGCTCTTCGTGCATCAATGAAATTTGGGGATAATTCATTTTTGCTAATCCTGCGGGGTTCCAATAACCGGAGGTAACATCATTAACAATTGCGGTTTGGGCACTGCCCATTCCTAAAGCCCTTCCCCCAACGCCAATGGCTAAAAACTCGCCGGCATATTTTCCAATTACTGTTTGAGATTTAATTTGGGTGAGTGAGAATAGAAGAATGAACATTCCAAAAAATAACTTTTTCATCTTTACTTCCTTCAATAAACTAAAATGTGGTAAAAATTATCTGTTCATTCTCCTTTTGGTGCACAATATAATTTTTTTTGATTGAGTATAGCAAGAGAAGAAAAAATGCATATTAAATGTAGGGGATTAATCACTTAATCCCCTATGATCAAATTATTTCTTTTCGGTTTGTTTTGCAACTGCGTTAATTGCCGCGTTTATTGCGTCTTGATCACCAAGATAATAATGTTTAATCGGTTTCAGATCAACATCTAATTCATAAACCAATGGAACACCTGTAGGAATATTTAATTCTACTATATCTTCTTCGGAGATATTATCAAGATATTTTACTAATGCTCTCAAGCTATTTCCATGCGCGGCAATAATTACTTTTTTACCACTTTTGATAGTTGGAGCTATCGTTTCGTGCCAATATGGTAAAAATCTATCAACAGTTAATTTTAAACTCTCAGTTAATGGTATATCTTTTTTATCCATATCGGCATAACGGGGATCTTTTCCCGGATATCTTTCATCAGTATCTTCGAGTGGTGGCGGTGGAACATCGTAGCTTCTTCTCCAAACTTTAACCTGATCATTACCATATTTTTCTGCAGTTTCAGCTTTGTTTAAGCCTTGAAGCGCTCCATAATGTCTTTCATTTAACCGCCAGGATTTAATAACCGGAATCCATAATAAATCCAGTCCTTCTAGTGCAAAATTTAATGTTCTTATCGCTCTCTTTAATACTGAGGTAAAAGCGATATCAAAAGTGTAGCCTTCATTTTTCATAACAATACCGGCTTGTTTTGCTTCTTCCAATCCTTTCTCTGAAAGATCAACATCGGTCCAGCCGGTAAACAGATTGAGTTTGTTCCACTCACTCTCCCCATGACGCAGCAATACTACTTTGTACATTTTTATATCCTTGATTTGTTATTTGAGCAGTGCAAATATAATAAAATCTTAATTCCAGAGAGTTTCATTTATAACTTTCAACCCTTATCTTTGCACAAAAAAAGCGCAGAAGATGGAGCCGATAATATATACTTACTTTAGTGATGATGACTTTCTCCGAATTTCTAAAAAAATTACAGAGAACGAGAAGTACACTTCGGGAGAAATTAGGATTGCGATTCGTGAAAAAAGAAAATTTTCCGAGAAGAAACAAGATATTCGAAAAATTGCCGAAACGGAATTTTTTCACCTAAAAATGAATGAAACCCGAGATAAAACCGGAATATTATTATTTATTTTACTTAGTGAAAAAACATTCTATATTCTTGCCGATGAGGGAATTAATTCGAAAGTTGAACAGAACACATGGGATATTATTCGAGACGAGATATTGGCAGAATTTAAATTGGGTAGATATTGCGATGGCGTATTGTTCGGAATTGAGAAAATCGGCAAAATTTTATCACAACATTTCCCAATTAAACAGGATGATAGCAACGAGCTTTCGAATAAGGTAGTAATCAATTAACCGCTGAAAGGAATTTTTTTCTCCTCAATCCTGTTTTATATTTTATGAAAAGAAGAAATTTTATAAAGAAAAGTTTTCTCACAGGAAGCGGATTATTACTTTCCCCCCTTTTTGTGAAATCGGATACAGAGGCGGCCCCTTCTGTTAAATTGAATTATTTCCCTCAGCCAAACGAATGGAGCAATCAAGATATAACTTTATCGTGGCTTGGTCATTCAACTGTACTAATAAATATGTTCGGTAAATGGATAATTACAGATCCGGTTCTTTTCGATCGTGTTGGAGTTTACTTTTTAGGATCGACCATAGGACCGACCAGAATTACCCCGCCTGCGTTGAGGGTTGATCAAATTCCAAAACCCGACTTAATTTTACTCTCTCACGCACATATGGATCATACAGATTATCCTACTCTTAAAGCCATTGCAAATAAATTTCCTAATCAAATTGATGTAGTTGTTGCATATTTAACCAAAGATGTAATTGATGATTTACCATGGAAATCAATAACGGTTTTGGATTGGGGAGAAGAATCGGTAATTCAAGATGTTCGAGTAAAAGCTTATGAAGTAAAACATTTCGGTTGGCGTTTCCCCTGGGAGCGTGACAGATCTCGAGGGTACTTTAAGGATGGAAGAAGTTATAATGCCTATGTTTTTGAATATAAGGAAAAGAAAATATTATTTGGCGGTGATACCGCAAATACCGATAAACTAAAAGCCGCCGCTCATGAAAATGTTGATATTGCGCTGATGCCGATTGGAGCCTATAATCCTTGGACAAGAGCGCACTGTAATCCAGAAGAAGCCGTTAAAATGGCAACTGAAATAAACGCCAAATATTTTATTCCCATGCATACTAAAACTTTTGCACAGGGTAGAGAACCGTTTAATGAACCAATTGATTGGATGATACGCGCGGCATCAAGTTATAACATAAAAATTGGCTTGGAGGAAATCGGTCAAACCTTCACCCTTTCCTAAATTTCAATTCGTCATATCTCTGAATTAATATTCCACCGATAATTAACAATAGTCCAATTGGCGCTGAAGCTGAAATATCCTCATTCAGAAATATGTAAATGAGTATCATCGAGATTACCGGAAACAGATAAATAAGGGTAGAGGTTTTTGCTTTGTCGTTGCTCAAGGAAAGCGCCTTCAGCCAAAAATAAAAAGTGATCCCCATTTCAAAAATTCCAACATATACTGCACCCATTAAATATTTAATTTCAAATCCGGTGAAGGAATCAAACAAAGCAAGATATATTCCCGTAAAAATGGTACCGTAAAAAAACGCTCCAAACAATTTTACCGATTCCTCGCGAGTATCTAATAAATTAAGAATCCAATAGGCTGCCCAAATAAAAGCGCTGGAAACCGCTAATAGCACACCAAATAAATTGTGGAAGTGAAACGCAAACAAATCACCCCTAGTTGCAATTATCACTATCCCTAAAAATGAAATTACCAGACCAATAATTGTTTTAACTGAAAATTTCTGTTTCAAAAAGATGACAGAAAAAATAGAGATTACAATAGGCCAAATTAAATTAAGTGGTTGGGCTTCGTGGGCGGGCAGCATGGAATATGCTTTAAATAGTATTAAATAGTAAATAAATGGATTTATGAATCCAAGTACTGCATTTTTCTGAATTACTTTCCATTTAAAGAAATTATTTAATTCCCTTCTCGAAAACCGAAGCATCAACAGAAATAAAATGATTAAACTTATAAATGAGGAATAGAACAATAATTGAGCATTATTCATCCCAATAAGTGTCAACTTAAAAACTGTTGCAACAGTTGACCAGAATAGAATCGCGAAACCAGCATATATATAAGATCTTTTAATATTACTTTCCATTTACCAGGCAATTTATTGTAACAATAATAATAACCATAATATTTCAATCTTTCGTTCCCTTTTAACCGGCTTTCTATTATTTTATTGCCAAACTAAAACAGAATTTGTTTGCAAACTCACGGTTATATTTTTGATATAAAAAAATTCTCTGTAAATGATGGTCCGGGAATAAGAACAACGGTTTTCTTTAAAGGGTGCCCTTTAACATGCTGGTGGTGCCACAATCCCGAAAGTCAAAGAGAACTTCCCGAAGAAATAGACGGATGTACCTTCCGGTGGAATTTTAGTAATTCAACATCTTCTAGTAAAACAATCGGTTCTAGAATCTCAGTTGACCACATAATGAATGAAATAAAAAAAGATATTCCATTTTATGAAGAGTCGAATGGAGGTGTAACCATTTCTGGCGGTGAACCAATGCTTCAAAAAGAATTTCTATATTCTCTACTCTATTCGTGCAAACAAAATGATATAAATACAGCAATCGATACGACCGGCTATGCCCCCTTTGTGGATTTCGAGAAAATCTATGAATTAATCGACCTATTTTTATACGATTTAAAGTTAATTGATGAGCAAGAACACATTAACTATTGCGGTATTCCAAACACTCTAATTCATGATAATTTAACACTGCTTACCGAAATAGGAAATAAAGTTGTTTTGCGTATTCCAATTATTCCTTCGATTACAGATACAGGAAAAAATATTTCTTCAATGATTGATTTAATTTCCCGATTAAAAAATATCCGTGAGATTGATCTTCTTCCCTACCATAATTCAGCGACTAAAAAATATGAGAGAATGAACAAGGAAAATAAAATCAATCAAATTAAAGCACCAACAAAAGAAGTTATGTTAGAATTAAAAAGTAGATTCGAACAACTAAACATTCCGGTTAAAATCGGAGGATAATAATGAACGAGAGAATTAAAAGATTAAGAGAGCAATCACTTAATGCTATTCCCACATTGTCTCACGAGCGGGCAAAATTACTTACCGAATTTTACAAAAGCGGCGAAGCACAAAAACATTCAATACCAGTTGCTCGTGCTTTGGCATTTAAATATATCCTTGAAAACAAAGAACTCTGCATAAATGATGGCGAATTGATCGTGGGAGAAAAAGGCAACTCCCCCAAAGCTACGCCTACATATCCCGAATTGTGCATTCACTCTAAAGATGATTTGGAAATTCTTAACAACAGAGAAAAAGTTTGGTTTAAATCATCACAAGAAACAAGAGATATAATTTTAAATGAAGTTGCTCCATTTTGGAATGGGAAAAGTATTAGGGAAAAAATTCTTACTGAAGTTGATGAGGAATGGCGGGCTTCATATAAAGCGGGAATTTTTACTGAGTTTATGGAACAGCGCGCGCCGGGGCATACAGTTGGCGATGATAAAATTTATAAAAAAGGAATGCTTGATTTCTTAAACGAAATTGAAGCGGCAATCAGCAAATTGGATTTTCATAATGATGTTGAAGCGCTTGACAAACGGGAACAACTTAAGGCAATGAAAATAGCCGCCGAATCGATAATTATTTACGCCAAGCGTTACAGTGAAAAGTTAAATGAGCTTGCTTCAGTTGAAAAGAATTCTCAAAGAAAAATTGAACTTGAAACTATGGCCGGGATTTGCAGCCGGGTTCCGGAGAACGCACCCCGAACAATGTGGGAGGCTCTTCAATACTACTGGTTTATTCACCTTGGAGTAACAACAGAATTAAACACATGGGATTCATTTAATCCGGGAAGATTAGATCAGCATCTTTATCCATTCTACAAACGTGATATTGAGAGCGGATTATTGACCGAAGTTCAAGTTAGAGAACTTCTTCAATCATTTTGGATAAAATTTAATAATCAGCCGGCTCCCCCAAAGGTTGGTGTAACCGCTCAAGAGAGCAATACTTATACCGATTTTTGTTTAATCAATGTTGGTGGTGTTACTCCGAAAGGGGAAGACGCAACTAATGAAATGACATATATCCTTCTCGATACAATTGAAGAAATGAGATTGCTTCAACCCAGCTCTATGGTTCAGGTGAGTAAGAAAAATCCAGATCGATTATTAAAGCGCGCGCTCAAAATTATTAAAACCGGATTTGGTCAGCCATCAATATTCAATACCGACGCGATTATTCAAGAATTAACGAGACAAGGGAAATCAATAATTGACGCTCGTTGCGGCGGGGCAAGCGGATGTGTTGAGGCTGGTGCGTTCGGAAAGGAAAGTTATATTCTCACCGGGTATTTCAACATACCCAAAATATTAGAGATAACTCTTCATAATGGATTTGATCCTCGCACTCAGAAGCAAATAGGTTTGAAAACAGGTGATCCTCAAACATTTAATTCGTTCGATGAATTTTATTCTGCATTCGAGAAACAGCTTAATCATTTTATTAACATAAAAATTAAGGGTAATCTTATTATTGAAAGAATTTATGCTAAATATATGCCCGCTCCATTTCTCTCACTTTTAATTGATGACTGCATTTCAAAGGGAAAAGACTATAATGCCGGTGGAGCCCGCTATAATTCATCATACATACAAGGGGTTGGGTTAGGGACAATTACCGATTCTCTTTCAGCGATCAAATATCATGTGTTCGAGAATAAATCTTGTTCGATGAATGAATTAATCGAATTACTAAACTCAAACTTCGAGAACAAAAAAGATTTCAGAGATAAACTATATTTTGAAACTCCACGATATGGTAACGATGATGACCGCGCTGACGATATCACCCAAAGAGTATTTGAAACCTACTTTAATGCTGTTGACGGAAAACCAAATACTAAAGGTGGACACTTCCGGATTGATCTACTTCCTACTACATGTCACGTATATTTTGGAAGCGTGCTTGGCGCTACTCCAGATGGAAGATTTGCTAAAGAGCCCGTGAGTGAAGGAATTTCTCCTGTTCAAGGAGTAGATGTTCATGGACCGACATCGGTAATAAAATCAGCATCAAAAATAGATCACCTTAGAACAGGTGGAACTTTATTAAATCAAAAGTTTACCCCTCAATTTCTTGAAACCGATGAGGGTATTGAAAAGATTGTTCATTTGATACGAACATATTTTAAGTTGGACGGTCATCATATTCAGTTTAATGTGGTGAATGCTGATATTCTACGGGAAGCAAAAAAACATCCAGAAAAATATCGCGACCTTATTGTGCGGGTTGCGGGCTATAGCGATTATTTTGTTGATCTCGGTGAAGATTTGCAAAATGAAATTATAAACAGAACCGAGCATATGAGTTTTTAATGTCAAGCTGACTTTAATGAACACAACTATTTTTAGGCGAACACGGATAGAAAGAGTTACAATACATTTATTTAAAATAAATCATAACTAGAATTCAAGATATAAGTAATAACTGAGAACAAAATAAAGGAAAACTAAAATGTTCAAATCAAGCACTTACGTTCAAAGAAGAAATGAGTTAAAGAAGAAAATTAAATCGGGAATAATTTTATTCCTCGGAAACAATGAAGCACCGATGAACTACGCCGCCAATACATACGCGTTCAGGCAAGATTCAACATTTCTTTATTACTTTGGGCTTGATCAATCAGACCTCGCCGCGGTTATTGATTTGGATGAGAATAAGGAAATTGTTTACGGCGATGATTTTACTATTGATGACATTGTTTGGATGGGTCCACAGCCAACATTAAAACAGCGGGCTTCAAAGTGCGGAATAAAATTAACTGGAACCAATGCCGATCTTGAGGCATTTTGCTCTAATGCGGTTAAGCAAGGGAGAAAAATTCATTTCATACCTCAATACCGTCACGATAATATATTAAAACTTCATCAACTTCTGGGCATTGCTCCGAAGCGGGTGAATGATTATGCATCAACAGGATTAATTAAAGTAATTGCCGAACAGCGATATGTAAAATCAAAAGAGGAAATCGCGGAAATAGAGAAAGCAATTGAGATTTCATTTGAAATGCAAACTGCTGCTATGCGATTCGCGAAACCGGGAATGTATGAGAGAGAAGTAATGGGATTTATAGCCGGATTGGCAATGTCGATGGGAAGCGGAATTTCATTCCCAATTATTTTTTCGCGTCACGGTGAAACTCTTCATAATCATTATCATGGAAATATTTTAAAACCCGGTGATTTGGTAGTTAATGATTCTGGCGCCGAAACAACTTTACATTACGCAAGTGATATAACGCGTACTTTTCCCGTGAGTGGAAAATTTACCGATATTCAAAAAGCAATTTATGAGATTGTACTAATAGCAAATTTAACCGGCATCACCGAAATGAAACCTGGTGTAACTTTCCGGTCGGTACATTTAAAATCTGCAGAAGTTATTGCTGATGGTTTAAAAGCTTTGGGTATAATGAAGGGAAATCCAAAAGAAGCGGTTAAAGCGGGCGCACACGCTTTATTTTTTCCACACGGATTGGGGCATTTGCTTGGTCTTGATGTTCACGATATGGAAAATTATGGAGAAAATAATTTTGGTTACGATGATAAATTAAAAAGAAGCACTCAATTTGGTCTAAAGTATTTACGCTACGCAAAGCCCTTGAAACCGGGAATAGTATTAACGGTTGAGCCGGGAATTTATTTTATTCCACAGCTAATTGATAAGTGGCAATCAGATAAGAAATTTTCTGAATTCATTAATTATAATGAAGTAAATAAATATCGGAACTTTGGCGGTATAAGAATTGAGGATGATGTTATTGTAACCGCGAATGGAAGTCGGGTACTCGGTAAACCAATTCCAAAAGCGGTTGAGGATGTTGAAGAAGTTGCATCCGATAAAGTATAAAATGAATTTACTCGAAAGGCATTTATGAGTGTTGCGAGAAAGACACTTTTATGGGCATCTGAAAATGCTTGGCTGAAAACAAATGTCCCCAAATGGATGTTTGTTCAAAAAGCGCTTAAAAAATTTATGCCGGGCGAATCCTCCGATGACGCGATCACAGAATCACTAAAATTTCTTGCTCATAATATTCCAACCGTTTTCACTAAACTTGGCGAAAACATTAATAGCATCGAGGAAAGTTATTTAGTTAGAGATCATTACCTTGAATTGATTGATCAAATTGCCGAACAAAAACTTGATACCGAAATTTCTCTTAAACTCACTCAAATTGGTTTTGATATTTCGGAGGAGGAGACATTAAAAAACTTTAGCGCAATCTCCGAGAAAGTTAAATCTCAACTCGGTAATACTCTTTTTATTGATATGGAGGGGAGCGCTTACACACAACGTACTATTGATTTTTATAAAAGAGTAATTAGTGTTTATCCCAATACCGGTATTTGTCTTCAGGCTTATCTTTACCGTACAGTTAACGACATTAATGAATTGATTAATCATTCTCCAAAAATTAGATTGGTGAAGGGTGCTTATAAAGAAGCCGCAGATATTGCCTTCCCCGATAAAAATGATGTTGATCAAAATTATTTTGCATTATCTAAACTCTTATTAAAATCAGTAAAGGAAAATAAAGTTCGGGCAATTTTCGCGACCCATGATTCCAAAATGATTGAAGCAATAATCTCGGAAGGATTGATGCTTGGTGTTTCAAAAGAGTTAATTGAATTTCAGATGTTGTATGGCATCAAAACAAATTACCAATACGATTTAGCAAAAAGAGGTTTCTCTTTTAGAGTTTTAATTGCGTATGGTAAATATTGGTATCCCTGGTATATGAGAAGATTGGCTGAGCGGCCGGCAAATGTTTTGTTTGTCATAAAAAATTTATACAAAAAGTAATATGGAATTATAAAAAAAGGTAAAGGATGAAAAAGTTAAAAGGCATTTTTCCCCCAATCACAACACCATTTATAAATGATGAGCTAGCAGTTGACAAACTAGCTTTTAATATACATATGTGGAATAAAACTGAATTGAGCGGTTATGTTGTAATGGGCTCCAATGGCGAATCAGTATTTTTAACTAAGGAAGAAAAACTTGAGCTGGTTGCAAAGACAAAAGAATATTCCAACAAAGATAAATTAATTATTGCCGGTACCGGAAGTGATTCAATTAAAGAAACTATAGATCTGACAAATAAGGCCGCCGGATTGGGTGCCGATTTTGCTCTAATTTTAACCCCCTCCTTTTATAAATCGGAAATGAAGCATTCGTCGTATGTACGCTATTTCACCAAGATCGCTGATTCTATAAAAATCCCATTAATTATTTACAATGTTCCCAAGTTCACGGGAGTTGATATTGAAGCGGAGACGGTGGCTGAGCTTTCTCAACACAAAAATATTGTCGGAATAAAAAACAGCTCTGAAAATTCAAGGCAGAATAGCGAGTTTGTATCAATGACTAATTCCGATTTTTCTGTATTAGTTGGAACAGCCTCAATGTTGTTTTCGGGAATTACTTCCGGAGCTGTGGGTGGTATTGCGGCGCTCGCTAATATTGCTCCAAATGAATGTGTGCAAATTCAAAAGTTAATTACTGACGGAAAACTCGAAGTTGCGTTAGCTCTTCAACAAAAAATGATTCCAATTAATAAAGCAGTTACGGCAAAATTTGGAGTCGCAGGTTTAAAAGCCGCGATGGATTTGCTGGGCTATTTTGGGGGCGAGCCGCGCGTACCGCTTTCATCATTAAATGAAAATGATAAACTCACTCTTCAACAAATTTTAAAAAATGCCGATTTGTTAAAATAAAAACTCTTTAATTTGGAGTATAAATGCATCAGTCATTCAAACCAATAAATAGAATATTAATGGGACCTGGTCCCTCGAATGTTCATCCTAAAGTTCTCGAAGCATTATCAAAGCCAACACTTGGTCATCTCGATCCTCAATTTATTGAGTTAATGGATGAAATAAAGTCTTTGCTGCGAAAAACATTTCTAACCGAAAATGAAAATACCTTTGTAATCTCTGGTCCGGGTTCCCTTGGAATGGAAGCATCTTTAGTAAATCTAATAGAACCCAATGATAAAGTGATTGTATGTGTTGGGGGATATTTTGCCAATCGAATTACCCAGATCGTAGAAAAAATAGGTGGAAATTTAGTTGTTGTAAAAGAAACATGGGGACGAGCCATTGATCCACAAAAACTCGATGATGAATTAAAACAGAATCTCGATACAAAGGTAGTTGCATTTGTTCACGCCGAAACATCTACCGGCGCGCTATCAAACATTAAGGAATTATCAGCTGTCGCCAAAAAGCATGGATGCTTAACTATTGCCGATACTGTTACATCTCTCGGTGCATGTGAAATTAAAATTGACGAATGGAATATTGACGTATCATATTCATGTTCACAAAAAGGATTGGCATGTGTTGCGGGTATGTCCCCTATAACATTTAGTGAACGCGCGGTTCAACAAATTAGAGAAAGAAAAAGCTATATAAAAAGTTGGTTTAATGATTTGAATCTGCTGTCATCATATTGGAATGGACCCGGAAAAAGGGCATATCACCACACCGCACCCGCTAATCAATTTTATGGATTGCACGAAGCGTTATTAATATTACATGAAGAGGGAATCGAAAATTCTTGGCGAAGACATAAAGAGAGCAGTATTAAGTTCATCCAGAAACTAAGAGAACTTGGGCTTGAACCATTAGTTCCGGAGGGAGAGAGAATTCCCAACTTAATAACTGTTATAATTCCGGAAGGAGTTGATGAAGCAAAAGTTAGAGCTGAACTGCTTGCAAAACATAATTTGGAAATAGGGGCGGGACTAGGAGAACTTGCCGGAAAAGTGTGGCGAATTGGATTAATGGGGTACAATTCAAATGATAAGATGATAGATTTTTGCATAGGGGCATTTAGGGATGTTTTGAAATAATTACTCCAATCCTTCAATACGTCAGTCGACGGACTCGGGATGACTGGTTGTGGTCATGTCGAGTTAAATTTCTATTACTCTTTGCTATCGAGACATGGCAAGCGTTCCATCCCTCGGTAAACTCGGGATGACTGGTTGTGATCATGTCAAGTTAATTAGCTACTACTCTTTGCAATTGTGACATGAAAGAAAAATTAAATCACCTTATAAAAAATAGAAATTTAATTAATGAAGACTTTTTGGGTATATATCCTAGAATGCTCTGATGGTAAATATTATACCGGCATTACCAATAACATTGAACGCAGAGTTTACGAGCATAATTCTGGAATATTAAAGGGTTACACATCTCTTCGATTACCAGTAAAATTGGTTTATTCTAGTTCTTTTAGTGATCCCCTCACTGCAATTGAACGTGAAAAGCAAATCAAAAAATGGTCTCACCAAAAAAAGAAAGCATTAATTGAAAATAATTTTGAAAAATTGGTAGAACTCTCCCGAAAAAAATGAATTTTCACATCCCTCGATAAACTCGGGATGACAGTTCGGGTCATGTCGAGTTATATTTCTATTACTCTTTGCTATCGAGACATGAAAAGCATTTCATCCCTCCGTAAACTCGGGATGACTGGTTGTGGTCATGTCGAGTAAAGTTGCTATTACTCTCCGCAATCGAGACATGAAAAGCCATTTTCCAGCAGACTCGGGATGACGAAATTTTACTCATTTCGATTATCAATTTGGAATTACACAAAATTTCATAATTTAGAATCACTAATTAAAATTTTACAAGGTGAATTATGGCAAACGCAATTTTCAGTATTAATCTTCCCCCGAATGATCCAAACAAAAGTTATGCTCCAGGAACTCCTGAACGCAAAGCATTAAAATCAAAGCTGGATGAGCTTGTTAATCAAACAATCGATATACCAATTATCATCGGTGGAAAAGAAATTAGAACCGGTGATACCGATAAATGTGTATGTCCCCATGATCATAAAACAGTATTGGCTAATTACCACAAGGTTAGTGAGAAAGAAGTAAAAATGGCAATCGATTCGGCGATGACGGCGCACAAGGATTGGTCGAGAATGGAGTGGAATGATAGAGCCGCAATTTTCTTGAAAGCTGCAGACCTGCTCACATTTACGGATTGGCGTTATATAATTAATGCGGCAACAATGTTGGGGCAAAGTAAAACAGCATTTCAGGCCGAGATTGATTCAGCCAGTGAAATAATAGATTTCTTCCGTTTTAACGCATATTTTGCTCAAGAGATTTACAAAATGCAACCTCCTCATTCACCTTTGGGAATGTGGAATAGATTGGAATACCGTCCACTTGAAGGTTTTGTTTTTGCGGTTGCTCCATTTAACTTTACCTCCATTGCGGCAAATCTACCAACAGCGCCTGCATTAATGGGTAATGTTGCTTTATTAAAGCCGGCATCTAGTTCAGTTTATTCTAATTACTGGATCATGAAATTATTGGAAGCCGCGGGATTACCCGCTGGTGTGATCAATTTTGTACCCGGCTCGGGAAGCAAAGTCGGTAATCCAGTTATGGATTCTGAATACTTTGGTGGAATTCATTTTACCGGCTCAACCCCAACTTTCCAATCGATGTGGAGAACCGCTGCCAACAATCTACCAAAATATAAATCGTACCCGCGCATAGTTGGAGAAACCGGGGGCAAAGATTTTATTTTTGCTCATTCATCGGCCGATTTAACCGCTCTTGGTGTTGCTTTAATTAGAGGCGCGTTCGAGTATCAAGGACAAAAATGTTCCGCCGCATCTCGCGCGTACATTCCAAAATCGATCTGGCCAAAATTAAAAGATTATGTTGTAAGTGAACTAAAAACTGTAAAGATGGGGGATGTTAGAGATTTTTCCAATTTCATGAATGCGGTAATTGATAAGGGTGCTTTCGATACAATTACCAGCTATATCGATTATGCTAAAAAATCTAATGAAGCCGAAATTATTTCCGGCGGTAATTATGATAGTTCCAAGGGATATTTTATTGAACCAACTATTATTGAAACTACCAATCCGAAATTCAAATCGATGGAAGAAGAAATCTTTGGGCCAGTATTAACTTTATATGTTTATGACGATAATAAGTATGAGGAAACACTTCAGATTTGTAACGATACTTCCCCATTCTCTTTAACGGGTGCTATCTTTGCTCAAGATAGATATGCGGTTGCGGTTGCCGATAAGGCATTAGCAAACGCTTCAGGCAATTTCTATATAAACGATAAACCTACTGGCGCTGTGGTTGGGCAACAACCATTTGGCGGCGCGCGTGCAAGCGGAACTAATGATAAAGCCGGTTCCTACTTAAATTTATTAAGGTGGGTTTCGGCAAGAACAATAAAGGAAAACTTCATTCCACCCACCAACTATCGTTATCCATTTTTGAGTGAAGAATAATTAAATTTTATTTACGGGGTTTGAGAAATCAGACCCCTCTTCAAAACCGCAAATAACTCCGGGGTTTATATGAATCGAAAAGTAATTTCATCTTTTATTTTATTCCTTTTTATAAGTTCCTTGTTTCATGCTCAACCTTCAACCGATCTACTTCTCAAACTAAAATCAATTAAAGAAGTAGCTGAAATAAAGCCGACTTCAATTGGCAGTTCCTTTACCGAGGGATATGAAATTTTTATTACACAGCCGCTCGATCATAAAAATCCGAATTCTCAAACTTTTACACAAAGAATTTTCCTCTCTCATATTGATTACAAAAAACCAGTAGTATTAATTACAGAGGGATACTCGGCAAATTATAATTACAGATCGGAGTTATCTAAAATTCTTGAAGCTAATCAAATAATTGTTGAGCACCGATATTTTGGTAAATCTGTTCCGGCTAAAATTGATTGGAAATATTTGGATATCGAGCAAGCCGCCGCAGACCATCATGCTATCGTTCAAATATTCAAAACTATCTACTCCGGTAAATGGATAAATACCGGCATAAGTAAAGGGGGACAGACAACCCTGTATCACCGCAAATTTTATCCAAACGATGTTGATGTTTCTGTTCCATACGTCGCTCCAATAAATGTATCTCAGGAAGATCCGCGCATTTATATGTTTCTCAATTCTGTTGGAACCGAAGAGTGCCGCAATAAGATCAAAGAATTTCAGAGATCATTCCTTTCAAGGAGAGATGAAATCATTCCCATGATGATGCTTGATGCGGAAAAAAATAATAAGCGATTCTTCTTTGATTTTGAGTCTCTTTTTGAATACTGGGTTCTGGAGTATTCATTTTCATTTTGGCAGTGGGGACAAAAATGTGAAGAGATTCCTCCTGTTACGGCAGAATCAAAGGAATTATTTGAGTATATGAAAAAAGCAAATTCATACGAATACTTTACAGAAGAATCAATGGAAGGATTTGCTCCATTTTTTGTTCAGGCATATAATGAAATTGGTTACTATGGTTACGATTTAACAGATTTTAGAGATCTGTTAAAAGAAGTAAAAGATGGTAGCAACATTGTGCTTGTTCCGGAAGACGCTAAAATAAATTATAACTGCAAACCAATTCAAGAAGTTAATACATGGCTTCAAAAAAAGGGAAATAATATAATTTATATTTATGGCGGTAATGATACTTGGACCGCAACTGCCGTTCAATTAACCGGCGAAACAAACGCCATTAAAATGGTTAAAAAGAATGGTTCACATACAACAAGAATAGCCAGCTTTGAAGGTGATGAAGAGGAATTGATTTATTCTACATTAGAAAAGTGGCTTAACTTAAAAATTGAAAGATGATTTTTTACTTGAATATCTCCTCGGCAAATCTTAACATTAATTAGGATAAGCAAACTTATTTAAAGGAGTAAATGTGAAATCAATAAAAGATATACTTGCTCAACGATCCGGCGTTTATACCGTTAAATCCGGAACCACAATTAAAGCTTCTGTAGATTATATGGCTTCACAAAATATTGGCATTGTTCCGGTTTTATCCGAGGATGGAAAACTTTTGGGTGTGTTTTCTGAAAGAGATTTGGTAAAACGGGTAATCGCGAAAAATCTATCTTTAGAATCTACTCTCGTTGAAGATGTAATGACCAAAGATCTAATCCTCGCTGATATTGGAGAATCAACACAAGAGTGTTTGGCGAAAATGAAAAACAGAAACACGCGACACATAATAGTTATTGAAGGTGAGAAGCTTGCTGGAATTTTATCGATGAGGGACTTACTTCAAATTGATTTACAAATACATGAAGAAACAATTGAAATTCTTCACAATTACATTTATGCGAAATAGGTATTAATAATGGATTCATTAATTTCAATTCCTCCCAATATAGTAAGCGTTATTCAATTAATGGTTGCGCCCGCAGTAATGATTAGCGCTTGCGGATTAATTTTACTTAGCATGAATAACCGCTACTCGTTAGTAGTTAACCGAATACGGCTTCTTAATGAAGAAAAGAGAAGAATACTTTTAAGGATTGGAGAAAAACCGGCTACAACAGATGACAACTTGCGACTTGAGAGTGCGGCAAAGCAAATTCAGTTTTTAACATTTCGGGTTAAACTCGTCCGAAACGCGGTATTATGTAATGTAACAGCAATAGGGTTATTCGTAGCGACTTCACTATTAATCGGCACTTCATCAATAACACAAATTTTTTTATTTAACTATTTTATTATTTCCGCCTTCTTATTGGGGATGGTTTTCGTATTTGGGTCTGTTGTTTATG
The DNA here is from genome assembly GCA_019638015.1 of Melioribacteraceae bacterium. NCBI lineage: Bacteria > Pseudomonadati > Ignavibacteriota > Ignavibacteria > Ignavibacteriales > Melioribacteraceae > Melioribacteraceae bacterium. Next base: position 291,441 of record JAHBUP010000001.1, on the reverse strand, counting down.
CAGGATTCGAAACAATAAAGGGATATGAGATCATCCGCTTCGAAGTAAAAGTGCATGAATGATTTCGAAAAAAGTGAGAGGAAAAAATTATTAGAACCGGAGAAAATGCTCTTCTTGTATTCACGAGGAGCATTCCCGATGGCTAATGATTCAGGTGAAATAGAATGGTACATGCCCGATATTAGAACTATCATTCCTCTAAAAAACTTTAACTTCCCCCGTTCATTAAAAAAATTTATGAGCTATTCCAATTTCCAATTTAAGTATGATTATGATCCACTGACAATTATTAGAAATTGCGCATCACGAGAAGAGACTTGGATTTCGGAAGAATTAATTGAAGCATACAAAGGGTTAATAGAACGAGAAAACCTCCATTCGGTAGAAGTATATTGGCAAAATGAGCTGGTGGGTGGTCTTTATGGAATTTCGAACAAAGGGGCTTTTTTTGGTGAGTCGATGTTCTCGAAAGTTTCGCAAGCTTCAAAGTGCGCGCTTGTTAAGTTGATTGAACGATTGAATGAACGAGGATATGTTTTGCTCGATGTTCAGTTTCAAACCGAGCATTTAAAGATGTTCGGCTCAAAAGAAATTCCATTCGAGGAGTTTATTGATTTACTTCGAATTGCTGAAGAAGCAGATGTAACATTCACATAGAATTAGCACCGCTCTATCCTTTTTTGCCCTTAAAAATTATTATATTTGCACCGGTTAACTTATTTAATTAAAATCCGTCAAATCCATCAACAATAAACTTTATAATCGAGAGGATTTTATGAAAAAAACATTTTTAGTGATCTCAATAGTTTTATTATTCGCGCAAATTTCCATCGCACAAACTTTTGGCGGAAGTTTAATGCTCGGTTCACCTCAAGGTGATTTTAGAAAAAATGTAGATAGATTAGGTTATGGACTTCAAGTAGAAGGTACACTTTGGGCAACAAGTAAAGAAAGACCAGTATCATTTGGCCTCGATCTTGGGTATATGGTTTATGGCGAAATTAGTGAAAGAAGAGCATGGCCAGGATTTCCCGGAATTTATCTTAATCTTAACAGAACAAACAGTCTTGCCAATTTACATTTAATGCTCAAAATTTCTCCTTTTTCGGGGGCAGTTAAACCTTATGTAGAAGGGTTGGCTGGCGGTTCTTATTTATTCACTACCTCAAGCGTAAAAAGTGAAAATTCTTCAGAGGAAATTGCTTCATCTACTAATTTTGATGACTTCAATTTCAGCTATGGAGGTGGTGGTGGATTTTTATTTAAACTTTCCGAGAATTTGGGTGATGTTAAAACATTATATCTGGATTTAAAGGTCAGATATCTGATGGGCTCGGAAGCAGAATACTTAACAGAAGAGAGTGTGGTAATTAATAATTTGGGAGATGCAATCTTTAATCCCAAAAAATCAAAAACTGATATTATGACTTTTCACCTTGGAGTTATTGCGTACTTTTAAAGAGTAAATGAATTTTCAACAATAAATAGATAGGATAAATATGCTAAGCTACAAAGAACTTGGGTTAGTAAACTCAAAAGAACTTTTCGCAAAAGCTGTTAAAGGCGGATATGCCATTCCCGCGTTTAATTTTAACAATCTCGAACAATTGCAGGCAATAATTGGAGCTTGCGTTGAAACAAAATCTCCTGTTATTCTTCAAGTTTCGAGCGGTGCCCGTAAATACGCAAATCAAACATTGCTAAAGCATTTAGCAAAAGGCGCTGTAGATTATGCTGAAGAATTGGGATATAAAATTCCGATAGTTCTTCATCTTGATCATGGTGATACTTTTGATTTATGTAAGAACTGTATTGAATCCGGTTTCTCATCTGTAATGATTGATGGATCGCATCATCCATACGAAAAAAATGTTGAGTTAACAGCACAGGTTGTGGAATATGCTCACAAATATGATGTATCGGTGGAAGGCGAACTTGGTGTTTTAGCGGGTATCGAAGATGAAGTTTCGAGTGAAGTTACACATTATACTAAACCGGAAGAAGTTGAAGATTTTGTTAAAAAGACCGGCGTTGATTCACTGGCTATTTCAATTGGTACTTCTCATGGCGCAAATAAATTTACTCCGGATCAATGCACCAGAAACGCAGATGGAATTTTAGTTCCTCCTCCATTACGTTTTGATATACTTGAAGAAATCGAAAAAAGAATTCCCGGCTTCCCAATTGTTCTGCATGGCGCATCTTCAGTTCCGGCTGAATTAGTAAAAATTATTAATAGCAATGGTGGAAAATTAAAAGACGCCGTAGGTATTCCGGAAGATCAATTAAGAAGAGCCGCTGCTTCCGCGGTATGTAAAGTAAATATTGATTCTGACGGTCGTTTAGCAATGACAGCCGCTGTTAGAAAAGTATTTATGGACAAACCGGAAGAATTTGATCCACGCAAATTCTTGGGACCAGCAAGAGATTCATTAAAGGAATTATACAAACATAAAATTGTAAATGTACTCGGAAGTGTTAATAAAGCTTAATTAGAATTGCGATGGGGATGAGAATTTACTCATCCCCATTTTCAAAACATAGACTCATTTATTCAAACATCAGATTATATACTCTTCCAATCTCTCCGGCGAGCTCATCGAAATTTACAAATCTGGATTTTCGTAAAAACTCTTTTCCCTCAAAATAAAACAGTACAGTAGGAACAGTAAAAATATTTAACCCAGCACCCAGTTCTCTATTTTCTTCCAGATTGATATAATGCAATTTTATTTTTGGAAAAGTTTGCTCAACAAAGGAGAAAAGTTTTGGCTTTAATACTTTACATACATTACAATCGGGAGTGGAAAAATAAAACGCGCATGCATCATTTTGAGCAATAATTTCGCTATACTTTTCAAGTGATGGGTTAGATAGCATCTTTATAAAAATTCATTTCTGAAAAATCTAAAAAGGTCCCACTCAAAATCAAAACTTCTTCCCCCTTTAGAAAAATATTATTTCCTTCGATACTATCTCCAATAGCTATTGGATTGCTGGACTCGATCTTATTTATATATGCGGTTAAAAATCCATGGTTAATTTTGCTTGTATTCATTTTTTGAATATCATTTGATGTGCATTTTAGGATCGCGAATATTTTTTTACCACATTTATTGGCTACTTCAGTTTTGACGAGATAAGAACCTTTGAAATTGGATACTCCGAGAATCGTTGAGTCCATTACAACTATTTTCCCCAATATTAAATTTTGGTTGGAACAATCAACTTCGTTAAAATTAATTACCTGAGACAAGTTAGATCTCTTCTTTAATTCGTCGATATAATTAATGCCCGGATCAGACAATTGAATTAATGAAAAGTAAAAGTATCCCCCAACTAACAAGATAAAACTAAGCTTATAAAAAGTCTTCATTTTTATGATAAATAGGCTTTGCCTCTTTTATCAAACTCCTCTTTGCTAACTAATTTTTTTTCACAGACTTTATATTCATGCACATCAAAACATTTTTTTAAGCCATTTGCATATTTAGCAACGTCAGGGACCTTAATGTAACCCTCTTTAAACTCACCTGTTTTGCGATTCTTAAATTTGTAGTGGATATAGATTTCGTCTGTCATTAGCCCTTTCCTCAAAAAGTGAACACGCAAAAATAATAGCTTAAATTTGCATTTTCAAATTTGAGGATAGTGCTAAAACCAAGAATCACACTACCGAGGAAAAGAAAATTCAAAATCAACCTGCTGTAAAAGATGGAAATTTTTGTATGATACTTTCAGTTTAATATTTCTGTCATCTTTAATGAGGATAAATGTCTCCCCAACATAATCTACTGTACCTAAAAATTTGGCTTTGCTGGAATCTATTGGTTCTGGGAAAGTATAAATAATTCTTTGTCCTAATTTAATTTCCATGCGCTCACCTCTTTTTACCGAAAATTAGAGAGCTATTATTAACTGATTATTACCAGATAATTAACAATTTGTTAGTTTAACTTTTCCCGATTTTGAACCTCACGCGGAGAACGCCATTTTCATAGTTTGAAGAGACAAATTTAAATCCGCCAATTTCACCGGTAGAAGAAACATGAGGCCCGCTGCATAAACATTTATCATAATCGCCGATTGAAATGACGCGTAAACTATCCCCCGCCTCCTCCGGCAATCTTTCTAAACTAAAATATTTTGAAGCTTCTTCACGATTCATAAAACTTTCGGTAATCGGTAAATTTTCGGTGATAAGTTGATTAATCTTTTTCTCAATTATATCTTTTTCCTTTTCACTCAAATCACGATCAAACCTATAATCGCATTTGGATTTTTTCTTTTCTATATGCGCGCTGAACGCCCTTCCTTTATTGAACATCTTATCCATCGTACCATTTAACAGATGTTCTGCAGAGTGCATCGGTGCGTAATAATCCTTTGGGTTTTCATTATAATTCATATTATTCCTTTGAGATTAGGGAAGATAAAAAAGAGAAGAATAACTATGAGTTACTCTTCTCTTTGGTGAAATAAATTAATCAATCTTTCTCAACATCTAATTCTCTATTCAATAAATTCTTGAACCAAAACTGAGTTTTAAGTTTGCTGTAATGAGCGGCTAATGGAAATCCAATACCATGTCTTGAGTTAGGATAAAACATTACTTCAAAATCCTTATTCTGCTTTTGCAGTTCATATATTAATTGTATTGAATTTTGCATGTGAACATTATCATCCATTGTTCCATGAGTAATTAACATCTTACCTTTATACTTATTTGCGTAAGTTAGAACAGAACCCGACTTGTACCCTTCAGGGTTTTCTTTAGGAGTATCCATATATCTCTCGGTATAAACATTATCGTATAAATGCCAATCCATAACTCCGAACTCAGCGATTCCGTGAGTAAAGTAATCGGCTCCCTTTGTTAGCGCTAGCGCAGTAACATAGCCGCCATAACTTCCACCATTAATAGCAATTTTAGTTGTATCAACAAAGTTCTTCCCTTTTAACCAATTCACAGTCTCGATGTAATCATTAATCTCCCATTCGCCTAATTTTCGGTGCATTAACGCAACGCCCTTCTTTCCAAAATGCCCTGTGCCGCGGTGATCTACCGACATATAAATAATTCCATTTTGAGCTAAAAAATAACCTTCAAGCCAGAAGGGAAATGAGTTTCGTACCGATGGAGCATCGGGTCCACCATAAACCGAAATAATAACAGGATATTTTTTGGTGGGGTCAAAATCTGCCGGCAGATACCATGAGGCGGGTAAATTAAATCCATCTTTAGTTGGAATTGTGAACAGTTCTGCTTTGGCTAATGCATACTCATCAATTGCGGGATTCTTAGAATCATATAAATTTCTAATTAACTTACCTTCTGCATTATATAAATTAATTTTTGCGGGGGAATTAATACTGCTGAATCTATCAATAAAATATTTTCCGCCAGGAGAAACCGCAGATGCATGAGTACCCGGTTCTTTTGTTAGCTGTTTTAGGTTTTTGCCGCTGAAATCAACAACAAAAAGATGTCTTTCTGTACTATTTTCTTTCCACGCGTGAAAAAAGACTCTCTTATTTTTCTCATCAACTAAATGAATATCCTTAACTTCCCACTCGCCAGAGGTAATCCTATTTTTTAGCTTGCCGTTTATATCATATAAATATAAATGCGCAAATCCATCAATCGTACTTCTGATAATAAAATTATTTTCATTCTGTAGAAAAGTTAAATCCTCAAACCATTCAACCCATTCGTTTTGTTTTTCATTATAGATTTCCTTTTTACTGCCAGTCGTTTCATCAATAGAATAAATTATAATATTATTTTGCGAGCGGTTCATCCACTGCACTGTTAACTTGTTTTCGGGAGTCCAAAATGGCCAGGCAATATATTGATCTGCTTTTTCCTCAAAATCGGCCCAAATTACTTTTTCACTTTTTAAATCAGCGATGCCAAGTTTTACATAAGGATTGGGATCCCCGGCTTTTGGATATCTCTGTTTTTCAAGAACTCCATGCTGACCATCAGCTTTTGTAAGAAAGAATTCCGGAACCGGAGAGTCATCAAATCGGAGAAATGCTATTTTATCGCTATTAGGTGACCACCAAAATGCGGCATAATTTGTAGCTCTTCCTAAAATTTCTTCCATATAAACCCAGGAAGCCCAGCCATTATAAATTAACTCTGATCCATCAAATGTTAATCTTGTTTCTTTCTCTGTTTCAAAATCTGCAAAATAGAGATCATGATTTTTTGTGTATGCTACCTTCTTGCCGTCGGGGGAGAATTTAGGATTTTTCTTTTCTATTCCATCAAACGTTATACGTTTGAATTCATTGAGTGATCTTATAAACAAATAAAAATCATTTTTTTGAGTGAACAGGAAGGACTCATAATCTTTAGTAAATAATGTGGGTCTATCGAGCGCAAAACCTTCAGGTAATTCTACCTGCGAATAATCAATTATGACTTCATCACTACCTGTCACCGCATTAATTTTTACCAATTTTGCTCGTGAATTTGGCTTGGCAGGATCAGTCTTTGTTTCAAGATAACTTGTTTCATCAAACCAATTAATTGATCGTGGAATCGACTTTGTTAATCTCGGTTCCGAAAATTGATATGTTTGTTTATATGTGAGTTTTTTTGTCTGAGCAACGTTATTAACAAATAAAAAGCTAAATGTTACAAACAGAAAATATCTGACAACCATTTTCATTTTTTCTCCAAATCGTTTTAAAAGATTGAATTTTGAATTAGCAATTTAATTTCGATCTACCAAGCGTATGCTTCCGGTGCTTGGTTACCGGGACCGGGCCAAATTTTATCCAATTTTGATAGTGTGTCTTTATCAAGTCTTAAATTCAGAGTCGCTATGTTTTCGTCCATTTGTTGAAGTGTGCGAGGACCAATTATTGGAGAAGTAACTAACGGATTATTTAATAACCAGGCAAGAGCAACATCTGCCGGCTTTTGATTTATTTCTTTGCACAACTTTTCATAAGCTTCAATTTGTGGACGCAATTTTTCAACCGATTTTTGTAGCGGCTCACGGTTTCTTCTGCTTCCGGTTTCATTTTTATCGAGAACCCCGCAAAGTATTCCGCCACCCAATGGTGACCAAGGAATTAAACCCAATCCGAAATGTTCGCACGCCGGAATTACTTCTAATTCTATATGTCTATTTCTCAAACTATAAATGCTTTGTTCTGAAACTAAACCTAAAAAATTTCTCTCTTTAGCAATCATTTGGGCTTCTGCAATATTCCATGCGGCAAAGTTGGAACTGCCTACATATAAAATTTTTCCTTCCCTAACTAATTGTTCCATTGCCTGATATATTTCTTCCCATGGAGTATCCCGGTCAACATGATGCATCTGATACAAATCAATATGATCGGTTCTCATTCTCTTTAAGCTATCTTCACAAGCTTTCCTAATATGATAAGCGGATAGTTTTGATTCATTGGGCAGACTACCCATATTTCCATAAACTTTTGTAGCAAGTACAATTTTGTCTCTGCTACCTTTATTTTCCGCGAGCCAATTACCAATTATTATTTCTGTAGTTCCAACTTTACTTCTATCCTCTATTCCACCGTAAACATTTGCTGTATCAAAAAAATTAATCCCCATTTCGAGAGCGCGGTTCATCATAATAAAGCTATCCGCTTCATTTGTGTAAACTCCAAAATTCATTGTGCCCAGGCATAGCCGACTGACTTTTAATCCCGTTCTACCTAATCTTGTATATTCCATTATTTCTCCAATAGTTTATTTAGTTTCTCAATAAAAACACCCAGAATTTACTCTAATTTTTGTAAGAAAAATAATCAATTTTAGCTACTCAGATTGTTCCAATGATTGATATGTAGTCAATAAAAAATTAACTTCTACTCCAAAATTTAACTTATTCACGTAAATTATTCGGGAGATAAAATGCAGTGGTACGAAGAATTATTTAAAAACTATGCTAACAAATATGAAAGTGAAGACTTTACAACCGGAACAATTGGTGAGGTTGATTTTATTGAGGAAGAGATTCAATTCAACAAATCATTAAAAATACTAGACATAGGATGCGGCACAGGCAGGCATTCTATTGAATTGGCAAAAAGAGGTTATGATTTAACCGGAATAGATCTCTCTGAACAAATGCTTGCAAAGGCTAGATTAAACGCGGCGGCTCAAAATGTTGAGATAAAATTTATGCAGGCCGATGCTAGAAATCTTCCTTTTGAAAATAATTTTGATTTAGCAATAATGATTTGCGAGGGAGGATTCCCCTTAATGGAAACTGACGAATTGAATTTCATGATTTTGCAGTCCGCAAGAAAAGTACTCAAAGAGGGAGGGAAATTAATCTTTACTACTTTAAATGGGTTATTTCCACTTTTTAATTCCATTCAGGAATTTATTAATAAAAATAGTACCGGTGGAATAAACAGAGCCAACTCATTTGATTTAATGACTTTTCGTGATTATAATGAATATGAAATTGTAAATGACTCTGGGGAAACTCAACTTTTAAAATGTAATGAAAGGTACTACGTCCCCTCTGAAATTACCTGGTTATTGAAGTCGGTTGGATTTAAGAATATCGAAATTCTGGGTTGTGATATAGGAAAATGGCTTCCCAAAAGAGAGCTTACAACTTCCGATTATGAAATGCTGGTTATTTCTTCACTATGATTTTTTCATTAAATATAGATTGAGATGAAGATAACTGTATTAAACGCTAATTACACTATTCACAAACTCGACCCGGCTGATAAAGTTCCGCCGGAATTATTTAAAAGTGAATTTTACTGGATTGGAAAATCAGACGATGAACTTTCGATTGTGTGCGCTTCAGAAATTGAAATTAGTACAAAGGATTCAAATAAAGATTGGGTTTGTTTAAAAGCAGATGATGTGTTGGATCTTTCTGTTGTTGGTGTACTCGCGAGATTAACTAAAATTCTTGCCGAAGCATTTATCAGCATTTTTGCCGTTTCTACTTATAATACCGATTATATTTTTGTTAAAAAAAATAAACTGCAAACTGCTATTACAGCTTTGCAAAAAGCCGGATTTATTGTAACAAATAATTATAAGATCGAGTAGAGATTAAGATAATGAGTTCTTTCTCGTGTCCTCATCTTGATTTAGAGTTTAATAAGTGTAACAGGCTTCAAAGAGATTGTATTCCGGGCAGAACCGGCTGTGTATTAAGTGGCAAAGTGGAATTCTCAAAAAAGGAATTAATTCAAGAACAGAAAAGCAGTCGTGATTTCTTAATTGCCAAGTTTGGCGGAAGAAAAAAAAGAAAATAATTGATTGAGAAGGCATTATGGAAAACTTTGATGAGTATGGGATTAATTCATCCCCCGAACAAAATTACCGTCCAACGTCAAATTTTGGTTTCATTTTTGAAAAGCTTACAAAGGATATGCATTTTGTCGGCTTATTTACAATTATCTACGGAGTATTAAGCTGCTTAACAATTATTGGAGCTGTGTTCGGAATTCCAATAATTATTGCGGGTTTAAGAATTCGGGAAGCGGCAGATCAATTTTCCATATATAGAATGTCGAATAACAATCAAGCATTAAAAGCTGGGTTTGAACTACAAAACAAATACTTCAAAATATTTAAGATATTGATCATTGTTGGAATAGTTTTAACGGTGTTTTATATTCTACTTATTATTTTATTCTTTTTTTATGGTTTTAGTTCATTGATGAATTTTAATTCATTTCCTCAATCATAATTGACGAAGACAATTATAAAATTATTGAATCAATAACCTGAAATGCTTCTCGAATAATTTTCAATCTTCTCAAAGAATTTCTGCGGAAAATCTATTTTTAGCCCCAATTACAAACCAGCATTTATCGGTTGCTCTAAATTTAGAATTCAAATAAAAAGAACCAATGAGAATATGGATTTTTGCATTAGAATTGGTTGCTAAATCCAACTTGTTTTAATTTATTTGTAATGTTCATTAACATAAAAGAATACAAAATGATAAAAACCGTTAAAGTAGCGCTTTTAATAATTTTTCTGGCAGGATGTTCTGCAAGTTCTGAATTCAAACTCGTAAACTTAAGCGAAACTAAATCACTTGTTCAAAACTATTATGAATCGGGTAACTTTGAGAAAGAAACCGAAGAAATATTTGCCTCCGCCTTAAAAGATATTGAAAGGCTTAGTCCAGTTGTAAATCCTGCGGTTGTTTTTGACATTGATGAAACCGCTCTTTCAAATTACGAACACACCAAGGAAATTGGTTTTGGTTATGTACCCAGCTTGTGGCATGAATGGATAACCCAGGGAGATGCCAAGGCAATTCCTCAATCACTGAAGTTTTATAATTATTTAATAAGTAAAAATGTTGCAATTATTTTTATAACAGGCAGATATGAGGAGGCAAGAGAGGCGACTTATAATAATTTAATTAATGAAGGATATACAGTTTTTGATACGTTAATTGTTCGGCACAAAAGTGAGATGAAAATTCCTGCAGCTGAATTCAAGGCTTTAAAGAGAAAAGAATTAACTGAAAAGGGTTATAATATTATTGCCTGCGTCGGAGATCAGTGGAGCGATATGGTAGGAGGTTATGCGGGCATAAAGATTAAACTTCCAAACTATTTATATACCATTGACTAATGAAAACAGCTATTGTTATTGGTTCAACGGGACTTGTGGGCAAAGAATTGGTAAAACTTCTTCTCGAAGATAAAGAGTACTCAAAAGTAAAAACTTTTTCCCGTCGGTCACTAAATATAAAAGTTGATAAATTAGAAGAATTTCTAATTTCATTTGATGAGTTAGAAAAATATAATGAGTTAATTACCGGGGATGAGCTTTTTAGCTGTTTGGGTACGACAATAAAAAAGGCGGGCACAAAAAAGGAGCAGTACAAAATTGATTTTGAGTATCAGTTAAACTTTGCAAAGATTGCCTCTGAAAACTCAGTTAAAAATTATTTTCTTGTTTCATCAACAGGAGCAAATCCAAAGTCAAAAAATTTTTATCTTAGAATAAAAGGGGAGCTGGAGGATTCTGTGAAACTGCTTCCATTTGAAAAAACTGTAATTTTTCAGCCGTCTATATTGGTGGGGAAAAGAGATGAGAGTAGAATTTTAGAAAAAGTTGGAATTTTTATAATGAATTTCCTCACTTTAATGATTCCAGCTATTAAAAAGTATAAGCCGATCCCAGCGAGAACAGTCGCTATTGGAATGTTAAATTCCGCTAAAGATATAAAATTGGGAAAACATACTACCTATTCATTAGATCAGATTTTTAGCAGAGCTTAGAAAATTGCAATTTTTGTTGAGATTTTTCATATTTAAATAAGACTTTAGAATCTATTAATACTAATTAAAAATATAAGGAGAAAAAATGGCGTCAACTCATGATAATCTGAAAGAAGCCTTTGCGGGAGAGAGTCAGGCTAATCAAAAATATAAAGCCTTTGCAAAAAAGGCTGAAAAAGATGGATTTCCGAATATTGCTAAACTATTTGCAACAGCAGCAGAGGCGGAAAGAATTCATGCAGAGGGACATCTAGCTGCACTCGAGGCTGTGGGATCAACTATCGATAACCTCCGCTCGGCGATAGCTGGAGAGACTTATGAATTTTCTGAAATGTACCCGCCAATGCATGAATTAGCAGTCAATGAAAATCATAAAGCCAAAAGAATGTTTAATTACGCGCTTGATGCAGAAAAAGTACATGCTGAATTATATAATTTAGCTCTCCAGGCTGCACTTGAAGGAAAAGATCTCGATACAAGTGAAATATATTTATGTCCAATTTGTGGTCATATCGAAATTGGCAAACCCGAAAATAATTGCCCAATTTGCGGTACTCTAGCTTCAAAATATGTTCAAGTTTAATCTTTAGTTTACCTCCGGAATCACCAAATTCCGGAGGATTTAAATTTCGTTGACTTTTCTTCATTCTAACCTTTAAAAAACCCTAAAAACCTTCGATAATTTATAAGGTGAAATATCCCTTAGTCGCCCATATTCTAAAACTAAATTTGAAAAAACATGGAACTGCAAAAAAACATTAAAATTCTTCTTGTTGAAGATGCCGGTGTAATGCGTCAAATGGAATTAAAAACACTAAACTCACTCGGTTTTACAAATGTAATTCAAGCTGAAAATGGAAAAAGAGCGGTTGAGTATTTAGAAAACGATTCGAAAGTTGAACTGATTATTAGTGATTGGAATATGCCGGAGATGGATGGTTTTGAATTACTGAAATGGGTACGCTCCAACGATTCGACGAAAGATATTCCCTTTTTAATGGCAACCGGAAGAGGTGAAAAAAAGGAGATTGAAAGCGCGGCATCCGCCGGGGTTAGCAGTTTTATATCAAAACCTTTCAATAATACCGAGCTGCTCGAAAAAATGAATGAGGCTTTCGGGATTAAAAATGAAAGTGATGAAATTAAAGAGGTTAATTATGAATCCAAAGTTACCTCTTCAGGTAAAGTAAAAATGAAGGCAATTCATATTCAAATAACCGATCACTTAACCCTTGGCGTTTTAAAACATTTAATTAAGAAAAAGGAAATTGAGCCAAAACATTTTGAACTAGAAACTGAATGCATGTCGAGCTGGAATACTGTTGCTAAATCATTAGAAAATGGCACTGCAGATGTGGCATTTATTCTGGCTCCGCTGGCTATGGATTTATATAATTATGGTGTGCCTCTTCGCTTAATATTATTTGCACATAAAAACGGAAGCTGCTGCGTTAGAAACAAAACAGGCAATCATGTTACCGGAAAAGATTTTTTTAGAGGAAAATCATTTTATATTCCTCACAAAATGTCAATCCATAATATGCTTTCTCATATTTTCTTCAAGAATATTGGATTGAATCCGGGAGTTACAGGTGAACCAAATGTGGATGTGGAATTTGAAGTTGTTGCTCCAATTAAGATGCCCGAGTTTTTAAATGAGAACGAAAAAGCCAGTGGGTATATGGTTGCTGAACCTATTGGCACGAAAGCAATTGCCGGTGGAATTGCTGATCTTCAGTATCTTTCTAGTGAATTGTGGGAAAATCATCCCTGCTGTGTATTGGCGGTTCAATCTGATTTCATAAAAAACTTTCCGGAGGCTGTTCAGGAATTTGTTTCATATATTGTTCAAGCCGGTAGATATATAGAAGAAAAACCGGCACTTGCCGCAGAGATCGCAGTTGAATTTCTTGACCCGAAAAAGGAACTTGGCTTAAAGGTACCTGTTCTTAAAAATGTTTTAACAGAACCGAAGGGAATTAAAACAAGCAACCTTTACCCTGTAAAAGCCGATTTAGATTTCATTCAGAATTATATGAACAAAGAAATGGGTATTGGAAATATTATTGATTTGAATCAATTCTTTGATATGAGATTTGCAGATTTAGTATGTTCCGATAAAGATAAAAGCGATGCGGTTAGCAAAGCCTCAAAAATTGATTTTGTTGAAAAAGCAAGACAATTGCTCGAACGTACCGAAAAGGGAGACATTGATGCTCATACAAAGGCCGCGCTCAGTCTTGAAGGAAAATATTTACGCTTCTTCCTTGAAAAAGAAACTTTCGCCATTGATATTTTAAGAATTACTTCTATTATCAGATTAACAAACATTACACGTGTTCCAAATGCACATCACTATATAAAGGGTGTAATTAATTTAAGAGGCAATATTGTGCCTGTTATAGATTTGCGCTTAAAAATTGGTTTGGAAGAAACCGCATATAACGATAAAACAAGAATTATTATTGTTGAAGATGAGATCAATAAAGTAATTATTCGATTGGGGTTAATTGTTGATAGTGTTGATGGTGTTTATGATGTGAAAGCAGAACAAATTGAAAGTCCACCCGACTTTAAAAAGAAAACAGAAAATGATTTCGTTCAGGCAGTTGTCCGCGATAATGAATCAGTCTTTATTATTCTTAATTTATTAAATGTGATGAGACCGCCTCACAATAATTAATTACTCAATTAATTTTGTGCCGGACTTGCCCATCTCCAATAACTACAAATTTCTTAGTTGTTAGGGATTCAAGTCCCATCGGTCCATATGCATGAAGCTTTGTTGTAGAAATTCCTATTTCTGCGCCAAGTCCTAATTCTCCCCCATCTGCAAACCGGGAAGAAGCATTTACCATTACCGACGATGAATTTATTTCTTTGATAAATTTTTCAGCACTTTCATTATTCTTTGTAACAATAACTTCCGTATGATTTGATCCATACTTTTCAATATGAGCCACCGCCTCATCAATATTGTCGACCACTTTGATTGAAATAATTAGAGATAAATATTCAGCATAAAAATCATTATCATCAGCAAGTTTAATATTTGGCAATATTTTGATTGTTTCAGAGCATCCTCTTATTTCAACATTTTTAGAAATTAGAAATGCTTCTGCTTTTGGTAAAAATTCATTGGCTATATTTTTATGAACAAGCATTGTTTCGAGCGCGTTACAAACGCCTGGACGAGAGGTTTTTCCATCAATTAAGATATTTATTGCGGTATCCTGATCTGCTGCTTCATCTATATATAAATGACACACTCCTTTATAATGTTTTATAACTGGAATGCGGCTATTCTCTGCAACAAAACGAATTAATCCTTCCCCGCCTCGTGGAATTACCAAATCAATATACTCATCAAGCTTTAACAATTCCAGCATTGCATCTCGATCTGTAGTTGGAATAAAAGAAAGTATAGATGGATCAACATTTGTTGATTCAATGCCGGAGCGTAAAGCTTTTACTATTTCAATATTAGAATTAAATGCTTCGGAGCCTCCTCTAAGAATTACAGCGTTTCCACTTTTAATACAAAGTGCGGCCGCATCCGATGTAACATTAGGTCGGGCTTCATAAATGATTGCAATGACCCCAAGAGGAATACTCATCATATTTATATTCAATCCATTCGGTCTAATTCTCTGACCACTAAATTTTCCAACAGGATCAGACAGTTCAATTACTTCGCGAATTGCGTTCGCCATAGAATGAAGTCTTTCGGAAGTTAATAATAATCTATCTATCATCGAATCGGATAACTGCTTCTTTCTCGCATATTCAATATCAGTTTTGTTGGCGTTCAGTATTAACTCCTCACTATGTACAAGTTGATCCGCCATCGCAGAAAGAATTTCATCCTTTTTTGCGCTATTCAACTTTGCCAATTTTTTTGAAGCCGAAAAACTATTTTTTACAATTTCTAATAATTGTTTATCCAATCAGGCACCTATAATTCTTGAATTAAAACAAGTTCATCTCTATTTATTATTTCGTCGGAAATATTATACCCCAGAAGTGTGATTATCTCCCTGCTTTTTTTACCAGCAATTATTTTGATTTCATCTGAATTATACTTAACAATTCCTTTTGCTACTGTGTTTTGTGTGTTATCTGAAAGCACAATTATCTCAACCGCGTCCCCTTTCTTGAAATTCCCCTCTGATCTATTTATTCCGGATGGAAGAAGTGAAGCCCCCTTTTGTATTATTGCTTTAGAAGCGCCGGCATCAATAAATATTTTTCCTTTTGGCTTATGTGCGTGAAAAATCCAATGTTTTTTTGCGGTCATTGGATTATTTGATTTCAAGAATATTGTGCCAGAAACTTTATCTTTTAATAGGTCATCAAGAACTTCGCTTTTAGTACTATTGATGATAATTGTATTGATTCCCCGAACTGCTGCTTTATGGGCTGCTTCTATTTTTGTTTTCATTCCACCAGTTGCCACTGGATTATTAGAGCCAAGCGCAAAGTCGAATATACTTTGATCAATTTTTTTAACGACAGGAATTAATTTTGCGTTTCCATTTTTATTCGGGTCTGTCTCATACAATCCATCAACATCGGAACAAATTATTAACAAATCAGCTTCGGCTAACATTGCCACATAAGCGGCAAGATTATCATTATCTCCAACTTTTAATTCTTCCACCGCAACAGTATCGTTTTCGTTAAATATTGGAAGCGTTCCTAATTCCAATAGAATATGAAGTGTATTTTTTGCATTTACAAATCGTTTCCTGTCATTAATATCTTCATGTGTCAATAATAATTGAGAACAGGGAAAATCAAAAAAACGACTCCAACTTTGCATTAATAATGGCTGTCCAATTGCCGCGAGAGCTTGTTTTTCGGGGATTGTTCTTGAAGTTCTTCTCTGCATTTGTGGCTGGGTCGATAATCCTGCCGCGACAGCGCCCGATGAAACCAGTATGATTTCCTTTCCCTTGGCTCTGCATTCAGTAATAAATTTTGCAATAGGCAATGTATGTTTTGCGCTTATACTTTTTCCGCCAGGTGCAATCAAGGAACTGCCAATTTTAATAACCGCGCGCTTCCAGTTTTTTAAAATTTTTTCATCCAATTGTCGTTTGCCATATTTAATTAATTAAAAACTATTATAAATTAGTGTTGCAATTATATTATTAATGGAGTTGAAGTGAAAACAAAATATTTTATTATAATAGTATTACTAGTGCAAATATCTATCGCCAACGCGCAATCGCCAATCCCCCAAAATGCAAAACTTGAAAAAATTGCTACTGGATTTGTATTTGTTGAGGGACCTGTGTGGAAAGATGGATTTGGTTTACTATTTAGCGATATGCAACCTGCAAATACAATGTACAGATGGACTGAAGATTCCGGTACGAGTGTTTACTTAAAGCCTTCGGGTATTTCAAACGGTTTAACTTATGATAATAATGGTAATTTAATAATGGCGCAAACACAATTAAGAAGAGTGGCCAGACTCGAAAGTGATGGCTCTCAAACCGTCCTCGCCTCACACTATAAAGGGAAAAAATTTAATAGTCCTAACGATTTAGTTGTGAAGTCGGATGGTTCCATATTTTTCACCGATCCCGATTTTAACGTTCCCGAAGGGGAATCAACTGAATTATCTCACAAAGGAATTTACAGAATTAGTACAACTGGTAAAGTCACTTTAATTGATGACACGTTTGATAAACCAAACGGAATATGTTTCTCCCCAGATGAAAAAAAACTTTATGTGTGCGAATCCCCCAAATGCATAATTTATGTTTGGGATGTTATTAATGATTCAACGATTTCTAACAAAAGAGAATTTTACAGAATCCCTCAAAAAGGATACGCCGATGGAATGAAGACTGATCCGGCGGGAAATTTATATTGTACGGGTCCAGGCGGTGTTTGGATAATTTCGCCACAGGGAAAATATCTTGATAAAATCGAAACCCCCGAAACTCCAACAAATTGCAACTGGGGAGATTCGGATAGAAAAACTCTCTATATTACAGCTAATACATCAGTATATAGGATTCGACTAAATTAACTCAACTAACAAGAATCTCCGCAGATAAAAATCCGAGCTGATAGAAAGTTTTATAGGAGAAAAGATAATTCATTAATAATGTTGATATTTTAAATCAGTTTTTTTAAGTTTAATCGAAATTCATCCTCAATAAGATTTAATGCGGGGGGATGCCAATTATAACCACTTAGTTTTATGGGGTGTGGCAGATGGCAGATATTTGGTTGTTACTGATAGCATTCAACATATTAATTAATATTATTCCTGTTTTTATATTCAGACACACAAAATTCCTCTACTATTTTGTGTGTCTGGCACTTCTTGATCCAGCATTCATTATCCTTTACTATTTGTTTAAAATTCCAACTTACTATTTCATGCCGATGTCGATTTCTCTATTACTTTTAGTTTTACCTTATAAAGACAGAAAAAATATTTATTGGGGAATGCTCTCCTCTATTTTACTATTACCATATTTCTATTTCCCCAAATTATTACCTTCTGTAATAACTCTCATGGCATCTTTTTACATAATTTATTTTTTTGTTGAAGAAATTAAAGAAGAATTACAAACCGCTTCCTCATTAAGCTTTTTTCTTCTAATTCTAATTTTGATTACTATTAAAGATAATGCGAAGGTAATGCTTTACTATATTCAAGCTGATTTTCTGAGAGATCAATTTACTCTCTTTTTATTTTCCTCATCAATCCTATCATTGCTATTAATAATCCTTGGACCGAATACAAAATTAAGAACTAGTTGGCTGCTGAATATCGGATTGTTCGACATCCCCCAAACAAATGCCACAACAATAAATCATAAAATTAATGAAGACACATTTAGTAATTTGACTCCAATGGAAAAAAAAGTATTATATCTATTTGGTGAGGGACTACGAAGCAAGCAAATCGCCGAAAAATTATTTGTTTCTCCTAGAACTATATATTTTCACTCCAATAACTTAAGGTCAAAATTAGGGTTTTCAACCACTCAACAATTGATAAAATACTCATCAGAAAACAGTGCTGCATTAAAAGAGATAGAAAAACCGGTCAATTCCACTCAAATATTTCCTCTCAAAACAAAATATTTCTATAAAAACTAGTATAAGTACTGATTCAAAAAACAATTTTATATACAATATTTGTTCAAAAAAAGTGGAGCTATGGATAATTACCATTTTTTTGAATACCGAGATTTCTATTTCTTGCTGCAAACCGAAACTTTGAATCTTTATAAAATAGACAAAGAACTCTACAAAGACATTCATGAATGGAGAAAAAACGAAACCATCCCCAATCAGAATTTACTGCTGATTTTAAAAGAAATGGGAATTTCATCAGAATCCTCTGGTCATGTTTCATCAAATAATACCCCCTACTCAAAAAGCACTGTAAATCAAATCTGTTTAAATGTTTCGCAGATCTGCAACCTGAACTGTGTCTACTGCTATGGTGATGAGGGTGAGTATGGCAGTCGCGGATTGATGAAAGCAGATACCGCTTACAAAGCTGTTGATTGGCTGATTAAATCTTCGGGGGACAAAAAAACTGTAATTATAACCTTCTTTGGTGGTGAACCGCTATTAAATTTCAATCTAATTCAAAAAGTTGTTACCTATGCAAAAGAACAAGCCCCGCTATTTAATAAAAGAGCATTATTCACTATTACAACAAATGGATGTTTTTTAGATAAACGAGTCATTGATTATTTAAATCAAGAAAATTTTTCGATTGTAGTTAGTTGCGACGGCGATTTGAAATCCCAGCAAATAAATCGACCTTTTAAATCCTCGGTTGGATCACATAAGTTAATTGAAAATAACATTACCAATTTAATTACCAGTAGAAAATTAAAATCCAATACTTCCGCAAGAATTACGGTTACCAAACAGAATGCTGATTTGCAAACCCATGTTGCTTACCTCAGTAAATTGGGATTTAAAAAAGTAAATTGGGCAGAAGCCATCTTCTCCTCTGAATCCCCTAAGCAAGAGCAATTTAAACTTTCTAATGACGATTACAATAAGTTATCAGCTTACTTCGATTTCCTGGTTGATATTACAATCTTAGCTATAAAAAATAGAGAGTTTCCGGCAGATACACGATTAATACCTCACATAACTAGATTGTACAATAAATCAAAACGATACTTCTTTTGTGGAGTTGGAAGAGGGATAGTTGGTATTTCTATAGATGGTGATATTTACCCATGTCACAGATTCGTTGGTGATGATAATTATAAAATTGGAAATGTTAGGAAAGGTACAGCTCTTGAGTATAAATCCATTTTAAACATGGGAGTAGATAACAATATTTGCCGTGCCTGCTGGGCAAAATATTTTTGCGGAGGGGGTTGTGTGCATGAATATAATTGTTCAACTGATGCAGAAAAGAATACCCCATCAGAAGAGGGATGCCGTTTAATAAAAAAATCTATTGAAAGCGCAATTTATGTTTATAACTGTTTAACGAGTGAGGATAAGGAGTTTTTATTTAAACGTAATAAGCGGAATAAGGAAATCTATCAACCATAACTTAAGAGCCCCATGCAACACAAATATATATTTACAATGTATTTTATTTTAGGGAGGGAAAAATGGATACAAAAAAATATCAATTCGAACTGTTGAATAATGATTTACCAAATATGTGTTCCGCAACCGAGGAGGAACCGGGATGTAGTAAACTTGATAAATGTGATTATGTTGATTTTTGTACTAGCTGTGCAACAGAAGACCTTTGTGGACTGGACTATACCGGTTAATATTCAAAAAAGAGATAAAGACAAAATCGCATGGGGCTTAAAACAGGAGGAATCCAATGAAGAAGTCAGTTTTCTATCTATTATTTCTATGTGTAACTACTTTTTTTCAAGCTCAGTGGAAAGAAGTTGAATCAATTGAATCGGATAATTTTATCTATCCGAATAATATAATCTTACAGAAGGATGGAACTAAGTATCTTGCTCTATTTACATACATAAAACCTAAAATTACTCTTTTAATATATGATAAGAATAAAAAAATAATATTTTCGGAAAAAGAGATTGATTATACTTACGATGACTTACAAGATACGCTCAATAACATCTACTTTCTAAAAAAAAATAGATTGTATGAGTTTTCCGCACCAAATATTTTGCGGCAAATAGGGAATTTTCATATTGATTACGAAAATCTCGATAGGCCATGGATAGACAAAACTGATGAACAATTCACATTAACATTGAATTACAGAGATCGGATAGAAATTATTGATCTCAAATCTCAGAAAAATATTTTGAATTATAAGAGAAAGGTGAGCATTAAATATCCTACACATAGAATAGTTGATGACAAAGTATTTATTCAAAGTGATGAAAATCTATTAGTGTGCTATTCCTTAAAACTTAATAAAGTAATATGGGAAATGGATTTTGGAATTACTAGCTATTACTATTTAGGAATTAAACTGGGAGAAGGGAAAGATGATTTATCCAAAATTTATGGAACGAAAAAAAGTAATGAAATTATAGTGATCACTCGGGGAGGTAATTTATATAAAATTGATTCTAATACTGGGACTATCTTAATGCAAAAGAAGAAAATTGGGGGTAACGACAATAATGCCGGAATGATAGGTTATTTGAGGTTCTACGACTTTAATAATGATGGGGTTGATGATATAATTGGGGGCTCGGTTGATTTTAATATCTATGGTATAGATGGGAAAACCTTTAATATTCTATGGAAAACCAACACAGGGAATGAAATCCAACTTCCTCTCACTCTTCATAATATTAACAAAGATAACACGCCTGAGGTAATTACAATTACCGACTATGATGCTAATGTTATTATTCTAGATATCAAATCTGGTGAAATTAAATTTAATAACACGGTTAAACAGCAAAAAAAGAATTGTCAATCAGTTGTAACATTCACCGACTTTTTTAATAAGGGAACCGAACAATTGATCGTTCGGACAAAGAATACCAAAATTTCTTTTTATGAGTTTAAATAGAAAAGTTGCGTTTTTAGACGATGTGGAGTGCCTCCAGATTAATTTACATGAAGAACTTCAGCTCCTTAGAGTTGCTTTTTATGAAAAAATAAATAAATATGAAATAGCACTAGACCAGAATAAAGACTCAACATTCAATCTGAATAACTGGCTTCTTACTTTTCCCTATAACTACTGTTATATCTCCCCCTCCGAAATTAATAGAATAAGAAAATTGGCTTTGATTAATGTTATGTATCTTTATTTTATTATGGCAGAAGATAACATTGTGGATGAGTACCATTTACCACAAAATTGCTATAGGGAAATGATATTCAAATTTATAGATACTCATTTTCTAAAAAACGAAGCAATTACTCAACTAGTTGAGTTTACAGGTCCGCAAATCTTAAACTATATTAATCATTATGAAGGTGAGTATTATAAATCATTAAAGTGGGAGAAAAAAGAAAAAGAAATAGGAATTGAATCTATATTTGAAAATGATAATCTCCATTATCTCGGCATCAAACTTCTGCCATTAAACATTACATTTGTTTGCTTCTGCTATCTTACAAACAAACAACCATTAATTCATAAATCGGAAATAATGTTGACGAAATATCACATTGCCAAACAACTGTGTGATGATTTAATTGATATAAAAAAGGACTTTGTAAAACCTGATAAATCATATCTTTTGTGTGCATGTCTGAATGCCATCAACACAAAAAATGCGGCAATTGAGGATGTTTACGCTCTTATCAGTCAAGATAATTTCAAGAATAATTTATACTCAACAATAGAATCACATTTAAACAAGAGCATTAATATTTCAGAGGAACTGAACTTTGAAATATTTACTTCTCATATTAAAGGTATGTTAGCAAAAATCAAGGAATCAAACTTTTTTAACTAATTATGATTCTCCTATGAATGTAGAATTACTAAATGTTTCGAAAAGTTACGGAAGCAATCAAGTATTAGGTAATTTAAATATCTCTATTGAGCCTGGGATTACGGCAATTATAGGATTAAACGGATCGGGGAAATCAACGTTACTAAAGGTTTTGTCCGGACTGGTAGCACCAGATAGCGGTGAAGTTTTATTAAATCGTGAAAAAGTTGATTTACTTTCAATTTCGTGGAAAAAAGTCATTGGCTATCTTCCTCAAGACCCTCCTTTTTATGAACGAATGACACTTGTTGAATTCTTGGACTATATATTATTGCTTTCTAAATGGAAGCAGAAATCTGAACGGAGCCTAAGAATAAACGAGGTTATCGAAGTATTTGGACTTGAAGGTTATGCAGCTAAACCTATTGGCCATTTATCGGGCGGCATTAGACAACGAATAGCAATTTCACAGGCAATCATTCACAATCCTTCTATTTTATTACTCGACGAACCGACAAACAACTTAGATATTGAAGGACGCATGAAATTATCCAGATATCTTCTAATGAATAGTGCTGAGAATATTGTTCTTTATGTGGGGCATGTATTTGAGGAATTACGCGATCTTTGTTCAAAAATAATTGTAATGGACAACTCTAAAATTGTTTTTTACGACGCAACTGAAAATTTAATAAGTAACTATCTGGGTATCATCAAAGAAGTTCATATTGACTCAAAAAGGTTTTCTGAAATAAAGAATCATAATGTGTCCGTAGTAAATGTCATTAACAATAACTCATCTATAATCCTAAGATATGATTCAAGTCGAAGTGACTCTCTTGGAGGGACAATTGTAAGGCCAACTTTGCGTGAAGCTTTTCAATGTTTGATAAATTATTATATCTCACTCTGATATATGCTTTCTTTAATTAAAAATACAGTTAAGGAGTTTTATTCAACGAGTCATATTATAGGAATTTCCTTCTTATTTAGTTTTGCATGGATCTTCTCAATGCCCCCTTTTGATTACTATGCTTTATACAGTTCATTAAAACTATTAAGTAATTATAATGCTTTTTTGTACTCGATTGGATTCTGCATATTTGTTTTGTCAATTTTAAGTCACTTATATGTTTATTTGATTAATCGCAAAATACTTATAATCGCTGTTCATTTAACCGAACATCAAATTATCATTTCATTATTGATATCATATTTTCTTGTGTTTAATTTATTTTATGTTTTACCCGCATATTTAATTAGTTTAATCCAACAGCTGTTTTACTCTCCCCACACAATTAATTTCGAAGCTTATATCTTGGAATATGCAAACAGTCTGCTAAATTACATTCTCCTTTGGATAACACTTTCGATTATCTTTTTTTTGAAATTGCGAAACGTGTTTAGTTCCTTTATTACAATTCTAATTTTGTATGCTTCTTCGTTTCTTATGAGCAGTAAATCGGGAGGAGCTGTATTCGATATTTCCATGATTACTAATCTGTGGTTGAACGCTCCCCAGTTTATCGAAATAATAGGCTTCGTTGCAATATTAATATTATTATTGGTTTTAGCCCTTATCTATTTATTTAAGCTCTCCAACAACTTGTTCGAAAGATACTCGTTCGAAACATACTCAAGAGGAATTCTTCAAATATTCTATTCAAAACTAAAATTTCAGCTTTCTGCATATCATTCAATAATGATGGGTTATCAAGATCAAAAGATTATTATGGCTTTTTCTGTAATGGGATTTGGTTTACTGGCGCCTCTTCTATTTAATTCTAGTATAAACGTGATTCCGATGTTCAAGATTTTTATGGGTTTTTTTGTTCCATTTTTGTTCGGGATATACCAAAGTAACATTCTTCAGTTGGATATAAATCCTAAAATGGTTTTTCTGTTATCATGCAAGCATACACCCTATGCACACATAATTTTTAATAGGTTATTTCTACTATTATTGCCTCAGCTTATCTTGATTCTTTTAGTTACTTTTTCTTTGAACCTGATAACACCAATAATAACCAATGAGTTATTATTGTATTTATTATTCTTAAATGTCTTTCATAGCATGGTCAAGTTGTTATTTATAACAACACCTCTATTAACCCACTATTCGAATTTTATAATTATCGCAGCTTACTATCTTTTTCTACGTGAAGATGTACAAATTTTTATGAACTCTAATTTTATTCTTCGTTCTATTAATCTTGCTTCTCCAATTGTAGCTAGCAATAACAATATTGACTTAATATTATGGATTACACTTTTATTCTTTATCACAACACTATTTATAATTAATTACCGTCAGCTGAACGTGAGTAAGGTTGAAAGCCTTCTTCACATATGATTTAGAAAATCTAACATTTTTGCGGATGGGGAGTGATGGTTGTCGCCGATAATTTATCGAAGGAGTTTAATAAAAGAAAAGAACAGTTTTGTGCTGTTAAAAACTTATCATTTAAAGTTGATCGTGGGACAATATTTTGCTTGTTGGGAGAAAATGGAGCCGGAAAAACAACAACATTAAAAATGTTATCTACTCTTCTAAAGCCTTCCAAAGGTGATGCTTTTATCAATGGTTTCTCTATCACCTCACAGGCCAAACAAGTAAAATCAAACATTGGGTTATCTTTATGCGACGAGCGTTCTTTCTATTATCGATTGACTGGCTTTCAAAATTTAGAATTTTATGGAAAGTTATTCGGTTTGGATAAAGGCATTATCAGTTCACGAGTAATTAATTTATTGGAAAAATTCAATTTGACTGAGGACAAAGATAAAATGTTCATGAACTATTCAACCGGAATGAAAAGAAGACTTAGTCTTTGTCGAGCTTTTTTGCCAGATCCCAAGGTGGTTTTCCTTGACGAACCCTCAACCGGCTTAGATCCCCTTTCGGCAATTTTAGTTAGGGATATAATTAAACAGATGAAAAATGAAGGAAAGACTATACTTCTATCAACCCAAAATCTAAATGAAGCAGAATTTTTGAGTGATCATATAGGAATAATAAAGAATGGAGAAATGCTTTTATGCTCAAGCATCAGTGACTTGATGCTCAAACATAGATTTTCAAAAGTAACCATTGAATTTTCTGAAATACCCAATCAAAATATATTATCTCAATTCAACAGTAAGGTTGATCATACTACAATTAATAATAGGATTACTTATAGAGTGCCCTCTTCCGAAAAACCCGAATTGATTAGAACATTATTTTCCGGAGAATCCAAGCTGTCATACAAAATAGCTGGTGTTGATATTAGAGATGAATGCTTGGAAGATATTTATTTATCATTATACCGAAAAGTATCATGAACACTATTTTAGTTTTTATTAAAAGAGATTGGTTAATTTATAAAAGTTATAAACTACAGATTGTTCTGCAATACTTGAGCTTATTCTCCTTTTTAGTGCTCGTCTATTTTTTATCTAAACTAATGGTATCTGGCTCCAACTCCTTTTTAAGCAAGTATAATGGCGATTACTCCTCATTTCTAATTGTGGGAATTTTATTTCAGTGGTTTTCATCAACTTCACTTAATTCGTTTTCAAAATCGATACGGGAAGAACAGACATTGGGGACCTTGGAATTTTTACTTTTTTGTCCGAAAAGTTTGATATTGCTTCTTGTTGGGGCCTCCGCTTATAACTATATAAAATTATTCGCTCAGTCGGCATTTATGTTGCTTTCGATGAGATTCCTTTTGGGTATAGAGATTTCTCCAAATATACTTCCAGCAATATTTGTTATCATATTGCTAATTTTATCTTTATCCGGTATTGGATTTATCTCAGCTGGCATTACATTGGCTTTTAAAAAAGGTAACCCAATTGGTTGGATCTTCTCTACTTTATCAACTTTTTTAAGCGGAGTATTTTTTCCTGTCGAGATGCTTCCTCCGGGTTTGTTAGAATTTTCTTCTTTTTTACCAACCACTCATGCATTAAATGCACTAAGGGAATTGCTAATTCTGAATTCAAATCTTTATTCCCTCACACCGGAGATTTTTTCTCTCACCTGTTTTTCAGTTGTTTCACTTTCGGTAGGTATATATAGTTTTAATGTTGGGTTTGAATATGCAAGAATTAAAGGAACTCTTTCCAGTTACTGAACTTTTTTCATAAATAAAAAAGCCGCTTCAAATTAATTAAGCGGCTTTTCTTAATAAAAATAGCTTTAGATATTATCTAAGTACTTTTACTTCTGATGCTTGAAGACCTTTTGGCCCTTGAGAAACAGAATATTCAACTTTATCATTTTCGTTTAAGCTTTTGTAACCTTCACTCACGATAGATTGGAAATGTACGAATACATCATCCCCGTTAGCTTGTGAAATAAAACCAAAACCTTTAGTGTTGTTGAACCATTTTACGGTTCCTTGTTTGCGCTCTGCCATGACAGATGCTCCTTATAAATATTAAAAAATGAATTTGAAACTTTGACAGGGCTCTAAAATCTGGTGAGTGTTCGAATTGCTTCTACGTCTGCATCTACTTCTAAAGTTACTGCCTTTGTTGGTACAAACATACGAATACTTATCTAACAAACCAAATATTTTTTGACAAAAAGTCTTTTTTGCCTTACCTGTAGAGAGAAAGCCGTCCAAAATTCAAAAGACGGCTCTCAAAAATCGGTTTCGTTTCTTATTTAAGAATCTTTACTTCTGATGCCTGTAGCCCTTTTGGACCTTGAGCAACTGAATATTCAACTTTATCGTTTTCAGCTAAGGATTTGTATCCATCTCCAATAATAGATTTGAAATGAACAAAAACGTCATCTCCACTTTCTTGTTTAATGAAACCAAAACCTTTAGTGTTGTTGAACCATTTTACGGTTCCTTGTTTGCGCTCTGCCATGACAGATGCTCCTTTGATAATTTTAAAAATAAATTGTTGTTGCGGGACAGAGCTCTAAAAAGGGTGTTAGATCGAATTGCTTTACGTCTACATCTACTTCTAAAGTACTGCCACTACACCTCAAAAATAATGCTTGTAATGAAATAAACAAATAAAAATCTTTAAAAAATCCTTTTTTTATATCTGAATAAATTTGCAGAAAATTGCAATTCCGAATGCTCCGAGATAAAATTTTTACGTTTTAGACATTCTTATAATTTATTGTTTACAACAATTTTCATTGATTTCTTCGAATAACGAACGATTAAAAATAAAGCCAAGTTACATCTACAGTAGGAAGAGTTATTGCATTAATTAGTTTTAGATACTGAACCAGTTCAGCACGACAATTAACCAATTTTCTCCCAAGCTACTTAAGGCATAGATATTATTTCTTTTGGTAATAAACCTTTCTACTCCTTAATATTTTTACTTTTGTTTCGTTTATAAATTTTATCGGATCCCTTTACCTTTGGCGCTTGTTTGGGTAAAGGAATACGGATTTTTTTCTTCTTAGTAGCCTTTTTCTTTTTCATTTATTTGGTAATAATTGCAGCCCATCCGCCGCCGGGTGCAAGTTTAATTTCATGTTTACTTTTATTTGATACTTCGATTGTTATTTTTTTGTAATCATTCCCGTTTCGATCGGCATTTATCCCATCTTGCCAGATGTGTGCTTTGTACTTACCTTCATCTAGAAATGAAAAATCAACTGTTAATTTTCTTTGTGTATTATCGGTCATTGCCCCAATATACCATTCTTCCCCATTCTTTCGAGCAACTAAAATATAATCTGCAATTTTTGCATCAAGAATTTTTGTTTCATCCCACACAGCAGGAACTTTAGAAAGAAATTCCATGCATTCAGATTCTTTATAGTAGTTAGTTGGAAGATCGCATAACATTTGAAGCGGGCTCTCATAAATCACATACATTGCCAGTTGCTGTGCCCTCGTTCCCATGCTTACCGGCTGAGAAAACATATCTTTGAAAGAACTTACTTGTACATTATTCATTGCGCCTGGTGTAAAATCAATTGGACCGGCAAACATTCGAGTGAAAGGTATTGTAACACAATGTTCCGGAGTTACATCACTCGACCACTTATTGTTTTCTAACCCTTTAACTCCTTCATTAGTAATTACATTTGGGTATGCGCGGAATAATCCCGCAGGTTTATGCGCACCATGATAATCAACCAAGAGTTTTCTTTTGGCGGCTTCTTCGGCAACCTTCCAATAATAATTAACCACAGTCTGATCATCTCTCTGCATGAAATCAACTTTAATTCCCGCAGCACCCCATTTTTCAAATTGATCTAGCGCAGGGATAAGCTGATTCTCAAGCGTTTTCCAAATTACCCATAAAATTATTCCTACATTTTTTTCTTTTGCATATTTCATCAACTCGGGTATATCCATTTCTGGAGAAGTAGATAATATATCACCGAGTTTGTACCAGCCTTCATCAAGTATTATGTATTCAATTCCATATTTTGATGCAAAGTCAATATAATATTTATATGTCTCCGTGTTTATTCCTGCCCGAAAATCAACTCCATAAATATTATTTGCATTCCACCAGTCCCAAGCTACTTTGCCCGGTTTAATCCAGGAAACATCATTCAATTTATTTTCTTGGGATAAAAGAAAAACCAATTCATTAGTAATTAAATCACCATCGTTATTTGTAATCCCAAAAATCCGCCAAGGAAAGGTTCTTGTTCCTTTTGTAATCGCTAAATAATCCGCCCGTTTTATCGGTTCAACATCTCGATCATTTTTTGCTTTTTCCTCCAATACAAATTGAGGAAACAATCCTTTTAAACTATTAGCCGATGTACCTTTGAGCCACAACCCCGGATAATCAAATAGATCAGATTCAGTTATTCCAATCAACGTGCCCTCTTTCGTGTCCACAACTGCGGGAGTACTGCAAAAACGGGTATCTTTAATTTCCTTTAATGATAGATAAGGGTACAATCTTTCGTTATGTGACATAAATGATTCTTCTTCGGGAAAGTAAATTGAATAATCATCAGCAAAATTAAACGTGCATTCTTCATGGTTAATTTTTATCTCCCCGGGAAACTCTGTTTCGAATCGGTAAGCCACTCCCTCGTTAAAAACTCTAAAATTTAGAGCGAATTTTTCTTTGAACAAAATTCTAAGTTCATTATAATTTTCCACTACTTCTCTACTTTTTTGCTTTACAACTCTCGGGATAACTCGTTTAACCGAATTATTTTTTGAGTCGATGACCGTTGAATTTTTTCCAATCACATTATTTTCATTTATTGTCATTGATATGGAAGAGGGGGCAATAATCTCAACTCCTTTTTTGATAATCGAAAATGTGAGAATGTCAGAGACGGATATTTTTACTTCCAGTTTTTTGTCGGGAGATAACAAGGAAAATACTTTCGGAACTGCCCCCGATACACTACTCAGCATTAGAACCATAACAAAGACTATTGCTTTTTTCATTACAACCTCTAGACTATTTTATTAAAATATTATATCGCTGAATTAATAAAGAACATCCTTCGTGTGTTATCATTAATATAAAAATAGTTGTTTACAATTAAAAAAGATTTAGCAATATTAAAATTGTTCCTAATCATTTTGGTATAAATATGAATATTATTGAATGGACTTACGAACTCAGGTTTGTTGTTGCAATTGCTCTTGGCTTTTTAGTGGGGCTAGAAAGGGAAAGCAGTAAAGGATCGGGAAAAGGAAAGCTTATTCTTGGAGGAGTAAGAACATATCCAATTATTAGTATGTTTGGATTTGGATGTGCTTGGCTTCACCAAAATGGAGTTATGGCAATTTTACCTGTCGGGCTAATAGCATTAGCCGGTTTGACCGCTATTTCTTTTTTCACAAAAGCACAGTCGGAGCGATTTGGTATTACAAGCGAAATAAGTGCTTTACTTACTTTTATCGTTGGCGCCCTTTCTTTGTTAGTTGATATATGGGTTGCTATGTCTCTTGGAATTATAAACACGTTACTACTTTCTGAAAAATCAAAGATGGAAGAGTTTGTTGAAAGTCTTGATCGAGTAGAATTTTTAGCAGTCTTAAAATTTTTACTTGTTACATTAATCATTCTACCCGTTCTGCCCAATAGAGATTTTACCCCCTTCAAATTAAATCCAACAACTATATGGGGAATGGTTATTGCTGTTTCAACAATTGGTTTTGTTGGGTATTATTTATCGAAAAAATTTGGAGACCGATTAGGATTTTGGTTATCTGGATTAGCGGGCGGTATAGTTTCGAGTACTGCTGTTACTATAGCTTACGGAAGAATTGCGAATAAAAATTCAAATCTAGCTTATCCCGCATTGCAAGGATCAATTATTGCTTCGAGTATGATGCATATCAGATTATTAGTTTTAATTATTATTATTAGTCCGGCATTAGCTCAAACTATTTGGTGGAAGATAATTGTTCTAAATTTATTTGGTGTGGCGCTTTCACTCATAAAATTCAATAATTCTCCCACAAAATTGAAAAAAGAAAAAGGAATTGAGCAGCTTCAAAATCCATTTGAAATAAGGCCCTCTTTAATTTTTGCGTTGCTATTTGTTTTGTTAACTATAATAACAACATTAGCAAAACAACATTTCGGTCAATCGGGAATATTTTTCTTATCGGCAGTAATAGGTGTTACAGATATCACCCCATTTGTATTATCTATTATTAATGATACCGTAAAGAGCTCTGCGGTTGTTGGAACCGCCGTTATTATTTCAATGATGAGCAATACAATAATGAAGGGGTTATACTTTACTTACTTGGCGGAATCAGTTAGAAAAGAAACTTTGCTAAGGTTTGGAATTTTAGCACTAGCACATTTGCCGTTTATTTTATTCAATTAGTCCATTTGTACTAAAGCAGAGTTTTTTAGAATCAACTATGGGATTATACCTAATAATTTAATTGCTATAATAAACATGGCAATTATTAAAAAAATCTTTATGTACTTATCCCCTTTTTTAATAGATGTTTTTGTTGCCCACCATGCGCCGGCGGCATTACCCAAACCTAAAACAATTCCCAAATACCAATTTATATTGCCTGCAATTATAAATACAAGTAGAGCCGGAATTGTATAAAGCATTACAATTACTGCTTTGTGCATATTTACATACACAAGACTAAATTTCATTAGCTTATTGAGAATAGCCATTAATATAAACCCAATTCCAACTTGTATAAATCCGCCATAGAAACCGGTGAGTACAAAGGAAACAAAAACTGGTAGAGTTATTTTTTTATCACTTGAATCATCATAAATTTTTGAAGCAGTTTCAGGAATAAGCATTGTTAATATGATTCCGAGCATTACAATTCCGAGAATAATCTGAAAAGTATTGTCATCAATCTTTACGGCGGCAATTGCACCAATTAATACACCAGGTAATGTAATTATTGCAAGTTTTAGTGATAACCTGAATTGACTATATTTTGAATGACTGTATGCCGCTGACGATGATATTGTTTGCAAAATAATTGCCAATCGGTTCGTTCCGTTTGCAGTAGCTGAATCAAGTCCTAAAAAAATTAATGCCGGCAGTGTTAAAGTTGAACCACCGCCAGCATTTACATTAATTATTCCCGCTATAACTCCTACTAAAAAAAGGACTATGGCAGTAATTGTTTCGTTCAAAAGTAACCCGCATTAAATTTTGTAACCGTAAATTTAACAAACTAATTTATCTTGCGGCGGTCCATCTTTCACTCGCTAACAAAACCGGTTTTAATGTCATCAAATAATCATACATAGCCCCTAAATCTTCGTTAGTCATTCCAGCATACATTGTCCATGGCATTGCTGTATTAAAGTCTTTTATTCCTACTGTAATAGCCTCGTTACTATCGGGATCAAAAGCTTTAAATCTTGCGATAAACTGTTCCTTAGTCCACGAACCAATTCCGGTTGCTTTATCGGGAGTAATATTTGCAGAGCGCACAACACCGCCTGGAAACTTAAATTCCATTCCCCCCGCGTAAGCCTTCTCCATAATATATTCTCCTTTTATCGATTGGGTATGGCAATCAAAACATCCTCCAATTTTAACAAGATATTCTCCATATTCTTTTGGGTTATTTTTATTTGGTTCTGGAGATGGATTAAATTTTTGAAGAGGCATTGTCTTTACAATAAAATTAAGAGGAAAATTTAATGAACCCTCGGGCACCTTATTTTCAATCGGTTGAAGAGAACGGATGTATGCTACAATTGAATAGGCATCTTCTTTTGTAAATTGATTGTAGGATAAATAGGGCATCAATGGAAAAAATGCCTTGTCCTCATTATTTACCCCGCAAGTAATCGCGCGCAATAACTCTCCATCACTCCAACTTTTAAGTGAAGCCGGGGTTATATTTTTAGCGTATAGTGTGCCTGGAAATCCAATTTCCTCTCCAAATTTATCGCCCCCTTTACCAATCGTACCGGCCATCGGAGGTCCTGAAAAGCGGGACCAATCTCTAGTTGAATGGCAATCCATACAAACACTAACGTGATTTGCCAAATATTCACCCCGTTCTAACCTCGCGGGTGTTATCTCGACATTTATTTGAGGTGCCGGATCAACTTTAGGAAATGATGAATTGAAATAGATGAGAAAAGCGATAATTAAAAATGCTACTCCCCCAAAAATATATGTAAGTACTTTAAAGAACTTCTTCATTTATAAGCTTCCTTTCTACTTGATAAATAAAACAGTTTGTATAAAGACATTACGTCTTAAATATGATAAACATTCGACGTTATTTCAATAGAAATGTTTCTTAAGAAAGAAAATTAAGGGAGTATATATTTAAGACTTCCAAATTGAAATTAGAACTTACATTTCGTCTTGGTGGAATTTGCATTATTGTATACTAAAATTAAATGTCAAGAATTACAATTATTCCAATGAATTTTCGGGAGTTGTAAGATTAATGATAATCCAATTACAGAACTAAAAATTATTTTCTTGAGAGCCGGTATAACTCCCATGAAATGTAAATGTTTTGAAAAAGCACATAAAATACTGGACCCAATGCCGCTAATGGACTTATGAACGTTAATGCTATCCATAAGGTAAAGGCGTTATTCTTTTGTCCCAACGCCTGACTTGCCTCGGCAGAATGATGTTTGCCCCCGAGAAAATATCCGAACGAAAATAAAAACATGCAAAGTCCTGCCGATATTACCGCGATTATCAACACAACAGATAAATCGGTAGTCATTTCTGAACCGATATAAGTCGCGGCATCAGATGTCGCTATGTAAATGTTTGCTATCAATATATAAAAGACAGAATCCTTCCAATCAACTAAAAACTTCCAGACTTTAGGGAATATAATTTTTATTATTTGTCCGGCAACCAATGGAATTGATAATGTAATTAATATCGGCCATAATATTTTGCCAAGTGAAATGTTGGCCGAACTTTGAATTAACCAGGTTAGCAAGAATGGAATTATAAGTGCTATTACAATATTATTAAGCACAAGGGAAAATGCTACAAACTCAACTTTTCTTTTCCGCAGACTTATAATTACCGGAGCGGCAATAGCAGTAGGAGATATTGCGGTTATAAATGCAGTTTGTGCTATTTCAATACTGAAGGGTTTTATCAAAAAATATATCAACAGCGCAATACCAATAGTTGATGCTAAAATAATAAAATGGGTTTTCTGAATAACCCCTTTATCAAGTTTAATATCAAGAAAGGCAAAAAATAAAAGGATCATTAAAAAGTAACGGATGAGGAATGTGTATTTCTCCCCATAAGGGAATAATATCCCCCCGGCAATTGCGAGCAGTAATAAAATTGTTTTCATAGTTTGAAGAATTATTTAGTTCAAAGATAGCAAATCGCTGCTTTTTTATATTCAGAAGAATTACGATTTTACTTTAGCCTTCTTTCATTAATAAACTTGCTGATGTAACTTTGCAATAAAACAAAAAGAGATGGAATAAGAATGATGATTCAAATATTAAATTCGAAGATTGAGCGGGCGGTAACTACAAAAGTTAACTTTAATCAGGATGAAGGCTTTTTAATTGATAAAAAATTAATTGATGCGGCAAAATTAAGGCAGTTCCAAAAAGTTGAAATCTATAATTTAAATAATGGAAATCGCTTTTCGACTTTTGTAATTGAGGGAACAGATGGAGAGATAAGTGTTAATGGCGCGGCTGCCCGACTTGTTCAAAAAGGTGATTTACTAATTATTGCCAGTTATGTTCATCTCGATGAAAAAGATGCGGAGAGTCATCAACCTAAAATAGTTTTTGTTGATGAAAACAATAAAATTGTTATAAAAGAAGAAAACGACTGGAATTAGTTTATTTAGAACTCGGTGTTTATGTATTAAATAATAGCATAAACACCTATTTCTAACTCTTACTTAATTAAGACTTCATTAGAAAATTATCTACTGCAGAAGCAACTCTTCTTCCTGCATTAAAAGCACGTACAACCAGTGATGCGCCGAGCACAGAATCACCCGCGGCAAAAAAACCCTCCTCAGTCGTCATAAAGTTTTTATCAACTATAATATTTCCCCGGTTATCGGTATTTATTTTCAACTCCTTGATAATACTTCCATGTTCAACATGAACAAATCCCATTGCAAGTAAAACCAGATCAGCTTTAATAATTTTATTTGAATTAATCACTTCCTCAAATTTTCTCATGCCGGTTTTATCTGGCTCGCTCCAGTTTAATTCTATAAAATTAACTCCAGTTACATTTCCATTTTTTCCTTCAAATGATTTTGCAGATAGAGACCATAATCTTTCGCAGCCTTCTTCATGAGAAGTGGAAGTAAAAAGTATTTGAGGCCAAGCCGGCCACGAATTACTTTCGGTTCGATTAACCGGCGGTTTTGGCAAAATTTCAACTTGAGTTACTTTTGCCGCACCCTGCCTAATCGAAGTACCCACACAATCTGATCCGGTATCTCCTCCTCCAATAACTACAACATGTTTACCTTTTGCGTTTAATATTTTTTCTTCTGGAATAGTATCTCCCGCATTAATTCTATTCTGCTGTGTTAAAAATTCCATTGCAAAATGAACGCCATTTAACTCTCGCCCCGGAATTTGTAAATCGCGAGGAACGGTTGAGCCTGCGGCAATAATAACTGAATCGAAAGTTCTTTTAAGATAGTGCGCTGAAATATCAACTCCAACATTAACAGAAGGTTCAAATACTACTCCTTCTGCTTCCATTTGTGCAATTCGTCTATCGATAGTACTCTTATCCAATTTAAAATCGGGAATACCATATCTTAATAATCCTCCAATTCTATCACTCTTTTCGAACACAACAACATCGTGTCCCTTTCTAGCTAGTTGCTGCGCTGCGCTCAAGCCTGCGGGACCGCTTCCAATAATCGCAACTTTTTTTCCTGTTTTAAATGGTGCCGGTTCCGGAACTATCCACCCTTCCTTCCATCCTCTTTCAACTATCTGAAGTTCAATATGTTTTATTGAAACCGGTGAAGTATTTATAGCAAGCGTACACGAATGCTCACATGGTGCAGGACAAACACGCCCTGTGAATTCGGGAAAATTGATTGTTGAGTGAAGAAGATCTAGAGCAGACTTCCATTGATTTCTATAAACCATATCATTCCAGTCGGGTATTCTGTTACCGACAGGACACCCATATGAATGGCAGTAAGGAATTCCACAATCCATACAACGAGCTGCTTGATTTATTAATTTATCCTCCGGTAGGAAAATTTCAAACTCATTGAAATTTTTTACTCTAGATTCAATTGGAAGTTTGGAAGGATTCTCCCTCTGAAATTCTAAAAATCCTGTTGGTTTAGCCATTGAATACCTCCTCGGTTACTGCAACTGTATCAATATCCGGATATTCGCTCATTTTCATTCTTTCTAATGATTTTCTATAATCTATCGGCATAACCTTTACGAACATCGGTAATTGCGAATCCCATTTTTGTAGAATAGTTTTAGCAAGTGGACTATTAGTAAAATATAAATGTCTTTCAAGCATTGTTTTCAAGAACAGTTTATCGTTTTGATGCCATACTGTTTCCAGATCCACCATATCAAGATTACATTTTGTATCGAATAATTGTGACTGATCATAAATATATGCAATACCTCCACTCATACCCGCGGCAAAGTTTTTTCCAGTTGATCCAAGACTAACAACAATTCCGCCAGTCATATATTCACAGCCATGATCGCCAATTCCTTCAACAACAATTTTAGCCCCGCTATTTCTAATCGCAAATCGCTCACCAGCTTTTCCATTAACGTATATCTCACCGCCGGTTGCTCCATAGAGAACGACATTACCGCAAATAACATTTTCTTCAGGGGTAAAATTAGATTTAGCCGGTGGAACAACAATAATTCTCCCACCCGACATTCCCTTTCCTAGATAATCATTTACGTCCCCCTCAATCTTCAATGTTATGCCGGGAGCTAAGAAAGCGCCAAAGCTTTGACCTCCGGAACCTGTAAAATTAATTTTAATTGTGTCTTCTGGTAATCCTTCAGCTCCATACCTTTTTACAATTTCACCGCTCAAACGGGCACCAACCGTTCTATAAATATTTTTTAGAGGAAGATTCAATTCAATTGGTTTCTTCTCATTAAGCGCGGGCTTTACCATTTCCATCAGCTCATTATCATATGTATCAATAGGTGTAGGGCCAACCGAACAACAAGATTTTCCGGCGGTATCAACCATTGAATTAAATAAAGGATCGAGATCAAACTTAGAACCTTTCCATAATTCTTTTGGAGGATTATAACCAAGTACTTCTGTATGACCAATCATTTCCTCAATTGTTCGGAAACCTAGTTTCGCCATTACTTCTCTTAAATCTTGAGCCAAAAATTTGAAATATCTTTCAACATACTCGGGCTTTCCTCCAAACTTTTTTCTCAATTCCGGATCTTGAGTAGCAACACCAACAGAGCAGGTATTTTGATGACATTTTCTGAGCATAATACAACCAAGAGTAATTAGAACTGAAGTAGCGAATCCAAATTCCTCGGCACCAAGCAATATCGCAATCGCAATATCTCTTCCGGTTTTTAATTGACCATCAACTTGCACACGAATCTTATCTCTTAATTTATTATGAATAAGAGTTTGATGAGTTTCGGCGAGTCCAATTTCCCACGGAACGCCAGTATGTTTAATTGATGTGAGAGGTGAGGCACCGGTTCCCCCTTCATATCCTGAAATTAAAACGAGATCGGCTTTAGCTTTTGCAACACCGGCCGCAATAGTTCCTACTCCCGATTCTGAAACAAGTTTAACAGATACTTTCGCTCTTGGGTTAACACATTTCAAATCATAAATAAGCTGAGCTAAATCTTCAATAGAATAAATATCATGATGCGGAGGAGGTGAAATTAATGTTACGCCGGGAGTTGTATGACGAACCCTGGCAATTTCATCCGAAACCTTATGTCCTGGAAGTTGTCCCCCTTCTCCCGGTTTTGCACCTTGAGCAACTTTTATCTGCAGTTCTTCGGCGTTAATTAAATATTCGGGTGTAACGCCAAATCTTCCCGAAGCAATCTGTTTTACTTTTGATGCCGCAATATCTCCATCGGCGTTTGGTTTTAATCTTGCGATATCTTCTCCCCCTTCTCCGCTATTGCTCTTCGATCCAATTCTATTTACCGCAATTGCAATTGACTCATGAGCTTCGCGCGAGATTGAACCGAACGACATCGCCGACACAACAAATCTTTTGATTATGCTTTCTACCGATTCAACTTCATCAATTGATATTGATTTTCGTTCTTTAAATTCAAGCAGACTTCTAATAGTACGTGGAGCCGATTCATCATCGTTGACTAATTTTATATAACTTTTGAATACATCATAATCATTAGTTTTAGTTGCAAGCTGAAGCTGTGAAATTGTGTTTTGATTCCAGAAATGTTTTTCACCATTATTTCTGATAGTATATTCACCCCCGGCATCGAGTAGATTTTTCATTCTACCATGAGAAGGAAATCCTGAGTTATGCCTCATTATTGCTTCTCTTTGAATTTCTGGGAGATCAATTCCGCTAAGCCGAGTTATTGTTCCGCAGAAATACTTATCAATTACATTTTGTGAAATTCCAACCGCTTCAAAGGTTTGAGCGGCAAAATAACTGTGAAGTGTTGATATACCGAGACGACTCATTGTTTTGAGCAATCCCTTTTTAACCGCAACAATATATGCGTCAATTGCCTCTTCAGGTTTTAGTTTTGTCTCGAGCATTCCCTTTTCAGCCATTCCCTTAACAGTACTCAAAACTAAATATGGGCAAATTGCATCGGCGCCATAACTAATTAGCATGGCATAATTCATTACTTCTCTAACTTCACCGGTATCTATTACAATACTTGTTTGCGTGCGCATACCTTTTTTAATGAGATGATGATGAAGTCCCGATACAGCAAGTAATGAAGGGATTGGCACTTTTTCGTGAGAGATATTTCTATCTGTTAAAACTATAATTGAGATACCATCTGTAATTGAATTATCAGCTTGTTCAAATACAGAATTAAGTGCATTCTCGAGTGCGTTTTCGTCTTTGTTTCTATCAAATAGAATATCTATATATTCTACATTTACACTTGGATGGTTGGCCTGTTCAATTCTCAATAAATCATCTCTTGTTAAAATAGGATGCGAGAATTTAAATCCTCTAAAATTTGAGGGCGCTTCTTCAAGTAAACTTCCTTCACCGCCAACAAAACTTTCGAGCGACATTACCAGCTCTTCCCGTAATGGATCGATTGCGGGATTTGTAACCTGCGCAAATCTCTGTTTAAAATAATAGAAAAGGAGATGAGGAATTTCCGAAAGAATTGCCAATGGGGTATCATTACCCATTGAACCAACAGCTTCTTGCCCGCGTGAAGCCATAGGATTAATTACTAATTTTAATTCCTCATCAGTATATCCAAAAGCATGTTGGAGTTGAAGAAGACTTTCTTCATTTTCTTTTGGAGCATTTGCTGGATTAAATAATCCGCGCATAATAATTATATTTTCTCTAATCCATCTTCTATAAGGTTTTTGTCTTGAAATTTTAGATTTTATTTCTTTATCCGGTACAACACGGTGTTGTTGAAAATCTGCTAAAAGCATTTTGCCCGGAGAAAGTCTACTGCGTTTTATAATTTTTTCCGGGTCGATATCGAGCACTCCGGTTTCGGACGCCAGAACAACATATCCATCACTAGTTATTGTATATCTTGCCGGTCTCAGACCATTTCGATCAAGAATTCCACCGAGATAACGATTATCTGCAAATACAATTGCTGCTGGTCCATCCCATGGTTCCATAATCGCCGAGTGGAAATCGTAGAATGCCCTTTTATCTTCACTCATTTGAATTTTAGGACCGTATGCTTCAGGCACCATCATCATCATTGCGTGAGGAAGTGATCTTCCTCCAAGGGCTAATAATTCTAGAACATTATCAAATATTGCCGAGTCGCTTCCATCTTCAACTATAATTGGTTTAATTTTTTCAATGTCGTCGCCAAAGAGTTCTGAAGTTAATCTATACTCACGAGCTTTCATTCTATTAATGTTTCCGCTCAATGTATTTATTTCACCATTATGAGCAATATATCTGAACGGCTGAGCAAGATTCCATGTTGGTAATGTATTAGTGCTGTATCTTTGGTGAGCAACTCCAAAATTTGATTTAAATCTTGGATCTGAAAGATCAGGATAATATACGGGAAGCTGACTTGCGGTTAATAATCCCTTGTAAACAATTCGGTAGCTCGATAAAGTACACACATAAAACTGGGATGAATCTTCAGGTAAATTTGCAATTTCTTTTTCGGCTAATCTTCTAATTACATAAAGTTTTCTTTCAAAAGAATCTTGTTCTATTTTATCACGGTCAATAAATAATTGAAGAATTAATGGTTCATTATTCTTTGCTAATTCTCCAATAATTGATGAGTCAACCGGAACATCACGCCATCCCAGAACTATGCCCCCTTCTTCTTTTACAATTCTTTCAATAATTTTTTTGTATTTATTAATCAGTCTTTTTTGATTAGGCATAAAAATCATTCCAACCCCATAATCTCCAATTGAGGGAAGAGTAATTCCTAAATCTTGAAGAACCGGGCGAAAGAAGTCATCGGGAATTTGGCTCATAATACCAGCGCCATCACCAGTTGCTTTATCGCCACCAAGCGCACCGCGATGTTCCAAATTAACAAGTACCGTTATTGAATTTTCAATTACAGTATGAGTTGGAATTCCATCTAACTTTGCAATAAATCCAACACCGCAGTTATCATGCTCAAATTTAGGATCATACATTCCGACCCTATTTAATTTGCCATCGGCTCTTCTAAAGTTATAGTTACTGCTCTCCATTCAATTCTCCTCTGAGACAATCGGTTATTGATTATTCGGCAATCAAAACTTCTTAAATGATTATTTACTGAAAGGATACAAAAACTTTAAGGCGTTGTTTGATTTCCTATGTAGGGTTATCGAGACGTTCGCATTAAAATCATCTTTGAGGAATTTATGCGAACTAATAAACTTAGCAATCCATTCCCAACCTGATTGATATAATGGCTCATAATTAACCCAAACTTCATTATAAGAGAATTTATTATGTTCATTATATTCCTGATCAAATTCTTATAAACCCAAGTGTAATTACTTATTTATCTGCCTTGTGGGCTTATCTTAAACTAAACAGTGTTTTGACTGTTTACGAGATGATTTTATGCTTTTTGTGAAAGCGGTTTTATTTTTTGTGCAAAAGTAATTATATAAGATGGCAATTTCAACGAATACTCTAAAAAAATTATTTAAATAATGGGTTTTGCTTTCAATTTTGAAAGTGGGAATCTCTTATTATCGGAGATTTATAAATAAAACAGTCCCGGCTTTCTGAATTATTTAGTTTGAGTTTTTAACCATGTATTCGTGTTCTTTGATTGGGTGAATTGCGGCATTCATCGGAACAGCAGTATTTATTTATCTCCTTACAAGTATCGCAAGTTACAATAATTATATCGCAGCTTTGATTGTGGCAGTTAATATAGTAAGATGCCGGTGTTCCGCAGTAAAAACATTTTCCGGTATGTTTTAAATCATCTTTATTATTAGGAGAAACAATTCTTCTCTCATCAAATACAAACATGCTTCCTTCCCAATATGTATCAGGATGTTGATTAATGAAATTCCATATTCCGCCATTAAGTTGGTACACATCTGTAAAGCCATTTTCTACTAAATAAGCGGATGCTTTTTCACATCTTATCCCGCCGGTGCAGTAAGTTATAACAGTTTTATTTTTATACTCCTTTAACTCTTCCGCTATCCGCGGCCAGTCTCTAAATGTGTTCATTTGCGGAGTTACGGCATTTTTAAACTTGCCAATTTTACTCTCATAATCATTTCTTGCATCAACAATTAAAAAGTCGGTGTTGCTTTTATATAATTCTAAAAGCTGATTCGGTTCTAATCTTTTCCCCGTTTTTGAAAGATCAACCTTTCCAAAACTTGCGTTAACAATTTCCTTTTTTACTCTAACATGTATTTTGTTGAATGCGTGCTGCTCATATTGATCCTCCTTGAACCAGAGATCGGCGAATTCGGGGTACTTTTTTACTTCTTGTTTGTAGCGGGAAATGTTTTCTAATAATCCCGATACCGTGCCATTGATCCCCTCATCAGAAATCCATACCCGTCCAAGAATATCATTTTCAGTGCAAAATTTTAGGTGATCGTTACGAAATTGTTCGGGGTTGCTGAATTTTACGTATTTATAAAATAAAAGTATCCGGTAGCTCATTTTTTGTAATTTTTTAATTAAAGATAATAAATCTGATTTTATTAATAAATCCATTTTTTGCTCAATTTTGATTAGAACACCCAATAATTAGCTTCTACTTTATTAAAGATTAGGTTAGTATATTTAGAACAAATTTTAGAACAATAGTGAAATATGAAAGAACCCAAAATTAGTGTTGGTATAATTGAGGCGCCCTCAATTCGGTTTGATTTGTATGGAGAATATTTGCTAAAAGGTATTCCCCAGCCATTAAATGGAGAATTTGAGGCAAAAATTAATTCAGGCAAAATATTAATTTTTCAGAATGGGGCGCAGATTGCGGAAGAAAAAGAAATCCTATTTAAACCATCCGATGTTGAATCCGATTCCTTTTTACTCTATGATGTAATTATTGGTAAAGATTTTCATTGGATGAAAAAGGAGAAGCAGCGTTTTCGTGGCAGTATTAAGTTAGTGCTTAATAATAGTCTTATTCATGCCATCAATTTTATTTCTCTCGAAGATTATTTAACTAGCGTGATCTCCTCAGAAATGAGCCCAAATTGTTCTATCGAATCTCTCAAAGCGCATTCAATTATTTCGCGCAGCTGGCTATTGGCACAGCTTGATAAGAAAAAAAACAAAGAAGAATCAATTACAACAAGCCACATCACAGAAAATGAAATAATTAAATGGTACGACCGCCAGG
The DNA here is from genome assembly GCA_019638015.1 of Melioribacteraceae bacterium. Lineage (NCBI taxonomy): Bacteria > Pseudomonadati > Ignavibacteriota > Ignavibacteria > Ignavibacteriales > Melioribacteraceae > Melioribacteraceae bacterium. The sequence continues at coordinate 248,830 of JAHBUP010000001.1, read as the reverse complement.
ATCATCAATTATTTGATTTTTGCGCGGATGATCATTGCCAGCGTTATCAAGGAATTTCGAAGGTGTTTAATGATAACGCTAATGCCGCAGTTATGGCAACACGCGGTTATGTGCTAATGCACAATAATAATATATGTGATACAAGGTTTTCAAAATGCTGTGGTGGTATAACCGAAGCGTTTCATAATGTGTGGGAAAATGAAAAACATGAATATTTAGATTGTAATTTTGATTATAAATTTGAGCTGGATGGCGTTTCATTTGACTTAACGAGTGAGGAGGATTTTACAAGATGGGTAAGATGTTCTCCAAATGCATACTGCAATACTTCCGATCCAAAAATTCTTTCGCAGGTACTTGTTGATTTTGATAGATCTACAACCGATTTCTTCCGATGGAAAATTGAATACTCGCAAGAAGAGTTAAAATCTATAATTAAAGAAAAAAGTGGAATTGATTTTGGTGATTTAATTGAGTTTGAACCTGTTGAAAGAGGCGGCTCTGGTAGATTAATCAAATTAAAAATTGTTGGAAGTAGAAAAACAATTACAATTGGTAAGGAATTAGAGATTAGGAGAATTCTTTCAAAGACACACCTTTATAGTTCCGCATTCATAATAACGGCTTTAAATTTTGTTAATGGATTTCCTCAAAAATTTTTGATAGAAGGCGCAGGCTGGGGGCATGGTGTAGGTTTATGCCAAATTGGAGCCGCTGTTATGAGTGAATTAGGGCATAACTTCGATGAAATACTTCTTCACTATTTTAGATCCGCGAAAATTCAAAAGATTTATTAATGAAAGTATTAATTACTTGCTTTTCAAAGAGCTGGGGCGGTCTCGAAATGTATATGCTCGAAATTGCGGGTAGGTTACTAAACAACAAAATAACCGTAGAGTTTTGTTGCTTGTCAAATTCAAGACTCTATGACGAAGCGGTTAAACACAATTTTAAAGTAAAACAAATTAATGCCAGAGGTTATTTTCATCCATTAGAAATATTAAAAACGGCAAATTATTTTAAACAAAATCACTTTGATATTATTCACTCGGGACACTCAAAGGATTTGTGGCTATTGGTACCTTCACTCATACTTAGTAATAAAAACATTCCCCTTGTACTTTCTAAACAAATGGGCTCCTACATTATAAAAAAGGATTTTTTACACAAATTAATTTACAACCGCTTAAATTATGCCTTCGCTATTAGTAATGTCATCGCTCAAAATTTATCGGATACAACACCTCTTCCTAAAAATAAAATTCTGTTGCTTCATAATGCAATTGATACAAATAAATTCGACCCCGCAAAGGTTGATAGAAATAAAGTAAGAGCTGAATTCAGTATTAATCCAAATTCAATATTAATAGGAATGATCGCCCGGTTCAGTAAAGGGAAAGGGCATGAAGAATTTTTGCGCGCCGCATCATTACTCTCAAAAAAACATAATAATTTAGTTTTTATGATCGTTGGCGAACCGAGCAAGGGGGAAGATCAATATGCCGAAGAAATAAAAACATTAGCAAATAATTTGGGACTGGTAAATAATTTAATTTTTACAGGATTTCGAACAGATACCCCCGAAGTTTTAGCCGCATTTGATATATTTATTTTCCCTTCGCATGCCGAGGCATTTGGACTTTCGTTAGCGGAAGCATTAAGTATGGGGAAGCCTTCTGTTTGCTCTAATTCTGACGGAGTTCTCGATATTGCAGTTGATGAAGTAACAAGCTACCTTTTCGAAAAAATGAATTGGGAAGATCTTTCTCAAAAAATAGATCGACTCATAAATGATGAGGATAAGAGAATTGAATTTGGATTGGCGGCAAGAAAGCGTGCTGTAGAATTATTTGACATGTCTGTCTTCACAAATAAACTGTTGTATTACTATGAAAAAGCAATTAAAGAAAGTAAGGTTTTATAAATGACGTTTTTGAATCCGGCGATACTATTTGGATTAATCGCTCTATCAATTCCTATTCTTCTGCACTTTTTAAATTTACGAAAGTTAAAGAGAGTTGAGTTCAGCACTCTTGCCTTTTTAAAAGAATTGCAGAAATCGAAAATCCGCCGAATTAAAATAAAACAATGGCTGTTATTAATTATACGAAGCTTGATTATTCTGTTTTTAGTATTGGCTTTCGCCCGCCCTACAATTAGCACAAATTATTTTGGGAGTTCTTCTGCGGCAAAAACATCTGCTGTATTTATAATTGACAATACATTCAGTATGTCCGCAATCGATGAAAATGGATCTTATTTAAATCAGGCAAAAAAAAGAGCCGCGGAATTGTTAAATGTTTTTCAGAATGGAGACGAAGTATCAATTATCACAGTGGACCAACCCGAGAAAAAAGTATCCCCAATTGCCGGTAAGGAATCTTTGAAAAAACTGATCGACGAAATTGAGATTTCTAACGTTCGAAGAAGCATAAATGAGTCAATTATAAGCGCCTCCCAAATTCTATACGAATCAAGTAATTATAATAAAGAAATATTCGTGTTCACCGATTTTCAATCTAATAGCTTATACGATAATGATAAAGAACTATCATCGTTAAAAAATGTTTTAGAACCTTATGCGCGGATTCATTTCATTGATTTTTCGGGAGATCCCGTTAATAATTTAAGCGTAAGTAGGTTTGAATGCTTAAATCAAATATTTGAACAGGGGAAATCGATAGAATTTAGTGTCGAGGTAAAAAATAATTCTCAAAACAGTCAAAGCACCTTGACCTCATTATTTTTAAATGGGCAGAGAAAATCTCAGCAATCAATTAGTTTGAGTGGGGGAGAATCAAAATCATTGTATTTTGAAACCACCCTTTCAGATACCGGCTTTGTTGAAGCTTTTGTGGAGATTGAGGATGATGCCATAATTAATGATAACCGTAGGTTTGTATCTTTTCTCTCACCCGCAACAATGAAAATATTGCTTGTTTACGATAATCAATCCGATGCACATTTCGTAGAGTTAGCTCTGAGAAGTGGAAGTAAAGGTTTAGTATCATTAACCAGTATCTCACACCAGCAAATTGTTTCTACCAATCCTACAAATTTTGATGCGATTTTTTTAGTTGGAACAAAAAACTTCAATCCGTCAAACCGAATAAATCAATATCTTGAAAGGGGCGGAACATTAATTGTATTTCCCGGAACTTCAGAGGAGAACAATCTTTATCCTAACATTCCGCAGTTAAAACCCTTTGTTAAGAATGCTGTTTTGATAGATAAAAGTAATAACAAAATGGAGCAATTACAGTTTGGCAAAACAAATATTGATCATCCTTTATTCAACGATTTATTTGAGAGCAAAGAATCACGTGAATTTGAAACCCCCTCTTTCATTCGTTACTTTAATTATTCTCTAGTTTCAGATGTAGATAAAATAATCAGTTTGAGTGACGGAGCTCCTTTCCTTTCCTTTCTTCCGCTGAATAAAGGAAGAGTATTTGTTTTTAACACAGCACCGGTTCTTGGTTGGAGTGACTTTCCTTTAAAGGGAGTATTTGCGCCTTTGATGAATAGATTAATCTTTTACTCTGCCTCAAAAAATAGCAAGCATACAGATCTGTTCTGTGGAAATTCTGTGGTTCTGGATATTTCCCAAAAACTTACTTCACAAGTAAAAGTGGATGCTCCACAGAATAATTACTTTATCATTAATACAGATTCTCTTGCTAATCAAAATTATTTATTGTTCGATAAAACTTTTTTACCAGGCTCTTATAAATTATTAAGTTATAATAAACTGTTAGATTTTTCAGTCGTTAATCCCCACCCCCTTGAAAGTGAAGCTGATAAATATGGGACCGATAAAATAATTGAGTACTTTGAAATAATATCATTTGACGGATCAGTATTTATCCACTCAGCGGAAGATAATTTAAACACTGAAGTGTATGACTCGCGTTTTGGAACTGAACTCTGGAAATACTTTGTGATATTTGCGTTAATTTTAGCATTACTAGAAATGTATCTTTCAAAAAGTTCAAAAAACGATTTAAGTAATTTGGAAAAATGAAACCGACCTACACAAAAATAAAAAACACGCCAAAGGAAAGAGCCATCTTGGTTTCTCTTCTAACTGATCAATTTACCAAGGAACAGGCAGAAGAACACCTTGAAGAACTTGAGATGTTAACAGATACAGCCGGGGCTAATACAATTTTTAAAATTATGCAGGAAAAAAGTCATGCCGACCCCGCCTTCTATATTGGTAAGGGTAAAGCCTCTGAAATTGCCGAATTGGTTGATTTGAATGATATCGACTTAATAATATTCGACGATGATTTAAATCCAACTCAAGTTAGAAATCTTGAAAAACTTTTTGAAAAAAAAGTATTAGATAGAAGCGGATTGATTCTGGATATATTCGCTTCACACGCTAAAACAAGAGAAGCAAAAACCCAGGTTGAATTAGCTCAACTTCAATATATGCTGCCAAGATTAACTAGGGCGTGGACTCACCTTTCAAAACAATATGGCGGAATCGGAACTAAGGGTCCCGGCGAAACCCAGATTGAAACTGACCGAAGAATTATACGAACTCGCATAACTAAACTTAAAGAGACGTTAAAAAAAATTGAATCTCAGCATACAACAAAAAGCGCGGGAAGAAGAGAATTTATAACCGCTTCTCTCGTTGGATACACGAATGCCGGTAAATCAACTTTACTTAACAGACTCACAAATGCAGGTGTTCTTGCAGAGGACAAATTATTTGCGACCTTGGATTCGACAACAAGGGCATATGAACCAGAGAAAAACAAAAAAATACTCTTAAGTGATACCGTTGGATTTATTCGCAAGCTTCCACATATGCTGGTTGCCTCATTTAAAAGCACACTAAACGTTGTTCATGAAGCTGATATAATTCTTCATGTTATAGATATTTCACATGACTATTTTGAAGATCATATTAAAGTTGTTGATGAAACACTCGAAGAACTAAATTGCCATAATAAAATTCAGCTCAAGATTTTTAACAAAGTTGATATCCTAAAGGATAGAGAACGAATTCAATACGTTATGAATAAATATGAGAACGCTTTAATTATTTCCGCGGAACGGGGTGTGAATATTAGCAAACTTAATGAGAAACTGCTGCATCTTTATGAAAAAAATTTTTCGCTTCATAAGTTGAAGCTTAATCATTCCGACTCAAAAACGATTTCTAAGATGTATGAGCTTGCTGATGTAGTTAATATTGACTACCAAGATAATTTTGTAATTATCAAATACCGCGCGAGTGAATCAAACAATAAAATAATTAAAAAATTGATAAATACGTAATTACGGAGAATAGAATGAAATTGATAATTGATGGCAAATCATTATCGCTGAAAAAGATTGAGATGTTTATCGAACAAAGTGTTCAGGTGGAGTTTTCTTCCGAAGCCAAAAGAAGAATTAAAAAATCACGCAACCTTATTGAAAAATGGATTAAAGATGATAAAGTTATTTATGGGGTTACAACAGGCTTTGGCGAATTTGCCAATGTTAAAATTTCAAAAAGCGATATTCAAGAACTTCAGAGAAATTTAATAATTAGTCATTCGGCCGGGGTCGGAGAAAATCTTCCTCCACATATAGTTAAAATTATGATGCTTCTTCGGGCAAATGCTCTTGCTAGGGGACATTCGGGGATACGCTTGGAAACTGTCCAACTGCTGCTCGATATGCTTAACAATAATATTATTCCGGTAATTCCCTCTCAAGGTTCAGTTGGTTCAAGCGGGGATCTCGCTCCATTATCGCATCTTGTTCTTGCAATGATTGGGGAAGGTGAGGTTCAGATTATAAAAAATGTATTAGATGAAAAGGCAATTCTTTCAAAGATTCTTGATTCAAAGCGTGCATTAAATAAATTTGGATTATCTCCTGTTGTACTACAAGCCAAAGAAGGGTTAGCGTTAATTAACGGCACCCAGATGATGACCGCTTACGCCTCATGGATTTGTATTAAAGCAATGCAATTAATCTCAACATCCGATATTTCTGCCGCTCTTTCACACGAGGCACTGCGAGGGACAGACAAAGCTTATGATTTACGATTACATAAATTACGACCATTCCCCGGACAAATTGCAACTGCTCAGAATATGTTATCATTATTAAAAAATAGTGAAATACGAATTTCTCATATCACCGGAGATTCGCGTGTTCAAGATTCTTATTCACTTCGCTGCATACCACAAATTCATGGTGCCTCACGTGATACTATAAATTATGTCTGCTCAAAAGTTGAAGTGGAGTTAAATTCTGTTAACGACAATCCATTGATATTTCCGGACGAGCAGGATTTTCTTGAAGGGGGAAATTTCCACGGGCAGCCAATGGCATTGGTAATGGATTTTATGTCTATTGCTTTATCTGAATTGGCAAACGTTTCTGAACGCAGAATTGAGAGATTGGTTAATGGGTCATTAAGTCAATTGCCTAGATTCCTAACCACAAAAGGCGGGTTAAATTCGGGATTGATGATAGCTCAATATACCGCGGCGGCACTAGTCTCCGAAAACAAAACACTTGCTCATCCCGCTAGTGTAGATTCTATACCGACTTCTGCTAATCAAGAAGATCATAATTCAATGGGTTCAATTGCAGCGCGCAAATGTTATCAGATTCTAAAAAATGTTCAAACAGTTATTGCGATTGAGCTGCTCACCGCCGCACAAGGAGTAGAATTTCTAAAACCGCTTAAATGTGGCATCGGCACAAATGCTGCATATCAAGTGATTAGAAAAAGTATTCCTCCTTTAAAAAAGGATCGGATACTTTATAAGGATATTCAAAAAGCCATTAACCTGGTAGAAAAGAATATGATACTAATTTCGGTGAGTAAAAAAGTTAAAGTTATTTAGTCCGGCAGTTTTTGCAAAGAGAAAATTTTTTGGAGATTAGTGGCGGGATCAATAAAAAATCATTGTGGTGAAAAAAGATGGTGTGGTGCGCAAATAAAAGTTAATTAATGTTGTCCGACTTTTCTTTTTTTATACTCTCTTTGCCTAGCCTCTCTCGTTTATCAATCCATCTGTCAATTTTTGAGATTAGCAATCCAAATAATCCTAGTCCGGCAATTACAAGAATTGTAACTAGAATAAAAACTAAAGTGTAAATACTCATATTATTCGCTTTCTAATTCAAACTCTCTTTGAATAGAGGAGTTTTGATTTCCAAAATCATCTCTAACATAAATTATAATTTGGTAAAGTCCGGGGGAATAAGAGGAGTCAATTTGAATTTGCACATTAATCGGCAAATCAGAAATTTCTTCGTCCGCCTTCTCATCAACCAAACCCTCATCAACATTTTTAATAACCTTACCATCAGTATCAACTATATCAACAGAGTAGGAGAGTTTTGCTGAATACTTGCCACCAATTTCCTTTTGAACAAATCCCTTAACTCTACAGCTAGCGTTTAATTCCCAACCTTCATCCACATAAAACGCGAAAGCTTCCGACGAATAGAGTTCAAAAATTTCTTTTTTTTCTGAACATCCAATCGTTAAAATTAATAGAACTAATGGCAAGATAATTTTTTTCATAATTAATAATATTAATATGCCGGGAGCTACCCGGCATGTTTAGAAAATGTTTATTTCATTTTTTAATTATTCTTTTTGAACTCTTCCATAAATGCGACTAAATCTTCAACCCCCTTTTTAGGGAACGCGTTATAAATTGAGGCTCTAATTCCCCCAACAATTCTATGACCTTTCAAACCTTCGAAACCCTTCTTCTTTGCTTCATCGATAAATTTCTTTTCCAGTTCCTCATTTGGCAAACGATAAGTAACATTCATTAATGAACGATCATCAACTGCTGTTGTACCTTTGTAATAACCATTGCTTGAGTCAATTGCGTTATAAAGGATTCCTGCTTTCTCAAGATTAAGTTTGTACATTGCTTCCAATCCACCCATATTCAGCAACCACTTAAATACTAATCCCGCTATGTAAATTCCAAATGTAGTAGGTGTATTATACATTGAATCATTTTCAACATGAATTTTGTAATTCATATATGTATGAAGAGAATCTGATGATCTTTCCAGCAAATCTTTTTTGATTATGACAACCACAACACCCGATGGACCAATATTCTTTTGCGCACCGGCATAAATGAGTGAATATTTATTAATGTCTATTTTTTTATGAAGAAAATCTGATGAAGCATCACAAACTAGGGGTACATTTCCCACTTCTGGTTCAGTTTTATATTGTGTGCCATAAATAGTATTGTTCGAAGTAAAGTGAACATATGAGGCATCAGCATCAAGTTTTAAGTCAGATTGTTTTGGAAGATGAGAAAAATTATCTGCTTCAGATGAACCCGCAACATTAACGGTACCAACTCTCTTTGCTTCTTTAGCCGCTTTTTTAGCCCATGAACCGGTAATAATATAGTCAGCTTTATTTTTCGGCGGCATTAAATTAAGCGGTACCATCGAAAATTGAAGTGTTGCTCCTCCCTGCAAAAACAATACTGCGTAATCATCACCGATGCTTAATAGTTTTCTTAAATCAGCTTCGGCTTCTTTAATAACTCCATCGAATATTTTTCCACGGTGGCTCATCTCCATAATGCTCATACCGCTTCCTTTGTAAGAGAATAAATCTTTCTGTGCTTCCAACAAAACTTCTTCGGGAAGTATAGCGGGACCCGCGCTGAGATTATAAATTCTTTTTTCCATCTTTTGCTCCATTTTGTTTTCTATAAAAATTTTTACCGATTAAATTCCATGAACAAGAAGTCCGTCTCTCAATTTTGGTTCAAACCAGGTTGATTTTGGGGGCATTATTTCTCCCGCGTCCGATATATTAATTAAATCATCTAATGTAACCGGATACAAAGAAAAAGCAACGGCGGCTTTCCCATTATTTACCAACATCTCTAATTCTTCCGTACCCCTAATTCCCCCAATAAAATCGACATTAGTATCAGTGCGGGGATCTTCAATACCAAGTACAGGATGTAGCAAATAATTTTGGAGAATACTCACATCTAAGTTATCACCGATTGTATCAGCCACCTTTATATTGCTGTTTGGTTTTAGCGAATACCATTTGTTATCAATATACATTGAAAAAGTTTTCTTTTCCGATGGAGTAGGTGTACCCTCTTCAATTTGAAAATTTACTTTTACTTTATTAATAAAATCTTCTTTGCTCATTTTCAATTCATGAACAATTCTATTATAGGGAAGAATCTTTAATTGATCAGCTGGAAAAAGTACCGCAAGAAAATAATTATATTCTTCGCTCCCGTTATGATTAGGGTTTTGTTCTTTTTTAACTTTTTGTGCACGGCTTGCGCTTGCCGCGCGATGATGACCATCAGCAATATATAGACTTGGAACCGACTTAAATTCATTAGCAATTATATCGTTTTGCTCTTGAGGAACAATCCAAACAACATGCTTAATTCCATCGGGTGATGAAAAGTTATTGATGGGTTCATTTTTCTTCATCACATCATTTACAATTTTATCAATGGAGGAAACCGCCTTATAAGTTAAAAATACCGCTCCGGTCTGTACTTCTGTTGTTACTATATGGTTTGTGCGGTCATCTTCTTTTACTTTTCTAGTTTTTTCATGTTTTTTGATTACATCATTATCATAGTCTTCAACTGAAAAAGTTGCCGCAATTCCTACTTGCGAATGATTTCCCATTGTTAATTTGTAAATATAAAAATGAGGTTCAGTTTCTTGAATTAACGGTGCATCAACTTTTAAACGTTCCCAATTTGATTTTGCTTTCTCATATACTTGCGGAGAATACACATCAATATTTTCATCCATCTCGATTTCAGATCGAGTTACACGCAATAAACTTATTGGATTGCCTTTTGCCAGATTTGCGGCTTCTTCTCTGTTAACTACATCATACGGTACACTTGCAACAAGATGAGCAACCAACGGATTTGCTCTATATGCATTAAAAGGTCTAATTACAGCCATAAACTTCTCCATTTCAATAAATTTGGTGTGAGTAAAATTAGCACTTATGGGTATGATTTGAAAGTAGGTTTTTCGTTAATCCGGCTTATATAATTCCATTCGCTGATTAATTTTTCAATTCGGTTAACTCTATCGTATCGTTGTCCCCAACTTCCTTAATAAAATTCCCAATTCTTTTTGTTCGTTTGCTGTTAGTACCGACATAGTTTCGCTAATAAATTCTGCGTGTGGAGCAAATATTTTATCAAAAAGTTCTGCTCCTTTTGCCGTTAATTGAACTTGAATAGCTCTTCTATCATTTAAATCATGAACTCTTTCTATATATCCCAATTTCGCGATGTTGTCAAGAACAAGCGTCATATTGCCCCCGCTCACGAGCATTTTCTCACAAATCTCCCCAACTTTTAATGGACCAAGATGCCCCAACACTTCAATTACAGAAAATTGAGGTTGTGTTAATCCAAACCTTTTGATGCTCTCTGTAGATTTTTTATTTATTGTTGAAAACGCCCGCGCCAATTTAATCCATGTATTTAGGGCAAGGTCAACTTTTTTACCATACTTTTTATTCGTTTTCATACTTCAATGCCTTTCTTCTAATTTCAGATTCGTCATTTTTATTAAATAAAGACAAATCAATTATTGGTACTTGTAACAAGAAGAAATTTTTACTCTTCCAGTTTTAACTTCCGAAATGGTCGAGTAACAATCTTACAAATGAAATAAAAATTATTTTCGTTAGCTATATTGCGAACTGAAGATAAGCAGAGATTGTTATACTATCAATTACAAATTAATCGCACACAATGAGATCATAATGGAAAATACAGAAACTAAATATTTTACACGTGCGGAGGCTCAAAAAACTTTACCGCTCGTTAAACAAATTGTTAGAGATATACTAAATAACGCGTTTCAGGTTAGAACTATAGCCGAATCGTTAGGTGGTAAAATTGAGGGAAATGAAGAAGTTGCCAAATTAGCCGATGAGATCGACGTTTATATAAATGAGCTGCGTGATATTGGGTGTTACTATAAAGATTGGAGTTTTGATGTTGGATTGGTTGATTTTCCAGCAATATTAAATGGGGAAAAAGTTGAATTGTGTTGGCGAAGCGATGAAGATCAAATTTTGTACTATCATAAAGCTAACGAAGGTTTCGCGGGAAGAAAATTGATTCCCGATGAAAATCTATAACTTCAATAAGTTGAACAATAGATTTCGGTATTGCCACAATTGCTGCAATACCTGTTTTGAATTAGATAAATAGAATTAAAATCTTACAGTTAAGGCTCTATAATTTTATAAGAGTGTGTTATTTCCACAGATTTATTCAACATTGCCGTAACACTGCAATAAGTTTTTTGCGATAATTCAATTGCTCTTTCAACTGCTTCGGCCGGAATATTTTTACCATACACAACAAATTCGAGATGTATTTTCGTATATATCTGGGGATGAGTTTCCTGCATTTCAGCTGAGATGTTCATTTCAAAGGAATCAAACTTAATCTTCTTCTTATTAAGAATAACAGCAATATCGCTTCCCGAACATCCGGCTAACGCAATTAAAATAAGTTCTTTAGGGCGAGTTCCGGCATTGCTTCCCCCAAATTCTTCCGGACCATCCATTGTAATCCAATGGTTTGAATCTGCTTTTCCCATAAAGGTAACACCTTTAATATGCTTTACAACCGCGCTCTTTGTAGCCATATTTCCTCAATTTTAATTAGTTAGATGAAATTGTATATCAAAAGATTCAAGTGATTAATTGTTATTATTTCTATTCTATATTTAATAAAAAAATTAATATAAATTCTTCGCATATTAGTATAAAGGAAAAAGGTAATTAATTATGGAAATAAAAAGATTTCACCCATGGCACACTGTAAGCTATGGAAAAGAAGTTCCAAGTTTTGTAAATGCAGTTATAGAGATTCCAAAAGGTTCTCAGGCAAAATATGAGTTGGATAAAGAAAGCGGCCTATTAAAACTAGATCGGGTTCTATTTTCGGCAGTTTACTATCCTGCAAATTACGGGTTTATACCTCAAACATTGAGCGATGACGATGACCCGCTAGATATTTTAGTAATCTGTTCAGTGGATGTTGATCCTTTCTGTCTTATTGAGGCAAAAGTTATTGGCGTTATGGAAATGATTGATAATGAAGAAAGAGACGAAAAGATTATATCAGTAGCAAAAAATGACCTTTCGGTTAATTATATAGAAGATGTAAAAGATCTTCCCCCTCATACAATGATTCAGCTTCAACGATTTTTTGAGGATTATAAAAAACTTGAACATAAGAATGTTATTGTAGAAAAAATTGCGGGGAAAGAGGAAGCATACAAAGTAATCGACGAATCTATTATTAGATACCAAGAAAAATTTTTAAAATAATTTTTGATTCTTTGTACGATATTTCCAGAAAAAATAAAATGGAAGACCGCTTATAATTAGCACCAATCCCATCATTGCGTTTGAAGTATCTGATATAATTGTATTAATCAGAAAGAAAAACGAAAAGATCACAAAAATTGCCGGAGTATATGGATAGCCCCAAACTTTAATGGGTCTATGAACATCCGGCATCTTTTTTCTTAAAATAAATACACCGAACGCCCCCATCATATAAAACAACCAGGAAGCAAAAATTACATAATCAGTAATTGTATCAAATGAACCTGACATAACAAGAACACATGACCAAACCCCCTGCACAACCAAACTAATATGTGGAGTTCCATATTTTTGGTGCACTTTTCCCATACCGCTGAAAAATAAATTTGCTCTTGCCATTGCAAATGGAACGCGCGCAGTAGCTAGTATACTTCCATTTAAAGCGCCAAAAGTTGAAATTATTACCGCAATAGAAATAATAGAAGCTCCGCTGCTACCAAATATTTTTTCTGCGGCACTAGCGGCCACCAGAGGAGATTTTGCCATTTCATCAATTGGCATTACATACAGATATGCAACATTTATCAAAACATAAACAGCAATAACTATAATAGTACCATATATCAACCCCAGCGGCACATTTTTAACCGCGTTCTTCACCTCACCCGAAACAAAAGTTAAATTATTCCAGGCATCATACGCCCAAAAAGCTCCCGCAAACGATAAACCAATCATTACAATCATATTTGCCGAATTACCGGAGGTTGTACTAAAGCCGGTGTAAACATTTGAGAAACTGCCATCACCCCAGATTAGAATAAGAAAAGATATCATAAGTATAGAGACAATTTTAACATACGTTACTATTGTTTGAACAAGTCCGCCAAAAACAACTCCTAAATAATTCACTCCGGTTAAAAACATAATACATGCAATCGCGATAAACTTTGTACCAAAGTCGATGAATGGATATATCTTACCCACAAGGGGCATATAAAATGAAAAAGATTGCCATTGTTCTGATAGCTGAGGATATTTAAAAAAGTAACCCAAATATTCTGCGAAAGCGTAAGCAATAGCTGCCTGGCTTCCGGTTTGTATTACCGATAAAATTGACCAGCCATAAAGATATGCTGTAAAGTCGCCATACATCTTTCTAAAATAAATATATTGTCCTCCGGTCGAATCAATCATTCCGGCAATTTCAGCGTTAATTAAAGCTCCAATTAAAGTTATTAATCCGGCGGCTACCCATACAAATATCATTAATTCGGGGGATCCAAGCTGTTCGGCCATTGAGGAGGGTTTTCGAAATATACCTGAACCAATCATACTGCCAGCGACAATCATCACAGCGGCTGTAAGACTTAATCCTCTAACAAGATCTTTTGGGGGACGAGAAGACATTAGGTTCCTTTTAATTGAGGTAAAACTAAGAAATGAGCCGATTTTCTCAAAAGAATAATTACAATAATTTAAATATTTCTTAGAGTTAACATTTTCTTAACATTGTCTTAACAATAAATATCAATAAATTTAAGGACATCATTATACTTGTTTTGCAGTCCTACATAAATTGACAATAAGAAATATTGAGGTCTAATTGGAAACGTATCTTTTTTTGGTGATCATCTTATTCATTTTAGCAACATCCGACTTAGTAGTGGGGGTTGCAAACGATGCAGTTAATTTTTTAAATTCTTCTCTTGGTTCCAAAGTTGCTCCAAGGCATATTATTTTAATAGTAGCAAGTGCAGGAGTGCTTGCCGGAACATTTTTTTCAAGCGGAATGATGGAGGTTGCACGTTCGGGATTTTTTAATCCGGAAATGTTCAAGCTTAATGAGGTAATGGTAATTTTTCTTGCGGTAATGTTCACCGACGTATTGCTTCTTGATCTATTTAATACATTTGGTTTACCAACTTCAACCACCGTTTCTTTAATTTCTTCTCTTTTTGCCGGCAGTATTGCAGTAGCATTATTAAAGCTTGACGCTGAAGGAAAAAGTTTTAGCGAACTTGGTAATTATATTAATTCCGCAAGGGCACTTGGTATTTTTACAGCAATAATTCTTTCAGTATTTATATCGTTTTTTGTGGGATCTATAGTTCAATATATTTCCCGGTTAATATTTACATTTGATTTTGAATCAAGATTGAAGCGTTACGGCGCAATTTGGGCATCGGTTGCTCTAACTTCAATTACCTACTTTATTTTTGTTAAAGGAGCTAAGGGTGCTTCATTTATTCCCACCGATGTTGTTAAGTTTGTTACAGAAAACACAGGTTTGTTTATTGGAGTAAATATTGTTTTCTGGACAGTTGTTCTGCAATTATTGCTTTGGTTTACAAACATCAACATATTAAAACCGATTGTATTAGCAGGTACATTTTCCCTTGCCCTTGCTTTCGCGGCAAATGACCTAGTAAATTTCATCGGAGTTCCACTTGCGGGATTAAGCGCTTTTCAAACAGCTTCTATAAGTTCAGATCCCGGAAATATGACAATGGAAGCATTGCGTGATCCGGTTCAAACCGACACTCTTATACTTACAATTTCCGGCTTTATAATGATTGGGACTCTATGGTTTAATAAAAAGGCAAGATCTGTTACTAAAACCGAAATTAATTTAGGAAGACAGTTTGAGGGTTATGAGAAGTTTGAATCCTCAGCATTTGCTCGATCAATTGTTAGAGCTTCAGTTAATTTGGGGCATTCTATCAAAGGAATTATTCCCCCGACAATTTATAATAGAATTCAAACCCGGTTTGATTTAACAAAAATTGATTACTCAAAATTTGATAAAAAAGATCGTCCCGCATTCGATTACATTCGCGCGATAGTAAATTTAATGGTAGCCAGTAGCTTAATTTCACTTGGGACCGCATATAAATTACCTCTTTCAACTACATATGTTACATTCATGGTAGCTATGGCAACTTCTTTTGCTGATAAATCATGGGGAAGAGAAAGCGCTGTTTTCCGCGTAAATGGTGTTTTGACGGTAATTGCAGGTTGGTTCTTAACAGCCCTTTTGGCATTTATAAGTACAAGTATTCTTTGTACAATTATGTATTTTGGCGGTCTTCCGGCTACACTTGTAATTGTTGGTTTAGCAGTGTTTTTAATTATCCGCTCAAATATGAAACATCGCTCATTAGAAAAAGTCTCCGAGAAAAAAGATGCGACCTCGGTTGTGTTTGAAGAAAAACATGCTTTATTCGAATCCATTGCCGAGGATATTAAAGGTTATTTAGATATTATTAAAAAAGTTTATGATGATATTTATCAATCAGTAATTAATGAAAATAGAAAGAAAGCGAAAAAAGCTATTAAACAGACTGAAGAATTGGAAAATCATGGCGATCTAATAATATCCAAAATGCTTCAGGGAACATATTTTATTGAGGAGCATAGTGCTTCAGAAGAACTAAATTTTGGCAAGGCAATCATTTCAATTAAAGAGATTTATACCTCAATGCAGAATATTGCGCAAAACGCATTTATTCATTTAGATAATAATCATTCGGGATTAGTTAAAGACCAAAAAGATGACTTTAAAGAATTAAAAAACCTTTTATCAGCACAGCTTGAAATAGCTGATACTAAACTAAAGAAAAAGGATTTATCTAAACTTGAAGACTTAAACGAAAAGATTGACGACATAAAAAAATCGATAAAGAAATTTAATAAGAAGCAGGATGGTCAATTTAAGAAAAGTAATTCAAAAGTTAGAGCCGACTTACTCTTTCTGAATCTTTTATTCAAGACCGATAACATTTCGGATAATGTTGCTGAAATTATTAACTTTAATAAGGAGATTTTAAAACACAAAAAATAATTTCATTGAAAGGGTTAAATGGATTTAATCACCTTCCTAATTTTAGGAGCAGGATTAGCATTATTAATATTCGGCGCCGATCTACTTGTTAAAGGTGCATCGCGCATTGCTTCTTCACTTGGAATTTCACCTCTTGTTGTTGGCTTAACGGTTGTTTCATTTGGAACCAGCTCCCCCGAGCTTGCTGTGAGTTTACAATCAACATTTAATGGACAACCGGATATTGCCGTCGGCAACGTTGTTGGAAGCAATATTTTTAATGTTCTTTTTATTTTAGGTTTAAGCGCTATAATTGCCCCTCTAATCGTTAATCAACAGCTTATTAAAATTGATGTACCCATTATGATTGGTATTTCCGTTCTTGTATATATTTTCGGATTGAACGGATTAATAGGAAGATTTGAAGGCTTTATCCTCTTTGGCTCACTGATCTCCTACATAGTATTTTTGATAATCCAAAGCCGTAAAGAATCTAAAGCTATAGAAGAGGAATACTCTAAAGAGTATTCGGTTAAAGATAAATCAGCTAAACAAATAATATTAAATATACTGTTCGTAATAGTTGGACTTGCGTTATTAATATATGGATCCGATTTATTGGTTGAATCCGCGGTAAAAATCGCTCAAAGTTTTGGCGTAAGTGAGTTAATTATCGGTTTAACCATTATTGCCGCCGGAACCTCAATGCCCGAAGTTGCCGCATCGGTCGTTGCTGCATTTAAAGGGGAAAAAGATATTGCTGTTGGTAATGTTGTAGGAAGCAATATTTTCAATCTTTTATGTATTCTTGGTTTGACAAGTATAATATCGCCATCCGGTGTTAATGTTGCACCATCAGCAATAAGTTTTGATATTCCTGTAATGACCGCTATTGCAATAGCATGTCTCCCAATATTTTTCACAGGTAATTCAATTAGCCGTTGGGAAGGATTTGTTTTTCTGTTCTATTATGTGGCATACACTTCTTATTTGATAATGGATTCAACCAATCACGATATGCTACCATTATTCAATAATGTAATGATGATTTTTGTAATTCCAATAACTATTCTTACAATGGCAGTAATACTATACAGGACATTAAAAAAGAAAAACATGGCTGGCTAGTGAAAAAAATAAAAATGCCAAAGCTCCACAATCAAATTTTAATTGCATTAATTCTTGGTTCTATTTTTGGTTCACTCTTTAATGTAGATTCTCACCTGCTCGAAATTAAAACTAGAGTTGACAAAAAAATTCAAACCGGGACAGTAAAGGATTGGGAAACTGCCAGAATAATTACTCTTACCGACACTTTAGTTTACTCAAAAATATCTCAACTCGAAATAATAAATACTTCAAAAAAATTAATTTCCGCGAATGAAAAATTCAGCATAGTTTTTTATGATTGTAATTTTGATGGGGCCGAATCTAAATCAGCAAAAAAAGTTTTTTCGGGAAATATTATTTCGGTGGCCAAGCAAGGTACCGCGGCTACATCAATTAAATGGATCGGCGATATTTTTATTAGGCTTTTAAACATGATAGCCGTTCCATTAGTACTCGCTTCTCTAATTGTAGGCGCGGCAAGTTTGGGAGATATTAAGAGATTCGCGAGGATTGGAACAAAAACACTTGTCTTCTACATTACAACTACAACAATTGCAATTACAATCGGTTTAACACTTGCTAATTTGGTACAACCCGGTTTGATGATGAACAGCGCCACCAAAGAAAGACTTCTTTCTGTCTACAGCGGTGATATTGTTAATACAATTGATAAAGATCTTGGTTTTAACTTTTCTGAATTTATTGTTGGAATAGTTCCCAGAAATCCCTTTGGAGCAATTGCCGGTTCCGATATGCTTCAGATTGTATTCTTTGCTGTTATGTTCGGAATGGTTTTAACAATGATACAAAAAGAGAAAGCTGAGCCGGTAATAAATTTCTTCGATGGAATTAGCGAAGTTATGATTCGTGCCGTTGATGTTGTAATGATTATTGCTCCACTTGGTGTATTTGCGTTAATTAGTTCGGTAATTGCTCAATTTGGATTTGATATACTGCAAACATTGATTGGTTATTCAATTACTGTCCTCGTGGGATTATTACTTCAAGGCACAATTGTATATGGTGGTATAGTTAAATTTTTTACTAAAATAAAATTAATAGATTTCTTTAAAGCTTTAAGACGTACACAGGCAATTGGTTTCACTACCAGTTCCAGTGCGGCAACTTTACCTGTAAACATGGAAGTTTGTCAAGATTCACTGGGGGTTTCTAAGCGTATTACTAGCTTTGTACTTCCTTTAGGGGCAACTATTAATATGGATGGAACGGCGCTTTATCAGGGTGTTGCTTCTGTATTTATTGCACAAGTTTTCGGAATGGAATTAAATTTAGGTCAACAGCTAACAATAGTATTTACCGCAGTTCTCGCATCAATTGGTACAGCTCCCGTTCCCGGTGTTGGAATAATTATGCTTGTGATAATTTTAAAATCTGTGGGCATACCAGAAGAAGGAATAGCTTTAATTATTGGTGTTGATAGAATCCTTGATATGTGCCGTACAGTTATTAATGTTACCGGTGATGCCGCTGTGGCAGTAGCGGTAGCTACTTCAGAAAATGAAATATCTCCTATAACGATTTAAGTTGAACATTGTGCTCATTCAGTAATATATTTACACCCGTTAATATTGAATTAAGGAATTATTAAATGAATGAAGAGAAAAAGAAAAATTTAGATTCAATTGGTTTTTATTTATTAATGTCGCTCATAGGACTTACTGTACTAACTGTTGTTGGGTATTTATTCTACACACTTTTTTTCGGTTAAGTGTTCTGGAATGATTTTCTTTACAATATGATCCTTTTTCCCAATAACAACTAAATTAAAATGCCTTCAAATAGCTCTCAAAAAAAATCTATTCTTGACGTAATTAAAGCTATGGGACTTGTCTTTGGTGATATCGGCACAAGTCCAATTTATACACTCACTGTAATATTTCTTATTACTCCACCTACCATCGAAAATATTTTAGGAATATTATCTCTTGTGTTCTGGACGCTGATAATTCTTGTTACAATTCAATATGTGTTTTTAGCTATGAGCTTAAGCTCAAAGGGAGAGGGGGGAACAATTGTATTAAAGGAAATTTTAATTAGTACATTAAAAAAAGGGAGACCGGTAACATTTATTACTTTTCTCGGTTATGTAGGTGTTTCCTTATTAATGGGTGATGGTGTAATTACCCCCGCAATTAGTATTCTTTCGGCTGTTGAAGGATTAACATTAATCCCAGGTATTGGAGATATTTCTCAGAATACAATATTACTAGTAACTATTGCTATAACAATCGGCTTGTTCTCAATTCAATCGAAAGGAACTGATAAAGTAGCATCTTCATTTGGCCCAATAATGTTAGTATGGTTTTCATCTCTCTTTATTACCGGATTAATTTCAATTTCTCAGAGTTTAAATGTATTTGCTGCTCTAAGTCCCCACTACGGTATTCACTTCCTTTTGGAAAATGGATTTCTGGGAATATTTATTCTTTCAGAAGTTTTATTATGTGCAACTGGCGGAGAGGCAATTTATGCCGATATGGGGCATCTTGGTAGAGAGCCGATTAGAAAGGCATGGTTTATTGTATTTCTTCCATTGCTATTTAACTATTATGGGCAGGGAGCTTTTATTTTAAGAAATGGATTTCATACTAACGCATTATTTGAAATGGTGCGCTCTCAATCAGAAATAATGTATGTCCCATTTCTAATACTTACAGTTATGGCAACAATAATAGCATCACAAGCTATGATATCTGCTATATTTTCTCTTATATATCAGGGAATCAGAACACACGTTTTTCCACTTATGAAAGTAAAGTTTACTTCAACGCATCTTAAATCTCAGATTTATGTAGGAGTAGTTAATTGGATGCTTTTAGTTGCGGTAATTTTTATGATTATTTTATTTAAGAAGTCTGCAAATCTTGCCGCGGCGTATGGACTTGCTGTGATGCTAACAATGACTATAAACTCTTTATTTATGATTTTCATATTCAATATCAAAAAAGTGAAGATTAAGAGATATGTAATAATTTTTGTTTTCTGTATAAATTTATTATTCCTCGCCGGGGTGTTTAGTAAAATTCCACATGGAGGTTTTTGGTCACTAGTAATTGCGGCAATACCTTTTGTTATAATTTTAATATGGGCACTTGGCAACAAGGCTGTATTCAGATCGTTTCGCTCTCTTCCAATAGATACATATCTTGAAAGCTTTAACCAGCTTTATTCAAAAGGCAACCTAATACCGGGAACCGCCGCCTACTTTGCAAAAAATTTAGATATGATTCCTCCTTACATGGTTCATAGTACAATCAGAGGCAATATTATATATGAAAACAATGTGCTGATCTCGGTAATAACAATGGATAAACCTTTTGGTGTTCAGAAATTATACGTACCTGATATTTCAGAAGGGTTATCCGGAGTGGAGATACAAGTAGGGTATCTCGAGAAATTAAATATCCCCCAAGTATTGAAAGAAATGAATATTGAATCCAAAGTTATGTTTTATGGAGTTGATGATATTCAAACCGGAAAGTTGTGGTTAAAAGTATTTGCCTTTATTAAAAAAATCTCATCCAACTTTGTACAATTTTTGGATTTGCCCTATCAAAAACTTCATGGCGTTGTAACCCGAATCGATATTTAAATCTGTTGAAGAATTAGTTTAATTGTATTAAAATAGGTGTGTCCTTTTGCCGGTCAATTCTTAAGTAAGGGGAAAAATATGACACGGCCTTACCACTCTAATAATTATTCGATTTATTTCCTCCAGCGCAAATTATTTATCGAAAATAAATATTTGAACCAACTTAATTGCGGAGGATTCTATGCAAACTCAAAAATTAATATTGACTGTAATTATTCTTTTACTTGCGTCGAGTATGCTTTTTGCTCAAGAGATGAAATATTGTGAAATGATTGGTAAAGATGTAAAAGAAGTATTAAGGGTATATGGGAAACCAGTACATCAAGATCTTTCTAATCCATCAATGAAATGCGTTTTCTATCAATCAAAATCATCACGAGCGGCGTTTATTTCTGATCAAGACGGGGTTTATCAAATTCAAGTTGATTTAACATACGATTCGGAGAAAGAGGCGCAAAAGTCAATCTCAAAATTCTTACTTAACTGCGTTCAGAACGATTACAAAGTTGATACTCTTGATATAACAAATTTTGCCGTAAAAGCACCCGGCATCAAAATGAATCTTAACTTATTTAGAAATGATTATTTAAATAAGTATGAGATAAAATTTAAAGCTGATCGAAGCGAGATTAAATAAATTTCGGCCGTGGAGTATTTTGTAAGGTGTCCAAACTTAATCAAAGCTTAACAGCAATTAAATCGATTTAATCTAAACAAATACTGAATATACTCTATTCACGGGGCGCCCTGTAATTAATTCCTTTAGCAGAAAGTAATTTATAGTGATGTTTCATTCTCTCGTTAAATTTTTGAAAATCCTTCTGTTCTTTAGCTGACCAAACAACTTCGCTTAAAGCGCATAACCGTGGTAGAAGCATGTATTCAACCTGCTCTGTTGTGAGCATATATTCAGTCCATAAATTTGCTTGTGCTCCAAGAATAAATTTTGCCTCCTCTTCAGTTAGCTCTTTGGGCACCGGTTCGTAGGAATAAACTTTTTCGAGACTGATATACCCGCCAATTGCTTTTGGCTCTCCACTTTTTGCCTGGTAATAATCAAAATAGCAGTGTGAAACCGGACTCATTACCGCAAAGTGTTTCGACTTTGCTGCTGCAATTCCCCCTTCAATACCTCGCCAACTCATTACGGCGGCATTCGGGGCTAATCCCCCTTCTAATATTTCATCCCAGCCAATAATTATTCTTCCCTTCGAATTTACAAACTCCTCTATTCTGTGAATAAAATAACTCTGCAATTCATGTTCATCTTTAAGATTTTCCTTTTTAATTCTTGCCTGACATTTTTCACATTCTTTCCATCTTTTCTTTGGCGCTTCATCGCCGCCAATATGAATATACCTGCTAGGAAATATTTCCATAACTTCTGTCAAAACATCCTGAAGAAATTCAAATACTTGATCGTTACCAGCACAATAAATATCATCAAATACTCCCCATGTATTTATCACCTCAAATGGTCCACCGGTGCATGAAAATTCAGGATGCGCAGATAGGGCGGCAACAGAATGTCCAGGCATTTCAATTTCTGGCACTACTGTAATGTATTTTGTTTTGGCATATTCAACAATCTCTCTTAATTCGTCTTGAGTGTAAAACCCTCCATATGTTGATCCATCAGCTTCTCTTCTCCATGCACCAATTTGAGTTAGTTTAGGATATTTTTTTAATTCAATTCGCCAGCCTTGATCCTCGGTCAAATGAAAATGAAAAGTATTCAATTTATACATAGCCAGAATATCGATATATTTCTTTATAAAACTTACCGGGAAGAAATGGCGGCAAACGTCTAGATGTGCTCCCCGCCAGGTAAATCGTGGAGAGTCTGCAATTATTCCAATAGGAATAACTGTATCGTTACTGGTCTCAGATACAGTTAATAATTGAAGTAATGATTGAATTCCATAAAATATTCCAGCCCCCGTTTTCCCCAAAATTGTAATTTCATCCCTCTCTATATTTAATTTATATGATTCCGGATTGGGCAGATATTCATCAATAATTAATTTTATGAAGGGTTTTTTCTTCACAGTTTTCGAACTGATTGGCTCTATTTTTACATTATTAGTTTCCTTTAAACTATTTGAAAGATATTCTGCCAATAATTTTATTTCTTGATTATTACTATCATAATCAATTGACGAATATGTTTTTAGAGAAGTGACTTCCCCATTCATTTCAATTTTGTTTGGTTGCGGTATAATTGAAACATTCTGAGCTGATAAATTAACCATGAGCAGAACCGTGATGGTGATAAAAAATGAAATTATCTTTTTCATTATTAAATCCGATTGATTTTAAATAATATTAAACGCTATCAATAAGAAACCTGAGCCATTAAAAATCCCATGAATAAAAATTCCCACCAATGTGTTTTTGGTTTTATAAACAGAATATGGAAGGATAATTAAAATGGGGATTAAAGTTATTAATAATTCCAATCCGAAAGCTAAATGAAACACACCCCATAAAAAGGAATGCAATACTAAACTTTTATAACTATTTTTTTGTCGGGGTAAAATATACCCACGCCACATCAATTCTTCACCAACAATATTAAAAAAGAAAAATGGAAGCCATAACAAAATCATCCAATACTGATCGGGTGTAAATCCATCAAACTTCATAAACCCGGGTGAGGGATCAAAATTTTGTATATTATTTTTGATAAATAACATTATGATTGCCGAGAAGATAAAAGTTGCCAGTAATCCCACAAGCGCGAATTTCCAGTCACGTTTATTCATACTACTCAAATTTAGGGCATGAGCTATAGTTTTAAAGTCAGCTGAGCTTGTTTCTTTTTTTGCGAGAAGAATGGCAATTACAAAAAGAGGTAAAAATACAAGAATTCCCCCAGTCAAAAACCAACTGAGAATTGGTATCAATCCATAATCCTCATTCAAGATCGGAATAAACAAATGTGTACCTAAATAAAGTGAAATCGTAGCCACAAGGAATATTGATACAGTTGATAAAAGGGGGATTGTTTTCATTTTAAATAATTACTCAATAATCGTTGAATAAAAAATAAATATTTTTTACAGATTTGTTACTTTTTAAATTTGGAGCAGGATAAATCAAAGCTTAATTTTACTTGAAGAAGAGAACTTTTATTTTTATCATCAACTAGTGTATACTGGCAATTCATCATCTTTAATTATTGAGTTTATATAAAGGATAATTATGGGTTCACAACAATTATTACTCATTGTGGTTGGATTGATTGTGGTGGGATTATCAATCTATGCCGGCATGAATATGATAAAGAATTATTACGAGGAGAGTAATCGGGATAATATTGTTAGTCATATTTATAATTTAGGAATAGACGCCCAGCAATATTATAAAAAGATGAATGTACAGGGAGGAGGAGGGGGTTCTTATTTAGGATACTCTATTCCTGATAGGTTAAAAAGCATACCTTCAGGATCATTTGAATCAATTGCGCGTGTTGATAGAGTAGATTTTAGTGGAACCGGTTCTGAAATAGGACGAAACGGTTTTAGTGAAATTCGTGTGACTGCCCGGGTTGATAAAAATGGCATTAAAATTACAATTGTAAATTAATACGGTATCCAGTTGAAAGACGAAAACACCAATTATGTTAATTATCTAATTCAGCTTTCACAGCAGGGAAGGAAAGGCGCGTATATTGACCTCTGGGAAATTTTTATTAATTCCATCTATACTACCATAAAACGTTTAGTAGGCGATGAGGAATTGATAAAAGATGTTTTACTTCGATCTTTTCTTGAAGGTTGGAATAGAGTTAGAGATTATGATGTGCGAGTATCTTTTGGGACATGGTTGAAAAACATCAGCATTTATATGGCTATCTTTGAACTGAAAACTAGATATACCTCTGAAGAGATAAAAAAACCATCGGTCATTGTTGCTATTGATGATATACAACAACTTGAAGCTTTTATACAAACACTTCAACCTTCCGAAAGAATTGCTTTTGTTCTTCACGACATTGAAGGGTATTCATACGACAATATGAAAAAATATTTTAGTGATTTAATTATTGATGAAATAAAAACAATTGTAGTTAATACGCGACATCAAATTATGAGCAAAATTGGAATATGAATTGCGAAGAAGTAAAAGTACTGATTCATGATTATGTAGATGAGATTTTGGATGATTACACCAAATCCGAAATTGAAAATCATCTACGTGTCTGTGACAACTGCTTTACCGATTATAAAAGGTTAACCATCTATTTTGAAAAGCTTCGCAATTTTCCAATGTGGTTTGAGGCACCCCCCACTATTTTACTAGCATTCAAAGATGAATTACTAAGACAATCGGATAAGAGTGCTTTGCAAAAGGAACCGCCCAGACCGATCCCTCAAAAACAGATAAAGCAGGTAGAAAAAGAAAATAAAAAAAGAGTTACAACAATTCTTAAGAAAAAAAGTAAGACTTCTCCTGCAATTGCAGTGTCACGATTAATTAAACCTAGGTTTAATAAAAAAAGCTTGGATCCAAAATCTTTTGTCTTAACAATACTTCCTCTTCTAGCAATATTATTAGGATATTTTATTTACGACTACAGCAAGTATAACTCCCCCTGGTCATTAAAAAACTTGAGTGGGAGAATTTACATTAATGGAGAACAAAACCTTAGCGGTACAGTATCGCAAGGAGAGAGCCTCCAAACCGATACTCAGTCTTCGGTAGTTGTTCTCGTTCCTAAAGTTGGCCTTCTTGAAATTTTTGATGTATCATATCTTTTTATCGACAAAGCAAAGGATGATGATAATCGTGTTGTGCTAAGAAATGGTAAAATCCGGGTTATAAATTCAGAAACGATGCCCGACTTACGTATTCAGGTTGGTGACGTTTTTTTATATGACAGAAGTGGCATTTTTCGGGTAGATATAGGGGATCTAAATCAAGCCAGAGTATCGGTGGAATATGGTTTCCTTGAAATGAAATATTTAGATAAAAGTTATTTTATCGATGAAAATTATATTTCGGAAATTAGACCGGGATTCCGCCCGGGAACTCCGTATCGATATGATGCTTCAAATAATCTGATTGACGCTGTTAGAAAATTTGATTTCGAAGATGGAAGCGATGAATCAATAAAAGAAATAATTGCATATTCTAGGGAACAGGATATCTTAACTTTACTCGCCCTTATCCCTCAAACGACAATGGTTCCAAGGCAACAACTTTATCAAGCAATAACCAGCTATTTCCCACTGCCCAAAAACGTTACTATATCGGGAATACTTGACGCTGAAGAAGAGATGGTGTACCGCTGGTGGCAGCACATCGAATGGCAGCTATAGTTAATTATCCATATCATATGTGAATGAATTAACGGCAATGTAGCGGAATATTTTCCAGCTATCATCTTTTTGTTTTTTTAATATTCTAAAACTCTTTTCAGTATAAACCGGATTATCTTTTTTTTCAATGGGGTCAAACTTCAAAAACGAACTCGTTGTTCTAACATAAGCAATACTACCGGACACAATTATTTCTTCAATTTCATTACTCCACTTTCCACCTTCAAATAAATTTTTGTTTTTTGATAATTCAGCAAATAGAGCATCTGCGCCAATTATATCTGATGAATCATAAACAACTCCCTGATATTCAGTATCAATAAAGAATAGCGCACTTTCTATATCTTGATTATCAAAGGCTAAGAAATAATTTTCAACCACTTCCCTTACACTATTCTCTTGAGTAGATTTTGATATTTTTCGGCTTGATTCGGGAATTTCTTTTGTACAGCTAAAAATTAATATTAATAAAAAAAGCGGGGCAAATTTCATGATCTAATTCCAATTATTTACAGTACAATAATAAGAATAGAATGTTCATGGATAAAGATATGTTTTAAATATTTTTATGCGGCGGATAAAATCGTTCTGCTCTCCTCCCCTTTTTTCTCAAGCTCATCTTCGGCTCTGAGCGAGGGCAAAAAGTATAATACTAAGGGCGCAAGAAAAGAAAAAACAAACCCAATCAAAAACCAATTTTTGCGATTTCTATTTTTTGTTGACGCTAGTAAAGAACAAAAAGAACCTATAATTAATCCTGTTACTGCAAATATCATCTCGTACATAGACTCTCCAAATATCTACATGAAATTTGCGCAATTAAATTTTTCCAGTTATTAAGCGGCTATTAATAAATTATGAAGAAATTGTTAAGAGTTTTTGAAGTGATTATACACAAAACCCCGCTAAGCGGGGTTTTGAATTTGATATTTATTATCGGTTATCGACCTACTTTATCGAGATGTTCTTTTCTAGCTTCGAGCTGTTCTTTAGTTTCAACTCTATCTGGATCTGGAATAATCGCTTCTGTAGGACAAGCAGGAATACATTGAGGTTCATCATAAAATCCAACACATTCTGTACACTTATCTGGTACTATGTATGTATGATCTTCTGATAACGCCGGAAATTCTTCGCCGCCTAATAAATATGGTGCGCCAGGTGAATAGATTGCTGTATTTGGACATTCTGCTTCGCAAGCATTGCATGAGATGCATTCATCCGTAATCATGATTGCCATGTTTTTCCTCCAAAGAAATGGGTTATTATTGTCTTCTTAAAAATAAGGAATTATCTCGACTTACAAATGGCTTCCATATTAATTTTTTGAGTGATGTGAGGAAAAACTGTTTTGAATTTTCTTACTGAGAGATATTCCATTTCTGGTAGAGGAAAATCTTGATTTTCTTTAAATACTTAGATTAAAATTGAGTAGGCGTTAGAGTAGGGGATAAAACAGTTTGGTAATCAAAAGATCTTTATTTCAACCATTTAATTTCGGTTTTTCCGTCAACGAATTGCAGAAAAAAAACATTACTGCCGGAAGAGGCAATAGATACATTAGATAACTCTCATAATCAAAACCTCCAATGGAAAAATAGAACATAATTACTGCGACAGTACTGATAAAACCACCCACAATCTCAAACTTAAAACCAACGAGATAACCTATCACCAAACCACCAATTGATACAAAATTTAAATAATTTATTATGGTAAGGTTGTCCTGAAGGTGTAGAGCCGCAAAATGAAGAAGCAGTCCAGCCAAAAAGAGACTTAAGAGTTTTGTATTCAATCTAACTATTTTAATTAATTCTGAAATGGAATTGTCCATTTTACCCTCAGAGTAGAAAACTTTAATAATTACAATTTTAAACTCGGGATTAACTTCCAAAAAGTCAAGCGTTAAGATACTATAAACTAATAAGTAACGGGATTTAACTAGAATTTTTATGAAGAAACCTGGCGGAAGTTGTTATAGTGCAACAGAAATAAAAAGAGGCTGACTCAGAGATTTGCGAATTTCCAATTCAGCCTCACTCAAAACTTAGATCATTTAGATTCTCTGACTTGATCTAATAATTCATCAACTGCCTTTTTCAATTGCTCATCAACTCCCTTTGAAATCCAATCAACGCTATTTTCAACAATTATATTTGGGACTGCCGGACCCAATTCTTGGTTTTTATCAGTTACTTTTGTAAACCAAGCTCTTGATGGAACTCGAACAAAGGATCCATCTATTAATCCTTTTCCTCCTGTTGAAATCACAGAACCATTAGTAGCAATACCAACAAGTTTACCAATTCCTAACGTTTTATATGCATGTGAAAAAATCTCTGCATTTGAATAACTACCTTCATTGCAGAGTGCAATTGATGGTTTTGTCCATGCAGAGAAAACTAATCTTTCCCCCAATGGATAATATTCTTTGAATTTTAATTTATCTTTTTCAAGATCCTTTGAAGCACCGCGAGGAATTGTATATGCATGTTGTTTGTAGTTTAGTATTGTCATTAAATAATCTGTTGTAGAACCTCCACCGTTGTAACGGACATCGATTACCAAACCATCTTTACCATAACCCGCAGCAGTTAAATCCCTTTCAAATACTTCAAAACTTGGCATATTCATTCCCTGAATATGTATATATCCCAGTTTTCCATTTGAATATTTGTCAACCATTTTTCTTCTCTGCTCAACCCATTCTTCATACATTAATTGACGAATATTTGCTGTTGGTCGAATTGCAACTTCCTTTTCTTTTCCAGCCGAATCTTTAACAATAAGCAATACTTTTTCATCAACCCTTGTGTTTAGCAAATCATAGAAATTGGCTTCCTCGTCAATCATTTTTCCATCTACAGAGGTAATTATTTCCCCTTCCATAAGCTTATTTAAAGAT
The DNA here is from genome assembly GCA_019638015.1 of Melioribacteraceae bacterium. NCBI lineage: Bacteria > Pseudomonadati > Ignavibacteriota > Ignavibacteria > Ignavibacteriales > Melioribacteraceae > Melioribacteraceae bacterium. The sequence goes on along the minus strand of JAHBUP010000001.1, from coordinate 219,688 downwards.
TTATCTGCAGGAGTATTTGAAATAACTTTCTTTATTAACATTCCATCTTTAACTGGAACCAGCTCGGCACCCAACAGACCAGTATTGATTTTCTGAGTTTCTTCCCTTTCTTGAGTCATAATACCCATGTGGCTCGCATTTAATTCACCAAGCATATTATTAAACATATCTCTGAAATCGTTATTCGTTGATGCAGCCATGCATAATGGTTTATATTTATTTCGAAGCTTTTTCCAATCGTTTCCATGAAATTGAGGATCATAAAATGAATCTCGAATTGTTCGCCAGGCTTCTTCAAACATTTGGTCACGTTCTTCAGCATAATTAATTTTTACTTTCGCACTATAAGGTAGTGATTCTGATTTATCTGACTTCAAATCATGACGATTAATTGAACCGCCCGTTTTTGTGTAGTATAAATACTTATTTTCTTTATCAATTGAGAGATTGCCCGGATTAGCACCTCCTTTAGACAATTCTTTCAAATCCTTTCCATTCCATTTAATACTATATAAATCCCTTCCCTTTGCATTACTACTGTTGGCTGTATAATAAAAAGTTTCACCATCTTTGGAAATCAACACATCGGCCTCGTCGCCGGCAAAATTGGTAACTTGAATAACTCTCTCATAAATTTTATCAAAATCAATTTGAACAGGCTTTATTTTAGGTTCTGATTTTTTCGAATCCTTATCATCCTTTTTTTCGGCAGGGGCTTCCTTAATCGGTTCTTTTTCATCCCAATCATGAGTCGTTCTTTCCCAATCCTCTTTTTTTAGCCAGACAAACCAAACGTCATTATTTCTATTATTTCTTGCGGAAATAAAACCCAGTTTTGAACCATCGGGACTCCAAAAAGGATTGTTATCATTTCGTGGATGCATACTAATATTTACTGGTGCCTTTGATCCATCGGAAGCATGAATAAATACTTCCTCGTTGAAATATAAATCGAGCATTGAGTAGGCTAGCCATTTATCGTCTGGGCTCCACTTTACATCTGATGGTACGGTCCACCCCTTGTGTAAAACTTTTTCATTTGTCAATTTACCTTCTGCCAAAATATCCGCTACAATAAATTCCTTTACATCTGTTCCTCTTATATATGCTATTTGTTTGCCATTGTTAGAAACAACAGGGGCCAATTCATCTTCATCAGTATTGGTTAATTTTACAATTTTATGCTTTAGTGATTTGAATAATCCCGGTTCTTTCCTATCATCAGATTGAACCATATATAAGTCGTAATTATTATTCTCGCGATCAGAAGCAAATATTAAAGTAGTATCATTAAGCCACACAGGATCATTTTCACGGTATGAGTGGTTTGATAAATTTGCGGTTCTATTTTTCTCCTTATCTGCCTCTTTTACAAATAATTCTCCCCTAACAATTAATGCGATTAATTTTCCATTAGGAGATACATTATAGTTTGATACACTATTAGTAAATGTTTTAACCTCGAAAGCATCAAGTTTTTGATCAGTATCAATTTTAATATTCAGCTTAGAAATTTTATTATCGGTGGTTTTTAGTAGGTAGAGATTAGAATCCTTTTCGAACACAATTGTTGAGCCATCTGTGGAAATGTCAAAATGACGTATTGAATTTTCTTTTTCGAAAGTTAGTTGTTCGGGCGTTCCGGCCTTACCATTGTTATCAATAGTAATCTTATAAATATTATACCTGCCGCTGTTTGAGCTTATAAAATAAAGCAGATTATTTCCGCTCCACTTAGGAAGAATATCATTTGTTTCAAATCCAACAATTTTAGAATATTTATCGGTCTTCGAATCGTACAGCCATATTTCTCTGTTTGATGGACCTCGGTAACCTTCGCGGAATAGTGGATTTATATCACCTCGAACAAATGCTGTAAATCTGCCATTTGGCGAAACAGATGGATCAAATCCAACTGCATTTAAAACTCTTTTTTCTGTACCACCACTTGAAGAAATTTCATAAACTTCAAATGGTCTTTCAATCTGGTTGAATTCTCTATTTGTAGAAAAAATAATTTTGTCGTCGGTTGTCCAACTCGAAACATAATCTTGTGCGGAGTGATATGTAATTCTCTTTGCAGTGCCACCCGAAGCGGGAATAACGAAAACATCACTATTGCCAAATCGATTTCCCGAGAATGCTAATAATTTTCCATCATTACTAAATCTGGGAAACGACTCATATGCTTCATGCACAGTTAAACGAGATGTGGATCCATCCGCTACTTTTGATGTCCAAATATCTCCTTGATAAGAAAATGCCACAACCGAGCCATCTGAGTTTATTGCAGGGTGTCGTAATAAGAAATTCTCTTGCGAAATGATTTGTGAGCTTATAAATAAAAAAATAAGAAGCGTTGATAATTTTTTCATTGGTACCTCAAATTAAGTTGATTTAATATATAGATATGAGTCTTCATCTTCAAAATAAATGATTAATTTTAGAATGCCAATTCAGGAAATAGTTTCTATATATTTTAAATATTAAATCCGCTCAAATAAAAATTGGGAATTGTATGAAAAGTAGAAGAGATTTGGCTTTTGCATCACTCTTTTTAATGTTGATATTTCAGTATTGCAATATAAAGGAACCAACCTCACCTTCGTGGGATGTATCTTTTAGCCTTCCTCTTGCTAAGAAAAATTACACGCTAATGGAACTGGTAGAAAAGAATCAAGATCTCCTTAAGCATTATCCGGATGGTGTTAATAAAAATCTGATTTATTACTCGGATAGAAAAAATATTGATGAAATAAATATCGATGATAATCTTGAACTAAGTGGAATATCCGATCAAGCCCAACAATCAATTGGAACAATAAAAATAGGTTCCGATTCGATAAAATCAGATATTGGATTTGACTGGATTGATCAAAATGTACAGCCCGGAACTCAAGTACAAATTCCACCAATTAACAATTCTTCAGCAGCGGGCGATTTTTCAATCGCCGATCAATTTTCGAATATAAAAATTGAGTCTGGTCAATTAGATGTTACATTTCTTAATCACTTTCCGAACCCCGTCTCTATCTCTCTGAATCAATTCACTCTTAAAAATTCTGGTAGTGGTGAAATTATAGTCCGGTACAACCAAACAATTACAATTCCACCAAAACAAACTGTTAAAATTTCGAATCTCGAGATAACAAGAGGGATAACAGTTAAAAACATAATCTCTCTTGATTGTTTTATTTCAACTACTGGAAGCAATGGGCAGAGTATTATCTTACCCCCACAATCGTTGACGATAGTAACCAAGCTAAAAAATTTAGTTGTAACTGAGGCATCTGCAAAAATTCCGGTTCAAGATCCGGTTGTTATTTCCGGAAGTTTGGTAATTGATGAATTTGAATCCAGCCCAACAAAATATCAACAAGTAAAGCTTGAAAGCGGGCTATTAAGTATAGTTGTTAATAATACAATCGATATTGATGGAACGGCAACAATTACATTTCCAGAAGTTCGAACAGCGGGTGGAAATATATTTTCAACTACAAAATCAATTAATAGAAATCAATCTGTTAGCTTTTTTAACAATTTTTCACTGAAAGATTATTCAATCCTCAGTTCTGGAGCAGCTACAAATAAGATATCCTATGAGGTAATTTTTAAAGCGACTCCAACAAATGACTATCGAATAATTAAGAGCAGTGATGGAATAATTGGCTCACTTACTCTTTCTACTTTGAAAATAAAAGAGTTTACCGGACAATTAAAGCCGACCATAATTTCCGAAGAGCGCACAGCTGTTTCTCTTGATGTGAAGGATATTCAAAAGAAATTTAAGTATGGTCAGCTAAATATCAGAAATCCAATACTTGAGCTACGATTAAAGCCTTCATCAAATATTGAATTTTCAATAAATGGAAGAATTGAAGCTAGAAATTCGATTGGTCAAAAGAGCGCTATGAATCTCAATTCCAGAACAATGAATAAATCAATAATTAGCAGATCAGATTCGATCATTATTCTTAATGCCGATAGTGTGAGTAGTTTCTTCAGAAAATTTACACAATTCCCCGATTCAATAATTGTGTATGCCGGAGGCATAGTAAATCCTAATTATAAAAATATATCTGTTAAAATGGGAGACATTGTTTCAGGAAGCGCTCAGTTCGAGTTTCCACTTGATTTAGGTTTACAAGCCGGTGAGTATTCCGACTCACTTGAAATTGACTTAACTAATGATGATAGAGATAAAATTAATAATGTAAATACTTTGATTGGTTCATTAAAATTATCGAGTGGAATTCCAGCTCAAATAATTTTTAGTGGAAGATTGTATGATCATTCAAACAAATATATAATGAACTTCCCTCCCAAATATTCTGATCAGGACTCAACAATTATTATCAATGGAGCATCTACTGATTTACAGGGCAATGTAATTACTAATAATGTGCAGACAATCTCTGTTAGAACAGCAAAGGGAGACGCACAAAAGATTGCTTCCGCGAAATTTTTAAGAATTAAGCTAAGAATTAATACAACAATGCTTAATAATAGTCCCGTAAAATTTAAGACTAGTGATGAGATAAAGATATCGGTTTACGGATCAACGAATTATCACGTTAATCCGGATGGAGGCAGTAAATGAGAAACAAATTTTTGTTATTAATCTTAATTATATCTTCAATACTATATGGGCAATCCGGGGGTTCGGTTGGAAGTAATGACGCGAAATCTTTAAGCATGGCTCGCAGCGGAGTTACAATCACAAATGGTTTGTTTTCAATTGGCGGTAATCCCGCTAATATTCACCACCTAACTACTTCAAAAAAAGTTGAGTTAATAATTCCATTTCCTTTGCCGGCTATATCGATTTCAGCCGGAACTAATTTTCTCACAATTGATGAATACAATTACTTCTTTGGTACTTCAACAATAAACTCGAAAGGAGAAAAGGAGGGGCGCTATCTAACCACCGAAGACAAATTACGATTAAAAAATCTATTCAATGGTGGGGGAAATATTTCTGCTGATATTAACTTAACTTTATTCGGTATCGCCATTCGTCCAAACGATAATTTCGGGACAATGGCATTTTCGATTAATGATGTAATTTCTTCGAATACTGCAATACCAAAAGGTATTATTGATCTCACACTTGATGGCAACAAAGAAAATTCTGTTTATAATTTTAATGACACAAAACATAAAGCATGGTGGTTAAGAAAATACTCACTTTCCTATTCGAGAAACCTAAACTTTTTTAAGTTTCTCGAAAATTTAAGCGTTGGAGTTTCATTTAATATTGTTCACGGATATTTTTATACTGCAATAGATGAAGTAAAAACAGAATTAAAAACTGGCGTGGAAAACATAATTACTGGCTCGGGACAGTTTACCGGGTATTCGACTTTCTCTCCCGATTTTGGAGTTAAGTACGATTTTGATAATACTTCAAAGCAAAAAGAAAACCTTTCTCCATTTCCATCACCTGCCGGAAACGGCTTTGGTTTTGATTTTGGGTTGAATGCAAAAATCAGCCGCGCAGTATCATTCGCAATTGCACTTAGCGACATAGGAAATGTTAAATGGACAAAAAATGTCGCGATGTTTCAATCAATAAAAGCAATTTATTTAGATGATATAACAGATAAAAATCAAATTGATTCGTTGACAGATGCATTAACAGGTAAAGAAAGTGGAAAATACATTTCTAATTTATCAACTCCGTTAGCAACATCAATTCAATTTGGAACGGCTCTTCAAATTCATGAAATTTTTAATGGAAATTTTCCGGGAAGAATGCTTCTAGCTTTTGAATTCCATCAAGGATTAAATGAACAACCTCGGAATAGCAAAAATCCCCGCTATTCAATGGGAATTGATTGGAGTTTATCAAAGGTGTTTTCAATAAGAAGCGGACTTTCTTTTGGTGGAACTGATAAATTTAATTGGGGTGCCGGGCTCGGGTTTGATTTTGGACTACTGGAATTAAATTTGGGTACTTCCGATTTTCAATATGTCCTTGCGCCCAATGGCGCAAAAAGAATTGTTGTGGGATTTGATTCGAGATGGAAATTTTAATTTGTAAATAAATAGCTCGTCATCTTTTTAATGAATAGATGACGAGCTTAAAAACACATTCGAAAAAATTAAAGTATCTATAATAAATTACTTGCTAATTCGGCGAGTTCAGATCGCTCCCCTTTTTCAAGGTTAACATGAGCATATAATTTTTGTCCCATAAAATGATCAATCAAATATGATAATCCATTAGATTGAGAATCGAGGTAGGGATGATCAATTTGATAAATATCTCCCGTCAACACTATTTTTGCTCCCTCACCGGCTCTTGTAATAATAGTTTTAATTTCATGGGGAGTCAGGTTTTGAGCTTCATCAACAATAAAGTAAATACGCTGTAAGCTTCTCCCTCTAATATAACTTAAGGGTTCAATCACAAGCTTCTGATCCTTTGTCATATTATTTATCGTTTGATAGTTCTTGTCTGTTTCGGGATACTGATCTTGAATTACTTTCAAATTATCCCATAGTGGCTGCATATAAGGTGCGAGTTTACTATCTACATCGCCGGGTAAATATCCGATATCTTTATTGCTAAGAGGTACCACTGGGCGCGCGATATAAATTTGACGATAATTTTTTCTTATCTGAAGCGCTGAAGCAAGCGCCAACAATGTCTTTCCTGTTCCCGCTTTGCCGGTAAGGGTTACTAATGGTATATCCATATTAGTTAAAGCATTTACCGCAAAAGCTTGCTCGGCATTTCTTGGTTTTATTCCATAAACAATTTCTTTGTCAATTTTCTTAAATAAATTCATTTCTGAATCTAGTACCGATAAAACCGATCGGCTGGAGTTCCTCATAATAAAATACTTATTGGGTACCGCTTCTGTTTTAATCTTTTTTATTGTTGCCTTTGCTGGAACTTCAAATGGAGCTTGATAAAACTTTTGAAGAAGGTCATCATCAAAATCTTCTAAAATTGCTTTTCCGCTGTAAAGCTCCTCAACGTTTGTAACTCGATCGGTAGTATAATCCTCCGCCATAATTCCAAGCGCTTTTGCTTTCATTCTTAAGTTTACATCTTTTGTAACAAGAACAACTTTCGATTTTTCCTTAATTTTTTTGATGGCTTCAAATGCCGCGCTTAATACTCTATGGTCAACAGTGTCTTCTCGAAAAACATCATGTATCTCCGGAGAAAGGCCTTTTGTAATTACAATTCTAACTTTTCCTCTGTTTTTCCCAAGCGAAACTCCCCCGTTAAAAATTTCATTACCGGTAATTGAATCGAGTGTTCGGGCAAAATCCCTCGCATTTAAATTAATTACCTGATTCCCTCTTTTGAAGTAATCTAATTCTTCAATTACTGCCAGTGGTATTATAATATTATGTTCTTGAAAATGATTGATGCATGTTGGGTCATGCAGAATTACATTTGTATCTAAAACAAACGTTTTGGGTTGGCTTTTTTTCATAAAGAACAATCGGTTTTGTGAATAATTTTATGGGAACTTACAAAAAATTATTTACTAATGCGATTCAATTTCAGATTTAACAAAAATTTCATAGTGCTATAAAATGAACCTTTATTTTGCTCTGTTTGTTATCTTGACATAAGCATCTCATTCGATTACATTTGCGAACAAGTTTATGAAAAAAGTCATTATAAATATTACCACCGTTTGCGGCAACGCTTTTTGTTGTTGCTGTACAAATTTTATTATTCCTAAGAAGGACTTTAAATAATATATTAATTAAAATAAAAATTTTGCAGAGCCCTTCTTTAATTGAAGGGCTTTTTAGTTTTAAATAAAGTATAACAATCGAAAGGAAATGAAAATGAGATACAATAACATTCTAGAATCAATAGGGAATACCCCACATATACGAATAAATAGCTTATTTGGGTCTAATCAAGAAATATGGCTTAAGCTGGAGAGAGCAAATCCCGGGGGAAGTATTAAAGATAGAATAGCTTTAGCAATGATTGAAGATGCCGAGCGAAAGGGTATTCTAAAAAAGGATAGTGTGATTATTGAACCCACTTCTGGTAATACGGGTATTGGACTTGCAATGGTAGCCGCGGTAAAAGGTTATGAAATCATTCTTGTGATGCCGGAATCTATGTCTGTTGAAAGAAGAAAACTGATGGCGGTCTACGGTGCAAAATTTGAATTAACTCCCCGTGAGCTTGGAATGAAGGGTGCAATTGCTAAAGCGTCTGAATTAGCGGCGGCAAATCCGAAAGCGTGGATACCTCAACAATTCGAAAATGAAGCAAACGTACAAATACATTTAAATACTACCGCTCAAGAAATTCTTAGTGATTTTCCAGAAGGATTTGATTATTTAATTACAGGCGTTGGAACCGGGGGTCATATTACAGGGGTTGCAAAAGTATTGAAACAAAAATTTCCAAAATTAAAAGTCTTTGCAGTTGAGCCAGAACTATCTCCGGTTATTTCCGGTGGACAGCCTGGTCCGCATCCAATACAGGGAATTGGTGCCGGTTTTATTCCTAAAAATTTGCACACAGATTTACTTGATGGAGTAATTCAAGTTAGTAAAGATGAGGCATTTGTTTTTGCACAACGTGCGGCAAAAGAGGAGGGAATATTTGGCGGCATTTCATCGGGCGCTACTTTAGCTGCTATCAATAAAAAATTACCCGAAATTCCGGTGAAATCTAAAATACTGGCTTTTAATTATGATACCGGCGAAAGATATTTATCGATTGAAGGATTATTTTAATCATGTTGTATTGAAGTAGGGATTCCCTCTATTTCAATAACAATTACGGAATTATGAGGATTCGGTGGACTTGAAGAAATTTTGATAATAATTCCATTATCATCTCTTGAATAATTCAATTTGTTGGATGGACTTTCCATTAGATAAATATTATTGATAGTATTAGAAAGCGGGGGGATTTTTATTTCTTTTTCTGAAGGCCAATTAAATACGTGAACAAAAAGTTTATTTAATTTTTTGGTGTAATATCCCCAGCTCGGTTCTAATTTAAATGGGCTTCTTGTAGTAGAATAAATACTTTCACTATATATATTCATCCAATTGCCAATATCATTCAAAATATTAAGTGATTGTATTGGAATTGTACCATCTCCCTTCGGCCCTATATTCAACAAATAATTTCCATCTCTCGAAACCACTCTGACTAATTCTTGAATTATCTCACTGGACGATTTATAATTTTCATCTTGTTTATTATACCCCCATGATCTATTCATTGTTTGGCAAGTTTCCCACTCTCTTTCCCTTGGTGAGTTTGGGACTTCTTGTTCGGGGCATTCATAATCACCGATTCCAAATCCTCTTGCCACTCTTTCATTAATGAGAATGTTGGGATCAAGACTTATTACATAATTATATAGATCAACGCCATCTCCCTTCGTCCACCATTTATTTGATGTTGGTGGCCCTGGGTTATTTGTCCAGTCTCCATCAAACCATAATATTGCGGGATTATATCTTTCGATAAGCTCTTTTAGTTGAGCTTTCATATCCGCGATATAACTCAGTCTTGCACTATCAGACTGCATTGTTGAATAATATTCAGATCTATTTATTTCTTGTGAAGAATGACACCAATCCAATATAGAATAATAGAGACAAAACTTAATTCCCTGAGCGTCGCATGAGTCCTTTAATTCTTTTAATATATCTCTTGAACCAAATTTAGTATATCTGGGCAGATCATACATTTTTTTACCCGAAACATCTTTGAAGCTTTGCACATTAGTTTTCCACATCGAAAATCCCTCATGATGCTTAGCAGTAATAACGAGATACTTCATTCCCGCTTGCTTCGCTATCCGGGCAATAACACCGGCATCAAAGTTTGTAGGATTAAATTTCGCAGAGACATTATTTTGATATTTTTCTTTTGTCCACCCTTCAGTACTGAATGCCCACTCACCATGCCCAAGCTGTGAATATGAACCAAAATGAATAAACATTCCAAATCTCCCTTCGTACCACCACTTCATTTTATCCGTAATATTGTATTGAGCAGAAAACTCCACAATCGCGATCAAACTAATAGCGAGAATCAATTTATTCAGACTAAATATTTTCAATGTCATTTATATCCCAATTATGAATTGAGCATCAGAAGTTAAATTCAAATTATCTTTTATGTGATAAGAAGTCAAGAAAGTCTACCTTAATACTCTTTTAATTACAAACTCTTGTTCTCTTAACCTTTGACTTATATTTAATAAACGTCATATTTGTAGTGTGTTTTTATCATGATGGGGATTTATTATGCGCAAATATTTATTAGCTGAATCAACCTGGAAGGAAATTAAAGACTTAACCATCGATCTTGCAATACTACCATGGGGCGCTACCGAAGCTCATAATTATCACCTTCCCTATTCAGCTGATGTAATTGAGTCTGATCATCTTGCCGAGGCGGCGGCTGAAAGAGCATATAAAAATGGAGCAAAGATAATTGTTTTGCCAACTATACCTTATGGTGTGAATACCGGGCAAGCAGACATAAAGCTGGATATTAACTTAAATCCAAGCACTCAGTTTGCAATTCTGCACGACATAATACAATCACTGCATAATCATCAAATTTATAAATTACTTATACTCAACAGTCACGGCGGAAATGATTTTAAACAAATGCTTCGTGAACTTGGATTAAAATTTCCGAAAATGTTTTTGTGTAGTTGTAACTGGTTTAATGCTATTCCAAAAGAAAATTATTTTGATGAACCTGGCGACCATGCTGATGAGATGGAGACAAGTTTACTTCTCTATCTTACTCCAAACCTCGTATTGCCTTTAGAACATTCCGGATTTGGAAAAGAAAGGAAAATAAAAATAAAAGGGATTCAGGAAGGGTGGGCGTGGACTGAACGCAAGTGGTCTTCTGTTACTTCCGACACCGGCATTGGTAATCCTAAAAAAGCAACAAAGGAAAAGGGGGAAAAGTATTTTAACACGGTTGTGCAAAAATTATCACTTCTCTTTACCGAAATTGCAAATGCTGATCGTGATGATTTATACGAGTAACAACGCGAAAGATAAACTGTTGATTTAAAATAGATATCTAAAAGTTCATCATAATTGAATAATAGGCGCTAAAGTTCTCCCCGTAAAAAGATTACTGGGCAGCCGAACTTGTTTCATTCCCGAACTAAAGTATCCAATAAAAAGAAAATCCCGCTCACGCGGGATTCTCTTTTCATTGTGCTCCCTGCGGGACTCGAACCCGCGACCTGATGATTAAGAGTCATATGCTCTACCAACTGAGCTAAGGAAGCGGGGTAAAAATAAAGATTTTCGTCTGTTTATCAAAAAGCTATTTGTGTTATTCTCTGGATGGTGGAAAAAAGTTTTTGGATATGATTTATAATTGTGTTTTTCTGCTACTTTAATGAAGTGTGTTCGCTAGTTTTATAAAAATAACTGATTGTAGAATCAAGAATATCGCCCATTTTTCGATTTGGTTTCAGTATGATTAAGTTATCAATTTTTAATCGGTTTCATTTCTTAGAAGTGTAAAAAAAACTCTTTAAAGTTTTCTCACTTCCTTTAGTTCAAAATTTAGTATCCCGTAGCCCAATAAATCTCTAGCCCACCCCATTACACCGCCCCCGGCAATTTCAATTCGCGCTTTTACCAATCCCGAATTCTCTGCAATCCATTCGGTTATAATATTTTTTGAACCATTAGCCGATTCAACAATCGTCTCAATTTTAAGAGCGTTAAACTTACCGGCTTTTGTTTTTACCTCTTCGAAGGCTGTAACTTTTGCCGTTAAAACTACTTTGCCCGAATCTCCATCAATATACTCGATAGTTTCATCGGTCCATTGTTTACCTACATACATCGGAAACGAATACCTTAAAAGAGGGCGCTGATATGTAATAGTATTTTCTTTTTTGAAAATTAAAAGCAATTTAATTCGTTGATAGGTTTGATTGACAAACATTCCCTCGCTGGATATCGATAATTTTTGGTAGTACTTAAAATTATCCGCTTCATTTCTTGTTTCTATTTTTCCGTTTTTAGAAAATGCCATCACTGTTGTTTCACCAAAGCTAGTTTCATAAATATATTTTGTAGTTTCACTCAGCGGGAATAATTCTTTACCAAAATTTCTTTTTTCCGGATTATTGAACGCATTTATGTTTATGGCGCCGAGAAGAAACAGAATTGATAAAATTTTTGTGGTCATAGTCATTCTTTATTTTTCTTAAAATATAGTTCATTTGTTGATGTGCTTCAAAAACAAAACCTTATTTTTACTTTAACAAATTGTTAAATATATATTCAACATTTCACACATATGATGAAACTATTCTCTATAACTCTAATTTTTCTGATTTTGTTCATTTCGTGCGAACAAACTAATAAAAAAAATACAATTGAAAATGTACTAACCGATGACATTGGCAATTCATTCAAATTTGATAAAGTACCTAAACGAGTAATTTCACTGGCTCCAAACATAACCGAGATGATTTTTGATTTGTGCCTCGATGATAAATTGGTTGGTAATACTCTTTATTGTTATTATCCCCAAGAAGCTCAAAAGATTGAAAAGGTTGGAGACATGATTACCTTTAATTTTGAGAAGATTGTCTCTCTCAAACCCGATTTAATTTTTATTACTGTTGAGGGAAACACTAAAGACACATATGATAAATTTAGAGAGTTAGGTCTAACGATTTTTGTTTCAAATCCCCGCAATTATGAGGGGATCAAAAAGACTTATCTTGACCTGGCAACTATATTCCAAATCAAGCAAACAGCCTCTGAAAAAGTAACCGACTGGGATTCGTTAGTAGCAAAATCAAGGAGGCTTAAGTTCGATATTGAAAAAACAGCTATGCTGTTAATTGAGACCAAACCCATAATGCTTGTTGGAAAAAATACTTTTCTAAATGAATATCTGCTTTTTAATAATTTAAAAAATATTGCCGATGATTCTCCTTTAAATTACCCAATGTTCAGCCGCGAAGAAGTATTAAAACGTAATCCCGACTATATTATTTATACCAGCGGAGGCGGCGAAACTATTAATGATTTGATTTCAATATATCCGGAGTGGAAAAAGTTAAATGCTGTAAAAAACAACAATATTATTTTTATAGATAGGGATTTGTATTCTCGGCCCGGTCCCCGCTTTGCCGAAGCGGTATATGATTTATCTACTCGTCTTCATCGGTCGGATTAATTTCAATATCCTCTTGAGCGATAAAAATCATTGCGCATTTATCCCCTTTAAATTTTCCCGATTCTTTGCATTTTTTATGTCTAGCTTCCAGCGCTTTAATATCAACCAATTCAATACCAGCATTAGTTAAATCTTCTCCACACTCGGTACAGAATTGAAGATTATTCTTTAATGATGATTCAGTTATATTTCTTTTAATCTTCGATTTCATTTTTTCCTTTTGGCTCCCAATTTAATCCTTCACAAGGAATTTTATCTTCCGTTGGGTGCTCATCAAATTTAAGACACAATACTGCTGATTTATCAAAATGTCTGCATGAAGAACATAGCGTGTTTTCCATTACTACATTGTTCTTTTCTAAAAACAATCGGTATTGAACTGATGCCGGATAAATTATCACAACCGCGACAGATAAAATTCCAAGCCACCACCAGTGTTGATATTCCATATATCCTAATAACAGCCATAATACGGGTATCAAAATTGCCGTTCGAATAATTGCCCAAAATATAATTCCACCCATATTTGTATTCTTTTTATTCTAATCTATTAATTGGCAATTGCACAATCAAATTTACTTTAATTCTTGGAAACAAATTTTTTCGATTCACTTTTAGCGGTTTGCTATTTCAAGGTCAAATTGCTTTTAGATTGTGCAAAACCTAATTTTAGCGGGAATATTAAAAAGGATTACGAGAAAAGTTTATATGGATGAAAATTCAAGCAATCAACCAAGGCCGGAACAGCAAAATTCAAATCCAAATCAGCAGAATCAACCGGGCAAAAAACCTTACCGTAGATTTTACTATAGAAATAAAAAGAAGCAGAGCGATGGCACAAACCAGTCTAGAGAAGTTCTAAAAGTTGGTTTCACAAAAGTATCTGTAATTGTTCCCCTTTATAATGAAGAAGAATCACTCCGTCCTTTATATAATGAAATTAGAAAATTTGTTAAACCTCTCTCATGCGATCATGAGATTATTTTTGTTGATGATGGGAGTACCGATAAATCATTAACTATAATTAAGGAACTTTCTAGGACTGATAATAAGGTAAAATATTTAAGCTTTAGAACTAACTATGGCAAGTCGGCGGCTCTTCAAGTTGGTTTTAAAAATGCAACCGGCGATGTAGTGGTGACTATGGATGCCGATCTACAGGACGATCCCGCCGAAATTCCAAATCTCTTAAAAAAACTTGAAGAGGGTTTTGATCTAGTCTCGGGCTGGAAGAAAAAAAGATTTGATCCAATAATTAAAAAATTTTCATCCCGGTTTTTCAACTACATTACCCGATTGTTGTCGGGAATAAAAATTCATGATTTTAACTGCGGTTTAAAAGCTTACCGTAAAGAAGTAGTTGAGAGCATCAATGTCTATGGTGAATTGCATCGATATATTCCGGTATTGGCGAAATGGAAGGGGTTCAAAATTTCTGAAATTGTTGTTAAGCATCATGCCCGCCGTTATGGAAAGACGAAGTTCGGAATCTCCCGTTTCTTTAAAGGATTCATTGATTTAATTACAGTTACATTTACTACACGTTTTGCTAAACGCCCAATGCACTTATTCGGAATGGTGGGTGTAATTACAACTTTTATCGGAATTGCTATTAATGCATATTTGGCTTTTGAAAAACTATTCATGGGTACTTCTTTAAGTAATCGTCCTCTTTTGTTTTTGGGAATTCTATTGATAATTGTAGGGGTGCAGTTTTTTGCTATTGGACTTATTGGTGAGTTGATTGTGCATACCACGCAAAGCGATAAAGAGTATATTATTAAGGAAAAGAAATAAAAATTCTTAATGGGGGTGTTAAAGTCTACATATTATTAAAGAATAGTTTTACTAGATTAAGGAATATTAAGTTTTCGAAAACTTTTCGCTAACAATACCCAGCTTTTTAATTTTACTTTGAAGAGTTGTTGGTTTCATTCCCAGTAAAAATGCCGCTCCATCATTTCCATAAATTTTTCACGATCTTTTTCGAAGCGCATTTTAAATTAAAATTCTGCTTTAAATCATATTACGTATATCATCCTAAGAAAGTGTTTGACATTATTTAGGCCACATCTTATGTTTATAATAATTCATATCAAAACAGAAAGGATTTAGGTTATAAATCAAAGTTATCGCATAATATGAGTTGAAGAATCTTACAATTAAAATATAGTTCAGTTTATATTTTCCATCGAATAGAGATCATCTAAAAATTAACTATTCGGAGTAATTATGAATTCTCTCCTTTTAACTTCCAAAACGTTGACCATCTTATTTTTACTCTGCTCATCATTGGCGGCCCAATCAATTGAGAATTACCTAAAATTGTGGGATGCGGATCATGGATGGCATGTGTTCGATGTCTGTTTTAGTCCCGATGGTAAAAAAGTGTTGGCGATTGAGGGTACTACTTCTGAAAATTCTGTAAAACTTTTTAATGCTGAAACAGGGCACTTAATATGGTCAAAATCAGCGTCGGCAGGTTTTGGCCGGTTTAGCCCAGATATGAGTAAAATTTACATTTCTGGAGCTAGTACTCTTGCGTTAAATGCTTCAGATGGCAATCAGATCTGGATTAATAATAATATTGCCGAGTGTTTTGATTTAAGTTCGAACGGCGATAGAATTGTTATTGGGCGCGAACTAGATCGTTCGAACGGAAAAGTGGTAATGATTAACACCGCGGATGGCACTACTATTTGGGAAGGAACAACTAAAGGTCCTGTAAACAGTATTCAATTCAGCAAAGATGGCGGCAAAGTAATTTCCGGAGGGGGAGATTTATCTGACAGAGAGGCAATTTTATGGAACAGTTTAAATGGTTCTAAATTTTGGACCTATAAAAGTGGACCTATTATTTATACAGTTTCTTATTCTCCCGATGGAAACAGCATAATAATTGGAACTGACTGGCAGGTAGTAACAATGTTAAATGCCTCATCCGGTGATGTTCTATGGACAAAGACATTAACCGAAAGGTTTTTGGATTCCGGGTTTACTCCCGATAGCAAGAAAGTATTCTTAAGTTCAAACAATGGTTATGTTCGTCTTTTTGATGCCGCTAATGGTGTACTGCTGTGGGATAAACAGATCTCGGGATCAGGTTGGCATAAAGCGATTAGATGTTCACCCGACGGCACTCGACTGGCAACTGGCTCGGAGGATAAGCATTTAAATATATTTGATGTTTCGGGCGGGACTGTCATGTTTAGAGGAGCCCACACAAATTCAGTTGTCCCGGTAAACTTTAGTTATGACGGAACTAGAGTTGTAACAGGCACACAATTTGGCGGTAAAGTTAGCGTTTGGCAAAAAGGTGGAGCTGTAAATGTTGAAGAAAATGATCTTTCTATAATTAACGATTATCAACTATATCAGAATTATCCCAATCCATTTAATCCAATTACAGTAATAAAATATACGATACCAGAGAGCCTCGACGGCGAAACTAAAAATGTGGTTCTTGCTATTTATAATTTATTAGGTCAAAAAATTGCCCCCCTTGTCAATAGCCGGCAATCGGGCGGCAACTATGAAATTGTATTTGATGGATCAAAGCTGGAAAGCGGGGTTTACTTTTACCGCCTTGATGTAGATTCATACAGTCAGACAAAGAAATTAATTTTAATTAAATAGGAAATAACGCACTAGCTCCAAAATAGAATAGTAATTGTATTCACTATAAAATATCTGATTGCCACTGAAGAAACACCACGGAAATGTACTCGGCAATAGAATAAAACCTCTTCTAAAGGTCTGCCACTTATTCCCTTAATTTTCTTTATTTTTCGACACTAACTGCGTAACCTTTTTGGAGATTATGAGAAAGATTGTAGTATTCGGTCCCGGTCCAATTTTCAAGGGTGGAATTGCTTTATTTACCGCTTCTCTTGCCAGGACAATATCCAACTTTGATGATGTAGAAATTCATTTAGTATCGTGGAAGAATCAATATCCGGCAATTATTCCGCGCGACTTTATTGACCGAAGCAGTCAATCTGATATTCTTGAAAACAGTAAAGTAAAAATAAGATATGTTACTAACTACAATAACCCCTTTAGTTGGCACTCAACTGTAAATTTAATTGAAGAAATCTCTCCCGAAATTATTATTATACAATGGGCTGTGGCTGTGCAGGGATTGCCTCTTGGTTTTATTTCTTCTAAAATTAAAAAGAAAATAAATTGTGAAATTATATTCGATCTACATGTTGTTGAACAGAAAGAACAAACCAGTATTGATAAATACTTTCTTAAATATGCTTTATCCAACGGTGATACATTTATCGTTCACTCTCCCCGGACAATTGATGAGTTAAAAAGAGTTTTCCCCGAATGGGATTTTGTCATTTCTAAAAACGGGGAAAGAGTTTCAGACAAAAAGAATATTTTGAATCTTTACCACCCCATTTATGACATATATAAATCTAATATTGATTTTAATGCCGATGGATTTAAGCGGGAGCTGGGTTTAAAAAAACATGTGTTTCTTTTTTTTGGCTTCATCAGAAAATATAAAGGACTACATCATATAATTCCCGCATTTGCAAAACTATGTAAAGAAAGAAAAGATGTTTCTCTTTTAATTGTCGGGGAATCATTTTGGAGCACATTAAATAAGAGAAAACTCTCAACCAAAGTTAAACATCTTCTCTTTTCATCAGTTAAAAAAATATTTGCGAAAAATCAGAATACTGAGAGCGATTACAGTCCACTCCAATTAATCGAAGAATATAACATTAACGATAATTGCGTGGTTATTAATAAATATATCCCCAACGAAGAGGTTTATAAATACTATCAATCTGCCGATTATAATTTTTTATACTATACAATTGCAACCCCATCGGGAGTTGAATCAATAGCATATAACTTCGGAGTTCCCTCTATTGCCGTGAAAGCCGGGCATTTTTTGGATACCATTCAAGATGGAATTAATGGTTATTTTGCCGAGCCGGAAAATGAAGATTCCCTTTATAATACTATGTTACATGCTCTCAACAATCCTATTGACAATAAAAGTGTGTTGGAAAGTTCAAGAAAATACAGTTGGAATAATTACGTTCAAGTAATATTAAATAAATAAGATTTTTTGGAGATAAAATGGCAAAGCAGTCAAAAAGTGAATCCACTCAAAAACCATCGGGCTTTGATCTTGATAAATTGATCCCGCAAAAATTTCATAATCTTGCCGCAATAGGATTAATTGTTCTTGTCTTTATAATTTTTTTCAATCCTATGTATTTCGGTGGCAAGAGTTTTCAGTCGGGCGATATTATTACAATTAAAAGTATGACTAGTTATGTCGAAAAAGATCGTGAGGGATTTTCATTGTGGAATCCATACATTTTTTGTGGAATACCGGCATATGCAACCGGCACTGAATTGCGCTGGTGGGATTTGATTGGCAATATATATTCTTATGGAAAATATTTGTTGGGACAAGTTTTTTCTGTTGAATATGCAATGCACACCATAAACTTATTTTTGATTGCTCTTACAAGTTTCTTTTTTATGAGATCCAGAAAAGCTGATGCGCTGATAAGTCTTGCTGTGGCTCTTGCGGCAACATTTAGTACGGGAATTGTGTTTTTTGTTTTTGTGGGGCATATTACAAAAATGATTAGTCTTGCAGCTTTCCCATTGATATTGATGATGCTGTTGAGGTTCAATGAAAGGATAAAGCTATTAGATGTTTTAATAATGATAGCGTTTATGCATTTTGTTGTTCTTGGCGCTCACGTTCAAATAATATTTTACATTTTCTTGACCGTAGCTATTTATTATATCTTTTATTTTATAAAATCATTATTGGGGAAAGATAAGTCCCTCACAAAGCAATTATTTAAATCGATCGGAGTGGTGGTAGTTTCAATAATTGTTGCGATGTTAATGTCGCTGGATACTTATGCTTCATTGTGGGAATATAATCAAACCTCAACACGCGGAACAAAAAGTATTATTGCTCAAGCCGACGAACAAAAAAGTGAACAGGAGTTTTATGATTACGCAACCAACTGGTCATTTTCTCCCGGCGAAATAATGACTTTTATTGTTCCTTCCTATTATGGTTTCGGAAACACCACTTATCAAGGTCCATTAACAAACAATGAGCCTGTTCAAGTTAATACTTACTTTGGGCCCATGCCTTTTGTTGATGTTGCAATGTATATGGGGTCAATAGTTTTCTTCTTGGGTCTATTTGGTTTCTATATAAAAAGAAAAGATCCCTTCGTGCAGTTTTTAGGCGTTGTAGTAATACTTTTCCTATTGATGTCGTTCGGGAAAAACTTTCCTCTTATCTATGATCTGTTTTATCACTATATGCCTTTCTTCAATAAATTCCGTGTTCCATCTATGATTCTTACAATAATTCAAATTTCGTTTCCGATAGTTGCGGGACTCGGGATTATGCAATTAATTGATTTGAAGAACCAGAATGACTTAAAGATAGAAAAGCCAATCCGTATCCTTACAATTGTTTTCGGATCTGCATTTTTGTTATCAATTGTTCTCGGTTCAGTAATTGGCGATTGGTTTATTTCCCACATTCAAAGTGCCGGTGAAAAAGGAATGCGTTTCCAACAAATTCACACTTGGATGGCAGATACATTCAGAACCGACTTAATTCTAAGTATGTTCTTTACATTTGCGGCTTTCGGCGCACTATATCTTTATATAAAGAATAAATTAAATATTAGTATTGCTGTAATAATTGTTGCGTTATTTATTCTAATAGATCTTTTTAGAATCGGCTCACGAGGTGCTCATTATTCAGATGATACTGATTTTAAAAATATATTTGCCCAACCCGATTATCTTACGGCAATTAAAAATCAAAAAGACTCTGAACCATATAGAATCTTGAACCTAAAAGAGCAGGGATTGGGGTCTCTTTCTCAAAATTCCAATTTCAACGTTTATTTTTTAGAGCAGGATTTTCACGGATACTCCTCTGTAAAACCAAGAACTTACCAGGATCTGATGGATGTTGCCGGACCTACAAATCCAACCCTTTGGCGTATGCTTAACGTAAAATATATTGCTGTTGATAAACCAGTTCAAATTCCGGGATTTACAGAAATTGCAAGTAACCCAAATACCGTCGTCTATAAAAATGAGAACGCTCTACCACGAGTATATTTAGTAGATTCAGTTGCGACTCTCCCCTCATTAGAAGTAATAAATTTAATTAAGGACAATTCTTTCGATCCTAAAAAGTTAGCGTTTCTAGAAGCTGAAAATATAAAAACAGAAAAGCCTGATAGTAGTGCTTCTTCAAAAATTATTAAATATGATGAAACATTGATACAAGTTGAGGTTAACGCGAGTGGAAACAACTTTTTATTCCTAGGAGATACTTACTATCCGAACGGCTGGAAAGCATTTATTAACGGAAGCGAGACTCCGATATACAGAGCAAATCATGGTTTTAGGGGAGTATTAGTTCCTAAAGGAAAGCATTTAGTTGAGTTTAAATATGAGCCCAAAAGTTTTGTGCTCGGTAAATATATTTCACTTGCTCTTAATTTAGCTTTAATTGGTTTATTTATCGCGAGCATTCTTTTTTCTAAAAAACATAAAGCAAAACAATAAATGTTCGGTAAGATTAAAAATTTCTTAAAAGATTCTGCAATCTATAGTGTAAGTAATGCGGCATATAAAGGTATGGGAGTAATTACACTCCCCATTTATTCCAAGTATCTTACTTTATCACAGTTTGGAATTTTTGTAATACTTGATCCCATAATTACAATTTTGGCGGAACTTCTTTCTGCGGGTCAAACTAATTCTATTCTTTATTTCGCAAAAGCAACTGAAGAGGTATCAAAAAGGAAAAAAGTATTTTTTACGATTACCATTTTAGTTGTTTCTATTAATTTACTATTTATTGTACTTGCGCACATTTGGGGCAATGGTATACTTTTAGCAATTGATCAATCGGGAGATATAACCGGATATCTTTTGTTTATAATTTATATAAGTGTATTTCGCTCTGTAAACAATTTGTTTTTAAATAAACTTCGCGCCGATGAAAACTCGATTGCATTTACAATAATTACTTTAATTAAAATAGCTTCCTTTGTACTGGCAATAATTGTCTTGGTAGCATTTTATTCATTTGGTATTTCGGGAATATTGTACGCTTATCTGTTTAGTGAGTTATTGATTTTTATTATTCTAGCATTCAAAATGTTTTCCCATTTTCAATTTGAGTTTCATTCAGGCATTGCTACGGAATCATTAAAGTTTGGATTTCCATTAATCTTTAGTGCTATTGGAATAATGTTATTGAACCTTAGCGATAGGTTCCTTCTGAATCATTTTATCGATAAATCATCAGTAGGTTTATACGATTTTGGTTATAGAATTGCCGGAATATTAAACATGTTTCTGATAATGCCATTCAACTTAACATTAATGCCTTCGGTTTATAATGTGTACAATACTCCCGGTTATGAAAGATATTATTCAAAGCTAATGACTTATTTATGTTTTATAACTGTTTGGGCCGGCCTTGCCATTTCTTTAATGAGCGAAGAGCTTGTTCGTCTATTCGCTTTAAACTCAGATTACAATAATGCTTATACGGTTGTGCCAATTATAATACTGGCCTATATTTTCAGTGCTGCACGAAATGTTGCTTCGATCGGCCTGCTGGTTAAGAAGAAAACTACATATATCGCACTATTAACACTTTCAATGGCTATTCTCAACATTGTGCTAAACATTTATTTAATTCCGAGGTATGGCTTTATTACTGCCGCCTACACAACTTTGTTTTCCTATTTTGTATTTCATATAGTAACAGAGTTAATTTCTAGAAAATACTTAGATATTAAATATGAAACGGGTAAATTGTTGATGCTGTTTGCCCTTGCAATCATTGTGTATTTATTTGCAGTTAATATTTTGAATGGCGTCTCCATATTTTCTTTTATTGTGAAACTTATTCTAATCGGAGTTTTTCCACTTTTACTTCTACCCGTTAAATTTTATGAAGAAATTGAAATCGCGACACTCAAAAAGATTTTTAATAACATCTCTAATTTTTCGGAAATAAAACGAATGATTAGTGATTTACTTTCCCAGAGACAAAATGGCGAAAAATAAACTTGAAATCTCCGCAGTTATCTGTAGTTATAATCGCGACAAATTTATTTTAGGGGCGCTGAATTCTCTTGCAGATCAATCTTTGCCCAAAGATGAATACGAAATCGTGATAATTAACAATAATTCTACCGATTCAACTGAAGTTCTTTCACTCGAGTTTATGAAGGACCACCCCGAATTTAACATCAAATATTTCGTTGAGAAGAACCAAGGTTTATCTTTTGCTAGAAACAGAGGTATTAAAGAGGCTTCTTCGGAGATTGTCTTTTTTATTGACGATGATGGTGTTGCTTCGAAAAATTACTTGGCTGAAGCGGTTAATTTTTTTAAGAATAATTCAAACATTTCCGCAGCAGGGGGCAAAGTAATTCCTATTTATGAAACCGGAAAAGAACCGGAATGGCTTTCAAAATATTTGTGGGGACTTGTCACAAAAGTCGATTATGGTGATGTACCAAGATTTTTCCCGGGGAATAAATATCCCGCGGGATGCAACATGGTTTTTCGCAAAAACGATTTGATTGAAGTTGGACTTTTTAACACCGACTTAAAATTAAGAAGCGACGACAAGTATATATTTGGAAAATTTAGAGAACACAATAAAAAGTTTCTTTATGTCCCAGAACTCATTGTACACCACCACATTGACAATTCCAGGGTTCAGCCGGCTTCAGTAAAAAGAATATCCACTATAGTGGGAGCTAGTGAAAGAGCAAGACTAAAAAACCATGGGGCGCTTTCTAACTTGATAAAAATCTGTGAATATAAGTTTAAATTTGTGGCGGCATTAATTTTAGCTGTTAGATTTTTATTCATGGGTGAATCATCAAAAGCAGAATATATAATTAAAAATCGCTGGTGGACTTTATTGGGATATTTTAAAAAGAGTTATTGATTATGAAATTATTAGAAATAACATATAAATATTTGATTGAGTTTACCCAATCTATCTTGTCTCTATTAAAAATATTGATTCTCTCAAAGTTTAATATTCAGCTCCCTCTAATCAATTCAAATGACGATTGTGTTATTCTGGCAAATGGTCCCTCTTTAAATGAGAGTCTGAAAAATGAGCTATCTATTATTTTAAATAGAAAAAAGTTTTGTGTAAATCATTTTGTCTTTTCTGATCGATATGCTGAGATCAAACCAGACTACTATGTACTTGCGGCCCCAGAGTTTTGGATTGAAAAACCAACCGAGTGGCATATTCAAATGAGAAATAAAGTGCATGCTGACCTAATTCGAAAAACTGATTGGAATATGATTTTATTTCTTCCACATAATGCTAAACGAAATAAGCTTTGGAACAAGCTGGAGTTAAAAAACAGCAACATTCGTACAGTGTATTTTAATAACACACCTGTTGAGGGACTACAAAGTATCAATCACCTACTTTTCAATCATAATTTGGGAATGCCTCGACCGCATAACGTATTAGTACCTACATTATTTCTTGCATTAAAGATGGGTTTTAAAAATGTACTTTTATTTGGCGCTGATCACTCGTGGCATGAGGAAATTAGAATTGATGAGGCAAATCAATTAACTGTAAACCATGAACACTTTTATGATAAATCAAAACAAATAATGCCTATGTATAAACTTGACGGAAAAGAATACTTTCTTCATGATGTCTTTAGAAAATTGCATTTGGCATTTAAAGGATATTTCATTTTAAAAGAATATGCTGATTATCTCGGATCAAAGATTCTAAACGCAAGTAAAAAAAGTTATATTGATGCGTTCGAAAAAATAAAATTATCTCCAGAGGAATAGATGCTCGAAAATAAAACAATATTAATTACTGGTGGAACCGGCTCATTTGGTAAAAAGTTTATACAAACTGTCCTTAAAAAATATTCACCAAAAAAAATTATTATTTATAGTCGCGATGAATTAAAACAATATGAAATGCAAAATGAGGCAAGGTTTCGCAAAGATGGTGTTTTAATGCGTTACTTTATTGGAGATGTTCGAGATCTCGAAAGACTGAAAATGGCAATGACCGGTGTTGATATCGTGATTCACGCGGCAGCGTTAAAACAAGTCCCGGCCGCAGAATATAATCCTTTTGAAGCTGTAAAGACAAACATAATTGGCGGACAAAATGTAATTGATGCCTCCTTTGCGGCAAATGTAAAACAAGTCATTGCTTTAAGTACAGATAAAGCCGCGGCTCCGATTAATCTTTATGGTGCAACAAAACTAGCATCAGATAAATTATTTATTGCGGCAAATAACTATAGAGGAATAAAAGATATAAAATTTTCAGTTGTTCGATATGGAAATGTAATGGGTAGCCGCGGCTCAGTAATTCCATATTTTCTTGCAAAAAAAAGTACCGGCACACTCCCAATTACAGATGAGCGAATGACCCGTTTTAATATTACTTTACAGGAAGGGGTTGATTTTGTTTTAGCGGCACTATCAAAAATGTGGGGCGGTGAATTATTTGTTCCTAAAATACCTTCATATAACATAAAGGATTTAGCTGAAGCAATTGCTCCAGAATGTAAAATTGAAATTGTCGGCATTCGTCCGGGTGAAAAACTCCATGAAGAAATGATTACGTCAACAGATGCAATTAATACAATTGAATTTGATTTTTATTATGTGATCCTTCCGGCTACAGAAATTTGGAATATCGAAAAATTCCGTAAAGAGAGTTCTACCTTTCCCGGAAAACTTTGTGAATATGGTTTTAGTTATAACAGTGGCTCAAATCCAAAATTTCTTACAGTACCCGAAATAAAAAAATTAATTGAACAAAATGTGATTGGAGAGTAATCTCAATTAAAAGTATAAATAGTACTAATTGCGACAATTCAACTACAGTAAATAGAGATTAAGTGAAATGAAACATGATAAGTCAAAGGTAAAATCGAATTCTTCACAAATATATTATTACGGCAAACAATCAATTAGCTCTTCAGATGTTGATGCGGTTGCTAAAACACTTGTTTCTAATCTTATAACACAGGGCCCTGTCTCTCAACAATTTGAAAATGAATTAAGTAAGTATTTTGGTTCAAAACATGCCTCGGTTATAGCTAATGGCACAGCAGGATTGCATTTGATAGCGCTTGCTTTAGGATGGAAGCCAAATGATTTAGTAATTACAACTCCAATTACATTTTTAGCTAGTGCTAATTGTGCTATTTATGCCGGCGCTGATGTTGATTTTGTTGATATTGATCCGACTTCATACACTATTGACCCCAACAAACTTGAAGATAAAATTATAAAACTGAAAAAATCTAAAAAAAACATTAAAGCTGTTGTTGCGGTTGATTATGCGGGGCATCCTTGTGATTGGAAAAGTTTGCTATTCCTTAAAGAAAAATATGGATTCCAATTAGTTAATGATTTTTGCCATGCTCTTGGCGCGGAATACAATAACAGTAAGCACTATGCCGTAAAATATGCTGATGCGGTAAACTTAAGTTTTCATCCGGTTAAACATATAACAACCGGTGAAGGAGGGGCGATTTTAACAAATAACAATGAGCTCGACAGGAAAATTAAAACTTTACGTACTCATGGAATGATAAAGGATTCTAACGTTTTAACCCAGAATGATGGTCCTTGGTATTATGAAATGCATGAGGTTGGTTTTAACTATAGAATTACAGATTTTCAATGCGCTCTGGGAATTAATCAACTTAAAAAATTAGATCAATTTTTACTGGAGAGAAGAGGAATTGCTCAATATTATAACGAAGCGTTTAAAAATATTGACGCGATCCAAATACCCAAGATTGCAAAAGGGGTTAAGCACGCATATCATCTTTATCCCCTATTGATTAACTTCAAAAAGTTAACGATTGATAAACTTACTCTTTACAATAATTTAAAAAATGACCGTGTAGTATTTCAGGTACATTATATTCCCGTTCATCTGCAGCCCTATTATAAAAACCGATATGGCTTTAAAATGGGAGATTTTCCAATAGCTGAAAATTTTTACGATTCTGAAATTTCAATTCCAATTTTTCCAGGATTGAAAAAAACAGACCTCAATTATATTTCAAAAACTATAATTAAGAATTTGGTTTGAGATGAAAGTTTCCATTGTAACTGAAGGATTTCAAAATACAGGGTATGGTCACATAACCAGGTGTCTCTCATTATACCAGGCTTTTAATTCAAGAGACATCTCCACGACTCTGTATGTAAATGGTGATATAAATTCAGCTCAGATATTAAGAAACACATATCATGAAATAATTGACTGGATGAATGAGCGCGAGTTGCTCTTTTCCAAATTACGAACAAGTAATATCATTATAGTCGATTCCTATTTGGCCGACAAAGATTTTTATGAGAGTATTTTTCCATTAACACAATACCCGGTTTTTATTGACGATAACCGCCGACTCGAGTATCCTCCAGGAATAATATTAAATGGTTCTATTTATGGAGAAAGTATGAATTATCCCTCTCCAAAAGAGGGCGCCAATTTGCTCGGAGCTAAATATATTCCAGTTCGTAATGAATTTTGGGATGTACCGGATAAACCGGTGCGTGTTGATATAAATTCCGTTTTAATCACATTTGGCGGACAAGATATAAGAAATCTTACTCCAAGAATACTCCGCTCTCTTTCAAGAAATTATCCTTCACTAAAAAAGAATGTTGTTATCGGGAGCGGGTTTGCAAATATAGATCAGATCAACGAAGCCAAAGACAAGAATACTATATTGCACTATGCCCCCGATGCTTCGATGATGCTGCAGTTAATGCTTGAAGCGGATGCGGCAATAACCGCCGCTGGTCAAACAATTTATGAATTAGCGCGGGTTGGCGTTCCTACGATTGCTATTGCTGTTGTAGATAATCAACTTAACAGTTTAGCGGGGTGGTTCAAAGAAGGATTTTTGCTTGACAATATTAATTACTTAAATCCAAATCTCGAGCATAAAATTCTACTCTCATTTTCGAACTTGAAAAAACGTCCCGTGAGGGAGAAACTTTCAAAATTAGGAAAACAAAAAGTTGATGGCGGCGGGGCAAAACGGGTCGTGCAATCATTAGTTGACCAGATTGCGGCGCCATTCGGTTTTTATTTAAGACGCGCAAATGAAAAAGACGCAAGTGTAATTTTGAATTTATCAAATGATAGAATAGTTCGAATGAATTCAATTAATCAAAATCCAATTGCGTGGAATGAACATGTTGTTTGGTACAATGATAAAATAAGAGATATTAATACGTTGTTCCTTTTAGCCTTTAATAAAAATGATGCTTTTATTGGACAAGTCCGTTTCGACATTAACGAAGCTATTGCCTCTATAAACATAAGCATTGATAAAGAGTTTAGGGGAAAGGGATTTTCAAAAAGTTTAATATTTACAGCTAGTTTTAAATTACTCAAGGAATATCCGGAAGTGAGTGCAATTAAAGCATATATACGGCCACAAAACACTCCTTCGATAAAGGCTTTTTCGAAAGCAGGTTATACTCTTGCTCCAGATGAATTAATTAACAATGAAAAATTTCTGGTTTATATAATGGCGCGCCAATGAAAAGTTTTACAATCAAAAACTTTGAAATCGGCAAGACTAAAAAAGTTTTTATTATTGCCGAACTCTCTGCAAATCATAATCAAAATTTTGATGTTGCCATTAATTCGCTAAGGGCCATAAAGGATTGCGGCGCAGATGCAGTAAAAATTCAAACATACACTCCCGATACTATTACATTAAAAAGTGATAAAGAATTTTTTAAGATTGAGCAGGGCACGATTTGGGACGGAAAAACTCTATATGATCTTTACAAAGAAGCATATACTCCCTGGGAGTGGCATCCTAAATTAAAAAAAGTAGCTGATGATCTAGGGCTAATATTTTTTTCCTCTCCATTCGATTACAGTGCAGTTGATTTTCTCGAGAAATTAGATGTACCAGCATACAAAATAGCTTCCTTTGAAATTGTTGATATACCATTAATTGAATATGCCGCATCAAAAGGAAAGCCGATAATTATTTCTACTGGCATTGCAACCTATGAAGAAATAGACAATGCTCTGCTTGCTTGTAAAAAAATGAGCAATCAACAAATTGCTCTATTGAAGTGTACTTCCTCCTATCCCGCTCCAATTGATGAAGCAAATCTTAAAGCAATATCTTTTTTAGAAAGAAAGTTTAAAGTGCCGGTGGGGTTGTCTGATCATACTCTTGGCATCACTGTTCCAATAGCGGCAACAGCGCTTGGAGCAAAAATTATTGAAAAACATTTTATAATCGACCGTTCAATCGGTGGTCCCGATTCTTCGTTTTCTTTAGAACCCTCACAATTTAAACAAATGGTGGATTCTGTAAGAGAAGCTGAAAACGCAATAGGTAAAGCATCATTGAAACTCTCCGAAAAAGTAGTTGCTTCAAGAAAATTTGCACGCTCGCTGTTTGTGGTATCTGATATAAAAGCCGGTGAATTATTTACTATAAAAAATATCAGATCAATTCGTCCTGCCGATGGCATTTCTCCCAAATATTTAAATGAAATACTTGGCAAAAAAGCTGCCTCCGATATAGAAAAAGGAACTCCTCTTAATTGGGATTTAATTAATTGATACTAGATATAATGTAAAGAAACTATGCACAACTATTCAGTAATTATTCAAGCTAGAATGGGATCTACTAGATTACCGGGAAAAATATTAAAGCCACTCTCCGGTAAACCGATGTTACTACACGTTTATGAGCGATTGCAAAAATCAGCATATATTAATCAAACTATAATTGCCACAACCGATTTATCAGAAGACGATACTGTTGAGAACTTTTGTGCATTAAATAACATTAAATGCTTTCGCGGAAGTTCGGATGACGTACTCTCCCGTTATTATCATACTGCTCACAAATATAATTGTGAAGTTATAATTAGAATTACAGCAGACTGCCCCTTGATCGATCCTTTTATTATAGATAAAATGATTTTAGAATTCGAAAACAATATTGATAAAGTTGATTACCTCAGCAATACATTAATCCGCTCTTTCCCGCGCGGATTGGACACAGAGATATTTAAGTTAAATGCCCTTGCAAGAGCATTTAACAATGCAACATCAACCTTCGACCGTGAGCATGTAACTCCATATATTTATAATAATCATGAAATATTTAGATTAATAAACTTCGCAAATGAAATTGATTTATCAGCTCATCGTTGGACTGTAGATACGATAGAAGATTTCAATCTAGTAGAGATTATCTACAATAAATTGTTTGAGACTACATCAATATTTTTATTAGATGATATTCTCGAACTGTTTAGACAAGACCCCTCATTATTTGATATCAATAAAAGTGTGATGCAAAAGAATAATTAACTATTCCGGAATTTATATGCGGCTCACCAGACGTAATTTTATAAAATCGGGCTCTATTGCCGGCGGCGGGTTATTACTAAATAGTTTTCCGACGACTAATTCTTTGGGAAGGCATATCAATTTGTCTGAGTCGCCAATCACAGTTTTAACTACATGGGATTTTGGAATACACTCTAACGCAGTTACTTATAAAATGATGCTGGAGGGAAATACTTCAATCGATTCAATTGAAAAGGGTATTCATGTTGCTGAAAGTGATCCCAACAATCATTCGGTAGGATATGGCGGTTATCCCGACGAGAAAGGATTTGTAACATTGGATGCATCAATTATGGATTGGAGAGGAAATGCCGGTTCTGTTGCTGCTCTTGAGAATATCAAACATCCAATTTCGGTTGCAAGATTAATTATGGAAAAAACAGAACATGTAATGCTTGCCGGAGAGGGGGCAAAGGATTTTGCCATAGAAAATAATTTTATTGAAGAAAATTTATTGACTGACGATTCAAAGAAATGGTGGCTTCAGAAATTGAAAGAATTCCCTCATGGTGAATTTCGTAATCACATCTACAATCACGATACTATAGGAATGCTGGCAATTGATAAATTTAACAACATGAGTGGTGGTGTCTCGTCAAGCGGTATGGGATTTAAGGTTCGGGGTCGAGTAGGTGATTCTCCAATTATTGGAGCGGCTTTATTTGTAGATAATCAGATAGGCGGTGCTGTTGCAACAGGAAATGGCGAATTTGTTATGAAGACTCTTGGTAGTTTTCTTATTGTTGAAAAAATGCGTGAAGGTTTATCTCCTCAAAAAGCATGTAAACTTGCGGTAGAAAGAGTGTTTAAGTTTACGAAGAAACAAAAAAATATTCAGGTTGGGTTTTTGGCGTTAAACAAATTTGGAGAATATGGTGCTTATTCTCTAAATGAGGACTTTTCTTACAGTATAACCAATAAAAATAAAAACGAAGTTGTACAAAGCGATTATCTGATAAAGTAGAGAACAAATATGTTGATTTTCAATTCGATGGTTTGATGTTATAAAGCCGCTTGTAATTTTTCTGTCCTATCCGCAATCTTCAATTTTTCAATCAGTAGATTTAAATCCCCCTCAATTATATCCGATAGATTATAAAGCGTTAATCCTATTCTGTGATCAGTAACTCTATTCTGTGGGAAGTTATAGGTTCTAATTTTATCGCTTCTATCGCCACTTTTAACCATTGATTTCCGCTGGGCGGCAATTTCATTATTCTGTTGGCTCGATTTCAAATCATAAAGACGGGCTTTTAAAACTTTCATGGCTTTCAGTCGGTTTTTAAGTTGGCTCCTCTCATCCTGGCATTGTACTACGAGTCCGGTCGGGATGTGTGTAATTCTAATAGCTGTTTCAACTTTATTTACGTTTTGACCTCCGGCTCCTCCGCTTCTATAAACATCAATTCTTAACTCAGATGGATCAATATTAATTTCAACATCCTCAACTTCGGGAAGTATAACTACCGAAGCTGCAGACGTATGAACTCTACCGCTTGCTTCTGTTGCTGGAACTCTCTGAACTCGATGCACCCCGCTCTCAAATTTCAAATCTCCAAAAACACTTGTACCGCTTAAACTAAAAACAACTTCTTTTAATCCGCCCAGACCGGTATCATTATAATCAATCACTTCCTTTTTCCAATTTCTGATTTCAGCATAGCGGGAATACATCCTGTAGAGATCAGCTGCGAATAATCCGGCTTCTTCACCCCCTGTTCCGGCGCGAATTTCAAGGATAACGTTTTTGTCATCATCGGGATCTTTTGGTATTAGAAGAAACTTAATTTCCTCTTCCATTCTTACTACTTGTTCTTTTAATTCCTTTAATTCCGATTCGGCGATCTCGGTCAGTTCGGTATCTTCGCCATTGTCAATAATTTCCTGATTACCTCTAATATTTTTTAGTAACTGTTCATATTTAACAAATGCTTCGGCGATATCAGAAAGCTGATTTCTTTCTCTATTTAAGGAGACATATTTCTGTTGATCAGAAACAATATCTGGATTCGACAACTGCTCAGTTATCCTATCGTATTTGTCTTTAATCCCTTTTAATCTTTCAATAAGATCCATAGTGCCTCTAAAATTGGGGGAGAAATATAGAAAAGTTTGATGTTATAATCTCATATACATATCAAGCGATTTTCCTAAGGATTGAGAGATATTCAAGCTGTATTTCCAACTTTGGTATACTTTGATTTCCGCGGTTTGGGTGATTAACTCTTAATTCTTCAAACATCATGTCAAGAGCATCAAACATATTCATTGAGGGATATCCATTATCTCTCAAGTAGTGGATAAGTTTCATAGTTTTAAAACTATCGAACCAATTCTTTTTTTGAATAAATAGTTGCCTTGGACTTTTTGAGTTTGTTAGAATTTTTTTCCAGTTTTCTAAAAAATTTTGTTCCGTTAAAAAATTAACCAGCGCGTTATCGATATTGCCGGCTTTTTCTATAAGCACTTCGGGATTAGAGGATTCCTCAGAGTTAAAAAGTTCAAGCCACCGTTTTAGAATAATGAATGAGGCGGGATTATAGAGAAGATATTCATCTTGCTTCTCTTCGATAAAGCGGTTTACTCTTTGTCCCGTTCCAAATGGAACACGCCACGACTGCCGAGAAGATGGATAAACAGTAGTATTCCCAATTTTACCCACAGTAGAAATTTTTGATAATTTTTCCAGAAAATAAAAATCTTCCCCCGCCCTCTTTTTATTCATTCCGCCAACTTTTACATATACATCGGTTGTACAAATAATGGTTGAGCCAATGGAGTGAAAAGCATAAGTGGATCCGGCATAAATTAATCCCATCACATAATAACGGAGAAATATCTCATAACATACAATTGCACTTTTTTCTATTTCGGTCGCATCAAATTGGTGCTCAAAATTCACATAAGCGGCCTCCAAATTTGTATTGTTAAATTCTGAAACTATTTCTGATAAATAATTTTCGGCTACTGTGCAGTCAGCATCAAGCCAGATTAACAATTTTTTATTCGCCGACTCGTAATTGAATAATCGCAGAGCTTTATCACATCCCAACTTTCGCGCTAAGCCAACACCAACATCTTTCCCTTTTAATTCATTCCCGGCGGTTGATGCATCAATTAGCGCAAGATTAAGATTACATTTTTCATCTAATGCATAACTAATAATTAAATCAATTGTTTTTCTGTTATCATCAAGTACTTCGTTTGAAGCATTCTCTCCATTATTTACTACAACCAGAATAAGTGTTTTCGACAATATCTCACTTCTATTCTTCCTTAATGAATCTATTAATTTTGGAATGTTCTGAAATTCAGCCAAAGCGGGCATTACAACAATGTAGTCATAAAATTTGTTTGTAAAAGTTTTTACTTCCCGATTAATCGTCCCAAATTTATTTAGATAACTTTCCACATATAAAGGCAACGCTTTTTTCATATAGAAAAATGATTTTCTTCTAGAATTTTTTCGGCTGAGTTATAATCTTCATATTGAATCCAATGAATTTTAACCCCCTCTTTCTCCATTTTTCTAAACCAGGTCATCTGTCTTTTTGCAAACGCATGTATCGAGCTATTAAGTTTTTGAAACATATCATTATAATTTAATTCCCCCAACAGATATTTCGAAACATATCGGTATTCCAATCCAAAAAAATCTAACTTTTCTTTGCTGATACTGCTTTTCATAAGTAAATCAACCTCTTCAATCATTCCTTCTTTTAATCTTTTTTTCAATCGTTCCGTAATTCTTTTTTTTATCATTTCTCTATCCGCAGCAACTCCAATATTCAATGAGTTAATAACAATTTTGTTATTCTTTATTTCATGGTTTGATTCAGCCACAAGAATTGCTTGTATAGTTCTTTCTTTGTCAAGTATATCGGTAGAGTTATGAAGATTAGTAGTAAGTCCTATTAAAATATCTATTAGTTCATTGAGCTTTAGTTTTGAAAGTTCGTCACGCCTGTTTTGGTTAACACTCACCTCATTAAGCTTGTAATTTTGTAGAATTGAACTTAGGTATAGCCCCGTGCCGCCTGCAAGAAATGGAATTTTTCCTTTACCAATTATATTGGAATAGCTTATAAAAAAACGCTTTGTGAATTCATATAAATTAAATTCTTCATTAGGGGTAATAATATCAATTAAATGATATTCAACAACTTTATCATCGACAGCATAATCAACTAAATCTTTTCCGGTCCCAATATTCATTCCAACATAAACTTGTCGTGAATCTGCCGAAATTATTTCTCCATCAAATTTTGCCGCAAGTTTTGCTGCTAAGCGTGTTTTTCCAACTGCGGTTGGTCCCAGTATTGTGATTAGATTATATTGCATTGAAATGAAAAGGCCATCCCATCCTCTCTGTACAAAAGGATCTATGATTTATTTTGAACTGATTATGAAGAGCAAATTCTAATCCGAGATTATTAGTAAGAAGTAGCAACCGGTAATGTTATAATAAAAGTTGCACCCTGACCCACAGTACTCTCGACTTCAATTTTGCCGCTGTGTGCTTCAACCAACTTTCTCGTGATCGATAAGCCAAGTCCGGTACCCTCTTTTTTTCCGTAAGACATGAATGGCTCAAAAATTTTATCCTTTAAAGCTTCCGAAATTCCAAGTCCGTTATCTTTAATTAATATCTTAACGTTTTTATCTGTCCGTTTGGTTGAAACAACTATTTGTCCCCCATCAGGCATCGCATCACATGCATTTTTTATTATATGCATGTATGTTTGGAAAAACTCTTTCACATCTAATTTAACTGTTACATCTTTATCAAGTTCATTTTTAATTTGGCTTTTCCTGTTCTCAACGTAAGCATCCACTCGCGATTTATAATCGGCAAGTGTATTATTTAAGCTCACCGATAAAGTTCTTAAAATTGTTTTACCTTCAGAATAGCTAGAAGTGGTTTGAACAATATCGGCAACTTGTGTAAGTTGTTCGAGAAGCATTTCAATTACCTGAGCAACATCTGCAGTTAATTGTTTTGTGAGAAGATGCTCGGCATATCTTTTGCTTACCAGCACCGGTTTCTTTATATCTTGAATTAAAAAATTCGCCATTTTACCTAGTGAATGAACCCGTTCTGTTTGCAGGAGTTTCTCGACTAGTTCAGCATTTTGTATGGCGATTGCGGAATGGACAGACAATGCATTTAAAAATTCTTCATCCCTTTTGGTAAATTCTCCATGAGCGCAATTTAACAGTTGTAGTACACCAATAATTTCTCCCTGCTTATTCTTAATTGGAAAGCAGATCATGTTTTTTGTAACATAGCCAGAAGATTTATCATAATCAGATTTAAATCGTGGGTCCTTTTGCACATTAGGAATATTTATTGTCTCTCCGGTTTTCGCTACATATCCAGCTAAACCTTCTCCAATTTTGAGCCTTATTTCTTTCATCTCTTCCCCTAATGCAACGAGAGACCAGATTTCCCCCTTCTCTTTTTCGACGAGATATAAGCTGCCTCTATCGGCGTTAGTAAGTTCCGCGGCTACATCAACAATTGCTTTTAATGCTTCATCTACCCTGACTGTTGAATTAACAATTTGTGCCGCTTGAATAATCATCTCTAATTCATCGCGACTCATAAGCTCTTTCCCCTGATCTTTTTTATCAAATTCATTTGAAAATTTTGCGCTATGAGCTTTTGCATTTTCAAGCTCCTTCAATTTTTGATCAGCTTCATCAAAAATTTCTTCTGCTCCATATTCTTTAGTTGTACGGGGATATGGTGATATTGTTATTTCTCTTTTGGGAATATCATGCTGTTCTTCGTTTGGCAACTTATCATCATTTAACTCGGATTCCTCTTTTGTTGAAAAAGTGCCTTCAGCCTTAATCTCTTTTATTTCGGGTGCACTGGTATACTCTTTTGTTAAAGTAGAAAAGAATGAATCATCTTCTTTATTAAAGTTTTCGTCTAGTGGAGGTTTTTTCTCAAAATCAAAAGAATCGCTGCCGCTTAAAATATTAAACAAAGCGTCGTCCAATTCAGTTGAGCCCACAAAAGTTTGATCAGGCATTTTTGCAGGTTTATCTTCTAGATCGGGTAACTCAAATTCTGATTTTGGAATTCCATCTTCATTAAAAAAGGAAGAGTCGTTAAATGGGAAATTCGAATCTTTATTTTCTTCCCCCTTTGTTTCTTCCGGTTTGTTTTCGGGAACACCGGTAAATGAAATTTTTTCTAAAGGTTGAATTAAATTATCATAACCTGACTTAGAAACATCTGAAATAGAATTAAAATAGCTGGGTGGTTCCTCTGTATCTGGTTGTGATTTTAAATAGTCGGGTTCCTCTTCGGGTTCAATTTCGCTGGTGAATTGTGGAGCAACCTCATTACTTGTAAATTCTTCTTTGAGAGGAGTAAACGCGTTTGTTTTCAAGGCTTCATCATCAAGCTGAGATACCGGTTCGCGCAGATTAACAATTATCTCATCATTTTGTTTTATCAGCAGATCAATTTCATTTCTTGATAATGTTATTAGATACGAATCTCGTAAAGCCACCGCCGTAGATGTTCTTGAAGTTTCTTCAAAATATTCATCATGCCCTAAAAAATCATTTTCAGTAAAAATGTAAGACTTTGTTTTTCCTAACAGTCTCTTTTTTAAAACATTTATTTCGCCGCTAATTACTAAATAGATTTCTTCAGCGGGATCTCCCTCTCTGTATAATATTTCTCCTTCCCCAATTGTAACTAACCGGCCAATTATGCCTCGCAAGTTGATACTGGAAATATCTACATTTTTGAGTAACTTATTACGGCTTAACGTAATTAATAATTGATTTTCCATTTCAGAATCTTTTAATAAATAATTAAATATGAAAATGAACAAAAACTTGATTGCGGCTAAACATCTTTCAAAAAATGATAAACTTTTATCAACAATAATAAAAAGTAATGGCATTCGCAATTTAACATCAAATAATAAGTACTTCAATTCTTTATTGGATGCCATTATCGGGCAGCAATTGTCGATTGCCGCCGCCGCGACCATCAGAAAACGGTTCTACGCTTTCTTCAGCAATAAGCCAATCCCAGAACTAATCCTTGAAAGCGATGATTCGAACCTCAGAGCTTGCGGCCTTTCGAATGCAAAAGTTAAGTATGTAAAAGATTTATCGCTAAAAGTCGTTTCGAAAGAAATTTCACTCCGGAATTTCTCGAAAAAAACAGACGAAGAGGTTATTGAACTTCTCACGAAAGTAAAAGGTGTTGGTATTTGGACAGCACATATGTTTTTAATATTTACTCTTGGGAGGGAAAATGTTTTGCCGGTTGGGGATCTAGGAATTAGAAAAGCTATAATGCAGATTTATAAACTTCCTGAAATGCCCGACGAATTAACGGTTCAAAAAATTGCCTCTAAAAATAAATGGCACCCATTCTGTTCCCATGCTTCGTTATATTTGTGGTCGTATTTAGATAATTCTCCAAAATTGTAGAATCTTTATTAGAGGGAAGTCATCCAATATATGTCCGAACAAGAACTTATTGAGCAAGCTAAAGAAGGTAATCGCGCCGCGATGTCTGCATTGGTTAAAAATTATGAACAAACGGTTTATAATTTTTCTTTTAAGATTTGCCGGAACAAAGATAAAGCAGAACACACAATGCAGGAAACCTTCTTAAGCATGATAAAACATCTTGATCAATTTTCCGGCAATTCTAAATTGTCAACTTGGCTCTACAGAGTGGTTTCTAATCATTGCTTAATGCTTGCCCGTTCGCAGAATAAGTATGAGTACGCCTCATTTGAAAATGAAGATTCTGATATTGACGAAAAGAGTATTGCGGATTGGAATATTTCTCCAGATAATATTCTAGAAAATGAAGAATTAAAAAAACAGCTTGATAATGCAATTCAGCAGCTACCTGCCGAATACCGAGTTGTTTTTTTATTAAGGGATGTTGAAGAATTTTCTACTGAAGAAACAGCAAATATGTTGGAGCTGAGCGTACCGGCGGTTAAATCGAGGCTTCATAGAGCGAGAGCATTTTTAAGAAATGAATTAAATAAGATGATGAACAATGGAAGATAAAAAGCCAACATGTAAAGATGTGATGTATCACATCTGCGATAATTTGGGTGAGGAGTTAAATTCCCCCACATGTATAGAGATAAAGAGTCATCTCC
This sequence comes from Melioribacteraceae bacterium, assembly GCA_019638015.1. NCBI lineage: Bacteria > Pseudomonadati > Ignavibacteriota > Ignavibacteria > Ignavibacteriales > Melioribacteraceae > Melioribacteraceae bacterium. The sequence continues at coordinate 181,848 of JAHBUP010000001.1, read as the reverse complement.
AAAAATGTGATAACTGTAAAAATTACTTTCACTCAGTTGAAACAACAATAGAGTTTTACAAAAAATATAATGCTCAAATTACCAAAGAGACCCACATTCGATTATTTGAATTTCTTGGATTAAAAGAATAGCTGAATATCTCCTCTAATCATAATCCTGATCTCTTGAAACTACTAAGTGCATAATTTATTTTTGATTTATTGTTACGCAGATTTTCCAATAATTATTTTATGATATGAAGAGCAAATCGTTTAGAAATTTATTACTTCTTCTAGCAATTTTAATATTATTTCCAATTTTATCTTTTGGGCAAAATTCCTTTAATAAAATAGATGTTTCCGGTTTTGATAATAGCGCCCGGCATTGGTATAATATAAATTCTGATGATAATATCATTGAGCCGCTCCCAGGAAAACCTAGATACTCCCCTAATCAAATATTGGAGATTGCCGATAACATTCTTTTATTTCAAAAGAAAAATGGGGGCTGGGCAAAAAACTATGATATGCTCGCAATTTTAAGTGAAGAGCAAAAATCTAAAGTAACCGAAGCAAAAAGTGAACAGAATACAACCTACGATAATTGGACCACTCACACTCATATTCATTATCTTGCTCAAGTTTACGCCGTAACTAGGAATGATAAATATAAAGAAGCTTGCATAAACGGAATCAATTTTGTGATTAATTCCCAATATAAAAATGGAGGTTGGCCCCAATATTATCCTCCTTCAAAAGGTTATGATAAACACATCACATTTAATGATGGCGTTATGTCAGGCATACTTACACTTTTAAATAATATAGTTCAAAAATTACCAATATATAGTTTTGTTGATTCTACTCTTTACAATAAAGTACGAGATTCATACCTATTGGGGCTTGATTGTGTTTTAAAATGCCAGATAAGGCAAAATGGGCAATTGACTGTGTGGGGTCAGCAGCATGATTTCGAAACTCTTGAACCAACCTGGGCCCGGGCATTTGAACCTCCAAGTATCTGCAACGGAGAAAGCAGCGATTTGGTGCTTTTCCTTATGAATCTAGAAAACCCAAACCAAAGAATAATTGATGCCATTAATGGAGCGGTACAATGGTTCGAAAAATCAAAAATATATAATTTGAAGTTGAAGACCATAAGAACCGAACCAGTAAAATATCAAAACAGTACTGTTACGAGGGATGTAATTGCGGTTGAAGATTTTGACGCGCCTCCTATTTGGGCTCGATATTATGAATTAGAAACTCACCGCCCATTATTCTGTAATCGTGATAAAATTGTTGTTTATTCTTTGGCCGAAGTTCACCCCGAAAGAAGAGCCGGCTACGCCTGGTATACTAATGAACCAAAAGAAGTCTTGAAGAAATATCCCGAGTGGCAAGAACGTTGGTCCCCAAATTTTAACGCCCTTAAATAGTATTTAAGCCTTATACCCGTATATTTTTTACTCACTCACCCCCAACGCAAGAACCAAATTTTTCCCTTTTATCTACGAAGTCTTTCGTATAATTTAATTACGAAACTTTTCGTAATTGATTTCGTCACAATAACTGAACAGAAAAAGGAACTATGATGAGCAAAAAAAATCTTCCAAAACCAACCGAATCCGAATTGGAGATATTACAAATTTTATGGAGTGAGGGAGGTTCAACTGTTAAAGCGGTGAATGAAATATTAAATCTTAAACGGGATACCGGCTATACAACCACACTAAAAATTTTGCAAATTATGAATGAAAAGGGACTTGTATTTAGAAACGAAGATGAGAGAAGTCATGTTTATTCAGCCGCGATTTATGAAAATGATGTTCAAAAAGTATTAGTTGATAAATTATTGGATTCGGCATTCAGCGGGTCGGCCGCAAAATTGGTCATGCAGGCACTTGGAAATTCCAAACCATCGAAAGAAGAATTAAAGAAGATTCGTGAATTATTAAATGAAATGGAAAAGGATTAAAAATGAATTACTTTAATCAATTTTTACCAAATGAATTAATTTACTCTTTTGGGTGGACAATATTTCATTCCTTTTGGCAGGGAGCGCTTTCAGCAATCATCATACTTGTTGGTTATCTTTTTACAGAAAAAAATAATTCCAAGATAAGATATAGTATTGCAACAGCATCGCTTTTCTTTTTCCTTTTCTGCGCGCTGATAACTTTCATCTATCATTATGAAAAAGTCTCACAGGTAACAATGGCCTCAATTTCTACCGAGAATTCTACACCGGTGGAAATTAATGGAAACTCATTTTTAGTGATGGGCAGTGAAAAATCTATACTTGAAAATATTCAAAATACATTCGGGAACAATTTACCATTGATTGTAATGGTTTGGTTTATTGGTATGTTTTTATTCACTCTCAAAATCAGCGGCGGAATTTATTTTTTGCACAAAATGAGAAAAAGTGGATTAGTTGATTTAAATGATCATTGGGAGAAGACAATAGCAGGACTTCAAGCAAAACTTGATTTTCCAAGAAAAGTACAAGTTTTTGAGTCGTGCAAAACTGTAGTTCCTTTAGCATTCGGGATTATTAAACCAATTATTTTATTACCGCTTGGTATAATGAATGGAATGTCACAAACACAAATTGAAGCTATAATTATTCATGAGCTTGCTCACCTAAGAAGAAATGATTATTTGGTAAATCTGATACAATGTTTCGCCGAATCAATATTTTTCTATCATCCCGCCATTTGGTGGATCTCTTCAATAATAAGAGATGAAAGAGAAAATTGCTGCGATGATATGACAGTTCAAATCACAGGCAATACAGTAGAATATTCAAAAGCTTTGTATAACCTTCAGCTTATAACAAACCTTTCAAATAAACCTGCTCTTGCATTAACAGGAGAAAATTCATTATTGAGGAGAATAAAAAGAATGAACGAGAAAAATAATTTACTCGCAAATTACGGGGTGAGACTTACCGCGTTTGTAATAATGCTCCTGCTTATTGGCATTGCTACATTGGTAACATCATCTCCATCATCCGGAAACAGTGTTTCCGAGATAAGAACAAACAACGCATCTATTGTATCATTCCAGAAACAAATGCAACTGAAATCTTCTGATAATTTGATTGGTATCCCCGATTCCTCGAAGTCAAAAAAGAAATCCATAACCTTTACAGAGAAAGAGGGGGAAGAAAAAGTTAAATACAAAGCAAAACTAAATAACGGAAAACTGGAACAACTCTCTATTAATGGGAACAAGGTTGATGACAAAGAACTGCCTCAATATCAGGAGAAAATTGATCAACAATTAAAGGAATTTGAGATAGCTGAAAAAGAATACAAAGAGAGTCTTAAAAAGTATCGGGAGAGCTCTGAAAAATATCATGCCGCAAGAAAAAAAATACGAGTAACCGATTCTACGAGATTTAATTTCAATTTCGACGGGTTCCCTTTTGCCAATCACTTTAGAATGAACATTGACACCAACGGATTGCATAAAGAATTACGCGCGCTTAAGAAACATTGGAATAAAGATCTTGCAGGAAAATCCTTTACTATTCCACAAATAGTTATTCCGCCAATTCCGCCGCTTCCCGATAATTTGTTTGATGGACTTAACAACAATCTCAATAAGTTAGAGTTTGATAGTCAGGAGTTCGAAGAGTCAATGAAAGAATGGAAAGTGGATTTAGAAAAAGAAATGAAAAAACTCAAAGAAGAGTTATCGAAACAAAAGTGGAATAATGAAAACTTCAAGATGGATATGAAAGAGTTTGGTTTGAATATGAAAAAATTTGGTGCCGAGATGAACAAGTTTGGAAAAGAAATGAAGAAGTTTGGAAAATTTATGCATGATGTGAAGGAAGAATTAATCGCCGATGGTTTTATAACTTCGGAAGATGACATTGAAGATTTTGAGCTATCAAAAGATCAAATGGTTGTTAACGGCCAGAAAGTTGACGACAATCTTCACAAAAAATATTTAGCGGTTTATAAAAAACATTTTGGAAAAGATTTGTCCGGGGATAACGCAATTAAATTCAAAGATTGATTTTGTTCAACGCCTCCAGGCCAAGCGGGTTTGGAGGCATTTATTTATTCAAGTTTAGAAGCGCTTCTCTTATTAATTCTTCGATGGAAATATTTGGGATTTTATCGGTAATTGCTCTAACAATTCTTTCTGCTGTTTTCTGATTATATCCCAAATTAACTAAAGCTGTAATTGCGTCTCCCCTAACATTAGAAAACTGTGTATTTCCTATTTCACCGTCACCACCAATAGAATCAACTTTATCGCGTAGTTCTATTATTAACCGCTCGGCTGTTTTTCTTCCGATCCCCGGAATTAATACTATTCTATCGATATTGCCATTAAAGATTGCGGATTTCAAATCATCAATTTGAATACCCGATAATATACTTTGAGCCGATTTAGGTCCGATTCCATTGACCGATATCAGCAGTTCAAACATTTCTTTTTCGGCAAGACTGTAAAATCCGAATAGATCGAGAGCGTCTTCCTTTACACTTAAATATGTATAGAGAGATACAGTATCGTTGTCGCCAATTTTTTCAAACGTACTGATTGATATATTAATTAAATAACCAACACCATTAACATCCACAAGAATTTTTGTTGGTTTTTTGTTGATTACTTTTCCGCTGATGTATCCAATCATGTTAGAATAATTATTGTTAGAAATGCAGCCGTAAACTAAAATATGCGGCCGCTAAAGGCAAATATTAGAATCGGACCGCAATACCAAGTTGAAAACCATTCAAATTCATGCACAATGCTTTTTTTATTACCCCATAACTCTATCTGGATTAGCCGCAATAAAATCTTTCCAGCTTTTCCCCTTTTTCACAGCGGTTGTCGATTTGAAAGCGTGACAAATAGCTACGGCAAGAGCGTCCGTCTCATCAAATTTCATTTTAGGTTTTCTGAGATCGAGAAGTTTTTTAATCATGAATTGTACTTGCTCTTTTGAAGCGGCGCCATTTCCTACAATTGATTTTTTAATTTCCCGAGGAGAGTATTCTCTAATCTCTAATTTCATGTTAACGGCGGTGAGCATAGAAATTCCCCTCACATATCCAATCTTTAAAGTAGATTGAATATTCTTATCATAAAATGCAGTCTCGAGGGAGAATTCATCAGGTTTGTATTTATTGATTAATAAAATAAGTTCATCGCTTATCTGTTTTAATCTGAATGGCATTTCTTTTTTTGAGGAGATATTGATTGTACCGGAAGAAATATATTCTAATTCCCCCCTAGAAAAATCCACAATTCCATAACCCGTAGTAAGTGTTCCCGGGTCCACTCCTATTATTCGCATTTTATCAACTATAAATTACCGTTTGATTTCTCTTTAATTCGCATGTCTTTAATTCTAATTTGAGGATAAGTCTTACCCTCCTTTTGAATTGATTCGATAGTATATACAATATCGGCAACATGTTTTTCGCGTGCAATTAATGGAACAAATTGACCAAGATTAAAACCGATGGCATCAAAAACTTTATCATGACCATTTTGTTTAAAGCTGGTAATAATGTGGTTTGTACCAACAATTCTAGGCGGATGAACAAAAGAAACATTTTCGCTGAGAAATACAGGACGCATGTTGCCTGGACCATATGGCGCAAACTGATCAAGTATTCTTAAAAATTTTGGTGTTATCTCTGAAAATGATAACTTAGCGTCAATCATGATTTCCGGAATAATATCTTCTGAGTTAATTGTTTTTTTCAGAATAGTATTAAACCTAAGTTTAAACTCGTCCAGATTACTAATTTCTATGGCTAGTCCTGCCGCAGCAGCATGGCCGCCAAATTGGAGAAGTATATCGTCGCAGCTTAGGAGCGCATCATAAATATTAAAACCGGGAATGCTTCTTGCTGAACCCTTTGCTACTCCATCTATAGTGGTTAGCATTACCGCGGGACGGTTAAATTTTTCGACCAAGCGAGATGCAACTATACCAATAACTCCGGGGTGCCAATTATCATCATGTAAAACAATTGCCAAATCGTCATCAAAATTAAAACAGGTTTCCACCAAATTCATTGCATGAGAAAAAGTAACTTCATCAATTTTTCTTCGTTCGGTATTTTCATCTTCAAGAACTTGAGCAAGTTCGAATGCTTTATCAAAATCATTTGTAGTAAATAATTCAACCGCACGGTTCGCGTCGCCAAGTCTCCCAACAGCATTAATCCTTGGAGCAATTGTAAATACAACTTGTCCGGCAGACAAGTTACCCGGTTCAAGTTTTGCCGATTTGATAAGCGCCGCAATTCCTGGACGTGGATTTGTGTTAATAATATCGAGCCCTTCTTTTACTAGAACTCTATTTTCATCAATTAAAGGAACAATATCGGCGGCTCCGGCAAGCGCAACGAGATCAAGATATTTAAGAGGTAATTCTTTTTTGCCAATTTTATAAGCTACCGCCCGAGCTAATTTAAAGGCAACTCCCGCGCCCGATAAATGCTTGAAGGGATAATTACAGCCCGGTTTAATTGGATCAAGGATTGCTAAAGCTTCGGGTAAAATTTCTTTAGGCTGATGGTGGTCGCACACAATAGTATCAATGCCCAATCTATTTGCATGTGCAATTTCATCAACTGCGGTAATTCCGCAATCCACTGTAATTATTAAATTTATTCCCCGATTGTGTAAATAATCAATACTTTGAATTGAAACTCCGTATCCTTCAGTTAATCGGTTTGGAATATATGTTTCAACATTTGCCCCCATTTCCTTAAGGAATAGATACATTACTGCCGCGGAACAAGTGCCGTCAACATCATAATCTCCATAGACGCAGATTTTTTCACGGCTGGTTAACGCATTCATCACTCTCTGAGAGGCTTCATGCATTCCATTCATAAGATAAGGATCGTGAAGTATATCTAGTGAAGGGCGAAAGAAAGCTTTGGCTTCGAAAAAATTAGAAATGCCCCTATTTATTAATAGACTGGAAAGAATGTTTGAAATATTCAAACTATCAGACAGCGCGAGGATTTTGCTTTCATCCGGTGCTTCTCTGAGATTCCATCGTTTTGATACCATGGTATTCTCCGGAGAAGAGAAAGTATGATTTGTGCTATAAGCCGAATTCTGTATTCCCGAATTTAATCGGGAAGGCAGTTATTTGTCTCGTTCCGAAATTACTTTCGGAATCTAGCGATCTACCCGAAGGAGTTAGAGCGAACAACTCTATCTGAGGCAAAACCTCAGAAACCTTCTGCTTGACCTTGCACCAAGTGGGGTTTGCCCTGATTCCGAAATAATTCGGAACTCTCCCATTGGAGACCTCTAAAATTACTTTTAGAGCGGTAGGCTCTTACCCTGCCTTTTCACCCTTATCCCGCTAAATCGGGACGGTATCTTTTCTGTGGCACTTTCCGTGTTCAATAAATGAACCCCGGGAGTTACCCGGCACTTTGTTCTGTGGAGTTCGGACTTTCCTCTATTCAAGGAGATCCTCCCTAAATAGCAACTGCCAAGCACAAATCATGTACTGTTCTTCTTCTTCTTTTTATTTTAACATATTTATTTCAATTGAGACAAATATAATAAAAAGATAATGTGTTACATAGGGAATTTGTTGCAACGCAAGAATGGGGTTAGGTAATTAATTATTCATTAGATTTGTAAAAAATTGCATGTTTTTTGAGTGAGAGTTAGAAATTACAATCTTAATAATTGCCGTTAAGGGTACCGAGAGAAACATACCTATTATCCCCCATAAATATCCCCAAACTAATAAAGAAATAAGTATTACCAGGGGATTTAATCCCAGTCTATCGCCAAATATTTTTGGTTCAATTATATTACCAATAACGTTTTGAAAGAAAATTATTATCGCAACAATTAAGAAAGCATACCCAAAAGACTCATATTGTACTAGCGCTGTTACACCGGGCAGAATTGTAGAAATAACAGACCCGATATTGGGAATAAAATTTAGCAATGCCGATAATATTCCCCAGATTATATAGAATTCAACCTTGAACAACCATAGAATAATACCCACCACCAGTCCAACACTTAAGCTTATTAAAAATTTTGTTACCACATATTTTTGAACCTGCTGGGTTATATCTTTGAATGTTTTTCTTAATCTTTCTTCTCTCTGAATAGTTACGTTGGCGAGATATTCCTCTGTTTCCGATTCATTATGTACTTCATGAGTTTCCTCATACTCTTTTTTGATTCTTTTAAGGGCTGATGTTATTTCCTTTTCAACAAAACGTAATCTTATTGCTTCAATTATTTTACTATGACCGCTGGAAATAAAAATGAAAAAGAAGAGAGATAAAAATATACTTGAAAACATTGATATTGTTGAGTTAAACACTCCCGAGGCAACAGTTGTGTAATCGGTTAATTGCAACATTTTAGAAATGTTAAAACTTGTGAAAGCGCGGTTTTTAATTCCCAGCGATACTGCCGCCTCACTAACTAAAGCGTTTAATTTTCTCTCATAGAGGGGAAGTTTGGCCGCCAGGGATGTTGATGAATCGATTACTATAATTGAAACTCCATAAATAATTGATATTACAATAAGGAGGTTTACAACTATAATTAGTGATAAGGGTATACGTTTCGAACTTAAAAAATCATTTAAAGGCTCAAAAAAGAAAAACAAGAAATATGAAATAACAAATGGAATAAAAATGTGTTTTAATTCCATAAGGACAAAAGCAATTACGAATATCCCCACAACGCTCGCAAAAAACTTAACAACCGGATCGGATACAATCTTATTTGCTTTCTTTTGACTCATAAATAATTAATTAAAATTAAAAAAGAAATTTAGTTACAGAAATAAATTAACTAATTTTAATCAAGGAATACAATATTGGTAGGAAAATCATATGAAAAAAAACTTTTTTATAAAACTTATATCTTTGTTTATTACAATAATATTACTGCCCGCTTGTCTTTCAACAGACATTTTAAAAAGTGAAACAAATAGTTTGGTTACTCACCCCGATTGGGCTAAAAATGCAACAATCTATGAGGTAAATGTAAGGCAGTTCAGCAAAGAAGGGAGTTTTGATAAAGTTACCGAACAAATACCCCGATTAAAGGAAATGGGAATTGATATTTTATGGTTGATGCCAATTCATCCGATAGGAGAATTAAATAGAAAGGGCTCGCTGGGTAGTTATTATGCGGTTAAGGATTTCACAGCGGTAAATCCTGAATTTGGTACAATAGATGACTTTAAGGAACTTGTGAATACGGCTCATAAATATGAAATGCGCGTAATTATTGATTGGGTTGCAAACCATACTTCGTGGGATAATGTTTGGACCAAAACAAATCCTGAGTTTTTTACATTAACCAATGAAGGAAAATTTACGCCGCCCGTCGAAGATTGGTCCGATGTTATTGATCTAAATTATGACAACAGGGAATTATGGGTAACCATGGTTGACGCTATGAAATACTGGGTAAAAAATCATGATATTGATGGATTTAGGTGTGATGTTGCCGCGATGGTTCCTCTTGAATTTTGGAAATGGGCTCGTCCGCAGCTGGATGAAATAAAACCGGTTTTTATGTTGGCTGAAGCCCATGAACCGGAATTACATCAAGCTTTTAATATGACTTACAATTGGCAATTAAAAGATTTATTTGTGGGATTTGCAAAAGGAGAAAAAAGCACCAAAGATTTTTATTCCTTTTTTGAAAATGAAAAGAAGATTTATTCAGATGATGATTATAGAATGGTATTCACAACAAATCATGATGAAAACACATGGAATGGAACCGATAAAGAGAGATATGGTGAGGCCGCTGAACTATTTTCGGCGATGATTGGAGTGGTTCCGGGAATGCCTCTAGTTTATAGTGGCCAAGAAGCGGGTTTAGATAAACGACTAAATTTTTTCGAGAAAGATCCTATTGAGTGGAAAAAAAGTAAATTCGAAACTATTTTCAAAGAACTTTTTAATCTGAAAAAAACTAATTCGGCTTTGTGGAACGGAAAAGCTGGCGGTCAGCTAATTAAACTTCAAACAGATAACAGTGCCGTTTTTTCATTCACTCGAAAAAAAGAAGCTGATCAGATAATTGCACTTTTTAATTTATCGGCAGATGAACAGACGGTCAAACTAAAAGATGAAAATTTAAGTGGTACTTATAATGACTTATTTGGCAAAAAAAACGTTAGTTTGCATAATGAATTAATCATTAAAATGAAGCCCTGGGAGTATATTATTTACCACAACTAATTTTTACTAATTCTTGCATGGTTTCTAAATAGAAGGTTAATTTTCGCAAATGTTGATCTATACTTAATAGGGGAATTGTTGTCGCACAAAAGGAAAATATCATCCAGCAGAGATCTATTCTCAATCTTTATGCTTGTAGTACTTTTCTTAGCCGTAATGGTGTTTGGTTACGTTTTATTTTCGGGCATTAGAATTAATTTTATTTATTCCGATTTGATAGACTCAGCCGTTCGGATGAAAGTTGATGTCGCAAAATCCAGGATAAGTTTTCTCGAATATTCTTCAACCAAAGACACAACCTCCCTTAAAAAAATGTGGGAATATTTTGATATCATCGAATTTAATTCTAAATATATTTTAGAGAAAAAAGATCACCTCAATATTTTTCCAATTACAGAACCTTCAACTTACTTAAATGAACAGATACAAAAACTTCAGATAGATTTATTTGCCTTTCGTGGTTTGTCCAGCGATATGATTGCACTAGATTCGTTATCCAGCCCAACTTTAAACACCCAATGGAAAGCTTTGTATAACCAAGTTGAGCAAAGCACTCAACTTCTTGAATCATATTTAACTAACTCAATTAAATCGCAATTGGGTATTTTTAAACTTACTCAGTACGCATTAATCGTATCAATATTAATTCTTAGTTTTTTTGCGTTTTATTTTTACTATCGATCAAAACGCATTCAAACAGAATTTGATCAAAAAGTTAAAAACATAAAGATGACCGCAGAAAAGGGAATGCGTAAAGCTACGATAGCCGAAGAAGAATTGATTGAGAGTCAACGAAAGTTGGATACTCTAATTCAAAACTTGCCGGGAATGGTTTATCGAAGCAGGGGATCCGACATTTGGTCATTCGATTTTGTGAGTGATAAATGCGTTCAAATAACCGGTTATAAATCTTCGGATATAGTTAATAATAGAAACATCTCTTACTATAAGCTTATTAACTCTGAGGATTTCAAAAAAATTTTTCCACAAGTTCAAAAAGCAGTTGAAGAGAAAAAACCTTTTCAATTAATTTATAGAATTAAAACAGCCGCCGGTTACGATAAATGGGTGTGGGAGCAGGGTTCAGCTATTTTTTCTGACCAGGATGAGTTGATTGGATTAGAAGGATTTATTACCGATATCACCGAACAAAAAGCCGTAGAAGATCAATCTCTTTTACAAAGCAACGCGTTAGATGCCGCAGCTAATGCTATTTTGATTACCGACAGCGAGGGGAGAATTGAGTGGGTTAATAAAGCCTTTTCTAAATTAACAGGTTACGCACCAAATGAAGTTCTGGGCAAAAATCCAAAAATTCTAAAATCGGGCCAGCATTCCTCCGAGTTTTATGATTTGCTTTGGAAAACAATTAAAGCCGGCGAGACTTGGCGATCCGAATTGATCAATAAGCGTAAAGATGGATCTCTTTACTACGAAGAAATGATTGTAACTCCAGTTAAAAATGCTTCCGGTGTGATTGAAAATTTTGTAGCAATTAAACAAGACATCACAGAACGAAAACAGAATGAGGCCGATTTAAGGGCTAGCGAATTACGTTTTAGAGGATTATTCGAAAATGCATCAGTTGGAATTTATAGAAGCTCTCCTAATGGGAAAATTATACTTGCCAATCCGGCATTATTAAAAATCACAGGTTACGATTCATTTGAAGAACTTAGATCACTTGACGCACGCGAATTATATGCCAATCCTGAAACTCGCAAAACATTCATTAATGAAATAGAAAAAAGGGAAATCATACTTGGGTTCGAATCTGCCTTTAGAAAAAAAGATGGATCAATTGTAGATATTAGAGAAAGTTCACGAATTTATAAAGATGAACAGGGTCGGGTTCAATATTATGAGGGAACCATTGAGGATATTAGCGATAGAAAACTCGCCGAAAAAATATTGATTGAAGCTAAAGAGAAAGCGGAAAAATCGGATAAACTTAAATCAGAATTTTTAGCACAAATGTCACATGAAATTAGAACGCCTCTCAATGTAATTTTAAATTTTTCTAGTATGATCAAAGAAGAATTGGAAGATAAAGTTGATGATGAACTTCGGAACAGTTTTAATATCATTTCCGATGAGGGTAAGAGAATAATGAGGACTGTTGAGTTAATTTTGAATATGAGTGAACTTCAAACCGGAAATTATAATTATCGATCTAAAACTGTCGATCTTTTTGATATTTTATCAAAACTTTATACCGATTATCTCCCTATTGCAGAGACAAAGAATATACTTTTGGGAATTATGAATGACGATAACATTAGAGAAGTTGAGGGGGATGAATATTCAATAAGGCAAATATTTTTGCATTTAATAGACAATGCGGTAAAATATACTAGTTCGGGAAAAGTTCAGATAATTCTTAAAAGAAATAAAAACAACAATGTGCAAGTTGAAATATTTGATACTGGAATTGGTATTGGTGAGGAGTATTTAGCGAATATGTTTCAACCTTTTACCAAAGAAGAATTTGGATATACAAGAAACTATGAAGGTAACGGATTAGGTTTAGCGCTTGTAAAAAAATATTGTGAACTTAATAATGCTGAAGTTTCGGTTTCAAGCAAGAAAGGATCGGGATCAGTATTTAAAGTAGTTTTTAATTAAGTAGTCTTAGCGGCAACACTAAATATTGCCGCCAAGAAATATTAGATATTTGGTTATTACTTATTCTTTTTTAGTAAACATCTTTAATACAGTATAACCCATTACTCCGCAAATTAAGGATACAACAATAATTCCAATCTTTGCGTTTTCTAAATTTGCTGAATTTGGAAAAGCCAAGCTCGCGATGAATAGTGACATTGTAAAGCCAATTCCGCCAAGTATTGCCAATCCATAAAAAGTTAAAATATTGTTCTTTGTAGGCTTAATACTGGTTTCGGTGTATTTTATTAAAAGTAGTGCAGGCAAAAATATTCCTATCTGCTTACCAAAAAATAAGCCTAAAATTATTCCCCATGTACCGGTAGATGAGAATGCGCTGCCTATTACATCGGCATTCAGCGCCAGCCCTGAATTTGCGAATGCAAAAATAGGCATAATAGCAAATGCCACCCAACCATGAAGTTTATGCTCTAGTCTGTGCAACGGGGACTCAAAATTTTTAATCACCTCCTCCAAATAATTTAAGGCGCTTGCTTTATCATCATGATGATCATTGTTTCCCTTTGTAGATTTCTTTAAAAGGCTCACCCCTTTTTCAGCGTCATTTATTAAATCCGATTCCTTTATTTTTCTGCTGACTGGAATTAAAAATCCAAGTAACACTCCCGCAACTGTCGCGTGAACTCCCGATTTCAAAACAGCCGTCCACAATACTAATCCCACCAACAAATAGGGTACAAGCGAGTTTATGTTTTTCCAATTTAAGAATGCCAAAACTCCAAGAGATATTGCAGCAATTAACAATGCGGATGTACTAATATCTGCAGTATAAAAAACAGCAATTACTAATACCGCGAGCAGATCGTCCACAACTGCAAGCGCCGTCAAAAATACTTTTGCCCAAAGCGGTATTCTGCTGCCAAGAAGAGTTAATACACCAACCGCAAAAGCGATATCTGTCGCCATTGGAATACCCCATCCGGGTTCATATTCAGTATTGGCATTCATCGATAAATAAATTACTGCCGGAGCAACGGCCCCTCCAACAGCCGCAACGATGGGAAGCATCGCAGACTTAAAATTTGACAATTCCCCTTTTACTAACTCACGCTTTATTTCCATTCCAACCAGCAAAAAGAAGATAGCCATCAGCCCATCATTGATCCATAGAATCATCGGCTTATTTATCTCAACGAAGGGCAACCCAACTGTTATATAAGAGTTTAGTACATTAAAATAATAACTCGATAATGGTGAGTTTGCAATTATTAGTGCTAGAACCGCGGCAGCCATTAATAAAATTCCCGATGCTGATTCGGAATCTAAAAATTCCTGTATAACCGATTTAGGTTCTTTTGTCATTAGATCTCCTATTTATTAAATTGTAAATATTTCACACAGACTAATCTGTTTCTGCACAAAAATTTTTTTGATTTTTTTGTCTATTCGTCTTTAAGTCGTTGCTTAAACTCTTCAATTCTAGCTTTTTGTTCTGAACTCATTTCGGGATAGTGCAGTTGCATTCCTTTTAATGTATCAATAATAATTTCTGAAACAACAAGTCGGGCGTACCATTTCTTATCTGCCGGAACAACAAACCATGGAGCATATTTTGTACTAGTTTCTGATATTGCTTCCTGGTAACAGCTCATATAACGATCCCATAATTTTCTTTCTTCAAGATCGGCCGAAGAAAACTTCCAGTTTTTTGATGGATTTTCCAGTCGTTTAATGAATCTCTTAGCCTGTTCTTCTTTCGATATATTTAAAAATATCTTGATGATCCGAGTTCCATTTTGATAAATATGTTTTTCGAAATTTCTGATTTGCTCAAATCTATCTTTCCATATATTTGAATTAATAAACTCATTTGGGATTTTTTGCCTTTTTACATAATCGTGAACACGCACTATCAAAACCTCTTCATAATGTGACCGATTAAAAATTCCAATTCTGCCCCGCTCCGGCAACGCTTTATTAATCCTCCACAAATAATCGTGGTCCAATTCCTCTGATGAAGGTTGTTTAAAGGAAAACACCTGGGTACCTTGCGGATCAAGTCCACTCATAACATTTTTAATCGTGCTATCTTTTCCGGCGGCATCCATCGCCTGAAAAATTATAAGCAGGGAATACTTGTCTTGAGCATAAAGCATCTCCTGATATTCTGCTATTTTTTTAATATTATTTTTAAGAAGTTTTTCGGCAGATTCTTTTGACACTGATTCATCATTATAATCGGTAGAGAGACTATTGAGTTCAAATTTTTTACTCGATGTTGCTTGGAATTCTTGAATATTCACCAAATCTCCGAATTTTTAAGTTTTATGATAATTTATAATGCGGGAATTGTCAATAAAAACCGTATTGAACGGATACAGCTACTTTTACATTAAATGGACTACATTTTTTATGAATGACAAATTTGTTCTTGGACAATTAAAATCAAGATCTTTATTGAATTGTTGGAGGCGCTTATTTACTCACTCCCTAATTCTGGTAATGAAATGAAATACTTTCGGTACCGGTAATATACTTTTTTTGAAAAAGGGAATTAATAGAAGATGTAGCTAATAACTGATAAATCCACATACTAAATTCCCGAAAGGATGTTTCTTCTTTGTAGTTTGAATTTAAGTAAAGCTTAACCATTAAGGGTTTAATTCGTTCAAGATAATTTGAGATATCTTCAAATATTAAATCGGCTAATGAATTAAAAATCTCTTGATCTTTTTTGGAGATTAAAAGCGGCTCAATTTTAAGATTGGAATCATTCACTTTCTTTTTCCATGGATCATTCCCAAAAGTATAAACTACTTTTAAGTCAATGAAATTTTCTTTTTGGGTGTATAAATTAAATAGAAAATTTTCATCAAGATTATTTTTTTGAATAATTGAGACATAGCTTTTTTCACTTCCCCGTTTTGGAGCTTCCGCTTTTAAAAATTGCTCTTCCACATTTTTTAACTGAAAATTACCATGCACAACATTCCCCAGTACAAAAAGAGAAGCATTTTCAAAAGAATGATTTCTTGCCAAATCAGTATTAGTGTATTCCTTTTTGATAATCTCAAGTCTGTCAATAGCAATGCCGCTCATTTCCTCGCCGGTTTTCTGTACAAAACTTTGAAGATGCGTTATATCCGATTCAGTAATCACAAAACAAGTTGGAATATATTCCTTATTTTCATTTAGTTTAATTAATCCGTTTGAATAAAGATCATTTATTAGTAGATCCATTCTATCATCTTTTATTTTCAGCTTTTCTTTAATTTCATTGATCTTAAATTTTTCATGAAGCAATACAAGTATAGATTGATAATCCTTTTCACGTATATCAATATTTAAATTTTGGATTTGAGGTAAAACATGAACAGAGTATTCATTGCTTAAGAATTGATCAGCATCTTTTTTTTGCGAGCACGAAACAAAAAGGATAATTATAAAGACCAACAAAACAACTTTTTTCATATTCTTCTTCGAAATCCTTCCCCTAAAACTTCATGAACGTTATTAATGATTACGAAAGCAGTTGGATCAATTTCCTTTATCATTTCGGTAAGTTTAGTTAATTCCCTGAAGGGAACCACACACATTAGCATTTCTCTTTCAATATTACGATAAACGCCCCTTGTTTTAACTGCAGTAACTCCACGTCCGAGGTCATTCATTATTAGTTCAGCAACCTCATTATATTTATCAGTAACAATATATACAGCGCGGGCATAATCAAATCCATCAATAATTACATCAATAAGTCGGGACGAGACAAACAACAAAAATAGAGCATAGAACGTTAATGTTAATGCCGGGCGATCGGGGGAAAGGTCCTTTGCGTCAATTATAAAACCAGCAAGTGCAATAACTAAAAAATCTATCATCATGATACTTTGACCCGGCTTAAATCCGAATCTTTTTTGCATAATTGCGGCAACAATATCACTACCTGCGGTAGTGCCCTTAAATTTAAAAATTAGTCCAAGACCAATACCTAATAAAACCGCGCCAATCAAAATTAGAAAAAGAAAATCGTGCTTATATAAATCTTGAACCGTTGCCGAATCCTGAAGTCTGATAAATCCCAGACCGGGAAAATCTCCCCTAAAAAGATCAATAAAAAGAGAACTTAATGTAAACCCGACAAAAGTTCTGAGACCAAATTCTTTTCCAAGTTCTTTTAAACCCCAAATAAAAAGAGGGATATTAAAAACCCAAACCAAAATTCCCACTGGAATTTTATTTCCGGACAAATAATGAATTGCCATTGCTAATCCGCTAACGCCACCGGGTACAACTTTGGCATCAACCATAAAAACTCCTATTCCAATTCCCATAAGTGCGGCGCCAATTAGAATTGCGAGGTAGTCGAATATCGGGTACTTCTTTAAAAATGTTTTTGTCATAATGATTAGTTTCTTTAAAAAGTTAGGCAAAAATAGGAAGAAAAGTGGGGTAGATAAAATTAAATTATAGATTTCCCGATTTATATAGTAGCTGGGTTTTTATTCTTTGAAGTTGTCGCTCGATGATTAGATCGGCTAGTTTGTCGGGGATTTCAATTTTGTTTTTTGCGGACATTATTTCGGAGACTTTATTTTCGTTAACATCGAGCATATAAAGACTGTTCACAAATTTTTGATAATCGCCGGCAAGTAGTTGAAGAATTCTTTTTTTTAAATGTTCGCGTATTGCCGATAAATCATTTACCGCCGGGAGAGTATTTCTTTCAAGTGAATAATCCTTCTCCAGTTTATCAATTAATTTTGGCAGAATTTCTGAATCGTTCAATTAAGCATCCTCAATGTTCATTTAAAAATAAAAAATCTCTTAACCGTTTAAAGTTAAGAGATTTTCTAAATAAAGAATAGAATTAATATTTATACTTTAGCCATTTAATTACCTCAGACCACTTTGGTTTTTTGCCTGTCCAGAGAATTCCAACTCTATAAATTTTACCTGCTAATGGGAAAATTGCGAATAGTGCGGCTATATTAAAAACAATCGCTCCAATCTGTTGCCATAGGGGAACGTCTATCAATGCCATTCTTGCCGGCATAACTATTACTGATGAAAATGGTATCATAGAGGCAATTTCCGCATAAGGTTTATTAGGATTTTCCATCATAGAGATAGCGATAAAAAATGGGATGATGATAAGCATCATTATCGGCATAGTTCCACCGGAAGCATCCTGTGGATTATCAAATATAGATCCAACTGTGGCAAATAGCGCGGTAAACATTACCAATCCAATAAAAAAATTAATGAGAACGTAAATCACCAATTCGGGTTGAATACTAAGTGTTATCTCTTTTGGTAACGCAATTAACGCCGATGAAGAAACGCCCAATATAGTAATTAGCCAAACCGCCATTTGCGCTCCACCTGTAATTGAAGCGCCTAAAATTTTACCGCTCATTAATTCTTTTGGACTAAGAGATGATAGAAGAACCTCAACAATTTTACTGCTTTTTTCTTCTATCACCGATTGCATAGTCATCTGCCCCATAATCAACAAACTCATATACAAAAGAAAAGTAAAGGCATAAGAAATTATTAGATTGCCATAACCAGCTTCAGCAATTGCTTCCTCTTTAGAAATTTTAAAGCCTGCGAAATCAACACCCTTACGGGCAAATATCAGTTCATCATTAGTTAGTGATTTGTTCGAGAAATAACTATCCAATAGAACCTTATTAATTGGTCCGTCTAGCTCTCTGTTAAGTGAAATATTCTGAGGAGATTTTGAATAGTACTCAACTTTCTTATCCTTGAGCGCGGTTAATGGGACAAAAAATATTCCCGTCAATTTTTCTTCGAGAACCTTTGGTTTCATTTCTTCGAGATATTGATTTAACTCATCACGATTCAATGATAGATAATTGAATTCATAACCCTGGCTTTTAACAAAATTAGTATTAGCAAATTCAGTTTTGAATTGTGGTATTAATTCCGCTTCTTCAACCACAAAATCAAATTTCAAATTCTTGCTATCGGTGGAGTAGAGTAATGCCTGCACACCACCAAAAACTAATATCAGTCCGGGGATTAAAAGTGTCATAATAATAAAAGCTTTCGAGAACAATTTTTCTTTAAGTTCTCTTTTAATAACGGCTATTACTCTATTATTAAACATTACCCACCTCCTTAACATTGACACTATTTTCATTACCGGCTAATTCTAAAAATATTTCATGAAGTGAGATATCGTTAGCGTCAAACTTTTTTACATTTACATTTCTTTCAACAAGAAGTTTTAGCAACTGTTGAGTATTGGCCGCATCCTTTAAGCGTATTCCGGTAGTATTTCCAAAGTCTTCAATCTTCTCCACTACTGGATGTCCGTTCAAGAATGAAATATCGCCATCGTAACTCAAGCTTACATTCCTTTGCGAGTATTTTGACTTAACTTCCTTTATAGAACCTTCAAGAATAACTTTACCTTTATCAATCATGGCGATATGATCGCACATCTTCTCGGCAAACTCCATTAGGTGGGTTGAGAATAAAATTACTTTTCCTCTCTGCTTCATCTCAAGAATAATATCTTTTAATAAATTTGTATTTACCGGATCTAAACCGCTGAATGGCTCATCAAGAATAATAAAATCGGGATCGTGAAGTATAGTGGCAATAAATTGAATTTTTTGTTGATTACCTTTTGATAAATCTTCAATTTTCGAAAGTCTGCGATCGAACAACTCAAATTTCTTAAGATACTCATCAGCCTTTCTTTGAACTTCCTTTCCTTCTTTTCCTTTTAAGCTTGCAAAGTACATTAATGTATCAATCACTTTCATTTTTTTATAGAGCCCTCTTTCTTCTGGCAGATACCCGACTCTATTTTTAAACTCTTGTCCTACTTTTACACCTTTAAGCAGTACTTCACCCTGATCTGGCAAATAGATTCCCATCATCATTCTTATCGTGGTTGTTTTTCCGGCGCCATTTCTCCCAATAAGACCAAATATAGATCCTTCGGGCACCTGAAAAGAAGCATTATCAACCGCCAGAATTTTGTCAAATCTTTTGGTGAGATTTTTCACTTCTAATGAATGCATTTATTTCCCTTTATAATTAATGTTTAATTTCGTCTCTTATAACAAAGAAGCTAAGTAGCTCTCAACTCCATTCAGAATTGAATTACCATATTTTAACAATTTTATCTTCGGGATTTCTCATTTTATCCCCGGGTTGTACATTAAAGGCATTAAAAAATTCGGGCATATTTAAAAGTGGGCCATTCACTCTTTGAACCGATGGTGAATGAACATCCGTTTTAATTTGGTTCTTTAAAAATTCTGTGCGCGCATTAGTTGCCCATACTTGTGCCCAACCCAGGAAAAATCGTTGAGAAGGAGTGAAGCCATCAATAATTTCTCCCTTTTTATATTGGTCGGTAGTTTTAAATGCGTTATAAGAAACAGTCAAACCTCCTAAATCACCAATATTTTCGCCAAGAGTTAAAGCGCCATTTACTTTGAAAGTATCTACAACAACCATGTTGTTGTATTGATTAACTAATTTTTCTGCCCGCACTTTAAATTTGTCATTGTCCTCTTGAGTCCACCAATCTCTAATATTTCCATTCTCATCATATTTTCTACCTTGATCATCGAAACCATGCGAAATTTCGTGACCTATTACAGCTCCCATCGCGCCATAATTAATCGCATCGTCAGCATTTTGATTGAAAAATGGGGGTTGTAAAATTCCAGCCGGAAATACAATTTCATTTCTAGTCGGTGAATAATATGCATTTACTGTTTGTGGACTCATTCCCCATTCTGTGCGGTCGACTTGTGTACCAAGTTTATTAAGGTTTTGTTTTCGGGCCCAAACACTTCCTCTCTTCAAGTTTTTGAAATAGGAATCTCTTGCAATTTCAAGCTCGGAATAATCTTTCCATTTATCAGGATAACCAATTTTTACTTGAAAAGTGCTAAGTTTTTTTAAAGCCTGTTGTTTAGTTGCCTCTCCCATCCATTCCAAACCTTTTATTCGATCTCCCATTGAAATCAAGAGATTATCAACTACTTTTTTTGCTCTAGCTTTTGCTTCCGGAGGAAAATTTTGTTCAACATAAATTTCGCCGAGCAACTCTCCCATAAAACCATTTAATGTTGCAAGAACTCTTTTCCATCGTGGTTGAATTACTTTTGCACCATTAAGATACTTTTGGGTAAAATCAAAACGTTCATTAACAAATGGAGAACTTAAAGAATTAGCGGCGTCACGAATTAAGCACCACTTTAAATATATTTTCCAATCATTAAGTGATATTTCATTTAAGAGTTTTGTCATACCGCTGATATATTTAGGCTGGCTTACAACAATCAGATCAATTTTATCTATTCCTAATGAGTTAAAATATAAATCCCAGTCGAAGTCATTTGAAATATTTCTCAAATTGCCAATTGTCATTTTGTTGTAAGTCTTTTGAGGATCTCTATTTTCGAGTCGTGTATTTGATACTTTAGCGAGTTCTGTTTCCAATTTCAAAATTGAATTTGAAAATAATTCAGCCTGATCATCTTTTAAATCAATTAACTCAAACATATTCTGCACATGCTTAGCATATTTTTCCCTAATCTCTTTTGATCTGGAATCATCTTTGGTGTAGTATTCAACATCAGGAAGTCCCAAACCGCCTTGTGAAAGATAAGGAGCGTTTAACATACTCTTTTTAGCGTCATCACGAATAAAAAACCCAAACAAATTTCCTATGCCGTTTAAGTGAAATTCAGCCACAAGCTTAATAAGTTCCTTTTTATTTTTTACAGCATCAATTTTATTAAGCTCGGGAATAATTGGTTTGTATCCGTCTCTTTCAATTCTTACCGAATCCATTCCCATAGCAAAAAAATCACCTATCTTTTGTTTTGCGGATCCACGTTCCCAATTCTTATTTGCAGCGGCTTCCTCAACAATTTGCTTCAATACTTTATTGTTCTCTTCTTGAAGCATGGTAAATGTTCCCCATCTAACCTGATCGTCGGGAATAGGGTTGTTCTTTGACCAATTTCCTACAGCAAACTGATAAAAATCCTCAGTAGGTTTTACTGATTTGTCAATGCTATTTAAGTCAAAACCCCTTTTTTTAATTTCATCACTTCCGTTGCCGGCAAAAAGTACTGTAGAAACTGCAATAGTAAAGAAAATTGTGATACGACTAAAAAACCTGTTCTTCATATACTCCTCTGTTTTATATAAAAATTTGCTCATTTTAGACGGACTTAGCCAAATATAGTTTATATGTTTTTTGAGGTTTTTATAATTTAAAACAACGCTAATATTAAAAAATATACCAACGTCAAACTCATTGTTTAACTTAATTTTTTATTCCACATTTTAATTTGAGCGCTAATCTCTTTTGGCGATGTACTTCCAAGTGATTTTTTATTACTGATACTTGCCCGGGCTGTTAATAATTCAAAAATATCTTTTTCAAACTTTTTAGAAATCTCCCGATACTCGGCGAGTGGAAGTTCATTTAGTTTTAATTTCCTTTCAACGCAAACCGATACGATTTCTCCAACAATATGATGCGCTTCTCGAAATGGCACCTTTTTACCAACAAGATAATCTACTAAATCGGTAGATAGTAGTAAGTCGCCATTTAATATTTCTTCGTACTTTAATTTATTAAAAGTTGTATTCTTCAATAATTCTGTTGATAATTGAATACATTCGCCGGTAGTTTCAATTGCGGCAAAAAGATGATATTTATCTTCCTGCATATCTCTATTGTAAGCTAGTGGAAGTGCTTTCATTATTGTTAAGATTCCTAATAATGACCCAAACACCCTGCCTGTTTTTCCACGAACTAATTCTGGTATATCGGGATTTTTTTTCTGCGGCATCAAACTGCTACCGGTGGCGTAAGCATCATCAAATAAAGCGAAACCAAATTCTTGAGAACTCCACATCACAAGTTCTTCACTCAATCGGCTTAAGTGCATCATAATAATTGAGCACGAAGAAATAAATTCTATAACTACATCGCGATCACTTACGGCATCAAGAGAGTTAATTATTACTGTATCCATATTGAGAAGTTTTGCGGTATAATCTCTATCAATTTTGAGTGTGGAGCCGGCGAGCGCGGCGGCGCCTAATGGCGACCGGTTTGCGCGTTTTCTGCAATCAATTAGTCGCTCAACATCCCGCTCAATCATTGATACATACGCCAAAACATGATGCGCAAACAAAAGCGGCTGCGCGCGTTGAAGATGCGTGAACCCCGGAATTATTGTTTGTTTATGCTCATCCGCAATCTTCAGCATTACTTTTTGGAAAGTTCTAAGTTGCTTAACAAGCTTATCAATTTCTTTACGCATAAATAGTCGTTCATCGAGCGCAACCTGATCGTTGCGGCTTCGTGCAGTGTGCAGCCGCTTTCCGCGCTCGCCTATCTTTTCAGTTAGTCTATCCTCAATCAGCGTGTGAATATCTTCCTTTTTCCAATCAAGTTTTAATTTGCCCGATTTAATTTCATCACGGATTTCTTCGAGCGCTTTTAGTATTGCGCGGCCATCACCGTTACTTACTATTTTTTGCTTCATAAGCATTTTAACATGCGCTTTGCTTCCATCAATATCTTCATTATACATTTTACCATCAATATCAATTGAAGCGGAAAATTTTAATACGGATTCAGCGAGCGGCTTTTTAAATCTACTATTCCAAAGCGCCATTTTTGTTCCTAAAGTTTTTCTTAATAAAATTATAATATGCGGGCAAAGTTAATTTCTCTTTACCCAAAAGTAAACAAACAGCAATTTATTTGTTGTATCTCTTTTTGTTATGATTTTGTTTTATGAATGAGGAGACTGTTTAAAATAAAAAACCCCGGCTTGTGACCGGGGTTTGTCTGAATGCTGAGTGCTGATAGCTTTCAGCTATAAATTATTTCATTAATAACATTTTCTTAGTGATGTTAACATTGTTGCCCGTTAATCGATAGATATACATTCCGCTCGCTAATTGCTTGGCGTTGAATGTAATTTTGTGCATTCCACCATTCAATTCACCATTGATTAGGGAAGCAACTTCCTGTCCCAATACATCAAATATCTTCAAGCTGTATTTGCCACTTACTGGAAGAGCAAACTCAATTGTTGTTGAAGGATTAAAAGGATTAGGATAGTTTTGACTTAAGCTGAACTCTGTTGGTAATTCGGTTTCTCCTTCAACTCCAACAACGCTGGTGTTCATCTTAAATACCTTGCCTTCTTTAGTACCAAGATATATATCTTGTGAATTTGGGCTAACCATAACTGTACTAACTCCAAAACCGCTCATTCCTAAAGATGACCAAGTTGTTCCATCATTTGATGAGGTGTATACTCCGCCAGTCCATGATGATACATAGTATGTACCACTTAGGTCAACAACTGATGAATAAACAAACGCTAAGTTAAGCTCTGAAATTTTAGTCCAAGTTGCACCATTATCAAACGAATGATATAAACCATCACCATATGCCGATGCAATTATAGAATTATTATTAGCGGCTAATGACCAGATAATATTGTTGCCAACTGTAACTTGCATCCAGTTTGCGCCACCATCAATAGATTTGAACACTCCGCCACCAACTGTTCCGGCAAATATCATTGTGCCTTTTGAAGTTAATGCTTGGATTGTTGTGAAATGATCTAATCCATTATTTACTTCTGTCCATGTTAAGCCTTCGTTTTCAGATTTGAATATTCCGAAGCCCCATGTTCCAGCATAGATTGAGTTTCCGCTAACTGTAAGAGCGTGAACATCCATAGTACCAAGAGAAGTTAAAGTCCATGTTGAACCATTGTAAACAAACACGCCCATATCTGTTGCGGCAAATATCTTTCCATTAAAGGATGTAAGTGACCAGATGAAGTTTACATTCATACCGGTATTTATTTTAATCCAAGAGGTGCCATTGTTTGTTGAGCTATAGATATTTCCGCCCCATGTACCTGCGTAAATTGTGCTTCCACTGTAATGCATTGAATAAACAATTTCACCTGCACCAAAGCTATTTACCGGTTCCCAGTTTCCGTTTCCATTGTTTCCGCCATTATTACCAGAGGACACATTCGATGCTATAATTTTAACACTTGCAGTATTGTTGTTCGAGATTGGATCTGCTGTAATTGTTTCAAATACTGAAGCAACATTTGTTATTTCTTTTTCAAATGGAATATTGCCTAAAAATTGATCAAGATTGAATTGTCCGGCACCTTCCATGGATTTGCAAATTACCTGACCATTAACAACTCCGGCCGCAAAGTTTAAGTGAGCGAAAGGAGCTAATATTGTTCCGGTAACATCAATTCCCTGAATAGTTAAAGTTGTTGCTTGATAGAAGTTATAAAGCACATTTGTGATTGCTGTACCGTTAACCTGTAATCCACCAGTCCACGATATCGATGTTCCATCAATATTAACTAATACTACTGCTCCATTAGGAACATTTATAGTAACTGTATGGGCTACCGAAAGATCAGCGCCATTAACATTAAATACATTCAAGAAAGCGTCATAACCATCTAAAGTTAATCCGCCCCATTGGAATGTTGTATTCCCATTGGCGTTATATGTACTTAAAGTTGTTGATAATGTTTGTAAGTATAATTTAGCTGCAGTGAAATCAATTGGATTGCCGGTTTCAATTGTACCATCAATTGTTACTGCTGTAATTGGAAGATTTGTTGTTTGACCATAAACCACGTTTCCATTATAAATTCTTCCGCTTGTAAATTCTAAATGTTTACCAACTATTAGAACATCTCCTGCGTTCGGATTCAACTTATCACCAATACTATAGTTTGCAAATGACGCATTACCGCCAACGGCAACTTTTCCTTCTGTATCAGAGGATGGTTGTGTAATATCTTCTAAAACAAATAAGTTATAATCTTTTGCCGGACCTAAATCGAACGATCCATTATTTATTTGACCACAATCTATTGTTACATTTATTGTTAATGTAGCACTTGCTCCATTAATAAGATCACCGACAGTCCACACGCCGGTAGTGTTATTATATGCACCTTGCGAAGCATTGTATGATACATATTCTGCGCCGGATGGTAAAATATCGCTTACTTTAATTCCTTCAGATTTATCCGGACCATTATTTTTAACTGTGATTGTATAGAATAAAGCATCACCACATTCTGGATTTGATTTACTGGCTGTTTTGTTGATTTCAAGATCAGCTTTCTTTTCTTCACAGTTTACAATTACGGAATGATCATCGTCAAATCTTACAGTTGCATTATTAAAATTATAACCGTTTAGAGCCGGATGTCCTATTACCCAAGCTTCATTTTTTAAAGTACCACAATCACCGTCTTTTGTAGTATATTCTACTTCAACCGACTCTTCAACACCGGGATACAATTGGAAGTATTTTACTTTATGATCGCCAGCAGGAACCAACATAGGATCGTAAACTGTAGCTCCGCCTGCTAATAGAACATCACCGCAATTGCTTACAGTAAATTTATATTTAATTTTTTCTCCGATATTAACTGTAGCTGGACCGGTTTTTTCCAAGGAGACACAAACCTTAAAGAAGCCAAAATCAATTGTATTGTTATCGTTACAATTAACAGTAACAGAGGCAGTTTTGGTTGTAAGATCACCATCACTGTCTTTTGTATCATTTGAATTTGAGCCTTTATCTTTAAAAGTTAAGTACCATTTTTCACTAGCTGAACCGGCAAGCACACCTGTTCCGGTAAAGTTTGCAGACGCTATTCTTACTTTGTATGTGCCATTTAATACATTATTAAATTCATATTTTCCATTGGTGTCTGATGTAGTTGTTGCAACTACAACATTCGAAGAGTTTAGTAATTCAACAACTACTCCTGCAATGCCTGGTTCATTGCTGTCTTGAATGCCGTCTGTATCTTTATCGTGCCATATATAATCACCAATTGTATTTTGGCATGGAATTGCTACTAGTCCAGCATCCCATGATAAATCATTTTCACCGCCAGATAATGTGGTGCAAATTGTTTTTCCGGTTGATGGGTCAGCATCAGAATCTTTTGCGTCATTACTACCGCTATCTTTAGTTGTAAAAGTGTATCCCGCCGGTAAAGTAAATTCAACATAATAATCTGCTGGAACTAAATTTTCAAATAAGTAATTACCATTTGCATCTGTAGTCTTTATAGAAATTAGATTACCTGTACAATCAAATAATTTTACTGTAACACCGGCAACACCTGGCTCGCCATCATCCTGTATTCCATTTGCATTTGTATCCACCCAAACTTTATCACCAAGACTTGCTTTTACATTATCATTACAATCTAAAAAGCCTTTATCAACTGTACCATCAACAAAATTTTCATTAATTGCTGTAGCGGCATCATTTATTTGAGAGAGAGTAAATCCATTTAAGTTTCCACCGCCAATTGCTTGCTCAGCAAATGCTAAAAATTGGGAAACAGTATAACCAACAAATGGACCGCTCTTTATAACAAGATTACCAATTGGAGTTGTATTTGATCCCAAGACACCAGCCGCGCTGTAACTTACACTCATCTTTAGAGCAACTAATTGTCCAGCTAAAACGCCAGCGCTTGTTGTGGTTGGATTTGTATAGTTCTGAGTAAATACTCCTGCTGTAGCTCCTTGAGGTAAAAAGTTTTTAACTGCTGCTGCAGAACTCAAAGTTAACTTAAATGTTCCACCCAACACCAATCCGCTCGGAAAAACAGTAGTAAAATTGTTATCTCTAATTTTTCCTGGACCGCTGTTCGAAGGACTTCCCCAACCACCCTGTGTAAATGTAGTATAACCTTTCAAATCACACTGTTGTTCAGAGTACCATTCGAATAAGGCGGTGACTTCTTTTTTATCTGTAGAAGGTGTAGCTAAAACTAATTTTTGTTTTGTGTTTGGTGAAGCTTTGTGAACATATCTTGTTCCGTGTGGGATAACAACATTGGCTTGAGCTTTTACTGTTGCAATACCAATATTATTATGTGATAAAACTACAGGGCCTATCGCTCCATTCGAATTTGTCGCGGCAGAAGAAATACTTAATGAACCTAATGTAGTTGTTAAATCAATTACTATATTCTGAACAGGATTACCATTAATATCTAATGCATATACAAAAAAGCTAATATTTGAGCCTTGAACATACGCACCAGATGAAGGTACAATTAAAAGGGTAGCCGCTGTTTGTACATTTGCATGATTTGCTTGAGCATCTGCAATTATTTGTGTAGCTCTATTTTTTACATCAGAATCATTTGTTATCGTATTCGCGTTTGCGCCATCGCTAAAATGCCAAATAGCAAATTGAACCGAAGCAGCTTCTTTTGTCAAATCGGCTAATTTGTTAGGATTGTTTGTGTTATAAGGAAAATAATTGTTCAAGATATAAGTTATCTGAGAAGATGTTGTTCCTTCGTCCCAATAATCCTGATTAGTGGCGAGAGAGTTACCGAAATCAATACAATAAAACCTAGTATCATTTGAGTTCAGTGTACCTTTGAAAGTCCCGCTAAAAACACTGATGCTTGTATTAGTAATTGGATTTGTAAATGATAAAGTTTTACCATCTCCATTTCCAGTTACTTTAGCAATACTTGTATAATCTGCAACTGACTTTCCACCGACAAATTTCTGGGCATTTACCGGGAAAGATAAGATTGTAGTAAGAAGTGCTAGGAGTACTACTCGGCTGATTGTTGTATAACGTGTTCTCACGTTTTCTCCTTTTGTGTTAAAAATTTACTGCATGCAATAAGGCAATCCGAATGCCAAAAAAAAGTTGATTTTTAATTCATTATCGCACTTTTTTTTAGAAACTTAAATGAAACCTGTTTCATTTTGAAACTATTCGAATAAAATGATGCACTTTTTTTTGACCGTTAAATTTGAGCCGAATCACTTTGTCTCGCTAATTACATAAAATAATGCATTTTGTCCTTTAATAATACAGCAATTGGTTGA
Organism: Melioribacteraceae bacterium; assembly: GCA_019638015.1. Lineage (NCBI taxonomy): Bacteria > Pseudomonadati > Ignavibacteriota > Ignavibacteria > Ignavibacteriales > Melioribacteraceae > Melioribacteraceae bacterium. The sequence goes on along the minus strand of JAHBUP010000001.1, from coordinate 153,035 downwards.
TTTAACCAATAAGTGATTAAGAGATGAGTATAAAATCCTGCTCGTTTCTCATAATGATACTTCTTTTTTGATCAAAAGGGCAACATTTTCAATATGATACGTGTGGGGAAACATATCAACAGGACAAGTTTTGACCAATTCATACTGATTATCGCAGAGTAATTTTATATCTCTGGCTTGGGTTGTAGGATTGCAACTTATATAAACAATTTTTTGGGGGCTGAGTAGAAGGATATCTTTAATTGTTTGCGGGTGCATTCCACCTCTTGGTGGATCTGCAATTATTAAATCTGGTAGTGGAATTTTTTTCTCGTCAATGAGTGGTAGAAAAGATTTATTTAAATCTACCAACATTGGTTCAAAGTTTTTTATTTCATTTAAATCGATATTTACTTTTGCGTCTTCAATCGCAGGCGCAACACTTTCAAAACCGAAAATTTGTTTTACTTTCCTGTGAATAAATATTGGAATTGTTCCAGCACCCGAATAGAGATCATAAACTACTTCATCGCCACTTAAATTAGCAAAATCGGCTGCAGTTTTGTAAAGTTTTTCGGCTTGCCGGGTATGGGTTTGAAAAAACGAATTGGCGCTAATTCTAAATTTATAATCTCCGATTGTATCATAAATAAAACCATCGCCATGAATTACTATTTCATAATCTCCTGTAGCAACTTGCGCTTTTTTTCTATTAATGTTAATAACTATAGTAGTTATTTGAGGGATCTCACTCAGCAACACTTCTTTGTATTGATTGAGTAGTTCTTCATTCTCGTTTGATACAACAAGATTGACCATCAGTCCCAGCTTTGAATGAGATTGTTTAATTACTAGATTTCTTAAAAAACCTTCATGAGTTTTAGTCGAAAAAATTGTTGTGTTTCTATCTTTGAAGAAAGCTCTGGTGAGATTTAATATTTTATTAGACAACTCCGACTGAAGCCAGCATTCATTTATATCCAAAACTTTATCATATAATCCGGGGATATGCAGACCAAGCGCAAAATTTTGATCGGTGATTTCTTGCATTGAGTCTATTTCAGTTTCATTCAACCATCTTTTAACTGCGAATGAGTATTCCATTTTATTGCGGTAATAAAAAATTTCTTCGGAAGGAACAATACTCATTTTTTCGTGATTTTCCATTCCTCCAATTCTTTCAAAAATATCATTAACCTGCTCTTCTTTAAAATTGAGCTGGTGTTCGTATAATAAATTTTGCTGTTTACAACCCCCGCATATTCCGAAATATCTGCATCTCGCATCTGTTCTAAGTGGAGATTTTATAATCAATTCTTTGGTTTTTGCTTCTGCGTAGGATTTTCTGACACGAATAATTTGTGCGGTAACTTTATCGCCCGGATACGAGCCCTCAACAAAAATCACAAATTTTTTTATTTCCTCTTCATTATAAGAATTTGCCTCTTTAATGATTTTGGCTATTCCCTTACCCTCATAAGCGTAGCCTGTAATATTGAGCTCAAGTAAATCTCCCTTTTTCAATTAACCATTTTCCTTAATAATAATGTGGAGAACCCTATGTATTGATCGCCCCCGAGCTTTAGGTAAACATTCGATTCATGGCTTATTTTGTTAAGTAGTTTTTTATAATAACTTTTCTCATTCGATGATAAATTATCCTTTTCCTGGCTCAGCCGGGTGGCGTTTTCGGCGTAATAATCTTTTAATGTGTATGATATATCTACATTGTAAATTATTTCGAAATTTCTTTCTTCATAATATTTCTCAATTTCATCCGAATAAATTGGGAGCAAAGACGAGTTATCGAAAATATCTTTTATAAAAGCAGGGTACACTTTTTCAAGCACGGTTATCTCACCAACACATAAATAACCGTTTGGTTTTAAAATCCTTTTAAACTCCTTTATAATCTTATTTCTATTTGTAAAAGAAACAGAACCTTGCGCATAAATTAAATCAAATTGTTCTTTCTGGAAATCGGTCGCGTCAAAATCCATTATCCGAATGTTGACAGTCTCGTCTCCTTCGAGAATAATTTTTGAGTTCATCAATGAATCATAGTCGGAGACTATTAAATCAACATTGCACTTGTATTTTTTAGCGAGTTGCTGCGCAATCCATTCACTTGAGGAACCTGCTACTAATATTTTTTGAGTTGGCTCTTTGTAGTTTGGAAACAGCAAATCTATTTGCTTCTTTAAGCCGGGTAAAAAAACTTTCATTATTATTTCACCGCCTCTATTTTATATTGCAAATGTACCAACTTTTTATCAAAGGAATCGGAATTTGATATTTTTCAATAAACTATTCTTTAATTTTGCAACAGTGGTTTTATTTAAGGAATTGATATGAAAAAGTATTTGTTATTAATTCTATGCGTGTTTATTATAAGCTGTTCTTCCGAGTTTGAAGAACTTAACGATTTTAGTGAAACACGCTTTGAATTAGTCGACCAAAATAATAGTCGTGTAATTTTCCCGAATGACTTTAAGAATAAAACTGTTGTAATGAATTTTATTTTTACCAACTGCCCCGATATTTGTCCCCTCAGCACAAATAATCTGCGATTAGTACAAGAGTCCCTAAAAAAGGAAAAAATTAATGATGTACACTTTTTGTCTATTAGTTTCGACCCCGATTTTGATAAACCGGAGATTCTTAAAAAGTTTGCAGAAATAAGAAAACTGGATTTAAGCAATTGGGATTTTTTAACCGGAGAGAAATCCTTAGTTGATTCCCTTATGAGGAAAGCGGAAATTGTTGCCATTCCATCAGACTCCACAATTTTTGATGACGGCAGAAAAATATACTATTATGTACATACTGATCGAATTGTAATTATGGACCGCGATGGCAAAATTCGAAAACAATATCCGGGAAGTTCTGTCGATCCCGAGCTTGTTGCAAAAGATGTTATTTCTATTAATTAATAAAATTTTGGAGTAGCCGTGAGAAAATCTTTAATCATTTTTCTATTTGTTTCTACTATAGTTTTAGCACAAAAAGTTAATATCTCCGATGCGTGGATCCGTCCTGCTGGAGCAGAGACAAACACAGGTGTTTTTTTTATTGTAACAAATGATTCAGATAAACCCGACACCCTATTTAACGCAAAATCAAATTTGGCTGAAGTGGTTGAAGTTCACGAAACATTTAAAAGAGAAAACGATATGATGGGAATGAGAAAGGTTCCGTTTGTAGTTATTCCCCCGAACTCTACTGTACGATTTAAACCACGCGATTTACACGTAATGCTTATAAAACTTAAAAAAGATGTAGCTCTTGGCACACATGGAAAATTAACTCTGCAGTTTAGAAACTCTGGCGATATTCAGATAAACGCGATCGTACGAGATATGCCTAAGATGAAGTGAGTTATTAATCTTCGCGTTCTCCGCGAAAACCTTTGCGGACTCTGCGTTTAGCTTTTTATTATAAACTGCGCAACGAGTTTAATTATTAAACAGCAATTTATAATCTCTCTCCTTTGCTCTTTCCCAGATTGCTTGCGGTACAACTTTCCAGTTTGAATATTTTTGGGGAGTAATTGTTTTATTCTTCTCTATCCACTTCATAATGTAGTAACGAAGATCTTTATCGGTTGAATTGATAATTCTGCCGCTCAACTCTTCCTTTGGAATTTTAGCTCCGATAAGTAGATGTCCCCCGCCGCCATTCCCACGATAAGAATTAATAGCAGTTTTATAAATCTTATTCTCGTCAAACTTAGAACCATTGCTCATTGAGATTATTTTAATTTTATCACCATCCGGCTTAGTAACATCAACCTCATAATCTATTCCCAGAGCAGAATCAAAATTATAAAATGGGAATTTTAATTGCGGGGCATTGTTTCTTTTATCAAATATGGTATTGCCATTATCATCTTTGACGAAGTTGAGTAAGTTGTCATTTTCATTTTTAATTTGATTAAACCATAAAGAATATGAATGCTCCAAATAATTTTTTATCTCCTTGCCGCTAAGGTTCATTGTGTATAATAAATTTTCATAACGGTAAAGTTTGAATAGTTGACCAACGGTAATTTCACCTTTATTAATTTTTGCATTTAGAGATAATGGCGCGGTAAAAGATATTTCTGCTCCGGTTATTTCCATCTGAATTTGGTTTATTAAATCTGAAAACGAAGAACTGCCGAATAGTGCCTCCCGGGAATCTAACTCATCTTCGAACCACCCGATTGTACGTGTAACATATTTATTAATGTCAGTGAAATGTTTTTCAAATTTTTGTAAAAAAAGTGAATCGGGGGTAACATTTTTTGATTCAAATGTAGATCCGCTAATTTCTTTTTCCCATAATTGCAACTGTTTATTAAAGTTAAATTTGAAATCTGCAATAGCAACTTCACGGCCGTAACTTGTTCCACCAAGAATTAATACTTCATTTCCGGCATTATTTTTTATTTTAAAATTCCAACCCTTATGGTCGTGTCCTACAAATACTATATCAAACCCATCTACTTTTTGAGCCACAAGTTGAGACGCGTTTTCGTTTTTATAAAAATTTGCGTCTTGATTATTGTAGGTGTAGTCAACCCCGGCATGAAATAATCCTATTAATAAATCAGGTTTTTCGTTTTCTTTAATTATCTTTACCCATTTTTCAGCGCTTTCAATCATATCTTCCCATTCAATTCCTTCCCAGATTTTTTCGGGAAGCCAATTTGGAATGTGGGGAGTTATTAAGCCAAGTACGGCTATTTTAAGTCCCTTCCGTTCTATGATTGTGTATGGTTTAAAGTAGGGAGCGTTATTAGTTTTGTTTACTGCGTTAGCCGCGAGCCACGGAAAGTTTATTTCAGTCACAAATTTATCATATATCGGATGCCCCGTTTCAATGTCGTGATTTCCAACCACTCCGGCATCGTATTTCATATAATTCATCACTTCGGCGAGCAGATGAGTTTGTTCCGGTTTCTCAAAATTGTAGTAATATACTGCTGGTGTTCCCTGAAGTATATCCCCTCCATTTAATAAGACTATTTCTTGATCTTTATTTTCTCTTTCTTTTTTTAAGAAAGTAGAAATATGCGCTAAAGAATTGTTAGTTGTGCGTTGATCGGTAAAATCATAAGGAAATATTGCCCCGTGATCATCGGTTGTTTGTATTATTTTCAGATTTATTGTTTGTGCGGAGAGAAGTGTAAAAATAAAGAAAAATACAAAACTTGCTTTGGCAATTATATTTATTGAATTTTTAGAGCGTAGCATTATTTATCTCAACATATTTTGTGAAAATATTAGTTTGAAAAAAGCAGTTCAATATATTCTGCGGCAACTACTCTATATGCTGGGAAGTAACTTTCCGCATAAATTTTTGAATGATGCATAGCTGGATATTTTTTTTCTTTCATTTGATTAAAAAATGAAAGCATCTCCGTATAATCATATGGAATCATTTTTAATTTACTTAACTCAAGAGCAATTTCTAAATATTCCTCTAATTCATTACTAGATCCTTCAAAATTATTAGCCGTTTTTATAAAGAGCTCTACCAATTTAGTTGGATTATAGCCTGCGTTTATATAGGGTCGTAAGTTAATTCTAACAATTTTTGCCTCTGCTGAAATTGTGTCAATTAAATTATCGGTTTGGCTCCACTTTAAACCAGAAATTTCTAGTTTCATCCAATTCTTTACCGATTCCTCATTCTTAACGGCATGTTCACTACCCATTGCCGCCTGGTGAAGCAACTTATAAATATCCTGGATTTGCATCTTTGGATATTTGTCTAGTTCTCCAAGCAAAATTTTCTTTAAAGTGTTCTCTTTTTCTGAATTTGAGTTAGCGTAAATAGTTATTAATCCACCTAATATCAGCATGATTAGAATAATTAATAACCGCAAGTCTCTTTTTCCTCCAATATTATAATGATTCTTTATCATCATTCTCCCCAAATTCTTTTTCTGGTGAAATTTTTGGACTTATACGATTGGATTTTTTCAGCTGATCTGTTAATAAAAACTCGATCTGAGAATTTATACTACGCAGATCATCCGCAGCCCATTTTTCGAGTGCCGAATATATTTTATCATCAATTCTCAATAAAAATTTCTTTTTCTCAGCCATAATTTATGCCGCCGCTACAGCCGCGTGATTTCTTCGTAGTTTTAAAAATTCGGCTAAAAATATTAACCATGGATTTTTATCAACCTGCTCCGTTGATTTTACAACAACATTCGTTTGATGTTTAAAACTAACCCTACTTTTAAAACTCACCAGTAAGTCATCTTTCTCAGAAATAATTTCATACTTTGATTTGAATGGGTAAAACTTAATTCTGACCGAATGCCCCCCATCTAAATTAACTATTCCGATTTGTGAAAAGAGTTTATCAACATATCGAGCTGTTGGGATTTCGAATCCTTTTTTTCGTATAAGAATTTCTTTTTTCCAAAATTTTTCTTTATAAAATTCGTATGATTCATTATCGAACTTTATTATTGCCTTGTGATCAAAGAACCCCACGAGTTGCATTGTACCAATTATTTCATCTTTATATTTTAATTCATAAAAGCTCTTCCAAATACTAGGTTGGATTATAAATAATTCATCCTTCAAATATTCACTTAACTGTTTCATACTTTTCTCTATTTATTAATAAAGACTTCCCGCATTTATTACTGGTTGTGCCTGGGTTTCTGAAACAAGCGCTACCATTAGATTATTAACCATTGTAGCTTTCTTTTCATTATCGAGATCAACAATGTGTTGCTCGCTAAGTGCTTTTAAAGCCATTTCAACCATACCCACAGCTCCTTCAACTATTGTTTGTCTTGCCGCAACAACAGCCTGAGCCTGTTGGCGTCTTAACATTGCCTGAGCAATTTCGGGTGCGTATGCTAAGTGACTTATTCTTGATTCCATAATTTCTAATCCGGCAATATTTAATCTTGTTTGAACTTGTTTTTTTAATTCTTCGGATATCTCTTGTTGATTTCCGCGAAGGGAGAATTTGCCATCCTCATTAGAATCATAGGCATAATCGGTAGCTAGTGCGCGAATTGCCGTTTCACTTTGTATTGCAACAAATTGTTCATAGTTCTGAACATCAAAAATTGCCCTTGCGCTATCAACTACTCTCCAAACAATTACAGCGGCAATCTCTATTGGATTTCCATGAAGATCATTTACTTTGATTTTTTCACTATTAAAGTTGTGAATACGCAGAGATACTTTTACTTTTGAGGCGAAAGGATTTACAAACCAGAAACCACTGTCCCGAACGGTTCCAATATACTTTCCAAATAAGATTACTACCCTCGATTCGTTCGGTTGAATTATGATTAGTCCACCAAAAAAGATAAGAGTTAAAATCACTGCGGGGATTAATAGAATAAGCCAGATTGGCGCATCAATAGTTGCAATTTGAACAAAAGCCCACGATTCCAACACCAATAGAATAGATAACCCAAATAGAAACACAAATCCATTACTTTTTTTTGCTAATTTTTCAACAACCGCTTCCATTTTACTACTCCTTTAGTTATGCTATCGCAATGATATCATATTGCTATTATATTGTCAAGATTATTTTAGTGCATTTTTTTGGTACTCACCTTTTGCCTATTTTTGAATCAATTTTAAGGAATTCCAATGAATGAGGTAAATTATTTAGAAATATTCGGGTATTTAGCATCAGTTTTAGTAGCAATTTCCCTGATGATGAGCGCCATAATTAAGCTTCGTATAATAAACTTGATCGGGTCAACCTGCTTTGCAGTTTATGGATTTTTAATTGGTGCTTTGCCGGTTGGTCTTTTAAATGGGTTTATAGCACTAATTAACATCTATTATTTAATTCAAATTTATTCGGCAAAAGAATATTTCAAAACACTAAAACTTTCATCCGGTTCTGAATACGTTAACTACTTTTTAAATTACTACAAGAATGACATTCGAAAATTTATTCCTTCATTTAATTTCGAAAAGATTGTGGACTTAAATGTTCTCGTCATATTACGAAACACCAATCCAGCCGGAATAATACTTTACAACAATATTGAACCGCATACAATTTTAATTGAATTAGATTATGTTATACCCGGCTACCGAGATTTTAAGATAGGAGAATTCGCATTTAATGAATTTAAGAAAGATGGAATTACGAAAATTTATAGTGAGCCGGGGAACTCCATTCACAAAAAATATTTGAATAAAATGGGTTTTGCAGAAACCTCTCTGAATGAGAGAACCTTGTTCAGCAAAACTTATACTAACAAGTAATTTTTGTGGTAAAGAAAAATTTTGGGGAATTCGTAAATTCTATATGCTTTATTAAACTAAAAAAGGTTCGACATCTCCGCCTAATCAAAATTAAAGAACAATTTTCGCTATTCCTCTAAATTATATTACTTATTTCCAGACACCCAGAACTCCTCCCATAATTGTATATATCACCGTTTGATATCCGGCATCAATCAAAAATAGTTTTAGCGACTTTTGACTAAAAAGATAAATTATACCAAGTGATGCTGAAACCCAACCAACGCCAGCCAGCGCTCCGGCCATTAATCCCCAAGCTAAATCGGGTTTGGGACCAAGAAACATTGAGAGATTAATCGCGATTATAAAATTTAGAATTATCGAAGTGCCAAAAATTTTAACCATATTCGATTTTTTTGCATCCTCTTCCGTTATTTTGGTTTCTTTCATCCAGGGCTTCCCAAATATGGGGCCATACCATAATCCACCAATTACAAAAGCGAGAATAGTAACGGCAATAACCGCAAAATAATTTATATGAATCTGCGCACCTTCCATTTTAGCTCCTCTATTTAATTATAAAACAAAATGGGATGATTGGTGTTATTATAAGCTTATGGCTCTAAAACCGCAATAAAAATTATTCAATAATAGAGAAAATATTTTCCAGTGGACTTTTTGCTCTCGGTTTGGGTTCTTTATCGGGTTTACCAACTGCAACAAAAGCCATTAAAGAATATGGTGATTCCAATTTTAGAATTTTAGATAACTCCTCTTTAGCTACCATTGGGCCGGTTAACCAGCATGCTCCATATCCAAGATCTACAGCTGAAAGCAGTAAATTTTGAATAGCCGCACCTGCTGTTTGAATATCGGGATGGTTTCGAAGTTCATTTAATTCCTCATGAGAATAACTAGTTTGACTCAGAATTTTATCGATTATGGCTTCATAAGGACGCATCGTAACAGCTATTACTGCAGGCGCATTCAAGAAAATAGAAGAAAATTTTTCAACTGCAATTTTTACATTTTCAGTTACCTGATCATCATTAGCGGGAATTATTTCAAAATATTTCTGTTTTACAACTTGCGCCATTTGTTTCATTAGTTCTTTATTTGTTACGGCAATAAATCTCCATGTTTCTTGTCCACTAATACATGGTGCCGTACCGGCTAAACGTATCATGTCTTTTAAGTCATCAATATTAACTTTCTCATCTGTAAAATTTCTGACGGAGGTTCTCTTTTGAGCAACATCTTTAAATTCCATAACTACTCCATTTTATTAATCAAATTTTTAAGAGAAAAAAAAAGGGGTTTTCTTTTTAAATATTTTTACTCAATTTCTCCGCACAAAATAAGGGATTCCTATGAATAAAATGATTTTACTTATTGGGTTAATTTCATTTTTTGTAATTTCTTGCGTGAATGATATAGAGCAGTACCCCCCAAATTCTTTTAATAAAAACAATCCTAGCGATTCTCTTTTAATAAATTTAGAATATGGAAAAGGGATAATTGTAAATAATTCAATAACTATTGAATTTATTGATGTTACTGCCGATTCCCGTTGTCCGATGGACGCGATGTGCATTTGGCCCGGGGATGGAGAAGTAGTCATTAAATTAACCGACGGATTCAAGAATGAAGAAATTAAGTTACATACTTTTCTTCAGCCCTCTTTTCATAGATTCGGCGATTATTTAATACAACTCAAAAGTTTATCTCCCTATCCAATCTCCACTCATAAAATTGAGAAGAAAGAGTACAAAGTCGAGATTGTAATAAAATCCGCTTCAGCTAAAACCCCCCTTCGTGATGTAAGGGTTATATCATCAGAAAATCATTCTCTTATTAAGAAAGACATGTTGAATATTAATTCGGTTAAGATTGTGAATGATAATTTATTATTCGATGTTTCATATTCGGGGGGCTGCGCAAAACATATTATTGAATTATTTGCTTTCGATTTTATAAACAAATCAAACCCGCCGGGAGTAGTACTTCAGCTATCACATAATGCTCAAAATGATATGTGTGAGGCGTATCTTTCTGAAAAGATTAGTTTTAGTCTGGATAATTTAAAAACACATTTGATAAATAATTTTAATATAACAGGTAAAGTTTGGGTTACTATTTTAGATCCATTGGGCAAACCAATACAAAGTGGCAATATTGAATACGTTTTAAAAATATGATTCATCTACTCTATTTATTTATTTTTTGTACTGCATCAGTCAACGTAGCCACATGTAAATTTCGCTTTCTAATCACCTCTAATAACTGTTGAAATGTTGATAATTGCATTTCAGTGCTATATTTTGGATCATCATAGCAAAAACGATGAAATCCAAAAATTATTAAACACTCGCCCTCTAAAATTCCATGATCAATTCTCATAAGCAGCGAATTTATATCATCTGTTTTATGAACTTCGTAATATCCTAGTCGGTCGAGATTTAATGGGGGTCTATATCGCTCATTTTGACTTGTTCTAATTATTTTAAAATACTCTTTAATAATTTTATCCGTCTGACTGTTTGAGTGCCCCGCGGGCAGAGCAAAGCAATTGTGTTTTAAGCCCCAAGCTTTGAGTTGTTCAAAATTATTTTTAATCTCATAACGCGCGCTGTCGATCGAAATTGTTGTAAGATTAGCATGATTTACTGTGTGTCCGCCAGTTTCCCATCCATGGTTTTCTAATTCAATAACTTCCTCAAGATTCATTATTTCAGGTTGACCAATTATTCCCGTTGGAATAAAGTTAACCCCCACGAATTGTTTTTTTTTCATTAATGGAAAAGCTAATTCATAGATACTTTTATGCCCATCATCAAAGGTCATCACAATTATTGGCGGAATAATGTGCTCACTATTCTCAACTGAGTTGCATCCTATTATAAAAATCAGAAGAAATAAATATTTTCTCATGTCAATCCTTTAAATTACAATCCTACACTCAATCCCCAAATAGCCAATGTTGGGACCAATTTTAGTGAATATATATCTAACTCTAGGAACCACTAATATTTTTTCATCAAATCTCAAATATGAAGAAAGACCAACTTGTACTTCATTATAATTATTTAATTGAAAGTATTCTGCACTTAAAGAGGGAGAGAAAGTATCTGTAATTTTACAGTATAAGCTCGTGCTCGTTTGTAATTCTTTTATGTCACTGAATTGATCAATCGTTTTTTTATTAAAGTGTGCCCCCGCAATAGTCCAATTTTCGTTTAATCTATATTTTCCTTCTATAAAATAAGCTACTTCTTTTATGGGGGACGGCTCTTGATCTAATTCTTTATAAGTGAAGATTTGGTATCCAAAAAAATTATTAAATGATTCTTTAAGTTCGAATCCGGTATGATATCCATATCCCGAAAACTTTTCATCTCGGGCAACATATGCCCCGAGTAATCTACCTATAATTTCTTTGATTATTTCTATTTTGTAACTGGCTATTCCAACTATATATGAATATTGATCTGCACCAACAATAAATTCGAAATCATTTTTACCATGATTTATTTTAACACCAGCACCTCGTAATAAAAAATCAGCGATCAATCCTCTATCCCAAAATGGGCGGTCAAATGCTTCGTTTAAATAATGACTTTCATTTCCAAAATGAATTCTGGATTGTCCAAACCATAAACCACCCCAATTCTTCTTTATTCTAACATGTGCTTCATATAAATTAATACTGTTAGTATTGGGAGAATCGTTGTCCCTAACAGAAATATGTGCAGAAATAGAATTTGAATAATTATACTTAAGCCCGAAACGCAGATCCGTTTTCCACAATCTTGTAGCTGTTATAATTTTATCTTTTGGCTTTAAGGGATCTAATATTTCAATGCCCCATAGAAGATGAGAATTAACAAAAAAAGTAAGTGAGTCTTTAGAGAAGGTTCCTGGATTATTCTCTCTATTGATTCGGAAAATTTGGTGTTGTAAATCTTGGTTGTCAAACTTTGTTTTTAATAATTTTTGTGCAAAGATATTTGAAATTATTAGAGTGTAAAAAATTAGTAGTATTACTCTCTGCATTTTTCCCCCGAATAATGTTTACCCCTAAACTATAGGTTTCGATTACAATAACTTATATTAAAATATCAAACAAATCATTTATAAACAAAATCTAACCAGCTTAATTTTTTTACCTTCAGCTAAATGCTGGCTTTCATATTTTGTGGTAACTTTTTCTTCATCCGTTAAATGTGGGTTAGAATAAAGATCGGCAGTGGCTTTTATAAGTTTTAATTTGTTTTCATTTATAACGCTAATTGTAAAATCATATAATGTCTCATCATCAGTTTTTAAGTTTACAATACCTTCCTTAATTAATAACTTTTTATAGATTTCTAAAAACCTTGGATGAGTTAACCTTCTTTTCATACTACATCGGCGGGGATAGGGATCCGGGAATGTTATCCAAATTTCACTTATTGAATTTTCGGGAATTGCTTGTTCGAGAGATTCAGCATGACCAATCATTAGTGCGGCATTCGGTAAATTTTCTTTACTCAGAAGTTTTGAAGCGCTCCAAATCCGGTTCCCTTTTCTATCAACGCCAACATAATTATTCTCCGGGTGAAGCTTTGCGAGATTGATTGTATAGTCGGCTTGTCCGCAACCTAATTCTATTATTATTGGATTATGATTATTTAAGTAATTTGTTATCTCGGTCCAAACATTTTCGGTTTTATAATTAAACACATTTGGAAATGAATTTACCTCGGTAATCTTTTTGAGTTTTTTTCTGGGCATACTTAACTGAGTTTGGTTTTTGCGAAATCTGAAATTTTTTCTTTTGTCGGAAAAAGAAAGATTGAGTTATAAAAGAAAAATAGAGCCGGTATTAATGACAACCTATATTCTTCCTCAAAATAAATTAAATTGTTTAAGATTGTCAGCATAAAGAGAATTAACCCGGCCAATGCCGAACTTTCCAGTAAAGCTAATTTTACAATTAAATAATTTTTATAGATTATCATGAACTCTGATGTATCAATTTCTTGAGCTTCTTTGCCACCAAAACTATTAACCTTCTTCTTAATTATAATTTCCGGGATGTATATTGCCGATAAATATCCCGCAAAACTAAACAGGGCAAGAATAAAAGTAATATTTAAAAAGTTATGAGGATTTACCACAGGTGTTTGAACATTTGATTGATTGATGAAATAAAATATCAAACACACAACAAGAAATGATATTACCCCCATAATTAGAACTAATACAATAATTTGGATTGGTTTCAGTTCTCTTTCAGATATTTCATTAAAAAGCTCTTTATGCATCTCTTTTCCTCGTCAAAAATTTGGTCTGGAAGACGAGTGCAAATTTATAAAATTTCTAGTTTATTGCTGAACTACTGATTGCAGTAACAAAATCCTAAGATTTATATTAATGCAAAAACATGTATTGGTTTAGGGAAAGGGCTACCGATATACCTATAAAGAAAATCTCTGTTCATTTGTAACCCTCGGCGCTCAAAATTACCTTAATTTGAACGCCGAAAAGTTTTATAGTAATGCCGAGCTAATTAGTTGGTCAATTCATTCTCTAAAAACATTTCATATGAACCAAGATCTAAAAATCCATGCCCCGATAAATTAAACAGAATAGTTTTTGCTTCCCCGCTTTCTTTGCATTTCAGAGCTTGAACTATTGCCTCTTTAACCGCGTGTGAACTTTCTGGTGCGGGTACAATTCCTTCAGCTTGCGCGAACATTTGCGCGGCACCAAAAACTTCGAGCTGATCATATGATTTAGCTGTTATTGCACCAATATTATACATTAATGATATTATTGGCGCCATTCCATGATAACGCAATCCTCCCGCATGAATTTTGGGAGGAATAAATTTATGTCCGAGGGTGTACATTTTTAAGAGAGGAGTCATTCCGGCTTCATCGCCAAAATCATATTCATATTTTCCGGTAGTTAGTGTTGGACAGGAAGATGGTTCTACGGCAATTACTTCCATTTCCTTCTTGTCCCCTGTTAATTTGTGCCTTAAAAATGGGAAAGATAACCCGGCAAAATTGCTTCCGCCGCCTGCGCATCCTATAACGATATCAGGAAAATCACCAGCCATTTCCATTTGCAGTAGTGCTTCCTCTCCAATAATAGTTTGATGAAGCATAACATGATTTAATACACTTCCCAAACTATAATTTGTATCATCCCTTTGCACCGCTACTTCAATAGCTTCACTTATTGCAATACCAAGAGAACCGGGAGAATCGGGATCTTGAGCTAAAACATTTCGTCCGGCTTGAGTTAAATCGGTTGGACTCGCATGAACAGTAGCGCCGAACAATTTCATAAAAGTTTTTCTATACGGTTTTTGATTGTAACTTACCTTTACCATAAAAACTTCACACTCCATTCCGAAGTGTTTGCACGCCATAGATAGGGCGCTTCCCCATTGTCCCGCTCCCGTTTCGGTAACTAATTTTTTTATACCGGCTTTTTTATTGTAATACGCTTGGGCATAAGAAGTATTGGTTTTGTGACTTCCGGTAGGATTAGCTCCCTCATACTTAAAATATATTTTGGCGGGTGTATCCAAAATATTTTCAAGATTAGCCGCGCGGATAAGTGGTGTTGGCCTACTTAATCTGTACAAATCATAAACCTCATCCGGAATTTCAATAAATCGTTCTTGCGACATTTCCTGCATTATAAGATCCATCGGAAAAATTGCCGCTAAATCTTGCGGACCCGCCGGTTGTTTTGTGCCGGGGTGAAGCGGAGGGTCCATTGGAGTTGGTGAATCAGCCATTATATTATAATAATACCTTGGCATTTGTGTTTGTTCGAGAAAAATAATTTTGTTTTTAGACATGTGAACCTCTATTATATAATGTTGTTGAGTTCAGATGCGGTTCACGGAAGGGTATTAAAAAACCGTGAACAGCTTTGCCATCCACGGTTTAAATTTTGGTACTACCTTAGGATGGCATTTAAATATGCCACCACCAATTCAATGTTACTATGTTTAGTTTTGTTTTCATTCTTATGCAAAGCTAATTATCAATATTTTTAATGTCAAATAAATATTCATGTTAGTGAATAATTATTTTGCAGCACTATTTTAGAAGTATCATCTTTTTACTGTTTGAATAATTACCCGCTGATACACGATAATAATAAACACCGCTGGCTAAACCTTGAGCGTTAAACTGAACAGAATAATTTCCAGCGTTTTGTTTTCCATTTACCAATAGAGAGACTTCTCTTCCCGCAGCATCATATACCACAAGCTTAACGTTAGATTCTTTTGGAATGCTATATCTTATTGATGTAGATGGATTAAACGGATTGGGATAATTTTGACTCAATGAATAGCTTGCAGGAATATTAGCATTATCATTTACTGAAACCGCACCGGTTATTTTTCCCATGAAAGCTCCCCTTCCATGTGTAGCAACTACTACAACTCCATCGCTGCTCCTGCCGGCTATTGTTTCAACAACTACATTTCCTATCAATGAAGGAGCCTCTA
This sequence comes from Melioribacteraceae bacterium, assembly GCA_019638015.1. Classification (NCBI taxonomy): domain Bacteria; kingdom Pseudomonadati; phylum Ignavibacteriota; class Ignavibacteria; order Ignavibacteriales; family Melioribacteraceae; species Melioribacteraceae bacterium. Next base: position 137,306 of record JAHBUP010000001.1, on the reverse strand, counting down.
ATGACCAAACCGTGTTCATGCCATCAAGGATTTCTGTTGAATACACGCCGGTACTTGTCGCAACTAAATATAACTTCGAATTATTATAAGGTAGTATTGTCGCTGAGCGTATCGAGGGTCCTTGATTGTTAACACCCCCCTGCAAATTTCCTTCAATCGCACTCCAACTTGCGCCACCATTATTAGAATAAAACAAACCAATAATTCCATAATTAGATAAACAAATAATAATTTCATCTGCGTTATCGGGATTAACAGCAATCGCGCTAACATAAGAACCTGATGTTACTTCTGGCAGGTTAGGGGAAATATCTGTAGCGCTTGAACTGGTTTTTGAGTTTTCTAATTTAAGCACAATGGGATTTCCGGCATCAGAGTATGCGCCTAAATATAAAATATGCGCCGATTTTTTTGATATGCTTAATGTAGAGTAAACATAATTTTGTGGTAAGCTTAAATCTACAGAAGCCCACCCTTGAGTTAACTTATCTTGATTGAATTCGGGTAGATTGCTCAACTCGCTGTTTCTCCAAAGCATATTACCGCCAAGATAATACATGTAGTCTTCATCATTTGGATCAACAACAAAAGGATTTATAAAAAGTTGATTTGCAGCATCGGCTGGAGTTATACTGGTCCATTTGGTTGGATCGGGATTTCCATTTTCGTCATATCCCAATCTAGTAACAGAACCGTTTTGTGTTGACGCATAAGCATATTTAACACCCAGGTATGAATATGAACCGTCACCAGTACTTACATCTTGATGTGGAGAAGCATTTGAACCATCAAATCTGAAATAGGGTGTTCCATTGTCCTGTGTTCCGCCAAGCAGTCTGCTATCATTTGGCGCATCAAAAATTGACATAGTATAATATTGTGTTACATTATATGTTCTATCCCTATTCTCCCAAGGAAATAAGTCTTGATAGTTAGCAGTAGATGCTTGTGAAGTAAAACTCAACCCGCCATCGTGTGCGACCCATAAATCATCTGGATTTTTAGGATCAAACACAAATGCGTGAATGTCTGGATGCAGAGCCGGATGAGAACTGTTATCATTTTGAACAGTGTATCCACCAATCCAATTGACTTTTTTATCTTCAATCTTTGTGGCAAAACCATCTAAAGTTCTATAGACATTTGTCAAACCAAAAAAGACAATATTTTCGTTCGCCGGGTGAACGCCTAATGCCATATTATAATTTCCTTGACTGTTCAGTATTCCATTTTCTTCGGTACTGTACACTTGTATATTATCACTCAAATCTTCTATCTGTTCAGTATTAAGATCAACTCTTAACATGCGCAAATCATCAGCTTTTGTATCCTGAAATTTATTACCTGTATTCATTAACGCATAAGCTATATTTGGCTTTGATGCCGAGAATGCGAGAACCGTTCTATCATGTTCCGGAGGATAATTTGTGCTTGTAATAAATTTCCATGTAGCACCATCATCTGTTGAATAATAAAAACCGGGATTGTTGGTTTGAGATTGCGATCCTGTTTTTTGAGAAAGAGACGCGAGCAACACTCCATCTTTATTCACTTTTATATCGGTTCGCAAGTGCTCATTTAATGTTCCGAGAGACGGTGAAAAAGTATTTCCTTGATCGGCTGATTTTACAATAATTCCTCCATTAGTTGCAATAAAAACAGATCCGGTTTTAGGGTTCACTATAATTTCGCTAGTAAAGGAATACACATCGCTCCACTCAACACTACTCTGCACTTTTGTGCTCAAAAGTATTTGCCAGGTTTCACCATTGTCTGTTGATTTATAAACTCCGCCTCCAAAAAATCTTGCACCACCACTTCTATCACCAGCAGAACCATCCATTTCCCCCGCCGAATAATACCATGTATTTGAAAAGCCCTCTCTTGTATCTTGTGCAATAGCTACAACACTTTGCACTTCATTTGGGGATGTTTTTAAATTCCAGGTAATTCCCTTATCGGTAGATTTCCAAATACCGCCACTAACTCCTCCCGCCAATATAGTGTTAGAGTTTTTTACGTCAATTGCCAGCGCTCTAGTTCTTCCACCTAAATCAACCGGTCCTGCTTCCTTCCAGTCAAATTTAAGTGTGTTGTTTCCCTTAAATAATTTGTTAGATGTGGGTAATGTTTTAGAATAAGCAATTTCAATTTCTCTAATATTTGCAGGAATCGCGTTAAGTTTGGGGTCACGAAGCTTATTAAAGAAGTAGTCACTTCTCATTTTTTTGCTTTCAATTTTTGCTTTGGGACTGCCTGATGATCTAACCTTATTAGGTAAAGAATTAGAGTTGCTGCCAAAATCGGCGAATACAAATATTGCCGCAATTAATAAAATAACTGCGCCGGTAAGTAGCGTTTTAATATTCATATATCCTTTCGTTAATTGTTTTTAGATATGGAAATAATTTCCCATTTGAGCGAAGCGGTTGTATTAACTCCCCCCTGTAATAGTTTTAATTCTACACTATATAATTCTCCTTTATTTGTTTTGGAGAGGAATGTTTTCACCCCATCAATTTTAGCGAGTGCGGTTAATTTTGTATTATCGGGAATTGGAGAAGATCCTGCACCATAACCAAGAATTTTGGTTACGGTCATGTTCACTAAAACATTTGAACCGGAATTTTCTGTTAAATCAATTAGAGCAAAAACATTTGCTGTTCCGGGTGAATAATTCTCTTTAATTAAGCTTTGAGATTTATCAGATGTACAACTTTGAATCTGGACTATAAGAAATATGGAGAAAACAATTAGGAGCAAGTAATTGTATTTCATGAGATTCTTTCACATTTGTGAATAAAATAAAGATCGCAAGATGTGGGACGTTGTGTCCCAATATAAGCATCTTCAAGATTTATTGGCAAAAAAAGAATGTTAATTCGATAAAATTTATTTCACCTCTATAATCTGCAAAATAATTTACGCTGTGGGGCATGTATCTAAAAGGGATTAAGTTTTTTTTCGTCAATAATTAAAAAACCCGGCATAACCGGGCTTCTCAATATTAATAACATTATTTGGTGCTCTTATTTTAGAAATAGCATCTTTTGGGTTTGAATAAAGTTTCCAGCTTGCAGCCGGTAAAAATATATTCCGGTTGAAAGTGATGAGTTATTCGTGAATTTTACATTATACACTCCCGGTTGTTGTACTTCATTTACAAGTGTGGATACTTCTTTTCCTAGCACATCATAAATTTTTAAATCTACATCGCTGACTGCTGATAGCTTATAACTTATTGTTGTTTCCGGATTAAATGGGTTTGGGTAATTTTGAAATAATTCAAAATGGTTTGGTAGAAATTCATTATTCGTCACCGAGGTTATCGCTATAGACGTTTTATAAACTCCTGTTATTTCATTGTCACTGCTTCCCCCGGTAAAAGCATAATTAAATAAATATAGATTACTATTATTTGCCGCCATAAAACCAAAAACGGAACCGGCATTTATATTCGGCAATCCCTCTTGAGAAATTGGGGTCCAAGTTTGTCCCTCATCGGTTGAGGATAAAAGAGTTGTTTTAGTGCTTATCAATCCCCTTGATGCGGCAAACAAAGTATTGCCAACTCCAATCATACTCATTGGTATTTGAAAAGAACCGTTATCGGGAACTCCATTATTTATTGCATCCCAATCTTTATTGTTTTTATTCCACTTAAATAAACCGGCACCGAAGGATAATCCATAAATAGCGCCTTTGTATTGATAAACAGCGGAGACCGCAATTCCGCCTGGATTCTTAACGCTCCAAGTTTGACCATTATCAGTTGATACTACTGCTCCTGTTCCAAGAAATACACTTATTAAGTGATCTCCCGATGCGGCTAATTGAACCAGGTTTCCACCCACGGTTGTGTTGATTATGGTTTCCTGCCATGTCATTCCATTATCATTCGATTTATAATATGATTTGCGATTTGAAGATGCGTATAGTGTAGGTCCGTCAGAACTTAATTGAAGAATGGCGCCATTACCAGTAACCGATGGAATATTTGATTTTTCACTCCAGCTAGCTCCATCATCTGTTGATGTATAAAACCGATATGTCCCCGCTCCTAATGTTGTAGTGATCGCGAATATTTCATTTTGATGAACGTACATATAGTAAACATCATAAGGAAATTTATCGGCGATATTAGTCCATGTTGCGCCGCCATCGATTGTGCGGTAGAGTTTAAATCCGGAATGACTGCCATATAAAAAGAGAGCAGTATTATGAGCAAGCATTTTACCTGATACCCCCACATTATTTTGACTTACTCGAGCCCATTGAGCGTTAATTGAATACGATATGATAAAATAAATTATTAAATACTTTAGAACGATCTTCATTTTTAATCCTATTTGATTAACATCATTTTTTTAGTTTGTGCAAAGTTGTCAGCTTGTAGTTTGTAGAAATAAATTCCGGCGGAGAGTGTTGGATTGATAGAAAATTTCACATTATAACTTCCCGGTTGCTGTACTTCATTTACGAGTGTTGCTATTTCTTTTCCAAGAAGATCATAAACTTTCAAACTAACATTGCTCACTACGGATACTTTATAACTAATTGTTGTTTCTGGATTAAATGGATTTGGATAATTCTGACTTAATTCAAACTCAGCCGGAATTTCATCACTAACTTGTTTAACAGAAGTGATTCCTAAATCGGAGAGAGATAGTTTCCATACTACTCCAGCTTCTGTTCCTAAATAGAGAATACCATTATTTAGTACCAAAGTTCTCGCATTTGTATTTGCCGGGAGCCCCGAATTAATTTCATTCCAGGACGCGCCGTTGTTTGAAGATCTAAATACTCCTCCCCCTTCAGTAGCGGCAAAAAGATTTTCTCCGGTAGCTACCAATGAATTTATATTGGTATAAAGTAACCCGCTGTTAGTTTTTTTCCATGATTTGCCATCATCAACAGATACATAAACACCATCGAGAGTCGCAACAAAAATATTTGTTCCGCCGCCGGCTTTTGGTGTTTCGGCAAACCCTTTTATAGTAGTATTCGATTGACCAATCAAGGTACTCCATGTATCTCCATTGTCCGTCGATTTATAAGCGTATGGTCCTTGCCCAAGAAAAGAATAGTTTTGAGCAACATAAATAGAATTTACTATATGGGTTGTACCGCCATTACTACTCCAGCTTGATCCATTATTTACAGATTTAAATATTCCGCCGCCGCCGGTTCCGGAGATAATATTGTTACCTAAAAATGCTAACGCGTAAATGAAAGGCACTGTTATTCCACTGCCGGTGGATGTCCAGCTATCACCATTATTATTCGAGAGAAAAACTCCACCGCCATAGGTCCCCGCTCCAATTAACGTCCCGTTACCTGCAAGTGAATATACTTTTAGGTTTGATAATCCTGAATTTTTTTGAATCCAATTTTGATCCGAGTTAGGTGAATAATAAATACCGTTGCCATTTGTACCTACCACTAGTGCGCTCCCGGCCTTAATCATACATCTTATATCAACTCCAAATGAATTATTGAGTGAAGTCCACTGCCCCATGCTTGTAGATATTGCGCTTAACAGAAAGAATAACATTATTATATATTTTCTCATACAACTTTCTCCCTTTATTATTATAAACCTAAACTGGGACTGTTTTCGCCCTCTGAAAACAGTCCAGTTAGACCAACTGCTTTAGCAATTGAAGATCATTAATTAATTTTTATTACAACGTTTTTCACAATTTCAGAAATCAAGTAATATTTTTTTCCGCCGCCAGTAACAACATTGTAATTATACTTAACCACGTATACCATACAATCTCCGCTGAATGAAGCCAAGTCGGCCGCCGGAACTGAGTAACTTCCGCTATCATTCAACTCTTGATAACTTTTCACTTTTGAATCTGATGTATTAATAACCTGCACAAGTACTTTACTTGAAGATCCCCCTCCCCAGGTAACTTGTAAATTAGAAGATTTATTAACGGTTGCATTTGAAACCGGGGCGGTAACGTTAAAAGATGCCGGACTATTAACTGTCCCACTAAATGAGGGAATTGCTCCGGCACCAGATACAGCAAAATTGTGAGACGAACCATTGAAGTTTATCCCGCTCACAGTTTGTGTTGGATTTGATGGATTGGGTGCGATATAAAATGTTGACCCGCCTTGAGTAAGCTTGCCAATAGCATTATTGTTTACAGTTAGTGCTCCTCCGTCAATCCCTTTTCCCAAAATTCCAAAAACTAAAGTCGTTTGAATGGCAGGAAATCCCGCAACAGGTGAGTTCATAGAGTATTGTATTGTTGCTAATGTTCCACCATAGTCGGCGGAATTTTCAAATGTGGGCATTGGTTGGCCCGCAGAGGGACCGCTACTATTTTCCGGTTCTGTGGGATTATCACTTTTATTACAGCCAACTATTGAAAGAGCAATAACTAGGGGTAAGACTAATAAAAAATATTTCTTCATCTTTTCTCCTTTAGCTATTTGAATTTTCTTCCAGAAGACCTAAGTCGTTTGGTCTTCCTATTACATATTCAATTTTAATTTTATCACAAATACTCAAAGCTGATTCCCGGTCAATAACAGTAATAATGTTGAATCCTTCTCTTGATAAAAGCTCTCTCATCTTTCGAAGTTTTATTGTATCCGAATCAATTACTAATATTTGCTCATTCATATTTTTCATCTTCCTATGAAGAACAACATCAAACGACATGCCGTCTCATTAATTGGGAAATAGGTATAATATTTTAGACTTTATTAAGGATTGGGATTATTGTGTTGCAATAAAGCAACAATGCTCATAGTGGGTGTGGTTTTGAGGCAACTTATTCGGTGATATTTAAACTAGAGAGAAGCTTGTGGAGGTGGCTCCTGTTAATATTTAAAATTTTAGCCGCTTCCGATTTTGACTTAAATTTTCTCAGAACTTTAGTTATATAAAGTTTTCTAAATTCATTTTCCGCCTCTGCCAATGATTTATCATTGCCAAATATGTACTCTGATTCGGCATCATTTAGTAATTCGGGGGGCAGATCATCTTTTGTAATAATTTCTGATTTTGATAAAATGATTGCTCGCTGAATTATATTTTCAAGTTCACGGATATTGCCCGGCCAATTATACTGTTCAAGAATTTCCAGCGCTTCATCAGAAATGGAAAACTTGTTGATATCACCCGAATATTTTTTTATGAAGTGATTGGCCAACTCTTGAATGTCTTCCCTTCTTTCTCGTAAAGGTGGTAGAACAATTTCGATAACCTTTAATCTATAATAAAGATCTTCTCTAAATAATTTCTCGGTAATCATCTGAGAGAGATCCCGGTTAGTTGCGGCAATAAATCGTACATCAATTTTTTTGATTTGCACAGAGCCGAGCCGCTCAATCTCTTTTGTTTGTATAACACGGAGAAGTTTAGCCTGAAGATTAATTCCCATCTCACCAATTTCATCTAGAAAAATCGTTCCGCCATCTGCAATTTCCATTCTTCCCGGTTTACTTTTTACCGCGCCGGTGAACGCGCCGCTTTCATATCCAAACAATTCGGATTCAAGCAGTTCAGATGGTATTGCGCCGCAATTAACTGCTATAAAGGGTTTATCTTTTCTAGAGCTGTTTGCGTGTATTGCCCTCGCAAGTAATTCTTTTCCTGTACCGTTTTCTCCGAGTACTAAAATGGACGCATCAGTAGCCGAGACTTTAGAGGCAAGCTTTAGCACGGCAAATAATTTATTCCCGGTACCAACTAAATCATCACTTTTAAATAATTGCCTTAGTTCATTAAACTCAATTTTAGGACGCTCTTCAAGCCGTTCTTCAAGATCTTCAATCTCCAGCGATACTTCTAATCCCTTAACTATCTGTTTCGCGAACGCAATTAGGAAAATTAAATCGCTATCCATAAAGGGATTGTTTTTATTTCTTCGGTCGAGATAAACGGCGCCTAAAACTTTATCTCCTGAAATTAATGGTACGCTAATCGCTGAAGATAATCCCAGAGAAATTATACTATGTTTTTGAGCAAATTCGGCTTCAGCTTTTATATCATCTAATTGAAGCGGTTTTAATTCATTAACTGTGTTTTTTATTATTGATGTAGAAATTTCTTTTACAGCATCTTCCTTTTCGGGGGGCATGTTTTTAGATACAACCGTCTCAATTTCAAGATTATCATTAACTAGAACAATGAATCCTTCATCTGCGGCAAGCTCTCGGACTGTTGTATCAATTGCTATTTCCATCAAGCTTTTCATTTCTGTTTCTGATTGAAACAATATTCCAGATGAGTATAATTTTTCAAATCGATTTTTATCTTCAATTAATTTTTGAATTTTTTCGGCAGTGTGTTCCTGTTCATCCAGCAACAGCTGGATTTCTCTACTAATTTCCTTATTGAACTCCATAATTTTTCTGAACATTTTATCGACATGTTTGGAGGTGTCAGCTTCAGACTCTGGATTCTTTAAAAGTGATGAAAGCCGCATAAAATCTTCGGAAGATTTGGCTACAAACTCACCCAAAATTTTATTTATAATCTGTCTTTTTTTACCTATTTCCATGCTCACCGAAAGTTGTTAATTACATATTGCCCATGTTTTTACTTCTTAATATTAATATAGGGCACGAATTTACATTATTCAACACGCCGATTAACAGTAATAAAATAATATGTAAAAATTAGTAACCGCTTGCCGACAAAAGAAAATTAGTAAGTTTTATCCTAATTTTAACACAACAAACTTTAAAGTTGACTATGGACTCGTTGAAAAACTTTTTTTATCCCAAATCTATCTGCGTGGCGGGCGCTTCATCAAAAGAAAAAAGTATCGGCTACGAAATACTGAAGACGATAAATTCCTACGGCTATACCGGAAAAGTATTTCCGGTCAACCCTAAATCAGAAGAGATATTGGGATTGAAATGTTTTTCTTCTATTGAGGAGATAATCGAACCGATTGATTTAGCAATTGTTGTTGTTCCAAAACAATTTGCCGAGGCAACAATTAATTCATTACTGGATAGGAAATGTAAATCAATCATATTAATTACAGCGGGATTTCGGGAAATTGGTATTGAGGGGGCTGTTGTTGAAAAGCGAATTATTGAAAAAGTAAAAAATGCCGGCGCACGATTGGTTGGGCCCAACTGCATGGGAATTATAAACACACTCGACGAAATTAAATTAAACGCGACTTTTGTTGCCGAGAAACCGGAAACAGGCAGTACGGGATTTTTATCTCAGAGCGGAGCTTTGGGCGCCGCAGTATTAAATTCACTGCGCGAGACTGATATTAAATTTGCGCATTTTCTTAGCGTAGGTAATAAAGCCGAGATAAATGAGAACGATATATTAAATTATTGGGAGAGTGATGATAACATCAGCATTCTTACTTTTTATCTTGAGAGTTTTGTTGATGGAAAAGAATTTATTCTTCCTTTTGCTCAGGGAAATATTTCCAAACCGGTAATAGTATTAAAAGCAGGTAAAACTTCCGGGGGAATGAAGGCCGCGTCATCTCACACTGGTGCTTTAAGCAGTTCCGACAAAATTGTGGATGCTCTACTAAACCAATTTGGAGTTATCCGGGTTAATGATTTGAATGAACTTTTTAATACCGCTAAAGGATTTGAATTTTTCCCGATTCCAAAAGGAAAAAAGGTTGCGGTAGTTACTAATGCTGGAGGACCGGCGATATTATGTGTTGATAAGTTAGAACAAAAAAAATTAGTCCTCGCCGAGTTATCCATTGAAACAAAAAATAAGATTCGAGAAATCATACATCCCGAAGGTAGCGTTGAAAATCCGATTGATCTTCTTCCCGGAGGAAATGCCGATACATACAAACAAGTAATTGAATTACTTATCGCTGATAATGGCGTAGATTCAGTCATCTCAATATTTGTTGAGCCAGTAATGGTTTCGCCATTCATTGTGGTTGAAACAATCAACTCAATAAATTCCGAAAAGCCAATAATGCAATCCGTAATGCCTATGCCTGAGTTTTGGCAAAAATATAGAGATAACTCAATTAGCAAAAAACCAATATTCAGAAATCCCGAGGATCCCGCGGTTGTGCTTGGAAACATGCTGTTCCATATCACCACTAAAGCAAAACTAAGTTTAGAAAAAACCAACTACGCTAAATTATTCAATCATTCAATTAAAAAAGTTGATGCCAAAAAAGGATTTTTAAATCAAACCAAAACATTAGAAATGTGCGCCCACTACAAAATCCCGACAGTTAAAAGTTTTATAATAAAACCGGCTGAAATTGAATCTTGTGAAATTGATTTTTATCCCATTGTTGTAAAGGGAATAAACGAGGAGGTTGTTCACAAGTCGGAATTAAATGCTGTTAAATTAAATATTAGTAACATAGAAGAATTAGTTATTGCTTCAAAAGAAATTTCGGAAAGTTTTAATAAAGCCGGATTTGAAGTTCAATCATTTTTAATTCAGCAGTATTTAGCTGGCGAGCATGAAATATTAATTGGCGGATTTCGAGATCCTTCGTTCGGCCCAATAATAATGTTTGGAACCGGCGGCAAATATGTTGAAGTTTTTGACGATACTTCAATGAAGTCATGTTACCTTTCCGATATAGATGTTGATGAATTAATTCTCTCCACAAAAATTGGAAAAATTTTAAATGGTGTACGCGGTGATATGCCCAGCGATCTAGAGAAATTGAAAAGTATAATTCGCTCATGCGCTGCAATGATGCTCGAAAATGAAAACATTGTTGAGTTCGACCTTAATCCAATTATATATAATAGAAAGTGTGGCTATGTTTCGGTTGACGCGCGCATCAAAATAATGTAAGAATTTGTGTTTATGATTTTAGGATTGTTGTTTTTGACAATGCATAAAAACACTACAATAAATTGTTCAGACCATCCGAGGAAAAATGAAAACTAGATACTTCACTTTAACGCTAATTTTACTGTTTGCTTGTACTCAATTAATTGCCCAGCATAATTCTCTTTATATACCCCCAAATATTAAAAAGGCTTATGAAAAAGGTACACGCTCATTCGATGGCAGGCCAGGTAAAAATTATTGGGTTAATAAAACTGATTATATAATTAAGGCCGAAGTCTTTCCAAAAGAGAGATTAATTAAGGGCACAACAAATATGAAGTTTTACAATAACAGTCCCGATTCACTTAGCTCTCTTGTTATCAGGTTGTATCAAGACATTATGAAAAAGGGAATGAGTCGAGATTATGCTGTTAATCCTGAAGATATTAATGAGGGAGTAATCCTCGATACTGTAATAATTAATGGTGCAGGAATAGCCCTTCATTCAAGAGCCAAGTCAACAAGAAATGGAACAAATTTACTATTAAGAGATTTATCACCCAAAGTATATTCCAATACTTCTGTCGATGTAGAAATTAGATGGTCTGTTACAATTCCAAAGGAATCAAGAATAAGGATGGGCGCTTACAACGATTCAACTTTATACGTAGCCTATTGGTATCCTCAAATTGCTGTGTATGACGATATTGATGGTTGGGACAGACAAGATTACGCCGGTGCGGTTGAGTTTTATAACGATATCAATAATTATGAAGTTGAAATTACCGCTCCAAAAAATTTTGTTGTATGGGGTACCGGTTTATATAAAAATTTAGAGGAAGTATTAAAACCACATATAATTGAAAGATATAATGAAGCGTTAGATAGCGATGGACTCGTTAGAATTATTAATGAAGAAGATTTGAAAACAGGCCCAACTCTTGATAAAGCAAAATTAATTTGGAAATTCAAAGCTGAAAATGTTCCCGATTTTACATTTGCTTTGAGCAGTGGATATATATGGGATGGAATTAGTGCCGAGATTGATGATAAAGGTACGCGCGTTTTAACCGATGCAGTTTATCCTCCTTCGTCAACAGGATTTGCAAATACCGCAATTCACGCAAAAGCATCGGTTGAATATCTTTCGAAGGAGATGCCCGCGGTTCCATTTCCATATCCTAAAATCACAACCTTTAATGGAGAACAGGCGTTCGGCGGTGGAATGGAATCACCAATGATGGTTAATAATGGAGTTTATCCAACTGAATCAGGACAACTGGGCGTTACACTTCATGAAATTGCTCATTCTTATTTCCCCTTTTATATGGGAACGAATGAAAGAAAATATGCGTGGATGGATGAAGGATGGGCAACTTATTTTACGTATGATTTAGTTACACAGACATATCCAGAAGATGATGAGCTTGCCGCAAATATTACAAATATGGGGAGAGAGATGGGATCGGAGAGAGACTTACCCATTTATTCTTTATCATACGCAACGAGAGGAGCTAACTTAACATTCTCATCATATATTAAAAGTTCGGTCGCGTATCATTTTTTGAGAGAAGCACTGGGACACGATTTATTTTTAAAGGCTCTTCATGAATATATAAATAGATGGAAAGGTAAACATCCAATTCCCTACGATTTCTTTTTCACATTTAATGATGTTGCAAAAGAAGATTTGAGCTGGTTCTGGAATCCTTGGTTTATGAATAAACACTTCCCTGACCTTGCAATTAAAAGCGTCCGCCCAAAAGGAAATAAAACCGAAATAACAGTTGAAAATATGGGGGGTGTTCCTGTTCCCGTAAATTTGAATGTTACATATGACGATAAATCAACCGAAGCAATTAAACATAATATTTCTGTTTGGAAAAAGGGTAACCGGGAGTTTAAACTTGAATTCTCTTCGAATAAAAAGATTACTAAAGTTGAAGTTGATACTAGAGCGGTTCCCGATGCCGATAAATCTAATAATTATATAGAAACAAAATAGCCGTTTATATTTTGCTATAAATTTTACAAAGGATTGTATGAAGAAACTTTTGATTATACTGGCAATTACTTCCCTTCTTTCAGCTCAGGAAATAATACGGGATGGAAATTCATTTTATTTATCTAATACATTAATCGTGAAGTTCAAAGAAAATCCTTCGCCAAATTTTAATATTCAAGAACTTTTTTCTTCCCGAAAAAACAATACAATTAATTCGACAGTTATTTCATTTAAAAAGTTATACGAGGATAACCCAAACATTTTATTTAAAGGAAGTAATTCACTGGCAAATATTTATTCTATAGAAATAATTACAAGCGAGGACATTCGTTCTGTAGCACAGAAAATTTCTTCATTTAAAAATGTTGAGTACGCAGAACCAAGATATATTCACAAACTAGCTTATGTCCCCTCCGATTCTTTATACAAAAACGGTTCACAAGATCATCTCAACCGCATATTTGCTGAAGATGCTTGGAATATAACGAAGGGAGATTCTTCTGTATTAATTGCAATAATTGATACTGGGGTTGATTGGGGACATCCCGATTTGGCGGCAAATATTTTAAAAGATATTAATGGTAAAGTGATAGGTAAAGATTTTGGTGGAACAAACGGTATCGCTGATGATGATCCCATTGAAGATATTGATTTAAACAATCCTCTCGCGTTTCACGGTACTCATGTGGCGGGAATTGCTTCTGCTGTAACTGATAATAAAATTGGTGTTGCCTCAATTGGATATAACTGTACAATTCTTCCGGTAAAAGTATCAAGAAGTGACAGAAGAGATGATCGAGGTTATCCTTATGTTTATTATGGCTACGAAGGCATTAAATATGCGGCGGATAACGGAGCTAGAATTATTAACTGCAGCTGGGGTGGTTATAGTTATTCCCGTTATGAGCAGGATATTATAAATTACGCCGCGTCGTTGGGAGCGGTTGTTGTAGCGGCTTCTGGAAACGACAACTTGCCCGATACTTTTTATCCCGCAGGTTATGAAAATGTTTTATCAGTCGGCTGGCTGAATTATTTTTCTGATCAAAAATTTCCAAATGGAAATTATGGAAAAGATGTTGACGTTATGGCTCCGGGCACATTTATACTTTCAACTTGGCAGAGAATTCCAGATAATGAAACAATGTACAGATCAATTAGTGGTTCATCTATGGCTTCTCCGCTGGTTGCGGGATTAGCTGGATTGGTGGCAGCACAATTCCCAAATTATTCCCCCGAACAGATTATTCAAAGAATTCGAGCCACTGCCGATGATATCTACAGCGCAAATGAAGCAAATCTAAAATACCTTTTGGGAAAAGGGAGAGTGAATGCTTTTAAAGCTGTCGCGCAAACAAATGTCGTTGCCGTGAAAGGAAGTGATATTAAATTTATTGAACGAGGTAATAATAATGGGATTTTTGAAACAAACGAGAGCGTGGAAGTTGCGGTTTCAATCAAAAATTATTTCGAGCAAATCAATAATCTTAGTATTACAGTTGAGACTGATGACCCATACATTAACTTAAGCTTGCTAACAAACAGTAATTTTTCCCTAGATGCATCAAGAGAATACCCCAATTTATACACGTTCAAGTTTGATATACTGCCGACCGCGCCAACTAATCATACAATCAATTTCTTGATTCACTATAAATCAATTGGATATGAAGATTATCAATGGATAACGGCAAGAATTAATCCAACCTATGACAATCATAACAATAATAAAATTACTATGACTGTTACGAGTAAAGGAACGTTAGCTTATAATGATTTTCCCAATAATCTTGAGGGAGAGGGATTTAAGTACAACAATAACGACAACGTAATGTTTGAAGGCGCATTCATGTATGGAACCGGAAAGAATAACTTAATGGACGCGGCACGAAGCGGACAATCGCAAAGTTTCGATTTCCTTTCTCTTCAACAATACAAAGTAGTTACTCCGGGTAAAATAGCCGATCAAGAGGGATTTACTATGTTTAATGATTCCGAAGCAAAAACCGCTTCACTAGGAATTACGACCGAAATGACTACATATTCATTTCAAAACCCGCCGGATGATAATTATGTAATAATTAAAACAAGACTTAAAAATGAGACCGATCAAGTAATCAATAATATTTATGCTGGTTATTTTGTTGATTGGGATATTCCCTTTAGTAATTCGAATGATGACACTACAGGCTACGATAGAACAAATAATTTTGCGTTTGCATTCGATAAAGGTTTGGTTGATGATCCAAATTATTACGGTTCTGCATTGTTGTCCGATTTGAATTATTCATATTACCCATTGTTAACGGATGGTTCAGCCGGAGAAATAATTATGATTAATGGTTTTGAGGACCTTGAAAAATTTACTGCTCTTTCGAGCGGAATAAAATTTAGTGGTGGTGTCGGAGGAGATGTTTCTTATGTTATGGGAGGAGGACCTTTTTCTATTTCACCTAAATCTTATAAAGATGTGGCATTTGTATTTGCCGGCGCTGAATCAATGGATAATTTGAGAAACACCATAATACAGAGCAGAAAAAAGTATATTGAGGTTATTACCGGTGTTATTGAGGATGTTGAACTCCCAACTGAGTTTACTCTTTTTCAAAACTATCCCAATCCTTTTAATCCACAGACGACAATCAGCTATGTCATTCCGAACGGCATGCCTGCTAGCAATGTTCACGTTACATTAAAAGTGTACGACATATTGGGTAGAGAAGTGGCAACGCTTGTGAACGAAATACAGCAAGCAGGAATTCATAATTATAAATTCTCAATTATCAATTCACAATTATCTTCCGCTGTTTATTTCTACCGTCTGCACGCGGGTGATTTTGTTTCTGTAAAAAAGATGATTTTGATGAAATAACATTATAATTTCTCATACAAAACCGGAGCTTGTATGGGAAATCCTAAATTTGGGGTATTATGTTTTTCGAGTGATGTTGGAAGACTATCTATTGATCAAGTAGGTGGAGACATTAAATCATCTATCACAGAATTAGGCGCCGATTGGTTAGATGATAAAAATATTTCATTTGAAAGGCCCCTCTTCTTTTTTATACTTACCGGCGGTACCGAAAATAAATTTTTGAACTTTTGGCAGAACAGCAAAACCCTTCTGTACAAACTTCCTATTATTTTGATTGCACATTCATCACACAACTCACTTCCCGCGGCACTTGAAATTCTCGCACGGCTAAATCAGGAAAACGTAAAAGGTAAAATAATTTTTATTGATACCGAGAACAGCAAAAAGTGGGTTGATGATCTGCGGAAAATAATAAAGCAATATGATATTTATTTCCAACTCACAAATACCCAAATAGGGTTAATAGGAGCTCCTTCCGATTGGCTTATAGCGAGCATGCCCGATCCCGAGATTGTAAAAAAAGTATGGGGCTGTGAAATAAAGAATATAGATTTGAATGAACTTAAAAATTTAATTGATAATATTACTGATGAGGAAATTGAAGACCCGCTCTATTCTCTTACTAAAAAAGCCAAGTCAATTAAAGAACCATCAAAAAAAGAAATTAAAGAAGTTGTAAAAGTTTATTCGGCGTTAAAAAAAATAATAGATAAATATAAATCAAATGCTCTCTCTGTTCGTTGTTTCGATTTAGTAATCGACCTAAAAACAACCGGCTGTTTTGCTCTTTCAAAGTTAAATGATGATGGTATTACTGCCGGATGCGAAGGAGATATTGTTTCCACTATAGGTATGATATGGGCTAATTTATTTACCGAAGAGGTGGTTTGGATGGCAAATCCCTCTTCATTAGATGAGCAAAACAATTCTTTGTGGCTCGCTCATTGCACCGTTCCCATAAGCTTAGTTGATAATTACCAACTGCGCTCTCATTTTGAATCGGGACTTGGTGTTGGCATTGGGGGTGAAATATCTAATGGAAAAGTTACTCTTCTTCGTATTGGTGGAAAAAATTTAGAGCAGATCTGGATTTCAAACGGAGAGATAGTTGAGTCAGGAAATTCCGAAGTATTATGCCGCACCCAAGTAAAGGTAAAACTTCATGGTTCAGCAAAAGTAAGTGATTTATTAAGAAATCCACTTGGCAACCATATATTAATGGTTCGAGGCAGCTACGCAAAAGAATTACTAGAATGGTGGGAGATATTTATCAATAATTCCTAAAACTCATTCAGTTTAACCCATATTTGCGATTTTGCATTGCACCCGGTTTTATTAACACTTGTAACCTGCCCGGTATTAAAATTGGTTTCGGTGTATGATAATTCTTTAATATAATTACAGACCCCCTCTCCAAGTTGTATAAAACTGTAATATGAGTAGTTTGGACCGGCTTGAGTATTATATTCGCTTAAAGGTAGGTTTTGTAACACAATTTTATTCTTCACGCTACGAGAACCGTCTGCAATATAAGAGACATCATAAATAATTTCTATCATTTCTTTTTTTACAAAATCATATGTTAGTGTAAACGTTCCCGAAACATTCGTGTACATATCGGCAAATTTTGTCAGAGTAAAATCACCTATAAATTTATTTCCAACCCAATAACCCCTCCAATTATCCGAAGGATTAAATTTTGGAAGCGCATATGCTTCCCAATTTATATTATTACCGCCGGTTTCATTTGCGGCAAATCTAACACTTATAGATGCAGATTGAATTTTTGAAAGGTCCACGGCTTCTTCAAATTTGTATTTGAAAGTTACGTCTTTAGTGCCATCTGAAGGGATAACGCTTCCATTCGATACTGCAATAACTATTCTATCATCTTTCTCAATAACATCCTTTAAGTTAGTCAACGTGTATTCTGATACGGTTGTAGTTAATCTTTTTAATTCACCAATTTTTGCGTTACTCCTAAATATACAAATCTCTCCGGCTGATGTTGAGAATGTTATTTGTGCGTTTTTTGTAGCTTCAATTTGAGTAGGAAATTCAAATCTATAAAGCTGAGACGATAGCGCTCCCATTTTTAATGTAATCGTTTCTTCAACTGTCTTTAGTTCTTTAATTTGCTTTCTGGTTGCACTTCCAACTATAAAATCTTTTCCCGAAAACTCGGCAGGATCAACCTGGTCTAATAATAATTTTTCAATATAGTCATACCAATCAAGATCTATTGTAACAGCACAAATAGAGCTTATAGAAAAATAGGAGCCCAATTTTTTCAATATTCCTTCATAAATTTTTACTAATGATTTTTCTCCATACTTATTAACTAAATATTTAATAAAAATTGACATCCCATAACCATAACCTGCGGGATCACTTTTAATTGTTGAAATTCCCGACAAGATTAGGTATCTATAAGCCTTAACATTCATATCGGTGAAATTTGGATCTTTTAATAATGCATATGAGCTCCATGTTGAAACCGCTTCATCAACCCAAAGATGCTCATACCCCCCCTTCCATACGCCAAGAATATTTGAAGTAAAATTCCAATGTGGATTATACATTGTTTGTGCCGCGTGAAACAATTCATGTATTAGTGTGGCTTTTAGTTGCTGTTCATCATTTAACGAATTTCTATCTATTTCCATGATATCATAATTCATACTTCTTTTTGATGAAATATATTCGCCATACACTCCCGGGCGGTTAACAATATTTATATCCATTGGCCAATTGGTACGTTTAGTCAACTTAAATCCAAGCTCATCAATATATTTGTAGCTATCTTCTAATATTTGCCCAACATCAATTATTGTATTTTTATCTATGCCGAGCGGATAATTCACTCTGAAATGATTTTTTGGGGTGATATAAGAGACTTGATTTATTTTTGACCAGAAGTAAATAACAAACCGCCCTTCATCTTTTATGCCGCTGAATTTCGCAAAGCTAGCTTCCGTGAGATTATCTATCTTTGCTGTTACAATACCATCAACAAGTTTGCCTCTCAAATAAATTACTTTGTCTTCAAGTTTATCGCCACTTACTATATATGATGGGACTTTAACCGCTAAAATTGTATCGCCTGTAATTTGTCCCGATATCTTTACTCCTATTTCAATAGGTTTGGAAAAATTAATTGGAATATTATCTAACTTATAAGCAGTACTGTTCGCATCCGATTCGTGACCAGGTGGAATGGCTGCTTTTTCCAAAATTAATTTTTGATCACTTGAGAATGTGCCGCTCGAAATATTTACTTGTGCATCCTCAAGCTTGATTGTTCCCCCCTGAACGCCTATAGCCGTTCCTTTAAGTTCGGGTACTTCCGGTTCTGTTGAGTTTTCTTTTTTGCATGAATTGATTAGGATAAAGAGAGTGACGGCTATGAGCCAAGCGTGCTTGTTCATTTAACGCTCCTTTTGGTGGGAACTATAAATGTAAAATAAGATTTGAATGACTTCTTTACAAGAAAATACTTATGATTAAATGAAACGTGGAGTGTATTAATTGCTCAACAAATACTCGAAAGTATTGTTGATTAGTTTTTTAAAGTTACCATTACTGAAAGCAATTTTATCGTGTCCAAGCATTATAAAAACTACCTTTGAGTTTTTATAGGTGTGCGTCCATCCTAATATTTCTCCGCTTTCTCTATAATCTGTGGTGAGTAGTACTTTTACATTTTTCTGAACTCGATAGTTGAGATATGTTTCGTCGTGGATTTCAAAATCATTTAATCCCTTTGTTACCGGATGTGATTTATCAACTATTTTTACAACAAAATCTTGATCGTGTTTATAAGTTGATGGGCCATATATTTTTCCATCATCACTATACTTTTGATGAAAATATTTTCCACCGACAATTTTCTCATACTCATCCCATTCTTGGTGAGAGACTATGGAATGGTGCAGAAAGAACACGTCTATTCCATATTCAAATATTTTCAGAAAATTATTTTTCTCCTCTTCACTAATTGACTGATATGTATCATAAAACAAAATTGCTTTGTAATCCTTCAATTTGTCGGAACCGAATAAAGTAAAAGCGGCGGGTTTTGAAATTGTATCGTACTCGAACTTTTCAAATAGGCTATAAAAATTTTCTTTATCCGGTGTCTTTCCGCCGGTTACAATTAATACTTTTTGAGATTGGGCAGATAGGTGATCTATTAAAGCAAAAGAAATTATAATTATTAATATTATTTTCTTTATCATAAACTACTCTTTGAAGTGAAGATTAATTTTAATTATTTCCGGTCTGCTGCCGGTTCTAACCGGAGGACCCCAACCACCAGCTCCGCTCGAAACATAATAGTGGGTATTTGTTTTTCTTTTGTATCCCCACGCCAATTCATAAACTTTATTAACTATATGATTTAAGGGCCAAAGCTGTCCATTGTGTGTGTGCCCGCTTAATTGCAGATCAACTCCATTCTGTTCTGCCTGTTCTAAATTAAATGGTTGATGATCCATCATTATTACCGGGAATGACTTATCTGTTTCGGATAATATCTCATCAAGTGGTTTTCTTTTCTTTGATGTAAAGCGATTAATATCTCTATCCTCGCGCCCAACTAGATAAAAAGAATTATCTACAAGAATTGAAGTGTCACGCAAAAACTTAATTCCCTGTTTTGTAAGATATTCAACTGCCGGCTCAACACCCCCAATAAATTCATGATTGCCGGTAACAGCATAAATTCCATATTTTGATTTTATTGAATCAAATTTTTCTCCCAAATTTTCTCTTATTAATGGAGCAATGTCTTCATCAACAATATCGCCGGCTAAAAGAACCACATCTGGTTTCAAAGAATTAATTGTTTTAACAAAATCATACATAAAATAATGGCCATAAATATGACCAAGATGAAGATCTGATGCCATTACAATTCTTAGTTTGCTACGATCTCCACCCGATTTGTCGAGATGAATATTATATTTTTTTACAACAAATATCCTGCTGTTGATAATTCCGCCGACCACTGAAGTTGTAACAAGTACAAGTATAATTAAGGCAATTATTTTTTTGGTTTTAACCGGATGTTCAAAAAAGACTTTTGGCACGAAGGGAATGAAATGATTAATTAATCGGAGCAAATCCAGGATTACCAAACAAAGAAATGTATAGAACATTATTGCCAGCCAAATTGATCCAACCCAAATTAGAAAATCAATAAGGTATGTGTACCAATAATTTTCGAGTATTCTGCCCACAAAAAAAGAGGATGCAGTTGCCGCCAAAATAATTATTGCTAATGTTTTATATGAGTCTGGAATAACGGAGACTATTCTTCTTATTACATAATAATTAATTGAGCCGTATACTAAAAAAACAGTGCCAAAAAAAATTATAGCTTGACTTATTTTCATTTTTCCTTTTAAGTGTAGAACGTTAATTACTTAACTCTTAGTTCCCCATTTGTTTAATTCTGTTTTTACGTGCATGATCATAAAGTTCAACATATTTAAGCGCTGAATTTTCCCATGAATAATTCTGCTTCATTCCATTGAGTTGAATTTTTCTCCAAACATCCTTTAATTGAAAATCATTAACTGCACGCTGAACCGAATGTACCAATGCTGTTGTGTTATAATCCCAGAATGAATATCCGGTGCCAATTTCGAGCCCTTGTGTTAAATATTCATTCCAATCAAGGATAGTATCTGCGAGTCCCCCGGTTTTTCTAACAACCGGCACGGTACCATACTTCAATGAATAAATCTGATTCAACCCGCACGGTTCAAATTTTGAGGGCATTAAAAATATATCCGCTCCGGCTTCAATTAAATGGGCCAGATCATTATTATAACCGATATATGAAACAAATTTATTTGGTAATGATTTACTTAGGTATGTGAACATCTCCTGGTATTTCTGTTCACCGCTACCAAGCACAACCCATTGCGCGTTTAACTTAACTAGTTCTTCAATTCCGTCGGCAACAATATCAAAACCTTTTTGGGATACCATTCTCGATACGATACCGATCATCGGAATTTTTTCATCATAGGGGAGATTAAATTTGTCGAGCAGATATTTTTTATTTTCTTCTTTACCCGAAAGATCATCTGCATTATAGTGAAATGGAATATGCTTATCGGTTTCCGGATTCCAAATAGAATAGTCTACTCCATTTAATATTCCGTAAAAGTCATTTTTGCGTAAAATTAAAAAGGGATGCATCCCCTCTCCATATTCGGGAGTCAATAATTCGCGGGCATAATTCTCACTAACCGTATTAATAGCATCGGCAGAATAAATTGCCGTTTTCATAAAATTTACTCCGCCCTCATATTCCCCTATGCCTCCATCAAGAAAATATTTGTATTCAATTTCAGCCTTGTGAAATGCCTCTTTAGAAAATCTTCCTTGGTAGGCAACATTATGTATTGTGAACACAGTCGCGGTATTATCAAAAAGTTTGTCCCACTTATAATTATCTCTCAGCATTAAGGGAATTAGTGCTGTCTGCCAATCGTTGCAGTGAATAATGTCGGGCTTCCATTTTAATCTTTGAATTACCTCAATTACTCCTTTTTGAAATAAAAGAAATCTCTCATCCTCGTCCCAGTTTTCCGTATAAATTTGCCCCCGGTAGAAATAGTAGGGGCAATCAATAAAATATACTTCCACATCGGAATCGGGCAGTAATGATTTATGAACATGCACCTGGTGAACGCGTCCATCAATTCTAATTGGCATTTCTCCAATATCCCATTGATACTCGAGACCATTTTTTTCTTCATCAATTAAATTGTACTTGGGCATAAAGACTTTTACTTCGTGCCCCATTTTTTTTAATTCAACCGGGAGCGATCCGGCAACATCGGCCAATCCGCCTGTTTTAGCATATGGGAATATTTCGCTTGACGCAAAAGCTATCTTCATTTTTCTCTTAGAATTTTGATTTTGATTGTGCAAATATATGCATAAACTTATACAACAGCGTGGGTAACTACTTGCTGTCGAGGAGTGGTCCTCGACAGCCTTGTGAATATCTCAGCCGTCAAGAACCACTTCTTGACGGCGGCAGTATTATTTTTTTTGTTACCCATACTTCTCTGTTTTTTAGATAAACTTGTCTATTTTAAAAATGCAATTTTGAAAAACTAGAATCATAAGTGGGGAATTTGTGAAACACCTTGCGATAACACTTTCAACTGCAATAATAATACTTACAGCAATCCTCTCTTGTGGTGAAGGAATAACCGAACCCGAAAAAAAAATTAAACACCCCAGAGAAATGACGTGGACTGTAGATACATTACAGATGCCTCAGGATGCCATACAAGTATTTCCGTATGATATTGTTGTATTATCCCCTAAGGATGTATGGCTTGCAACATGGGTAGGACATGGAGCAATGATGCATTATGATGGAAAAACCTGGAGTATGGTTAAAGAAATCGGGGGAGGAATAAGCCGCGTTATAGAAGGAAATAATAAAGATATATGGACAACAGGTTACATTGGGAGTGGCTTTGTTGAGGAATTTATACAGCTATCCTATTTCGGAAACTATCGTAACGGTATATGGACTGATTATAAACTAAATACGAGAAGTCAGATGCTAGGACTGACTAAGGATGACCAGGGTAATATATGGGGAGGGGGGAGAGATGGAATAATAATAAAATATGATGGAACACAATTTATTGTTGATACTATTAAACTTAATCTTGGACCAGAAACTAGCTATTTTTTGAGCGATATTTTATACCACCAAGGGAAGATACATGCGTTAGTCTGGTCATACAATCGAGAGACACATGCTGAGATACATTATTATATCCATGGTACTCTAAAAAATTGGCAGGTTGTTGAAACAATGGAGATAACAATGTTTTCAAGATGGAAGTGGGGTATTCAAGATTTATATGTAGATTCAAGTGGAGAGCTATATTCCAGCGGTCAGGGCGGGGTTTGGAAAAGAGAACAAGATAGATGGAATCCCATTTTACAATTAAATTATGGAATAAATGAAATATTTAGTTTGGATGAAAAATATATGTTCGCGTTAGGAGGCTATAGTCTAGTTTTTTTTTACAATGGAACAAATTGGGAAAACATCAGCGACCTTTTTAAAATCAAAGATCCGACAATATCATTTCAAGTAGGATGGACAGACGGATACGAAACGTTTATTGTAGGCTATGGAGAACTAAACGGCAATTTGGGCACATATATTTTTCACGGAAAATAGGGGGAAACTTTAATCCAAAGTAAAGTGCAGTCGAGGAGTGGTCCTCGACAGCCTTGTGAACATCTCCGCCGTCAAGAACCATTTCTTGACGGGATATAATTTAGAAAAGTGCTTTTACCTCACAGAGTTTTCAACTACGTCATCAATTTCAACATTGATAGAGTAAAAAGATAAAATTTTATTCAACACATCATCAACAATTGAATCGGGGCAGGAAGCTCCGCTTGTAATCGCAATCTTAACTTTTTCTTTACCTGGTAAAAATGATGAAACAACTTCAGACTTCTGATGCAAGTCGAAATGTTTTATTAATTCTTTGCTCTCAATCTTCCTCGAATCAGAAATAAAAAATGTTTTGAATTTACTTTCGAGGAGTTCAACAAGATGAGAAGTATTTGAACTGTTATACCCGCCAATTACAATTGAGAGATCGGCTTCATTTTCTAACAATCCTAAAGTTGCCGATTGATTATCATTAGTTGCATAACATAGTGTGTCCCGGGTATCGGCGAAATGATTTTTAATATTTTCATTTCCATATTTCAATATCATGGTTTGTCTTAAAAGTTCTGCAATTTCTTCAGTTTCACTGGCAAGCATTGTTGTTTGATTAACTACACCAACTCTTGTTAAGTCGGTTAATAAATTAAAACCATCAGAATATTTTCCACTAAAGAATGAATAGAATTCCTCTTCGGGACGATTGCCTAAAACAAACTCAGCAAGAATTCTTCCCTCTTCAATATCACGGATAATGATTGATTTGGCATTTCGAATACTGTGTGAAAAAGTTGCTCTTGTTTCTTCATGTTTTGCTTTACCATGAATTACCACCGAAAAGTTTTGGTTGCCAAGATCAACAGCTCTATTCCACACCTTTTCAACAAATGGACAAGTTGTGTTGTACTTTACAGTATCGATCCCTTTTTCGATCAACAATCTTTCAATTTCTATTGTTGTGCCGAATGCGGGAATAATAACAATATCATTACTTGTAATTTCTCCCCAATCAATAAAATGATTTCCGTAATTATCCATTATAAAATTAATGCCGCGACTTTTTAAATCTTCATTTACATGCGGGTTATGAATCATTTCACTTAATAGAAAAATTCTTTTACTGGGATTTTCATCAATTGTTTTGTAGGCTATTTCAATAGCGTTTTCTACACCATAACAAAACCCAAAATGACGGGCGATCAAGAAGGTAACCGCCCCGAAATCGAGAATTGTGGGGGAGAAATCCTTTTTTCTCGGGTCGAGCAGTTTTCTCTTCTCTTTAATTTTAGAAATTATCGAACTTCTGTAATGGTCGGGAATGTCAAATTTTTTCATGAAACTATTTCATTGCCGAATTAATTTGTTTTTCTAGAAAATCTATTTGAGAAACAAAACTCTGGTAGTTTTTCTCATTGCGTCCGGTTTCGCGGCATTTTGCCAGCGATTTTAATGCATCAACATAATTTTTAGATGAGTAAAGTACACGCGCTTTTTGAAAGTGAGAAACATATCCACCGCCCAACGAAACAGCTTTATCGGCCCACACAACTGCCTCATCTAAAAAAATGGAATTATCCGCGGCATATCTAACTGCTAAATTATGAATATCAGCCTTATCGGGATTTTGCGCTAGCGCTTCTTTTATTTTTTGATGTGCGTGTTTATAAATATCTTCTTTAATAGTGAATGATACTTTTAATTTTTCCCAGGAAATTGATAATGTTGCGGTTGAATCTGATACTTCTGTGAAAGAAAAAAGAAGCCGTTCGTTAAATTCAGATGTGGCCGGCTTAACGGTAAATCTCATTAAGTCATCATCACTTTTGTAATTATATGCGCCCCATTGTTTAAATGTTTTATTAAGTATGATAGTCCACTCATCTTTTTCGGGAATTGTAAATAACGAATAAATTCCGGCTGGCACACTCATTCCGTTAATTGAGACGTTTGTTGTAAATTGAATTGTGGTGGCGTCGTTAGCGCCGGTTCTCCAAATTTTTCCAAATGGTACAAGTGCGCCCCAAATCTCTCTTTCCTTTACGGCAGGACGATAATAATCAATTGTAATATTACAATAACCGATAGTTTGTGAGACTTGCGCTTTTTGGCTGACGCGTGGAAGTTCTAACTGGGCATTTATTGTTATAGCCGAAATTAAAACAAACAGAATTAAAATATTTCTTTTCATATTTAGATTACCTTTTTATTTATGAACAAAAGAAAGTGAATCGAAGTTCTACGATAGGTGAAATTGAACAGCGCAATTATTATTCTGCATTAAGATTATTTATTAATTGCAGTTACATTTTCACCCCGTTCTTTAAAAACACTAAATGCTTTTTCAGTAAACAGTTCTAATTCTTTGAATAATGGTTCATCAAATTTTTTAAAATTAAAACATGACTTTCCCTGCATCCTGTTTTTTAAAATTTCGGGTATAGAATCAATTAATTCTTGATACATATAAACCGGCATGAGATGAAAACTCACATAATTCTTTTTGATTTCTGTTCCGCCGAAATATAGATCCTGCTTAAATTTAGCCGAATATCCCCCATAATAGGAAATTGAAAATTCATTATTCACCACTACCTTAAACTTCTTATCATATTTTTTTAATATTCGTTTAAGTCGTTCAAATATTTTAAGGAACTCGATAGAATTACGCATAATTGCCCCATAAATTTTACGTAAACTTAAGAATTTGGAGTCAAACTTACAGCAAAAGAATTTTTTCTATTGAACAGACTTTGTGCAAACTCGGAGAGAGTAGATATCTGAATTTATTTTTTGTGCTTATCATTTTTCATCTTTAACAATATTTCCTGCAAAGTGGGAGTTTTTGAAACTAAATGATAGCCGAGAACTGTACCTACTGTTGCCCCCAACGCTCCCCCAAGTAAACCCAACCCAAAATTCTCTCCAATAGCATCAAACCCATTTTTTGTTTTTAACCCTAGAAATAATTTTCCTCCGGCAAGAGCAGTAAATCCGCCTAATACAATTGCGCTTGTATATTGATTGGATCTATCAATGTTATTGTTTAAATCTTCTTCGGAGATAAAGCCTAACTCATCATCATAAATTCCTAAAAACTCTATGTAACTTATATTACTTATGTTTATGTTACACGAAAAACCAGAATCATCAACAAAAAGAGAATCTTCTGAAAAGTAATAGTTAAATATTGGGCGTTCTCTCAGCAATCTTTGTTTCTGGTAGATTACTCCAGTAATGTTGTTCATTAAAGTAACTTTTACCGAGTCTTTGCAGGTGACTGTAATTTTTTGGCTAGTAAATTGTTTGTAGAGAGAGGGTTCAACTAATTTTAAATTATTGAGAGTTACTGTTTGACTAGCACATCCCATTAAACAGAAAAGGATTGAAAATATATTTTTTTCATATCAATTCTACCTCAATCAGTTTTTAATTTTAACCTTGATTCCCTGATTCTATTTATAGTTTCTTCGAAAGTAGGTTCTTTATTCGAAAAAATATACGCGCCCATTACGACACCAATCACAGCACCAACTACTCCCCCTTTAATTGAAGAAGAATTAATTTTTTTGTTATCAGATTTAGTCCCTCCACCCCATAGATTGAATTCGAGGCTAGAGAAACTTCCAATAAACGTCCCTGTTAAAAATCCGACTAATCCACCAACCGTAGCGCCCAGCAAAGCTCCACCCCCGGTGCTTAATTCAGATTGTGAAAACATATGAATTTCCTTTTCGCTAATAAATCCCAACTCATCGTGAATAATTCCCTTAAACACTATATCTCTTATTGAACTTATAGGAATACTCGATTTGAAGAATGGTTCATCAATAATTAACGAGTCGCCTTTAAAGTTATAATTTTCAATCGATCGATTTTCAAGTATAGATTTTCTTACAATTTGCCTAGAAGGATATGAGTAGTGAACTAAAACTGAATCGATGGTGGAGATTTGAATTTCCTGCCCGTTGAATTTATTAAATAGTGAGGAATCCCTAATAGTAATTTCGTCTATACTGATATGCGAAGAGGCGCAGGCTGCAAAAAGTAAACATGATAACAAAATTAAGGTTCGATACATAGTTAATCCTTTTAGAAAAATTTAAAAATTATAACAGAACCCAAGCCACGGCAAAAAAGGGAAACCGCCTGAAGCCTTTGAGCTGGTAATTAAACCGAAATCGGCGGCAAGATAATCTCCGAAAAATCTCAATCCAAAAGAGATGAGCATTTGATTGCTTCCAGGGGGAATCCAGTTTTCAGAGATTAGTTTTAAGCTATTTGAAACTTGAGCTTCACCCCCTATCACAATTACAGGCTTTTTAGCTAACTCTCCATCTGAAAAACCATATCCAATACCTAAGGTAAACGAGTGAGTTTTGCTTCCAATAGAAGTTACGCCATAAACAATTCCAAAATTGACCTCCTCTGCTGAAGCATAAATGATTCCTCCGCTTAATGAATACTTATCGCTTTGTACTACCCCGATGCGAGGTGCAATATAGAACAACTGATTATTCGCACCAGGGAAGAGAGTCATTCCTCCGCTTAGAGTGAAAAAATCAGTAATTCCCATTGAAATAAAGGGGAAGAACAGCCAGTAGTCCGAAATATATCCTTCACCGCCTTTCAACATCCTCCCAGTAGGCGCAAAGAAAAGTCTTGTTCTGTTAGGATCTATGCGAACATATTTATCATTTTCAAAATAACCGTTCAACAAATCTTGATCTGAAATATTTTTTTTATCAACTCCCAACTTAATTCCTAATGGGGTGGCAAAAAAGATAGAATCCGTTGTTTGATTTATAATCTTTGCAATAATTTCTGTATTATCTTTTAATGTAATACGAAAAACTTTAGCTGTGTCAGCTTGGGCACATGCACTGCTAATAACAAAACAAATAATGATACAAGCGTTGATTAAAGTATTTATTAAAATTTTCATGTTTATCTCCAAACTTTTATAATTAGGAAGTCATCAGCGACACTAATTATTTAATGAATAACATTTTCTTAATTTCTGAAAA
Organism: Melioribacteraceae bacterium; assembly: GCA_019638015.1. NCBI lineage: Bacteria > Pseudomonadati > Ignavibacteriota > Ignavibacteria > Ignavibacteriales > Melioribacteraceae > Melioribacteraceae bacterium. The sequence continues at coordinate 108,401 of JAHBUP010000001.1, read as the reverse complement.
GTTACCACACTTGAGCTGATAGAAGTAAATTCCACTAGCAACGTTCTCTGCATTCCAGAATGCTTTATAGTGTCCGGGTGATTGTTCCTTATTAACTAGTGTTGAAATTAATTGCCCAAGACTATCGTAAACCTTTAACTCAACAATTCCTTGTTCTGCAATTTGATATAAAATTGTTGTGCGTGGATTAAAGGGATTGGGATAGTTTTGTTCTAGTAGATATTGATTAGGAATTACCGCTTGTGTTTCCTCGAGCCCGGTTACCGGGGCTTTTAATTCGGGCACAAGAATTTCTTTTGCCATAACATAGTTTAGCACAACTTCAAATTCGGTGAGATCCTCAAAGACCTGGATGTTAGAAATATTAATTCCAAACATCGGAAACGCGTTAATTAGAAATTCATTGGTTGCTACAGAATATGTTGCAGTTGGATCAATCATTTTTCCTTTTACTTCAATATATTCGACTCTCTTGCCAACTGGACTATTAATATTAAATAGATATCTCATACCCGAAACTTGAGCTAATAGCTCATCATTTATTTCCATTTGCGACACACATGTTTCAATTCCTTTCCAAAGTTCCTCTCCTGTAATATTAAAGGTGGCAATTCTGTAACCAAGACCATTTTTTTCATTAAAGCCATAACCAATCATTCGAAAAACATCCACTGGTGTAACCGGACCTTTAAAAAGTTTTTGAGCGGATGACCCGCCTGTAATTAAAGCAATATCTGTTTTCATAGTTTCTAAAAAGGCGGTTGTTATTAAATTACCAACTGGAGTATCATACATTCCCGATGAATTCGAGTTTGCAACTTCTTCAAAATCATCCTGTGCATAAGCTATTGCTTTTGAAAAAAAAGGAATTCCAAAAGTTGATTCTAAATCAGAGATTAACTGATCAACCATATGTTTAACTGGCTCTAATTCGGGAATGGATTCATCCAGCGGTATCAATTCGTAATCTAGCAAAGATAAAGCATCGTTTTTCTGTTCTATCTTCATTACTCCTACGTATTTATAAAAGGCATCTGCTTGAACAATCCAGGTTTTATTTAATGGGTTTGAAATTTCAATTGGCGAAAAAAGCGCGAGATGATCATGTCCTCCCACAATTATATTAATACCAGGAACATTTTCTGCTATTTGTTTATCAATTGAGAGACCTAAGTGAGATAAGCATATTATAATATTACAACCCTCTTCCTTTAGCTGTGTTACGGTCTGTAAAGTCAGTTCAGGTAATTTATCATCAAATACAATCGGAGCGGGTAAGGAAAAAATATTTGTCTCTGGAGTGGTTAGTCCAAAAATTCCAATTTTCATTTTCCCCATATTCTTTATTATATAAGGATTAACAAAATTTTTAAGGGGCTTTACTTTTTCATTTTCACATAAAGCATTTGCTGATAATATGGGAAATCCACCATCGACAAAAGCATTTTGAAATACACCAAGAAGTGTTTCTGGTGTTAAATCAAATTCATGATTTCCAAGTGCCATTGCGTCAAAGCCAATTTCTTTAATTATATGCAGTTCGGGAACACCAAAGTAAAGGTTGAAAAAAATATCGCCTATAAAAAAGTCCCCAGCATGCAATGTTAAAACGTTCTTTTCAGTTGATTTCAAATTATAAATTAAACTTGCTGCTCTTGCGATGCCTCCTTTGGTTCCCAGAAGCGATTCCATTCTTGGTGCAAGCGGGGCTAAAGTTGAATGAGTATCGTTTAGGTGAATAATTGTTAAAGTATCGGCCGATTGTCCGTATATGCCAAATTTTGGGTAACAAAAACACTGAAGAATTATTAGTAGTCTAAGTAGAAATGTAAACTGTTTCATCTTGTTGCTCCTTGTGTTGTGATTTACGGAAGCAACATAAATTAACAGTAAGAGTGATTTGTCACAAAATTGTCATTAATATGTAAATGTTTTTACTAACTCATCTAACGAATTTGTAACCCGCCTTATGAATTGTTAACAAGTGTTTCGGTGCAGATGGGTTTTTTTCAACTTGTTTTCTGAGTGAAAGAATAAAATTATCAACCGTTCTTGTGGTGGGATAACTTTCGAATCCCCAGACTTCATCAAGCAGCATCTCCCTTGTAATTACTTCCCCCTCGTGCATAGAAAAATATTTTAGGATTTTAAACTCCATCGTGGAAAAATTAAGAGGATTTTTGTTTTTGAAAGCTTCTTGTTTTTTAAAATTGATAGAAATATTACTAAAATTAATTTCTTCGATGTCGTTTAAGGCGTACTTGTTTCTTCTTAATATTGCCTTTACTCGCGCACTAAGTTCTCTCAAGCTGAATGGTTTTGTAACATAATCGTCGGCGCCAATTTCTAAACCTATTATTTTGTCCACCTCATCCCCTTTACTCGTAAGCATTAAAATCGGAGTACTATTTTTTTTCATTCTTAAATCTCGACAAATCTCCATGCCATTTTTACTGGGGAGCATTAGATCAAGAATTATTAAATCAATTTTTGAATTACAGGCTAGCAAATAACCCTCTTCGCCATTATGAGAAGCCAATACTTCATAATTTTCATTACTAAAATATTCGCACAATCCTTTGGCGATGGAAACATCATCCTCAATTATCAAGAGTATATTTTTCATTTATTATTCCAGAAAACTGAATTGTAATTATTGTTCCAGCATTAATTTCACTCTCAAGATTAATTTGAGCATTGTGAGCATCCACAAAATGCTTTACTATAGCCAGTCCCAATCCTGCGCCTGCAATTATATCTTTATTCATCGATCCTCTTTCAAATGGAAGAAATATTCGAGATCTATCTTGTTCACATACACCAATTCCAGCATCTTTAATTTTGAAATAAATATGTTTGCCTTCTTTGTAGCTTGTTATTGTGATGAATTTTGTGTCAGTAGAATATTTAATTGAATTAGAGATAAGATTAATAATTGTTTCAACCAGCGAATCTCGATCCCCCCATAAAAGTAATTTATTTTGATCCAGATTTATTTCGTATTCAAACGCATCTCTTTCCAACTGATATTTCATAATACGCACTGCCTCTGTAATACATTCATTAAGGTTTACTATCTGATGCTGATACGTCTTAATTCCCTTTTCAATTTTAGTTGTATTTAGAACATTGTCTATCAGGCGTGTTAGTCTATCTGTTTCGTTTATAATTATTTCTGAGTACTCATTTTTTTTCTCGTCACTTAAACTTGAAGAATCTTCTATAAGTTCAGCAAAAAGTTTTATTGCTGTTAGCGGTGTTTTTAATTCATGTGTTACTGAAGAAACAAAAAATGACTTTAGTTCATTGAGTTCTTTTAATCGACGAGACTCTAATTCCTCACATATGAGCTTTTGCTGGAACAAAATTCGATCCATAGCAAGCGCTGTTTGATCGCAAATGCTAGAAATTAGGTCAACGTCCTCTAAGCTGAAACGGAAATGCGATTTCTTTTTACCGAGAAGCAATAAACCAATATATCCATTTTTGTTGGAGGCAATAATAAAAACCGCCGCCACGTTTGTTTGTCCATAAATGCCTTCAAGATTAATAAAATTAGACCCGGGTTCCATAACTTCTTTTTTGGCATAAGGCGGTATTTTGGTGCTATAATCAAGAGGCGGGAAATCATCAATCTTGTAATCTGAATCTCCACTAAACACAAGTCGAACGAATTCACAAGAGATGTATTTGTTGATAGTATTAACCACTAAATTATTTACTGAAATTTCATCATGACAAACAAGCAGTTGTTCTATAAACTCTCTTTCAACTTTTCGATATACATACTTCACATTAAAAAATTTTTTGTCAACAAATTGTGTTGACCAATTTTTTATAGGATGAAAAAGAGCGGCTATAATAACGGCCGAGATCGTTGATGAAATTAATGAGGTCGAAAATGAAAATGAATCAATAAATATTGTGGTTACGATTACCGAAATAATATAAATGATCAAAACAAAAAAGAGTACAATTAAATAAATAGTCCCTCGCTTAAATATAGAATCAATATTTAAGAGCTGATATTTAACAATTGCTATTGAACATGTAATTGGCACTGAGAGCATCCCTAGAACTACGTACTCTTCTGCTATTAATCCTTGTGAGAAAACAATTTGAGGTAATATCCACAAAAAAATTAATGCTGCCGGTCCAATTGCAAGACCAAGAAGTATCCATCTCAATTTTCTTCTTTCATATTCTTCTTTAGCTCGTATATACGATATAAAAATATTGTATATTCCCGCTATCACTGATAACACAAAGAAGATTCTGATAATATTAAAAGTCTGCATGTATTTCGAGAAGTAAACCAGATCAAAGTTGCTTGTAGCAATGTGAAAATAGGTCGCGCTGATTAAAGTCAATATAATTGCCGCCGCGTATAAATAAGGAAGCCCGCGATTCCATCTATTTTTTTTGGATGGAAATATTAGTGTAAAGTGTAAAAACATCACTCCGGTAAGAGAATAAGATAATCCGAACACACTCCTAATAAAATGTCCTACTCCGTGCGGGTCAATTGTATATCTTCCCCAAGTAGTGCAAATGATAATTGAGGAAAACATAAAAATCCAATTGAACATTTGGGCGCCAGGATCTTCTTTTCTTTTTACATAAACAAATAACGCTAGTGAAATAAATACTAGCGATGCAAAAAGCTGCATCACAAGATAGATTGTTGAATAGAATTGAACCAGTCCCTCTGTTAAACTTATTAAACGATAGTTTCTTTTAATAGTTAATAGAACGCTATCCTTTTTCGATTTTGAATCGAGAATAAATTCCAATTCTTCTTGAGAATTAATTGGATAATTATTAACCGAGACTATGCTGTCACTTCTCTGAAGAGTTGAGTTGCTCGAGAAAATTTGTTCGATTATTAGTTTATTATCTTTGAATTTTACAGGAATCCCCGCCTTTTCATAAACCTGATAAATTCCAAATAAACAGATTAGAATAAGAATAGAATTGATAAAATAAACCAACCGATTCTTCATTTTGTAAATATATAATCTATCTATAATTAATATTAAATCGCCGACTAAAAGCTAATTGAATAACGTGGACAAATCTATTTGCAAAATGAAGAAACTCAGTTTAAAATCAAACAAAATTCCTTACTGTCGAGGACCACTCCACGACAGTAAGCAAATTATCTACTCCTCAACCTCTTTTTTATAAGTAACAGAAAAGTTTTTCTTTGTAGGAAAAAGACATGTTTGATCGTTACATGGCTGATAAGAAACTTCACCCTCAATAGTAAAATTATTCTTATTAAAATTCCCTTTAGGACTCAATATTATTTTAATTACTGTTATATCATGAAAAAGAGCAAGTTCTGTTTCAGAAAATTCTAACTTTAAAATATCGGGGGCGGGGTATTCAATAGTTACTTCCGAAAAAAGCGTGCTATCTTTAATTGATACAAATGTCGGTGTTAAAAACTCATCAAGGGGTTTATTAGAATTTATATGCCATCTCTCTTTAATATCAAGTTTCAACTCAATTACTACCGGATCTGTATTAATTAATTCTGCGCTGATATCTAATACATCTTTTGAAGAGAGCATCTGGGCGCTCACATATCGGGTAATCAAGAGAAACCCAACTACAATTATTAATTTAGATCTGTATTTCATTTTAATTATTTCTCTTATTTAATATCAAAATACTTTGCCTGTATAATTTTTTTAGAAGTTACATCTTGGACATATACAGCAATACCCAAATTTGTGCGGTTAATATTATCAGGGCGTGCTCTCCATCCCGTAAATTTAGTTCCCTTTCTCCACGAAGGATGATTTTCCGGATTATCAAGATATTCCTTAATTCTTCTTTCAATCTCATAAACATCTATTATTTGACTGATTGTTTGGCTTCCTTTCTCTAAATTTAACAACACTCCCTCAGCACCATTAATTAAACTGCGAACCACATAAATATGTTTGCTTACTCCGTTAGCTCCGGTATAATCAACCGATTTTTCCAACAAAGCAATCTGCACAATGCTATTTTCAATTTGATTTTCTGATTTAAGTGTTACGTCTATGTTTATTATATCCTCTTTTGTGGTTGTCTTTCCAGAAATTTGAAGTTTGGGATTTTCCTTGTAATATTTATTAATTGAATGCTGATAAATATTTGCTCTGCTCGAAGCCACAAAATCGGGACCGCCCCCGACAAGTTTTTCTACTCCCTCAATAAATACGGTTGGCGTTCCAAAATTTGCTCCGTAAAATTGATATTTACTAAATGTATCTGGGTTAGTCATTGGATCGGGCCCCGGAATATGAAGATGATACTCAAGAATTAATAAATTTTCCTTTGAGTAATGCTCGGCGAGTTTATCGAAAGCTTCATCAGCGGCAACACATGGAGGACATTCCGCTCCTGTAAATAATTCCGCAACAACTACTTTTTTGCTCTCGGTTTTAAAGTGTCCCTCAAATTCAAAATTTCTAAATTCAGTTTTAATTGCCTCTGATTTTTCATCTAATTGAACTTGGGTTAAATTTAATTTTTGTGAAATTGTTTTGATTGCTTCAGCAACCTCAAAATTACCACCAAATAAATTTCCTGTTAAATATGATTTCAGCGCTTCCTCATCATTATTCATTTTTTGATAAATTTTTCCTTTTAGCAGATAGAAATCTGAATTGAAGGGGGCGGTAAATTTTTCGGCTTTTTTTAGTTCTTCTAGCGATTCGTTGAATTTATCCTTAGCAAAATATACCAGCGCAAGATTTTGCTTTATCATTACTATTTCATCGGCAGATGATTCATCATTTAACACCGAAGATGCTTCACTGGCTAGTTTGAGAGCTTTATCAAGATTTACTTTTAATGAAGCAAAAAAAGCAGCGGCTATTGATTTCATTACCGGCGTTTCTCCGGCGGCAAAGAAATTATTTGCTGTTTGATCTGCAACTTTTGTTCGCTCGTTTTGATCTGTAAGCCAGTTATTTAAATATTCTATTGATTTTGGATTTCTACCAAAAAGAGCAGAGAACCCCATATTTTTAACCGCTTCCTCTTTATTCCCCAATTCAAAAAGATAGATGCCATAATTCATCAAATATTCGGGATTTGAATCATTCCCGGCAAGGGCTTCCTCTTGAACAGTTACAGCCTCTTTAACTTTTCCCCGTTTGAAAAGAACGGAAGCTTGTGTATTTAAAATAGCATTGAGCCTTCTTGAATTATTCTTTCTGGCAAGCTGAACCGCTCTGTTCACGAATGATTCGGCGCTATCTAAAGCAATCCCCTTTTCGGCCAACTGGAATGCAAAATTTGAGTAGGGCGCTTCTTTCGAAACTTCCGGTACAGTTAAAATATATTTGTGTGCATAAATTAAAGCAGAGTCGGCATTTCCAAGTTGAACATATGCGCTAAACGTTTGAGATAATGAGTTCGAAAAAAATGAACTTGTTGGATAATCAGCTCTAAACTTATTTAAAAGGTCAATCCTTTCTTGGGGATCAGGGGTTCTGAATAATTTGGAATACTCCGCGGAGGTTAAATCTTGTGCAATATTGGCGGTAAAAGAAAAGAATAATACTGCTAACAAACAGGTCAGTTTCTTGCTTATGTTCATAAACTTCCTCAAAAAATTATTAACCTAAAAATAAAGAAGTTGTGCTATTAGACAAGAGGGAATTAATTTGGATTGTGTTAAAAAAAGAAAAGCCCTGCTTCGGGGCAAGCAGGGCCTAACTCATTAATAGGAGGCCAATGAGTTTTTTACCAATCTTTCGTTTATTAATAAGTAATACTTATCCGGGTTTTCATTATCTCTGAAGTCCAAATCCGAAAACAGTTCTGGAAAATTAACATACATTAAAGCTAGTTGAGCTTTATAACGTATGGTTAAGTTTTTTGATTCTTGAGATAGTTCCGAAATTTTATTTACTGCTTTTGTTAAATTTAGTTCAGGATAATATTTTTTAGCGCTCATTAAAATTAAGATAGAAGCTTCAACAACTCCCTTATTTTCGCTATTCAAGGAAGCAACTATATTGCTGCCAAAATTCTTGTTGAGAGAAGTCACTCTTTCTGGGTTTAATGCGTAGATGTTTACGCTAACCAATGTTATCAACATCACGCTTAATATAAATAATTTGTTCAATTTCATAACCATCACCTTTCTGTTTGTTATTATGATCGTCTCATATTAAACAAATGAAGTGCCAACTTCATTTTGTTTGAAAATAGAACGATTTGATTATTAACATTAAAATTGGGGTGCCACAAAAATTCTCATATATCTTAAGTTTGTGAAGTATTGTGGCGGTTTTGGGTGTAGTTGTTACACTTTTGAGAATTGGGACATGCTTATAATGTTGCTTTCTTTCAAAAATATATTTTATACTCTTGTATCATCTCTCAATTTAAAACTTACATTGCTCATTCAACTTCATCTTTTTTTCTATGGAGTCTGTTGTTCAGAGCTCTCCTGCTAATTCCCAATAATTCCGCAGCAATTGTTTGATTTCCATCCGCGCGATTTAATGCTTCCTTTATTAGAGCTTCTTCAATTTCCTTTAGCGTGGGCAGATTTTCTGAAAATGAAATTAATTCCTCCCCCAATTCAGAATCAGAAAAAAGGTCCCGGTTTCTATTTTTATAAAAAATTTTCTCTTTAATTTGATCAAGAGACATAATCCCGGAAGAATGAACACTAACCGCATCAAAAATAATTCCCTCTAATTCTCGAATATTTCCCGGAAAGTTATATGTCGAAAGAAGAGTATATAGTTCTTTAGGTACAGTCGGCTTTGGTTTCTGTAGCTGTGCGGCAGCTTTTTCTATAAAATGATTTATTAATAATGAGATATCTTTTTTTCTTTCACGTAATGGTGGTATATGTATATGATGAGTTTGAAGTCGGTAATAGAGATCCTTTCTAAAACTTCTGCTCTCTTTCATAAAATTTATATCAACATTGGTCGCGCATACAATACGCACATCAGCTAATTTTGCCAAATCGGAACCAAGTGGATAATACTTGCCATCCTGAATTAGTCTCAATAATTTGACTTGAGATTCGATAGCCAAATCACCTATCTCATCTAAAAATAGAGTTCCCTTTTCAGCCTGTTCAATCAATCCTTTTCTATCGGTATCGGCTCCGGTATATGCTCCTTTTTTGTGTCCGAACAAAGTATCAGAAAAGAGATTATCGTCAACTCCGGCAACATTCAATGAAACAAGCTCTCCCCTTCTTCCACTGGTTTTATGAATAGCGTGAGCAATTAATTCTTTACCAACTCCGGTTTCTCCCGTTACAAGAACCGGAAGAGGTGATTTTTCTATTGCCTCAATGTATTTAAAGATAGAGCGCATTGAACCGCTTTTCGTAATTATAGTTGAGAATGCTTCGGGATTGTGCAGTTTATCGGTCAGCAGATAATCTTTTAGGCGCTTATTTTCCTGTCGTATATTTTTAATATCAATTGCCCCTTTAATTGTAGAGATCAACCGACTATCATCAACGGGTTTGAGAATGTAATTAAATGCCCCTGCTTTTATACAATTAACCGCGTTTTCAATATCGTTAACTGCAGTAAGAATTATTACGGGCATGTCTGGAAATTTTTCGATTATTTGAGGCAATAATTCTGCTCCAGTAATGTGGGGCATGTTCATATCCATCACAACTAAAGAGTGTTCATTCTGCGATAAAATTGTTATTACTTCCCTGCTGTCGGTTGTATAGTTTATATTATTGATTCCATTGCTTATCAGAGATGTTTCAGCACTAAAAATAAATTGTTGTTCATCATCAACTAATAAAACTGGATATTCGGGGTACACAGCTCCTCCCATAACGATTACCTCATTTTTTTAACGGTAATATTATTTCGCATGTGGTTCCTTTTCCCTTTTCACTTTTAATAGATAGCTCGCCGCCATGACTTTTAATAATATTGTATGAAATATAAAGTCCTAGTCCCGTTCCACCCGAATTTCGTTTTGTTGTATAGAAGGGATCAAATATATATTTCAGATTCTCATCATCAATTCCAACGCCTTCGTCACTAATTTGAATTACTAAATTATTTTTTTCAGGATGCGTAAAAATACTTATTGTAATTTTTTTCTTTTTATCGGAAAGGGATTGACATGCATTATTTATAAGATTAATTAGTACCTGTTCTAACTGTTGTTTATTACCCTTAATTAGAGGTAAATCTTTTTCGTAAATAACTCTAAAGTTATCTGTGGATTTTTTTATAAGGTTTTCTGTAATTGTAGTTGATATTTCGGTAACGGCAATTATGTCAACATCGTTATTTAATTCACCGGGATCTTTACGGGCAAAATCAGTTAGACTTCTTGTAATTTTTTGAATTCTTTGAGCTCCTTCAAGGGTGCCTTTAAGCGAGCGAGCTATTTTTTCTTTTGCTTTTTCAAATGGAATTCCCCCAACTAAAAGATCCCCTTGATCTTTGAAGTATTCATCAAGTATTGGTTCGATATCGGCTAATACTTTCTGTATAAAAACAATATTAAGCATTATAAAATTATTGGGATTATTAATTTCGTGCGCAATACCGCTAACCATAGTTCCAAGCGCAACCATTTTATCAGCCTGAATTAATTCCTTTTGCTTTAGGGCATTTAATTCCTCTGCTAACTTTAAATCAGTAATATCTTTTATAAGGCCATCATATGAGGTGAGATATCCCTCAGCATTGAATGAAAGCACAATTGTATTTTTAACCCATCTTGTTGAGCCATCTCGATGAATAATCCTGTGTTCGAGCGGTTCTACTTTAATTCCTGAAAGCGCATCTTTTGATAATTGCAATACTTTTGGTTTATCATCCTCGTGAACCATTCTGTACCACAATTCCGGATCAATTAGATATGCTTCCGAATTATATCCTGTTACCGAAATACATCCGGGGCCATGATACGTTTCGAGGACTTTACCGTCATATACTTTTACAGTATAAATATAGTCGGTTAAATGTTCGAGGAGTCTGTTATATCGCTGTTCGCTATCTATTTGAACATTATAATTCATTATTAACTCATACCAGATCAGATATTGAGCTGTAGTCGGGATCAAACATTCGACGGTACAGTCGCATTGCGTAGCCATCGGTTGCGCCGGCAATATAATCGCAAATTAACCGCGCTCTTCTTTTTGTTGTTTTTTCTGAAGTTAATATTTGATCATTGAAGTCGGGTAAAAGCTTAATCCCTTTTGCGGATTTAATATAGTTCGTAAAAAACAAATTGAATAACTGCTCTATCATCAGGTTTCCTTTGTATTCAATTTGATGAAGCTGTGATGATCTAAAAACAAGATCCACCGAAATAGTTTTATAAACTTTGGCTCTCTCCAATACATCATCATTAATAGTAAGAGAATATTTGTATCTGTTTGTTATTCCGCTCATAAAGTTTTTTTCTTCATGGAGACCGCAAGCGCTTATAAATGATCCGATTTGGGCACCAAACTTCTTTTTAAATACGGATTTCGTAATCCATTCAATTATTTCATCAATGATATGTTTTTGAAACTCGGTTTCTGCTTTTTCTTCTTTCCATTGAATTAGTTTTGGAATTGTGATGAACCCGCCCGATATTGAATCTACTAAGTCATTAATAGCGTAAGCCGTATCATCTGCCCAATCCATTATTTGGCATTCAATACTTCTAAACGAATTAATTTTTGAGGGATGTGAAATTATTTTGGGAATTTTCAAACCGCTAAACACAAAAGTTATATATTGTTTTTGTTCATCATAAATAAAATGATTTTCCGGCTTTTTAAATTCACTAAACGTGGCTTTGTATTTGAGAATACCATCAAGAAATGCTCTTGTGGGATTCATTCCACGGTGATGATCATTTTCTCTATAAAAAATATCAGCTATCAATCGAAGAGTTTGAGCGTTTCCCTCAAATCCTCCATATTTTTTCATTAACTCATTTAACTTTCTTTCTCCGGCATGCCCAAATGGCGGATGCCCCAAATCGTGCGCAAGACAAATAGATTCAACCAGATCCTCATCAATAAAATATTCTTTATTTAGAATTTCTTTTTCCTTCGAATATAGAAACGTCGATATTGATCTTCCTATTTGTGCAACTTCAATTGAATGAGTTAATCGAGTTCTGTAGAAATCATATTCACCGGGGAGAAAAACTTGTGTCTTCCCCTGTAGCCTGCGGAATTCCGATGAATGTATTATTCTATCCCTATCAATTTGAAATGGGGTGCGGTAATCATCATCCCTTGAATTTTTTTTTAGTCTTTCTGTATCAAACTGAGTATAAAATTTGTTTTTCATCTTCCCTATTCAGATTTTTGCTACACATGGGCAAATTTATGAAATTTGAAAGAGATAAAGAATTAATGAGCGGGAAACATTCACATCACCATCATAATATTTCATTAAATACCACAACTGGGCGACTGTTTATAACAATTGCGCTCAATCTTGTTATTACGGCAGTTCAGATTATTGGGGGAATAATTTCGGGAAGTTTATCTTTAATAACTGATGCGCTTCATAATTTTAGTGATGCCGTTTCGGTCGTACTAACCTATATAGCAATTAAATTAAAAAGTAAAGAAACCTCCTTTAAACATACTTTCGGTTTGAAACGGGCGGAAATTTTAGCCGCGTTAATTAACGCCTCTGTGTTAATTGTGATATATGTTTATCTTTTTTATTTGGCACTTCTTCGCTTTTATGATCCGGTAGAAATTGAATATCAATCAATGACCATTGTTGCGGTTGTTGGTCTTGTTGCCAACATAATTGGAACCTTATTATTAAAAAAGGATGCCGCCAATAATATTAACATCCGCTCCTCCTACCTTCACTTGTTGAGTGATTCAATTTCTTCCGTTGCAATAATTATGGGAGCAATTGCAATTGCTGTTTGGAACATTAATTGGATCGATCCCCTATTAACAATAGTAATTGGTTTATATATAATAAGAGAAAGCTATATCATTCTTAAAGAAGCTGTTCACGTGTTGATGGAGGGTGCGCCATTAAATGTATCTATAGATGATATTCAACAGGAAGTAGTTAAATTTTCTGAGGTTGATGATATTCACCATATACATCTTTGGATGGTTGGGGATAACGATATCCATCTTGAGGCTCATGTAAATGTTAAAGATATGCAGATTAGTCAGAGCGACATCCTGAGAAAAAAAATAGAAGAACAACTACACCATAAATTTGGAATTCATCACATAACCCTTCAGTTTGAGTGCAATCAGTGTCCTGAAATTGGTCTTTTGGGAAAATATCGATAATATATTTTGGCTTTGGGGAACTTTCTATATAATAATATATGTTACAACATATATTAAAGTTAAAAACACAAAAACCAAACCAAAAGGAGACATAAAATGCGCACAATAAAAATCTTTTCTTTACTGCTTTTAATGACAGCAGTTTCAATTGCCCAGACCAAATGGGAATTAGATAAATCACACTCCAAAGTAGGATTTAGCGTTTCTCACCTTGTTATTACCGATGTTGATGGGCTATTTAAAGATTATAGTGGTTCTATTACTACTAATGGCGACGATTTTTCCACGGCCAAAATTGACTTCACAATAAATACCGCAAGCATTTCAACCGAAAATGAGGGTCGCGACAAGCACCTCCGTTCAGATGATTTCTTTAACGCCGAAAAATTTCCCCAAATGACTTTTAAAAGTAAATCGATGAAAAAGGTAAATGATAAAAATTATAAACTGGTTGGAGATTTAACAATCCGAGATGTAACAAAACAAGTTGAATTGGATGTTCGTTTTAATGGTATGGTTAAAGATCCTTGGGGAAATACGAAAGCCGGTTTTAAAATTTCGGGCGAGATCAACAGATTTGATTACAACTTGAAGTGGAATAATACTGTTGAAACGGGTGGATTAGTTGTTGGTAAAGAAGTCACTCTTAAAATTGATCTTCAACTTAAAAAATCATAATGAAATTAGAAGACGAAATTCAACAGAAAAAATTTAGAAATGAATATCATAAGCTTGCCGTGAATATAATTTTTACTCACGGCTGGCTTATTGAATATCAAAACAGTCTGCTAAAAAAATACAAAGTAACCGGAGCGCAATATAATATATTAAGAATATTGAGGGGTCAGCACCCAAATCCCGCATCGGTTAATCTACTAAAAGAAAGGATGCTTGATAAAATGAGCGACGCTTCCCGACTGGTAGACCGGCTAATTTCAAAAGGTTTAGTTGATAGAAAAATTTGTATGGAAGATAGAAGAAGAGTGGAAGTTAAAATAACTCCCGAGGGATTATCACTACTTAAAAAAATTGATGAGCACAATGAAGAGTTTGATAATAATTTAGTCAAGCTTAGTGAACAAGAAACAAAAACGCTAAATGATTTATTAGATAAACTCCGCGGTTAGATGAAAGGAACTCAGATGGAAAATAATATTACAGGAATACATCACATAACAGCGATGGCGGGAAATCCACAAACCAATTACGACTTTTATACACATATACTTGGTCTGCGATTTATAAAAAAAACCGTAAACTTTGACGCACCTGACGTGTACCATTTTTACTATGGTGATGAAACTGGAACCCCCGGTACAATATTAACATTTTTCCCGTTTCCTGATGCACGACGAGGAAAACGGGGTATCGGAGAAATTTCAAAGATTTCATTTCGTATACCTGCTAATTCGTTGGATTATTGGGTTGATAGATTATCAGCACTAGCTGTTTCATTTAACAGTCCATCAGTTCATTTTGGTTATCCATATCTATCTTTCCTTGATCCTGATGGTATGCTGGTAGAATTAGTCGCCGACCCAATTGCTGATTCAATTCCCGGATGGAACAATGGAGATATTCAAGCAGAGCATTCAATTCGCAACTTTTTTGGTGTAGAATTTTTATTAAATGATTCTACCGAAACAGAAACTCTTCTCTCTAATGTGCTTGGCTTTAAGTTTATTGAATCAATTAATAATATTAAAAGATACTCAACCGGAGACGGGTCTTCTTTATCTTTTATTGATTTGAAGACAAATCTGCAAATTGGTCCCCCGCAAAATGGCGCTGGAACTGTTCATCATATTGCATGGCGAACCGCGAATGATGAGACTCAAAACAACTGGCGAAATAAAATAATTGAGACTGGGCTGTATCCAACAGAACAGAGAGATAGAAATTATTTTCGTTCAATTTATTTTAGAGAACCGGGAGGAATTTTATTTGAGATTGCTACAGATGAACCCGGTTTTCTTATTGATGAAGATTTACATTCACTTGGTACAGAACTAAAATTGCCCAATTGGTACGAAAGCAAAAGAGATATTATTGAATCACGACTCTATCCTTTAATTACAAAAGAAGTTGTACGGAAATGAAAGTAACCCGATTATTTACCGGCGAAGATAGAGAAGCTCATTTTGAGGTTCTGGATTATGATTTATTCGATGAAGGTGAGATTGGAAGACTTTCTGAAAAAATTGCCGTTAAAGAATTAATCTTTCGAGAAACAGACGGCGATTATAATTATGATTTCCATCCGGCTCCGCAAAAACAATTTATAGTTTTGCTTGATGGTGAAATTGAAATTGAAACGGGGCTTGGAGAAAAAAGAAGATTTAGCGCGGGAGATATTTTACTTGTTGAAGATACTTTTGGTCGAGGACACAAAACTAAAAGCATTGATAAAAAATTACGAAGATCAATTTTTATTACTATAGAATGATGAATCTTACAAATATAATTGCACCGCATAACGCACATCCCTTTGTTTATTCCGGAACAACGCTGGAACATGCAAAAGCTGTAATGATAATGATTCATGGGCGTGGCTCTACTGCCCAAAATATTTTATCGTTGGTCGATGAATTAAATGTTGATGGAATTGTCTACATTGCTCCACAAGCCAGTGATTATTCATGGTATCCATACAGTTTTCTTTCTCCTGTAAAAATGAATGAACCGGGAAGATCATCGGGTTTATCAGTGATTGATTCAATAGCTAATCAATTGAGTGAATATGGTTTTACTTCGGATAAAATTTTCTTATTGGGTTTTTCCCAAGGGGCTTGTTTGAGTTTGGAATATGCGGCTCGTTTTCCAAAAAAAGTTGCGGCAGTTTTTGGTTTGAGCGGTGGATTAATTGGTGATCGATCTGAACTAATAAATTATTATGGCGATTTGCAAGGAACCGAGATATTCCTAGGTTGCAGCGATATAGACCCCCACATTCCCCTTCAACGAATTAATGAGACAGAACAAATTTTTCTTTCACTAAACGCAAAAGTTGAAAAAAGAATATATAATGGAATGGGGCATACTGTGAATAATGATGAGATTGATTTTATAAGATGTGCCTTATCAAAAAGTTGAAATTTACTGCATTAACTTTCTTGCAGCTTCATTCTGTAACCAACTCCCGATTCGGTAATTATGTATTTGGGATGCGCGGCATCTTCCTCAATTTTTTTCCTTATTTGCCCAATAAAGACTCTCAAATATTGAGAATCCTCCGTGTGTGAGGGTCCCCATATTTCTTTTAACACAAAATTATATGTTAAAACTTTTCCCATATTTTTAAAAAATAGCATAAGTAGAAGATATTCTGTATTTGTCAATTTTACTTCCTCATTTTTATTATAAACTATTCTTTGCGATAAATCAATTTTAAGATTTCCGTTATTGATTACATGGCTGTTGTTGATTTGATGCGCCCTCCGTAAACTTGCCCTAATTCTAGCAAGCAGTTCAAAAGTATTAAATGGCTTTGTTACATAATCATCTGCTCCAAGATCAAGGGCTTTCACAATTACTTCTTCCCTGCTTCGAACCGACAAAACAATAATTGGCACACTTGACCATGTTCTAATTTCCGACAATACGGTTAATCCGTCTTGATCGGGAAGTCCAAGATCAAGTATGACTAACTGAGGATGATAATTTGCGACGGCGATTATGCCATCTCTTCCTTTAGAAGACTCAATTACTTTATACTCTTCTGCCTCTAAAGTTATTGAAAGGATTTTTCTTATTTGTGCTTCATCATCAATAATTACAATAGTGTCTTGAACTTTCATCTCAACTCTCAACTAATTGGTAAAAATATTATAAACTCTGCTCCACCGGTGCTTTTGTTTTTTGCGGAAATGGATCCTCCGTGAGCTTCGATAAAACCCTTAGCAATTGATAACCCAAGTCCCGTGCCTCCCGTTTTGGTGCCCGGAATACGGTAGAATTTTTTAAACAAATTTTGGATCTCTGCTTCTGGAAATCCCCTGCCGTTGTCAGCTATTGTTATTACTGATTTATCTTTAGTTCTTCTTAAAACAATATTTATTATACAATTTTCATCTGTGTACTCAAGAGAGTTGTGAATTATGTTAAATAAAGCCTGCTCAATAAGACCGTAATCAATCGGTATTAATCCAAGTTCGTTTTGAATTTCTACCTTTATTGTTTTATGGGAATTATAAATCTTAAATTTATCCACTATGCTGTTTACTAAATCATCTAATGAGTGCCATTCTTTTTTAGGTTTTAGATTTCCGCTTTCCAGTCTTGTTATATCTAATAAATTTTCAACTAATCTATTTAATCTTTCAGCCGCAATTGTTGTTTCTTGAACTAATCTTTCCATGATGAAATGATTTTGTAAAATTTTTTTCTCTTTAAATGAGCTAACAGCTCCAAGAATTGTAGTAATCGGAGTTTTTAATTCATGAGATATAGAGTCAAATAAATTTTTATAAAGTTTTTCGGACTCTAATACAACTAGATGATTTTTAGTCGATTCTTTTAATAGCTCTCTTTCAATCGCTATCGCAATCTGGGAGAGAAATGTAGTTATCAACGATTCAAGGTCATTATTCAAAATTGTGTTTTCCTTGAACAAAAAACCAACAACCCCCAATTTCTTATCTTTGGTTGATAGCGGGTAATAAGTCAGCTCTGTAATCGGCATCGTATCTGTAAATCTTCCCGCTTTTTGTGAATTATAAAATACCCAGTTAGCTATGTTAATTTCGGTATCATCAATTGATGTTGTGCTAAATTTGTGAACTTCCGTCTTTGGGCTTGGTTCGTTAATATAAATCAAAAACACTATCTCGGCATTAAAAGTAGTTTTTAATTGCTCAACAGAACAACCAACAACATCATCCAAGCTCTTCGCGGACGAAAGTTCTTTTGCGAGATTGTACAACGCATTCGTTTTTATCTCTCTCGCGTTTATTATTAACTGCTGTGTCTTTATTCTTGAAATTAACAATCCGGAAACCGATGCTATAATAAAATACATACCGAACATCATTGTATCTTCCACTTTTCCAATTCTTAGAGTATAGTAAGGAGGAATAAAAAAGAAATTCCAAACAAAGGCGCTTAATACTGCTGCAAAAAATATTTGCCCCGGTTTATAATTCATTATTGGCAAAAGGGAGATTACAAAAAGAAATATCAGCGATACCGATTGATATCCAATTTGAAAATGTATGTAGTATAAAAATAAGCTTAGTAGTGATATTAGCATCAATACTGATATGTACTTTCCGGTGGTTGATTGTAGGTGTCGGGTCAATCTGACAAATATTCCACTTTTGTAATTCGCTTTTTTTGAACTATTCGGTTTCATTTTTCAAACACACTCGTTGTCAAGGATTAATCAAAATCGCAAATCAAAATTAAACAACAATTAATAAGTACGCTCTAAAATTAAATTGATTTTATATAAAGAAATTATAAATAATGCTACTTTATAAGGGAAATATAAAAACATCGTCACCAATATAAAGATGGTATAAATAATCACGATTTATCTTGCTTATAAATTATTAAAGATCATTTTAGCCCCACAAAAATTTTTAATTATATGTTCAGCAAATTAACTCCAATACAAATATTAACTTTTGGTTATGCTGTTCTAATACTCATGGGGGCAATACTACTTTCTCTACCATTTGCTTCGGCGTTAAATCAATATACTAACTTTGTTGATAGCGCTTTTACTGCGGCTTCGGCGGTTAGTACAACTGGACTAGCCGTTTATGATACGGGTAGCTATTATAGCATTCCAGGACAAATAATAATATTGATACTTATTCAAATTGGTGGTTTGGGGTATATGATTTTTGTCGCTTCAATATCTTTTGGGTTGGGTTCAAATCTGTCTCTTAACGGGAAAAAATTACTTGCCGAATCAATTTCCCGCCCCAGTGGTATTGAGTTGAAAAAATTTATTAAACTTGTCATTATTTTTACTTCGGTTATTGAATTGTTCGGAGCGGTAACCTTGACTGTTATTTTCGCTAAAGATCAACCCTTGGATAGCGCGCTCTATTCGGCCATCTTTCATTCAATATCGGCATTCTGTACGGCTGGCTTTTCATTATACTCATCAAGTTTTGTTTCTTACTCAAACGAATCTTTTATCAATATAATTATTGCGATACTATCAATTACCGGAGGTATTGGATTTTTTGTTTTATACGATGTTTCAAAATATTTTAAAAATATTTATCAAAATAAATATCCAAGAAGACTTTCTTCTCACACAAAACTTGTCCTTTGGGTAACAAGTCTATTAATCGTAGTATCGTGTATAATAATATTTATTGCTGAAGGAAATCATAACCAACCTCAATCATTTTATGATAGAATATTAACGTCATCATTTCAAGCTATATCTGCTTCAACAACAACCGGATTTAATTCGGTTGAGATAAGCTTAATGAAGCCATTGAGTTTATTTATAATAGTTATTGTAATGTTTATTGGTGCTTCTCCTGGCGGTACCGGGGGTGGAATTAAAACCTCAACTTTTGGTGTTGTTCTACTTTTTCTTCTAAAAATATTACGAAACAAAAACGAGATTCATTCATTTCGAAGGTCAGTAACTGATTCGACTGTAAATAAAGCTTTGGGAATAACAATATTTGGTTCCTTTTACCTGACCACTATTGTGTTTGTTCTGTTTGCCTCGGAAAACTTTTCTCTACTTCAAATTATCTTTGAAACAACCTCGGCGCTTGGTACTGTGGGATTATCAATGGGCGTTACCTCATCCTTAAGTGTTTTCGGAAAACTATTAATAACCTTAACTATGCTGGTGGGCAGAGTAGGTCCGCTTGCAATTGCATATTCAATAGTCGGAAAGATCAAATCAACAAATTACAGTTATCCCACCGGTAATGTAATGGCGGGCTAACCAGGAGAATTTATGAAACAATTTGTAGTAATAGGGTTAGGTACTTTTGGTTTTAACTTAGCAATTGAGCTTGCAAAAAACGGTCACGGAGTTCTTGCCATTGATAATGATAGGCAAATAGTAGATAGAATAAAGGATCTGGTTACCGATGCCGTTGTTGGTGACGCAAAGGACAAAGAGATGCTGTCGGAATTTGTTAAAGATACAATCGATACGGCAATATTGGGTTTGGGAGAAATTTTCATGGAAGAAACTGTTTTGGCAATTATCCACTTAAGGGATTTGGGTATAAAAAATATAATAGTTAAATCTATGAATGATTTACGTGGTGAAGTGTATTTATCAGTAGGAGCCACCGAAATTATTTATCCCGAAAAGGAAACCGCTGTTCGTCTAGCGAAAAGATTAACAATCCCTATGTTGATTGATCAAATATCGCTCGCTCCCGAATATGGAATTGTTGAAATTGCTCTTCCAGATTCGCTTGTTGGTAAATCAATTAGAGATTTAAAACTTCGCGAAAAATTTGGTGTTATTATCATCGCCGTTAAAGATATACTCCGTGATGAAATGAACCTTGTGCCTGAGCCAAACTTAATATTAAAGCCCGATGTAGCACTAATTCTTCTTGGCAAACATGTCGACATTAACAAACTGAAAAAATTCATGTAATGAGAACACACTTATAATCTTCATTATGATTTTTGTGTGTTAAAACATTCCATTTTCATTTATCACTTCTTCAGGGAATGCTTGTCCCAAATCCCACATCTCTATAATTCTATTCTCCTCAAACCGAAAAATATGTACAACCGCCCAGCCTAATTCTGCTTGCGATTGCTGAATGAATGAGTGAGTGGCAACAAAATTGTCATCGCACAATACTCTTTTGATATCGAATATTTTATTAGGATTTGCTTTAGCGCTATCTTCCATCGCAATCATTAAGGTTTCGGCATCACCTTTAAAGTATGCGTTGTGATGCTTAAAGTTTTTATGCGCGTACAAATTGAATGCCTTTCTTGATTCCCCGCCTGCCGCTAGATTCAAAAAGTCAACGGCTATTTCTTTAAAAGATATTTCACTCATGTTAATTATCCTTTGGTGATTAAAATGCTGTTGGGTACACTTAGATACTGTTTACTTCAAATTGCTTTTTCAATTCAATTTATTTTATTTACAACAGTTCTATAGTTGGTCTTACTGTTTTAATTGTACATCAATCGTTTAAAAGTTTAAAATAAATTATTCGCTTTAATTTGGGGAAATTTCATCTCTTAAAAAAGCGGACTCATCCTTCATTTTTACCGACTCATCATCAAAAATTTTTAAATCGTCTCCTTCACACTTAGTTTTCCCTCAGAAATTAAAAAACTCTATAAACAAAAAGGAGAAATAAAATGAAAACTAAATTATTATTAATCGTTTCGTTGGCTTTAGCGGCCACACTTATTGCCCAGCCAAAAGAAAAAAATCACCTTTTTACTTTAGGTGAAACAAACTTGGGCGGGTATGTTGCTCTTGGTGGAAAATACACCACTGTAAATTCCGACAATGCCGGTATCCTTGACATTCGTGCGGCGTTAACATTTGATAGCGGCTGGGCAATAGGTCTCGGTGCATCGGGTTTTTCCTACGACAAAAAGTTGAATGCTCTCGTTACAGATGGAACTTATCATCTTGAAGCTGGCTATGCCGGGCTTTTCGTTGAAAAAATATTTTCGATTACCGATGATCTTAAATTCTCCGCCTCTGTTTTGATGGCAAGCGGTTTAACAAAATACAGGTATGATAAAGATTACAGAAAAAATAAAACATGGGTAGAAGAAACAATAGATCAAACAACTTTTTTTGTTACCGAGCCTGGCATAGAGCTAACACACAGAATTGCTGGTAATTGGTGGGTTGCTTTAACGGGCAGTTATAGGCTTTCATCTCCTGTAGAAATGATTGGGACCGATGAAGAAATATTCAAGAATTTTGGCGGCGGCATTAGTTTGAAGTATGGTTTGTTCTAAAACATTTTACATTAAATCTGTTTTGTTGAAGCCGGGATAGTTGCCCGGCTCTTTTATTCATAAATAATTAAATAAACTATAATTCATTTTGTATTATTTTAGAGACCAAATTACTTGAACTCTCAAAACACTATACTATTTGTGATAAATAAAAAATCCATATTCTATGTTATCACCGCAACATTCATTCTTCAGTTCATACTGATACTATACAATAACTTTATTGGGTTTATTCATATTAAAAGTATTGTAGAATTTATTATTCGGTTGTTTTACGGTACTTTTTTTGCCGGTATAATTACTTTATATCTTTTTGTGCTTAACATTAAAACTCTTAATCAGCTCAATAAAAAGTATGGTTGGAAAGAAGCGCTGGCAAAAAGATTATTTGTGGAACTATTTTATGTATTTGTAATTGGGGTTAGCGGAGCAATTATAATTACTACAGTTGTTCAAATCATTTCTCCATACAAAGAATCGTTTGAATGGATTCTTTTCATTAATTCCGTTATCGCCTTTATTGGCAACGTGATTATGATGGCAATTCTAGAATCAATTCATTTTTATAAAAATATCCAGGAATCTAAATTATTAACCGAGACTCTCGAAAAGGAAAATGCTCAAATTAAATTGGAGACTTTAAAGAGTCAGCTTAATCCTCACTTCTTATTTAACAGTTTAAATGTGCTTTCTATATTAATTAAAAAGGATACGGCAAAGGCACAACAATTTGTTGATCAGTTTGCCCTGGTTAATCGCTACTCGCTTGATGTAATTGACAAGCCGGTCGTTGAGCTTAGAGAAGAGTTGGAGTTTTCTAAATCATATCTGTTTCTTCAAAAAATTCGTTTTGATAATTCTATTATTTCAGAAATAAATGTTGACGCCTCAAAACTTAATTATTTGGTACCCCCGCTCGCGGTTCAAACTCTGCTTGAGAACGCGCTGAAACATAACCGGGCATCGGAGGAACACCCGCTTCTATTAAAAATTTTTATTGAGGATGGTTATCTCGTGGTTTCTAATAATCTTCAACCCAAATTTAATCAAACCCATTCAAGCGGAGTTGGGCTTAACAATCTGAAAAAAAGGTATGAGGTTTTAGGTAATTTTGTCCCAGAGTTCATAATTACTGATAAAGAATATATCGCCAAGATTCCTCTTATAATTCAAGAATAGTATATTTTTTTGTGTAAATAGCGCACCCTGCACTTTTATCGGAGCAAAATGAAAATGAACGCTATAATAATAGAAGATGAAAAATTAGCCGCGGAAAGATTAGAAGAATTAATTCATGAGGTTGATTCTTCAATCAAGATTTCTACTAAACTTCGTTCTGTTGAGAAATCAGTTGAGTGGTTAAAAGTGAACAGGCCCGATCTAATATTTCTCGATATTCAGCTTGAGGATGGGCTGAGCTTTGCTATCTTTGAGCAAATTGATATTGATGTCCCCATTATTTTTACAACAGCTTATGATCAGTACGCCATTAAAGCATTCAAACTCAATAGTATCGATTATCTCTTAAAGCCAATTAAATTAGAAGATTTAAGAGAAAGTATAAACAAATTCAAAAATACTAAAACCTCCCGCTTGATCGATTTTGAATATTTAATTAAAAGTATCCAAAACAAAGAAATCAATTATAAAAAAAGGTTTTTAATTCAATACGGACAAAAGATTCGAAAAGTAGAAACTGACGAAATCGCTTATTTTTACGCTATGGACAAAAATGTTTTTCTAACATCATTTTCGGGAAATACTTTTCCGGTTGATTACACACTTGACAAACTTCAAGAAATTTTAGATCCCGAAAACTTTTTTCGGATAAACAGAAAAATGATAATTAGCTTCAAGTCAATAAAAAGTATGATTCCCTTTTCACGCTCTAGAATTAAGATAGAACTGATTCCAAATGAACCCAAAGACATTGATGCGCTTGTTAGTGTTGAACGTTCAACCGCGTTTAAAGAATGGATGGATAAATAATAATTTTACCAGTCTGGGTGGATGAATTAGAAAAAGTAATTGATTACCAATCCCCACCCAATTGAAACCATTATTATCACAGAAATAATTTTAATCCAAATTTTTACAGGCGCTTCTTTTATAAGAATTATTGGACCATACCCCGCGTTAACGCTTAAACCCGCAATTACCGCACCGGCAGATAGACCCGCGTGAAGAAATGATTCGGCAATGGCAATAGAAGCGGCACAGTTTGGTATCAAACCAAAAATAGAGGCTATTAATACTTCTATCCATAAATTTGTTTTCAATGAGCCGATAATTTCCTCGAAGTGTAAAAATGATATTCCCAATCCAAGTATAATGGTTACCGCAAGCACCCAAAAATATATTTTAAAAGTTCTGTTAAGAGCGTGATTAATGATTTTCGTAAAATTAGTTCTTTGTAACTCAGTTTTTATTTCAATTACATGCGGCTCGGAACTTAGTTTTTCGGGACCTTTATAAAGTTCTTTGTTTAAGAAAAAATCTACCAGATACCCGGTTGAAACGGCAATCGCAAATTTTGCCCCTAATAGATAACCAATGAATTGAATTTTTTCTGTGTGGGCAAGTAATACCGGAATGGCTTCATCCGATGTTGCTAAATAGGCGGCAATCAATGTTCCTATTGTTACTTTTCGAGAGATAAAAAGAGATGTTACGAATACCGACATTCCACATTGAGGAATTAACCCCAATATCGTCCCGGCTAATGGCCCCAGTGGACCCGAGATTTTTAGCTGATGAACAAGATCAAGATTTTTAGTGTGTGAAAAATATTCGAGAAGGAAGTAAAGAATAAACAGAATAGGAATCATTAAAAAAGTATCGACAAAGGCGCCAAAGATAATTCCATCAATCCCACTATGTTGATGCACTATAATTTATCCATCTATCATTTCAAAGTGTTGCAAAATTAGGAAAGTTATTTTATTATTGCAACATTGTTGCATTAATCTTATGAAAAACTCAAGAAACACACAGGCAAAGGCCAAAATATTCGAAATTCTTTCATCCTCCCGGGTAGCGTTATCACACCAGGAGATAAAGGAATTATTGGATGTTAGTTGTGATAGAGTTACAATCTACCGCGTACTTGATCGCTTATCATCAGAGGGAAAAGCACATAAAGTTGTTGGTACCGATGGCGTGATGAGATTTGCTCTGTGTAAAGAATGTTTAACCGAACACCACTACGATAAACATCTCCATTTCTCATGCGAAAAATGTGGCGCTGTTCGTTGTCTGGATGAAGATGTTCCTCATATTTCTATTAACAAAAAATATAAAGTCACCGGAGTAAATATTATTGTAAGCGGGATTTGCCCAAGCTGCAAATAAATGAATAATATAAATAATGAGTATCTAATAGTTAGTCTAAAATATTATTTTCTAGTGCATATAGAGCAATTTGAGTGTTGCTGTTCATCCCCATTTTTTGAAGTATCCGAGCCCTGTAGGTATTGACTGTGTTAACGCTGATAGAGAGAAGATCGGCTATTTGACTCACCGATTTACCCAGCGCAATGTGTCGCATAATTTCAAATTCACGATCCGATAAGCGTTCGTGAGGCAGTTTGTCGATATCTTTGTCGACTTCATTTGCTAATATTTCAGCTAATTCCGGCGTAATATATTTTTTGCCGGTTTTTATTTTTCTAATAGCGTCTATTAGGTTTGATTTTGTATCCTCTTTAGAAATGTATCCATTTGCGCCGGCCTGAATTGCGCGCAAACCATATCTATCTTCTTGATAGCCGCTGTACATTAAAACCGGAACTTTTGGGTAAAGCTTCCTAATATCTTTTAATATTTCTAATCCACTTCTACCCGGCAATCCAATATCAAGGATAACAACATCAAATTCTTGATTGTCTAATTTGGATAGAAGTTCCTCTCCACTCTCAGCTTCGAGCACTACCTTCATATCAACTTCTTTGTTGATGTTTTGAATCATCCCGCTTCTAAGCATGGGGTGGTCGTCGGCTATAATTATTTTAATCATAAAAACAGTATTTTAAATAAGTCCTAATTTCAATATGAAATTAAGAAAAAATAAATCAACCTTCATTATTAACATTGGATTAATAGTAAATGTTAAAAAGATTCACTAATAAAATTCCCTGGCAGATTAAACTGGTAATTCTGATGTTATTTATGGCCATAATTCCAGGATTATTGATTAGTTATGGTATAACGGGAGTAATTAGAGATGAGTTAAAAAGCAATATAAATGGGCAGTTAATTTTTTCTTCTAATTCTATTGCCGCGAGTATCGACTCGGAAATCAAAAAAAATATAGAGTTTATTGAATTCACAAAAAACATTATTGAAAACCCCCGACTTGGTGCCGAAGAAAAAATTGCATTAATGGTTTCCAGTGTTGAAAAGATTGATAATCTACTTTTATTAAATCTTTCTATAAACGAAAATAACCGACTTGTTGAAGTATTAAACACAAATAAAGATGTTGTTCATACAAACAGTAATAATCACATTTCGTTTCCAAATAACTTAAAAGCTAAATTAATTTCCGAAATCGATTTTATAACTATTAAAGAAATTCTTGTTTGTAGACCCTTTTATAGTAAAGAACTTGGAACCTGGGTATTTGCTATTGTATTGCACACAAATTCGCCATCTCTGCCAAATGGATATTTGACGGCTCTTTTTAATCTTACTGAAATAGCTTCAGAAATTGAGTCGAATATTTTAAGTAAAATAGGAAGCGTTTTCATAAGTGACGTATCCCAATTAAAATTTCTTTCCAACAAATTTCTGACCGATGTTCCCGATATTGTCTTAAAGGATGCCGTTTCGCTATTAAATAGTAATACAGGAATGACGCTGGTAAATAATTATTATGATAATAAAACTGGCGGAATTGTTTCTTGTTTTTCGCGAACAAAAAATACCAACTGGATTGTAATTTCCAGCATTAAAGAGAAAGCGGCTTATGCGGTTGTTAACGAAGCTTTTATGTTTTTCTTAATTTTTATAATTATTAGTGTTCTGCTTTCATTAATTACGGCATATATTTTTTCAAATCATATCAGTAAACCAATTATAAAAATGGCCGAGGTTTCAAAAGAAATATCGGTTGGCAATTTTGACGCCCGTGGCGATTATGCGGCAAATGATTCTATTGGTCTTTTGAGTGATTCACTTGGTCAAATGGGAGAACAGTTAAAGAAGAACTTTAGTGAAATTGAAAAACAAAAGAAGGAGCTTGAAGATTACAGCAAAAACCTTGAAACAAAGGTTGAGCAAAGAACCGCTGAATTGAACGAATCAAATAGAGAGTTGAAAAAAGCTTATCATCGTGTGTTGGAATTGAATGAAGAGAAAAACGAATTTCTTGGTATTGCCGCCCACGACCTAAAAAACCCACTAACGGCAATAAGCGCATTCGCAGAAATTTTAAAGGAAGACAAAGAACTGCCCGAGGATCAAAGGGATGACTTTTTGGACGAAATTGCCAAAGCATCCAGTAGAATGTTTTCTATTGTAAAAAACTTACTTGACGTAAATGCAATAGAACAGGGCAAATTAAATACTACAATGGAAGAAGTGTCGATTAAGGCAATAAATAGAGAGCTTATTTTGCAGTTCAAAGACGCTATTTCAAAAAAGGAAATTAAAATAATAGAAAATTATTCCACCGACAATTATACTGTTTATGCAGATCCAAACTTAACAATGCAGATATTGCAGAATATTCTTTCCAACGCAATAAAATTTTCACCACCTAATAAAAATATATATTTACTAGTGAGAGAATCCGCTGATCCCGACATTGTTGAAATATGTATTAAAGATGAGGGACCAGGTTTTACTGATGATGATAAGAAAAAATTGTTTCAAAAGTTTGCCCGTCTTTCTGCGCGGCCAACTGCTGGAGAGCACTCAACCGGATTGGGATTATCAATCGTAAAAAAATTAGTTGAAATGATGGGAGGAACCATTCGTCTTAAAAGCGTACCGGGAGAGGGAGCCGAGTTTATAATTTCGTTACCTGTATTCAATAAGTAATATTGTTTATAAATAATGCGATAAACCCGAATCAACCTTTGAATAGTGGTTATAGTCATCACATAGAAATTATTTTCCTAAATGTGTTTAATGGAAAATCTTTCACTCGGAAATGAAACAAATGAATAAATATAGAACAACCCTTTTTTTAATATTTCTGCTTTTTGCTTCACTTAGTACTAGCTCATATTTAGTAGCTCAGCAGAAAGAACCCTCAATAAAACTTGAGTCCGGTTTTAATATAAGACAGTTAGCAGATAAATATTTTGGAAGCGCCGATTTATGGCCGTTTATACTGAAACATAATAGAGTAAGAGAATTGACCGATTTGAAAGTTGGAGAGGTAATAGTAATTCCTCAAAAAAAAGTTGTTCAAATGCTCCAGTCAATCGAAAACGTAAAAGGTTCAATTAAAAAAGCTGTTGAAGTCGGAGCAAAGGTATTGGCAGCCGAACTGCTTACAGACGCAGAAGTGGCTTATAAAAACTCATTAAAGCAGAAAGAATCATTTGAGATTGATTCTTCGATTGACTTTGCAAAACAAGGAGTTTCTCTTGCAGAAAGAGCACACAAACAGACTATTGAAATTAGAGACAAAACAATTGATGCAATTGTTACTTTTAAAAAAGGAACTTTGCAAAAAAGATTTGCTTCTGCACTATCATGGCAGAGCGCAGAGCTGCATGAAAATTTAAGAGAAAATGATGTGGCCAGAACACTTGCTCTTTCGCTGGCAAGAATAACCTTTCACGATTTAAGTCAAATAAAGTTAAATGAAAATTCTCAGGCGGTTATTCAAAAAACAAGAGTTGATGCTTTAACCAATAGATCATCTTCTAAGATTAAAATTGAAAAGGGGGATGCGTATGCCATGCTTCTTAACAGTCCCAAAAAGGATTTTAATTTAGAAATACCGGGGGTTAAAACTAAAATTAACTCAAAATATTTTTGGATTGAAAAGGGGGCCTCCGATACTAAAGTCGCAAATTACAATGGCGAAATCACTCTCGAGACAAGCAACAAAACTGTGGTAGTACAAAAAAATCAAGGCTCTGTTATCAATCAAACTGGCACTCCTTCTGATGCTAAAGATTTGCTTCCTTCGCCTAACATAATTTCTCCCGCCAACATGCTAAACGTTCTCTCTCAAACACAAGAATTTGTATGGAATTCTGTTGATGGCGCTCATAGTTATTGGATTGAAATAGGGCTCGACAATAATTTTAAAACAATGTACGATACCAGGAAGAACATCACTGAGACAAGAACCACTTTCAATAATTTTCAAAAGGGAGTTTATTACTGGAGAACTTGTTCTGTAGATAATTCAGGCTTACCGGGTCCTTTTTCTGAGACAAGATATTTTGTAGTATCTCCAGATAATGACAAACCATTTATTAGTCTTGATTTTCCGCCAAATAATTTTTCTACTAAGGAAAAACAAATGGACCTCTCAGGCAGAACTTCCCCCGGAAGTAAAGTATTTATAAATGACCGGCAAGCCAAAATAACAAGCGAGGGATCATTCAAATATTCTCTTTCACTAATTGAAGGGAAAAGTGAAATAGCAATAAGGGCGCTTAATAATAGTGGATTGGAATCCATTGTAAAGCGAACTGTGTTTTATGAGGGCGATCCTCGAATAATTATTTTAAACGAAACCGGATTAGAGATTGAGGAAAACACTAAAATTACGATCAACCCAATGACACAAAAACTTGTGTTTAAAACAAGACCAATGTCATCGATAGAAATTAATTCAGAAAATGATTCATGGAAGCGAACAGGATACGCTGATACACTTGGCAATTGCAATTTAATTTTACCAATGTTATTCAAAGAAGAAATTATTAGAATAACAGTAAATTCTCTGGCGGGCTATAAACGCACAATTACCGCAATACTTGTTCCCTATTCTGAAAAGCCAGAGATAATTCTTGTGAGTCCCACCTTATCATTTACAAACCGGGAACAAATATCTTTTGTGGGAACGGTTAAAAATGGAAATGCTTTATTTATAAACGATCAAGAAGTAGAACTTGATAACGACAATGGATTCAACATCCAAAAAACTCTTGGTGGCTCTAATAACATCTTTTTATTAAAAGCCCTAAATCCAAACGACGAATATTCTGTTTTAGAAAAAAGGATTTTCTTAGATAAATCCCCCCCCAAATTAATATCGCATAGAGTTCAAAAGGATAACTCTAACAATTTTTTGTATAAAATTATAATTAAAGCCCAAGACAGTTCTCCGCTAAGAAAAACTGCTGAGGTTGAGTTACAGATAAGGGGGTTTATTCAGAAAGAAATATTACGGTTAAACGAACAAAGTCAGACTTACGAAGGATTTGTAAGTGTAGGGCTTGATCAAGCTCCGGTTATTAAGAAAATAGTATTGCATGATTTCCTTCTAAATTCAGAGACTTATCAAATTAGCAAATAAAGTTGGAATTATATAAATGAATCGATTAATATATTTTTCATTATTCTTTCTTATTAGTCATATCTTAATTGGCCAATCTATTAGATATGTTAATTATGGGCCAGCGGCAAGCATTACCGAGGGGGATAATAATTTTATTCAAGTAATTAACATAAAACTACCTCAGGATATTAGTGATAATGTTTACCTTCGTTTATATGATATGAGCTGCGGCTCAAGTTATGATTCTCCCTTCGGAGCGTGGGATTCACGATTTAGATTTAGTCTATTTAAAAATGAATATGCTGAAGAGACTTTTTACCGTCAACCAGATTCACGGGCTACATTGAAACCAGACTTAATTTATACTTTTGAGATTGCTCAAGATAACCGCTATTATAATAAGTGGTACACATTGGCTAATCTTAAAAATTTTGCCAGTGAGACATCTCAATTTACCTTGGTTGTGGAAGGGGTTAGCGGTAACGATGCAAACAATTTTGATTTATTTTTTAGTTCCGATTCATTAGAAAATTTTTCGGTTAATAAGGTTGAAGTGTATTCGTTTGAACCAACACTATCATTACGTAAAAACAATGAAAAGTTCTCCTTTAAGTTTCTTCCGAGCGAAGAGGACAATGAAATTACAATTCATATTTTTGATTTTGATGGTACAAAAACAACCTTCAGCACAGCAATTCAGAACGAATCACCAATTGCAGATAATAATCCTTCGGGCTGGTCGAGCGTAAAATTTTCTCTTGAAG
Organism: Melioribacteraceae bacterium; assembly: GCA_019638015.1. NCBI lineage: Bacteria > Pseudomonadati > Ignavibacteriota > Ignavibacteria > Ignavibacteriales > Melioribacteraceae > Melioribacteraceae bacterium. The sequence goes on along the minus strand of JAHBUP010000001.1, from coordinate 76,933 downwards.
CAATTGAACGAGAAAATTATTGTACGTTCGATATTGCTATCGAAAACAAACCGGTTAACGATATTACTTTTTATATAACCGACAGTAAGGGAAAAAAGTTACCCATTATTCTTCCCGCTTACGTAAAAGAAATTGGACCAGTTCCTACCGCAGAATATTCTTCTCGTTACATTGACTGTAACACACACGAGATAGATTATTCATCATCTTATTCGAAAGAGGGTAACGAAATTCGCTTTCACTGGTTTTTTGATGATGGTTTCAAATCAACCGATTCGAAAGTAGTTAGATCTTACGAGGAACCTGGAATTTATAAAGGCAAAGTAATTATTGAAGAAATTAATAATCGAATTACACGCGCCACGTTGGAAAAATTTCAAACGATTATTAATAACAAACCTAAAGCTGTTATAACAGCTCCTATTGTCGCCGCAGAAAATAGTAATGTTACTTTTAGCGGTGATAAATCATTCGATAAAGATGGAACAATAATAAAATATAGTTGGGATTTAGGAGATGGAAATAGCGCTTCCGGTAAAGCTGTCTCATATAAATATTCTAAATATGGAAAATATACTGTTACTCTCCGCGTAGAGGATAATTTTTCTGATAGCTGTAATTATGACATTGACACTATGAACATAACTATTAATGCTCAACCAATTATATCCGTAGAACCTGTAATCTATGGCGCTCCAAATCAAACTATTAAATTTGATGCTTCCGCCAGTATTGATCCCGATGGTGAGATTATTGATTATGAGTGGAGCTTTGGTCAATTAGGATTAAAAAATGGATCTGTAATTGAAACCTCTTTTGAAAAAGCTGGCGTTTATTCTGTTAAGATTACTTTAATCGATAATTCAAGAGCGCCAAATAATCAATCCTCAGAAATAGTAAAAGTAATAATTAACGATTCTCCGGTTGCTGTTGCCGGATTAGATAAAATTAATCGGCTTGGACAAATTACTCGCTTTGATGCTGGGAATTCGCGCGACTCCGATGGCGATATAATTGATTATGAGTGGGATCTGGGCGATGGAACGCTGTTGAACGGAAAAGTAGTTGAACACAGCTATAAATCAACCGGTTTATATGTTGTGAGGTTGAAAATTAAAGATAATTCTAATATGATAAATAATTGGGCGGTTGATTCTCTACTCGTGGGAATTAATGATTACCCCTTTATTGAATCGAACAATCTCATTTCATCAAATAATAGTAATATTAATTTTAATTACAAGAAGGAGCATTTGCCTACTTCGATTGATTCGAAATACTTTTGGAATTTTGGTGATGGTTCAACCGGGATAGGAAAAACGGTTTCTCACACTTATAAACTTCCAGGAAAATATTTTGTAATCGCAAAAGAAGAAAACAGAATTGGTAACGAGGTTACTACCTTTCAAGATAATTTAAGTGTTGTAATTAATAACCGCCCAATTTCAGATCCGGGACCGGATAGAGTTGTTGCTCCAAACAAAAAAGTAGCATTTACTTCTGCCAACTCTATCGACCCAAATGGCAATATAGTGAAGACTGTATGGCATTTAAATAATGTCCCGATTAGTGAAGAAAAGATTTTTGAGTATGAGTTTGCAAATCCGGGCAATTATTTAGTTGGGCTAGAAGTTGTTGATGATTTTACCCCCCCCTTAAGTGATATAAAATTTATCAGCGTTGCTGTAAATAGTGCCCCGGTTGTCATTATAAATCACACTCCCGTCGCAGCGCCAAATCAAAAAATTACCTTTGACGCATCTAAATCCTACGACGAAGATGGCAAAATTTTAGAGTATCTCTGGAATTTCAGCGATGGATCTTCTCTCAAGGGAGGTGTTGTACAAAAAGCATTTACTTCTCCTGGAATTTATAATGCTCAGCTTACTATTAAAGATAATGCGAATGTTGAAAATTCCATTTCAACAAAAACCGTACAAATCAAAATTAATAGCTCGCCGGTAATCAAAACCGAGGGACTTATTGAAACGTGCGGCAGTGTTGTAAAATTTGACGCTTCCGGTACATCGGATCCCGATGGGGACCCACTTTCATTTACATGGAAATTTCCGGGAGACCAGGAAATTAAAGGAGGGAGTATTATTTCCTATAATTTTAATGAACGCGGGTTAATACCAGTTTTATTAACAGTTGACGATGAAACTGGTTTAACTAATTCTTCAAACTCAACCACCATAATGGTAAATCTTCATGATGCGCCAATTGCAAATGCCGGTGCCGATACAACTGTTTGCGCTGGGGATATAGTAATTTTTAGCGGTTTACAATCAAAATCTTTTAGTGATAATTTATTGGAATATGAATGGCTTTTTAGTGACTCAACAAAATTGTTTGGAAGCAGTGTTTATAAGGTTTTTAGAAAGAGCGGACTTTATAATGTTTTATTAACAGTAAGAGATAATTCCGGTTTGGAATGTGGTTTCTCCCAGGATTACAAAAGTATTAAAGTTACTGAAACTCCCACAGCTAACGCTGGTGATGATTTTACAGCATGCGCAAATAGACCGGTTAAATTTGATGGCTCACAGTCAAAAGATGTTGATGGTATAGTTAATAGTTATGAATGGGATTTTGGTGACGGAGAAGTTGGTGGCGGTGAAAAACCGGAACACATTTATACAAAACCGGGCATCTATAAAGTTACATTAACAATCACAGGCGATATTGTTGGTAATTGCGACAACACTGACAAAGATGAATTAATTGTAACTATCGTAGATGCGCCAATAGCCCGTATTAATTCTATTAATGTATCGGCGCCAAATGAAGATATTCTTTTTGATGGATCGGAGAGCTCTGTAACTTCTGGCATCATTAAAAATTATTATTGGGATTTTGGTGATGGTCATCGTTCAGAAGGGAAAAAAACTAAATATAAATATGCCTCTCCAGGTAACTATAAAGTTACTTTGACCGCCGTTGCGGATTCCAGCACGGAGTGTGGATTTAATTCCATCTCAAAAAAAATTATTATAAATAATAGACCAATTGCTGTTGCCGAAGGGAATATCAACGCCGCGGTTAATCAATTTGTAAATTTTGAGGGAATAAAATCAATCGATCGAGATGGGCAAATAACTAAATATTTGTGGGATTTAGGGGATGGAAAAACAAAGGAGGGCATCAATATTTCTCACAGATATTCCGCTCCCGGAAAATATCATGTTGTATTAAAAGTGGTGGATGATCTTTCAACAAATAACAACTATAGCTTTGATACTTTATATATAACTATTAATAAAACACCGGTTGCTTTATTCGAAGGGCAAAGTTATATATATGAATCGGAGAGTGCGGTATTTGATGCCTCAAAAAGTTACGATGATGATGGCCGGTTAGTGTCATACGATTGGTTTATTGATGACGAGAAGGTTTTTTCCGGGAATATATTTACCAAAAAATTTGAAAAAGCCGGAATTTACAGAATTAAATTAGTGGTAACCGACAACTCAAATGTTGAAAATGGCTCATGCGAAAAAACAGAATATTTGCGTGTAATTAATTATCCTTTAATTACTTTGCCAAAAAGTTTAGTGGTTTGTGAAAATGAAACCTTTAGTATAACACCAACTATAAATTATGAAGCGGGGAGTCCTCCGCTTAACCATAGGTGGGTGATTGATGGAAAACCAGTTGCAGAAAAAACAATTACTTTCGCCGGATCAATTTCGAGCAATCAATTTTCTAATGTTATCTTTGAACTTCTGAACAGCGCCAATAATGTGGTATCCTCAGCCACAACAACAATATTGCGAAACTCGGTCCCGGAAATAACGGCAATTAGAGATACAACAATTGTTTTGGGTGGCGCCAACGATGAGTTATTGTTCTTGGCAGAAGTTATTGATGTCGATGGTGATAATGTTTTATATCGGTGGGATGCGGGAGATGGAACAACTTATTCAAAGCCACAGGCTATGCACAGATACAAGAATCCTGGAATATATAAGGTTACACTTACCGTTGATGACCAAAAAAATACAACATGCAGTACAACGGTCACCTCATTTACTGTTAATGTGGTAAAGAAATAGAAAAGGCCAACATGTGCTTGTCACATTTTCTGTGACAAGCTTTACCTCTTTTTGTTTACAATTCTTTCACATCTTAAGCTATACAGAAGAAGCAGGCTAAAGATCATTTTTACATCAGAAATTTTGATGGAGTTTGAAAATGGTATTAGCATATTTTATTTCTTCGGTATTGGCAATGATCGGATTATCGGGGCTTCTTTTTTATAAACTGGGCGCTACCAGTGCCCGCCGAAAATTGGTTCCTAATAATTCCCACTACATCCCTCATATTGTTCGACACATTGAGGATTCTGCACCTTCTATATTTCTGTCAAAATCAATTACAGCGAATAATCACAATTCCGAATCCGGTTCAGATAACCCGCAACTCAAGTACATCTCAACTCAAGAACAAAAAGAAAATTCAAGGCCAGTTTATGATCAAATCTCATATAAACATCTTACAAAAAGAATGACGCTGGTGAGCGCACCCACAAACCCGAGAATAAAAAATGCTTAACCTAAGTGATTACCCTCAAAATATTTCTCTTTCCGGTATAAAAGAAGATTTTCTGATAAAGATGTTTTATGAGCTACGACTTGAACGAGAGGAGGAAAAGAAACTAATGTTTTCAATCCTCAAAATACTCGTCTCTCGCAATAAATTATATTTATTAAACAATGGTAATAAAATCATGGAGAACCGATGATGAGCCTAAAATCAAAAATTAGTGAGATTAATAACATTACGGTTATTAAGCTTGGCGGAGAGTATGACTCCAGATCTCGCGAGGAAATTAAAGATATTATACTAAGTGGATTAAAGCGGGCAAACAACAAAAAACTCGTAGTTGATTTTTCGGAGCTAACAGGACAGCGTTCAATTGTTGAAACAATACAGAGAGCCGAATCAATGCCCAAAGAATTTAAAACTGTAAAAATTGCTCATATCGAATCTGTATTAAATATGCGACTTGCCAACGATGAAGAAACAATTCATAGAAACCGTGGATTCAAATTTAAATCCTTCCTTAACATCAATGATGGTATTAATTGGCTTAAGGGGCAATCATAAATTTTTTGATGAAACTATTGATTGATTCGTTATAACAAAAATCCACAAGGCTAACAGCTATATTAATTTAATAGTGTATTTATAAACTTAAGTTTTTTTTGCAACTATAGATTTAAATACTGCCGCATATAACTGTATCTGCTTCATCATTGCACCTAATCCATTTTTCCTTGTTGGAGAAAGGTGTTTATCAATTCCAATTTTCTGCAAAAATTCGGGCGGGTGAGAAAGTATTTCTTCAGGTGTTTCATTAGAATAAACCCTTACCAAAATTGCCACCAATCCTTTCACAATTGCCGCATCGCTATCTGCCTCAAAAATAATCTTACCATCAGTAAGCTTCGCATTAATCCAAACCTGAGATTGACAGCCGCTCAATTTATACTTGTCTGTTTTTATGCTTTCGTCTAACGATGGAAGAGATTTACCTATATCTATAATCTTTTTATACTTATCCTCCCACTCTAAAAGCTCATCAAATACTTTAACAATCTCTTCCTGTCTTTCGGTTATGGACATAATTTATCCCGAACATTACACCATTAATCTGTTTAATGATTATAAAATAGTATATGTAATACCTATCTGTAATCCTTGCCTAATTTGAGTTTTCTTCGATTGAGAAACTTCATGAAGCATTGTGTACCCAAAATTTACTTTCAGCCAGCTATTTACGCTTGCAGTAATTGAATTATCCCAATAAACATCCCACACGCCCAAATTTTCGAACCGAGAGAAAAATCGAAGCTTGCTTTTCCAATTAATATTAGTATCGATAGTATAATCGAAATCAGTGACCGATTCAACTCCTGTTTCAAACTTAAACTTCTCTATTTCCACAGTTTTGGGGTCATCGGAGTATTGGGTAAATTTATTCGTTACAACTTCCTGAAAAGCTATACCGAAACGTGTAATTATACTTTTATACTGGTCATAAGTAAAACCAAGTGTCTGAGTAATATAACCGGGATCAAAAAGATCTGAAATATTTATTGGAGAAGTTGGGCTTGTTTTATAATCAAATCCTTTTGAGATTTGTGTCCTTACGGCGTTTGAAAAAAATGGATTTACAGACCAGCCAACATTGTAGGATGCTAAATTTTCTATATATAGATCATTATCTGTTGTTCGGTATGTTGCTTCACCAACCTTTGATCTTCCATATGCCCCCTTTATCTGATTACGAAAACTCCACTTATCTCCAACTTTATCATACTTAAAATTACCGAAGAGTGTCCATGCAATTGAGTTTTCACCACCTTTTACCCAATTTGTAAACGCAATTTGATTAATTCCAACACCAACTACGAATGAGGGAACCCATGGATTAATCTTAACCGAGTCGGTTTGTGCAAAATTGTACATGGTTAAAGTTAACATTAAAAACAAAATCGATTTTTTCATCCCTTCCTCACAAGTAAAAATGTTGCCGGCTAAAATAAAAAAATTCGAATTACCTTATTTCTAAAAAAACTTTTTTTTATAATTAATCTATTGATAATCAAAAAAAAGGAATGTTATGAAGTTAGATAAACTAATATTACCGGGACTGGTTTTAATAATAGCCGGAGCTCTTTATTTAATTTATTTTTCACCAAAGGACGATTTAGGCAAGTTTTCGGATTTTGACACAAACAGTACCGCAAATAGAGATATTTTTGTTGAATATGTCTCTTCAAAAGGCATTGAGCAGGACAAAGCTAACTCGGCATCTGTTTTTTATGTTAGGGATGCAACTGGTTTAGAGATGAAAGTCATGGCTCCCCTTATTTTGCCCCCCGGAATGGACGTTTCAAATAGAATAACTTTACGCGGGCATTTTCATGGCGATTATTTTCACGCGGCGTCGGTAACGGTGAGAAATTAATTTCTCTCTTTTCCTCTCAAAACACTATTTTTGTTGTTTGATATTAAGGAAAAGAGTTAATGTCCAATTTTGAATTAGTTTCAAACTACCAGCCCTCTGGGGATCAGCCCAAAGCAATTGCTGAATTATTAGAAGGAATTAACCGGGGGGATAAACATCAGGTTCTGCTTGGCGTTACCGGTAGCGGTAAAACCTTTACAATGAGCAATATTATAAAGGAATATAACCGCCCAACTTTAATCATCTCTCATAATAAAACGCTAGCTGCTCAACTATACAGTGAATTTAAATCCTTCTTTCCAAACAATGCTGTTGAATTTTTTATTAGCTACTACGATTATTACCAACCCGAGGCTTATGTAGTTAAGCGGGATCTTTATATAGAAAAGGATTTTGCTGTTAATGAAGAGATCGATCGTTTACGGCTGAAAGCCACCACATCATTAATCGAAGGAAGAAATGATGTACTAATTGTGGCGAGTGTTTCATGTATTTATGGAATAGGCGCTCCGGAGGAATATGCCCGACAAATAATCTTTTTGCATAAAGGGCAGATTGTAGAAAGAAAAAAAATACTGCGTAGTTTAATTGATATATATTACACAAGAAACGATTCCGATTTTACTAGAGGAACTTTCCGCGCTCGAGGTGATGTGGTTGAAGTTATCCCCGCATATCAATATGAGGAAGCCGTTCGTATTGAGTTTTGGGGCGATGAGATTGAAAGACTTTCAATAATTGATTCGATCACCGGAGATGTTATAAAAGAGGTTGATTCTATTCCTATATATCCGGCAAAGTATTTTGTTACAACTAAAGAACAGGTTAACAAAGCAATAATTTCAATTGAAGAAGAGCTGAGAGAACAATTAAAGTATTTCTGGAGCCAAGAAAAATATGTTGAGGCTCAAAGATTAGAACAGCGAACAAAGTTCGATATAGAAATGATGAGAGAAATTGGATATTGTTCAGGAGTAGAAAATTATTCAAGACATATGGATGGAAGACCTCCCGGCTCAAGACCGTTTTGTTTGTTCGATTATTTTCCAAAAGATTATTTATTAATTATTGACGAAAGCCATGTTACAATTCCGCAAATTCGGGGAATGTATAATGGTGACCGTTCAAGAAAAGAGGTTCTTGTTGAACATGGATTTCGATTACCGAGCGCTCTTGATAACCGTCCTTTAAAGTTTGAGGAGTATGAAGGACTTACAAATAAAATTATATATGTAAGTGCCACCCCGGCTAATTATGAATTCGAGAAATCGAACGGTTCTTTTGTTGAGCAGGTAATTAGACCAACAGGATTGCTTGATCCCGAGATAGAAATAAGACCTATCAAAGGACAGATTGATGATTTAATAGGTGAAATTAGAAATCGTGTTGTTTTAAAAGAGAGAGTCCTTGTTACAACTTTAACTAAAAAAATGGCAGAAGATTTAACAGATTATCTCGATAAGCTGAAAATCAAAGTTCGATACATTCATAGTGAGGTTGACGCTCTCGAAAGGGTTGAAATTATTCGTGATTTGAGAATTGGTGGTTTTGATGTATTGGTAGGTGTAAATCTTTTAAGAGAGGGTTTGGATTTACCCGAGGTTTCACTTGTGGCAATAATTGATGCAGATAAAGAGGGATTTCTACGAAGCGAGAGATCATTAATGCAAACAGCTGGACGAACTGCGCGAAATTCAAATGGAAAGGTAATTATGTATGCGGATAAAATTACTGAATCCATGAGAAAAACTATTGAAGAAACAATCCGCCGACGAAAGCTTCAAATGGAGTACAACAAGGAACATGGAATTACTCCAAAAACAATTTTTAAAAGTGTTGAGGAGATTCTTAATTCAACATCTATTGCAGATGTAAGAAAGAAAGATAACGAGAAGGAAGAAGCCGCGTTTATGAGGGTTGCTGAGCCGGTAATTAAATATATGAGCCTGGACCAACGAAAAGAATTATTAGATCAGATGACTGAAGAAATGCTTAATGCCGCTAAAGATTTAGAATTTGAGAGGGCGGCACAATTAAGAGATGAAATAGAAAAAATGAAAAAATTAATCAAGTAATTTATATGGTGAGACAAAGATGTTGATTTCGCCTCACTCAATAAAAGCAATAAAAAACCATTAATCAGTAATTTTTTGTAATGCTTGCTCAAGATCCGCAATAATATCAGTCACATCTTCAATACCTACAGAAAGCCGAACCAGTCCATCAGTTATTCCCGCTTCTTCTCTTGCTTCCTTTCCCATAGTTAAATGAGTCATACTTGCCGGATGTTGAATTAGGGTTTCAACTCCTCCGAGAGAAACGGCGAGTTGACAAAACTTTACCGAGTTCATTAATATTTCACCAGCCTTGTAGCCCCCATTGAGTTCAAATGAAATCATCCCGCCAAATGCTTTGTGTTGTTTTAATCCAAGTTCATATTGAGGATGACTCTTTAGTCCGGGATAACGTACCCACTTAACTTTAGGGTGTTTCTCTAAAAATTCCGCAACCGGTAATGAATTCTCTGTGTGCTTTTTCATTCGCAACGATAAAGTTTTTAATCCTCTGTGGACTAGAAAGGAATTAAAGGGATCTATAACTCCGCCCAATTGATTCAAAACTTTTCTCATTTTTAAATACATCTCTTGATCACGAACCACCACTACTCCACCAACAACATCTGCGTGACCATTTAAAAATTTGGTCATGCTATGTAAGATTACATCAACTCCAAATTCAAATGGTTGTTGGAGTGCAGGGCTCATAAATGTATTATCGATTACAACCAATGCGTTTTTATCGTGGGCAAATTTTACCGCAGTTTCTATATCCGTTATTGACAAAGTTGGATTACCGGGAGTTTCAAGATATAGAACCGTTGTGTTTGGCTTAAATGCCGATTCAATTTCATTAAAATTTTCTGAATTAACGAAAGTTGATTCAACCCCAAATTTTGATAATACAGTTTCAACGAGTGTACGGGTAGGACCGTAAACAGAACGGGAACACACGATATGATCTCCCGATTTTAATAGGGTTGTTAAAACAGTGTTTACAGCGGCCATTCCGCTAGCGCATCCCAATCCTTTGAATCCCCCCTCAAGTTGAGCAACAGCATTTTCCATAGCTTCAATTGTTGGGTTTTTCATTCTTGTATAAATGTATCCGTCAACCTCTCCCTTAAATAATGCGGCGCCGTGTGCGGAATCTTTAAATCGAAATGTAGATGTTTGATATATTGGAGGAACGACCGGTCCAAATTCATAATCACCTATACCACCATGAACACATATAGAATCAAACTTTAAATTATTGTTGTGCGCCATTATTTACCTCAAAGTAATCATTTTGGATATTCAATTTTTTATTATTCACCATCTTCTTCTTCTGGAATTACCCGCGCGATATCTGCAATAGCATCGTCATCATTTAATCTAATTAACCGAACTCCTTGTGTATTTCTTCCCATTACTCTAATTTCTTTTAGATTTTGCCGGATGACCATTCCGCCGGTGGTTATGATAACAAGCTCATCGGTGTCATTAACCTCTTTCATTGCCATTAATAAGCCATTCTTCTCCGAAGTTTTTACTGTAATAACTCCTTTACCGCCTCTTTTTGTCAATCTATAATCTTCTATCTCGGAACGTTTTCCAAAACCTTTTTCTGTAACAACAAGAAGTGAAGTTGCATTACGAACAACAATTGCCCCTATAACTTCATCATTTTTTCCCAAGTTAATACCTCGAACTCCCGTTGCGGTTCTTCCCATATCTCTAACGTCTTTTTCCTTAAATCGTATAGCCATACCATGCTTGGTGCCGATAATTATATCATTATTGCCTTCACTTAGTTTTGCTTCAATTAAAGAATCCCCCGCAGCAAGATTAATTGCGTTAATTCCACCGCGACGAATATTTGAATAAGCAGAGAGTACTGTTTTTTTAATAGTACCATTTTTAGTAAACATTACTACAAACTTATCATCAGTAAATTCTTTAACCGTAACAAAGGCAGAGATTTTTTCCTCTTTCTCTTTTTCAATTAAATTAAGAATAGATCTACCTTTAGCGGCACGCCCTCCTTCGGGTATTTCGTGCACCTTAAGCCAATAGCACTTTCCTTTATCTGTAAAGAACATAATATAATGGTGCGTTGAGGCAACAAACATATGTTCAATAAAATCCTCTTCTTTTGTTCCGGCGCCGGTAACACCTTTTCCGCCTCGGGCTTGTCTTCTGTATCCGCTTACTGGAAATCTTTTTATAAACCCTTGATGTGAAATAGTTACAACTACATCTTCTTCGGCAATAATATCTTCTAAAGCAAACTCTTTAAAATCGTAGATAATCTCTGTTCTTCTTTCATCGCCATACTTTTCCTTAAGCGCAAGCAATTCGTCTTTAATGATTTGCTTTCTCAATTTTTCGCTCGCAAGTATTGCTTTTAACTTTTGAATAAACTTTATAACCTCTTTGTATTCATCTTCTATTTTCTTTCTTTCAAGACCTGTTAATCGTTGCAATCTCATATCAAGAATTGCTTTGGCTTGAATTTCAGAAAGTTTGAATTTACGCATCAAGTTATTTTTTGCGGTTTCAACATCGCGCGATTTCTTAATTGTATCAATTACTTCGTCTATATTATCTAGCGCAATAATGAACCCTTCCAATATATGCGCACGTCTTTCGGCGGCATCTAAATCAAACTGAGTTCTTCTAATCAACACTTCCATTCTATGATCAAGAAAATGATCCATCATTTCGCGGAGAGTTAATACTTTTGGAGCTCCATTAACAAGCGCGAGCATAATAACGCCAAAAGTTACCTGCATCTGTGTGTGTTTAAATAATTGATTTAATGTAACTGCAGGTTGACCATCTCTTTTCATTTCAATAACAACGCGCATTCCGTCTCGATCACTTTCGTCTCGAATATTTGATATACCTTCAATTTTTTGATCGCGAACAAGCTCGGCAATTTTTTCAATTAATGAAGCTTTATTAACTTGAAAAGGTAGTTCGGTAATAACAATATTTTCTCTATCGTTTTTAAGTGTTTCGATATTTGCTTTTGCTCTAATAACAACACGGCCTCGACCTGTAAGCAATGCTTCACGAACACCTTCGTATCCATAAATAATTCCGCCAGTTGGAAAATCGGGGGCTTTTACAATTTTAATTAGCTCTTCGGGTTTAAGTTTCGGATCATCAATTATAGTTACCAATCCGTCTATAACTTCACTAAGGTTATGGGGGGGAATATTAGTTGCCATCCCAACTGCTATACCGCTCGCTCCATTAACCAATAAATTTGGTAAATAAGAGGGCATGACAGTAGGTTCTTGAAGCGTGTCATCAAAATTAGAAGAAAAATCAACTGTATTTTTATCAAGGTCTCGAAGCATCTCATCAGCAATTCTTGATAATCTAGCTTCAGTATATCGCATAGCCGCTGGGGAATCTCCATCAACCGAGCCAAAGTTTCCCTGCCCATCAACTAATGTGTATCGTAACGACCATTCCTGTGCCATACGAACCATTGTATCATAAACTGAGCTATCACCATGTGGGTGATATTTACCAAGCACTTCGCCCACAATACGAGCTGATTTTTTATAGGGTTTATTAAATGGAACACCAAGCTCATGCATTCCAAACAATACTCTTCGGTGAACTGGTTTTAGTCCATCCCTTACATCTGGTAAAGCTCTTGCAACAATAACGCTCATGGCGTAATCGATGTAGGATGATTTCATTTCTTCTTCAAGTGATACGGGTACAACTTTTTCAAAAATTGTTGTCATGTTATTCTTATGCTTCTTGGTTTATTTTTTTATCATTATTTATTTGTAAACTTTTTGATTTCCACACTAAGGGTTACTATAAAATTATCGTAGCCAAACCCAAATAAAAAACAATTGTGCAAATATCTGTCAGCGCCAAAGTAATTGGTCCGGCTGCGATTTTGGGATCCAATTTTGTTTTGTGAAGAACTGCCGGAATTGTTAACCCCCAAAATGCGGCTACAATCATCACAAGCAAAATACTTAATCCTACTGCTATGGCGGTAAGAAGACTTCCCTTCCAAACCACAATAACAATGCTTACAATTACTCCACAACTTATTCCCAACAAAAAAGAGGTTTTCGATTCTTTTATTAAATTTTTAGTGTACCATTTTAACGTTGGTTTTGCAGTATGCAAAGCTTGTGCGGCAAGGGTCATTGATTGAATACTGATACTCTCTCCCAACCCTAAAATCAATGTTAAAAAGAAAGCTATTATTATGCTTTCCGAAAGAGTTGCCTCAAAAAAACCAGTTAAAATTGCACAGATTGTTCCGCTAGTTACAGTAGCTAACAGCCAGGGTACCCTTATTTTCCAAGCTTTAATAGGAGAGGCGTTTTTAATTTCGCTAATGTTAAAACCAATAGTTTCAAACACATCGTTATATTGTGAACGATCCTCAATGTCTGGGTCTAAACTTAACAACTCTTCCGTAAACAAATTTACATCAACAACCCCAACCACTTTTCTATTTTCGTCAACAACAGGAAAAGCTAAAAATTTATACGTAACAAAAAACTCGCATGCGTCATAAACAGTAGAGGTGTGGGGTAGCGCCGCAACCCGTGAAACCATAATCTCTTCTATTTTCTGCTCTGGCCTTCCAATTAGAAGTCTTCTTGTGGGAAGAACCCCCACGAGTACGTCGTTATCATCAACCACATAAAAGTAAACGATTCTTTCACCAGCGCCTTCGTTTCTTATTTTTTTTAGAGCCTCATCAACAGTAATGCTTTTATTTAAAGCAGTAAAATCTTTTCTTGCATATTCCAGTACAGATTTTTTATATGTTGATTTATCGTTCATAAATAAAAAATTATATATCTAGATTAGCATATTTAGCATGTTTTTCAATAAAGGCACGGCGCGGTTCAACTGCATCGCCCATTAGAGTCTCAAATATTTTATCGGCTGCAGCCGCACTTTCTAAATTAACCTGTAATACAGTACGGGTTTCCGGATTCATGGTTGTTGACCATAATTGTTCCGGGTTCATTTCACCCAATCCTTTATAGCGGGATATTACAATTTTTCTTGTTGTTGTTGTTGTTTCTTCAACCTCTTCTATTTCCTCTACTTCAACTTCTTCTTCTTTGGTTTTTACATCCCCCTTCATTCGTTTTAATATTTTATCTCTTTCATCATCATCAAATGCGTAATGTTCTTCTTTTCCTTTTTTAATCTTATAGAGAGGTGGTTGAGCAATATAAACCCGGCCAGATGTTATTAACTCTTTCATGTGTCTATAAAAGAACGTTAAGAGAAGAGTTCTTATATGGCTTCCGTCAACGTCGGCATCTGCCATTAATATAATTTTTCCATATCGAGACTTTTCTGCATTAAAATCTTCTCCAATTCCAGCACCAACCGCAGAAATGATAGCTTGAATTTCCTGGTTTTCTAAAACCTTGTTGAGTTTTGCTTTTTCAACATTTAAGATTTTACCACGAATAGGTAAAATTGCCTGGAACCTTCTATCTCTACCCTGTTTAGCCGAGCCGCCCGCGGAGTCTCCTTCAACAATATATATTTCGCAATGCTCGGGATCGTTTATTGAGCAATCAGCAAGTTTACCAGGAAGATGCATTGAGTCTAGAGCGTTTTTTCTTCTAACAAGTTCTCTTGCTTTTCTAGCTGCTTCTCTAGCTTCGGCGGCACGCATACATTTATCAATAACCTTTTTTGCAATTGGTGCGTTCTCTTCCAAAAACTCTGATAGCTTTTCACCGACAAGCATTTCCACAGCTGATTTTACTTCACTATTGCCAAGTTTAGTTTTTGTCTGTCCTTCAAATTGCGGCTCCATCACTTTCACAGAAATTACCGCTGTTAAACCTTCTTTATAATCTTCACCTGTTAAACTGATTTTGCTGTTTTCTTTTATCAGTCCGTTTTTTGCGGCATAATTATTAAAAGTTCTAGTAATTGCTGTTCTAAAACCCACCAAGTGAGTTCCCCCTTCAATAGTATTTATATTATTTACATAAGTATGAATGTTTTCGCTATATGAATCAGAATACTCGAACGCAATTTCTACCGGTATATCATCCTTTTCCCCTTCAATATAAATTGGTTTGTGAATTGGATTTCTGCTTTCATCGAGATACTTCACAAAATCTATTAAGCCACCCTTAAATTTAAAAACCTCTTCAAGCCCATCAGCTTCATCTTTGAGAGTCATGGTTACTTCTTTATTTAGATAAGCAAGCTCACGAAGTCTTTCTGCAACGGTATCAAAATGAAATTTTGTAGTTTTAAATATTTCTCTGTCTGGTTTAAATGTAACCTTAGTTCCTGTAGTCTCACTTTTATAAGTACCAACTTGTTTAACTCCACCTTTTGGAATTCCACACCGGTATTCCTGCTGATGAATTTTACCATCTCTTTTTACCTCAACAATACACCACTCAGAAAGAGCATTTACAACCGAAACTCCCACGCCATGTAAACCGCCAGATACTTTATATGAGTTTTTGTCGAACTTACCTCCAGCATGAAGAACGGTCATTACGACTTCAAGCGCTGACTTTTTTTCTTCGGGATGAACATCAACAGGAATGCCTCGTCCCCTATCTTCAACGGTAACGCTTTGATCTTTATGAATAGTAACAATTACTCTGTCGTTATAACCCGCAAGCGCCTCATCAATTGAATTATCAACAACTTCGTTTATCAAGTGGTGGAGTCCGCGCGAACCGACATCTCCTATATACATTGCCGGTCTTTTGCGAACGGCTTCTAATCCTTTTAAAACATTAATACTACTCGCGTCATATTTTGCTTGCGAGTTCCCGTTACCATTGCCGTTTCCATTTCCTTTTGCCATAGTTTTCTGGTACCTTTTACAAAAATTTTATGTGTTTAATTATTGGTTGATTAAAGTAATTGTTTATTTTTTCCATCAGAGCATTTTTTTGAAAATTTAATTCACTTTTCCAAACCGAGTTTTCTGTTTTTAAAAAAAGAACTTTTTTTTCAACTTTCACCGCTTTTACAATCACCGTGAGTTCAGGAAATATTTTTGAAAACTCTTCAACTACTCGGTAATTATTTGCCGTCTCTCTTAGAAGCCAAAATTCGTTTTCGACGTTTATAACTTCATCAATTTTTTTAAAGCTATTACGCCACGATCGAGTTTCCATTATTTACTTCTATTACTAATGTTCCGTTATTAATATTTAAGTTTTCTATATTAGTTAAATCAGTAAGAGTAATAAATGATTGACCAATTTCGGCGATATAATTACTAATTCTATAGGCTCTTGATTTATCTAGTTCACCAAAAACATCATCCATTAAGAACATTGGCGTTTTTGCGAGTTTATCTTTTAAATAAAAAAATTGTGCAAACCTTAATGCAATTTGAAATGTTTTATGCTGACCCTGCGAACCAAACCTTCTTAACTCCAAATCATTCACTGTAAAAATATAATCGTCCCGGTGCGGACCAACCAAATTAATGCCTCTTCTATATTCATCTTGAGCCGATGCTTCTATTTTCTTTTGCAGGTTTTTACTTATCTCGCTATAGTTTTCAAACTCGATTGTATTATACTTTACTTTAGGAATCTCTTTTTTCTCAACTATGTTTGTGTAAACATCTTTAATAAAAGGATTAAATTCCTCAATAAAATCAAACCGATGTTTTATTATTTGGGAACCCGATTTTATTAATGCTTCTGTCCATACTTCAATCTGGCTAAATAGATTTCTGTCTCGAGATTCCCTTATTTGTGAAAGAAGTGCGCCGCGTTGTTTTAAAATTTTATTATACTCAATTAATAATTGTAGATATGTTTGGCTTGCTTGCGACAGAACAGAATCAACAAATCTTCTTCTTTCGGATGGAGCGCCAAGTGTTATGGCGTGGTCTGATTGTATAAGAGCGACTATTGGAAACTTTCCAATTATGTTTGCAGAGCTAAAAATTTGTTTATCATCAAGAAAATATGATTTTTTATTTTTTTGGCTGTCATAATTAAAGCGGGATATGTTTTCTGTTCGTTCAAAAAACACTCCTTGCACCTCAAAACTATATGAACCGAACGTGGGTACATCAGACTCTGACGAGAGATTTAAATTTTTTGTAGTGCACAAGTAATAAATTGCCTCTAAAATAGATGTTTTTCCCTGTCCGTTTCCGCCAATAATAAGATTTAGCCTTTCAGAGAACTTTATTGATGTGTTTGTATGAAGTCTGAAGTTCTTTAATTCAATTTGCTTAAGAAACATTTTATGTGTTTAACCGAACCGGCATCAATAACATTATTAGTTCTTCATTCTCTTTTTCTTTAACTGGATTTATTAAAACTGCTTTTGTTGGGGAGTGTAATTTAAAAATTATTTGTTCTTCCCCTGACAAATGGCTCAACATATCATTGACGTAAGAGGAATTAAAACCTATTTCAAGTTCATCGCCAGAATATTCACATTTAACTTTTTCTTCGCCTGAAGCGCCAATATCAAGGTCTTCGGCAGAAATATTTAACATATCTTTTGTAATTGAAAATTTAACCCGGCGAGTACTTGTAGTTGAAAACAACATCATACGTTTAATTGAATCATGCACATCTTTAGTATTTACTTTTAGTGAAAACTCATTTTCCATAGGAATTACGCTTGCGTAATCGGGATATTTTTGTGATATCAATCTGGTTATTAATTCTATGTCGTTTAATTTGAAAGATGCGTATGATTTTGAAAGATGAATTTTAACTTCTTTTTCATCTAATATTTTTGATAATACAGAAACAGCTCTTTCTGGAACAACATATTGCTGACTAAAACTTGTTACAATATTTTTCTTTAGCAGATTAACTAATCGATGCCCATCGGTACTCACAAATCTTAAACCATCTTTTGAAAACTCAAATAAAGTACCCATCATAGCTGGTCTCATTTCTTCTTTACTCATAGCAAATGAGCCGCGGTCGAATGCCTGTCTTAATTCAACACCATTTATAGAAAATTCATTAATCTCGCCGGATCCTTTTTCTGAATCAACCGATGCTATTTCGGGAAATTCATCAGCTGGCAAATAACTTATCATATACTTGCCGGTATCGGTTAGCAAATTAATTTTATTGTTAGGTAAAAACTTGAAATGGATAACAGTTTCTTTCAACGACTTTACTATTTCGTTTAATAGCCTTGCCGGAATTACAACCTCAACGTTCTCATCTGAAACTATGTTAAGGGAAGATTTCAGCGAGATTTCCAAATCAGTTGCATAAATAGTCAACAAACCATCTTTAACTTCGAAAAGAAAATTTTCTAAAATTGGCATAGGAGTGCGAGTTGGAACTGCCGGAATAATTTTACTTAGAAGTTTTTCTAGTTCTTTACTGTTAACCTTGAATTCCATATAATTTCTCCAAGTTGATGCAAAAAATATCAAAAATTAGGTAGATTTTCAATTTGTTTAGCCAAATAACTATTTAAAGATATTAACCTTATTAACACCCTTATTAATCTTTTTTAGATAATTATATAATTGATTAATAATAATTAGTAATGTTGATTTGTTAATAACTCGATAAATCACCGTTTATAGATTAAAAAACCAATAAAATAATAACACTAAAAAGTTAATAATATGTATAGAATCTAATGTTAATTATACAGGGCTCATAAATATAAATTACAAACATGTTGTTCACCCCTAAAACACATGTTATTAACAGCCTAATTTACAGTCATTTCTATTTTGTTTTTGAGGGTTTCTATAACTTCTCTTGCCTGCATGTCTTTTTTAATTAACTCTTCAACTGTTGTTTGTGCGTGTATTACAGTGGAATGGTCACGTCCACCAAATTGAAGGCCAATTGTTTTGAGTGAAGATTTGGTTAAAGTTTTTGCCAAATACATTGCTATTTGGCGAGCCATTACCACCTCTTTCCTTCTGTTTTTTTCTCTTAATTTATTTTCCTCAACACCAAAAAAATCACAAACAATTTTAGTTATCAACTCTACAGAAATATTTACTTGTTTATTTGTTGATATTTCCTTTACTGTTTTTTTAACAAGTTCAAAATCTATTTCTTTGGAATTTAACGAGGAGTTTGCCAGTAATTTTATCAAACAACCCTCCAACTCTCTAATATTCGAAGTTATATTTTGAGCAATATATTCAAGGGTTTCGTTAGATAAATAAATCCCGAACGTTTCACTTTTATTTTTTAAGATCGCAATTCTTGTTTCGAAATCGGGGGGTTGAATATCTGCTGATAGTCCCCAAGAAAACCGACTTATTAACCTTTCGTTTAATCCCTTCAGATCTTTAGGAGCTTTGTCGCTCGATAACACAACCTGTTTTCCAGATTGGTGAAGAGTATTAAAAATCTGAAAAAATAAATCCTGTGTTTTTTCCTTACCAATTAAAAATTGTATGTCATCAATAATTAAACAATCCATTGTTTTATAGAAACTAGAGAACTCATTCACGGTATCATTTTGTATAGACTCAACAAACTCAACAGTAAAAGCGTCAGCAGATATATAAATTACCTTTTTTGATTTATCTTTTTCTAAAACTTTATTTCCAATAGCATGTATTAAATGAGTCTTACCTAATCCAACACCACCATAAATAAATAAAGGATTAAAAGATGTTTGTCCGGGGTTTTCGCCAATTGCAAAAGCGGCAGCTCTTGCGAGTTGATTCCCCTCCCCTTTTATAAAATTTTCAAAGGTATATCTTACATTTAAATAATTTTCAAAATCAGGTTGTCTGTTTTCTGTTTCAATAACTTGATTTTTTGATGTGGTGTCAAATTTATGCGGTTCGGCGGGCTCTTCTTTCTCTTCTAATATTAAATAAATTAGTTTTCCATCAGAACCAAGTACTTGGTGGATTGTTTTATTTATAAGAGTATTGTAGTGTTCTTCTATCCACTCAATAAAAAAACTATTGGGTACATAAACCTTTAGAATTGTGTTTTCTATATCAAAGGGTTTTATAGGAAGGAACCATGTGTTATATGTTATAAAAGGAACGTTATCTTTAATTATTTTTAAACATTCTTTCCAAACATCTACCGCGCTTTTTTGAAGATGCGCCAACTCGGCTAAATTCTGCATATTATCCACATTAAAAAAACTTTTTTATCTCAAAAAATATTTTTAAAAGAGTTCTTGATTTTTTATAAACCGAAATTATAAACAAATTAATAACATTAATAAATCACCACAAACACCTACAAACAAACAACTTGGGGGACTTTTTCAATAAAAACGAACATTATGTATAGCAATAAATATAAAACAAAATGACCGATTAGTGTCGTGAAACGTTCCACAAAACAGAGTTGTTAACAAGTTATTAACAGCCTTTTTGGGTCAACTAAAAGTGCGATTAAAATAATTTCCAAATATTTCTTGTGCAAATTATTTTTAAAACAAAAGCAAAATTTTTTCTTTGATAGTAAGACTCACTCAATTAATTTTAATAAATAATAATGTGAGATAGTAATGAAGAACATTTTAGTTGTATTTACCGGCGGAACATTTTCTATGAAAATAGATGAATCTACTAAAGCGGCGGTTCCCTATTTTTTAGGGGAAGATTTACTAAATATGATTCCTGAAGCAAAATCATTGGCTAATCTCACTACATATCAATTTGGAAATTTTCCGGGACCACACATTACCCCACCGCTCATGTTCGATTTATCGAAAAAAATAAATTCATTTGTTGATGATGATTTGGTTGACGGCATTATAATTACTCACGGTACCGATACACTGGAAGAAACCGCCTACTTCTTGGATTTGACCATTAAAACAGAAAAACCAATTGTAGTAATTGGGGCAATGCGAACTAGTTCCGAAAATAATTGGGACGGCCCAAAAAACTTATTGGACGCGATTAATATTATTAATAATCCAAACAGCACGTCGATGGGAGTTTTGGTTTGTTTAAATGGAGAAATTAACGCGGCGAGCGAAGTTACAAAAACACACACAGAAGATATAGAAACGTTTCACAGTCTCGATTTTGGAGCGCTCGGTTTTGTTGATAAAGGAAGAGTTTGGTTTAATAGAACAGCAAGAAAACTAGAATCTTTTTCGGTAAATAAGATTAATTCCAAAGTAGATTTAATAAAAGTATATGCCGGAATGGATGAAAAGTTTTTTACATATTCAGCCGATAGCGGTGCAGAGGGGATTGTTGTTGAAGCAATGGGGGTTGGTAACGTTCCGCCACCTGTATTCAAAGGAATAAAATATATTCTTGATAAAAATATACCGGTAATTCTGGTCTCGAGATGTCCCGCAGGTGAAACTTTGGATATTTATGGTTATGAAGGTGCTGGAAAATGGTTAAAACAGGAGGGAGTTATTTTTTCAGATTATTTGAATGGACAAAAAGCTAGAATTAAATTGATTGTGTGTTTAGGGATTACTCAAGATCATGAAGAGTTAAGAAAGTTATTTGAAGAATGATAACCATAAACTACAAACAAATTAAGCGGGATAAAACTATACTCGAAAAATTAAAACCATGGTTAGGATCGGTTTTTTTGTTTCCTGTAATTATATATTTTATTAGTAACGAGGGAAAGTTTCTCTTCATCGATTATATTAATCTTTTGATTCACGAAGGGGGACATGGGGTTTTTAGTTTGTTTGGGAAATTTATACATGCCTTGGGTGGAACATTAATGCAAATAATAATACCGGGAATGTTTATAGTCTATTATTTTATTCACAAAAAAATTTTTATGGCGCAGATATTTTTAATTTGGCTTGCACAAAACCTAATAAACATAAGCGTTTATGCGGCTGACGCGAGAGCAAAAAAACTTCCACTTCTTGGTGGAAATAAGGTTTATCATGATTGGGCATATTTATTGGGGGAATTAAATCTTTTAGAGTATGATAAAGTTGTTGGAGGCGTTTTCTTTTATTCGGCTATAATTGTTTTTTTTATAGTTTTATTATTGCCCCTCTATTTCAATGATGAAAAAAGGATTGATTTAGATCTGAAGATATGAGCGGAGCCGGATAATCGACCCCGCCCAAATTATGCTTATAAAAACAACCACTGTACCAATATAAAGATTGGCAATAAAACAATAATTGAGAACTTAAACATGTATGCAAAGAATGAAGGCATTTTTATATTGTTTTCTTCTGCTACAGCTTTAACCATAAAATTAGGTCCATTTCCAATATAAGTCATTGCCCCAAAAAACACAGCCGCGGTTGATATTGATTTTAGTAATATCTCCGGAATTCCCGCCACCATTGTGCCTTCGGTTAACCCTAATCCCAGAGCAAGCGAGTGAAACGTAACCGCTGTTGGTGTGTTGTCCAAGAAAGAGCTTAACAAACCGGTATAATAATAAAACTGTGTAGGTGTATTAACCCCAAGGTGAGCGGCGTTTGCCTCTAAGAAAAGTAAACATGGAACCATTGTTATAAAAATTCCCAAGAAAAGATATGCTACTTCTTTTATGGGTTCCCAAGTAAAATTATTAGATGTACGCACAAGTTTTGTAGTGAATAGTAAAGAAAGCACAGCCATTCCAAGAATAACAGCTTCGCGGATGAATTTGTAATAATGATTGTCGTTAATAAAGGTTAAGTATTGTTCGTTTAAGAATGCAACAGATAATACTACCCCAATTAACCAAACAAAGTTTAAGTTTCCTTCTAATTTAATCGGTCTTTTTACTGACTTATCTAATTTTAATGCCGAGACCGGCTCTTTTTTGTGGTAATAAATATCAACCAAGTAATAAACTACAAGAAGAAGTATGTTGGTTACAATCCATTCAGGAAATAATTTAAAGAACCAGGTAAAGGGAGCCCCTCGTAAATACATCATAAACAAAGGAGGGTCGCCAAGAGGAGTTAATAAACCTCCGGCATTAGCAACAATAGCAATAAAAAATAATATTGTATGTACCTTAAAAGTTCTTTCCTTGTTGGTTTGAATCACCGGTCTAATAAGCAACATAGCCGCACCAGTTGTTCCCATTAACGATGCGAGCACGGCTCCGATTCCCAAAAACGCAGTGTTTGTTGTTGGCTTTGCCTCAATATCCCCCGAAAGATAAATACCCCCAGTAATTGTAAATAGCGCGCCAAGTAAAATTAAGAACGGTACATAATCAAACAACATTATATGAACTAATTCATTGCTTAAACTCTGTGAGAGTAAAAATATTGTTGTTGGAATACTTAATATAACTGCAATTATTAATTTGTTGCGATTGTTTTCCCACCAATGGTGAGCTACTAGTGGAAGAACGGCAATGGCACCAAGCATTAAAACAAAAGGCAACATTGAAAGAAGAGGAATTTCGGGAAGAGCGTGTTCCATTTTATTTCCAGATTTTATTTAAAAAGTTGGGCAAAAGTAAAACAACAACTTTAACTAATCAATAAAATTCTGAGAGGATTGTCTGATTTTTTGTTTATAAGGACAGCGCATCCTAAAATTTATAACCGGCAGTAATGTAGTAATAAAGTTTTCTTGATTCTGATTTATAAGGAGATTTTTCACCATTGGCTATTATTAATTGAAGCGGGCCGAGTATAGACAAAAACTCAACTCCAACGCCAAAACCATAAATAGGATTTCCATTTATCTGTGTTTCGCCTGGAAATCCAAATCGGTAATCGAAAGCGGCATTAAATAATATTTTAAAGAATATATCTTTCTTAAACTCATATCTATAATCTATTCCGGCTATTGCAATCCTGCTGCCGAACAATTGAGTGTAATCTAATCCAATAAATTCGGCAGGACCACCCAAATAAAACAATTTATAAATTGGAACATTATTCCATCCTTTTAAATAAGAACCGCGAAATTTTATAGTGTGATAGTTATTGAAGGTTATATAAGATTCTCCACGGAGGTCAAATTTATTATAAATTATTGGGGAACCGAGCCGCGTATCGCTAATTTCTGAGTGAATACTAATTTTGGTTCCAGTTCGCGGAAGCACAATGTTGTCAAGATTGTCAAAATTAACGGCTAAATCAATTCTTGATAACTTATCACCAAAATCGGGAAAGTATCCAAAATTTCTGAATGCAATATCTGCCTTCGCATTAACATGTTCTTTATTGTATGAAACTTCCAAATCCCAATCTTTTGATATATTTACACCAATACCCCCGCCATATAAAAAAGAAGCATCTCTATATTGTGCCAATTTAGAGCCGGTGCTATCAAAAATATTTACAGGTGAACTTTTATCTATAAAATGAATGAAGGGATAAATCGGAAAATCAAGCGATCGGGAGGGATAAAACATTTTTCCTGAAATTTTATAAATACCGGCAAACTGCAATTCTAACTCCGTACGTAAACCGGGGATGAAAAGAGAGGTTGTTTGTACCTTTATTGCCCCCACCAATTTATTAAAGTCATTATAACGCAATCCAAAAAAAACTTTTTGTTTCGATTTTTCTTTAATATTAATAATAAGATGATATTCATATTTTCCGGCAGGCTCAATCTCATAATCTATTGTATCAAAATAGCCCAGGCCATACACACGCATTATTTTTTCTGAAATTATATTCGAGTCGAAAAGCTGCCCGGTTTTTATGTCGAGTAAATTATTAATAAACTCAAAATCTAATAATTCATTTCCTTTGAGAGTAATACTTGAAATTGTTTTTGTAAAATCACGGCGCAGAACAATTCTTTCTTTTTTATCAGGAGGAAATGATAGAAGCTTATTCTTTAATTCGAGTAAAGCTGGAATTTTATTTCTGGCAGCCTCTTCCCCTCTCTTAATTATTAAAGAAATTTTTTCACTATTAAAATCGGTTAACGAAAACTGATCGACATTCTGTTCAATATAAATATCGGTTTCTTTAATATTATCAAACAATCTTCTATCCCTGGGGATGTCAGCGGTTCTGCTCAGGATAGTTAATAAGTTATCATAATCTTCCATTTTGTTGGGGGGATAAATTAGATTGAGCCCAATAACGATATCTGCGCCCATTTCTCGTGCAACATCAACCGGAAAATTATTTAGCACTCCCCCATCAATTAGAAGATAATCTCCCCATTCAACAGGATTAAAAGCAGAAGGAATAGACATTGTAGCTCTCATTGCTTTTGATAGAGAGCCCTCTTTAAGAACAACTTCTTTACCAGTAATTAAATCAACGGCAATGCATCTAAAAGGAATCGGGAGTTGATCAAAATTTTTTTTGCTTTCGTGTAGATAAGTTAAATTGGAAAAGAGGAGAGAAATTTTTTGTCCAGCAATTAAACCGCTTGGAACTGTAGGAGTAAATCCATCTAAATTTAGTGATAGCTGGTATAAACCACGGTTTCTTTTTTCAAAGTAGGGTAAGTCGGATCTTTTAGGAGAGTCATCAAAAATGTCATCCCAATCGGTTGAAGTAACCAACTCCTCCATTTCTTGCGGAGAATAACCCAACGAAAGAAGCGAACCAACAAGTCCCCCCATACTAGTTCCAGCAACATAGTCTATGGGGATGTTTAGAGAGTCTATAATTTTTAAGGCCCCAATATGAGCGAATCCAAGCGCTCCTCCGCCGGAAAGAGCAACCCCAACTTCCGGGCGTTCTAAATTTTGGGGGAATATGCTGGATGAAATAATGAATATTAGAGCAGTAATTAACTGTATATTTTTTTTAACTATCACTTTTATTTAGTTTTTAAAAGATCTCTAATTTCAGAAAGCAGAACGACCTCTTCTTTTGGAGCTGGCGCAGCAGTGGGTTTTGGTTCTTCTTTTTTCTTTAATGAATTAACACCTTTAATTAACATAAATATTGCGAAGGCAACAATTATAAAATTGATTAATGTGTTTAAAAATTTACCATATAATATTTCTACCGGTTTCTCGGGAGTTAGAATTGATGGAATTTTTATAGATAAGTTAGAAAAATCAATTCCTCCAATTAATGCTCCTATAGGCGGCATTATCACATCATTAACCAAAGAAGTTACTATACCGCTGAATGCAGCGCCGATTATTATACCAACGGCCATATCAACAACGTTACCGCGCATAGCAAACGATTTGAATTCATTTAAGACCTTCATACTAACTCCTATTGTAATTTGTTGTGATTGTTTATTAAAGGCGAATCAAAATTAGGAAAACAACTCGTCATCCCTATACAACATTAATATTGCAGCTTGGGGCGCAATTATAAATTTTTGTTTTTCAATTTCAACCTCTACCGCATCCTTTTTTAAGAAGACCGCAAAGTCCCCCTCTTTGGCTTGAAGAGGAATATACTTTATTGCTTTCTGTTCTTTCCATGGCTCCTCGTCATCTCCAGGAATTCCAACTGGATAACCGGGACCAACCTTTACAACATATCCACCTTGAACTTTTTCTTTTTCTTGAACCCCCGGAGGAAGATATAAACCGCTATTTGTTTTACTTGATTGTTCTTCGGGCTTAATCAGTACCCGATCCCCTACAATTATGATTTTGTCGGTATTAATCAATATTCTATTTCCTAAATATTCTTTTATAAAATAGTAAACGATATTCTACTTCTCAATTTAGTATTTTTGTAAATAAAATCGGAGATGTATGAAAGAAACTTGGAACAATCGTTATTCTGAAAACGAGTTTGTGTATGGCACAGAAGCAAATGCATTTTTAAAAGAAGAACTTCAAAAACTTCCCAAAGGAAAAAT
This sequence comes from Melioribacteraceae bacterium, assembly GCA_019638015.1. Classification (NCBI taxonomy): domain Bacteria; kingdom Pseudomonadati; phylum Ignavibacteriota; class Ignavibacteria; order Ignavibacteriales; family Melioribacteraceae; species Melioribacteraceae bacterium. The sequence continues at coordinate 50,229 of JAHBUP010000001.1, read as the reverse complement.
CCTATTCCTTGGAGAAGGTGAAGGACGAAACGCGATATTTGCCGCCACTCTTGGCTGGGAGGTGGATGCAATTGATTATTCGGAAGCCGGTAAAAAGAAAGCAGAACTATTAGCAAGTAAAAGTAATGTAACAATTAATTATATAGTCGCCGATATTATTGAATCTCCTCTTCCAAAAGAATCATACGATGCGGTGGCACTTATTTATATTCATGTTAATGAGGAGACCAAGCCAATACTCCATCAAAAAGTTATTGATGCGCTTAAACCCAAAGGTAAAATTATTATTGAAGCATTTGACAAGGAACAATTGAAATATAATTCCGGCGGACCAAAAGACAAGGATCTTCTTTATGACTTACAATCTATTACCGAGGATTTTATTGATTTTGAATTTGAAAAATTATCAAGAGACAATATAGAATTAAGCGAGGGAAAATTACATCAAGGAAAAGCCGCAGTAGTAAGATTTGTTGGAATTAAGTAGAGGGTTTTTTTTCAACGCTATTTAGGGGGAATGTTACGGTAAATGAGCTTCCTTTCCCCTTTTCAGATTCAACTGAAATTATTGCTCCGATTAATTTGCAGTAATTACTAACCAACGAAAGCCCTAATCCATTGCCTTCATAACTGCGGGTATAACCCCGTTCTTCTTGTGAAAATGATTGAAACATATTTGGGAAAAAATCATGTGAAATTCCTATTCCCGAATCAATTACCGAAACAGACAATTCGTTAAAGTCGTTTCTGCGAATAATTATTTTTATCCCCCCCGAGGGAGTATATTTTATGGCATTATCTATGAGATTAACAAATATTTGAAACACATAATAATCATCCGAGTAAACAATCGTTTTATCGGTTTCATAAACACATTCCATGTAAAGATTTTTTTCCTTTGCCAAATAGCTATATTTATCGAGTAATTCATCAAGAATTGTTTCTTTAAAATCAAATTTACTGAACGAAACCTTGGCCGTACCAAGTGTCACTTCCGACATTTTTAGAACCATATCAACGGTTCTAATAATTCGGTTTGAAGCGACTTCCAAATTAGACATGGCTTTTTTAAATACGGGGGTGGCGTTATCCTGAAGTTCATCTTTGAGAATAGTATTAAATCCATTTATAATATTAAGGGGAGTTCTAATTTCGTGCGACATCTGAGCGAGAAATTCACTTTTAAGTTTATCTGAGTTCTCTGCTTTTTCTTTTGCGGCTAGCGCCTCCTTTTCAGCTCGAAGTCGTTCCGAGTTCTCCGCCTTCAGTTCTTTTGTTCTCTCTTCCACTAAATTTTCTAATTGGTCTCTATGTTTCTTTAATTCGGCTTCATTTAAGCGAAGCATCTTTTCAGTTTCTTCCCTTTTAATTATATTTTTTTGCAGCTCGGCATTAATTTTTTTCTGCTTACGGGAAGCATAAATAATTAAAACAATTATGATCGCCAGTAGAAATAAAATTATAAACAAAGAGCGTGTTACTTTTGTTTGATATTCTTTTTCGTTGTTCAGTATTTCTAGTTCTTTGTCTTTCTCTTTTAATTGCTGTTTGGTTTCAAGTTCTGCAATTGCCTTTTTTGTGGATTCAGACAATACCGAATCTTTTAATGCGCTGGCTTTTACATAAGCCTCAAGGGCTAATTTATAATTACCCATCGATTTATACACTGTAGATAATTCGAATAGATAATTTTTTTGATCGTTTGCTAAACCAAGCGGTTCAAGAATCGAGATAGCATTATTATAATAAGTGATTGATTCTCTAAAGTGATCAAGTTTTTGGGTCTCCGAAATATTATTCTGAAGGGCTAGTTTATAATTCATTTTGCCCAGGTTGGCATTTTCAAAAGCAATTCCATAACCATCTTTTAACTTTTTGGATATCGAAAGAGCCTCATTAAAAAATTTTTGTGCCTTAGAAAACTCTTTTAATTCTAAATATGCCAATCCAGCATTTCCAAGATACACAGAGTAGTTCATTTCTTGATTTAGAGCTTTAAAAACTTTTAATGCGGTTAAATAGTTTTCAATTGCTTTCTTATATTTTTTCTTCTCAAAGTAAATCAACCCAATATTCCCCAAGTTTACAGCAGCTCTTGAGCTATCACCAACGCTTTGTACAAACGACAAAGATTTATTAAAGTGATTGAGCGCGTTATCAAGATCTTTTATTGTACCATAAACATTACCAAGATGATTATGAATAATTGCAGCGCCCGATTCGTCGTTTATATTTTCATAAGTTTCGAGAGCTGAGTTTAAATACTCAAGCGCACTTTTAAAGTCAGAAATATTATAGAAAGAAAAACCCAATAATTTGTAAGTGTTTGCAATCCCACTTTTATTATTTATTGAGTTAAATATTTGTAATGCTTGCAGGTGTTTTGAAATAGCCTCTTTAATATTTCCACTTATAGATAAAATTTCACCAATATTATTTAATGCGGTAGCTTTTTCTACATCTAGACCTAATTTATTGGCAAGCGCAAATGCGGAATCGCCAAAGTTTTTCCCCGCCTCAAAATTAACATCTGCCAAATTCCAGCTTAGGGAATTGAATAAACGTACTCTTTCCGCATCATTTTTCGCAACGTTTAAAGAATCTAATAACTTTTTTACAATAGGGTTCGCTGTTAAATATAAATCCGAATTATTAGTTTTATCTGTCTGTGAATAGGAGAATGAACTGAAGAAGACTAAAAGAATTAATAAATAGTTTGAGCTAGACAAGACCACACGATTCCATAATTTATTTTTTGACATTTATTGTTGGGGTCAATATAAAAAATTTTGAAAACAGGACGATATCTTTTTGTTTCAATAGCAATCCACTAAGTTTAAGTTTGAATATCCATCCTAAAAGAAAGCCCCTTTCCGATTTTTATAGTTTATAATAACACTGATTTATATCTTCATCATATTTTACTTTGAAACCAATCCCGGAGGAAAACATGAACAGAAAAGAGATATTAGAACTGATGTCTCATAAAAATTATCCGTGTATCTCAATTATGTTACCCACACACAGAACCTCGCCTCAGAACAAACAAGACGCAATCAGATTGAAAAATTTGGTTAGAGAAGTTGAACACAGACTATCAGGAAAGGTTAATTCTAATGAAGCATCATTATTGCTCGAAAAAGTTAATGATTTGGTTGGGGCTGTTGACCATAATTACACACTCGACGGACTTGCACTTTTTGTAAATATGAATGTTGCTGTTAAGTTTGATATACCTTTTTCGGTTAAAGAACAAGTAATAATTGATGAAACGTTTGCGACCAGAAATCTAATCTATACTTTGAACAGGAGTCCAAAATATTTAGTGTTGGTTTTAAGCGGAAAACCAACAAGACTTTTTGAGGGTTTAAGAGATAGCTTGATTGAAGTTGAGAGGAATGGATTTCCTATTTATTTTCAAGAAACAACCTGGGATGAGCCAATTAGAGTTGGTGAAATAACCAACAATTCTGCTTACGAAGATGAAAAGACGAAACAGTTTTTCAGAAAAATGGATCGTAATCTTAATTCTCTAAATTCCGTTGAAGCATTACCTGTCGTAATTACGGGGGTAAAAAAATATCTTTCCATTTTTAATGAAATAACTGAAAACAAGCAAAATGTGATTGCTCAAATAGAGGGATCGTATGATAAAATCTCTCCACATGAGTTATCAAAGCTTGCTTGGCCATTAGTGTTTGAGGCGATTGAAAAGAATAAAATCAACTTATTAGCAGATCTTGAAAAAGCGGTAAATGCAAATAAATATGCATCTGGAATTGAACAGTGTTGGAGAAGGGCGGTAGAGGGCAGATGCCAAACATTATTGGTCGAAAAGGATTTTCATTGCTCTGCAAATATTGATATTGATGGATTAACGCTTCTTCCGGTTGAGGCTCCTGGTCATTCAGGAGATATTAGTGATGCGGTTGATGAGATAATAGAAATAGTAATACAAAAAGGGGGTAAAACCGCGTTTGTCGAAAATGGAGCTTTATCTTTACACCAGAAAATAGCGGCTATATTAAGATACTAATCACAGAAATAATTAATATCACTAAAGAGGCGTCAATTAAAGAAAAAATTTTGTGTGGAATTAAAACTTTTTTATTGATGCCTCAGATTATTAAGAAGTAAAAATGAAAATATTATTGATATTGTTGCTATGGTAGGCATAATAAAAACTACAGGCACAACATTCGCTCCAGCATTTGCCATAAATATTATTTTTGAAACGAGGGCGGTCATTAAAATTGAAAGAAATATTAAATATATGGGAGTAAATAATAAGCCAAATTTGTTTTTTCTAATAGCTAAGAAACCGGTTATAAAAGCAGCGGGCAGAAACAATCCTAAATCAAGCCCCTGAACTATCAATGTTGTGTAATGCTGAACCTCCTTCGGAAAAATAGAACCATTTAATAGTGGTGGTAGAATCACGCTGAGCCACAGCATGGTAATCAAGGAGGCGTTAATAATTAAAAAGATACCGGCAGTTTTCACTGGTTTATTTGATTTTGTTGAGGCAACAAGAGTTTCTGTATCGAATGAAAATAAGGTTAAAATAAAAGTATAAAATGAGATTCCCATCAATATTACATAGACCAAAAACATTTTATTGTACATTGCCATCGCGGTGTAAAGCAAATAAGTTAAAAAGAAATATAATAGTGTCCCCGATAGAAGAAATAAACCGCGCAACGACTTTCTCCTCAAATAAAAAAGAGAAATTAGAAGTAAAGGTACGCCGACAAAAAGAGTTACATAGTCTTGAGCAATTCCCTGAATGGCAACATCGGCGGACATATGCCCATATAATCCGGTACCGTAAATTGTTATTTTTTCTCCACGTATCGATTCATATTCATACTTTCCCGAACCACCACCACTTAAAATACCTAATGACGTAGGTAAAATTGTAATTAGAGAAATAAAAACAACCAATAACGAAATAATATTTTTGTTTTTCATGTTAAAGCGAACGATTGATTAAATAATTAATTGTTGCCCTTACCCCCTCTTCAGGAGAAGTTGGGGTAAAATTAAAATGACTATTAAATTTATTACTATTGAAGAAATAATCGTTTTCAACTTGGTATGAAATATCTTTTAATTCTTTTAAGACAGGAATAAAAAGTCCCAATATTCCCAGCATAAAGGTGGGTATTGCCTGTATCTTTTTTTGTTTATTCATTTCTTTTAAGAATAATTCAATCCACTTCCTGGAAGTTAATTTTATTGTTGTGGTTGGGAGATGCCAAACTTGATTATAAGCCGAGGGTGTATTTCCGAGAAGTGCCAGTGCGTGTCCAATATCTTTATTATAAGTAAAATTGTGAATTACATCCAGCTTGCCAAGCCATTGAGGATTTTTATCTTTTGTTAAATTATTTATTACCGTTTGAGTTAAGTAGCTTCCCACAACTCCCGGCCCATAAAAGTCAGCTCCTCTCGCCACTAATGCCGTAATCTCACTTCTATTAACAGCGCTCATCAGCATTTTAAAAATTTCCGCTCTAACTTTTCCCTTTTCTGAAACCGGTTTTATTGGTGTCTCCTCTGTCATGTTTGATAAATAATTTGGATCATACATATACATATTATCAACAAAGACAATTTTAGAATTATGCTTCTTACATAACTCTATTAGGTTGTTCATAAAAGGGGGCCACTTTTCTTTCCATACTTTTGAATTGTACTCGAACGCGATGGTTACATAAACTATTTCAGATTCTTTAATTGCAGTTTCTAAATTGCTTTGATTTGATAAATCAAGCGCCATAGTTTCATCAGAATCATTTACTTTTTTAGGATTACGGCTTACAATTCTAATTTTATTGGTATAGCTAATTAATTGTTTTGCCAGTTCAGTCCCGGCAGCCCCACCGGCTCCAAGTATTGTTTGCATAATTCTCTTTTTTTATCTCAATTTTATTACTGTGAACAAGTATTTATTTAATAATACTTCTCAAGAACTCGAGCGAATTATCTAATAAAAATCTTTTTTCCTCTTCGTTCATCATTTCCATGTTTTTTCTAATATAGTTTGAAGCAACTCCGTGAACCAAGCTCCACAAAGAAAAAGCAACAACATCAATATTCTGATTTTGAAAATAACCAGCATCCATACATTGCTGTACATTAGTTCGAAGCAACTGGTAACTTCTTTTACTTAAATCCCATCCCTCAAACTGTTTTATTTTTTCAGAAGGATGATGCTCAATGAAAATTAGATCGTAATACTCCTGGTTTTCGAGTGTAAATTTTAGGTATGCACGCCCATGTTCAATTAGGCGTTCTTTTGGATCCGGTATTGTTTGAACAGCCAGCTGACTTTCATAAAATTTTTTAAAGCCGAGATTATAAATTTCAAAGAAAATAGCTCCTTTATCCTCAAAATAAGTGTATAGAGTGGCGGGACTGTACTCAATTTTTTCGGCAATTTTTCTCATTGAAACATTATTATAACCATCAGTCATAAAGAGCGAAACAGCGGCATCAACGATCAATTTCCGCATTTCACTTTTCTCTCTCTCTTTTCTCTCTAAAATGCCCAAACTACTCACTAATTAATTTTAACACCCAAAAAATAATAAACACCGTTCAATAAATCAACGCCTAGAGCGGAAACTATTACTTGACAAACTAGTTTCCGTTGTTTAGTTTGGAAACCAGAAAAACTTAAATAGTTTCCAAGAGGAAAAATGGAAGAAAAAGATAAAATAATTGAGATTGGGGAGGAAAAGTTTTTTAGGGATGGATTTTATAAAACTACAATGGATGAGGTGGCCGCAGAATTAAAAATGAGTAAAAAAACTATATATAAGTTTTTTCCCTCTAAAGATGATTTAATTCATTCTATCGCTCAGCATTTTATGAATAAAATGAAGAATAGAATTCTCCCCGCTTTAAATACCGATAAAAATGCTATTGAAAAACTTGAAGCGTTAATGCAGGTGCTGGCGAAGGCGTCAGAAAAGATCAGTACAGCAAGAATGGAGGAGATGAAAAGACATTTTCCATCTCTGTGGAATGAGATTGATAATTTCAGGACCGAGATGATGCTCGGCAATATTACCAGAATTATTGATCAGGGAAAGGAGGAGGGATTATTTTTAGATTACCATACTTCATTAATTATGACCATGCTTGTGGCGTCGGTACGCAACGTTGTCAATCCCGATTTTATTTTAAACAATAACTGTTCAATTATAGAAGCTGCCCGTTATGCTTTTAAAGTTATAATCGGTGGAATTGTAACTGAAAAAGGGCGGGAAGTATTTAATCATACAATTAATAAGCAATAAGATATAATTATGAAAAGGAAATTATTATTACTAGCAGCGCTTCTCTTTTGGCTTTCGGGAAATATTCATTCTCAAACAAGTCTAACCCTTGAAGAATGTTATTTGAAAGCGAGGGATAACTATCCCCTTATCAAACAGAAAGAATATATTGAGCTGAGTAAAGAATTCAGCGTCAGCAATATCTGGAAAGGATATTTACCTCAGATAAATATATCCGCACAGGCAACATATCAATCCGATGTAACTTCTCTGCCGATCTCATTTCCCGGAATTAAAATAGAATCGCTTACAAAAGATCAGTATAAAACGGTAGTTGATTTAACGCAGGTAATATATGACGGCGGAATTATGAGCTCTCAGGCCGGAATGCAAAAATCAATTGCTGAGTCCGAAAATCAAAAACTTGAAATTGAATTGCTGAAGATAAAAGAAAGAGTCACTCAAATATATTTTGGGATTTTATTGCTTGAATCACAACTCGCCCAACTTAATTTAGTGAAACAAGATTTAAGCGCAAGTCTATCTAAGCTCTCTGCCGCTTTAGAAAATGGAACCGCCACAAAAACAAATGTAGATATTCTTAAAGCCGAAGAATTAAAAACCCTTCAAAAAGAGATTGAATTAAAATCAGCGCGAAAAAATTTTATGGACATACTCGCACTATTACTCAATCAAAAATTAGAAGAACCTATAAAGCTGAAAACACCAGAGTTTAACGGGTTATTACCAAGCGAAGAACTTAACCGTCCCGAGCTAAAATTATTTTTGTTTCAGAGCCAAATTATAGAAGAACAAAACGGATTAGCAAATTCAAAAATATTACCTAAGGCAAGTTTATTTTTTCAGGGGGGATACGGCAAGCCAACATTAAATATGCTTAAGAATGAATTTGACTGGTACTATATAACCGGCGCCCGAGTTAACTGGCCGCTATCAAACCTATATTCGTTTGGAAATGAAAAAGAAATTCTTGAATTAAATAAAAAAACGATCGATACACAAAGAGAATCATTTCTTCTTAATACCAGCATTAATCTAAAACAATATTACAACGAAATAGAAAAACTAAACTCTTTAATTGAAGTGGATAAGAAAATAATAGAGATCAGAACTTCTGTAAAAGAATCCGCGAAATCTCAACTTGAAAATGGAGTGATTACTTCTAACGATTTTATTCGAGAGCTAAGCGCGGAAGATCAGGCGCGGCAGAATTTAGCGGTTCATAATATTCAGCTGCTGCTCGCAAGGCAGAATTATTTAATAACAACCGGAAACTAATTAGAAATAAAACAGCAGATATAAAATGAAAACAATTATTAATTATTTAAAAGAGGGACAGAAAAAGAGGATGCAAACTTCCAAGAAAGACAATCAGTTTGAGAGGATATATTTATTTAAAAATAAATTGATTCCCCTTTTTCTCATATCGGCATTGATTACAGCTTGCGGCGCCGGAAAGGGCAAATTCGACGCTACCGGAACATTTGAGGCAGAGGAGATAATTGTCTCATCGGAAGCGGCTGGCAAACTTGTAGCATTTGATGTTGAGGAGGGATTCGGCATCAAACAAAACCAAATAGTTGGAGTTGTTGATACCACGCAGCTTTATTTAAAGAAGAAACAGCTTGAATACTCGATTAAAGCGCTGTTAAGCAAGCTGCCGGATGTTTCAACTCAGATCGCGGCAATTCAAGAACAAATTGAAACAGCGCTCACAGAGAAAAAACGAATTGAAAACCTGGTTAAATCGAACGCGGCAACAACCAAACAACTCGATGATATAAATTCTCAAATAGAAATTCTTAATAAACAATTGAACGCTTCGAAATCAAGTTTAAATATTACAAGAGAAGGATTGCGCAGCGAAACCTATCCTCTACAAATTCAGATCGAGCAGATACAGGACCAGATCAATAAAAGTATTATTAAAAATCCGGTTGACGGAACCGTTCTTTCCCGTTACACCAAACAAAACGAAGTAACAGCTAATGGAAAAGCTCTCTATAAAATAGCGGATTTATCTATAATGACTTTGCGCGCTTACATAAATGGAGATCAGCTTGGGCAAGTTAAGTTGGGGCAGAAGGTGAAAGTGTTTGTTGATAAGGGAGAGGGGGAACAAAAGGAATTGAATGGAGAGATTTATTGGATCTCTTCCAAAGCGGAATTCACGCCTAAAACAATTCAAACAAAAGATGAGCGGGCTAATCTTGTTTACGCCGTAAAAGTTAAAGTTAAAAATGACGGCTATTTAAAAATAGGAATGTACGGAGAGATAAAATTTTAACTAAAGGACGTTGTTTCTAGGTTGAAATCAATATTCAAAATAAATTAAATGAACGCGGTCGAATTAAAAAATATTGTTAAAAACTATCCGGCCAAGGAATCGACTGTTACCGCGGTTGATAATGTTTCCCTTTCAATTGAAGAGGGGGAACTCTTTGGGTTAATTGGTCCGGATGGAGCTGGAAAAACATCAATCTTCCGGATTCTTACAACTCTGCTGCTTGCCGATAGGGGATCGGCGGAGGTTTTGGGAATTGATGTTGTGAGCGGTTATAAAGAAATAAGGGATGTTGTTGGTTATATGCCGGGTAAATTTTCATTGTATCAGGATTTAACCGTTCAGGAAAATCTGGAATTCTTCGCGACAATATTCAATACAACTATCGAAGCTAATTATAATCTCGTCGAGGATATCTATAAACAGTTAGAACCATTTAAAACAAGGCGCGCCGGTAAACTTAGCGGAGGCATGAAACAAAAACTGGCTCTCTGCTGCGCTCTAATTCATAAACCTAAAATTTTATTTCTTGATGAACCCACAACCGGGGTTGATCCGGTTTCCAGAAAAGAATTTTGGGAAATGTTAAAAAGATTGAAAACGCAGGGAATCAGCATTCTTGTTTCAACTCCATATATGGATGAGGCTAAGCTCTGTGATAGAATCGCGCTGATGCAGAAGGGAAAAATAATGACTATAGATTCCCCTAATAATATTGTTAGTCAATTTGATAAAACTTTATTCTCCGTAAAATCAGAGAATATGTTTAAGCTGCTTACCGATCTGCGCGCTTTCCATAATATAGAGGACTGCTTCGCTTTCGGGGACAATCATCATCTCACAATGAAAGAGAATATAAATTCAGTGAAAGAACTTGATGAATATTTAATAAACGCCGGACATTCAAAAATCAACATTATGGAAATTGAACCGGGTATTGAGGATTGCTTTATGCGGCTGATGAAAAATAAAAGTTAAATCATTTGATAACGAACTCCAAAGCAGCTCAATTATTCAGGAGTGATTTATAAAGAACATGAACAGAGAAATTGTAATTCATACAGAAAAGCTTACAAAGAAATTCGGCGCATTTACCGCGGTCAACGAAATTTCATTTGATGTATATAAAGGAGAAATTTTTGGATTCCTCGGCGCGAACGGCGCCGGCAAAACCACGGCGATGAAAATGCTGATCGGTATTTCCAATCCAACATCGGGTAAAGCTTCGGTTGCCGGATTTGATGTTTATAAACAAACCGAACAGATAAAAAAGAATATCGGCTATATGAGTCAGAAGTTTTCTTTATACGAAGACTTAACAGTAAAAGAAAATATTCAACTCTTTGCCGGTATTTATGGGTTGACAAACAAGGAGATCGAGAGTAAAGGCAATCAACTTATCAGCAAACTCGGTTTAAATGAAGAAGCCAATAAACTTGCAGCTTCTCTCCCGCTGGGGTGGAAGCAGAAGCTTTCATTCAGCATCGCGATTTTACATCAGCCTAAAATTGTGTTTCTTGATGAGCCGACCGGCGGTGTTGATCCGATAACTCGCAGACAGTTTTGGGATATGATTTATGAGGCTGCCGATAACGGCATTACCGTATTTGTTACAACTCATTATATGGATGAAGCTGAATATTGCGGCCGTGTTTCAATAATGGTTGATGGAGTTATTGAAGCGCTAGATTCGCCGGGAGAATTAAAAAGGAAATTTAACGCCAATTCAATGGATGAGGTTTTTGTTACTCTTGCCCGCGGCGCGAAAAGAGGCGAGTGAAAATATGAGTCAGCTGATTACATTTATTAAAAAAGAGTTTCATCATATTCTGCGCGATACCCGCTCAATGCTGGTTCTGCTTGGACTGCCGGTAGTTCAGTTATTGATTTTCGGATTCGCCATTACTAATGAAGTGCGGAATACAAACATTGCCATTCTCGATAATTCGAAAGATGAAGCCACACAAAATATTATTCAGCGGATCGAGAACAGCCAATACTTTGATCTTAAGCGTTCGCTTGAGAATAATTCGCAGATCGAAAACGCGTTCAGATCGGGAAAAATAAAACTAGCGATAATATTCCAGCGAAATTTTCAGCAGGAGCTTTCACATTCAAATAAAGCGCAGATACAAATTATAGCTGACGCCACCGATCCCAATCAGGCCACCACGCTTATAAATTACGCCAGCTCGATAATAATAGATTATCAAGCCGAACTGAACCAGAACAATAAGCTTCCATATTCTATAAATACCGAAATGCGGATGCTTTATAATCCCGAATTGAAAGGAGCATATTCATCTGTCCCCGGAGTGATGGGAATGATTCTATTATTAATTTCCGCGATGATGACTTCAATATCAATTGTCCGCGAAAAGGAATTTGGGACAATGGAGATTTTGCTTGTATCTCCGATGAAGCCGTGGCTGGTGGTTATAAGCAAAGTTGTTCCCTACTTTATAATATCAATTATAAATGTGGTTACAATTTTATTATTAAGCGTATTCGCTCTTGGAATGCCGATTAACGGCAGTCTGGTTTTATTGTTCTCGGCGACAATCCTATATATTTTTTGCGCTCTCTCGCTCGGGATTCTTATATCAACAGTAACCCAAACACAGCAGGCGGCAATGTTGGTTTCGCTGCTTGGATTAATGCTGCCCGTTGTAATGTTGAGCGGATACGCGTTTCCAATTGCTAATATGCCTTTGATTCTGCAGATTATTTCAAATATTGTTCCGGCGAAATGGTATATAATTATTGTAAAATCCGTAATGATTAAGGGGCTTGGTATTGAACAGGTTTGGAAAGAGCTTATTATAATTTCGGTAATGACAGCGGCATTTCTGTTTATTAGTATTAAAAGATTTAAAATCAGGCTGTGATGAGAACATTATATTTTTTACTTCGTAAAGAATTTTTACAAATACTGCGCGACAAACTTATATTAAGAATGATATTGGTTGTCCCGATTATTCAATTAATTCTCCTTCCCTACGCGGCTACTTATGAAATTAAGAACATTACTCTCGCGGTGGTCGATCAGGATCATTCCGAATATTCGAGAAAGCTGATTAATAAACTTACTTCGAGCGGTTACTTTCAACTGGTGGATAATTCGGATAACTATGCCGAAGCGCTGGCGCAGGTTGAAAAAGATAAAGCGGATTTAATTATTCATATACCGGCCCGATTCGAAACAGATCTTATCCGCGAGAATCAATCAAAAATAATGATTGCCGCTAACGCGATCAGCGGACAAACAGCCGGACTCGCGATATCATATTCTAATTCGATAATCAGGGAATTTAATAATGATATTCGGCTGGAGTGGATTCAGATGCCGAGGACGAATACAATCCCAACTATCGAGATTACAAGCTCAAACTGGTTTAATCCCTCAATGAATTATAAAATATTTATTGTGCCCGGAGTTCTCGCGCTTTTAATTACTCTCGTGGGATTCTTAATGTCTTCATTAAATATTGTTAAAGAGAAAGAAGCGGGAACAATTGAGCAGCTTAATGTTTCTCCTATAAAAAAATATCAGTTCATTCTGGGAAAGCTTATTCCATTCTGGGTATTGGGAATTATTGTAATGACGATCGGTTTTGTTATCAGCTTTTTGTTTTATGGAATTTACCCCGAAGGCAGCTTTTTAGTTGGATATTTATTTGCCGGAATTTATTTGATCGCGCTTTTAGGTTTTGGATTGCTAACATCAACTTTTGCCGAAACGCAGCAGCAGGCAATGTTTATCTCCTACTTTTTTATGCTTGTTTTTATTCTGCTCGGCGGATTGTTTTCTCCGATTGAAAACATGCCCGATTGGGCACAATATTTAACTTATATTAATCCGGTCAGGTATCTAATTGAGGTAATGAGAATGATAGTGCTGAAGGGAAGCGTTTTCGCCGATCTGGCGAATCACTTTATTATAATATTAATATTTGCCGTAGTGTTTAATCTGCTTGCTATCTTGAATTATAAAAAAACCACCTAACTTTTTTTGAAACAATTTTGGGAAGCGGTTTCTGCAGTGTATTGGTTTCTATTTTCCTATATTATAGATAGAAAACAATAGAGATTTATGCCGTTTTGAAGAAAATAGTTATAGCAAAGTTCATCAGAACCATTTGTAGTCTGGTTTTAATATTTTTTTTTCAAAATATATATTCTCAACCATCATGGCAATTAATAAGCTCGCCCGACCAATCAAAACTTAAGTCGCTGAAATTAGTTAATAACACTATTTATCTTGTGGGCAGTAAAATATTTAAACAATCCAACAATGAATTTATTGAGATTGAGAGACAAGCTCCGATAAATATAGATAGAACATTTATTCTTGACCACTCAAAAATATGGGCAACAAGATTAACCGACAGTTCTGAATCACAATTATTTTTTTACAATGGTCGCAACTGGACGGAACTTAATAATCCCCTGGTTAATAATATTACCTCAATGAATTTTAAAGATGAAAAAAATGGATTCATTGGCGGACTTGGCGAGCTGGTACAAATTACTAATGGAATAAGTTATAATTTACCCTCTCCCACTATTAATACTATTGAAGAAATTGAACCAATTCAGGATGATAAAAATATAATTCGAACAGTTGCCGGTGAATTATTTCTCTTCAATAAGGGAGTGTGGCAGCAATTATTAAAAAATGATCATATTTATGATATTTATTTCACAAAAGAGAAGATCGGCTATGCGCTTGCGAGAGGAAAATTTTATAAATATTTAGAAGGAAACTGGAGTTTACATTCAGAATCAGAGTTGCTTGAGGGGATAAGTCAATTTTTCTTTTTTAGTGAGAATAATATTTGGGCGGCGGGTTATAATGGAAAAATAATACGATATTTAAATGGGAGCTGGATTTCAGAAAAAACCCCAATAAATGAAAACTTATTTGGCATACTCATGTTATCAGATGTAGAGGGTTTTGTTTGTGGAGACCACGGAACCCTTTTAAGATATTCTGAAAATAAACTTCCACCCGTAAATAACGTAATTACTTTTTCCCCGATACATTTATTTAATGCCTCCAAGACCGTTGATGATGAGTATGGTGTTTCGATAAATGATTTTGATGGTGATGGAAATCTCGACATTTTGACCGCGTGCATTTTTGAACCGGAGAGGCTATATATTAATTATGGCCTTAATTTTAGAGATGAAGCACAAGAGAGAAAAATTAATTCTGCATCTAGCCTCGAAGAAAACTCCACTACACTATTAAATTTAGGAGTTGCCGCTGGAGATATAGATAACGATGGTGATCTTGATATTTATATTACTTCTTTGAATGGTAAGAATAAGCTTTTTGTTAATAATGGAAATGGATATTTCAAGGACTTTTCAAATCAAGCGGGGGTTGAGGGATTAGATAGCGAGCGAACTTCTTCCGCAATATTTGCCGATTTTAATAATGATGGAAATCTTGATCTCCTTGTTGTTAATGAAAATTCAGGTAACCGTCTTTATATTAATAATGGGGCAGGATATTTTACCGAGGTAACCGAAAAGGTTGGATTAATAAAGGATCGAGGCTCTGTCTCCGCTATTGTTGGAGATATTGACGGCGACAACGACCTTGATGTTTATATCTGTAGATGGGGATCAAAAAATTTATTTTACCTTAACAATCTTGAAACGGGGAAATTAAATTTTACTGAAGTTGGAGAACAAAGAGGAACTTCGGGGTTAAATTATACAAAAAGTAACGGTGCGGTTTTTTTCGATTTTGATAATGATGGAGATCTAGACCTCTTTGTTACAAATCGGAAACATCCAAACAGATTGTATATAAATGATGGAGGTGGCTTCTTCACAGATTTAACCAAGTCGATGATAGGGCTTGATTCATTAAAAAGTTACGGAGTTGTTGCCGGCGATTTTGATCAGGATGGATATACCGATATTTATGTTAATAATATTGGACCGAATAAATTATATCTAAACCATAAAGGTAAATATTTCACTGAAGCTTCAGATATATACGGAGTTAATATTGAGGGATATAGTACAGGCTCAGGTGCGGCAGATATCGATAATGATGGAGATCTCGACATTTATGTAGCAAATTATCTCGGAGTAACCAGCAGATTGCTTCGCAATAACCATAACAGCACTAATTTTATTAAACTTAGTTTTAGTTGTTCGGTAAGCAATAAATTTGGATACGGCGCAAAGGTTTGGTTATATAAAAAGAATGAGAGGGGAACCAAAGCTCTGGTTGGATATAAAGAAAATAATACATTTACCGGCTATGCTTCGCAAGGACCCCCACAAATTCATTTTGGCGTGGATTCTAATTACTCATATGAATTAGAGGTTTTCTTTCCCTCGAGTAAAATCACAAAAAAAATTTTGAACATTAAAGCCGGAAGCTCACTCATTATTTATGAAGAAGAAGGGGTTCAATTTTATTTAAGTACGATTTGGAGAGTAATAACCAAACTTTCTGTAGATCGGAGATTCTACATTGAATTAATTAAAATAACAATATTCGGGTTTCTTCTCTTTTTATGGAATCTTTTTGTTTTCAAGAAAGAGATAACTAGAATATCGCGTATTGTCCACTTGATGGTAATTCTCATTAATTATTTTGTATTAGTTATAGTGCTGTATGACGAAAATTTTGTATTTGCTCATCTTTTTCCGGTAGTTACTTCGGCAATACTTTTTACAGGTTCCTATTTTTATATCGAAAGAAGAAAAGCCATAGAAGAAAAACAGACACTTCGGGAAAAAATATCAAGGGATTTGCATGATGATCTGGCTTCAAATCTTAGCGCAGTTTCTTTGTTCGCCGGTTCATTAAAAGGAGCTCAAAAAAATTATAACAAACAAAACGAAATTATTAATAAACTGGAAAGAATTATTACTGAAGCTCAACAATCATTGACCGAAATTGTCTGGTCGGTTACTCCCCAAAACGATAAACTGGAGAATCTCATTGAGAAAATAAGAAGCTATTCTAAAAATATTCTTATAACAGCAAATATGAATGTTAAACTTGAAATCGAATCCAACTTTGAGAATAAAGTAATTACACACGAATTTAGAAGAAACATATTTCTAATTTTTAAGGAAGCAATAGCCAACACAATAAAACATTCTCAAGCAAAGAATGTAAATATTTCTTTTTATGATGAAGGTTCGAAATTCATAATGATTATTAAAGATGATGGTGTTGGATTTACCGATAAAGAAATTAGTGAAGTTGAAAATTATGACGACAGCAATACTATTAAGAAGAGAAGCGGGGGCAACGGATTGAGAAATATGGTATCAAGAGCTGAAGAATTAAATGCACAACTGGAAATTGAATCAGCTCTTAACAAGGGCGTAAAAATAAAATTAAAATGTAAAATGATTTAAATGCATCATTGACTATTCCTTTTTTTTTGTTCTCTTTTTTAATAGCCTATTTGAGAAATAAATGAAAATAAAAGTTGCGGTAGTTGAAGATCACAAACAATTGCGTGACGGACTCGTAGAGTTTATAGGTTTAAGTGATGAGATTATGTGTATCGATGCAAGTTCATCTGTTGAAGAATCACTTGAGAAAGATTTTGCTGCAGACGTTCTACTTTTGGATATTGGGCTTCCTGGAATATCCGGAATTGATGCCATATCATTATATAAGAAGAAGTATCCTACGATTAAAATAATAATGATTACTGTTTATACAGATGACACTAATATATTTAATGCAATATTGAAGGGAGCTGATGGATATATACTTAAAGAAACTCCTCCACAGCTCATACTTCAGGCAATTAAAGATGGATTTGATGGGGGAACGCCTTTAACTCCCTTAATAGCAAAAAAGGCTCTTGAGTTCTTTAAAAATTCAGTAACACTTCCAA
Source organism: Melioribacteraceae bacterium (assembly GCA_019638015.1). Taxonomy (NCBI): domain Bacteria; kingdom Pseudomonadati; phylum Ignavibacteriota; class Ignavibacteria; order Ignavibacteriales; family Melioribacteraceae; species Melioribacteraceae bacterium. Next base: position 32,749 of record JAHBUP010000001.1, on the reverse strand, counting down.
CAGAGGATTACAATTTATCTGAAAGAGAGAAGGAAATATTAAGATTTATGGTAGAAGGGTTATCCAATAATGAAATTTCTGACCGGCTATTTATAAGTGTTATTACGGTTAGAAATCACATTGGCCATATTTATAAAAAGCTACACGTTCATTCTAAAAGTCATGCCGTCTCAAAAGCGGTAAAAGAAGGCTTGACCATCACATCTCACTAAAAACTTAAATGATGTATTTGCATCATTGAGGATTCTTTCCCAACCTCGTACCTTAATTTAAGCAGATTATGATTTTAGAAGTAAAAACTATAATCCTATTTAAGGAGAGATAATCATGCCTCAAAGAATAATGATGATTATTAAAAGAGTATTATTTGTAACAACAGTTACAGTTACTTTAATAATGTGTACAAAGAAGGAAAATCCCGTTGAGCCTGAAGAAGTAAAACCACCGGGCTCTAACTTAGTTGATACAACTATAAATAATGTAAGCGGTGAAGTTAAAATTACTGTTCCATCAAAAGTTAGTATTGTAATACCCGCGGGGGTAATTCCAGCCGGCACTAAACTTACTGTTCAGGAGCTAAACATTTCGAGTTTGCCGAGTGATAAGAACATGGACTTCAATTCCGCCTATGAAGTTAAGCTGAGCAGTGGGAAATCCTTTTCTAAAGATCTAACAATCAGTATAAACTACAATTCCCAAAAGCTGAACCCCGGAAAACTAAAATACAAACTTGGCGCCGCTTACTTTAATGATGACACTAAAAAGTGGATTGCATATAAAAATGTTATTATTGATTCGGTCAAAGGTACGGTCACATTTAAAACGAACCACTTAACAAAATTAAGTGTATGGAATGTTAATAGGACGGTATATGGATATACCGATTATTTGGAGTCGCAAAATTTTACAGTTTACTGGAAAGAGGGAACGGTTCCGAGCAACACTACTTACGATAGCCCCAATAAAGCTTCATACACAGGCACAGATCCTCATTATGTAAGAGACGTACTTAAATTCTTGGAAGATGGATATGCAAAATATAAGTCATTGAATCTTACTCTGCCATCCGGCAAAACTAATGTATTTGTAACCAATATTACTGAGGATGGAGAAACTGGACTAATTACCGGCAACATCGCCATAAACCAAAATATTCAATTCAACACGTCTCGTGGAGAAACTCAAAGTAAGATGTTAAAGAAGTCTTGTGTACACGAATTAATGCACGTTGTTCAAGATTATTATTATACAACAAATTTTACATGGGGAGCAAACCGTTGGTGGATGGAAGCAACCGCAACTCTTGCCGATAGGATTGTATATCCAGATGATTCACCATTCGAATCGGAAATGTACGCTAAAGAGAATGTTAGAATTCATAGAGCATGGGATGACTGCGGAGATGACCCCAGCTGGTACATTGCTGGTGGTTTTTTAACCTACTTAAATTTTTATAGACCGGGAGATAAAGTCTCCGTTGTTAGCTTAATCAAAGAAGGGGGAGAAATTAAAAATGGAATTACTTTCAGGAATATGGTCAATAATCATTTAATAAATAACGTACATAAAACAATCTATGAAGAATATCACAATTACCTTTTGTGGTATATAACAAATGGTGACTCATGGTATTCACCAAGAAGGACTGATGATCAAACTCCCTTTACCGATTACAGTCTTTTGACTGAAACAGATAACACTAAAGAGAGGACATATACTACCATTCCTGTGCTAGCTGGAAGAATTATTCGTGTTGCAACCAGCAGTAATAAAGATGAAAAACTAAAACTAAATTATAAATCAAGGAATAGTGTTCGAGCTTATTATTATGTAAACACACAAGTGGGAGCTGTTCAAAAACAGACTTTTTTAAAAGAACTTGCGGGAAATGATTCCCTTGAAGTTGTTCTTTCCAAAGATCAAAAAACATGGATTGATATTTATGTGATAAACGAATCAGCATCACAACAAGGTGGCTACGATGTAAAAATGAAACTCCTTCAAGTTCCTAGTATTACTTCAATAACTCCAAATCAAGGAAAAGCGGGGACAGACGTAACAATAAACGGATACAATTTTGGCACCACTAAAGGAAAAGTCTTTTTCGGAACAACAGAAGTTACAAATATAACCGATTGGCATAATACCTTTATAAAAGTGAAAGCCCCTTCAACTATAGGCGCACATAATGTATATGTTGAGATCAACGGGGTAAAGAGTAATTCTATGCAATTTACTGTTACAAGCGATGTTGATTTTGCGCCCCTTCAAAACTGTAAATATATTTCTTTTGAAGCTCCCTTTTATAATTCAATGAAAGTTGAGGTAAGAATAAATGATTCACTTGCATCCTCCTCAACATTAGTAGATGAGTTTCAGCGACTCTCCTATACCGGACAAAACACCTGGGGGCAAAACGAGATTACCCTTAATGGAACAGCTTTTTTTGATTCATGTGTAACACACAACTCAGCTACAGAAAAAGAAACTCATGCTATTAAAGGAAATTTTGACGGGGACTTTTCAAAAATCAGCAGTATTAGTTATAAATACACCTATAAGAAGACAACCAATGATTCTAATTATGTAGAGAAAGTAGCGGAGATAACATTGACAAATATTCCTTATTCAGGAAAAAACACTACATCCACTTCATATAGTTATGGTAGCTATGGAAATGTTGGAAAAACAATAATTGCCACATATTCTTATTCAAGCTATAGAATTGAGACATTACAGGTTGGTGAGAAAAAGATTAGGAAAACAGAAACTAAAGGAACCGCTACTGCTTACAGGGCCAGCGAGTTCAATTACTTCTCAGTAAACTTTAAATCTACTCCTTAGAGAGGGCAGATTATAAGCCCGGAATCTGTAATTTAACGTTATGGATTCCGGCTTAAATCTAACTTAACATGATCAGCAAAAAAACTTTTATCATCTTATCTATTTTTTTAGCATTAACAGCCACTCTTTATTTTCTCTATGTTTTTATTACAGAGGGGAATAAACAGTCACAATTAGAAAGGGAAATATTTGAAGAAAAACTAAACTCTTTAACAACAAATCTGCTTGTTGCAGATGTCAAAAAATCAGTTGCCTTTTACAAAGACAAATTGGGATTTAACCTTTACAGCATTTTTCCCGATTCTGAAGAGGCAACCCTTGCAGTACTTCAATTTGGCAGGTTATATATAATGCTGCAGGATAAGGAAATATTTAAAGAGGATAAACCGGTTTATGTAGGTGGCGAGATTCCCGCATCATTCTCTCTTTACATAGAAGTCAATAATGCAGATTCCATTTATAAAAGGTTAATAGTTGAAGAAGTGGAAGTTGTTCAGGATTACCAGCCGATGTTTTACGGCAGAAAAGAATTTTCTATAAAAGATCCGGATGGACACATAATTACTTTTTCGGAAATTGATAAAGACCAGTTTGATGAAATTGACTCTCTCAACCTCGAGCTCGATAAATATTTTAACCGATTAAAATAATCTTATAATTATCCCTCCAATTTATTCTTAAAATTGAGTTTATTGTTTTACTTTTGCAATACCAACTTCAACCAAAAGTTTAATAACATGATATATAGAAATGCAACGCTCTCTATTTTTTTGTTACTTATCTTCTCAACAGCTATCCAATCCCAAAAAAAGTTAGAAAAACCCATTAAAGAAATTATTAATGAGGCACTAGATTTTTCCCTCAATCAAAGCCTGAGAATGGCAAAATCTTTGGAGCAGGAAAAAGATCTACTTCCAAAAACTGTAGATAGATTCGGCAATCTTCAAACATGCAAATCCGATTGGTGGGTAAGCGGGTTTTTTCCGGGACAGCTTTGGTACTTGTACGAGCACAGCAAGAATGAAGAAGTAAAAAATTATGCGGTGGAATTTTCAAAAAGAGTTGAAAGGGAAAAATTTACAACGGACAATCATGATGTTGGGTTTATCATTCATTGCAGTTTTGGAAACGGATTCAGAATTACAAAAGATTCAACCTATTTAGAGATAATAAAAACCGCGTCAAATTCACTAATAACTAGATTTAATAAAAAGATAGGTGCAATCCGCTCCTGGGATACCGGTCAATGGAATAAGCAATGGCAGTATGCCGTTATTATTGATAATATGATGAATCTTGAAATGCTGCTCTGGGCTGCCAAAAAATTTAATAAGCCTGAATTTTATGATGTTGCTATTAACCACGCAAACACTTCAATGCGGGATCATTACCGTTCGGATTTTAGCTCATTTCATGTTGTAAGTTATGATACAATTACAGGAGCGCCGGAATTAAAACATACCGCGCAAGGATATAAGCATGAGTCGGCATGGGCTCGTGGACAAAGCTGGGGGTTTTACGGATTTGTAATGATGTACCGGTTTACGAAAGATGAAAAGTATTTAAATCAAGCAAAATCAATTGCCGGGTTTTTAATTAATCACCCACGAATGCCCGAAGATAAAATTCCTTACTGGGATTATGACGCGCCGAATATTCCGGATACATACCGGGACGCTTCCGCCGCATCAATTATGTGTTCGGCGTTAATAGAGTTAAGTAAATATGTTGATGCTGAGTTATCAAAAAAATATTTAGCAATAGCCGAAACCCAGATTAGAAGCTTGTATTCTAATTTTAGAAATGCTCCCGGAAATAATGGTAATTTCATTCTTAAGCATAGCGTGGGGCATATGCCTAATAATACAGAAGTAGATGTTCCACTCACTTATGCCGATTATTATTTTGTTGAAGCATTAATGAGATTTAAGAAAATATATGATTAAAGTGAGTGGGCGTGAACATTTTAAAGAGTAGATATTATGACTGTTGGTAAACTTAAAATAACTTGATATGTCTAAACTAATCATAGAAAATAAAAGTGAAAACCTTGAAAGAGTTTTAGACTTTGTTGAGCAATTTGCTCTATCAATTAATCTAGAGGATAATATCACCTATGATATTAAATTGGCCGTGGATGAAGCTGTATCAAACATAGTGAGGCATGGATACGTTGATAACGAAAATCACTTAATTGAAATCGAATTAAATCAAAAGGATGATGAAATAAATATTACAATAATAGATGACGCACAAGAATTTAATTTGCTTGATTATGAGGTGGTAAATTTTGATAAGCCAATAGATGAAAGAAGTCCAGGAGGATTGGGAATCTTTTTAATTAAGGAAACCATGGATCAAATTAAATGGCAAAGGAAAGAGGGGAAAAACATTTTATCTTTGACAAAAAATATATTGAAGCAGGAGAATAAATGAAGATAGAAGTGTCTAAAACCAACAATTATACAGAAATTAAATTAACCGGAAGGCTCGATTCAAATTCATCAAACATGCTTGAGAAAGTAATTACCGATACAATTAACGAAGGCAACGAGGACATATTAATTAATTTTGAAGAACTCATATATATTAATAGCTCGGGACTTAGAGTATTTTTAGTTGCCGCTAAAATGTTAAAAGCCAAAGGAAAAAAATTAAACTTTTTTGGTATGAGAGATTTTATTAGCGAGGTGTTTAACATCGCTGGATTTTCCAGCATGTTTAATATCGGTAAATCTCGAGTTGAAGTTATCTCAATTTCAGAAAATCAATAATTATTTGGGCAGACGAACAATAAATTTAGAACCCTTTCCCGGCTCACTAATAACATTTATTTTTCCTTCGTGCAGTTTTACAAACTCATAACACAACATCAATCCCAAACCTGTGCCTTTTTCGTTATTAGTCCCGAGCCGTGAAAAATTAAATCCCGGTATAAACAAATTAGCAGCTACAGTTTCACTCATTCCCAGTCCATGATCCTCAACAACAAGAGAATGCATGTTTTCAAATATGAATGATTTAACATTTATACTAGAATCGGGAAAAGAAAATTTGATACTGTTTGAAACTAAATTTCGAATAATGGTTTTAATCATGTTCTCATCAGCATGTAGCATATAATCGGGAGGCACAGCGTTAATCAGTTTTATTTTTTTTAATTCTGCCGATGGTCCCAGCATCTCTAAAACTCTGGCCACCATATCAAAGAGATTAAAATCTACAGGATCAATCTGAAGTTTTTTGGTTTGAACCTGAGCCCAATTTAGTAGATTATCAAGCAAATCATATGTTTCTTTTGAAAGCCGATTGATTGTGTTAAACATTTCCCCAACTTCTTTATCAGATACCCCCTTATGATCTTCAATCATCAATTCAGACAAACCCATTAAAGCCATTAATGGATTTTTTAAATCATGTGCAATAATAGAAAACAATTTATCCTTGCTAATGTTAGATTCATTCAACTCATTATTTTTTCTAATCAACTCGGTCTCATATTTAAGTCGTTCCCGCGCGTCTCTCAAAGTAGTCATTACATAGTTCAACAAATTATTATCAAAAGTATTTATTGTCATATCAACAGGAATATAACCGCCAGATTTTGTTTTAAGCATTCTATTTATTAAAACATCGCCAAACATGTTTACATTCTGAGGAGAAACTTCCAAATTGACTGCTGAACGGTCGGCGAAGAATGAATTCAAATGTTTACCAATCAATTCTTGTTCTCTAAAACCTACGAGATTACAGAATGATTTATTTACTTTTACAATTTTACCCGTACTGCCGTCGGTTATAATTAATGCGTCAATAGTTTCATTAAACGCTGAGGCGAAAAGTAAATCAGTTTCGTTCTGCATTTCAAAATCCAGGATTGTTTATTAATACTCGATTCAAAATAAACATTTAATAATTATAATTAAATCTATTACCGTAGTTTCTTTCGCAGATAGGTACAGTAAAGGAGAAGCGCCTATTCTATCAATACTTTTCCGGGCAGAAATTCTTTCAATATTTTTAAATAATAATTAAATAGGTGGTCGGAATTTGTATTCACCCGAAACTTATATTCTTTATCGGCCACAAAAATTAATTTTATTTGAGAAAACCATCTTTGTCTTTTGATCTTAATTGCAGTTACAATTTCATATCGAAGTATAAAATTGTGTTTGTTGGCAGAAACAATTCCCGCCGAATCGAAAGAAGCAACCTCCGCGGTCACTTCACTTCTTCTATTGGATAGAAAATAATCAATCAAGCCCCCAATTGCTCCAGCAAGATTAGCTTTTGGTCCAGCTCCACCCCAATATGCTCTTTGGCCCCCCGCTATATCGGTCGATCCAATTCCCGTTTTTGCAAAAACCAATCCATCAGGCATAAAGAATAATGTAAAGATTTTTCCGGGAAATCCTGGCTGGGTTAGATCGCTTAGAATTGTTGGGGGTTTTAAAGAAGAATTAACCGGGGCACGAATGATGGTTTTAGAGGTTTGTTTTTTCTGATTTAAGTCTTTTGGGGGGAATAATTTTTTTTTAAAGAAACCAAATAACTTTAAGATGAACCAAAGAATAAACCAAAGGAGAGTTAATACAATCAAGATTGCGACTAGATTGGATATCGTTTCCACAAATTCTCCAAAGTCTGATTGACAAATAAATTGATTTAGAGGATAGTGTCAATAAAAATAATTATATTTTTAGCACAGAATCTTAAATTGTAATGGGGAGTTGATATGAAAAAAACAGCTGTATCTTTATTCATCTTAATAATTATTGTCGCTAATGTTTATTCTCAGGGAAAAAAATCTAAAGAGGACGCATACGAATTCAAAATTACACATAATATAAAAACAACCCCGGTTAAAGATCAGGGAAAAACGGGAACCTGCTGGTCCTTCGCTACAACATCCTTTATTGAAACCGAATTAATTAGAATGGGCAAAGGGGAGCACATACTTTCTACAATGTACAATGTTAGATTTGCTTATCCCCAAAAAGCGAAAAGATATGTTCGCTACTCGGGGAACGCTGCTTTTGGAATGGGGGGACAGGCGCATGATGTTTTTAATGTCATTAAAGAATATGGGATTGTGCCGGAAGAAATTTATCCCGCTATGAATATAAAAGAAGAGAAACATAATCACGGTGAACTTGATGCGGTAATCAAAGCTATTACCGATGCAGTAATTAGAAATAAAGGGGGAAAAATAACTCCGGTTTGGCCCAAAGTTATAGATGCGACGCTCGATGTTTATCTTGGCATTCCTCCAAAAGAATTTTTTTATAAAGGAATAAAATATTCACCTAAAAGTTTCGTTGATTCACTTGGGTTTAATGTTAACGACTATGTTGAGTTTACTTCATTTACGCATCATCCATTTTATAAATGGATCGATCTGGAAGTCCCGGATAACTGGAGCCGTGATAAATATTATAATATCCCAATTGATGTAATGATGCATATGATTGACTCATCACTAATAGCCGGATATTCGGTTTTGTGGGATGGAGATACATCTGAAAAAGATTTTTCGAAAAAGGGAATCGCGATAGTACCCGAAGAAGAGGACTCAACAGTTGATGATGACGAGGAAAAAGATAAAAAGTATGAGCCGGTGAAGGAAAAATTTATTACTCAAGAAATGAGGCAGGAAACATTTGACAATCAAACTACTACCGATGATCATTTAATGCATATTACAGGTCTCGCGAAAGATAAAAGAGGGTACACTTTTTATTACACAAAAAATTCGTGGGGCACCAAAGATAAGAAGTTTGAAGGGTACTGGTACATCTCAGAGCCATACTTACGCCTAAAGACTATTGCGGTGGTTCTTCACAAAGATGCAATACCAGATTGGTTGAAAAAAAAGATAAATATTTATTGAACAACTAATCGGAGTTTATCAATTTTTAACCTTGCGAGCAACCAGGTTTCAAGCTTTTTGATTTCTGCGCCGCTTTGTCTATAATTAAATTTTGTATAAACCACCGACAAAGTATCGAGTCCTTTTTCTGTTGACGAGGCCAATATTACTCTAGTTATAAAGAGCTCTTTCAAGCTTTTATTTAGTGATTTCGCCTCGTTAAATATATCTTTTACAAGCGCGTCATCAAATCCGGTTTTTGTTAATTCTCTTTCAAGGAGTGCGATTTTCTCATCTTTGTTTTTTATTAACTCTTCATTTTTACGATATAAATCTTCAATCAAGCCGGAGCGGATATCGGCAAGGTTTATTTTTTGATTCTGATTGCCGCTCTGTTTTACTACAAGATTTGCCTCTTCAAGATTGTAATTCTTTAATTTAGATTTTGCCGAAGCAATTTTTTCATTATTAATTTCTCCAATTGTGAACACTTCAATTAGTTTTTGCTTTCGATCGTAGACAATATTTTTACCTACTATAAAGACATTACTAAAATTCATTTCATTGTTTAAAAACAAGTTTGCGTTTCTTGTGAAGATACTTTTTTCAACAATCTCGTATCCCAGGTAAACACTAGGGATTACAGTAATCCCCACTATAATTAGAATATACATTTTTACTTTTCTTTCAAATTCTTTGTTAGGATACTCTTGCTGAGGATATTTAAGAAAGCGTACTATAATAAAGGTAGAAAGACTAATAAATACACTGTTAATAAAGAACAAATAAAACGCTCCCAAAAAATAGGAGAGATTTCCCTGAGCAAGTCCATATCCGGCTGTGCACAAAGGGGGCATTAACGCGGTTGCGATTGCTACGCCCGGTACTACGTTGCTCACATGCTTACGTGAGGCCGCAACAATTCCCGCTAGTCCTCCGAACAGAGCAATTAATACATCCCAAATTGTTGGGGTCGTTCTCGCCAATAATTCCGATTGTGCATCACCAAGCGGGGATATCAAAAAATATAGGGTTGAAGTTAAAACACTAAAAACAACCGAGATGGCTAAATTCTTAAATGAAGTTTTTATCAACTTTAAATCATTAATCCCAACCCCCATTCCAATTCCCATAATTGGACCCATCAAAGGAGAAATCAACATCGCGCCAATTATCACCGCGGTGGAGTTAACATTTAATCCCACAGAAGCAATCATAATGGCAAATATTAAAACCCACAAATTTGTTCCTCTAAACTCAACTCCCTTTCTAATTGTTTCTATGGTTTTTAGTTCGTCTTCTTTATCTTCATCTAAGTTAAATCGGTCTTTAAGTATATCTTTTATTATGACCAAAAGGCGTGATCGTTTTGAAACTTTCATTTCTGTTTCCAAATTTTTACTTAATATATTAAAATCACGAATTAATTTCTGTTTCTTTGTTTTTGATATGGTGAACTTGACAAACATCAATAATTATTAATTTACGTTTGTTTAAATTTTGTAACCGAACAAAACTTAATTAGAAAGCATAACCCTTTGGAAAACCTAATCGGTAGAAAAGTCGATCACTATAAAATTGTTTCTCTTCTTGGGGAAGGCGGGATGGGGGTTGTGTTTCTTGCGTTCGACTTACGGCTTGAACGCTATGTAGCAATAAAGTTTATGCATTCACGAATTGTTAATGATAGAGCCTATCGAAAAAAATTTAAGAATGAGGCAAAACATCAAGCCGGGATGTCTCACCCCAACATTGTTACGGTTTTCGGCTTTATTGAAAATGAAAATCTGCTTGGCATTGTTATGGAATATATTGATGGTGAAACAGCAGAAAGTTTAATTAAAAGAAAAAGAAAAGTTTCTGTTGAAGAATCGCTCCACATTCTTAAACAAGTTTTAAAGGGAATCCATTACGCTCATACACTTGGGTTTATTCATCGGGATATAAAACCATCAAACATATTAATCGGTAAAAATGGCTCGGTTAAAGTAGTGGATTTTGGTATTTCTTCTTATTCCTACTATGATGAAAATTATACCCCAACGGATGGAAGATTTGGAACGGTTCTTTATTTAAGTCCAGAGCAGATCAAAGGTCAAGCAGTAAATTTGAGAAGTGATATTTATTCGATTGGCTGTACTGCTTACGAGTTGTTGACCGGATACCCCCCATTTTATTCTCAGTCAGATTTTGAGATATTAGAACATCATGTACATAGGGCGCCGCTGCCCCCATCTAAATATAATCCGGAAATAGTCCCCGAACTTGATAATCTTATTTTAAGAGCTTTAGCTAAAACTAACATTGACCGGTTTTCTAATTGTGAAAAAATGTACGATGAAATAAAATTGTTGAAGATTAGTAGAATTTCTACGACAACTGCCGAGTTTAAATATGTTCCCCAAAAGAAAAAAATTGGGCCAGTAATTGTTACTTTGTTGTTCTTATCAATTATAGTGCTCGTTACCTGGTTCGTTTATAAAAATGTAAAATTCAATACTACACCCGAATCAAAACCAGATTCAACCACTGTTCAGCCAATTGAAAGATTTGTTAAGTAACTAGTTTAATGGAGAATAAATTGGAAAAAAAAGAAAAAGCATTAGGATTATTCAATAGTTCATTTAACTGTTCACAAGCTGTATTCACTGTCTTTGCCGAAGACCTTGGTTTAAAAAAAGAGGAAGCGCTAAAAATCGCATGCGGCTTTGGTGGTGGAATGGCTAGAATGGGAAATACTTGCGGAGCTGTTACCGGCGCCTATATGGCAATTGGATTGAAATATGGAAAATCAAATAAAGAAGATAATGAAGCGAGAGATATAACTTTTTCAAAAATTCATCAATTTGCCGATGAATTCAAATTGAAAAATAATTCATTAGTATGCAATGAATTACTCGGTTGCAATTATGGTACTCCCGAAGGAAGACAATTTGCGGCAGATAATAATTTGCATTCCAAAATCTGTAATAACCTGGTTACAGATGCGGTTGAGATAACAGAAAAGTTACTTAAATAAAGTCGCTAGACATTTTTATTATCATTTATTATCCTTCTAAACTAGTGGGGCAGCGATTTTGTTCAATTACTAAATTTTCTCAAAAACCAGTTTTCCTGCCCCAGGGTATTTAATTGAAACCGTATCCCCGTTCTCGAATTTTCCCATTAATAATTCAGCCGAAAGGGGATTGATAATAAATTTTTGCACCGTTCTTTTGAGAGGGCGGGCGCCATAATTAATATCATACCCATGTTGAAGAAGAAAATCTTTTACATCTTCTTCAACAGCAAGCGCAATTCCCTTTTCCATCAGCATTTTTCCAACCCGCTGGAGCTGTAAATCTATAATTTCTTTAATTTCTTTTTTGAGTAGAGGTTTAAAGAAAACTATTTCATCTATTCTATTTAAAAATTCGGGTCTAATGGTTCTTCTCAATAATTCGGAAAGAGTAACACGCAGTTCTCCCAAAATGTTTTCAAGATTTGATTCATTTATTTCAGATAGTTTTTCCTGAATTATATGTGAACCAAGATTTGAAGTCATAATTATTATTGTGTTTTTGAAATCAACAGTCCTGCCCTGATTATCGGTCAGTCTTCCATCATCCAATACTTGAAGAAGAACATTAAATACATCGGGATGAGCTTTTTCGATTTCATCAAGCAGAAGAACTGAGTATGGTCTTCGCCGCACAGCTTCAGTTAGTTGACCCCCCTCATCATAACCCACATATCCTGGAGGCGCGCCAATTAATCTTGAGACTGAAAACTTTTCCATATACTCGCTCATATCAATTCTTATCATTGCGTGCTCATCATCAAATAAAAATTCGGCGAGCGCTCTCGCCAATTCTGTTTTCCCAACCCCTGTAGTTCCTATAAAAATAAAAGAACCAATGGGTTTGTTCGAGTCATGCAATCCCGCGCGCGATCTTCTTATTGCGTTAGCTACAGCAGAAACCGCGTCATTCTGTCCAATAACTCTTTTATGAAGTTCATCTTCCAATTTTAAAAGTTTTATTCTCTCACTCTCCAGCATTCTACTAACAGGAATTCCTGTCCATTTTGCAACAACTTCCGCTATATCCTCGGCATCAACCTCCTCTTTCAACATTTTAGTTTCTTTTTGAATTAAAGCAAGCTCCTCGCTTTCGAGCTTCATTTTTCTCTCGAGCTCATTAATTACGCCGTAACGCAATTCCGCGACCTTTCCCAAATTTCCTTCGCGCTCAAATCGTTCGGCATCGGCTTTCGCTTTTTCAATATCACTTTTCATAGCTCTTATTTTTTGAATTTTTTCCTTTTCAAGTTGCCAGTGACTTTTTAATCTATTTCTCTCTTCCTGTAATTCGCTCAATTCCTTTTGAATATCTTCAAGTCGTGAAAATGATTCTGAATCTTTTTCCCTTTTAAGTGCTTCACGCTCAATTTCCAGTTGCTTAACTTTTCGTTCAATTATATCAAGTTCTTCCGGCATCGAATCAATCTCAATTCTTAATTTAGAAGCGGACTCATCAATCAGATCGATTGCTTTATCAGGAAGAAATCTATCGCTTATATATCTATTTGAAAGTTGAACCGCCGCTACAATTGCGCCATCAGTAATTCTAACTCCATGATGAACCTCGTATCTCTCTTTCAATCCTCTTAATATTGAAATAGAATCTTCTTCATTAGGTTCCGATACAATTACCGGTTGAAACCTTCTCTCGAGAGCGGCATCTTTTTCTATATATTTTCTATATTCATCTAAAGTTGTTGCTCCAATTGCATGAAGTTCACCACGGGCCAGAGCCGGCTTCAAAATATTTGCGGCATCCATAGCGCCATCAGTTTTTCCGGCGCCAACAAGCAGATGAAGTTCATCAATAAATAAAATTATTTCACCCTCAGATTCCTGAACTTCTTTAACAACCGCTTTGAGTCTATCCTCAAATTGACCACGATACTGCGCGCCCGCAACTAACGCCCCCATATCTAATGCAATTATGTTTTTTGTTTTCAAAGATTCTGGAACATCTCCCGAAATAATTCTATGAGCTATCCCCTCGGCAATTGCGGTTTTGCCAACGCCGGGCTCACCAATTAACACTGGATTATTTTTTGTTCTGCGGGATAGAACCTGAAGAACACGCCTTATCTCATCATCACGTCCAATTACCGGATCCAGTTTACCGCTGCGGGCAAGCTCATTCAAATCTCGTCCATATTTTTTTAATGATTGATAAGTTTCTTCGGGATTTTGTGAAGTTACTCGTTGATTTCCCCTAATATCTTTCAATGCAGCAAGAATGATGTTTTTATTTATACCGTTATCATTTAATAATTTTCCGGCTGCACCTTTTTCTTGTGAGAGGGAAATAAGAATATGTTCGTTAGAAACATATTCATCTTTTAATGCCTTTGCCTCTTCTGAAGATTGATCAAATAATTTTGCGCTATTCTGCGACAACTGCTGATTTCCAATTCCAGCGCCCGAAACTTTTGGTAACCTTTCAAGCAGTTCGCCAATTTTTATTTTGATCTGATTCAAATTGCTTCCCGATTTTTGCATAATTGAAACTGCAACATTCGATTGATCCTGCAGCATTGCTGCTAGAACATGTTCCGGCTCCACAATTTGATTGTTGTAGTTTTGTGCAATCTCTATCGCGTTCTGAATCGTCTCCTGAGCTTTTACAGTAAACTTATTAAAATTAAATGGCATCTAATTTCTCCCTGAATCAATATTATCACATTAAATTTACCGCTCATACATGAAAAAATCAGCAAAAGTTTCACAAGAGTTAGTATATAACTAATTATTATATTACGAACTCGTAATATATTGAAAGCTTATCACATATTATGATTAATTGAGACTGAGCGCCAATTAACTTATTTTTGCAAGCACATTTAAAAGTTCTACATGATTTATGAAGATGATACAATAGTTGCGCTTGCTACACCGGCCGGCGTTGGCGCTATTTCAGTAGTTAGAGTAAGTGGTAAAAATAGTTTTGACTCAATTGATAAAATTTTTTCCGGTAAAATTAAAATCTCTGATGCGCCGAGCCATACCATCCATTATGGAAAAATTCTATTCTCTAACGATGAAGTAATTGATGATGTTTTAGTTTCTGTTTTCAGATCCCCACATTCTTTCACCGGCGAAGATTCTGTTGAAATCAGCTCTCACGGAAGCCCCCTCGTAGTTCAAAAGATTATTCAAAGAATATTAACAGAGGATATTCGAACTGCAGAACCGGGAGAATTTACAAAAAGAGCATTTTTGAATGGAAAATTAGATCTCTCACAAGCCGAAGCTATTGCTGATATAATTAATGCAAGGACGGAATCCTCGCTACGTGGTGCAAGAAATCAACTCGATGGAATATTATCAAAAAAAGTTGAGTTATTGAGAGAAATGTTAATAAACACATCTTCTTTGCTGGAACTAGAGTTAGATTTTGCGGAAGAGGATTTGGAATTTGTAAATGCTGATCAGGTAAATGAAAGAATTGATTCGATAATGAATGAAATCAACGAATTAATAAAATCCTATTCTTTCGGTCGTGTAATTAGAGATGGAATAAATGTCGCGCTAGTTGGAAAACCAAATGTTGGCAAATCCTCACTTCTTAATTATATATTAAAAGAATACCGCGCAATTGTGAGTGACATTCCGGGTACAACTAGAGATATCATTAGAGAAGAGGTTTCAATTGAGGGGGTATTATTTAGGTTAGTAGATACGGCCGGTATTAGATTCAGTGATGACACAATTGAGATTGAGGGAATTAACAGAAGCAGAGATGCTGTTAAAAATGCAGATGTCGTTTTGTTTATAAACGATGTGTTAAGCGGTTTTGCCCTTGATCTATATAATCAACTTTTAGAATTAACCGATGAGGAAAGAATTATTTCGGTTATGAATAAAATCGACCTCAATCCACACGAAGAGTTTAATGCCGATGTACAAATTTCTGCTATAAATGGGGATGGAATTGATAAATTATTTAGAAAAATGAAAGAAGTCGGGTTAGGGTCAAATGTTTATAGCGAGAAATCGGCAATAGTAACTACAATCAGACACTATGATGCGCTTCAAAAGACAAATGAATATTTATTGAATGCTAAAAGATCTATTTTGAACAAGCTAACCGGGGAGTTTGTTAGTGTGGATCTAAGAAATGCAGAAAGTACACTTGGGGAAATTATTGGAAAGGTTACTTCAGACGATATTCTTAATAATATATTTTCAAAATTTTGTATTGGGAAATAGTAAGTTCCACGTGAAACGGATCTATGGTTTTGTGGGTTTCTGAATAATCTTAGTTTCACGTGAAACAAGACAATGTTAGAAAGGAATAAATGAGAAATTTTGATGTTATAGTTGTTGGCGGTGGTCATGCCGGGATTGAAGCAGCATCAGCGGCTTCGAGGATGGGTTGTTCGGTAGCTTTAGTTACGATGGACAAAAATGCTCTGGGGAGAATGTCCTGCAATCCTGCTATTGGCGGTAGCGCAAAAGGGCACCTTGTACATGAAATAGATGTTCTTGGTGGTGAAATGGGGTTAATAGCAGATCGTACCGGAATTCAATTTAGAACATTAAATAAATCGAAAGGATCTGCCGTGTGGGCGGGGAGATGCCAATCTGACCGGAAAATTTATTCCGAAGAAGCGGTGAGAGTTATTGGCGGGTTAAATGGGGTAGAGATAATTGAAGATTCTATCAACGAGGCCTTTGAGTCGGGGAAGAAGATTACGGGAGTAAAAACAACCAAAGGTGAAGAAATAGGTTGTAAAGCATTGGTTGTATGTTCGGGCACATTTCTTAACGGATTGATGCATACCGGATTAAGTGCAACCAGCGGTGGAAGGTTTGGTGAACAACCGGCTCTAGGATTATCAGAATCTCTTGTTAAAATGGGATTCGTTTCTGGAAGATTAAAGACCGGAACACCTCCAAGGTTAAACAGAAATACAATTAACTGGGATATACTAGAAGAACAACCGGGGGATAATCCTCCTTTACCATTTTCGTTGAGAACACCGAAAGATCAGTTTCCTTATCTACCACAAATTAGTTGTCACATCACCTATACTAGCCAAAATGTTCATCAAATACTTGAAAAGGGATTCGACCGATCACCAATGTATACCGGTTTAATTTCGGGAATTGGTCCAAGGTATTGTCCTTCAATAGAGGATAAAGTAAAAAGATTTAACGATAAAGAGAGACATCAATTATTTTTAGAACCGGAGGGACTGGATACAGATTTAATTTATATCAATGGATTTGCAACTTCTCTTCCGGTTGAAATTCAGCTTGAAGCGCTGGCAAAAATTAAAGGATTAGAAAATGCCGAAATGGTGCGCCCGGGTTACGCTGTTGAGTATGATTATTTTCCTCCCCACCAGGTTGATTTGACCCTCGAAACAAAGCTAATTGAAGGGCTCTATTTTGCGGGACAAATAAATGGTACATCGGGCTATGAAGAAGCCGCTGGACAGGGATTGATTGCGGGAATTAACGCCGCGCTTAAAATTCAAAAAAGAAAAGAGTTTGTACTAAAAAGAAGCGAAGCATATATAGGAGTGCTGATTGATGATCTCGTTGGAAAATCTACCAACGAACCATATAGAATGTTTACTTCCCGCGCCGAGCATAGATTAGTTTTAAGACAGGATAATGCCGATAGAAGATTATTAAAATATGGATATGAGTTTGGTTTAATACCAAAAGAAATGTTTGATGAACTTAATAGAAGAGAAGAATTAATTAGTGTTGGAAAAACATTTTTATCAAAGAAGAAAATTACTCCGGCGGCGATTAACAAATTAATGATCCAAAAAGAAATCAACTTAATTGACAATTCAGAAACAATCGAGAAAATAGTAAAACGCCCGGAGCTATCACTCAAGGAAGTTTTGGATTGTTTGGATGATAAGGAAGAGGTAATATTAAATCTTGAAAAGGATGAGCGGGCATTATTGCAGGTTGAAATTGAATTTAAGTTTGCCGGCTATATTCAAAGACAGGAAGAATTAATTGGGAAAATGGAAAAATTAGAGAAAGTTAATATCCCCTTAAATTTCAATTATCACAATATAAAGACTATTTCGGCAGAGGGAAAAGAAAAGCTGGCTAAAGTTAAACCAAGAACCATTGGGCAGGCCGCAAGAATATCGGGGGTAACGCCTTCAGATATTTCTATTTTATTAGTATATTTGAAAAACTAAATTTGAGAGTTTGGTGGATCTTCAAGAGCAATACTTAAGGGAACTTAAAAAGCTATTTTGGGAAAACCAGTTAAATCCTGATGAATATCAACTTGAACGACTTGCTCATTTTTCGCAATTAGTTGCTGATAAAAACGAAAAAGTAAATTTAATTTCCCGAAAAGATGTAGAAAAGATAATTGAAAATCATGTTTTTTTATCCTCGCTTGTTGCAGAATTTTTACCTCCAAAAATTCAGAAATTTTTAGATATTGGAACCGGTGGCGGATTTCCCGGAATTCCACTTTCCATTACCAGACCAACACTACGCGGAGTACTAGCGGACTCAACAACTAAAAAAATAGAAGCGGTAAAAGAATTTATTAGTAATCTAAAATTGAATAATGTTGTAGCTGAAAATTTTAGAGTTGAGAGTGATGAGTTTAAAGAAAAATATGCCAACACTTTTGATATGGTAATTAGCCGCGCTACAGTTCCTCTCATCATACTGTTCCGTTATTCACTTCCCCTAATAAAAGAAAAAGCATATTTAGCGGCGGTTAAAGGGGGAGATATTATGGATGAATTTAAAACCGCTGAACTTAAATATAAAGCGCACATAAAAAAATCAACCGTATTCGAACTCGCCTATAAACCCTCGAACGCTAGAAACGAAAAGGGAAAAAAGCTTATTCTAATTGAACTGAATAAGTAGTTTCGCTGATTAGTATCTTTTTGATTAATTCTACCACAGCATGAATTAGATTGTTGTTATTAGCAATCTCACTACCTAATTTAAATAAACAGATTGGGGGCTGGATTTTAATATGTTGAGAAATATTTATTACTTATTTATTGCGGTGATATCGAATTGTAATATTTATAGTAAATTAGAAAGTAATTATATTGAATTGGAAATAGGAAAAAATGATTGGAAAAATTTCTTAAATATAAAGATGCGCGTGATGTAACATTTGTGCTTGGTGCAGGCGCATCAAAACCGGATGGAGTTCCATTACAAAGAGAGCTTCTTCCATTAATTATTTCGGGGGAGATAAATGAAATTGAAAACTCTGAAATTGGAAAAATTGTTGTTGAGTTTATAAGGGATAATTTTAAATACAATGCAAACACACACCAATTTCCACAGCTCGAAGCTGTGTTCGGATTTATAGATTATTTTATTCAGCAAAACGAAAGTCTAAATAAAAAATACACTACTGATAGATTTATAATTATAAAAGAATACTTAATAAAACTAATTCATTATGTGGTAAATTTTCAGACAGAAGAAAAAAGCGATCACTACTTTCAATTTTGGAAATCAATTCAAAAATATTCTACAAACAGCTCGGTTATAACTTTAAACTACGATACTCTACTCGAACATGCTTTTGGGTTTATGTTCCGCACGCAGGCATATATTGATTACGGCATTCCTCTAATGAATTTTGAAAAGCTCCCTCAACTTAAGAATTACAATTTTTGGGTTAATCCAAAGGAACCGGTAAATGTTAACGAAAACGAAAACCCGGTTCCAATCAAAATATTAAAACTTCATGGCAGTTTAAATTGGAAATACTGCAACTGCTGTAATCAAACTTTACTAACCCCATGGGACAGAAAAATTGAATTAAGCAGGGGAAAATTTTTAGGCTACACCTATCCCGAGAATGAGGAATATGAGTATACTTGTCCGCTGGATGGAACAGATTTTCAAACCCTAATAATGCCCCCTACATATTTAAAGACTTTGAATCACCCGATAATATCTCAACTATTAAGCGAAGCCTCACGAGAAATAAGGGTATCGAAAAAAGTTGTATTTATTGGATACTCGTTATCGAACGCAGATCTTCATATAAAGGCGCTATTTCAGAAGCATCTGAATGAAGGAAAAGAGGTAATTGTAATAAATCCTAAAAAGCAGGAAGCACTTGAACTTAGATATAAATCAATTTCGCCGAATGCAAAATTTATTACCACCTCATTTGAAGAGTTGGTTGAATCCCCCGATATATTTCAACAAATCTATGCACCCCCTCTTGATTAAGCAAAAATCAAGCTCTATCTTTATACTACTTCACTAAAAGAGTTTGAAAAACGAATGCTTTCTAAACTAGCCGCATTAATATTAGGGATACTTGCCGAGCAGGAAAGGAATCCTTATGAAATCACCAAGATGCTTGAAGAGTTAAATACAAAAAAATGGCTCCCTGTAGCCGACTCAACAATTTACGCTACAATCAATATTTTAAAGAAAAAAGGTTTTATTGAAGGAAGGCACGAGAAGAACGGGAATCTTCCGGAAAAAACAATTTATAGCATAACGACCTCTGGGGATACTGAATTAAAAGATTCAATAACCGGATTTCTTGAAGAAGATGCTTCGATGGCAGCCGAGTTTGATATTGGAATTTTATTGATGCATAATTTGAGTAAAAATGATATCCTTCAAAAATTAAAGAAGAAATTGGAAAGAATTGAATCGAACACATTTACGATAAGAAAGCAAGTCTTTGCTCTGGAGATGGATCCAGGAAAAATTGCGTTTACCAGTTTAGCGATGATGAAACACAGACTTCACCTTTTGGAAGCGGAAAGCAAAACAATTAGAGAACTAATAAAAGAATTAAACATAAGAAACAGTATCTCGGACCTCTCCCCATTCGATTTGAGAATGATGTAGGATGGTGAAGAAGTGTAGAGTAGAGAGTGATGAGTAAGTGTTAAAAAACCAGCCATAAAATAGCCGTCAAGAAACTCATAAAAATCAAATATAAAGAGATTGCTGCTCTAAGTTTAAATAACTTGATTTTATTTTTATCATAACTTAAATTCATGTCAACTTTATAATAAGTCGATGATAAAAACATCTCTTAAAAATGGGGCCCCAAAGCTTTTAGACCAGGTTAGAATTTGCTTAAGAACAAACCATTACAGTCCTCGTACAGAAGAAAGCTATATCGGTTGGATTAAAAAATTCATTATCTACAATAATAAAACGCATCCTGAAAAATTAGGTAAGGAAGAGATTCAAAAATTTATAAACCATCTTGCCGTTGATAAATATGTTTCGGCATCAACACAAAATCAGGCGCTGCAAGCTATTCTATTCTTATATAAAAATATTATTAAGAAGGATATTGGATGGCTAAAGGAAATTAAGTATGTAAAAAAAATAAAGCGCTTGCCGGTTGTTTTTACGCGGGGAGAAACAGCAACAATAATAAATCAGCTAAGCGGAACACTAAGGTTGGTGGTTAGTTTGTTGTATGGTACCGGTATGCGATTGAATGAATGTTTAAGATTGCGGATAAAGGATGTTGATTTTGGAATGAACCAAATAATTGTTAGAGATGGGAAGGGAGAAAAAGATAGAATAACGGTATTGCCTCAAAAATTAGCTATCGAATTAAAATTACACATTGAGCGGGTTAAAGAGCTTCACGCAGAAGATTTAAAAAACGGTTTAGGAAGAACCATTTTGCCTTATGCGTTAAAGAATAAATATCCAAACGCTGATATTGAAACCGGGTGGCAATATGTTTTTCCATCGAAGTCGTTTATTTATGATGAGCAGAAACATTTAAAGTACCGGTATCATATTCATGAAAGTGTAATTCAGAAAGAAGTTAGAAAGGCATTATTAAGAAGCGGAATAGACAAGCCCGGGAGTCCCCACACATTAAGACACAGTTTTGCCACTCATTTATTAGATGCGGGTTATGATATTCGAACGGTTCAGGAGATCTTGGGACACAAATCGGTAAAGACCACAATGATATATACGCATGTACTAAAGAATGTAACGGGGGTGAGGAGTCCGCTGGACACAATTATATAGTAGGAACAATATTGCGCAAAAAGATTGGAAATTTGTAAATAATAAAAACAATACCGGTCGGATATAATTCCAAAGCGAGTGATAATCCCGGCGGGTTAATTAATAGTTATACGTTTAATTAATATGAAAAATATTCTAATAATCTTACTATTATTTTGTTATGTGATTGCTAATGCACAGTCTCATAAATCTCATTTTCCGCTAGCTAAAGGGAATAAGTGGTTTTATTCTTGGTCTTATGGTGATATTGGCACAATTCGAACATTTCTAGAGGTAGTAGGTGATACATTAATGAATGATGGTAAATTGTATTCACGGATTGATAGCTTTGAAAAAAAAGATTCTATATGGGAAAGATTCATTGGTTTTGAATATTTACGTGAAGAAAACAATATCCTTTATGAATTTCGGAGAGGTATATTACTCAATTATGATTGGAATGATAATACGTCCAGTTCAGAATTAAATGGAATCTATAGTAAAGTTATTGTAGAAAGAAAACAAATCTTAGGGAAGATTACCTTAACATATGTTTTATATTATAATCAATATGAAAGCTCATCTATTTCTGATAGTATTGGTTATTTTGAATTATATAACTTAAGCCGGAATGATTGGACTCAATCAAGTAGAACACTGATTGGATGTATTTTGAATGGAAATATTTATGGAATTATTATTACAGATATTAAAAATAATCAAGTGAGATTACCTAAAGAGTATGTTCTTACTCAGAATTACCCAAATCCTTTTAATCCAGTAACTAAAATAAAATACTCTATTCCCCATAATAACCAAGTTATAATAAAAGTTTATGATGTTCTCGGCAAAGAAATATCAACATTAGTTAATTAGTTTATAAATGCTGGTGAATATGAGGTTGAATTTAATGCAACCAATTTACCAAGTGGAGTTTACATATGTAGAATGGTTTCTGAAAATATTGTGAAAGCAAGAAAGTTATTATTACTGAAATAAAACGTATAACAAGTTCTTCAAGCCGCCCGCTTTAAACATTGCGGCATTTTTATAATTATAAAGTTGTGTTGATAAAGTTAGTTGCTCTTTAAGTTTATTGAACAAAATTAATTTATAAATAATTATTGGCAAAGTTTTTCAAAGTTGCATTGCTGTTCTGGGCGGCGGCTTAAAAACAACGCCGTTAGGGGCATTTACTTTTGCCAATTAATATTAGGTTTAAAATTATTTTGAGCGCATTCTCTTAAGTACATATTCATGAGATTTTGATAAGGGATATCAATTTCTAAAGCTAGTTTTTTGAAATACTCAACCGTTTCCTTTTCAATACGAATGGAAATTTGTTTTTTAAGCTTCTTTATATAAGGATTCTTGATGGAATCGCTGAAGTTATATTCTTTTTTCATTTTATTTTACCTCATGGTAATATTTACTTTCAGATTTAGTGGCTTTGCGAGCGGAAATAATTCTAATTGTTTCATTGTTTTCTTTATAAGTATGGACAACAACTAAGAGTCTTAATTTGGATGTAATTCCTAAAATAATAAAGCGTTCTTCATTTATTGAGTGTTCTGGATCAGATATAAGTCGTGCGTTGTCATCAAAAAACACTGTTTTGGCTTCATCAAAAGAAATTTTGTGCTTTTTGATATTAGCAAGGTTTTTGCTCTGATCCCATTGAAAACGCATATAGTATTAACCGCTATAATAATTATTAAATAATGCTATTAGAAAATAAAACAATAGCCCCTAACAAGCAACTCAAACCGACTGCTGTAGCCGGTCGCAATGTTTGTCGTGGGACATGGTTGTATTTTATGAAAGAGAGAAGTAACAAAATAACACAAACAATAAATCGTGGTATTGGTAACGTAAACCTTTTGGCAGCGGTTTAGTTGCCACGCCGTTATACACATTAATATGGGAGTATTAATATGAAGCGTCTTCTTTTGTTGATTTTAGTTTTATCTAATATATCAGTCCAAGGTTCTAATCCAGATGGTAAATGTGGGATTGTAAAATTAGTTACCGGAATACCAAAAGAAGCTGAGAAACAAGCAAAAAGTTTTGTAGAACCATATTATGCTTCCATTCCAACAAATAATGCTTTTAAGAAAGTGTACGTTCTCTGGGATAAAGCAAAGCCAAAAAGTTATAGATTGATGGTTGTATATAATGACGATTTCTGGAGCTTTATTGGGACTTCTTTCAAAAACAACAATGAAGTATTCTATAGTGATTCGTCATCATTTCAGAACCGAGATGATTATAAAAGTATTGTTCCATATCAGCTTAAGTTGGATGTAAAAAAACAAGAGTTACATTATTATTGGGGTAAATCGAAAGAAAAGGGAATTACCCAGCGTGGCGGAGTTCCACAGTTTATAAGACCAAGATTAAGTAAAGATAATATGATGCCGGAATTTAATTTTAAGACATTTGAAGGGGAGACAATATCATCAAAAAAATTGAGAGGTAAATTTGTTTTTATAGACTTTTGGGGAACTTGGTGCGGAGGCTGTATCTATGAAATGCCTTATGTAAAAGAACTGAGAGAAAAAATAAGTACGAACAAGCTATTTGTCGTTGGTTTTGTAAATGATAATAAAGATTCATTGAAAAAATATCTGTCTGCTAATTCGTTTAATTACCCGAA
This sequence comes from Melioribacteraceae bacterium, assembly GCA_019638015.1. Classification (NCBI taxonomy): domain Bacteria; kingdom Pseudomonadati; phylum Ignavibacteriota; class Ignavibacteria; order Ignavibacteriales; family Melioribacteraceae; species Melioribacteraceae bacterium. Next base: position 8,347 of record JAHBUP010000001.1, on the reverse strand, counting down.
TGTGTTACTAGACTCATTATATCTTGAAAAATGTAAAGTAGAGTCATATCCAACAAAAGTATTGTTAGATCCAGAAGGAAGAATAATAAGTACAGATTTTATTGCGGATAATTTAACAGAGACAGTATTAAAAAAAATAAACAACTATAAAAAGTAAATGTGTATAACCCGCACTTCAGCCCGACCGCTTCTATCGAATCGGTCGTAGTGAAAAGTAATTGGGTTTGGCTTTTCAAAGTTGGTTGCTTTATAAAGTGTGATTGTAATACAAAACAGATTAATAAATAAAGTTGTGCATTTCAAACCGTCATTGTAGTTATTGGCGGCGGGCTAAGCGCAACGCCGTTAGGTTTCAAAACTAATTGCGTTGTCATATTAACATCAGTATTTAGTTTTGTGCAAAAATTTGTATTCGTTCATTACAAGTTCTAAACAAAGGGAAACCGGCTCCGGTATCAACCAACCTGCATTTGATTAATAATTGGGTTTGAAATTAAAATTAGTGCAAAAATAATGAGTAGTTAAAAATTGAGTTGGTTGAAAAAATTAGGTGGCAAAAAAGTAAAATAGTGGCAATATTGGGTTGAGAAAAAACATAAATCTCATTTCAATCCTAAAAAGTTCTTCAAAAAAATTGGGCGTAGGAAATAAAAGGTAAAACCTAACCAGCGGGTCAAAGCGACCGCGTCTCCGCCAAAGGCGGACAAGTACGAAGCGGTCGAAGGGAAAAAAGTTAGTTGGGTTTTACAAACATAAATAGTAGAAGTGGTGGGATTCATACAGTAAAAAACTAAAACAAAAAGGTATTCAGGTAAAGTAAAAATAGCTGCTATTGGCGGCGCTTTACCCGCAACGTCGTTAGGTTTATTTTGAGAAATTAAAAAAAATAGGTAATAAATATGGCGAATGATTTAAAAACATCTATTGAACAAGAGCATCAAAATATTCAGAAAACAAATGCTCAAAAAATATTCTCTGAACTAATTCAAAAATCACAATATATTGGTGAATTATTTTCAATCAATTACGAAACTGCAAAAGTCCAGATTCACGATAATGAACGTAAAAAGGTCGGCGGGATTCCTAGTCTCAGTTTCCTTATCGCTACACGTATCGATTCAGATTCAACGGAGACTAATTTTAAAGAAGAAGATGCATCTATAATTTTATTACGTGTTACTGATGCTGCTCAACTACCTAATAGTTCCGAAGCTGAAAGAATTAGAGTCGAGTCGGCTCAAAGAATTAGTGGCGAAACAGATAAACATTGGGATGCTGATGGCATAATGGATACAAAAACACGTGTTTATTTAGGATATGCCGGTGTTGAATGCAGAATTATTGGAACGTTTTTTTTGGAGGCCGAAGATGATGAAAATCCTGAATCACCTCTAAGACTTAATTTTGGAAGCGATATTTCAAATTATTATCCGAACCGTGGACTAAAAGTATACAAACCAAATGCAAAGGCTTTGGAAAAGATTGTTAACTATGTTGATCCTAAAAATATAGCCGACCATTTTGAAAAATATAAAAATCGTTCGACTGTTGAATTAGGAAACATTAGATATGCATCTACAAATAGGAAGTATCAACAGATAAGTGGAGTCCCAGTTTCAATTTACCCAGCAGATCTTCTTTCACAAAAAACAGCACTTTTTGGAATGACAAGAACGGGAAAGTCAAATACTACTAAGATTATTTCTAAAGCAATTTACGAATTACGCCAACCTTCAGAAGGAGAAGGTGAACCATTAAGAATCGGGCAGTTAATTTTTGACCCTAATGGTGAATATGCGAACGAAAATGTTCAAGACAATAACAATGCATTAAAAAATATATGGCAACTTCATTGCAACACAGAAGAAGAAGGAGCAAGAAAACAATTTAAAGATAGCGAAGTGGTAAGTTACGGTATTTCAAGGCATCCGAATGATGAAGACAGAAAACTTATGTTAATTAATTTTTATTTAGATGAAAACTTGCAAATTGGAAAAGAAATAATTGATAATTCTTTTAGAAAAGATGAATCTAAATTTATTGAAAATTTCAAACAAATAATTTTTGAGCGACCAGAGTCAACAGATAGAAGCGCTACTACGAGATATAATAGAAGAATTCTTGCATATAAAGCATTACTAGCTAAAGCTCAATTTGATATTCCAGACGGAATAAATATTTCTACACGCGGATTATTTACAAGTGAATTATTTGAAGGTCGTCCAAGAGCAAGGAATGAAGCTGACAGATTTAATGGAATGCTTAATGTTACAAGTGATCCAGATAATGCATCAAAATACCAATCTGCTGCAAGGATTTTTCAATCGAGTAATCCCTCGCTATCAAGTTTAGCAAACGCTTTTTCTATACTTTATGAATATATGAAAACCGCTGAATATCGCGCTTTTGACAGATGGTATATAGATCAAAGTTCCTCTGGAGAAAATTGGGCAGATGAAGATTTACTGAAAATACTTGAAATGATTTATAGACCAAATGGCGCCAAACAAATAGGTAAGGTTCGTGATAATCATTCTGCATCAACCTCGTCGGATTATGCTGAAGATATCTATAATGATTTAGTCAAAGGAAAATTAGTAATAATAGATCAATCAATTGGCGACCCAATACTAAATAAATCTTCCGCAGATAGAGTAATGAGCTTTATTTTCCAAAAGAACCTTGAAAAATTTAGAAATGGAGAGATACCACCCGAAATTATAATTTATATTGAAGAAGCTCATAATGTACTTCCGGCTGGCGGTGATCTTGATTTAAGAGATGTTTGGGTAAGAACGGCGAAGGAAGGTGCAAAATTAAGAATTGGTTTAGTCTATGCGACACAAGAAGTTAGTAGTATTCAAAAAAACATACTGAAGAATACAGCAAACTGGTTTATCGGGCATCTAAATAATACTGATGAAACCAAAGAATTGTGTAAATTTTATGATTTTGCTGATTTTGAACCATCAATTCGAAGAGCACAAGATAAAGGATTCTTAAGAGTAAAAACTCTTAGCAACCCGTTTGTAATTCCAGTTCAAATCAAACTTTTTAAAGTTACGGAGTAATAAATATGCCTTATGATAATGAATTCGCAAGTTACGAACCATTAAGAAGGATATTAGAAAATCCGAAGGTAAAAGCACTCCAAAATAGGCTAAAGATTCGTAGAGTAAATGAAACTCAAGAGGAAATTAAATCCAGTTTAACTGAATTTTCAAAAATGACACCAAGTGATTTTCAACCCGATTTAGTAATTGCTATTGATGGTAGTCATCATGAGGTAAAAATCGAGAATGGTTTTCCCGGTGCTGAAATAGGTTATGTTACCGTATCGTCTGTTTTGTTATTCTTAAATAAAGTAAGAGAACATGCGAAAGATGAATTTATTGATCCTAAAAAGTTTAGGGAAACGGAAAAAGCTGAGACAATTGATTCTGTTTTTCCAGGATGCAATGTAATTATTGATAATGAAAATTCTGCTAAAGCATCAATGAGAAAAACCCTCTATGAAGAAATGAAAGGAAGTTCAGTATTTAATGGATCAGAATCATTGCTCAATACATATGAAGAATTATTAAGAATTAAACTTGAGAAAGGGACTAGTGACAAACCGCCAAAATGTCCTCACGATGATTGTGATGGAAAATATACCTACGGTTATGGTGAGTATAAATGCGGGGAATGTGGAGGAATTTTGTATTCCACAGACGCAATGAGATTGCATGAATTAATGAATCCTGTCGGAAGTAATGGTGAATTGTTTGGTCAAATAATGTCAACTATCGAACGTTTATGGCTTGTACACATTCTTCGTTCATTTGAAAAACAAAATTGGATGTCAACACTAAGACGTGTAGCATTTTTCCTTGATGGTCCCTTAGCGGTATTTAGTACTTCATCTTGGTTAACAAAATCTATTATTTATGAATTAGCTAGGCTTAATGATGTTGCAAATAAAAAGTACGGACAAGATTTAATTATATTAGGCATTGAAAAATCTGGAGCATTCTATAATCATTTTGAAGAAGTAGATACCTCAAAAGAAGGAGAAAAAGATATAATACCAAGACAATCAGCTTTTTTACTGTATGATACTTATATTAAAAATAATATTGTGTTTTCTACCAGTTCAAAAAATTATGGTGCGGACACCTATTTCGGAAGGAAAATATTCTATAAAACTCTTAATGGTTACAGAATAGTGCCTAATATTGCATTTTATAACGAGTCCCAAAGTAACATTAAAACAGCACGAACTGATCAATTTCCAAGATTGGCAGATGTACTTAATTTACTTGATCAATTAGTGTCGAGTAGATACCCACATTCAGTTACACCGTTAATCTCGGCACATGCTGAAGCTTCAATTCCATTAAATCTTGGCAAAAAATTATTTGAAGAAATTGCAAAAGAAATTAGAGATAGAATTTGAAAATTGAAAGCAAATATGAAAAATATTTAAAGGGATACTCAACTTCTATCTCAAGATGGTTGCGTTTTGGACCGTATTATGCAATGTTCCCAATGGAATTTGCTTTCGATGTTATTGAAAGATATAGTAATCCTAATGAATATATTCTTGATCCTTTTTTTGGTCGGGGCACAAGCATAGTTGCCGCAAGTGTTTTAAATAGAAGGAGTTTAGGAATAGAAATTAATCCGCTTGGTTGGCTTTATACTAAAACAAAATTAAATCCAGCAAGTCCTGTGAGTGTTTTAAAAAGACTTGAAAAAATTGATTCAATTTCAAAAGACTATCGCAAATCAATAAATAATTTGCCTCAGTATTTTCGAATGTGTTTTTGTGATGATGTTTTAGTTTTCCTACTATCTGCAAGAGAAAATTTGAATTGGCGTAGATCAAAGATTGATGGCACATTAATGTCATTTATTTTGGTTTACCTCCACGGAAAAATTGGTGAGGGATTATCAAATCAAATGAGGATGACAAAATCAATGGGTTATAATTATTCAATTGAATGGTGGAAAAAAAATGGTTTCGTAAATCCACCTGAAATTGACCCCGTTGAATTTATTAAAAAAAGAATTTATTGGAGATATGATAAAGGAAAACCAGAATTGAATCACAACGAGATTCATCTTGCTGATTCATCAAAATATCTAGATAAATTACTTGCCCAAGGAAATACTTCAAAGTATTCTTTATTATTTACTTCCCCACCCTATTGGTCAATCACGAATTATCATATTGACCAATGGCTTCGAATGTGGTTGCTCGGTGGAGAAATGGAACCTAAATCATTACAAGATGATCATCGTGGGAGGTTTTTATCAAAACAAAAATATTATGATCTTTTAGATAAAGTTTTCAGTGCATCTGCAAAATTGCTCAAAAATAAAAGCGTTGCCTATGTCAGAACTGATGCAAGAGAATTTACATTTGAAACAACCAAGGAATTGCTAATTAAACACTTCCCCAAACATGAACAGCAAATATATTTCAAGCCTTTTAATAATAAAACGCAAACTCATTTGTTTGGAGATAAATCTAAAAAACCTGGTGAAGTTGATATTATAATGGTTAGGAAATAAACCTAACAAGTGCCTCAAGCCGAAAGCGTTTTCGCATTTGACATATGTGCAATTAAAAAGTTTGTATTTCCGTTTTGGCTTTGCTATTCAGCGTAGTTTATAAATGAAAGTTTGTTCTAATTAAAAAGTTATTTAATAAATGTAGCATTGTTGTATTGGGCTTCGGCTTAGGCACAACGTCGTTATACTTACCAATTAAATTATAGTATTGAAATGGAAATTGGGTTTACAGATGAATTAAGAAATAAGATTGCGGAGACAATTCAAAATATTGACCCTAAAATCTTGGATAAGTCAATTTCTATAGAATTCAAACAGAGCGAAGCTTTTAAGTATACCCAACAGTATGAAACAGCTCAAGCGAATAAAATATATGCACTAAATTATTTCTTCGACTTAGTTGATTTATTTAACGAGATAAGATATTCAGCAATTTCCGCAGAGTGTTGTCGTGAATTATTAAAAAAGTCGGAAGCTCAATTACACGAAAGACAAGAATTAGGTTGGCGATTTAAATATTATGTTGATAGTGCAATCTATAGGTATTATTCATATTGGGAATATGTCGGAAGATTTTTCAATGAGTATTTTGATTTAAAACTTGATGTCGATAAAAAGGACAATGAAAAAGAGAAAGATTTTTATTTCGCGCGCCAAGTCTTAAACATTCTAATTAAGGAATACAGTCATAAAATATTGGTAAGTCTATTGGAATTGTGGGCGCAGTCTAAAGAAGTTTTTGATTATAGGATTGTTAAAACGCACAAACGGAATACAAGAATTGGTGAAGAAATATTAAAGTTAACAAAAGAAAGAAGTGCTGAAGGAAGAACATTAAAATTTGATGTTGGCAAAGATTACTCTGGTGATGATTTATTACGATTGCTAAAGTCCACTTACAAAAATGCTCGTTTGGGGCTCGGATACATTAGTGAAATATTTGAAAAAGGACATGATGAATTCATCAAAAATTCATCTGAGAAAGAGAATAAATCTCATATTATAATTCCTGATACTAAAACAATATTACAATTTCAAAAAATCATAAAGAGTGATAGTTTGCTAATAAAACTTAGAAAGTAAGTATAACCCGCACTTCAGCCCGACCGCTTCTGTCGAATCGGTCGTAGTGAAAAGTTATTGGGCTTAGTGTTTCATTGTAAGTTGCTTTTAAAAGTGTGATTGTAATAATAAACAGATTTATAAATAAAGTTGTGCCTTTCAAACCGTCATAGTAGTTATGGGCGGCGGGCTAAGCGCAACGCCGTTAGGCAAATAATATAAGGTGATAATTGAAAAAAACGATTTTCTTTTTAATAATAAGTTTGTTGTTATTTAATTCATGCAACAAAGAAGAGCCTAATCCTTTAACTCCGTTATTAACAAAAAAAATCATAATAGAGAATATCTCTGCAAATCCATCAACAATAAAACCAGCGGATCAATCAACATTGATTTGTTTAGCAACAGCTGAAGATGGTGTTGATTTATCATATACATGGTCAACAACTACTGGCACTTTCCCAAACAATAACACGGGTTCCTATGTCATTTGGAAAGCTCCATCTTTCGAGGGCAACTATAGAGTTAAATGTGTTGTTAGCAATGGAATAGAAACTATTGATTCCACTCTAATGATAACAGTGACGAATAATGCTCAATACAAATGGAAACAAATAAACTTTACTCCTAGCAACTATAAAATTAACAAGGTGTTTTTTAAATCAGCAAATATTGGCTGGGCTGTGGGTTCATCAAATGACTCCAATAATTATGGTATAATATTAAAGACAAGTGATGGGGGCTATAATTGGGCATTGCAATATCAAGAAGAAATATTTAATCAGACTTTCGCATCAGTCTATTTCATTTCAGAAACTACTGGTATTGTTACTGGAAATAGTGAAATCATTTTGAGAACAACTGATGGGGGCAACTCATGGGAAAAACAGAATAATGGACAGTGGTCTAATTTGTTAAGTGATGTGAAATTTATTTCTTCGCAAAATGGTTGGATTGTTGGTTATAATACTAATTCTGGGGTGAATCCAAGTTTTGTTTTCAAAACCACAAATGGTGGTGAAAACTGGACTAGAAATACTGTCAATTATGGTTTTCGAGAATGTGCTTTTACTTCAGAAGGTAGTGGCTGGGCATCAAATTATTCTACAATTTATAAAACCACAGACGGTGGAAGTAATTGGCAAGAACAAATTATCACGCCTTATGTAGGTGCAATTGTCGGTCTATGTTTCCCATCCGCAGATATTGGGTATTTTGCATACTTACCGGAGAACGGTTTAAAATCATCAGTATTTAAAACGACAGATAGAGGAAATAGTTGGGTCAAGATTCATGAATTTGATTTTTGGGTTAGATCAACTCATTTTATTACAAATAATATTGGATGGATTGTCGGTAATAATGGTAATATATATAAGACTACAGATGGTGGCTTGTCTTTTATACGACAACCAACCGGTTATCCATATGTTTTTACATCTGTTAACTTTGTAAATGAGAAAAATGGTTGGGCTGTGGATGGAATTAATGGAACATTATTCAAATACATTGATTGATGCCGATTTGAATAATTATTCGTTTGAATATTGCCTAACCAGCTTTTCCACCCGACCGCTTTATTTCAGAGCGGCATTGGATAAGTTATTGGGTTGATGGTGCAATGATAAATAAGCAATTAAAGTTGTTCTAAAAAAAAAATTAGTTAAAAAATATTGTCAGTGGTTTTTCTGTTCGTCATTACTGTTCTGGGCGGACGGGTGAAAAG